>NZ_CP159846.1:6762500-9639276 GCF_048565275.1 Desulfosarcina variabilis str. Montpellier | reverse complement strand
ATGAATACTGATGCGCTCCAGACCAGCCAAGGTGCAGATCGGTTCCGCGATTTTATCGGACCGGTGGGATTTTTAACATCCATTTTTTTCATCAACTTTTTGTCCCGAATCATTCTGGCTCCTTTTTTACCCACCATTGAAAAGGATTTAGGAATCAGTCACGCTGCAGCGGGATCGCTTTTCCTTTTTATCTCAAGCGGATATTTCGTGACCCTGCTGGCATCCGGTTTCTTCTCTGCTCGCCTGCGCCATCGGCGTACGATCGTGCTTTCGGCCGCCTGCCTGGGCGCAGCCCATCTGTTTTCGGCCTTCAGTCAAAACCTCTGGCAGCTGCGTATAGGCCTGGTTTGCATGGGGATGGCCGCAGGCCTTTACCTGCCCTCGGGACTGGCCACGGTCACCGCCCTGGTCAACCCCCGGCACTGGGGAAAGGCGATGGCCATTCATGAACTGGCTCCCAATATCGGCTTTGTCGCCGCCCCGCTGGTTGCCGAGGTCATGCTCGGGTGGGTGTCCTGGCGCCATTCTTTGCTGATTCTTGGCGGCCTTACGCTACTGGCGGCATTGGCCTTCTTGCGCTTCGGCAAGGGCGGTGATTTCGCCGGCAAGGCCCCGAGCTTCGGTGCCTTCAAAATCCTTTGTGGGTTGCCGTCTTTCTGGATCATGATGGTGCTTTTTATGCTGGGCATCAGCTCAACGATGGGGATATACACCATGTTGCCGCTTTACTTGGTTGCTGAACAGGGCATGGCGCGTAGCCACGCAAACGAAATTGTGGGCCTGTCGCGTGTCCTGTGTTTTGGCATGGCCTTTTTCGCCGGCTGGGCCAACGATCGCATCGGTACCAAGCGCACACTGATGGTGGTTCTCATCCTCAGCGGCTCGACAACCATATTGCTTGGTGTCCTTCATGGATTTTGGCTGACGTCCATGATATTTGTCCAACCCCTGATTGCGGTCTGTTTTTTTCCGCCGGCTTTTGCGGTGCTGTCCACTATCGGTCCAGCCGGAATGAGCAATGTGGCCGTGTCGCTGACAATTCCCGCCGCGTTTTTGATGGGTGGCGGTGTCATGCCGCTGCTGATCGGGATGATGGGGGATCGGGGAAGCTTTGCCGCCGGGATGATCATGGTGGGGGGGATGGTCCTGGTGGGCGCACTGCTGGCGGCATGTCTCGATGCTAAAAGGTAAACTAAATAGTGCCCGTCCAGAAATAGGAAAATTTGGTCGAGATCAAGGCGCACGAAAAATTTTACCACAGGTATATAGTTGATATTCCGAGGATAAAATTTTTCGCGCAACGCCGAGATCGGGCAAATTAGCCATTTCTGGATGGGCACTAAATAGCCATCGCCTTTTGCCATGATCGCCTGGCTGATGTTGATGATTGCGTTGGGTCGGCCATTTGCCGAACATAAACGGGTTGTCAGATCCGCAAAACAAAAATGATGACAACGGGGTTGCGCGAATCTTTTGCAACCCCGTTGTCGTTGTTTAATTCACTGCTGCCAGGGCCCACATGGGGGCTGTCGCCGGATCGATGGAAAAGACGAAAAGTCCCACAAAATAAAACATTGCGGTCACGACCATGATGCCCAGGACGTTGAGCAGAAAACCGGTTCTTATCATTTGACTCATCCGGATCCGGCCGCTACCGAAAATGATCGCATTGGGCGGTGTTGCGATAGGCATCATGAATGCACAGGACGCCGACAAGGTCGCCGGAATCAGCAGCAGCAGCGGGTTGGTTTTCATGGCCACGGCAATGGACGACAGAATTGGCAGGATCATCTGCGTGGTGGCGGTATTGGAGGTCATTTCCGTTAAAAAGGTCAGCGTGGTGCAGATGGTGGCCACCATGAATACCGGCGTGACCCGTTCCAAAATTTTCAATTGGCTGCCGATAAAGGCGCTCAGGCCGGAATTCTGAAATCCGGCGGCCAGGGCGAAGCCGCCGCCGAAAAGTAGAATCACGGCCCAGGGCAGTTTGGTAAAAACAGCAGGGTCCAGCAACATGGCCGATTTGGCGTCGTCGCTTTTGGTGGGCAAAAAGAACAGGATCAGCGCCATGGCAACGGCCACCGTGCCGTCATCGATCATTTTCGGAAAGGGCAGCAGCTGGCCCCAACCGGGTAGGGTGACGCTGCCCAGCACCAAGTCGTTGCGAAAGATCCACAATACAGCCGTCAGGGCGAAGATCGTCAACACTTTCCGCTCTTCATTGGTCATCGGTCCCAGGGCTTTGTATTCAGCTTGCATGACGGCATGGTCCACGCTGAGATGGGAAGGAATCTTTAACAGGACCGATGTTAACAAAAACCATATCATGGCGATCATGGCAATGGAAATGGGCAGCGCCATGATAAACCACGTGCCGAAAGCGATGGGGGGCGCCTGGGGGAACATCTGCGTGAAGGTCCGCATCAGCACCAGATTGGGCGGTGTGCCCACCGGGGTGGCGAATCCACCCATGGATGTCGAATAGGCGATCCCCAACAACAGAGCGATTGAAAAGTTCTGTGTATCTGTTTCGGGAAACACCGCTTCCATTTTTTTGATAATGGACAAAGCGATGGGCAGCATCATTACCGCTGTGGCGGTATTGGAGATCCACATGGACAAAAATGCGCCGGCCACCATGAATCCGAAAATAATGCGTGAAGGGCCGCCGCCAATGGCCAGCACCGTGACCAGGGCAATGCGCTTGTGAAGATTCCAGCGCTCCATGGCCAGGGCGATCAGAAAGCCGCCTAAAAAAAGAAAAATTGTGCTGTTGAAATAGACGGCGGCAGTGGCTTTGCCACTCAGGATGCCCATCAGTGGAAAAAGCACCATGGGGATCAGGGCCGTGGCCGCCAGGGGAATGGCTTCCGTCATCCACAAGATCGCCATGGCACCGGCTACGGCAGCCATGCGTGAAACCTCCGGCCGGGATGGGTCAAGATCGAGCAGCCATAGCAGGATAAAAACGATCGGCGCAAAAATTAGGCTTGCTTTTTGAATCATGGATCGCTGAGCTTTGGGTGCTTTTGATGGCATGGTATCTTCTCCTTCTTGTTTCTGCCGTCAGAATTATGAATGATCAAACCGTTGATGCGAGCGATTGATGAGCAATAGACGTACCATGCTTGACATAACGGCGGTCGATGTGGCGGAAGGATCGTTCAACCACTGAAATAAAAAGGAAAAGATGTTACGTTTTATGGCGGTGGACCGATTTTGAGGGGGTGGGTCAAACGGCGGATTTTCATCACCAGGCGGCGAATTTTCGCCGCCAATCATTACTTAAAACGCACATGCATTTCGGAATTCTGAAAAAATTCGTCTGTGCCTTCCTGGTGGTGGCCCTGCTTCCGCTTGTGGGGCTGAGTCTGTTTACCTGGCTGTACATCAACCAGGCCGGTGTGGATATCCTGGACAGCAGCCAGACATCCTTGAAGCATTATTCGATCACCCTTCTCGAAACCCAGGTGAAAACCATCGCCAACGAGGTCGAAGACCTGCTGGCAACAGCCGTCAGCGATCTTCGGCTGTTATCGATCGTCCCGCCTACACCCGACGCTTTCGAAGCCTTCGTGCGTGAACGTACCCGTGAGGTATGGACCCCAGACCCATCCACGGCAGCGATGGGCAAGACCCTTCAGTCTTTGCCTCTGTATTGCGAGGCCAGTTTCATTGATCGTTCAGGCATTGAACGGATTAGTATCCGAGGCGGCCATGATACATCCGGGTGTGATGTGTCCGCTGGTGCACAGAGTGTGCATGGCCCTGAAAACTACTTTTGCGAGACCCGTGATCTAGCCCCGGGCGAAATCTATGTGTCCCATCTGGTCGGTTGGCACATGGATCGCGAGCCAACTGGTGGGGGTCCCGGCGCCTATCGCGGGTACTATCGGTTCGCCCAACCCGTGTACCGGGAAGGGGTATTTACCGGTGTGATCACCCTGGCCCTGGACCAGCGCCATCTGATGGAACTAACCCAGCACGTATTGCCTTTCGGCATGGAAAGCGTGGTTTCTCCTGATTACTTCAGTGGGGATTACGCATTTTTATTCGATGATGAAGGCTGGGCCATCACCCATCCCAAAGCATGGGATATCCGTGGGGCCGACCGGCAAACCGGACGTCTGGTGGACCCGCGATCGGACACGTACACCGAGGCCGCCCTGAAATCAGGCGCGGTACCGTTCAATCTGCTGCATGTGCCCTTTATTCATCCCAGTTACCAGGAAATTGCCCAGAACGCATTGTCCGGCAATGCCGGCATCGCCCGGGCCCGCAATGTTAGCGGCATTCCCCGCATTCTGGCCTATGCGCCCATTCGCTTCTCCCACGGGGCCTATGGCAAGTCCGGTGTGTTTGGTGGCGTGACATTGGGCGCGCAGATAAACCTGTTCCGGCAAATCGTCACCGAGACATCCAGGGATATCGATGGACTGCTGAAAAAAATCCTTCGTAACCTGGCGGTTTTCATTGTGCTTTCCGGTGTTGGGGTGACCTTTATCGCCATTTGGCTGGCGCGGAGTTTTACCCGGCCCATTTTGGCCATCAAGGATGGCGTCGGTGAAATCAGCCGCGGCAACTATGCGGTGGATCTGCCCGTTTCCAGCCGCGACGAATTGTCCCTTCTGGCCAATGATGTGTGCCGGCTTGGTATTCAGCTTAAAAAGCATGTCCAGGATATCGATGCCCATTATGTCGAACGCGCCCGCCTGATGGAAGATGCCCTCAAACGCAGGCAACTGGTCGAGAGCGTCTTCACCAACATACTCAGCGGGCTCGTGGTTTTCGACCACCAGGGGGTGATCCTGTCGGCCAATCCCCGGGCCGCCGATTTTCTCAAACAGCATGAAGCCGAGCTTATTGGACGGCATGTCAACGATATCTTCGGGCCGTTTCCCAAGATGCTCGATTTGATCGTCGGCGAGCGGGATCAGCCTGACCCGGTGCTGTCATCCATCGATATGAAACTACCGGATGGACAAACCATCTATTTCGAAACGACCCGGGCCCGGTTGGTTTCGGAAACCGATCCCGGCGAAAAAAAGATCCTTTTTATCTTTCGCGATGTGACCAAGCGAAAAACCATGGAAGCCCAGTTGAACCGATCCAATCGCCTGGTGTCCATGGGTATTCTGGCAGCCGGCATCGCCCATGAGATCCGCAACCCGCTCACCGGGATTAGCCTGATGCTCGATGACCTGCACGACCGCATGGCCACGCGCACCGAAGAGCGTCTGATGATGGAAAGCGCCCTCAACGAAATTGAAAAGCTGGATGCAATCATCTCCGAGCTGCTGGCCTTTGCGTCCAAATCGACCACCAATCCCAAGGCCAGCGATCTGAATCACGCGGTTAATCTGACCCTGTTCTTTGTGCAAAAACAGTACAAAAAGGCTCGCATCACCCTGACCAAGGACCTTTTTACGCACCTGCCCCCGATTCAGATCGATACAGAGAAAATGAAGCAGGCGCTGTTGAACATCCTGCTCAATGCCCTGGCAGCCCTTTCCGAGACGGACAATGGACAGGTGACGATCACCACCGCATTTGTCCCCGCATCGGATATCCTGGGCGGTAAACCGGCCGTGATCTTAAGCGTGCGCGACAATGGTCCGGGAATCGCGAAGAAGGACCTGGAGTTTATTTTCGATCCGTTTTATACCCAAAAAGCCGGTGGTTTCGGGCTGGGCCTTTCCATCACCCATACCATTATCGAAGAGCACGCCGGAAAGATTCTGGCCGAGAGCGAACCGGGCCGTGGCGCCTGTTTTACGATCTACCTGCCGGCAGGCGAACCTGAAGCGGCGTCGCCGGCTGATTGATTCCTGAGAGAGAAAGTCATGAAACGTATATTGGTCGTCGATGACGAAAAAATCATCCGCGAAAACCTGGCCCGCATTCTTAAGGAGGAACATTACCATGTTCACAGCGTGGCCGATGGCCGGTCCGCGCTGGGGCATCTCGAATCCCACGATAACGATCTGGTACTGCTGGATCTGAATCTCCCCGACATCAACGGCCTGGATGTGCTGGAAAAAATTCGCAACACGGATCCGGATCTGCTGGTGATCGTGATTACCGGCTACGCATCAGTGGAATCCGCGGTAAAGGCCATTAAGCTGGGGGCCTACGACTATATCAAGAAGCCCTTCAAGGCCGATGTGATCAAGCTGATCGTTAAATTGGCCCTGGAAACCCGCACGCTCAAGACCCAGGTGGGGCTGTTGAAAAAAAGCCTCAACCGTCCGGAAGACGTAAGTGTCGTTTCCAATAGCGTTGCCATGCAGCAGATCCTGAGCCAGGCCGCCGAGGTGGCTCGCCACGAAAGCGCCACGGTGCTGTTGACCGGTGAAAGCGGCACCGGAAAAAATGTGATCGCGCATCGCATCCATCAGCTCAGTCCGCGGGCGACCATGCCGCTTTTGCATATCAATTGCGCGGCCCTGCCTGAAAACCTTTTGGAAAGCGAGCTTTTCGGCCATGAGAAAGGCGCGTTTACCGATGCCGTGCAGCGCAAAAAAGGATTGTTCGAAGAAGCCGACGGGGGCACCATTTTTTTGGATGAAATCGGCGAAATGCCCATGACCTTGCAGGCCAAGTTGCTGGGCGTGCTGGAGAGCAGAAAAATCCGGCGTATCGGCGGCAATCGCGATATCGTCACCGATATCCGTCTGATCGCCGCCACCAATGTGGATCCCAAAGCCGCCATCAAAGAGAAAAAGCTGCGCGAAGATCTTTATTACCGCCTGAACGTTTTTCCCATCCACCTTCCGCCCTTGAGACAGCGCCCGGAAGACATCGAGGCCCTGGCCAATATGTTTCTGCTGAAATACGCCGATAAATTTCACAAGGCATTCAAGACCATTTCTGAAGAAGCGCGGGCCACGCTCGCATCCTACCACTGGCCGGGAAATGTGAGGGAACTGAAAAACGTTTTCGAGCGTATCTGTATCATGCACGATGCAGCCGTGCTGGAAAGCCACCATTTGCCCCAGGAGCTGGAATCCGCCGAGCCCCTGTCGCCGGCCATGCCGATCCCAGAGCATCTTTACGATCTGGAACTGGCCATCGAGCATGTCACCACCATGCTGATCAAAAAAGCCCTGCGCAAGGCCGAAGGCAACACGGCCAAGGCCGCCCGGCTGTTGGGGATTCCGCGGGGCACCCTGCGCTATAAAATCGATAAATTTTGCCAATGAAAATCGGGGGGGGGCGGGAGAGCGCAACGGGTGTTCAATTGTTCGGTTTCGCTTTTGAATCCCTCTTTCCCGGTCGAGTGTGTAACAAATTGTCGGCCCTTTACTTTTTATAAGCGGGATTGAGGTTTTTAAACATAGGATAGTGTTTGGTATTGAGGGTCTTTAATTCTGCATTTTCGGATTCGGCGGTTGCAGCCAATATGGCATCGGCAAGTCCAACACCGTGTGACTTGCCATAATCTCGCCTGTAAAGCCCCCCGGCTTTTCCGATAGCGGCGTCTACTGGGACAACACGGAATAGGGATATGAAGTGCTGCAAAGCATTTTGTTCAGTATCTCCTTTGACACCAGCATACAGCTCCGCGACCACAATTGATGATAAAATGATCCGCTCATTATAATTATTAACGAAAGCAACGGCTTTGTCGAATCCTCTAAAAAAATCGATAAGAACATCTGTATCTAAAAGAATCGGCTTCTCCATCATTTGCCCCGGTCCCATTCAGAACGAATCGATTCAAAATCAGGAAGATCCGTTCGATTCTTCCAAATTCCAGCAGACTCCCGAAGCACCCTTTCCCTATGGCTCTTACCGGCTTGTTCGATTAGCTTGTCGATAGCCTCCCTAATGAGTTCACTCTGCTTTTTCCCAAATGATTTAGCCATCGTAGCCAATTCGTTGCGTTGATGCTCTGTTAAATAGATTTGAGTTCTTATCATTTTTCACCTCTCACTTAATGTATACACCATGATTATACATTACGATGCCAGTGTGTCAATGCCAACGAAGAACTAAAAGTTCGACTGAAAGGCTCTTTTTAAGTGTTGTAACAATCGGAGAAATTCGAAATATTAAATCCCTGGTCCGATATTCTGTCTTGATCGGTTGGCAGATACAGGTAGTTTCTGCTTGTTTAAGAACCGTTGCGAGTTTTGTCTGGCCTCCGAATATGAATATACTTGCAATTTTTTAAACCTACAATGTCTCTATGTTGAGATTATGTGCAATTGATTTGAGCTTTTTATCCAGTGTCAATAGCGGTGCTATAGGTCAGCTTTTTCGATCCTGCATGCTTTTTTCGACGCTTGGATCGATGTGCAGAGGTACAGGGTCTTCAATTTCGATGTGTTTAAAATCTTTGTGGCGTGGGTTCACCACAAAGTTGGATTCCAGAGGGACAACAGCGGATGGTACTTGCATTACCATATATTCATTTGCATCCAGCCACTTTTTCCCAATCTGTTGCGTTGAGGATGGAATTGGCAGCTCAAACCAATTTTGGGGTAACGATGAGGCGGAAAGAGAAAAAACAGAGGTTTTATCAAAGGTAAACGGGAACGCGATAAAGTCTCTTATTTTATCAGTACTGTCGAAGTGGACGACTAATTCCAAAATCACCAAGGACAAATGTTGGGCAAGATAAATGGCTGGATATCCGACAGGGTTCCAGCGCCCACCATACAACTTGGCGCCCTGCCCACTCATGGAATCCTGTCCGAACTTTTTCAGTGTGATTCGCCAGGCGGTGATTTTCATCCGGGAAACACTCCGTAGGCAATTCGTCCAAGCAGCAACATCACTTCTTCGGCTCCCGGAGCAGTATCGGCGTATTCCAGAGGTATTTTCCCATCCAATCCCCTGGCTGGATGCTTGAGCCAACTATTTGCCGCATCGTCACTGCCGAAAAGGTTAACCGCTTGATCATAAATTATAGCCAGACGCAAGAGCCGCTCTGATTCGTCTGTGCGGAATCGACCTTTTTCCCGGCGGCGGTTTAGTGTCCGACTGGAAATCTGTACGATACTAGCCAACTTAGAAACAGATATGCCTAATCGATCCTTCAATTGGTCGAAAGACTCCGTGGGCAACCCTTTTTTTAGCGAGCTTATCGGTTGGTTGGTATTATCAGCTTTTATTTTGATTGCGTCGACGTTCATCTGTAATTCCTTAGTCCAGCATATGGCAACATGTTATGCGCCTGATGCCTCATTGTAAAGGAGTTATCGATGCGTTGTCTGGTAAATGAAATTCGGGGAAAGAGATGATTTATGCGTTTCCATAACAGCTACACAAAAATTGAAAATGATGGTCCAGAACGGCGCTGAACAGGGGATTTCGGGTCGATCTGGGTAATGCTCATGCCTGCTCACCATTCCAGCATCTGCTTTTGTATCTTTTTTTTCGACGCCAGGGTCAGTGCCACAAAAGCCTCCACCGTAGGGAGGGATGATTGAGACAGATAATTCATTTCTGTGGGCACAGACGGCTTCTGACCTTCAATTGGTAAAAACACGCAGCCTTCCGTATACATCTTCCGAACATACCTTGGCAGAATGGTAACGCCGAGACCGGATGCGACCTCCGTCAGCACGGTCTGCATATTTTCCGGCTGGCTGAAGATGACCGGCACAAAATCTTCCTGCTGACACGAACTGAGAATCAGATCGAACATGCCTGTTGATTCACTGCGTTTGAGCATCACAAAGGCATCCGCTTTAAGGTCCTTCAGCCTCAGGCGTTTTTTCCCGGCAAGAGGATGGGTTTCCGGAAGAATGGCCACCAGCGTATCCTCGTACAGCCGCTGAACGGAAAAATCGTTTTTCTCGGTGCCGGACATGGGCCCGGAAAACCCCACGTCCAGCTGTCCGTCTTTAAATGCAGCGAGCTGCTGCTGTCTGGACATTTCCCGCAGATGAACCTGAACATCGGGATAAGATTTTATGTAATCCTTCACCAGCCATGGGATAAAACTGAAACAGGCCGGCCCCACGTAACCGATGCGCAGACGTCCGATTTTCCCCTTGGCTGCCAGCCGGGCCTGTTCTTTGGCCAGATGTGCGCGGGCCAGAATCTCATGGGCATCATTCAGCAGGCTTTGACCGGCAGCTGTAATTTTCACCTCCCGGGTGTTCCGCCAGAAAAGACGGACGCCTAACTCTTCTTCCAGATCTGAGATATGCCGGCTGACCGCCGGCTGAACCGTGTTCAATTTTCGCGCCGCCTCAGAAAAACTCTTTAAGGTTGCCACGAAAAGAAAGCTTTTAAGCGTTTTTATTTCCATACCGATTTATAACAAATAAGCATTACTGTGATCAAATATAAACATTATACTTATAAATGATTTGCCTGTATGATGCTTCCAGC
Source organism: Desulfosarcina variabilis str. Montpellier (assembly GCF_048565275.1). Classification (NCBI taxonomy): domain Bacteria; kingdom Pseudomonadati; phylum Thermodesulfobacteriota; class Desulfobacteria; order Desulfobacterales; family Desulfosarcinaceae; genus Desulfosarcina; species Desulfosarcina variabilis. Next base: position 9,628,929 of record NZ_CP159846.1, on the reverse strand, counting down.
ATTCAGTAGTGGATTGAATGAAAAAAACGTTTTTAATCAAATGATTAAGCAGTTTTAGTACAAGATTTTACGCAAGAAGAGTCACAAGGATAATAAGTCGTCATGAAAACCATCCTGATTATAGCAGCACTGGATAAAAAAGGACTTGAAATCAGATATTGCCTCGAGCAGATCAAAAAATTCGGTGCGGCAGCATTATTGATGGACAGCGGCATTCATGGTGAGCCGTCCATCCCTGCTGATATTACCCGTGAAGCGGTTTCCGGGGCGGCGGGTCTGACCATGGATGACGTCAAAAAAATTCCATCAGAAGCAGAGGCCTTGGGTGTCCAGACGAAAGGCGCCGGCGTGCTTGCATCAAAGCTGGCTGAAGAAGGTAAAATACACGGGGTCTTGGGCATTGGCAGCAGCATGGTTCCCTGCCTTGAAATCGGAGTGATGAAATTGCTTCCGCTGGGCATGCCCAAAATCATGGTAACATCCAAGGCCGGTGATCCCGCTGTAATAAAGCAGACCATCGGTGCAAAAGACATCTGCATGTTTAATTCCGTCAGCGATGTCGTGGGGCTGAATCCCCTGACAGAAAGCGTTCTGCGCAGAGCCTGCGGCGCCGTTGTCGGCATGGCTGATGCTCAGGTTCCCTTTACGGACGATAAAAAGAAAACAGTGGCGCTCATGGCAAAGAGCACCACTGATTCCGTTAATCAGACACTACGCTACAGAATTGCTGCCGCCGGTTTTGAACCGGTATCATTCAGCTGTTCCGGGTACGGCCCGGCAAATCTCGAGCAGGTCATCGCGGACGGCGTGATCGACGGCGGCGTGATCGAACTGTCAAGTGACTGGCTGGACCGCCTGGCCGGAGGAGAATTCTCCCCGCCCAGAAACCGTTATGAAAACGCTGGCAATATGGGCCTGCCCCAAGTTTTCGTTCCTGCATCCTGTGATTTTATTGCCGCCGCACCGGGAACGTTTGAGGGACGAAAATCCGTCCGCCTCAATAAACAGGTAACGCTTTTCAGATCATCCCGGGAAGAACTTTTCCAAGCAGGAAAACAAATCGGTGAAAAACTGGCTAAAAGCAGTTCCCCTGTGACCGTTGTCATTCCCTTGAAAGGCTTCAGTAAGCACGACAGGGAAGATGAGCCCCTGTGGAATCCTGCGGCCAACCAGGGATTTATCGACGGTATATCCGTTTTCGAGGATCAACTTAAAATCAATACGGTTGATGCGCATATCACCGACTCAAAATTTATCGATGCCGTGATGGACGCATTTCTTAAAAACGTTACCCAGGCCTGATTCCAGTAAGGCGGCAGCAGGCAGCCCTTGCATCCGGATCCGGAATTATCTGCATATGGCAACATTCTCCAGGAATGATTCCATGACCACGTCAATAAATTCCGGATCAAATATATGGGCATTCACCTGCTTGATCTTGATTTTTCCCTCATAAGGAGAGATTCCTTCCAGAAAACCCATATCAGCTTCCGGATCCCACAGCTGCCCGCCTTCCTGATCATGCACGGCAAACCCCCTCATAGGGATCACAACCGTTGCCGGCGCATCCGCTCTGCTCAGTTTTCTGCCCACGTCTTTTCCCACCTGGCGAAGCTCTTCCCTGCTGGAGCGGAAAAGTGCAACGGCCCGGTTATGGGGCGCAACTTTCCGGCCGGGAAACATGCCCGGTGCGGCAGCGACAAAGTCACAGGAACCTGGAATAAATACCTGTGGAAGTCCTTTTTTCCCTGCATTTTCATAACGGTCCGGCGGCGGAAAGGAGTCGCCGCCGGCAATATGGTCAAGCCAGTCACTGGCCAGCTCTATCACACCGCCATCAATGAAACCGTCTGCAATGACCTGTTCCTGGCTGGCAGGACCATATCCAAAGCAGTGGAAGGTCATGGGCTGAAACCCGGCCGCCGCTACCCGGTCCCGCAGGGCGCGGTTGGTGGGCTCGGTGGTGCCTTTGGCCATAATGGCCACAATCTTTTTTTTGTCCATGTCCTGGGTTACCGTCGCATTTGCCATGCCCACAACACCGCCGCAGGCCCTGGTAAATACTGTTCTGGTCAAATTATTGATGCCCACAACATCGGTGACGGAGTGGAACATGCAGATGTCTTTTGTGCCCACCGAAGGGCCGACCACAGCCGGATTGCCGGCCTGGGAAGATACCATGAATTTGGGCACGCCAATGGGAAGAGAGCGCATGACACCGGTACCCAGGGCAGTGCCCATGCCGCCGCCGACGCCTAATACCCCATGAATTTTTCCCTCTTTGAGCAGGCGTTGGGCTATAATGGAAGCCCCTTCTGTCTGAAGCCCCAGCGCTTCGGCTTCAGCGGGAATTTTTCTGACATTTTCAATGGTTGTACCAGCAGCTTTAGCAACTTCTTCACGGGTGATATCCGGTGGAATAGTCGGTTCACCCAGCACCCCCCCGTCAATTAACAATGCTTTTGCGCCAAGTTCCTCAATCCGCTTTTTGCAGAACGCAATCTCCAGGCCTTTTGTGTCCAGTGCCGCCACTACCAGGATTGTCCTCATAAATGTTACCCCCTTTGAGTTTAATGCCTACAGTCATGGACTAATAGTTAGTGCTGCTGCCAGTCATATAAAAGATCTTCAAAACTGTGTTCAACGTTTTTCAGAGACGATACTCTGCTGAGAGCCGGATCCAGCGGTGTGGAGCGTCCACGGTTGATAATCTGAGTGCCCCGGACCGCATCATGGCGGGTGGCCAGTGCCCACCAGACTCGCGGAAGATCGTCAGCGGCGATATCATCGTCCACTATGATCAGCCCTTTAAGGCCGTAGATGTAGGTGTGGCTGGCAAGCATAGCCGCCGTCACCTGGTTGGTATGACCCGAGAACATCTGTTTCACAGAAACAATGGCCCAGAAACGGCCGCAGGCCTCAGGAGGCATGTAAACAGACTTAATCCCCTTGATGCCCATACTTCAGATGAGACTGGATAACTTCTATCCACATGATGGCCTGAGAATTCTACAAAAAGCAGGCACTGTCAAAATCATAAATATTATGCCATTTATAAAGCTAACTTATGAATGGCAGCCTTCGGTGTTTAAGGGCTTTGTTAAAGGGCCATACATCGGCTTTAACCAATTCCGATTTCATGAAATGACATCGCACCGAAAGCGCCGGGATAAACCGGCATAGAGTAGGGGATGAAAGAGCCCTACATGAAAGGAGAACTGCTCCATCATAGACCCGATTCATGGGCGGGCAATCGCGAGGTTGCACGTGAAGCGTTGAAAAAGGAGGAACTGCTCCATAGCCAAAAAAACTCAACGCCGGTTTGTAAGTTCAGACAAACGCAACATCGGTGACAAACGACAAGAGTGCGTTTGTGTCAATTTTGTATGTTTTAAAGGATATTTTTCCATTCTGAGCTTTTGGGCAAGTTCACGGTCCTGTTCCACAAGCTACCAAAGCGCAAAGGAAAGAACTGAAAGGATTGTTTCAATCGCAACCGTCATCCGATAAAACTTCCTTGCCGACTGCTTCCCGCTCGCTGGTTCCCTGCAAAACGGCAGAGTTTCGATACACCCAGTCCAGCTCCCGGCAAGCCTGATCGAATGTGCGGCCATAGATCAGGGCTATGGCTGATTTTTTGCCGAGCACCCAGCCCACGTCCGCGGCGATACCGGGAAGCGAGAAGCGTTTCACGCGGCGGTAAATTTTAAGCGGCCATTTGAGCCAGCCATAGGCGGCAAGGGAGTTGCGCATGATGCCACGCACGGTTGAGGTAAAGACCAGATCGGAAAGATCCTTGGCCTGAAACAAGGTTGACAGGCGCGTTTGGAAAAAATAGCGGACCAGCCTGATGTCGTTGCCCTTGCCCAGCGTGCCCAGCCAGGACCGCGTGCGGACCAATAGCGGACCGATGGCGGCCTCCTCCAGGGGCCGGTCGGAGTCTGGAAACTGTCGCCGGGCGAGCACCTCGGCAGCCTTGCGGACCGCTGTTTTCCAGTCCTGCCAGGTGGGGGTGGATATCAAGACAGTCGAAAATCCGACCAGGTCTTGCCGGATGATGGCGATCTGTGGATCTTCTTGCAGGGTCGAGGCCATCTCCAGATGCGACAGATCCTCCAGCACCGCTTCAGGGGATTGTCTGTTTGCTTCCACGGGTCCGTCGCTTTTCCCGTCAAAGGCATCCAGCGCCAACTTACCCGTGAAAAGCGTGATGTCCAGCAAAAGGTTTTTCACCAAAACGAGAACCAGCAGTTTGCGTGAAAGAAACAGAATCCATGACAGCGGATCGGGAATGATGAACAGGCGCATCAGTGTGAAACGCTGTATATTGGAATGATGGGCCATATACCACTTCACCCAGGGGTGCCTGACCAAGTCGTCCGACCATTGGTAAAGGTTATGAATCGTTCGGATATTGATCGTGTTGATGCGTTTCAGGCCCGGTTGGTGAATAATCCGGTCGAAACGGTACAGGGAGGCGTCGAGACTTTTGATCAGTTGTCCCAGGGAAATCTGAAGTTCGGGCTGGTTGGCGTCCGGATAAAAACAGGCGGCAATGGAGCGGATAAAGTCACGCAGGCGCTCCAAGTTAACGCCCTGCTGCGGGGAAAATGACCGGGAAAACACCTGACAGGTGTCGACGATCAGGCCAATGGCTTGTTGGCGGTCCGGTGCCGCGTTTTCGGCTTCTTCAGCCAAGGCCTTGAGTTCTTTATGAATCGCCAGGTTCCAGGAAATCACGCCTTTGGCGCGCCAGACCACGATGAAGATCAGGATGATTATCCCGAGTCCCATGCCGCCCCAGAGAATTTTTATTGTGAGCCACCAGTCCATAGATAAGTGGTATTATAAACCAATTGAAAACCGTAATCACGTATGTATAATGCCAACTTATGAAAAATCATCCCGATAACCCGAAAAATCACCCCAGCAGGCAGTCCCGGATACGCGGCTGCCTGCTGGGCGGTGCCGTTGGTGATGCCCTTGGGGCGCCGATTGAGTTTATGGACATCCACGAGATTCGCAGACGCTATGGCCCTGCCGGCGTGACCCGGTTTGAGACGGCCTATGGTCGTAAGGGCGCCATTACCGATGATACGCAAATGACCCTGTTCACGGCGGAAGGGCTGATTCTTTCAACGGTCCGCTCGGACTACCAGACAGCGCCGATCACCGCCGTCTACCATGCCTACCTGCGGTGGCTCTACACCCAGGATATCGATCACCAGACCCGGTTGGTCAACGCCCATGGCACGTGTGCGGTCATCGACGGCATCCTGACCGGTCATCAGCGCCTTTTTTCCCGTCGGGCGCCGGGTAACACCTGCTTGGGCGCATTGCGATCGGGCCAGATGGGATGCATGGATCAGCCCATAAACGACAGCAAGGGCTGCGGTGGCGTCATGCGGGTGGCGCCCATCGGACTGGCCGATGATGATGTGGAAAAAGCCTTCCGTTTGGGGTGTGAAGCGGCGGCCATTACCCATGGTCATCCTACGGGCTTTTTGCCGGCCGGTTTCCTGGCGGCGCTTATATCCGGCCTGTTATCCGACAAACCGCTTGCATCGGCATTGGATGACGCCACCCGAATTCTTGTCCAGCACGCGAATCACGATGAAACCGTTCAGGCTATTGAACGGGCCATGGACCTGTGGCAGCGTAAGTCCCCATCGCTTGAAAATCTCGAAAGTCTGGGCGCCGGCTGGGTGGCCGAGGAGGCGCTGTCCATCGGACTGTACTGCGCCCTGGTGGCCGGCGATGATTTCGGCAAAGGCGTGCTACTGGCCGTCAATCACTCCGGGGACAGTGATTCGACCGGATCCATTGCCGGCAATATCATTGGTGTCCAATGCGGGGTGGAGAGGATTCCCGCCGGCTGGCTGGGCGAGCTTGAGATGAGGGCTCTTATCGAGGAGATTGCCAACGATCTATTTGATCGGTTTGTATAGATGAAAAATAAGGAGACATCGCCATGTCCGATTCCAAAAAAATACCCCTTCGGTCAGAGATTGCCAAGGGCGATCAATGGGACTTGAAACCGCTGTTTGAAAGCGATCAGGCCTGGGAAACGCACTTTACCGAAACCAGCGGGAAACTGGGCGGCTACGAGGCATTCAAGGGCCGTCTGCTCGAATCACCGGAGCAGCTTGCCAACGGGCTTGACTTTCATATGGAGATTTTCCGGGCTCTTGAAAATCTGTACACCTACGCCCACCTGAAAAACGATGAGGACAAAACCAACAGCGGCTACACCGGCATGATGGACCGGGCCATGGGATTGTTTACGTCAGTGTCGGAGCGCGGCAGTTTTATCGACCCTGAGATTCAGTCCATGGATGAGGAAAAGCAGCGCGAATTTCTCGCAAGCCCCCGGCTCGAGAAATACCGCTTTTTCCTGGAAAAGATCCTGCGGGCCAAACCCCACACCCACGATGAGGCCATAGAAAGAATTCTGGCCATGTCCCTGGACGTGGCCCGGGCGCCTTCTCAGATCTTCAGCCAACTGGACAACGCCGATCTGACCTTCGGCGAAATCGAGGATGAAACCGGCGCGCGGGTCGAGCTGAGCCACGGCAATTTCATTACCTTTCTGATGAAACCACAGCGGGATCTGCGGCGGGATGCATTCATGCATTACTACCGTACCTATGAGGCCCACCAGCACAGCATTGCCGCCGCCCTGGCCCATTCGGTAAAAAAGGACGTGTTTTACGCGCGGGTTCGCAACTATGCCTCCTGCCGCCATGCGGCCCTGTTTGCCGACAACGTGCCCGAGTCGGTGTACGACAACCTGGTGGCCACGGTAAAGGAGAACACCGCCCCGCTGTTTCGCTATCTTGATCTGCGCCGCCGGATGCTGAAGCTCGATGAACTGCACTTTTACGATACCTATGTCCCCCTGGTGTCGGCCGTTGATTTTAAGCTTACCTACAAGGAGGCGGTCGAGATCGCCATGGCAGCCCTGGCACCACTGGGTGAGCAGTACACGACCATTCTCAAACAGGGACTTCTGGAAGGCTGGGTGGATCGTTACGAGAACAAAGGCAAGCGCAGCGGGGCATACTCTTCAGGCAGCTACGACTCACCGCCTTATATTCTGCTCAATTTCGAAAACAACAACATCAACAGCCTGTACACCTTGGTTCACGAGGCCGGGCACAGCATGCACTCCTATCTGTCGAAAAAGCACCAGCCCTATGTGGATTACCAGTACACGATATTTGCCGCCGAGGTGGCTTCGACCTTCAATGAGGTGCTGCTCAGCCGGTATCTGTTGGACCAGTATCAGACTGATAAAAACATGACCGCCTATATTCTCAACCGCGAGATCGACAACATCCGTGCCACCTTTTTCAGGCAGACCATGTTCGCTGAATTCGAGGCCTTGATCCATGGCGATGCGGAGCAGCAAATTCCCCTTACTGTGGATGCGCTGAAGAATACCTATCACCGGCTGCTCGAGACCTATTTTGGTGATGCCATGACCATCGATTCTCAGCTTGACCTGGAATGCCTGCGCATCCCCCATTTTTACAGTGCTTTTTATGTGTATAAATACGCCACCGGACTGTCGGCGGCCATTACCCTGGCCGACCGTGTGATGGAAGGCGGACCGGCACAAAGGCAGGCGTATCTGGATTTTCTCAAAGCCGGCGGCAGCATGTTCCCCCTTGAGGCCCTTGCCAAAGCCGGGGCCGACATGGCCATACCAGAGCCGATTCTCAAAACAGTATCGCATTTTGAAGCGTTGGTGGATCGGTTTGAGCGGGAGGGTAAGGCGTAGGTTTATTTTGATCCGATGGTAGGGGGGGAAGGGCGAAAAATTTTTCGCCCCTACCCATAGAAAAATGCCGTGATCAGGCGATGGGCATGCCTGTGAAACCATATCACACAAGGCCGGGGATAGTTTGGCCGTTACTCAAAAGGAGGATTCTGGATGGAAAGAAAACAACTGATGGAAATGTTCAACAAAGCAACGCGTATCGGTGCCTTGGCAACCAGCAACAAAAACGGAGATGTGGACGTCGCCGTATTCGGATCACCGCGCATGATCGATGAAAACACCGTGGTCATGGCCATCGGCGACAATCGCTCCTACGCGTACCTGCAGGAAAACCCCAAGGCCAGTTTTATTGTCATGGAACCGGGAAGCAACCCCATGGCCTGGAACGGGGCTCGGCTGTACCTGGAAGTGGATACGATCCAGCGCGAAGGCGAGATGCTGGATTCTTTTCGGGAAGGTATTCGCAAAATGGCCGGTGATAAATCCGCCGATGCCATTGTCGCTGCCATCCGATTTAAGATTACCGATGTACGCCCGTTGATTGCACCACCCAAATAATGCCCATCCAGAAAGGACCAATTTGCCCGTTTCTGGAAGGGCATTAACGTTTATCTATCGCCTTGAGGAGACTTGTATCCGTGTTTTAAGAGGTCATCGATCGAGGGGGGATCAAGCGAACCCCTGGGCAGGATTTGATGACTTCAGTGAACACCTGCTCGGGGTGCCGTTCATACCGGCGGGACAGGTGAAAAGGAACCAGGCACCGGACACCGGCGGCCGTGGCAATCTCACCGCATGCCCGGGCCGTTAAATGGCCGTTGACTGTTGCCAGGTGCTGGTGGGCTTGAGCATAGGTGGCCTCACACAGAAAAAGGTCTGCCCCACGGGCCAGGTCGACCAGTTTGTGTCGATTGGCGGGTGAATCCGCCACATCCGTGGCATACACCAGCTTGCGGCCCGGCGCCATGCGAATCAGGTCTGCGGCCAGCCTGGAAACAGGCTGGCTGGAGCCGTCCGGGAGCTCGATCATCGCGTCATGTGCGCCGGCGGCGACTTGCCGTTTGAGCTCGCCCAGCCAGGGACCTTGTGCCCAACCGGTTTGGCGCAGCCTGGCTTCGATCACCTGGCAGCGGGGTTTTTCCTCGTATGCCAGGGCCAGTACCGGGATGCCGTGGTCGAGGACGGCGGCGCGGATGGTAAACGCCGGATCATCGACCAGGATACCTTGAAATGCGGCCTTCTGTTGGCACGATGGCTTATCATCATTTCCGACGTGCAGGTGACGCCGCACGATGCGGTCCTCATCTACTTCCACAACCTCGAAGCGGGGGCCGCGATCACCGATGCGGTCCCAGACAATGCCCTGGATCATCCCCTGGATGTGGCGTGAAAGACTTGCTGTCCCGTAGAGTTTACAGACTGGGAGATCGCCGATGCGGGCACGCAGCAACCAATAAAAGCCACTGATATGGTCGATGTGGGCATGGCTGATGAAGACGTCGCTGACCTGGTGGGCAATACGGGCCGGCAGACGGTTGCCCTCGCCCAGATCAAACAGCAGGCTGCGTTTTTGGTGAGGAAGGCGAAGATGGAGAAGCGGGTCTCCGAAAATGCCGTTGACCAGGGTGGCGCTAAGCGGGCCTAAGTGGATCGGAATGCCGGGACTGATGATCGACGGGCCGGCGACAGCTCCCACAGACCAGATGCCCGGTCTTGGCGCTGGCCTTCCGGCAGGCGTGATGGTGACCAGTTCGCCATCACTGTTGCGTCCGGCATCACGGACCAACAACGCCCCTGATCGAGTCCCCATATCGAGCAATTTTACCACCAAATGGTCGGTTTTCACGGCCACCACTTCGCCCATGGCAATAGTACGCTGGTTTTCCACCAGGGCGATCTGCCGGCCCTGCCATTGCTGATGATGGTCCATTGCCGGTGGGGTACCCAGCAGTAGACGGCCGCCTAGCGAAATCCGTTGAACGGCAAAGGTCGATACATGGGCATCCCACAAGGCCGTCCGGAACCGCCGCCGCTGCCGGCTGCTTGGGCTTCGGGCAGCGCAGGATGATAGTACCGTCACAACCTCGATACCGGCCGCCCTGCATTCAGCGGCCAGGGGAGCTGGTTTTTCTTTGCGGGAAAGCAAAAGCAGCGTATCCACAGCCGCTGCGGTGATCAAGCCGGTCAACAGTTCCGCGGCGGCGATACCACGGGTCAGGCCGGGGCCATCGATCAACAGGACCGCCTCGTTTTCGGCCACGGCGAGGCGTCCGACGGCCTGCATCAGCGGCAGACGGAACCGGCCGGCGTTCAGGCTGCAGATAGCCTCGGCGGCCACAAGCCGGAATCGTCCCTTTTCAAACCAGCCCAGGCAAACCGCGCCGGGGATGCCGAATGCCGGAGAGCCTGGATCGGCAATCAGAATGCGGTGACCCATGCTGCGCTTTTCCAGGCAGCGCGACAGACCGGTGACCAGGGTTGATTTGCCGGTGCCGGTTTCTCCAAATACGAGGACCCGCCGCCTGCAATCAAACAGGCGCTTGGCGATGACCTCCGGTTGATCGGCGCTCAATGTACACTGGCGTGTAGTCATACTAACACTTCTTTTTTTTCTTATTCCAATACACCCATGGACAGTTCTCATCTCTTATCAGCGGGACATCCGTGACGGGCAGGTGCTCATGGCTGCCGATCACCAGACAGCCGCCAGGTGTCAGCCTTGAGAGAAGTGCTGAAAATGCATCTTGCAAGGCGCGGCCCTGGTAGTAGGTTAACAAATTGTTGCGCAGCAGAATCAGGTGAAAGGGATCCTCGTCAACCGGTCCATCCATCAGGTCGTGCACCTGCCAGCGGATGGACGGCAGCAGATGTTTGCGGATGATCGCCTGCCGGCCTTTTCGTTTGATATCAACATAGCGCTTTTTCATTTCATCCGGCAACTCCTTGATGCTTGTGCGGCTGTAAATTCCCACTTGGGCACGGTTCAGGCAGGCTTGTTGGACATCGGTGGCCAAAATGACCGGGGGGACCGGCGGGTGTAATGCATCGCACACCATGGCCAGGCTGTAGGCTTCTTCTCCGCAAGCGCAGCCGGCCGACCAGATGCGCAAAGGGGGTGAATATTGGCGGCTCAGATCCGGCAGAATCCGCTCCTGCAATGCCTGCCACAACCCTCTGTCTCTGAACAGCCGACTGATGGTGACCATCAGGCACTGTTCACACCCGGCTCTTTCCTGCGGCCGGGATATTTCGAGTAGGTATTGTTCAATAGTTGAACAGCCCAATTCGCCCATATGGCGGCGGATTCGCTTTTTAACGCCTTTGCGCACTTTTCGGAAACCGGCCCATGGGCGGTTCAGGTACTTGAGCAGGTCACTGAAATCACGATCACTGAGCATTATTGCGTCTCCATGGTGGTGATCCCAAACTCAAACCACAGTTGCTCAAGAGACATTTTTGTGGTTTGATGACGATTGATTATATCCATCCACGCCCCATTCATCACCTAATCATATGATGCGCAGTGATTTTCTCAATCTAATTATCCAACGCTGGGGGCCAAAATTTACCGCGACATCGTGATCGCCCAGTCTGGAGTGACACGAGTCACTATCACAAGGATACCAAAAGGACGCGGCAAATGAAAAATTTGACGATTATCGTGGCTGTCGGTTGTTGTTTGTTGATCGGATGCGCGGCGTTTTCCAAAAAGGCCAAAATGGAAAAGTATGGCCGGACTTTTGATTCGTATCAAATCGCCATGCGTATTTCGGATCTAAATGCCGTATGCCGTTTTGTGGATTCATCAGCCATGTCCCGGGAAGACTGTTTAAACCGGTTCGGCGATATCAAGCTTGTGGATTTCAAAATAATGGATACGCAGGCGGATGAAGAGAAAATGGAGGTGACCCAGGATATCAAGGTGTCCTACCATTTCCTCAACAATGTTCGGATTAAAGATCGTGAATACAAACAGACCTGGCATTATCTGGAAGATAGTGAGAAATGGCTGCTCAAGGATGGCCCTCCGCAGTTTGAGTGATCGGTCATTGCCAAGATGGACGGGCCATCCCGTTGACCCGTCACCCATGGGCAATAACGCGTTATTGCCTGCACCCTCAAGCGAAGGTTTTACCGTTCCATGCAAACCGGGTTCGTGGTGCTTCCGCGAAATCGATGAAGACCCGGTTGGGCTCGATTCCCAGTTCGGTTTGGATGAACGCACTGATCTTCTCGGCAAACGGGTTGCATTGGTCCTCGGTCAGGCCAAGACTCTTCAGCTCGACAAAGGCCGTGGGGGCATCGCTGCCGGCGAAGGTCATGGCTGTGTCGGGTTTGATGGCGGTCATCACATAGGCTTCGGGTTTGCCGACGAGATCGGCAATAAAGGCGGACGCTTTTTTGCCCAGATCGGTCACGGTAGTCTCAGCGATGGGGTGGTTGGTCTGGATTGAAAAATAAGGCATCTTGATTTCTCCGGGGGTCAAAAAAAGGGTTAAATGCAATCCGTGCCGGGCCGTGCATCGGCTTCACTCCGGCGGCCATGACCGCTTGAGATGCTTGAGCATACTGCGCACGGTATACCCGTGCGATGCCAAAAAGATAGTTAACTCCTCCAGATCAAACTCATCAATATCGATAGCGCTGGATTCGATCAGATCCGTCAGCTCAGCCGCGGCATCCAGCACGCGGTCCCATGCGTCGGCTTCTTGTTTAGAAATGGTTGCCATGGCCTACCGTTATTTTGCTTTTGGTTTGGCTTTGGCCTTGGCTGTGGGAGCCTTTTTTTTCGCCGGGGTGGGGTTGGGCTCCGGAGAATCATTTTCTGATTCTTTATCCGAATCAGCATCTGTCTTCGGAAGGGCGGGTTTCGATGAAGCGGGTTTGACAGGTTTTATTCCCTTGAGGATACGGGTGACGTCGGGGCCGTTTTTGGCCAGGAAAATCGACAGGGTGTCGATGGTCTCGTCGTCCAGGTCGATGGACAGATCCCCTTGTTTGATGAAAGCCGCCAGATTTTCAGCAGCATCCAGCATTTTATCATAAGCGTCAGCGTCTTTTTTTACCAGAAACTCCTTGTCCAGTTCCACACCATTTCGGACCACCACGTACTTGGTAATAACGGCCATATTGAATAACGCTCCTTATTTGCGACGTCTAAGATACTTACGCTGCAGCGCATAAATGACTTGGATGAGTCGATCTTGCTCTTCTTTTTCTATGTGCTTGAACTTGAAGGCGTAGCGATAAAACCCGCGCTCCTGGTCGTGTTCGACCCTGACGACTTCAGCCCTTTTTACATGAATCGTCTCGTCAGGCGTTTCCTCATCTCCAGGAAAGAGCATGCGTACATCGTGGACATGCTGCTCCGTTTTCAGCACCGAGCCACGCATGAACTTGAAATTGTGCTTGACCAGTACGCCGTATGCGCCACCTTCGCTGATATTAATCAGGTGGATGACGCCTTCAACTTTTTTCATGCGGAAATGCATTTCCGACCCCGTCAGGGTGTCCACCCGAAAATAGCGGCGCCGTTGCAGCCGTTCCACGTATTCTGGAAAGGGGACTTTCAGGCCCTTTTTGCTCAGCGTGCCGCCACGCGTGCTGAAAAGATATTCCAAATGGTCCGGCCCGTTGAAATTGAACCGTAAATGCCATCGTTTTTTATTGGCGGCAGCCTCTTTGAAATCATCCGGCGGGTCAACCAACAGATGTTTATCGTCAGGGGATTCCGTCAACCCGGTAATGCAGGTGAGCCTGTCGATTCCGGCGCCCACGACGTGCATGGAAATGATCACTTTTTTTTCAATCATTTCCTTGAACAGCTCAACAAGTTTCTGACCTTCGACCTTAACAGCGTCCCCCATATTCAACAATCCTTACGTACCAACACGGTGGCAACAGGTCTAGCGACCTGGTTGTTGTCTCCAACGGTTTTGTGATTTTTGATGCACACCGTGCGTTTTATAAGCGGCAACCCATTATACGCGAACCATGCGATGCATGGGGCATTTTTCGGATCTGATGCAATCTGCCAGTCTATTGCATCAAACGCAACCCTTCTTTCATTCTCGGCCATCGTCGCTGTTTCTTTAACGGTCCGCTTGCCTACTCTTTATCCTGGCCCTCATCCAACTGACGATACCGGTCTGCCTGCTGATTTTGTATGGTTTGAATATCGTCTTTAAGTTTTTTGTACCGCTCTACATCTTTTTTTCCGGTCATCTCTTCGACCGTGTCATCAACCCGCTCACGCGTATCGGTTCCCTCGCAACCACCGGCTATCATGGTCAGCGTTAACAGACAGACGAACAATACCCACTTGATTCCGTTGTTCATGGGTGCCTCCTCATTCAAATTGTTGACGAAAAGATTCAAAGGCGGCTTTAAGGTCTGCCAATTCATCACGAATGGCCTGGATCCGGGTTTCCAGCTGGTCCAGCCGATCCGCATCCTCTGGCGCAGGCAGCGGGTCAGTGGAAAGGATCTCGCTGTCCATCGCCGATGGATCGGCAAAAAGATGCGTGTACCGGGATTCTTTATGGCCGGGCAACCGCTGCATGCGGCGCACGAGGCCCCATTCGCTGAGCCGGTCGAGGGTTTCCTGAAGCGCTTCCAGGCTGTCAAACGTGCACAAGCGATCGCTGCGGCTGCGGATGGCCCCCGGTGTTTGGGGGCCGCGCAGCAAAAGGATGCACAGGGCGGCCGCCTCGGCGGCCACCATGTTATACTGGCGTGTAAACGTTTCCTCAAATTTCGGAACGCGGCCGGTGGAACTGCGGTTGATCAATCCTTTGGTTTCAAGGCTGTCCAAAGCCGTTTCGACCGTTTCTTCATCCCATGCCACCACTGGATCACGGTTGGATTTTTGGTTGCAGGCATTGGTCAGGGCGTTGAGAGATAATGGATAGTACTCCGGCGTGGCCATGGATTTTTCCATGAGACATCCCAGGACCCGGATTTCCTCTTCATTCAGACTGATGTCCATACTAACTGTCCTTCTTATCAAGGGACTTTTTCAACTCTGCCAGCGTCTCGTCGGACATACCGAAGCTGTGCTTATCGGTGGGAAAGGAAGCCCCGCGCACGTCGTCGCCGTAGGCCTTGATGGCATCGATAATCGTGGGCCTGATTTTGGTGTATTGCTTGACGAATTTGGGAATGAATTTATCGAAAAGGCCTACCATGTCATGGGTGACCAGTACCTGCCCGTCCACATCCACACCGGCCCCGATGCCGATCACCGGCACGTTTACCGATTCAGCGATAAGCTTGCCCAGCGGCGCGGGCACGGCCTCGGCAACAATGGAGAAGGCGCCGGCCGCTTCCAGGGCCTTGGCATCCTCGACGATCCGGCGGGCGGCAGCCGCATCCTTACCCTGCATCTTGAATCCACCCAGGGCGCTGGCGGTCTGGGGGGTCAGGCCGATATGTCCCTGCACCGGGATCCCGGCCTTGACAATCGCCTCGACCACCGGCGCAAAATCCACACCGCCCTCCAGCTTGACGGCATCGCAGCCACCTTCTTTCATCAATCGGCCGGAATTGATAATGGCGTCCCGAATGCCGGTGTTATAGGACATGAAGGGCATGTCACCCACCACCAGCGGATGCTTGCAGCCGCGAACCACCGCCTGAATATGGTGGATCATCATCTCCACGGTTACCGGTACCGTGCTGTCCAGCCCCAGAACCACCATGCCCAGCGAATCGCCCACCAGGACCATGTCCACCCCGGCTTCGTCGGCCATCAGTCCGAACGGATAGTCGTAGGCGGTAACCATCACCAGCTTGCGACCTTCTTGCTTGGCCTGCTTGATATCCATAATGCTAACAATGGGTTGTGTCATCGGTCGTCTCCTTTTCTAATGTTATATCTATCATGGGGTCCGGCAACATGGCCATGAAAATCCGATGGCCGGATCAATAGTGATGAACTCGTAAAAAGTCGCCGTTCAGACGGATTCGTAAAAAGCCCGAGATAAAGGCTTGCGAATCCTGAGAAATGAGGCGTACTGATCGTACTCCGCAGTGACGAAGGATGAAGCGTAACGCCGATATCGGACTTTTTACGAATCCGTCAATAGTGGGCCTGCAAGGTTTCGATCAGCGTAGTCAACGTCTGATTGACCGGCACCGGGATTCCGGCCTCGCGTGCCATGCGCACGATAAAGCCGTTGATGGCGTTAATCTCGGTGGCTCGCCCCTGATCCACATCTTGGCCCATGGAAGAACGGTTGGGGCCGGTGGCATCGGCGACCTGATACACCTTTTCCACTGGATCACCCTGGATGGCAATGCCCCGGGCACGGGCCACGGCCATGGCTTCATTGACCGCCTCACGGGCCAATGCGCGAGTCGATCCCAGATCCAGTATTTGCCCGTTTTTGATTCCCGTGAGGGCCGTAATGGCATTGATGCCGATGTTGATGAACAGCTTGGCCCACAGCAAGGCGTGGACGTCCGGTACCGCCCGGGTGACGATGCCCGCCTGGTTGAAAAAGTCGGCCACGCTTTCGGCCTTGTCCATGGCGGTCGGCGTCCATGGACCAATGACGGTTTCCCCCTCTCCGGCATGACGGATGGCGCCCGGCCCAAGAAAGGTGGCACCGTGGGACGTCGTGCCGGCGATGACCCGACCGGGATCAAGGGCATTTGCCAGGGTGTCGGCATTGCCCATACCGTTTTGCAGGGTCAGCACCAGGCCCGTGCTGCCGGACAGCCGGGCCGCGGTTTGCGCGGCGTCGTCGGTGTGCGTGGATTTGACAAATACCAGGGCCAGATCCACGGGGCCGATCGTTTCCGCATCCGTGGTTGCCGAAATGCGAACCGTTTTTTGCTGGCCACCCTTTTCAACGGTCAAGCCATGGGTGTTGATGGCATCCACGTGGTCTTTGCGGATGTCCAGCAAGGTCACTGATTTACCGGCCTCGGCCAGCAGGCTTCCGAACAGGCTGCCCATGGCGCCGGCACCAATCATGGCGATTTTCATGCTCCTCCTCCATTCATGATATTTTCATTAATTAATCATTTCATCATCTCGTTATTCCGTCATTTCGTCAATGCGCCAACAGGCCGCCAGATGGTTGTCGTCGATGGCGACCAACGGCGGCCGTTTTTGGACGCAGGGCGCGGACCGGTAAGGACATCGGGGATGAAATGCACAGCCCGATGGCAGGGCCGATGGATCCGGAGGCTCGCCTTCCACCAGTACCGGGGCCAGGCGATCCTGCGGGTCCGGCCGGGGAACTGCGTCCACCAGCGCCTGGGCATAAGGGTGGCGGCAACGCGCGTGAAATCCGTTGGCCGGGGCGATTTCCACAATGCCGCCAGCATACATCACGGCGATACGGTCACAAAAATGCTCCACCACACTAATATCGTGGGAAATAAACAGATAGGCCAGGTCGAATTGGTGTTGCAGCGCTTTCATCAGGTTTAAAATCTGGGCCTGGATGGACACATCCAGGGCGCTGACCGGTTCATCGGCCACCACCAGTTCGGGTTGGACGCACAAAGCCCGGGCAATGCCGATACGTTGCCGCTGGCCGCCCGAGAACTCGTGGGGATAGCGGTCCAGGTCGCCTGCATTCAGGCCCACGAAGGACAGCAGTTCGGCAGCCTTTTCGCGGCGCTCTCGTTTTGAATGCGTGCCGTTTCCAAAAAGCGGTTCGGTAATGCTGGCCGCCACGCTCATGCGTGGATCCAGGCTGGCATAGGGATCCTGAAAAATAAACTGCATGCGCTTTCTTAAGGGGCGCAAGGCCCGCCGATCCAGTTTGCTGATTTCCCGGCCGTCGAACCGGATCGACCCGCTGCTGGGGGATAGCAGTCGCACCACCAGACGGGCCAGGGTGCTTTTGCCGCAACCCGATTCGCCCACCAGCCCCAACCGCTGGCCACGGTCAATGGAAAGGGTGACCCCGTCGACCGCCCGCACCTGCCCTCTGGGCCGTGAAAACAAACCACCGCCCATGGGAAACTGTTTGGTCAGATCGGTTATGGTCAGTAGCGTATTATCTTGCATATTGCCAACATCTTACCTTATGCCCCGGCCTGACCCTCTCCAGCCCCGGTGCCGCATGCCGGCAACGGTCCATGGCCGATGAACAGCGCCCGGCAAAGGCGCAGCCCTCGATCGATTCGGTCGTGGCCGGGACCGTGCCGGGGATTTCGTGGAGCCGTTCCTGGTGCATGCCCAGTCGCGGCATGGACTGCAACAGCCCTTTCGTATAGGTGTGCAGTGGCGTGGCAAACAGGCTGGCCACGTCGGCGGATTCCACGATCCGACCGGCATACATCACGGCCATTTCTCCGGCGGTCTGTGCCACCACCCCCAGATCGTGGGTGATCATCAGCATGGCCGTGTTCAGCTCGGCCTTGAGCGATGCCATCAGGGCCAGGATCTGGCGCTGGGTGGTCACATCCAGGGCTGTGGTGGGCTCGTCGGCAATCAACAGGCGCGGCCGGCAGATCATGGCCATGGCGATCATGACCCGTTGGCGCATGCCCCCGGACAACTCATGGGGGTAAGCGGCAAGCCGCCTTTTGGCCGAAGGGATTCGCACCCGGTCCAGCCAGCGGGCCGCCTTTGCCAGGGCATCGCCCCGGGACAGCCCCAGGTGGACCATCAAGGGCTCGGCCACCTGCCGGCCGATGGTCAGGACCGGATTCAGGGCGGTCATGGGCTCCTGGAAAATCATGCCCATATCCCGGCCGCGGATCCGGCGCCGGGTTTCGCTGTCGGCATCCAATAGGTTCAAGCCGTTAAAACGAATTGCCTCACCGGTCACCCGGCCCGGCGGGGACGGTACCAGTCCCATCACCGCCATGGCGGTCACGGTTTTACCGCACCCGGATTCACCCACCAGGCCCAGGGTTTCTCCCGGGGCGATGCAAAGATCAACGGTGTCCACCGCCCGTCCCACACCCCCATTGGTTTTAAAATGGACCGACAGTCCCCGGATTGCCAAAAGGGCGTCAGGCATCGTCCGTGCCCGCATAAAGATAGGCAAGGGCGGTCAGGGCATAGATGCGGGCCGTATCCACCAACTGGTCCAGATCCACCCATTCATCCACTTGGTGGGGTACATGACGATCCCCGGCCCCCATGGTTACGATGGGAATATCCTTCAGGGCCCACAGATAGGTGCCGTCGGTGGCGCCGGGCACCCCGGCGAAATCCGGTTTATGGCCGCTGACCCGCTGGCTGGCCCAGACCGCTGCGCCCACGACCGGATCGGTATCGTCGGTGCGCGTGCAGGGCCGGTCGGAAAGAAAGTCGACCGTTACCGTTATCTCAAAAGGGCGGTCGATGCCCAGCCGATCGTCCAGATCCCGGTAGTGCGCATTGACTGTTGCCGTCACCTGCTCGGCAAGGCTGGCAAGCGCCTGGCGAATAGTCTCATGATCCTGACCGGGGATCGTGCGGATATCCACCAGGATCTGTGCTTCACCGGGAACCACGTTGAGTTGCGGTGGTCCCTGGGCCGGTGCCTGTATAACGGTAGGGGTGAAGCTGGGCCAGCCTAAAAGCGGATCCTGGCCATGGATTTCGATTGCCACGGCTTCCAGACCGGCCAGACCGCTGATGATCTGGGCCACGGCCGGTGCCGGATTCAACCCGGCCAGGGGCATGGCCCCATGGCTCATGCGCCCGTGCACCACGTAGCGTGCACGCAGCGCCCCTTTCTGGGCGATACACACCAGACCGTCCTGAGGTTCACAAATCACCGCCGCGGTTACCGTATCGGCATGGCCCTGTTTGATAAAATCCTGCACCCCGATCATCATGTCCTCTTCGTCGCACAACACGCCGCCCACCACACTGCCGGCCAGGGGCACGCCAGCGGCCTTGATTGCTGCCATGGCCACCAGCATGGCCGCCAGGTTGCCTTTGGTATCATTGGTGCCGCGGCCGATCATACGGCCGTTTTCGATGTGGGCGCCGAAGGGATCGTATTGCCACCTGGAGCGGTCGCCGGGGGTGACCACGTCGGTATGGCCTTCGAACATCAGGGTGCGTTTCCCTGGGCCGGCGGTCCAGCGCACGATCACATTGGGCCGGCCCGGCACAACGGTTTCCACATTGACATCGAAGCCCTGTTCCCGGGCAAACGCGGCAGCCACGCCGGCTGCCTCGGTTTCATTGGTGCCGGCCTGGGGATCCCATACCGAGTTGCACTGTACCAGGCGGGCGGTGAGGTCGATGACCTTTTGCGGATCGATCTGGGCCAGTACCGTTTCAATGGCTTTTTCAGGTATCATGGTTTTTTTCCTATCTTTTCAAATTTGAAATTTCAAATCATCTTAATCGGGGGTCCATAATATCCCGCAAACCGTCCCCCAACAGATTGAATCCCAATACGGCCCAGGCAATGGCCAGGCCAGGGAAAATGGCCATCCAGGGAGCCAGTTCCATAAAGGTCTGGGCCTCGCCCAGCATCCGTCCCCAGGAGGCATGCGGCGGCTGTGTGCCCAGTCCCAGATAGCTCAGGCCGGCCTCGGCCAGAATCGCCACGGCAAACTGGATGGTGGCCTGGATGATCAGGGGCGAGAGAATATTGGGCAGCACGTGGCGCCGTATGATGGTCAGCTCTGCCTGGCCAGCCAACCGGGCCGCTTCAATGTAATCCAGGCGTTTGACCGTCAGGGTCGATGCGCGGGTCAGGCGGGCAAACACCGGAATGTAATAAATACCGATGGCCAGCATGGCGTTAACGGCCGACGGTCCCAGAATCGAGGTGATCAGAATGGCCGACAACACCGCCGGAAACCCGTACAACAGATCGGCCAGGCGCATGATGGCTTCATCCATCAGGTGTCCGGTCCAGGCGCCGATCAATCCCAGGGCCACCCCGGCTCCCATGCCGATGGCCACGGTAATCAGGCCCACGACAATGGAGTTGACCGCGCCGGCCATGACCCGTGATAAGATATCCCGGCCATACTGGTCCGTACCCAGCGGGTGAGCCCATGAGGGGGCCTCCATGCGATGGCGGGCGTCCATGGTGTTGGGCGCATGGGGCGTCCATACCAGGCTGGTCAGGGCCATGGCCACAATCACCGCACAAAGCGTCAATCCCAAAACGAAATTCAAATTTTTAAAATAGCGGCGCATACAGCTCATCGCCCCAGCCGGATACGCGGATCAATGGCGGCGTAGGAAAGATCCACGATAAAATTGACGATCACCACACCAGCGGCCATGAACAGCACCACTTCACGCACCACGGGCAGATCGCGCTGGCCGATGGCCTGGAAGACCAACCGTCCCAGTCCCGGCAGGGTGAAGACATTCTCGATGATAATGGCCCCGGCCAGAAGCTGGCCCATCTGCAGGCCGAAAATGGTCAACACCGGAATCAGGGCATTCTTAAGTGCATGACCGTAAATCACCGTGCGCTCCTTGAGTCCCTTGGCGCGGGCCGTACGCACATAATCCTCGCGCAACACCTCCAGCATGGCCGAGCGGGTCAGGCGGGCCAGAATGGCCGCCCGGATCAGCCCCAGGGCAAGGGCCGGCAGAAAAAGCGCTTTCACCGAGCCGATGGCATCGGCCCGCCATCCGGGAAACCCGCCGGCTGAAAATATCCCCCAGTGAACAGAAAAGAGCAGCATGAGCAGGATGCCCAGCCAGAATTCGGGAATCGCCAGTCCCAATTGGGTGCCGGCCATCACGGCCGCATCACCGGGCCGGTTCTGGTGCCGGGCCGCATAAACGCCCAGGGGAATGGCCAGAACCACGGCGATGAGCATGGCCATGAGCGCCAGGGGGCCGGTGACCAACAGGCGCGAGCCGATCAATTCCGCTACCGGGATGTCATAGGCGATGGACCGGCCGCCAGTGCCGCGCAGCAGACTGCCCATCCAGCTCGTGTACTGCACCAGGAACGGCTGATCCAGGCCCAGCCGCGACCGGAGCGCGGCCAGAGTCTCCGGCGAGGCGTTGATGCCCAGAATGATCTGGGCCGGATCACCGGGCAGAACGAAGAGCACGGCAAAAACGATCAGGGACACCAGAACCAGGACGATGGCCAGGGAAACCGCTTTTTTTATCAGATAACCGATCATCGATGGATAAAATCGCGGCTATTTTTTCCACCACACCGCAGTGCAGTCCAGGGCGATGGTGGGATAATTCTCCCACCACCCCATGACATCGGCTTTCATCACCGGTAGACTGGGCACGGAAAAGAGAAATCCATTGACCGCATCATCGGCGATGATCTCCTGGCAGCGTCCGAACCATTCGGCTTTGCCCGCTTCGTCGGGAGCGGCCAGGGCCTTGGCATAGGCATCCTGAAACGCTTTGGAATCATACTGGAAGTAGTAGTCCGGACGGGCGTAGATGCCGATGTCCCAGGCTTCCACGTGGCCGATCATGGTCAGCTGGTACTCTTTTTTCTTGAAGATCCGGTCGATCCACTGTCCCCATTCAACGATTTCGATGGTCAGCTTGATGCCCACCTTGGCCAGCATGTCGGCGATGACCTCGCCGGCCCGCTTGGAATAGGAATAGATCGCCGGCAGCTTGATGGTGGCGGAAAACCCGTCGGGATAACCGGCCTCTTTCAATAGTGCCCGGGCCTTGTCCGGATCGTAAGGAAACCGTGCGGTGAGATCCTTGTAATACGGTGTGGACGGCGACCAGTGGGAGCCGATGGGCGTGCCGTATCCGAACATCACCAGATCCACCACACTCTGGCGGTCGATGGCGTATGCCATGGCCCGGCGCACCAGAAGGTTGTCAAAGGGCTTGGCCTTGTTGTTGGTGGACATGATCACCTCACCGGTGGTGGTGCCCGCATACACCTTGAAGCGCCTGTCCTTTTCCAGCAGCATGGCTGATTCCGGGGCGGCAATGTAGCCGATCACATCGATGTCGCCGGCCTTGAGGGCCGCGATCTGGGCTGCCGGGTCACTGATAAAGCGGAAGGTGACTTGGTCCAGGTAGGGCAGAAACGGATTCCAGTAACCGTCGAAGCGGACCATCTCCACCCGATCGCCCCGCTCCCATTTGACGAATTGAAAGGGGCCGGTGCCGATGGGCTTGAACTTGGCCTGCGCATACGCACCCTTGGGCAGCATCACCGCGTCACCTTCGGCCATGTGGGCGATAAACAGGGCGTCGACGTCCTTGAGATGGATGACCAGGGTGTGTTTGTCCGGGGTGTCGATTTTTTCGATGCCGCCAAAGTATTCGGGATGGGGGTTGCCGTTTTTGGGATCGGCGGCGCGCTGCAGATTCCATTTGGCCACGGATGCGTCAAATGCCTCGCCATTGTGAAACGTCACCCCTTTTCGCAGGTTGAAGGTGTAAACCCGGCCATCCGTTGACAAGGTCCAACCGTTGGCCAGACCGGGAAGGAAGATGCCGCGGCTGTCCACCTTGACCAGGCCTTCATAGATGTTGGCAAAGACTACCCGATCAATGGCCGCGGCGGTATTGGCCGTGGGGTCCAGGCCTGGGGGCTCGGCCGGCTGGCATACGGTCAGGCTGCCGCCTTTGACCGGGGTTTGCGAAAGGGCCGGCGTCGCCAGACCAACCAGGCAAAGGATCAACATCAGCATGCAAAGGGCCTTGTTCATTGTCGCTCCTTTCAGTCCGTATGAATCATAGCAATGGATGATACTAACGTGCGTCCAGATCCCGATAGGCTGTCAGTCCATGGACGCTGTGGGCCGCCAGAATACCATGAATGATGGCCCGGCTCAGGCAGTCGGCCGCCGCATGCCCCAGGAGATTGACCGCCTGGGCCGCAGGGGCGGCAAAAAAACCGGGCATTTCCGGCAGCGGCAGTTTGCCGGTGGCCAGGCAAAAAACGATATCACCATCAAACATGGTGTGCGCCGGCCGAATGGCCCGGGCCATACCATCGTGAGCCATCATGGCGATGCGCTTGGCCTGGGTGGGGGTGAGGGTGGCATCGGTGGCCACCACGGCCAGGGTCGTGTTTTTTCCGGGCTCCCCGCCGGGCGGCGGTGGCAGGACCACGCCCCCATGACGAAGGCCGGTGAACTCTTCCCCGATTTCAAGGCGCGCTTCCCAGAAGGTGCCGCGCTGCGGGTCAATGGTGGATCCCAAAGAATTGACGGCCGCCAGTGCGGCAACGGTCACACCGGATTCCAGGACTTCGCTGGCGGTTCCCAATCCGCCTTTGATGCCGCCGGACATGGCGCCTGTGCCCGCACCGACACAGCCCATGCTCACTTCCAGGGGACCGGCGGCGTTGCAGGCAGTCGCGCCCCAGGTCGCATCCACCGGTGGGATGAAATCGGTTCCCCGGCCAAGGTCATACAATACCGCCGCGGGCACGATCGGCGCCACGTGCTTGTCATCCAGGGCAAAACCGATGGATTGTGAGGCCAGCTGCCGGACCACGCCGTCGGCGGCGGACAATCCGTAGACCGACCCGCCGGACAGGCAGACGGCCTGCACCTGTTCCACCAGATTTTCAGGCGCCAGCAGATCGGTTTCGCGGGTTCCCGGGGCGGCCCCGCGCACGTCCACGCCGGCGATGGCGCCGTCGGGGCAGACGATGACACTGGTACCCGAAGCCGCCTTCAAGTCGGTATGATGGCCGAGCCAAAGACCGGCAACATCGGTCAATCCATTGGATTTTCCAGTTCGTGGCATAGGATTTGGTTATCAATTTGATTGTGGGTTGGGAATGGCGCTCTCAAGCCCGTGCGTATTGCTCCATCAGCAGGACAAAAGCCCGTGCTTTATAAGATACAATACGCAAGGCACGATTGCCTTGAAACGGATGGAATATACCATTTTTTATAAAAAATGGCTACGTTGTGACGCTTCATTTTTGGGCAGGCATTACTTGGTGTCGAGAAACCCGGATTGGAAAAGATCGTCGGCCTGGGTATCGATAATGCGGGATAGTTCCAGATAACGTTCCATCAGGGTATAGGCATAGGGCGTCAGGGTCGACCCGCCGCCGGCACTGCCGCCCTGGCTTTTCACCAAAAGAGGTTTGCCAAGCGCATCCTCGGTGACCTTGATTTTACCCCACACCGCCCGATAACTCATTTTCAGATCTTTGGCCGCTGCATTGAGAGAACCGCATCTTTCAATGGCTCTTAAAATTCGCATTCGGCCCAGCCCAAAGATGATACGACCTTGGCGATCTTCCAACCAGACCTTTGATTTGACACAGACTTTTGGTTTTTTTGCAGCCATCCCTCCTCCTGGCAGTCGAGCATGTGGGTCAATGGATGGCAGCAAGAATAACAGGCACAGGAAATGGCAGCAAGGGAAAAATAGTTCATATCCAGCACTTTCAAGGGCATGCCGGGGCGCATTCGATCAGATCGATTTATATTTCCGATTGTCAATATAAATCAAATTAATACAGCTATATATCAAAAACAATGCCCTGGGCCAGGGGAAGACTGCTTCCATAGTTGATGGTGGTGGTCTGCCGGCGCATATACCCTTTCCAGGCGTCGGAACCGGATTCCCGACCGCCACCGGTTTCTTTCTCACCGCCAAAGGCGCCGCCGATTTCCGCACCGGAGGTGCCCATATTGACATTGGCCAGACCGCAGTCCGACCCGGAGGCGGAGAGAAACAGCTCGGCTTCGCGCATATCGGTGGTGAAAATGGCTGAAGACAGCCCCTGGGGGACGTCGTTATGGATGGCGATGGCCGCTTCTACTTCGCCCTGGTAACGGATCAGATAAAGGATGGGGGCGAAGGTTTCGGTCTGCACGATGGGATACTCGTTTTTCACCTCGCAGATTGTCGGTTGAACATAGCAGCCGGAGGCATACGCCTCTCCTTCGAGGATCTGCCCGCCGCAAAGAATCTTACCGCCCTGGTCTACCACGTCGGCCAGGGCGTTTTTATACGCGGTTACCGCCTGGGCGTCGATCAGTGGTCCCATATGATTCTTTTCATCCAGCGGATTCCCGATGCGCAGGCTGGCATAGGCTTTTACAAGGGATTCAGCCAGATGATCGTAGATGGATTCGTGAATGATAATCCGCCGGGTGGTGGTGCAGCGCTGCCCGGCGGTTCCCACGGCCCCGAAGACGATGGCTGGTACGGCCAGGGCCAGGTCGGCGGCCGGGGTGACGATAATGGCGTTGTTGCCGCCCAGTTCCAGGATGGTCCGGCCGAACCGGCCGGCAACCACCTGGGCGGCATGGCGGCCCACCTGGGTCGAACCGGTGATCGAAACCAGCGGGACCCGGCGGTCTTCCAACAACTGCTGACCGACGTCGCGGCCACTGCCAACGGCCAGGCAGAACACGCCTTCGGGCACCACATCGGCGTTGGCCTCAACCACTTCGGCCAGGATATGGTGCACGGCAATGGCGGACAGCGGAGATTTTGAGGATGGTTTCCACAGGCAGGCGTTACCGCAAACGCTCGCCAGCGTGGCATTCCAGGACCATGGCGCCACCGGAAAGTTGAATGCGGTGATGATGCCGATGATGCCTAACGGGTGGTACTGGTCGTACATGCGATGCGCGACACGTTCAGAGGCCATGGTGAACCCGTAAAGCTGCCGGGACTGCCCCACGGCCAGATCGCAAATGTCGATCATTTCCTGCACCTCGCCCCGTCCTTCGGCAAGGGATTTTCCCATCTCATAGGAGACCAGCGCACCCAGGGCGTCCTTATAGTGCCGGAGGCGCTGGCCGATCTGGCGGACGATGTCGCCTCTCTGGGGTGCGGGCACTTGTCGCCATTTCAAAAACGCCTGCGCTGCCGTCTCGACCACGGTTTGATAATCGGCTGCCGTGGCCGGGAAAACGCCGGCAATACGCTTGCCATCCACCGGTGAAATCACGTCCATCGGTGAGCCCTGCTTGTTGCCATGCCAAACACGGCCGGTGCAAACCCCCGGATTTTCCTTCTCGATCCCCAACACCCGTAAAAATTCCATGCTGCCTCCCATCTGTAAATGGTTTCACATTAATGATAAACCCAAATCGGTATGGATGGGAAGGCGCGCGAAAAAAAAAGACAGGGAACACCGCGTTTGAGCGATTTTCCCTGCCTTGAGAGTTCAAGTTCTTGCCTCCGGTGGGGTCCTTGCCGGAGGCAGGATTTATTTCAGCGTGCAGCGTTTTGTCGTTTGCCCTCGACGCGCTGCACTTTCATGCGTGCGTTTGCCGTCCTATTCGCTAATTTCTTCTATGGAGAGCACATTGATCACTTTCAGATCGTCTTTTACTTGGATCGTGCCGGTCACGGTGACCTTTTTGCCGACCATGTCGGGTGTCATATCGCTGCCTTCAAGAAGATAAAGGCCGTCGGCGGCATCAAGAATAATAATGCCGCCTTTTGCAGCAATGGTGCCGGTTACGCTATCTTCGGCTGACGCCAGTCCTGCAGTGGCGACAACCATGAACAGGGCCAGAACTAGACCGATAATAATGTTTTTCTTTGATGATTTCATAAAAACCTCCTTCTGGTTGTTTGTTGACCCCCTGTTTTGCCCGTTGGAGACGAATTTGCCGTTGCACACCCATATTAAGCCCTTACCATGCTGGAACCGACCCGCGGTGTGCGTTGTATACTGCTTCAGCAATCGACGTGCCAATGAAAGAATGGTTTGATTTTATATGATATTATTTGACTTTGAGCTTCTTTTTCGAAAAAAAACAACGTTCGCTTATTGCACCAATCGACCAAAATTGCGCACCCGACGGCAGGGTGCCCGTTGCCTGATTGTCGCCTGCCCAACACTGCCGGTTCAACGGCTTTGGGTGTTTATGAATCAGAGGAAAATGCCGATATTATCGCCATGTCAGGATTAACTAGAACAATTGCAAATGACTACGGATTGACACGGCGGCAATGCATGATGCTGGGGGTGCTGGGCCTGACCGGCATGATGGTCCCATGGGCTCGCGGTGCTGATGTCGATATCAAGGATGATCTGGAGAGCCTTTCGAACCTGGTCCAGATGGAGATGCGAGACGGTCCGCTGTTGGTGTTCCGGGATTTCGTGGCCGATGCGGATAACGAAGTGGAGCGACATATCAAACGTCAATGGCGTCAACGCAGCGATTTGTTGACCACGCTAAAAGATAAAATCGGATCTGACCAACCGATCCGCCTGAGTGTGGAAGAGACAACCGTGCGTTTGATGTTCGTTCCGCAGGGGCAGACGCCTGCGGAGGCGGCCTATCAGCGCTATTGCCTGGACGTTACCGATTTTCTTTTCGAGATCTGCCAACAGGAAAATATGCTGTCCGGTATTATCAGTCCCGACACGGCCTATCCTTTTGTGTCCGGTGATGGGATCTGCGCTTTTCTGGTACACCGCCTGGCCAAGGCGTATCAGGCGGTCTGTCGATTCACGGCCCAATCCGGGCGCAGCGTGAAATACAAAGTCAGCGGTGCCATTTTTTCCAACCACATCGGGGCGGTGGACCTTAACATCGAGTTGCTGGCGCAAGGACAGTTTGGATTGAGTCGCAGTCCGTTTACCATTTGGCAAAATGCCGGCAGCGGCCTTTCCGCCCTAATGGCGGTTCCGGTAGAGGAAAGCCTGCATTACTGGTTGGGAACGGCCACGGACCGGCAGATTGCAGACGCGCTGGAGGAAAAGCCTCCCGAATCCCTGGCCGAAGCCAAACGATTGGCCCAGGCGTGGATGGCCATTGAAGAAGCGGTTGTCGGGGGATTGGTGGAAGCGGTTCTGGGGCGGTATTGCGCCAAGTATGGTATGAACCCGCCTATTCCATTACAAGAAGAAATGCGTTCGGCCATTGCTGCGCTTCCCCAGTATCGATATCGTGAAGAAGGCATCCGGCTCGTTCACCAGCTTGGCTTCCAGAAGGCCATCGACAAGTATCTGGAAGAACCGGGCTGGTTCGGGGTTCAGTTGTTCCAAACAGCAGCGGCGTGATGGGATTTCTTGTGGCAGTATCGACTGTGAATGAAATCGTGTTGTTCACCCGGAAATGCCGTTTTGCCATGTTCAGCCGCCTGCCTTTAGCGCCAAATCGATCACACCGCGGGCAGTGAATCGATCCATTATCGACGATTATGAAAAAGAAGCCGATCATTTCCATTTGGGCCACCATTTACTGCGGATTGGTGGTTTTGCTGGTCGGCATTGATGTCTCGGCCCCTGTCTACGCAGAAGATCGATTTGTCATTACCGACGAGACCCGCCATCTGGTCATCGACAAGGGGCTTCGCGTGCACACCACCCAGGCGCCATTGGATGCGATGGATGTTGCCGACATTCTCCATCTATCACCCTGGCAACCGATGGCCCTGAAGGACCTGAATGGAAAGCAGCTTAACGGCACGGTCTGGCTTCGTTTTGAGGTAACCAACGATTCGGGTGCCGATGGGTCATGGCTGCTTGAAATTGGTTGGCCCCTTTTAAACCATATCCGTGTCGTTCAATATCAACACTCGAGAAAAGCGTGGTCACCCCTTTATCAGAGCGGTGACATGGCACCGCTGGCAAAACGATTTGCCGGGCATCGATATATTCTGTTTCCCCTGGCGTTTCCTTCCCACGAGCGATCCACGGTTTATATCGGTCTTGAATCAAAACAGATCATGTTTTTACGCCTGGCCCTTTGGCATAGTGACGCATTTTGGATTCATGACCGGCATGATACCTTCTATCTGGGTGTTTTTTTCGGCGTCCTGGCAGTCATGTTACTGTATAACCTTTCCATTTACCTTTTTGTCCGGGATTCGAACTACCTGTTCTATTCCTTTTATGTGCTGACCATTATTTTATATGAACTGGCCGCCACAGGTATCGGCGGACGCTATATCTGGCACGCTTCAGCATGGCTCAAGCAAACCGCTTATTTTTTATTTGCTTCCGCCAGTTTTTTAAGTGCAACGATTTCAATCGTCGCTATTTTGATAAAATTGTTCTGGATGAATTCAATCGCGCTCACCGCAACGGCCAACCGGTTTCCATGGCACTGTTGGATATCGACCATTTCAAAAAAGTCAACGACACCCATGGACATTTAACCGGGGATGAATGTTTACGGCTCGTCGCCAATACATTGCGCACGCACATGGGGCGCACCACCGATTTTCTGGCCCGCTATGGGGGAGAGGAATTTATCATCATCCTGCCGTCAACGCCCCAGGACCAGGCCATGACCGTGGCCAATCGACTGAGATCGGCGGTTGAAACCATCGACTTCATCGCCGGCGGCAAACGCATCCCGCTTACTGTGAGTATTGGCGTGGCGGGATCGATTCCGACGCCGGGAGAAACACCGGCGCGACTCATCCAGGCTGCGGATGATGCGCTTTACCGGGCCAAGGTAAATGGGCGTAATCGGGTTGTGGCCTCCCATGAAAAAATATCGAACACTGAACATCGAACGTCCAACGGCGAATAAGGAGGTCGCTTCGCGCCATTGTTTGACAAAAAGAAATGCCGACCATTTGTTGGCGCCTGTGATGCAGGATCTAAAAACGATTAAAATCGGCAGAATGCCTTATTCGATGTTCGAAGTTGGACGTTCGAAGTTCGACGTTTATTGGTCTGGATTTTAGCCCCCTTCGAGGGGGCTTCATCAAACCACCTGCTCTGCGGGTGGTCGGTGATTTGTTGAGTTGTTCGCTTTCAGGGCATTTGATTTTTTTGGCGATTCTGCTAAAAGAGCCGGCATGACTACACCAACCCATACCGGTCCCCACCAGTTCAACATGCCGGCCTGGATCAGCCAGGCGCCCTTTGAACAATTGCTGGGCATGGAAACCGTCAAAGCCGAGGCCGGTGAGGCCATTTTACGCATGCCGTTTTTAAAAGCACTGGCCCAGGGCGCCGGCCTGATGCACGGCGGCGCCCTGGTGAGCCTGGCCGACACCGCGGTGGTGATGGCCATCAAAAGCATCCTGGCGCCGGGAACCCATTTTGCAACCACCGCCCTGGAGAGCCGTTTTCTTCATCCGGTAAAAAAAGGCATCGTTACCGCCAGGGCAGCCGTGGTTGAGCGTCAGGATCGTGTTTTAAAGGGGACCTGCGATATTCTGGATGACACCGAGCGATCGGTGATGCAATTCACGTCCGTGTTCAAGATTGCCAGGGATGCACCGATCAGGGACGTTCATTTTGATAATGGGCGCGCCCCTGTGTCGAAAGCAGGGTGAAATGGTTAAAACAAAAAAATCCCGGCGGGAAACCAACCGCCGGGATTTTTAAATATGTAATTGCTTAATCTATAACTTATTTTCCACCAAACGATGCATCCGCCATGTCGATGGCCACACCACAGGTGTCAAGTACCGTGTTCACCAAACCCGAGGTCATCGGCAGCACGGTACGGATGAAATACTCGGCCGTTTGAACCTGGCCTTCATAAAACGCGATGTCTTTTTTCTTGACCTTGCCTTCGAGTTTCTGTTTGGCAACCACCGCACGCCACAAGAGCAACCAGGCCATGACCACATCACCGGTAATCTGCATCAGCGGGCAGGCATGGGCGTACCCTTTGAGCATGTTGGGCCCGGATGCGGTTTCCGACAGGTGACGGGCCGCATTTTCCCATTCCTGAATAACCGTTTCGGTTTTTTCGCCCAGGGCTTTGAGCTGATCCATGCCCTTGGCCAGATCGATGGTCTTTTTCATCTCGGTGGTCAGGTCGGTCAGCAGTTGACCGCCTTTCATGCCCAATTTCCTGCCGAGCAGGTCAATGGCCTGGATGCCGTTGGTTCCCTCGTAGATGGCCGTGATGCGAACGTCACGCGACAACTGCTCGACCGGGAATTCCTTGGTGAAGCCGTAACCGCCGAAGATCTGAATACCGGTATTGCATACCTCGATGGCGCGGTCCGTCACATACCCCTTGGCGATGGGAATCAGAATGTCGATGACATTCTGCATTTTTTCTTTTTCCGCCTTATCGTCGACAAACTGTTTGAAGTCTTCCCGGCTGGCAATGTAGTAATGCAGGCTGCGCATGCCGTCCACGAACATTTTCATGTTCATCAGCATGCGCCTGACATCCGGGTGGTTGATGATGGCCACCTGCTTCTTTTCTTTGGCGCCCATCATCGGTCCCTGCAACCGGGTGCGTGCGTAATCCAGGGCGTGCAGGTAGGAGGCCGAGGAGCAGGACAATCCCTGGGTGCCGGTTGACAGGCGGGCCTCGTTCATCATGAAGAACATGCTCATCAGGCCCTTGTTTTCCTCGCCCAGCAGCGTGCCGATGCATTTGCCCTTGCTGCCCAGAGACATGGTGCAGGTGGGGCTGCCGTGCAAGCCCATCTTTTCTTCGATACCGGTGCAGACGATGTCATTACGCTCGCCCAGACTGCCGTCGTCATTGACCCAGAATTTGGGAACCAGAAAAAGGGAGATGCCCTTGCTGCCCTCAGGTGCGCCTTCGATGCGTGCCAGCACCGGATGAATGATGTTTTCGGCCAGGTCGGTCTCTCCCGCGGTGATAAACAGTTTATTGCCCACGAGGCTGTAGGTGCCGTCATCGTTCTTGGTTGCCGTGGTGGTCAGGGCGGACAGATCAGATCCGGCTTCGGCTTCGGTGAGCAGCATGGTGGCGCCCCACTCACCGCTGTAGACTTTTTTCAGATACAGTTCTTTCTGCTTGTCGTTACCGAAGATTTCGATGATTTTTCCGCTGCCGTGGTTGAGCACGGCAATCATCAACAGGGCCATATTGGCGGCGGTCAGGTACTCCCGGGCCGCCATGGCCAGGGTTTCCGGCATGCCCTGGCCGCCCCAGTCGACATTGCGGTCCATGGCCAGCCACTCACCTTCCACGAGCAGATCCCATGCCGCTTTGAAGCCTTCAGGGGTGGTCACCTTGCCGTTGGCATACGTGCAGCCCTCTTCATCCCCGGTCTTCCAGGTGGGATAAATTTCTTTGACGGCCAAATTTCTTGCCTCGTTGACGACCATATCCATTACTTTGGGACCAAAATCCGCGTACTTTTCGTACTGGCTAAGGTTTCCAATCTCATAGAGTTCGTGTAGGACGAAGCTGATGTCTCTCCGGTCGGCCAGTATCTGTGCCATGGGTACCTCCTTAAGGCATTAATATGTATTTAAAAATATGCGTTTTTGGCCGGAAGTCGATTAGGTTAATCAGTTCCAGATGCATTAATAATGTCTAACCATTTACTGTCATACCTTTAAGCTATTATAAAGCTATAATGCAGTTGTCAAGTAGCAAAGTGGGCCATTGCACAACTGAGATCGCCATTTGGGTGGTTTCGTTTCCAATTCAGATGGTCACAGAAACGGACTTAGACGGGTTTATCAAACAGGCTCTTATAGAAACTGATCGTTGTACTTCCAGATGCCATTCAATGATAGCGACAGATACGGCCAACAGCAGGGCAATTTCAGTGGTTAAGCTATCCTTTTTTGTCCTCCCGTTCTTTCGTAAGGCAGTATACCCCTTTCCCGAGCATGCCGGGTCGAAAACAAAGGTTATCCGAAACACAGGCGGCCGGGCGATGGTCACCGGATCGCCAGCGGTTGATCAGATCCGGTTCGCGGATCAGCGGCCGTGACATGCTGAGATAATCGGCTGTTTTTTCGGTCAGCAATCGTTCGGCGACCTCAACGGAGCGAATGCCGCCGACAAGGATCAGGGGAACATCCAGGGCTTTTTTAAACGCCCGGGCCGCATCCTGAAAATAGGCCTCTTTTTCCGGCGCATTGATGGTGGGGCGGCTGGGAGAAAGCTTTCCGCCGGTGAGAAGTCCGCCACTGAGTTCGATGGCGTCCAGGCCGGCGTCGACCATCTGACTGGCAGCCGCGATGCTTTCGTCAAGATTCAACCCGCCTTTTGAATCATCCTGGCTGTTCATTTTTACCAGCAGCGGATAGTTGTTGCCCAACACCTTGCGGATGGCCCGGATGGTCTCAACGTGGATGCGTACGCGGTTGTCGATTGTCCCGCCATAAGAATCAGTGCGGCGGTTAAACCAGGGGGAAAGAAACTGGCTGAACAGATAGCCGTGGGCGCTGTGCAATTGAATGCCGTCGAAGCCGGCGGCCTGGGCACGCCGGGCGGCAGCCACAAAGGTATTTTTAAGCGCTTCGATATCGGCCAGCGTCAGTTCGCGGCGCGGGGTATCGGCCAGTCCCGTGAAGGCTGAAACCACCATCGGTGAACCGTCGATGGCAGACTCCAAGGCAAAGTTGCCGGCGTGGGCCAATTGGGCGACAATCTTGCCCCCGGCGGCATGCACGGCGTCGGTCATGGATCTGAGTCCGTCGATCTGTTGGTCGTCGTAAATCCCCAACTGCCAGGGGGTGGCCTGACCGACAGGTGTCACATAGGCGTGGCCGGTAATGATCAGCCCGATTCCGCCACGGGCCAATTGGATCATGGTGTCGATCAGTTGATCCTTGACCCGGCCGTCTTTCGTGGCCATGCCTTCCCAGGTGGCGGAACGGACAAAACGATTGGCAAGGGTCAACCCGTTGATGGTGCCGGGTTCAAAAAGGGGGGCGGTAGACATTGGCGCTCCTTATTCGTCAAGTTTAATGGTCAAGGTTTCCTGATCTTGGCTGATGCCATAGGTTTTAAGCGGCCTTTGGGCAGCCCCGCCCACCGGCCGGCCGTCATAGGTGAACGTGGATTTGGAAACACTGCAGCACTGGATCACACTACCACCGGCGATGGGATCGATGCGGCGGCCCATGTGGGTGCAGCGATTGGCCACGGCATGGTACTGGCCGTCGTCACCGTGGAAAACAAGCAGCCGGGGGTCCAGTCCCTTGCCTTCCAGGCGCACCCCGCTGCCCGGGTTTTTCAACTCGTTCATTCGGGAAAGATTGATGCGAACGTTTCCATCCTGCACAGCCCAGGCGTCGGAATCGGCGGGCAGTGGAGTCTCACAAATACCAAGCAGACGTTTAAAAAATTTCATCATCACCTCGATTTGATTGTTATTCATCAAGCGCTTCCACCCGGTAGAGCACATAACGATGCAGCGGTGTGGCGGCAAATGGATCGCGGTTCGTGGTTTGGGTCAGTCGGTCGACACAATTACATCAGCCCCCGCTCCTGGGCGATCTTTACATAGGTTTCAACCGTGTTTTTCGGGGGCTCATACTGGTCTTCGGGTGCTTTTTGCACCATTTGAATCGCCTCGGTGGGACAGTCGGTCACGCACAATCCGCAACCGATACACTTGTCCAGATCGATACGGGCAGCCTCCTCGATGCGGATGGCGTCCATCTGGCATCGCTCGGCACAGGCTTCGCAGGCGATGCAGGCCTCTTCATCCACTTGGGCAAAATAGTTGGTGTGCACCACCTGGGCCGGCTTGTCCAGGGTTTTCAAATTTTTGAGAATCCCGCAGCAGCAACCGCAGCACATACAAATGTTGGTGGGTTTTTGCTGGTTGCCCGGTTGCAGCACCAGGCCGGCCTCGACGCCGGCCTTGAGAATGGAAAGTGCTTCGGCTTTGTCGATTGAACGGCCCAGTCCGTTTTTCTCATAAAAATAGGCTGCAGCCCCGAAGCACAGGCAGGTTTCCATGGGTTTGTCGCAGCCTTTGCCGATCAGTTTTTGCTCCTTGCGGCAGATGCAGGGGGAGACCACGATTTTTTTCTGAGCGTTTATAATCTCCTCGGCCGCTTCGTAAGGGGTAACCGCCATTTCTGCGGAGACGCTCTTGGAAACCGGCACCACGCGCAATTGTTTGGTCTTTGTTTCCAACCAGCCTTTTTTGAGCAGGGTGGGCATGTATTCATTGACGTCACGCACCAGCCCTTCGTCCAGGCTGTTGAGATGATATTCCCAGATGCCAATCACAAACTGGGCCGCGCTGTACAGGTTGCGGTCCCTTTTGGAAATCCGGAAGATCAGTCCTTTGCTGGCCATGGACTCGAGGAGGGGGCTCAATTCCGCCGCATCCCTGCCGGTGCGCCGGGCAATGGCATCATCCAGCTCGGGGATCATGGTCAGGGTCATGGCCACCTCGGCCTCCTGGGGGGTAAAGAGGCGCTTCAGAATCCTAAGTTCAACACCGCTTTCCGTGCTCGGAAATCCAGCGGGCAGGTGGTCCAGAAAGGTTGCCAGTTGCTTGTAGATGTCGCTCATGCGGTTCTCCTGTAAAATGAATCAAATATACCGATTGGTATTGTTGGTCGTCATTGCTGCCGTCTAAGGTCCATGATCATCTTCTCGGCGGTATCGATGGTGTTCAGAAAATAGGATTCTTCACCGGTGACCTTGGACAGCAAGATGCCCCCCTCCATCAGGGCGATGAGTATTTCAGCTGTGTTCGCCGCATCCACCGTGGACTTGATGACGCCTTCGACGATGCCTTGCTCGATCAGTGAAACCATTCCCGACTTCCAGCGGTTCAGCACATCCATGGACATTTTTCTCAAGGTGGGGTGGGTGTCATCGGCCTCCACGGCGGTGTTGACGATGGGACAGCCTCCGTAGGCAAGCACCATCGGGTGGATTTTGCGAAACCCTCGCGGGTAGGCCAGCAGCTTTTGCATGGCCGTGTCGGCCGTTTTCAACTCCTTTGAAAAAAAGTCGAAGATCAGCTCGATGTTGTGCCTGAAGGCGTGGATGGCCACATCGTTTTTGTCCTTGAAATTACCGTAGATACTGCCTTTGGTTAAGCCGGTGGCGGTGGTTAAATCGGACATGGATGTGCCCGCATAGCCCTTTTTGTTGAAGATGGGAGCTGCGGTTTCAATGATGAATCGACGGGTCTGTTCGGATCTGGAGGTCGAGGCGGTTTTCATGAGACCTGAATATACCAATCGGTATAATTAGTCAACCCGCACATTTCACTATTCGGTGTAGTGGTCAGGGAAAATGACATTATAATGATATTTTGTGTGATGATATAAGTCTGACAATAGACTAATAAAACATCCAGGGACGGGATCTTGGATCTGTTTTGGCAACGAACTGGACTGGAATCGTAATTTCCGTCTTATTTTTGGGCAAGCCCTCTCAACCGGGGCTTGTCCATATTAACCAACACGCTCATGGAGCTTACCCAGAAATAAAATGTCTCGATCACCAAAAATTCTCATCGTTGATGATGAAGAAATGATCATCGACATCAGTAAAGAATTGTTAATGCGCCTGGGATATATGGTTCTTGCCGTGAACAGCGGCGAGGCTGCCGTGGCAACGGTCCGGCGCAAAGGCACCGATATCGATTTAGTGCTTTTAGATTTTATGGAATGGCAGCGTTTAATATTGATGAGATGCAATCAAGGCCGCCTACACGTTTGTTGGAAGAACTTACCCTATGCGAAGCACCATCAGCTGTGATAGAGAGATTTTCAACTGCCGCCGAAAAAACAAGAGAGACGACACAAAAAAGCATTATCGCTTTTTCCATGAACGGCCCCTTTCGCATTAGAGGAACTGCTCAATACCAAACATGTCCGTTGGGTCCAATCATCCTGCTTTTACGCGTTCAACAACTATAGCTGCTGCCATCCCAGCAGTGCGTACACAACTGCGCCTTGGGCAGGCCAATGGCCGTCACCAGATCCTCCAGGCGCTGGTATTTCAGCGTCGTCAGATGCAGTTGCTCGCGAATCCGGTCGATCATGGCCAGATTTTTTTCCGAACCGGCGATGGCATATGACGCAAGGTCTCTGTCTTCGGTTCCTTCCAGGTCCTGGATCGCTTTACGACCCGCCAGGTCCAGGGTTGAACGGGATGTCGAAAAGTTTAGAAATTCGCAAGGATAAATCAGGCAGGGGCAAGCCGGGCGCATGTGGACCTCCTGGGCGCCGTAATCAAAAAGAATCTGGACGTTGTCTCGAAGTTGGGTGCCACGGACGATGGAGTCTTCGCAAAAGAGGATGCGCTGGTCTTCGATCAGCTGCCGGACCGGGATGAGTTTCATGTGGGCCACGAGATCGCGCATGGTCTGATTTTGGGGCATGAAGCTGCGAGGCCAGGTGGGCGTGTATTTTACGAACGGCCGCCGGTAGGGGAGTTGCCGCCGGTTGGCGTAGCCAAGGCCATGGCCGATGCCCGAGTCCGGTATACCGCCCACGAAATCCACATTGATATCGTCGCGATCGGCCAGCGCCGCACCGCAGCGGTTGCGTACATCCTCGACATTGATACCCTCGTATTCCGAGGCCGGGTAGCCGTAATAGACCCAAAGAAACGAGCAAACCTGCATGCGGTCGCCAGGCGGGCTTACCTGCTCCCAGCCATCGGGCGTCATGTGAATGATTTCACCGGCGCCTAAACAGCGGTCCACTTCGTATCCCAGGTTGGGAAAAGCACAAGTCTCGGAGCTGACCGCATAGGCGCCTTTTTGGCATCCGATGGTCAATGGGGTGCGGCCCAGGCGATCCCGGGCGGCATAGATGCCCGTATCGGTTAAGAGCAGCAGGGAGCAGGACCCTTCAATGGCTGCCTGAGCGTTTTTGATTCCGTCCACGTAATTGTCGGCTTCACAGATCAACATGGCCACCACTTCAGTGGGATTAGCATCCCCGGCGGTGGTGTCGGAAAAATAACTTTTGCGGGCAAATGCCCGCTGGATCAGGGTTTGTTGGTTGTTGATCTTGCCGACGGTGACGATGCCGAAGGTTCCCAGGTGGGACCCCACGATCAGAGGCTGGGGATCGGTGTCGCTGATCACGCCGATGCCGTAGTGGCCGTTGAACCGGTTCAGCTCGATTTCGAATTTGGTTCGGAAATAGCTGTTTTCGATGTTGTGGATGGCCCGTTGGATACCCGTTTCATTGCAAACCGCCATCCCGCCGCGACGGGTGCCCAGATGGGAATGGTAGTCCGTGCCGTAATAAAGATCGGCAACGCAATCCTTGGTTGATACCACCCCAAACAATCCGCCCATTGATAGCCCCCTTTTCGTTGGTATGATTCAAACCGGTCGGCGATGTTTTTATCAGATTAAAACTACGCAATAAATTAAGATAAACTTAAAATCAAGCGTATCATGGCGGAACTGGCGGTTGACAAAAGGGATCAGGCGCCGTGCCGGCCCCATTTCTGAAGCATGATTGCCAGGACGAAGGCTACCAGGCCCACGCTGTCGGTCCAGTAGGACGGCCAGAACAAGCCGGCTGCGGCCAGCCAGAACAGCACGGTTTCGATCCAGGAGGCGCTGCGGATAAGATAGCGTTCGATGGCCGAGGCAAAGGCGATCAGTCCCAGCATGGTGACCAGTATGGTCCAGCCCACCTGCCAGTGCAGCAGCTCATAGCTGTCTCCCATGCCCAAAAGCGGACGATAGGCCATGACAATGGGGATGATGTACAGGCCCTTGGCCAGTTTCCAGGAGGTAAAGGCCGTGCGCATGGGGTTGGCCCCGGCCACGCCGGCACCGGCAAAACTGGCCAGGCTTACCGGCGGAGTCACGTTGGCGTCCTGGGAATACCAGAAAACGATCATATGGGTAACCATCAGCGGCACGCCCATGTCCAAAAGGGCCGGTCCGGCCAGGGTCGCCAGGACAATATAGCTGGCCGTGACCGGCAGCCCCATGCCCAATACCAGGGATGCGGCGCCGATAAGCAGAATGGCCAGGACCTCGATGCCGAAACTGAGGTCCAGCACCAGGCTGGAGAATTTGAGCCCCATGCCGGTGAGGGTCACCATGCCCACGATAATGCCTGCCGCGGCACAGGCCACCGACACCATGATGGCGTTTTTGGCACCTGTTTCCAACGCCGTGAGAATTCCTTTAAATTCTCCGGCGGCAAAGGCCACGGCCGATGCGCGCGCCTGGTCTCCATGGGAAGGGACCATGCGCCAGCGGATGGTGTTGGCTGCCAGGCTGGCGGCCAGGGTGCTGACCACGGCCACGAAACCGGCCATCATGGGAGAATAATTGTTCACTAAAACGTAAATGAGAATAATGACCGGAATGATAAAGTGCAGGCCTTCCCGAATGACCTTGCCGATCTTGGGCAGGTTCTCCTTGGGCTGGCCCATGAGGCCATATTTTTTGGCCTCGTAATGAACGAAGAACAGCACGGTGGTGTAATACATGATGGCCGGCACCAGGGCGGCCTTGATGATGGTCAGGTAGCTGGTGTTGGTGAATTCGGCCATTAGAAAGGCGCCGGCCCCCATGATCGGGGGCATGAGCTGGCCGCCGGTGGATGCCGCGGCCTCGATGGCGCCGGCCACATGGGGGCGGTAGCCGACTTTTTTCATCATGGGAATGGTGAAGGAGCCGGTGGCCACCACATTGCCCACGGCCGAACCGGATACCGAGCCCATGAACCCCGAGGCCACGACCGAGGTTTTGGCCGGTCCGCCGGCATAGCGGCCGGTGAGGGCATAGGCCAGCTCGATGAAAAAGGCTCCGCCGCCGGTGGTTTCCAAAAACGCGCCGAACAGCACAAACACAAATACAAAGGTTGCCGCCACGCCGATGGGAAGACCGAAGATGCCTTCGGTGGTCAGCCACAGGGTGGTGGCAATACGTTCGATCGAATAGCCCTTATGAATGATCAGTTCGGGCATATACGGGCCAAAATAGGCATAGATCATGGCCAGAAGGCAGATCCCGGTCATGATGACACCGATCACCCGGCGACAGGCCTCGAGGACCAGAATGGTGCCGACGATACTCACGATGCGGTCAGCGGCCAGCCAGTCGCCCTGTCGCTCGAAAATGGCGGTCAGGTTGATGCAGATGTAAGCGGTGCAGTAGATCGATGCGGCCACCAGGATCCAGTCCATGACGACCCAAAGGCTCAGCCGGTCCTTGCGGGCACGGTCAAAGGGCGGCTTGAGCAGAAAGGTCAACACCAGGATGGCGCCCAGGTGAATGGACCGCTGCACCAGCGCCGTGAGGGCGGCGATACCGGCGGTGTACAATTGGTAAAGGCTGAGGCAAATGGCCACCACGGTGACGATGCGGGGTGTCAGGATGATAAGGGTCGCGTTGCCAGTTGCCAATGTATCGGAATCCGTTGTTGCCATAACTACCTTTTTAAAAATCGATAAGATACATTTTCTTAATACTTTAAACTTAACACTTAACACTGTCCCGTTGACCACTTAGATGAGGCTACCATGATGCAACCGATGTCAGGTGGCGCTTACCGAAAAACCGGATCCATCAATCCGGCGTTGCCGGGTGAGCAGCAATCCGCCGCCACAAGGCATGGGCCCATGAAACCGGCCGGCCGGAAAATTGAACCGCCCGATGGGGCGCCATGGCGCTCAGGTTGGTGCGCGTTCCGCGCCAGATCACCGTATGATCCACCCCCGGACTGCCGATGCGCAGCACAAAATCACCGGTGGGCATGTGCATGTCCACGATGGCTTCAAATGGGCCGCGGTTGACCATGCGGCCCACCCCGGGCATTTTGCCCATGCCCGCCCCGAACTTGAGATAGCGTTCTTCCTCGATAAAAATGCGTCCGGTTGCATCCAGCGTGTGCACCTCCCAGATCGGGGCGTTTTCCACCGAGTGATAATAATGCAGGGTAAAAGGCTCACCCGGCTTGAGGGGCAGCACCAAGAGCGGGCCGTCATCGTCAACCGGTGTCACACGAAGTTCCAACTCGCCTGAAAACTGCATGGCGCTGCCAATGATCAGCAGCGCCACCAAAAAGGCCACAAAGACGGTGCGCGTAAACCGGTTCAAGGCCATATAAAATCAGGGCCGCAGCTTGTCCGGAACAGTGATGCCCTTTTCCTCCAGGTACTTGATGGTTCCCGGGTGCAGGGGAATCTGCGAGTATTTGACGGCGTTCTCCGGCGTGGTATAGGTGGCCGAGGGATGGATTTTTTTCAGGTAGTCATTGTGCTCGAACAGGGCCTTGGCCAACCGGTAAACCAGATCCGTATCCAACGATGCCTGGCAGATCATCACATTCCACACACCGATGGTGGCAACGGGCTGGTCGACGCCGCGGTAGACACCACCGTCCAGTTCCACGGCCGAATAGGTCGCATTGGACGCCAGGATTTTTTGCGTTTGCTGGGGTGTGAAGCCGAGCATGGTGATATCGTGGGTCGTGGCCAGATCCAGAATCGAGCTGGTGCCCGGCCCCACCGACCAGATGCCCACGTCGATGGTGCCGTCGCGCAGGGCGTTGGCGCTTTCGGTAAAGGAGAGGCGGCTGTCCTTGTAGCTGTCCGGACTGATGCCCAGGGCTTTGAGTACCACCTCGGCCATGAAATTGGTGCCGCTGCCCGGGCTGCCCGTGCTGATGTTACGGCCTTTGACCTGTTCGATGTCGGTGATGCCGCTGCTCTTAAGGGCCACCACCTGCAGCAGGTTGGGATACATGATGGCCATGGAGAGAATGTCGTTTTTCTTGCCCTTGAATTTTCCGGTTCCATTGTAACCGGCCACCGCCACATCACCCATGACCTCGCCAATAACAGTTTCGCCTTTGTGCGCCAGTTTAACGTTTTCAACACTCGCTCCAGTGACTTCGGCCACCGCCTTGACGCCTTTGACATGCTTGGACCAGATTTCAGCCACCCCGCCGCCGTAAGGGTAGTAGATTCCTCCGGTGCCTCCGGTGCCGATGCTGACAA
Organism: Desulfosarcina variabilis str. Montpellier; assembly: GCF_048565275.1. Classification (NCBI taxonomy): domain Bacteria; kingdom Pseudomonadati; phylum Thermodesulfobacteriota; class Desulfobacteria; order Desulfobacterales; family Desulfosarcinaceae; genus Desulfosarcina; species Desulfosarcina variabilis. Next base: position 9,586,670 of record NZ_CP159846.1, on the reverse strand, counting down.
ATGTGGTTCTGGCCGTGGCACAAGGTGCCATGATCAGGGCCGTTATGGTGATCAACAATGCTGCAATACCGATTCGTTTCATATCCTAACCCTCCTGTTTGGGTGACTGGATCTATTCGCGGATGGTTTTAATCATCAGTTCAATCGATTTGGGGGGACACGCCATGTTGCCGACCGGATATACGAAACTGGCCGTTTGTCCGGGCCCAACCAGCCCATCCTTGGTCTTTTGCGGAATCAAGCCGCCCACGGCTTTGCCGTTGTCCAGGAAAATGTTGACCTTAAAGCGCTGGGGACGGTCACTGACGTTTTTCAAGGCCAGGTTGAAGTGCAGGGTGTCGCTTCCCTCCCAGGTTTTCATCATGCAGGAAAAATCGACCAGCTCGGCTTCCGGTGCGATGCTTTTTTCAATTTTGCTGTCGGCGGTACACGGAAACACCTCGCCGGGTTTCGGCTTGGGGCCGGCACAACCAGCAACCACCAGGCTGGCCAGCGCCGTCAGAATGCCTAAGTACAAGGCAACACGTTGGAATCTTTTCATGGGGTATTCCTCCTCAACGGTTATGGTGCAGGGTGAATTAACCCTAACATTGCATAAAAAAGATTGAGAAAAATCGCCAATTGCCATGTCCACCTTCTATGAGAAACATCTATCTGTCATTTTTAGATTCAACCTCCGGTGCATTCCATGATAGGGCGAATTTTTCTCTATCTTCTTTCTCCTCCAGGCTTCGCATAGCTACGCCCTGGCGAGTCGGGAAAGCCGGAGGCCACCAGATCCGGCGTTGCCAAGGGATTGCGGTAGACGGCTACAGCCTTCACCCTTGGCGCCTTGACTCTGTTGCCCTCCGACTTTTGCAATATTGGGATTAAATAGGATAAATATACTGGCTGTTGTTCATAAAAAAGACCATATGCAGGTTTTTTTGTCAACTTGCCGGTGTGTCTCAGCCAGAGCAATCACATGTAAGTCAGGTTCCTCGGTATCGAAAACATATACAGTGTTCCCTTGTTTATTAATTGAAAGTCAGCGACCGTCAGGCATGTATGTCCATGTATCGTTTCTTCTCGATAGCCATCCCGATTTGGATTATCAAAGTGATCCAAATGTGATTGCCCTGGTGGTTCAACGTAAATGGCTGGACACGTCTTTTCTGGCCGCTGTTTTAAATTCCTGGGCAACGCCTTTGCTTTGACAGTTTGGTCTTGCATACGTTACAAAATAGCGATGATGAATACTGTTTCTGATTACCATCGACTTAAACAGATGGCCGCCGTAATTTTCAATGCCGGTCTCCAGGCCGTGGACCCGGAAAGGTGTGTTGATCGTTACCTAAGCCTCACCGATAACCACCTGCGCGTCGGGGAAACAGCCTATCCGCTGGATACGATTGGCCGCGTTTTCGTCATCGGCGCAGGCAAGGCCTCGGCGGCCATGGCCCGGGCCGTGGAAGCGGTGCTTGGCGATCGTATCGACCATGGCTTGGTGATCACCAAATACGGTCATGCCGTGCCTTTACAACACATTCAGGTCATGGAGGCAGCCCATCCGGTCCCCGATGAAAACGGCGTCAAGGCCACGGCCGCGATGCTCGATCTGGTGGCCACGGCGGGTCCAAAGGATCTGGTGCTCTGCCTGATTTCCGGTGGCGGGTCAGCGCTTACCCCGGCCCCTGCTCCAGGCATCCGCCTGGCCGACAAGCAGGCGGTGACCGAGCTGCTGCTGGGATGCGGGGCGACCATTCATGAAATCAACGCCGTTCGCAAACACCTTTCCCGCGTCAAGGGGGGACGGCTGTGCGAGCAGGCCAATGGCGCTGCCGTGGTCTCCTTGATTCTTTCGGACGTGATCGGCGACAATTTGGATGTCATCGCCTCTGGCGCCACGGCACCGGATCCGAGTACTTTTGCCGACGCACTGGCGTTGATCGAGCGTTTTGAATTAAAGAAGAAGATTCCGCCGGTGGTCGCCGACCTTCTCTTTCGGGGTGCACAAAAAGAGATTGCAGAAACCCCCAAGCCCGGTGATCCTGTTTTCGACCGTGTCGAGAATTTTATCATCGGTAGTATTTCCGAGGCCCTGCTGGCCGCCGAAAGCCAGGCCCGCAAGCGGGGGTTCAACCCACTGGTGCTCACATCCATGATCCAGGGAGAGGCCACGGATGTGGCCAAGGTCCTTTGCGCCGTGGCCAAGGAAGTAGACCGTTTCAATCGGCCGGTTGCCGTGCCCGCTTGTCTGCTTTCCGGCGGGGAAACCACCGTGACCCTGAAGGGAAACGGCTTGGGCGGCCGCAACATGGAGCTGGCGCTGGCCGCGGCCATGGAACTGGACGGTGTCCAGCGCACCCTGCTGTTGTCCGCCGGCACGGATGGAACCGATGGCCCCACTGATGCAGCCGGTGCTTTTGCCGACGGTTCCACGGTCGCACGGGCGAGAGCCATTGGTATTAAGCCGGAGGCTTATCTGGCCAATAATGACTCATACTGGTTTTTTGAACAAATGGGTGATCTTCTCGTCACCGGACCGACACGCACCAATGTGATGGATCTGCAGATTGTGCTTGTGGATACACACTAAACAGGCTCTTAGCAAAAGAAAGGATTGCTTCCATGTTTCCTGCCAACAAAACCAAGATTGTCTGTACCATCGGGCCGGCCTCGAGTTCAATGGCGGTTCTGGAACAGTTGATTCGGGCGGGAATGAACATCGCCCGGCTGAACTTCTCCCACGGTGAGTTTAGCGGCCATGCCAAGGATATCGAAACCATCCGTGAAGCCGCCCGGCGCGTGGGCCGGCCGGTGGCGATCATGGCCGATCTGCCGGGCCCCAAGATTCGCATCGGCGAGCTGGCCAACGAGCCGATTTATCTGAGAAGCGGCAACCCGGTGACCTTGACTACGGAAACCGTGGATGGCACCACCGCGCGCATCAGTGTCAATTTCGAGAAGCTGCCCGATGTGGTCGGCGTCGGTGATCGGATCTACATCAACGATGGCTTCATTCAGCTCAAGGTGTTGCGTGTTGAACCGCCCCAGGTGCACTGCGAGGTGGTGGTGGGGGGTGCGATTCGCTCGCGCAAAGGTCTCAACATTCCCGATGTGGATCTGGGCATTTCAGCCTTTACCGACCATGACCGGCGCTGCATGGAGTTCGCCCTGGCAAACGGCGTGGATGCGGTCAGCCAGTCTTTTGTGGAAAGCGCCGCCGATATTCAGGCGGTCCGGGACGCGGCCCAACAAAAAGGCTTTGACCCGTTTATCATCGCCAAGATCGAACGCTCGCGGGCTGTGGAAAATCTGGCCAGCATTTTAGCGGTTACCGACGGCATCATGGTGGCCCGGGGTGATTTGGGGGTGGAAATCCCCATCGCCAAGATTCCCGCAGTGCAGAAGAAAATCATGGACCTGGCCAATCGGTTGGGCAAACCGATCATCACTGCCACGCAGATGCTCGAATCCATGACCACCAACCGGCTGCCCACGCGGGCCGAGGCCACGGACGTGGCCAATGCCATTCTGGACGGCACCGATTGCGTGATGCTCTCGGGCGAGTCCGCGGTGGGTGAATATCCCCTGGATGCGGTCTCCATGTTGCGCGAGATCGCCACCGATATCGAGCCCAACCGTCCCCTTTACGCCCGCGGTGAAAACCGGGCGTTTACTTCCGATGCCTGCCCGGTCGCATTTTCCGAGGTGATTGCATCCAGTGTGGCCGAGTCATTGAAATGCATCCAGCCGGTTGCCATCATCACGCCCACGCGCAGTGGCACCACGGCCCGGCGCATCACCCGCTTTCGCCTGCCGGTGTGGGTTGCTGCGGTCAGCTCCAAGCGAAAAACCTGCCAGGAACTGGTATTTTCTTACGGGGTGCTGCCGGTGTTCGAGCCGGATCATCCCGGTGTCTGGCGGGAGTGGATCAACACGTGGCTGGCCGATCAGGGGGAATCCGGCGACATCGTAATTCTTACCGAGGGTCCATCGGAGAAGTATCCCCACCGTAATAATCGCATGGAGATTATTGATCTTAAGCAACCGTAGGAAGGTCAAACCATGTAGGGGCACGGCGCGCCGTGCCCTTTATATCCCTTATAGCTGGCCGATTAAAACAGCCGCCGCAATGCTCACCACCACCCACAACGCGGTTTTGATCCACAGGCAACAGGGGGTTACCCATGGCGGCAGGTGAATACTGCCTCCGGATGAATCCTCGGGTGATAGTAAGAAGCAAAGCCGCAGCCACGCCATGCTGCTGTTTTTCGAACCTTTTTTCATATCCCACCTCATTCATCATCGTTGTTGCCTAACTGTAGCAATTCGGCTAATAAATAACAGATACAGTTTTTTGATTAATTATAGATAGCAGATGGAGGGGGACAATGCCGGCAAGTTCAGTTTCCGGGTTCAGGTATGCTCGCCTGGCCGATGATCTGGAAGGTAAAATTCGGGATGGGGTGTATCGGGCGGGTGAGAAGATGCCGTCTTTACGCAAACTCCAGGATCAGACGGGGCTCAGCATGACGACTGTCTACCAGGCTTATATCGAGCTGGAAAAACGCGGTGTGGTGGAACCACGCCAAAAATCCGGCTACTATGTCCAGCCGCTGCTGGGACGGATCCTGCCTCCACCCGAGGCCCAGAAGCTGAAACCCCAGCCCAAAAAGGTCACGGTAAACACCCTGGCCTATGCCATTATCGATGATATGACCAACCCGGATTTTCTCCAACTGGGCGGATCCACGGTCATGGCCGAACTGCTGCCCTTCAAGCAATTGGCCCGAACGCTGCGGGCTCTGTCCATGGAAGCGATGAAGCGCAGTCTGATGCGCTATGAAGACCCTTATGGCAATGCCGAGCTGAAACGTCAGATCGCCAAACGCATGGTCGGCCAGGCCAGGCAGAGCATGATGGATGAAATGGTCATCACCGGTGGCTGCATCGAGGCGGTCAATCTGTGTTTGCGTGCCATTGGCGATGCCGGTGATACCGTGGTGGTGGAATCGCCCACCTACCCCTGGTTTTTGCAGATCATCGAGGATCAGAACAAATTTGCCCTGGAGATGCCCACCGATCCCCAGACCGGCATCGATCTGGATCAGCTGAAAAAGACGCTCAAAAAAAATGATGTCTCCGCCTGTTTGCTGGTGCCCAATTTTCACAACCCGCTGGGATTTGTGATGCCCGACAAAAACAAAAAGGCCCTGGTGGCGATGATGGCCGAGAAGAAAATTCCCATCATCGAAGACAACATTCACGGTGAACTGTACTTTGGCCGGCAGCGGCCCTCGACCCTCAAATCCTATGATCGTAAAGGGCTGGTGCTTCACTGCGGTTCCTTTTCGAAAACCCTCTCACCGGGGCTGCGGGTGGGCTGGACCCTGCCTGGACGCTATGCGGACCGGCTCAGACGCCTGAAAATGGATGGCAATATTTCCTCTCCCACCCTCAACCAGGAGGTGGTGGCCCAGTTCTTAAAAGACGGCTCTTTTGATCGCCACCTGCGTCGCCTGCGCACGGCCCTCAAGAACCAGATCACCAACATGGCCCTGGCCATCGCCCGCTATTTTCCCGAAGACACCCGTATCACGGCCCCGGCGGGGGGGCTGACCCTATGGGTGGAGCTGAACCGGCGGGTAGACTGTCTGAAAGTTTTTCATGCGGCGCGCGAAAGAAAGATCTCCATCTTCCCCGGTGCCATCTGCTCCACTACCGACCGCTACAACAATTTTATCCGCATCAGCTGCGGCTACCCCTGGAGTGAGAAAATTGACGTCGGCATCCGGACCCTGGCCGAGATCATCGCCGATCCGGCCAGCCGGGTTTGAGACGACAGATGTTTCACTATGAATCTGGGTGGATCAATTAAAACACTTCGATATGTTTTTAAAATAATTGCGAAAACTATTCAGCTACGCTACTTGAACAATAGCCTTGATGGCTTTTGATAAGCTTGAATAATCCCAAGAAGTTGAGGCTGTCTACGGATTCCATAGACCCTGTACCTATCTTCAAAATTCGATTTCTGAAATCCAAGTCAGATTAGTTACGATAATCTGTGCTTCAGGCAAAAAGTTCGACCACAGGATGTAGGATTAATGATGTTTTATTAATTCGAATCTGGCGTCCGGGATCAATAATCAAAAGACTTGCGCATCTCAAAAGCTTGCGAATGATTCATTATCAGTCTCAGCTCTCCCTTTTAATTGGTTTTCAAGATTGGTTCGCGTTTCATTTATCATGGATATACCCCTTTTCTTCGTCCTGATTTTGTTCTGATTCAGTTTCCATAGGTATTTTGCCTGAGTTTCGAAACATCGATGTAGTTATTCAAAATTTCCAAATAAAACTTTCTACCACCCAGCTTTTCAAAAGCACGATCAAATTCCTCAACCTCTTCCTTGAGTTTTTTTGAAAAAACAACGTGAAAAGGGGATGGTTTTTCGGGAAGATCGATCAACCGGAATTCATCGGTCAACCCATGTTTTTTTAAAAACAATAAAGTAGAGGCTTTACCTGGACCATATATCCCGTCGATGCGATGTGCGAGGAGTTTTTTCATGTTTATTTCATGATAGTTGGAATTTCCAACATTGTCGAGCCTAATGGCTGGGTCCCTCATGAAGGGGGTAATATGGGCATTTTGCGAGTAGCCGAAAACCATATGGCTGATGTCACTTGCATTTTTAACTTCTTTTAAGGGATTGCTTTTATGGACCACTATCACCGACGTCCCGTAAAAATAGGGTTCCTTGGAAAAAAGGGAATATGTAAGCCTCTCAGGCACCAACAATAGCAGGCATGCGATATATTTTTTTTGGGATTTCAAGGTCTGCAACTGTCTGGGAATAGTGGTCGGATTGTTGTCCCATTGGAATTTAACGCCAATCTCGGGAGAGATATGGTTTTCCAGCAATTCATAAATCGCACCTTTCAACTTGCGGGTTCTTTCATCCAGAAACACATGGGGCGGAGCAGAAAAATAGCCGACTCTTATTGGATCGTAGACAGGATGTTTTGGCACTTCATTGGCCGATGAAACCGGTTTGACATCTTTAATAGCAGCGGCAGATGTCACATTCCATCCCCCCCAGCAAAGCAGGATCAGAATCGAAAAAAGAAACAGAACCTTTTTCATTTGTCTTCACAGGAAAAAATTAAGTCCGTTGGCGATTGTTAACAATTTAGCCTGTTTTTTTTTATTTTGCCAAGACCTATCTTTCGGGGAAAAAGAAAGGTGGACAAAAGGAATAATATAAAGCATCTATCCATAACTGTCCCGAATCATCTCAACCAGTTCTGCAATAATTACCAGTTTAGACAAGAGCGCGATGATTTCTTAACCAATTCAAAGGGATCCGAAATAGAGTGGTTACCAAAGCGTACTGCATTAAAAGCCAAACATAGGGGCATATGGCCGTATACCAGGAATGAGTGAAATCGCCAGAAAAAGGAATTCATATACAACATGTTGTGCCAAACTATTTTTTCTGATTATTGCAGGATTGTCGATTTTATCCCAAGCGCAAGGAGCTTCATCGCCGGCAAAGATACCAATACCAAATCAACCGAGAACCGCTGATAATGATACGCTCAAATAATCCACACGATCTGACATTTCTGTAGATAGCTGGGAAAACAAGTTTTTGACTGACTCTGAGACGGAACGTTTCCTATATCTGATGAGTTCCGGTGACAAGAAATGCAGTTCAGCTTATTTTCGCAAATCTGTAATTCAGGACAAAATGGTCGACACCAACATATTGGGGTTATCAATCTAAGGCCTCGAATACAGACATTGGCAAGCTATGCCAAGGGCAGGTGAGAGCTGTTTTTATGGGATAGCCAGAACTAATTGGCGGGCATAAATTTATTTGTAATACTCCATTTCGATCTGGCCTATAATTCCATCTCTACGCATTTCTCTAAGGACGCTATCAATGTCATTGATTTTTTCTTTGTATAATGAATGTTTGCCCACACACAAATAAAAAGATATTGATGATAGGTTATTAGGGAGAATTTTAATTTGAGAATCATATCCTTGCCGGTGCATTTCAAAAATAGTCCGTTTGGATACAATAGATATATCAGCCCGACCGTTAATTAAAAAGGGAATGATATTATCGATATTTGGAAGCCATTGGACATTCATATTTATTAAATTCTGTTGAGCCCATCCATTCCCAAGATAGTCTGCGATTGTATAGTCTTTAAGTTGATCGATGTTTGCTATTTTTTCTAAATCATTCATCCTTGGATGATCTCGTTTGGTAGCAATGTTAAGTGTAAATACGACAATTGGTTCTTTCCCAACAACGGTGTAGCTGCGACGTTCCGTCGTTGGCAGCGTGACAAAGGCATCTGCCAGACCATTTTTTACCATTTGCTGAGCACGCTTCCATGGATATCCAGAATGGCAAACAGAAATACCTAACCGCGTACCGACGGCCTCATCAACAATATCAACAAGGATGCCACGAACTTTACCATTTTCAATCCACGAACGCGGTCGATAATCGTTATAGTAAACGAAACGTATTTGCTCTTCAGCCAAAACAAATATTGGAAACAATAATAAAAATAGAAAGATCACTCCAGCCGCTCTGCAGTGAACCACTGATTCTTTTTGTCTCGATCCGCAAAGCTGTATTTTAAAATATTGTACTTCTAAAAACAATGTTTACTCTCCAAAAGAATGACGTTTAAGTGACTTAAAGATCCACTAATTTGTTACCATGGAAGCTGAAGCTGAAGCTGAAATTTTCATTTTTCTATCGCGGTTATCAACCCCTCTAATGTAACCGTGTTATCTACTAAAATCTTTGTATATTATATCCTTACAGTCCGGACAAATGGTGTGGGTTATTTTTGAGTTAGTGTGATACTCAACGTATATTTCCAAGGGCCACCATCTATCATTTTCGTCCCTTACACGTTTGCACCCGCTACAAATGGGCAGAAGTTCGCGTAGGAGTTTGTTTTCGATCGTTAGCTTTTGTTTCTCGATGAGAGCGTCGTTCAGTCGCTGAATCATTTCTTCCTGGCCGAACTCTAATTTTTTCCGCTCAGTAATATCCCTACTAACCCCAACAATCTTTATTGGTTCATCCTTTTCCATTATCAGTTTGGCAAATATTTCAACCCAATAGACCGTTCCATTTTTATGGATCATCTCAACTTCGATGGCATGAATAGGTTTGGGTACCTTTTTCAACTGCAGCAGCGACTGGTTCAGTTCGTTCACCAATTCTTCATAAACTTTTATTGGCATTCGTTCTTTCAGCGCCATACCGATGTATTCATCTGCACGATAACCACTGAGCCGTTCAATGGAGGGGGTGATGTATTTGAATGTCAGCGTCTGAATATCGATCACCCATACGGCGTCAAATATATTTTCGGTCAATAATTGATTGATGTTTTCAAGCTTTTTGATTCTTGTTTCAATATCGGACATATCTGTTCTCCTTGATTTGTTCTGGAAGGCCGCTATAGATGGTTCCGTATCTGTTTCCGGTGCTCTCGAACGGTAAGCCTGCACAGTGTTCTGCTGACGTTTCGTCTTCATTCCTCACCCATTCGCTTTCTGATGTATTACCTGAAGAAGCACCGGTAGACTGTTGCCGATGAAGCCAGCCAGCATCGCACTTATCTCCATTTTTTTTATTTTATCATCTTCAACGTCTGAACCGATAGGAAACGGTCCATGGAAGCCATCATGACAACCCGTGTTTTCGTAGCACTGCTTTATCGTGTCCAGAATCGCCTGCCCTATGCGATGGGTCTGTTTGGTGTGGGGCGTAAATCTTCCTCGATTCATCGCATGGCCCAGCATCGAGATCATTCGTTTGTTTGCCCACAGGACTTCACAATCCTCAACATTCCAGCGGCCTCTTGTATCCAGCCAGATGGCGATGCTGGAGGGTGTAGTGTCGAGGATTGTCAAAAGTTTCGGATGCAAAAGCTTCAAAGCTTCTTCTAACATGACGGCCTCCCAAATCGGACACTCCGAAATTGAAATGGGCAGCAGAAATAAAGGACGCAAGTCCACGCTGCCCGCATTTAGTGTTATGCTCTGAACTGACCCACCATTCGCTTCAGGCTTTCTGAAAGCCTGGACAGTTCCTGGGCGCTGATATTGATCTGCTCGCTGCTGCTGGAAATTTCTGAGGCGGCCTGGTGGACTCCCACCACATCCTTGGCAATGCTTGCCGATACCGTGGAACTTTCGGCCACGTTCTGATTCACATCCTGAATCCCCTGTGCCGCCTGATTGACGCTGAGCGTAATCTCATTCGTCGCGGTAGACTGTTCCTCGACAGCCGTGGCGATGGTGGCGACAATGTCGTTGATATCCGCTATCACCTTCTCGATTCGGCTGATATCGGTAACCGTATCTTTGGTAGATCCCTGAATGCCCTCGATTTTAAGCCGGATGTCCTGAGTGGCTTCGGCGGTCTGCTTGGCCAATTCCTTGATCTCGTTGGCGACGACAGCGAATCCTTTGCCAGCCTCGCCAGCCCGGGCCGCCTCGATGGTGGCGTTGAGGGCCAGCAAATTCGTCTGCTCAGAAATTTCATTGATGGTTTCGGTAACTTTGCCCACAACCGTGGCGGCCTTTCCGAGCTCGGCTACCCGAATGGATACGGTTTTGGCCTGATCGACAGCCTCCCCGGTGATCAGGCGGCCCTTTTCCGTATTGCCGGCGATCTCGTTAATGGTGGCGCTCATCTGCTCCGATGCCGACGCCACCATTTGGACGTTCGTGGAGGCCTGTTCGGATGCCGCCGCTACGCTGTTCATGTTGGTGCTCATTTCTTCCGCAGCCGCCGCCACCTGGTTGGATCTGGACGCGGTCTCTTCGGCACTGGAAGACATTTGGTTGGAAATGGCGGAAAGCTCGGTTGAAGAAGCCGTCAGAGTATCGACCCCCTGAATCACTTCGGTGATCATTTTCTTGAGCTGTATGCCCATCTTGTTCAGGGATTTCAAAAAACGACCGATCTCGTCATTATGATCGACATCAACGGTGTGCGTAAAATCACCGGTGGCCATGGTTTCGGCAAATGTGGCAGCCTTTCGGATGGGAGCAACGATCATTTGGGCAATTAAAATGCCCAGCAGAACACTTATTACGACACCCACGACCAGCAGCACCAGAATCACGGTGCGAGAGGTGTTTCCTTTGGCGATTGCGGTTTGAGACGATGATTCAATCATCTCTACGGCCGCTTCCTCAATTTTTTTAACATTGGCTTCTAATTCATAGATGCTGTCTTTGAACGGGCCCATCAGCTGGTTGCCCTTTTGGGGGGTGACGGAATCATCGGCCTGCACCTCGGCCACCAGTTTCAGAAAACCGGCAACGTACTTTTCGTGGGCGAGGGAGACATCTTTCACTGCCGTCTTAACATCCTTGGACAGGTGGGCATCCTTTGCCACAGTTTCGGCTAAGATTTTTATTTTCTCGGATGTTTCGATCGCGACCTTTTTGAACTGATCTACATAGCCGTTCTGCTTTTCCAGGTTGCCGATGTTGAGGAAAAAGTCCTTTTCGTATCGGCGATGCTCCAGGGCCTTGATGCTGAGGGTGTTTGTATCTTCCAGGAAATGCAAATCTTCAGCGACCAGAGCATCCAAGGTTGTCATGTTGCTGGATATGATCCGGTAGCCGATTCCGCCCACGATTGCTGTGATCAGGGTGGTGATCAGAAAGCCACCCACAATTTTTTTATAAATAGACAAATTATTAATAAAATTGAACTTCATTATCGCCTCCAAAATCAGTAGTTATTCAATCTTCAGTCAGCAAAACTGTTCTCAGTGCTTAATATTTCCTATGCGACTCTTTTTTTTGTTCTTTACCCCCTGTAGTTTTGATAAATATTAAGTTTTAATAAGTATTCTCTCTAATACAGCTAAAATATCGTTCAAGCCCATCTCTGGGTATGTGATGAAACTTGGAATTAAATGGACGGCCATCGAAAAAGTTGTTTGGTAGTTGTTGGGCAGCACCAGAATCCGCCGGGTATCATACAAAAATGGTTTCAAACCAAGCGCTTGGCCGATTGCCTCCTGAGACGAAAGAAACATGACGATTGCTTCGGTTCGATTTAACGGCTTGCGCAGATGCTGTAATAAATGCTCAAATGAGATGATCGTCTGTGTCTGGATACCTGGTAGATGATCGTTTACCAGGCTTTGGAGCCGTCTGATCTGTCCGGTTGGTGTATCCCCGAAAAGTAAAAGCTTCATTGTATCCGCCTTTAAGGCCTTTCTAATGAATTTGCTGTTTTCAATTTGACTGATTGCGAAAATGGACAGCAGAAAGAATGCCAAAAAAACAAATTCATTTTTTTTTAATTAATTCTGAAGGTTGAGGTAATATCGGAGTTGTGGCAGTGAGGGCTGTTGGAAGGTGTTACTGGATCCGGGAACGCAAGTCATTCCTCATTACAGGAATGAAGAACGGTAGCAGCGCGATGGGTTTAAAAATCGCTTTTCAGGAACCAAAACCAGGAAGATTGTATTTCCTTAGCAGGGAATACAGCCTGGACTGAGAGACACCAGACAGGCGAGACGCTTTTTTACGATCCCCCTTAGCCAGATCAAGTAGCTCGGTAAGGTACTCTTTTTCAAGTTTCTCTCGTAGATCATACAGCTTTGGAAAATTGCTTTCACTATTTAGTGCGACATCGGGCAACGTGGCGGCATTATCCTGTTGAGGGGATTTGAAGGAAATACTTTTAAGCCGGTATTGAGGTGGCAAATGTTTGGGTACCAATGTGGGGACCTTACCGGCTGAAGCCAATGAATGTTCCAGTACGTTGATCAGCTCGCGCACATTGCCCGGCCATTCGTGATTGGTAAGCATGGCCATAAAATCCGGTGAAACGGCCTTGGCCTCAATGTTGTAATGATTAGAAAGTTCATGGATTTTTTTATAAACGATTTCTTTAATATCTTCCCCGCGTTCCCGTAAAGGCGGCAGTTTAATTTCAATCGCCCGGATGCGGTATAATAAATCTTCCCTGAACAAGCTATTTTCAACCATCTGATCAAGGTCGAGGTTGGTCGCGGCCACCAGCCGGATATCGACTGCGATTTCCTTTTTTCCGCCGATGGGTCGGACTTTCCTTTCCTGAAGCGTCCGTAAAAACGTTTTTTGGACGGATAGGGGCATGTCGCCGACTTCATCAAGCATCAGTGTCCCACCATTGGCTTGGACCACAAGGCCATCCTGCCTGGCAGCGGCACCGGTAAAAGCGCCTTTTTCGTGACCAAACAGGGTGCTTTCGATCAACGTGTCGGGAAGTGCGCCACAATCCACAGCAATAAACGGCCCGGAGACTCTTCTGCTGTTTTCATGAATCGCCCTTGAAAAGAGCTCTTTGCCGGTCCCTGTTTCTCCGGTGATCAGGATGCTGGCATCCGTTGATGCGGCATTGGCAACTTCCTCCAGACACTTTCTAATGGCCGCTGATTCGCCAACGATGCCAGTCCGAACCAGGGGTACCAGCTGGCGGCTCGATAATTTTTCTCTCCGGTATGCCAGTGCCCGTTTTATGGGCAATGCCACCTCATCCATATTGAAGGGCTTCTGAACATAGTCCCAGGCATCGTACTTGAATGCCATCTCCGCGCCCCTGACGTCCCCGGTCCCGGTTATGATAATCACTTCAGGGGAATAAGGGGCGTTGATAAGATCCGCCATGATATCCAGCCCGTTACCGTCCGGAAGTTCAAGATCCAGCAACACAAGATCGAATTTGTTGGCTTGGCTTAGTTTTTTCCCCTTGTCGATCCGGTTTGCCATGAAGGTCTCATGCCCCATTTTATGAAGAAGGGTTTTTAAAAAAAGGCATATTTTCGAATCGTCATCGATAATTAAAATTCGGGCCATAGCTTACTCTTTATTCAGCGCACGGTGCACGGTTCTGGATAGCTGACTGGCTATTATGGGCTTCATTACCAAATCGACAATTCCTATCGAACGGCAGATCTCTTTGGTCAAACCATGGCTGAACCCCGTGCAAAGGATAATGGGGATATCCGGGTTGAGTCGTTTAATCTCCTTTGAAAAATCAAGTCCGGTCATTTGCGGCATGGTCATATCGGTCAAAACCAGGTCGTAGCCAGAGGGGGCGCTGGTAAAATGCTCCAAGGCCTCGGTACTTGAAATCATGCCCCTTGTCTCATACCCCAGCTTGGTTAGGATGCCGCATGTTCCCTTGACGATGGATTCTTCATCGTCCACGACCAAAACCCTTCCACTCCCCTTCACCAGCGGTTCTTTTGTTTTGGCTTTTTTGCGTTCAGCGGCGCCCTCTTGTAACGGCAACAGGATTTTAAAGGTGGTGCCAAGCCCCTCTTCACTGTAAACGGATATGCTGCCGCCCATTTTTTTAAGAATTCCATAAACGGTCGAAAGGCCCATTCCGGTGCCTTCGCCGCGCTCCTTTGTGGTAAAGAACGGTTCAAAAATCCTGTCTACCAAGGCATTGGGAATGCCGCAGCCCGTATCCGAAACGATGAGTTGAAGGTATTTGCCGAGTTTTATGCTTTTAGATTGGGCTGACTCATCCATCGTGATATTGATGACGTCCAGGCTGACGTCAAGTAACCCGCCTTTTTTTTTCATGGCGTGGGCGGCGTTGGTAAACAAATTCATCAGGACCTGGTGGAAAAACGTCGGGTCTCCCAGCACCTGGTCGGCTTTGGTATTCAGCTCCGATCGAATTTCAATGTTGGCCGGTATGGACGCCCGGATGAATTTCAGAGTTTCCTTAACCAGGGGATTCAGGGAGAAAATTTGCGTCTTTGAATCAGCTTTTCTGCTGAAGGTCAGGATATGCCTGACAAGATCCCTGGCCCTAAAACTCGCAGCACTGACTTCATCCAGATATCCCATAAGCGCGTCGTTCCCTTCCGCTTCCATTTTGGCCAAATCGGTAAACCCCATTAGGGCGGACAAGATATTGTTGAAATCGTGAGCGATCCCGCCGGCCAGCACACCGATGGCTTCCATTTTCTGGGTTTGCAAAAGCTGCTTCTGTAATTCTTGCCGTTCCTTTTCTATCTTTTTTATTTCCGTGATGTCCTGCACGACAGAGAGGATAAACAATTCACCCGATAAGTTGATGGGCCGCGCTGAATACAGTCCCATACGAACGGTGCCGTCCTTGCGCCGAAAATTCACCTCCAAATTCAACAGATCCCGCCCGGCCTCCAGCTCTTTTATCAAGTCCGACCGAAGCGTCGGTTTCGCCCAGAAACGAATTTCTGTGGACGTCAATCCGATAACCTCGCTTTTTTCCCACCCTGTAATTTCTTCGAAGCCGTCGTTGACATCAACGAAACATCCATCCTCCATCCGGGAGATAGCGACGATGGACGGGGCCATGGCAAAAATCTTTGAAAACTTTTCTTCGGATTGTCGTAACTGCGCCTCCGCATTTTTACGATCCGTGACATCGAGCGTTGCTGTCAATATGGCTTTTTCTCCCTCCCAATCAATAATCCGACTGGAAAAAAGAATATGTTCGCGCTTTTGACCCTGCGTCACGGCAATCTCAACGTCATGTATCTCGCCTTTCTCTATCAATTCTGCGGTAATCCTCTTTTTGTCGTCCGGATTGATTATCCGGCCAAACTCCTCCAAGGTGCGGCCAGCAAGCTCCTCTTGAGTTTTGCCTGCTTTCTTACAGAAATATTGGTTGGCCATGAGGTAGCGTCCGTTCATGTCGCTGATCACACACGAGAACGGAAGAAGGTTGAAGAGCGCCTGGAATCGTTCCAAGCTGGCTCTCAGTTCGGCTTTCGTTTTGATGATATCGCTGAGATCAATAAGGTTGACCAATATGCTTTCGTCGACAAGGGTTGCCCGGACGCTTATGGTACGAACGGTTCCGTCTTTGCAGGTCACCTTGTATTTTTTGCCCTTTATTGGCGTACCGGACTGAATCGCTTCCTGTACGAGTTGCTCCCACTCCCGATGGACCTCTTCCCGGTATTCAGGATCAGGATAGGCCAGGAGTCGCCAGTCCTCAAGCGTGGCTATATCCTCTTCGGAATAGCCAAACGTGTTGGTAAAACTTCTGTTTAAAAGGGCCTGCCCGTTGGTTGTGTTCAACTCGACCATCGGCAACGGGGCGTTTTCGAAAAATGACCGGTAGCGGGCTTCGCTTTTGGTGATTACGTCCTGTGCTTTTTGCAGCCGCACCACCTTTTCGTTCAGCCGTCGCTTTAAAATGATGGAAATACAGGCCAGGCTGATAATAAGCAGAAACAGAAAGATGCCGGCTGCCTTTAATCGCTCTACCGTTTTTGAAGACAACCCCACCTTTACGTTCAGCTTTATCCATCGATCCTGAATCGCGGCCAACGCTTCCGGGGATGGGCTCTCCACAGCTTTTTGAATCGAAGAAAACAACAACGGGTATTTCTTGCTTACACCGATGCGCAACTCGGAGATGTAATCGGTAACGCCGGCCACATGAAGGTTGGTGATTCCCTCCTGAGTTATGTGGTAAGAGGCAATGGCCAGATTGTTTACAGAAGCATCCGCCTGTCCAAAAGCGACAGCACGCAAACATTCAGGAACGTGTGCAAAGGTTATGATGTTCAAAGACAAATCGGGAAGGCTTTTGAGATATTTTTCAGTCGCGCTTCCGGATACAACGGCAACTTTTTTATTTTTCAGGTCCTTGATGGCAATACCGGTGCCGTAAATTTGGGTGCTAATGATGACTGCGCGAATCTTGGCGTAGGCAGGCGAAAACAAAACGTACAGGTCTCTTTCCGCGGTTTTGACAATCGCCGGGGCAACGGCGCACGCTCCACTTTCCAGGGCAACCTGATTCCTGTTCCAGTCTCTGGAAACCGTTTTCGCAAAGGTGATGCCCAATTGTTTTTCCACCAGGGCGATCACATCGGCCGCCATCCCATTAAAATTTCCTTCCTCGTCAATATATTCAATAGGGGGAAAATTATCATTGAACCAAAGGGGAATATCCTCGGAATGCTTGCTCAGCCACTCTTTTTCTGCCATTGTCAGGGTCTGGAGTTCAGGCTCACTGGCATAAGCTGTGGTGCCGCAAAGCATCAAGAGAATGAAAAGGCCCATCCACTTGAGATTAAAAAAAGAAGAAATATCAGTGCAGTTCATATTAGGCTCTCGTCATCTACTATAACTGAAGTGCCCTGATGGAAGGCAGCTTTGATTGGTTAGGGAAAACAATATCCCCATGTCTGTAAAATTATCGGTAACGGCGCAGACAGGATGGCCTAAAACTACTAATAAAATATACAGGTTGCTGAGATCGCTTGTCGAGGGAAAAAATTGAGATCAAAAAGGCGCTATGAATCTGCCAGGGTGGTTGCTACCCATTTCCCGACGCCAATTCATTATTTCCGGTATAGAGATCAGCTTGGTATAGTGTGGAAAGGGTGGAATTTCTATAACTTGTTATAGCCGAATCATACTTCATGGTTTCTGAAACGTGCGTTTTACTGCTATAGACGTTTATACTTATATTTTCAGCATAATAGACCACTCCATACAATATATTGTGGCTCCCATTTCCCGAAAATATCAACGCTTAGCTCTGCGTATCTTTACTGGCAAGTATGAATGGGGTGAAGTCGGCAACCGGCCTCACCCCTTTTCTTTTAGCCATATATATTCTCAATCCATCGGATCGCTTCCACATCGCTGATCGTTCCCAGATACCTTTGTGTGGTCGAAAGATTCGCGTGCCGGAGAATGACTTTGCTGATAATTTCAATAGGTACGCCAGACCGAGATGCAAAAGTTGCCGAATGCCGACGCAGGTCATGCGGTCGGAGTTTGACACCGACCAGTTTGCCGGATTTGATCACCATCATTCTGGCAGCCTCATAGGAAATCGGGAATATCCGATCACTGGGGTCATTGCACACCTGCAGCGCGTATTCGCGTAATCGATCCGCCACTTTCTGAGGGATGAAAACAAACTCATATTCTTTGCCGCTTTTGGGTTCACGCAGAACCAGTTTGCGGCCCTGCAGATCTCCCAATCGTAGTTTCAGTACTTCACCAATGCGCATGCCGCCTCGGGCCATTAATTCTAGGATCAATCGATTTCGAACCTTGGTGGTGCGGAAGATGATTTCGTCAATGGTTTCCTTTTCGATGATTTTCCACCTCAAAGGCACCCTCTCCCGATACAATTTTCGGATCATGGGTCTATCGCATGGATTAAGAAGTTCGGGATCGATATTATTGCGGACGAAGTTGAAGAAAGAAGAGAGCTGGGAATAACGGATTCGCTTGGTGTAGGGTTTGTTTCCTTCGGTAAGACGGTTCAGGTAGGTCAGAATTTGTTCCGGAGTGACTTGGTCAACGGGCCCGTCACCGAATTCCTGGATAAACCGTTCGATGATGGCCCGGTAGGCTCGCACCGTATTTTTTTTTCGAATGGGTCTTGTGGTAATCGATCCAGATTTTGGCTGCTTTGGAAAGTTTCATAGCCTTCCTCCTTGGGTTAAAGGGTTCACGATACGGGTAGTACCCAAGATAATCGTATGATATCCAGTTGCTAAATGCAAATTTTATGTCTTGCCTTATACTTAGGGGGGCTGGCAAGTTACATGGAACTTCTGCAAGGGCAAATAGCTTCGGTTCTTGTGATCTATTCTGCACCAACCTTTTTAATAAATTTCCTCTCAATTTACCAACCACATGTCTTCATGTGAAAGGCGGTGGAATTAGTCCTGAGTTGAAATCATTAATCCCGAAAAGAACACTATCAATAGTCCTCGGCACAGATTTTATCTGTCAGTTAGCCTGGCAATAATTCTTAAAATTCAAGGTGTTAATACGGCTTGATTTATCCGGCCAAAACCGCTCCGATTGCGACTGTGAACTGAGGTGCTTGGGTAATATGAATGTCGCATCCATACGATCGATAATCGGGAGGCCGGTACGCTCCACAATCTCATCGATCTTCGACTGGTAATCGTCCAGATCACCCAAGGCATCCAAGAGGACGATACCGTCGAGCATGCTGTACGTCTCCCGGGTCCATTCTTTGGTTTCTTCCCTTATCTTCTCACCAAATTCGATGAATGCTGGATTCAGGAAGAGGATCTTATGATCCGGGTCCAAATTAAGGAGATTCCCCTTGCCACCGAGAAGACAGTCGATGCAATTCAGGGCATCCACCTTGACAGCATCGTATTTACTTATCAGTGTCTTCATTTCATCGTTAAACCCCAGGCAGAGATCCCCGTAAACAACAACGATACCCCGGTGGCTCTTTTTTTGATGCTTTTTGAGAGCGCAGTTCAGCCCTCGATCCAGAAGATTGTAGTCCATATGCAGTTTTTCACTCAGGAAATAGGCTTCCACGTCGATATCGCCTTTTCTCTGGAGATGCTCAATCTCTTTACGCAAAATGCCACATGAAATAACAAGGGGTTTTTTAAAACGTTCCATTTCTGGCCCCCTCACATACTGACAAATTTGTATTCCTGGGCTGAAATACCTTTGTCCTCAAAAAAATATTGGTATTTTATAAAAAGTTTTAGCCAATCAGAATTATCAGCAGGATACTTTGTGTTTTTGGGACAATCTTTCAAGTTGTTTTTTTCCAAAAAATTCTGATAAATCGGTCCTCTTTGCATAGATGCTAAAAAAACATTACCTTTAAAATTAATGGTATGGAAAAATGTCTTCATTGCTTCATAGTTTTTTTCTTTGTATTTCTCTCCTCCTAACTCCGGGATAAGGTTAACAGAATATTGTATCCCCACGTCATCCAGCTTTTGTATTGTTGTTTTAAGATCTTTTAATACAAGGTCTTCCTTTACCAGATTGAGCAGTTCTTGACACCCTGTCTCCATACCCATATTTACATAACTCAATCCTGCTCTTCTTAATTTTGCTAAATCTTCAGGTGGTTTTTTTGCGACTGTTGAAGGTTTTGCAAAAGTATACGCAAAACCAAGGGAAGGTGAAGCCGTGGTGTACTCATAATTAAGATTAAACGTGGCATTAATTTTATTAAGAATTCTTTCCAGTGAATGAGTCTCCAGTACCAGTGCATCGCCATCACTTAAAAAAAATCTTTTCATATCTTTATAATCTTCTTCCATAAAATTTTTCAGTGCTTCTATTTCTTCTAATACTTTTAAAGTATCCCAGATTTTGATAGACCTTTTGCCATAAAAACTACACATTCTACATTTTCCCCCACATCCTGTCATCACTCTTACCGGAAGCGCATAATACCCCTGGCTAACAAGTTCGGGAACAACAATGGGAATTTCCCCTTCTACAATTTCAAGAAATTCTTTCCTTTTTGATTGGATATGAATAATAGAATGTTTATTTACTATTTTTGAAATAAATCTGACAAATTCGTCCTGCTCTTTCTCTGACATATATCTTTGACTGGCATGCTTACCCTCTTTTACTCGAAAAAGACCCAGATCTGTTTTAGTTAAGTCTTTTAACTGGTCAGTGTGAAATATATCCTCACAAGATTCAATTGGAATATTTCCAAGAACCTTGTTTTTGGTGATATTATATTCACCGTTACCAAAGTAATTACCAACTGCATTCAAGGAGAGGCAGGTCTTAGAAGGTGTTATAAAAATCGTAGATTCTTTTACTTGGCCAAACTGATCCTTGTTGTCAGTCAAGTACCCGGAATCATTTGTGTAGATGGTTTCTCCATTTGAAGTAATGTAAATGCTTCTAAAAAAACCAAGTCCTTCTTTTGCTGGAATACCTTCTTTTAATTCTGTACGACCATCAATTTTGAAGAAAGTATTTCCTGAATCCATTATCCAGGGATTGAGTTCCTCGGTAATCGTAAATCTGAGGCAAAGTTTACCTATATCAACTACAGTCCCATTAAAAATTTTCATATTATCAGATCTTTGTTGTTCTGAAATGCATCTTTTTCAACTTTTTCTTCTATCAGTGTTCAACATCTCCAAAACAGATTACAAAAAACGGTATTTTTGATAACCACACTTGCCCTTTGCTTCATTGAAAGATTTTTTAGAAACTTAAATCTATTTTCTTGACATTTAATCTTCGAGTTTTCTTAAAACCGTACCTGAATAATCCATGTAATCAGAGTGGTGAATCACCCGACCATCTACAACATGTAAAATGGATACACCTTTCGTAGTAAATGCAACATTTCCTTCCTCCCCCATACCGAAAATTTTTGCTGGTGCTGTACCGTTCATTTTAGCTTTTAGAACTACGCGATCATTTGAAACATAATTATCTGTGTATTCAATTTCTATTTCCCCCGGCGTATTAGCTTCAATAAACTTTAGACATTCCTCTAATTGCTCTATTCGGGGTGGGATGCCAAACCCTTCTGGTGCTGTAGGATCTTCAAACACCATATCAGGAGACGCAACACTTCTAACAGTATCGTATTCACCCGAATAAAGAGCATTATAATATTTCGTAGCAATATCAATTTGTGACATATTTTGTGCCTCTGCTTTTAATGTGGTTATGGCTATCAAAAAAGGGACAATGATGGTTTGAATAAGAAACTTTCTACCTTTAAGCATGATGAAAACCTTCTAACTTAATTGTGATACGTGTAGTTAATAATGGAATAGCAGGTTTGTGTCCCAAACAGACATCTAAACTATAGAATGACCGCTCTCCCGGAATGTCGCTTTATCTAAAACGGATTAGCGGAACAGTTCGCTTAATCTGCATGGCGTCACAAGACTCATTTCGCCTCCATAGGTCGCGCGACGGATACGAATTATACGGCCTGGCCGAACAAGGCCATTACTTTTTCCTGAACCTCCTTGGTCACTTTTGTTCTGTCATGCCCGTCACTAAGGCGATGTCCAAGCAGCTTTCCCGCATCTGCTGCAGCCTTTATCACATCTGGTTGTTTTTCAACATCCGGAGGCATCTCATCTGTATATTTTAACCCTTGGGAGCGGTGAAAGGCTTGTATCCCCACCTCGCAAGTTTCCCCGAACCCGCAGGTATAGCAGGAGGCAGCTCCCAGGCCCTGGACCTTGGCCACGGTTTCAATAAAATTAAACAGGCACATTTTTTCGATCTGGTCAGCAGGGGCTTTCCCTTTGGTTCCGCCCACGCCAACGGCCACGGCAAGTTTTCCCCACAAGGTACTGCCTGCCTGATGCCGGAATTGGAACCAACGCTCAAAAAAAGCGTGTGTCAGGACATTCAGGGTGTCGAAATAATTGGGTCCTCCTATTACAAAGGCATCTGCCTCCACAATTTTTTCCCGCAGGGGCTCTAAATCGTCCTTTAGCTTGCATATATTATCCTTGGCACATCCAAGGCAGGCAATACAGCCTGAAATCTTCTTTCCTCTTAGAGAGACAATCTCATACTCACACCCAGTGTTCTCCACAACTGTCTTCACAAGCTTGTAAGTCCCTGATGTGCCATCTTTTCTGGGGCTTCCCGAAATACCCAATACTTTCATTGTTTAATTCTCCTCTGATTTTTGTTCTGCGATTTTTTTAGATATATGATAAGACCCTCTTCGTTTACCCCTGCAATTCTGCTGCGATGGTCCCGTCTACATTTTTATATTTTTTCATATTGTATGTGCGTGAAATCCTGTTTCGATCTTCATCCGGCAATGAGGTAATGTACCTTTTCCAACCGGGACACCAGTTTATGTGCCACCGCCACATACGGCCTATTAGAGATCTGGGATTTTTGTCGTACCGTGCTCTTAATTTGCAGTTTTCACAATTGTGTTTTGCCATTTCTATTTCTCCATATTTTTATTGGGTTTGAAATCAGCCCAAAACTTCCTTTGCAAACGCGTTAGCGTTTTCCACGTCTTCTTCGTTGGGGTGCCCGGTCATCGCTTTAACCATACCTGCCCACTGTTCATCATCCATATTCAGTTTCTTCTGCACCGGACCATGCATAGCTTCAGCCAAAAAACCCTGGCAATCAAAACAGCCCTTGTATTCAATGCCTTTTTCTTTGCATGCTGCTTTTATGGGCTCGGTAAAAACTTCCATGTCCTGATCAGGATAGGCCGGAGCCATATGAGTTATGAAACCCGCCATTTTTTGACCGGAACTTGCCTTGAGAACACCTAAACATTCTTTTACGGGTGCTGCCAGGCTGCCGGCGTGCAGCGGTGAGCCGATAAAAATGACGTCGTATCCAGAAACACCTTCGGGGGTGATATCTTCAAGCTTTTTACAATCTGCTTCATTCGATTGTGTTGCTTCTTCCCAAATGGCTTTTGCTATCTTTTCTGTGTTTCCGCTCTGGCTGAAATAAGTCACTAATACTTTCATGATGTAACCTCCTTATTTAAATGATGTTTTTAAATGCCCTCAGCAGAATTGTCTGCAAGGGGTGTTATTCACTGAGGGCTTTGTATTTCCCTGACTTTATCAAATCTTTCATGATAAAAGTAAACGACTCCGGCGTATGATATTCTGGATAATGGCGATACATTGCAACAGTCCGGTCGATTTCAGCCAATTCCTTCAAATGGGCCACAGCTTCCGATCTGCCTTTTGAAGCATTTTCCTTTTTAACAAAAGTCATATCAATATGACCATTTTTCAAGCGTCCTCCGGCTTGTTTGTGACACCTGCAGGCATTGTCCTTATTGACCAGGCCGCAGTTTTTTTGCATGAAATTTTGTAAACTCTTCCTGCCCCGGGAAAGGCGTTTGCGGAACAGTTCAGGAGTGATATCCAATATAAAAGCACCTTCTTTACTGGTTACCCCATATTGTTCACCAAGAATAAAGGCTATTCGCACTTCCCTCTTCAGACAGACAAGAGCTCCCTGCATACAACCGACCCTGGTTTCTTCCAACAACACATCCCGCTCCGGTCCTGAAACAGTCAGAGGTTCCATATTTTCAAGCCCGGCAGAAACCGATTCTTCCATTAGATCGAATGTTAAATCCATGCGTTCGTATCTTTTTTTCCGTACAGTCAGAAGATGATTACAGGCGATTCTGTAAACCCAGGAACTGAAAGCACTTTCTTCACGAAAGTCACTTAAATGAGTTATCACCTTGATTAGAATCTCCTGCGTCTCATCTTCTGCATCTTCCTGGTGACCCAGCATCCGCAATGCCAACCCGTAAATTTTCTCTTGAATACCGCAGACAACCTCTTCGAGTGCCTGCAGATTCCCATTTTTTGCCCGCCTGACGAATTGTTCCAAATTTGAATCCATCTAATCAATCCTTCTGGTAAAGTGTGTTTTTCTATTTAGACTCATATATTTAAAAAGTGTGACAAAAAATTAAAAAAAAAGCGACATAGAAGGTTGGGGGTTGATAAGGTCAGAGATTGACTGTATTTTTTGTGCATGATGGATTTTAATTTAAGCAATAGACGTCCAGGCAAACAAATTCCCTGGCCGGTGAATCAGCTATTTGGCGGAGGGTTCAAGATTGGAAGAGAAGCGCATCGAAGTACCGGGAGGAGTCCTCAACTACGTTGAGGCAGGCTTAGGCACTCCAGTTGTGTTCGTACAGGGCATCTGGGTGTCCAGCGGACTTTGGGACGACACAGTCGATTGTTTTGACGGTCGCGTGCGAACCTTCCAAGTTGAATGGCCGCTCGGCGGTCATCGTGAGCGCTTTGAAGACGCCGACCTGTCTCCGCACGGAGTGGCAGCCATGGTGCTCGAGTTCATCGAACGCTTGGATTTGCGCAACGTTATTCTGGTTGGCAACGACACCGGTGGCGCTGTTTGCCAGCTCGTTGTTACTTCCGACCATCCGGCAGTTGGCCGCATCGCAGGACTCTTGCTTACGAATGTAGATTCCTACGAGAATTTTCCGCCTAAGGAAATGATACCGCTTCGAGACTTATGCAAATCCAATCCGGCAGAAGCGAATAATCGTTTCGATAGCTTAATTAGTGGTCCATAGGGTGCTAAACGCTTCATGTCTAGTGTTTGTAGCAAACCCGTCCCACAAGAGTGCTCCGTTGAGCTTCTCGCGAACTTCAACTCAAACCCTCAAAGCCGTGCGGACTCAGTGAAATTCATCGCAGGGGCTGACTGCCAAACGACAACGCTCGCTACAGCACGCCGCTTCGCCGACTTCACGCATCCGGTTACGGTCGTTTGGGGCGACGGAGACAAGATTTTTCCTTTATCCGATGGCGAACGACTTGCCAAGGACTTCCCCAACGCCAACCTGGTCCGTGTGGAAGGGCCCATGACGTTTGTCCCCTTGGACGCTCCAGAGGTCCTCGCTGAAGCGCTGGACGGCCTCGTCCAGCAAGCAGGTCTAAACTCGGGCAAGTCCTCGTAGCGCCGCTGTCCAACAAGTTCCTCCAGCGGACCCACCTGGGCTCAGACGGGCTTGCTACTATCAGGCTTCGTTAAGCACTTTCCTCGCGGTGCGGTTGATGCCTAAGTCAGGCCGGCAGGACTGTTGAGGAGCAACTCCGTTAAACGTTATGAGGTTCTAATTCTCCGGCCATCTGTGATGTGCAACCCACGCTAATTATCCCAAGAAATTTCACGCCTCCGAAACTAACGATTACATACAAGTACATGGCAAATGCTATGCGTACAGGTAGCTGCTATCTCATTGTAATTTAATGTAATATTCAAAAACCACTATATAATGTAGTTTTCCTCTGTCTATAGATGCCCCGCTCACATTGCATGTATGTGCTGGCTAAAACCACTTCAATGAATCTGTGGCAAATAAGATCGGTATTTCCACACAATCATGGATAACTCACTTTGATTATTGACAGATTCGTTCGTCTGGTTTTATTCTTCAACAAAATCAACACCTATGTGTCCTTGCGGCAAACGTGAGCAGATAGATTTTTTTCGCCAGGCGGGTGCTGCTGGTTCGGCGGCGGTGGTGTTAAAGATATAATGGAACAGGCAGGGCAAAACGCCCAGGTCATGGTTAGGATTTTATTTCAGAAGCGGCCTGTTTGTAATTCCAGGGCATCCATTGGTCAGGTTGGTATTTTACTTCAGATGAGTTCTCCCGAAGTGCAACCAGATAATCAAAGGGATTGGCACTGCATAATTCGCATGTGTGGATCAGGCTCATATACAGGTCTCCGACCCGGGCGCCACGTTCGGTTTTGTAAAACAAGGCGTTTTTCCGGTTTAAAATGGCTTTTTTCAGGGCACGTTCACAAACATTGTTGTCCAATGGTGCCCCGGGCACGCGTAAAAACAGGGTCAACGCGTCCCAGTGCTTGCACATGTATTTGATGGCTTGCCTGAGACCGGAGTTTGGTTCCACTTTCTTTTCCTCGAACTGCTCATCAAACCATTTTCTAAGCTCCTTCATCAATGGACCGCTACGATTCTGGTGCAATTCGATCCGCTGCTCGTCAGACAGGTTTTGCGCTTTTGCATCGGCATCATTTTTATATACTTTCCCCAACACGTTCAGCACATGGGTGCATTCGTCCGGGAAGTTATCGTATACATCCACGAAGCGCCGCCTTCCATGGGACATACAATTGGCCAAAAGCGTTTTAAAATCCTTGGGCACATTTCTGGACAGCGCATCGCACATCTGGATGGGAGGGCCAAGATCGGCTTCGCTTTTTGATAGAAGATCAGCCAGGTTTTCTCCGGCATGGTTGCGCCCGGTAAAAAACAGCCCGATTTTGTGACCGTCCACGACCGCTATCATGCCGCTGGTAAAGATGCCCTTTCTTTTGGCGTCCTGGGTCTCGTTAACCATGGAAAGAATTTTCATGGTGGTGTCGTCATTGTGGACCACCTTTGCACCGGCCGCTTGCTTGATCAGTTCATCAAAGGCCGGGTAGGCATGCCAATAAAAATCTCTGACAATATCCCATTGGGTGGATGCCGGCAGCGGTATGCCGATACTGTCCTGCAGGTTTTGCAGACGGTAGAAAGGAAAGCCGTTGCCATATTTTAACAGGGCAATCATCGCCCCGGCAGAGGCATCGTATTTTTCCTCGCCAACATCCTGTGGCGCATTGGCCGTAAAAATTTCGCCACACAGATTACAGCGCAGTTTTTCCAACTCGACCACCGATGCCGTTAAAGGCGAGGTACCGGTGACACGGATGAGCGTTCTGGGCTGTTTACAGACATAGACCTTGCCCTTCAGGCAAGCCGGACACCGATCTTTGTGTTTGAGCTGTGCATGGGCAACCGTGGTCTTTTCGGCACCGGTATAATCGGCAGCGCCATTTCGGCCATGGCCTTTTTTCTTCTCCTTTGGTTGTGAATTGCCCTTTGGCTTTCGTTTTTTGGTTACGGTGGCGGTTTTTTCCGTGGATGCGCCGAAGATCATCTTGAGCAATCGCTTGATGGAGGCAGCTTTTTCATCCACACTGTGGCTCAACACATTGATCGTCTCGCCCATGGCCGCAAGGGTTTCATAATCCTTTTCCAGAAGACTACGGGAGTTGACCCGTGACCCGATCGATCAGCGCCTCGAGTTCCTCAGCCGACAGTTCGATGGGCGGCGGTGTCATGCACTTGCTCCTGCGGTCAGATGGGATCTGAACCGCTTGCCCAAGGGATATCCCCAAACCGCCTTGATGGACCGGTTCGGGCGGTGGGTCTGGTCATTTTTTCCACGACCGGTGGTATCACCCATATAGATCCAATTGGCGGCGTTGTAACAGGTGCCGGCAAACCGGTCTTTGTCCACAAAGGTCTCCAGGTAATAGACACGATGCTTGTATGTCGCCTGCCAATCTGTTGGCAGGATGCGACTCATCCGGCCCAGAATATGAGAGGCCAGGTGGGGCACGCGAACCCAGGGCAGTATTAAAAACCGGCTGTTGTAAGCCATCAGATGCAAGTTGGCCGTACGTTGATGTTGCGACCAACCGATGAACCGGTCACGGCAACCAATATGCCTGGCGGCCGATGACCAGGACAGGCACGCAATGGGCCGGTCTTGGGAGTAAACGATGTATTTCAAATGTTCGCCGACCGGCTGGGTGTAGCCCAGATAATGGTATTGGGCCAACAAGCTGTTGCATAACTTTTCGGCACCTGTACGGCGAACCTGTCGAAACACAAGCGGGGTAATGGCGGACAGCTTGTCTTCAATTGGGTGCTGATCAATGGTGATGGTCTCAGGCCCCCTTCGTCTGGCCAGCGGATTGTTCGGGGTCATTTTTCTGGCCGGCAATTGAATGTGGCCCGCCCGGTGAAGGGCAAGCATCAATCCCCGGCACACCATATCGCGAAAGGCGCCGTTGGCCTGCCGCCAATCCCAGGCCTGGCAAAGCTTGACGGAAAGGCGCCGGCGGCTGTCCGTGGGGTTTTGGTCGATCAACTGCTGAATATATACCGCATCCTGAGCGGTAACCGTTCTGCCGCGGTATGTGAGTATCGGTTCCATGAAAGCCCAAATAGCGCAATCGTTACTGGAACGCAAGCATTTATTTTTCCCGCGCAACAATTTTTTTCCATTGCGGGGCAACCCTAACCGTGGAAAGGTCCCCGTTCCAGATCAACAATTGTAGCTGATGAACATCGAGCTGGCGCAAAACCTTTTCGCTGTCGGGCCACCAGGTAAACCGGCCTTTTGATAGCCGCTTTTGACAGAGCCAGAAACCCTGGCCGTCATACACGAGGATTTTCAATGCGGTTGCTCTTTTGTTGCGAAAAACAAACATGGCGCCTGAAAAGGGATCCGATTTTAGATGATTGCGGCACAGCTGGGCCAGCCCATCGATACCTTTCCTGAAATCAGCCGGCTCCACGGCGATAAGGATCCGCATATGCGGGGTGATGGAGATCATGAATCGATTGCCCAAAATGCTTTTCCCAGTTCCACCAAATCCAAACAGCCGGCTCCTTTTACATGCATTCTCATAACCGAACCGTCGCTCTTTATCATTTCGATGGTTGATTCGATTAAAGGGGCGGCTGGGGCCGGTATTTCTATGAATGGGGAAGAAGAAAACACCTCGGATGTGCTGGGTCCTGTATCTTTGGATTTGATGACTTGTTTTTTCAGCGCCGTGTAATTGACCCGCAGTGCCTTTGATAACTGGCATATCGAATACTCTTGTGATAACGTAACAGCTGCCTTCCAAAGGCTTTGGGGAATATGGGTACGCTTTTTTCTGCGCTGACGCCAGGATTCAAAACGTTGCTGGACCTGCTCGAGGCTAAAGGCAATGGGTAAATCATCTGATGCATGGATATCATCGTTCATTGGTTGTCCTCCTTATTTTTTTGACAACCAATGATATCTTATTTCTCAGGGCATTTCATGCACGCTTGCCGAAAGGGCACCGACAATCCCGTGACCCAGCATCTGCTTGTGGCAGGGTTCCCAGGTTCCCTCACATCCAATTTTTTCGAGATCGCCGAATTTGGCATCATAGGCAGCTTGGCCATGCAGCTTGATGTAAGCCGCCTTCTCGAATTCGGCATACGCCGCTTCACCGAACTGCTCGGCGTATTCTTCCGTGATCGGCCTTCCCGAAGCGCCGGACAGATTCATCTGGGGCGGGCCATTTTTGCCCATCGCCGTATGCAGCGGATGATCAAGCGCCTGCATGTCCATGGCCACGCACTTGACCTGGTGCTTGACGAACCACTTGCCGGCTTCGACGCCGGTACCGCACGAATAGTGATAGTACTCTTTGGAGTCGTCGAATTTGCGATGCATGCCGGTGTTAAGGCAGAGCACCATGCCCTTGAGCGCTTCCGGCTCGATGTTCGCACGCCTGCAGGCGTCCTCAAGATGCTCGGGCAGGATCAGGCCCCAACGGTGGATCTTGATTTCAAGACAAACTGCATCACCCGTGTAAGCGTCGACAGGCATTTCGTGAGTATAACGCGCCCTTTTACCGTCGAATTCGCGTTCCATGACGTGACGCGGTGCATCGGCATGGGTGCCGGTGTGCTGAACACAATCGATCCGCTGAGTGAGGACGCCTCCCTTGGCCATGGTGTGCATGGAATCGATGACCGGCTTCACGAAGTAAGGCCATCTTGGGATTTCCGCACTGAATGGATGAGTCAAGTCAATGAATACTTTCTTTCCCATAACGAGTCCCTCCAGTTTTTATCATATTGAAATGCTTGATGAATGTTTGCTTTTAAGGTTAAAGTGAAGTCCCTGATGCGTTTGGTAAGTCAGGGCAAACGCTTATTATTACCGGCGACTGGCTTTTTTTGCACTCGGGAACGAACTGTGTGAAACACTATCGCGTGATACCTGAGAAGCCGATATGACTGTTGCCTCAAAATCGATGCCACCTTACACCAGCTATCCATATTTAGCTTAACGTGCTTTTATCGAAGATTTTACGGAGTAATTGAAGATAATTCCGAAGAGGATTTTGCCTCAACATGCGACGGTATCCGCAATATGTTGAGGTGTCGTTGTCCGTGAGGAAAGAAGTTTATTCAACAGTTTTGCATCGGCAGGCGGATGGTAAATTTCGCACCGTAACCCGGGCTCGATTCCACCGACATTTCGCCCTGATGATCCTCGGTAATGATAAAGTAGGATACGCTAAGGCCTAAACCGGTTCCCACACCTGTGGGCTTGGTTGTGAAAAAGGGTTCGAATATCTTTTTCCGCGTGGTTTCATCCATGCCGGGGCCGTTGTCTTCGATTTCCATCACCGCCATGTCCGGGTTATGATCAAGCCGTGTTCTAAGGATGAACATGGGTGATTCAATCGCCGCCTCCTGCATGGCCTGGGCGCCGTTTCGAAAAAGGTTCAGGAGCACCTGTTGGATTTTGGCGCTTTCGCATGCCGCGGAAACGGGCGCTCCGGCGTATTCCTTTACGATGGTGATTTTCCTGAAATCGTATCCTTTTTTCAAGTCATAGTCGGTACCGGCCAGCTCCACGGTTTTATCCATCAGCATCCCAAGGTCGGTGGTGGATAATTTTGCTTCGCTTTTGCGTGCAAAACTGAGCATGTTTTCCACCAACGCAACAACGCGGTGTCCCGTGTTTTTTATGGTGGCCAGCATTTCGTGTATCCTCCGGTCCTGCATGAACTGCTCGATCGCCTCCATGGTGGTGCCAGCGGCTTCGGCCGCTTTCTGGTTGGCGGGAATATGGAGGCGGGTGGTCAACCGGTTTTCCAAGACCATGGCAGTCTGCAGCATCCCGGCCATGGGGTTGTTGATTTCGTGGGCCATCCCGGCGGCCAGACCTCCGATGCTGAGCATCTTTTCGGTTTGGACCATCATCTCCTCCATGCGCACTTGCTCGGTAACGTCATCCACCCGGATCACGGCCCCCTCCACGCCATTGGCCACCAGGGGAAAGATAGTGATGTCCTCATAGCGAGTTTCCTGCTCCGCTCTACGGGTGACTTTGGAGGCACTGATCGTCCGGCGCTCTTGAATGGCGGTTTTGATGGGAGCCATCTGATCCGCCAGTCGGGCGAATACGCTCTCCAGGGGTTTGGTTAACGCCTGGTTGGAAAGCAGTCCGGTGACCTGTTCGGCCCGTCTGTTCCATTGGGTTACCCGACCCTCCAGGTCCACGCCCACCAACACCGAAGGCATGGAATCGATGATGTTGGCGAGGTAATTGCGCAGCTGGCGTAAGTCTTCCATGTACTTTTTACGCTCGGTGATATCCTGGATGAAAGCCACACATATCTCCTGGTTTTCGAACCGAACCAGGTTTGATATGACCTGGACGGGAAAAAGTTCACCATTTTTACGTCGCTGCCGACTTTCGAGGACATGGAATCCAGCTGCTCTGAGTATTGCTGCAGTGGCGGCATATTGCTCTGGGCTGAAATCGGGATCTAAATCAAAGATAGTCATTCGGCGGAGTTCCTCCCGGGTATAGCCGAGGCTGGCGCAGCCCGCTTCGTTTACATCGAAGACCTCTCCCGCCAGCCCCAAATGCCAGATGCCGATGGGGGCTTTTTCGAAAACGACGCGGGTGAGGCGTTGCGCTTCTTCATCCTGTTTCCGTTGGGTGATGTCCAGATTGGTCCCGCTGATACACAACGGTTTTCCATCCTCTGTCCATTCCACAATTTTACCTCTGGAGTTGACCCAAACCCAACTTCCATCCTTATGGGGCTGCCTGAATTCCAAATCAAAGTAATCCACCTCTCTACTGATAAGCTGCCCCAGTATATGCCTTATTCTCGGGAGGTCATCCGGATGCGCGCTGTTGGTCAATGTTTGAACGCCGATGGGCTCCAGTTCCTCGAGCGTTTTGCCCATTATTTCCGCCCAGCGTGGGTTTAAATGCACTTCCCCGGTCTGGTAGTTCCATTCACAGGTTCCGGCGCTGGTGGCCTCGAGGATGTTGGCAATTCGGTCTCGTTCTTTGTTGAGCGCCTCGGCTGCCAGCCTGCGTTTGGTGATGTCACGAAAAAACCATGCGCGCCCGGTCTTGCGGCGGCCCTGCATCAAGGGGTAGGAGTGACGTTCCAATATGCGACCATCTTTCAAATTCAGGAGATCTTCGGATCTCTCTGAACTTTCATACAACTCTTGGACTTTTGCCGTAAATTGTTCCGGCTCGACCAACATGGAGAGAACATAGGCGATCAGGTCCTCATCGTTTTTCGTTTTCAGGAGATTTTCCGGGATAGACCAGATTTCTGCGAATCGTGAGTTGTGGTGGGTTACTTTGCCTCCTTCTGAAACCACAAGAACTCCGTCATGGGTGGATTCCAGCGTGGCCGTCAAGATCGATCTGCTCTCCTGGAGCGCCTCCTCGGCCTTCAGTCGATTTTGAACCTCATGCGCCAGTTTGCCGGCCCGTTCCGCTTCGGCATCCAGCATAGCCTGAAGTTGTTCCGTCATGCGATTGAATGCCCCTGCCAGGACAACAACTTCGGCGGAACCCTGTATTGCCGCTTTGAGACCTTTCTGTCCTTCTGCAATACGGGTGGCGGTGTTTTTCAAATCAAGGATTGGTGCACTCAGCCGTCGTGCCAGGCGTACCCCGATCATGGCTGCCGATACGGCGATGACAGTAATAAAAAGCAGGGATACGGAAGCGATTTGCAAAATTTTCCGATATGCCTCCAGAAGCGGAAGTTCAGTAACGACCGCCCATTCCGGTTTTTTCAGCGGGACATATGAACCGAGCACTAAATCGCCGTTGATGCCTGCAGATATCGATACGCCGATCCCATTATCCGTGCTTGGGGTATTCATGAATGTAGCAACCGGTTTCAGACGGGATACGTTTTCCCCTCTCAGGACACGCGCAGTGTCCTTGAACGCGATCAGATAGCCCTTCTTGTTTACCACATATGCCGATCCGTGACGGCCGATTTCAATGTCTTCTATCAGGTCCCACATGAATTTCAGATTCAGTTCCATCACCAGCGTTCCTTTGACGTTTCCCATAAAATCCTTCAATGGAAGGGCCCCGATCAGCATCGGTTCGCTTGTAACCGGATCAACGAAAATTGGACCGAGGTATCTGCCTGTTTGCCGCACGCCTGTAAACACATCACCGGTAACATGTGCCATGGTGCTTTCAGACGCAGCCCGTGACAAGCGTGAGGCCATTGCCAGTTTGACATTTCGGGCGTCAAAGAGCAGCACCTGACGCATGACCGGCTCCATTCCCAAAATGACGTGAAGAGCGTCTTTCTGCTTGCCCCGTCCAATCGAAGACAAGTCGCTTGCATGAATGGCCGCGTCTATCACCTTGAATTTTTCGTTGATAAAGGCAGTCACCTGTCCCGCGGCTTTTTGTGCCATATTCTGCTGGCGGGCGGCGACCATCTCTTTCTGGCTTTGCAGGTGGACATACATCTCGAAGCAGACCGAGATGATTAATACAGATGTGCATAAAACGGCAAAAGCAATTGCCAGTGTGGTTGTCAAACTTCTGTTGGATGTGGTTTTTGTTCTTTTTTGTACCATGGAAACGGTTTCATGAATCCTGTTGAGACTGGAAATCGATGTTAGTCTACGATCTTTGTAGCCATGGCCATCATTCCTTTACTGGGTGTCAGCCCCGTTTGTTTTAATGCCCCGATGTCGATTTTCAAGTGCGCTTCAGGTGTAGCAACCGGTATTGTGCCGGCAGGGATTCCCTGGAAAATTTTATGGGCGAGCGCCGCTGCCAGGGTTCCGGCATCAAAAAAATCCGGCCCATAACTGAATGTGGCCCCTTGATCTTCTTCAAAACTGCCGGTGGCGGCAAACGGGATCTTGTGTTGTTTTCCAAACTGGATGATTGCCTTGATACTGTCTGAGGTATGGGTGACACCGTCCGGTACGTCCAGAATGGCATCAACGCCGATCTCTTCCAATGCGGACCGTTTCTGCAGGGCGGTTTGAACCGCCTGGGGGGTATCGACCTGTTTTTCAACAAGGGTGATCTCCAGGGATTTTGCAAGCGGACGCAATTTTTCAAGCGTGGGTGCGATGAGGGGGTACTCCGGGTTATAGAGGATTAAAACCCTTTTGATGGAAGGCTTTAATTCCTTCAAGAATTCAAGGCGCTTCAGCGTTGTGTCGACAGCAGGCGTTCGCACACCGGTAATTCCATTGCCCGGTTGCCGGATGTTTTCAACCAGGTCCGTTCCCTCGATACCCGCTAGGGCAAAAAGAACGGGAATGCCGGTTCCTGAAAGGATAGCCTTGGCCGTAGCGGTGGGTTCAGTTGGAAATGAAAAGACCAAGTCGACCTTGTCGCCAATAAACTTGGTGAGTGTTTGTCGGTCCATTTCAGGATCAAATTGCATAAACTGAACGTCATAAACAATATTCCGGCCCTCGACATAACCCAAATCAGCCATTTTTTTCTTGAATCCCTCTGCTATCCTGATAAACGAACCGCCTTTGAATGTCAGGATACCCACGCGGTAGGTTTTTTCCCCTTTGGAGCAAGCAGTCAGCAAGATCACCATCAGGATAATGCCGATGGAAACGTATCTGGAAAGCGTTCTCATATTTTTTTTGTACTTTTGCCGAAACATTGGGGGAATCCATTTAAAGGTATATTTTATCATCGCATTTATGCCCACGATTAAAACACCCCATCAGGAATGTCGGTTTAAATCCATCTTATCAAACCAGTCTTCTTTTCCATACATTTTTTTATACATTCCGGGCACATGCTATGGCTCAGCTGGGCAGTCGAGTGCATTTCAAGATACATTTCGATTTGATTCCAATAACCACTGTCATCGTGGATTTTTTTGCAGACAGAACAGATCGGTAGAAAACCCCGCAGGGTTTTGATCTCGGTAATATCCTGGGCCACACAAATATAGCCCTGAAGCTTTTGGTCATTGGTCTTCATGATGCTGCAGGAGAACAGCACCGGAATCGCTTTGCCCGCCTTTGAAATATATTCCGTTTCGACGGCTTTCACCGGTTCCACAAGCGGCGTGCCGTCTATGGCGGAAACTTTGGATTGACGATGCGCCAGGAATACTTTGGCGAAGGAGGCGCCTATGAGTTCCTCTTCAGCATAACCCAAAAGGTTCAATGTCTCCTGATTGACAGACTGAATCCTGAGCTCGTCATCGATTATGATCAAGCTGTTGAGCATGTTTTCAATGATATTGTCCACGAAGTCTTTGGACATGGTTGTCTCATGCAATGCCTCGGTCATCTCATTGAACGCCCGGGCCAGTTGGCCAATTTCGTCATGGGAGTAAGTCTCGACCAATGGCGATTCGGACGACCACTCTTTGCGGATCTTTTGGATGGTTCGAATAAATCTTGCTACCGGCTTGCCGACCCATAGCTCCAGTGCCGCAACGATCAAAATGATGCCGACGGCAAACGAAATCAGGGTGATGCCGATCGAATAAAGGGCAAGGGTTTTGGTCTTGTCCGCAATGAGAAAGCGGGGAAAGCCGGTTCGGATGGTAGCGATGTGTTTTTGTCGATTCCCCAGTACCGGTATTTGGAAATCGTACAAAGCCAGTCCGTCCATCGAAAAAAGCTGAACCGTCTTGCGGGCTTCTTTGATGCGGTTGAGGACCGATCGATCTGATATATGTTGCCCGTGCCGGCCAGGATCGTTGTGAAACAGGATTGTCCCCTCCGTGTCCACGACCATGGCGTAAGACAGGAACGCATGTTTGGCGACAACTTCCTGGCACATTTCCTCGAACCCTTCCAACTGGGCCAAGGGAATATGCATTTTTATCAACCGGTCCAACTGTGATTTGAGGGTCTGGGCAATAACGAAGGTTTCCGACTTGCGGACCTGAAAATACTCCCTGGCAAAATAAATGCCGTTGACCGTGGTGCTGGTACCGCCGGCCAGAAATGATACCGCCACACAGATCAGGATTATTTTCGTGCGCAGTTGCATTTATTGATCCCATTTAAAATCGGTTACCACCTCGGCGGATAGCAGTAGGCCGGCTTTGACCCGGATGCCCAGCTTTTTCGCCCTTGCCAGGCTGATCACCGGTTCGCCTTTCAAGGAAGGCCGCATGGTCAGCGTGCGCGGCGACGCCCCATCCAATAGGATGCGCCTGGCGAGTGTGCCGGCAGCCAGACCCTGCTCATAACCGGACACGGTTACGGTGCAAAGGGTTCCATAAAAGATGCGGTCTTTCCAAAAGCTAAAGTCCGGAAGGTTGCTGTTTTCAGTCGTCCAGCGAAGCACCTCGGTATAGGGTACATTTTGGCCGGACGGATCTTTGTAGGTGAAAATACCCAGCAGGGCGATGGCATCGACCTCGGTTTGCAGCGTTTTTATTCTCTTTCAGTAGGTGCACTGTTTCGAGAAAGTGTTCCTGTTCCATGATGCCGGTTACATTGGTGCTTCCCAAAAAACCGTATTTTAGTGGATTGGCGTTGACCCCGCTGAAAACAAAAGGCGTTTGGGTGTTGACGTAATGGGTGACGACGTGGGCCTGGGCGGCATCATCGTTCGCATACACCAGATCCGGTTTCCAGGTATCGATCAATTCTTTGGCTTGGCGGCTGACTTCCTGTACATGGGTTTCGGACGTATTGCGTTTACTGTCCATCTGGAAAACCTTGTATTGGATGTCCACCCCTTTCAGGGCCTCTTTAAAGCCATTGAATTGATCGTCGGTCCATTTCCAGGGGGAATGGTAACTCATGATATGCAGGATATTGAATGCTGTTCGCTGCTGACCATAAGCAAGGCCAATACAAGAAAAGAGATCGAAAAAGAAAATAAAAAACGCCAATACAAATATACTGACATGGTGGTATTGTTTTTTCATAGGAAAGCTCTGGGTGACAAATCGAGCCACTGTATTGTGCTTCATTCGCTGCTCTGAAACCGACATTGAAAGTATTAATGATATAATTCTTCATTGATTGATTCAACCGATATCTTTTTCAAGCGAGTTAACGGCAACGAACCTGGAGAATAGGGACCGAAGGTCATAGGCGATGTTCATCAACAACGGAATCAGCAGCAAAGTAATGACGGTGGCGAATAATTCCCCATAGGCAAGGGAAACGGCCGCTGGTATCAGATATTGTGCCTGTTCTGATGTCTCTGAGAGTAGCGGTAGCAAGCCGCAAACAGTAGTCGCCGTGGTGAGAAAAATGGCCCGAAACCTGCTGGATCCGGCTGTTTGCAAGGCCTTTTG
The DNA here is from genome assembly GCF_048565275.1 of Desulfosarcina variabilis str. Montpellier. Classification (NCBI taxonomy): domain Bacteria; kingdom Pseudomonadati; phylum Thermodesulfobacteriota; class Desulfobacteria; order Desulfobacterales; family Desulfosarcinaceae; genus Desulfosarcina; species Desulfosarcina variabilis. The sequence continues at coordinate 9,549,131 of NZ_CP159846.1, read as the reverse complement.
AACGCTCTGGCCCTCTGCCAGGATATCGTTGAAGCGGGTCAACATCACCAGGCTGTCGTTGACCACGATCCCGGCCAGGGCCAGCATCCCGAAAAAAGAGAGCACGCTCAAGGGAACCCCGGCGATAAAATGCCCGGCCGTGGCTCCGGCGAAGCCAAAAGGAATCACGGACATGATTACAAAGGGCTTCCAATAGGATTTCAGGGGCACGGCCAGTAGCGTATAGATCAAAATAAGGATCATGACCAACGCTTTGACAAGGCCGCCCTTGACCTCGCTCTCTTCTTCCAGTTCCCCCCCTTGGGAAACGATTACCCCTGGAAGCGAGGCTTCAATGGAGGGAATGACGTCATCCTCAAGGATCTTGAAAACGGATCCCGCACTGACTTTGGTTTTATCCAGGGCCGCCATGACCATTGCTATCCTGCGGCCATTCTCTCGATGAACATGGCCCGCAGCACGCCTGGACTCGAGACGCGCCACCATGGGCAGGGGGACGAAGGCACCGTCGGGGAGAGCGATCCGGGCCTCTAAAAGCTGAAAAATATACTGGCGCTGTTTTTTGCCCATGATGACCTTGAGTTTGACTTCGTCGTCTCCCTTCTGGAACTTGTCGATCTCGAACCCGCCGAAAGCCGCACCGACCTGGGCTGCCAGGTCAGCCGGGGTCAGTCCCAAATGCCGGACCTCGTCCTTGAGGCGCAGGCGGATCTCGGATTGCCCTGCGGCAAGGTCGTCGCGGATATCAAAGACTCCCTCCAATTTCTGAAGCCCGTTTTTCAACCTCCGGACACCTTGTTCCAGGTCATGGGGATTGCGTGAGGAGACCTTGAGGACAAATCCGCCCCCGGTTTCAGCATTGCCGCTGAATTTGAGGCTCTGGACCCCTTCCAGGTCCGAGGCCCGTTCCCGCCATTGGGCCAGCAGATCCATGGTCTCCACCACTCGTTGCTCCTGGGGTTGAAGCTCGGCGTAAATTTCGATGGATTCGTTGTCCTCCACGGCAGTCATGATTTTCCGGATGGGCGGCTGGTCCGTGCCGTGCCGGGCCATGAGATCGCGGTTCAGGGAATCGGCCGCCGCTTCTAAATTGTATGCGTTTTTAAAGGCAAGTTTTACGGGCAGGCCCTTTTCCATGGTTCCGGACACCATGATGACGTCCCCAGGAATATCCGGGAAGAAAACCGTTCTGACATGATTCATGTGGATCAGCCAGCCTCCCAAAAGTGCCAGGAAAATGAAAACCACCAGGGCTGAGTACCGGTGGACCAAGCAAACCCTGAGCAAGGGTGTGTAAATGCGGTGGTTGAAAACATCCAGCCCTCTGGAAGCCAGCTCCCGAATGCGGTTGCAGGCGGCCATGAAGGCATTCTCAGAGGCCTTGGCTTTTACGGAGACTGCGGCCAGGTGGGCCGGCAGGACCAGCTTGCTCTCGATAAGGGAAAAGATCAAGGCCACGCAGACCACCATGGCAAAGGAAGCCAGAATTCTGCCGAAATCATTCTTTATGAGCATGAGGGGATAAAAGGCGGCAATGGTGGTAAAGCAACCGAAGATGGTTGCCACGGCCACCTTGTGCACGCCCTTGATGGTGCCTTGCACGGGATCTCGCGTATTCTGACGTTCCTCATAGATGGATTCACCCACCACAACGGCATCGTCTACCAGGATACCCAGAACGATGATCATACCGAAAGTGGTAACATCATTGAGAGAGTAATCCAAAAAGGATTTCCCCATCAGGGCCAGGGCGCCGGCAATGGAGAAAGGAATGCCCATGGCCACCCAGAAAGCCAGCTTGAAATTCAGGAAGATGGCCAAAATTACGAATACAATCAACAATCCCTGCCATGCATTGGTCTGGAGCAGGTTCAGCCGGTTTTGCATGTAAACGGAGATGTCCGCCCAAATATCCAGATGCACCGCCTCCGGGAGTTGGGCCTGCAGACGCGCCACCACCTGATGGGCGGCTCGGCTCACCTCCATCAGGTGTCCCTTGGAACTGGTGTGGATCACCATGCCCACCGAGGGCTGGCCCTGGAAAAAGGCCAGGGAATCCTCATCCTCGTAGCCATCAACGATGGTGGCCACATCCCGGAAAAATACGGTGGCACCGTCTTTATCGGTGATCAGGGGCAGGGCCATGAGTTGGTCCTGGTATTCCAGCTTGGCATCGGAGCGGATGATGATCCGGCCTCCGTCGCTTTTTAGCCGACCGAAACCGGCCTGGGAGAGATTCCGGGATACAATCGCGACCACATCGTTTACGGAAAGGTTGAAGGCCTTGAGTTTCTGCCCATCAAGTTCCAGACGCATTTCCCTCTCTTTTTTTCCAAAGCATGTGATCTTTGAAATTTTGGGATCGGCCTTCAATTCCTGCTCCACCATCCGGGCGGATTGCTGAAGGGTTTTTTCGTCCACGTCCCCGAAGACCTGGACCAAAAGGGCAAAGTCATTGAATTCATCCACGCTGACAATCGGGCGCTCGGCTTTTTGGGGAAAATTGTCGATGCCGCCCACCTTGGTTTTGACATCGTTGAGCAGACGGAGCATGTCGTATCCGGTTTCCTTCCGGACCAGGACTTGGGCCGCCCCTTCGAATGCGGTCGACGTTATTTTTTTTATTCCGGCCAGGCCTTCCAGGGATTTTTCCACATTGCGGGCAATGCCGATATCCACTTGTTCCGCGCTGGCATCCGGATAGGCAACATAAATGGATATGGTCGTGGGGGGGATTTTGGGAAATCCTTCGATACGGATGCCGGACAGGGTAAACATTCCGCCCAGGATGACCAGCAGGGCCAGCAGATTCGCAGCCACGGGATTCCTGGTAAACCATTCTGACAATGCGCTCATTTTACCCTTCCTTCCGTGCCGCGGGGGCGGTCCTGGTTCCGGCGATAAATCCGGGAATCGGCGTGGTCACCACCCTTAGGGACGCCGCGTGGATACTGTTTTTAACGTAAACATTGCCGTCTTCATAAAAGGCCACCTCAGCCGTCAGGCGCCGGAGCCGGTCCTCGGCATCCACAAACCAGATCTCTCCGTCCCGGGTCAGGCAGGACTCGGGAAGGGCCAAAAGGTTCGCCCTGGGACTGCCTTTGATAACAGCCGTGACAAACATTCCGGGTGCCAGCTCCTTTTTGGGGTCCAGGGGCCTGAGGTAAAATTGCCGCAACCGGGTTTTGGGATTGACCTGTCCGCCGTCCCTGATCATGGTTGCCCGCCAGGAGCGTCCAGTAGCCGGATCGCCGATCTCGACCTCGGCATCCTGCCAACGGCCAAGACTGCGGACCTGAGTCCCGTCAAGACTCACCCGGATCTCTACATCATCAGCGCTGATCAAGGTTGCCACGTGATCCCCGGCGAACAAGATTTCCCCCTTGTCGGCAAAGCGTTCCGCCACCAGACTGTCATAGGGAGCCGTTATCCGGGTATGATTCAGATCCTCCCGGGCCTTTTCCACGGCCTTTCGGGCATAGTCCACTCTGGCTTGGGCTGCTTTGAGCTGGGGCTTGTAAAAAACCAGGGGGGATGCCGGAGCCTGTTTGATCCCGGACGCCTCCCAGTCGTTCCTGGCCTGGTAGGCCTGGCGCTCCACCTGGGCGAGGTTGACCCTGGCATTTTCAAGTTCCAGCCGGGCCTGGGCCAGGGCAGCCTGGTAATCGGTTCTGTCCAGAGATAGGATGGTCTCTCCCGTTCTAAAGTGCCGTCCGGGCAGAAGGTTCTCATTGATCCAGATGATCTGCCCCCCCACCCGGGACCTGAGGGTGGTGGTCCATTTGGCATGGACTTCTCCGTATACCTTCACCCGGGCCGGATAGGTGCCGGGCGCCACCGGTTCCACACTGACCCGTTTCAGGGGGGGCGACGTTTTTTCTTTTTTTTTCTGTTCCGGTTTCATGGCATAGAGGCCCACGGCCCCTAAACTGCAGATGGTGGTGATCAGGCCGAATATCAGCCATTTTTTCATTTTTTCAAATCCTTTCATTTTCATTCCTTTCGAAAACCCCTGTTCCTACAGAAAGTGCCATATCGATCCGGTTCAAAACCTGTGAGGCTTTGATGTCAAGAATGCCGGACAGTAGATCCAGTTCCTGGTCCCGAGCCGTGTTCAGTTCGATAATGGTGGCCAGGCCCTCTTTGAATCGGGCCTCGTAGTAGGCACTGCTCTGCCGGGCATCAGCCATGGCCTTCTCCAAAAATTCCAAGCGTTTCTTTAAGTTGGTTTCCGTTGAAAAGGCATCTTCAGCCTCTTTCATGGCCTGCAGTACGATGCCGGTAAGATCTTGGTACGCGGCCTTGGCTCTTGCATCGGCGGCTTTGGCCTCATCTTTTATCCGGCCGGCGTTGAACAGGGGAAACAGGATATTGCCCACCAGGCTCCAGCCATTTTCAGAAGCACCCAGGTGTCCCAGTTGGGCATTGTCCCTGAAGATATTTCCGGTGAGGGTGATTGCGGGCAGCAGATCCTTATGGCCGGCCCGGGCCTCGCTCATTGCCGCTCGCGCATTTTCCAAGGCCGACCGGACATCGGGGCGGTTGGCCAGAATGGATGCCGGGACCTCGGGGTATGTCAGCGCGACTTCAGGTAGACCGTCCGCTTCATTGAGGGCGGCACCTGGGTAGCGTCCCAGAAGCAGTTCAAGATCTCTCACCGAAGCCTTGTGGATAAATTCGGCCTGGGTGCGATCGGCCCGGGCCAGGTTGGTTCTGGACCGGGCCGTGGTCATGTCTTGGAGGCTGCCCAGGCCCGCTTTGTACTTGGCCGAAATGGTCTTTTCAATGCGTTGGTAGATCCTCACCCGTTTATCGTGGATGCCCAGGCGCATTTTATTGGCCCTGACGCGGAACCAGTTCTGAAGCACCCGGGCCGCCAGGGAATCCATGGTCCGGTAATAGGTCTCTTCCCGGGCCCGGAAATTATGCTGACTGGCAGCATGGCGATCGGCCAGTTTCCCCCAAAGATCCAACTCCCAGGCCAGAGAGAGGGTAATTCGGTGGATGCTTTGCACTTCCCGGTTCAGGGATTGGTTGTTTCGGCTACCGGAATATCCTGAATCTATCGTTGGCAGCCGCGCCGCCCGGGGCGTTGAAAGCAGCAGGCCTGAAGATTTGAGGCGCAGGGCCGTGGCCCTGAGATCATGATTGTTTTCCAACGCCTCGTTTACCAGGGCCTTTGCCATGGGCTCATCTACCATCTCAAGAAGGGAAGACGTGACCTTCAGCTTTGAACTTTCCGGAGCCGATGCCAGCTTGTGAGGCAATTGGGGAAGTTGAGGAATAATGGGCGGGCTGAAAAACGAACACCCCTGGCCCGTCATCGACAGACCCAGGATCGCCAGGGCTGCAAGTATTTTGTACATTTGAAGCTCTCCTTTACGTTTTCATTGATGCGCGCAGGATACCGGGTCCGGGGTTAACCCGGGGTTAAGGCTTGGTCTCTTTTTCAAGGTGTACCGGATTTTTTTTAGAAGTCACCAAGACAATCGTCGTGGGATGGGACTTCATCCGTGCCGACGCATCGCCAATGAGATCTGAACATGGAGATTATGGCTGGGGATTAACCCGGTGTTAACCCGTGCTGGGCTATGTGGGACTTCCGTTTGTCTAATTCACGCCATATAGGCTTATGGAAAAGGAGTGAATTTTTATTTTATTTTCAAACGGTTTCATTTAGGATCGTATGGCAACGTCAAATTATAGACACTCTGGGAGGTCGATTGATGTCTCTTTTCCTTCTTCTGGTTGAAGATAATTTTGATCTGGCGGAAACCATCGTTCAGTACCTGGAACTGGAGGGCATGACCTGTGATCACACGGCCAGCGGGGAAGCCGGTTTGAACCTGGCCCGTGAAAACGATTACGATGTCCTGCTTTTGGACATCATGCTTCCCAGGCTCAACGGCCTGGAAGTGTGTGAAGCCCTGCGACACGCCGGTAGGGACACGCCCATCCTGATGCTCACTGCCCGGGATACCCTGGATGACAAGTTGGCCGGGTTTACTTCGGGCACCGACGACTACCTGGTCAAGCCCTTTGACATGCCCGAACTGATTATGCGGGTCAAGGCCCTGGCCCGGCGGAAAAGTGGCCAGGCCAGAGTATTGAGTGCCTTGGACCTGACCATGAATCTGGATTCCAAGGAAGCTTTCCGAACCGGCCGGAAACTGAATCTGACCCCTACGGGGTGGATCCTCCTGGAAACCCTGGTTCGGGCTTATCCGTCCGTGGTGAGCCGGAACAAGTTGGTACAGGCCGTGTGGGGGGATGATTTCCCGGAAACCAACAGCCTGAAAGTCCATCTGCACAAGCTCCGCCGGCAGATCAACGGGAAATTCCAAGCCCCGGTCTTCCATACCGTCTCAAATCAGGGATATGTGCTGAGGGAAAATGATGAAAAAAACCCGTAAACTGCGCCGGCATATTACCCGCTCCCTGGGCCTGGCGGCGCTGGTCATGATCGGTGTTTATTCCATTTTGGTGGAGTACACCCTGATCAAGGGGATTGAGGAGGCAGCGTTTTTTGATCTTCGACTGCTGGCAAAAGATATTTCACTATCGTACCAGAAGGATCCTCACGCATCATTGCCCATGTATCCACGGGTCAAGGCCTATATTGGGGAAAAAGACCTGCCCGGCTGGTTTAAAAAAAGATTTTCACCGGCGGATCTGCCCGTCGGAACACTCGCTTTAGACGAGCCAACCGATGCGGAATATGGAAAGGGACAATGGGAGTACCATGTCATGCTGCCCAATGAGCTCCATGACGGAAAGCGGCTTTATATCATCCAGAGCTACACCGAAAAGGATGATCTTCCGGAGGCATTTATTTTTTCGGAGAATCTTGAGATCATCATCCTCGGCACCGGCATTTTCTTCATTGTTTTGCTTTTGGTTTGTGTCCGGCGCCTATTCCGCACGGTATCCTTCCCCCTTGAACGGTTGTGGGGATGGGCCGAAAAACTGGACCATGATAACCTGGCAGTGCCTCACCCGGATTTTAATTTTGAAGAGATCAACCAGTTGGCCGACCTAATCCAGAATGCAGTGGGGGACCTTCACCAGGCCCTGAACCGTGAACACCATTTCCTGCGCAATGCCAGCCACGAATTGCGGACGCCCATTGCCGTGATCCGTACCAACATGGACCTGCTTGAACGGCTTCAGACAAACTCCGGAGATAGAGAAAAAATCTCACACCAAAGAATCCGGCGGGCCGTGGATAACATGCACCGGCTAACGGAAACCCTGCTCTGGCTCAGCCGCAAGGAAGAAACCATGCCCCTTCCAGAGGCCATCCTAGTCAACGAACTGGTGGCGGACCTCGTCGAGGAAAATCGATATCTGATAGCCGGCAAGGATGTCGATCTGACTCTGGATCTGGAAACGGCCCAGGCAACCCTGCCGCGGACGGCCTTACGCATCGCTCTGGGAAATTTGGTTCGGAACGCCTTTCAGTACACCGGCCAGGGAAGGATCGCGATCAAGGTGACCCCAACGGCGGTAACCATCACCAATGCGTCATCCAACACCGAAGGATCGCGGCTGACTGCGGACGAATCCGGTTTCGGCCTCGGCCTGATGCTGGTTGAACAGATCTGCCATAAGTTGAATCTATCCTATGAGAGTATTTCGGTACCGGGGGGGCGCAAAACAAGATTATCCTTATCCCACGAATAGATGGAATCGAAATTGTTGAGCTGGTGGAGTTGCTTACGATGCATTCCTTCAATTGGTAAGATTCAGATCCGGATATAATTTTTCTACGCATTCCGGACAAATGCCATGGCTAAAGCTGGCATCGCTGTGACTGGAACATCCGGCTCTCCGACCTCGAAACCATCAACTTCTCACTTACCTGGGTGATCCTCGCGGCAGTTCTACTGGCGTCGATTATCGTGGTGGCAACATCGGCTTCAGCCAGCTTCGGTCAGGTGGTCTCCACCGTCATGTATGTCTTCGGATTCATGGAAAGCGTGATGACCTTTCCGCTTTACTATCAACAGGTGATCCGGCTGCAGGAGATTGCAGGGCGGCTATAAATCAAATAGATGTTACAAAGCACAATAAACAGATGGCTTGTGGTACCTGCTATTCCCTGCACTCAATTAAACCATAAAAAAAAGGCGGCCATATACAACATCTTGTGCCCGACCTTTTTTACTGATTATTGCAGGATAGTCGATTCTATCCCAAGCGTCATCAGTTCCTACACCGGTTATGATTCAAAATCTATCTTGTGAAGAAGGAAAAATAACGATTTGCGATTGAGAATTTTGGGTGTCATCATAATTTATGCCATCTATGGTTATCGTGGCAAACGATCCTAAAGCACTCTGGCCAAAGAATGCGAGAGGTTCCATCTTTCTTCCCTCACTGTTCCTGTCTATTTTAACCTACTTTAAAAAAAATGACTGGTAATGGGGCAATCAAGTGGTTGGGGAAGGGGCGATGGACAAGGATCCAACAGATTGTGGTCGTCAGGATCCTTCTGGATTTACGCCCTGGGTCAACCGATCGAATCGTTTTTTCTGTCTGTCCCGAAACTGTCCCAATTCATTCAACAGTGCTTCATCTTTGGATAATGTCCGTGAGAGGTTCAGAAAGCTGTCATCCAGCCTGGCCATCGATTCCTTGCCGATCGCAAGATAGGCGACTGCATCGCCTTGGGATTCCATCCGCATGCAAATGCCGTAAACATGGTAGTAGGCATCGCTGAAACGGATCAACTGCTCGGCGCCCGCCGGCCCGTAGGTTCGGCTCAACACATTCCACAAGGAACGCTCCGGATGATAGGCGGCTATGTTCCATTCGTAATCGGCAACGGTGGCGTACTTGATTTTGTATATTTCAGTAGACGCGTGGCCGTTTGTGTACTTTTGGCGGCTGTCGCTGTATTTCTGGAAGTCCCCGGGCATGTTGGTATCATAGGGTTCGAACAGATTGCACAGGGTTACCTTGCCGGAGAAAGTTGGGGACGGGCATGATTTCATGCGTTTCTATAGTCAGGATTCTAATATTTTTATAGATACATGAAAATACAAGTTTTTGATCGGTTCTGAGACGTTAGATTGTACGTATCTTGATTTTCTCATAAATCCCGCCAAGCCTTCCAAAGGGTGTCAATCACAACATTTGACAGGGATGGCCGACTCAAGATACTCTCAAAGCATTACACTTTACAACCAGAAAAGCCGCCTATCCATAAGCAATCGCTTGTATCGGCTATTACACCAGCATACGCCTGCATTCGACCTCAGGTTGTAATTCCCCTTTGGCGTATGAGAAAGAGCTTTACAAAAAAGCTGATTAATCCAATGTCAGTTATTACATGCCTGTTACATATGACCCTAAAAAGAACGGAGATTGTATGAAAGGTGTACAAAAATATAGTTGGGATGCTGTGAGTTCTTATTTGTTCGTTGTCTTTTTTATAATAGTGTTTGTTTTAACTGGTTGCGGCCCTAAATTACACCATGTCCATAACAAAGAAGGGGTTCCAATTGATCAACTGTCAACAATTAAGTGGAAAGACACAATTGCCTTACAAACTGTAGATAATGAAAGCCCTTTTAAAACAATTGGAGGGGGTGGAAAGGGTTATGGTAAACCTTATTATTATACATTGATGTTGCCAGCTGGATTACATACGCTTATGGTTTCTTATTCGTCACACGCTGGAAATTTCATACAAAGTTCACTTTATTTGACAATGAAGCCGTATAATTTTAAAGCAGGGGAGTGCTATTTACTTCATAACCAATATGAACAAACTCCTATAGATGACAGATCTACATGGATAATTTGGTCTGGGAAAGATTTTTCTCCCATTATTAGAAAAATGACACCTGAACAATGTGAACAAATTGACGATGCAACCTACTAAAAAACTACGAAGCCACCAAGACAACTCTGCTTCTACTCTTATGAATGAAGTACAGATGTCAGGTACATCCAACTTATTTCCAGCCGGTTCTTATTACAGATATATACAATACGATGATCCAAAATATTTCAAAGTACCGGTAGCGGTTACAATACCATATGGCCCAACACCGCCTGTAGGAATACGGTCTGTCTATCGCCACAAACTGACATTTTCGTAGATAGTTGGAAACACAAGTTTTTTAAGTGTTTTTAAGCGTGAGCTTGCCTGTACCTATCTGGAATTTCGATTTTTATACCAGGAAGAAAGATTAGAAGGAATAATCTGTATGTGGTGAACGTGGAGGTGAGGGACGACGGCCTGCGGAGCAGGTAAGGAGTTCCTCTCGACCGTTTTGTGTACGCCCGGCATGGGCGTGAACTAATGGGGTGCAAGTCCCCTATGTGTGAACCCGATCAGAGCCCCTCTGGCTCAGATCGAAACATTAGCCGACGGCAAGGGCAGCCTCGCGAGGAGCTGTCTGGAGGAAGCCCGAGTGCAAAACTGTGAGCCGACGAACAGAAACGTCATATAAGGCCGAGTCTCCGGGTAAGTTAGCACAACATAACGAAGCCCAGGGTTCAGGAGATACGGTAAATGGCGCGGTTGTGCAGTGACAGTTCACGTCCTTATCCGGGGAGATCTGACCGGCAGGTTGCCACAGACGGCATCCGAAACCATCCGTAGAAACGACCGGCCGGGCAACCGGTTGACCAAGTCCCAATGGCCCCGGGAATGCAGCCGCCCGATGCCATGCAAAGAAACAAAGGGCGCGATCAGGATGGGCTCCGGGTGCTTGTTCGTCGGCAACGCCCTGGCGGGTAACCGTTCGGGTGATCGGTCAGAAGTCAGCAGAGGCCATAGTAGCCCAACGCCCGGCGTAATGGTCGGGACATGGTGAAGGGCCGAACACCAAGCAGGGAAGGAGCCTCCATGAGTTCGCACAACACAACGAAACCGAACGGCGGAGTGCCTGTGCGGCGCGTCACGGAATCGCCCAACCCAGATGAACGCCTGCTCGAATGGATCTTGTCTCGCGCCAATATTTACCAAGCGTGGGATCAGGTCAGGGCCAACAACGGCGCCCCAGGTGTCGATCATATGGCCGTCGACCAGTTTGCCGCATTCGCTCGCGATAAGTGGCCAACGATCCGTCAATCCCTTTTGGCAGGTACATACCAACCCCTACCGGTTAAGCGCGTTCTGATTCCCAAATCATCGGGTGGTAAACGCCCCTTGGGCATCCCCACGGTGAACTCATACTGCACCTCCTACTGCTTCGTTTTGGAATGTTGATTGGATTGGTCTTGAATTTTAGTTGAATTTTTTACTAATTCGGTCAGCTCTTTTTCCTTTTGCGGGTCGATAGAGATCCAGTAAGGCGAACCATGGTTGAGCCTTCTGGCGGTTATAATTTTTCGTTCAATCCAGTGGTAAACGACATACCTACTGACTGTGAACCTATCCATCACTTGATTGACCGTTAGCTCATCAGCCCGTTTCAGTACAGGGCCTAAAATGCCGTGTTTATATCTGATCCACTTGATCATAGATATGGTAAAACGTTTGCTTTTAGCGCTCTTGAGCCCCTCTTCATTAAAAAGGTTGGCAATTTGTGCATCGGTGTAGTTTTGGGACAATTCTCTGACCCTGGCGATAATTTGATCCCCATAGCGAATTTGATCAGAATATTTCGCTGGTATTTCAACCGGGATATCTTCTATGGCTCCACCTTGCCAGCGAATATGCAGTACTATTTGTTTCGGCTCAGCCAGTTTCTCTACGGTGATATCTTTTATGATCAGGCGCAGAATACGTTTGCGATCCTTAGCGCTTGTGCTATGAGCTTTCCATAATTTTGGAAGGTTATGGGCTAGTTTTAAAATTTGGGCTTTTTGATTTTCTGTAGCAGATATCCTGTTTTTTTGTTTGTGTTCATCAAATTTGTGTCTGACTTCTTCGAACTTCAACAGTGCTTCGTTCCACCTTTTTTCCAGTGTTCCGGCCACCAGGCGATTGTCCGGGTCCACCGCTTCATAGCGCCTTTGTGCCAAATTGGCTTCATACTCGGCTCTTTCAATTTGCATGCGCCACTGGTTATCGACAGCTTCCTCTCTTCGTTCGATTTCTTCCAAGGCCTTAACTGCCGCTTCAATCTGTTTTGGTTTAATCACCTCAAGGACTCTGTTGATGACCGGCGTATCAATCAGATCACTGCGCAAGTGCATACATGACCCGGTCGAGAGCCCCTCTCGGCGTTTCCAGTTGCATTCGTAGGTGGGATAGATCCCGCCATTGCCTTTATAGCGCACCGTCAGTCGACGACCGCAACATCCGCAAAGTAAAAGTCCTTGGAGAAGAGCCAACCCTTCCCTGGCCGGGCCTTTTAAAATGGTCTCTTCTCCATTGGTGCGATTACTCTCAAGAATTTTTCGATTGTCTATATATTCTCTCCAAGTGATGTAACCTTCATGGTGGTCATTGATTAAAACGGTCCAGGACGACATGGGCATCCTTTTCGCTGTGGAACGAAAGGTCCCATCCGATCCGATCTCTTTAATGCTTTGATACCGGCCATGAACATAAGCCCCGGCATAGGTTGGATTTTTCAATACCCCAAGGACACGGTTTTCTGTCAAGCGGCCCCAGATCAACTTGCCTTTCCAAACACCGCCGTAAGATCGTTTGGGGAAATCCAGACCTTCTTTCGAGAACTTGTGAACCACACCGTAAGCGCTACCAGTCAAGCGAAAAGAATCAAACAAAAAGCGTAGCGCATGTTGAACTTGCATGTCGGGATCGAAAACGATTTTATCTTCATCATCGTAAACATAGCCTACTGGTAAAGGTCGCCTGAGTTCTCCTTTTTTAGCTTTGTTCAACTTCCCGCCTTGGAGGCGCACGCGAAGAAAATGTAACTCGGCTTGAGACATAGTTCCTTTGATGCCTAATAGCAATTGATCGTTGAAGTCCGACGGATTGTAACATCCATCTTCGTCTATGATCAATGTACTCGTGAAGGTGCAAAGCTCCAACAAGCGGTGCCAGTCTGTGCATGATCGGGACAGTCTGGACGCTTCCAGCGCAAAGACCGCACCGGCCTTGCTCATTGAGACCAAGGCGACCAAGCTCTGGAAATCCTTGCGCAGGGCTGCATGTGAACCCGATAGACCCAAGTCCCCATCCAGGATATGAATCATGTTCGCCGGCCATCCCAGTGCGATGGCTTTGTCCCTCAGGGCATACTGGCGCTCGGTGCTTTCCTGGTTGTGCCGGACCTGATTCATGCTTGATTGGCGCAGATAAATATAGGCTGGTTTCTGCAGATGAAATTTTTGAATCTTGCTGTTCATCTTCTACCTCCGCTGTCCAAAGTTGGACGTCATCACATTGCATTGCATTTTCGAGCATGTTAGCCAATAAAATGGCTAACTCTTGAATATCAAAGCAATCCATGGCCATCTAAAGGCTCCGTCAGAGGTATGGAGGGGGTCTGGCTAAAGTTTTTCCCGCCGCCTTATCAGCTCGCGGTTGATTTCGCAAAGCTCTTCCAGAATCGTTTTTATGTGGCGAAAATTTTCTATATATTCTAAAGCTTGCGCTTTGTAATCCAGGGGGATGTAATCCATTTTAAATTTCATTTGTCAATTATTTAATAGAGATATCAAGTTTTTTGAGGAAATCGTTCAGCGCCAAAAGGCCCCGGAAATCAAGTATCAAATTTTCTTGTTGATGATGATCAGGGCTGAAGCTACTATTCTGATCGGTCCATTCAATAGGGACGGCAAATGTTCCGTTAGCTGCCCCCTGCAGGATCAGGGTTTGACAGCCCGAAACGATTCTGGTTTTTAATATAGGAAATTGTTGATCGAGAAGAGGATGAAATGGATGTTTAATTTTAGCGCATCCCGAAGGCTCGCTGTTGTGAAGTGCTTTTACCTTTGACCGTGCCGAGTGTGCTGGACCGGGTGATCCAACAAGCCATTGCACAGGTATTAACGCCGATCTTCGATCCAGGCTTCTCCGATTACAGCTACGGGTTCCGGCCCGGCCGGTCCGCCCACGACGCTGTATATCAGGCCCGCGAATACATAAAAGCGGGGTGCCGATGGGTCGTGGACATGGACCTTGAAAAGTTTTTGGAGCCCTCGCCATAATGCCCCCCTTTTTATGAAAGGATTAAAAGAGACCTATCTGTTTGCTTAACACTTTAATATATAAGCCAATTTGTTTGCCGCGACGAACATGAACGGCTTTTAGCTCCCCGCGCTTTACATGTTGCAACACCGTTTGCCGTGAAACACCGAGAATGCTTTTGGCTTCCTTCATCGTCACGTATCCCTCGGGGGCTTTTTCGATAAAGCGAGACCGCAGATCATCAGTCATGCGAATTTGCCAGGGTGCTCCTGCTGTGATCTGTTCACCGGCGATGAAACCGTCAGCAAGCCAGCGATGGACTGTTGAAGCAGCAATGCCGAGTATTTCGGCCGCCTTTGTGATCGTTACCAATTTTCCATCGGTGGGAACCGTCGAAGCATCGAATCGGGGGATTTTCCAATACCGGCGTAAATTTCCGACCTTGTTTGCGGTGAACCGATCACCGCGAGCGGTCTTTCTACCTTGCCGATTGAGTATGCCGGTAATAACTGCATCAGGATAGTGCGCGGCAAGACGGCGCACAAGCTCGATAGTGTCTTGATCAGTCCGGAGAGGGGGAACGTTTTTATATTGCAAATTTACTTCGTGCTCACAGATATTGCCTGTTTTCCATCGCAGGATCAAATGAGCTTTGTTCTCTTTTCGTTTTAAAGAGATGTTTACTTCTTCAAGAAGAATATGAAGCAGCTCTTTTCTATCGCGATCAGTTGTCGTGGGTGCTTGCCAAACGCGTTTGAGATCCTTACCCAAACTAAGAATGCTGTTGCGCTGCTCAGGTGTTAATTTTCCAGGTCTTTGCTTTTGACGCCGCTCAAGTTCTCTCTCTGCATCTTTGAGATCGCTTAGAGATAATTCCCACTGTGTCTCTAATGTGCGAGCCACAAGACGATTTTCTGGCTCTACTGCATGATAGCGACGTTGTGCACGATCAGCCTCGTACCTGGTTCGTTCAACTTGCAGACGCCATTGTTCAAGAGCAGCGTCATAATCCGCTGCAATGTTTTTCTCGGCAAGCAACGCCGCTTTCATTGCGGCAGGAGTGATGGCCTCAAGGAAAGCATTGCCTACTGCTTCATCGATTTTGACACCACCGACACGCATACAATAACGAGCCCGACCTTCCATGGCTTGACTCGCAGCGCAATAATATCCGGGAGTAGAATACTTCCCTTGGTAGTAAACTCTGAGCCGACGACCGCATTTGCCACAGGTGGCGAGACCTTGCAGCAGCGCCGCACCTTCTCGAACAGCTCCTGTGGCTTGATGTTCAACAGGTCTGGTGTTTTTGGCAATTCGAGCCTGAATCATCTCGTAGGTCTCCCAGTCGATAAATCCTTTATGGTGATCCTGGATCAATACCGCCCATTGTTTTTGAGGCAAACGCTTGACTCGTTTTTTTACCTGCCCGAATTCATCCACGAAGGATTCTTGTTTTGTTTTACCATAAGCATAAACGCCTGCATAGACCGGATTCGTTAAGACCGAGTGAATGGCGTGGTAACTGGCCGCAACCCATGTTATCTCTGGCAAAGTGGTTGTTTGCAGTGGGAAATTCAGTTGGTTGGATTGGAACCAAAGCCATACTTGGCGGACTGACCCTATCTGAGCAAATTTTTCAAAAACAGTACGAATAGCTCCGGTGACTGCCTGGTCTGGATGCATTAGGACTTCACCATCCTGTTCACCCCAGATAAAACCGACTGGTAGCCCACGGCGCAATTCACCACGGGCTGCCTTATTGCGAATGCCTCCTTCGAGCCTGGCACGTATCACATGCAGTTCGGCCTCGGCCATGGTTCCTTTCAATCCAAGTAGCAGTCGATCATTGAAAAGCCCCGGATGGTACAAGCCGTCCTCATCACCAATCAGCGTGTCGGTGACACTACACAAATCAAGCAGTCGATACCAATCCGCGTTGTTGCGGGCTACCCTGGAGACCTCGATGGAAAGAATCAGTCCAACCTGGCCTAAGGCAACCTCTGCGGTCATTGTTGTAAATCCACTGCGCTGTATCGTACTGGATCCGGATTGAGCAAGATCGTCATCTATAACCGTTACCTGTTGCTTGGGCCAACCCAAACCAATGGCTCGGTCGACCAACTTATATTGTCGATCGGTAGACTCTCGGTTATATTCAACCTGAGCGGCTGTTGATTGACGTACATACACGTATGCGCATCGTTGCAAGTGGGTTGATGTTACTTTTCTGCTATCGCTCATGGCTTTCCTCCTGACTCTGATTTGCGTCTTGTGAAAGAACCATTTTGCAAATCAGGTTTGCCAGAGCGGCGATGACGTCTTTTTGAAGCTGATGTTCGAGGTTTCTCCAAATTTTCTGAGACTGAGGCGATTCTTTTGGGGTGGCCCAAAGTTGCATTTGTCTTGGCATGATTGCGGCCCTCCTTTGAAGCTTTTTTCGATTCTTGTTTTGAAGAATTGAGCTTACAAAGAAGAGCATCCACTATATTGCGTGTATGGAGCAAGTGGCTTGTAGTGGCAATCAAATTAGATGCCGGAAGGCGGATAGTCGCTGTGGAGTTGCCTTCATTCAGATCAGTCCAATCGGCCGGAATGAGCGATCGGCTCCCGTCTGGCAGAACCAGTGTCAAATTTAATTTTCCATCTCGGTGTGTCCATCCGAGAACTTGCAGGGATTGTCCTTGCAATGGGTGTCGGTTGCGTATTATTTCTACACTTTGAGGAAAACCGTCGAGGTGGGTAGTGTGTCGTGGTTTCCTTCGATACGGTCAACCACGACGTTCTCATGCACCGAGTGGCCCGGAAGGTCCGCGATAAACGTGTCCTGAAACTGATCGGCAAGTACCTGCGTGCCGGAGTGATGGAAAACGGGCGTCTCCAGCAAACCCCGGAAGGGGTGCCGCAAGGAGGACCGTTATCACCGCTTTTGGCCAACATTGTCCTTGACGATCTGGATAAGGAACTTGAACGCCGAAGTCATCGCTTTGTTCGTTACGCCGACGACTTTCTCATTTTCGTGGAAAGCCGGAGTGCCGCAGAACGAGTAATGGCCAGCATCAAGCGCTTTATCGAACGTAAGTTGAAACTCAAGGTCAACATGACCAAAAGCAAGGTTGCCCCCACCGATCAAGCTACTTTCCTTGGCTTCACTTTCAAAGGCAAGAAAATCCGCTGGTCGGACAAGTCGTTCAAAACGTTCAAGCACCGCCTACGGAAATTGACCGGCCGAAGTTGGTTCGTCTCCATGGAGTACCGACTCGAGAAGTTGGCGCAGTATCTCCGGGGCTGGATGAACTACTACGGCATATCGGAGTATTACCGTCCAATCCCGGAAATCGATCACTGGCTAAGAAGGCGGCTACGTATGTGTTTCTGGAAACAGTGGCGCTACGCCCGTACGAAAGTCAGCAATCTTCTCAAACTTGGAACCTACAAGAGAGTCGCGATCCTGACGGCGCTCAGTCGGAAAGGTCCCTGGCATCTATCCCGAACGTTGGCAACCCAAACCGGCATGACCAACCAATGGCTTAAGGATCAAGGTCTGCTATCTGTCAAAGAGCTGTGGGTGAACATCCACTACCCGACTACGGTCCGGTGAGCTTGGTGAAACGCCCAGTGCGGACCCGCATGCTGGGTGTTGTGGGGGCTGGGGGAGAAAAACCCCCGGCTACCCGATTGGCCTAACCCATTATTCACAGCAGTTATTATTTAGAAATTATCAAATTACAATGTTAAAGGGTCAGAATGATGATTGTTTAACACCATATTCAAGTAATAATTTTCTTCTTTCAGGATTTGTTAACCATGCTTCATAACCATGCTATAAATTGGAAAGACTAACGGAAGCTCGAATAGCCGCACATAAGATCCCGCAAACGGCAGTTCAAATCAAAGTGCAGATTATTCGGCAAATCACAAGCACTGGAAGCTCCCACGCCGTTACAGACAATACCCAATCCCCATCGGCAAGCAGTGGGGATACGATACAATAATCCCAACAATATGATTCAAAATTTGTCTTGTGAAGAAGGGAAAATAACGATTTGCGATTGAGAATTTTGGGTGATATCATAATTTTTGCCATCTATGGTTATCGTGGCAAGCGATCCTAAAGCACTCTGGCCAAAGAATGCGAGAGGTTCCATCTTTCTTCCCTCACTGTTCCTGTCTATTTTAACCTACTTTAAAAAAATGACTGGTAATGGGGCAATCAAGTGGTTGGGGAAGGGGCGATGGACCCGGTACGAGTTGTCTTGATTTCTATTGGGAATTATTTCAAATAGAATTGTTTCAATATTTCAGACATATGAACGCCTATAAAGTTCTATTTGGAAATCTATTCGTAATTTTCCAAATAGAATTACGAATAGATTTTTATCATCATGGGCAACCTAAAAAGGACTGCCTTGATAATTTACTGAAAATGATCCAACCGATTGTGGTCGTCAGGATCCTTCTGGATTTACGCCCTGGGTCAACCGATCGAGTCGTTTTTTCTGTCTGTCCCGAAACTGTCCCAATTCATTCAACAGTGCTTCATCTTTGGATAATGTCTGTGAGAGGTTCAGAAAGCTGTCATCCAGCCTGGCCATCGATTTCTTGCCGATCGCAAGATAGGCGCCTGCATCGCCTTGGGATTCCATCCGCATGCAAATGCCGTAAACATGGTAGTAGGCATCGCTGAAACGGATCAACTGCTCGGCGCCCGCCGGCCCGTATGTTCGGCTCAACACATTCCACAAGGAACGCTCCGGATGATAGGCGGCTATGTTCCATTCGTAATCGGCAACGGTGGCGTACTTGATTTTGTATATTTCAGTAGACGCGTGGCCGTTCGTGTACTTTTGGCGGCTGTCGCTGTATTGCTGGAAGTCCCCGGGCATGTTGGTATCATAGGGTTCGAACAGATTGCACAGGGTTACCTTGCCGGGATAATAGGTGGCATAACCGCCATAACGTTTCCTTTCGATATTTCTGGCATACAAGGTATTGTCCCAGAGCATCGGCCATCTGCCGATCAGTGAATTGAAACGGTGCAGGTCCACCATGTCGATGGACAGGGACCGTATGGTCGGCCCGGTCCATATGATAGCGACATCACGAGGTATCTGGAATGCCAATTCTTCCAGGTACAATTCCGCCTTTCCATCACTGCGATCGATATGTTCATTGGAATACCACGGCGGACAAAATTCAAACCGGGTTCCCGGGTACTCGGCATCAAGCCAGGTTTTCAATTGGTTGATGACATGGGCCTGCGCATTTTGAAGATTGACGAAACGGCGTCTGTCCTCAGCGGTGAACAACGCATAATTCTGACGATTCGCTCCGACGTGGGGCACGAAATCATCGGACAACAACATGATTGTGTCTGCCCCGGCATCCAGTCCAATCCGATAAACATCCTTCAGTGTCTCGAGGCTTTCCGGACTGCTGTGGGTCCAGGTGTATCGCAAGGCATCGCTCAAATCTTCTTGCGCGGTTTCCATGGGAAAGTGGGAATACGGATTGACCATCACGGCAAGATGCATCACCCCGTTTTCTTTGAATTGGCGGCCGGCCTCGGCCAATCCGCGGCGAAACAGGTCCTCGGGCTGATACCAGTTTTTCTTTGCCCGGTCGTAGCCGACATACACCTTGTTCAATTTATAGAAACTCATTCTATTAACGGCGCCCAGATCCCGTTGCAGCTGATCTTCACGTCGCCAGTCGTTGAACACATACGAACGGCCTAAGAAGTCCGGATAATCGGCGACGGTGGCATTGTGATAGACAAACTGATCCTTTTCGAAAAGCTGCACCGCCGTGGTGGCGGCATAGTAGTTACCGATGGATGTGACCCCCATCAGGAACAGGACATGACCGCCGCCAAACCGCTCTGCCTTGAGAACATATCCCTGTGCGTTGCCGCGGACGGACTGCATGGGAAGTTCCGGCTGGACCGTTTGAAAGACGCGATTTTTGCCGATGCTGATGATCAGATGTGATGCCGATAGATCTTCTTCTCCGTAATCCTTTTCCAATATTTTAATTTTTATCTGATTATCGATTTTGCCGGGAATTGCTTCAGCCAACACGTCGCCGAGCTTTGTTTGCACGAGAATGGCCGCCGATCGGTCCGCTGGGGTGGGATTTTCAGGAAGGACGATGACAGGCAAATGAGCGATGGGATCGTGGGAATGGTAATAGGTTATCGCGTCGACTTCACGAACGTGTTTGGGCGTGGGAATCAGTGTTTCGGCAAGCGTGAAATGGCGATTGAAAAAGGGCGTGAAGCGCTCCAACGCGGTAAAATTCCATTTCGAGTAACCGAAATAGATATCGTCCAGCCACACGCTACCGGTACCTTTCAGGCCGAAAAACAGGCGCACGTAGCGGGTTTGGTCCGGAATATCGCCCTCGGAGAAAGGATAATTGTAGGATCGCCCCCTGACTTTTCCCCAGGGGAAGTCTTCAATTCTCCAAAAATTGGAAAATGAAAAGCTCTTGTCCGAATTGTCGAGCAAGCCGCCGCTGAGAGGATTCACCCCTGCCGGATTCAACGGCTGTTTGTCCTTGTCAAAAAATAGTACATTAACGACGATTGCATCGTAGAGTCGGACTCCCAATCGGCGCTTGTTGCTCACGATGTTTTGTAACCGGACACGATACGTGAAATCGTAGTTTCCAGGAATCACCGGGATGTAATTACTGATGACGCCCTCTGCCTCGTCAATTTCATTGGCTTTGTCACGGGTGATGTTTATACAGCGACGGCCGCTTTGGTGCGCATCGGAGGCATTGGACGCTGAATTTTGGTCAACCCACTGGATGTGGTCGCCGACCGTCTCCCACCCCGTGAGCCTGAAAAGGGGGTCAGGGCCACGCTTGAGCAATTGACCGTCCTCGAAAGAGGGGTTGGTGACGAGATTGCCTTTTGCGAATTGCTCGCGACGGACATCGTAAGGGATGCTGGACGGATTCGCGCTGGACCACACCGACGCCACCGGTGTTTCGTGCGGTCTTTCGATCGTTGAGCAAGCGGCCAATATGATGATGCAACTGAATAGCGGCAAAACTGCGGATTTCATTGAAGACTCCTATCGGTAGTGAGTATGGATTTGTTAAGGGAACTGTCAAAAACCACCCGGGAGCCAGGAGCCGTCCTGATTCGCAAAGCGGTGGATCAATTCCTGCTGACCCGGCGCCCGGGGTCACCGGGACAATTCAAAGCGGGCAATGTCCTCCATTTCTGCAGGCAGTTGTTTTTTAACCCCACACGCCCAAAAAATGTGATCCCACATTTTTTTCCTTGACAAGTACCATGATATTATTTAAGTACCAAATATGGTCACATAAATAACATATATGGTACTTAAATGGCGGCAGTAAATTAAAAGTTCATTTTTCTCTGCCGGACAGCGTTCAATGCTCTGCAGTTCCTCGTTTCCGTCTTTTCCTTTCTGCATGATCGTCGTTTATTTTTCGGATGGCAATATCGCCTCCGATAATTTCCGAATAGGGTTGGCAGCCGCATATCCACCGAAAATCTAATAGAAGGAGAACGAAAATGTCGGAGGAAAAATTAACCTATAACGCAACGATGTTTAAGGAAACCTTTCAAAACGACTTCACCTATCTTAATGGATTTTTGAGGAATGTGCACCGTTTTGAAGAAAGAACCGCATTAATCTGCCCGATTAGAGACCTGTCCTGGACGTATCCGCAAGTCAACACGCAGTGCAACCGGCTTGCCCATGCGTTAATGGAAGATGGTGTTAAAAAGCAGGACCTTGTCATGTACCAGCTTCTCAACAGTGCTGAGTTTGTTTTTCTATATCTGGCCCCGCAAAAAATTGGCGCCATTAACTGCCCGATCAACTTCCGGCTTTCCTATGGTGAAACCGCTTACATTATCGATGACAGCAAGCCAAAAGTGTATTTTTACGACAGCGAGTTGAAGGATGTCGCCGAGAAGGCCTTGAACAAGGCAACGCACAAGCCCGAAAAAGTCGTGATGGTCGATGTTTCGGGAAAAAAAGTTCCGTTTGCCGGTTCTATCCGCTATGAAGAATATGTCCGTGACAAGCCCGAAACCGATCCTGAAATCTTTCGTCCAACCCATATTTACGACGAAATAACAAGGTTATACACATCGGGAACAACGGGTATGCCCAAAGGCGTCCCACTGAACAACATCAACGAAATCTTAAGTGCCCATGATGTATTGATGCACTTTCCCTTGTCTCCGTTCGATCGGACCATGAATATGACACCCTGGTTTCATCGCGGCGGATTATACGCCGGCGGCCCCAATCCTTCTCTGTACGTCGGTGCATCAGTAGCCGTTCTGCGCGCATTCGATCCCCAAATGGTAATCGATTATATCGAAAAGTATTCCCTGACCTTTTTGATCGGTGCGCCGGTTACCTTGAAGGCCCTTTGCGAATCGCAGCAGAAAAAACCCCGCAACCTTGAAAAATTAAAGGGTATCGTCACCATGGGCGCCCCATTGGAAAAGCAGGCTTGCATGAATTTCCAGGAGGTTCTTACAAAAAACATCTTCAATGGGTATGGCTCTACGGAAGCATTCTGGAACACGTTCCTGCGCCCCCAGGATTTGCCCGAAATGGCCGGTTCAGCGGGCCGCTCATGCACAGACGATGACATGGCAGTCGTGAATGTCTATCCGGATCGTTTGGCCGAGCCGGAAGACACCGTTGCCAAAGATGGCGAGTCCGTTGGCGAAGTTATCATCCGAGCGGCGGGAAAATGCTCCTACGCTTATATCAACCGGGAAGAAGAGGCAAATGCTAAATATTATCGAGGCTATCTGTATATCGGCGATTTGGCGACGTGGAATGAAAAAGAGTTCGTTACGATTGTCGGCCGTAAAGATGATTCGTAGAATCACTGTATTTAACGGCGACGGGTAAAAAAATCCACTACAAGGCGAAGCAGCAGGCAAAGATCGAAATGCAGGATGGATTGTTCGAAAAAGCCTCATCGTTTTAAATCGAAAAACAAATTTCAATAAAACGTATCAATTATCTCGAATGAGGAGGAACAATATGAATTTTGAACTCAATCAATCCCAAAAAGCCATCATCAATGCCGCACGTGAATTCGCCACCAAAGAATTTGATTCGGACCTGGCCTATGAATTGGAAAAAAAACATGAGTTTCCTTTAGAAATATATAAAAAAGCCGCAAAACTGGGATTCGTCGCGCCCTATGTGGATGAAGCCTATGGTGGTGATGGACTGGGCATTCTCGAGAACGCGATGATCGTAGAGGAATTTTGTAAAGCGGACTCCAGTATCGGCCTTGCAATCGATCTGGCATCGCTGCCCTGTAAATTTCTTTATCGCTACGGGAATCATGATCAGAAAGAAAGATATCTTTCCAAGATTACGTCAGGCGAGTTCGGTGCCGCCATTGCCCTGACCGAACCGGACCATGGCAGTGACATTACCCAAATGAACACGGTAGCAACCAAGAAAAATGGAAGTTACTTTCTATCCGGCAATAAAACATTCATCACCAATGGGACGATCGCGGATTTTTATACGGTTCTATGCCAAACGGATCCGGATGCTTCACCAAAATACAAAGGCATGAGCATCATCATTGTTGACCGTGATATGATCGGCAAGCGATTTCAGGTCAATGAACTTGGAGAGAAGATGGGTATCCGGCTGACCAGTTCCGCTGAATTGGTTTTTGACAACCTCGAGGTGCCCAAGGAAAATCTTTTGGGTGAGGCCGGCAAGGGGTTCTATCAAGCCATGGGATTCTTTGAAGAGAGCAAGATAGAGATCGCGGCCCAAGCCGTGGGGGTGGCCCAGGGAGCGTTTGATCTTGCCTATCAATATGCTAAAGAAAGGAAACAGTTCGGTAAACCGATTGCCTGTTTTCAGAGCATGCAACACAAATTCGTTGAGATGTACCTGAAAATCGAAAATGCTCGCCACCTGGTTCACAAAGCGGCATCCAAGTTTGACAAGGGGCAGCGTGATCATCGGGCGGCGGCAATGGCAAAATATTATGCCGCCAACATTGCCAATGAAGTCACCTACGATGCTTTGCAGGTATTTGGTGGATATGGATATTTTCAGGAGTATAAAGTGGAACGCTACTATCGTGATGCAAGAATTTTGTCCATTTATGAGGGGACGGCGGAAATACAGAGAAACATCATTGGTACCGATCTTTTCCCGAATATTGGATAATGTAATTGAAAAGAGAAAAAGATGACTGATTTTAAAATAGATGTCAGGGATGTTTTCTACATTCTCAAAGAACAGCTCAATTACGCAGACCTATGCAATCTGGCGCCATTTGCGGATCTGAACGAGAAAACCCTCGACCTTATGGTCAACGAAGCGATTCATTTCGCCAGGGGTGTTATAGATCCCTTGAATGCCATTGCCGAAGAAAATCCAATAACGTTTGAAAACGGGATCGTGCATTGCCCGGACGCATTCAGCAATGCCTTCCATCAATACGGAAACGATGGCTGGATCGCTGCAGTCGGTGATCCGGCCTACGGCGGCCAGGGATTCCCGCTGATGATGCGCATCGTGATCAATGAAATGATGTACGGCGCCTGCCAGGCCTTTAACAGCGCACCGAGCCTGACGTTCGGCGCGGCCCGGTTGATTCACAGTTTCGGCAGCGAGTCGCTCAAGCAGCTTTTTGTGTCCAAGATGTTTAACGGCATCTGGAGTGGTACCATGTGCCTGACCGAGCCAAATGCCGGGTCCAATTTAGGCGTCCTTGAAACCATGGCCTACCCGGAAGGCGATCATTTCCGCATCAAGGGGTCGAAGATTTTCATCTCCTGGGGAGAACATGATCTGACCGACAACATCATCCACCTGGTACTGGCCCGGATTGAAGGCGCACCGCCGGGCACGGCCGGGATTTCTCTTTTTGTGGTCCCCAAGATCCGTGTGAACGACGATGGCACACTGGCCGGCCCCAACGATGTGGTCTGCACCGGCATCGAGCACAAATGCGGCCTGCATGCCGCGCCCACGGCCGCCCTGACGTTTGGGGGGCGGGACGCGTGCATCGGCTATCTGTGCGGTGAGGAAAACAAAGGCCTGGCCCACATGTTCCAGATGATGAACGGGGCGCGTATCAACTCCGCGGTCAGCGGCATGACCATGGCCGGCAGCGCCTATCGCAATGCCCTGGCCTATGTCCAGGACCGGGTGCAGGGCCGTGACATCGCCGGTCGATCGGAAGGGGATGTTACCATTATCCATCATCCCGATGTTCGGCGCATGCTGCTGTGGATGAAGGCGGTCTCCGATGGAATGCGCTCAATGGTCTACACCACCGCCTTTTGGGAAGACCTGGCCAAGGGACTGCCTCCCGGACCTGAAAAAACACGCTACCAGAATCTGATCGACTTCATGACCCCGATTCTGAAAGCATACTGTTCGGACATGGGGTTCCGGGTCTGTGAAACGGCCATGCAATGCCTGGGCGGGTACGGATACTGCCGGGATTATCCCATCGAGCGTTACCTGCGCGACGTCAAAATCATGTCCTTGTACGAGGGAACCAACGGCATCCAATCCATGGATCTGATGGGACGTAAGATGCGAATCAGAGATGGCGCTTGCCTGAAAGCCTTTCAGGAGGAGATCGACGGCTTTTGTGCCGCCCACCGTGAGCATCCGGTGTTGAAAGCGCAGGTCGGCAAATTAGCGGCAACCGCCGGCGAGCTCTGGTCGTGCGCCAAACAAATGCGCAAACAAATGAAATCCGACCCGCTCCAATGGGCCTCGTATACCTACCCGGCCCTGCTGGCGTTCGGCGACCTGACCATGGCCTGGCGGCTGATGGATATGGCGGTCATTGCATCGGATCGG
Source organism: Desulfosarcina variabilis str. Montpellier (assembly GCF_048565275.1). NCBI lineage: Bacteria > Pseudomonadati > Thermodesulfobacteriota > Desulfobacteria > Desulfobacterales > Desulfosarcinaceae > Desulfosarcina > Desulfosarcina variabilis. The sequence continues at coordinate 9,523,202 of NZ_CP159846.1, read as the reverse complement.
GCCGCTAAAAACGGCCGAAAAAATGATTTTTTCAAGGGCAAGGTGTATCAAGCGACCTGGTTCGTGGACACCACCTTGCCCCATACGATAGCCAGAATCAACACTTGCCTGCGCGAGGAACGAGAAATCGTTGAGATTCCGGATAATGCCTTTTGAGGTATCCTATCGATTCCTAAATAAAATTAGATTCGATCCACGTCGGAAGCTTTGCCAGGGTAACCGCATTTGGATTGCTTTGATGGTTTTCGCGGGCATGGCCCACTCCTATCAACCGCCAATTGCTTAGCTATGTGCGGTTTATTGTAGGAGCTGGCCATGCCTGCGACCCTATTTTTGAAGAATTCGGTTCCAAATGCGGTCGCCCTGGAAGCTTTGCGTCTCCAACTTGAGCTTTCTGGAAAACCGCGTTATGAATAGGGTTACTTTTGACATAACAAATAGTGTAAATATAAGTTTCTGGTGTGGTGTCCGTTAATAAGTTTGTAATCTAATATTGGGTTTTTGTGATGAGTGAGACGAAGAATACAGTTCCGGCAATTGACCGTGCCGTTGATGTAATCGAATGCATATCCGCGTCTGACAGGGAGATGTCGCTTTCCGACATCATGGATCGCGTCGATATTCCACGCCAGTCGCTTATCCGCATCCTCAACACCCTTTGCTTAAGAGGTTTTCTTGACAAATCCGGAAAAAGAGGGCTTTACCGGCTAGGTTTGAAATTTTTGTACTTGGGGCATAGGCTCCATGACAAATACGATCTGCGTAATTCTGCCTGGAAATACATGAAGGAGCTGTCGACGAAAACACGCAAAACCATTGAACTGGCGACATTGGACCGTGATCAACTGATCCTGTTGGAACAGATACGCGGAAGCGAGAGCATGGCCCTGTATTCCCGCGTTGGAAGTGTCATTCCCTATCTTCATGCGGTCAGTGTCGGAAAGGTTTATCTTTCCTTGATGAGCGAAGAAAAAAGACACCAAGTCATTCAAAAAATAGGCTTGCCTGCCATCACGAAATATACCATTACAGACCCTGAAGCCCTTGACGCTGAGCTTATACAGACAAAAGCCAGCGGTTTTGGATTCGAGGACCAGGAATTAAGAGAGGGTGTCAGAAGAATTGCCGCCCCCATCTTTAACTTCTCAGGAAAGCATGTTGGGTGTATCGGATTATCCGCCTCCATCTTTAATTTTGATCTTAAGGACAAAGAGAAATATGGCGCAATGGTGGTCGATGCTGCCCGAAAGGCTTCCGCTGATATGGGATACCAATCTAATAATTGAGCAGCATAGTATTCCATTTCATATCATGTGGCCGCCCATTCTTTTAAGCTGCACAGCTCGCATTCTTTTGGTGCCAGTAGATCGTTCAAATTCTCCTCCAAATTTTTTTCATCTAAAGTAGGCGTTTCGCCTTATTTTTTTTCTTGACACAAGGATACAATCGGTTTAAGTACCAAATATGATATTTATGAATATCAGATATGGTATTTTGACAGACCAGCAAAAAACACAGTCTCTGCTTTTTCATCCTTCTGAAACCCAGCGTATTTATTTTTAAACGATGAAAAATAAATAGGTTAACAACCCGCAAGCAGGAGGTCCTGACATGGATTTTGAATTCAGCAAACACCAAAAGATGATCCAAAAGGAAGTGCGCCGCTTCGCCCAGGAAGAACTGGCGCCAAGGTATCAGGAGTGGGACCGGGAGAGACGGTACCCCCGGGAGTTGGTCAAAAAAATGGGTGAACTGGGATTCATCGGCGTATCGGTGAGTCAGGAGAATGGGGGGCTGGGCGAGTCGTTTGTCACCGAGGGGATCGTGTGCGAGGAGATTTCCCGGGGGGACTGTAGTATTTCGATGTCAACCCATGTGGCCAATCATCTTTGCGGCGGTCTTCTGGAGCAGGGGCACAAGGAGGCAAAGGATACATTTCTCGAGCCGTTTCTGGCCGGTGAAAAGATCCCGGCCTTCTGCCTGACCGAGCCCGAGTGCGGGACAGATGCCGCCGCCCTTCAAACACGGGCTGAGAAGAAGGGCGCCACCTATGTTTTAAATGGAGAGAAATCGGGCATCACCGCCATCATGGATGCGGACTTTGCCCTGGTTTTCGCCAAGACCGATCCCGAGGCCGGTGCCCGGGGCGTCAGTTGTTTTGTCATTCCCATGGACCTTCCCGGCGTGTCGACCCAATCCTACGAAGACCTCGGATGCAACGCCGTCGTCCGGGGCTCCCTCTTTTTGCAGGATGTACAGATCCCCGAGACCTATCTGATCGGCCAGGAGGGCAAAGGGTTCAAACTGGCCATGCAGGGGTTTGACCAAAGCCGTATCCTGCTCTGCCTGGAAGCCCTGGCTCCCGCCTTTGTATCCCTTGAAGAGACCTTGGACTATGTCAAACAGCGCGAGGCCTTCGGCCGACCACTGGCGACTTTCGAAGGCGTTTCTTTCCCGATCATTGAACACTTCAGTCTCCTGGAGGCGGTGCGGCTGCTGTGCTACAAGGCACTGTGGTTGAGAGATCAGGGCCGCTCCAGCAGTAAAGAGGCCGGCATGGTGAAATGGATGGCCCCCCGTTTTTCAACCAATGCAATCAGGGATTGTATCGTACTGCATGGCCATTATGGGTACACCAAAGATTATCCGCTGGAGCAGCGGTTGAGGGATGTGCTGGCCATTGAAATTGCCGATGGCACTTCCCAGGTCTCCAAACTGGTGGTTCAGCGGGAATTGTTTGGGAGAGATTTTTTGCCCTACAATTATCGGTATTATCGGTAGATGAATCACCCTTTGCATTTGTTTTGATTACTTCAAGACCAAAACGATTAAACACTTGCCCATATTTAACGAGGAAACAAAATGAATTTTGAAGAGATCATTTATGATAAAGAAAATGGCGTGGCGCGGATCACCATCAATCGGCCCGAGAAATACAATGCCTGTACTTCTCTGACGCTTCTGGAGCTGAACAAGGCGCTTACGGATGCCTGGGTCGATGCAGCCGTTGGGGTGGTGGTGTTTACCGGTACCGGCGAAAAGGCCTTTTGCACCGGCGGCGATCAGTCCATCAGGGATAAAAGCGGGTATGCCGGCACCATTGCGGCCCTGCCCGTGGAAGTCGGCTGGCAGACCGTATCCCATCTGATCCGGAGCATCCCCAAGCCGGTCATCGCCCGGGTGAATGGTTACGCCATCGGGGGCGGGCACGTATTTCAGGTCGTCTGCGATTTGTCCATTGCCGCCGAGACAGCCAAACTGGGCCAGGCCGGACCCAAAGTCGGCAGCTTCGATCCCGGATATGGAACCGGTGACCTGGTCAGAGCGGTCGGACTGAAGAAGGCGAAGGAAATTTGGTATATGTGCCGGCTGTACACGGCCCATGAGGCACTTGACATGGGGTTGGTCAATGCGGTAGTGCCCCTGGATCAGCTGGACAGCGAAGTCGACCAATGGTGTCAGGACCTTTTGGAGAAAAGTCCCACGGCCCTTAAAATGCTCAAATATGCCTTCCACGCTGAGACCGACGGGGTTGCGGGAATCACCAATCTGGGTGTTGGTGGCTTGAGTCTGTATTATGGAACCGATGAATCCCTGGAAGGCAGAAATGCCTTCATGGAAAGACGAAAGCCCGATTTCTCCAACTATCGCCAATAAACAGGGCCGGAAAAACAGCGTCCAAGGGGGCCTGCTCCCCATGGCCGCAAAGGAGGCAATCCATGCAAATCCATAACCTATTCGTTGTTGGTTCCGGCCTGATGGGCAGCGGGATCGCCCAGGTTTTTGCCCAGGCCGGCATGACCGTGATCCTCAGTGATACAAACCGTGAAGCGTTGCAAAAGGCGCAAAAGAACATTGCCTGGTCGGTAGGCAAGCTTGTCGAAAAGGGTCGGCTCAAGGAACCACGAGAAACCATTCTTGAACGGATTCAATTCTCCGGCGATTTGAAAAAGGCCGAAAACGCGGACCTTGTGGTTGAGGCGGTTTTCGAAGATCTAAACCTCAAGCAGGATATTTTTCGACGCCTGGATGAGATATGCAAACCGGACACTTACCTGGCCAGCAACACCTCCTCGATGCCGATTACCGAACTTGGGGCGGTTACCCGGCGTCCGGAAAGGGTGTTGGGGCTCCATTTTTTCAGCCCGGTTCCCATGATGCAGGCGGTGGAGGTGGTCAGGGGTGTGAGTACGTCCGAGGAGACCATGCTGATGGGGGCTGCTGTGGTGCGGGAATTGGGCAAGGCGCCCATCCGGGTGGAAAGCGATCTGCCGGGGTTTTTACTTAACCGCATCAACCTGGTGAGTTATGTCGAAGCCATCAAGCTTCTGGAGCAGGGCGTGGCCACGGCGGAAGATATCGACAAGGGGGTCCGGCTGGCGTTCGGCCGGCCCATGGGGCCGTTTGAAACCGGAGATGTGGTGGGGCTCGACGTCTCATACAACGCGTTGAAATCCATATACCAGGAAAGCCGTGAAGATCGCTATTATCCCCCCCAACTTTTGCGGCGCAAAGTCAGAGCCGGGCATCTTGGCAAAAAGAGCGGTCAAGGGTGGTACCGGTACGATGAAAATGGTCAGCGGTTGTAGGCCTCAATCGCATAACGGGCGTAAATGCCAAAAGGATGGTTAAAGCCAATCATCTGCAAGCTGTCAGTATCAAGCAATTCTCCAATCGCTGACAACATCCTTTCCCGGACGTCTTTGTTAACTAAACTGGGCGATTGTCGAGCTTGCCGCATATACACGGAATCGTTGTTGGCGTCTATCCCATCACCGGTATTCTTTAAGGATACACACGGCCGATACCTGGGCTGCAATACGGCGTTTACGGACATCATGGGGGTCACCAACGAACATATCCGGGGGAAAACAGTCATCGATCTGTGGCCCAGCGATCATGCCCGTGTATACCATCAGAATGATCTTGATCTTCTGGAAGATCAGCAGCAACAAATTTACGAATATGAAATCAAAGACAAACAAGGGGATATTCGGCCTGTCATCTATTATAAAAATGTTTTCCGCGACGAGAACGGAGGGGTTGCTGGAATCGTCGGTGGGTTTGTCGACATCAGCGATCGTGTACAGGCTGAAAAGGCCTTGAGGGAAAGCGAGCGCAACTTTCGAATGCTGGCTGACAATGTAACGGATGTCATCTGGTCAATTGATATGAATCTAAAATATACCTATATCAGCCCATCGGTAAAGAAGCTACGCGGTTATACACCTGAACAGGCTCTGCAAATGCCATTGGAAGAGACATTCACTCCAGAATCGTATCAGAAAGTGATCCAAATATTTTCAGAAGAACTGGATAGAGAAGGAGAGCCTGGCGTTGATCCGGATCGATCCATCTTTTTAGAGCTCGACACCGTGCGAAAAGACGGCAGCATCATTCCGATTGAGGTCAATGCCACGTTTATACGTGGCGATACAGGGTCACCGACCGGCATTATCGGCACCACATGAGACATCACAAAGCGCAAACAAGCCGAGACGGCACTCAAAGAAAGCGAGGAGCGCTTCAAAGCACTGCACAATGCCTCCTTTGGCGGTATTGGTATCCATGACAGAGGTCTTATAATTGAATGCAATAATGGCTTGTCTGAGATTACAGGCTATTCATACCAGGAACTGATCGGGATGGACGGGCTATCACTAATTTCCGACGATACGCGAGCAACAGTAATCCACAATATCAACACAGGATATGAAAAGCCTTACGAAGTAAAAGGCGTGCGTAAAAACGGCGAGATTTATCCGGTTCGCCTGGAAGCCCGAAATATTCCCTACCAGGGAAAAAATGTGAGAGTCGTTGAATTTAGGGATTTAACAGAGACGAAACGTTTTGAAAAAGAAAAAGAAAACCTTGAAGGCCAACTGCTTCAAGCCCAAAAGATGGAAGCTGTGGGAAAATTGGCTGTCCCTCCTTTTTTTGGTTCAAGCATAAAACGGCAAGATCAACTGTCGAACATTGCAGCCATCCATACACTGATATGGATCACCGAATTTCGGTTGCCACCAAACGGGGTCGGCAGATGATCATCGGTGTCCGGATCCTTGGCCCAGTGAGTTTTTGCCTTCAAGTTAAAAATTTGCGGCTGGTATCGTTACGGTAACACCCCGGTAACGTTATATAGAGCAGCGTTAAGAAAAGTGTTCCCTACCTTAAATCCACTACGAAAAAATCATTATTCATCGTCGCCACCCATTTCGAGTTCAATGCCGTCGGGATTACTATAGCAGGGAGCGTCCTCTTCAGTCATTACATCAAATGTATCTGCATAGCGTATTAGTGTTGATTGTCGACATACTAATAAGTGCATAAATATTTAGCATTATTCTCACTTTTTGCTATAAATTCGAACATGAAAACACTCGAAGGCAGAAAAATAAATCCCAAGGTAATGGAAGAAATCCGTATTCGGGCGGTTCAACGGGTTCAAGATGGAGAACGCCCGGAGCAAGTCATCAGGACGCTTGGTTTCAGTCGGGCCTGTATCTACAACTGGCTTGTCAGACACCGCAATGGCGGCTGGCACGCTTTGCGCATGGAAACCCGTAGCGGGCATCCGAAAACGCTTAACGGTTTGCAAATAAGATGGGTATACAAAACAAGTATATTCTATCTACTTAAATGTTTCCACCCATGCCGGTGTGCAATGGCGCGGACATGCCTACAAACCTTTTTCTACACGACCTGGATCCGTTTCAACGCTGCGCCAATTTTCAAAAAACGGTTGTTTCCGGAGATGCTGACGATGATACTTTAAAGGTCATTGAATCCGAAGGCATAGAACTGTTGATTATGGGAACACATGGCCGGAAAGGGTTGGAGCAGGTGATCTTTGGGATCGTTGCGGAAAAAGTAGTTAAAAAATCACCGGTTCCCGTGCTGATGATCAATCCTTACAAACTCAGGTAAGTTCACATTCCGGATGCGTTTTACTACTGAAAATATTAAATCTACTATTCAAGTACTTGAACAGGCTGTCAACGAACATCGCAGATGGCTTAATGATTGGCATCGTAGCTTGATATTCGATCAGCCATTAGCAAAGATATGTTTTTCAAAGGATTCATACCGACAATGCGGTTTTGGTCAATGGTACTACAGTCAGTCTTCACCAATTTTGAAAGACCATACGGTTTTTTTATTAATTGGTCAAATTCATCGCGACTTGCATAGTAGAGCCTTCGTATTAGCTGATAAAATAAAACATTATGGAACTATTTCCACCAAAGATTACGATTTATTCATAGCTAAGGAACAGGATTTCTCCAAAAAAATTTTTGAGTTAAGAGATGAACTACGTGAAATCCTACTCGAATTTGATGCTCTGACAGATGTTTTCAACCGTCAGGCGTTCTTTCGTATTCTCTCCTATGAATATGAACGATCATCACGTACTGGCCAACCATGTTGCATCTGCATGGTTGACCTTGATCATTTCAAAAGCATAAATGATACCTTTGGCCATATGGTTGGCGATAGAGTGTTGCGTGACGTTGCATACGAGTTAAAAAGTAAACTACGCCCCTATGATTCGATTTGTCGTTACGGTGGTGAAGAGTTTCTTATATGTTTGCCAAATACGAAGCTGAACAAGGCCAAGAAAATTGTGGACCGGTTGCGGAATGATTTGTCCTCGCTACTGATAGACTTGGATAGTGACAAAAAATTGAACATTACAGCTTCTTTCGGTATTGTAAAAATGGCGACTAAAATTTCTCTTTATGACAATATTAACCGTGCCGATGAAGCACTCTACGCTGCGAAGGATGCCGGACGCAATAAAGTTATCGCATATGAAGATATTGGTTCGGTCTCGAAAAATGGCTGAAGGAGAATAAATTAAGCGGCGACGTATAACTGGATCGAAGCGCGTCAGGCTCTCGGTCATGATCCGCTTTACCTGGCAGGCCGGCCACTCCCGCGGTTGTGCATAAAAGGCCATGGCTTGGTCGATGGTCGATGGCCCACAGAAAACCGGTGACATCGAAATGTTTGAACAAGAATCCGGCCCCGTGATGGGATGCCGCATCCAAATGCTCGACACAATCGTGAATGGAACCCGCATCAAAGCCGATGGGCAGGCCGCCGCAATGTTGTCCGATCCTGCAAGGCAGAGCGCAGGGATCAAGGCCCGATCCGTGGAGGGATTGAAGGATAAAAACAATCTCGGATGGTAGCAAAAGCACCGGTCCTGAGCCAAATGAATACGGTGCCGCACAGCTATAAGGCCTACAGATGACCCCAACGTTGGTGGTAAACCGCTCATGGGCCCTCAAATTGCTATGGATTTTTTTTCATTCTGTTCATGGCGTCCCTTTGGGTGGTGACGGTTATCTAACCGTTTGATGAGAGAGCAACAAGCCACTTGTCGGCAGCATGGCAGGGAAGCCGGCGTGCTGCCCGACAAGTGGATTGAAGGTGGCTATCCGGTCTTGATCTCGATCCGCTTCGCCTGTGAGGTCTGGGTCTTTTTGAACACCAGCTTCAAAACGCCTTTTTTGAAGGTGGCATCGATCGCATCAGGTTCGACCTCCCCAGGCAATTCGACCATGCGGCTGAAACTACCATAGGTTCGTTCGACGTGATGGAATTTTTCATCCTTTTCTTCCTTTTCCTCCTTTTTCTCACCGCTGATGGTGAGCAAGCGTCCTTCCAGCCTCACGTCAATGTCCTTGCCATCACAGCCTGGAATCTCCGCCTTGACGGTGATCTCGCCCTTGGCCTCACTCACATCCACCCGAGGCGCCCATTCGCTATCACCGAAAAGCCGACGGGAAAGCGGAAAATCCATATCAAAAAAACGGTTGAACAGATTATCGATTTCATCTCTGAAACTGACCAATTCCCTTCCGCTTCGCCTTCTGTGGGGCGTTAGATCAAACATGGCTGTCCCTCCTTTTTTGGGTTCAAGCATAAAACGGCAAGATTAACTGTCGAATGTTGCCGCCATCCATAGACTTATCGTGAATCTCACAATAGTAAACGAGTTGCTAATGTTGTCTTTTTTCATCAAAGTTCTTTTCTCAACACTTGCCAAATCTGACGCAGTGCCTCGAAAGCCGGCCCCTTGCCGTGCTCAATCACTGTCTTACCGGCGATGAGCGCATGAGCGACTCGATGGAAAGCACCTCCATGTTCGGAAGATACTTCACGGCATGGGCCTTGCCCTCATGGGTGGCGGAGTCGATTGTCCCTTTAAGACCCAGCAGACGGGGTATGCTGGGACCATGCAGGTCTACGTCCATAAGGCCGACTCGGTAGCCCCGTTTGGCCAGACCTACTGCCAGATAGGCAGCGATGCTGCTTTTCCCAACACCCCCCTTTCCACTCATGACCAATATCTTGTTGCTTATGCGTTTAAGTCGTTCCTTTATAATTGCATCCTGCCGCTGATGCTGCTCCTTTCGATTGATTTTACTTGGCATAAATTCTAATCCTTCCGGCATGCCGCTGAAAGATACCAGTTAAAAGTATCAACCGATAATGATCTTGTTTTTCTTCGTTTCATTAACGGGGACTCTTCACTACGATGAAGATGTCATTGCTAAAACAGCGACAAAGCCCCCGTTTCCATATCCCTTCGGATAGATAAGCCGCTTCGTGGAACGTAAACCATGCTTCATAACGCTCATGATGGCTGTTGAAAGCAGTCAAGCCATAACTCGTCATTATCTTCTCTTTGTTCGTTTTTGAAAACTTCTCATTTCATTATCTTGATTGCCGATTTCACGTCCACACCGTTTACAGTGATGGCGTAAATGGCATTGCACATCGCGACAGCTTCTTGCAGGGACTTTTGATGAATGTTTCTGCCAGTGGCATTTCCCGATGCACCACTGACAAAAATCTGATCATGAAGGCGTTGCAGAAAGACCTTGGCATCCACACTCGATCCGCCGGCGCAAACAACCTTGGTGCGGCCTGCCGCCAGAACCGCTTCCTTTAACAGCGCTTTTGACTCTTGGCCTTCTTTTTTAGGGTAGTTCACCTTGACAAAATCGCTGCCAAGGCATGCAGCCACTCCCGTGGCACCGGCAATTAGGTGAGGGTCCTTTTCGTCCGCCACTGCTTTGCCGCGGGGATAAATCCACAATACTGTGATCAATCCGTGTTTGTGGGCGTCATGGACGATCCGTCCGGCCTGGCGCAGCATCTGAGCCTCGAATTCGCTGCCCAAGTAGACCGTATAGCCGACTGCAGTGATCTTCAATCCACTGTTGTCACGGAAAGTCACCACATCCTGAACATCCAGCCACTGGTTGCTGAAAGGATCGGCTTGTTGCGTCTTCACAAGATTGGTCTTAGAATTGAGTTTCACCAGATAAGGGACATGCGGGTAATCCATGCCATATCTTGCAATCATTCCCAGCTGCGTAGCGAAAACACCTATTTTCGCCTCGGCGGCAATCCGGAACAGGTGCTCCGGATCAGCATCGTCAGGATGGATGCCGTCGCCGTAAAAATCGTTGTTCAGATGCTCGACCTTCTGATCACCAGCGAACAGCATCAAGCGGCCGCTGCCTTTCGTCATGCCGAGATAGTTTGCTGTATAGATATGTCTGGCACTTTTGGGAACATCCAACGGTACCCTCACTTCGGTGCTGTCAACCATGGTTCTTTTTCCTCCCTTCAAAGGGTTATGCCTTCAGTGAATTTTCCCATAATCCATGAATGTTGCAGTAGGCCAAGGCGTGGAACGCCTTGAAATCGCCGATCTGGTTGATCTGAAAACGAACATTGGGATTTGAATAGACCGGCGCCCAGGTTGCACGGCCCAGATTGATCACTTGATCGTTGTCCTTTTTCACCCCGTAGAGTTCGATCCACGCAATGTGGTGTTCCAGGGTATTCGGATGCAGATGCGGCACCTCGTGGCCAACTACGACCCGAACAATGTCCTTGCCTTCATGGCATCCTTTATCGAGGGTGATGGTCGGAATGTGCTTCTCCTTGCCTTCATCCTGACTTTTTTTGATGATTTTTGAAAATTCCATGTTTTGCTCCTTTCTTTCGATCGATGGAATTGGGGGGCGATCGAGCGTTGGCCCAGATGACTTCATTTCGGATCCTTATCTTTCAGAATCCCAGAGCAAGTAGCCCTCCCCCAATAGTCAACCCAAAAACAAGATTAAACGCCTTGATCAGTAAAGAATCCTTGATGCTGTAGGAAAGCAGGGGCAGCATGCCATGGCCGTCCTGGACAAAGGAAGCGGTGAACAATACGGAAAACGGAATCAAGCCCTGAGCATACATCATTACAAAAATCAGATGCGGTCCGGATTCAGGTACAATCCCAAGGATCGCCCCGATGACCAAAATCCATAGCATATGCGCATGAATGAAGGCCTTCAGATTCCAATAGGCCAGCCCCATATGCACAAAGAGCAAGGCGCCGAAACTCCACAGGAAGATCTGAAAAAGGTGCCGTTTAATGATGTGATCCCAGATGTGGTCATGCAGATAGTGCTCGGAAACGATGATGGCGATATACAGTGAACCCAGGCAAAGAACGATAAACGTAATCCGCTTCCAGTTCCAGACCGATGGCCCGATAATCCCCAAAGCGACAAGGACCAGAAACGAAGCAATCAGAACCAGCAGAAGAAAACGGGTAAACGAAAGCGAGCGAAAATTTTCAAAAAGGTTGGTTAACCGAAAAATGTCCGCAATCCGCTCAGCCTCGTCCCCGCTGGATATGCAGTGCTCACAATGCGCTTCCAGGCAAGATTCACAAGGAATCACCCCCATACGCGTTATGAATTTATCGCTGATCCAGGCACAAAGAAGTCCCGCAACAAACAACAAACCAAAAAGCGCCAGCGCCACGCCCGGGAACTGTGTCAGCATCACAAACGCTTCATCGCCGGAAGTCGCGATCATTCCACCGACAATGGCCCCGAAACTGATCATGCCGTGTACGTATAGGCTTACGTTCATGAAAGCTCCCAGGCAACCGGGGGTAGATCCGAGGAAAGAGGCCAGAAAATATTGCCGCCACTGTCCACCTTTAATGAGATCCGACATTTGTTTGCGGCTGGCCGTATCGATAAAATCGACCAGCAGCATCATGACAAAAACGAAAAAGCTGATCATCAGCGCGTGTTTGAATATAGACAGAAGTGCCATTCTTTTTCCGTTTCAAGGCCTATCGCTGGAATCGATTTCACCCACCGACACGGTCGCTGTTTGTTTTGGGTGCTTACAGCCCCACCCCATCGATTGGCCTTCCACACTGGGAACATTTTCCATCCTGCAGCCGATTATGTATGAAACTTAAACCGGAGCGCTCAATGACTACGGCCCCACATCCATAACAGTAAGTGTTCTCACCCGCTTCAGCGGGCACATTGCCTTCGTATACATAACGAAGCCCTTCCGCTAAACCGATTTCACGCGCGCGGTGCAGCGTGGCCGCAGGCGTCGATGGCCGGTCTGTAAGCTTGTAGGTAGGGTAAAACGCAGTAACGTGCCATGGCACCTCACAGCCGACGCTTTTTACAAAACGGGCCATCTCCTGGCGTTCCATTTCACCGTCATTCAAGCCGGGGATAATGAGCGTTGTCACTTCCACCCACACAGCCAGGGTTTTCATGCGCTGAATGGTTTCCAGCACCGGCGCGAGGCGGGCACCGCAGATTTCCTTGTAGAATTTTTTCGTAAACGCCTTCAAGTCGATGTTGATGGCATCCAGATGCGGGGCAATCTCACGTGCGGCATCGGCGCTCATATAACCATTGCTCACAAAGACGTTTTTGAGACCTTCCCGATGGGCCAGAACCGCCGTATCGTAGGCGAATTCGTAGAATATGGTGGGTTCGGTATACGTGTAGGCGATGGTTTTGCAGCCGGCCGCTTTTGCCCTTTCAACGATCTGTTCGGGCGTCCGATTTTGGCCGATGATCTTGCTGTAAACGAGGGAATAGAGCACGCCTTCCCGATTTTCCCTGACCCTGCAAATTCCACGTTTTCCCTCGCTGATCCGGCATCCATGATTGCAGAGGTTGCAATGCACCGTAGCATCGGCCTCGGCGTCGTAAAGCATGGCTTCTTTCATGAACCCACCTTTTGCGTTGTGAATGTCAACGGTATCCTTCCATTCGTCATCGCACTTTTGGTGATTTCCGAAAATGTAATCCATCCTCTCGTTTTATTCTTCAGGAATAAGCTGCTTTTCTACAATTAATAGGGGAGGGGCGCCTTCCGTAGCAGTTGGTAAATTCCGGCCTCGATTCATCGGGTACCGCACTGCGTGAAAATCAACGGCAGCATTTGGGGAGAAAGCTTTTCGATCAATCGGCAAAGGAAGAAGGTCGACCGCTCTCTGGTCGATCCGTTTATCGATCACGTTTTTTACATGTAGGTAACAAATTCTGGTTCGATCAAGCTGGTAAGAATATCGCATCTGGCGACGATCCCCACCAACTTGCCATCTTCCGTAACCGGCAGCCGGATAATGTTTTTTTCCTTCATGGTTTTAACCACCTCCGTCAAGGCCGTGTCTACATCTACCGTTACCGGTTTGGTCGTCATGACATCCTTGACGGTAATTTTCACCAACTCCTTTCCCACTAAAACGGCGTCCAGGATGTCCAGTTCGGTGACAATCCCGATGACTTGACCTTCATCATCGGTGACCGGCATGCCGCTGTAAAATCCATTCAGAAACTGAAAGACAACATCTCTTGCCGGTGCATTTTTTTTCGCGGCCACCACGGGCCTGACCATTACATCGGATGCCTTCAGATTTTTCATTACACGCCTCCTTTGGTTAATATGAGTATTTCTCGATAAGAATAACGGTTGATCTATTCCGCAAAGAAGTCGCGATGAACTGACAGAACAAACGGCTCATCTTTTCGCCGGGTTCTTTCCCGGCGGCAAATCCAGCCCACCATGCTGATATAGGCAAAGCCTGGACTCGCCTTTTTGCGCCGGTCTTGCTGCCGCCGGATTTCAGCATCGTCGTTTGGCTTGGAATAGAGGGCGTTTTTTTTAATCTTGTTGCCTGCTTTGTTCCCGATCATAGCGCACCTCCTGGTCTTAAACTGCAGTCGATAAGGTTAAACTGAAGGGAATCATTTGTTAACGTTTGAAAAAATTTGAATTTGACGGATACAAATTGGGCAAAGTCTTAATAATCATCTTTGTCGATTAAATACTGGCAGTTGGTTTCGGGGGGGATAAACGTTCCCTTCGCATCTGTCGTCAAAGTGATCCTGAGATTTATTTTCTGCTAAAGCATCACCTCCTTCGACGAAAATGGCTATCTTACTAATTTAAGCAGCAAAGGATGTGCCACCTATCAAATCGTGAGTGTCAAAGGAAAAGGCGTGACGAACGCGTCTATCATGAATCGAAAGCCAAGGCGTTGTTTTGCCCTGACGAAGTCTTCGTCACACCCGGTACAGAGGAGCAAACGAACCAGGCAAGGTCGCTTGAAATTCCAAAAAAGCTAACGAGTATAAAGTCTTACCGGTAAAACAGAGAATGCATCCGATGGGGAATAGGTATGGATGCAAAAAAGATTCTTATAGTCGCTTGTGAACATGTGAAGGGAGATGAAGTGCTTAAAAACAAATGCACAGATGTGCCTTCAAGTTTAAAACTTACAGCTAATATCGTTATGGTAACGCATAGTAACGTTACATGACGCAACATTAAAAAAAGTGCCCCCTACCTTAAATCCATTACGAAAAGGCTATGCGTCTGAGGCACTTGAATCTTTTATGATTTTCATGCCATCATAATTATTTAGAGGATTTGCCATAAAGAGGGTATGAAAATTGAAGTCACTATATTGTAATCAAATAAGGAAGACAGAATATGTATCGCATACGCTTTCACGGCCGCGGCGGCCAGGGCATGAAAACCGCCAGCCGCCTGCTGGGTGCAGCCTTCTTCCTGGAGGGCTTCGCGGTCCAGGACGCTCCACGTTATGGCGCAGAGCGACGCGGGGCGCCAATCTTTGCCTATGTTCGTGCCGACAGGGGGCCCATTTTCGAGCGCGGCATCATTCTGCATCCCGATCTCGTCATTGTTGCCGATGACTCGCTGGTCCCGGTACCCGCTGCCGGCGTCATGGCCGGACTGACCGATAGAACAGTGTTGCTGATCAGCACCCCCCAAACCGCCGATGAATGGCGCCACCGGCTCAATATCAGCAGCACCGTCTTTACATTGCCCGCACCCGAAGCGGTCGAGGATCGGCTCGAGCTGCGCTATGTCGGGGCCGAGTGCGCAGGCGCGGCTGCCTGCCTCACAGGCGTCATCTCTAAGGAGAAACTCGAGCGGGCGATCCGCGACGAGCTTGAAGGCAAAACGCAGAAAGTCATTCACCGCAACATCGAAATGTCATTTGAAGGCTACGACCGTATGGCCGATCACAAAGGGCTGGTGCAAGAAGGAACCTTACCCTCCGCGAAAGAATACACACCCCCCGCATGGATCGAGGTGCCGTTCGAGGTGGCGCGAATCTCCTCGCCGTCGATTCACACAGGCCTGACCAGCATCATGGTTCGCACCGGGTTGTGGCGCACCATGCGGCCGGTCATTGACTACAACCACTGCAAGAAGTGCTGGTGGATCTGCAGCGCCTCCTGCCCCGACGGCGCGATTTCGGTCAACGAAGAAGGGGCACCCGAGATCGACTACGACCACTGCAAGGGATGCCTGACCTGTGTCAGCGTCTGTCCGTCGCACGCCATCAAAACGATCCCGGAACATAAGATCGCAGCAGCGGAGGAGGCATCATGAGCAGAAAACTCTTGACGGGCAATGGCGCGGCGGCCTGGGGCGCGCGGCTCGCGCGCGTCGATTACATCCCGGCCTTCCCGATCACGCCCCAGACCGAGATCATCGAAACGCTGGAGCACTGGATCGGCAGTGATCAAATGCCGGCACGGCTCGTGACGCTGGAATCCGAACATTCGATGATCACGGCGGCAGGTGCAGCGGCGGCCACGGGCGTGCGTGTTTTCAGCGCGACCTCAAGCCAGGGACTCTTGTACAGCATGGAGATGCTTTACACGGTCGCGGGATGGCGTGCGCCCTTCGTGCTGATCAATGTCTCGCGTGGGCTGTCGGCCCCGATCACTCTGGAACCGGATCATAATGATGTCCTGGCCGCCCGCGACTGCGGCTTCCTGCAACTCCACTGCTCCACCTGCCAGGAGGTGCTTGACAGTATGCTGATCGCCTACCGACTCGGTGAGGACCTGCGCGTCCGGCTGCCGGTCATCGTCAATCAGGACGGCTTCTATCTCTCCTTTACACGCGAACCTGTAGAGATTCCAGACCGAAAGACCATGGAAGCATTCCTGCCGCCATACGATCCCGAGAACATGCAGTTCCGCGCCAGTATGCCAGTCAGCCATGCCGTGGCCGTACTCGGCGGCGGTCCCTACTCCTATTTTCGCTACGAAACCCATCTCGCCTCGCTGCAGGCACTTGAGGTCTACGACGAGGTCGCCTCCGAGTTCGAAAAAGCAACCGGCCGTGCCAATCCGGCGATGGAGTGCTACCGAACCAATGATGCCGAGTATGTCTTCGTCATGATGGGCGCCTTCGCCACAAAGGCACGCCAGGCCGTTGACCAGTTGCGCGAAGCAGGCTGGTCCATCGGGCTCGTGCGCCCGCGCCTCTTTCGTCCGTTTCCCGAGGAGAAAATCCGCCAGGCGCTGGTCGGCAAGAAGGGTGTTGCCGTCATTGACCAGAACATCTCCTTCGGACGGGGTGGTGTGCTGCACACCGAGCTTGCCTCGGCAATTCTCGGAAAATCCGACAAACCGCCGCTCCTCGTGAGTTTCATCGGCGGACTCGGTGGCCGCGATATCAGCGCCGAGGAGTTCTACGAGATGGCCAAGGTGACAAAACAGGCCGTGGCGGACGGCAAGGCCCCAGAGCCCCGTCTGCTCTATACAGAGACCGAACTGCGCGAGGTGCGCAAGCTGCAGGACATCGCGTGCGTCGAGAGGCACGAACTGGAGAACGAGCGATGACAGAGACCGCTTTCAAACACATGCGCGACCTTCCCTCCACCCATCTCCTGGGCACCGGCACGCCTATGTGTGCCGGCTGCGGCGGGCTGCAGGCGATCCACCAGATCTACGATGTGCTCGGCAAGAACACCGTCTTCGTCAACGCGGCTGGCTGCATGACCTTGTTGTCGGTCTACCCTTTTACGCCGTTTCGCGGCTCATGGCTCTACACCGCCATGGCATCGGCCCCCGCCGGTGCGCAAGGTATCCGCGACGCGCTCGATATCCTGATCGAGCAAAAGAGGATCGACAAAAACGAAGACCTGCAGGTGGTGGTGCTGACCGGCGACGGTTCAGCCTACGGCATGGGGCTTTCGGCCACCTCGAGCGCCATGGAACGTAAGCTGGACTTCATCTATCTGTGCTACGACAACGAAGGCTACGGCAACACCGGGCAGCAGTATTCCGATGCCACACCGCACGCAGCGAAGACTTCGACCAGTACCGGACCCGGGGGATATCCTGGTTTCAAGAAGGATCTCTTCTCGATCTGGGCTGCGCACAAGCCGGCCTATGTCGCAACTGTCATCGGCGCGGAATCGCTCGACCTGGCACGCAAGATCCAGAAGGCGCGCGACATCGAGGGGCCGTGCATGATCATCTCGCTGTCGCCCTGCCCTACGGGCTGGGATTTCGATCCGTCATTGACGGCGAAAGTCGGCAAGCTCGCGGTGCGCACCGGCATCTGGCCCCTCAAGGAGTATGAAAACGGCATAATCACGCATACCAAGAAGCCCGCGAAGCGCCCGCCGGTTGATGCGTACTTGAAACTTCAGGGACGCTTCAAGCACCTCTTTGAACCGAAACGTGATGAGAAGATGCTGGCAGATATCCAGACGCACGTCGACGCCTACTGGGCCGAGGTTGAGTCATGAGCGCCAAGAAAGGTCTCTAAAAGTCCAAAGAAAATTTGGACATTGCCAAAAATTTTACCACAGGCATATTGTTGATATTCCAAGGATAAAATTTTTAGCATAATGCAGAGATGGGGCAAATTGGCTATTTGTGGATAAGTACGCGCTATGACTCGATGCCCTTTCTGGCTTCTATGCCTTTCTGGTAATAATGCTTGATCTCTTGCATTTCGGTAACCAGGTCCGCCTTTTCTATCAGTTCCGATGGACAGTATCGCCCTGTCAAAATGATTTCCACAAAGGTCGGTTTTTTTTCTAACAATAAATGCACCGTTTCCGTATTTAATAAGCCAAAATGGATCGCGACACAGACTTCATCCATGATCAAAATATCGTATTTACCGCTTAACATGGCTTCTTGAGCTCGCTGCAGCCCCTGCTTTGCGGCTTCAAAATCACTTTGACATGGTAGCCGTTTATCAATGACAAAGGTGTCATTTCCATACTGTGCCAATTCGATCCATTCGTTCCATTGCTGTATACTTTTTACTTCGCCATACGGAAAATCTTTCATGAACTGAACTATGAACGTTTTCAGTCCACTGCCTGCTGCTCGCAGCGCCTGACCCAATGCTGCGGTTGTCTTCCCTTTGCCGTTGCCCGTATAAACATGAATGTATCCTTTAATTAGTCGACTCATCTGCTTTTTATAGTAGCCTTTTCATGAATTTTTGTTGGTGAAGCCACGACAAATTCTCCGCCTCCAGACCCCTCGCGGAAGGATTTCATTAGTACAATCTGGTTCAGAGGCGCTCCTGGGTTCAATACCCATTGCGTTGTGAATGTCACTGGACATCTGCAAGTCTGCCGCGGGGTTGTGTCGGTGAGGCTTACGTTGGAATGGCCTCAGAATCTTCTCATACCGCCTCCGCAGTGGGGACATTGATGCTCGAAACAAGGGACGCCCGCCTGATGAGGCACCCTGGCTCCACAGTTTATACATACGCACTCTCCAGCCGGACCGAGTCCCCTGCCGCCACCACGGCCCCATCCTCTGCCGGCCCCCATTCCGCCTCCCATCCCTCGGCCAACGCCCGGTGCGTAGCCCCCAGCAACACGACCGGCCCGCACATCCCCCGCGGACTTGGAAGCATCCTGCAACTGGCCTCTGTCGCTTTGCTTCAGGGCTTCCCGCACCGTCCCCGAAGCACCGAGGTAAACCTTCAGACCGGCGGCCTTCAGCGCATTTGTTGCGTTCGGCCCCAAACTTCCCGTAACCACCGCCTTAGCGCCTGCATTGATGACAGTCTGAGCGGCCTGGATCCCGGCACCGCCACTCAACGCAGCGGCTTTGTTGTCCACGACTTCAAATGCCTCAGTTGCGGAGTCAACGATGATAAAATATTGGCACCGCCCGAATTGTGGGTCAACCTGTGCGTCCAAGTCGGTTCCTTTGGACGAGATCGCGATTTTCATGATGCCTCCTCATAATAAGATTAGGGTGACTAAAATGAATAATGGGACTGGCAGGTTCCTCTGCTTCCCAGCCCCAGGGTGGTGCTGAATGCACCTGTTTTTCTACTTTTTATCGCTGTTGCCGAGGTTGATTCATTATTGAAGTTTCGCGTAACGGATGCACTATCGGTCGACCTCGCAACCGATTTAGGAATGTTGAGGACTACTATGCACACGGGCCTGCTTTTCAGGAACTGTTTACCAATTCCCATTCATGGATTTTTCATGCGCCAAATAGTCATAAAACCGACGGAACGGATAAAAGCAGGCCATAAATATTGGCAAGTCTTTTGTTGAAAACAGCTGAAAGCCGCCGGTAAATTTCAAGCCCAAACAACGGATTGGCGTTAAACACGCGATTCAATTTACGAGCATCGATTTTTATTGCTTGAATATCCGTATTAGCGATTGCGGTAGCGGTGTAGTTTGCATCTGCAACCAGACTTGACCAGCCGAAGATATCGCTTTTCTCTGTCAGGCTATAGACCGTTTTTTCCCCTCCAACCTTAAGATCTACAACGCCCTCATAAA
Source organism: Desulfosarcina variabilis str. Montpellier (assembly GCF_048565275.1). NCBI lineage: Bacteria > Pseudomonadati > Thermodesulfobacteriota > Desulfobacteria > Desulfobacterales > Desulfosarcinaceae > Desulfosarcina > Desulfosarcina variabilis. The sequence continues at coordinate 9,503,248 of NZ_CP159846.1, read as the reverse complement.
GAAGAAAAAGGGCATTGGCGGAATCGCCTTCACTGAAAACCACAGTCCCTTTGTCATAGGTTACTTCTGTGCAAGCGGTGTCCGCTATTTCTTCCATGACTTTAAAATCTAGATCCTTAAAAAGATCTATCTCCTTAATACGGATTTCCCAGTCCTCTGTTTTTTCATTCATGGTTTAAGCCCTCCTTTTTTACTCATAGTCGTCCATAAGCTCGACTTCTTGATTTTCTTCGGCCGGTTTGAGGTTTGGGTTTTCGTTCAGAATGCGAGCGCAGGTGTTCCACCGCAAGGCCGCATCCTGGATTCCATCGGGATCGTTTTCCAGGGCACGTTCATATTCGGCCATGGCCTTGGTAAACCATTCGTGAGCGATATCGTCAGAGCTTGGCCCGCTCCGGTTCAGCTGCGCTTTTGCCCGCCGTTCGTAGATGACCCCACGATAGTAGGTTTTGCTATACTCGTCGCGAAGCTTCTCGAGCACATTTAAGGCGTTGTCGAATGCTGGATAGAGCTCCGTTTTGAACTTGTCCGTATATGCCAGGAGCAACATGATCAGGGCCTCCTGGTTGTCGGGTTCCGCCTGAAGAATATCCAGGCAGATGCTTTCCGCTTCTCTATGTTCGTTTAGTAGCCGATACCTCTCTGCTTTTTGAAGCGCCGAAGGGATCGATCCCATGTTTAGGGTTTTTAAGGTAAACATGATAGCCTCCTTATCGCTTTCTATCTAAAACTATTTCATGTCATAGGACAGTTAGCTGGGCAGCAGTCGAATCCTGCATCATTTCCAGGACATCGATACTTTCCCGCAACCCCTGGTTGACCCGGCACATCTCTATTCCCATGCCGACCAACTGGGCAACGGCCTGAACGAAATTCACATCGCTCAGCGTAAATTCCCACGGCTCGGCCGTGTATACGCGCAGGCAGCCCAAAAGTCGGTCTCCGATGATGATGGGAGAGGAAAGAATTGAAGCGATCCCCTCTCTGATAGCCGCCTCAGGGTACTGGATGCGCGGATCATCGCTGACATCAAAAATAGCCACCGGTTGTCTATCCTGAAGCGACGAGGCGATGGAGTGGATGGCACTCACCGGCCCCTTGTCGACATATTCATCGCTCAGCCCGTAATAACCGGCCAGCTTGAGTTCATCGCTTTTTTCACTGAACAGAAACAGGGCACACCCCTTGACGTTGAGCGCGTGGGTGACCCCTTCAACGGTGATCAGCACGATCTCCTCCGGATCTTGGATGGTAGAGATTGCCTTGGTGATGCGAACAAGAGTATCATAATTGATGTTGTGTTTATTCACGGAGCCCTCCTTTTTGGTTGTTAAGCGTTGTTGTCTGTCCAAACATCCGGGCATAATGAATGCCGGGTCGCCAAGTTTGTCATTCACATATGCCTTGATAACCTCATTTACCGGGCCGCAAATGCATGCGGCCACCTGCACGCCCATGGATGAGAGCGCATTTTCCAAAGGCCAGGAGATGGCACCGCAGATTAATAGCTCTACTCCGAATTGCGACACTTGCCTGGCCCGGGCCAGAGAATCCATTTGAACCAACGCTCTCTCATTCCGGCGCACGGTCCGGCCGTTGTGAATATCTACCAGTAAAATGCGCGCAGCCACATCGAACACCGGTGAAATGCGGCCCTGCTGATGGGAAATTGCGATTCTCATGATAAAATAACACAGCAATATTCCGGCCAATTCCAAGGCGCACAAGATACCCTTTAAAATCAGGTGATTTTACAAAAACAAATTATTTATTTGCATTTGAACCATGCAAATTGCATTATTAGAAGTAGTAAACCCTTGTAAAATGCAATTCTTTTCGTGAGGGTGCGGCTTTGGCTTCAAAGATTGTCAAAAGGCACCAGGATACCATCCTGAATTCAATCAATGAGGGCGTTTTTACCGTCGACTTGAACTGGCTAATTACTTCCTTCAATCGGGCGGCCGAAAAGATTACCCGGGTTCGAAGCATGGATGCGATCGGCCGGCCTTGTGGTGAGGTCTTTCGGACCAGCATCTGTGAAACGGCCTGCCCGATGAAACAGACCCTTGCCACCGGCAAGCCGATGGTAAACGTAATGACCCGCATTGTCACCCAATCCGGCAACCAGATTCCCATCCGCCTGTCCACGGCCCCCCTGAAAGAGAAAGATGGCACGGTGGTCGGTGGGGTAGAGACCGTTCAGGATCTGACCCAGGTCGAACAGCTTCGGAAAGCGTTGGAAGCGAACTATACATTAAAGACAAGCCAGGGCGGTTCGCCCTGGCCCAAGGTGGCACCATTTTGCTGGATGAAATCGGCGATATCTCGCCGGCAATGCAGGTTCGGCTGTTGCGGGTGCTGCAGGAAAAACGGATCGAACCCTTGGGCGCCGTTCACCCTGTCGAGGTGGATGTACGCGTGGTGGCCGCCGCCAATCAAGATTTAGAGACGCTTGTACGCGAAAAAAAATTCCGTAAGGATTTATTCTATCGCATTCGGGTGGTTGAATTAAAACTGCCCGACCTTCAGCAACGGCACATGGATATTCCATTGCTCGTCGATCACATGGTGGGCAAATTCAACCGGCTCAAGAACAAGGATATCGCCGGGGTATCGCAAGCGGTGATGCTGCGATTGATGGCGCATGATTACCCAGGCAACGTCAGAGAGTTGGAAAATATCATCGAGCATGGGTTTGCGCTTTGTCACAGCGGTCTGATTGAGATGCACCACCTGCCGCCAGATTTTTGCGCGGAAAGAACCCTAAGCAAGGTTGACTTCACGGAGACGAGAACACTCAAGGCCATGGAAAGGTTGATGATCGAGGAGGCGCTGGGCCGTCATAGCGACAACCGCAGACTCGCGGCAAAGGACCTGGGGATCGATGATAGTACGCTTTATCGAAAAATCAGGACGTTAAAGATCTCCCCCCCGCCCACCGATGGACGAAGCCGGAAAAAGTAACATTGCAGATTGCCTGAATAGCCCGTCCGATAACGAACCGACCGTCCCTTTAAGCCAAGGTCCATTTTTAATAACTGTTAGTATTTTTATTTCTAAGTTGGGCTAGCATGCCGCAATGATCTTGCCAGCGGATCCAAACGGAGGACTATGACAAATACTAAAAAATCCATATTTATTTACTCACCTGCATTTGAAAAATACAGTTACCCGGTGGATGCTTTGTTTGACACGACGAGAGTGGCAAAAACTCGTGAACTTCTGATTTCTTTGGGGCTACTGGGCAATGGCCATGCGGTAGAAGCGGTTCCTGCACCGGCTACCATCGTGGAGCTGCAAAGGTTTCATTCGGAAAGCTATTTGGGTGTTCTACAACAGGCCGCCAAAGGGAACTTGACCCAGGAAAGCCGTCGCATGGGCTTGGGTACATCCGATTGCCCTGTGTTCCCAGATATGTTTGATTACGCCCGCTGGGCTTGCGGGGCCACATTAAGCGGGGCTAAACTGATACTATCCGGTGAAGCAGACATCGCCTTCAATCCATCGGGAGGATTTCACCATGCGCGGGCCGAAAAGGCATCCGGATTCTGCTATCTCAATGACTTGGTGCTGGCGTGTATGCGTTTTTCAGATAGCGGCAAAAAAGTACTGTATTTGGATATTGATGCTCACCACGGTGACGGTGTTATAGAGGCATTTTACTCAACAAATCAGGTCATGACAGTTTCGCTGCACGAAAGTGGAAAAACCTTATGGCCCTGGACGGGAGTTGAAGATGAAATCGGGGAAGGATTAGGAAAAGGCTTCAATGTCAACATTCCCTTACCCCTTGGTATTGGTGATCGGGTTTATCTTGAAGCGTTTAATGAAATCGTTATTCCCTTGGCCAATGCCTATCGCCCTGATGTTTTCGTGCTCCAGCTGGGGATGGATGCCCTGGCCGGTGATGCGTTGGCGCACCTGGAGCTGACAAACAATGCCCACGCTGCAATTATCGAAAAACTCCTGGGCTTCAATAAACCCATCCTTGCGACGGGCGGCGGTGGATATCACGTTGAAAATACGATCAGAGGATGGGCGCTTGCCTGGAAAATCATGAGCGGTCAAGACAATGATAGCGGTCTGGCTTTAGGTTTGGGCGGGGTCATGCTTCAGAGTACGGAATGGTCGGATGGGCTTAGAGACCGTGTTTTAGGAAGAAACCTACAGCATTGTGAAGCGATTGAAGAGGCTGTCCATGCCACAATCAGAACCTTAGTTAGCAAGGTGTTTAAATATCATGGCTTATGAAAAAACAAATATGGCATAGGAAAAAGATGTCTTTAATTATTGCGAACTGACAGCTGAATAAGTTTAATGTTGATAGAAGGTAAGCAGTCACGGGGTTATTAGCTGAAGGAGGGATTAGAACCTGTCCACATCAACAGAGATACCTGCCTCGTCCTTGAGTGCACCGGCACGGTCGCGAATCGTATTGATCACGGACAGCGCGCGCACCGCCTGATCCCTCAATTCCTTGCCTTCCCGTGTGAGGCGCATGCCTTTAGGCGTGCGCACGAAGAGCATCCGATGGGCGCGGCCGTTTTTTGGAATCGCAATTCCGATCCTACCGCCAATCGTGGCAGGATACGGTAAAAACCCTTTTCTGGAGACTAAGTTCCATTTTGGCCGGGCTGGCCATTGGTCAACTGCATTGAAAGCATATAGGTATCAGGAAGGAATGGTTATGCCGGTAGCTATTGAATATCCAGAAAGCCGTCTTGATGCGCATTGGGAAAAAATGCTGTGGTCTCATTCGGCAAATTTTCTAAAAAAACTACCAGATTCCATTTTGACAAATCATCCATGAAGACCATTGACGGTACAAATAGGGCTTCTATTTTTAATGTGTTCCTTAGAAATGATGCAGTGGCCCTGGCAAATTGAATATCGTAAAAACAATGTGGTGGATCGGCTAAAGACAACGCTTCACAAGCTTTCAAATCACACAAGTCAATCGTTTTGTTCAACTCCACCGAAATTTTCCATATTTGTCGCCTGTGCACTTGAGCGGCAAGCTTTGAAGATCTGTCTTCCGAGAAATGTCGGGAGAATTCTCCTGCGGCAACGGATTTACTCTTTGCAAGGTAACGTGTCGGTTCGCCTTTTGAGTTCCATCGATTGGTTTTTGAAAGTGCACAATACCGAAAATCACGGACATCGGATGTCGCCATATCGGGAAGATGCCGAAAGGCATTGCCTTTCCATGGTTTGATATGCTCGGCAATATTCAACTGCCAAGTCCCTCGTAATCAGCGGCCAAGGCGCCAAGCACATCGTCGAATCTTCCGATCGTCAAAACATCGAACGCGGTCTGATGATCAAATTCCGGCAGGGGAGTTTTGAAAAAATCCCGCAAGCCTTCGGCCGTATAGACCTTGACGCCGAGTTCAAGAATCTCATGAAGTTTTGCTAAACGGGTAATGTGTTCCCGTTTTTCTGGACCTGCACCGGATTTAGCCCACCTGGCTAATGTCCGGGGGCTTACACCGATCAATTGAGCCAGTTTTTCACGAGACAATGGAAAGGCCTCAAAAACATGCTTCAGTTGTATAATTGGGCTAAGATCCTTTAAAGATGGTCTTGTCGGCTGATTTTCTTGCTTATCATGATGTAACGTTGCCAGGGACATGATTCACCTCATATTTTTTTGTTCACTGGCAAAATAATAATTGTCCGGACAAATGTCAAGACAAGCTTAACCGGTGCATTCTTTGATAGGTACTGATTGTATGTGGAAAGATCTGGATCAAGTCATCAAGGGACTAAATCAGTACCTGACAGGCTGGTGGAACTATCTGCCTGCTCAATAACCTTTTTAAGGCCGAGAACAAAAAGTAGGCGTTTGCAACAATGAAACATTGTCCCCTATTTTTCTTCGATAGACGCATGTTTGGAATTTAAGGACAATATCTTGATTAATTAGGAAAATTTGTTAAAACGTTAGCAGATTTCAACCGATTTCAACTTTTTGTCTATAAAGCCGTAAACTTTTTGGCTTTCGGTCTTCATCGTATTGCAGTGAGTAACAATGTTGAGTTTTGCTAAGGAGAGTTTGGTGAATGGGAAATAAAACGCGCAAGAAAAAATCAAATGTATCTAAATCTATTGTAAAAAATAAATTAACTTTATCAAAATACCATCATTTAAATATGAAGGTAAAGGATATGCTTAAAGTAAGAGGGATAAATTCGGAAAAAATTGGTTTTATCGATAATCCTAATGAAATAAAAATGTCGGCTGTGATTTTGAAGATCGCTGAACCTTATATTAAATTGTATTGGGGGAATGAAATTCGGGTTCGAGGAATAATATCTTTAGCAATTGCAGCATGGAATATGACATTTTTGCCTCAAGAAAAACAAAAAGAGTTTCAAGAGCAGTTAATAGAAGAAATTCTTCCCAATGATTGTGATCCCGAAGATGTAATGACAATGCTTCGCGTTTTTGAAAATTTGCAAAAAAGGCAAACAGATTTATTCCCAAAGATTAGAACGGTTATAATGGGACACGATTTAAGGATTGATAAAGAGAACATACATTTGGAGATATCGTCTGCTCCAGTACCTTAGAAAACTATATTGTCATGAACAAACGAAAATGCCCAACAGGGCTTTTGCAGCGAATCGCAAAAAGCAGCGCCTGCTGAAAAGTGTAGTGCTCGCAGATAGTTAACATTATGGAGAAATCTAACAATGGCGATAGAACTTTTCCCATCATCTTATCGGTGCGACTGTGGACATGAATCGGATTTTTTCGAGAATACTATTCGAGAGATGAAAAAGATGAGCAAGGAAAAACGAGTCCGCTTAGGAGACTCAGAAGATGACGAACATACCATTATTTTTTACAAGGGCGAGGCTGTTGAGATTCTATGTCCGAAGCTTGGAAAGTGTGCAATAAATGGCTCGGAATAATTGGTCGGATGTATATCTGAATTTTCAGTCAGATGAAATTACAGATATTCACAACGCGTTCGTCCAAAATTTCAATTATTACAGATAAAAACAAAGGCAACGAAGGCGCGATCCCTGCCGGGAGTGTGCAAACCGTCATGGCTGATTGTTGATTGCTTATCTAAAATAGGGGGCCTGCCTACAGCTTTCAGTCCGCCCAGACGGTCTTAACGGCATCGACGGCCGCACCAATGATCGCCTCTTTCGCCCGCCTGCGATCATAGATAAAATTCAGATCCACCGTACCGACGATCTCGTCCCACACGGCAACCTGACCGGCCTCGCGGTAGACCAGGGCCTCGTCCTCGATCATGACCGCCAGCCCAACGCCGGCGGTGACCAGCGTGGCCACTACCGGCTCGTGGTCGGCCATGGTCACCTTGACCGGTTTCAAAGCCATTCACCTCGTCCTTGAGCGCACCGGCACGGTCGCGAATCGTGTCGATCATGGACAGCGCTCGTACCGCCTGATCCCTCAATTCCTCGCCTTCCCGTGTGAGACGCATGCCCTTGGGCGTGCGGACGAAGAGCATCAGCCCCAACTCCGCCTCCAGGCCCTTGATGTGGGCACTGACCGCCGGCTGGCTCGTATTCAGCCGCTGGGCCGCCCGGGTGAGGTGTCCCTCCTCGGCCACCGTAATGAAGGTCTTCAGGTGATACAGTTCCATAATAAGTCGTCACGATTAGGGTTCGTGCGATACTAAATCGCTGCCCAGCGGCTGTCAATCCGCTTTTGTGATGGCCCCCATCCGATCTTACGATTGGATTGCATACGCTCACCGATTTAAATTCATCTCACTGGCAATCTTCAGTTTACGGAGGTGGTTATGAGAAACCAATGGAGATCCCTTATTTTTCTGATTTTCCGTCCCGAATCGGCTGAATCCATCGAGGGGCGCGGCCGTTTTTCGGAAATCCAACCCCGATCCTACCGCCAATTTTGGCAGGATACGGTAAAAACCCTTTTTTGGATACTGATCTCCATTTTAGCCGGGCTGGCTATCGGTCAACTGAATTGAAGATGCATATCGGTACCAAAAAAAATGAGTCAATCAGTTTTCCCATTTACCATTGAATGACCATCAACGCCTGGCGCTGGTCTATCTCAAACAGAACCATGATATCGATAACCAGGATTACCGACGTCTGCATCGTGTGGATATGATGACAGCCGGCCAGGATCTGCAGGGGCTGGTTCAAGCTGGTCTCTTGGAACAGGCCGGCTTCGGTCGATGGACCAAATATCGTTTGAAGGTATCAATAGCTGAAAACGGCGAATCAACGATAGGGGAAAACGAAGGAAAAATCATAAGCGACCGCCCAACAGCGCAACCAATTGGTTGCACAACTGGGCCGAAGCTTTTTCATTCCTCATGCCGGTGCTGGAAGCAAAACGGAACAATTGGGACGGGAGATCCTTAAGGCCGGCGCACCAATCTATACATCAACATAGCTTCATTGTAGCTGCTGACATCATTCTTTCCATCCCTCGCTTTACAGCATGAAAAAAAAAGTGACAGCGCCAAGTGCTGGTATACGAACACCGACCAGATTGTAGTCTTTTTTTAATGTATTGATTTTAAAACTAATTAGCGCTGCAATGCATCATCGATTCCGCCTGGCACTACCCTTGCTCTTGTCAAAAACAGGCAAGCGAACCGATTTTTTCCAAGCTAACGTCTCACTTTACAGTAGTACTGCCAACTCGGAGGCCAATGATGAATTCCACGCCCAAGTCCATGCGTCTGCAGATCGGTCTGTTCGGCCGCACCAATGTGGGTAAATCCAGTTTTCTTAATATGATCGCCGGCCAGGATGTGGCCGTGACGTCCCCAATGCCCGGCACCACCACCGATGTGGTGGAAAAAGCCATGGAGCTTCTGCCCATCGGGCCGGTGATGTTTCTGGACACCGGTGGTATGGACGATGACACCGCGCTGGGTGCCTCGCGCCTCAAGCGTACGCGGAAGATTTTCGACCGCGCCGAGGTGTTTGTTCTGCTCGTGGAAGCCGGATGCTGGACCGAATATGAAACCACCATCCTCGATGCTACCCGAGCGTCAAAATGCCCCTGCCTGATAGTGGTCAACAAGATTGACGTTAATCCACCGGACAACGGGTTTATGCAGATGGTAGAGAAAGCCTCTCCCTTTGTGTGCAGCGTTTCAAGCTTAGCCCTATGGGAGCGCGATCGCTACGTGAGCGCATTCAAGGCGCTTCTGCTCCAGGCCTTGCCCGAGAGTGCCATGCCCAAGCCGGCCATTATCGGCGATCTTTTACCTGTCGGCGGCCTGGCGGTGTTGATCGTTCCCATCGACCTGGAAGCGCCCAAGGGACGGCTGATTCTTCCCCAGGTGCAGACCATCCGCGATGCCCTGGATCACGAGGCCGCCACCCTGGTGGTCAACGAGCGCCAGTACCGGTCGATGTTGAACCGCCTGAGCCGGCCGCCGGACCTGGTGGTCTGTGACAGCCAGGTGGTGATGCGCATGGTCAACGATACGCCGCCCTGGGTACCCTGCACGACGTTTTCCATTCTTTTTGCCCGCTTGAAAGGGGATCTGCCGCAATTGGCAGCGGCCGTGGCCGCTATCGATGAACTGAAAGATGGCGACCGCATACTGGTGGCCGAAGCCTGCAGCCACCATCCGTTGGAGGATGACATCGGTCGCATCAAAATTCCCCGCTGGCTGAAAGCCACCACCGGCCGACAGCTTCAGATCGATACCTACAGTGGGCGCGATTATCCGGATCATTTGGCCGACTACCGGCTGATCATTCACTGCGGGGCCTGCATGCTCACCCGCCGGGAAATGCTGGCCCGGATGCAGCGGGCCGCGGCGGCCGGTGTGCCCATCACCAATTACGGCGTATGTATTTCCGCCCTGCACGGGGTGCTCAATCGAGTCCTCGAACCCTTCCCCGATGCCTGGCAAACTGTTCACCCAATCTGTGGAGAAGATGCCCATGCTCAGTCAACCTGTGAGAACCGAATCGTGGCAACAGCGTAAAATTAGGTCAGACGAGATCCAGCGCTTCATGCAAGGTGACCGGGACTTTATCGATGAGGGCGCCATTACCAAGGCCCTTGCCGCCAATTACCATCCGGATCCGGTATACATTCGTGAGATCATCGCCAAATCCCTGTCCATTGAAACCCTGACCCTGGACGAGGCTGCGGCCCTGATCCATGTGGACGACCCGGATCTGGTGGCCGAAATGGAGGCGGCGGCCGGTGAGATCAAGCGCCGGGTATACGACAACCGTATTGTGACCTTTGCCCCGCTTTACTTAAGCAACTACTGCGTCAACAACTGCCGCTATTGCGGTTTTCGCCGGGAGAACAAGGCCATCCGGCGTCTGACCCTTTCCATGGACGAGATCCGCCGGGAAGTGGCGGTGCTGTGCGGCCAAATCGGTCACAAACGGCTGATCGTGGTCTACGGCGAGCATCCGGTGTCGGACATCGACTACATGGTGGAATCCATCCGCACCATCTATGATGTTCAGGTGCCCACTAAAAAAGGAGTGGGCTGCATCCGGCGGGTCAACGTCAATGCCGCGCCGCTATGTATCGAGGACCTCAAGCGCCTGCATGAGGTAGGTATCGGCACGTTTCAGGTCTTTCAGGAAACCTATCACCACGCCACTTATGCCCGCCTGCATCCGGCCGACACGATCAAGGGCCATTACCCGTGGAGGCTTTACTGCATGCACCGGGCCTTTGAAGCCGGTGTTGACGATTTCGGCATCGGGGCACTTTTCGGCCTGGCCGACTGGCGTTTCGAGACCCTGGGGCTGCTGTCCCACGCCCATGAACTGGAACGAGCGGTGGGCATCGGTCCGCATACGATTTCCTTCCCGCGACTGGAGCCGGCGGAAAATACGCCGTTTATCCAGGATACCCGTTTGCGTGTGGCTGACGCGGATTTCCGGCGGGCGGTCACCGTTCTGCGCCTGGCCGTGCCTTACACGGGCATGATTCTCACCGCCCGTGAATCGGCAGATACCCGGCGAGCCCTGATGCCCCTGGGCATCACCCAGATCGATGCCTCCAGTCGCATCGGGGTGGGTGCCTATGCCGATGGCAGCGCCCTGGACGATCAGGACAACCGCCAGCAGTTCGTGCTGGGTGATACACGCAGCCTGGACACGGTGATTCGCGAACTGGCCGAGGCCGGCACCATCACCTCTTTTTGCACGGCCGGCTATCGCTGTGGTCGCACCGGCAAACGCATCATGGATCTTTTGCGCAGCGGCAAGGAAGGGCGCTTTTGCAAGCTCAATGCAGTGCTGACCTTCAGAGAGTGGCTGGATGATTTTGCCACCGAGGAAACCGCCGCCGCCGGTGAACCGGTGATCCAACGTGAAATCGAGGCCATCGGCCGGCAACAACCCCAATCCATGGATCTTTTTATGGATTATTACCGGCGTATTGCTGCCGGCGAACGGGATCTTTACCTATAGCATTCAAGATAATGTTTTTGAGCTGCGTTATCGGTCGTCGCGGTATTGTTTATACAGCTTCTCTCCCTCTAGCCTTGCCAAAAACATTATCCTAAACACTATAAAATCGTATTCATCGGTAAAAACCGAGGTTACCCCCATGACGCCTCCCAACATCGACCTTCCCGATATCAGTTCTCCTGCGATGCTCACCATTGCAGAGCTTGAAACCCTGCTGCGCCTCACCTCCCGCGGGGCCATCAACACCCTGCGGCGCAAGGCCTATGACACGACCCTGGCCTACTGCGGCCGGGCGGTTTATTTTCGTGGCATCATCGAGTTTTCAAACATCTGCAGGTGCGACTGCTACTACTGTGGCATTCGCCGCAGCAACAGCAAAGTAGCCCGTTACCAGCTTACCCAGTCGCAAATTCTTGACCAGGCCCGCTGGTGTGCCGACCAGGGATTCGGTTCGGTGGTACTTCAATCCGGCGAGCGGCAAGACCCGGCATTCGTTCAGTTTGTAATCGATGCTGTGCGGGCCATCAAAGCGGCCACCCGCTCGGAAGTACTGCCGGATGGCCTGGGGATTACCCTTTGTGTCGGGGAGCAGTCGCGGGAGACTTATGAGCGGTTTTTCGATGCCGGAGCCCATCGTTACCTGCTGCGCATCGAAACCTCATCGCCCGAGCTGTTTAAACGGTGGCATCCGGCGGATCAAACCTATACGGGCCGGCGACGCTGTCTGGATGACCTGCGGTCCATCGGATACCAGGTAGGCACCGGAATGATGATCGGTGCCCCTGCTCAAGCCCCGGCCGATCTGGCTGCGGATGTTCTTTTTTTCAAGGAACAGGATGTGGACATGATCGGTATGGGGCCATACATCCCCCACCACGCCGCACCCCTGGCCGCAGCCGGTGCCCCCGACCCGACCGAGCGCTTGCGTCTGGCACTGCTCACCATTGCTGTGGTGCGCCTGGTGTTAAAGGATGTCAATATCGCCGCGACCACGGCCCTGCAGGCCCTGGCGCCGTTAGGCCGCGAAATGGGACTCTCCTTTGGGGCCAATGTGATCATGCCCCAGACCACCCCCATCGACATCCGAAAGCGTTACACCCTTTATGACGGCAAGCCGGGCGCGGATGAAACCGATCCCGCATTTCAAAAGGCATTGGAAGCGCGGATTTTAAAGATGGGCCGCAGGCTGGGATGCGACCGGTGGGGGGATTCTCCGCATGCTCGCGCCCGGGGGGCCGGTCAATGGCCCAGGGCCTGTCGGACTCCCGGCGATGTTGCCGGAAACCCGCGTTCCGGCGCGAACGCATAAATAGTGGCTGTCCAGAAATCGGGCAAATTGGCCATTTCTGGACGGGCACTGAAACTGAAAGCGAGGACACCTCTATGGCAAAAGTGATTTTTGGCGTCTGGGATGGCACTGTTATCGACAACCGCAATCGCAATGTCTTCGAAATCGACGAACACCCTGCCTTCCAGGCGTTCGACGAGTTCAATCCCGGCAACCCTATCAAGGCCTTTTTTGGTGGCCACGGTTTTTTTATTTTCGAAAAGGGGGTCTGTCTGCTGGATGCCGCCCGCCAGTACATGCAGCGTGTGGCCCGCGAGTCGTGCGGCAAATGCACTCCCTGCCGGGTCGGCACGCAGATTATCGCCGCCAAACTGGGTGAGCTCACAAATGGCAACCGGGATCCGGGCGTTCTGGATGAGATCACCACCATTGCCGAGCACATTCGCAGCACCAGCCTGTGCGGGCTGGGACAGACCGCCACCGTGGCCCTTTTGGAAATGATCCGGCATCTGGGTGATGAACTGCTCGCCGAAATCAACAATGGCGAGAAAACCGTGGCTCAACCGTGCACAACCTATGTGTCGGCGCCGTGTATCGAGGCCTGTCCGTCCCGTGTCGACGTGCCGCGCTACATCGACTATATCAAGGATGGCAAATTCACTCACTCTCTAGGGGTGATCCTCCAGAAATACCCCATGGCCGCCACCTGTGGCCGGGTCTGTGTCCGTTTCTGCGAAATGGCCTGCCGCCGCACCCAGGTAGATGAGGCGGTCGGCATCAAAGTTCTCAAACGCTTCGTGGCCGACCGGGAGCGTTACATCACCAATGCCTGGTTCGACAGTTACCCGGTGGCGGAAGTCAAATCCGCCGATTTGAAGGTGGCCGTCGTCGGCACCGGGCCGGCCGGCATTTCTGCAGCCTATCATCTGCTGCTCAAAGGCTACCCAGTGGATGTGTTCGAGGCCAAAACCGTGCCCGGCGGCATGGCCGCCACCGGCATTCCCAACTATCGCCTGCCCAAGGATGTGCTGGGCCGGGAGATCAGTATTATCGAGACCCTGGGCGGACAAATTCTTTATGAATGCGCACTGGGGCGTAATCTTTCAATCAGTGACCTTTTTGCCGAAGGATACCAGGCGGTGTTCCTGGGCGTCGGCGCCCACCGGGGCAAGACCATGGGCATCGCCGGCGAGGACCCCACCCTGGCAGGGTATCGCTTCGGCGTCAACATGCTGCTGAACATCAACCACGACTACGTCAACCAGGGTCTGGACCTGAACCTGGGAGAGAAAATGATCGTGGTCGGCGGCGGCAACGTGGCCATGGACTGCGCCCGCTCGGCCCTGCGCATGGGCGTCAAGGAGGTCCATTTACTCTACCGGCGCTCGCGGGCTGAGATGCCTGCCGATCACGAGGAGGTGGAGGCTGCTGAAAAAGAGGGCGTGATTTTCCACTTCCTGACCCACCCCGTGCGCGTCCTCAGCCAGGACGGCCGCGTGACCGGTCTGACCGTCACACGCATGGAACTGGGCGAGAAGGGGGCTGACGGCCGTTGCAGCGTGACGCCGGTGGACGGATCGGAATTCTCACTTGACGCCGACTGTGTTGTGCCGGCCATCGGGCAGCAGGTGGATCACAGCTTTGTCGGCGCCGAGGACGGTGTCCGTTTTACCCGTCAAGGGCTGATCGAGGTCAATCCCGATACCCTGATGAGCAGTCGCAAAGGCATCTTTGCCGGCGGCGATTGCGTGACCGGGCCGGCCACCCTGGTCCAGGCCATGGCCCAGGGGCACCAGGCAGCCCGCTGTATCGATGACTACCTGACCCTCGGCCGGGTTCGCTTTTCTCGCGAGGATCGCATGAGCCGGCTGGTGCAGGCCATCCAGCCTATGATTTCCAAGGGCGTCTCCATTCCCATTCGCCACGAATACCGGGTCAAGGTCCGTGAACTGGATCCCGAGGTGAGAAAACGCATGTTCGAGGAAGTGGAAAAACCCATTTCAGTGGAGGAGGCCTACCACGAAGCCGAGCGCTGCATGCGCTGTTACCGGGTCTATTCAGTGATTACCGAGCAATAAAGGAGAATGCGCATGACGATGACAGCAACCATAAACGGCAAACCGGTAGAATTCGCGGCAGATGAAACCATCCTTGGCGTGGCCAAACGCTATGGCCATTTTATCCCGACCCTGTGCGAGATGGCCGACCTGGACCACACCCCGGGCACCTGCCGGGTGTGCCTGGTGGAAATCCAGCGTCAAGGCGATGCATCGCGGCAGGTGGTCACGGCCTGCAATACGCCCATGGAAACGGGGATGGCCGTGCTAACCCGCACCCCTGCGGTGCGTGAACAGCAGCGCCTTCAAGTGGAACTGCTCCTGGCCGACCACAACCAGGACTGTGCCGTGTGTATCCGCCACGGCAATTGCGAGCTTCAGGATGTGGCCCAGTTCGTGGGCTTGCAGCAGTCGCGCTACCACTATCCCCATTTTTACAAACAGCGTACCCGCGATGATTCGTCGGCGGCCATCGTGCGCGACATGAGCAAATGCATCCGCTGCTTGCGCTGCGTCAAGGTGTGCCGAGAAATACAGGGTACCGATGCCCTGGTGATCACTGAAAAAGGTCTGGCCACGGAAATCAGCGTGCGCGACAGCCTGCCCCTGGGCGATTCGGATTGCGTGGCCTGCGGTCAGTGCATCCTGGTCTGTCCGGTGGGTGCCCTGGCTGAGCGCGACAACACCGAAACGGTGATTGACTACCTTTACGATCCGCAAACAGTGACCGTCTTTCAATTTGCTCCGGCCATTCGCGTGGCCCTGGGGGAATCCTTCAACATGCCGGCCGGCACCAACGTCGAGGGTCAGATCGTCACGGCTTTGAAACATCTGGGCGGTGATGTGGTGCTGGACACCAATTTCACCGCCGACCTGGTGATCATGGAGGAAGGCACAGAGCTGCTGCGCCGCATCGCCGATGGCGGCCGGCTGCCTATGTTTACTTCCTGCTGTCCGGGATGGATCAATTTTACCGAGAAGAACTTCCCGGAAATTCTTCCTCACATCTCCACCACCCGGTCCCCCCAGCAGTGTTTCGGCAGCATGGCCAAAACCTACCTGGCCCAGGAGATGGGCATTGATGCGCGCCGGATGCGGGTGGTCTCGATCATGCCCTGCACGGCCAAGAAAGAAGAGGCCCGGCGCCCCGAGTTTCAGACCAGCGGCGCGCCGGACGTGGATGTGGTGCTGACCACCCGGGAGTTCGCCCGTTTGCTGGAGCGTGAGGGCATCGATCTGGCGGGCCTGCCACCGTCGGTTTATGACAACCCCTGGATGGGTGACTATTCCGGTGCGGCGGCCATTTTCGGCACCACCGGCGGGGTGATGGAGGCGGCCCTGAGAACGGTGCACAAGGTGGTCACCGGCAGTGAGCTGGCATCCATCGAATTCGAGGCCGTCCGGGGCAACGACCAGGTCCGTGAAGCCACGGTGGATCTGAAAAACGGAACACCCCCCCTGAAGGTGGCCGTGGCCCACAGCCTCAAGGCGGCCCGCCAGGTGGCAGAAATGGTAAAAAGCGGAGCGTCACCTTACCACTTTATCGAAGTCATGGCCTGTCCCGGCGGATGCATGGGCGGCGGCGGCCAGCCACGCAGCAAAAAGGCCTATCAAGCCGGTTGGCAGCAGCGCCAGGCGGCCCTGTACGACATCGATCGCGAGCGGCCGGTGCGCCAGTCCCACAACAACCCACTGATCGGCAAGATTTACGATGCATTTCTCGGTGAACCCAATTCGCACCGGGCCCACGACCTGCTGCATACCACCTATCGTGATCGCCGGCGCACCGTCCGGCATACGATGAAGGCCATCTGGCAGGAGATCGAAGCCCGCTGTTGATGCAAAGCGTTGAAACGGTCCACACGATTGGACCTCTCTGATCCACATTCTTTAAGGAGACTCAGTATGATCGACAATATCAACACCATTTTCAGCCCTACATCCATCGCCATCATCGGCGCCACCAACCGGTCCGGAAGCGTGGGCCAGGCCGTCATGCGCAACCTGATTCAGGGTGAATTCCAGGGGGTGCTCTACCCGGTGCACCCGAAACTCAAATCCATATACGGGGTCAAGACTTATCCGACCCTTTCCGACATACCCGACCCGGTGCAGTTGGCCGTGATCATCGTCAAGCCGGAGGCCGTGCCCGAGCTACTGGAAGAAGCCGCCGGTAAAGGCGTCACCGGCGCGGTGATCATCACCGCGGGATTCAAGGAGATCGGCGGCCAGGGGGCAGCGCTTGAAAAACAGATTCAAGAGATTGCCGCTCGCCACAAGATCCGCCTGGTGGGACCCAACTGCCTGGGGGTGATCAACACCGATACCAATGTGCGCATGAACGCCAGCTTTGCCCGTCTGATGCCGCGTCCCGGGAACATCGGGTTCATTTCCCAGTCCGGGGCGCTTTGCACTTCGGTGCTGGATTACGCCGAGGGGCGCAAGATCGGTTTTTCCAAGTTTATCAGCTTCGGCAACAAGGCCGATGTCAACGAGATCGATCTTTTACATTACCTGGGCGAGGATCCGCAGACCCGGGTGATCTGCATGTACCTGGAGGATCTCACCGCAGGCCAGGCCTTTATCGATGTGGCCAGCGACATCTCATGGAACAAAGGCAAGCCGATCCTGGCCGTCAAGTCGGGCACTTCCTCGGAAGGGGCCCGGGCCGCGGCTTCGCACACCGGTTCCCTGGTGGGCTCGGATTCGGCCTACGACGCAATCTTCCTGCAAAGCGGCATCCAGCGCGTGGACGGGATCAACGAGCTGTTTCACTACGCCATGGCCTTCTCCCGCCAGCCGCTGCCCAAGGGGCGACGCATCGCCATCGTGACCAATGCCGGTGGGCCGGGCATCATGGCCACGGACGCGGCCGTGCGCCAGGGACTCAAGCTGGCCGCATTTACCGATGAAACCACCGCAAAACTGAAACGCTGCCTGCCGCCCACAGCCAACATTCACAATCCGGTGGACGTGATTGGCGATGCTACCCACGAGCGTTACGAAAGCGCTCTTAAAACCGTCATGCAGGATCCCAACGTAGACGGCGCCATTGTGCTGCTTACTCCCCAGGCCATGACCGATATCCTGGAGACGGCCCAGATCGTTCCCAATGTGGCCCGCCAGACCGACAAGCCGATCCTCTGTTCGTTCATGGGGATTACCGACGTGTCCGAGGGGGTGGCTCATCTGGAGTCAAACGGTCTTCCCAACTACGTTTTTCCCGAGGCGGCCTCGCGCACCATGGCCGCCATGATGCGTTTTGGCGAACGGCTCAACATCGGACATCGCGATCTGCCCCATTTTTCCGTCGAGCGAGATAACGCGGCCCGGCTGATCGCAGAAAAACTGGGCGGACAACCCAAGTGCTACCTGCCCGAGCGGGAAGCCGCCGATCTGCTGGCCTGTTACGGCCTGCCTTTGCTCACCAGCCGGCTGGTATCCGATCCATCGCAGATCACGAACGCCATGGAGGCCATGCACGGTCCCGTGGCCATGAAGATCGCGTCCAAGGACATCATTCACAAGGTCGATGCCGGCGGGGTGCGGCTGGGCATCGCCGATGCGAACCAGGCCCGCCAGGCCTTTGACGAAATTGTGGCGGGCGGCCTGCGTTTCAACCCGGAAGCCAGAATCGACGGGGTGTTGATGCAGGAGATGGCCGGCAAGGGCGTGGAGGTGATCATTGGTTGTGCCCGGGATCCCAAATTCGGCCCCATCGTCATGTTCGGTCTGGGCGGCACTTTTGTGGAAGCCTTGAGAGACGTGACCTTTCGCCTGGCCCCCATGCGTATCGCCAGTGCAGAGAACATGATTCGCTCCATCAAAACCTTCAATATTCTTCAGGGGGTGCGCGGCAACCCGCCGTCGGATCTGGCTGCCATAAGGGAGTGCATCCTGCGGGTTTCGACCCTGGTGGACGATCACCCACAGATCAGCGAACTGGATATCAACCCCCTGATCGTCTATCCCGAAGGCAAGGGCAAAGGCGCCGTGGTGGCCGACTGCCGGATTATGCTGCGGTCTGCTGCCTCCGTTTGATGGGTTTTGACGGCCGCTCCCGCTGATGGCAGTTGATTTAGCTCATGAGCGTACAGCTCATGAGCTTCCACCTTCCACCTTATAGCTTACAGCTCATAAACTATAGACAGCATTGACACCCAATCCCCATTTTGACATAGTTGCTCATAGAAAAAAGCCGGTCCTGAAATCAATCCATGGACAGCACCATTATGGGCTTGCGTCATATATTGTTGGTTCTTTCCTTACTCGCCTTTTTGTCGACCTCCACCGGCGGCGCACTCTACTATTCCGCCTTGCGCAAAGCCGCCTTTCAGGACGCCGAACGTCAGGCCAGGGCCAGCCTGAAACTGGTGAGCAAAAGCCTCAACTTCTTCTTGTCGGAACATCGCAAACCCGTCGCCACCCTGGCGGCCATGCCGGACATACAGCGTGCGTTGCGGACACAAACGGTTGAAGACATCTACGCCGCTGATGTGGTGCTGAATCGGTTCGTGAGCACCCTGGATGCCGATGTCTGCTACCTGATGGACATCAAGGGCCTGACCATCGCCTCCAGCAACCGGGATGCACCGGACAGTTTTGTGGGCCAGAACTTCTCCTTCCGGCCCTATTTTAAGGATGCCTCCATTGGCAAACGCGGTGCCTACCTGGCTCTGGGCACCACTTCAGCCAAGCGCGGCGTGTACCACAGTTATCCGGTCTACGATGATCCCGACGCCCCCCCCATCGGTGTCACCGTGATCAAGACCTCCATTGAAAAAACCGAAAAAGCACTGGGACTGCAGTCCGAAGATGTCGTGCTGGTCACCGATCCCCAGGGCGTGATTTTCATTTCCAACCGCCCTGACTGGCTTTTCAGGCTGGCCTGGCAGTTGCCTGAGGACCGGCGCAGACAGATCGCCGCCAAACGTCAGTTCGGCGATGGGCCCTGGGCCTGGACCGGACTTCATCTGTGGGATGAGAATCATGTGGAAGACAATCAGGGGAATCGCTTTCTGATGCATCAGGTGCCGGTCGATCTGTTTGACGGGTGGACGATTTTTCATTTGCGCGACACCCGTCTGATCGCCAAATCCATTTCCGCTCCCTTACTGCGCATCGTCGGGCCGGTGGCCCTGTTGATTTCTATGCTGATCGGTATTTCGGTTCTGGTCTTGTATCGTAAAGCCAGCCGTGAAATCCAGCGTCGGCGTATTGCAGAAAAATCCTTGCGAGAGAGTGAAGCCCGCTACCGCTCATTGTACCATCATACCCCGGCCATGCTGCATTCCATCGATCCAAAGGGAAGACTGCTCAGCGTAAGTGATTACTGGGCCCAAATCATGGGCTATGCCCGCGAAGAGGTCATCGGCCGGCCCTTGACCGATTTCTTCACCTCCCAGGCCAGGACCTTTGCCCTGAAAACCGTATTTCCTCAGTTTTTCAGGGACGGTTTTTGTTCGGACATCTCATACCAATATGTCAAAAAGAACGGCGAGATCATCGAGGCATCCATGTCGGCCATTGCCGAGCGTGACAGCGAAGGAAGAATTTTGCGATCCTTGGCGGTTTCCATCGATG
Source organism: Desulfosarcina variabilis str. Montpellier (assembly GCF_048565275.1). Lineage (NCBI taxonomy): Bacteria > Pseudomonadati > Thermodesulfobacteriota > Desulfobacteria > Desulfobacterales > Desulfosarcinaceae > Desulfosarcina > Desulfosarcina variabilis. The sequence continues at coordinate 9,482,897 of NZ_CP159846.1, read as the reverse complement.
TTACCCAGCGTAACCGGGTCGAGGAGGACCTGCGTCTGGCCAAGGAAGAACTCAGCCGCTATTCCCGGGAACTGGAACGGCAGGTGAGTATCCGCACAGGAGAAATCAGCGCGATCCTCAAATACTCCCCCAATGTGGTTTACATCAAGGATACGAACGGTCGTTATCTGTTGATCAACGGTCGTTATGAAGAGCTTTTCGGGGTTCGTAAAGAGGATGTGCGCGGCAAAACCGACCATGACTTTCTTCCACCGGCCGTGGCGCTGCAGTTCCAGACCAACGATGAGCGCGTGTTGGCTGCCGGCCGTTCCCTGAACATGGAAGAGACGATCGACCAGGAAGACGGCAGGCATACCTATCTGTCGGTAAAGTTTCCCATTTACGAAGAGTCCGGCCATCTTCGCGGCGTGTGCGGTATTGCCACGGATATTACTGCACTGAAGAAGGCCCAGGATCAATTGCGGCGGCTTTCGGGATCGATCATGGCCAACCAGGAAAATGAGCGCACCGCCATTGCCCGGGAGTTGCACGATGAATTGGGCCAATTACTGACCGCCCTGCGCATGGACGCTGTCTGGTTGCAGGAGCGCATCAAGGCCGTTGATGAAAAAGCCGCAGGGCGTGCGGAAGCCATGTGCGCCCTGATCGACACCACCATCGAAGAGGTGCGCGGAATGGCGATCCGGCTGCGCCCGGGGGTCTTGGACGATTTGGGGCTGGTCGATGCCCTGGAGTGGTACACCACGGAGTTTGAACGCCGCAGCCAGATCACCTGCATTTTTACCCATACCACAATTGCCAAAATGGATAATGCCATTGCCACGGCCGCCTATCGGATTGCCCAGGAAGCACTGACCAATGTGGCCCGCCACGCCCGGGCCACCCATGCGGAGGTGTCCCTGTCCATGGAAAAAGAGGACTTGGTGTTGACGGTTGCCGATGATGGCGAGGGGTTCAATGTTGAGACCTTCAGTGATGAGGAGTCCTTGGGCCTGGCGGGCATGCGTGAACGGGCGGTACTGGTGGGCGGCGCGTTCAGTGTATCGTCCAGTCCTGGCGGCGGCAGCCGGGTGCGTTTCAGCGTGCCCCTGAATCCGGCACCCATATCAGCGGCACTATATCCGAAGCCGCGTGAACGGTCTTTGTGATTGTAAGAAAATTTACTACACCAGAATCAGAAATCGTCCAATTGATATAATCGGTAGGTCTCGGTAAGAATTGATTGTCTAATAAATTCAGCAAAAAAAGGAGACCGACCATGAAAAAACGATTTTTGTCCATTTTGTTGTGTGTAAGCTTAGTGCTCATGCTGTCCGTGACCATCGTTCCCGGCGCTGCCGCCAAAAAGTTAATCATTTTCGCCGGCGGACCGGCGGGCGGCACCTTTCAGATTGTGGGCCAGGCCATCGCCACCTATAAACCGGTCAAGGCTCTGAACTACAACATCAAAGTGCAATCGTCGGGTGGATCCACTGAGAACCTGAGAAAAGTCAACTCAGGTAAGGCTCACTTCGGTACGGTGTATTCCGGGCATGTTTTCGCCGGTCGCGAAGGCCTCATGGTCAACGACTCCAGAAAATATACCAACGTCATGGCCGTATCTTACCTTTATGAAGCCCCGGCCCAACTGGTAGTGTTAAAGGGGGCCGGTATTAAAAGCGTCAAGGATCTGGTCGGCAAGCGTGTGGCTGTCGGACCGGCCGGCTCCGGCGCCTTTTCCTATTGCGAAATGTTTTTTACCCACCTGGGCGTATGGGACAAGATCGAACGTAATGCGATCAGCTACAATGCCGGTGCTGACGCGCTGAGCAACAACCAGGTGGAAGCCCTCTGGCTGTTTACCGCCTATCCCAGTTCAGCGGTCATCCAGGCGGCCACCATGAATTCCATTGCCATGGTGGACCTGGACGCCGATGCCAAAAAATTCGGATTCTATGATAAATACAAAAACTTCGAGCCGTTCACCATTCCCACCTCGGACGGTCGCTATCGCGGGATTACCGAGGATGTGAATTCCTGGCGGGACACCACCTTGCTGGTGGCCAATACCAAAACGCCGGACGATCTGGTGTTTGACATGCTCAAAGCGATTTACACGCCTGAAGGATTGAAATGGATGGTTGCCCAGAAAAAGACCTTCAAGGCCATGGCTTTGGAAAAAGGCCTCAAAGGTGTGGCCACCCCATTGCATCCAGGTGCCGAAAAGTTCTGGAAAGAAATGGGCGTTCTCAAATAAATGCGAGCTGTGCAATTAGCTGTTAGCGATTAGCTCTTTAGGTTGAATGCCAAAATGCAGCCATTCTTTGAAATCATTTTGCTAATCGCTTAGCGCTAACGGTTAACCGCACAGGTCGAATGAATGCAGGCATCGGCTGCGGGGCGGTGACAATGCGCCCCGCATACCCTACGTCAATTTCAAGAACGGCAGATGAGCCATGTATGATAATTTAAAAAATTTCGAAAAAATCATTTTCGATACCCTGGCCGTTATCCTGGTCCTGTTTTATTCCTGGTCCGCTGTGGTCGAGCCTGCCAACTTGCAGTATCACCGCGGTATCTATGTCATTATTACCTATATTCTGTGTTTTTTGCTCTACCGGTCCAAAAGCAAAGTCATGCGGGTGGTGGATTACATACTGATTGTCCTGTCCATCGGGTCGGTAGGCTACTGGATTTTCAATTTTGAGGCCATCAATTACCGCACCGGCGCCGAAACGCCACTGGATCAGTGGATTGCCGTGGTGGGTGTTCTGATCGGCATCGAAGTGGCCCGCCGGGTAGTCGGCGTCGTCTTTGTCATTTTGGGGACGCTTTTTCTGCTCTACGGAATGTACGGTGCCCATATGCCGGATCTCATCGCCCATGCCGGGGATACCCTGCCGGGAATGTGCACCAGTATTTTTTACAAGGGCGACGGTGTCTTCGGCATTATGGCCAACGTTCTGGCCACATATGTGGTCCTGTTCGTTTTGTTCGGTGCCTTTTTGGAACGATGTGGCGCCCAGAAATTTTTCATCGACTGGCCGCTGGCTGCCGTGGGCCATAAAGTCGGTGGCCCTGCTAAGGTATCGGTGATCGCCAGTGGGTTGTTCGGTTCGATTTCGGGCAGCGCCATCGCCAATACAGTATCCACCGGCACCTTCACCATTCCCATGATGAAAAAAGCCGGGTTCAGGCCCCACATTGCCGGTGGTATCGAGCCGGCCGCCTCCATCGGTGGTATGTTTATGCCGCCGATCATGGGGGCTGGCGGATTCATCATGGCGGAAATGACCGGCCTGCCCTACTCCAGAATTATGCTGATCGCCATCTTTCCAGCCATTATGTATTTTTTCAGCGTTTATATGATGATCCACTGGGAAGCCAAAAAATACAACGTCGTCGGCGAGCGCTCCGCAAAGCCCGCCATGCAGATCCTAAAAGAAGAGTGGATCTACATTCTGCCCCTGGTGGTCATTACCATTTTCATGCTCACTGGGTTTTCGCCGGGCTATTCGGCCATCTTGGGGTTGGCCACCTGCGTGGCCGTCAGCTTCAAGGGCGGCGACGACACCAAGATTGATCTTACCGTGGTCTGGGTGATGGCCTTCGTTCTCTTGGGCGGATGGCTGCTGCGCGGCATGACCGCTGTGATGGGACCCGAAAGCGTTGCCCCGGTGAAACGGATTTTTACCGAGCGCTACCTGGTGGTTTATGGCCTGATTTTCGCGGTGATTCTGGCCGTGCGTCGGCGGGCCAAGGGTGCTGATTTGAAGACCGAATTGACCCAGTTTGTGGATGCCTGCCGTATCGGCACCACTAGTAGTCTGAAGATCGGGGCCACGGTGGGCGTGATCGGTGTGATTATCGGGGTGCTCACCTACAGCGGACTGGTGCTGACCTTTGCCGATATTGTCATCGAACTGGCCGGCGGTAGCCTGATTTTGACGATTCTGCTGATCGCACTGGCCTCCCTGGTGCTGGGCATGGGCGTACCGGTGACCGCCGCCTACCTGATCACGGCCGTGGTGGCCGTGCCGGCCCTGACCCATTTAGGGGTCAACGAAGTCGCCGCCCATATGATCGTTTACTGGCTCTCCCAGGATTCAAACATTACCCCACCGGTGTGCATTGCCGCTTTTGCCGGGGCGACCATCGCCAAGGCCAACATGTGGCGCACGGCATTTGCCGCGTTCAAGTTCGCCAAGTTTCTCTACCTGGGCCCGTTCCTGTTCGGATATGTGCCGGCGTTCAGTCTGGACGGCAGTGCCATGGATATTGTCAAAGCCTTTGTACTGATCATCCTTGGCACTTATGTGTATGCCTATCTGTTGAGCGGTATCTGGTTCTCTCAGATTACCGGATTGTTCAAAAAAGCGCCGGCCTGATCAAATTTTGTTGTTTGTTCACCACCTGAAGTATCAACCTCCTGAAAATCCCCGCCAGTGGCGGGGATTTTTAGTTTTAAAAATAGATCGATTGATCGCCGACTATCAGCTGATCGGGTTTGATGTTTTCATCCTGGATAATCGATATCTTTTTAAAACCATGGTGCTTCTGCAAATAGTGGAGGTTGCGTTTGTTCAACCCTTGAACACGCGATATCATGCTCGGATGGGTGCCGATGGTAAGCCTATGGGGAAACGCTTTCATGTCGGCCAGCGCACGGCAGATGGCATCCAGTACGATTTGGCCGTGTACCAGATGGCCGAAGGCCGGGTGATAGGGGCCGGCCAGCCGGGCACCGGGATCAGCAAGCCCGTCTGAAGCCTGAAGCCCCATGCGAACAACAGGAATGTCATTGGCTTTGAACAACAGGTAAAGTCGTGCCACCAGCCTGATGCAGGCGTCTATGTCCATGGGCTGGTATTGGCCGGAGCGATGCATCCGGGCCAGTGGGCTGCCGGAAAGGACCAGGGTGGGATAAATGCGAACGAAATCGGGGTTGAGACGGACCAGCTGACGGGCCGTGGTCATGGCCCCGTGATCGTCGTCTCCGGGCAGCCCGACCATCATTTGCAGGCCCAACTGGTAACCCGCATCTTTGAGCCGTGTGGCTGCGGCAATGGTATCCGTAGCCGTGTGACCGCGCCGGCAGACGGCCAGCACAGCGTCGTTCATGGATTGAACGCCCAGCTCCACCGTTTTGACCGGATACGGAGCGATGTCCGCAAGGCGATCCGGGCGGATCGTGTCCGGCCGTGTGGAAAAGCGCAGGCTGTCAACCACACCGCGATCGACGAAGTCGGCGGCGATGTCCAGCAATTGAAGTGTCACTGCTTGATCGAGGCCCAGAAAACTGCCGCCAAAAAAAGAGATTTGGATGCTGGAATAGTGTTTATGGGTGAAGCTTAAATAGCGATTGACCTCGGCGCGGATTTGATCCGGTGTGGGGAGTTGACCGCCTGACCCGGTGATGGTGCGCTGGTCGCAGAACACGCACCGATGGGGACATCCCAGGTGGGGAATAAAAAGCGGGATAACCAGGGGCCGCTCATGGACGAATGGCATGATCCGGGATTTCATGTCAGATTATGTCAACGGGATTGATCAAGCTGTTCAAGACCTGCCCGCGCGGCTTCCTGTTCAGCCATTTTTTTGCTTTTTCCGTCCCCTTCGGCACGGATACCCGCCACGGTCATTCGAACGGTGAAGGTTTTATCGTGATCGGGCCCTCTGCTTGCGACTACCTGATATTTGGGAACCTGGTGATAAAGGGACTGGACACGCTCCTGAAGCTGACTCTTATAGTCGGTTGCATAGCGGCTGCGGTTGGATTTGTGCAGTCGTTCTTTGAATTGTTTTTCAACAAAAGCAAAGGCAGCCTCGAATCCCCCGTCAAGGTAGATGGCGGCAATGATCGCCTCGACGGCGTCGGCCAGAATGGAACTTTTATCCCTGCCGTCGGTCAATTCCTCGCCTTTGCCCAGCAGCAGGTGGGGGCCGATGCCAATTTCGCGGGCAATGGCCGCCAGGCGGGTTTCGTTGACCAGAAAGGCCCGGTTTCGCGATAGTTCCCCTTCCGCCAGGTCAGGGAAATGATGCATCAATAAGTGACTGATGGCCAGGTTCAGCACCGCATCGCCTAAAAATTCCAGACGTTCGTTGCTGGTCATGCTCGGCTGCGGTTGTTCATTCACATAGGAGCTGTGACACAGCGCGCTGACCAGTTGATTGGGATCGTTGAATGGATATCCCAAACGCTCAATTAAATGTTCAATGGACTGATCCGGTTGGGTAGGGTTGGTCATTGTCAATGGTCCAGGTGGGCGACTAATGCTTGATAAATCGAATAGGGGACATGAAAGGTGCCATCTCCAATACCCACTTGAATACCGGGGGTGACTTGACCATGACAGTCCGTTCCACCGGTGATCAACAGGCCGTGTTTGCGAGCTAGCCTGCAGTACAGATCTGTTGCTTGCTTTGGATGCTCCGGATAAAGCGCTTCGATTCCGCCAAGCCCCATGGATTTGAGGGTCAGCAAAAATGTTTCGAAGATCGATGGCTCATGAATGTTGTTTAGGTAAGGATGGGCAAGCACCGCGATTCCACCGGCCGCGTTGATGGCACCAATGGCCTGGTCCATGGGGGCCCGGTATTTGTTGACGTAAGCGGGTTTATCCTTTCCCAGAAAACGGTCGAAGGCATCATCAATGGAGCTGGCCATATTTTTGTTTACCATCAGCTGGGCGATATGGGGCCTGCCTGCCGTGCCGCCACCTGTGATCTGGTTCAATTCTTCGATGGACAGATCCATTCCCAATTCATTGAGCCGGGCGATTATTTTGGGGTTCCGGTTTTTTCTGGCGGTCATTAATTTTTTCAAGAGTGCGCACAAACCGGCATGGTGAGGATCGATACCGTATCCAAGAATGTGAACACTGCCTTTAAGACGATATCCGGCCGGTGCTGCCGCACTGATTTCAATCCCGGTCAGAAAGTCAAGCGAGGATGGGATGCCCTTGGCCAGGGCACGAACCGAACCGGATAGGGTGTCGTGGTCTGTGATGGCGATAGCTTTAAGGCCCAGCTGGACCGCCAGCGCAAGAATTTCGGATGGTGTCAGGGTACCATCGGACGCCGTCGAGTGAATATGCAGATCGATGCCGCCCGCCGCACCCATCAATCAGATACCAAGGGCTTTTTCAAAAGCCTCCTCTTTGGTTTTGCAGTCGATACACTGGGTGGTGACCGGTCTTGCCTTGAGCCTTTGGATAGAGATGTCTTCTCCACAGCTTTCGCAGATACCAAAGGTTCCGTTTTCAATACGCTGCAGTGCCTTTTTTACTTTTTTGATCAGTTTGTGTTCCCGGTCACGAATACGCAACATGAAATTGCGATCTGATTCCAGTGTTGCGCGGTCCGTTGGGTCTGGAAAATTTTCTTTTTGTTCCGTCATTCCGGATACCGTTTCACCGGCATGGCTAAGCAATTCTTCTAACCGTTTGCGAAGGAGCTCTTCAAAGAATTTTAAGTCTTTTTCATTCATGGCTCAATCCTACTGAAGTGAAGTTGACTTTAACCCACCAAAAAAAATAAGCTAACACATGCATATGGGCATGTAAAGTGCTTTGTCAGCTGCATCGTTGTTTCAGCAAGATTCATTTTACATGATTATTCGGATGGTTGGTGCTTTGTTTGGCCTCACTCCGAAATGGTGGCATCTTTTTCTTGAGTCCTGATAATATATCCCTTAAAATAATTATTTTAACGTTGGCCTTTACCACCGCCAATCAAGGAGAAGATCCAATGGCCGAGCAAGAAAAGACATATGAAACGGATTATCGGATTGTGAGCATCAAAACCATCGATGGGTCGACGGTTCAGGGGAAGGTCAATATTGCTCCAAACCAGCGGGTCTCGGATCTGCTGTCGCTCAACAAGGGGCCGTTTCTCACGGTTGTGGACGCGTCGTTCCAGGAGAGCAAGGGAAAAACATTGTTCATCAACAAGGCTCACATCGTTTGGATTGAACCCGAGGATTGATTTTTCATTCGTGGACGGGCAATACCTATAAAAGCCGGCAGCCTGCGGTTATCCCGCATGGCTGCCGCTTAACGCTTGGCGCAAGCGTTCTTTAATTCAGCTTGGAAACAAGCGCTTCCAATGTCTTCAGGTTGCTGACCGAATAGACGGTATAATCCACGTCCCGGGGGACAATTTTTTTCAGCAAGCCTGTCAGCACCTTTCCCGGGCCTACCTCCACAAAGACATTGACCTTTTCATCGACCAGCCGGCAGACGGTATCGTACCACTTTACCGGACTGCACAGTTGCCGGGCCATCAGCTGGCGAATGGTGTCCGGATCATCACACCCGTCGGCGGTTACATTGTGAATGACCGGGTGGGTCGGTGGGTTGAATTGAAAGCCCGCTAAAAAAGCGCTGAATTCATCTTCGGCCCCTTTGATCAGTTCGCTATGCCAGGCACCGCTGACTTTCAAACCGATGGCCCGGGCGCCCTTGGCCTTGGCGCTTTCGGCTGCTGCTGCAACGGCTTCAGGCTCGCCGGTAATGACGATCTGCTGCTCGGCGTTGTGATTGGCCACGGAAACGATACCTTCCTGTTGACACGCCTGTACCAGTTCACTGACGGCATCGATGTCCAGCCCCACGACGGCACTCATGGCACCCTTGTTTTTCAGCGACTCACGATGCATCAGCTCGCCTCGTTTGAACACCAGGCGAAGGCTATCGGCCTTGGATACCACGCCGGCACAGGCCAGCGCACTGTACTCGCCAAGGCTGTGGCCGGCGGTGTATTGACAGCTGATTCCGGCACGCTCGATGGCTTCCAGGCAGGCCAGATTGACGGCGGTGACGGCCGGTTGAAGATTGACGGTTTCGGTCAGGGTTTCCATGGGCCCTTGAAAGCAGTAGCGAGAGATATGCGCTTTGGCAATGTCATCGGCCGCATCGAAAATGTCCCTGACACTATCGTATTCATCGTAAAGGTCCTTTCCCATGCCCACGGCCTGGGAACCTTGACCGGGAAACAGGAATGCGATTGATTTCAATGGTCTTCCTCCAGATTAAAGAGTTTACGGGTCAGATCAAGCGAAACGGATTTGTCGCCGTGACACCCGTTTTTTTTCAAAAACTGGGTCGGATCATGGAGAATTTTATTTACCAGGGCACCGGTCATGCGTTTGATGGCCCGTTGGTCCGTTTCGGAAAGGTGGCTCAGTGAGCCCAGGGTTTTTTTAAGTTCCTGACTGGCCATGGCTTCCACTTTGCCACGCAACGAGACGATGGTTGGCACCACATCAAGGGTCTCGTACCATTTTCGGAAGCCGATCACGGCTTCATCGATGATCCGCTGGGCTTTAAGGGCTTCGCGCTGGCGATCCTCAATGTTTTCGTCAACGATGTCTTTTAAATCGTCGATATCGTAGACATAGGCGTTACTGATGCGGTTGATGGCCGGGTCGATATCCCGGGGGACGGCAATATCGATGAAAAAAAGGCTGCGATTGCGCCGGCTTTTCATGGCCTCTTTGATTTGATTTTTGCGTAGCACGTAGTCCGTGGCACCGGTGGAACTGATGATGATGTCCACATTTTTGATGGTATCGGGGATCTCTTCGAATTTGATGGCTTCACCGGAAAAACGCTTGGCCAGCTCGACCCCCCGGGCAAAGGTGCGGTTGGCCACGGTGATGGCACCGGCCCGGTTGCGGATCAGATGCTCGACCGCCAGTTCCGCCATTTCACCGGCACCGATGAGCATGACCCGTTTGCCGGTAAGATCTCCGAATATCTTTTTACCCAACTCGATGGCGGCATAGCTGATACTGACTGCATGGTCGCCAATGCCGGTTTGCGTGCGTACTTTTTTGGCGACAAAAAAGGTGCGGTGGAGCAATTTGTTGAGGATCACACCGGAGGTTTTTTCCAGCGTGGCCTGACGGTAGGCTTCTTTCATCTGACCCAAAATCTGGGGCTCGCCCACCACCATGGAGTCCAGGCTGGCGGCAACCTGAAAGGTATGCCGGACCGCCTCGTCTCCGGTATAGTGATAAAGCGCACTTTCAAATGCAGATAATGGCACGTTTTTGAATTCGGAAAAAAACTGTTTGGCGGCATTGATGGCCGCCTGGCTTTCGGCTGCGGTCATGAGCAGCTCGATGCGGTTGCAGGTGGAAAAAAGGACCGATTCAGAAATGGCGGGCTGGTTGCGCAGCGTCACCAGCGCCCGTTCGGTTTCATCCGGTGTGAAGGCGATACACTCCCGAACGTCCACGGAGGCGGTTTTATGATTCAGTCCGATCAGTACAATGTCGTGCATGGCTCTATATTGTCCTACATGGCCGTAAAGGTTCCGTGATGGCCCTGCAATAGAAAGTTCACGCCGAAAAAGGTGAAGAGCATAACGCCAAAGCCGATGATGGCCATGATCGCTGCCCGTCTGCCTCGCCAGCCGACCGCCAGTCGTTCGTGTAACAGTGCCGCATAAAACAGCCAGGTGATGGCCGACCAGACTTCCTTGGGGTCCCAACTCCAAAAGCGGCCCCAAATGACCTTGGCATAAACCACGCCGGTAATCAAACCGATCGTCACCATTGAAAAACCAACCACAATGCAGGCGTAGCCGGTCGTATCCAACAAATCCAATGATGGCAGCCGGCTGAAGAAAAATCCCCGCCTTTTTTGCTTGATGGCCTTTTCCTGAAGCAGATACAGTATCCCCACACCGCAGGCCAGGGCAAAGGCGGCGTTACCCAGAAAAATGGTCACAATATGGGTGGCCAGCCACCAGCTTTTGAACAGCTTGGGGTCTTCAAACACCGGCGCAGGCATTTTGTAGGCGGCGACCAACGTCAAGGTGATCAATGGGGCGGCATAGATTCCCAGAATTTTTAATTTGTACACATAGGTAAACCCAAGATAAACGGCGGCGATTGCCCATGCCGTCACCGACAGGGTCTCACGAAGATTGTTGACCGGGAAATTGCCGGCACGGATACCGCTGGCAATCAGAAAGGCGGTATGCAGGGCAAAGGCGGTCAGCATCAACCCTAAAGCGATGCGTTGGAGGACCGGTTTTTGGAAAAAGAGATAGCCGAAATAGCAGGCACAGCTGATCAGGTAAGCAATTACGGCGATGATAAAAAGCGGCTCCATGTTACTCCCCGGCGTTTGGGTTGTCGGGCATTAACTGGTGGTAACCATAGCCGGGGCCCAGAACTCGATGCAGCAACTGATCGATGCGGGCAATGTCATTGGCCTTGACCAGGGCCAGCAGATCACCGGCAATCAACGACTCGAAAAGCGGTTTATGTGCTTCCGGTTCATGGGCTTCGGCCAGGAGCTGGCGGCGTATGGCACCCATCAGATCCAGCAATACCCCGTATTCGGGTCCAAACTGGGTTTCCAGTTGTTTGCGCATGTGTTTGGCAAAGGCCGGGCTTTTACCGGCTGTGGAGATGGCCATCATAAAATCACCGCGCCTGACAATCGCCGGCAGGGTAAAGTTGCAGATCTCCGGGCGGTCGGCGATGTTGCACAACATGTTTTGCTGTTCAGCATCGGCATGAATACGACGATTAAGCGTCTCATCGTCAGTGGCGCCGATGACCAGAAACATGCCCTCCAGATCCGTTGGCTGATATGGGCGCTTTTTCAAACCAATGGTCCGGCTTTCAGCCAGTTTGGCAATCGACGGTACGATCGCAGGGCTGACCACGGTGACCACCGCGCCGCAGTCGACCAGCGTTTTGACCTTACGCGCGCCCACGCGCCCCCCACCGACCACCAGACAGTGTCGTCCGCGGATATCGAGATTTACAGGATAGTATCGCATAATCAAAACCTTACAAGATCAAGGTCATTAGGTCCCTTGCCAGTACAAGCGACCCATTATAGGTACTTCGACATTGATTTTCAATATCCACTGTTTCGCATGGGGGATAAAAATGGGTCAGAACCAGACGTTTGACCCCGGCGGCCTGGGCGATTTGACCAGCCAGTGAGGGGGTCAGATGGCCGTCGACTTTCTGGCCGTCGGGAAAAGCAGAGTCGCAAATCATCAGATCGGCACCGGCGGCAATGGCTGTGAGCCCATCACAAACATCCGTGTCGCCCGTATAGACCATCTGTTTGCCGCGCCTGTCGGTAATCCGATACGCCAGACTCTCGGGACGGTGCGCGACAGGCATGGAGGTCACGGTAAATGTTGAAAACGCATGCTGGTCCATTCGGGCGGTATCCATCTCGATAATACGCAAGCGTTTCTCGGGAAGGGAAAGGTGGTTTTCGTAAGCCGTTTGCAGGCGGTCGAAAAACAATTTGAACCCCCGTCCGGCCACAATCGTCAGTAAACGCTGTTTCAGGTCGAAAGATGAATACTTCAACGAAAATAAAAACGATGCCAACTCGCCGCTGTGGTCAGGGTGAAAATGGCTGAGAAAAAGGGTCGATATGTCAAAGATCGAGATGCCGGTTTCCAATAGCCGGCGCATCACCCCGGGCCCGCAATCGAAAAGCAAATGGTCTTTTTCGGTCTTCATTACCAACGCACAAGGGTTGCGTACGAGCGAGGGAACACAGGTGCCTGAGCCAAGAATTGTGATTTGACTTTCCATAGTGATCATTTGCTCCTTATTCTTCATTTTGTTGTATTACCATGAAAGGTTTCAACATCTTAGAATGATATGCCGAAGAACTCAATCTCAGTCTGAGAATTGGGTTCGATATGCTTCCCCTTTTACTAACCAAGTGCTCATTTTCGAACACTTTGACGCAATTTGTAGAAGAGAAAATAATAAGGCTTAAGCGATTATGATGCTTGACAACACTGAATGATATTTGGTATTTCTGCCGCTGTTTGGAAATTAATCACACAATAAAAATTATGTAACATATTCGATATGTGCTCTGACGTGCATTGACGATCTACCGTTTTATCTGCTTTTTGATTTAACTGGCATTTAAACTGACACTAGTGGTTTGTCTTAACGCCGGCAAAACAGAAAAACCGATGACTGAAAACGGATACATGGGGTGTTCAATTATAAGAAAAATAGAGACTGGGCAGAAAACCTGACCCTTGTCATGCAGCTGGGCCTGACCATGGCCGGTTGTATCGTATTTTGTTTTTTTGTCGGTTTTTTTATCGACAAATGGTTGGGAATAAGAGGTATCTTCACAACCATGTTCCTTCTTCTCGGCATTGCCGGTGGGGCTAACGTCTGTTATCGACAGATACTTGAAGTGATGGATCCCAAAAAAAAGGATGATCCTGATGACCACCGCACTACCCGTCCGTGAAATGCAAAAAAGCTATGGCACCAAAGCCATGGCACTGGCGATCGGCATCGGCCTGATTTTCTTGCTGTTAGGCTATAAGTCCGTCTGTCGGGGGGTGGTTCTCGGGGCGCTTTTCAGCACGATCAATTTTGTGTTGATGGCCTTTTCTTTTCACGCCAAGATCAGACCCGATCGTAAAAAAGCCTCACTTGCTGCACTATATAATATTCTTTTCAGATACATTTTCATGGCCATTCCGTTGTTTATCGCCATAAAGTTTCCCAGATTCGATTTGGTGGCCACCATTGCGGGGTTGTTTATGGTGCAAACGGTCATTTTGACCCAACACATCTACCGTAATTTTCAATTTTCATGGAGAAAGTGAAAAAAGGGCTTATTCAATGGAAGAATTAGGAAAAGTTTACCAGCTCATCATTCCCTTGTCTGGCCACGACATGGTGTTCAACCTGAATGCGATCGTTTATTCGTGGATTGTCATGCTGTTGATTTTGTTGCTTGGCGTGTTCAGCACGAAAAATCGAGGAGTCATTCCAGGGACCATGCAAGTGGTTGGCGAACTGTTCGTGTCAAAGCTCTACGACCTGACCGAAGATGCGTTGGGCCGGCAAATGGCCAAAACCTACGCGCCACTGGTTTGTGCGTTGTTCATGTTTTTGGTGCTGTGCAACTGGATCGGTATCATTCCTTACATGGAAGAGCCTACCAAAGATCTGAACACGCCGCTTAGCCTTGGTGTTATGGGATTTTTCATCGCCCATTATGTAGGCATCAAAACCAAGGGGTTTAAAGCGTACATCAGCGAGTATTTCCAACCTTTCTTCATCATGATGCCGCTCAACCTGATCGGTGAGTTGGCCAAAATCGTTTCCATCTCGTTTCGTTTGTTCGGCAACATCATGGGTGGGGCCATTATCATTCTTGTGGTTTCGTACCTGACTTACAGTGTTTTGCTGCCACCTTTTCTGTACGCGTTTTTCGGACTTTTTGTGGGCGCCATTCAGGCATTCGTTTTTACTATGTTAACCGTAGTTTATATCTCTGTGCAGGCGAAATAAACCATGGAACAAGACATTCAGACGTGGGTCAAGTTATCAGCTTTTGCGGGCGCTGGAATAGCTATGGGATGCGGTGCGATCGGTGCGGCCATCGGTGAAGGATACACGGCGGCTCAGGCCAACTTCGCCATTTCACGCAATCCTAGCATATCCGGCGATGTTTTTAAATCTATGCTCGTCGGGCAAGCCATTGCCGAATCGGCTTCGATTTTTGCACTGGTGGTTGCCATGATTTTGCTCTTCTCCAATTTTTCCGCCGAGTCGTATGTGACTGTTGCGGTGGTTTTCTCGGCCGGCATTTGCATGGGGTTGGGGGCCATTGGATCCGGGGTCGGGTCGGGATATCCGGCCGGTGCCGCGTGTATCGGCATGGCCAGACAGCCGTCCATGAGCGGCCGATTGATGACCAATATGCTGATCGGTTCGGCAGTTTGCCAGACACCATCGATTTTTGCGTTGGTGACTTCATTTATTCTGCTGTTTACCAATTTTGCCGGCCGGCCCGTTTCTCCGACGTGGGCGGCGATCCTCGGTGCCGGATTGGCTTCCGGGCTCGGCGCTATCGGTTCCGGGGTCGGTGGCGGATTGGTGGCGGAAACCAGCTGTGAGGGAACCGCTCGCAATCCGGAAATGGCCGGTACCGTGACCAATGTCATGCTGCTCGGTCAGGCGGTCACCCAAACAACGGCCATATATGGACTGTTGGTCAGTTTTATTCTGATGTTCAAGCAGTTTCCGGCGGCCGACACCATTGCGCCGGCCATGGCACTGTTGGGTGCCGGTCTTTGTATGGGCATCGGCGCCATTGGCCCGGGGGTCGGTGAAGGGTTCACCGCCAGGAGCGCGGTTCAGTGGATTGCCCGAAGACCCTTGGCCATTGCGGAACTGACCCGCTCCATGCTGGTCGGCCAGGCGGTGGCAGAGTCTACGGGTATTTACTCGTTGGTTATCGCATTGATTTTGATCTTTGTCATTTAGTTTAACGTATAATTTACCAACCTTACTAATTTGCGGAGGTAGACGATGGCAATTGAAGGCGTAGATCTAATAAAAGCAGCGGCATTTTTGGGTGCAGGACTTTCAATGGGACTCGGCGCCATTGGACCGGGCGTGGGTGAAGGCATGGCGGCTGCGAAGGCTTGCGAAGCCATTGGACGCAACCCCAAGGAAGCCGGTCTGCTGACCCGTACCATGCTCGTTGGTCAGGCCGTTTCCGAGTCGACCGGTATTTATTCGCTGGTGGTTGCATTGCTTTTGCTTTTTGTGGTGTAGTCCACGTTTTTTTTCGGCTAGTTGCCTATCGGCTCAATGTGCATCCGTATTTTAATCCAGACGGAGTGATGGACCATGGAGATCATTAACGCTACGGCTTTGATCAGTATCAATGAAACCCTTTTCGCCCAATTGATATCCTTTCTAATTTTTCTGTTCATTTTGAACCGGGTGATGATCCAGCCGCTACTCCAAACCATGGAACAGCGAAAAGACCACTTTGCAATCGTAAAAGAAGATATCGAAAAGGCGCATACCGACCTTGACAGCATTACCAAGGATCTGGACGAGCAGCGCAAATCGGTGCTGAAGGAAGCTGATAGTGTCGTGAAAACGTTGGAGGCAGAGGCTGATAAAAGTGCCTCAGAGGTTATGGATGCGGCGCGATCGCAAATTACGGCCTTGCGGCAGGAAACGGAACAAAAGGTCGAGGCGCAGATCAAAGCCGCCAGAGAGCAACTTACCGGGGAGGTGGATGCCATCACCACGATAATCATGGAAAAAGTGTTGCATCGGAGTCTGCAATCATGAAAACGGTCAAATCGTGCAACATCGGATGGTCATGGATCACAATCACGCTCATGCTGGCGATGATGATGCCGTCGATTGCGATGGCGGGGGACAATCCCGAATGGAGACCCACCTACGACCTGATTCTCAGGTGGGTTAACTTTCTCATCCTCGCTGCTGTGATCGTCAAGTATGGTCGAGAACCCATCAAGAATTTTCTCAAACAGCAAAAAGAAGATGTGGTTTCGGAACTCGACGAATTGGAAACCGAAAAAGAACGGGTGCTTGGAGAAATCCAGGCCGCCAAAACCCAAGCTGCCGAAAGTGAAGTCCGATTGAAAGAGCTAAAAGAGCGCTTGATTAGCCAGGGCGAAACGAAAAAACAGCAGATTGTTGAGCAGGCCCGGGTGCAAAGTGCGGCCATGATCGAGGAAACCCACAAGAAAATGGAAACCCGTATCGCTCAGGCCAAAAGCCGGCTGAAGATGGAGCTGGCGGACTTGGCTTTCGAGCAAGCTACGCAACAGTTGCCCAAGATCATTACAGAAAGCGACAATCAGCGCCTTTTTGATATCTATATGCAGGGCATGCAAAGTGAAGGGGATGCGGTGGCGTCATAAACAAACACCACTGCAGCCATGTAATGGCTGTTGTCCATTTTTTATTCCGCCGCCTTTGTAAGACGGCATCCAATATAATTTTTTTGCAAACTGGGCGAGGGGTAAAAAAAAGAGAATATGGAAACCAGTCCTTCCATCGAAAATTTTGTCAAAGAACAGATTGAAAAGTGGAAGACGCAAACCCAGAGTAATATTCCGGTGATCACGGTTTCTTCGCAGCCAGGCAGTGGCGGACGTATTCTTGCGAAGCTGATTGCCAAACGGCTCAACATAGATTTGTTTGATCGGGATATTATCAAGGAAATTGCGGAAAGCGCGCATATCAGTAGTGCCGTCATCGAAACCATGGAAAAGGAACGGTTGACCGGCATTGAGGATTTCATTTCTTCCCTGGTCAATGACCGTTATTTATGGCCCGGGGTCTACCTGGATCATCTGATGAAAGTTGTGGCCACGATTGCCAGTCATGGTAATGCCGTTATCGTTGGGCGAGGTGCCAATTTTCTTATTCCACCGGAAAACCGGTTGAGTATTCGTGTGGTCGCTCCATTTGATGCCCGGGTAGCGAATGTGTCCAAAGAGTTTGGTGTTAACCTTGAAGAAGCCAAGCGGCGGGTCTTGAACAGGGAAAACCGCCGGTCCGCCTTTGTCCAGCAGTCCTTTCATGCCGATGTGGCTGATCCGTTGAACTATGATTTAGTGATCAGCATGCAAAAGCTTAATCAGGACGCCGCCCTGGGTGCCGTGATCGGTATGGTCGTTGGTGGAAAAGACGTTGCCCAAAGGCTTGTTGCCGTTGAAGAGTAAACGGTTTTTGTATTTTCAACAATTATAAGTAAAAGCGTTGCACCGTTTTTTGTCTGTTTAAACGCCGGCAGTGCCTGATATCAAAAATACAGGTGCTGACGGCGTTTTTTTTGAAATTGATTATAAATCCCAGCCGTTTTATCAATTTCATCGAAATTGACTTTCTTGAGCCAAATCAGTTATCAATATTTACAAAACAAATGACATCCATGGCGTTGGGGGTGTCAGGCATCGCGTTGATCAACCTTGGAGCACATGCGAACAGGACCTTTTTCATGGACTCATCCAACGACAACCATCTGCTACGGCAACTGGACGAGTACAAAAGCAAAATCCGCGAGTATGAACGGCTTTTGTACCACTATGAACCGGAATGGGATGCACTGCGGCATAGCGATGCCAGTTATCAGGCCATTTTTGAAAACACGGGGACGGGCGCCTTTGTCAAAGAAGCGGATATGACGATTTCAAAGGTCAATGCGCAATTTGAATGGCTCACGGGATACACAAAAGCCGAGATTGAAGGCCGGATGACCTGGACCGATTTTTTTATTGAAGCGGACCATGACCTGCTGATCACCTATCATGCGGACAGGCGATCTGGAAAAGGGAATGTGCCACGCGAGCTGGCCTGCCGCATCAAAGATAAGCATGGAAAAATCAAGCACGTCTATCTGACGCTGGATCTGATTCCTGGCACGCAAAAAAGCATCGGCACCTTCATGGACATCACGCCCCTGAAACGGGCCGAGGATCAAATCGTTCAAAGCAAAGCCTTGTTGTCGGCCATTGTTGAAAGCGTTGACGGGTTGATCTATTTGGTGTCGGAATCGTTTTTGATCGAGTACATGAATGAGCAGCTAAAAAACAAAATCGGACATGCTGCCATCGGCCAGCGATGCTACCAAGTCCTGTACCAGCGCTCCTCCGCCTGCCCGTTTTGTGTTCACGATCAAGTGCTGGATGGTGAAACGGTGCGTTTCGAAGTGAAAAATCCAATGGATGGCCATTGGTATTACAGTGTCAACACGCCCATCGTTCAAGCCGATCAATCCATTTCGCATCTATCGGTGGTAACTGATATCCATGCCCGCAAAACCGTGGAGCTGTCCCATAAAAAAAACGCATCCCAGCTCCGCAGGCAGAATACACTGCTGCGCAGCAAGATCACGCAACGTAGTAAATTCGGAAATCTTGTTGGCAAAAGCAAGCCCATGCAGGCGATTTATGAACAGATCATCAATGCCGCCTCCTCCGACGCCACGGTCATCATTTACGGTGAACCCGGTACGGGAAAGGAACTGGTCGCTCATGCGATCCACGACATGAGTGAGCGGCGGCAGGAACGGTTTGTACCCGTCCACTGTGGTGCCATCCCTGAAAATTTGATCGAGTCGGAATTCTTCGGTTATGTGAAAGGTGCCTTTTCCGGGGCTGGGACAGACAAGCAGGGGTATATTGATTTTGCTCACCAAGGGACGCTGTTTTTAGATGAAATTGGCGAGATCGGTCCGCACATGCAGGTCAAACTACTGCGTGTCATTGAAGGTGGCGGGTATACCCCCATTGGATCCAATCAAGTTCGCCAATCTGATATCCGTATCATTGCCGCTACCAATCGAGACATGAAAGAACGCATGGAAAGCCGGCGGATGCGTAAGGATTTTTTCTACCGAATCCATATTCTGCCAATCTATCTGCCCCCCTTAAAGCAGCGTAAAGACGATTTACCCTTACTGATCGATCATTTTATGATGCTTTACGGGGGAAAGAAAAATCTGCTCCCCATCAATGATCGTATGATGGCACAGCTGATGGCCTATGATTGGCCGGGAAATGTGCGCGAGCTGCAAAATGTCATCATCCGTTATTCCCATTCCCAGAAGATTGAACTCATGGAATCGACGCTGCAGCCCATTGACGCCACGCCGCCTGAACCGGTCGCAGAAGGCAGCAATCTGGGCCCATTGCGCGCGATGATTGATGCTTATGAAAAAAAACTGATCGAGCAGACCTTAGACCAAAATCGTTGGCATCGCAGCAAGGCGGCCGGACTGCTCGGCATCGATCGCAAGACATTGTTTACAAAAATGAAGCGCCATGGATTGCTGCGCTAGTCTGTGCTGATAATGGTTGTCACCAGATCCCGATCATCCTTTACGGCGATCTTCTCTTCAGTTTGTTGGGTTGGCTTGGTCAGGGCCTTCCAGGGGGATTTATACATGGCCCGAAAAGCGATTTGAAACATGGCCTCGATAAGTGAATAGGCGCTGATTTCACACGGTGACATGGCAGCGCTGGACACCGCATCGCGTTTTTCCTTTTCTCCTTTTTTCAGTCGATTCAGGTTTTTTAGAAAAGAGACCATTTGGGGAGCGATTTGGCGATGCTGTTCCGGAAGCTTATCTGTATTTTCCCATCGATCAATTTGTTTGGTAATATCGGCCATGGCGGCGCTTACCAAAAACGCCTTGTTCTTTTGACTTTTCGTCAACGGGAAAAGGGAAATATGCTTCTGGATGGCTTGGCTGAGGCATGCTTTTTCCCGTTCCAGTTCGCTTTTAATGGGCTTTTGCATCTCTTCGGGAATCAATACGGTCAATCGATTGAGTATGTCTGAAAATGCTGTCAGTTGTTTTTTCATATCAACGACTGCCGCTGACCAAAAGGTTCTGCTCATTTTTTTTACGGTGGCCTCGTCAGGGGCGGATCGATTTCGGCTGGATTTAAGAATTTTTAAGAGGGCCGGAAACGTTCGCGCGGCTCTGGGAAACAGGTTCTTTCCAGTAATGGCCCTGAAAATGATTGCAATGGTGGCAAACCAATCCTCCAAGTGGAGTGCTTCGGGCAGGTCGCCGAAGAATTTGGAGATGGTCTGGTTTTTTAATAGATGCAGTGGTGTGGCATACAAGGGGGTGCCCCCGATCAGTGGCTGAGCAATGGATCCATCGGCCTTGGGGACAAGGGACACAGCCGTTTCCACATCAATCACACCAATCGAAAAGGACGATAAATCATTAAGAAATACCGGATAATTGTCAGGCGCGGCGTCCAGAAACAGGTTGTCCGGCTTAAGATCCCGCAGCGCAATGCGCTTTTCCTTCAGCTGGCATAGCAAGGTCAACATATTGGAGGCAACATTTTGGATCTGTTGACGGCTTTTTAAGAACGTTTTGGTCGCCAGCTGTGTTTTCAGAAGTCGAACAAGGTCGTTTACCTGTTTGGGATTGGCTTTGAAAATGGTGCTGAACTCCTTTTTTATCTTGACCAACAAGTCGGCATCGACATCTTTATCCGTTCCTTGAAGGTCTTCGCCGGTGATACAGGCTAAAAACCAGTTTTTTAGATGAAATTGATGGATGGTGGTGTCCTGGCCGGTTTCTTTGATGACCTGAAGGGCTTGGGTTTCACAACGCCGGTAAAGTGTTTGAAGACTTTCAAAAACAGGCAGGGATTCAAGTCCATAGCGAGTGGTAAAGGCTTCCTGGTTCCAGGCAACCTCTGGTGATTCCCGGATTTCTTCACCAATTTCGTTTTTTTGTTTGTGCAGTTCATCGATGACGCTTCCCAGAAAAAAATTATTGGTCAATTCCATGAAAAAGGCAAAACAATCGCCAATTTTAAGGTAGTCCTGATATTCCGGTTTCTCTTCGACCATTCGTATATATTGCTTTTCCAGCTGCTCCTGGGTAAGGCTTTTTTCAAAGGGCAGTTTCTGTATTTTTTTAAGGATGACCGATACCATGGGAACGATACAGGCCATTGGCGCCAGCTGGCTGGTGATCTGGACTTCCCGACGAATGTCGTTGATGTATTTGGCGATGTCCGTTACCCGTTCCGGCGGTATTTTTACTACCATATGGGTGTCGTAAATGACGTAATAGCATTTGCTTTTACTTCCGGAGTCTTCCCCTAACGGCGCAATGGACATCCGCCGGTTGATCCAGTCGCTATTGCCTTTAACGCCTAATTCAAAAACTTTTCTTTTGCCTGGCGCAGCCGTCGAATCGATGGAAAAGCGGGACACAGCATCGGACCCAAGTCCATTTTGAAGTTTAAATATTTTTAAAAAGAATAAAACAAGATCACGATATTCAGAAGTCTCTTCATCATCTGGGGTAAACACACTGTTTTTATCGGCATCCGAAGAGTCCTGTTCTTTGGCGGGTGATGCAAGCCAGTGCGTTTTAATCATGGTAACCAGCAGCAAGGTCAGCTGCATGATGCCGGATGTCAATCCCAGAGCGATTAAAAAGACCAGCAGGCGACTATCCGCAGCATGAATGACCGTTGCGCTGAATCCCATGTCCGCCATGACCTGCTGCTTGGTCCGATCAATCATATTCAACATGGACGTCTTTTTTTGGACCTGAATCGTTCCTACGGAAGTGACGTCATCTTTCATAAACATCCCATGCCCGCCATCGGCCTCATAAATGATAAACTGGTCCGATTGACTGACCCGGTCAGCCAACACAGGATCTCCGCCTTTGATATAGATAACTTTTTTACTGGCCGCCTGATCGATTTTTATAAATGAGATCGCAGCCGCGCAACAAACTGAAAAAGCAATCAAAACGATCCATTTTTTCATGGTGCGCACTTCCGTAATTAACTGTTTGGGCGGTAATTGGCAAAAATGGGGATAGCTTACCCCTGATCACCCGAGGCATATTGGAGGATCACGGTCCCCACTTTGATGATGTCCATGTTTTTCAAACGGACGGGGCCGCGAATGACCTGCCCATTGACCTTGGGCTTAACCCAGCCACCGACGCTGCTGATGTAGTGGTGTTGGGGGGTCTTGCTGATGGTCGCTGCCGGATCACCTGCCAGGAAAGAAAAAAAGCCGGAAATGATAATATCACAGTGGTTGGTTCTGCCGATGGTAACCACACTTTTGTCCAGGTTCAGATGGCCTTTTTCACCAGATAAAAAAACGACATGGGCTTGCGTCTCGGGAATTCCAGGAATGTCGCCGCTTTCAGCCAGCATGCGCCGATAGACTTCGGTATCCATGAACATGGTGTGGTCCGGGCCCGGATCATCAGGAACGCTGGAGGTTTTCAATCCACCCTGTTCAGGTCTGGGACGAGCTCTTCCACGATCTAAAAAAACCAGGCTATGCTTACCGATGGTGATGACATCACCATTTTTTAAAACTGCCTGATCAACCGTGTAACCGTTTAAAAAGGTCCCGTTTTTACTGTTGGTGTCCTTTAATACATATCGGTTGCCATCTTTGGTGATCAGGGCATGATTTGCCGACACCGCAAAATTATCGATCACGATATCGTGATTGGCGCTCCTCCCGATGGACAGGGTGGGGATTCGATCAAGGGCGAGTTCCTTTACAGTTCTATCCTTGAATTTTACAAGTAGTCTGATCATTGGTCAGCCTTTTATTGCAGCCCTATATGCTTTTTGACGACCGGTTGATTGTCGTCGGCGTCGATCTTGCCGATAATACACAATATCGGTACTTGTGAAAAAAAAAGAAGTTTTCGTTTGATCAGGAACGCTTTTGAACGCGAAAAAGGGAAGCAATCCTTTGGGGTATATGGAATACACGGTGAAAGAGCGTTCCGGCCGAACCTTTTTCTGTCGATACAATGCGTACAATAATGACTGTGATGTTGTCCTCTCCTCCGCGTTGATTTGCCGAGTCGGTCATCTTTTTGCAGGCGTCTTCAATATCGTTGTCGCAGACCAGATCTCTGATTTCTTCCTTACTGATTTTGTTGCTCAGACCATCGCTGCACAGCACAATGATGTCATCCTTGAAGCAGGGTGTTTCAACAAGATCGACCTTGACCTCCGACCGTATCCCCACCGCCCGGGTAAGAATGTGTCCCAGTTTGGCCTTGGACAAACGACCTTCCATTGATTTGGGGATTTTTTTGCGCTCGTGAAGCAGGGTGTGGGGCGTGTATAGCTGCTCAATTTCCTGATTTCTAAGCAGAAAAATGGGACTATCACCAACATTGGCGGTGATCATGGTATTGTCCGTCAGATAAAGGGCGGAAACGGTGGTTCCCATTCCCCGAAACGCTTCTTCGGAGACGGATCGGTCGTAGATCTGCTTGTTGGCCAGGCGAATGCTTTGAATCAGGCAACT
The DNA here is from genome assembly GCF_048565275.1 of Desulfosarcina variabilis str. Montpellier. Taxonomy (NCBI): domain Bacteria; kingdom Pseudomonadati; phylum Thermodesulfobacteriota; class Desulfobacteria; order Desulfobacterales; family Desulfosarcinaceae; genus Desulfosarcina; species Desulfosarcina variabilis. The sequence continues at coordinate 9,459,265 of NZ_CP159846.1, read as the reverse complement.
GGCATAGCGATTTTGTAGCCCGCTTTTTTCATCGCTGTACTGCTGTTGCAACGATGGGTCAGACATATACTGGTCAATGGCTTCAATGGCCATCTGGCTGGCCATGCCGCCTCCGCGGTGGCCGCCCATGCCGTCTGCTACAACATACAACCCCATGGATTCGTTGAGGAGGTAGCTATCTTCATTTGCCCGGCGGATTTTTCCAATATCACTACAACCCGTAGATTGCGCTTTAATCATATCGTCCCCTTTTTAACTTAAAAACAATAAATTGGAGATGGTGTCAAGCAAAACAGTGGGGGCCGACGAATGGAAACCAACAGGTGATCCCATTGTCAAAAGGTTCAAATTGTAAAATGGATACAAAAAATTTTATTTGGCCTGAGCACAATGTTGAATGGGGTCTTATCACCCCAAAACGAAGAAATTTGGCCTCGTATATATAACATCTTGATCTTTTAGGATTATTTTAAATCCGAAATGATTCCTGGGGTGATAAGACCCCAATTGTGCAATTTGTGCAATAATGCTGTGCAAGCTATAACATATTAATAAAACTATAACAATTTTGTTTTGCACAAATGGCACGTAAATTGGATTGTAGGAGTGCGTTTGCACAAAATGCACATTGAAAACTGATATGGGGTGCCATGATAGAACTTATTCATACAAAACGTTGCCTTGTCTTCGGATGTGGGAATCCCCTGTTTGGAGATGATGGTTTCGGTCCCGAAGTCGTTGCCCACCTTGAAGCCCATTGTCCGATGCCGGAGCATGTGGCGTGCCTGGACGTGGGCACATCCATCCGTGATTTTCTTTTTGATATTTTACTTTCCCCTCAAAAGCCTCGAACGATCATTATCGTGGACGCAGCCCAGCAACCCGAAAAACAGCCTGGGGATGTGTTTGAAATTGCTATTGATGAGATGAACCCCAAAAAAACCAGCGATTTCTCACTCCATCAGTTTCCCACGACAAATATGCTCGTTGAACTGAAAACCGCCACCGACATGGACATTCACGTGCTTGTCGCACAGGTCGAAACCATACCCGATCACGTTGCCCCGGGATTGTCACCACCGGTTGCATCGGCCGTTTCCGTGGCCAGCGATAAAATTTTGGAAATGATTGGAAAGGAGGCACCATGATCTTCATTCGCGTGGGCGAATTGGCCCAGGCATTGGGGGTTCACCGCAATACCGTGCGCAATTGGATAAAGGGCGGGGTATTGGACGCAACACCCACTGTGGGGAAAAAATATCAGATTCCCAAGGACCAATTTCTCAAATTTGCCGAGTCCCAAGGCATACCCATTACTGTCGTGCAGCCATGGATCAATGCCGACCAGAATCATTCGGAACCTGAACTGTTGAGCGTAGCACACCCGCCTGTAAAACGAAAAGAGACGCCCATGAGCAAGAAAAACGTTGGATCGGTATTGGTGGTCGGTGGTGGAATCGCCGGTATCCAGGCCTCCCTGGATCTGGCCGACTCGGGGTATTATGTGTACCTTCTGGAAAAGAGTCCGGGGATTGGCGGCGTGATGGCCAAACTGGACAAGACCTTTCCAACCAATGACTGTGCCATGTGAATTGTTTCGCCCAAGTTGGTCGAGTGCGGTCGGCACTTAAACATTGAGCTATTTACCCTTTCTGAAATCGTTGATGTCAGTGGACAAAAAGGCGACTTTACCGTCACCGTCCGTCAGAAACCCCGTTATATTGACATGGACAAATGCATTGCCTGCGGTCTGTGTGCCCAGAAATGCCCCAAAAAAGTCGATGACGAATTCAATATGGGCGTGTCCAAGCGCAAAGCCGCCTATATTCAGTACGGACAGACGGTGCCTCTGAAATACGTGATCGATCCCGAGCATTGTCTTTACCTGACCAAGGGAAAATGCCGGGCCTGCGAAAAATTCTGCCCTACCGGTGCCATCAATTTCGAAGACCAGGAAACCACCTTGACGCTGAATGTCGGGGCCATGATTCTCTCCCCCGGATACAAGCCGTTTGATCCGTCAGGCATGGATTACTATGGCTACGGGACCATTCCGGATGTGGTCACCAGTCTGGAGTACGAGCGCATGCTGTCCGCCAGTGGTCCGTTCCAGGGTCATCTGGTCAAACCCTCGGATCATCAGGAACCCAAGAAAATCGCCTGGCTGCAGTGCGTTGGCTCCAGAAACACCAACCGCTGCGACAATGGATACTGCTCCAGTGTCTGCTGCATGTACGCCATCAAGCAGGCCCTGGTGACGGCCGAGCATCTTTCCGGCGACGGACTGGCCCAAACCATTTTTTACATGGACATTCGCAGCCACGGCAAAGAGTTCGAGCACTACTATGAAGATGCCATGCACAAACAGGTTCAATTCGTGCGCGCGCGGCCGCACACGATCGATCCGGGGCCCGGTAATTCCGGTGTGACATTGACCTACACCCTGGAAGATGGCACCCAGACCACCGAGGACTTCGACATGGCCGTGCTGTCCATCGGCATGGAAGCCTCACCGGATGCCATTGCCTTGTCCGAGCGGCTGGGCATTGACCTGGACGAGCATCATTTTGCCAAGACCGACAGTTTTCGGCCGGTAACCAGTTCCCGGGACGGCATCTATGTCAGTGGCAGCTTCCAGGCGCCCATGGCCATTCCACGGTCGGTCACCCAGGCTTCGACCGCCGCCGCCGAGGCGAGCCGTGCGCTGGTGTCGGCCAAAGGTTCCCTGACCCAGACCAAAACCTATCCGGACGAGCGCCAACTGGACGGCGAAGCGCCGCGCATCGGTGTCTTTGTCTGCGCCTGCGGTATCAACATCGCCAATGTGGTGGATGTGGCCGCCGTTGCCGATTATGCCGCCACCCTGCCCCATGTGGTGCTGGTGGAAAACAACCTGTTTACCTGTTCAACGGACACCCAGAGTCTGATCAGCGAAAAGATCAAGGAACACGATCTCAACCGTATTGTTGTCGCCGCCTGTACGCCGCGGACCCATGAGCCCTTGTTCCAGGATACTCTCAAAGAGGCAGGTCTCAACGGACATCTGGTGGAAATGGCCAATATCCGAAATCAGAATGCCTGGGTTCACCAGAAAGAACCTGAAAAGGCCACCCAGAAGGCCAAGGACCAGGTGCGCATGGCCGTGGCACGGGCCTCGGTGGCCTACGGCCTGACTCCGATCAAGGTGGATGTGGTGCAAAAGGCCTTGGTGATCGGCGGCGGTATCGCCGGTATGAAGGCCGCACTGATGCTGGCCGGTCAGGGATTTCCCACTGTGCTGATCGAGCGCAGCGACCGGTTGGGCGGCAATGCCTGGCATCTTGGCCGGACCAGCCAGGCAGAAGCCATTGGCCCCATGCTGGAAACGCTCACCCATGACGTGATGGCCCATCCTGAGATCGAGGTCTTGATGCAGACCACATTGCTGACCGCCACCGGGTCCGTGGGCAATTTTTCCAGTGACCTGGACGTCAACGGCACCCCTCGCACCATCGCTTATGGGGCGGCTGTATTGGCCACCGGCGGCAAAGAATCCACGCCCGATGAATACATGTACGGCAGCCATGACCATATCCTTACCCACCTGCAGTTGGATGCCCTCATGCAAAAGGATCCCAACGCCCTGGCAAGCGCCGACAGTGCCGTGTTCATCCAGTGTGTGGGATCGCGGGATGCGCGGCGCCCCTACTGCAGCCGGGTGTGCTGCACCCACACGGTGCAAAGCGCCATCGAGATGAAAACCATCAATCCGCAAATGAACGTGTATGTGCTTTATCGGGATATCCGTACCTACGGGTTGCGCGAAACGCTCTACACCCGGGCGCGTGAATTGGGGGTGGTGTTCATTCGTTTCGACGTGGACAACAAGCCGCAGGTTGAACTCGATGGTCAACATATCGTTGTGCGCACCAAAGATCCGGTGCTTCAGCTGCCCGTGGCCATTACCACCGATTATCTGGTGCTGGCCGCTGCCATCGAGCCTGCCGATAACAGTGCCCTGGCCGATATCTTCAAGTTTAGCAGCAACCCGGAAGGGTTCGTCAACGAGGCCCATCCCAAGTTGCGGCCCGTGGACATGAGCGTTGACGGCCTGTACGTTGCCGGGCTTTGCAACTATCCCAAACCCATCGATGAAGCCGTGGCGCAAGCCAAGGCCGCCGCGTCACGGGCCGGTGTGGTGCTTTCCAAGGCCGCCATGCAACTGGACCCCATCAAATCCTTTGTTACCGAGGCCTGCGATGGTTGCGCCCTGTGCCTGGATGTTTGCCCCTACAAGGCCATATCCCTGGTGGACGAGATGATCGACGGTGTGCCTGCCCGGCGGGTGACGACGGACAGCGCCCTGTGCAAGGGGTGCGGGCTGTGTGAGGCGACCTGTCCCAAGGGCGGCATTTTCGTGCACGGGTTTACCCTGGAGCAGCTCAAAGTCCAGGTGGAAGCCGCCCTGGAGCCGATCCGGCAACGGTTGTCCGAGTCTGAACCGCTGCCTAACTGATATCCGTGAGGACTTAGGGGCACGGCGCGCCGTGCCCCGACACGGCAAGCCCCATTATTCGAGAGGGCCGATAGAAAAATCGATTTCAATATTTTTTCGATGATTGATTCTTTGAGGAGATTATTCATGTCAGAACCATTCGAACCCGTAATCATCGGTTTTTTGTGTAACTGGTGCGCCTATGCCGGCGGTGACCTGGCCGGTGTATCGCGCCTGCAGTATCCGCCCAACATGCGTCCCATCCGGGTCATGTGCTCGGGCATGGTGCCGCCTGACCTGGTGGTGGACACGCTTTCAAAGGGGGCCGACGGCGTTATCGTGATGGGCTGACACCTGGGAGAATGCCATTACCTGGACGGTAATCACAAAGCCAAGGCAAGAGCCCAAGTCATTAATATCATACTGGCGGAAGGCGGCATCGATCCCCGGCGCTTCGCCCTGGAGTGGGTCTCGTCGGCCGAGGCACCGCGTTTCGCCGAGGTGGTCACGCGTTTTACGGAAACCATTCGCGCGTTGGGACCCAACCCATCGAGTAACCCCATGGCGGCAGCTGGTTAATAAGGAGAAGCGATGGAAACCTTTTTCAACTTGATCCAAGAGGTCCATAAGCCGGGACGCTGCCATCGTTGCGGTGGATGCGTGACGTTTTGCAACGCCGTCAACTACGGCGCCCTGGAACTGGACCCGGACGGCAAACCCCGTTACGGTGACATCGAAAAATGCATCGAGTGCGGGCTGTGCTACAGCATTTGCCCGGAGATCGATGAACTGGAGGCGGTCACCAAGCAGCGTGCCGCCTGGAGCGCCCCCATGGGACGCGTCATCGAAACCACAATCGCCAGGGCTTTGGACCCCGAGGTGCGGGCATCGGCCACGGATGGCGGGGTGGTCACCGCCCTGCTGTTACATCTTTTCGAAACCGGACGCATCGATGGCGCGATTGTTACCAAACCGGCCGGACCGTTTCAGCGTCAACCCTGTTTGGCCACCAGTGCCGAGGAAATTCGAAGTGCGGCCGGGTTTTACTTTGATACGTCTCACGGAATGAAACAGTTCAGCGATGCCTATTTGACCTACTCCTCCATCGAGGAATTTGCTCCCATGGTGCGCAAAGGCCTGAATCGGGTGGCCTTGGTGGGCATGCCCTGCCAGATCAAGGCCTTCCGGCGCATGGAAGCCATGGATATCGTGCCTGCCGATTCGATCAAGTTTTGCTTTGGCCTGCTTTGCTCGGGCAATTTTGTCTTTGGTGACAAGGAGCGAGAAAAACTGGCCACCGACTATCACTTCGACTGGGAGCAGGTGGCGCGTCTCAACGTCAAAGAGCACTTCCAGGTGCACCTTAAAGACGGCGAGATGCTCAATATTCCCCTGGAAAACCTTGATTTCATGAAACGGGTGGGATGCCGGTATTGCGGTGATTACTCGGCCGAGTTCGCCGACATCTCCTTTGGCGGTATCGGTGCCCGGGAAGGCTGGACCACCGCCATCATTCGCACGCCACTCGGGCGGGCGGCCTTTGCCGATGCCAGGGACAAGGCCATCGAGGAAATGACCCACGACGAGGATGAAACCTTTGCCAGCCATGCATTGAGTCTGGTGCGTGGCTGGTCGGCGCGCAAGAAGAAAATGGCGCGTCAGCATCGTCGTGAAAACGGAAAAACCGGTGTTACCGTAGTTGGCTGACCGCCACCAAGGGACACCTGGCCGGCAATATCATCCAATGATGAGGAAAACCAATGAGTGTAAAAGTTGCAAGCGAATGGCTCAACAGCTGTTCGGGCTGTGAAATTTCCATCGTCGATATGGGCGAGCGCCTTTTGGATGTGCTCAACCTCGTGGATTTCGTTCACATCCCGGTGCTGATGGATCATAAATATTTTGGACAGACCGGTGACGGGCAGCATCTGGCCATTCCAGAGGCCGATGTCGGCATCATCAGCGGCGGCATCCGCAATGAGGATCATCTGGAAGTGGCCCTTGAAATGCGCAAGCAGTGCAAGCTGATCATTGCCCTGGGCACCTGTGCCACCCACGGGGGGATTCCGGCCCTTTCCAACAGCTATGCCAATCCCGATCTTTTGGCCCGCTATTACTCAACCGAAAGCACGACTCCGGCGGAGCGACTTCCCTCGGACGGTATTCCTCCACTTCTGGATTCTGCTTACGCCCTGGATGAGAAGATCAAGGTGGATGTCTATCTTCCCGGATGCCCGCCCCACTCGGATCAGATTTTCGGCGCGCTTGTGGCTTTGCTTGAGGGCAAGGCTCCCACGCTGAGGGGCAAAAGCGTTTGCGATACCTGCCCGACCATCCGGGAAGGCAAAGGCCAGCTCAAGCAATTGCGACGGTTTTTACAGAAACCCAAATTCACTCCCGGTGAACCCATCGATCGCATGCGTTGCCTGCTGGAACAGGGCATTTTGTGCATGGGCCCGGTCACCCGCGCCGGTTGTGGTGGTGATTCCGTGATTCCACGCTGCATTTCCGCCCGGGTACCCTGCCGGGGATGCTACGGCCCGGTCAGACACGACGGCAACCAGCGCCTGGACATGCTCAATGCCCTGGCATCCAATGGTATCGATATCCAGTCGCTGCCGGAAAGTACTTCCTTGCTGCGCTTTTCCGGTGCGCATCAACTGCTCAGGCCCCAAAAGGGGCGTTAAGGAGATCCTTAAAATGGCAAAAACCATCAACATTGCGCCGCTCACGCGGATCGAAGGGCACGCCTCGATTGCCATCCAGCTGGATGACGACGGCAATGTGGCCGACTCCAAGGTCCATTTTCAGTCCCTGCGCGGCTTTGAGAAATTTGTGGAAGGCAAACCCGCCGAAGAGTTGCCACGCATCGTCAACCGCATCTGCGGTATCTGTCCCTGGCATCACCACCTGGCTGCCAACAAAGCCGTGGATGGCTGTTTTGGTGCTACGGTGCCACCGGCCGGCCAGAAACTGCGAGAGCTGATGCAGATTATCGCCCATGCAGAAGATAAACTCCTGCACTTTTTCTTTCTGGCGGCGGCTGATTTCGTCATGGGGCCCGACGCCGACTATGCCGTGCGCAACGTCATCGGCGTGGCCAAGGCCAACCCGGAACTGGCGCAGAAAGTGGTCCAGATGCGGTTCAAGGCCAAGATGATGCTGGAGAAATTTGCCGGCAAGGCGATCCATCCGGTGGCCGGCGTGACCGGCGGCTTTGCCAAGCCCATGCTTGAAGACGACCGGCGGCAGATGCTGACCGACATGCAGGAGATTCTGGATTTTGCCCTGTATACCATTGATTTTGCCAAAACCCAGGTCTTCCCTCCCTATCTGGAAACCGTCCAGACCCTGGGCGTGATCAACACCGGTTTTATGGGCACCGTGGACGATGACGGCGCCTTGAACCTGTATGACGGCAAGCTGCGGTTGATGAAGGCCGACGGCAGTTATACGGATTTTGATGTCAAGGACTACACCGACTACATCAGCGAAAAGGTGGTCGACTGGTCCTACGGCAAATTTCCTTATGCGAAAAGCTGGAACGAAGGATTCTCGCTGGACCTTGACGCGCCCAAAGGGATTTATCGTGCCAACTGCCTGGCGCGCATGAACGTGGTCGATAAAATCGCCACCCCCAAAGCCCAGGCGGAACTGGAAGAATTCCGATCAACCTTCGGTCGGCCGACCCAGGCCACCTTGCTCTACCACTGGGCGCGGCTGATTGAAGAGGTCTATGCCTGTGAGCGGGCCATGGAACTGTTGAATGATCCCGAGATCACCGATCCCAATGTCCGGGCCGATGTGGTACCGGGGGCCGGTCGGGGGGTCGGGTGCGTGGAAGCGCCGCGTGGGACCCTGATCCATGACTATTCCACGGATGAAAACGGATTGATCACGCATGCCAACATGATCGTCGGCACCACCCACAACCTGGGGCCCATCAATATGAGCGTGGATCAGGCGGCCCGCAGCCTGATCGTAAACGGGCACGTGGACGAGACGATTCTCAATAAAATCGAAATGTCGGTGCGTGCCTACGACCCATGAATCAGCTGTGCAACCCATCGCCTGGACGGCGATCACGGCGTTTCCATCACCATCCGTAACAAGAACAACCAGGTGGTCAAATCCTGGCCGGCACCATAGGCGTGTCCATCCAGAAATGACCAATTTGCCCAATTGTGAAAGGATCGATACAACCTGTTGGTGAACCGGTCTGTGTTGATTAAAGGTTCGAAACCTTGGCAAATCCTCCGCATGAACCTTGAATCGACCAGGCCGGGTGAGGGGAGGGACGGGCCGAAGCGACGCAGATAGCTTCGGCCCGCAACCCACCTCTCAACTATACCTGCATACCCATGGCAGGGGTTCCTCAAACGGCCCCGTTTTCGGTTGTTCCGAAGGCGGGGCCGACTTTTTTTCATTTCACCCACTTCATCCAGAAAGAGCATGCCTTTGTTGGCCGCTTTCAATAGTCCCTGGCGATCCTGCACCGCACCGGTGAGGCGCCTTTGCGATGGCCGAACAGCGCGCTCATGGCAGCGTCTCCGCGCAATGTGGCGCAATTGACTTCCACGACGTTTCCCTTATGAAGTATAAATATTAAATACAGTTGGTTGCATAAAAATGCGGTTGTTTTTATGTCGTGGCACATGCGTTGCTCTATCTCACGACAGTTTTTTTAAGCTGATACTGCCGGGCCAGCGGCACCCCGGGTTCAAATGCAAGGCCACTCAATGCCTTGGCGTGGGACAACCCGGTATGTTCCGAATATGGTGACGTTGAGGCTCAATGCGCTGGTGTGTTATCGTGTGGTCGATCCTCCGGTTGTCCGTTACCGCTTCGGAAGACAGCACTCAGGCCATCTATCGCGAGGCGCAACTGGCCTTGCGGGCCGCCATCGGTGGCTTTGAGTTGGATGCCCTGTTGAGCGACAAGAATGGGGTCGCCGCTGAGCTCGAGGCCACCTTGCGCCAGCGCGCCGCCCAGTTCGGCGTAACGATCATCAGTCTGGGTATCCGTGATGTGTTAATAAAGAATAGCGAGAAAAAATGATTACCATTAATGGTTCATATGGAGAGGGCGGAGGACAGATCCTGCGCAGTGCGCTGGCGCTTTCCCTGGTTACGGGAAAGCCGTTTCGAATCGAGAAAATCCGTGCCGGCCGCAAAAAGCCCGGCCTCATGCGCCAGCACCTCACGGCGGTCAATGCGGCCGCCGAGGTGGGCGCTGCCCGGGTGAGCGGCAACGCCATCGGCTCACAGGCCTTTGCCTTTGCCCCGCAAACCATCCGCTGCGGTCGGTTCCACTGGTCTATCGGTACAGCGGGAAGCTGCACACTGGTGCTGCAGACCATCCTGCCGGCCTTGATCATCGCCGGCGGACCCTCGCAAATCGTTTTAGAGGGCGGGACCCATAATCCCTTTGCTCCGCCTTTTGATTTTTTGGCCAGGGTATTTTTGCCCTTGCTGGCACGCATGGGGCCAAGGATTGTGGCCGAACTGGAGCGTCCCGGGTTTTTCCCAGCCGGTGGTGGGCGCATGCGTATCACCATTGATCCGGCCGCATCGCTGAATCGCCTGGAACTTAAAAATCGGGGACCGGTCCGAAGACAGTCGGCCAGAGCTATCATCGCCAACCTGAACCCGGGGATTGCCCGCCGCGAGCTGAAAGTGGTTGCCAAAGCGCTCGGGCTTGCTTCCGCGGATCTGCAAACGATCTGCATCGACAATGCGCCGGGGCCCGGCAATGTGCTTTTCATCGATATCGAGAGCGAGACATTGACGGAAGTCTTTACCGGATTCGGCCAGCGCGGGGTGTCGGCCGAAACCGTTGCCGCCCGGGCTGCCGGCCAGGCCAGGGATTACCTGGCCGCCGCGGTTCCCGTGGGACGCTATCTGGCCGATCAACTGCTGGTGCCCATGGCCATTGCCGGCGGTGGCGCGTTTGTCACCCTGCCGCCCAGCCGGCACACCCTGACCAACATCGATATTATCCGCCATTTCATGGCGCTTTCCTGTGAACCTCGTGAAACCGGGGATGGCGCATGGGAAATCGATCTTTGCACAGAAGGAGTCAACAGATAATGCAGTGGGTTAAACGGGTTCCATGGGAACACCGTCCTACATCGTTCTCGGTTTGGGAAATCCCGAATCCTTCATGTCCTGTTCCCACGGGGCCCCATGGGGCCGGGCGGGGCATGGGCCGCAAGGCCGCCTCGCGCAGCCTGTCGCCCGAGGCGTGCGATCGGGCTATGGCCGGCATTGTTTTTGATCGCTGGAACTGCATTCGGCGTGGCCGTGATAAAGGGATGCTGGATCTGGGGGAAGCGCCCCAGGCCTATAAAGATATCGATGCTGTCATCGATGCCGAGCTGGATCTGATCCGGCCGATGTTGAAATTACGGCCGCTGGCGGTGGTTAAGGGGTAAAAGGTGGTTGATTGGGCGCTTTGGGAGCGTTTATGATGGTGTAAGGATAATTTAGCTGGACGGTGTGGACAACATGGACATCATGGACGGTGACTATGGTTGACCGTGAATCCTTGATTCCCAAGCATGGCGGTTATCGCAAGCTGAAGAGCTTTCAGATCGCCCAATTGGTATATGATCTAACGGTGCGGTTTTGCCAGCGCTATGTGGATCGCTTCAGCCGTACCCGTGACCAGATGGTTCAGGCCGCGCGCAGCGGCGTGCAGAATATCGCCGAGGGTAGTCAGGCCTCGGGGACGTCGCGGAAAACCGAACTGAAACTGACCAACGTGGCCCGGGCCAGCCTGGAGGAACTGCGGCTGGACTATGAGGATTTTTTGCGCCAGCGGCGATTGCCGGTGTGGGCGCGGGATGATCCGCGCCGGGCTTCTTTGATTGCACGGCGGTGTAAAACTGTAGATGAAGTGGCCAGTTGGGTAAAAGCAATTCATGATGGACTATGCGGACAGGGTGGACGGAATGGACAGGTTTTGGTGTCCACAAGGTCCACAGCGTCCATGTCGTCCACCCCTTCCACCTACCCCGAAATCGCCGCCAATGCCGCGCTGGCACTCATCGCTGTGGCCTGCAGCCTGCTCGACCGCCAGATTGCGGCCCAATCCAAAGCTTTTGAGAAAGAAGGCGGGTTCACCGAACGCATGTACCGCGTGCGCACCGCCCGCAGAAAATTATAAGAAGCGGGTTGCCAAATTAAAGCCTCCACCTTGAAACGCCAATAACCCTTCCATGGATACAGATCGATCACTACTTTTTTCGGCCTGGAAAAAACTGGTCCAGGTGTACGTTGTCTCTTTTGCTATCAGTCTGGTCGCCGGAACGGTTTTCGTTAAGGTGTTACATGTCCAGCCGGAGCGTCTGTTTGAGCTGTCGTCCAAACGACTTTCCTATGCGTATCCGGTTTTCGAATCGGGTGTGGCGCATGGCATCGACATGGGGGTATTGCTGTTTGCATGGAACATCGCAGGGGCCATGATCACATTATTCTTCATTTATGCGGCGGCGTTGTTCGATCCCGACCACAGCCAATCGCCTCCACGATGGTTGCGATCGATTTTTTGCGGTCGGTCGCGGATGAAGCTGCTCTGCTATCTGCCGGGATGCGCGAAGATTGAGGCCGAGCCGCTGCGCCGGCTGTATGTCTGGCTGATGGTGCCGTTTTTAGGGCTCATGCTGCTGGGCATCGAAAGTGGGTTGCAGGTGTCGACGGCCACCGCCCTGTTCGGCTCCTTTTTCTCCGCCTTTGTTGCCTTGTTGCCCCATGGGGTAATCGAGATTCCTGCATTCGCATTGGCCGGTGCGGTTCCGTATTCGGCAAACCTGTTAATCGGTACGAAAACCCCAGGCAGCCCGACGCATCTTGTTTTTCAAAAAGTTGAAACCCACAAAAGGCAATTACCTATCCTGATGATTACCGCGCTGGTGATCGTTGGACTGCTTCTCGCCGGATTGATAGAGGCGCACGTAACCCCGCTTCTTAGTGCCAGCCCATAAAAAACATGGGGCTCGTCTATGGCTGACACGAGGTATAAACCCCCATTCCCACGGTTTATAGCTGGGAATGGGGGGGTGGGTTAGGCCTTGCGGAAGATCACCTGTTCAGCATCGGTCTCGGCGCTGATCCGATCCCCTTCGGCAATCTTGCCTTCCAGAATCTCCATGGCCAGCGGGTTTTCGATCTGACGTTGAATCACCCGCTTGAGCGGCCGGGCGCCGTATATAGGATCATACCCTTCACGGGCGATAAGATCGCGGGCCGAGTCAGACAGAATCAGATCAATGTTCTGTTCGGCCAGGCGCCGGGCCAGATGCTGCATCTGGATATCGACGATTTTGCCGATCTGTTCCTGCTCCAGGTTCAGGAAAATGATGGTTTCATCGATGCGGTTGAGAAATTCCGGCTTGAAACCGGCTCGCAGGGCCTCGGTCACCCGGCGCTCCATCTCTTCGCGATCATGTCCGCCCAGTTCCTGGATATACTGGCTGCCGATGTTGGAGGTCATGATGATGATGGTGTTCTTGAAATCCACGGTCTTGCCGTGACCGTCGGTCATGCGGCCGTCGTCGAGGATTTGCAGCAGTACATTGAACACCTCTGGATGGGCCTTTTCAATCTCATCGAACAACACCACCGAGTAGGGCCGCCGGCGCACCGCCTCGGTCAGGTAGCCGCCCTCATCGTATCCCACATAGCCCGGAGGAGCACCGATCAGACGGGACACCGAGTGCTTTTCCATGAACTCGCTCATGTCGATACGCACCATGGCCTGCTCGGAATCGAAGATGAACTCGGCCAAAGCCTTGGCCAACTCGGTTTTACCCACGCCGGTGGGCCCCATGAAGATAAAGGAGCCGATGGGGCGATCGGGATCCTGAAGCCCGGAGCGTGCCCGCCGCACGGCGTTGGACACGGCAGCAATGGCCTGCTCCTGGCCGATGACCCGCAAGCCCAAGCGCTCTTCCATCTGCACGAGTTTCTGGCGTTCCCCCTCCAGCATGCGGCTCACCGGAATTCCCGTCCAGCGGGAGATCACCTCGGCGATGTCCTCATCGTCCACCTCTTCCTTGAGCATCTTTTTATCGGCTTGCAAGGCTTCCAGGTCTTTCTTGGCCTGTTCCAGTTGCGCCTTGAGTTCGTTGGTCCGGCCGTAGCGCAACTCGGCCACCCGGGCCAGGTTGCCTTCCCGTTCGGCCCGCTGCTCTTCGATGCCCAACTGTTCCTGCTCTTCCTTGATCTTGCGGATATTTTGGATGAGCCCTTTTTCTTCTTCCCAGTGCGCTTTCATACCGGCAATCTGGGCCCGCATGCCTTCCAGGCTGTCCTCGAGCTTGGCCAGGCGTTCCTGAGACGCCGGGTCAGTTTCTTTTTTAAGGGCCTCCCGTTCGATTTCGGCCTGGAGAATTTTACGCTGGATTTCATCGATCTCCACCGGCATGCTATCAATTTCGATGCGCAGTTTGGAGGCGCACTCATCGATCAGATCGATGGCCTTGTCCGGCAGGAATCGATCGGCAATGTAGCGGTGGGACAGGGTGGCCGCTGCCACGATGGCCGAATCCTTGATGCGCACCCCGTGGTGCACCTCGTATTTTTCCTTCAGGCCGCGCAGGATCGAGACCGTGTCTTCCACGGATGGTTCGCGCACCAGTACCGGCTGGAAACGGCGTTCCAGGGCGGCGTCCTTTTCTATATATTTGCGATACTCGTTCAAGGTGGTGGCGCCCACGCAGCGCAGGGTTCCCCGGGCCAGGGCGGGTTTGAGCATATTGCTGGCATCCATGGATCCTTCGCTAGCGCCGGCCCCCACCAGGGTATGAAGTTCGTCGATAAACAGGATCACTTCCCCCTCGGCCTTTTCCACCTCTTTGAGAACCGCCTTGAGGCGGTCTTCAAATTCGCCACGGTACTTGGCCCCGGCGATCAACGCGCCCATGTCCAGGGCCACCAGCCGCCGGTTTTTCAGGCTTTCGGAAACGTCACCAGCGACAATCCGTTGGGCCAGGCCCTCGACAATCGCCGTTTTGCCCACGCCCGGCTCACCGATGAGCACCGGGTTGTTTTTAGTCCGGCGCGATAAGACCTGCACGATGCGGCGGATTTCATCATCCCTGCCGATCACCGGATCCAGTTTACCGCTACGGGCCATGTCGGTCAGGTCGCGACTGAATTTTTTCAGGGCCTCGTACTTTTCTTCAGGGTTGGGATCGGTAATGCGCTGATTGCCGCGGATCTCCATGAGCACTTTGAGCACCATATCCCGGTTGACCCCGGATGCCGCCAGAATCCGCGACACCTCACCGGCTTTTTTATCGCACAGGGCCAAAAGGATATGTTCCACGCTGGTGTATTCGTCTTTCATTTTGCCGGCTTCGGCAAAAGCGGCTTCCAACACGGCCTTGGCAACAGGTGACAGATAGACATCGCCCACACCACTGACCTTTGGCAATCGGTCGATGGCACTGGCTGCCTCCTGGGCAATGCGTTCGTTCGACGCACCTAATTTTTTCAGCACACTGCGTGCCACGCCGTCTTTTTCATCAAGCATGGACGAGAGCAGGTGCTCGGGTTCAATTTGTTGATTGCCATGGGTGGATGCCAGGCTCTGGGCATTCTGGATCAGTTCCTGCGATTTTATAGTAAACCGATCAAAACGCATCTTTTGTTCCTCCATAAGTATAAAATAATCCTGACAGACCTTTTGGTCTGTATTTTGCAAGCCAAAGATAATCACCGTGCGGGTCTTGTCAAACGTTTGAAACACATCGATTTCAATTACAATTCAAAGAATATGCGAGAAAATCGATGTTTTTTAGGCTTGTAAGAGGTATGCTAATACTTGACTGCCCAAATTGCTTGTGCCAAAAGCCAAAAGAAACGCCATTTGCTAAGAATGCGGTCAATGGGTGAAGAAAAAGACCGCCCCTTTAACTACATGGCCCAGTGAACAATGATTATGAACTAAAGGGTGTCCGACGTTGCCACCGGTATTTGGAACTGGGTACGATATGGAGTGACAATGACAGGTTTCAGACCCGTTTCAGTGGATCAGTTCATCAAGCAGTATTTGCACAACAATAAAGGGGCCGACAGCGATACCGTGCGGGCGGGTGTCGAAGACGCGCTTGCCGCCTTTCGTCAGGGGGTACGGTGCGCATGTGGGAATCCCCTCTGGGTGGCGGGATCTGCTGTTGCCGGTTATGGGTGTTTTCGCTGTATTACCGGATCGGCCCAGCCCGATGGTGATCCGGAAATTGCAGAGGCATGCGATGATTTTATTTTTGAAATAGAGCCGGACCCGATTTCCCAGGTGAATGAAATCATGAAAAATCACCCTCGGGATTATCGAGAGCGGCTGGAAGAGATCGGGTTTGTCTGGCAGGATGACGAGTATGACCTGTTGTACGAGGAAGAGGCCAAAGAAGAGTGTCTGGCCGCTCCGGAATCCGAAAACCAGCGTCAGCTGGTAGATTTTTTTGATACCGGCGGGGTCGTTGACCAACTGATTTTAAATGCATACCTGAATGAACGGTATACCGAAACGCCCAATCTACCGCTGATTCGCAAGTACTTTAAAAAAGCCAACCCCAACTTGAAAGCGATCCTGTTGATGGGCTTGACCCTTAACCCCACAGACCTGGATCTTTTGGATGATCTGGCCTATTTCAGTGAATTTGACAGTATGTTGGGTGAACTCATCGATTTTTACACCGATGCCTGTATCAAAGAGACGGATATGGAACAGTTTTCCCTGCTGGTCCAGGATTTTCATATGAACACCTATGAGCAGGGCTATGATGCCCTGCATGAGCTGACCACTATTTTTCAATCCGGTGACAAGGGGGCTGTGATCCAACATCTTAGCGAGACCATCGAACAGCAAGATGATTTGGACAGTATTCCCTTTTGACGGAAACGATAGCCGGTGCATCGATAATTTGATTTTAGAATGGGTCTGAATCCATGCCACACGGCCTTTGGGTTGTCCGGATGCACATGTATCTGAGATGCTACACCGCCTGTCGCCAATCCGGTATTTGCGTCATCGCTTCACGAAAAACGTCCCCCAAAACCTTGATCGCCCGGTAAAGCGTGGATTCATCGGCCATGGTGTAATTCAGGCGAAGGGTTTCACGACCGTCTCCCGGCCGGGCAAAGAAAAACGTGCCGGGTACAAACGCCACATTGCGGGCAATGGCCTGTTGGTTGACGATTTTCATATCCATTCCCGATGGGCCTTGAACCCAGACAAACATCCCACCATCGGGCCTTGACCATGAGAATTCACTGGGAAAGAAGCGTTGCATAGCCTCCAGCATGGCGTGTTGCCGTGGTCGGTAAAGTGCGATGATGCGTGGCAGATGACGGTCTAAATGTCCCCCGTATAAGTATTCTGCGGCCAGGGCTTGGTTAAAGGTGCTGGTGTGCAGATCAACCCCCTGTTTGGCCAGCACCAGCCAGCGGCGAATCAAGGCCGGCGCCAGGCAAAATCCGATACGCAGCCCCGGCGCGAGCACCTTGGACAGGGTGGAGATGTACACCACCTGGTCCGGTGCCAGGACGTTGATGGGGGACAGCGGGGTTCCGCGGTACCGAAGATCACCGTACGGGTCGTCTTCCAAAAGCAGTGTATCGTGCCGCCGGATGATGTCGGCGATGGCCTTGCGCCGCTGCATGGGCAGGGTGCGCCCGGTGGGGTTCTGAAAGTTGGCCACCAGATAGACGAATTTAATGGATTGGGTCGACAGTGCCTGTTCCAGGGCGTCGGGCCGCATCCCCTGATCATCCGTGTCGATTTGAACGTACCGGGGGGCATACGGGGCAAATGCCTGGAGGGCGCCCAGGTAGGTGGGGGCTTCCACGGCCACCCGGTCACCGGGCGTGATGAGAATTTTTCCCAAACCGTCTAGTATGCCTTGGCTACCGCTGGTGATCAGGATTTTATCCGCTGCCGCGTCGATGCCCTTTGCTGCCAGATAACCGACCAACGCCTCTCGCAGGGGCAGAAATCCTTCGGTCAGATCATACTGGAAAGCCCGCGATCCGTATTTTCGTATGACCGTATCGATGATGTCCTGCAGGATGTGCATGGGAAAGCTTTCCGGCGCCGGTATCCCGCCGGCCAGAGAAATCATCCCCGGGCGCGAGACGACTTTGAGAATTTCGCGAATGGCACTGGCGCCCATATTGCGGGTCCGGTGGGCAAGGTGGGATTGGGTGAGCATAATGGTTCTTCTCCTTGAAAAATTAAGACCGGTTGGTATTTATTTACCGATTACCGATTACCGATTACCGATTACCGATCACTTCCTCAACTGACCGATAAAAAAGGCCAGCTGATCATTCGCCTGGCGGGGGATGCCATTTTCCCGCGTGGACATATACAAGGTGGCAGCGCCGTTTAAAGTGATGATAATGAAATCGGCAATCTCCCGGAAGTTGAGGTCCTTTTTGAGCAGTCCGGCCGAGTCGGCTTCGCCCAGCCAGGACTGGAACAGCTTGGAAAACCCCACAAACCCTTTCAGGATATGGCGCCCCATGGTATCGGACTGGCCGGACAGTTCCACCAGCATATTGACGAAAAAGCATCCGCCATCAAACGTCTCTTTGCCCAGATAATTCAACAGTACATTCTCGATGGTGCGCTCAATCCGTTCAAGCGGGTCGGCAATGGGGCGTACATCCTTAAAAACAACACTGCGCCAGATCTCCACGGCATCGTCGTATACTGCCCGCCAGACTTCTTCTTTGCTTTTGAAGTGGCAGTACAGACCGCCTTTGGTCAATCTGGTAGCCTGCAGGATATCGCTGATGGAAGTGTTGAAATATCCTTTGACGGAAAAAAGCTGCAGGGACTTTTCAATGATATTGCGACGGGTCAACTCGCCTTTGGCGGACATGGCACACTCCTTTTTAAAACCAACCGGTCTTTCTTTTATTGCGGCACAACGAAAAAGTCAACCACTGATTTTCAGCTTAGTTGAATCGATTTCAGATCAACGCCAGGAGATTAGGGCTCCAGGAAGGCGGATCACTGCGGCATAAATCGGAGTGTGAAAACGGAAGGCGGCCTACCGGTGCATCGGCTTATGCGGTTTGCTGTTCGTAAGTTGCGGATTGGTCAAATCCGACACCATTTACAATCACAGACGCCAAACGCATGAAACCGGTGATCAATCCCAAGGTGACGAAGGAAACGAGAAAAAGCGAGAAAAAAACCATCAGGCCAGAAACCAGTCCGAAAAGCATGTAATCAAGCATGGGCGCGTCCTTTCTATTCGACAAATCTTTCAGCATTATGTTACATAATTGAAAAGCAAATTTGCTGCCAACTATTTATCATTTGGATAACATGCTCAATATATAGCGTTTTTTAAATGTTTGAAAAAATATTGTCTCGAATGGAAAGCGAAAATGATACAAAAATTTGCCCGATGCTTGGAAAATGAGAAGAAAAGGTAATGTTTGACTCGACTTGACTGGGATGTTATCCGGTGCCCAACGCGAATGCCAACCACCACCTGACAAGCGCTGCCGCTGTTTGAGGAAAGATGCGTTGCCATGCAAAACCCAATCGATACATACCGAAAAGCGATCGACCAACTGGCCCAGACTTGGATTTCATCCGGGCTGCCGTCACGTCAGGAGATTGACCGCGCGGCCGATCGGCTCCTGCGTCTTCGTGATCAGCTTGGCATTCAGGGCCTCTGGACCTCCCCCCCGGTGATGGTAACGGCGACATTGGATGATGGGTTGGGGCAGGGATTGGCCGTGATTGAAAAATATGCCTCAACCATCGGAATTCGGTTGGTCTCCTTGGGGCTGATGCAAACGCCCGAGACCATCATCGCCGCCTGTCAGTGCGAGCAGCCGGATTTCCTGGGCATGACCGTTCTTCAATTCGACACGGAAGATGATCTGATCGTTATCGCCGCAAATCTATCCCCGAAAACCCGGATTGTCGCCGGTGGTCCGGTGTTTTCCGGAGATCCGGAATTTGCCGAGCGAACCGGCACCCATTATGCGGCCAAACATGTGGGCTATTTTTTAAGGTTCATGCTCGATGCGGTCTGACGCGGAAAAATCACCGTTGACTGTTGGCATGGCATCCGCCACGTCTCATATGACACTGGTTTCAGTATGCGTTACCATCATGCTGACCGTCATTTTCGGAGGTAATGCGGTGGCGATCAAACTGACCCTCACCGGTATGGGGCCACTGACCAGTGCCGGGCTTCGCTTTGTCCTGGCCGCGACTGCCATTGCCTGTTGGGCACGGGTTACCAGACGGTCTTTTTGCATCCGTGCGGACCAGGTTTTTCACCTGCTTTTGGTTTCGCTTGGATTTACCACTCAGCTAACGCTGTTTTATCTGGGGCTCGAGCGCACGTTTGCATCCCGCGGGGTGCTGATTTCCAATTTGCTGCCGTTTTTCGTATTGTTTCTTTCCCACCGGTTTATCCCCGGTGAACGGATTACATTGAAAAATATGGTGCATCTACCCTGCACTCGTTCGTATTTATCATGCCCATTGCCGGTGTGGTTTTCAGTGGGCTGATTTTGCATGAGCCCCTTTCACCCAGTCTGGTTGTCGCTTTGGTTTTGATCGCCACCGGTATTTTGTTGGTCCATCGAAGCCCCAAATGGCCTACGTTTACGTTTCCTTTGGGCAGGGGGTGGTAAGTGGAATACACGATAAACGTCATGGAGGTTAGCATATGCAGTTTGGCGCGATGAATTTTCCAGTCGCACCGGTGCTGGATGAAATCGAGACATTTTCCCGGTTGGGGTTCGATTACCTGGAACTGACCATGGATCCGCCCATGGCTCACCATCGCATTCTGGCCTCAAATAAAAACGCCATTGCCCAGGCGCTCAAAACTCATGGAATGGGGCTGGTTTGTCACCTTCCAACGTTTGTGACCACGGCCGACCTGACTGAAAGCCTGCGGCAGGCATCCGTCATGGAAATGCACGAATCGTTAGCGGTTGCCGCCGAGCTAGGCGCCGGCAAAGTGGTCCTCCATCCCAGCATGGCCGGCGGGATGGGCGCCTTTGTGCTGGATGTGGTCAAAGGGTATACATTTGACTTTTTCGCCGAAATGGTGGACGCAGCCGATCGGTTGGGGGTGACCATCTGCTTGGAAAACATGTTTCCACGCAACCGCCTGGGGGTGGAACCGGATGATTTCAAGGAAATATTTAACGTGTTTCCCACATTGAAAATGACGCTTGATACCGGGCATGCCAACATTGACGATCGTCGGGGACGACGGCTGAAAACCTTTGTGGACGATTTCGGACCGCGAATCTGTCACCTGCACATCAGTGACAACAAAGGCCGGGTGGATGATCATCTTGCGGTGGGACAGGGAACGATCAAATTTGCCGATCTGGTTCGGCGTTTGAAAGGGGCCGGCTATGACAAGACGATCACCCTGGAAGTGTTTGATCCCAACCGCGAAATGCTTGTGGCCAGCCGGGAGCGGATCCGGGCGCTATTTCAGGATAATTGATCGGCAGGATTCACTGACGGATTCGTAAAAAGCCCGATATCGGCGTTACGCTTCATCCTTCGTCACTGCGGAGTACTTTAAGTACGCCTCATTCCTCAGGATTCGCAAGCCTTGATCTCGGGCTTTTTACGAATCCGTCCGAACGGCGATTTTTTACGAGTTCATCATTCACTGGGGCTCGTTTTTTACCAGGATCTTGATGATTCGCTCCAGATAATCCGCGGCTTTGTAACGAGCAAAGCGGCAGGCGCCGGCACCGGGATGCCCTCCCCCTTCAAAGGCGGACAACATTTTTCCCACATTCACCTTGCACCGGCGATTCAAAATACTGTGACCCACTTTGATGCTGGCCTGATCGTTTTCGCAATACACGATTTTGACATTGACCGTACAGTCGGGAAACAAGGAGTAGACCAAAAACCGGTTTCCGTCCGGTGCCGGGTCCAGTTCTCTGAAATCGGTTACGCTAACCGGGCCTGTCAGTATGGTGTGTTTTTTCAGTGCCTGTTCATAGTCGGCATTGTCGGCGACCACCTGCCGGCAGCGCTGTTTGACCTGGGGGTCGCCCATCACCTGATCCGGTGATCGGGTGCGCAGCAGGGTGACCAAGTGATTCCAATAGCGGGATTCCTCGGGGTCGTGGCCGGTGATGGTCATGGAAAGTAGCACAAAAGGGTGGTTTTGCGGATGGAGGATTTCATCCAGCGTTAAATCCGCCGAATCAATGCGATCCGTTTGATGCACCAGTTCAGCGTAATCGCGGTCAAATTTGTCGTGATAGGTTTCAAAGATGATCCCGGCGGCCGACGGAGCGATTTTAAATACACCCTTGATGGGGGCCTCGGGTTGGTTGGAGTAGTGGTGATCAAACCAGAGGCTGCAACGTTCGTGAAAAGGCAGATTGGCAATGATATCTCCCTTTTTTACATCAACCCGACCATGTTGCATATCGCTGGGTTGAACCCATAGCACCGGCTGATCGATGTCCAGTGCATCCATTAGCAGGACCGTGCATACCACACCATCAAAATCTGGCCTTGTTACCACCCGCATTACTTTTTTATCCTCGTCATGTCGATTTAATACTAATTATTGATTTATCAATAATCTACGATTATCGCAAGTGGGCGATTGCGCATATATGATGAGCGACAGGTGCTGGCCATATGCAAATGGGCCTTGAAGTTTGATGCATTCCATGAAAGACAAAACCCCCGCAGCGATTGCTGAAGGGAGCAGTATGCCTTATTTTACCAAACGCTTGATATGTCGAGCGTGAAAACCGATAAGGAAAATTTAGTGTATGGCAATAGGCGCATCATCCGCTTTTAAGGAAGGTAAATTGAAAATGGCAGATATTCAGCTGGCGAATCTGGTTGACATGGATTCCCCTCAAGCGGTGTTAGACGAAGCGATAAAAATAATCGGCCTTTTTCCCCAAAAAACCAAGCCCCAACGGATACGGTCGGCATTCACCCAGACCGTTTCATTATATAATGGTCGATGGAAGGACGTCAGTCGGTGCAATACCGATTATCACAATCTGAAACATGTAACGGACTGTTTTTTGGCAATGGTTCGCCTTCTTCACGGCGCCGCTGTTTCGGGCATTCGATTTTCGTTTTATCAGATCTGCCAGGGGCTGGTGTCGGCGCTGTTGCATGATGTGGGATATCTGCAGCACAAAGAAGACACCCTTGGCACAGGCGCCAAGTTTACCACCAGCCATGTGCGGCGCGGCATGGATTTCGTTCAACGCCATTTTGCCGCTTTTGGCCTCGAACAAGCGGATGTTCATGCCTGCATGACCATGATTCATTGTACGGATCTTGGTGCGGATCTTTCAGCCATTCCCTTTCCCGATCAAGCCACCCAACGGCTTGGCAAAATGCTGGCAACCGCGGATATACTGGCCCAAATGGCCGATCGTACCTATCTGGAAAAGCTCCTGTTGCTCTATTTTGAACTGGATGAAGCGTGTGTTGACGACTATGTTGACGAACTGGATCTTTTGCGGCGCGCAGAGGATTTTTATTTACAGATGACGGACCGGTTCGAGTTGCGACTGGATGCGTTCAACCGCTTGATGATTCATCATTTCCAGGCGCGCTGGGATATCGACCAGGATCTATATCAGCGGTCCATCCGCAAGCAGCAGAAGTATCTGCAAGCCATTCTTCAACAGGACAGTGACGATCCCCGTTGCTGGTTGCGGCGTAGCCGTATAGTAGAGATGGTACGTTCCAGATACAACTAGTGCCCATCCAGAAATGGCCAATTTGCCCGATATCGGCGTTGCGCGAAAAATTTAATCCTCGGAATATCAACCATATGCCTGTGGTTAAATTTTTCGGGCGCCTTGATCTCGAACAAATTTGCCTATTTCTGGATGGACACCAACTATAATATCAAACCACCCCTTCAGGCATGGGCGCTACGGGTTCTCCGCCTAGCGGATACCCGCCATCCAGGCGGATGATGCTGCCGGTCATGAACGGTGCGTCATCGAGCAGAAACCGGACGGCCCGGATCACATCATCGATGCGACCGATTCGGGCCAGCAGGGTGTGATCCACAATGGCCTGGCGCTGGGATTCGGTCAACAGTCCCCATCCGCGGGTATGCGGTCCATGGCGGGTTTCCATCACGCCCAACATCAGTTCGTTGACCCGCACGCAAGGCGCACCAAGCCGGGCCCAGGTTTCCGTGAGCAGGCCAATGCCCCGATTGGCAGTGGCGTAGCCCTCATTGAACAGGTAGCTGGCCGGACCGCTGCGGCCGACGATGCCGGCGATGGAGGAGATGTTGATCACCGCGCCGTCGCCCGTGGCTTTCAGGTGGGGCAGGGCCGCATCGAAAAGCCAGCGCTTGGCCCGCAATGTGGTGGCCATTTCAAGATCCCACTGCTCCTGGACGTAGGCACCGTGAACCACCGGCCACCCGCCACGCTCGATATTGTTGATCAGGATGTCCAGCCGACCGAAACGATCCACCACACGGTCGATCAGACCGGGTATCGTTTCCGTATCCAATAGATCAATGCGCTCGATCATGTGGTCTGTGCCGGTGGCGGCAAAATCGGCCTGCATGGCCGGCAGGCTTTCGGGCCAGTCAAACCAGGTGGCCGCCACTCGCGTGCCGCCTTGCAACAGGTCCAGACCAATGGCTTTACCGATGCCCTTGATACTGCCCAGCACCAGGGCGACTTTTTTGTCTGTCTTCATGTTGGGTGTGCCTGTTTGGTTTCGGGTCCTTTGAAAATTGTCTGGCCGACCCAGGCCATGGCCACCGTCAAAAGATCCAGGTCATGGGTGGCGGCGCGTTCAATCGTTTGCGGATTTACGCTAATCCCGGCCATGTCGGGGTTGCTGAATATCGTTTGGCGGAATGTATCCAGGTCGTACAAGGCGGTATAGACCTGGTTTCCGTCGGTGGGGCTGAGCACACCGGGGCGGTAGCGGTTTTTCAGACTGAGCAGTTCCAGCATCCTATCGTTCATCTGATTGTGGGTGGAAATCTCTTGGTCGGCCACCCATGCCGCCACGGTCTGGGAACGTTGTTCATTAAAGCCCAAACAGTGGGGTTCACGGATGATGGCCCAGTGTTCGGTCAACCGGCCGGTGTTGCGGTCGCGTGATACGCCCCGTGCCAGCGGGTAGGTGCGACAGGAGGCCGGACGGGCCGGATAAACGCTGCAGCCGGCATCGGTGACAAACGGACAGGCCAGGTCATCGTCCGCCTTGAAGCGCAGGCTGACTACCGGCAGACCGGTTTCAGGGCCGGTATGGGCGTCGGTGTAGGTGCTCAGAAAGTCAGCGGATGAGAGGTTCAGATGCTGTTTCAGGCATAGTACATCATAGGGCGATAACACCTGGTTCAAATCCCGGCAGCAGGCATTGAAGCAGGCCACCTGGGGCGAGCAGGCGAAACAAAAGGGTTGGTCCTTGTCCAGTGGCGAAATGGGATCGTTCATGACCGGCGTCCTTCAGCATTTGGATTTGAATTGGCCTATCTGGGGTTGCTTGACGAAGAGGTGGTAGCATGTTGGCCGGTCATGTCAACCGCATTTTTTAAAACAGCGCCGAAACCGATGCTAAAAAACAATCGCCAGTGGGCGCCTATCAATTGTTAGGAAAAGATTGCAGATAATCTGATGAACGATTTTCTCTACCACATATTGTGTCTATGAGGAATGATTCAACGACATGTGGGTCGTTGGGTGTCGGACCGTAAGTGGCTGCATCTCAAGGGATTTTATGGCGCCAAAAGTTCTTGACAATGAATATGCTGGATGGTATTGATCTTACCTTGCGTTACGCTGTGACTATCTTCCCGAATTTATTAAGATATATTCAATCGAACCAATCAATGCCGTAGTGTATTGAATTCATATCTGATCTGCGTTTTTTGGAAACGAAGTGTGGAGTTTAGGTTTAGATGTTAACGAAGTTTAACAGTCCGGATCGAACCCATTCGGACGCCACTAAATTGAAGGGAGGTGCGACGAACAGGAGGTGTTAATCCTTAAGTTTCGGAAAGTAGGTTGAGTGAACTCTTTTTTAACTAACCGTAGGAGGTATATTAAATGCCAAGTTTCGTAATTCAGGAAAAATGTGACGGCTGCAAGGGTGGCGACAAAACCGCTTGCATGTACATTTGTCCCAACGACCTGATGGTGCTGGATCCCAACGCCATGAAAGCCTACAACCAGGAACCGGATCAGTGCTGGGAATGTTTTTCCTGCGTAAAGATCTGCCCCACCCAGGCTATCGAAGTTCGCGGTTACGCTGACTTTGTACCGCTGGGAAGCTCGATCATGCCCATGATGGGTACCGAAGATGTCATGTGGACCTGTAAGTTCAGAAACGGCCTTATCAAACGCTTTAAGTTCCCCATCCGGACCACCCCCGAAGGCCAGGCCAATGCCTATGCCGATCTCAAAGGCAAAGACCTCGAAAGCGGTCTGCTGTCCACCCAAGAAGCTGACGGCGTCACCATTCCGACCCCGCAGCTGTAAGATCGGTTCATTGATTGCTGGAAAATAACTTTTAAGAATCTGACTTTCTACAGGAGGATGAAATATGGCATTACCGAATAAACCTGTGGGTGAACTCAAGGCTGTACGGGATCCCGAAGTTGTCGAGAAAGAAGTTGACGTTCTCATCGTCGGCGGTGGTATGGCTGCCTGCGGTACCGCGTTTGAAGTCAAAAAATGGCTGAAAGACGATCAGACTGTTCTGCTGTGCGACAAGGCCGCCATGGAACGTTCCGGTGCTGTTGCTCAGGGTCTGTCCGCCATTAATACCTACATTGGCGACAATGCCAAAGAAGACTACGTACGCATGGTCCGTAACGACCTGATGGGTCTGGTTCGCGAAGATTTGATCTATGACCTGGGCTGCTATGTTGACGATTCCGTCTACCTGTTCGAAGAATGGGGACTCCCCGTTTGGAAAAAGAGCGAAGACGGAAAGAACATGGACGGTAAAAAAGGCCAGAAAATGGGCACCCTGAAATCAGGTGCGCAGCCGGTCCGTACCGGTAAATGGCAGATCATGATCAACGGTGAGTCCTACAAGCGTATCGTCGCCGAAGCCGCCAAACTGGCTCTGGGCGAAGACAACATCATCGAGCGCTGCTTCATCGTTGAACTGCTCCTCGACGCCAACGTTGAGAATCAGATTGCCGGCGCTGTTGGTTTCTCCGTCCGTGAGAACCTCGTCTACATCATCAAATGCAAAACCATGATGGTTGCCTGCGGCGGCGCTGTGAACATCTATCAGCCCCGTTCGGTTGGTGAAGGTAAAGGCCGTGCCTGGTATCCGGTATGGAACGCTGGTTCCACCTACACCATGGCGATGAAGGTCGGCGCCGAATTGACCATGATGGAAAACCGTTTCACCCCGGCTCGTTTTAAAGATGGTTACGGCCCGGTTGGTGCGTGGTTCCTGCTGTTCAAGGCCAAAACCCTCAACGGTCTGGGCGAGGCTTTCGCCGGTAGCGACGCCGCCAAGGCAGAGCTGGAAAAATACGCTCCCTACGGCACCGCCGCCATCACCCCGACCTGTCTGCGTAACCACCTGATGCTGTTCGAGATGAAAGAAGGCCGCGGCCCGATCCTCATGGATACCGTAACCGCATTGGCTACCCTCGGCGCAACCATGGATAAAAAAGAGCTCAAGCACCTCGAGTCCGAAGCTTGGGAAGACTTCCTGGATATGACCTGCGGCCAGGCCAACCTGTGGTGTGCTCAGGACTGTGAGCCGGAGAAGAAAAACTCCGAAGTTATGCCCACCGAGCCTTACCTGCTGGGTTCTCACTCCGGTTGCTGCGGTCTGTGGTGCTCCGGCCCCGACTATGACTGGGTCCCGGATGCTTACAAAATCAAAGCCCGCAATGGCAAGGTCTACAAACAGATGACCACCGTTGAAGGTCTGTTCACCGCTGGCGACGGCGTGGGCGGCTCCGGCCACAAGTTCTCCTCCGGTTCCCATGCCGAAGGCCGTATCGCCGCCAAGCAGATGGTGCGCTACGCAACGGACTTCGCCGATTTCAAACCGGCCCTGAAACAGTCCAAGGAAGAACTGGTTGACCTGATTTACAAACCGGTCCGTACCTTCCTGGATAACTGCGAATACACCACCGCCATCGACATCAACCCCAACTACATCAAACCCAACGGGATGATGTATCGGCTGATGAAGGCTACCCATGAGTACGGTGCTGGAACGGCCACCTTCTACATGACCAGCAGCAAGTCTCTGGAAATCGTCATGGATCTGCTTGCCACCATGCGCGAAGACTGCGAGAAACTGGCCGCCGGTGACCTGCATGAGCTGATGAGATGCTGGGAAATCGAGCATCGTATCTGGACTGTGGAATCGCATCTGCGCCACATCCAGTTCCGTAAAGAAACCCGCTATCCGGGCTTCTACTATCAGTCTGACTATCCGGGACAGGATGATGAGAATTGGTTCTGCTTCACCAATTCCAAGTTCGATCCGGAAAAGAAGGAATGGGATGTTAAGAAAGTAGACTACATCAAAATCATTCCGGACTAATCGAATGAGAATGTCGACGGTTGTTTTAGTCGAATAGTTGTACACCTCCAGGTGCCCGATGGGCGCCTGGAGGTTTTTATTACCGAATCGACGGTAGTTGTTTTCGGGTAGTACCTATTCGTGATATGGACAGGTGACCTTGTCGGCCGATGTGGTGTTGCCTGGATATTGGAGCCTGAAACCGGCACCTGGAGATCATCATGATAACTGGATTGTTTCCAGTTCCCTGTTTCCAGCTTCAATAAAAGGGTATTACCCGAAACCATGGCAGTACAATCCTGAACTTTTATTCATGACCTTTTTAGAAACGTTGATGCACGGAGGGATAGCATGACAAACGACAAAGCAGCCCCTGCGAGTGGAAGCATTATGGTGGTGGGCGGCGGAATCGCCGGTCTGACCACGGCCATCGAGGCCGCTGAAGTGGGGTATGAAGTGTTTTTGGTCGAAAAAAATCCTTATCTGGGCGGAAGAGTTGCACAGCTGAATCAGTACTTTCCAAAGCTATGCCCTCCGACCTGTGGTCTGGAGATCAACTTCCGGCGGATCAAGGACAACCCCAGAATCAAGGTGTTTACCCTGGCCGAAGTCGAGAAAGTGGACGGAACGCCGGGCAATTACACTGTCAGTGTCAAGATCAATCCTCGCTATGTGAACGAGAACTGTACCTGTTGCGGTGCCTGTGCCGAAGCCTGTGAGACGGAAGTCTCCGATGAGTACAACTTCGACATGTGCAAGACCAAGGGCGCCTATCTGCCATTTCAAATGGCCTTTCCGGCCAAATATGTCATTTCTCCCCAGATTATCGGCACCGATGATGCCACCAAGGTCAAAGAGGCCTGTAAATACGACGCGGTGGATCTGGACATGCAGGCCAAGACCGTCGATCTGCCCGTGGGCGCCATTGTCTGGGCCACCGGTTGG
This sequence comes from Desulfosarcina variabilis str. Montpellier, assembly GCF_048565275.1. Taxonomy (NCBI): domain Bacteria; kingdom Pseudomonadati; phylum Thermodesulfobacteriota; class Desulfobacteria; order Desulfobacterales; family Desulfosarcinaceae; genus Desulfosarcina; species Desulfosarcina variabilis. Next base: position 9,430,302 of record NZ_CP159846.1, on the reverse strand, counting down.
GAGCCCTACGATGCCCATCGCATCGACAACCTGGGCTTCGGCCAGTACGACAACATCATCACCAACATGATGCTCGAGCGCCTGGCATCCAATAATGGTCCCACCAAAGGCAAAATCGTGCGTCCTTCCGATGACAAGGCGCCCGAGAGCGTGGCCTTTGTGCAGTGTGCCGGTTCGCGTGACGAGAACCACCTGCCCTACTGCTCCTACATCTGCTGCATGGCATCGCTTAAGCACGCCACCTATATCCGTGAGCAGTATCCGGACACCAAAGTCTACATTTTCTATATCGACATCCGTTCTCCAGGCGATCGATACGAGAAGTTCTATAACAAAATCAAGGAAGATGAAAACGTCATCTTTATTAAAGGCAAGGTTGCCGAGGTCAGTGAAGACCCCAGCACCAAGAATATTACCGTGGTTGCCGAAAACGCGGTTACCGGGGAGAAGACTCGCCAGACGGTGGATATGGTTGTTCTCGCAACGGGTATGCAGCCGACTGCCGCCAACACCAAATTGCCGGCTGACCTTAAAATCAATGATGATGGATTTTTCGTCAATGATTTTGAACAGGGTGGCATGTTTGCCGCCGGCTGCGCGACCAAGCCGGCAGACGTGATTTCATCCAACCAGAATGCGACCGGCATGGCCCTGAAAGCCATTCAAACCCTGGTGAAAAGGTAGGAGGTAAACCATGGATAAAAAGTATGGTGTGTATATCTGCGAAGGTTGTGGCATCGGGGAGTCTCTCGATGTGAAAGCCCTGTGCGGGATTCCCGAAGAAGAGGGTGTGCCTGTCAAAACCCATCCGTTTTTGTGTGGCAAAGACGGGGTTGAACTGATCAAGAAGGACATCGCGGGCGGCACCAACAGCATCGTCCTGGCCGCCTGTTCCCGGCGCGTCAATTTTGATGTTTTCAGCTTCGATGGCTGTATTGTCGATCGCGTCAACCTGCGTGAAGGCGTGGTCTGGTCCCATCCGCGCAGCGATTTCCCGGCCCTGACCGATGAAGAAAAAGAAGATGAGGACAATTACGATCGCGTTCAGATGATGGCCGAGGATTACATCCGCATGGGCATGATCCGGGTCGAGAAAGTCAAACTGCCCGAGCCCTTTCTGCTGGATAATCTGTCCCGGAAAATCCTGGTACTGGGCGGTGGCATCACCGGTATGACCGCAGCCATCGATGCAGCCAAGCTTGGATACGATGTGACCATCGTCGAGAAAACCGACAACCTGGGCGGCTATGCGGCCAAGGTGAGAAAGCAGATGCCGGTCGCAGCGCCTTACGATGCGCTGATTTCGCCGATCGTCCAGGCCAAGATCGCCGAGGTCGAGGCCATGCCCAATATTACCGTGAAAACCGGTACGGTGATCGCCCGTATCGCCGGCCAGCCAGGTGAGTTCACGGTGACGATGAAAAAACCGGGTGAAAAGATTCCTTTTGATGTCCCCTATCCGCTGCCTGAGGAAATGAAATTCGATGAGAGCGGCAAGGAACTGGATGTAGACAAACAGCACGAAGTCTACATGAAATATAACGAAGGCAGGAACGACATCCTCAAGTTCGATCCCGACGGCGAGATGTTCGGCGCCGTGATTCTGGCTGCCGGTTGGCGCCCGGATGATCTTTCCGACGGCGATTTTTCACACCTTGGGTACGGTGTCATTCCCGACGTGGTCACCAACGCCCAGTTCGAAGAAATTGCCAAAGCCGGCAAGATCGTGCGGCCGTCCGACGGCCAGCCGGCCAAGTCGGTGGTTTTCGTCCAGAGCCCGGGCAAGGACGAGTCAGACGGCGATTTTGCCTATGCCGGCGCCGTGACCAGCATGGTTTCCCTGAAACAGGCCAAGTATGTGCGCGAAGACTACAGCGACGGCAAGGCCTTCATCTTCTACCAGCACATGCGTACGCCTGGTTTTTCCGAGCTCTTCTACAAAGGTCTGCAGCAGGACCCCGGAATTTTCATGACCAAGGGTTCCGTAATGAGTGTCGAGAAAAACGGCGACGGCATGATCGTGGATGCCTCGAACACGCTCTTGGGCGAGAAGCTGCAGGTCAAGGCTGACCTGGTCGTTCTGGGTGCTGGTATGGTTCCCGTAACCAAGGATGATCCAGTCGTTAACTTGGCCTACCGTCAGGGACCGGGTTTCCGCGATATCGGCCTGTTCAACGGATACGTGGACTCCAACTTCATCTGCTTCCCCTATGAAACCCAGCGGACCGGTATCTATGCCGCCGGTGCCATCCGTCGTTCCATGACCATGGAAGAGGCTATGGAGGACGCCTCTGGTGCGGCCCTCAAGGCCATCCAGTGCCTCGAGTCGGTTAACCGCGGCGTGGCTGTGCATCCGCGGTCGGGCGACATGACCTTCCCGGACTTCTTCTTCCAGCGCTGCACCCAGTGCAAGCGGTGTACGGAAGAGTGCCCCTTTGGCGCCCTGGACGACGATGAAAAGGGGACCCCGAAACCCAATCCCACGCGCTGCCGCCGTTGCGGTACCTGCATGGGTGCCTGCCCCGAGCGTATCATCGGTTTTGCCGATTACAACATCGACAGCATTGGCTCCATGGTCAAATCGGTCAGCGTACCGTCCGAAGACGACTACACCGAACCGCCGCTGCGTATCCTGGGCCTGGTTTGCGAAAACGACGCCTACCCGGCACTGGATATGGCCGGGCTCAACCGCTCATCCTATTCAGCGGATGTCCGCATCATTCCCATTCGCTGCTTGGGTTCCATGAATGTCATTTGGATCAAGGATGCGCTTTCCCAGGGCATGGACGGTGTTTTCCTGCTGGGCTGCAAGCATGGTGACGACTATCAGTGCCATTTTGTCAAGGGCTCCGAACTGGCTGACATCCGTATGAAAAAGATCGGCGATGCCCTGGCCAGCCTATCCTTGGAAAACGAGCGAGTGGCCCAATTTGAAGTGGCCATCGACGATTACGACAAGGTTCCCCAGATCATCAACGATTTTGTGGATTCCATCGAGGCGCTCGGTCCCAACCCGTTCAAGGGCTTCTAATTAAATAATGATATGAGGGCAGGGCGGCTAGCCGTCTTGCTTACCCATTTGTCCAAGTGAGGAGGTTAGAAATGGCGGATTCATATCTGGTCGAACCTGATGTGAGCTTTATTGAAGAAGTGAGCAGACTGGGCGGCGCCGATGTTAAAAAGTGCTTCCAATGCGCTACCTGCGCGGTGGCCTGCCCGATCTCTCCGGATACCAAACCGTTTCCCCGAAAAGAGATGATTGCCGCATCCTGGGGATTGAAAGACCGGCTGATCGGCAACGGTGATATCTGGCTGTGTCACAACTGCGGTGACTGCTCCACCCTGTGTCCCCGTGGTGCTCATCCCGGCGAAGTGCTTGCGGCAGTCCGCGCCGCTACGGTCATCGAGTATGCGACACCCAAGCCCATCGCCAAGATGGTCAGTGATCCCAAGAAACTGCCCATACTGTTGGCTATTCCGGCGGCCATTTTTCTGGTCGTGGGGCTGCTGCTCAAGATCGTCGGGGTGGACTGGCTGAACTTTGCTCCCAGTGGTGATCACCTGTGGCAGGCTGACTATATCGGCAACTATCTGGTGGACATGATCATGATTCCCACCTTTTTCTTTGCCATCGGCGTGTTTGCCCTGGGGTTGAAGCGCTTTCTGGCCGATATGCATGCCAACGCGCTGCTGGAAGGAAAAACCAATAAAGAAAAGATTGATCCCGCAGGTTTTGTGCAGGCGTTGATCAAGGTTGTACCGACAATCATGAAGCATCAGAAATTCAACGAGTGCGGTGAAAACAAGGAACGCTCAACCGCCCATATGATGGTGCTCTTTGCTTTCATCGGCTTGTTTATCGTTACCAATTGCTTTTTTGCGGCTGAGTGGATTTTCCATATTGAAGGGCCCTATCAGCAGATCAACCCGGTCAAGTGGCTGGGGAACATTGCCGGTATCGCTCTGGTGATCGGCGGTATCCTGCTGCTCAAAAACCGTCTGGCCAAAAAAGACCAGCCTTCCAGCTACTGGGATTGGTATCTTGTAGGCTTGGTGCTGGCCCTGGGCCTGACCGGTCTGTTGACCGAGATGCTGCGTCTGGGCGGCATGTACGGTCTGTCAGCCTTTGTTTACTATCTGCACCTGATCTTCATCTGGAGCCTGTTTGCCTATACGCCGTTCTCCAAGCTGGCCCACATCGTCTACCGGACGGTGGCCATGGCTTACCAGGAGTATAGCGGTCGGAAATAGATATTTCGAGTAGTACGTGGGGGTGTGTTGAAAGGAGGGCCTTTGGCCCTCCTTTTTTTGGGGGTTATGTTGAATGAACGATCAATGCCCACCGTTGAAACTGATAGCACAGCCATCAGCCCGAGCGTTTAGGGTGCCGGCGCCATTCGTAGAGGGCTATTGAGGTGGCCACGGCCGCATTGAGTGACTCCACATTCCCTGACATGGGAATCGAAATGGCCTGCTGCTGCCAGCGTTGCGGCAACCCTGGCCCTTCCATCCCTGCCATAAGACAGAAGGAGTCAGGAAAGACGATGTCGGGGAGCGGTTTCCCCGATGCTGCCAGGGCGACAACAGGCAGATCATCGGGGAGTTTTTCCATTGCCGGCCCCTGGTAAAGGGTTGCCGAAAAAACGGTGCCGGCCGAAGCGCGAATGGCCTTGGGGTGGAAGGGGTTGGCGCTTTCGGCGAGCAAGATAATCCGCTCCACGGCAAAAGCTGTGGCACTGCGGATCACGGCACCCACGTTTTCAGGATCCTGAAAAGGGATCAGCAGGCTGCATCCCAGGGCCGAGCGATCAGCAGCCCAGGATTTTATCGTCGGGAAGTCGTAAAGCACCATGGGCGCATGGGTGCCGAACTGGTCCAGTTCCCGGAAAAGCGGTGCTGACAGTTGGAGCCATTCCAGATGCTGCGGGGCATCGGCCGGTGGTCCATGGCGATCACCGCTACTGATCCATGCCAAACAGCGCTCGGGGGATTGGGCCATCACTTCGGCAACCAGTCGTCGACCACACACCAGGGTTTTACCCAGTTTTTTCACCCCCCGTCCACCCAGCATTTTTTTCAGATCTTTGAAGATCGGGTTGGATTCACTTTCGATGGCCCGAATACGGTGATACGTTACCGGTTGTGCTTCCGTTTCGATTTGAACGGCGGCGGCTCTGCGCCGATAACAAACAAGCCGGCGCTGATTCGGGGTGTGGGGAATCTGGTACGGCGTATCTTCGATCAGGTCATAATCACCTGAAAAATCGCGTGTTGCCTGTTCGATTTCCTGATCGCAACGCGGACCTTTCATAAAAATGATGACCCCATCCTTTTTAACACAGCCGGCCACGCGTGTTAGAGTGTCGGCAATAGGTTCCACGGCCCGAGTGATCACGCCGGCCACTGGACGGTCGTAATCCGGTGCAATTCCCCGTTCGATCACTTCAAGACCGGGAAGATGTAATGCATTTAACACGGTTTTTAAAAATTGGACCCGCTGTTGCCGGCTTTCGGCCAAAAGGATACTCAGATCAGGACGAAAAATTTTAAGCGGGATGCCCGGCATGCCGGGACCACTGCCCAGATCCATCAGTGGGGATGGCAAGTGGGTCTTGAGGGCCGGCAACATGGAATCCGCGTACAGTTTGATGACCATGTTTTCAAAATTGCGGATACGGGTCAGATTCAATTCGGCATCGTGGCGGCGGAGCAATCGATGGTAGACCCACAACTGATCCAGTTGAACCCCGGAAAGGTCAATGCCGCAGCGATTTAGCAGCGTCTTCATCAGCTCCGGGCTAGGCCTTTTTTTTTCGTCTCGCCTTAATGAATTGACCATCGGCTTGGTTGAGTTCGGTTTCAAGCGGGGACCCCACCTTAAAAAGATATGTTGAAAAAAGCCAGATGCGTAACACGTAGAATTTTTTTATCGCGAGGTCAACTTAATTTCGATGCGACGATTTTTTAGGTAAGCTTCCGGGGTGTCGGCAGAATCCAGGGGGTGGAACTTGCTGAAACCGGTGGCGGCCATATGGGATTGATCAATCCCCTGGCTGGATAAAAAGCGAACCACCGAGACGGCCCGTGCGGTGGATAATTCCCAGTTGGAAGCAAATCGTCCGGATGTTACCGGTACACGATCGGTATGCCCGTCGATTCTCAGAATCCAGTCGATTTCCGCCGGAATTTTAGCGGCCAGGGCCTTTAATGGCGTTGCCAATTGACTCAGGTGGCGGCGTCCTTCTTCTCCAAGGGTGGCCGACCCGGAGGCAAATAACAGTTCAGCCTGAAATACAAAGCGGTCGCCTTCGATGCGGATCAGCGGATTATCGCTCAGCACGGTTCTCAGGCGGCCGAAGAATTCAGACCGGTAGGATTCCAGATCATTGATTCGATTGGCCAGGGCCAGGTTCAAGCGTTTGCCCAGATCTTTGATCTCAGAGGATTTACTCTGATTTTCATCCTCGGCGATGTTCAGGGCCTGGCTTACCGTCTCCAAACGGGCCTTTAGCAAGGCAATACTCTGTTTCAACTGGGCAAGTTGGGCACGCGCACTGGCTGACAGCTGGCGTTCATCTTCCAGTGCCTGTTTTTGTTCGCCGATTAGTGCGGTCAGTGCCTGAATGCGGATCTCTTTTTGATCGAGGTGTTGTTGGGCCAACAGGGTTCGTTCTGTTTCGTCAGCCAGACGGGCCTCCAGGGCCTTCGAGCGGTCTCGCAGCGTTCCCATTTCCAGACGATTGGCTTCCATGGTCGTGGCCATGGCACCGATTCGGCTTTCCAACGTTTCACGAAGGCGCCGCAGGGCATCGATGTCTTCCTGCAAACTGCCGATGGTCAACAGTTGCTGCTCGATCCGGGACTGATCCTGTTCGGCGTCATTGGCCATATCCACGATCCGGTCCTCGAGCGAGACCTTGGTGTCTGTAAGATCGCTGATCATGACCGACAGCTCGGAAACGTTGGCGGTCAGGGTTCGGTTGCGCTGCTCTTCCAATCCCAGCTGGGCGGTCAGTTCACTGAGCTGGCGCTGCATGTTGGCCAATTCGCTTTCCTGGCCGGAAAGAATCTGGCTCAGCAGAAATTGGGCCACAGAGAAGATCAGAACCAGAAAGATAACGACCATGAGCAGGGCACTGAGTGCATCCACATAGCCGGGCCAGACATTGAAGGTGCGCTGGTTTCGTTTGGCGATACTGGACATGCATCAAGCCCTCATGGCCGTGACCGACCGTTTGCCTTTTGGGGATTCGACCGGCTGCCGGTCTGTAAGCAATTCATGAATTCTGCGGTTGTTTTCACGCAGTTCCTGATTCATTAAAATCAGCTGCGTTTTCAGATCACCGGCGGTATCAGATGCTGCCGGAGCGTGGACGATCGGCGCTTGCCCCTCTGCTTTGTCGATCAGATGGGTGACGCCGGACAGCCATTCTTCCAGCTCATTGAAGAAACGATTTTGCGCATGACCGGCCTGCAGGTCGATGAAACCCAGCACCAGGGAGCCGCCCAAGCCAAACAGAGAAGAACTGAACGCGGTGCCCATGCCGCTTAAAGGGCCTTGAAGGCCGGTTTTGAGGTTGGCGAATACGGCTGCGAAATCATGCCTGGCCACCTCCAGCCCATCAATGACCTGCCAGACCGAGGAGATGGTCCCAAGCAGTCCCCAAAACGTTCCCAACAATCCCAGAAATACAAGCAATCCGATCATGTAGCGCGATATTTCGCGGGATTCATCCAGGCGTCCGCGGATTCCATCCAGGACTGTGCGCATGGAAAAGGCCGACAGCGAAAAGTGGTCACGATTGAGCCCCTCCAAATGCTTGGCCAGTGGCTTCATCAACCGGGTCGGGTCGGAAACTGAAATCCCCACATTGCCGGTACGGAACATTTTGATCCACTGAAGTTCAGGTTCAAGGGCGAATACCTGGCGCATATTGATGGCAATGCCGGTAAAAAGTGCTGCAATGATCAGCAGATTGAAGCCCCAGTTGGCCATAAACGCTTTTTGAAGCGGTGAAAACATGAGCAGGCATACAACACTGACAATTGCCAGGTAAAGTGCCATCCAAAACAGGTGGTGTCGTGGATTGTTCATCAATATCCCTTCATTTGATCTGATCTTTGGTTGCTGGATATGCGCCTGATTGTTCCATGGGGCGCACACCGTCCAAGTTGTATATCGTCTGGTTTCCCGTTTAATTAAATCCTTAGATTGGATTTGCTTTTGGTCTGACCTGAAAGGTGAAATTCACGATCAACATCCAATTGTTTGCCGATTGCGTTTGCATGGATACAATACCGTCGGCTTCCCGAAACATTGACACAACCACTCTCACTATCTATAATACACTGAATTATTGATCATTTTTCCAGTGATCGGTAAGGTGGGGAAGATATTGGAAGCTTGCTGAAACCTGCATAACTATCCGGCTTGGTATGATGGTGGAAGAGCGATGACGATCATTCGACAGATTCAATCGGTGGAGCAGATTGAATCTCATTTGTTATGGGTTTACCGTGTCCAGCCGATGATGACGCTTCGTGCAGATGCAGGTTCCCCTATCACCGTCCGTCGGTTTATCTTTAATATTCATCGGTCTGAAGAAATTGTTGTCCGAGCGGCGCCGTTGGCGCTGCCAATAGACCGTCCTGTGACGATCAGTTATTTTTTTAATGGCTTTGAGCATTATTTCGAGAGTGAAATAATTAGCGCCAACAACGTCAAGAATGTTGGAACGTTTTTCAAAATCCGTCGTCCCATGGCGATTCGTGCTGTCAATCGCCGCAAATGGTTGCGGTGTTATCCGGGAGACCAGCTGCCCCTTAAGGTGACATTGGATTTGCCGAATAGTGGCCCCGTCACCACCTGTGTGCAGGAATTTTCCGCCAATGGTTTTTCTCTGGTGGTTTCTTCTGATTGCGCGGTGCCAAAGTGCCAGGATGAAGTCGACAGTGAATTGGAAATCCCTGGTCATGGTAGTGTAAGGGCAACGATTGTGGTCAGGAATCTCCTTGAAAGCGGACAGGGGGTGAGAATTGGCACCGAAATAAATAAAATCTCCGAAGCCAATAAAAAAATGCTGGTTGATTTTGCGGTTGCGCATACCATCAAAAGCAAATGCGCGCAAAGAAATGATCTGAAGGCATCGCCGCCCACGCTTTGTTTGATTCATGATAACTGCAAAATGGATGATACCCTGGACTATCTTGAAGCGCCCTATCGCCTGATTCGACATGATATTAAAAGCGATTGGAAAAAAATGCTCCAAATGTCTCCGGATGCCTTGCTGTTCAATCTGGATTCAGTCAACCCTTCTTCTTTGCTGCCTAAACTCAGATCACTGGCCAACTTTCAGGAAACCCCGGCTATTGTGATTGCCGATGAAGATAAAATGGACACTGGCTGTGACGCCACCGTTTTATCCCAATTCAATGACCCTGCTGTGCTGATTGAAACCATTGAACAGTCCATTTCGACCCGCAAAGAATCGCTGGAAATACTTTCAAGCGCCTATCAGGTCGAAAACGAACAAAAATCCGTTAATGCATCCATCCTGATCATTGATTTAATCGGTGGTTTTTCAAGCGCGTTGATTGAAGCCATTGAATCGCAGACCTTTCAGGTCACCATCAATACCGGGTTGACACGCATGCTCGATACCGTCATGAAAATAAAACCGGTCGCCGTTGTTATTCATTCAAGGATCGATGGCACGTTTATCAATTTATTGCGTTTGTTGAAAATGAATAAACACACCAAAGGATTGCCCCTGGTTGCCCTGTCCGCCAATGTCATGTCCGATCGCAAAAATCTTGGAAAAAACATGGACCCAAATATCAATCTGCTTCCCATCCATTCCGAACCGGTGACGCTGGCCCGCCAGATTGCAGGCATTGCCAGGCTTGGCCGATGATGGTTTCAGACGTTCCCATGGTCTCCACGGATTTTATCATTGATCGACAATGCTTTTATGATTCCCGGTGGCCTGTTTTTTTTGAGGACAACCATCTGCTTGCGGTCTACAAGCCGGCAGGTCTTCTGGTGCAGGGAGACCGAACCGGCGATATTTGTCTGCTTGACCTGGCAAAACGTTGGCTCAAAGTTCTTTACCAAAAGCCTGGAAAGGTTTTTCTGGGGATGGTCCACCGCCTGGATCGACCGGTGGCCGGTGTGGTGCTGTTTGCCCGTACGTCCAAGGCGGCTTCACGATTGTCTCAACAGTTTCGTGAAAGAACGGTCAAGAAAACATACCTGGCCGTGGTGGAAGGCACGCTGCCGAAGACGTCAGGACGCCTTCGGCATCATATTGAACGCAGCAATCGCCGCAACCGGGTGGTCCCTGAACCCACAAAGCGCAGCAAAAACGCCAGCTTGCAATATGAGGTGCTGGGTCATGACGGTGGGCGGAGCCTTGTGCGAATCAGCCTGGAAACCGGGCGGCGGCATCAGATCCGCATCCAGCTGGCCCACGCGGGATGTCCGATATTAGGTGACCGGCGCTATGGTGCGACGGCGGCGCTGCCTGACCGGGAGATTGCCCTGCTGGCCAATCATCTGGAGGTCGATCATCCCACGCGGGGGCAGCGCCTGGTGTTGACCTGTCCCCCGCCTGACGGATGGCCCTGGCCGGATACGCAAGCGCGGGATCACGTCCGGCCGCCCTGGGACTGGCGGGCTTTTGATTCCATCTTTAGTCAAGTTTTTTAAACGCTTCCCGCCTGCCGGTATACTTTTCTCTGATGGCGGGCTTCAAGACTTTTCCGGTGGCGCTACGCGGTACCGGATCGAAAATCACCTTGCGCGGCACCTTGTAGGTGGCCATTTTTGTTTTGGCATATTCGATCAGCTCTTCCTCGGTCATGGCTTTGCCTTGTTTGAGCTGTACCACGGCCAGTACGATTTCCACCAGTCGGTCATCGGGATATCCAATGCAGGCCACATCCTCGATATCCGGGTGATCCATCAGGGCGTCCTCGATTTCCACCGGATAGATATTTTCTCCCCCGCTGGTAATCATGTCTTTGGCGCGATCGACAATGTAGTAGTATCCCTCGTCATCGGTTTTGAGCAGATCGCCTGTGCAAAGCCAACCATCCTTGATCGTGGACTCGGTCATTTCCGGGTTGTTATGATACTCCTTCATCATGCGCTCTGTTTTAAAGAGCAGTTCTCCGACTTCACCGGATGGCATTTCAGTCCCATCGAAATCGATGAGCTTGGCTTCCACGCCGAAGGTGGGTTTGCCGATGGACCCGGGTTTTCGGAGGACATCTTCGGGATAGAGATTGAACAATCCCCCTCCGCCCCCTTCGGTGATGCCATAAATATTGGATACACCGCAGGGAAGGACCTCGACCAGCTTTTTCATAATGTCGAAGGGGACTGGCTGGGCACCGATCTCCATGTAGCGCCAGGCCGACAAATCGTAATCCGCCAGATTGATGGTGCCGTTGTCGATGGCGTTGAGAATCATGATGGCAACGGGCACGACAAACAGGGTGTCGGTGCATTTTTCCTCGGCCATGGCTTCGATGATGTACCTGGCGTCATTGAATTCGCGCAGGATGGTACCGGTGGCCCCGGTGGCGTAAAACGGTGCCCACAAAAACATGGTGCCGCTGTGAAATAGGGGGAGGAAGAAAAGATAATTGTCGTTTTTTTCGACAAAATAGGACATCCCGTTGCCGATGGCCGTGTTTTTCAGCGAGAAATGGGTGTGCATGACCGGCTTGGGGGTTCCGGTCGTGCCGGAGGTAAACATCATGGCCAGATCGTGTTGATCCGCCACATCCACCATGGCATCGGAAAGATCATCGTAGGTTTCAACGGCTTTGTAATCAACCATGTCATCCGGCACGGTGTCACCGATGCAGATGTATGTTTCCACGGATCCCAGTTTATTCTGGATGGGTTGAACAACGTCTAAGAACTCAGAGCCGAGCAAAAAAACGCGTGGATTGCTTACGCCTGCCGCAAACAGCACATCGTTGCTTTCAAATCTGAAATTCAAGGGAACGACAATGGCGCCTAAACGAATGATGGCATAATAGGTGATCAGCCACTCCAGGGAGTTGTTCTGCAAATGCATGACATAGTCACCATCTTTGACGCCGCATTCCTTGGCCAGGTAGTTGGCCGTGCGGTTGATGGCGTCGTTGAACTGCTTCCAGGTCAAGGTCCGTCTCTCACCGATCGAGGGGGTTCGTTCGATCAGGCTGATTTTATCGGGTAGATGACGGGCATGGATAGCGGCGTATTTTGAATAGTTCATGACAACCTCCTGAGTTGATGCTTATAAAGATGAAATGCCCTCAATGATGCAATATCGCAGAGAACGTTTGCCTTTCTTGTCGGAGCCAATCCAAGGCATATATTCATTCGACATATCTTTCCTTAAGTTTGCGATGCAAGATCTTTCCCGTTGCCGTGCGCGGCATTTCGTCGCTTTTGATAAAGATCACCTCTTTGGGGCGTTTATAGCCGGCCAGCTTTTCCCGGCAGCAGGATTGAATATCTTCCTGGCTGACGCTGTGCTCATCCATGCCATCTTTGAGGGTGACCACGGCCACGATCTTTTCCCCCCATTTCTCATCGGGCAGGCCAATGCAGGCACAGTCAAACACGCATTCATGACTGCCCACCGCTTCTTCCACCTCGCTGGGATAGACGTTTTCTCCGCCGGTGATGATCATGTTGTCCTTGCGGTCGACGATATAGCAATAGCCATCTTCGTCTTTTTTACCCATATCGCCGGCGGAGAACCAGCCGTCCCTGAAAGCTGCGGCGGTCTTGTCCGGCAGTTTGTAGTACTCGTCGAACAGCATGGGCCCGCGCGAGAAAATTTCACCCACCTCACCGGTGGGGACCTCGTTGCCTTCACTGTCCAATATTTTAACAACATCGGTGCCCAGGGCCTCTCGTCCGATGGAGCCGGTTTTGGTCATCTGATCTTCAGGCTTGAGCACGGTCACACATCCGGCTTCGGTGGAGCCATAGCCTTCATAGAGCTCGGCGTTGGGGAAAAAGGTCATGATTTCCCGTTTCATTTTGCGCCGCACCGGTGCCGACGAGCAGAGCAGTTTGCGGATGGAGCTGACATCGCGGCGGCGGTCTTCCGCGTCCACGTTCAAGATCAGGTTGTAATGGGTCGGAATCAGGGAAATGAAAGTGATTTTCTCCGCTTCAACGATTCTCAAGAGTTCCGGCGCCCGGAAGGCCAGGGCCGGATGGACATAGACTGACCCGCCGATATACAGAAAAATAAAGGTATAGAAAGTCGAGTTGATATGGCACAGGGGCATGATGTTCAGGCAGTAGTCATGCTCGTTGAACCCCATTTCCAGGCCGTTGATCAGCCAGAAGGAGATGTGGGACGCATGGGAGCGGATTACCCCTTTGGGTTTGCCGGTGGTACCGGAGGTATAGATCAAAATCCATGTATCTTCGGGCTTTACAGCCACTTGCGGCTCGTCATCGGGCTGGCCTGCGATGAAGGATTCATACGCCACGTAGCCTTGGGCTTCATCGCCCACGACCACGTAATGATCGGCAGGGATGTTTCCAAGATCTTTCCTGATCGGGTCGATCACAGCGGCAAACTGGGCCTCTACGACCATGGCCTTGGCATCGGCGTTGTTCACGATATAATCCACTTCGGCGCCCACCAGCCGGAAATTAATCGGCACGATCACGATGCCGGTTTTGGCCGTAGCCAGATAGAGCTCGATGATTTCGATGCAGTTGTCCATGAACACGGCCACCTTGTCGCCTTTGGAAAGGCCCAGCCCCATAAGACCATGGGCCAGCTGATTGACGCGCCGATTGGTGTCGGCATAGGTGAAAGTTCGCCCTTCGTCCTTCAAGGCCAATTTATTTGCATACTTACGCGCATTGACCTTCAACTGTTGACCTAGATTCATCCAGTGCACCACGGTCTACCTCCTTATTTTCTCTCTTCGAGTTGTTCGATAAACGCTTCGATATTGGTTCGGGTCTGTTCATCTGACAGACAGCGCAGGTCGTTTAGGTCACCATCGATGATCACAAAAGGAATACCCGTCTTTGTCTGCAGGCGCTGCGGCAACCCGTACAAACAATTGGTGTTGTTGGGGCAGGTACGGGCATTGTGGTAGACCATGCCGTCACAGCCGAAAAACGCCAATTTGTTCTGGATGTAATTCTCTTTGTAGGCATCATCACGGGTGATGAACAGTTCGGTATAGGCGCGGGCCATGCTGCGGAACGGATCGGACGGGTCCAGGGCTGAGAAGATCCAGCTGCTGCAGTAGGTGGAGGCAATCACATTGGCGTTCAGCTCGGCAAACATCTTGGAATGCATGCCCAGCCGACCCCATACCGGCATGCCGTCCCAGTACAGACGGTGTTTTTCCTCGTCGACGAGAGCGCCCTCTCCGACAGCCACGCGAGATTCCAGTTCTTCCAGGAGCAGGCGGTAGACGTCCACGGCTTTTTGGGTGCCGCGGCCCACCACCGCAGGACCCATGAGGGTCGTGGCGTCGAAAAAGGTCAAGGGCGCGGGGCTGGTCGAGGCCGTGGCCAGGCATTTTTCCCATAGATCCGAGCATTCCCGGGACAATGCCACGGCAGACTTGAATACGTCCATGTCGAGCCGGCGGCCGGCCACCGCTTCCAGCGGGGCCACCAGGTTTTCGATCTGTGAGGCAATAGAATCGATGTGGGATTCGGTGATCTGGCCGACTGACCGATGGGATTGAATGCCGACCACCGGGACCTTGAACTGATCCCCATACCAGTTGAACCAATCCTGAACATCCCGGCACTGGTTGGTGTTGTACACCAGAATATCTGGTTCAGGGACGTGGCTGATTCCCTTGAAGGCCTTGGACAGCGGCGTCACGCCCTTGACAAAGGCCCCGATATCCGCCGTCAGGTACGAGCAGATCTCCGGTGAATATCCCATGGCATTGGCCGTGGGGATCAGATCGGTGGCCATGCGTGTGGTGCCCAGCATGGCCGAGTGGGTTTCGGGAAAGTAAATGTGGTATCCCATGCCGCGCAGCAGCTCGGCCGGTCCCACACTTGTGCACCAGGCGATCTTTTGCTTTCCGGATCGATCCGCTTCATCTAACTCGTAGTAGTACTCGGCCATGAAACGGGAGAGGTCCTTTGCAGCGTTAAGACGTTTTAATATCTGTTTTTTTTCTTGGGGCATGATTATTACTCGCTGTCTTTAATATCCTCGTTTCTCGCATAGAGGGCTGCACCAATGGCGCCGGCCAGCTGGGGAAACGGTGGGGTGTGGATCTTCCGGCCGATTTCTTCTTCAGCCAGATCGACCAGAAAGGGGTTATGGGCGACGACCCCTCCACTCATTACTACCATTTCCGTCAATGCGTCCATTTCCAGTACACGCCGAATAACCGAGACATAGAGCCCCTTAACGATATCCTGCACCTTTTTACCGTGGCGGATATATTCCAATACTTCAGTGGCGCTGAAAACGGTGCAGTAACTGCCGATGTTGATGGTTTCAGTGGATTGACGGGCCAGTGCATCCATTTCAGATAATGGAATATCCAGGCGGATTGACATCTCTTCCAAAAATGCGCCCGTGCCGGCCGCGCATTTGCGGTTCATCTTAAAGCTGATGCGTTTGCCGCCGTCGTCCAGTTTGATGATTTTATTGTCCTGCCCACCGATATCGATAACGGTGATGGCCTCCGGAAAGTAAAAATAGCAGCCTGAGGCATGGCAGCCGATCTCCGTGCGGTTACCGTTTGCATAGGTCACATTGTGACGGCCGTACCCCGTAGAGATGCTGCGAATCACCTGCTCTGGCCGACAATCGGCCATTCTTAGCGCAATGTTCAGACAGGTGTCTGCTGTGGCGGAAAAATCCACCCCCGATTTTTTCACGGCATGGCCGAGAAGTTTTCCGGCAGTATCGATCAGGGCCACTTTTGTATGTGAAGCGCCCACATCGACTCCGGCATAGATCGGCGTTTTAGCTGCAGGTGATGGGTTCATGGTTGCTGCCCTGGCGATAGATTATCCCCAACGTTGCAACATTGGGGGTTATTTTTTGGCTTCCATGCAGAATTCAATCCCCTTGATCAAGGATCGCATGGTGTTGTTATAAGGAGTCTGCACGCCGGCCCTTTTGCCGTATTCCACAAATTTGCCGTTGATATAATCGATTTCCGTTCGCCGGTTGGCCTCGATGTCCATCAGCATCGAGGGTTTGTGGCCGCCTGCGCTTTTAAGATATTCTACTGCATTCTGGTAGTAATCCCAGCCGAGAAGGATTTCATTGCCTCGCGCCACGGTCAGGCACTCTTTTAACAGGGCGTCGACCACGCCAAACGTCATCGGGTCGCCCATGGCCTGGGCCATGGTCAGACCGGTTGCCGCGCAGACCGGATTCATCGATGCGTTCATGATGGTCTTGCGCCACACCATGGGAACGATCCGGTCGGTGTGCTCTGTGTGCAGGCCGCAGCCGGTAAGGTCTTTTGCGATCTGAACGGCGACATCGCGGGTCGCGGGATCAAGCTCCTGAATATAGTGGGGCGGATGATGGAAGGGCATGGTGACGTGGGCCGGTCCGATGAGACCGCATCCCCAGTTGACCACCGCGCGCATGACCGGCTTCTTGCCGAGGACATTGGCAATTTCGAATTCCGTATCGATTCCGTTTTGCCAGCTGACGATGGCGATGCCTTCTTTGTAAATATCTCCCAAAGCCGATGAGATAAGCGGCAGCGCCTGGGCCTTGACGCAGATAAAAACGGCATCGGGTCCGGCGTCCATTAGATCTTCCATCTGGTTGCACGTATCGGGGATCTTTTGTTCGAGGGTTTCCGCCCCTTCGATAATGATTCCCCGCTCCCGTGCCGTATCGACCAGTTCGGGAACAATGTCGCATAGGGTTACCTTGTGGCCGCCTTGAGCAAGAAACGCGGCGACGATGCATCCCACTGGTCCGGCACCGATGATGCCATAATGTCGTGTCTGGTTTGATTTAAAATTGCTCATAAGTGCCCCTCAAGGTTGTTTATTCATGATCAGTGATATTGAAGGTCTTTGCATCCAGTATTTTGACGCCATGTTGCTGCAGTACATTGATGGCCTCGTCATTATCGGAAAAACGGAAAATCATGACTGCTTTTCCCTCCGACGTTCCGCCGATATAGGCATACATAAACTCGATGCGAATGCCGGATTGCATGAGTGGGAGCATGATGTTGGAAAGGCTGCCCGGTGTATCCTCGATCTCAGCCGCAATAACCTCATTGACATAGGCGGGAATATTCATCTCCATGAGAATTTTTCTCGCCTTGACCACTTCGGAGACCAACAGGCGAAGTTGACCGAAGGCGCCGGTGTCCACCAGGTTCATGGCCCGCAAATTGATGCCGGCATCACTCATGGCCCTAATTACCCGGAAAAGTCGGTTTGGAGAATTTTCGATGGAAACGACGATTTGTTTGAGTTTCATAACAACGCCTCTCTCATGGAGTTATTGATGAGTAAAATGGTTCCGAGCAAGTCGGTGTTGTCCTGAGAAGAGAAAATAAAAATTAATCAAAATAATATATTAACAAAATTAAATAAGGCCATTTTTAAAATCAACATAATAAAAATAAGCTATACGGTCAATATGTTTTTATGTAAATTTTGAGGCGCATTCATTTTTTTTGTCTGCCTGCTGGGCCGAGGTGTTTTCTGTGGCTGTCCTTTTCATTGTCACCATCCACGCTTGGCCTGCAGGGTGCAGGGAAAAAAGAATGGGCCATAATAAAATTAGTAAGATTTGCTCAAAAACAATCTAAAAATAAAAAAATATTTGACATTCAGCAAATATTATGATGCTTTTCTTTGAAATTCTCTAATATCTTATTTTTTTCATCCATACACAAACGGAGGGCAACAGATGTTTGGTTTAACAGACATATGGATTCTTCTTGCTTATGGTTTGTCCGGTGTCGGTACGATGATCTGCATTGTTTATGGTTTTTTGCGCTGGAACAAGGACTGAGGGGCCGGCCGGCAGGGCGGATTGCTTTAAGGGGACTTGAAAACGGGCGTCCCGACAGATCCCTAAACGCCGCATGGATTTGTCGGCGAATCGCATTCCATGGAAAGGTAAGGAGACCGAAAAAAAGATGAACTATCCGTTATTCAACACCATTCTCGTCATCTACATTGGACTCGTGGCATTTTTGGGGTATTTGGGATACAAACGGACAAAATCGGCCGGTGACTACCTGATCGGCGGCGGGGAAATCAATCCCTTTATCATGGCGCTTTCCTATGGTGCCGCGTTCATCAGCACATCCGCCATCATCGGTTTTGGTGGTGCGGCCGGTGCTTTTGGCATGGGGCTGTTATGGCTTACGGTCTTTAATATTTTTATCGGCATTTTCGTGGCGTTTATCTTTTTCGGGAAAAGGACCCGCCAGATGGGTCAGAATCTGAAAGCGGTCACTTTCCCCGACCTGTTAAGTAAACGGTATGAATCCCGTTTGATCCGGATTTTCACCAGTCTGGTGATCTTTTTCTTCATGCCCCTGTATGCCGGGGCAGTCCTTATCGGCGCAGCCAGATTTCTTGAAACTGCGCTTGGCCTGAGCTTTATGGTCGCACTGGTCATTTTTACTTTTGTTATCGCATTGTATGTCGTCACCGGCGGCATCAAGGGGGTCATGTACGCGGACGCCTTCCAGGGGAGCATCATGTTTTTGGGTATGTCTTTCCTGTTGATCTTGACTTACTATAAATTGGGTGGTGTAACCGAAGCACATTCAGCATTGGCAGACATGGCGACACAGGTTCCTGAAAAACTGCAGGCCATCGGTCACCAGGGGTGGGCCAAAATGCCCCAGACCGGATCCGAATTATGGTGGGTGGTGATCTCGACGCTTGTCCTCGGCGTCGGCATTGGAACCCTGGCCCAGCCGCAACTTGCCGTTAAATTCATGACAGTCAAGAGCGATACGTCACTCAACCGGGCCACGCTCGTGGGAGGCATCTTTATCTTTGCCATGACCGGTGTGGCATTTGTGGTCGGTTCGTTGTCCAACGTCTTTTTTTTAAAAACGGCGGGGAAGAATGCCCTGGAAATGGCAGGCGGGAATTTCGATAAAATTATACCGCTTTATATCACCAGCGCCACACCGCGCTGGTTTTCCTATATTTTTATGGTAACCTTGCTGGCTGCCGCCACATCCACCCTTTCCAGTCTTTTTCATGTCATGGGAACTTCTCTTGGAAAAGACCTGTACGAAAGCACATTTTACAGGAGCCGATCGACTTCCAAACAACGTACGATCCTGTTTGTTCGCATCGGTATCGTCGTCGGAATTATCTTCAGTTTATTCCTGGGATATAATCTGCCCATCAACATTGTGGCCCGGGCCACGGCGATGTTTTTCGGTATTGCCGCGGCGACCTTTCTGCCCATGTTTGTATTGGGGCTGTATTGGAAATCGGTCACCCGGGCGGGAGCCATCGCAGGAATGTTTTTCGGTGCCTTCAGTTCGCTTTTCTGGCTTTTCTTCATCCATAAAAAGGAGGCTGTGGCCTTGGGCTTCAGTCAGGCAATTTTCGGGAAACCCTATTTGATTGATTCTTTTCCCTGGATGGTGGTGGACCCGATTCTCGTTGCGCTTCCCATCGCCTTTGTTGTCACGGTCGCTGTCAGCCTGTTTACGGCGAAATCGGAGGCATCCCACCTCGACCGGTGCTTTGCACAGCGATAACACACAATGCGTACATCCATCCGAATGGCGACTTTTTACAGATTCATCAACGCTTGCGGAGCCTAAGATGATGGCGGTGACGGGCTGCTCAGGATTTGCTCAGTTTGACAGGCAGGCTATTGGAATGTTTGATGGTATTGAGGACAAAGGACGATTTGAAGTTTTGAATGCCCGGTATGCCGGCAAGCTTTTTCATGGCGAACTCCGAATAGCTTTTGATATTTTCCAAAACGACCTTGAGGATAAAATCATCTTCCCCGGTGACCTGATGGCATTCCAGAACTTCGTCCAGCGCCAGCAGTTTTTCCCGGAACCGGTCGATGGATTCGAGCTCATGGGCCGCCAGGGAGATGGACACGATGGCCATGACTTCGAGACCGATTTTTTCGCGGTCCAGGACCGCCGTATAATTGGTAATTATGCCAGCCGTTTCCAGACGGCGGACACGTTCCAGCATGGCCGGTGGTGAAATGCCGATGGTGGCGGCAAGTTTGGCATTGGTGATGCGGCCGTCATTTTGCAATATCTCGAGGATCTTCTTGTCTGTTTCGTCAATTTTCATCGGAGTTGTCCTTGGTAAAGGAAAAAACTTCTGATTTCAATGAGTTGGGCGAATCCATGCGGCCGCCTTGGCATTGAATTGAATATCGAAAATTTAAGAAATTTTGCTTATTTAGTCAATATCTTTATTAAATAAGTTATATATTGACATAAAAAAAATATTATGCTGTTAATAAATAAATTTGATTAATTATTAATTCTTAGGTCCTATCCAGCCGGGCGAGCAATTCGCTCCAATCGATTGAGTCACGGGAGAACCCATTATGAACAAACATATCCTATCAGGTAACGAGGCGGTCGCCCTTGGCGCCTTTCAGGCCGGGGTCAAGGTGGCCAGTGCCTATCCAGGCACGCCGAGCACGGAAATTTTGCAGAATTTTGCCACCTACGACGGTGTTTACGCCGAGTGGGCGCCCAACGAAAAGGTGGCCCTGGAGGTGGCCATTGGGTCAGCCATGACCGGCGTGCGCACCCTGTTCACCACCAAACACGTGGGACTCAATGTGGCCGCCGATCCATTGATGACCCTGGCCTACACCGGCATCCCCGGTGGATTGCTGATGGTGTGCGCCGATGATCCAGGCATGCACAGCAGCCAGAACGAGCAGGACAACCGCTTTTACGCGCGGTTCGCCAAAATCCCCATGCTGGAGCCCAGCGACAGCCAGGAGGCCAAGGATATGGTGGAGGCCGGTTTGTTGCTTTCCGAGAAGTACGATACGCCGGCCCTGCTGCGCATGACCACCCGGGTCTGCCATGCCAAGGGTATCGTTGGGATGGATTCGCAAAGCCAGGCAGAGGTCCCGACGGCCGAGGGTTTTAAACGGGATCTGAAGAAATTCGTTATGATTCCGGCCTTTGCCAAGCTGCGACATCCCCTGGTGCTCGAACGGGAAGAAAAATTGAAGGCGGTCTCCGAGACAAGTCCCTTTAACCGCATGGAAATGAACGATCCGCGGATCGGGGTCATCACCAGCGGCATTTCCTACCAGTATGTCAAGGAGATCATGCCCGAGGCGTCGGTGCTCAAACTGGGGATGACCTTTCCGCTGCCGATCGGGATGATTCGGGAATTTGCCGCCAAGGTCGAGCGGCTTTTTGTGGTGGAGGAACTCGAACCGTATATCGAAGACGAAATCCGTATCCTGGGATTGCCCGTGGAGGGTAAAGCCTTTTTCTCTCGGTTGGACGAACTCTCCCCGGACGCCGTGGCCGCGGGATTTGACAAGGCCGGCGTGCTGCCCTTTGATCTGCCGACGGCCGGGGAAAAGGCCCCGGGCGGTGAGATGCCCCGGCCGCCGCTGCTGTGTGCCGGATGCCCGCACCGGGGGCTGTTCTATGCGCTCAACAAGATGAAAGCCATCGTACACAGCGATATCGGTTGCTACACCTTGAGCGTGCTGCCGCCGCTGCAAAGCATCGATAGTACCCTTTGCATGGGGGCCAGCATCAGCATGGCCCATGGCACGGCCAAGGCCATGGCCCAGGCCGGCATCGACGACAAGCGCCCGGTGTTTGCCGCCATCGGTGATTCAACCTTCTTTCATTCGGGGATTACCAGCTTGTTGGATGTGATCTACAACAAGGGCAATGTGAATGTGATCATTATGGACAACCGCATCACGGCCATGACCGGGGGGCAGCAGAATCCCGGCACCGGCAAGACACTGCAGATGGAAGAGACCAATGCCGTGGACATCATCACGCTGGTCAAGGGGCTGGGGTGCTCGCGAGCCCGGGAAATCGATCCCTTTGACCTGGAAGGCACAATCGCGGCACTCAAGGAAGAGATCGATCATGACGGCCCCTCCGTCCTGGTCACCAAACGTCCCTGCATCCAGCTGTTCCGCCAGGATCCCAAAGCCGTGCGCGTGGTGGATACGGATGCCTGCATCGGCTGTAAAATGTGCCTGAAACTGGGCTGTCCGTCCATTTCCCAGGGCGATATCATCCCCGATGAAGAGGGCAAGAAGGAGCGGCGCTACGCCTATATCGATGCCGCCACCTGTTACGGTTGCGCCCTTTGCGAACAGGTCTGCAAACAGAACGCCATCAGCATAGTGGCCGGATAATAAAAAGACAGGAGACGAATGATGAATCGCGATGATAAAAAGACAACCAACGTGCTGGTGGTCGGCACCGGCGGTCAGGGGGTGATCACGGCCAGCGAGATTCTGTCGGACGTGGCCATGATCAGCGGGTTTGACGCGAAAAAGAGCGAGATTCACGGCATGTCCCAGCGCGGTGGGGTGGTGACCAGCCATGTGCGCTACAGCGAGAAGGTGTATTCACCCATGATTATGGAAGGTGAGGCCGATATCATGCTTTCATTTGAACTGGCTGAAACGGTTCGCTGGCTGCATTACGTAAAACCTGGCGGGCGGGTCATCACCAGTAGCCAGCGGATCATTCCCCCGGCCGTGTACGCGGGCATGGGCAGCTATCCGGAAGATGCGGAACAGGTGATCAAGCAGCGGGCTGAAAATCCGATCGTGGTGGACGCGTTGCCCATGGCGATCAAGTTGGGTAATCCCAGGCTGGTGAACACCATCTTGCTGGGCGTCGCTTCGACCCTCTTGGACCTGTCCGTGGACAGTTGGAAATCCGTGATCGCCGACCGGGTGCCGCCCAAGTTCAAGGACTTGAACCTGGTGGCCTTTGATCAAGGACGCAAGGTTACCTGAGGGTTTTCCTTAAAAGGCCCAATTGGCATGCAACGAAAATTGTTTATGCCTATCTGTTTGTCCCATGACCACAACAGCCAAAGAGGAGCGCCATGGAAATCGCCATCGTTGGAGCCGGGGTTCTGGGATCCATCTTCGGTAGTCTTTTTGCGGGAAAAGGGTTTTCGGTCACCCTGATCGAAGTACTCACTGAACGGGTGCATCTGATTGAAAGGGAAGGCCTGTGGATGCAGTGGCCGGATGGAAGTCGTACTCATGAGCAGATCTCCATCACATCGGATGTCAACACCGTGGGGATCAAGGATGTGGTGATGATCGCGGTCAAGGGGTATCACACCGCCTCGGCCATTCAAAGCGCATTGCCCATGATCGGCGAAGAGACCACGGTCCTGTCGGTTCAAAACGGCCTGGGAAATCTCGAGGTCATCGCCGGGGCCGTGGGGCCGGAGCGGGTGGTGGGCGGCATTACGGCCCATTCGGGCATGCCGGTGAGCATGAACGAGGTCCGGTATGTGGGCGGCCTGGGGCCCTTGCTGGTCATTGGCCCCTATGACGGCGTGGTGCGCCCCGGCTTTGAGCGGATGGTCGCAACGTTTCAGGGGGCCGGTCTGGACGTGCATACCACAGCGGACATCAACAGCGTGATCTGGAAAAAACTGATCGCCAACGTGTCCACCAATGTGGTTGCCGCCCTGACCGGTCTGACCGGCGGCACGGCAGTGGAGCACCAGGCGTCGGTGAAGATTATCGAGGCCCTGAGCCGGGAACTGGCCCAGGTGGCCCGCGCCAAGGGCATCGACTTTCCCGAACTGGCCGATCCACTGGCCTTTTCCCTCAAGGCTTTTGCTTCCACCAAGGACAACAAGGTGTCCATGCTTCAGGATGTGGAGGCCGGGCGTCCCACGGAGATTGGCAATCTCAATGAGGTGATCGTCGCTGAAGGAAAACGGTTTAACATTCCCACGCCATACAACGAGGCGGTATCCTGGCTGACCCGCGGGGTTGAGGAGCGTAATCGCCAGAAGCTTTCGGTGGTCGAATCGGCCTATGAGCCGGATGCCGTGCGTGACGCCATCAAGGACGAGGACTTGGACGCCCTGCGCCAGGCTCTGGAAACGTCCCCCCTGGCCAGAGCACTGTCGATTCATTTTACCGAATTCGAGCCCGGTCGGGCTACGGCCAAGCTGCCCGGTACGTCGCAACTGCCCAATTTTCTCGGCTACACCCACACCGGCGCCCTGTTTACCCTGGCGGAGCAGACCATGGCCGCCGTGGCCAACTCTTTAGGTCATGTGGGGCTGCCGCTCAATTGCGATATCGAAATTATGCATGCCGCGGACCCGGAAAAGGATGTGATCGCCACGGCCCGGGTCATCGACACCCAGGGCCGCATTGCCCGGGTGCAGGTGGAGTTGACTCAAGAAGACCAGCCGGTAATGAAAGTGTCGGAAATGGTGTTCTTACGAAAGTGACAACTTCGCAAATATACAGCTATGATGAACTCCTAAAAGTCGCCATTCAGACGGATTTGTAAAAATAGGGTGAAAAAATGCCGATTACTGACATATTATCCAAGAACGCAGCGCGTTACGGCAAGGACATTGCCCTGGTCGAAAGAGACCCCGCCGACGATAGCCGGCGAGAAATCACCTGGGCTGAATTTGACCGGCAGGCCAACCAGATTGCCCAGGCACTGATACAAAAGGGCATCCAGAAGGATGACAAGGTCGTTTTGCTGCTGATGAACTGCCTCGAGTGGCTGCCCATTTACTTCGGCATCCTGCGCACCGGGGCCTGGGTTGTCCCCTTGAACTTCCGCTTCAATGCCGATGATATTCAGTACTGCACGCACCTGGCCGAAGCCAAGGCCATGTTTTTCGGCGACATTTTCATTGACCGCATCAATACGATCAAAACCGTCCTCGATCAAACCATCCGGACATATATTTTCGTTGGGCCGGAGACCATGCGTCCGGATTACACCGATGCCTATATAGACTTTCTTGGCAGCGGCGCGCCCACTGACCCGGGTGTTCAAATCGACAGCGCCGACAGTGCCGGTCTTTATTTTACTTCCGGCACGACGGGGCGCCCCAAAGGCGTTCACCTGACCCATGCGAATCTTGAATTTGCCTGTCATGTGGAAAACCAGCACCACGGGCAGACCCGTGAGGATACCTTTCTCTGTATTCCGCCCCTTTATCACACCGGCGCCAAGATGCACTGGTTCGGCAATTTTCTGGTGGGGGCCAGGGCGGTTATTCTCAAAAGCATTGATCCTTTGCATATTATTGAGGCTGTCTCCGAAGAAAAGGCCACCATTGTCTGGCTTCTGGTGCCCTGGGCCCATGACATTCTGATTGCCATCGAAGACAAAAAGATTCAATTGGAAAATTATGATCTGGATCAGTGGCGGTTGATGCATATCGGCGCCCAACCCGTGCCGCCGGCGCTGATCAAGAAGTGGAAGGCGACATTTCCGCATCATGCCTACGACACCAATTACGGACTGACCGAATGCACCGGTCCGGGTTGTGTGCATTTGGGGATCGAAAACACCCATAAGGTCGGTGCCATCGGCGTTCCCGGATACGAATGGGAATGCATGATCATCGATTTCAACACGTGGCTCACCGAACACAAACTGGCACCGGCACAGCCTGGGACCAGCGGTGAACTGGCCGTCAAGGGCGCTGGCGTGATGAAGGAGTACTACAAAAATCCCGAGGCCACGGCCGAAACGCTAACGGACGGCTGGCTGCTGACCGGCGACATCGCCCGCCAGGATGAGGACGGGTTCATCTGGCTGGTGGATCGTGCCAAAGACGTGATCATCACCGGTGGTGAGAATATTTTCCCCGTGGAGATCGAAAGCTTTATCATGGGGCATCCCAAGGTGCAGGACGCTGCCGTGATCGGATATCCGGACGAGCGTTTAGGAGAAATTGCCTTGGCCGTAATAAAGGTCAAGCCGTCGCAGACCATGACCGAAGCTGAATTCATGACCTTTTGTGAGGGCTTGCCCCGCTACACCCGGCCGCGCAAGGTCATTTTTGCCGATGTTCCGCGCAGCCCGACAGGAAAGATTGAAAAACCGAAACTGAGGAAGAGGTATACCGGTCAGGCCGGTATCCTGGGTTAGGGCCTGTTTGATAAATCCGTCTAAGGCTCGCTAGCGGCCTTGAAAAGTGTTTCAAAATGCTCACATATTACATATATGCTCCGCTTTTGAGCCACTTTCCGCCTTGTTATCGAGCCTGATCCAGACTTCTCAAACAGGCTCTTCGTGCCCATCCATAGAAGTAGTTATTCCAGCCTATTTCGTCATCGTCATCGTCATCGATCTTTTACCTTTCGATTACGACAACGATTACCGCTACGCGTCGCTCCCCTGACAACGACAACGATTTCACCTGTGTCAGCCGAACAGTCTGCTTGATGGCTGACGGCGATAATGCTATGCAAACAGGATAACACCCGCAGGCATGGATACACGCTGCTTAGGGCTCGCGCAAAGATAACTTTACATTTTCAGCGCCCATCCATCCCGCTCAGCGGCGTTGCGAAAACACGGAATATGCCTGATATTCCTTTGTCTTCGCGCCTTGCTGAGCGGGCGCCTGAACACTGACAATTTGTGAATTTATTTTTGCGCGAACCCTTAGCGACGAACGCCATCGAATCTTGCACCGGATGAACCGTTTCCAATCATTGATCGCAAAAGGACACGCATGCAACAGGTTCGCAAAGCGAGACTTTATTTCAAAGAAGGTGGGGCTGACAAGGTTTATGAAGTGGAGTTGCTGCGCTTCTCCAAGGACCGGTATGTGGTTAATTTTCGTTATGGCAGGCGTGGCGGCCGGCTGCGCGAAGGCACGAAGACATTGACGCCGGTGGACCGGCAAAAGGCTGACGCGATTTTCGACAGCGTCGTGGTGTCCAAGAGAAACAAAGGCTACAGGGACAGCGACCACCAACCGAAAGCCGCGGCCCCATCGGATGCCGCCGGGCCCGGCCCGTCCATTGAGGCTGCACTGATCAAGCGTTTCCAGAATGCGCTGCACAGCAACAATCCCAGGCAGCTCAGGCGGGCGGTCTGGCGGATCGGCGAGCTGGCCGTCAAATCAGCCGTGCCTGACCTGGCGGGCCTGATTCCGGCCCGCGACGAATTGCTCAATTATTGCGTGGCATGGGCGTTGGGACGCTGTGCCGACCCCCGGGCCTATCCGGCGCTTGATATACTGGTCACCATCACAGGCGCCGAGGCCGTTAAGCGGATGGCGCAGGAAGCGCTGCTGACCGAGGCGGGCGGGACCGGAAGCCGCGGCATCGCCGACAAACTGATCGAAACCATGCCGCCGCCGGTCCAGGCAGCCCTGGCCGCCGAGGACTTAAATCAGCTGGCCGCGGCCGCAGCCGGCACAATATTCAAGGGCGGGCCGGAAGGCATGCATCTTCTCGAAACCCTATACCGGGTGTCGGCGGCCATTCCTTTGGCGCGGGCGTTCATCCTGCCCACACTGGCCGAAATTCCGGTCGAACCCGGTTACTTCAAGGCGATCCGCTACATCTACAAAGCCGCTGAATTCCGTTTTGATGCCGAAGTCGTCGGTCTGCTGGCCCGGCGGTTTGAAACGGAAAAGGCCTGGTTTTACCTGTCCAATTGGAGCCGCCAGTATGTCACGCTGCCAAGCACCTGGGAATACGTCAAGCTGAAAGAGGAAATCGTCAGACCCGACAGCCGGCTGGCCTACTCCAGCCGCACCCGTAATTACCTGCGCAGGCGTGCCTGGCGGATGCTTCGCCGGCTGGGCGACGCGGCCAATCCGCAGTACGTGGATATGGCTGTGGGGATGCTGCTGGCCTTTACCGACGCACATGCCGTCCCACCCAAAAAAACGACCCATTACAGCTGGCAACAGGGCGCCGACGGCCGGTGGCAGTCGGTTCCTGTGGCAACGCGGGAGTACGGTCCCTATGGCGGGTGCGTCGCCTTTAATCATATTCTGCGCGCCCATGATCCCGGCTGTCAGTTGTCTCCCAACGGGCTGAGCTGGTTGCGTGTTGCCGGGCCGTCTTCAGTTACCGACACCGAGCCGCCCCCCCGCTACGAGGTATTTCCCGAGCTATGGGACAAACGGCCGGACGCCCTGTGGACGCTGATTGCCCAGAGCCGGTGCGAACCGGTGCATGGATTTGCAGCCCGGGCGTTGATGGACCAGGTGGATTTCTGCCGTAAGCTCACCACCCAAAAGATCCAGATGCTGCTGTCCAGCCCCTATACAGTCACCATTCTGCTGGGCCTGTCCCTGTCCAAAGACCGGTACGACCCGTCCGCTCCGGATGTCGATTTGATCCAGGCCCTGTTGGCCGCGGATCTGGATGACGCCCGGCAGATCGCCCGCGGGTGGGTGGAAGACCAGCCCGATTTGCTTGTAAAGACCCCGGGACTGATGGCCTTTATTCTGACTTGCGGCCATGCCGACGTGCGGCAGTGGGGGCACACCCTCATTGCGCGGGTGGCATTTGACGATGCAGATATTGAAATGCTGATCGCCCGGCTGGTGGCCTTTTTGCTGGGCCTGGACGATCGGCCCGATTTCCACGACGCCATCATTGCGGACATTGCTTCGGTCATGCTCGGGGGGTGGGCCAAGCCCTGCCAACGGATGGATGTCGGGATTATCGCCGATCTGTTGTACCATCCACTCACCGCGCTCAAGGCTCTGGCGGGCCGGCTGCTGCTCAATCACCACACCTCGCCGGACCAGCTGCCGCCGGCGCTGATTCGCGCGTTGATCGAGGCCGAGTCCTCCCAGGTCCGGGGAATCGGCGTGCAGCTTTTCTCCGGGTTGCCCGACGCCATGCTGCTGGGCCATGCCGATCTGATCCACGCCTTTTGCATTGCCGACGACGTGGATGTGCGACGGGCCGCCCACCCCATGGTCAAACGCCTTGCCCAGGCCGATCACGTCTTTGGTCGCGACCTTTTCGACCGGCTCTTTCCGGCTGTTTTCCGCAAAGCCCCGTCACCTGAGTTCAGAGACGATTTGGTGGCATTGCTCTCTGACGCCCTGGCCGGGCAGGCGGCAGAGCTGGATGCGGGTACGATCTGGCGTTTGTTGCAGGCCCGGGCACGCGGGGCCGGGCAGCTCGGCGCCGCGTTGCTGGCCAAGGCCAAACCACAGATCCTCTCCATCCGCCAGTGGGCGCGCCTGGGAAATCACGCGCTGCTGGCGGTCCGGCAGTGGGGCTGGCAGGCCTATGCGGATCACCCATCTGACATTGCCGGCAACATGACCGACGGCCTGAGAATTCTGGACAGCGATTGGGACGACACGCGGGCCTTTGCCATCGATTATTTCAAAAACCGATTCGACGCCGCCCACTGGACGCCCACCCTTCTGGTGAGCATTTGCGATAGCGTCCGCGACGATGTGCAACAGTTCGGCCGTGAGTTGATCACCACGTTTTTCGATTCCACCCACGGCGTCGACTATCTTCTGAAACTCAGCCAGCACCCGTCCATTGACGTTCAGCTATTTGCCTCCAATTTCCTTGAGGACTACGCCCATGGAGACCTGGCGCGTATCGAGCAGTTGACCCCCTATTTTCTGACGGTTTTGTCCCAGGTCAATTGCGGCCGGATCGCCAAGGCCCGCATCTTTGACCTGCTCGACCGGCTGGCCGTTGAATCGGCCGAGGCGGCGGCCCGGGTGGCCCCGGTCTTAAACCGCGTCTCGGCCACCATGGCCATCGGCGACCGGGGGCGCTGTGTTCAGATCCTAAATGCCATCAACCGGCGGTATCCAATGGTTGCCACGCACCTGACCCCCATCGCTGTGCAGCGCCGGCCGATCAAAACCGGAAAGGCCCGTCATGCAGTTTAACTACCGCTACTATGGCAGCAGCCAGATTTCCAGCAGTGCGGCAGCCACGGCCATGCATTTTGCACCGGACACGTTTCGTGATCCCACCTTTTTCGTGGCTGACCTGGACAACCACATCCCGTTTCGCGAAGCCATGGGGGCCCTTCATCAGGTGGTCGTATCCGATCTCCGTTTCACGCCCAAGGACCGTGAGGATTACCAGGCATGGCTGAAAGAAAGTGAAGCCGAACTGCTTGCCGGCTTCATGGCCCGAAAGGACACACTCAAAGAGAAAATCGATGCGCGGGGCAGCGAGCTCAAGGAGCTGCGAGATCAGAGCGCCGAGATCATGGCGCCGTTTTACAAGGCCCGCAGCTGCTATTTCAGGTACCTTTATACCCACGACAACAACGCCTGGCTGGTACTGGATCCTGTGATCAGTGTTCATCCCGACGAGCTTTTTTTTGAATGTTTCAGTCTGGATGAATCGAGCTACGGCCGTTTGAGCTGCTCGCTCAATGTTTTCAAGAACATTGAGCAATTCGCCTGCGGCACCACCAATATCGACTACTCCGACGGCCTGTATGCGGAATTTCAGAAAATTCGCGATTACAAGAAAACCCGCTTTCAAATCGATCCAGACGGCTTTGAAGTGGCCACCACCCATGAAGAGGCCTTTACCGAGAATAAGATCGATTTGCCCGAAAGCTGGGTCAGAGGGTTTTTGCAGGTCAGTGCGGCCATGAACCTGCCTATAAAGACCATCGCCCTGCATCCCATGGATATCCACAATTTCTGCTTTGTGCTGCGCCGGCGCAAGGAGAAAAAAGGCCCGCGGTCCATGCGCTTCTTGCTTGAGCCCGGGCAGCCGGTACGGGTGTTCTTCGAGCCCTGGAATATCGAAATTGTCTGTCCACGCGCATCCTATCAGGGGGCCACCCGGGAGGAAATCCGCGTCTGGGGTCGCCGCCGGATTCATATTCTGGAGCGTCTGATTCCCATTGCCAGGCGATTCGAGCTGCATCTGCTGGGGACGGGAATGCCCTCATTTTTTGTGGCTCACATGGACGACATGACATTTACCCTGGGCCTTTCCGGCTGGACCGCCAACGACTGGTCGCGCATCGGCAATTTCGATCTGATGGCCCCGCGCGCCCAGGTGGACGACATCACCAAGGGCCGCGTGTTCCAGGCCCTGAAAAAAACGTGGTTCGCCTCGGCCGATACCCTGGCCCGGGACCTGGCGCTGGACCGCAGCCAGGTGTTGGGGGCCCTGGCGCTTTTTACCCAGTCCGGACGGGTCATGTTTGATATCAACAAGAAGGTTTTTCGGTTAAGGGAACTCAGCCGGGAGCCATTGCCCTTGGGGCAATTGCGTTACGCCAGTCAGCGTGAGGCCAATGCCGACCGATTTGTGCAGGCCAATCTGGTGACGGTCACCCAAAAAGATATGCAGGCAGACCGGCTGAGCCTTGCCGGGACCGTCCTGGACGATGCTGTTACCTACACACCGAGCATTACCATCGATGCCGATCAGCGATTGGTCCAGGGGCACTGCACCTGCCATTTTTTCGTCCACAACAAATTATTCAAAGGCCCGTGTGAGCACATGCTGGCGCTTCGCATACAGCATCACATGGACCGATCAACGGATAGGTGAGGACAAATGCATGTAACTCAAGTTTATCAGGATCGCTTTCGCTATCGAAATCGCTATCGGGATCGATTATCAATCGTAATCACACAGGACTTGCCCAGCAGCGGATATTTTTGATAAGAACGGTTGACAATACGCACCGAAGCGGCAACGCAAAAGGCCACGATCTTGCAATCCGGACGGTGGATCGCCGTCCATGCAAAAAGCAATGACATGCATCACTGGTCAGCTCTTGACTGGGCGGGATACCGCCTACTGTCGCTATTGCGGTACGGCTTTCGAAAAGCCAATGAGCGACAGTAGGCGTATCCCGCTTCGAGTTGAGCTGCCCAGTCCTGAGTTTTCTGCGAAGACGGCCCCCTGCGTTGCCGCTTCTTCTTTTCCCTATTGACGGATTCGTAAAAAGCCCGATATCGGCGTTACGCTTCACCCTTCGTCACTGCGGAGTACTCTATGTACGCTGCCTTCGGCACCCGCGATAGCGGTATTCCTCAGGATTCGCAAGCCTTGATCTCGGGCTTTTTACGAATCCGTCCGAACGGTGACTTTTTACGAGTTCATCATTGTTACCTATTTTAGGTTTTCTTTAGCGGCACTGGTTCGGTTTTCATCATCGGCATGGTTGTCCCTGAATTGTTGCCCCTATTGGTAAGGAGAACTGATCCATGGCGGAAAGCGCCCCCGGAAAACTCACCCGGCAGCAGATTTACGAACGCATTCGCCAAAGCTCAAAGGATGAGTATATTCTGGAAGAGATGAACCGGCTCGGGTTCTGGCCCAAGGGCCAGGACAAGCCCAGTCCGCCCGAGGCCGTCATCGAACGCCAGGGCGCACTCGAACGCGAATTGCGTGAGCTCATGGCGATGCATCGCCTGGTGGAAGATCCGGATCAGGCGCTTAAAGCGATGCGTAAAGCCCGCATGGCCGAGTCACGCCGCAAACGCGAGGAAAACAAAATCGCGCGCATGCAGGCGGCCCACGACAGGGCCGTTGCCTGGGACCAGCGGCGCCGGAAAGAAATTCTCTTTTTGGGCCAGGACTACTCCCAAGGGCTGAACCCGGTTGCCACGCAGCCCGAAAGGCTGGCCCGCTATGACCTTCCCGACCTTGCAGACGCATCGGCGCTGGCAAAGGCCATGGGCATTGGGCTGGCCGAGCTTCGATTCCTCGCCTTTGCCCGGCCGGTATCGACGGTCCATCACTACAAGCGTTTTGAAATCGCCAAGAAAACCGGTGGCACCCGGCTGATTTCAGCCCCCATGCCCCGCATGAAGCGCGCCCAGTATTGGATACTGGACAACATCATCACCAAAATCAAGTTGCCGGGCATGGCCCACGGCTTTGTTCCTTCCCGGTCCATTGTTACCAATGCCCAGCCCCACATTGGGGCCGGACTGGTGATCAATATGGATCTGAAAGACTTTTTCCCTACGATCACCTTCCCGCGCATCAAGGGACTGTTTCTCTCACTCGGATACTCGGAGCAGGTGGCCACCATCTTCGGCCTGTTATGCTCGGAACCCGACACGGACGCGGTGCAATTGGACGGCACGGCCTATTTTGTCGGCCGCGGACTGCGTTTTCTGCCCCAGGGGGCGCCTACCAGCCCGGCCATCAGCAATATTCTGTGCTGCCGTCTGGACCGCCGGCTGGCCGGCATGGCCGCCAAGCTGGGTTTCATCTACACCCGCTATGCCGACGACCTGACTTTTTCATGCCGCGCTAATGGCCATGCACGGCTGCAGAAATTGTTGTGGCGCACCCGGCAGATCGTCACTGTAGAGGGGTTTATGCTCAATGCGGCCAAAACGCGGATCATGCATCGCGGCCGCCGCCAGGAGGTCACCGGGATTGTCGTCAACCGCAAGCTGTCCATTGATCGGAAAACCTTAAAACGCTTTCGGGCGTTGCTCTTTCAGATCGACAGGGACGGTCCGGAGGGGAAAACCTGGGGACGCGGGGGGGACATCTTTGAAGCGATTCAAGGTTATGCGCATTTTATCCGCATGGTCGATCCGGCCAAGGGGCAAAAATATCTGGCCAAGGTGAATGGGATCATTAAAAAATACAACTACCGTGCATCCCAACCCATCGCCGGGTCCCTGTCCAAACACGCGTTCAGGCAAAAAGCCGCGGCCGGCCAGCCGCCCCGTGAGAATTGGTGGCAGCCTGATGAAAAGCCCGTGCCTGAATGGGTTCTGCCAGAAGTTAAAACACCCACCCCCCGGATCGAATCCCCACCGGACGGGCAACCCGGCCCAGAACCTGTCCCTGAGCCTGATACCCCGTCCGCTCCTGCCCCGCAGCGTCCCGCTACCGGCTGGCTGCGCTATGCAGTGGCCATCTTCTGCATTGTAATGGGCTTTAAGATTTCCCCTTTGCTGGGTATATTGCTGCTCATCCTGTTTTACGCGTTCCGGCGCAGATAAGGGGCGCGAAAAGACGCAGGGCAACCGTGTGAAGAAAAATGCCAAATTACAATATCCAAATGCCAATTGAAGGATCGCATCGATTAAAAATAGACAGCATGCCGCCAGTTGGCATTTTTTATAGTTCTTCCATCAAGTTTGTACCTTGCGCTGGCCGGAAGGATTCAACCACATAGTTGGCGAAGCAGTCAACCAACTCGTTATTGGCCGATGCGGACCGGTGCAGGGAAACCTCGGATACCGGTAGCAGAGGAAATCCGTGTTCCGGGTGAAGGGGGCGCAGCCCCTCGGTCAGACTGCCGATACCGATGGGCGCCACGGCCAGCCCCGCCTTCACCGCCGCCAGAATACTGGAAATACTGGGGCTGACGAAGGCAATCCAGTATTGTCGACCCTCCGCCCGCAGTGCCTCCTCAGCCCATCTGCGGTAGATACAGCCTTTGTGATAGACCGCCAGGGGCAAGGGGTCGGCCGTATGGGCGGACCCGCTTTGCGATGTGACCCAGACAACCGGTTCCCGGTGAACCACCTGGCCGCCCGGTACATGACAATGGGAGCATGGGATCGGATATACATTGTCTTTGGATTTTTGCTTCGCATGATCATCTTTTTCAGGAATACTTTCCAGAAGGCACAGATCAAGCTCTTTTTTACGAAACCGTTCATGCAGTTCAACTCCAGGCGCACTGAGGATGTCCACCCGGATGCGGGGAAACGCTTTGCGAAAATCCGGCAGTACCGATGGTAGAAAACGGGCCGCATAATCTTCTGCACAGCCGAACCGCACGCGTCCATAAAGCTCCGGATTCGAAAATGCCGCCACAGCCTCGTCATGGACCGTCAGAATACGGTGCGCGTGCTCCAGCAGGGCATCTCCCGCAGGCGTCAGCCGAATCTGGCGGCCGTTTTTTTGAAACAGGGCGCGTCCCACATTGGTTTCCAGGCGCTTCATCTGCATGCTGACGGCAGACTGGGTGATGTGCTGCACCTGACCGGCCAGGGTAAAACTGCCGTTCTCGGCGACTGCCGCAAAGGTCCGTAAGAGATCAATCGGCAATTCAATATTCATAAACATTCCTTATGCAAAACATCAAATAGATTCATTTGTCTTATCAATTGGGATAGCCTATATTGCCGCATAAATCAACTTGCGATCGCTTGGAGAGGATACCGCTGTCGGGTAAATGGGACGGTTGTAGAAAGATACTATTTTATCTGTTGCGGATTTTGCCGATAGTAGTTTAGTATATGAGTCTCAATTAGGCTCTTAAGGAAAGGTTTCCAAGACCACTGTACCCTTCGCAGGAGAAAGAAAGGAGCCGCTCATGGGTTACAACCGTTTACGTCATCGAAATACGTTTTCCGATGTGTGGGCCATTCTCCGCCAGCCGAGCACGGCATGGATCACCCAGCAATTGCTTCCCCACATCCAGGGTGCTGATCAAAAAACGGAATACCGGGAGCGAACCACAGACAAACAGGATGTCAGCATTTTGAAATACAAATGATTTACTGCTTGTATGCAACAGCCTTAAAAAAGGTGTAGCAAAAGACACCATCCTTTTCTGTTGTGCGGTACAATCCCTTGATGCCGTCATCAAATGTCTCTGGATCAATCAAATCCGCGCTGATGGCCGATTCGCGTACGCCCTCGATCATGGCTGTGAACGTATTTTTCGTGAAGCCTTCGACAAGCTCCGGCCGGCTTGAATCAACGTAGACCATTCGCGGCGATACGTGAATAGTGTTGAAGCCCGCCTGGTTCAAAAGGGGATAGAGCGCCCGGCCGATATTGGCATTGCCGCCTGACTTTCTTTGCAGTTCAACCTGGCATTCAATCGCCTGGTGTGACGCCGCATTGTCAGGATAAAAATAGGTCGATCCATGATCACCCTCGATAACCGTGATCGTGCCGCCGACCTTGAGACTGTTTTTCAGGCGATCCAGTGCGTCTACCGGCCTTGCCAAATGCTCAAGCACAAAACAGACAAAGATGTGGTCGAATGCTTGCGCCTCAAAAGGCAGGTTGAAGATATCCGCCTGTTTGAAACTGACATTCGTACATCCCGCCTCTTGGGTTAATTGTCGGGCCTGGGCAAGTGAGCGGTCAGAAATATCAACCGCGGTGATATGGGCGTGGGGGCTGTTGCGGGCCAGCGTCACGGTTTGAGCGCCGATACCGCATCCGGCCTCGAGGATCTGACATCCTGGTGGGTATGCGGTGTCCGCGTGGAGCAATTCGACCAGCGTTGAGGCTTGATCCTGCAGTCGTATGGTTTCCCTTTGATCGTACCCATGAACATATTTCATTTTTCATTTCCTCTCTTTGAAATGCGCCTTGAATCAGAGAGGAATATACGGTTTTTGTCAATACCAAATCATCGGGAGGCCACCACATTCTTCGTTTCAATCGAATCGTCAGCCTCGAACAATTCCGGATCTACCATTGGTTTTTGTGTTTTGGCACAACTCTTTTTCTTCTGCGTGGCTGCCGTTAGCCCAACAGCTGATCCTGTTGATGAGGTCTTTCTGCGTACCGGTTTTTTCTGGGGAGCCTGATCTCTTTCTTTGAGCCATTGGGCAATCTTGGGGGCGAAGGCCTCCTGGCATTTGGAACTGACATAGATGCCAATATGACCCGTATTGAGGCAGATGTCTTCGGTATCCTTGCTGCCCACTGCCGCGGTCAGCCGGTTGCAGGCTTCTGGAGGAACCAAGTGGTCATATTTGCCGTATATATTGAGCAACGGCATGGTCAGTTTTTTAAGATTGACTTGTTTTCCCCCCACCGATAACTTGCTTTTTATGAGCTTGTTGCCCTGATAGCAGTCCTTGGTGAACTGGCGAAAAACTTCACCGGGCAAATCAGGGCTGTCAAAGATCCATTTCTCCATGCGCATGAAATTCTCAACAAACTCTTTGTCATCCATATGCTCCATGAAGCCGACGTATTTATCAATCATCAAGCGTGCAGGGTTGAGCAGCAAAAAACCGAGATTCATCATATCGGCGGGCAGGTTGCCAAAGGTATCCACCATCCGGTCGACATCCATGCGCTTCATCCACACATGCAATAGCCCCTTGTTGGTGTCAAAGTTGGTCGGCGTGACCGTAGTAACCAGGTTTTTGATTTTGTCCGGGTGCAAGGCCGAGTAGATCACGCTGAACGTTCCCCCCATGCAGATTCCCATGAGGTTGATTTTGTCAATTTGCCGGTGCTTGCGGATAAAATCGACGATATTGTCCATATAGCCGTTGATGTGATCATCAAATCCAAGAAACCGGTCTTTATAGGTGGGATACCCCCAGTCGATCATGTAAAGATCGACGCCGCTATCCAAAAGCCGTTCGACCACGCTGCGCCCAGGTTCCAGGTCCAGCATGGTTTCCCTGTTAATCAGGGCATAGGTGATCAGCAAAGGGGTCTTGCAGCGGATCGCAGTGCGGGCCCGATAATGTTTCAGCTTGACCCGGTCTTCCTCATACACGATGTCATATGGGGTTTGGGCCAGCCCCGTGTTTAAATGCCCCGAAAGAACCTTCGATGCTTTTTGAGCACGGGACTGGAAATGCTCTGCATTTTCAGTCATTTTTGATAGAATTAGATCGATTGGAATTTTTCCATGTGACATACAAATATCCCCTTGAAAAAGGTGATTCGGCCCAGTCTCATGATGTCTTGTCTGTGGATAGAAAAGCTTGGCTTGGGTAGTATCCAAAAAAAACCGCCCATCGTCGATAT
Source organism: Desulfosarcina variabilis str. Montpellier (assembly GCF_048565275.1). NCBI lineage: Bacteria > Pseudomonadati > Thermodesulfobacteriota > Desulfobacteria > Desulfobacterales > Desulfosarcinaceae > Desulfosarcina > Desulfosarcina variabilis. Next base: position 9,392,617 of record NZ_CP159846.1, on the reverse strand, counting down.
AGGCCCGACAGGCCAGAGTTTTGGACTGGTACTAGAAAAGCGGCGATCTATTCGACAATTTCAAGGATGGTGTTTTTGTTGATTTTTGATGCAGCGGCTCCCATAAGGGTCCGTATGGCATTGACGGTTCGTCCCTTTTTTCCGATGATTTTGCCTATGTCTTCCTTGGCAACACTCAGCTCCACAACCATCGTGTGATTACTATTGAGGGTTTTCGTATGGACATTGTTCGGTTGGTCAACGAGGCTTTGCGCAATCAATGTGATCAGTTGGTCCAATTCTGTCGGTAATCCATTCACTGTAGACACTCCTAGCGTAGATAGAGAAAAACATATGATCGGTTCAACAATAAAAAAATACAAAAAACCATTGTTACCCTTCTTAAGAACGCACCCATGATGATTTCCAAAAGATTGCTGCGTTGTTCAAGTTCTTTTAGATTTCATTTGGTAACAATGGCTTTTGTATCTTTTAAGCAACATTAGGGTTGACGCATTGAGCTTGAATGTTTCGTTTTCAAAATTTCCAGTCTTTTAAATATGTTTTTACTGGCAATGTCGCAATTGGCAAAATTCTGAAATCGATTAGGAATAATTCTTAATTATCAGTAATAAAACGGGCGCTCGGTAGCCTGGGGAAGGCCTGACAATATGGGGTAGAATAAAATCTTTACAGCCTCACAACTCTGTCATTCCTTGGCGAAGCGCATAGCGGGTCAGGGCGACTGTTGAATCGACACCTAATTTCTTCATCAGTCGGTCGCGATGGGATAAAACCGTTTTGGGGCTGATATGCAGGCGATCGGCAATATTTTTGGTATTGTGACCTTCTGCGATCAGTTGAAGCACTTCACGTTCTCGCAGGGTCAGTTGGTCGAAGGCATTGTCTTTTTGACGATCACGGCCGTGCACATGGTGATCGACGATAACACGGGCAATAGAAGGGGAAAGGTATGTCTGGTTGGCAACAACAACACGAACGGCTTCAATCAACTCTTTGCCCACGGTGGTTTTGAGCAGGTATCCGCTTGCGCCGGCTTCCATCATTGCATGGACCATTGCACTTTCACCATGCATGGAAAGACACAGCACTTTGGTTTTGCAAGGACTGGAGACAATCTTTCGTGTTGCATCGATACCGTTGAGGTCAGGCATGCCGATATCCATAATGATCACATCCGGTTCAAGCTGTGTGGTCATCTTTACTGCTTCATGGCCGGTCGAGACCTCGGCCACGACTTTTATTTCCGGATCATGCTTGAGAAGCGCGCGAAGTCCCTCGCGCAGAATGTGATGATCGTCAGCCAGGATAACGTGAATGGTATTGCCGGTCATGGGGTCCCCTATATTAATGGTTTGAGGATTGAAAAAATTTTCCGACGGGTACCTTGAGTGTCACTCGCGTTCGGTCACTGGGCGTGGAGTCAATATCAAGCTCACCGCCCAGGTCTGTCAGACGCTCCTTGATTCCAAAGAGCCCCATTCCTTTGCCCATATTGATCAAGTCTTCGTCAACCCGATGATGGAATCCTTTTCCTCGGTCCTCGACTTCAATTTTCAGAATATTGTTCTTGCAATCGATGAAAACGGTAGCTTCTTTGGTCCCGGCATGTTTGACGACATTGAAGAGGAGTTCTCGAACCGCCTTGAACAAGACGGCTGCAGTGGTATCGTCCAATATCCGGGCATGATCGCTGCCTTTGACGGTAAAACAGACATCATATCGCTTTGCCATGCTGTTGCATAGCTCAACAATTGCTTCCTTGAAACCGATCCGGAAAAGAGAAGAGGAAGATAATTCAAAACTCAAGGATCTGATTTTCTCGGCTGTAGTATGGATCAGTTCCCCTATTTCATCTCGAATCAGACGGGCCTTGGCCGGATCCAATTCTCTCTCAGCCAGGGCGAGTTTTAAACTGCAAAGCGCCAGATCCTGGGCCACGTCATCGTGCAGTCCCTCGGCAATGCGTTGCTGTTCTTCATCCTGGGCTGTAGCCAGCTTGGCAGCCAACTGCCGAAGGCGTTTTTGGTGCTCATCGCGCTGTTTTTGTTCCTCCATGCGGGTGGTGATGTCTCTCATGATGCCCCCCAGCACCGTGCGTCCCTCAAGGGTAAATTTGCTGGGTGAGATTTCAACGGGAAAGATGGAGCCATCCTTCTTGCGGTGCCATCGCACCGGAATCGCTTCCCGCAAAGTTTCCTTTAGTGCTCGCTGGATTACCGCTTTCGAGGCTTTCGGTTCACAGGTGATGTCCCAATAGGTCATACCAAGAAATTCCTCACGGGTATAACCGTACTGTTTTTCTGCTGCGGGATTGACATCCACGAAACGGTGGCCTTGCGTTTCAAACACCAAAATGGGGCCGGATTCCGCTTCAAACAGGTTGCGATAGCGTTCCTCACTTTCTTTTAACACTTTCTCTATTTGTTTGCGTTCGGTAACATCCCGAAGCGCACCGGTAATTCCAGTGACTTTACCAGCATCGTTACACTGGGGCAGACTGCGCCCCTCGAACCAGATGATGTTGCCGTTTGGTGACTGGATGCGAAATTCCACCGGAGCGGTTTCGACTTTCTGAAGGCTTTGGTCGAAAACGGCAACGGCATTTTCCCGGTCGGCGGGCATGATAAATTCAAAAAATTTGCGGCCTTGAAGGGCTTTGGGATCAAACCCATAATGCTTTGCCTGCGGCCCGAGGTAGCTCAGTCGTCCACCCGCATCGATGCTGAAAGGGATGTCGGAGGTGTTTTCGACCAAGCCGCGGAACTTGGCTTCCGATTCTGCCAGTCTGGCCGTTCGTTCCTTGACACGCCGTTCCAGTTCCTCCTCAATGCGTTTGCGCTGGGTGATGTCGGTTGAAATGCCGCATACCGCGAAAATATTTCCTTTCGCATTATGCAGTGGATATTTGCATGACAGATAGGTGTAGTCTCCGTCCTTGCGGGACAACGTCTCCTCGAATTCAACCGCGCGGTTTTCTCGCCAGACATGATCATCGTTGTTTTTATATTCCTGGGCGTGAGGTCTCAGGACGTCAAAGTCGACGTCTCTGCGACCGACAACATCATCCGGTGTACGATCGAAAAGGCCGGCGTGGTATCGGTTACTGAGAATATACCGTCCTGATTCATCCTTGACGTAAATGGCCGTATCAGCGCAATCAATGACGGATTGAAGGAGTGCCCGACTTTCGATCAATGCCGTCTCAGCCTGCTTTTGAGTGGTGATGTCCTGCGTCACGCCAATTCTTGTGCAGCCATCATCCTTCTTAAAAGATTCAGCCTTTTGCCGGACCCATTTTACTTTTCCATCTACAATCAAGCGATGCTCGATGTCGAAAGGCTTGCCTTCCAGTAATGCTTTTAAATTTTTGCCAACATCGTTTCTGTCATCAGGATGAATACCGATCAAAAAAGTTTCATAGGTAATCCTGGCGTTGATGGGTATCCCGAAAATATTATAGGTCTCATCCGTCCATTTAAACTCGTGGGTGTTGATATCCAGTTCCCATGTGCCGATGCGACCGATTTCCTGCGCTTTGCGAAGAAAATATTGCTGCCTTAAAACCGCTTCATCCGCTTTTCTTTTTGATAGGGAATTTTCCGCAAGACTGGTGATGAAACCTGCCAGTGCCTGGTTATATTTAAGAATATCCTCGACTTTGTCACGCGTGAAAACAGGTACCCGATCAAGCGCCGCCAAATAGTCGTCAATATCGAATCCAAATTTTCGGGCCTGGCGGATAAAAAATTCCCGATCAGGCGTCTCTCCCTGATAAAAGAATTGTCCCAAAAACATTGTCGCCAAATGACGTCCCGAAACGATGATCGGCACACCAATATCCCAGAGCCCGTTTTTGCATTTGTAATGGTATGCGTGCCCGTCACGCATATGGGCCTTGATGGTACGATCACTCTCCTGACATCTTATCAGGGTTTGGGGATTGACTCTGTGAAATTTAAAGCAGATGTCCTGCCAGCCGACGCTCACCAGGATTGAATCATCAACCGCATCGATAATGCCAATGGGCATTCCCGCTGCCTGGTAATGGGCATCAGCCATCTTTTGAACAGCAGCCAAATCAATTAAGTCAGCCAAGCGAAACGTTTCCATTCAGCGTCCTTGTATGTAAGTTTTATCAGCAATCAGAAATCGCAACTCTTTCAGCTATTTGGATCTTCAGCGGATAACAAGCATTACTACAGATCGGCAGCATTTCTTTCAATTGTTTGACTTCCGAAAATGTGTCGTTTTTTACACTATTGTAGCCAATAATGCGGATTGTCCATATGTATCCATTATCGATTATACACAGCGCTTTCGGATCAATTGGCTGATCGTATAAATGACATGGCATTGGATTCGATCTGTTATTTTGACAAAAATTTAGCAGACAAGGATTCGGGTAGATAGCGGGAACTAGTAGCCGTATCCATTTAAATCAGTATATTACATCAATTTGATGGATTGACACAAGCTGTTGTCCGGCACCATAGGGCCTGAATCGGTCGCCATCTGTTGAAATTGGCGTGTCTGATCGTATTAATCCCAGTTATTTCTTTGTGTTACCCAATGCGGTGGGCTTAACAGACGATTGTAAAAAATGATGATCGATTACGATTACAGGTACGCGCACGAAAACGCCAATGCCCGTCGTACTTAAGCTATGCGGTGCTCGTAATCGTAAATCTCGACATGGCATAATTACAATTGCTGGTCCAACGGTTCAACCGTTGACATGCTTTTTTCGCACCATTGGCCTCCTGACCGCGTAACTTCAATGGTCTGCGTTTTCCTTGACTCCAAGTTCGTAGGCATACACCGAATATAATTATCAGCGAATTAACGCGGCTGCCGGCCGGTTCGACAAGTGGGCCGAACCGTGTCTGGAAATACCCTCGGGAAATAATAATATGCTTGTTAAATTAATAAATTAAGATGGGTTTTGTTGGAAATTGGTATGGCCGTTGGGATGGATTTGGTGCCGGACCGAGATATTCAAGTGGCTCCTATTTAGCTCTTAATCCTTTGTGCCAGCTAAAATAGTAGGCACTACGCATAATTTTATTAATTATATATCTATTTGAAATAAAAATAAATTTACAAAAAATTGGATTTTCGTGTCTGTTATGGCCTTTAAAAACATTTGCGCTCTTTTCGATAAATGTGCTACGAGCCTGGATTTAGTTACATATTATGTATTTGGCATGGTATGACGCTACTTAATAAAATTAGGTAAAAATCAATTTTAGCGTCATCATTATTAATATATTACTTATCGCAGAGAAGGATGTTGCCATGACCGACAAATTCGAGCCGCTCGAGATCACTCCGAATTTTTATCAATTGGGAACCCCTTTCTTCCCGATGTACTTGTCCGTTGGCAAAGACGCCATGCTGATCGAAGGGGGGATCAGTGCCACCGCTGATATCGTCATGGATCAAATCAACACTCTGGGGATCGATCCACAGCGGATCAAGTATGTTGCCCTGACCCATACCCACACCGATCACATCGGTGCGTTGCCGCGACTCAGAATGGCCTGGCCCCATTTGAAGGCCATTGGCAGTCCGCTGGCCGCCAAGGTGTTGTACAACGGATTCGTGCTCAAGGAGTTCAAGGGACTTGACAGCGGTATTTCCAAGATCCTGCAGTCCAAGGCGGAAATCAAAGATATACCGGAAGATTTGGATGCCTATAATTTCCATGTTGATACGGTAATCAACGAAAATGAACGCATCGATCTGGGTGACGGAATTGCCTGGACCGCCCATGCCATTCCAGGCCACTCGGCCTGTCAGGTGGCCTACCATGAAGAAAAGGAAGGCACGTTGGCCATCGGGGATGCCACCGGCTTTTACAACCCCGAAGAAAACGTGTTCTGGCCCAACTACTTCGAATCCTTGCCAAACTATGTGTCCAGCCTGAAAAAACTGGGCCAGCTGGGTGCCAGTCGTCTGGCCCTGAGTCACAATGGTTGCGTCGATGCGGACGTGAACGGTTTTCTGGGCAGAGCGCTCGAGACCACCGGTGCCTATCACCAGGAGATGCTCGATCGCACCGCTGGTGGGGAAAATCCCAAAGAGATCGCCATGGAAAAGGCCAAATGGGTTCAGACCATTGCCGACCGCATGCCTTTTGGCGTGATGGTGTTTTTGTGCCAGGTACTGATCAAACAGTCCCAGGGCATCAATGGTGAGTTAAGTTTCGATTTAGCAGGATAAGGAAAATGCCATGCGCCTGACACCGGAATTAATCAAAACGCTCGAAACCATCGTTGGCGGCGATGCAGTGCTTACCGGCGCCAACGATTTGGCTGTTTATGGTGTTGATGGCACTACTCATTGCAAGGGTGAGCCCGAGGCCGTGGTTTTTCCATCCACGGCCGAGGACATTTCCCAGATCATGGCGCTTTCCGATGCCCATGAAATTCCGGTGACGGTGCGGGGCGCGGGCACGAGCCTGAGCGGTGGCCCGGTCCCCGTGGCCGGGGGCATTGTGCTGTGCACCACCCGCATGAACCATATCCTTTCCATCGACCGGGAAAATTTCACGGTCAAGACGGAAGTGGGTGTGGTGCTGAACGACCTGAACCAGGCCCTGGCCAAAGAAAAGATGTTTTTTCCGCCGGATCCGCAGAGTTTTCTGGCCGCCACCATCGGTGGGTGCGTATCGGAGAATGCCGGCGGTCCCTATGCGGTGAAATACGGGGTGTTCAAGCATTATCTCTTGGCCGTGACAGCGATCCTGCCGTCCGGAAAGATTGTCAATCTGGGTGGCAATACCATGAAAAACGTCACCGGCTATGATCTGCCACAAATTATGTGCGGGGCTGAAGGCACCCTGGCGGTGATTGTGGACGTCACCCTGCGGCTCTTGCCCCTGCCTCCAGCCAAAAGCACGGTCCTGGCCATTTTCGACGAGGTGCTGACCGCCGGCAAGGCTGTGCATGCTGTACGCTCAAGCGGGGTGATGCCGGCCAAAATCGAACTGATGGACAACTGGGTGGTGCGCCGCATCGAAGAGCGTATCCCGCTGGGCATTCCATTGACCGCCGACGCCATTTTGCTGTTTGAAATGGACGGATCCAAAGAAAATGTGGCGCAGGAAACCCAAGCGGTGATCGACCTTTGCCAGCAGGCCGGCGCCATGGAAGTGCGGGCCGCCAAAGATGATGCCGAGGCCAACACCTTCTGGACGGCCCGGCGGGCTGGTTTTTCGGCGGTGTTCAGTGCCTCGCCCACGGTTCTGGCCGAGGATGTGACCGTGCCCACCAATCGCATTGCCGATCAGATCGCCCACACCAAAAAATTATGCGCGGAATATGACCTGATTATTCCCATCATCGGTCACGCCGGTGACGGCAATCTTCACCCCTGTATTCTGACCGACAAAAACGATACCGCCCACTATGCCCTGGCCCAGAAGGTGGCGGGAGAAATTTTCGACAACGCCCTGGCACTTGGCGGCGCCATATCCGGAGAACATGGAATTGGCCTTGAAAAACAGCGATTTCTCAAAAAAGCCATGTCACCGGAGGCCATCGCGCTGCTCAAGGGGATCAAGTCCGTGTTTGACCCCAAGGGACTTCTTAATCCGGGAAAAATTTGGGAGTCGTCATGAATTCGTCAGTGCAACAAATCAGTGCCACTCAATGCATGAAATGCGGCTTCTGTATGTCAACCTGTCCGGTATATCAGGTGGATCACGTGGAAAGCCATGTCGCACGGGGGCGTAACCTGCTGATCCGCATGGCCGAGCAACAATCGGTGCCGGATCAGGACGACTATGGCGCATGCCTGGATGCCTGCCTGCTTTGTGGGCGTTGCCAGGCCGTGTGTCCGGCCGGGGTGCCGTCGCCGGAAATCAACATTCAGGCCCGGGAAAAGCGTCTGTCCGAAGAAGGCGTTCCCCTGTGGCAGCAGTTGCTGTACCGGGGTATCTTGAAACACCGCCCCCTCATGGCCCAGCTGATTCGCGTTGCCGCCCTGATTCCAGGGCTCAATCATTCGGAAGGCAGGCCTTTGCGGCACATGGCCGATGCAACGGCCCTTTTTACCGGTGGTCTGCGTGTGCCCCGTATCGCCAGCACGTTTTTGTCCAAACGCATCCCCGAGCCCATTGTGCCGACCCAATGTCGGCCCGCCAAGGGACGGGTGGCCTTTTTTCCAGGCTGCGGGTTTGAGTTTTTCTTCTCCCAGATCGGCTTTGACAGTATTCGTCTTCTGGCCCTGGCCGGCTATGAGGTGGTCTATCCTGACAACCTGACCTGTTGCGGCATGGCGGTGAAAAATGCCGGTGACAGCAAGACTGCCAGATCCATGGCCAGACAGAATATCGAGGCCCTGGCATCCTTTGATCATATCGTCACCAGCTGCGCCACCTGCGGGACCACCTTGAAGCAATACGGAAAATGGTTTGAAAATGATCCGCACCTGCGTGACAAAGCCCATGCGGTATCGTCAAAGGTCGCTGATTTCTCGGAATTTCTCGTGGGCTCCAGCTTTAGGCCAAAGCGACAGGCAAACGCACCGGTGAAAATCACCTACCACGATCCCTGCCATCTCAAATGGCATCAGGGGGTCAGCGAGTATCCACGCCAGCTTTTGCAATCTCTGGACGGGGTGGAATTCGTGGAGATGGAAAATGCGGATGCCTGTTGTGGGCTGGGCGGGACATTTGGTATCAAGCATCGTGAGACCAGCCTGTCGATTCAGGAAAAAAAGATCCAGTCCATTGAAAAAACCGGAGCCAGCATTGTCGCTACCGCCTGTCCGGGATGCATGATTCAGCTGATGGACGGACTCCGTCGCTATGATCTGCCGGTTGAAGTGGTGCACGTGGCGCAGTTATTATAGTCGTTGAAAAGGAACACCATGTCGTCATCTGTTTTTGTAGGAATTGATCTGGGGGCATCCAGGACCAAAGTGGCCGTGCTGGATGAAAATAAGGAGCTGATCGGTCGATCGGTTAAAAAATCGGGAATCGATTACGGCCAGACAGCCGATGCCTGCCTTGAAGAGGCGCTGGCCATGGCCGGTAAATCCACAGCGGATATTGCCCAAACCTTTGCCACCGGTTATGGCCGCAAGAATGTCTCCTTTGCCAAGGACAACAAGACCGAAATCGCCTGTCATGCCAAGGGATGTTATCATCTTTTTCCCAAAGCCCTTTCCATTATCGATATCGGCGGGCAGGACAACAAGATCATCAAGCTCAATGAGCGGGGATTGCGCACGGATTTTAAGATGAACCGCAAGTGCGCGGCCGGTACGGGCGCCTTTTTGGAAGAAATGTCCCTGCGCCTGAATATCCCGCTGGAGGATATGAACGACCAGGCGACCCGGTCCACCGAGATGGTCAAACTGGGAAGTTACTGTACCGTGTTTTCCGGCACCGAGGTGCTGGAAAACATCCGCAACGGGAAGAAGGTGGAGGACATCATCAAAGGCCTTTTCTTTTCGGTGATCAAACGCGTAATGGAGATGGATGCGCTGACCGAAAACGTGGTCATGACCGGCGGGGTGGTGGCCCATAATCCATATCTGGTCAACATGGCGGAAGAAATGATCGAAAGAGAAATCCTGGTGCCGGCTTATCCGCAGCTTACCGGTGCCGTTGGGGCCGCTCTATTTGCTATGAACCATCAATCGTAGACCCCAATGTTAAGATCGTTGTGGTAGCGAGCAATTTAACTGATTTTCCGGAGGAATGCATGACAGAAGAGAAAAAAGTAGCCAGGAAAGTGATCAAGACCGCCAAGGACATGGGCCTGTTCATGAAGGATTATTACTATGAACTCAATGACGCCGCTACCACGGGCAATCGCAAGATTGCCTGGTGTACCAGCGTGGGGCCGACCGAGCTGTTGCGGGCCATGGGGTTTCTGGTGTATTTTCCCGAAACCCACGGTGCCATGCTGGGCAGCACCCGAACCGCCACGGACGTGATTCCCAGCGCCAACGCACTGGGCTATTCACCGGAAATCTGCTCTTATCTCACCTCCGATGTGGGGGCCTACCTGAATAAATTTACCCCCCTGTCCAAGGCCTATCCCGGTATCGAAAGCGTGCCCAAGCCGGATGTACTGGTATACAACACCAACCAGTGCCGCGACGTGCAGGACTGGTTTGCCTACTACGCCCGTGAGTTCAACGTGCCGGTGATCGGTGTTGAGACCAACCGGAGCGTCAACGATGTCAACGAGGCCATCGTGGACGACATTGCCAAGCAGATCGAGAGCCTGGTCAAACCGCTGCAGGAGATTATCGGCAAACCGCTGGACATGGACCTGTTCAAGGAAACCGTGGGATTGTCCCGGCAATGTTCCGATCGGTGGAAGGAAGTTCTGGAAACCGCGGCAGCCAAACCCGCTCCGCTGACCTTTTTCGATGCCTCCACCCTGATGGGGCCGGCGGTCGTGGGCCGCGGTACCCAGGTCGCTGTGGATCTTTATGACATGCTGCTGGCCGAGCTCAAGGAAAAGGTCGCCAACAAGGATGCCGCCATCGAGGGTGAGAAATACCGTATCTACTGGGACGGCATGCCGGTGTGGGGCCGCCTTTCCGCTCACGCCAAGCTGTTTGCCGGCATGCAGGCCAATGTCCTGGCATCGACCTATTGCAGCAGCTGGATCTTTACTTCCCTGGAAGCCGATGATCCTTTCCGGAGCATGGCCCGTGCCTACACGGAGCTGTTTATCGTCCGTTCCGATGATTACAAAGAGCAGTACATCAAGGACAAACTGGAATTGTATGACATTGACGGCATCATCTATCACGATGCCCGCACCTGCCCGAACAACTCCAATTGCCGTTACGGCATGGTCAAACGGATCGAGAATGTCAGCGGCATCCCCAGCCTGACTATCGACGGCGACTTGTGCGACATGCGCTGTGTGTCCGATGAGCAGACCAAGACCAAGGTGGAGGCGTTTATTGAGCAACTGTCCGAGTTGAAGGAATAGATAGTGCCCATCCAGAAATGACCAATTTGCCCGATATCGGCGTTGCGCGAAAAATTTAATCCTCGGAATATCAACTATATGCCTGTGGTTAAATTTTTCGTGCGCCTTGATCTCGACCAAATTTGCCTATTTCTGGACAGACACTACAACTCTCGCCAATTTGTGGGTGTCCCCCTTCCCAATTTAATAATCCGGAAGGGGGACAAGCCAATCAGGGTACCTTTTTTTCCCCGGTCAGCATGGCCAGAATAAGAATTTCAGCCCCTTAAAAATGGGTAACGGGCGATGCTGCCGCACCCCCCGTCACCTTTTCCGTCTGTGTCAGACAGGCCCATGAAAATTATCACTGCCTGCCCGGACCACTTGATGCAAGCCCGGTTTATACCGGTATGGTTGATTACTCGTCCGTGAGCGTTGCCAGGAAAGCCACGATATCGTTGATTTCTTCCGCTGATAACCCAAAATTGCCTACACTATCTTCACCGTAGTCAATATTTTGATCTACATCCGGCACATACCCGGTTCTGTCATTGATAAATTCGACCATCTCCAACAGGGTCGGAAAATAACCGTTGTGGGAGTACGGGGCTGTCATGACGATGTTTCTCAATGTGGGCACTTTGAATTTACCGTTCTGATTCGGATCATCGACGACCGGCCCCAGCCCCAGATCCGCTTCGGACAACACGGCCGGGTTGTTTGGCACGCCGATGTTGGCGTAGGCGTAGTTGGTGAAAAGCGTTGCCGGTGCGTCGAATGCGGCCGTGGTGGAATGGCAGGAGGCGCAATTCGCATCAAACAGGGCCATACCCCGGGTTTCGGCGGCAGTAAACTCGTCGCTAGCGGTATCGTACTTTGAGCTGAATTTGGTCACATCCGCTGATCGCTCGTAAGCGGCGATGGCCCGGCCGAAATTGTCATAAGCGGCATCGACGTTATTCAGCGAACCTGCACCAAAAACCCGGTTCCAAAGGTTCACATAACCCGAATCCCGAATGACCTGGATGATGGCCTCCTTACTGGGCATATTCATCTCCACTGGATTCAGTGGCGGGCCCTGGGCCTGTTCGGCCAGCGGGTCGCCCAGCGTCGATCCATCGGCCCTGCCATCCCAGAACATCCCGCCCACCCACTGGCCGGAATCATCGCTCAGCTGTGGACTGAATCCGGCATAAGCGGCTGACGGCGCATTGCGACCGCCCTTGCTCACGCCATCCGCGCCGGTGGAAACCATGTTGACCTCGGGGCTGACGTGGTTGGTGATATCGGCGAATCCGGCAAAATGATGATGGCAGTTGCGGCACGATTGGGTGCCGTTATAAGAAAGGTTTTTGTCGTTGTAAAGCCGCATACCGAGCCGTTCCAGGTTGCTGTCGACCGCTGGTGGCCCCCCTGCGGCCCACGCCATGACGGCAACGCCCGTGAAAAGAAAAACAGCCAGAGAAACAAATACCCGTGTTTTCATTTTGATTCCTCCTTAAAAAATGCGTTGTAGAGGAAACGTACCATCGGTGATGGAAGCTGAAAATCAGGCGATGCCTTATTTTGGGGTTCCCAAAATATTATTTATGGAGGATCAATAGGCTTAGAGGAACTATTTAGTGTTCGTTCAGAAATGGTGAATCTTGCCCGAGTCCAAGGCGGCCAACAAATTCAAACCGGAGGCGCCCTTTAGGAAGTACCCTTGGGGTGAATATTGGTAATATTTTGAGGATTTGAATTTGTTGCCCAACGTCGGAATCGGGTGAGAGGCGCCGTTTCTGGATGGACACTATTTAAAGCTGGATCAACCCTTCCCTGATGGCAAACTGAGTCAATCCGGCGATGGAGTGAATGCCTGTTTTCTGCATGATGTTGCGACGGTGGCTCTCGGCGGTCTTCTTGCCGATGTGCAGCATGTCGGCGATGTCTTTGATGCTGAGGCCTTCGGCAATCAATTGCAGCACTTCTCTCTCACGATCGGTGAGTTCGTCCGAGGCGATGCCCGGCGAGGATGCCGTTTGACACAGGTAGTGATTGACAACCGTGGTTGCAATTTGCGGACTGAGATAGACGTTGCCCTTGACGACGGTGTTGATGGCGGTGACCAGTTCTTTGGTCACGCAGTTTTTAAGCAGATAGCCGGACGCGCCGGCTTTGAGCATCCCGTCGATGTAGCGCCGGTCCGCATACATGGACAGGGCGATGATTTTGGTTTTGGTTGAGCCGGCGACAATCTGGCGGGTGGCTTCGATTCCGTTCAAGCTGGGCATGGATACATCCATCACGGCCACATCCGGTTTACGGTCGATGATCATCTTTACCGCACTGCGCCCGTCGGCGGCCTCGCCGATGACGGAGAAATTGGCCTGCGCATCAAGCAGCACCCGCAATCCCTCCCGGATGATATGGTGATCGTCCGCAAGAACAATGCTGATTGCCATGGGCCACCTTAATCTGGATTGTTGGTCGGCACGATCAAGGTTATCCGTGTGCCCCTGCCCGGTGCCGAATCAATATCGAATTTGCCGCCGATCGCCGACAATCGCTCCTGGATACTGAACAGACCAAACCCTTCGGTGGTGGGGCTTTCCGGTCCCGCATCCAACGGGTCGAATCCAATACCGTCATCGCTGACCCTCACGTGAAACCCGTTGGGGCGGTGCCGCAACCGAATGTCAACGTGATTTGCCCTGGCATGCTTGACGATACTGAACAGCAGCTCTCTTACCGACCGAAAAATTAATATCCGGGGGACCGATCACCGTATTATTGATCAGTACCACCATGAGGATGAGAATGACCAGACCCGCCAGAGCAATGGATATCAGCGCCAACCGGAGGGTTTCGGACCCCTTGGCATAAATATGCCGTAACAGGGTGGTTCGCAACACGAGTGCCGGCTCGCCATAAATGTCCCTGATGACGGTAAACCCATTCAGAATGGCCTGATTTTTAACCGCGAAATAAATTGTGGGTGGATTGTTCTCATCCGACAGGCACTTTTCCACGATTGTCTTGTGTTCACTTACCGGCAGATACTCATGATCGATGTGGGTCTGGTCTTTCAGCCGCTCAATATAATCGGTGTCAAAAAATCGGCCCATGATCAGATGGCCGCGGATGGGCCCCTGATGATCGCTCGTGGTGATCGGCTGGCTGGACAAAATAAATGGCCCCACCGACGTTTGCATGATTCCGGACACGCCGCCGTCACCGTCGTGGGACGCGAACAGGACAGGGGCATCTTGCAGTGCTGCTTCAGATAGTTCAGGCAAGACAATCGGGTTTCCGTTTTTCAGCGATCGCACCTCTCCCCAGATCATCTCTTTTCGAAGATTAAGAAATAATATAGCGTTGATCCGGTTATCCAGAAAGGTTTGCTGAAGGAGGTTGGAGCGGCGATAGCTCTCGTTTTCTTCCTGAACAAATTGATAGGTGTCATCCCAGGCGGCCCAGTCATGGGTAACGGTTTCCAGATACTTGATTTCCCGCTGCAGGGCATCCAGGCACCGGTGGACATCTTCGGTTGCCTCCTCCTGTTCCAGGGCGGCGTAACTGGGCAGGATCACAAGACTGTAAACAATCTGTGTCAATATGAAATAAAAGATCAGGACGCCTGCAAGAATTCCCAGTATCTTCAAACGAATACCCATATGTCCGTGAAGAATGGCCATAGATCTTGTTACGCGTTCAACAAATTTGATGGTTCTGTAAAAAGTCGAAATTTCCAATTTGACGTCATTCCGGCGCAAGCCGGAATCCAGCTTTTTCAATATGTTCTGGATGCCGGATCAAGTCCGGCATGACGCGTCTGGCAATTTTTATGAGTTCATCACATTTCAAGGTACGGGCCGTTATCAAGCGGCATTTAATTTTACTGGTGCTTTAAGAAAAGAGAGCCCCGTAGACCGCCTATAAACGCTGGGAATGGTTCTTGTGCCCCGACCATTTGGGCAGATCATCACAGATCTCCACGACGTGCGTGCCGTAAAAGATATGGCAGGTCGGCCGGAAGGCCGCCGGTACTTCCCGACCAGGTCCGAAATCAAACAATGAGGGAAAGGCCAGCCACATTTGGCGTCCTTCATCGGCAATGGGCGTGCCGCACCTGGCGCAGCTGACCTTGCAGGGCAGAATACGGGCGTGCTGGTCGCGTTCGCTGTTGTAAAAACGCAGGTGCTCGATACCGGCGGTGATTCTGACGTCTTTTTTATGGAAAATGGCGGCCCATTGCATGGGGGCGCCGTGAAGCCGCTGACAGACCAGACAATGGCAGATTTTGGCGTCCACGGGATCGGCGCATACCTCATAGCGGACGGCCCCGCAGTAGCAACTGGCTTGGTATTTGGGAACAAAGGACGTATCATGGGCCGATGCGTATTCAGGCCCGAAATCGCTATTCATATGCCACCTAAAATTCCTTATAAATTCTTGCCAGCGGATGGCCGGGTGCGTCCATGGAAAGATCGTTGAAATAACCGTATGGAGTTTGGATGGCCGTGTATCCGGCGGTTTCCAGGCGCTGCTGCACACGGTCGAGCAGGGCCTTGGCTTCACCGGGATCGGCCTTTTCTTCGCCCAGATGAGTAAACGAGTGCAGGATAACCTGCTGGGTCTCCCACTTCCTGGCCAGCCATTTGGCGTTTTTAACCAGCTTGGTTTCCGCTGAACTGCCGTCGGCCACATCTTTGGGCTCGATATGGATAAAGGCCACGACTGTCTTTTCGTAGGCCATGGGATTTGCATCCGGTGCGTCGGACAGGGTTTTCATTGCTGGATTCCAGGCGAAACGGTCGCAATACCAGAACAATAAGCGCATGGTTACCTCATTTTAATTAAGAGAATCAATCCACTTTACACTTTGATCAATGATCTTCCGATGAACATCCGCCGGCAAGCGAGACGACGATGCCGGGAGCTTGAAGGAGTGATTTCCGCCTTCAATGGTATTCAGAGTTACGAGACCCGGCAAGCGATCCAGCACATGGCCGAGGCTGTCCAGATTGCACAAGGGATCCTTGGTGCCTTCAAAAAACAGCATTGGTACATTGATATTATAAAGGTGGCCGTCACGCAATTGGTCGGTCCGACCCGGCGCGTGCAGCGGATAGCCGAGGAAAATCAGCGCGGTCACATCCAGTTCTCCTGCAGCGGCCATTTGGGAGGCCACCCGTCCCCCCATGGATTTCCCTGCCGCGATGATTCGCTGGACAGGCGCCTGGGAATTGGACCTCAGCCAGGCATAAACGGTTTGCCAGGTGCGAACCAGGACCGCCTGGCTGTCCGGGGATTTTTTGCCTTTTTCCTTGTAAGGGAAATTGAACCTCAACGTGGTATGGCCGGCGTCGGCCAATCCATCGGCAAAAGCGACAATCAAATCGTTGTGCATATCGTTGCCGGCACCATGGGCGATGATGACGCCGGTCGATAAGGCGTCAACGGGACCGTCCGGCATACTCAGTACCGCTGATACTAAACCTTTGCCAGGAATATCAATCGTGGTCTGGGTGGCAATCATTTATCGATTTCCTCCATCTCTATAAAAAGCCATTGCCATTTTTTCATGCTTGGTTGCCCGATGTCAACGGCATGGCTTAGCCGATTGTTTTTTAATAAATATAATAAAAAATACTCAATTATAATGCTCAAGATGCCGATCATCTCAAACAGGCTCTAAATGCCACAAAAACCACTTGAAATTAGATATCTTACTCAAAACCGGTATGTTGGAAATGATGAGAAATTATTATGGCCGACTATACGCGCTGTGGCGAGTAAAAGGTTCACTCACTTAATAATCTTTAGTTTTTCAACTATTACAGTTGCCTTTGGATCCATGTCCGAGATTCTTACTAACCTAAACTGGGCGATTCAAATTCTGGTATGCATGAAAATGGGTAAGCATGGTAACACGATAGCTCATTATTGCCTCCCAGAATTTGAATCGCCCAGTTTAGGACTAATCAAGGAGGCGCAGTAATGATCAAACGGATGCGTAAACGTCTTTCACGATGCGAACACCTGTTTTGCCTTTTCAATTGTCTGCTGGTATCAGGAATTATGCTCCTGGCCTGTGGCGGAGGTGGAGACGGCGATGGCACCACTACGACCACCGGTGGTGGAACCGATGCAGAACAGATCGCTTTCAGCGGCCAGGCCATGCTGGCCAATGATGACGGTGCGTTGCTTTCCTACCCCACGCCGGATAGTGGGATCACCGTTACCGTCAGCAGCGACATCGACGCCAACGGCAGCATCGACAGCACTGAGCAGGCCAGTGCAGACACTGACAGCGACGGAAATTTTTCCATTACCGCCCCTGTAGAAGTGGGCACCCGTGCCACGGTAAGCTTTGTAATGGAAGGCTATGCCACCCAACTGCTCACCGTCGATGTGGGCAGCCTCAACCCGATTACCGGGCTTGACGCCACTTTATCGAAATTGCGCACACTGGAAGATACCGGAGACCGTTGGCAGGATAGCGGCAACACCGTCAGCGTGAGCAATATCGACATTGAATCCGGTTCGGCGCGGGCCTTCAACCCGGCCACCGAGAGTGACCGCTTTCCGGGCGAGTTTGCCGATGACCAGGGCAACATGCTCGTCTCCGGTGTTTTCGCCGCTTTTGATCTGCGTGACAGCCGGGGACGCAGCGTGCGGGCGGTCAGCGCCAGCAATCCGGCCACGGTCCGGATGAAAATCCCCCAGGATACCTGGGGGATTTTGAAAGATCTGGATACCAGCACGCCCGACATCATCGACGTGCCCATGTATTACTTTGACGAAGAGACCGGCGAATGGGTACGTGATGGTTCGGGTACGCTGGAAGACGGCGACGGTACGGCTATCGATGCCGCGACCCTGGCCACCATCACCAGCTCGCCGCCGACCTTTACCGGAAGCCTCTATGCCAAGTCTGAAGCAACGCATTTCTCCTATTGGAACGTGGATTACCCCGTGGAGACCCACGCCTGCGTGAGCGGCACCATCACCGACACCGATGGCGCGCCCGTGGCCGGTGCACGGGTCAGCATTTCGGGTATCTCCTACACGGGTACCAGCAGCAGCGTTGTGACCGATGCCGCCGGCCATTTCTGCATCGACGTGATGCGCAACGAAGACGCAGATGAAGATCTTGACGGAGACGGCGTCAGCGGAGAAACCCAGACGCTCAGTCTAACGGTGCGGTCTACCGACAAAATGTACCGTCTGGAGAGTTTTACCCTTGCCGATGGGCAGGGCAGTTGCCCCACGGGCTGCATGACCCAGGATTTTCAGCTGTTGGCCGCCAATGAGGTTCAGATTACCTGCTGTGAGATAACCGGTACGGTCTACGATCCGAACAGCAACCCCGTCAGCGGTGCGACCCTCTACGCTTTTGACGAAAGCCTCGAAATCGATGGGACCAGTACCATCTGCACCGATCCATTGGAATTTTTTACAACCTCGGGTTCGGATGGATCCTACGCACTTTCAAGCGAAATCGCCGCCAGTTTAAAAATTTACGCCATGCACACCGTGACCGGCAGCGACATCAATTACGTTTACTGGGGCCAGCGGAACCTGAGTGCCTGTCCGGCTGCCGGCAGCGATGTGGATATCACCACCGAACTGCTTTACTGCACCAGCACCCTGGACGTGACGGTCAGCGGTCAGCAGATCAGCTGGACGCCCAACGTTACCGTCAATACGCTTTATGTGAGCGACATGACGGGCACGGGCTTCAAATGGTTGCTGGTCAGCGAGGATGGATTTACCTCGCCGGTCACTTTCGGCACTGTTCCCACTGGTGCCACCGAGCAAACAGCGGCCACTGGAACGCTTTCCTCGACGTCGGATATGGTGGGGGTGAGCGGCCGTTTTACCGACAGCGACACGGGTGCCCAGTGTTTCAATACGGGGACCGCGTTGCCGTCATATTAACCCCATCCATGATTGATGCGTTGCGGCGGTCCACCGGGCTGCCGTAACGTTTACATTTATCCGGTTATCTGGAAAGCTGATATCTGTTCCAGCATAGGAGAATGAATTCAACTGATCTATGGGCCCGTGTTAAGTGTTAAGTTTAAAGTGTTAAGGAAAGGCATCCTATCGATTCCTATATAAAATTAGATTCGATCCACCACTTGATGCCTTCGTAAAAAGTAAAAAAACTCCAGTTTGTCGTCATTCCGGCGTAGGCCGGAATCCAGTGTGCTTAATAGGTTCTGGATGGACAATAGACCCTAATGTTGCAGGACCGTTCGAACAGTCAAACTTTACTTATTTACATGAAAAATATTAATAATTGAAGTGGGTTGGGCGGTGTTTGGGACTTGCTCTAAAATTCCTCGGGGCTTGTGCCGTGGTGGATATTATTTTAGGGTGCAGGAAGAGAATCATTGCACCAGACCGCGCCGGATTTGCGTTCGCCAATCATATTAAAATCAGACAGGGCGAATTCGCCGGTGTATATTTGGAATCTGCGCCGCTGGAGAGGTCTCCAATGCAAAATTGGCTGAAAACGAATTGCTTTGTCTGGATTGTCTCGGTTTTCTTGGTGATCATGTTGACGGGGTGGTCTGTCCACGCTGCCGAGAAGCGTGGGATAATACAAGTGCCTGTGCCCGCTGCTGGTGTCCCGTCTGCGCAGCGGCCTCGGGTGGCGCTTGTTTTTGGAAACGGCGCCTATCCCCATTCCCGGCTTGCCAATCCGCCCAATGATGCCCGGCTTATCGCCGATGTCCTTGTTCGCTGCCGGTTCGACGTTATTCTCAAAACCGATGCCACCCTCAGGGACATGGAAGCGGCGATCGCCGATTTCGGTCGCAAATTGACACCGAACAGCGTCGGTTTCGTCTTTTATGCCAGTCACGGTATCCAGTCTGCCGGGCGTAATTATCTCATCCCCGTTGATGCAACCCTGCAACGGGAGACCGATCTGAAATATGAAACGGTCGATGTCGGCCGGATCTTGGATGAAATCGGATATGCCCAGAACGGGTTGAACATCTTCATTCTCGATGCCTGCCGCAACAATCCTTTGACCCGGCGTTTCCCTAGTGCCAAACGCGGGCTGGCACGCCTGGACAATGTGCCGACCGGTACTCTGCTGGCCTATTCCACCGCCCCGGGGGATGTGGCGTTGGATGGCTCGTGCGAATTTTGGGAATTTTGGGGACGGGCATGAAATAATGCGTTTCCATTTTCAAGCAAAGGTGATACATTCAAAAAATGCCAAGACAAGCAAGAATAGATGCCCCCGGAGCATTACAGCACATCATCTGCCGAGGAATTGAACGGCGAAAGATCTTTCTAAGTGATGTTGATCGGGATGATTTTGTGGATCGATTTTCCCTTATTATCAGCGACAGTGAAACACTTTGTTACGCATGGGCACTGTTAGACAATCATTTCCATCTGCTTTTGCGGACCGGCAATGTTCCCATTACTACCATTATGCGCCGGTTGTTGACCGGTTATGCCGTCAGCTTTAATCGGCGTCACCGGCGCCACGGCAGATTGTTTCAAAACCGCTATAAATCAATCTTATGCCAGGAAGATCCCTATCTTCTGGAATTGGTCCGGTACATCCATTTGAATCCCCTGCGTGCCGGCATCGTCAAAGACTTGGATGGTTTAGACGGTTATGCCTATTGTGGTCACAGCCGATTGACCGGCCATATTGAAAGTGATTGGCAGGCGGTGGATGGCGTTTTATTTTTATTCGGTAAGCAGAAAAAGGCTGCTCGTAAACGCTATCGGCGCTTTATCCAGGATGGTATCGATCAGGGGAAAAGACCAGAACTGACCGGCGGCGGTCTTCTGCGCAGCACTGGAGGGTGGGGCGTGCTCAAGTCCATGCGCCGGATGAAGGAGCATCTGAAGGGCGATGAGCGGATACTGGGCGACAGCGACTTTGTGATGCAGGTGCTTGAATCCGCCCAGGAGCGAATAGAAGAACGCTATCACCTGTCAGCCAGTGGATATACGTTTGAGCGGATGATTGAGCAGGTAAGTGAGCATTTCGGCATTTCCATCGATGACATCCTGTTTCCAGGAAAGCATCCCCATCGGGTTAAGGCCCGCAGCGTAGCAGCTTACCTTGCGATGAAACGGTTAGGGATGGATGGAACAACCGTAGGACGGCGGATGGGAGTGGGGCAATCCACCATCAGTCGCGCGGTAACGCGGGGTGAAAAGATAATGCGTGAATTGGATATTTCCTTTCCTTAGCAAAAGAAACGCATAATTACATTACCGTACCCAGGAATACGTAGGCGCTTCTACTTGAGACCCGGCCGCTCACCCGCAACGTTCGCTTTTTGGCAATTACTATTTTTTAAACAGGTCAGAGTGTGATCCGGTTCTTTCGAGATATAAGTCTTCGGACGTGATACGGTAGATTAAGAGCCAATCGGGTTCAATGTGGCAATCGCGGTGATCTTTCCAGTTTCCTGAAAGCGGGTGGTCCCGATAGTTTTGCTCTAATATATGTTTCGAAGATAGTTTTTCTATAACGGTTCTCAATTTTGAAAGATCTTTGTTTTGTTTCTTGATCCTTTTGTAATCCTTCTTGAATTGAGTCGTATAATGTATGTTCAACTATCAAGTTCCTCAAACAATTCGTCAACAGAATCAACTTTATGCATGTTTTTTCCGTTTTCAGATTCCTTCAGCGTTTTTGCAGTGGCATCGTTGGGCAGTTTTATCTCGAAGGGGATTCCTTTATGTAATGTGATCTGCGATAGGTAAATTGAAATTGCCTCTGACATTGAAATGTTTAATTTTTTCAATATAATCTGAGCATTGTGTTTTATTTTAGGATCAACACGGGTTTGAATGGTTGCTGTTTTTCCCATAACATACTCCTAATCATGTATTTTGTATTGACAATTGCCTTACATCAAAAATACAACAAAAGTTAAAAAAATCAAGCAATTTTTAAATCAGGATGAAATATCAAATAGTTAAATCGAACCTGTCGTTTAACTCAGACGGCTGTCAACGAGGCGATTTGAAAAAATATGCTGATAAAATAGTCAGCAACTTTCCAAAAGGGGAATATGGCATGAAATTATGCGTTTCTATTCAAGCGAAGAGATTATGGGGACGGGCATGAAATAATGCGTTTCCATTTTCAAGCAAAGGTGATACATTCAAAAAATGCCAAGACAAGCAAGAATAGATGCCCCCGGAGCATTACAGCACATCATCTGCCGAGGAATTGAACGGCGAAAGATCTTTCTAAGTGATGTTGATCGGGATGATTTTGTGGATCGATTTTCCCTTATTATCAGCGACAGTGAAACACTTTGTTACGCATGGGCACTGTTGGAAAATCATTTCCATCTGCTTTTGCGGACCGGGAATGTTCCCATTACTACCATTATGCGCCGGTTGTTGACCGGTTATGCCGTCAGCTTTAATCGGCGTCACCGGCGCCACGGCAGATTGTTTCAAAACCGCTATAAATCAATCTTATGCCAGGAAGATCCCTATCTTCTGGAATTGGTCCGGTACATCCATTTGAATCCCCTGCGTGCCGGCATCGTCAAAGACTTGGATGGTTTAGACGGTTATGCCTATTGTGGTCACAGCCGATTGACCGGCCATATTGAAAGTGATTGGCAGGCGGTGGATGGCGTTTTATTTTTATTCGGTAAGCAGAAAAAGGCTGCTCGTAAACGCTATCGGCGCTTTATCCAGGATGGTATCGATCAGGGGAAAAGACCAGAACTGACCGGCGGCGGTCTTCTGCGCAGCACTGGAGGGTGGGGCGTGCTCAAGTCCATGCGCCGGATGAAGGAGCATCTGAAGGGCGATGAGCGGATACTGGGCGACAGCGACTTTGTGATGCAGGTGCTTGAATCCGCCCAGGAGCGAATGGAAGAACGCTATCGCCTGTCAGCCAGTGGATATACGTTTGAGCGGATGATTGAGCAGGTAAGTGAGCATTTCGGCATTTCCATCGATGACATCCTGTTTCCAGGAAAGCATCCCCATCGGGTTAAGGCCCGCAGCGTGGCAGCCTACCTTGCGGTGAGACGGTTAGGCATGGATGGCACAATGGTAGGGCAGCGGATGGGAGTGGGACAATCCACCATCAGTCGCGCGGTAACGCGGGGAGAAGAGATAATGCGTGAATTGGATATTTCCTTTCCTTAGCAAAAGAAACGCATAATTACCACATTCGGTATTATTGAAACTCGGGGCCGGTAAAGCAATTAAAGCAATCCGTAAAAGACCGATAAATGATTCACATCATAGGCACTTGTAAGAGCGGGCGATGCCCGCGAAAAATAGAAATAAATCCAAATGGATGATCGATTACGATTACGAGCACGAGCACGAGTACGAAACAACGCCAATGCCCGTCGTGCTCGTGCTTCAGCTATGCGGTGCTCGTAATCGTAATCGAAAAGTTCAACATGGCATCATTACAATTGCTGCTTGCTTGTTGACCGACCTGCAGCTTCCATGTATCGTGCATACCATAGCAACAATCATATCCGCCGCAATACCGGAAACCGTCCCCAGTGGAAGATTTTTAGTTCAGCTTCAGCTTGGGGGTGGGAAAGCAGGAATTTAACCGTTCATGCCCATTCAGCTCAGTCTCATTGATTTTGTAAAAAACCGTCTGGCTGATGATACCGACACCGACACCTCACCGCACCCGGAACCAGCGGAGGGTCAGGCGCCAAAAACCATCGGCTTTGCTTCGGATGTCAGCCGGGCCGTGCATTCGGCCCTGATCATGCGGCCCATCTATGAGATAGAGGCCCGCCGTTTCGGTCAGGGGGACGCGGACGACAGCGCCGGCGTATGGCAAGGCGTGGACCTGATGTGGACCGCCTTTGCAGTTCTGGATGTCATTTCGGAGCTGACCGAATACCAGATCGGCGTCACCCGCAGCGAAGTGGTGCAAAAAGTCCTGCCCCTCGTTCGCCAGCAGGTGGTCGCCTGTGATGTGAGTGCCACGGACGAGGCCTTGGAAGCGGTCGTCAACAAGGTTTTCGATCATCTGGTCAACCGGGCCAACCGCTACCTGCCTTTTTCTTATACCTATTTTGACGGGGCCTCGGGGCGCTACCAGAGCCGGCGCTTCTGGCTGGTCAAAACGGTGTACACCGGCGAGGGCAAAGCGGCGCTTTTTTCTCTGACCGACGAAGGCTATGTGGCCTATTTCGGCCTGCATGAGACCAGCGCCCTGGACGCCACGGCCATCGGCAACCTGAGAATCAAACTGCTCATCGAGCGGGGCAACCTGGACGATGCTATTACCGTGGCCGAAGGCAACCGTAAGCAGTGCGCCCGCAAGGCCCTGGAGGTGCACAACATCCGGCGGCTGATCCGGCGTAACATCAAGGCCGTGGCCTTTGATCGGGTCCAGGCGCTGGCCGAGGAAGGCGTCAACCAGGCCATGGACATCCAGAAAGAGGGTAGCCGCCTGCACAACCTGGTTATTGAAAACCTCTCCGGCGCCCGCAGCGCGGGGCACAGCGTCAAACTGCACCGGCTGGCCGAAAAGCTCGAAATCCTCAACCATCACCTGATGAAGCTGGCCGGCGAGCTGCAAGATCTGCCGGAAGACTATCAGCGGTTCAGTCACAAACTGTTCCGGCGGCGGGCCTCGGGTGCCTTTCCCAGCATGGACGAGGTCATGGGACGGATTTTTCGGCTTGATGAAGACCATGCCGCCCAGATCGGCGAAGAATTTATCGCCCGCATCGATCCGCCGGCAAAAAAGGCGCTGTTCGATCCGGCGGCTGTGATCGAGGCCTGCGACCGCGCCCTGGAACGACAGAACGTGGCCGGCGACCACAATCAGGCCGTGCTGGAAGTGGATGGCGAGCCGGTCATCCGTTTTGCGTCGGAATTAAGCGACCGGTTGATGCACCAGGCCTTTGAAATGATGCACACGACAGTTGGCCGCGAAAAAACGGTGCCACTGGGCAGCCTGCTCGAAGCAGCCGTCCAATCACCGGGCGACGATCTTCTGCCGGTGGCAGCGGCCATGGCCGTGTTCCAGTGCCTGGTGGATCAGCGCCTGGCAGCCAAACATCGCTTGCGCGTTTTGCTGCCTGATCCCGATGCCCGCATGACCATGGACCTGGGGGCCGGGCGGCGCTACCGCGGCCACGACCTGGTTTTGGAATATCGAGTAAAGACAAAAGAATAATGCGGTTATCCTCAAATCTAACGTTTGGGATGGGCGCATCCTCAATGGTTATTGGTAAGAGTGTTAAGTTTTAAGTGTTAAGGGGTGGACCGGGTCTGATTTTATATATAAATCGATGGGACACATTTGCTTAACACTTTAAACTTAACACTTAACACTAACCCTTTGATTAAATGATCCAACTATACCGCGAAAAGAATTCCAAGTAGATAAAGAAAGATTGATCGACCGTTTATGGAAACCGAAACCGAGACCTTTTACGCGGCCAATCGGCTGATTTACCTGAGCCTGATTTACAGCAGCGGCAGCCGGCGGGCCATGGTGCCCTACAGTGCCGAGATGACGGAACTGATCCAGCGCTTCCAGGCCAAGGACACGTTTCGCCGTTTGGTGGAAGCCGGGCTGAAGGCCATGCAGCTGCGTCTGCTGGCTCTGGAAGACGGTGGCCTGCGTTTGTCGGCGCGCCGCTCGGAGAGCTTTTTCGCCGCCACCCTGACCGATTACGGTCGCCTGCTGGCCCGCAGCGATCTCAGGGCGGCCGAGATTCTGCCGGTGCACTGCGCCATTGCCACGGCCTTTTTCCCCACCGAATCGGATCTGGACGCACCGGTGGAGGACCTGGGCGCCATTGTCATGGCCGACGTGATCGACATTCTGCGCCGTTTCGCCCAGGCCGAAGCGAACCTGCCCGAGGATGAGAGCCGGCTCCATCCCCAGGTCAAATCCGTGGCCGAGCGCCTGCGTCTGCTGCCCGAGGACAATCCGGACCGGCAGCGCGCCGGCAGTGGTAATAGCTGGGTGGGGCTGATCGGCCGCGTGCTGGATCACATGGTGGACACCGGCTACCTCCTGGCCTTTGAGGAAACCGCGGGAGATCCGGAGTACCGGCCCACACCGGCCTATCAGACGGCCTTGCGCGAAGGCATCGTTTACTCCTTTCATGCCTTCCGGGACATTGTCAAGGAGGCCCAGGTCCAGGAAGAAACAACGGCAACGGACGGCGCCATGGAAGAGGTTCAGGATGTACCGACTCAGTAGAATTTTTGTCAGCGATATCACGGCCGGCGGCAATCTGTTGCGCAACGGGTTCGTCCCGGTGTTCCGGGAAAACGGGCAGGCTGACCACGGCGTGCTGTTTGCCGCCAACGGCACCTGTAAAACGACCCTGCTGTCGTTTATCCTGAGCGTCTTCTGCCCGGGGCGTCAGCGTTTCGTTCAGCACCTGCAGTCCGGCGGAGACAAAACCCTGGAGCAGTACCTGATCCCCGGCCGGCCGGCCCTGGTGCTGCTGGATCTGGCCACAGTCATGCAGCCCACCCTGTTCGAGGCGGAGCCCGTGGACCATCTGGTCCTGGGCCAGCTTCTCTATCGCCACCGCAGCATGCCCGACAAAACCGATCGTACTTTTTTCATTGCCCAGTCGGCCGATTTTTTCGACACGCTGCGTGGCGTCTGGGATGAACTGCTTGGCCAGGACCAGCCTTACCGGGCGGTGCGCGATTATATGCTGCCCCTGATTCAGCAGACCACCAGTCAGAAGGAGTGGGCCGACAAGCTGGAACAGCTCGGCCTGGATCCCTGGCTGATCGATCGTCAGGTGGATTTCGCCCGTACCGAAGGCGGGATCAAGGACGCCTTCAAATTCCGCTCCGAATCCGAATTCCTGAGCTTTTTTCTGGGCTGTGTAACCGATCTGGCGGCCGCCGTGACACTGCGCGAGCGCATCGATCAGGATTTGCGCAAGATGCAGGACCGGCCGCGCAAGCTGGGACAGCTGGGTGCCGTGCGCAGCCTCAAGGAGCGAATCATTGATTTCGACGCCATTGCCGCGGCGTGGCGCAAGGCCGGCCGGGCCATCGAGACCTGGCAACGCAAACTCGGAGAGGCCACCCATCTGTTGCAGACCGCCGACCAGACGGCCGAGGACGCCGCCCGCACGCTCGCCCCGGCCCTGGACCAGGCCCGGACCCGTCACCAGGCGGCCATAGCCGGTCAGGAGACCGTCCAGAGCAATATCCTGGCTGTGGACCATGTGAAAATGGGCCGGGAGATAACAGGCCAGGAGGAAAAGCTACGCCTTGCCCGGGAGACGATCGGCCAGGTAAAGGCAGAGGGGCGGGCCATCAAGGCGGCCGATTTCATGGCTGACATCCGCGCGACCCAGGCCATGGCCGCCACGAAAAGAGAGGCCCTGAGCCAAAAAGGAGAAGAAATCGCACCCATGCAGCGCAAGGTCGACGGCCTGGCTGCCCAGTACCATGTGCGCCTTGACGAGGATCGCCGCCAGGTGGAGGCGGCCATCGAGAATTTGAAAAAAGAGCAGGGCGATGTCGAGGCACGGCAAGAAGAGGTCATGCAGCACCGCAAGGAAATCCTTGCCCGTCAGGATGTCCTGGACAGGGAACTCAGTAGGCTGAGCGCCCGGATTCAGGAAGCCGAAGCCCGGCGGTCGGCCCTGTCCATGGAGCCGGGAGAAGACCCTGAAGCTGCACAGCAGCGGCTCACGGCGGAAACCAGCGCCATTGACGGTCGCATCACGCGGGTACGGGGGGAAATGGCCGCGCTTGACGAAGCCGTGCGCGTGGAGAACAACCGCTGGAGAGAACTTCAGGAACAGCGCTCGCAAACCGCGGCCGCGCTGGCCCGGGCACGGGAACAGGTGGCGGCCGAGGCTGATGCATGTGCCCGGCTCAAGGCCGATCCCCATCTGGTTCGCGTGGCGGGTACCCAACAGATCGAGGTCACATCGGCCGAACTCGTGTCACGCCTGGACGACGCCCTGGCCCGTACGCGAACCCGGCTGACCGAGAAGACGCGCAGCAGCCTCAAGCTGGAGCAACGCCTGGAAGAACTGGCGCGGACCGACACCCTGGCCGCCGACGACCAGACCCAGCGGCTGATTGCCCACTATCACGAAAAGGGCGTTGCCGCCGGAGATCTCAAATCCTACCCCGAGTATCTGGCCAACCTGTATGAAAAGCCGGAGCAGATCGCCGTATTCATCGAGGGCGATCCAGCTCGGTTCACCGGTATCATGGCCGCCACGGACACCGTTGTCGAGACGGTTGGTGCGCTGCCCGTGCCATCGTGGCTGTGCCGGCCCGTGGTTATATCCACACCCTGCGCGCCCGATGACGTTACACCTGTTTCTCAAACGGTGATTCGCCCTTCTTCTTCCGAGGTCTATTCCAAAAGCCACATGGCCGCGATCAAGGCCCGGCATCAGGCCGATATGGAAGCCTTGAACCAGTCGATCGAGGAAACCGAGACGCTGCTGCGGGAGATGGAAAAGTCCAGCCGCCTGCTTCACGCCTACCGGGAGACATTTCCCGACCGGGCCGCCGTGGCGACCTTGAGCGAACGGGTCGGCATGCTGGAGACGACCGGCACGCGGCTGGCCAGGGATATTGAGGATGTCGAATCCAAAACGGAAAGCCTGAGACTGCGCAAGAGCGATCTGGAAGCGCAGTACCGGCGCCTGGGAGACGAGGCCGCCCGGCTCATCCAGCGTCTGGATCAGGTGGACCTGTGGCTCGAAACGTTTGCGGCACTCGGTGACTGGCAGGAAGACGCCGAGCAGAAACAGATTGAGCGGGCCGGACTTGAGAAAACCATCCGCAGCGATACCGACACCCTGGCCGACCTCAAGGAAGAAGGCTACCGGATCAAAGGAGACGTCCAGGAGCAAAAGATCAGGCTCAAGGGACTCGACGAGCGGGCCGGGGACGTACTGCGACCGCAGACGGTGGCGTTGACCCGGGACGAGCAGGACGCGGCCCTGTCCATGGATCTGAACACCCTGCGGCGGCTGCATGAAGGGGCCAAAGAGGACCTGCGCCAGATGACCCATGCGCTGGGGATTGACCTTTTACGCAAGGAGCTGGAGACGCTCGAGGAAAAAATTGCCCAGCGCGAGTCTCGTTTCGACGCTTTTCGGCGTGAGAATCCGTTTGATGAAAACGTGGCCGGCGACTGGACCGGCCGCAGCCAGGTCCAGCGCGAGGAACGCCAGCAGGTGCTTTCCAGGCAGAAAGGCGATCTCACCGCTTCCAGTATCCGCCTGGATACCGAGATCGGCCACCAGAAAAAAGAGATGGCCAAAATTGAAGCGGCGCTCTCCGATCGCAAGGCCCGGGGCATGCACCCGGACCTGACGGAAGGAATGCTTGGCGAGCAGGATCTGGACGGGCTTTTGCACCGTTTAAGGAATGAACAGCGCAAACTCTCGGCCACGCGCGAAAAGCTGGCCAGGCGCTGCGATGATCTTGAGAGAAAGCAATCGATCCTGGAGAAGTGGCACCAGGAAATCCGGCTTGGTCTTGCGCAAAACCAGATCTTTGAGCCGGTGTGGGACGAGGCCTCTCCCCGCCACCCATGGCCGGACCTTTTGGCCGATACCGGTGAAGAGACCCGCATGGCGGCCATCGAGACCATGCGCCAGGATCTACAGCAGATGGCCGCCAAGGAAAAAGAAGACCGCAAGGCCGTGGAATCGGCTCAGCGCAAAATGAGAAGTGCCTTTGACCGGTTCCAGGTGGATCTGCAAAGCGATGCTTATCGCTCGGACCTGCCCGCCGTGGTTGACGAGCTAAGAAGCCATGATGCTGAATCCCTGGGCGCCCAGGCCCAGGACCTGATTCAGCGTTGCGAGGATATCGCCCGCAATTTCGAGACCGATCTGGAGATTACCCAGCGCTTCATGGACAGCCTGGTGGAGATGCTGCTCCAGCACGGCCGCGAATACCATCAAAAACTTCAAGCTGCAGCCCAGGAAGTCCTCCCGGACGAGGTGTTCGTCTACGGCGGCAAACCGATTTTAAGGGCTGGCACGCGCCTTGATTTTGCCAAACACCAGGACGCATTCCGCCAGTCGATCGAGAACTGGCTCTACGAGCTGATGCAGCAGGGCCGCCTGCCCGAGGTCAATCCCCGGATGGGCAACTGCCTGGGTGCCGAGCTGCTCTATCAGCTTTTGGGCGCGGCATCAGGCCGGCAGGTCTTCGGCATCCGTCTGCTCAAGTGCGATGATACCGGGAGTAATTATGAACCCGTGGGCAAGGACCTCGGTTCCGGCGGTGAGGCGCTGACCATCGCTGTGTTGCTCTATGCGCTTTTAATCTCCATGCGCAAAAAACGGCGCGGTCCGTCCGATGACCGGATTCCCGCCTTTCTGGTATTGGACAACCCCCTGGGGGTGTGCAATCGCTCTGATTTTCTGGATGCCCAGCTCAAGGTTGCCCGGGGCATGGGGTTGCAGTGCGTGTATCTGACCGGCATCAACGACCGGGAGTCCCTGGACCTTTTTGAATTGCGCGTGGCGATCCGCAAGGGAGAGAAAAAGGTCGAGATCGACGGCTGCCTTTACGACTGCCTGGAGGTCACGGAACTCAATGTGGAGAGACAGCATGGACCGCGTGCTGCGTGAGACGGTCATTAACACCCTAACGTCCTGCAAAGGCAAGCGGGTGGAGATGGTGTCGATCCTTGCCACCGTCCGCCTTAAAGCCGCCGCATCGATCAGTGATTTCGAAATCCAGCAGCGGCTGCTGGCCGTCCTGAAAACACTCGAGGAGGAAAACCGGCTGCGCCTGCCCAAAGCCAGGCACTGCTGGGACCTTCAAACCGGTCTGCCGCGTTATGTCACGGCACAAAGGCACTACGCCGATGCGGTCCGCCGGCAACGCAGGCAAGACATTGATGCACTGCGCCACCAGACCGCTTGGGAGCCTACCCAGATGGCGGCCTTTGCCCAAACATTGAAGACCATGGCCGAACTGGAGCGGGCTGTAAAGGTCAATCATTATCTGCTTCGACGTGAACCCGAAGCCACCATGATTCCCCATCGGGAGCGGGCGCTGAGAATTTTCGATGATGAGAAAGCCCTGGACGGATACACCCGCAAGGGGTTGTTCGGCGGACGCATCACCCTGGCTGATCTGGACTGCTTCTACTGTCCGGAACCGCTGCCGTTCAGGGCCCTTTCCATGGACAAACGCGAAATAGCCGGAAAACCGCTGTTGGTGGTGGAGAATGCCAACACCTACTGGAGCTGCTGCCAGGCCAATGCCTCCGTAAAACATTTTGCCGCGGTCGTTTACGGTCAGGGATTCAAGGTCACGGCCGGTGCCGCCGAGCGGGCCAGTGACGGATTGGTGGATATCGAGGCCCAGTTGGGCTCCAGCGGCATCGTTTATTTTGGCGATCTGGATCCTGCGGGCATCGCTATTCCGGCAGCCATCAATACTTCCCGGCGGGTCAATGACATGAAACCGCTGGTTGCCGAGTACGCCTTGTACCGCGCCTTGCTGGAAAAAGACCTCAGCGTATCCCATGGCAAGGCCGTAAAACAAACCCATGATCCAGAGCTGGCAAGACAGTGGCTCGGCGGGGAACTGGCCGGCATTTATCTTCAGGGTGCCCCTGATGTTCGCTGGCCCCAGGAGGGGCTTACTGCTGCGGATATTGTTGTGACACTCAATGAAAGCATGAAAAGCCATATCCAACAACAGTAAGCACCTATAAATTCATGAAAGAGATTTAAAGTCGGTCAAATAGTACTATTTCTTATAATATCAATTGGATAAGGATGGTCATATGCCAGGATACAAAGGGCACATCACCGGCAGCCTGGTTGCCGGCGGCATCGCCGCAGTCGCAGCATTCATGCTTGGCTATCATTTTCTGGTGACCCCGTCACAGATCGCCGGACTGGTGGGTTTTTGCCTGCTCGGCGGCCTCTTTCCGGATTCGGATACGGATTCCAAGGGGCAAAATCTTTTCTATGGCCTGCTGATCATTGGCGATGGGGCCCTGATTTATTTTCGCCAATACAGTTGGGCGGCATGGGTGGGGCTTTTTGCCATGCTGCCGGCCCTGGGGCATCACCGAAGCTGGACCCACACCTGGTGGGCAATGCTCGTTGTGGGCATACCGATCGTGGTGATCCCCGTGCTGGTCCTCGGCCGATCCACATTTATGGTTTATCTGCCATTTTATGTGGCCTTCACCGTGGGCTATTTCTCTCACCTTCTGCTTGATCGCAAGTTTCTCTGATTTAAAGGATCAGGTTTTACGCACGATCCCGACATATTTCCCCAGAATAGAGACATGTTTGCGCTGCGGCCCCTTGAACACCAGTGGAGAAAAGGCTGGGTTGGCCGACTCGAGGGACACGGCGCTGCGCGTGCGTCTCACGATTTTAAGTGTGGCCTCGGGCAACTGGTTCTGCACGATGACGGCGGCGATCTCTCCGTTTTCAACCCGTTGTTGGGGACGAATGATCACCAGATCACCATCTAAAATGTGAGCATTGATCATGGAGTCTCCCTTGACCCGCAAACTAAAGCATTGTTTGCAGCCGAAAAGATCGGGCGAAACAGGTATTTCCCCTTCCAGGTTCTCAATGGCCTCCACCGGTTGGCCTGCGGCAATCGTCCCGACCAGCGGGATGCCTGATCCGCTAATGTCTTTACTGATCCGCCACGAGCGCTTCTTGCCCGGATCGGCAAGGATATAGCCTTTGTCTTTTAAGATGTTCAGAACGCGGTGAATGCCGGCAGGGCCGCTCAGGCCCAGGTGAGCACAGATTTCTCGCACCGTGGGCGCCATGCGGTTTTCCCTCTGGAACGAGATGATGTATTCAAGCACGCTTTTCTGTCTGGGGGTCAGGTCTGAAGTCATAGAGTCGCTCCGCAATGATGATGAGTAGGTCAAAAGTCGCACACTGACTGAATATGCCGAATACGATAGGCTATCTATAGCTTTTGTTTCGCGGGTACCAAATTACACCGCATCAGCGGAATTCCATCCTTCAGCAAAAACGGCTTAGTGATGCTACCCTGAAAATAAGCGATTAGCCGATAGCTGTGAGCAATTAGCATTGTAATCAAAAAAAATGCTGAAGTTTTGCACTTCACCCGACTATTGAGTATGAATTTACTGAGGAATACTCACAGTATGCGGGCTAAAAACTGATTGCTCAACTCTATGCTCTATATCATATCTGTGACTTTTTGCGACACTTTCAGTTCTCATTTTTTAAAATGTGGTGGTGCTTTTTGTTGATACCTGTCCACAGATCAAAATACCCAAACCCGTTGCTACGCTTGGGCCTTGCTCAGCAATCACGCCCATTTTTTATTTCGCTCCGGCTCTGTTGGACTTTCAGGTTTGATGCAACGACTGTTGACCGGATATGTAGTCAGCTTTAACCGCCGGCATCACCGTCATGGCCAATTGTTTCAAAACCGTTACAAATCAACAAAGACACAATATTCCAAAAAGGTCGTCAGAAAAAGCGGTCGGATGCCCGAGGGCTATTTTGCTACTGGTGTTACAGTGACCTGGGCATTACGCAGACAACGCCTGCAAAGGAACTGGTAATGACGGTATCCGGTATCGGGTATGCGATCAGACGGGGTGAGGCGATTGCTCCGAACAAGGGATTGGACCTGATTGTATTGCTTAGATGAAGGGGGAATTATCGTTAAAATCGATCTTTCTGTGGAACAGATAGCCCTCCTGGCATGAATTTTTATTCAATAGATTTGGGGTTGTAATTGAAGATAGTCCACTGTTTTCAGTGGGAAGGTCTACAGACTGTGCATCTCTGTTCATGGTTTTTCTCCTACTTTTTCCAACTCAGTGTCGGTACATTGCGATATCCGTGTTCGAATAACATGCACGTGGTTATCGGGCAACTATAAAATCATATAATAAAGGGACTGATTTATCTGTCAGCTGGCTGACGAAAAATAAAAAAATCAGCCGCGTCTTGAAAATTGCGGTTGTTGAAAACATGATGCCCTGGCATCATATTGGTAACCAGGAGGTGATTATGAATGAAACAGAACAATCGGAACATAAATTAATATTGAGAGGATTGCGGCGTTCGGATTATCCGGACATCAAAACAATAATGGATCGCGTGTATAAAGGGATGGGGGGCGCATGGACGCAAAACGAATATGAGACATTAATTCAAAAGTTTGCTGAAGGACAGATATGCATAGAAGATAATGGTCATGTGGTGGCGGCCGCGCTTGCTATCCTGGTCAATGCAGAAGAATTCGAAAATCAACGGCATACTTATGACGATGTTGTTAGCGGGGGGGAGATGAGCGGTCATGATCCAGAGGGAAATGCACTATATGGCGTTGATGTCTTTGTCGACCCAAATTATCGTGGCTTACGCCTGGGCAGGCGGTTATATGACGCCCGTAAACAATTATGCGAAACCCTGAATTTGAAAAGTATCATTTTCGGAGGCCGGATCCCTGGTTATGGAAAATATTCAAAAAATATGAAACCTGCCGTCTATATTCAAAAAGTTAAAGACAACGAAATTTACGATCCGGTTTTATCATTCCAACTGTCAAATGATTTTCATATCAAAAAAATATTAAGAAATTATATTCCGGAAGACACGCATTCAGATTCTTATGGTGTGTTGATGGAATGGAATAATATCTATTATGAGAAACGTCAGAAATTATTCGGAGGCAGAAAATCCTATCCACGAATCGGTGTAGTGCAGTGGCAGATGCGGGTATTTAATACACTTGATGACTTTCTGCACCAGGTCGAGTTTTTTGTGGATGCCGTTGCCGGATATAATTCCGATCTTGTTTTATTTCCTGAACTTTTGAACGCTCCCTTGCTGAAAAATTTCAATCAGGAAAATCCAGCCGAAGCCATGCGGTCTTTAGCGGAATATACAAGTGAAATACGCACCGCTTTCGTCAACATGGCGATTACTTATAACATCAATATTGTTACTGGCAGCATGCCGGAACTGAAAGACGATACATTGTACAATGTGGCATTTTTATGCCGACGAGACGGGACGTGGGATGCACAATACAAACTGCACATTACGCCGGACGAATCGCAATACTGGGGGCTTAAAGGCGGAAATCAGCTTGAGATTTTTAATACGGATATCGGAAAGATCGGCATTCTCATCTGTTATGACGTCGAGTTTCCCGAATTGTCAAGGAACCTTGTAGACAAGGGAATGACGCTTTTGCTTGTTCCATTTCTGACCGACACTAAAAATGCTTATCTTAGAGTCAGGCGATGCGCCCAGGCACGGGCTATTGAAAATGAATGCTACGTGGCAATTTCCGGTAGTGTCGGAAACCTACCCAAAGTGGAAAATATGGATATCCAGTATTCTCAATCGGCTGTATTCACTCCCTCGGATTTTGCATTTCCCCATGACGCCATTGCCGCAGAGGCTACTCCCAACACGGAAATGACCCTGATGGTGGATTTGGATCTTGACCTGCTTAAAGAATTGCGTCAGCAGGGCAGCGTCCGCAACCTGGAGAGCCGCCGGAAGGAGTTGTACGAGGTTGTATGGAAAACGGATGACGTGCAAGAGAGATAAAATACGGTAACGGTATTATTCCTGGTGGTTTCAATTTATCAACAACATCTACAAAATCCCCGCTTGGGGTTGGCCTAAAGATGTATCGTTTTTTTCCCGATCCCTATGGGTGCAGCTCGCGTCCTGCCTATGCATAAAATCCCACCTATTTTCGGTTCATCGCATTGTTTTTGCAGTGGCCGGCTGGTTTTTTACATTTTTGTCTTTTTGTTTGTTTCATCTCCGATCCTTATTCTTTTTCGAAGATTCGGAATAGAACAAGCATGGGTGCCTCCCCGATATAAAAAGGTTGAACCTTTACCCTATCCCGTGCCACAATCAGCGGCTGATTTTTTTTACCAACCCTATTTTTGCCGAGGATTATTCATGATGCTGTCTAAAAAAAAGAGAATTGTTCCCTTTCTCATTCTGGCCTTTGTCTTTACCCTCGTCGGATTCAACGGGACCTTTTCCGATCCAGCCCATGCCCGATCCCGTTCGGGTGGGCGTTCCTTCAGCCGGCCGACACGTCCGCCGGCCCCGCCCGCGAGCCCGACACAACGGTCCACCTCGACAACTCGTTCGACCCGAAATCCCTCATTTTGGAAGGGTATTGCCGGCGGACTGATAGGCGGCGCCATTGGCGGTATGCTCTTTGGCGCCCTGTTCGGCGGGCGAGGCCTGTTCGGCACCGGTGTCGGCTTGCTGCCCCTCCTTCTCATTATGGGAATCGGCTATTTTCTTGTCAGAAAAATGCTTAAATCCTCGTCCCCCTCATCGGCTGGAGGCGAACCTGCGGCATACCGACCGATAAGCGGATTCGATGACCAGGAAACGGTTGGTCCTCCACCCCCGCCTTTGGGAGACGCCGGGGAAAGTGTGGAGGAGGGATTGGCGTCCGTGAAAAGGGCCGATGACCGATTTGATCCAGAGATGTTCAAGGAGATCGCTATGGACGTCTTCTTTCGGGTTCAGGCCGGCTGGATCAGACGCGACCTTTCATCCATTCGAGGTCTTATCGGGGATCAGTTGGCCTTGGAATATCAAGGTCATTTTGACGAGATGGTCCAAAAAGGCCGGATCAACAAACTGGAGAACATCTCCGTGCGAAACTCAAAAATCGTGGCCGCCGGGATGATGGGGTCGGAGCTTTTCGTTACTGTCCTTTTTACCGCCAATCTTCTGGACTACACCGTCGACGACAAAAATGGGGAACTCATCGAAGGGTCAATGACTGATCCGGTGAAGTTCGCCGAGAAGTGGACCTGGGCCAAGAAGGTGGGCGAGACCAACTGGTTGCTCGAAGGAATCGAGGTGGTTTCCGGCTGAACCCATGTCGGGACATATTTGTTGCTTTTATTTCACCGGAAGTTCCCCATAAACCCGCTGCCTCCTTGCATAGCGGGTACAACATAGTGTGGTGACTTTTCATTGACAACCTATTGTGGTTTCGGCATATATTTGTCCCGAAAAAGCACGTTTTTTTTGTATCTGTTTTGCAACATTGGGGGTATATTAACGCAGAACAAAACGGGCTTGCATGTTGTCTGGCAGTCAAGTTAATATGCCTCTATTCTGGACTTGCTTCATTTTGTTTTGATTTTTTCACTTTTTGATACGGAGGTGAAACACATGCGTAGCGTTACGATACTATCCTTGTTTGTTGTGCTTTGTCTTTCAGTGTGCATCGGCTGCGAGACCACCAAAAGCTTCAAAGGTAAATTGACTTCCAAAGTTAGCTCTATGACGTCTAATGTGGACGAAGATCTGTTCGCCCAAGTTCCAGAAGAGGCGCGCGGAGACGTGGAGAAGGCTGCTTTTGCCCTCAAGGTTTCCGAAGAGAAGATGAATCTGGCCGAACTAAAGATGGAGTTGGCCGACTTTATTAAAAAGCATGCCGGATACGAGGAGGATTTGGCTGACAAGTTACACAAGGAGGCACAGCTTGCCCTGGATCTTGCCAAGTTGGAGGCAATAGACCGATCAGATCTGGGAGAAAAGGAAGATAACATCCAGAAAAAAGCAGACTTGAGATCAAAGAAGCTTGGGGTTGAAGCTGAAAGGGTGAAAATTGAAGCAAAGGTGGCCACATCCGAACGGCAGATTAATAAGTTGACCGCACAGATTGAAGAGCGGAAAACGACAATAGAGGCACTTGGATCGGGAGGGGCCGTTGAAGCGAGAGAAGATTGGGGCACGGAAGAAGGGGTAAGCACGGTAGAAGAATTGGAAAAGGAAGGAACAGAGACTATTCCAATGGAAGAGGAAGGTCTGCCCAAAGAATAGACCTTCTGTCTAATTTTCATGCATATTTTGCAAAATTGTCCTCACAAATTTGAAATACAGATTGCCGGAGAAAGGATCTACGTCCCTGCAAGAGCCGAGTTCAACATCGAACACGAAAGAGAAGGCGCCGATGAAGAAATTGAGTTCCAGATTAAATGGAAAAACGAAGAATGATGCGTTTTCATCGAAAAACAGGGTAACCGCATTTGGCATCCAATATGGAAAACCGTTGTTGCAGGCATGCCCAGCTCGTACAGAAAATTGCCGATCCCCTCGTTCCCACAAAGAGCGTGGGAACGAGGAGTAAGTGGGCGAAGCCAATTCCTAAAATTGTAACCGCAGGATTGCCCCTAAGGTTACCGTATCCGTATCAACATCTTCTTTTATTTTCTCTGTATTCCATTTTTCAAAGCGATAATTGGCATTGATATCCAGGAAAAGGTTAGGAAATATTTCAAGATCGATCCCCGCTCGCAAGGCGTAAAAGGGATCATCGGCGAATTCATCGTCGATATAATTGATACCCGCGCCAACTCCGGCATAGATTGTATTGCCTATGAGAAAATAAGCTTGGGGGGTCCAAACGGTTGTATCAGAGCCAGCATAGCCTTCCTTCGTAAGTCCGGCATCTATTTCAAATTTAAATAAATTACTCAGAATGCGCTGGTAGGAAAAAATCCAGCTATAGCCGTTTTCGTCTACATCATCAATTTCAATATCTTCCAGAGCCGTCCAGTAATGCAAGCCAACGCCAATTCGATTGGCTGACTCAGCCGAGGCAGTTTCGCAAATCATCAAGCCCGCAATAACCAACAAACAAAAAAGTATGCCTTTTGTATTCATCATTGTTTTATCCTTTTGGCTTTGTCATTGTTTTTAGCGTTCACCCTTCAAAGGCTGATCAATCCTACGGTTGAAGATGATATTTTTCTCTTTTTTGGACGACCATAATACACAGATTGCACACTAAAACA
Organism: Desulfosarcina variabilis str. Montpellier; assembly: GCF_048565275.1. Lineage (NCBI taxonomy): Bacteria > Pseudomonadati > Thermodesulfobacteriota > Desulfobacteria > Desulfobacterales > Desulfosarcinaceae > Desulfosarcina > Desulfosarcina variabilis. Next base: position 9,353,878 of record NZ_CP159846.1, on the reverse strand, counting down.
AGCAATAATTTTGATATGCTCATCGCATTACAGCAGTAATAGAATCAAGCCTGTCTTCGCCTGGATTTGAGTTTTTCACAAGCATTATTTACTTTAGCAAGTGCTCATATTCGCACACTATACTCTTATCGTTTTGATATTACTTATGGAAAATATAGTGAAATCCGCTTAATGATGCGTTCGCCGCCTTAGAATCATTTTCGAAAGATAAAATAGCAATATCGGCAGCGGCAAATGCCGGTAAAATGCCGGCTGAATGCTTTTCCAATGATGAAGGCGTGTTTAGGGCTCGCGCAAAAATAACTTCACATTTTCAGCGCCCAGCCATCCCGCTCAGCGGTGTTGCGAAAACACGGAATATGCCTGATATTCTTTTGGTTCTTCGTTCAGTGGATTCAGTTTATTTAAATTGACACCACATTTAATTGCGTCTATGTATAGATCGTTAGCTCAAATCATGATCTGGAAAGCGCGTTATCTAAACATTTGTTCATTCTATTTGACCTATTTATGAACGGTCGATTCTTATTTCTATTTTTTTAGATAGTGCCCATCCACGAATGGCCAATTTGCCCGATGTCGGCGTTGCGCGAAAAATTTTATCCTCGGAATATCAACCATATGCCTGTGGTAAAATTTTTCGGGCGCCTTGATCTCGACCAAATTTTCCTGTTCGTGGATAGACACTATATATATTCAATTGATATCAGAATATTGGTCCGGCTAAACCCTGGGGGCACAAGAACCAATAGAGACAAGGGGGATGAATGGAAATTCATGAAGTCATCCAAAGGCAACGGTTTCGAATATGTCTATTATTGCTGATCTTTTTTCTGCTGATACTGCTTCCATTGGGATGCGGTGATGAAACCACATCTGTTTCTGATTCAAAGCGTTCATCGGCTACCTTGATGATTCGCTGGAACAATACGTCTAAGCTCTCGGATTCATCGAGCTTGCGGGCTGATCAGGATTGCCCGGAAGGCGATGTTGAAAATGTGGTTTGCCAGGTGTACGATGCCAACGGCGACTGGCTGATAAGCGATGGCCCCTGGAGTTATTCGGACCACAGCGGCAGGGTTGATAACATCCCGGTTGGTCAGGACCGGTCATTTGTGGTGCTGGCAGAGGATGTTGACGGAAACATCATCTGTCAGGGAGAGACCTCCGGGATCACTATCAATCCCGATGAAATCCAAGATGTCGAAATTGATGCCTCGCCCTTTCTTCCCACGCTTTCAGCCCCTGACGACGGCGACCAGCAAGTTAATCCCAACGGATGTTCCCTTGAATGGAATCCTGTTCAAAATGCCGACGGATATATCGTACAGGTGGCGGAAGACATCGATTTTCAAACCATAATTATCGATGCATCAACCGCTGAAACAACCTATACACCTTCAGCTCTTCAGTCGTTGACAGAATATTTCTGGAAGATCAGCGCGAAAGATCTATACGGCAACATCGGTGCTGATTCAGAAGTCAGACGCTTTATCACCACTTTCAGTGACGATGATGCGACCACATCATTAAGTGGCACTGTTGTTGACGCATCAACTGCTGAACCAATATCAGGCGCTGCCATATCAGTCGGTGAAGGGACATACACCACCACTACCAACACAGCAGGGCAATATCGCTTTGAAAATATTATCGTTGGATCTTATGCGGTTAGCGCATCAATGAGCGGTTATACGTCGTCTACGGAGTCCGTTACCCTCGAAGAAGGGAATCCCTCAACCCTAAATTTTGTTTTGTCTGAAACTATCGTTAATTCTGACGAGTATAGGATTGTTCTGACGTGGGTCAGTACACCAAGAGATTTAGATTCACACATATGGACTCCGGATGGAAGTCATGTTTGTTATTATTCCATGGGATCGGAGATTTATCCACCCTATACGCAATTGGATGTTGATGACATGACAAGTGGCGGTCCAGAAACAATTACTATCTATCAAGCTCAAGATGGCACTTACACATATGCGGTACATAATTTTTCTTACGAACTCACCATATCAGATTCAGGAGCCACGGTTGAAGTTTATGGGGAATCCGGTTTGATTCAGAAATGGGATGTCCCTGATGGGGATGGGCGATGGTGGAATGTTTTTACCTTGGATGGTAACACCGGACAAATTGATACAATCAATTCCATTTCAGATACCGCGCCATAAAATTTCGGTGTCGGGATGATGAAAATGAAAACGGGTCGCCCATTAAAAGGGGACCCACTTTAAACACCCGCCTTATCCGGGTCCAGCTCCCAAAAAGCCTCTGCACAGAGGCTTTTTTCTTCCTCTAAGAATAAAAAATTCCAATTAAATACAAGCCTTTGGTAGCAATTTTGTGCAAACAGACTTTTCCCTTGACTTGTGTAGCGGTGTCGGTTTATACCGAATAAAATTCGTCGAATAAAGTTCACCGAAAAATATTCGTTTAAAATTGTTCCGTGGTAACACGGTAGCGTTTGTTCGGAAAAGGAGGACTTAATGGAAAGATGGAAAGCAATCGAGCGTGTACCCGCGCCGGCGATCATTCCTTCGTATGGCCCCCTGACAGGCATGCGGGTGCTCTTGACCGGCAGCATTGTAGCGGCACCGTTTGCCGCGAGCATGCTGGCCGACTACGGAGCGGAGGTGATTCACGTCGAGCGCCCCGGTGTGGGTGATCCTTATCGCGGCCAGTCTCCGGTTATCACCACGGGTAATGGTAACGGAGAATTTGTCCTGGCCGAGGCCGACACGCCGGAAGCGGACAAGATCAGCGCGGCCTGGATCCAGGAGGCGCGCAACAAGCTGAGTCTGACCTTGGAACTGAACATGCGCATTCCGGAAATCAAGGAAATTTTCCTTTCCCTGATCAAGAACTGCGATGTGTGGATGGAGAACATGGTCTGGGTGGAAAAACTCGGTATCACGGACGAGATGCTTTTCGAGGTCAATCCCAAACTGGTCATCGCCCATCTCAGTGGGTTCGGACGCCCCCAGTTTGGCGGGGTGCCAGAAGAGTGCGACCGGCCATCCTATGATCCCGTGGGCCAGGCTGAAGGCGGGTGGATGTATATCAATGGCTTCCCGGAACCCTCACCACCGGGATACGGAGCCTCATTCATCAATGACTATATCAGTGCCGTATTTTGTGCCAATGGCGTGATGATGGGCTATATCAACGCTCAGAAAACGGGGCAGGGCCAAGTGGTTGACGTGGCGCAGATTGAGTGCATGAGCAAATGCCTCAACGATACCTTTGTCAATTACTTCACCCTGGGGCGGGTCAAGGAACGGGCCGGCAATCGTGTGCCGGTATTTCAACCCGCCAATCTGTATAAGACCAAGGACGGCTATGTTTACATCGGTGCCTTCGGACCATTTGTGTATAAAAGGGCCCTGCGGACCATGGATATCGATGTGGAAAAATATCCGCATGATAAAGCCGGGGCGTCCAGAGAGGCATTGGATTCCAAGTTGGGACGCGAACTGGACAGCGACATTGCAAAGTGGATGCGCTCGCGCACGTCCGAGGAATGCCTGGCCACTCTCAGGACCAAAAAAGTGCCTTGCGGCATTCCCCGAACCGCAAGGGATCTGGCCCACAGTGAGCACTACCAGCGCCGGGGAAACTTTGTCCAATACGAGGATCAGACATTGGGGAAAACGGTGACGGCATTTGGTTTCGTTCCCAAGATGAGCCACACCCCGCCTCTCGTCTGGCGTGGGTCGCCTCGCCTGGGCCAGGATACGGATATGATTCTCAGAAAAATTGCCGGCTACAGCAAAGCGGAAATCGAGATGTTCAAGGGCAGGGGATTTGTCGACCCCATGCTCAACTAAACGCCCTTATTGATGGTGGGTTCAATCTTCAAAACCGCTAATGGCGACAAAAAACGGTTACACGCCCCCCCAGCCCGAATGCAAGCTCTTGTTGTAACCGTTTTCGCCGCTTTGCGGGTTCCCTTTTTTCTACTGCCCATCCATATAATCCCGCCAATGATCAGGCCTTTTCCCATATTATAGTGCAGGCCATGGCTGCGAGCATCATTTTAAAGCGAGTCCCAAATATGACGGCGCTGATCGTTTAGCGACAGAAAATTGCGCTTTAACCGGAAATCTGTTAATAAAAATAAATTGTTAGTTTCCCGGGAAGCAAAGGCATCCATTATCTTTTATTGACTTTTCAAGCCAGGCATTGAGCCCGGCGCCTTTGTATGCTTTTGAGAAAATGAATTGTCATGGCCAAACTGACCAAAAGAAAACTTCAAGCGATTAAAACCAAAGGAATTATTTATGACACGTTTCTTGAAATGGTGCAGGAAAGTGAATTCGAGAAGCTGACCGTCGAAAAAATTTGCAAGCAGGCAAACGTTTCCGTGGGCACTTTCTACCATCATTACAAGAATAAGTACGACATTATGGCGGAAATATTCCACCGGGCGGATGATTTCTTTCAGGAAAAAATGGCCAACAATCAAATTCAAGGCAAGACGGCAACGGAAAAAATCGTCAGCTTTTTCAATCTTTTTGCTCAGATTTATATCCGCCACGGGTTGGGATTCAGCAAGGCCCTGTTCAATACCCAAAACCGGTTATTTGTCAGTGAAAAGCGCGTGATGGTCACTATCCTTCAGGATATCATTGCCAACGGAATCGAGAAAAAAGAGATCAAAACAAACTATAGTGCCGAAGAGATCAATCGTATTCTTTTCACCACGGCCCGGGGGATCGTTTTCGACTGGTGTTTACGGGACGGCGGCTTTCCACTTGAAAAGGCAATGCACCAGTACATTTTCCTTGTCGTTCAGGCCATCACCCCCTGACGTGCAACGCAGGGGTAAAGTCAGGCGGGAAGCTGAATGTGGGCTAAGATGCGGCGTTCGATGCGGCGGAAGACGAACAGCACGCCGTAGACCATCACCAGATAGATCAGTGCGGCGGCGATGAACATCTCGTAAAATGCGAAGCTACGGGCCGCGATGACCCGTGTTACGCCGGTCAGGTCCATGACGGTGATGATTGAGACCAAAGATGTGGCCTGCAACAGAAAAACCACTTCGTTGGTGTAGGCCGGCCATGCCAGGCGGAAGGCCTTGGGCAGAATGATGCGGCGAAACATTACCTGGGTGTTCATCCCGCAGGCCTTGGCCGCCTCGATCTCGCCATAAGGAACGGCTTCTATGGCCCCGCGCAGGATTTCAGCGGTGTAGGCGGCCGTGTTCAGGGTCAGCGTCAGGATGGCGCAGAAATAGGCCTGCTTGAAAAACTGCCACAGGCCGATGGCTTCGAGAAAATCAACGAACTGTCCACTGCCGTAATAAATGAGGAAAATCTGCACCAGCAGCGGCGTCCCCCTGAAGTAAAAACAGAAGACGTAGCTGGGAATCGACAGCAAACGATTGCGGGCCACGCGCATCAGGGCCACCGGGACAGCCAGGCACAGGCCGATGGTTACCGATAGGGCCGTGATCTGAACGGTCACCCAGGTGCCGCTCATCAGTTTCGGCAGGCTTTCGATGACGATGTCGGGGACCAGGGGCATCAGATCAAGCCTTTCTCACGCCTTTGTTGGCCCAGTTCTCGAGCTGCTTTTGCCCGACCAGGGAAACAATGGTGATGGCCAGGTAAATGAGTGAGGCCAGAAAGTAACAGGTGAACGGTAACCGGGTGGCCCGCGCGGCAATGTCCGAATTGCGCATCAGCTCGGGCAGCTGAATGACCGATATCAGGGCCGTGGCTTTGATGAGGACCATCCAGACATTTCCCAGACCCGGTAGGGCGAACCGCCACATCTGAGGCAGCAGAATGCGTCGGAAGCACAGCACGCGTCCCATGCCGACCGAGCGGGCGGCTTCCACCTGGCCCTTGTCCACCGCCAGAAAAGCGCCCCGGAAGACCTCGGTTGAGAACGCACCGTAAATGAATCCGATGGTGCACATGCCGGCCACAAGGGGGTTGAGGTCAACGTACAGGTCTATCTCCATGAGCGCGGCAATATCCTGAATCAGGGTGGGCGCGCCGTAATATACCAGCAGGATCAGAACGAGTTCAGGCACGCCGCGGACGATGGTGGTGTAAGCCCCGGCAGCGATGTTGGCCGGGCGTGAACGTGCCAGTTTTCCCCAGGCCCCCACCAGACCGAGCAGTATGGCGATGACCATTGAACTGAGGCCCACCAGCACCGTCAGCTTGGCGCCTTTGATTAGCAGTGATCCGTATCCCTGTAAGTTGAGAATTTCCAGCATGGGACGTTCCGTTTCAGGCTGCGCTATTCTCCGTAAAGATCGAAGTCGAAGTATTTGGCGTTGATTTTCTGGTAAACGCCACTCTTACGGAGGTCTTTGATGGCCTTGTTGAGCTTTTCTTTCAGGTCACCATCCCCTTTACGCACGGCGATGCCGATCCCCTCGCCAAACCATTTGGCGTCGGTAAAGGAAGGGCCGATGAAGGCATAGCCCTTGCCTGCGTCGGTATCCAGGAATCCGCCCTGCAACACGGTCGCATCGGCAATGACCAGATCAACCCGGCCGGCGGTCAGGTCCATGTTGGCTTCGTCCTGGGTGGCGTAGGATTTGATCTGGATGCTGTCACCGAAATTGTCACGAACGAAGTTCTCGTGAATGGTCGCCCGCTGGACGCCCACAACTTTGCCCTTCAGCCCTTTTTTGCTGACATCGATGCCGGCGCCTTTTTTAGCGACGAAACGGGCTGGCGAGACATAGTATTTGTTGGTGAAGTCGACTTTTTGCTTTCGCTCTTCGGTAATGGACATGGAGGCCACAATGGCGTCGTACTTCTTGGCCAGCAGTCCGGGAATCAGTCCGTCCCAGTCCTGAATCATCAGTTTGCATTCAACACCCATCTGCTTGCACAGTGCGTTGGTGATGTCCACATCAAATCCCTGCAGTTGGCCGTTGCTGTCCAGCATATTGAAAGGGGGGTAGGCGCCTTCTGTGGCAAACCGTATGGTCTTCCATTCCCCTGCGGAAACGGGTGAACCAAGCATCATTGTGATGACGACGGCGGCCAGTAACGTGGTCAGTAGTCTTCTCATCTCTCCTCCTTCTGCTCGTCTTGGGTGTTATGTGAACCATTCGTTTGATCCTGCCACAGAAAGCGGGACAGAAACTGTCGACAACGAACCGATTCGGGTGCGTTGAAAACTTTTTCCGGGGAGCCCTGCTCGCCCACACGTCCTTCGTCCAGGAATATGACCTGGGTGGAGACGTCACGGCAGAAGTCCATTTCATGGGTGGCAACGAGCATGGTGCGCCCTTCTTCGGCCAGCTGCCGCATGACGGCCAGCACATCGCCCACCAGCTCAGGGTCCAGGGCGGAGGTCGGCTCGTCCAGCAGCATGACAGTCGGCTCCATGGCCAGGGCCCGTGCGATGGCGGCCCGCTGCTGCTGCCCGCCGGAAAGGTGCGCGGGGTAGCTTTTGGCCTTGTCGGCGATGCCGACCTTTTCAAGCAACGCCATGGCCGTTTCTTTGGCCTCTTTTTTATTCTGGCCGAGAACATGGACCGGCGCCTCGATGACGTTTTCCATGATGGTCATATGGGTCCATAGGTTGAACTGCTGAAACACCATGCCCAGCTTCGAGCGGATGCGGTCCACCTGACGGCTGGATTGGGGAATGGTTTCACCCTTTCGGTTGGTGGTCATTTCGATGCGTTCGCCGTTGACCCAGACGTGACCGGAGTTGGGAATCTCTAATAGGTTGATACAACGCAGCAGGGTGCTTTTGCCGGACCCGGAAGAACCGATCAGGGAGATGACGTCCCCTTGATGGGCTGTGAGTGATATGCCTTTGAGAACCTCTAACGTGCCGAATCGTTTGTGCAGGTTTTCGACTTTTAGCGCCGGCGGATGGCTTACGGTTGTTTCGTTGTGCATGTCTCACCACTTTTGCCGTAATGGATTAGTTCGCCAATCGGCTTTGTCTGCTTGGAGCCCATTGGCCGTCGCTATCTGACTGTATCTTTGTAAAATTCAAAATGCAATCTTAAATTGTCCTGTCTTCGATCCGCCGAAACCGATATTCCCCTGAACCGAAAAAGATGGGGGTACCCGCCAGCCTGCCGAATGGTCCGGACGCAATATTCCTGAAAACCAAAGTGGATGCATGGAATTTGTGAATGTGATCGGTACGGCAGTGGATGCTTTTTCAGCCATTCGAGGGGCACGGTGCGAGAGGCTTGTACCAGATGTTCATGCTCTGCACACGACCGGAGATATTGGTATTGTTGACCAGGGTTCCGCCGAAGGTGTAACCTGCCCGGGCGAACATGATGTTGATGCCGTAAGAGACAGCGCGGGCAATGGTAAAGGCCGTTTTCACGCCGTTTTGCCGGGCGTCGGCTTCCATGGCAGCCAGCAGGTGAGCGGCAAGACTGGCGCGCCGATGTTTGGGGGCCGTTGCAAAATCGGTCATCTCCACCCCGCTTTCGATTCGCTCGGCAGATGCCAGTGCGATCAGCGTTGCATTTTGAAGGATGCCGAAATAGCGGAAATTCTCATCCATGCTGTGACGAATGTAGTCCGCATCGAAAATCGGGAACGGATAGCTATCGAACACCCGACTGTACAGGGCCGCCATCTGCTCTGCGCGATCCGCGGTCATGAATGTCAGGTCCCAGTCGCTCGGCAGTGGATGGCGGATACCGGCGCCGGCCCTTTTCAGGGCCGCTTCCAACACTTTTTGGATGCGCTCGGCATCGCAGGACCGGCGCCTGTTTTTGCATATGAAGCGCGACACGAAAAGCGCCTTGTCGCCGTCGGCGTAAAAATCCGGGATCTGGGCCTCGATTTCGAATCCTGCATCCTCGAATACAGCAGCGTTTTTGCCTGGAATTTTGGCAAAGAGTTTGGTGTAGCCTTCGGCCTGAGCCAATTCAGCCATTGCGGTAATGACCGCCTCGGCCTCTCCGGCGGCCAGCTGCATGAGGTAGACCCGGTCGGACAGGGGGCCATATTGAATCCGCGACCGGCCGATGGTTTTGATTCTGTCTTGGGGCATGGGACAACCCTTGGGAATAGGTTAAGGATCATTCACTGTCGAGATGCGCGTTTTGCGCGAACCCAATTAGTTAGTGTTCATCCAGAAATGGTGACATTTCTGGATGGGCACTAGTTAACGTTTGTCCAGAAATAGGCAACTTTGGCCGTAAGATCAAGGCGTGAAAAAAATTTTGTCGTAAAGCGTCCCTTTTATCAGGGGAGATTAATTTTTTATGGACAACACCCTTTGTGTTGTGTTTTAGGATGATAATATTTTTTTATTAAGGAGTTAAAAATGTTTGAATATTCTATTGCCCATTGGGCTACATTTTTTACCGCCGCCGCTTTATTAAACCTGTCTCCGGGGCCGGATATGGCTTTCATCCTTGGCCAAACCGCTAAAAGAGGCGTGCAGTCAGGATTCTCAGCAATGTTTGGGATATGGACCGGTGCATTTATTCATGTCCTTTTTGCGGCGCTGGGGTTGTCTGCTATTTTGGCTACTTCTGCTGTCGCATTTTCAACAGTGAAATGGATCGGCGCGGCCTATCTCATCTGGCTGGGCATACAGGCCCTACGGTCCAAAGGTTCCAGTATATCAATTAATGGTCAGGCCTCTCCAAAGGGAATGATGAAAATTTTCAAACAAGGTGTACTGGTCGCCGTATTAAATCCGAAAGTTGCCGTTTTTTTTCTTGCATTCCTGCCGCAATTCGTGGAAGCGGGAAGGGGGCCTGCCAACGCCCAATTGTTCATTCATGGCTTCCTTATTATCGTCGTTGCTGCTTTTGTTGAGCCTCCGTTGATTCTGGTTGGTGGTCGGTTAACCACCTATCTCAGCAAAAACACGAAAGTATCGCGCTGGATGGATCGCGGCCTTGGCGCATTGTTTGTTGGGTTGGGTATCAATTTAGCCACAAGCGACCGTTTATAAAGGGACCGTTAAATGACAACGATAAAATTTGATGATATCGAAAATGCATTTATGTTTGTAAGCATGGACCAGGAGTTTATGTCTAATGCCTGTCTTTGTACAGAAACCGGGCAGCTATTTTATGCTTCTGAGCTTGCTGGTATAGATGAATTTCCAGATGATATTGATGACCCCAAGTATATTTCAATCCCACATAAAAATGATCTTGATCTTGGCAGAAATCTCGTAATCGAATTCGTTTCAGAATTTTTACCAGAAGAGCTTGATCGGGTCTATTCACATTTCCGGCATCCAGGGGCATATTCGCGATATAAAGATCTTTTGTTTGAGAAAGGTCTGCTTGATCAATGGTACAAGTTTGAAGATGAGCGGCAAAAGGCGGCACTCAAAGCGTGGTGCGCTGAAAATGGAATTGCAATTGAGGAGTAATCAACGCCTGCTTATTTGGCAGATGGCATCCAGTTATTTGAATTATTGACCACTAGGCAATAAGCAGAAGTGATGAATTCAATATCAGCCAAAATTCTTCCAGCCAATATCCGCGCTACAGTGGCGATCGCAATCATTCTGCTTGCGGTTTTGCTTTTGGCCGCTGCGCTGACGGTTCCATATCTTTTTGAATCCCCATCCATGTGGTACAAATTCGGCATGGACAAGACGAGCCTGCGGGTGGGCAAGATGTTGGGGCTGGCGGCAGGGGTGCTGATTTTGCTGCAGCTTCCCCTGGCCGGGCGGTTCAAGTTTCTTGACCGGGTGTTTTCCATGCCCGGTCTGATCCGGCAGCATCGTATGCATGCCTGGGCGATAGCAGCGTTGGCCCTGGCCCATCCGGCTTTTGTGCTTTACTCCGAGAAAAAATGGTTGATTCCCTGGGAAATTCGCTACTGGCCGGAATGGGTGGGGGGGGGCCTGTTGATCATGATTTTACTTGTGCTGGTCGCCAGCTATTGGCGCAAGCGCATGGGCCTGGCCTTTCATGTGTGGGCGCCATTGCATCGCTTTGGTGGCCTGTTGATCCTGGTACTGTTGATTGCCCATGTACTTTACGTCAGCGAATCGTTTACCGACAACCTTATTCCCCGTCTGGCAGTGATGGTTGCCGCAACGATTTTGGCACTAGCCTGGTTATGGGTCAGAAGCGGTTGGATTCGGGCGAGTCGCCGGCCATACCAGGTGACCCGGGTTGAGACAGGTGCCGCAGATGCCATCACAGTGACGCTATCCCCCCTATCCGACAAACCGTTTGCCTATGTTCCCGGACAGTTTGCCATTGTCCGTTTTAAATCACCGCAACTGTCGTCGGAGCCGCATCCCTTTACCCTTTCATCTTCCCCCAGCCGAGGCGCGGACCTGCAGTTCACCATCCGGGCCTGCGGTGATTGGACCCGAGGGGTGAACCGTCTGCAATCCGGAGACAGGGCCCTGGTGCAGGGGCCCTTTGGCCGGTTCGGGCACCTTTTTCTTTCCCCGGACCGGGAACTGATCATGATTGCCGGCGGCATCGGTATCACCCCCATGCTCAGTATGCTGCGATACATGGCCGACAAGAATGATCCGCGTCGTATTACGCTGATCTGGAGCAACCGTACCCCACAGCACATGGTGTTTGCCGATGAAATGGATATTCTGTCGGCAAAATTGACAGGGCTGCGTCTCATTCCTATGTTTACGCGTAACACGGATAGCAATTCAAACGCCGGCCGAATGGACCGGCGCCGGCTTGAAACCATGATCCGTGATCACAATCGAAAGGCGGCTGTATTTGTATGTGGCCCGCCTTTGATGATGAAACAAATAACGACTGACCTGAAAGCACTCGGCTTTCCCTCGCGCTTCATTCATACCGAGATTTTCGGTTATTGAGCGAGTCTTTGGACAGCTGTAACGCTTTTTATGATGCTGACGAGAGGAGGCATGGTATGAAAACAATCCTGAAACGATCTGCGCTTTTTCTTTTTGTACTGCTGTTTTCCACCCAGGTTTATGCAAAGGCACCGCAGTGGGAAGTGGACCCGGCCCATACGGCCATTTACTTTAGCGTCAATCATATCTACTCTGCGACGCGGGGATATTTCGAAGATTTTAAAGGAACGGTGGTGTTCGCACCCGATGACCTGGCCGGCAGCCGTTTTGATTTTGAAGTGGACGTAAAAAGCATCAACACAGGTAATAGCAAGCGGGACAGTCATCTTAACTCGGGTGATTTTTTCGATTCCGGTAAATATCCCAAGATGACCTTCAAGAGTTCGGCGGTCAAGCACGTCAAGGACAACCAGTATGTAGTCGAGGGCAGGATGACGGTCAAGGACGTGACCCAATCCGTCTCGGTTCCCTTTACCCTGCTTGGGGTTTCCGACCATCCATTTGACAAAAAATCCGAAGTTGCCGGGTTTGAGGCCAAAATGACCATCGATCGCCTGGCCTATCATGTCGGGGGCGGTAAGTTCTATGATATGGGTGTGGTCGGAAAGGATGTGGATGTGCTGATCACCATGGAGGTCACCCGCAAAAAATAGAAAGCTGTTCAACAATGCCTTTCAGCCCCCAGTATCTGCGTCGGATTCGCGTGTTGAATCCCGGTCGTCCACGGAAAGGATTGCCATGTTCCGATAGATGACCCTGTTTTTGCTTTGCTTCAGGTCGGTCTGGTATGGCCCGGCCTGGAGCGCTGCGCCTTATATCACGATGAGATTTTTCTACCTCCCGGTTTCAGTATCTCTCTTCGTGCCGACACTCTTTCCAGGCAGGAAATCGATCCGCTTTGGGCCGGACGGTAAACGATTCATCCATTGGCTGCCATCTCTGCCGATCGGTGACCTTTCACTCAATGTCATCTCGACATCCCTAATTACGATCATTTTTGACCCGCATGTAACTTAGGCAAACCTGTACGCGGTCGGCTGAGTGCGATGCGCTAAAGGAAAGGGATCAGGGTCGTCATGTTTCATTTGAGCCATTATTGGTTTTGATATGGCACCTGGTGAAAGGTGTCGAATCATGCGCCAATGAACAAAATTGTGTTGACAATCAAGGTTACAAAAAATATTGATAAGTGATTATTTAATGAATGACGTTATAAGTGTGATTGATTTGGTAAACTAAGGCTTGGTAATCAGATGGAGAAAATAAATAGAGAATCCATATATACTATATCTCAGTTGGCATAATCGCTGTCGGGAACAAATGAAAACGGCATTCCGGGTGGAGGCGCTAAATCTATGTTAAATCTCAACCATCTCCGTATCTTCTACTGTGTCGCCAAAAATCTTAGTTTTACTAAAGCAGCCAAAGAGCTTTGTGTTTCACAACCGGCCGTTACCGCCCAGATGAAACTTTTTGAAAACTGGTGTGAGCTCAAGTTTTTCAAGAAAAAGGGACGGGGAATTCAATTAACCGATACAGGGCACGTACTTTACATGCGCGTTTGCAAGATCTTTGAGCATGAAAAAGAAATCGAAGGGTTACTTGATGATTTTAAACAATTAAAGCAAGGTGTATTGCGTATTGGCACCACCAAAACCTATGTCCGTTTATTGATGCCCATGCTGGCTGAATCCTTCAGGCGTAAATATCCAATGATCAGAATCTGCCTGAATGAAGGCAGCTCAAAAGAAGTTATTCAATCCCTGCTGGATTTGACAAACGAAATTGCCATTGGGACGAAGGTTTTGGATGATCCTAACATTTCTTTTTCACCATTCTCCAAAGAAGAGTTAATTCCGATTATAAGTCCCTCGCATCCTTTCACCTCCAGAGTATCGGTTACAGTCGACGAATTGGCAAAAGAACCCTTAATTCTAAATGAGCCCGGCTCGGGAACCAGAAAGTACGTGACAGAACTGTTTGAAAGGGAAGGCTGCCCTCCAAATATTTTAATGGAAACAGCCAACTCAGAATTTATAAAAGAACAGGTAATAAAAGGAAGCGGTATATCTTTTTTGGTCCGTGAAGCGGTTCAAGAAGAGCTGGCGCAGCGAAAACTGATGACGGTCGCCATAAAAGGAAAAAAGGTCTACATTGATGCCTGTATCGCTCGCTTAAAGAACGAACCCCTCTCTCCGCCGGCCAAGGCTTTTATCCAAATGTTGGATGAGTTATGCGAGAGAAGTCTGCCCATCAACGGCATCCGGAGTCTTCTCGCGAAAAGAGAAACCAAGGTCAAACCCATCCATACCGATCTGTATGGTTATGTTCATTTCGGAATCTGAGCCGCTCAAAACGATTCGGCGTGATCTCTAAAATGCCTTCCGGGCCGATGGCAGTGTTTGCACCCCCGTATCAAATCCTCAATAATCGGTAGATGCTATCCAGGGGGCCTCGCCTCGGGTTCCCTTTTTTGTGGTTATCGTCAATCCGCATCCAATCTCCCCGCCGAATATCCAGCCGGTGATTCGCATCAAGAGGTTCTGCTTTTGTACGCTGAGAGTTTTATTAGAGAGATCTAAAAAAGGACCTGGAACGGATCCCGATGATGCCTCGGGGTATTTATAATCTTCCATTATGGATTCCATAAGAATTATGATTTTGACAGACCCTCCGATTTATAGAAAGCTTGCTTTAATGGAAGATGAAAACGGGTGCCTCGTCTAATCTAAATACATTCTTACTAAGACTCTGGCAGGGCTATAATCTATTATTATAAAAGCACTTACCATTGCACAAAAGTGCTGCTTTTAGCCCGGGACTTTTCTGTAGGGTCTGATGACCGATCATATCTTTCACTGTGTTTTGCTATTGGCGAAAAATGATTTAAAAATCATTATAGTGATTTCTCTTATTATTAACAATGAATACAAAACAATCGTGATCGCTCGTTGAATACGCTGATAATTGGTTCTTTTCTGTATCTATGGGAGGGGACCGCCTTCACTATAACGCAAGCGCAAGAAGAGGAGGTATCGTATGGATTTAAGGGATTTCATCGCTCTTTGTGAGAATGAAGGAGACTTGAAACGGGTAACGGCAGAGGTGGATTGGGACCTTGAGATGACGCACATCGCAAAGCTGATAGAAGAAAAAGACGGCCGCGCGGTTCTGTTCGAAAACGTGAAAGGCCATAACAGCCCGGTTTTTTTTGGCGCCTACAGTAGTACGAAACGAATGTCGATGTGCTTGGGGAAGCCGGCTGATTTAACCATGTGCGAGTTAAGCAAGGCCTGGATGGAAATGTCCATCGGGGAAGTCATTCGGTCCCAAGACGTGAAGAGCGGCCCGGTATTCGAAAATATTATCGAAGAAGATGACGTCAACATCTTCGATTTTCCTGCACCCCGTTTTTATGAACAGGACGGTGGCCGTTATATCGGGACGGCCTGTTTCATGGTGACCCGCGACCCGGATACGGATGAAATCAACCTGGGAACATACCGAAGCCAGGTTTTGGATGAAAAGACCGTCGGCGCGCAAATCCTGAAGGGAAAACGCGGAGACAGAATTCTGCAGAAGTATCGTAAGGCGGGGAAGAAAATGCCCATTTGCCTGGTCGTCGGCTGTGATCCCCTGCTGATGCTCGCCGGCAGTGCGATGGTCGAAAATGCCAGTGAGTATGATGTTGTCGGCACATTGCGGGGTGAACCGGTGGAAACGGTAACCGCCGAACTCACCGGACTTCCGATCCCGGCTTCGGCTGAATTGGTTTTAGAAGGGTATATTGACGGTGATAATCTTAGGGCCGAAGGACCCTTTGGCGAGTACACGGGGTATTACACGGACGAGCTTTACAAAACGATCGAAAAGCCGGCCATCGATGTAAAACGCATTTACCATCGCAACAATCCAATCATGATGTGCGCGTCGGTGGGGCGGCCAGTTAACGACAATCACATGATGCTGGCCTTCGTGCGCAACGCCACATTGTGGACAGAGTTGACCCGTATGGGTATCCGTGGGGTGAAATCGGTTTACATGCCGCCTGAGGCCTGTGGCCGTTTCTGGGCCATCGTGTCAGTCAAGCAGATGTATCCCGGGCACTCCAACCAGGTTGCGGCGGCAGTGATCGCCAGCAATACCTGCACATACGGACTCAAAGGGTTGATTATTGTCGATGATGACATCGATGCCGATGATCTGCCGCGGGTATGGTGGGCACTGGCAACACGATACCATCCCGAAAAAGGAACGCAGATCATCAAACGCGGACGCTCAACGCCTCTGGATCCGGCCCTTAGCGAAGACGAGAATAAATTTATCACCTCCAGGATTGTCATGGATGCCACGTTCCCCTTTGAGTGGGAGCGTAAACCACCCATCGTACATATGAATGAAGAGGTGCTGCAGCGCCTTAAATCCCGGTGGAGTGAGATGGGGCTTGACTAGTAAATAAAATTACGGTTAGTTAAATATATCCCACCGCAAGGATGATTCCTTGCGGTGGGACGGCATCGAAACTCAGATTTTATTTGGTATAAGTACTCACTGCAGCGCATTTGAGAAAAGTGATGAACGCAACACCACCTGTCGAAAAAGAATACAAAGAACAGGCCCTCAGTCTTATCGAAGAGCTCAGCACGCTGACACTGGCGACATCGGATGCCGAGAGCGTGTGGGCAGCACCCGTGTACTTTGTCTTTTACAAAAATGCCTTTTTCTTTTTCTCAGATCCGGAATCATTGCATATCACCCAGTCACAGGCCGATCGGCCGGTCGCTGCCGCTATTCACGCATCTTCGAATACATGGCAAGGGATTCGAGGGCTTCAGATGGCAGGACGCATCAAATCGGTGCGCCCGGGCATCACCGCCGTTCAAGCTCTCCGCGCTTATATCAAAAAATTTCCATTTACCCGTGATTTTTTTGAAGACGGTCAGTCCCTTGATCTCGTCGGTTTCAGCAAACGGTTTCGGGTAAAACTGTATTGCTTTGCTCCGCAACGGGCATATTATCTGGATAATTCAATTCGTTTTGGATTTCGTACTGAAATTCAATTTTAAAGTGCAATGCTGTTATCAGTTGGCAAAGCGCTGCTTTTTGGATTCTTTTTCCACATCGAAATCGTGGGCCGATATGGGAAGATCGCCTTTGATCATGGATTTAAGCGTTCTTACATGATCATGATCAGCCCCAATGCAGGCAATCAGTGATTGGACCGCTCTGCCCAGCGTTCTGTTGAGGGAACCTTGAAAGTGGCTACGCACATCTTTAGGCAGATGAGAATATTGCTTTTTCAGATTGCCGATCCAGTTGTCAAAATGCGCAGATTCCAGTTGGCCTTTTTCGAATACGTATCCTTCGAGTGCACCGGCTGATGCGGCAAATTCGTATACCTCTTCGTGAATATTCATTTTACGCTCCTGTTTACCGTTGTGATTTCCCCGGCATGGTCGTCAGCTCGACCTGATCACCATCTCTGAGACCTAATGACTGCTTGAAACTGCAAGCAGAAATAATTTCTAAAATACAGTGATCGTGGACACGGACATCTTCCGATGGCAGAACAATCGCAGCTGAGATTCCATCAACCTCGATTTTTTTTACTGGTGCTGAGCAAAAAGATGTATCATTGGGCACAAAGGCCGCATCTGTTTTCTCTAAAAATTGGTTCAACCTGGGCAGATCTTCATCGCAAACCCTGACATTGAGCGTCCCCGGAAAAGGGGTATAGCCCAATTTGTCTTTGCATTGCCGGACCACCCAATCGACTGAAGTAAAAAAGCACCCCTTGCCAACTCCGCTTTGAACAATGCCGGATATGGACCGGATCGGTTTATCGGTCGCTTTATTCTGGTTCATGCGTATTTTCTCCACGCTTTTTTGGATTTTCAGTTTGAGGGGCCAGATGACGCCAAATGTCGTTAACACTTTCAACAACCAGTGTCGGTTGCTCCTTGTGGAAGGTCTGCCTGTCAGCCAGTCCGCTAAGCACGCCAATGGTCTGCATGCCAGCCGATTTGCCAGCAAGAATATCAACGTCGGAATCTCCCACATATACACATTTTTGAGGGGCAACCGAAAGGCGCCTGGCACACTCGAGCAAGGGGTCCGGCGCCGGTTTGCGTTGCGGTGCATCCTCGATGGCAATAATTACTTCCACAGCCTTTCGTATCCCTTCATTGGTAAGGGGCTGCATTTTGCGTTCGATAAATTGTCGCTCGGTCGTACTGACAATGCCAATCGATATGCCCTGTTGTTTTAGCATTTCAAAAAGCGCTTTAACGCCCGGAAAAAGGCGAACTTTGTTGCGAAACATATCCCGGGAAAGTCGCCTGCCGACCTCGAAACATTGTTGGATGACAGTATCTCGGTCCAGATCGTTTTGTTCGGGGATCATTTGCTCAAATACGACGGGGCCGCGGCCGATGAACGCTTTTTTTAGCGGTATCTCCGGTTGAGGCAGCCCCAGCGTATCAAAAATCGATTGCAGCAAATCAAAATAGGCGGGGATGGAGTCGATTAGCGTGCCATCCAGATCAAACATCATCGCCTCGATATTTGTTACCACTTTAACCATAAATTCAAAAGAACCTTTCCAAAAGGCGTTTTTATGTCAAAGCGCACTTTGATACAGGACCTTTTTGAGATAGGCGATATGTTTTTCAATTCGTTGTGGATAAAGAATCGGTGACGTTGGCTGCCACTTCCGCCAGTCACCGAACAATGGTGCATAGAGAACTTCACAGGCGCGAGAGATGACCGGCTTTGTATTGATCTTCATGTCAGACAGGCACAAGCCGACGATCTGTCGAATCCGTTCTCTTTGCTCTTCATCCTGGGTATGAAAAACTACTACCCGGGTATTGGCAGCCGGCCGCCCATTGCCAAGCTTGCCGATCAAACAGCCGTCAAAAGGGTGTGCTGAAACTTTCTCCAGCAATTCAAAGCATGTGTCCAGGCTGTCCAGAACGGTCGTTATCTTCCAACAGTGGTAGGCGTTGCCCAGGTCAACGGTCGTACTGCCCGTTTTTAACTGCTCAAAAAGATTAGTAATGCAGGGCAGACATCTACCATAGATGTTCGCCCTGGTTTTTTTCAGTTGGGGATGATTTTCGAAACTCACCCAGAACACACCATTTGTAGTGCTGGGAACCTGCTTGATATAAATGGGACAGTTTGTATTGTATTTACTCATCAAAATACTATTTACTGGCAACATAACCGCTTGTCAAAGCGATTAAAATTATGGGACCTATAATTTTGTGTTATATTACTATAGGTGTTGCAGCCAGCTGCTGAATATTCGCTGCTCCAACTAACAGCATTGCCATCCTGAACTCTTCTTCTATAAATTTGATTTTATCGATGACCGCTTGATGAGATGTAAGGGCCGGCTGCAGCAGCGGCAAGGCGAAGCCAGCCAGGGATGCGCCCATGGCAATGGCTTTTGCGCAGTCGAGACCTGTGCGAATTCCACCTGAGGCAATCAGTGGAATGTCCACCGCATCTTTGCACTGTTTTAGCGATTCGGCTGTCGGAATACCCCATTCGAAGAACGCTTTTGCCAAAGGCGCCCCACGATAGTATTCGACTCTGGTGAAAGCAGTTCCACCGGCCCCGGCTACATCCAGGGCCTTTATGCCAGCAGGGGCTAACAAACGGGCGATCTTGCCGGCGATACCGCATCCGGTTTCTTTCACAATGACCGGGGCGTCAAGGATTTTGCAGAGTCTTTTGATTTGAATGACGATGTTCCGCCAATCCTTGTCGCCTTCAGGCTGGCATAACTCCTGGGCCGCGTTGAGATGGACAACCAGACCGTCAGCCTCAATCTGGCGGATGAGGGCATGAACGGCATCGGGAGATAAGCCGGTCAGCTGGGTCGCGCCAATATTTCCGAAGAGTAATATGGAGGGCGCGACGCGTCTTACCTGGTACGTTTGAATCAATTCCGGGTGATTGAGCATCGCGCGTTGTGATCCAACACCCATTGCGATGCCAAGTGTTTCGGCCGCCCGGGCAAGGTTGCGATTAATCCTTCCGGTACCCGGGCAGCCACCGGTCATGGCCTCGATGAGAAACGGCAGTCTAAGCGCTTTCCCCAAAAATGTGGTCGATGTGTCAATGTCATCAATTCCAAGTTCCGGCAGCGCCCGATGCTCGAACTCATAATGCTCAAAACCATTTGTTTTTTTAAAGGAAACATTTTTTTCGATGCAGATCTTCAGATGCTCCCGTTTGCGTTGCCCCACGGATCCCATTTTTTGAAGGACCGTGTTTAATCTTGCAGGATTATGATTCATTGGTTAGGCCTGCAGCATCTTTATGGCGCGATTTAACTTTGTGCTTCCCCAGCGTTGGAACATCCGATTCTCGATGTGGAACATATCCAACACCTTGCCCACCAGGTGATTGATGATGTCGTCAAGCGTTTGTGGTAGGCAGTAAAACGCAGGAACCGGTGGAAGAATGGTTGCACCAAGATCGGATAGCTGCATCATCAGATTCAGATGCCCTTTGTGAAACGGCGTTTCCCTGGCCACCACAACCAGCTTGCGTCGTTCCTTCAAATTGACATCCGCTGCCCGAACCAGAAGATTATCATTGTAGGAGTGAGCAATACCGGAAAGTGTTTTCATGGCACAGGGAATGACCACCATGCCCTCAACCAGAAAGGAGCCGCTGGAGATGTTGGCGCCAATGTCCCGGATGTCATAACAGGTATGCGCGAGGGCCAGGACATCATCGACCGACCAGGTGGTTTCCATGGTGATGGTTCTACGCGCGGCATCGGATATAACCAGGTGGGCTTCAATATCCGTGTCGGCCAGGGCTTCCAGCAGACGAATGCCGTAAATTGCCCCAGTAGCACCTGACATCCCAATGACTAATCTCTTCATTTGACCCCCTTTGTGGTTGCTATTTCAATGTTCATGGCCGATTTCCTTGCGTCCTTTGGGAAATCAATTTTCTCGAATCCGTCCCGATGCGGATGGGTGGCGTCCATACCGATTTTGGTGGTCGTATAATCCTGGTTGGCAGATGGATCGAGAACCTGGCCACCAAGTCCAGGTATCACGATCAGGTCCTTGTCTGCCTGGAAGCGCGTCGCCAGCGCCCATTCCACGGCCAACGGATCCCGGATGTCGACGTCGCCATTGACAATTACGGCCTTTTTGATCGCCTGCATCGACAGGGCCATCGTAAGCGCCTGCCTGGCTTCCCCTTGCTTATCGCTGTCCATGGCCATTACCAGGTGAGAGCCAAAGGTACCGGGCGTAAAATGAAGATCAAGGATGGACGGAAAGAACGTCTTCATTTTGGGGATGACATTGAGTCCGTGAATAAACGTGAGAATCTGATCGACCTCATTTCCCTGGGGAAGGAGTGCCTGGAAATGCGGTCGATCGCGCACGGTAACAGCGGTAATGGTAATACTCGGGCTTGAGAAGGCCAGGTAATACCCGCTGACTTCTCCGAGAACCCCTTTTTCCTCGGTCACCCGTGGATCGATCACCCCTTCGATGACGACCTCGGCCTGTGCCGGTATTTCAAGGTCCACCGTATGCGCATGCATCAGGTGGATGGGGGTTCCGATCAACCCGCCGGCTGCACATAATTTGTCCATGTTCGGCGGGCATTTGAAAACTGAGGAGAGAAGAATGGCGGGGTCAACACCGATGGCGATGGCAATTTCCATTGGTGACCCCGCTTTCTTATGGGCCTCATAGACTCCTGCCAATGGCGGATTGACAAGGGATATTCCCAGTTCTTTCGCTCCCCGTATCTCTACCCGGTGAAGGCCCCGGCGCAGACCACCATCCTGGGGGTCTCGCGCCGAGGCCACGCCACAGGTAATAAACGGCGCAGAATCGCGGCGATAATGGGTTAATGCCGGTAAATGATCACGAATATCAAAGCCATTGTCTGCCGTAATGACCCTTCGCTGCGTATTCCCGTCGACAAGAACCGGGTCGATCAACTGGTCATGGTTGGGTGGCAACTGACCCTTGCGAAGCATTTCTTCGGTCATACACAGGGCATAAGCCAGACGTCGTGGTGCTGCCAGCAGATTGCCGATAATCGGCATGCTGTGTCCGTTGACACGTTCGAAAAAAATGGCCGGTCCCGCCTGACGGTCCAGGCGGGTTAAAATGGCCGCCGCTTCGAACTGAGGATCGACGGGTTCACTAATCCGCCTGACATCGCCTATTTTTTCAAGCTCTTCCACAAACTCCTGAAGTCCGCCAATAGCCCGTGTCATACCATCTCCTCTATTGAAATTTGTTAATTTCCTTGATCAGTTCAATGGACCAGCGATCTTCAAGCAACTGCCCCCGACCGAGTCGGACCTGAAGACGATCCGTATAAGTGGATTCCGATTTGGATATCTTGGCAATGGCATAAAAAGATCGGTATTTGTATCGGCGGTCATCGGGCGTGAGTTCGCGGACAACCAACTCCATCTCCTGGTCCTCGGGAATCGTTGCCGGATCATCCAAAATAAACGTGTCATATTCTCTGGCCATAGTACTACCTCCTTATTTGTCGTATCCGTAGTTTTCCCAGTTATTGAGAACCTTTTCTTGTATTTCCTTCGGGTAGTTGGTGGCAAAGGCGACTTTGAGGGGCAGGTCCGATGTCGGCCAATCCAGCGGGAAAAGGCAGTCGAACAGGACCTTGGCGCCAACACTCATTTTGCGTTCCTCGGGAGAGGCATAGGGGTTCAGGGGGGTTCCCACATCATTTTCATATTTGTGAATGCCACGAATCGGATGACATTTCGTGGACAGGGCATGAATAACTTCATCCTTGCTGTAAATGTCCGTTTTATCATCCACAACGACGAGCATATGAAACCAGGGACCCAGTTTGCTGCCGAAAGCCAGGTTGGCGATCTGGCGGGCAATACCGGTATAGGCCGGCTTGACACCCACTACCACCAAATGGTGGGTCGATTCCGGCAACATGAACACACCTGTGATCGGTATGCCCTGGCTTTCGAGCAGTTTGCGCATCTCCAGCCCAAGGGAAAAAGAACGCAAAAGCTGGTTCTCATCTGTTGGTATGCCCGGATTGCTCACCATGATAATGGGATTGTTGCGATGCGTGATCGCCTTGATCCGGTAAACGGTTCGGCCATCCCGCGGGGAGGTGCGATACCCCGTGTATTCGCCAAATGGGGCCTCAAGAATGCTGACGTTGGGAATAATCTCGCCTTCAATGATAATTTCAGCGTGGGCCGGAACTTCCAGGTCGCAGGTTTCGCACTTGACCAGTTCCACCGGCTCTCCGCGCAGCATCCCGGCAAGCTGATCCTCGGGAATTGGTGACGGCGCGCATGAGGCAATGCTTGACAGCGGATCGGCGGCAAGAACGACGGCAAAGGGCATGGGTTCGTTGCGGGGCACATGTTTGCCGTGAAACATCTTGCCCATATCGGAAAACGGTAATACCGGGCCAACCATGGTCTTCTCATCAAAAACCATAATGCGGTACATACCCCAGTTGATTTCCCGCGTATCCGGGTCTTTGGCGACTACGAAATGCCAGGTTGCCAGGTAACGGCCACCGTCACCTTCATGGACCATCGGTCCGGGCAGGTGGAACAGATTGGCATCGTCTCCCACCAGGATGTTCTGCTTGCAGGGGGCATCCTTGGCATCGACCATTACCGGATCGATCGGCGTCTCTTTGGTCCGCCGTACATACTCATCGGCGATTTCCGGAATTGAGGAATCCGGGCTCATGCCCATGGCTACGGCCAGCCGCCGATAGGTGGACAAGGGACCGCCGAAAGCCTCGAATCCCGGATAATCAGTAATTTTTTTAAAATGAGGGGCAGGCAGTTGATTCTCGCAGACCCTTCTGACAATCGCACCCAACTCAAGATCCCAATCGACTTCCTGGTCGACGGTGATCAGATCTTTACTTTCCTTTAACCGAGCGATGAACTCCCGGTTGTCCTTGGGACTGTTGTAGCTCATGAAAAACTCCTGTTAAAATGATTGGTTTCTTCAAGTCGTCCGTTTTTTTCTTTTTTTATTTTGCATATCCATAGTTTTCCCAGTTGCTCAGCACTTTTTCCTTGATCTGTGGTGGGTAGTTGGTACTGAAAGCGACTTTGAGCGGCAGGTCTGAGGCGGGCCAGTCCAGTGGGAATAGGCAGTCGAACAACACCTTAGCGCCTTGACTCATCTTTCGTTCTGCTGGTGATGCATAAGGATTGAGCGGTGTTCCGACCTGATTTTCATAAATATGAATTCCTCTGGTTGGATGGCATTTTGTGGATAATGCATGGATCAGTTCATCTTTGCTATAGATGTCGGTCTTTTCATCAACGACGACGACCATGTGAAACCAGGGACTCAATTTGCTTCCAAAGATCAGGTTGGCGATCTGTGAGGCAATACCGGTGTAAGCCGGTTTCACGCCAACCACCACAAGATGGTGGGTTGATTCGGGCAGCATGTAGACCCCGGTAATCGGGATACCCTGGCTTTCAAGCAGCTTGTGCATTTCCAACCCGAGCGAGAATGAGCGCAACAGCTGGCCTTCGTCGGTTGGTATGCCCATATTGGATACCATCATAATCGGGTCGTCGCGGTAGGTAATGGTTTTAACCCGATAAACTGTTCGTGGCTCTCGCGGTGATGTGCGATAGCCGGTGTATTCCCCAAAGGGGGCTTCTTCAATCATGATGTTGGGAATGACTTCTCCTTCGATGATGATTTCCGAATGCGCAGGGACATACAGATCACAGGTCTCACATTTAACCAGCTCTACCGGTTCACCGCGCAACATGCCGGCGAGTTGATCCTCGGGAATCGGCGATGGGGCGCAGGCGGCCAGGCTCGAGATTGGATCGGCGGACAGTACCGCAGCAAATGGCATGGGTTCATTCTTGGGGACATATTTGCCATAAAACATTTTGCCCATATCCGAAAACGGAAGTACCGGGCCCACCATGGTTTTTTCGTCAAACACCATCATGCGATACATACCCCAGTTGACGGCCTGGGTGTCCGGGTCCTTTGACACGACAAAATGCCATGTGGCCAGATAGCGTCCGCCATCACCATCATGAACCATGGGGCCGGGCAGGTGCAGAAGATTGGCGTTGTCGCCGGTCAAGATGTTGGCTTTGCAGGGCGCCTGGCTGGCATCAATGATTACCGGGTCAATCGGCGCTTCTTGGGTCCGCTGGACATAAGCATTTGCAATTTCAGGAATTGGTGTGGCCGCATCCAGTCCCATGGCGATGGCCAGTCTCCGATACGTTGCCATCGGCGCACCAAAAGCCTCAAATCCGGGGTAATCGGTAATCTTTTTGAAGTAAGGGGCCGCCAACTGGTTTTCACAAACTCTTCTTACGATTGCTCCCATTTCAAGGTCCCAGTCGACTTCCTGGTTGACTGTGACCAAGTCTCCGGACTCCTTTAGCTGTTGGATAAACGCTCGATTGTCTTTTGGACTGTTGTAGGACATGTTTCTTCCTTTCTAAGACAGGCCGGATTTTGACAGGTTTTCGATCACCGTTTCCCACTTACCTTGGGCTTTGAGGATAAACTCGGCCAGTTCTCGGACCACTCCCTGGCCACCATCCGATTTTGTTATCAGGGATGCCACTTCTTTGGCCTCCACGGCGCCATTGGCCGGTGCTACCGGAAATCCGACCCGCCGCATCACCCCCAGATCGATCATTTCATCGCCGACGTAACAGAAATCTTCGTCCGAAAACCCGGATTCCTGTTCGAACTCGTCCAGTTTGCCGATTTTGGCGCTGGTTCCCCACCGTTTGTCCGGCGGGACATCATAAATCTCGCCGACCACATCCATGGCTCGAGAGACTTTGCTGGTTAAAAATGAGACACCGATCCCACCCTCTACCAGGGCTTTGCATCCGATGCGATCAACCAGTGAGAAACATTCGGATTTGGTGCCGTCGTTGGTATAGTACAAAGTGTTGTCAGTCAGAATGCCGTGGATATCCAGGATAACGAATTTGACTTGTTTTGCCTGCTCGATCGCCTTTTCCGTCACAGTCATGCTTATTCCCCCTTGACTCGCTTATTTGTATCCCATTTTGGTAACCTTCTCGACCCAGCCATCCCACTTGCCCATCGATCTTAAAATAAATTCACATGATTCCCGGATCGGCCCTCTGCCGCCCGGGGCGCTGGTGATATAGTCCGCCGCTTCTTTTACTTCATCGATGGCATCCGCCGTTGCAATGGCAAAGCCGGCTTTACTCATAGGCAACAGGTCGGTTATTTCGCTACCGACATAGGCAATCTCATCTTCTTCAAGGCTCAATTCGCTTATCAACTCTTCCATTTTTGCGACCTTATCGTCGACTTTGTAGTAGTATTTGTCGAGTTTGAGCTCCTTGGCGCGATAGTAGCCTTCTTCATCCACGGAAGTCGCGTCCAGGAAGGCGATACGGATACCATTGGCCATGAGGGAGAGATCTCCGAATCCATCCATGTGCCAGAATCCATAGCGACGATTACCTTCGACGTCACAATAAAATGTGTTGGGGGTCAGCACGCCGTGAATGTCATGGGCGAACAGTTTTACCTTTTCTGCTTTTTTTTGGGCTTCTGCCAAGTCCTTTTGGGCTTCCATTGCAACCTCCTTCTTGTGTGCCGTTATAGGGTGGTATGTAAAACATCTGACACATTTAGATCATTGCCGACAGCATGTGGTTTCAGACTTTTCCAACTTCTCACCGATGGCCGGAAAAGCCGGATGGATGTTTCCAGGGCGGGGAGAGATACTCCCGCAAAAAGCGGTTTTCATCGAACGATAAGCGATTTTCGATGATTGGCGAAATGTTACTGGTGTTGTACATGATAATGGAAAATTCACCTGGAAACTGTCAATTTCAATAATGTTATGAAAACCATAAGAAAATCTTATCAGTGATTCGTATCAGTGGTTTTCTCGATCGATCGATAACTTGCGCTTATGAATTGGATAAGATTTATGATTTTGACATTTGGCGCAATCTCTATATTGTCTTAAGTCATACCTGCCGATAGCATACTGATAAAAAAACAATTAAGGAGGAAACGCATGGACCCTTCCAGCTACTGGAATCCCTTGTTGGAAACCCTGCCTCGTGAAAAACTGCAAGATTTGCAGTTGAAGAAATTCCAGCGTATTTTCAAGTGGGCCTATGAAAACTCAACCTTTTATCGTCAACTTTACAGCGATGCCGGTATTGAACCGGGGGATATCAAGACATTTGATGATATCCACAAGGTACCGAAAATTGAGAAATCCATGATGCGCAATGTTCAGGGACCCGGTAAGGATAATTATCCGTACGGCGATATTCTATGCGTGTCCAAGGATGCAGTCTGTTCCTATCGTCAGACCAGCGGCACTACCGGCCAGCCGGTCTATCAGGCCGACACCTGGCAGGACTGGGAGTGGGGCATCGAATGCTATAGCCATGCCCTGTGGGCACAAACCTACCGCCCCACCGATCGCATGCTGCTGCCTTTTGGATATAATATTTTCGTGGCATTCTGGGCCGCACACTATGCGGCCGAGAAGATTGGGCTGGAAGTCATTCCCGGGGGGGTGCTCAATACGGAAGCACGGATCCTGAAAATGCAGGAACTGGAAAGCAACGCCATGGCCGCTACGGTCAGCTACGTATTGAACATGGGGCGTGTGGCAAGGGACAAAATGGGCATCGATCCGGCCCAGGACCTGAAGGTCGAAAAAATTACGGTTGCCGGTGAACCGGGAGGCAGCATTCCCGCCACCCGCAAGCGTATGGAAGAACTATGGGGTGCCAAGGTCTACGATCAATGCGGCAGTACGGAGATCGGTCACTGGGGGTGGGAATGCCATCATCAGGCCGGTCTGCATGTCAACGAGGCTTTTTTTCTTTTTGAGATAGAAGACCTGGAGACCGGTGAGATTATCACCGAGCCGGGAAAGAAAGGGCGGCTGGTGGCCACCTCCCTGGACCGAATGGCCCAGCCGTGTATTCGTTTCGATGCCAAAGACATCATTCAGTGGAATGACGAGCCGTGTGAATGTGGACGCACCTTCCGGCGCTTGGACGGCGGCATAATCGGCCGCTGTGACGATATCACCAAGGTCAAGGGCGTCCTGTGGGCGCCGTCTGCCGTAGAGGAAGTGGTGCGGGGATTTGATCAACTCAGTGACGAGTATCAGATTATCCTTTCTAAAAAGGGGGATGCGGATCAGATCCATTTAAAGGTCGAATTGATGCCCGAATACGAAAGCCAGGAAGACGCAATCGGAAAGGCGCTTTTGGCCAAACTGCGCTTGCAGACCAATTTAAATTATATCCTGGAATTTCAGCAATACGGCGACCTACCGCGTTTTGAAGGCAAAGGCAAACGGTTTCAGGATTTACGACATCAACACTAAAAATGGTGATATCATGCAAAATAACTACGACTACAAGGAAATGGCCCGAGAAATCCAGACGATCAAGGAGCATGTCGAATCGCTTAAGGAGATATCCGGCGGTATTGTCGCCATTGATTGCAATGTCAATCGGATAAACGCAAGTTTAAGGGTGCTGGAACTGGATGTGTGCGATATCGCGGATCTTCTGCCTTAAAGGACCTATATAAACCCCAATGTTTTTTATGCAACATTGGGGTAAACCATATGATGTTTCAGAAAAATAAGATAGCAGATGCGATGAATGTGTGTTCATCGACGTCCTGTGAAAAATTTAAATTCTCAAAGACTGCGGAGCTAACATTTCTCCCGAATCGGAATTGATAGACAATGTCTATGGCTAAGAAATCTTTCCTTGTAGGGTTAGCGGGATCAGATTTTGGATCTTTTCTGTAGATTTTCATGCCGGAGCCCAAACTGAATCCGTAGAAATCGTCCGGACTACCCTCGGCCGGTGCGGGGTCATAAAAGACACCGGCACGCAACGGAAATTCGTAGTCGTTTATAGATGAACCCGGACGGAGGAATAGATACTGTCCACCCAGTCGAATTTGGTGCGTCGCGTCTACTGCGGATTCATCGATGGGTTTGCCGCTGATGGGTGATGTTCGATTGCCCTGTGCATCTTCAAGCACAAAATCGGACCATTCGGTGCGGTAAAAATCAAGGTTAACGATAAAGTTTGGTCTTAGGCGGTAGGATAGACCCAATCCATAGGACATGGGCATCTCAAGGGTCTCATCGGTTACGACCCGGGTTGAATTGGTTACGTCAGCCTCTGGCTCATCAGGGTATTGAAGATCAGACGACGTCCGCTTCTCATGGCTGATATCGGCCTTGAACGGACTTTTAAAAACAGCACCGATCTGCAGCCTGTCTTTGATCGGTTTCCAAAGCACACCCAGATTCACATTGTATCCACTGAATGTATATTTATTATAGATCTCGGTGACCATGTTGAAACGATTGCCGTTCAGTGTGCCGGACCATGTTTGACGGGTTGTTTCTTCCCACTGGCTAGGATTGAAACCCGCATCCCAGATATTGACTGTAAAACCGATGCCGAATCGCCATCTCCTAACAGGTATCACGCTGTAGGTCAGCCCTAAAGCAGAGAGCCCGCCGGATTGCTCGAAATCAAACGTTTGATGGGCATTTACGGTTTCAGAAATGATACGAAATGGAACCTGCCATTGTCGATTGAGGTCGTAAAGGTACTGATAGGTTACGGCAACAACCATATGGGGCTCGATCTGCTTTAATGGATATACAAGGCTGGCGTAATTGATGTTGCCCTGGGAGACGCTTTGCTTTCCGTCGGCCTCCGGGTTTGTGCCAAAGGTATTGTCTTCGCTGCGATCAAAGGCGGACAGGGCAAAAGAGGCTCGCCTTTTATTGAGTTTAGACAGTCCGGCGGGGTTCCAGGAGGCTGCCGTGCCGTCGTCGGCTAAGCCGATGAACGCTCCGCCCATCCCCAATGCCCGAGCACCGGATCCAACCGGATTGAACGAAGAGGGGATCTCAATCCTGCGAAGTTCCTGACCCCATACAAGTCCAATTGGCCAGGGTAAATAAAAAAAGCCTACCAGCAAGGTACACAGAATCCAACGGTGGGCACGCCAGGCAGCTATCATGCTGAGTTTCCTATTCGTTATTCGTGGGATTTGCACCTTGCTACCGATAGATAAATGGGCATCAAATTGAGTAGCTCAATAATGGGGTTTCCCCCCCGGTTGCCCACATCCCGAAATTAAGTCATTCCTGATCAATCAGCCCGATGAAACATCCACCGCCTCCACCGCCTCCATCGGTATCAGTAGAAGATGATGAGCCGGTCCCTTTGACCATTTTGATATCAAGCGGGGTGCTGCCCACTTCGGGGATCTCTACCGAAATTGTTTGGGTTGTATAATTATCTGCACTTACAGTTATCGTGCACGTACCCGGTGCATCGCTGACCAGATATGATCCGTCATTAAGACTGATAAATGTGCAGTTTCCACTAGTGCGAATGATGGCGTCCTGGATTGGATCTCCCGTTTGCTCATCCAGGATCTTCCCGGCAAGCGTTCCCTGATTGGGCGGTGCTATCGGCCTGTAAATGCTGATGTCGTAGTCGGTACCGATTCCAAATTGTTCCGGTTGCTTGTGTGTCAACCGGATATAGTGAATACCGCTTGTTTGGCATTGCCAATCGATGATTTCATCGGCATTCGGATCTCCGATCGTGTCCTTTGGCTCGTCGAGCAGTGATGACCCATTGCTGTCGAACAACTCCAAAACGATGTTACAGTCGGGAAAAAGGTTCGTCGCGGCGATGGTATAGGTCTCTCCGGCAATCCCATAGAATTTGATCCAATCCTCGTCCCCTGCCTGGTGAAAGTGGTGATGCTGTGGGCTGTCTGGGGTCAGGCCGATGCTTTTTGCTTGAGCGCTGACATCGTCAGGTTCATAAGTATCCGCTCCGTCCTTGTAAACCAATAATTCCTTTGGCAGTGAGACACCGCTTAGATCCCTGGCTTGCAGCAGCACCTGATAGGTGCCCGAAATGGAAAAGTCGGCATAACTGCCCTGATAAACGCCGCTGTTATCATCTACGAGCTGGATTATGGTATTGTCGGTGATGGATGTCGCCCCGGTCCAGGAGCCGGGCGGTAGAATCTCAGCCCAGACCGACAACTCGCCACCGGCGTCTGAAGAAACGGAGCTTGCTTCGAATGTGGCCTCTGTTGTGTCACTTAATGAGATCGGCTCGGATATTCGGCCGATGTTTGGACCGACCCGGTCCGTAGAGTGGACCGCACCGATTTCAATGCCTGCGATGTCATCCTGCAGTTCGTTCGCAATGCCGTTCCCGTTGGCATCGAGCTGGGCGACCTGGGGGGCGCGAACTAGACTTTTAGCCCGGTTGAACGCCCTGGCCAGATTGGAATCATTAAAAAGACGGCTCCAGAAGTGATAAGAGAATGACAGCGTGCCATCGCTGCCGAAAAGGGCAGTATCATTCGGCTTGGTGCTGGCAATCACGATACGGTTTTCTCCAGCAGGGGTCAGCTCCTGGAGAAAGCTGCCGGAGCGGCAGGCATCATAGACCAACACGGTCCTGGTAGCGATGTCGGGCGCGATGTCATCCAGCCAACCGTCCAACTCCTCGGCCCAGAGAAACTGGCTGCCATCGAATTGAAACCCGCGATCAGTGCCGTGGCCAACCATGTAAACCAGCAATTCCCCGGTTTCCGAAGGCCACCCCTCGACCGGCCATGTCAATGCATCCAAGCTTGAGTGATCCTCGTCATTGCTTCCATCCCCATCCAGGTCAACCCCTTCAGGGCTGAGAAAGAATATGTTCTCTTTGTCGTACCCTCTGTTTAAAAGGGCCTTGTATGCTGTCCTGAGGCATAATTGGGTCGCTTCCCATAATTCGACATTACCAGGATTGCGACCGGCAATGAGGATCGCCTTTTTTTCAGATAGATTACTATAATCTGAAGGAGACAAAAAGGTAACCGCTCCGATCAGTTCATCTGTGGCGTCCTGGTTGGAGACCCATATGTTGTAATGACCTGCCAGAGGGGGACTGGGCATTGTCACCGTCATCTGCTCCTCGCTGTCAATGACCTTTTCAATGATCTCAACTGGATCAGGCAGAATCGTCAGGCCGATGGTTCGGTCAACCACATAAATAAGGTCATCTTTTTGAATAATTTCTTGTGGGTCGCCCAAGGTGTCGATTCTGCCAATGACAACTGGAGCATCCAATGATGCTATATCGGCAATATAAAAACCATAGTTCGTGCCCAAATAAGCCCTGTTTCCAGAAATGGTAATGGTATTTACGTCTGCAGGGACATCCACAACATCAGCTTCCGCGGTCAGATTGTCGAGATCGACAATGTAAAGGCCGCCTCTCTTATTTTCGTTGTTATCCACAAATTGATCGCCCGCCACGAGCGCCCGGGAACCAATGACGGCCACATCTTCGGCTGTGCCGGGCACGGATTTGAGCTGCGGTATTGAGGTGGATCTCTCAATGTCGATGAGCCACAGGCCATTATACCAATCGGCTACACAGGCAAATCCACCGTTGATATCGAGATGCATGGGATTGACAGGGGCTGTAATTGGGTTCGGTGGAAGCGACCATTCAGCGAGGATAAACTCTTCATTTGGCTTGTAGGTGACAATCGGCCTGGATATATCGAGGCTATATAGTGCGGCACCGTCAACTTGGCTGTCGGTTATGACATATGCAACGTCCTGTCCGATTTTTAGATCACGGGCAAGGCCAGTTGGCAACTCCACATAGAAGTCTTCTTGATAAGGTGAATTATAAGAGGGGGTACCGTCAATAATCGTATAATCAACCAACGTGCATCTTCCGTATCCACCTGCCACAAATGCCCAAACATAATTTTCCCACGTCATCACTTCAACGGCTTTGGCTCCACCCGGGATATCAACGGATTTTAAAAGCTGAGGCGCACGAGGATAGCGGACATCAACCAGATGCAGACCCGACCAATTGGCGACATAGGCGTATTGGCCTTCAATATCGATGCCTTCGGCACCTTGCAAGCTTACTACGCCTTGCACCAGCGAAGGCCTTGGATCTTCTGCGTCGTAAATTTCAAGACCGGAAATCGATGAAGCAACAACCATCACGTTGTTGATGACCTCCAAGCCGCAGATAAATCCGGACGGCTTTACAATGCCGACAACAATGGGGGTGGAAGAATCATCAATATTAACGGTAAGGGCGTTTTCGTATTCTTGAATCACATAAGCCCTTCTACCAAAAACGTTGACACCTGTGGCAGCCTGATTGGTTTTTATTAAACCAATGACCTCAGGGCATTCCGGATCGCTGATATCGAATATCTGCAATCCCCAATCGGTATTGTCGGGTTGAGTGCCGGCCCCGGTTATGTAAGCTCTGTTTTCTGATACGTTTACGCTGTTGCCAACCCAACTGCCGGACAAGGGCGCGGCCCCGATATACGTTAGTTCTGGATCAGATAGATTACCTAAAGAAATGACATTCAGTCCGTTGCTGTCGGCGATATATGCGTACTGACCGCCTATAGCTAAATTATTCCAACTGTCCGTTGAGATATCTGGTTTGACCCTTCTGATGTCGGCCGGGTCGTCCATGTTCACGGCCAGCAGTTCATGGTCGTTAACCGCGTAAACAAAATTTCCGACGAAAACACTATCCCGAATTGCACCACCGGTTTCAGTAATCGTTGTAATTATTGACGGATTATTAGGGATTGAGACGTCTATCAGCCAGAGCCCTTGATGGAGTAGGCCGACGCATAGAATATTTCCCTTCGATGTGAGACTCGTGACCCAATCTGAGATAGGAAACGGTTCGCCGATCATTTCCGGCGACATCGGTTGGCTGAGATCCACGGCCTGCAGATTACCGTTTCCGGCAACGTAAGCATAGTGGCCGGATGCAGTCAAATGTTGAGTGGAAAAGGGCATCTCCAATGACGCGATTCGCTGGTGGCGGTTGCCAACGTCGGGAACCATCATGATCCGGGTGCCGCTATCGAAACCGGAACCACTGATGGTTATTGAAAGATTTTCCCCGCCCACTTGGCCGATGTTCTGTGATACGCTCTCAACAGAGAGTTGCGCATGTGTTGTTGAAGTAATCAAAAAGATGCTGGCGAGGACAAAGATTGAATGAAATCTGATAACTTTGTTTGCCATAGAGACCATAATCGAATTATCCTTTGCATTTTTAACGCCTTGTCTCGTTACCTGAGTTTTAAAACCCACCAGAAATATGAGTTGATTCAGGAAGATTCGAGAACAAGTGAATTTCAGGAAATTGTAGTGTCTGGTAACCTGTTTCATGATACGCATTTGCAAGAGAATGCGCCGATTCCACCTGCATAGGATAAAGTTTGAGTCTGCAATGAGCTGAATATCTGATCTATCAAGAGAATAATAAAGGCAGCAGGAAGTATTCGCTTAATATCTGATCGCACCTCCTTTCGGGGGTGATGAGTCTTGTTTTATTGGTGTGTAATATTTTTTTGAGGAAGACGTAGCAATTTAGATTATTTCTACTAGAACCTCTAAAAAATCTATAAAAAATAGCAAGCAATGTCAAATCGAAAAGAAGTTTTGGTACTATTGAAATTATCTGATAATCCAAGTATTATCTAATAATATTCAAATGATGACTTTCAGCGTGGCTCTCATTTTTTGTTCTTGAACTGTTTGAACTTGGCTAAGGTGTTTTATGAACCAAAGTCGTAAGATTTACCTATCAACAATAGAAATATGATACCAAATAAATTTTACCTTTAACATGACTACCCGCCGCTTTCAATGATTGCTATGGGAAATAAGATGAAATCAATTATTGGCATTGCTTTTTTTTTCGGTGCATTCACTGCCTTTATGTTAAGCGGATGTCGAATCGTTTCAGTAGACAGCAATTCATGTACAAAAGAAGGTCATGAATGTGGAAATGTGATCATTGCATGGGGTGAAGCGGATGAGTACTATGAACGGGGTGTTGAATATGCCCGTTGCGAATGCTTTGATCTCGCCATTGATGACTTTAAAATGGCTATATCAGAGTCTGTTTCTGATCAATGGGATTATCTAAAACCCGGGGACTGGACACTCGACCTTTTTCCTCGCAGGGAATTGGGGATCATTTATTACAAGATGCATAACTACGAAGATGCCGAAAGGTATCTTGAGCTTTCATTATCCCAGACGTATTCTGACAAAGCGAACTACTTTTTGAACCTTACCCGTCGTGCTTTGGTTCAGTCGACTCCGCGACCGTTTACTACACCAAAAATCATTTTAGATGAAGAATCAGGGCTCTTTTTGACTCGCGCCAATCCTGTTGTTGTGTCCGGTTTTGTCGAAGATGACAATTATATTGAAAAATGCTTGGTCTATGTTCAGGGCAGTATGATTAACGGCAAGCTTCAAAGGATCAACCGGCCTCAGAAGCACCTTCGATTCAGAGAAACGTTTAACCTCTTGTCAGGCCTGCACGAAATAAAGATAGAAGCTACAAACCTCAAAGGGATACCGGCCAGTCGAAAGGTCACTGTTCAAGTGGATCGTGAAGGGCCGGACATTTTCTTCGAGCCGATTGGGGAAGGTGCATACCAGAATATACGTAAATGGTCGATTAACGGGTATCTGACTGATGAAGCCGGAGCGGCTTCACTGACTATCGACGGGCAGCCAGTGGACTTAACGTTGGAAAACCACTTCAGCCATGTTGTTGATAGCATGGAAACGGTAACAGTTATAGCGAAAGATATCCTTGGCAATGCCACCCATTCCTACATTTCACCGGACAGCCTGATGAGTACAAAAAATCAGCCACTTCTTGCTAGCTTGATGTCAAGCCAAGCAGGTTTCTATTCGTTACAAGCCAATGTGCGTGAAGTGAAGATTTCGTTTGAAGGGTTCTTTCTCGAGGCGAACCACGAGGTAACTATTTACCAGGAATCGATGCCGTTACAGTTCTCGATTGAAAATGCAGACAAGCTTAAATCCTTGGAGATCAGAAATGAAGGATCGGGCTATCCCCCTATAAAAATATACAGATTCCCCACCAATATTCAAATCGCCAAGCTGACAAAATCAATCAAATTAAAAATGGGTAAGAACAAAATTGTATTCTGCCTCAACAAACAGATTCCCCAAGAAAAAATTGTTATTAGGAAACTTCCGGCACCGTTTGAGCCAGACCAACGAATGGAGTTGGTAATAGATAAAGAGTCGATCCTAAATACCAACAACGAAAGTTTTAAACGTAGTCTAATTAAGACATTGCAAAGCTTTAAACGATTTAACCTAAATGCATCAGGAGGGTTCGAAGAAACAAATAAAACGTGGATTCTAAAAATTAATAATAAATCAAGCCAAGATAGAAATACACTGATCCACGATACGGCAGATGGGAAAATAATTTACGGAGTGGTTATAAATGCCAAAAACAAATCCCATTTAGTATATGCTGATGTTTTTCACACGAATAAACTTGGGGGAAATGAAGATAAAGAAAACGAAGCATGGGCAGAACTTCTAGCAAAAAGGGTCCTAATGGAATTTCCATTGTTCAGCGGATTTGTAAAGGAGCGAAACAAAAATCGCATTTATACGGACTTCGGTTATGAAATTGACTTACAGGGAAGAGGGTTGATAGTCTACCATCATTCTGATAATTCGAATGTCGATGTAATGGAGAGAGCTGAAATCCAAGCGGTAACACCGAGGTTTATTGAAGCTAAGCTGGTTTCTAAAAATTCCCAAGCAAAGTCTATGGATCAAGTAATTTCTGAATAAAACCTAAGCTGTGCGTCATAGAACGAATGACAATCTCAGTTTTTTCCAAACAGGTGTTTTTTTTAATTCCTGAAGGAAATCCTTATTTTTCTTAGCCTCAGCAATTATACTGTTTTTGTGATTATTATATAACGCTTCTATCGTCTGATCCCCTACACCTGCAAACGGCCCTTGATTCTTAGTCCGTTCTATGCTGAATTTTATTATCATATCAGGGGAAAAATGTGCGTTTTCGAGATTAACAACTTCTTTGAAGGCTACTCCATCTAGTGTGGCCCCTCTGAAATCGGCACCATTGATATCTGTTTTCCATTTTGCTCGTGAAGGGTGATGCGCAAAACTTGCTCCCGACAAGTCCGAGGATTGAAAATTCGCCCCGATCAGCATTGCCCCTTCAAAACTTGCGTTTTCTAAAATGGTGTTTCTAAAAACTGCCCCCACTAGTGTGCACCCGTCAAAATCAGCACCGGAAAGATCAAAATTAGTGAAGTTTGTAAGGACGTTTACACGACTACATTTTCTTCGACCCTTCAAGGCATTATTGTTGTCTTTGAGGCTGAATTTCATATCTGTTAAATCTTTCCTGTCGGGAAGCAGGATTTTTTGTATCGTTTTGTCAATGTGATGTCTATATAGATTATTGTTTCGAGTTTTGTAAAAACCACGAAGCATAATCAGGTAATCCAGCACCTCGTCCTTCTCACCACTGGCTCCCAAAGCTTCAATCTTTGCCTTAATGGTCGGAGCATTGTTTCTGTCGGGATTATCTGCACTGTCGATAATTTTCATGAAAAGCTCTTGAATGAAGCGATTTCTCTCAAGTCTGAATTTGTTTTCTTCAATTTTTTCTACCCGCTCCGATTGAGCTTGTATCTGCTCCATTGATCCCACCAATTGATTTCTTGCTGAAATTATAGTCCCTATTAATCCGATCAACGCTACTATAATTGTCCCTGTTAATCCGATTAATGCGCCTACCAAGACCTTGTTACTTCCAGTCTCAGATCTGGAACGTCTTTCCTTTTGGCGAAACAATCCTGTTTTAATGCGGGATGTAACCCGACGGATAGTATATTTAGACATATTTTTCCTCATTCTGGCTTCTCCTCAGTTCTATTCTAACTGTAACCAATAATAACGGAAAAATAAGCGGCTTTAAAACTGATAGTCGATTTAATGCATTTTAATAATACTAAAATTTGAAGCGCTCATACAAGGATCAAATAAATGAATCGAAGGCGAACTTACTCCCTTCCTTTCAGCGTTCACGAAAGTTAAGTGATAAAATTGATGGCATTGGTACAGTAATTGCTGTTTTCCAGCCTCCAAAAGGTCCGTACAGAAAATTGAATTTGTGTTCGGGGAGGCGCAGGTACGTGTCACGTTCCATTCGCCCCATTTGAATTCATCCCCCTAAGGAGCACCGTTATGGAAAAAGAACCCCATCCACTGATCGGAAAACAGCATCTCATTGAAATCAAACACCCAATGATCGATCCCATTGCGGCCATGCGGATGAAGAAAGGCAAAATTGTCAGCGCCCAGGAGGCCATCGAACTCATCCGTGACGACGACACGATTGTGACGGCCGGGTTCGTCGGGGCAGGCTTTGCAGAGGAACTGGCCATTGCGCTCAAAGATCGATTCCTGAAAACCGGCAGGCCCCGAAACCTGACCTTAACCTATCCGGCGGGTCAGGGGGACGGAAAGACCAAAGGCCTGAACCATCTGGCTATTGAGGGGTTGGTGGGTAGAATCATCTGCGGTCATACGGGACTGACGCCGGGCTTGGGAAAACTGGTCAACGATAACAAGATCCTCGCCTACAACGTTCCCATGGGCGCTGTGACCCAGCTCTATCGTGACATCGCCGCCGGAAAACCGGGGAATTTGACCCATGTGGGACTCGGTACGTTTATCGATCCGCGGGTCGACGGCGGCAAGCTCAACGAACTGACCAAATCCCGGGGAGAAGACCTCATCACGGTAATGCAGGTAGATGGTAAAGATTATCTGCTTTACAAATCATTCCCCATCCATGTGGCCTTCCTGCGTGGCACGACGGCGGATCCGGACGGCAATATCTCCATGGAGAAAGAGGCCATGGTTCTCGATGCACTGAGCATGGCCCAGGCCGCCAGGAATTCCGGCGGCGTGGTGATCGTTCAGGTCGAACGGCTGGCCGACCGGGCCACGCTCAATGCCCGCGAGGTGATCATCCCCGGCATTCTGGTCGACTGTGTGGTCGTGGCCAAGCCCGAAAATCATTGGCAGACCTTTGGCGAGCCATACAGCACGGCATTCAGCTGCGAACACCGGGTGCCCATGCAGGCGGTGCCACCTTTGGAATTGAACGGCCGCAAGATTGTCGCCCGACGCGCCGCATTCGAACTGAAACCGAACAGCATTGTCAATCTCGGCATCGGCATGCCCGAAGGGGTGTCCCGAGTGGCAAACGAAGAGCGTATCCTGGAGTATTGCACCCTGACGGCAGAATCGGGAATCATCGGCGGGCTTCCCATGGGGGGACTGGATTTCGGAGCCGGCATCAACGTCGATGCCTTGATCACGGAGAACTATCAGTTTGACTTCTACGACGGTGGCGGTCTCGACATCGCCTTTCTGGGCATGGCCGAGACGGACGCGGAAGGCAACGTCAACGTGAGCCGGTTCGGCCCCCGTTTCACGGGCCCGGGCGGATTCATTGACATCAGCCAGAACGCCAAGACGGTCTGTTTCCTGGGGATGTTTACCGCCGGCGGCCTCCAGCTTGCCATTGAAGACGATCAACTCAAAATCGTTCAGGAAGGTCGGCAGAAAAAGTTCGTCGGGCAGGTGGAACAGAAAACCTTCAGCGGAAGATATGCGGCCCAGAGCCGGCAGCGGGTTCTGTACATCACCGAACGCTGCGTTTTCTCCCTGTGCGAGGAAGGCCTGGAACTTACCGAAATCGCTCCGGGGATCGATTTGGACACCCAGGTACTGGCGCTCATGGACTTCACCCCCATTATCAGGCGTCCACCCAGACTCATGGACGGTCGCATTTTCCGTTTTGGCCGCATGGGTATCAAGGAGGATTTGTTGACCATTCCCCTGGCGGAACGCTTCACGTATCATGCGGCAGATAACATTTTCTTCATCAACCTGGAAAACGTCTATGTAAAAAACAGTGCGGAAATTCAGCAGATGAAGGAAATCGTGAGCGATGCACTGAAACCCTTGGGCAAAAAGGTTCATACCATCGCCAACTATGACAACTTCAATGTCTCGCCGCACCTAATTGATGAATATGTTGAAATGGTCAAATACGCGGCCGGGTTTTATGAGAGCGTCACCCGTTACACGACCAGCACATTCCTGCGCATGAAGCTCGGCGACGAACTGGAGCGGCGAGGGGTCGCCCCGCATATCTATGAAAGTCGGGAAGAAGCCCGCAAGGCGCTGGACGGTGATTAGACCGGGAGCGTGCAATTTACATCTTATTGGGATGTGTCAAACGGGATGGCGTCACCCCTTACCGTCCAGAGCGATGGCATACTTTTTCATTTTTTTGTAGAGCAGGGGACGGTTAATACTCAGCAGAGCCGCGGCCTTGACCTTATTGTTCCCGGTTTTTTTCAGGGCCGCGACAATCGCCGCTTTTTCCGCATCGGCTTTAACCTGTTGGATTGGCATCGTGCCGGCATCGACAGGCATGGCTGCGCTTGGCCTGAGGGCAACGGGCAGGTCCTCCAACTCGACGGTTTCTCCACCCATGGTGGCCTTGGCCCGGTCGAGAACATTGGCCAGTTCGCGGACATTTCCTGGCCACGAATGGCCGAGCAGCGCATCGACTGCCAATGGGCTGAGCCCAACTTCGTGGTCGCCGGGCTGCTGTGGCGAACACCCGAGTAGGTGCCGGGCAATGGGTACGATATCGTCCTTGCGCGCTTTCAGCGGTGGGATAGACAATGAGATGACGTTGAGCCGATAATATAGATCCCGGCGGAAGCGACCTGCTTCAATCAGCCGTTCCAGGTTCTGATTGGTGGCGGCGATGACCCTGAAATCCGACTGCATGACAGTGTTCCCGCCGATCCGCTCGAACACCTTTTCCTCCAGCACGCGCAGCAGCTTGGGTTGCATCTCGAGGGGCAGATCCCCGATTTCGTCCAGAAAAATTGTACCTTTGTTGGCCAGTTCGAATTTCCCCGGTTTGCCGCCCGACAGAGCGCCGGTGAAAGCCCCGCGATCGTAGCCGAAAAGTTCGGCTTCCAACAGGTCTTTGGGAATGGCAGCGCAATTGATCTGGACGAACGGGTGAACCGCCCGGGGGCTGGCGTGATGGATGCCCTGGGCGAAAAGTTCCTTGCCCGTTCCACTCTCACCAACAATCAGCACCGGGTAGTCGTTGGTGGCCGCCATCAGGGCGTCCTGCTTGAGGTCGGTGATCGTCCGACTGCTGCCGACGATGCTGTCCAGTGTGTAATGCGTCGACCGCAGGCTAACCTGTTTTTCCTTGTAGCGTTTGAGCTGGGATTCGAGTTCATGCATCCGTTTGGCCAGTCTGACCATCTCACCCACATCCTGGAACATCACCAGCCCGAAGGCGGAGATCACTCGCCCTTCCTTTTTGATGGGAAAGCGGTAAACGACGATATTTTTTCCGCGAATCATCTGCATGTGATTGATCTCAGGACGCCCGGTGCGGGCGACGATATGCATGCGGCTGCTTTCCACCAGTTCGGTGCAGTGCTTGCCGATGCACTCGGCCACGGGGACGCCTAGAAAGTCGGCATAGGCTTTGTTCAGATGGGTGACGATGCCATCGATATCGGTTACGATCGCCCCATTATGAATACTGTCAAATATCAGCTGAAACAGTTCCAGCTGGTCCTTAACGAACTGAATATCTTCGCATTCTGGATTTGGCATGGAATGACTCCTCTGGGGGCCGCTGCTGTCACGGCGGGAATGTCCATCCCGTCGTGACGTCATAAATGTATCTATTTGGCAACATGTTGCCTTATTGATACAAAAAAAGGGACCAACTGTCCATAATTTATATTGTTTGGTGCTATGGCAGGGCTGTTCATCCTGCTGTAAAGTATAAATGTATCTTTTGGGCAACATGTCGCCAAATTGAAACACAACGGACCGCCAAGTTTACGCAATTGATATCAGTAATTTCCGGTTAGGTCTTTGCATATAAATTTTGATGTTCCCGGTCTTTAAAAAATTGATGACCTGAATTAACTCCAGCAGATGCACGAAGTTCGTTTTGAATTTTGATCCGTAACTCTCGAACTCGCTTTATGGTGACCGGTTCACCATGGTTCTCATGACAATGGATGGCAAGCAGCAGATAGGTAATGAGGCCACTATAAACCTGTACCATCAAGCCGTGCTTTGTTCTATCAATTAAATGATAGACCCTCAGATGGCGTTTCCACCAAGCAAAGAAGTTTTCAACATCCCATCTGAGTTTATAAATTTCGGCGATTTGCTCGGCTGTCAGATCTCTTCGATCCGTAGCGATCCAGTAATCGACGCCTTCAATCCGGTACCCTACGAGCCGCACCGGTTTTTGTGACTGATTTTTGTTTTCCTTGGTGCCAAGCAGTACTTCGGCATCGTAAAAGACGATACTATCCGGACAGACATCATTTGCACTGACAACGTTTTTGACCGTGCTGGCTTTGATCCGAATAATGAAATGCTTGTTCTGATCTTTCAAGTAATCAAAAAAGGCATGCTCTTGGTATCCTCGATCGGCAACCACAGTATGGCCAGAAGGGGTGATGGGATCGACAAAGGGCCTTTCAGCTGGTAGAGTTGGTCAAGAGTTCAATCAGCGGAAAAGCCTTAGCGGTTCATTTTGGGAAGACCGATATCATGCTACCATTATTGAAGATGGAGCCCACCTGATTCGATGTATAGTG
Source organism: Desulfosarcina variabilis str. Montpellier (assembly GCF_048565275.1). Lineage (NCBI taxonomy): Bacteria > Pseudomonadati > Thermodesulfobacteriota > Desulfobacteria > Desulfobacterales > Desulfosarcinaceae > Desulfosarcina > Desulfosarcina variabilis. Next base: position 9,311,369 of record NZ_CP159846.1, on the reverse strand, counting down.
TACATTGATATGAATATGGTTCGAGCCGGGGTCGTTGATCATCCTGAGCAATGGCGGCACGGAGGGTATAATGAGATACAGTTTCCTCGGCGAAAGTGTGTTTTAATCGATTACAACATATTGAGCCGATTGGCTGGATTTGATAATTCCCAGCGTTTTCAAAATGAACACCGGCAATGGATTATTGCTGCGCTTGAGCAGAAGACAGGCTTAACTCGAGACACCAAATGGACGCAATCCATTGCGTTTGGTGGTGAAACCTTTGTTGCTGAGTTAAAAAGAAAGCTTGGTGCAATGTCAGTTGGAAGACCTGTTCGACCATCGAAGGATGGCTTCGAGTTAAAAGAAACCATCGATGCCTATAATGCCCGTTTTGAGGCCGAAAAGTGCGATATTGATGCGAATAACACCTTGTATTGGGACCCCGTTTAGCGAAACTACGTCAAGCGATATTATCTCGGAAAGCTAAAGGTCTCAGGGAGTCCTGCCTTGTGATGGAGGATCGGCGCAATCTTAAGCGAGAAAATGGCAGAGCTGCAGCTTAAAATGTGTTTCATAAGTTGTTACAGGTGAATGTCCACTGAGCTTGAAAAAGAGATTGGGAGGAAAACATGAAAGGTAGAGGATTCTTTGTTGCAGTGGCCGCGATTGTGTTTGTCGTCATCACCAACAGCTCATGCGGTTTGTCATATGCGGGTGAACGCTTTGCCAGGAGCGGAAGATCCATATCGGTTTCAACAAAACAGGCTTCTTCTGGTGCCCGACACGACCTCCGTGCGAGGCAAACAGGGACTGTCCGAGTCAAGACGATGGTGAACCGAAAGCACCTCAAGAATGTTCACATTAAACATAATATAGACCAGTCGCTGGTTGCCACATACTCCAGAAACGACCAGATGCTTAAGATATGGAATAAAAGATATGGGAAACTGATTTCCGAATACAAAGTTCAGGACGGGCCAGGGATGGCTATCTTCGCTCTGAAAGGCGCCGTGTACATTCAGACAACGCGTGCTTTGTACAGGATTGACATTCACAAGGACTCCATTACGCAGATCTTTTCGGTTCATGGCACGCTCTCCTCTGGATTTGTCATTACCGGCAGGTACATCGTCATGATTGATTGTTCCCCCAGGGGGAGGAGCCTATGGCTGGTCTATGATTACGAGCAGGGCAAGAAAAAGGAAATTCGGCAGGTTGTGGGACTCAGAAGTAATGCAGCTTCAATAATAGACGTAGGGTATCAGAATAACCGGTATTATCTGCTTGAAGGTCATTTCCAGGGAAGGGTCAGCCCTGGTGACAACTGTGAGGAAACACAGGAATGGCAGGGATTGCCAGAATATCGTTGTAGTGACAATATAGCCCACATGTTCGACTCAAGGTTCAATCCAATCGGAACAATGAGGGTGCGATCGTTTGATGGAAAGAAGTATTTCCACAGTGTTGAAGTCAGCAGAAGTGATAATTTTACCAGGTCAGTCAGGGACAAGTACTGTTCCAATCTCAGTGTGCAAAGAGAGAGGATTGATCCAGACAAGTACCGTAAGCCGAGTGCTTTCAAGCTTGAAGTAGGGCGCAGTCTCGACCGAGACCAGAGGACGTTTTTTGTTAGCAAGGGTACAGCCGGAGCAAAGAGAAAGCTTATAACTACTAATGGGTGGATCGGCGCTGCATCTGCAGACATCTTCGAACCAGAGCTTGTGGATGAGAAGAATAGAGTGGCTGTCCTGGTTAGAGACCTGACCTATGAGCACATGTTCTATGTGTTGGACCTTGACGGCAAGCTGTTGGGATCGACTGCGCCTCTGAAGGGCATATACCCCATTCAGCGGAAGAGAAGGGGTCCTCTTGTCGGCTCCGGCGGCGTGGTGATGATGGACGGTTACCTGTTGTTGATCAATGACAATGAAGGGGCGATTGTCTCTTACAACCTCAAAAGGCAAAAGCGAGCCATGGTGCGTGAGCTGCCGGTTGACAAGGAGATGAGGCCTGAAAACACTTTCAGATATGATGGAATGCTGGCCGATGTGATGAGAAAGGGAAACAGCCTCATAGCATATACTACCAATGGCACAAAGAAGATATTTGATCTCGGTTCGGGGCGCCTTTTGGCAAACAGGTATGAGATTGGCAGGAATGCAAGTGTGACCGTAACTCCGGAGGGTTATTTCGCAGGAACCGGCCGATTCAACGAATACATCCATTACGTGAGGGGGTTGGCACCAATCGATTTCAATCAATTATATGATGTGTTCTATCGGCCGGACTTGGTGGACAGGAAGCTCAGCGGGGAAGATATCAGGCCACTTGTGACTTTGACGGTGCAGGATGCCTTGTCATCGCCACCGCCCAGAATAGAAATAATGGGGGCACCAACCAGAACAAGCAAGAAGAAGGTTGAGTTTCAGTACAAGATTTCCAGCACCGGGGGAGGAATAGGGGAAGTTAGAGTCTTTCACAACGGCAAGCTCATTCAGTCTGACGGATTTTACAGGGATTTGGCGAAAGTCGGGCAGGGGAAGCCTGTGAAACTGGCTAGCCTGACTGCTGATGTCATCACAAGGCAGCTGAGAGGGGTAACCGTGGCCCTTGAAAAGGGCAGTCTCGTCCAAACACACCCAAAGGGAAATTCGTTCATTGGGAAAGTGGGTATTGACGTGGTGTCCGGCGAAAATGAAGTCGGCATTGCGGCTTTCAACGCTTCCAACACGGTTCAGAGCGAAATAAGGACAACAAGGATATATGCTGATGTACCACGGGAGGATGCCAGAATATTCATCATGGCTGTTGGGATAGATAAATACAGGGACAGGGCTTCAACCCTCAGATATGCCGTGAAGGATGCGGAGGATTTGCTCGCCAGGCTCTCTTCAAAGGTGGCGACTGTATTCGGTGCAGAGAAGGTTCACGTCTATAGACTGCTTGACAATGATGCAACAAAACAGGGAATTCTAGCCACGCTTATTAAAATAGGGGCCAAGATTAGGCCCGTGGACAGATTTGTGCTGTTCATAGCCAGTCATGGGGTATTGAATCAAGGCGTCTATTCGATTGTCACTCATGATTACCCTGGATATATTGACGGTGATTGTTTAATACGGTCGGATGAGATCATGGATGTGTCCAAGAAACTGAAGGCGTTGGAGCAGTTGTTTATCTTTGACACCTGTCATGCTGGGGGTGTCAATAACCTCTTCAGTGGGCTCTATGACGCCAGGATGACTGTTCTTGCTAAGAGCATGGGGCTTCATATGTATACATCCGCCAGCTCCACACAGGAAGCCCTGGATGGATACAAAGGAAATGGCCTGTTCACGCATGCGGTTATGACTGGCCTGCAAAACAAAGCAGACATAAATAGGGATGGAAAGGTGACGGTTACGGAGCTTGGAAGCTTTTCAAGAGACCTTACCGTAAGGATAGGCAAGAAGATTGGGTATACTCAGACCCCTCTCATTGTCAACTTCGGCAGCGACAGCCTTTTGTACAGGACCAGATAGGCACATGTGAGCCGGTTAAACCCTGACAGATCGTTGGTAAAAATCAGGCGCCGCCACAATGACTGGCCTTTGGGGGTACCGAAAAAAGCATGGTGCTTGTCCTTGGCAATATCGATTCCGACGATCAGGTGGTTGTCCGAGCCGCGAATCTGGCTACGGAGTTTGATAAACAATAAAAAGCGTGCAATGTCATCCATTTTCGTTCCTCCTGCTTTTCAATTAGCAAAGATATTTTTCCTTTTTGTTTATCAGGAGGAATTCTCTTTTTCTACGCGAAACAGCTTCTATTTTATACTACTTGTGGAGGTATTTTCCTTAATGATTTTAATATATAACGGGCATGAAATTATGCGTTTCTATATTCAAGCAAAGGCGATACACATAAAAAATGCTGAGACAAGCAAGAATAGATGCCCCCCAGAACGTTATAGCATATCATCGTTCGGGGAATTGAACGCCGGAAAACATTCCTTGATGAACAAGATCGATATCGCTTTCTCGAACGACTTGGATAAATTGTCGAACGGAACCTAAGAACCGGTGCGCTGATTGAACCGTTGGATGCAGATGACAAGGCGTAGTATTGACATCAGTAATACCATTGGTTACACTTTATTCATCAATGGAGGTGACAACATGCCAAATGTCAAAACAGCTATATCAATCGAAAAACCAATTTTTGAAAAGATGGATATCCTTGCAAAAAATTTAAAAGTTTCAAGGAGTCGCCTATTTTCCATGGCTGCTAAGGAGTTTATTGAACGACACAACAATTTGGAGCTTCTTCAATTGCTTAACGATGCATACGAAGACGCTCCAGAATCCGAGCCTACGGTGACACAAATGCGTTCCCGCCATTATAAATTGGTGAAAGATCAATGGTAATTAATCAAGGAGATGTGTTCTGGATAGATTTCGATTCTCCGAGTGGGTCCGAGCCTGGGTATCGCCATCCACATGTTGTTATTCAAAATAATCTTTTCAACCGTAGCAGGATTAATACGGTAGTTGTCTGCTCTCTCACCTCGAACATCAAAAGAGCAGATGCTCCTGGAAACGTCCAATTAGAAAAGGGTGAAGCAAATTTGCCCAAAAAAAGCGTAGTGAACATCTCACAGATTTTCACCGTGAATAAAAGCGATTTATCCGAAAAAATTGGAACTTTGCCTAAAAATCGTATTCTTCAAATTTTGCAAGCCATTAAGCTTCTTACAGAGCCTAAAGAAGTTGATTGAAAGTAGCTGTACCCAACAAGACGGATACGGAGACTCTGGTAAGTTGTTCCTGGACAGACTGAAAAAAGGGGGCAATCCTGTTTTGCCTCTCGTACTCATGCAGAGCGTGGGAACGAGAGGTCAGTGGACGAAGTTAGAACCAAGCCCAAATTTTTCTATACAGAAAATGAATTCATAGATATGTTGATTTACCTCATCATATAGCAACTGTATCTGGTACAGAAAATAAGGAGTCACGGGTTGAAAAGAAGATAACATCACAGAATTCGAACTTTCAGGCTATCTGCCAAAAAGACAGCCTTCAAAGGAAATTTTGACGATAGTCAAGGAACTCCCAAAAGCGAAATTGGGGCATGTCATGACGATCATCAGTCGTCTGGGCACGCGTCCACGCCGTTTACTGGAAAATTCCGCCCCAGCCCCGGTGAAACGCGTAAGTTGTTGCTGGCGCTGGGCATGACCCGTCTGCCACATATTATTGTCATGGACGAGCCGACGAATCACATGGATCTACCCTCCATTGTTTTTCTCGATTTTACGGAAAGATCTTGCCTGGGTTGAGTACGTGGTTGGGATCGAAAAGCGCCTTGATCTGTTTTTGCAGCTCGATGCTGGTATTTGAAAGCTCCATGGATATATAGTCGCGTTTGGCCAGACCGATGCCGTGTTCGCCGGAGATCGTGCCCTGTAGACGCAGTGTCAGTTCGAGCAGCGCCTTGGTACCCTGCCAGGCCAGTGCTTCCTTTTCAAGCTGCTGGGTGGTGATATTGAGATGAATGTTGCCGTCACCGGCATGTCCAAAGGCAAAAATCTCAATCCCGTACTTATTTTCATAGTCAGGCAACGCGTCGACAAGCTCGGCAATCGCTGTGATCGGGACGGCAATATCTTCCGGGATATAGATTTTGGCGTGGTCATGAATACGCAGGCTGACCGCCCGTCGTACGGACCAGATTTTCTCTCGCTCTTCATCCGAATCCGCCATGAGCGTCTCGATGGCCGACTCTTTTCGGACAATGTCGATGATTGCCTGCATGTCCTCGTTCACCTGGCGCCCTGGACCGTCCACCTCGATGATGAGAACGGAAGGCCTGGGGTGGGTCAATGAAAAGGGCAGCAGGTCGCTGATGAGTTTGAGACAGCGATGATCGAGGAACTCGATGGCACTGGGCAGATATCCTTCTCCAATAATGGCGGCTACACCGTTCATGGCCGATACCATGTTTTCGAACACGGCCATCATCGTTTTCACGGCAGGGGGTTTGGGGACGAGTTTAAGGATCAGTGAGGTGATGATGCCCAGGGTCCCTTCACTGCCCACCAGCAGATTGGTGAGATCGTATCCGACCACACCTTTTCGGGTTCTCACACCGGTGGCGATCTGCTGGCCGTTGGGGAGCACGGCTTCGAGTCCGAGAATGTAGTCCCGGGTGGTGCCATACTTGACGCAGGCCGGCCCTCCGGCATCGGTGGCGGCATTGCCGCCGATGGTACTCTGATCCATGCCGGCTGGATCCGGTGGATAAAACAGGCCCGCGTCCGCCGCGGCTTCACGCACCTTCTGGCTGATAACCCCCGGCTGAACGCGCATGATGAGGTTCCTGCGGTCTATTTCCATGATCTGATTGAATCCGTCAAGGAGCAGCACCACACCGCCACAGGTCGGCAGGCAGCCGCCGGCAAGGCCTGATCCACCGCCGCGTGGCGTCACGGGAAATCGGTGAACATTGGCCAGTCGCATCAGAGTCTGGATGTCGTGCACGGTTTTTGGGCGGACTACCAGTTCCGGAGTAAAACGCAAATGGGAGGCATCGCCGGCGCACTGCGTCAGAGTATCCGGATCGGTGACGATGCTTCCGGTGCCAAGATGATTTTCGATGATGCTTCTTATTTTTTCTTTGACAGGCGTGTATGCATCCATGGTCGTCGGATCACAAGTCGGTTGATGTTTTTATTGATGGCCGAAGCCGGGAATGGCAAGGCCTTTTTCAATTTTTTTCAGAATAAGCATGGCCAGGGAGACCAGTACGAGATAGTAGAGGCCGATGATGGTGAACACCTCTGTAAAGCGGAAATACTCGGTAGCGATGGTCTTGCCCTCCCCCGTCAGTTCGATGCAGGTAACGATGAAAGCCAGGGATGAGTATTTGATCAGATAGATGATCTCGTTGCCGCACCCGTGAATGGCCCGCCGTATGGCCTGGGGGACGATGATCCAGAAAATGGTCTGAAAGGTGGTGAATCCCAGTGCCTGGGCGCCGAGATGCTGGCCTCTTTTGATGGATAGGAGCGCACCGCGCACATATTCCGATTGATAGGCACCGCTGCAAAGGGTAAAGCCCGTGACGGCGGCTGCATAGGGTGAAAAGTAGATGCCCAGGTTCGGCAGTCCGAAATAGAGGACGAACAGCTGCACCACCAGTGGCGTGCCGCGGAAAACGGCGGCATATCCATCGCCGACGGCCCTGGTCACCCTGCCGCCGAAGGTACGGACAGCGCCGGCAAGAATACCAATCAGTACACCGCCCACTGCCGAAGGAACAATGAGCGCGACCGACATGATCACACCACGGTTCAGGCTGGTGAGAAGCTCCTGATAGAAGGGCGACAGTTCCATGGCTATCCCTCCGTAGCCGACAGGTCGTTTAGCTTGTCACAAAAAGCCTGGGACCTGCTGTCGCTGCCGCAGCCGAGTAGCATGGCCGGCGTTCCGTGCTCAACGATCCGCCCCGTTTCCATAAAAAGAATTTCATCGGCAATGTTGCTGATGAGGCTGATCTGATGGGTGGCCATGATCATGGTCATGCCCTTGACCGCCAGCCCCTTGATGACCGCAATGACTTCTCCGATAAGCGTGGGATCAAGGGCTGAGGTCGGTTCGTCCAAAAGCAGGATTTTCGGATCCATGGCCAGTGCCCTGGCAATGGCGACGCGTTGTTTCTGTCCGCCGGAAAGCTGGGCCGGGTAGAGCGACGCCTTATCGGCAAGTCCCACCTGGTCGAGCTCGAGCAGGGCCCTTTCTTTCGCCTCCACCTTGTTCAGTTTTTTGACTTTGCGCAAGGCGATGGTGATATTATCCAACGCCGTGAGGTGGTCAAACAGGTTGAAGTCCTGAAAAATCATTCCAACCTGCTGTCGCAGCCGGTAAAGATCCTGCTTGCGGGTCAGGTCAATGCGTTGGCCTTCCATCATGATTTCTCCGGAATCCGGAACGACCAGACAGTTGATGCACTGCAGCAGGGTGCTTTTCCCGCCACCTGAAGGGCCGATCAGCACCTTGATTTCACCTTTGGCCAGTTCTACACTGACATCGCTGAGTATGGTCTGGTTACCGTACGATTTGGAAATGTCCGTACATTTCAGTATGGCGTGTCGATTGTTCATTGGTTTCCGTTGTATGAATAGCCGGGTATATGCACATGCTGTTCGAGTTTTCTGAGCGCCATTACGCCGGCCCAGGTAAGAATAAAGTAGATGATGCCCGCTGTAATATACATGGACAGGTGCTGGTAGGTGCGCGATGCCACGAACTGTGTCCTTGCCATGATTTCCGGCGCGCCGATGACAAAGGCCAGGGCCGAATCCTTGAGGATGATCGAAAACTCGTTGGACCAGGCCGGAATGGAGATCCGCAATATCTGTGGAAGGATGATGCTTCGTATTGCCTGGCCGTCGGTCATGCCCAGACCACTCGCCGCCTTGAACTGGCCCTGGGGCAGCGAAAGAATTGCACCCCTGAAGATATTGGCCTGATAGGCACCGGTAATCATCCCCAGGACGATGGTCACGGCCGTGAAAGCGCTGAACTGCAGTCCGAGAAAGTTGAAGATTCCGAAATAGAACAAAAAGAGCAGCACGACCACCGGCACCCCTCTGAAGATCCACAGATAGACCGTCAGCAGATAGCGGACGATCTTGTTGCCGTAGACCAGCCCCACAGCCATGAAGGTTCCGATGATCAGGCCCAGGGACATCGCGGCAATAACGATGCCCACTGTCAATAGGGATCCCTGCAGTAGATAAGGAAGGGCGTCGATAACGACCGATAGCGCGTTTGGCATGGGACTACCTGGGGTGTTTTTACAGCCAAGCCTGACTGATTGTTACCGGGTAACGGAAAGAAAAGAAAACCTTTTTTTTCCTCTTGTTGCTTTTGTCTTAAGACGATAGGCCCGTTGACCGCACAGATGAAACAGGCCCTGGGACGGTACGTCCCAGGGCCTGTTCAGTAGAAAAGACTACTTGTTCAATTCATACTTTTCGATCAACGCGGTCCATTTGGGTGTGGCCATCAGGTTTTTAAGCGCGGCGTTGACTTTAGCCAGCAGTTCCGCATCTTCTTTGCGAACCGCGTAGCCAAACTCTTCTTCATGCATGCCGAAAGTGCCGACGATCTTGACGTCTTTCTTGCCTGCGGCATCCATTGCCGGCGCGTCATCCATGGCTGCCGCATCGATTCTGCCGTTAAGCACGTCCTCAACAGCCAGCGGAGCGGAGCTATAGTAATGCAGTTTAAGATTCCAGCCTTTTTTGGCGGCCTCTTCCTTGATCCATTTGGCCTCCGATGTGCCCTGCTGAACACCGACGGCCTTCTTACCGTTCAGTATTTCATCGATGGTCATTGATGAGTCTTTCTTGACGACCATGACCTGCTTGATGATCCAGTAGGGAATGGAGAAATTAACTTTCTTTGCCCGCTCTTCCGTTATGCTCATACCGGAGGCGATGATGTCGATCTTTTTGGTGAGAAGGCTGGTAATGATGCCATCCCACTCGATAGGTTGGTGGGTTACTTCCATGCCTATCTCTTTTGCCACCAGGTCCATGGCCTCGACGTCAAAACCGCTGGGTTTACCGGTCTTGTCAATGAATGCAAAGGGCGGGAAATTGGCGTCGATACCGTTAACCAGTTTGCCGCCGCCAAAGGCCTGACCGCCAAATACCAGTACCAGAATGCCACACAGAATAAGTAATTTGTACCTTGCCATGTCTTTTCCCCTTTCTTGTTTATCAATATTTCAACGTCCAAATTGGTAATTTTGCTGATACAAGAAAACGTTCCCATGTTGCAAGTTTGAAACAGTCGATTTGTCTATAGTATATTTAACTGATTTTGGGCAAGTTTTTTAACTTGACGCGTATATCACGCCCTTAATATTTAAACTTGAACTGGGCGATCTAAATCCTAGTATACATGAAAATGGGTAAGCATGGCGATACGATAGGGCTTTATAACCTCTATGCAGCGAACGGTTATGCTTATCATTGCAAGTCTACACCTGTTGACACACATGAGAATGTGTAATAATTAGTGTGAAAACGGAGGTGCTCAATGGCGTCTAATCTGGCGATAGATACTAAGTTATTAAATGAAGCTTTAGAAATAAGTGGGCTAAAAACTAAAAAGGATACTGTCAATCTTGCCTTGAAGGAGTTTATTGATAGGCGTAAGCAACTGGAGATAATAAAAATATTCGGTAAAATGGACCCGGATCCGGATTATGACTATAAAAGGGGAAGAAACCGTTGAAGGTCCTCGTTGATACGCCAATTTGGTCTTATGCGTTGCGTTCCCAGAATAAAAAATATCAATCCGAAATCGAAACGCTTACCGCTCTTATTCGGGATCAGAGAGCTATCATAATTGGACCCATTCGACAAGAAATCCTCTCCGGTTATAGCGATCTGCACAAATACCGAATTGTAAGAGACAAGCTGTCCTATTTTGAAAATACCTCCATCATGGACAGCGATTATGAGCTTGCGGCAGAATTCAACAATCAGTGTCGTAAGAACGGAATTCAAGGATCACATATTGACTTTTTGATATGTGCCGTGGCGAATAGAATTGATGCACCTATCTTCACAAATGATGATGATTTTTTTCATTATCAGAAGGTTGTATCCATCAAGTTGTTTCAAATTGAGGGCTGACATCCCCACTCACACGGACTCAAAGGGGTAGGCGCCTGATACTTCAAAAAGCAAAAAAGTAGAATGTGGAAAAATGATTTTTATAGATAAACCATACGTTTCTGATTTTTTAAGAAAAACAATTAAAGAAAATGGATTTCCTGTTGTCAAAACGAAAATTGCAGAAAAACTCGGTTTCAGTAATGGATTGAACATACTTGATGAAGAGAAAGCGATTCAACAAGCAGAGTCTTCAGAAAATATCATGATCTACACTACATCTGAAAACTCCATTGGTTGGATAGCCGAGCATTTATCCTCTACAAAGATTCCTCAAAGAATTGAATTATTCAAAGACAAGGTGCAATTCCGAACGCTGATAAAGCCAATGTATCCTGATTTCTATTTCAGAGAAATACAACTATACGAATTGGACGATTTGTCGGTGAGCAACATTCCCATGCCATTTATTATTAAGCCTAAAGTTGGTTTTTTTAGCATGGGCGTTTACAAGGTCACTAGTTCCCAAAAATGGGAGCAGGTAAAAGAAGCGATGAAGGCGGAGATACGCCGTGCCAAAGATTATTATCCAACGGAGGTTTTCAATACAGAATCATTCATTATCGAACAGTGTATTGAAGGTGAGGAATTCGCAGTTGATGCCTATTTTGATGCGACAGGTGAACCCGTCATTCTGAACATTCACAAACACATATTTTCTTCCAGCGAAGATGTCAGTGATCGTGTTTATATTTCATCAAAAGAAATCATACAGAACAATATTGACCAATTCTCTGCATTCCTGAATCAAATCGGGCGCCTGTCGGGGGTGAAAAATTTTCCTGTCCACGCCGAGATCAGACGTGATCGTACCGGTTCAGTATTGCCAATCGAGATCAACCCAATGAGATTTGGCGGCTGGTGTTCAACCGCCGATGCGACCTATCTCGCCTATGGATTCAATCCTTATGTGCTTTACTTTTCACAAGAACGACCTGACTGGACAGAACTCCTAAAAAATAAAGAAGAAAAGCTTTACAGCATCATCGTCCTTGACAATTCAACCGGTATCGAAGGAACTCAAATCGCTTCGTTTGATTATGATCGATTGCTGTCCAATTTCGAAAACCCACTTGAATTACGGAAAATCGATTACAACGAATACCCTGTTTTTGGATTCCTGTTTACAGAAACAAAAGAGGAAAACATCGTCGAACTGGAAAGAATCCTTAAATCTGATTTAAAAGAATTTATTACCTAAAGTGAGAGAAAAATCAATGAGCGAAATCGACCTTTCAGGATTGAAAATTGGAATGGAAAGCACACTGAGTATCATTGTCTCAGACGAAAACAGCGCCGAAGCTGTCGGTTACAAGGGGATGCCGGTTTTAGGTACACCTCACCTTGTTGGTGTTATGGAAACCGCTTGTATATTCGTCCATGAATTCCTGCCTGAAAACTACATGACGGTAGGCGTGTCCAATAATATGAAACACCTTTCCGCATCACCGATTGGAGCGACTATTGTTGCAACAGCACAATTAACTGCCATTGAAGGAAGGAAACTGACCTATCACGTAGAAGCCCACGACTCAGTTGAAAAGGTAGCCGAGGGTACTCACACACGGTTTGTTGTTGACTCCAGGAAATTTTTTGCAAATCTTGAAAAAAAGAAACACAAGCTTGGTCTTTCTTAAAGCGCTTCCGCGACCCTAATCTTGCCATTTTGCAGGGATTTGAGTATAAACTGGCATAAACCGCCGTTGAAGCGCCGTATCCCAATCCGCTTATCATTAAAAGACAAGATGGAATGAAAACCGATTGGCAAATACCCGACATCCTTGACCTGGAATATTTTCTCCGATTAAATGGCCCGGGGACGACCGACCCCGGTCAGGACCGCGATATCTATGTCCAACACATCCTCCCAGCCCTTGATGCGTCCGCGCCTGCGTCGCGCCGCCATGTGATCCGAAAATGGCTCGACCGCAAGCGAGAAATCGAAAAAGCCAACCATCCTGACACCGCTTTCCTTCCCGGAGAGACCTATTCAGAAATATACGGTCTGCTTCAGGTGCTTTTCTTTATCATGGCCGGCATTACCGGCTGGGGGATGGCAGCCGCATTGCTGCGGTATTCAGGTGTCCAGCCTGTCAACATCGCATCTTACCTGGGGATTCTGGTCTTTTTTCAGATTGCCATTTTAATGATCACGACACTGGTGATTACGGTCCATTGCATTCGTCCCGGTGGATTCAGCGGATCCGTTCTCTATGGATTGATCGGCCGACTGGCGGTCTTTGTCTCCCTGAAGTTTAAGCAAAAGGCATTGAAACGGCTATCTGCTGAAAAACAGGGCGCCGTTGCCGCTACGATCGGATTGCTGCGCGGCAGGCGAAAGATTTATGGCAACCTGTTTTTCTGGCCGGTGTTTCGGCTGTTCCAGATATTCGGTGTGGCGTTGAATCTTGGTGTACTGACCGGCACATTATTGCGAGTGCTCGGGACGGATCTGGCGTTCGGATGGCAATCAACCCTGCAGCCCAGTGCACAGACGGTTTACAACCTGGTTCACACCATTGCCATGCCGTGGGCATGGCTATTGCCCGCGGATCTGGCGTATCCCAGCCTGGCACAGGTCGAGGGCAGCCATATGGTGCTGAAAGAGGGGATATATCACCTGGCGACCGGCGATCTCGTGGCATGGTGGCCCTTTTTATGCTTTGCCGTGATATTTTACGGACTGTTGCCGCGCATGCTTCTGTTTGTTTTCGGCGTTTTTCGCACCCGCCAGTCCCTGAAGCGCATCGATTTCAGTCACAGCGATATTGACCGGCTTTACCAACGACTTCAGACCCCCCGAGTGAGCACCAGGGGGGAGCCGTCAGCCGCCAATCCGGAGTCCGATGTGCCGCTTGCTTTTCCGGAGCCGGATGCGCAAACCAACGTTGCCACCACCCAGGATCGACAGCTGATGGCTTTGATACCGGACGATATTTTTGACGAATGCCCCACTGACGAACTGCGAAATCATGTTCAAAAAGCACTGGCCGCCCAGATCGGTGAGATTCTCAAGTTCGGCGATAATCTGGCGGCTGACCGCGAGATCATTCAGCGGCTGGGTGATTTTGAATGGTCTGATCAAATTCCAGGGATTTTTATACTTCAGGAAGCCTGGCAACCGCCGATCAGGGAATTTCTCACCTTTTTATCTGACTTGAGAGAGGCCATGGGAGAACGCGCGAAAATCGAAATCGGACTGGTCGGTCGGCCCAGGCCGGAAACCATCTTTACTCCACCCAGCGCAGCGGACTGGCATACATGGCAACGAAAACTGCAAACGTTCGGAGACCCGTATTTGCGTCTGGAGAGGCTTGTACCCGCATGAATGATAAGCGTATACCTGAATTCGCCATTGTCGGCCACCCCAACGAGGGTAAATCATCCGTGGTTTCCACTCTGGCAGAAGATGACAGCGTAAGGGTGACGCCGACGCCCGGAGAGACGATCGAATGCCAGACCTTTCCCGTGATCATCGACGGCAAAGAGTTGATCCGGTTCATCGATACGCCAGGATTTCAGAATCCCAAGGCTACTTTACAGTGGATGCGGGAGTATACCGGCCCGGACGAGATGATTGTCCGGGCGTTTCGGGACGCACACCTGGAAAATCCGGATTTTCGTGATGACTGCGAATTGCTCAAACCGATCACCGAAGGCGCGGGCATTATCTACGTGGTGGACGGTTCGCGTCCCCTGCGCAAGGTGGATCGTGCGGAAATGGAAATTCTGCGCATGACCGGGTGTCCGCGCATGGCAATCATTAACAGCAAGGAGACGGAACAGAGCTACCTGGAACAATGGAAGAGCGAGTTCCGCAAACACTTCAATGCCGTGCGCCGGTTCAACGCCCATCAGGCCACTTATGCAGAACGAATCGCCCTGTTGGAGAACTTAAAGAGCATTGACCAGGACTGGCAGCCCGCCCTGGAAGCCGTCATCAAAGCGTTTAAAGATGACTGGGACGCGCGCAATGTGGTCACGGCGGACATCATTTGCCGCATGCTCGCCGACTGCCTGACCCATTCCGTGAGCCGCAATTTGTCCCGAAACAGTTCAGAAGAGAAAGTACGTCGGGAAGTGGCTCTCAAATACAGTCAGGACATTGAAAAAAAGGAGCGAAGCGCCCATAAGCGTATTCGCGGGCTTTTCAAGCACAATATTTTCAATTACGAGTTGCCGGCGCAATCGATTTTGCACGAAGACCTGTTTGACAAAAAGACATGGCAGGTGTTGGGGCTCACCCGGAAGCAGCTGATTATCACCGCCGGGGTCAGCGGTGCGGCTGTTGGTGCGGCCATCGATGTCGCGGCCGCCGGCGTAACCTTTGGTGTTTTTTCCGCCATTGCCGGTGCGGTCGGCGCGGGGTGGATGGCCTTGGGCGGGGACAAGCAGTTGGCCAAAACAAAGGTGGCCGGCCTTACCCTGGGCGGACATCAGATAAAGACCGGCCCCCACGAACAGATCCAATTTTTATATATTCTCCTTGACCGGGCGCTGATCTTCTACTCGCATATCATTAACTGGGCCCATGGCCGGCGGGATTTCGATAATGCCTACAAGGATAAAAAGCTGCCGGCTAAAGCCGGTCTAACGTATGAATGGGACGAATCTTCGCGGAAAATCTGCGCACGCTTTTTCAACGCCCTGCGATCCGGTGATGACGAAGAACAGGAGGCGGCGCGGAACGAATTGAAGGCGATGTTGCAAAAGGTGCTCTACACGCTATCCACAACTGTAAAACGGTATGGATGATAGCGGTGTGCAACAACATTGGGGTTTATTTCTGATAACTTAGATGAGGGGCTAAGAATTCTTGTATCTTGCCGGTTTGATAATTTTCGGTCGTTAACAGTATGGTGTCGGTAAAAATTTTTTCGGGCACCTTCTCATGAAGGATAAGTTTATAAGCGACCTTGACTCCCGTGTAGCCGATCCGGAATGGGTCCTGAACGATGGTCGCATCCAGTTCATGGTTGATAATCGCATCCATGATGGCAGGATTTAAATCAAAGCCGATAAATTTGATTTTTCCCTGGAGCCCCTTGCTTTTTAATGCTTGCAAGGTGCCCTGCGTTATTATTCCATTGACTGAGAAGATTGCATCAACGGCCGGTTCCTTGTCAAGAAGGGAAGACATGGCGTGATACGCCGAACCCATTGTTGAACCCACATATGGATCAGCGACAATTTCCAATCCTGGATAGTGCGATTTGATCGTGTTCCAAAAACCCTGTTCACGATCATTGGTTGAGGCGTTGTTTTGAATATGCCTTGCCAGGATGACCCGGCCGTCATCCCCTACCAATAGGGCAAGGTGGTCGGCAGCCGTTTGGCCCGCCTTGTAATTGTCAGACTCCACCAGACAATCGTGATACCCGGATGCCATGTTGGAGTCGATGAGAACGATTTTGATGCCATTTTCAACGGCCTTTTTTAAAGCATGGGCCGCAGCAGTCGTGTGGTTGGGGGCAAGTACAATGGCATCGAACTTTTTCCTGATCCCATATTTGATAATTTTGATCTGCGCATCGCGTTGATCTTCGCTGCCTGGACCTCGCCATGTAACACGGATACCCAGATCATTTCCAGCTTGTTGAGCGCCCTTGTCCACAATATTCCAAAACGCTGATTTAGCGTTTTTCGGGATGACCAGCACGTTGACATCTGCGCGAACGGTTGAAAAAATGAATGGACTGGTCAGGATAACCACCATTATTCGAACCATGTATTCAAGCATCGTTCACTTCCATCATGGTTTACGGATGGTGTGCATTGAAGGCCGTGATTGTGTGCCAATCGCTTTGAAAATGCGAAGCATGATCGCTTCGCTTTAGCGTAGCGTCCTCCGACCATCGTTGTCAATTGCCAAGATATAGGGTTTAAGACAATGTTTTTGGCAAGACCAGAGGGAAAACGCTGTATAATCAATACCGCTTTCAACCGATAACGCAGCCCAAAAACATTATCTTGAATACTATAGATGCACCTGGTATTTTTCATCATATCTTTGATGACAAATAGACCAATCGCATTGCAGTCGGTAGTAAGCTGCTTGTTGAGGAAATAAAAAATCGGCTTGGCTTCAGGGTGAAGGGCGGAAAGATAGGGTAAACGGGAGATACTTTTATGTTTCGGGAAAAGATAACCCCATACGGCATCGATACCGATGCAGATATCGGAAACACGCGCTTAGGGAATGGAATCAACAATCCCTTTTCCTAATCAGCCGGTTTTGGATTGAAAATTAGCCGATTAGGATAAAATTAGATGAATTTCAGTATGATAGATTGGTGTGAGTTCTTTATTGACCGTTTTTACCACGTAATAACCCGCGGGGTTTGGCGCTAATTTTGCCCGCATACCCCGCGTTGCCACGCAGGAGCGTGGGAACGCGAGGCAAAATGGGATCAGCCCTTATAGGTGAGCGAAGTTAGAACCAAGCCCGATCTGTGCTATCGAACGGCAGGTCAATATTCGGATGATTTGCTAATTTTTACGATTGATCAGATCGTTTATATTGAGTTCAAGCATTTTAGCGCTGGTAAGCACATTTAGAGAGTTTTTTGTCAGGGTAGGAAACTTTTTACCTAAACGATTCAGGCGTTCAGCCGCAAGCTGGATTCTTCGGGCCATTGCATCCATTTCGTGCAGATCAATGTTTGCTTCCATTTCACACTCCTTTTTTGCTTTCTTTTTTGTCAGGGGGTGAATGCTCCTTACCTTGAAACAGTACTTTTCGTCTATGACCCCGATCATGCTTCCGAAAGTTATATTATGAGGGATAGGTTTGTTATGATTGCCGTTCAGTTTGTAGAGTGGCCAACGCCAAAAAAAGATTTCACAAACGCTTCAGATTCGCTAAACAGGGTATATGACAAAATCCAATATAAGCATAAACCTTGACAGGATTATCGCCCTATTCAACCGGGCGGCCGTAATGCAAGGCGTTCCCCCGAAGGCCCAGGAGGAACTTGCCGGATTGGCTGTTTTAAAACGATATAAAAAAAACGACATCCTCACCCAGGCCTGGGAACCATCCGACAGCTTCATGATCGTGGAGGAAGGGATGATCCGCGTATGCAAATATTCGCCGCTCGGCAAGCGGCTGACCTATCTTTTAGCAGGGCCGGGAGAACCGACCAATCTGATCGGTCCGTTTATCGGCAAGCCGATGTCGAATGTGGTCGAGGCGGCGGCAGATTCAACGGTCGTTTGCGTTGAAAGGAAGGATTTTATCGGGGTGGCTTTTTCCCATCCGCAATTGGTGATCAATATTATCGAAATCCTCGGCCAGGCGCTGGACAGTTCGAACAGCCGGATTCTGGACATGCAGGAGAAAAAAGTGGTCCAGCGACTCAAACGGGTGCTGTTCCACCTGTCCGAAAAATTTGGTCCCCGGCTTAACTTCACCTCGGTGGAAATCGCCGATCTGGCGAGCACGACCACCGAATCGGCGCTGCGTGTGCTCAGCGATTTGCGCCAAAAAGGCATCATCGAAAAAAGGCGAGGGCAAATCCATGTTGTCAAACCCGAAGCCCTGAACGACCCCCATTCCGAAGACTTATGGCTCTGAAGCCCTCCGATTTTTGCAACGCTGGGGATTCGTTTTTCCTTTCTGCTCTAAAATTTCAACAGAGCGAAATGTTGGATAAAGAATAAGGAGAATACAATGATCAAGAAACTAATTGCCGGTATTGGCCTTGCATTGGCTTTATTCGCCGTTTATTGGGGCATCCAGATGTACGCCTCAAATGCGGCTGAAGCGAAAGTGAACGAAGTTATCGCAAAGAATGCCAGCATCGTTGATGTTGATTATAAAAAAGTCAGTGTTGATCTGTTGCGCACGGATGTGCATCTTTTTGATATTCTTGTTTCTCCAGTAAATGCAAAGGAAAAAATCAGCATTGATGAAATTATCATTTCAGACTTTGATGACCAATCAGATATCCCCTCTTTTCTTTCCATGACCTGCAATGGAATCGGGTTGAATATAAATGATCTTGGAAAAAATGCACATAAACTCAGGGCGTTAGGATACAACGATAAATTGATGGTCAACTTGACCACCAATTACACCTGCGACAAGGAAAAAAGAGAATTAAACATACAGAAACTGAGCCTAGGCGCAGATGATATAGGAAAAATCAGTGTGGGGTTTCGGCTGGGCAACATCTCTCTTGAGCCGGTAGAAATAGCAATGCTCATTTTTAGTTTTCCGCAGATTATTTTCCACGAAGCAAGAATTGAATATCAAGATGATTCACTGGTTGACCGTCTTATCAAGTTTGGCGCTGAACAAAAAAACGTATCTGCAGAAGACTTCAAAAAGGCTTTGATTGGAGATATCGAAAAAGAAATTGCAAAAGAAAAAGATGAGTTTGCTCAAAACGCCTTGATTGAAGTAAAGAAATTCCTTGCCGACCCGGATGACTTTACTATTTCCGCTTGCCCATCACAACCACAGCCTTTGGGTAGAATTATGCGTACCCATAATCCAAAGGATTTTATCAAGCTTTTAAACATTCATTTGCAATCCTGATTTGACGATAGGCGTTTATCTGTGAAGATGTGGATTAATTTGATTAATTCTCACTGTCCGGTTTACACGCATTTTTTTCGGCCAGGGCTGCAAGCACGCGTTCGGGGGGGATGGGAAGCGCTCTCATCCTTACGCCTACAGCGTTATAGATGGCATTGGCGATGGCAGGGGCCACGCCGACCGTTCCCGATTCGCCGACGCCTTTCGCCCCGAAGGGGCCTTTGGGGTCTGGTTTGTCGACGATGTGGATGTCGATCTTGGGCATATCAAGGGCTGTTGGCACTTTATAGGAATCGAAGTTGGTGGTTTCCACCACGCCGGTTTCCTTTTTGATCAGGTAATTTTCCGTCAGGGCCAGACCGATTTCCTGCTGGATGGCCCCCTCCAGCTGGCCTTCCACAGCCATTGGATTGATCGGGGTGCCGCAGTCGATCACCGTCACCAATCGGTCTACGGTCACCCGGCCGGTTTCCGTGTTCACCGCGACTTCCGCAAAATAGGCGCCGTAAGTCGGTGAATTCCATTCGGGTTCAAAAGACTGTTTGCCGAAAAAGTTTGTCGCTCTGCCATCGAAACGGTAAATCGCCTCAAAGCATACCTCGCTGATGGGTATGTGCTTGTCCGGGTCGTTTTTGAAATAGACAATGCGATCCTTCACAAAAAGATCAGTGACTGGCACATCAAGCATTTCGGCTGCCCAGGAGAGAAGTTGCGCCTTGGCCTGCCTGGCTGCCCGCAGGGTGGCCCCGCCCACGGCATAGGTGGAACGGCTCGCGTCGGAACCGTACTCGAACAGGGTGACGTCCGTATTATCGCCGATGATGTGCACATCTTCGGCCCGAATACCCAGTTCTTCGGCACAGATTTGGGACAATGCTCCCCAAATGTGCTGGCCCACGGGCGCGGGGTGCACGATCAGGTCCACTGATCCGTCCTCGTTGAACTTGACCATGGCATTGGAATGCTCCAGATACAGCGGCGCAGCGCCGGTGCAATGGCTCATGGTAGCCAAGCCGTATCCGCGTCTGACCTTTCCCGTTTGAGAACGGTCAGCCCCCTGCCTTTCTTTCCAGCCGAATTTCGCTGCGCCGATCTTAAGGCAATCCGCCATGTAGGTGCTCTCCAGGCGCAGCCCCATGGCGGCGGTGTCCCCGACCTGTTTGGCGTTTGTCAGGCGGATATCGATTGGGTCTATCCCCAAAGCTTCGGCGGCTTCGTCCATGAGCTGCTCCATGCAAAAGCTCATGTTCTCATTTCCGAACCCGCGCATGGCGCCGGAAGGCGGGGTGTTGGTCATGACCATATCCGATGATCCCGCGCGATTGGGGCAACGGTAGTGGCCCATGGCCAGCGTCATGCCGATGACCGAGGACATGGGGCCGCATCCCATGTAGCCGCCCAGCCGGCCGAGCATATACGTGTCAAAGGCCGTCAGGGTTCCGTCCTTTTTGAAACCCAGACGGACCTCTATCCGATCGAATCCGGTGCGGCTTTCAAGACCGACGAATTGTTCTTCCCGGGACATCACAAATTTGACCGGTTTTTTGGTCTTGAGCGCCAGGGCAACCGCAACAGGCTCGGCTCAAAGGGCGCCGCGTTGACCGAAGCTGCCGCCGACAAAGGGCGTCGTGATTTTGATCCGGCCTACCGGGAGCTTGAAGATATGGGCCAGTTCACGCCTGGCCAGATGCGCCAGCTGGCATTGGGACCATACGTTGAGCCGGCCGCCGGCATCCACATTAGCCACACAGGCGGCGGTCTCCTGGGTGCAATGCTCCTGTTTGCCGGTCTTGAATGATCCTGTCGCTACGTAGTCGGCCTCTGCCAGGGCTTTTTCCACATTTCCTTCCGGATGTTGATAACGCCTTCTTCGGGCGGCACGCGATACCCGCCGGCAACCAGGGGCTTGTCTTTCATGCCCCGATCGAAAAAATTCCAGCCTTCCATATCACGATCGGTAATCACCGCTGCAACACCGGCAAGCTCTTCAGCCTTGGTCGTGTCGAGGCGCGCGATCTCGGCATGGGCATGGGGACACCGCAACACCTTGGCAATCAGCATCCCGGGCAGATGGATGTCGCCCGCATACTTGGCTTCTCCCGTGGCCTTGGCCGACAGGATCATGCCGGGAGTGCAGTATCCGCATTGGATGGCTCCATGATCCACAAAGGCTTTCTGGATGGGATGCAGGACCTCGCCTTGGGCCAGTCCCTCAATGGTGGTGATTTCTTTGTCCCTTGCGGTAATGGCAAGTGTCATGCAGGACAGGACCGGCGTGCCATCCAAAAGGATCGTGCAGGCGCCGCAATTGCCGGCCCCGCAACTGTGCTTGGTTCCCGTGAGCCGCAATTGATCCCTTAAAACTTCGATGAGGAGTTGATGCGGTTCAATGGCGAGCTCGTGGGCCTCGCCGTTGACGATAAATCGAGCAATCATCTTCATGGGGCGGTTTCCTTCAGGTTACAGGCAATACCCTGCCAAAGTTCGTTAATGGCGTCCCGGACCAACACGTATATCATGTGTCGCCGGTACTCGGCCCTGGAACGCGGTTCGGCTTCCATGGATGCCGTTCTGGCCGCCTCGATGATGCGTTCGGTGTTGATGGCCTGGCCCCGAAGCACCGCTTCGGCCATACGGGCCCGGATGGCCATGGGAGCAACGGAACTCAGGCCGATCCTCAGGTCCAGGCAGGTATTTTCATCCTTGCAGACCAGAACCACGCCGGCGCCCGCCAGGGTTTCATCTTCGACCGTGACCTTGGTACTATATTTGTAACATCCGGCGCTCGACGGCGGCAGCGGCGGCACCCGAATTTCCACCACCAGTTCATCCGGCTCGATGATGGTGCAAAAAGGGCCGGTACAAAAGCTGTCAAGGGGAACGGTCCGATCGCCCTGCGGTCCCAGAAGCCTGAGTTCGGTTTCGAGGGCGACCAGAACCGGCGGCGTATCCTGAGACGGGCCGGCCTTGCACAGATTGCCCCCAATGGTCCCCATGTTGCGGACCTGAGGCGTTCCCACATTGCCACAGGCGGTGGCCAGCATGGGAAGATGCTTTTTAATCAAAGGGGATTGCGCGATGGCCGTGTGGGTGGCGAGGGGACCCAGTCTGAATCCACCGTCACTGGTTCTTTCGATGAAGTCCAGGTCGGGGATTTTTGCAATGGAAATCAGGTGGACCGGATTGAGTTCACGCTTTTTCATGGAGATCAAAAGATCCGTGCCGCCGGCGATCACCGCGGCACCAGCACCGTATCGGGAAAGCAAATCCACGGCCTCTTGAGCACTGCCCGGTTCATGGTACTCAAACGGTTTCAGCAATCTGTATGCTACATTGGACGGGCTCATCCCCCATTGTTCCCTTTCTTGCTTGTCTTTGTGCCCATCTGCGACGTTACATGCCACCGGCATGTATGCGTGATTTGCACCGGTGTGTAGGCCCTGTAGATGCACACGCTATCCGGCGCAATCTGTTGGAATTATTTTTTTCCTGCGCCCTTACAGGATTCCGGGGCAGTACCATAGCAGTTTTATGATGTCAACGACCGCTTGGGACAGAGTCAGGGAGACCGCATTTGCATCGATTTGTCTTTTTCGCGGGCATGGCTCGCTCTTACAACAATTCGTAATTTAATTATTTGTCCGCTTCTTTATGTGGGAGCCGGCCATGCCTGCGACATCGCTTTCTCATATCAGGTGTCAAATGCGGTCACCCTGGGGGTGGAGCGGGGTAATGCTGGAAAAGATTCGCATATTTTTGATGCTATGCTATTGTCCATTCAAAAATTGCTAATTTATTGATAGAAACCTGTATTGCTGAGTCCATCATATTTGATGTTCCGAATCGATACATGTTAAGACCTTCACAAATTTTGAAACGATGAAGAAGAAACTTGTCAAAACGAGTAAATTTTTAAGCCTTATCCTTCGTCATAGGCCAGGTATCATTGGTTTGTCCCTTAATGATAATGGCTGGGTATCCATCCAATTATGAGCAGAGAAATATTAAATATCGAATCCCTGCTAAAAGAAACCAGAAGAAAACCAACCATGCTTCAAAATACCTTTATCCACATCCCTGGGGTCGGGCCGAAAACGGAACAGGGCTTCTGGGCCGCCGGCGTTAAAGACTGGGCGACATTTTTTAATGGAATGCCGCTGAAGCTGCCACCTGCCAGGCGGGCGCACATTGCCGAAGAACTGCACGAATCAAAGCGTCAGCTGGCCTCTCATAATGCTAATTTTTTTGCCAATCGCCTGCCGGCCGGGCAACACTGGCGGTTGTTCGACGAATTCCGTGACCAAACGGCCTACTTGGATATCGAAACAACAGGGCTGGAGGCGGATTGTACGATTTCCACCATTGCCGTATACGACGAGTCGACCATGGCCACCTATGTGAATGGGAAAAATTTGGATGACTTTGCCGGCGACATCAGTGGTTACAAGCTGCTGGTGACATACAACGGCAAGTGCTTCGACGTGCCGGTGATCGAGCGGGTGCTGGGCTGCCGGCTGGATCAGGCGCACATCGACCTGCGCTATGTGCTGGCCGCGCTGGGCTTCAAAGGCGGCCTGAAACGTTGTGAGATGCAGTTGGGAATGGACCGCGGTGATCTGGAGGACATTGACGGGCTTTTTGCCGTGGTGCTGTGGAAGGCCTATCTGCGCAATCGCGATGAGCGTGCCCTTGAAACGCTTCTGGCGTATAATCTTCAGGATGCCATTAATCTCGAGGCACTGATGCTCACCGCCTTCAACATGAGCATTGAGCGATGTGGTTTTCACCATGAGGCTTTGCTGCCCATGGCGGCATCACCGGAAAATCCGCTTCAGCCGCATCGTCCCACAATTTCAAAATACCGCAGGGAAGTCACCTTTCTGCGTTCTTTGCAGCCGCAATGGTGATGGATGCAACCCGTTTGATTTTCTTTGCTGTTAGAAGGTTATCAAAAGTATAAAATGAGTTGAACATGCCACACAAAACCAACGCAATCAAAGAACGCATCAAAGCGTTTCATTTAGAATGCACCAACACCGATCCGGTGAAGGTCCAGGCGACGGTAAAAAAGGCACTGAAAGACCGCAACTGCTTGATGGTTAAACAGGCTGCGGAATCCTGTGAAGAACGGCTGATCTACGATTTGGAAGCCGACCTGCTGAAGGCCTATCAACGATTTCTCAAAAAGCCTGTCAAGAATGACCCCAACTGCACGGCCAAGGGTGCGATAGCCCGTGCCTTGGTTGCATTGGACAGTCAGGACGTCGATTTTTTCATTGCCGGGTTAGCATACCATCAGTATGAGCCGGTATGGGGAGGGTCCGAAGACACCGCCATTGATTTGCGTGTGAGTTGTGCCATGGGGCTGGTGAATACATCATATTCTCGGGCGTTGATTGAAATTGTAGCACTGCTTCACGATCATAATCCGCATGTTCGTAAAGGGGCGATTCGTGCAATCGCCTTTACTCAACCACTGGCGGCAGAGGCGGTGCTACGTTCCAAAGCCATCGCAGGAGACGCTGAGCCTGACGTTACCGCTGAGGCATTGAGTGCCTTGCTTAAGATCTCTCCACACGCATCGAAAGCGTTTGTCTCAAGTTATCTGGATTCCTCAGGTGATCCAAACCTGCGCCAAGCAGTGGCTTTTGCACTGGGTGCATCGAAACTTGATGAGGCCCTGGAAATGCTGCGTTCAGCCTGGAATAATGAACCATTTAAGCGAGAGCAGGACAATGCTTTATTGCTGGGAGCCATCTTGCATCGCAGTGAAAATGCCGTTGCCTGGTTGCTTGACGTGATTGCGGAGGAGGGCCTGACAAGTGCCCGGTTTGTCGTCAAAGAACTGGCAATCTATCATACTGACAAAAAGCTGAGTGAACGGGTAAAAGCAGCGCTTGTCGAACGTAATGATGATGATTTGATGGAATTATATAAACAGCGCTGGGGGTAATCCAAAGGTTGACAGATGAAATTAACAAGACAACAAAAAGAGAATTTTAAATCTTTCCAGTAGATCGTTTTATCAGACCGGTCTGGCGGATTGGATTTTTTTTTTTCCAGAGGGCGAGTGCCGGTACAGTCCGGATAGCCGGTGCACCCCCAGAAAGAAGCGCCCGGAGCTCTCCCACGGCGGGCGGTTCGCAGGATCATGGGGTTGCCGCAGCGCGGACAACACGGTGAGGGCGGATTGGTCCGGCCTTTATTATCCGTCCCCGAAACGTGTTTTCCCTTCCCCCGCTCGGCCAGGCGGGCGGCTGTGAGCTGCTCACGGTAACCGCCTTTTTCGATGATAGCCCGCTCCAGCACTGCGATCTGGCGGTCCAGCAGATAGTTGGCCTGGTGGATCAGGCAAATCAGGGTATTGGCCACCACTGCCGGGTCCGCGTGCTCCAGCCACGGAGTGTAGGGGGAGCTATCCCTCTGAGTGGGCGAACCTGACGCCTCTCTCCCAAGGGCTCTTACCTTTCTGGCTTCCGGGGCGTCTTTTGCCCATTGAGGCAGACGACGCTGACGAAGGAAGTCCCTATATCTAATCGCTCTTGTTCGGCTTTTTAAGGATGAATCAGTCTCAAACTAGGAAAATAGGTCCGGTATCTGGCCACGTCCCGTGTCATCAGAGGGAGAGTGAGGACGGCGGCCTGGGCGCCAATGAAAAAATCGGGGAGAGGTGATGTTTTTCTGCCGCTGCGCTTGCGGGATGTCATGAAAACCTTACCTGCCAGAAACAAGGCTTCACTGAGGATCGGCACCATCTGGAATCCGGCCGTGCCAACGGCTTGCTCCAGATCCTCGATCCGCTCAAACCCGATCGATATCTCACTGTAGACGACCGGATTGATGTACAAGCGACCATGACGGGCGTAATGCTCAAGTGTGGTTTCTGACCACTGCGCCCATTTCGGATCATCCAGAAACAGGTCCAGGATAACATTGGAATCGACGAAGATTCCGCTCATCCATCCCCCCGGGTTAGCGCCATAATCTCATCGGTGGTCATGTTTACCGTGGCCACGCCGCGAAGCTTGGAAAAAGTGTGTTTTCGAGTCGCCGGCCCCGCCTTTTTCACCAGGTAGACCCGACCATTTTCTTCAACGAAATCGACCTCTGTTGACGGTACGATCCCAAGCTTTTCGCGAATTGCGCGTGGAATGGTGACCTGCCCTTTGGTTGTCACACGCTTGTTTTGTCCTCCGGAATAGTTGTAATACCAACAAAAGTATTGCTTTGTTACTGGGATGTCAAACCGCCTATAAGCACCCACTTTTTATTGATATTTTCCAAACCACAATTTACAGTCTTACTTAAATCTTACTTTTATTTTGAGGTTGCCATGCAAACAACCAAACTATCAAGCAAAGGGCAAGTTATAATTCCGAAAATACTAAGGAATCGATATAATTGGAGTGCCGGCCAAATACTGAACGTAATCGATACGGGCAACGGTATTCTATTAAAGCCCTCACGCCCTTTTGAACATACCGAACTCGATCAGGTTGCTGGGATATTGAAGCATTCAGGCAAGCCGGTTTCTCTTGACCAGATGGAAGCGGCGATTAAAAAGGGCGTTTAGGAGCAAAAAGAATGATCTCAGTGGCCACCAACGTCATTGTCCGTTTACTGACCGGTGATGATCAGGAACAATTTGAGAAATCCAAAGCGCTGTTTTCCCGAGAAAGTGTGCTTGTCACATCAACTGTAGTTTTCGAATGTGAATGGGGTTTACGATATGCCTACCACTTCAAACAACCTGAAATAACAAAGGCGTTCCAATCGTTATTTGGATTGCCGAATGTCGAATTAGAAGATCCGCTTGTAATTTCCAACGCCATCGAATGGCATCAAAACGGAATGGATTTTGCCGATGCCCTCCATCTGGCCCAGTCAAAAGACGCAGAGGCGTTTGCTACATTTAATAAAAAACTGATAAAAGTTGCAAAAAAAATACTGCCATCAAGGTAAGAGAACCTTAGCATTGAACCGACTTTCCAGGTCGCTTTCGGTTGGAAAACTTTCTTCACGACCCAGTGTCGTGCCTTCGAGCAGGAGCACGTCCACCTTGCGTGGAGGAGATGCCAGCATCCGGTCAACAAGCACGGATTTTCGGCCAGTGCGCCGAAAATCACCAGATTAAAGGATTGTTCGGCCCGCCACCTGGACCAGGATCATGTGGGCATCAAAGGCGGAATGATCGGTTAAAAAAGGGGTGACCTTAAACGGCCCGATATCAAAGGACTGGAAACTGGTAAAGGTGTGGATCTGCTGTGGCAGACGGTCACCCATCAGGGCGGTGGTCAACCGCATCAGCGCTTCGGTGGGTTTGCCGCACCATACGGGCCAGTTGGCGGGCAGTGCCTGCAGTAATCCGTAGTGATCCTGGTGCGGATGGGAAACGATTACACCGTCCACCGAGCGGGAAACATCCAGAGATGTTGGGACAACATCTGCATCAGTCTCCGGTTCGTCCAATGGACTGCCGGCATCCAGGATCAACCGATTTCCTTGCCAGGTGATCTCAATGCAATTACCGCCGATCAGATGGGCTGAGCGGTGGACGGTTAGCTTCCGATTATTTCCGTTGGGGCTGGTTTCGATCACTTTCCTCAGAGAGAAGGGTAGTTGAGGGCACAAAATCGAAAATTGTGACTATTGGTGATATCCATCGCGTCGGGATGATCCCTTAAATCGCTCCTTAAATCGCTCTTTTTGGACTCCAAAAACATCGGTTTAAGGTCGAAAAATGGGCCTGTTTTTTACATAAACCCACGCCAATTGGGCATCCAGCTTGGTGACCCCGCTATAATTATTATTTTGCGAACATTGGCGTTACACTATTCGCCAGCGCTTACATGCAAAGACGCGAAGCCGCAAAGAAAAAAACTACTTTGAAAACACCCCTTCGCGTTCTTCGCGGCTTGGCGTGAGATAAAAGAGCGGTTTGGCAATTAAGACGGAAGCTGTTTAGGGCGTGTAAAGTGCCATCGATTTAGATTTTTCCGCTTTTCCTGAAACCACCAGTGCCCGCTTGCAGAAATTAATCTTCATAACCAGTTGATCTAATTTCAGTTCCCCAAAAGATGGCCGGGGGAAAGATACAATAAACATGTTGCCGATTTCACGAAAACCCTCATCCGGTGCGAATTTAAGAATCAACGGTATGCCGCGGCCACAGGTTTCCACCATTTCAATCCGCCGAAAAAGATCGGCAATCAGGGGTTGCGGTGCTGGGAGATCGTTTTTAACCAATCCCGCCTTTTAATTGGTTATTTAACCAGTTCCGCGGGTTGTGGATGATATAATTTCGAATTTTCTGTAATTCATTATCATTGCGCACGATGCGTTCCCAGTAGTTACGTTGCCATAGTTTTCCCGGAAACGGTGGCCAGTCGTTTTTTTTAACGCCGCGGATATATGCATTGGTGGTCATCGTTTTCCACCTGACCGAACAGACAAATTTTATTTTGGGTACAGATGGTGACGAAATAATACCCCTTTTGGGAATAATCATGTCCTTTCAACCGGATGGATCGACGGTGAGGGATGTCCGGTTTATTTTTGATCATCGGATTTCATCCATTTATACGCTGGCGGATAACATCGGGCGGACTCGCAGGTCATGCATCGGGCGGACACATAGGTCATGCATCGGGCGGACACATAGGTCCGCCCCTACGACGGTGCAATTGATGAATTTTGGGTTCTGTTTGATCATTTGGTACCATCCATATTTTCCCGGTGCTGCCGGGGATTGTTTTTGAAATACCATTCGGCCATTTTTGGGATATATTCATTGGATGCCATTGATTTGTTACCATCGCACAACCAGCCCATCCGGCAGTCGTGGTGGTGGTGGTGGTGGTGGCGTAGGGGCGGACCTATGTGTCCGCCCTTGTTAATGTGTCCGCCCTATAAATATGTCCGCCCCATCAATATACCCACCCCATCGCCCCGAAAATGCGTCCGCCCCATTTCACGGGATTCGCCATTTTTTTCGCAAACCATTATTGCATCCGTTTTAATTATTATTGGGAGGGCGGACACACAGGAGGGCGGACACACAGAAGGGCGGACACACAGGTCCGCCCCTACGCGTTGCGCGGTCAGCGACCGATAAACCGGTAATAGGGCACGCGTATTCCCGGTAAATAGGGGATCTTGGCCGTGGATTCGACGATTGTTTGGGGCTTGAACGTGTCGCTGAGAAAAGGCAGGTGATCCGGGGAAGGGTGGACATTGTCGGTTTCGAACCAGATGGGCCAGAAATGGCGCATCCACCAGTTATGCCGCACCCGCCCGGCAGCGGGGTGCTTTGGCGATACATAAAAATCCACCACCCCGATGCGGCCCCCGGGTTTGAGCAGGGCACGTGCGTTGATCAGGGCCTGGATCCAGTTGGGGATCATGGTCAGGGAGTAGGAAAAGGTAATCACATCGGCTTGACGGGGAGGCTTGAACGTGGCTGCGTCGGCCTGGATGGTCTCCACATTGGACCAGTGGTGGTTGGCGATGCGCTTTTTTGCGATGGCTAACAAGGAGGGGCACAGGTCCACCAGATAGACCTGTCCAAGATCCGGCACGCGGTGAGCAGCAAAGTCCAGGTTGGCCCCGGTGCCGGCTCCCATATCCAACCAGATCTCCCCACGTGAGAAATTCAGTTCGTCGATCAATTCCCGGCGCCCTTGCAGCAGGCGCCGGCGAAAGTCATCATAGCCTTGGGCCTGGGCTCCGTAGAATGATTCCAGCCGCTGGGCGTGAGTCGTGCCCCGGATGGGCGCCAGTACTATGCGGTAGAGGATGTAAAGGTCCTGGATGACTGTCATGAAAATTCCTCTAAGCGGCCTTGAGGTCAGCGATATAAAAACTGCCATAGGTATGGACCCGGTCGCGTTTATGCAGCTCGGCGGCAAGTTCCATGCGATAGCTGAGCAAATCCCCCACTCGCCAGCGGCTTCCCTTCAGGCGAACCTCCACGGGATCCACATAGCAAATATTGATCCCTCCGCTGCGCCAGATAATCCGCGAATCGGGTGTGGCGTGATCCACAATGGCCTGCCACTCCTCCTGAAGGAGCTGATGTCCGAACGTACTCAGCCAATCCATGTGGTCCAGCAGGACAAAGCGGGAAATGGGTTCCGGGTTCTGGTTGAGAAATTCGGTCACGCTGCAGGTATGGGTGGAGATCCGATCCACCAGACCGGATTTAAGCCTGTTGAAATTCTCGGGCACAAGGTATTCCGGGCAGCAACTGCGTGTATAACGCCCCGTCAGATAGACCCGCCAGAAGTAGTTGTCCGCCAGTGGCAAGTAGCCGAAAACCGCGTCCAGGCACTCCTTGATGAATACCGATAGGCTTTGATAGTGCCGCTTGATCTGATCGATTTGGGGCTGGGGCACGCCAAGGAGATACATGGTGCCGTTCTGACCGGCAAGCCAGGCCACCCAGCGTTTCCAGAACGTCTGGTGAACCTCATCGAAGTAGAGATCTTGCTGGCTGGAGAGGGTCTTGGATGCCAGCAAGGCATCGATGCGGCTGCGTAACTGGGCCACATGGTTGATATAAAGGTTGATCAAATGGGCACAAAAGCCGGCCGTTCCCATGAAATAGAAGGACTTGCGTATCCCCTGCCCATCAAAATAGTCCAGGTGACAATCCCAATAGGAGCGTGCCTTGAGGGGTAGGGCATCGCGCAGTCGCCGATGGTAAAGTCCCCGGCATTCCGGATGATGCCCTTTTCCAAAAAACTGAAAAAAATCGTCAAAATTCAGTGTCCGGATGCCTGCCAGTTTCAGTTCCAAAAGGGCATTCTGGCGAGGATTGACGTCCACCGCATGGATATGGGCAGGACCGGTCAGGGCATAGTCCAGTGCATTGCATCCCGCAGAGGTAATCATCAGCAGGCGGTCTTTGGAAGTCAACTGCAACGCCTGCCGGTCCAGGCGGGGATCTTCCCAACAGGTGTTGTAGATCAGATTATTGGCATGAACGCTGTTGAAAAGCTTTCGATTGACTGCGCGAAATAGAGGCATGGGGCGGTATCCTTGTCTTTGGCAATATTGAGGTCTTAAATTCTCAAGCAGACCATTTGCATGTTAGAATTTTGTTTGCCTAAGGTTAGGATTTGGTGTTGACAACCGCCTTGATCCATATTCGCCCAATGATTTGAAAACCCTATTTAGTTTTGATATTTCAACGCCCTGATCAGACAGCCCTCCGCAACTGCGGTCAGCGGGTTGCCTGCATGCCTGATTTCCGATACTTCAAAAGGAAACTCATATTGTTCGATCACCTGACGGACCATCTCAACAAAACCGTCAACCATTGAAGTGCCTCCGGATATGATCACCGGCAGAGATTCAGGCAATTCGATGGCCGTATTCTCAAGCGAACGAACGATGGATTTAATGGTATAGTTAATCAGATCATGATAATAATACACCAGTGCTTCTTTGATTTTTCGATCCTTCTTTTTGCCTGATCGATGATTGTTTAAGCTGAAACTATTCTCTTTTAACAGGGTCACCCGGTTTGAAATGGAACCTGTGGAATTGGCGGTGTTTAAATCGATCCAGTCTCCCCCTCTGGCGATTGAAAAAACCGTTGTTGGAATCGCTTTATACACCAAGGCGACATTTGTCATGCCGGCACCAAAAGAAATACCGATACCGCTGAAATTGGATTCCTCACATTCAGTGTAAACAATGGCGGTGGCCTCATTAATCGCTTCCGCTTGAAAGCCAAGTTCATTGATAATCCTGCCAAAAACGTTTTGGTGATAGATGACATTCATTTCGTTGTCGATTGGATCGGCCGGGATCGAATAACAGCATCTGCCGCCGTTTGATGTTCCAATCAGTTCCTTAACCATCACGGCAAGAATATCCACCGAATCAATTTCTTTGGTCGATATCATGCCGTTGCTCATCGGCCGGCTTGCCTCTTTGCCTAATATGTTCGCAAAGTTGTAAGCATCCTCAGCAATGAAAAACATGGCGTCATCGATTACCGTATGAGAGATTCCTGAAAGATCCATAATTTCAGCAGCGTCTTTATCAACCTCAAGAAAGATGTTTCTTAATTTTTTGATATCGACAGCCTCGTCATTATTTAATTTTGCTGAAACAAGGTTCATTGTTCCCACATCGAGCCCACAGAAATTACTCATGTTTCAGTCCTCCTTATCGAAATTGTTTAACTGTTTTGCAAGTTTCGATAGATCTTTGACGATCGTCGTTTTTTTCTCATTTAAAACATTGATTTTTGTTTCCGGTATTTCAATGCTGGGGATAAATACATTTTGCTGAGTTTCAATTTCATTGTTTATCTTCTTGGTTTGCCCGGGTGACATGGAAATGCTATTTTGTGTTAATGCAGTTTCAATTCTCTCCAGGGATTTTAATATTTCTTCAAAAAGCTCAATCTGTTTAATCTCAGCATTGGCTCTGATGCATTTCAGGCAGAATTTTTTCCCTGATATGGCATTTTGGGTACAACCTGGTGTTTCACATTTTTTAATTCCAAACGCAGAATATCTCCAAACCATCGCATTAAAGTCTTCTAATAATTCTGCAAAAATATCCATCTATTGCCTCCCCCGGTCTGATGACCTTGCCTTTTGGTGTACCACTTAGATTGATGAGATTGCTCCATTCAGGTTGATTCTCGCATGCGCGCGTAGGTTAAGATTCTGTATTATTTAAAATAAAATATTGCAGTGCGATATTTAGTTTTGCGATTGCCGTACGCTATATTACGGGAGGCAATGGTTTTGTCAACAGGCAAAAATTGTGCGGCGCAAAAAAAGCCTGAAATTGCGCCTAAGGGTTATAAAATTGGTGAAAAATGGGACTGACTCATCATCCGTCAGCATGTGGCTAAAAAGATACGAATAGATTCTCAAACGGTTCATGTTTTTATCATGGTCAAAATTGACGGTTCCATAAAGCGTTGAAAATACCAATTTGGCGTCATTTCGATGTTGGCCGGAATCCAGTGTGTTGAATCTGTTCTGGATGCCGGATCAAGCCCGGCATGACGAGTCAGGCAATTTTTATGAGCTCGTCAAAGTTTGATGTTCGATCATTCCATCCCCTGCAAACCCGCTTGAATGAACTGAAAACATATTGACATGCCATGTGAATCCGACTATATGTTCAAATAACACACATTGTGTTCGTATAATGAACATTATGCGGTGGTATAATACACTGCCGAGTGAACTGTTGTATTTCCACAATACTGATCAAAGGGGAGCATCACATGGAAAAATCGAAACAGGAACTGCTGGTAGAGAGGAAAAAACGGATCGCGGATGTGATTGCCTTGAAGGTTCCGGATCGGGTGCCCATCTGGTTTCAGGATGCGGGGTTTTTCCCGGCCAAATACGCCGGCATCACCAGCCGGGATGCCATGTACGACGGGGACAAGCTTTTCGCTGCCTATAAAAAAACCTTTATTGATTTTAAACCGGACTTCTTTTTCAATCCGGGCCACGCCATTCACACGCCAGGCGACGCCCTCGAGACATTGGACTGCAAGCAGGTGGTGCTGCCGGGGCAGAAAAACCTGCCGATCACCCAGTCCTTTCAGTTCGTGGAGGGCGAGTACCTGAAGGGCGATGAATATGATATGTTCCTTGATGATCCCACCTGGTTCACCATCTCGCGCTACCTGCCCAGAGTTCACGGTGCGCTGGCACCGCTGGGTAACCTGCCGCCCATAACGGCGCTGCTCTTGGGATACTACGGGGTTCCGGTCACCGCCGGTATGGTCAGCGATGAGATCATCACCGCCATGGAAAAATTCTGCCAGGCCGCGCGCAGCGTCCAGGCCCATGCAGGTCGGGCAGCCCAGTTTATTGCCGACATGGAAGAAGAGGGCTTTCCGCTTTCCTGCGGTGCCATCACCCTGGCGCCTTTTGATTTTATCGGCGACACCATGCGCGGGCTGCGCGAAATTCTCATGGACATGTTCCGCCGGCCGGACAAACTGCTGGCAGCGGTAGACAAGGTGACCCAGTTGACCATCGATCTGGCCATCGGGCAATGCCAGACCACCGGCAATCCCGGTGTGTTCATCCCGCTGCACAAGGGCTCCGACGGATTTCTGTCCGACGAGCAGTTCAAACGCTTTTTTTGGCCCAGCCTGAAAAAGCTCCTTCTGGCGCTCATCGATACCGGATTGACCCCCTATCCATTTTTCGAAGGCATTCACGATTCGCGGCTTGAGTACTATACCGAACTGCCCAAGGGGAAGGTCGTGGGGCTCTTTGATCGCACCGACTACCGCAAGGCCAAGGAGGTGCTCGGGCAGACCATGTGCATGTCCGGTTTCATGCCGCTTTCCCTTTTGCAGACCGGAACGGTGGACGATGTCAAGGCCTATGCCAAGGATCTGATCGACGTGGTGGGCAAGGACGGCGGTTTTATCATGGCGCCGCGCGGCATGGTCGATGAAACCAAGCCGGAATTGATTAAGGCGTGGTTTGATTTTACTAAGGAGTATGGCAGATATATTTAAGGAGCAACGATGCGAGATTCTCATCAACTCTCTGAGCGCGTAGCACGGGCCAAAATGAAGGGTATGTTCTTTTTGCTCGGTGGGCTATTGAAACTTGTTGCCGGCAAGAACAGGAAAATCCGCAAGCTGATCGGTGAGAAAGATTGCATTGTGCAGATCCGGCTGCGGGACCGATCGTGGGGACAGTGGTTCTCTTTTCAAAAAGGGAAGGTCAAATCCAGATCCGGCTTTCATAAGGCGCCGGACGGCGATTTGGTGTTCGACAATGCCCGGGATGCGGTTAAACTGATGACCCCGTTTCCAGGCCGTGAGACGCGCCTGCAGTTTATCCACATGGCGAAGAATTTTCTCACCGAGGCGGCCGGCAATGACGAAGCCCTGCTGCATTTCTCCAAAATCACGGCCGAGGTGCTGGATCAGCAGTATACCCGTGTCGGCCTGCCCATGCCCGACGGGTCCACGCGCTATGTGAACAATACCAATGCCGGTCCGGTGTTCGTTTATGTCAAGGACGGCAAGATTCTGCGTATTACGCATATTGAATTTGACGAGACCGATGCCGCGCCCTGGACCATCAAGGCGCGGGGCAAACGCTTCACACCGCCGCGTAAAACAACGCTCACCTCCTACACCTCAGGCATTAAGTCTACCATCTACTCCAAGGATCGTCTGCTCTATCCCATGCAGCGGGTCGATTTCGATCCCCATGGCGAGCGCAATCCCCAGAACCGGGGGATTTCAGGGTACAAGCGCATTTCCTGGGAAGCGGCCGCCACCATCGTGGCCGATGAGATCAAGCGGGTCAAGAAAGAACACGGCCCCGGGGCGATCATGAACGGCTCCGGGTCCCATCACACCTGGGGCAACCTGGGGTACTGGCTGTCGGCCCGTCGCCGGTTTTTCAACATGATCGGTTGTACTTACATCGATCACAACCCGGACAGCTGGGAAGGCTGGTTCTGGGGCGCGTCCCATCACTGGGGCAACTCAATCCGCAACGGTGCGCCGGACACTTATTCCACCGTGGAGGATCTGCTCAAAAATGCCGAGCTGATCGTTTTCTGGTCCAGTGATCCGGAAGCCACCTCGGGCGTGTACGGCGCCCAGGAAGGCACTGTCCGGCGCATGTGGGCCAAGGAACTGGGCATTCCTTGCGTGCATATCGATCCCTTTTACAATCATACCGCCGCACTCATGGGCGGCAAATGGCTGGCCCCCCGGCCGGCCACGGGCAATGCCCTGGCCCTGGCCATTGCCTACGTATGGATCACGGAAGACCTTTACGATCGGTGGTTTGTGGAAAACCGCACCACCGGATTTGAGGCATGGCGCGATTATGTGCTGGGCAAGGATGACGGCATTCCCAAAACGCCGGAATGGCAGGAAGGCGAGTCAGCCGTCCCGGCCCGTGAGGTCAGGGCCCTGGCCCGCCAGTGGGGCACGTGCCGGACGTATCTGGCCGCCGGCGGCATCCAGGGGTTCGGGTCGGCCTGCCGCTGCGCCACGGGTGTGGAATGGGCCCGCAGCATGGTTTATCTCATGGCCATGCAGGGCATCGGCAAACCCGGCGTCAACATGGGCTGCCTCCAGCAGGGCACCCCGGTGGACACACGGTTTTTCTTTCCCGGATATGCCGAGGGCGGACTGTCCGGCGATCTGGCCGGCACGGGCCTGATGATCAACATGTATCAGCGCATGCCCCAGCTGATGACCGTCAATACGGTTAAGCAGAGCGTGCCGCGCCTGCAGATTCCCCAGGCCATTCTGGAGGGCCGGACCACCGGCTATCCCACGGATGCCTCCACCATCCGGGGCCAGTTTTTCCCCATCCACTATCCGTCGCCGGGCCACTCAAAAGTCAAGCTGTACTGGAAGTACGGGGGCAGCCATTTCGGCACCATGTGCCAGACCAACCGCTATGCGGACATGTACCGCAGCGAGGAACTGGAGATGGTGGTCAACCAGTCCATCTGGATGGAGGGTGAGGCGCAGTTCGCCGATATCCTGCTGCCGGCCTGCACCAACTTCGAGCGTTGGGACATCGGCGAGACAGCCAACAGCGGCGGTTACATCCAGCACAGCTACACCCAGTGGAACCACCGGGTGCTCACCCTCCAGCACAAGTGCATCGACCCCTTAGGGGAATCCAAGTCCGATTACGCGATTTTCGCCATGATTGCCGCCAAGCTGGGGCTGGGCAGTTATTTTACGGAAAACTGCACCGAGCTGGACTGGTGCAAGCGGCTTTTCGACGCCACCGATCTGCCCCAGGTGACAAGCTGGCGCGAATTTCTCAAAAAGGGCTATTACGTAGTGCCCAGCCCCGAGGAAAATCGACGTGATCCAGTGTCGTGGAACTGGTACTACGAGGGCCGTGCCAAGGATGTACCTGAAATCAGCCCCCTGCCGGCCGACTACGCCGATACCTTTCGCCACGGCCTTGGGACCCAGAGCGGCAAACTGGAGTTTGTCTCATCCAGCCTTTCCGCCTATGACCCGGATGATCCCGAGCGGCCGGTCATGTCCAAATATATCCCGGCCTGGGAGGGGCACCACTGCGATCTTTACAAAAAGTACCCGCTGTTTCTGATTACGCCCCACAGTCGTTACAGTTTTCATACCATGCAGGATGGCAAAGACGGCTGGCTCAACGATATCGAAGATCACCGGGTGCGGGTGGACGGCTGGTACTACTGGATCGTGCGCCTCAATCCCATGGATGCCAAGGCGCGCGGCATCGTCCACGGTGATCTGGTGGAGGCGTATAATGACCGCGGTTCGGTGATTCTATATGCATACCTCACTGAGCGCATTCCAGCCGGCACGGTGCATTCCTATGAATCGTCGGCGGTCTATGCGCCCATCGGCGAGCCGGGCCGGTCCCCGGATCGGGGCGGGTGCGTAAACATCCTTACCCCGAGCCGGCCAATGATCAAAAAATCCCATTCGACCGCCAGCAATTCCTGTCTGATCGACGTCCGCAAGTGGGAGGAGGCCTGATGGAAAACGCAGAAAAAAAATGGAACCTGATCGTGGATGTGGCCCGTTGCGAGAACTGCAACAACTGCTACATGACCATTCTTGACGAATATGTGGGAAATACCTTTGCGGGCTACAGCGGACCCTGCCCGCACCATGGCCATCACTGGATTCAGCTCCATACGCGCGAGCGCGGCAGCGGATCGTTGATGGATGTGGCCTATCTGTTTACCACCTGCAACCAGTGCGATGACGCGCCATGCAGGCAGGCCGCCAGAAACGGGGCCGTGACCAAGCGCGCCGATGGAATCGTGATCATCGATCCGGTCAAGGCCAAAGGCCAGCGGCATTTGGTGGATGCCTGCCCCTACGGGCACATCTGGTGGAACGAAAAGGAGGATATCCCCCAGAAGTGGTGCTGGGATGCCCACCTGCTCGATGCAGGCTGGAAGGAGCCCCGGCCGGTATCGGTCTGTGCCACGGGAAGCCTCATGGCGGCGAAGATCAGCGATGATCAGATGACGGACCTGGCCGACAAACATGGACTTGAGGTGCTCCACCCCGAGTTTGGCACCCGGCCGCGGATCTGGTATAAGAATCTTTACCGCTATTCAGGCGAGCACATTGCCGGTAGCGTGGCTGCGGTGAAAAACGGCATCGAGGACGTGGTGGCCGATGCCCAGGTGACGCTTTTGAAGGATGACAGGCCACTGGATCGCTGCAAAACCGATTTTTTCGGTGATTTCAAATTTGATGCCCTTAAGCCCGATAGCGGTGAATACACGATTCGTATCCAGGCCGATGGGGATACGCGAGTCATCGGTCTGTGTTTATCCGAGAGTGTCAACCTGGGAGTGATTCGTTTATCTGAGCGATGAGAAATCTTTAGACTAACATGGGAAACGCAAAAAGCAACGCCATCGAAAAGGCCCTGCAGATTCTAAAATGTTTTGCCGATGATAACCAAGCATTGAGTGTTCAGGACATCAGTAAAAGGCTTGGCTTCAATCGTACGACGGTCCACCGCAGCGTACAATCCCTTATTTCGGAAGGATTTCTCCAGCGCGACAGGGACCCCCATAAAGTATCGCTGGGTACTGCCGTGCTTGAACTGGGCAGCGCGTTGACCCATTCTCTGAGATCTCGATCGATTGTTGAAACAGCATTACCTCACATGGAAGCCCTGCGCCAAAAAACCGGATATGCCGTCACCCTCGAGCTGCTGACGGGCAACCAGAGCGTTTTACTCTGTGTGCTCAATGGGGATCGTGTCTGGCGATTCGCCGGTACCGTCGGCGATATCATGCCCTGGCATGCTGCCGCCGGCGCCAAAGCGACCCTGGCATTTCTGCCGGAGGAGGAACTCGCACCGCTACTGGGTCAGGAAATGTTCGCTTACACGCCGGATACCATCACGGATGTCTCCACCTATCTGAAGGAATTGAAAAAGGTTCGTCAATCAGGTTACGCGACGGATATCGGCGAAACACTGCCCGGCATCAATGCCGTGGCCGCACCGTTTTTTAACTACCATGGAAAGCCCGCCGGGGCGGTGATTACCCTTGATGTGGGACTGGATGTGACCAGCGAGGATGCATCGGCTGTAAGGTTGATAAAAGAAACGGCCGCGCTGATCTCCAGGGAAAACTTTTCCCCAAAAGGTGTGGTTCCGGATAACCGGGATGAAGAAAAAGAAAAGGGCACCTTAACAGGTGCCCATGGATAAGCGAAGGTTTAGTGCCCCTATTCATAAATACGGTACGCCACCGTATTTACGAACACGATCACCAAGGTGTTTTGTTTTCGTTCGACTGGTGCAGCCTATTCCCCTTGTCCGCGTGGGGATGGTAGATGCTCTTATTTTCTTGATATTTGTTTTGGTTGGTAGTGGGCATCAACGATAAACGCCCGCCTTGATGACATAAAATCCAGATGCGACAAAATAGTCCGTATCGGGTATGCGGCAAACAAAGGTATGTTTCGGTTTAACAGCATCCATGCCCGGTACTTCGTAAACATATTTGGTCCAGCCTTTTCCTTTTTCTGCCGCTTTGATGAAATCTCTGCGGAAAAGCTTGCCCTCGGCATCGGGCCGGTCAATCAGGTCTTTGACCTGGGTCAGTTGCGGCTTGTGCGGGTGCGCCATCATCATGGCCTTCATATCCATCATGAAAACATAGCTGACCCCGTCGTTCCACACGAATTTGCCGGTTTTGTTTCCAATTTCCTTGATGGTGGCATCCTTGCCCCATTTCTGATAATACTGAACGGCTTCCTTGCATTTGGTAACGCAATCGTCGCGTGTGCCGGCCTGCGCGGAAAACGCAAAAAAGATAAACATCAACGTGGTCAATACCCATATGGTCTGTTTTTTCATAATGTACTCCATTAATTGGTAAAACATCTAACGTCGGACCAAATTTACTCTAAAACACCCTCGCTCAATTCATTGCCAGGAGGCCTTGTATCGGCTTTTGGGTAACTAACTTTAGAAAATAATCGCCCGGTTTGTTGGTGGGAATATTTGACCGTTTACCAACGGCGTTTTATATTTAAAACGGTAAGCGAGGATTACCCACCAAATCAAAAGAAAGGAATCCAGCCAATGAAGGAAAAAGTCGAAGCGGCCATCGATAAAATCAGACCCATGCTCCAGGCGGACGGCGGTGATGTGGAATTGATCAGTGTGGAAAATGGGATTGTCAAGGTACGTCTCCAGGGGGCTTGCGCCGGATGTCCCATGTCTCAAATGACACTCAAAAATGGAATCGAGCGGGTGCTCAAACAGCAGATTCCTGGCGTCAAGGCGGTTGAATCTGCCTAAGACCCTGTGGGGGCGATTAGCAAAATGCGGTAAGGTATAAGGTGTAAGCTTTAAGGTATAAGGTATAAGCTCAACAGCTAACGGCTCAATCGCTAACCACATTTACACAGTTAGCCTTAAGAGGTGTTTGCAGATTTTTATCAGCCCACAAACGCAAATGGCGTTACCCTAACCCCATTAAGGGCTATCGCATGAAGATTTTCGGGTTGCTTTTTTTCCCGAAATCAGATCGTCCATGAATGTCAAATGCCCAATGAAAAATGCCAAATGGTTGTATTCTATGTATTTTGAAATCGATCTCAGCCTTCATTGGACATTTGGGCCCTGGCATTTGGCATTTTCCCACTTTCGGCAATAGTGCGTGTTCAGGAACGGCCGGTTTTTGGTTTTACTTGCGATTGCTCTGTATCCCCCCTTTTCCCCGTTGACACAATGGCCCACCCTCTTTTAGGGTGTGGCCTTTCGGGGATTGTATTTTTTTCCGTAAGCTTGATGATTATCTTCGCACGGTCAGCACATTTCGGCCCCCAAGGAGCGGCAGATGTTGAACCCGGCCCGTCGATTCGCGGACTTACGCATCCGCTACAAGCTGTTGATCAGCTATTCCACGGTTTTTATGTTGACCCTGACCCTCGGCACCATCATCATCTTTTTTTTCGTCAAGTCATCTCTTGAGGAAAATATTGAAAGTGAGCTGAAAAATACCACCCAGACCATATTGAACATGGTCCGCACCTCCGCCAGTGTGTCCATTAAAAATCATCTGCGGGCCGTGGCGGAAAAGAATCGGGAGATTGCCCAGCATTTTTATGAAAAGGCGCTGGCCGGCATGATCAGCATGGACGAGGCCCAGCGACAGACCCGGGAGGTGATGCTCAGCCAGACCATCGGCAAGACCGGCTACATCTACTGTATCGACAGCCATGGCGTGATCCAGATTCACCCGGAGAACGAACTGATTCAGGCGGATCTGTCTCCGCATCCTTTTATTACTGATCAGATGGCGCGCAAGGTTGGTTATCTGGAGTACAACTGGAAGAATCCCGGTGAGAAGCAGCCGCGTCCCAAGGCCCTTTACATGACCTATTTCGAACCCTGGGACTGGATTGTTTCGGTAACCTCCTACCGTAACGAGTTCAGGGAACTGGTCAATTTGGATGACTTCCGCGGCAGTATTCTTTCCATCATATTCGGTAAAACCGGTTATATCTATGTTTTGGATTTGGAGGGCAACCTGATTGTGCACCCTTCTCTGGAAGGCAATTATTACGATGCCACCGATGTTACCGGACTGCGCTTTATCAAGGAGATGTGCAAGCGTAAAAGCGGTAAAATCATCTATTCCTGGGCCGCGCCAGGTGAATCCAAGGCCCGTGAAAAACTGGTTATTTTCAACTACATTCCCGAATATGAATGGATCGTGGCCTCGTCCAGTTTTCTGGAAGAGTTTTACGCGCCGCTAAAAACCATCGGTCATCTGATCCTGGCCACGGTGGTGATTTCCTTCATCATGGTTTTGCCCCTTACGTCCAGGATCAGTTCCTCGATCACCAATCCGTTGCGAGAGCTGATGGAACGCTTCGCTTCCGGGGCCAAAGGGGATATCTCGGTGCGTCTGAAACCCCGCAGCCGCGATGAACTGGGCATGCTGGCCAGTTATTTCAATACATTCATGGAGCAGCTGGAGGCTTACAGCGAGAGCCTGAAAACCACTATCGCCGAATCGCGGAAGGCCGAGCAGGAGATGGCCCGCATGCGTCATTACCTGAAAAATTTTGTGGATGCCATGCCCTCGGTTCTGGTGGGGGTGGACCGCCAAGGCCGGGTGACACAGTGGAACCGCAGCGCGCAGCGCATGACCGGTATTGACGACCAACACGCCCGGGGCCGGCCGGTGACGGCGCTGTTGCCCCTTTTGGTTCCCCATGCGGAAATGATGAAGGCGGCCATCAATGAAGGGCGGGCCTGGCAGGTGGAAAAAGTCTTGTGCAGTTTTCAGGAAAGGACATTCCACGCGGATATCATGGTCTACCCCATTGAAGTGGGCCAGGCCAAGGGGGCGGTGATCCGGGTGGATGATGTGACCCAGCGGGTGCGCATGGAAACCATGATGGTGCAAACCGAAAAAATGATGAGCGTGGGCGGCCTGGCCGCCGGCATGGCCCATGAAATCAACAATCCTTTGGGGGGCATGCTGCAGAGTCTGCAAAATGTGATGAGGCGGCTTTCCACCGGACTGCCGGCCAACGAGGCCGATGCCAAGGCCTGCGGCACCCAGCTGGAAACCATTCGATGCTATCTGGAGCGTCGGGAGATCTTTCGTTTCCTGGACAATATTCGTATCTCCGGGGAAAGGGCGTCGCACATTGTCGAAAATATGCTCAGTTTCAGCCGGCGCAGTGAATCGCACAAGGCACCGGTGGCGCTGCCTGATTTGCTGGACAAGGCGGTTGAACTGGCAGCCCACGACTATGACCTGAAAAAGAAATTCGACTTCCGTCATATCCAAATCCAGCGGCACTACGAGCCGGGGCTGCCGTCGGTGCCCTGTGTCGCCACTGAGATTGAGCAGGTGATATTCAACCTGCTGCGCAATGCGGCCCAGGCCATGAGTGAAAAGACGTCCGCTGGCCACGACCACGTCCCGTGTATTACTCTGCACCTCTCCCGGGAAAAGGAGGTGGCCGTGATCGAGGTCGCCGACAACGGGCCGGGAATGGAGAACTCGAAACTCAAGCGCATTTTCGAACCTTTTTTTACCACCAAGGAAGTGGGGGTGGGTACCGGCTTGGGCCTTTCAGTGGCCTATTTTATCATTACCAACAACCACAACGGCTCCATGGTCGCGGAATCGTCACCGGGACAGGGGGCCAGCTTCATTATCCGGCTGCCCCTTGCCGACCCACTGCTAAAACCGGCTGAACCTGATGCAGCTGACCATTCAAGCCGCAAGGAGGATGGGCGTGAGCATTGATTCCCCCGCAGAGCGACGCGTGTTGGTGATTGACGACGAGGATATTGTCCGTGACAGTGTGTCGACCTACCTGGCGGACAGCGGGTTTGTCGTTTTCCAGGCCAGGGATGGCCGGGAAGGCCTGGATCAGTTTCAGGAAAAACAGCCCCATGTGGTGCTCCTGGATTTGCGCATGCCGCGCATGGATGGCCTGGAAGTCTTGGAGGCGATTGCCGGCGAGCTGGATCAGGTTCCCGTAATCGTGGTCACGGGGGCGGGCGTGCTGCAGGATGCGGTAGCGGCCCTGCGCCTGGGGGCCTTTGATTATGTGACCAAACCCATCGTCGATATGGCCGTACTGGAACATTCGGTCAACCGCGCCCTGGAGCATACCCGGCTGCGGGAAGAAAACCGGCGCTACCAGGCCCATCTGGAGGATGAAATCCAGGCCCGCACCCAGGATCTGCACTGGCGTACGGAACAGCTCATGGCGGCCAACGCGGAGCTGAAAAAAGAGATGGCCATGCGCGAGAAGACCGCTTCCGCGTTAAAGCAAAGCGAGGCCCGCCTGAGGGAAATTGTTTCGATCTTTGAAGGGTTTATCTATACCTGTGATGCCTCGTTTCGTCTGGATTTCGTCAACCGCCGGCTGGCCGAGCATGTGGGGGACGATGTTACCGGCAAGCGCTGTCATGAGGTGCTGTTCGATTTTTCAGAACCCTGTCCCTGGTGCCGACACCCGGATGTATTTACCGGACAAACCGTGCATACCGAGTTTTTCAACGCCAAGGATGGCCGCTGGTACGATGCTGTCCAGGCCCCGGTGTTTGACAGCCAGGGGCATGTTCGTTTTTTGCAGGCCGTGGAGTTGGATATCACCGAGCGCAAGGCCACCGAAGACTGGCTGCGTCAGCGCGAGGCCCAGCTGGCGGAAAAGGCCCGGCGATTGAAATCCAACATGCGCACGGCCAGCCGGTTCGGCAACATTATCGGTAAAAGCCGGCCCATGCAGCTGGTTTACGAAAATATTCTCAAGGCCGCGGAATCCAATGCCCATGTGATCATCTACGGCGAATCGGGCACGGGCAAGGAAATGGTGGCCAAAACCATCCATGATCTTTCCGATCGCGGCAGCGCCAAATTCGTTACCGTGCATTGCGGCGCCATTCCCGACAACTTGGTCGAGAGCGAGTTTTTTGGCTATCGCAAGGGCGCCTTCAGCGGTGCGGATCAGGACAAGCCCGGCTACCTGGATGCCGCCGACGGCGGCACCTTGTTTATGGACGAAGTGGGAGAACTCAACCTGACCATGCAGGTCAAATTGCTAAGGGCCATCGAGGGTGGC
Organism: Desulfosarcina variabilis str. Montpellier; assembly: GCF_048565275.1. Classification (NCBI taxonomy): domain Bacteria; kingdom Pseudomonadati; phylum Thermodesulfobacteriota; class Desulfobacteria; order Desulfobacterales; family Desulfosarcinaceae; genus Desulfosarcina; species Desulfosarcina variabilis. Next base: position 9,266,498 of record NZ_CP159846.1, on the reverse strand, counting down.
GGGTACACTCCCATCGGCAGCAGCGCAGTCAAGCAGGCCGACATCCGTATTGTGGCCGCCACCAATCGGGATCTGCGCAAACGTGTGGAAGCCGGCCAGTTCCGGCGCGATTTCTATTACCGCATCCATATTCTGCCCATCCACCTGCCCCCTTTGAAGTCCCGCAAGGAGGATATCCCGCTGCTGGTCAACCATTTTGTCAGCGATTTTCCCCATGGTGACAAACTGCCTGTGGTGCCCCAGCGTATCATTGCCGCCATGCAGCGCTATGATTGGCCGGGCAATGTGCGTGAACTGCAAAATACCATTCATCGCTACATTACCCTGGGGGAGATCGATTTTCTGGACCTGCCCCCGGCGGCCGATGCTGACGCGCCGGCCGCTTCACCACCGGCCGCCTCATCCCGATTCCATCCGCAGCGTTTTGATCAGACCCTCGGCGATGCGGTGGGCGCCTTTGAAAAAGAATATATCGCGCACCTTTTAAGGGAAAACCAATGGCATCGGTCCCGGGTGGCCGAGTTGCTGGGGATTGACCGGCGCACCCTGTTCCGCAAGATGAAAGCCTATGGGCTATGAATATCTCTAAACGAGACAAAAATTTCCCAATATTATATTATAATAAATATCAATAATTTGTATTGCCGATTGGTCGGTTTTGGGACAATTAAGCCCCGTTTATTAGCAAAATTGTATTCATTTAAAAATAAACGATCACGTATTGTAAATGGTTAATTTATTTGTACCTTGTTGTTGATTTTCGTGACTGGCATGATGCTTGCTGCTCTTAGTGCACATCATCTCTTTTTTCACTCACATTCCCAAGGAGGTAGCAATGTCAGCAGAAGGTCAAGGTAATCCAGCAGTTGTCGGTTTGGCCGGTTTTGGTTTAACCACGTTGATTCTTCAGATTCACAATCTTGGATTGTGCGGTATTGGTCCGGTGCTGGCCCTGGCGATTGCCTTTGGCGGTGGCGCCCAGCTGATTGCCGGCTTCCAGGAATTTAAATGTGGGAATAATTTCGGGTACAGTGCATTTGTTTCATACGGTGCTTTCTGGATCGCCCTGGGGATCATATGGCTGCTCAACCATTTTAAAATTTACACTTTAAGCCATACGGACGTAGGCTTTTTTCTGATCGTCTGGACCCTTTACACCGCCATCATGTGGATCGGTGCCATGCGTATCCACGGCGCCATGGCCTCGACCTTCACCTTGCTGCTGATTGGGTTTATCGGGCTGGATCTGGCGCATTTCGGCTATCCGGCACTGACCAAACCCACGGCATATGTTCTGATTCTGTGTGCCCTCAATGCCTGGTATATGATGGCTGCCGCCATTTATGCCCAGGTTTTCGGCAAACAGATTCTGCCCCTTGGCAAGCCATGGATCGATTCTGCTCCCGAGCCGGTCGGTGATCTGGCCAAAGAATCTGCCTAACTCCCGTCACCTCGGCCAGCATGGCCCCACCATGCTGGCCATAAGAGCCGCTTAGCCGGTGACGGCAACTCATGTTCCACGCTATTTTTTAACCGATCCAATCCTGAAAAAGGGATTTCGCTCCTTGCCTGATTTAACCACTGGTTCCGGGCAGGGCTCGAAAGTGCCATGTCGACACTTCAGATCTTATCCATACAGCGAAATCCAACAAACAACCGATCACGGTCAACCCTTGAAAGGAAGCACTTATGAGCAACCAATACGACATTGATTATGCGGAATCGATTAACGATCCTGATGGGTTCTGGGGTAAAGCAGCCGAGGATTGCCACTGGTACAAACGTTGGGACAAAGTCCTGGATGACAGCAACAAACCCTTTTATCGCTGGTTTACCGGTGGAGAAATGAATACCTGCTACAATGCACTGGACCTGCATGTTGAAAACGGCCGTGGTGATCAGGCGGCGCTGATCTATGACAGCCCGGTGACCGATACGATAAAAACCTATACCTATCGTGAATTGCGTGATGAAGTTGCCAAATTTGCCGGTGTGCTGGTTGCCCAGGGCGTCACCAAAGGCGACCGGGTGCTCATTTATATGCCCATGATTGCCGAGGCGGCCATTGCCATGCTCGCTTGTGCGCGTATCGGTGCGATTCATTCGGTGGTATTCGGCGGATTTGCCGCCAAAGAACTGGCCACACGGATCAATGACGCCAAGCCCAAGGTCATCGTATCCGCTTCGTGTGGTATTGAAGTCAAAAAAGTAATCGCCTATAAGCCACTTTTGGATAAAGCCATTGATATGGCCGAGTTCAAACCCTCATCCTGTATCGTGATTCAGCGCCCCATGGCGAAAGCCGAGATGATTGACGGCCGCGACGTGGACTGGACCGATGCCATGGCGTCGGCACAGCCCGCCGACTGCGTGCCGGTGGCCGCCACCGATCCGCTCTACATTCTTTACACGTCGGGAACCACCGGCCAGCCCAAAGGCGTGGTGCGGGACAATGGCGGGCATATGGTAGCCCTGAAATGGACCATGAAGGCCATTTATGACATCGATGCCGGCGATGTGTTCTGGGCCGCATCGGATGTGGGCTGGGTGGTCGGACACTCCTACATCGTCTATGCGCCGCTGCTCAAAGGTGCAACGACCATCGTTTTCGAAGGCAAACCTGTGGGGACCCCCGATGCGGGCGTGTTCTGGAGAGTCATTTCCCAACACAAAGTGAAATCCCAGTTTACGGCACCCACCGCCTTCCGCGCCATCAAACGTGATGATCCCAAAGGCGAGCTGATCAAAAAGTACGATCTTTCAAATTTCAAAATTCTCTTCCTGGCCGGTGAACGCTCCGATCCGGATACGATCCAGTGGTCGGAAAACAACCTCAAGGTTCCTGTCATCGATCACTGGTGGCAGACCGAAACCGGCTGGGCCATTGCGGCCAACTGCATGGGATTGCATCAATTTCCGGTGAAATACGGATCCCCCACAAAGGCAGTGCCCGGTTGGAATCTGCAGGTGGTCGATTCCAATTGCCAGCAGGTTGCACCGGGTGAAATCGGTGCCCTGGTGGTGAAACTGCCGCTGCCTCCGGGAACCCTGCCCACCTTGTGGCAGAATGACGACCGGTTTGTCGAATCCTACCTGGAAGAGTTCCCCGGCTACTACAAAACCGCCGATGCCGGGTACATCGACGACGAGGGGTATGCGTATGTCATGTCCCGTACGGACGACATCATCAACGTGGCAGGCCATCGGCTTTCCACCGGCGCCATGGAAGAGGTCCTTTCCGATCACCCGGATGTGGCTGAATGTGCCGTACTGGGTGTCGAAGATAAACTCAAAGGGCAGGTGCCCATCGGTTTCATGGTCCTCAAAGCCGGCGTCGATCGCCCCCATACCGACATTCAGAAGGAAGTCGTTCAGATGGTCCGCGACCGCATCGGGCCGGTGGCCGCCTTCAAGACCGCCACGGTGGTCAAACGTCTGCCCAAAACGCGGTCAGGCAAGATTCTGCGCGGCACGATTCAGAAAATCGCCGACAACAAAGAATACAATGTGCCGGCCACCATTGATGATCCGGAAATTTTGGGTGAAATGGAAAGTGCTCTGAAGGGCATCGGTTATGCGGGTGCCAGGCCCAATTAATCACCATTGATTTATTGCTGATAAAACGCCGGAGCGTATCCTACGATCGCGCCGGCGTTTCTTTTTAAATTAAAAGGAGGATGAATGAAATCGACATTGGTTCCCGGTCTTGAACATGAATTTCGCTTTTGCGTCACCGATGCCCAGACCGTACCGGCCCTTTTCCCGGAGGCCGATGAATTTCAAGTCATGCCAACGGTTTTTGCCACCGGATTCATGGTGGGCTTGTTTGAGTGGACCTGCATTCAGGCTTTAAAGCCGCATTTGGATTGGCCCGATGAGCAAACCGTGGGGACGCACGTTGATGTCAGCCATGTGGCCGCCACGCCGAACGGATTCGCGGTGACCGTCAAGGTCAAACTGGTGGAAGTGGATCGGCGCCGGCTGGTATTCGAAATCGAAGCGCACGATGATGTGGATCTGATCAGCCGCGGCCGGCACGAACGGTTTGTGATCAATAAGGCCGCGTTTGACCTCAAGTTAAAGGAGAAAAATACTAAGGCCGGGAATTGACAATATTCCACTTGCCAAATTTGAAACGCTCAACTTCCTTTTTCTTTTTCGCCTGTATCGCTTTACATCTAATCTTAGTGTCAAGATCAGGTATGCCAACAGCCACGGCTGTTGGCATTTATTTTTGTGATAGCGATAAAGGCCCGTCCACAACCGTTGGCGAATCGGTGTGAAAACGGTCAAGTTTTGTCCTAACCTGCCGATATTCCATTTGTTCAGCGGACCTCTATTCTAAGTGGCCCACAATCAATAGCGCACTGCAAGCCAACACCAATCGTCACGGTTTTGAAAAAAGCAGCCCCCTTTTTTTTCTATGGAGCGTTTGAATTGATGATGGATCAGAAAAAAATTTTCAGCAGACTCTCAACGCTGACCAATCTTCCAACCCTTCCGCATATTTTGTTGAAACTGATCGAAGCCTGCAACCAGGACGACCCGGATTTGAATGCAATCGGGGACATGGTCTCCAAAGACCCGTCACTAAGCGCCAAAATTCTGAAACTGGTCAACTCCGCTTTTTTGGGATTGCCGAGAAAGGTGGATATGATCAGCCATGCCGTTGTTCTTGTGGGCACCAGCGGAATTAAAAATCTGGCCATTTGTGCCTGCGTCTATGATGTGTTCCCAAAATCAACAGGAACCGCCAGTACCTTTGATCTGAAAAGATTCTGGTGGCATTCGCTTCGCTGTGCGTTCATGGCCAAACACCTGGCAGCCTCCCAGAATACCGGTCACCCCGATGAAGCATTCTTGTCAGGCCTGCTGCACGATATCGGCAAGGTGATTTTATGGACAACTTTCAAAAAAGACTACGAAACCTTGCTATACCAATGCGGAGATAATACCGATCTGCTGCTTACCGGCGAGTCCCGCATGGGGGCGACCCACGCCGAGGTTGGAGCATGGTTGCTGGATCGCTGGAAACTGGATTCATCCATTGTCGATTGCGTTCGCTACCACCATGAACGGGCCGATCGCATCACGCATGCCATTACCATGGTACAGATCATCCATGTGGCCAATTTACTGTGCAGGGACAGCACAGATGAAATCGATGAGGGGGTCGCATTAGCCGATCGTCTGTTCAATCTTGATCCGTCACGATGCCAGGCGATTTTGACCCTATCCGATGAGGAGGCCAGGCATGTCGCCAATTCATTGGATATCAATATCGATTCCACAGCGGTTGATGGTTCCATTCCCGATGAAAAAGACAAACAGATCCGCAACCGCCTGAGATGTGAAGTCAAGGACCTTTCTCTGACCATGGGTATCCTCGAAGGATTTCTCACGGCCGAGGATACTAGTGATATCTTAAGATGCATGGGCGATGGAATCAAACTGCTTTTTGATATTCAGCAGGCCATTTTTTTTCTCACCGAAAAGAAAAGAGATGCGCTTGTCGGATTTCTTCCGGATCAGACGGGAACCTATATCAAACACCCGCAATTTGCCATTTCCATGCAAATGCATGGCAGTATATTGGTCGATTGCCTCAAAAAGCGTTGCGAGATGGATTCGTTTGCCAGCGGACTGAAAGCACCGTTGTCGATCATTGACGAGCAGATTATCCGATTGCTCGGTGGCAAGGGCATGTTTTGTCTGCCGCTGATCGTTCATAATGATCCGGTGGGGGTGCTGGCGGTGGGCATTGAAAGCGATGATATTCCTGTTTTGCTGGAAAATAAAAGGATTTTACGTCTTGTGATGCACAAAGGGGCTACCGTGCTTCGTATGGAGAACATCCGTCGCCGGGAAATGCAAATGGTCCATGCCAAGCGAATGGAAGCTTCCATCGATCTGGCCAGACGCATTATCCATGAAGTCAACAACCCGCTCAGCGTGATCAAAAATTACATCAAAGTGGTTGAAATGCGGATGGCGGAAGCAGGACTGGAACATGATGAGTTGAGAATAATCAATGAAGAAGTTTCACGCGTTGGCCGTCTGCTTCAGAAATTGACCTCTTTTTCAAAAAGCGAGGTCCCAGCCAAGGCAACCGCCAACGCCAATGCACTGCTGGCAGATATTCTGGCACTATTTGGCCAGGGGCTTATGGACAGAAGCAAAATTGATCTTTACAGCGACCTGGACCCCGACCTGCCGGCCGTTGCCGCCCATCCGGATGGGCTGAAGCAGGTCTTTATCAACCTGATTAAAAACGCGATTGAAGCCATGTCTGAAAATGGCGGGCGACTTGACGTGCAAACACGGTTTCTCTCAACGCCGTTAGGCGTAAAATCTGCGGGGCGCAAGACAGGCGGCAATGGTCATGTTCAGATCATTTTTCGGGATAACGGGCCGGGAATTGAGGAATCCGTGAGGGAAACGCTTTTCGATCCCTATGTCAGCACAAAAAAAGGCCCGCATTCCGGACTGGGGCTGTCGGTCGTCCACAACATCGTCAAGTCTTTTCGCGGCGACCTTGTCTGCGATAGCACGCCTGGTGAGGGAACGACGTTTACGGTTGAGCTGCCCGTGCAACCCCCAAGGTGAGCGCCAAAGGGCGCAGGAAAAAAATAATTACACCATCTTGCTTGTCCTTGCGCCCGTCCACGGCGTTCCATCCGTCGGCACAGATTCCAAATATGCACCGGCGGATGAGCCTTGTGGACGAACACAAATCCGGCGCAATCTGGCGTAATTATTTTTTTCCTGCACCCTAACCTTTTTTATATAGCTCCGGATACAATTTTCGGGCACACTCCGGGCAGAGGCCATGGCTGAACGCAGCATCGGAATTGCTTTGGATGTATTCCTCGATCTGGTTCCAATATCCGCTGTCGTCGCGGATTTTTTTACATGATGCGCAGATGGGCAGCATCCCACTCAGTCGCTTTACTTTGGCAAGGGCTTGTTTGAGCTTTTCCGATTCCTCTTGCAGTTTTTTCTCGGCACGCTTACGAGCCGAAATGTCACGGCCTACCGCCTGAAATTCCGTCAGATCACCATCTTCATCACGAATGGCTTCAAACCGCCATTGCTGCCAGCAAGTGATCCCGTTTTTGTCGACAACCTCGAATTCGAGTTCGATTGGCGCCCTGCCGGATCGAATGGCTTCGAACGCATTCAGCAGCCTGGGCTGAATTGATTCCTGGATGAAGGCCGTAATCGGCATGCCGATCATGGACCGTAAGGGGGTCGCCTGGGTGGATGCAAAGGTTTGATTGACGAATGTGATGAGTAATTTTGAATTCAATCGATACAAAAAATCCTGCTGGCTATCGATGATTCTGCGATAGCGCTCACGGCTGTTGGACAGGGTATATTCTTTTTCCCGCTGAGCGGTCATGTCGCACATCAAGGCCACGCCATAGGCGGTGCCGCCGATTGGTTCAGGTATCGGGTCGACCCGTTTACACACCACGACCGACTGGCCGTTGGGATCTACCAGTTCAGCCTTGCCATTCCAGGGCATTCCGGTCTCCACTACCTTTCGAATCTGCTCATCGGTGGCTGCATGTCCTTCAATATTGAACGCAACGTCGGCTGAATGCCCGCTACCACCATTATTTACGCCGATCAGTTTTCCATAGGCCCCGTTGGTATAAACAATGTTGCCATCGGAATCGCCAACCACAATCGCTGTCGATGAGGCACCCACCGCATGTTTGAACAGTTCCAGTTCCCGCTGATGCCATTGGCGTTTGAGTACCGTATTGACCGATGCAATGAGCACATTGGGGTCAAACGGCTTTTTCAGATAGTCTGTCGCGCCTTTTTTCAGTGCCGTGATGGCATGCGTTTCAGAGTGCTGGCCGGTGACCACGATCACGCGGGTATCCATCTGTCTGTCGACAAGCTGGTCGATGAGTGTGAACCCGCATTGATCGTCTAACTTCAAATCAAGCAGGATCAGGTCAAAATGGCCGTTCTGGAGGGCATTTAGTGCATCGGGAAGGGTTGTACTTGTTTGAACGTCGAACCCGTTTGCATTTAACAGCGATTGTATGCTCTCACACATGTTGGGGTCATCTTCCACCACCAGAATTTTTGAATCTGTCAATTGATGCATCGATCTGATAACTCCTGAAGAATTCAGTTGAGGATTCAACAATTATCTGTTTTTTAACCAAATGATGTTGATCGGGGCATCACCCTGCTTGGTTATGGGGGGGGCAATCCGGCCTCGATGCGTTGGATATTCTCCACCACCCCGGCAACAATCCCCTGCATGGAACGATCGGTGGAACCGCCCACATGCGGGGTGGCCAGGACGTTCAGATTGAAAAGCGGGTCATTGGGATCCGGCGGCTCTTCCCAGAAGACATCCAGGCCGGCACCGGCGATGGTGCCGCTTGAAAGCGCCCATTCCAAGGCATCCCGATCCCTTTCTTTGTGGCCGCGGCAATATCAACGCCCTCCAACCCTGATCCGCACTGCTGAATCAGTTTCAATCGATTGGCATCCAGCAGTGTCTCACGGGTGATGGGACACATGGTCGGGATGAGTACATCGATGCCGGCCAGACTCTGGATGGCAAATTCGCCGGTAGCGGTAAAATGGTGTGACGGCAGTTTTTTGCGCACCAATTCCAGGAATCCGCCCCAGGCGTTTTCCGGGGCGGCAAACAGAATGTTCATGATTTCGTTGTTCCTTTCTAATCCAGATCCACCCTTGACCATCTGGCATCCTTAGCTCTCAAGATAAGGGCGCGATTCTCCGATGTTTGCAGGGTGATCTTGTTGTAAGTGGCCTTGATGGCCACGATCTCCTCCTGCCGTTTGAGGCGTATCTCAGCGGCACCGCGGCGATAGGCGGAAAACCCATAGGCGCGGCTGGAGGTGACCACGGCGGCCACACGACCTTCGGCCTGGCTGGCCACCACCGATTCGCCGATGGGCATCGGGGTCTGAAAAAAGCCGTCGGTGTAGGTGCCCAAGGCCACAATGCGTTCATCGGTCAGCATGACGACCAGGTGGGCGGCCAGCAGCATTTCCGGCGTGCTCCGTTTTTCTCTGATTTTCAGATCGAGCATGTTCCATCCGCCCGAGGTGATGGATACGGCCAGCAGCCGTTCATTGGTCAGAATGGCTCCGACTTCTCCTTTTGCCCCCTCCCAAAGAACGTTTTCTCCCGGTTTGATGCTCTCGGGAAACGCACGCCGGCCATCGACCGATGCCGTAAACTGATTGTCGGTTACAAAAATTTCAACCAGATCCTCGACCTCTTCGTAGGCTTCTGCGGCCATTGGCAATATGATCAGAACGACCATCAACGCCAAGTTTCTTACCGATAGAGAAATCATTATTTGCTTGCTCCTTGGTGGGTTGCAAACGGACAGGGACCACCCTTACACCATCTTACCCCTGGGTCAAGCGCTTGCATGGAAAATCTCATCGGTTGTAAGCGGGTAGCGGCTGTGGTAACCGGGCACGAAAAAGGTGGCCCGCCAGAATGCAAGGGTCAGCAGCACTCGGGGAGCCTGAACGATGCGGTCCGGCAACAGGTGATACCAGCGGTAACCGATATCGGTAAAAAGGTTGCGACAGACCGCTTCATACCCCAACTGCCTTGCAGCTGCCAGGGCTGCGTCGCGCCGGCAGCGGGATCCGGCAACGGACCGAAAAATGCGTCGGTCCGGGCCGAAGTCGATCAGCTGATCCCGGATCTGTTTGAATTCCTGGAACCGCGATCGGGCGTCCAGCTGCGCGAAAGCGGCAATGATTCCCCCACCCGCGATGGTTATCACCTTGAGCGGGTGTTTTTCTATGAACACCGTCACCAGCACGATCAACACCAGCGTGATCAGGGTGATGGCATGCAGCAGTAAACCGGACATCAGGTAACTGGCCGCAGCGGACCAATGAATCCGGCTTGATGCACCGGCTGCAGGGGGTTGAAAAAATAAAGCAGGCATGCGCACTATAAAAATTGAGGTTGCCGCCTTTTCATGAAGAACATGGGCAAAAAATAGCGATTAAAATCGATTCGCGGCAGTATGCCACGACAACCGCGATGATTTCAACAGTCGTCTGCGCTGCGGCAACGATTCGCGACAGCAAAGGAACGCACAATGAGCGTCGACTCAAGCCAAACCAAGCTATCCATTGAAGATCAGACCTTAAGGGATGGCCTTCAGATGGAATCCCGAATCTTCAGCCTGGAAGAAAAACTGCACCTGTTCGAGCTGATATCCAAAGCGGGCGTAAAGCGCCTTCAGGTGGGATCTTTTGTGCATCCCCATATCATACCCCAAATGGCCGACACCGACGAATTGATTCGCACTATCGGCAAATCGGATTCTTTGGTCGTGTCGGCGCTGATTTTAAACGACAAGGGATTGGAACGGGCCATGCGTTGCGGGGTGTCGCACCTGAACATGTCCGTTTCGGTCAGTGACACCCACAGCCGCAAAAATGCCGGGCGCCCGGCGGCCGACGCGCTTTCGTCCATGACCGGCCTCATTATTGATGCCCTGAACGCCGGTCTGGACGTGCGGGCCGGGCTGCAATGTGTCTTTGGCTGTGTTTACGAAGGGCGCATGTCAGCGGATAGCGTGCTGCGGGCAACCGAAAAGATGGTGGCCACAGGGGTCAGGGAAATCAATCTGGCTGATACCACCGGCATGGCCACGCCCCTTGCCATTCGCCGTATGGTTGAGCGGGTACGCAGCGAATTTCCGGACGTCGCCATTAGCCTTCACCTGCATAACACCCGTGGTTTGGGCCTGGCCAATCTGTTTGCCGGTTTTGAGGCCGGGGTCAAAAGCTTCGACACCTGCACCGCCGGCCTGGGCGGATGTCCATTCGTCAGGGGGGCGGCTGGCAACGTGCCCACCGAGGATGCGGTGAACATGTTCGAATCCATGGGCGTTGCCACGGGGATCGATCTTGCGGCCCTGTGCGAGGCGGTGGTTTATCTGGAAACCATCCTGGGCCGATCCCTGCCTGGTCATATGCAGCGGGTTTTGGCCCAGGCCAAAGGGTGTGTGACGGTTCCCTAAACGCCTGTTTGATAAATCCGTACTTCAAAAACAGGCGCTAAGAGGTTCCATTACTTCATCTGGCTGGCCATGGGTGGCCTTGAAAAGCGTTTGACCCGCGGGTCATTTTTTATCGGCAGTGTCAGTACTGCCATTACACCACCGGATGGACGGTTGTGCAGCTTGACATGGCCGCCATGCAACAGGGCCACCTGCCTGACCAGATTGAGCCCCAGGCCGGTGCTCTTGCGGCCGCTGTCCGGGCGCTTGAGAGAGTAGAACTTGTCGAAGATCTTTTCCAGAGCGTAATCAGGGATCGGGGGGCCGCTGTTTTCGATCTGAAGCCGCACGAAAGTGCCATCGGAGGTTGCTCTAATGGCGATTTCTGTCTGCGACCGGCTGAAATCGATGGCATTTTGAAACAGGTTGGCCACGGCCTGACGGAGCCAGAACGCATCGCCGAAAAGCATTTTTGTTTTGTCGACGTTTATGGCCACGTCAATGTCTTTGGCCATGAGCATAGGCTGTTTGCTTTCGATCACCTCGTCAACGAGATCGGCCAGGCGGATCTTTTCCCGTTTGGTGATTTGCTGCTTGGTTTCTAACGCCGACAGGGTCAGCATCCGGTCGACGATATTCTGAATCCGGTTGGCTTCGGTGCGGATGTGGGTCAAAAAGCGCTTACGCCTCTGGGGGGGGACATTTTCTTCCAGTAATTCGGCCGATCCGCGGATGGCGGACAACGGGCTCTTCACTTCATGGGTCAGCTGCTGGACATAGCGCTCCACATAAGCCTTACCCTCCAGGGTCTTTTGCATCTTTTGCAGGGCGCGGCCCATGGTGCCGATTTCGGTGCGGTCCAGGCGTGGAAATACAGCATGCCGGCCTTCGGATACAGCATTGGCATAACGGGTCATGCGTCCGATGGGCCGGGTGATCCACAGGGCTACCAGGTAGCCCAGCACCACGGCCAGCAGCCCCGAAAGCATGACGACCTGGATGATTCGGGGTTTGGCCTGTTTCAGGAAGCTGTTGATGTTGGTGGTGGGTTTGGCCACGCTCAAGACACCGGCCAGTCGTCCGTCGACCATGATCGGGGCGCCTACGAAAAGCACCGAGGACGTGGGATCGGTTGCATCAGCCAGGCTGGTGCGGGCACCATAGTCGCCGTTTAAAGTCAGGCCGACGTCCCGCCAATGGGTGTAATTCTCGCCGATTTGAGCCGGGTCCTGGGAATGAAAAAGCACTTTGCCGTTGGCGTCGGTGATGTAGACCGCCGGATCAACGACGGTTTTGGTGAGATGGTAAATCTGCACGTCGAGCGGGCGCTTGTAGATGACCTCGAAGGTTTTATACAGTCTGCCGGGATCGAAGCGGTCTTCGGCCATCATCTGGCCCACCATGCCGGCCAGGATGTGGGCCTGGTCCACGAGGGGATCCTCCACCCCTTCCAGGTAGCGGGTACGCAGGGTGTCCAGCACCCATCCCACAGGGTATGCGAAACAGATGAAAAAAATGACCAGGTAACAGCCGAAAATGCGTAATCCGAGTTTCATGGCGATTCGATTAGTTCTTTCAGGGCGTAACCGGTGCCGCGGTGGGTGACGATGGGGTCGATGCCTGGTTTGACGGCCTTGAGCTTGGCCCTCAGGTTTTTGATATGGGCATCCACGGTTCGGTCCATGCTGGCTTCGGGCTCATCCCAGATGGCCGCCATGAGCTGCTCGCGGGTAAAAACCTGGCCCGGCCGGTGAATCAGGGTGCGCAGCAGGTCGAATTCGGTTCGCGAGAGTTCCAGCGGCCGGCCAAAGTAATCGATGCGGCGCCGGTTATCATCCACAGCCCAGACCGTCTCTTCTGTCGAAGGGGCATGGTTGGGCTGGGTGCGGCGCAGCACCGCCTTGACCCGCGCGGTCAGCTCCCGGGGGCTGAAGGGCTTGACCACGTAGTCGTCGGCACCGATCTCCAACCCCACCACGCGGTCCACCTCCTCGTTTCTGGCAGTCAGAAAAATGATCGGCAGGGCACTGGTCTGCCGGATCTGTTTGCAAAGTTCGAAGCCGTTGATGTCCGGCAGGCCGATGTCCAGAATGACCAGATCGATTCCATCGGAGTCGATCTCCTGCAACGCTTCCTGGCCGGTGGGCGCAATTAACGGCGTGAATCCTTCCGTTTCCAGGGCATACTGGATGGTGTCGGCGATTGCCGGTTCATCCTCCACGATCAATATCTTTGCCATTTAGCCAATTCCTGTTTGAATATTGAGCTAATAATTTAACCAGTCCAACGCCGCCCCACAAGGCGACGGCAGCCGCCAAGACCGTCACCCCATGCTTGCCGAATGCGGGCAGGGGGGGCCGGAACAACAGGTTCACCGCCGGTACCCCCACGGCCCCTGCAAGGTACCACAAAAGGGGCAGCCATGCCGGCCAGATGATGCGATCCAACCGGGGGTGCGGATCGAAACGATCCGCCAAGGCGTTTATTATGGGCTGCAGCCCTTTGAAAAACAAGCCCAAAGCACCGAGATAAATCCAGACCCCGGCAAGGCGGTGGAGCAGCTCAGGCGTGAGCCAGGCACCATAGACGTCCGCCTGGTAAAGAACCATGGACACGGCGATGCGCAGCGTGTTGACCCCTAACGTCAATACATAGGCGCCGGCAAGCGCGGCGGCCATCCAAATGGCCAGCACGGTAAAGATCCGCAACCGTCCGAGGGCGCAATATACAGCCAGCCCAAAAGCCATGATCATGAAATTGATCCCGGCGCAGGCCGGTACGATGATGATTCCCCGGTCAAAATCCGCATACCCGACCCCGGCTTCCCACACCGGGGTCGCACTGGTCAGCCAGGCGATCAGGCGTGCCGTGGGAGACAGTATCCAGGTCAATTGGTCCGGCCCGGCCAGGCTGTAATGGCGTTTGAACATCAGCATGACAGCAACGGCCAGCATGGCGGCCAGCAGCCGGTTGATCCGCCAGTGGACAGCGGCCAGGTCTGATTGGGGATCGGCGATGGCAAGGTTCATTACAGGCTTCCTCCTGTGGGTCAGACATCATGCTCAGGATCGGCGCCGGCGCAAAACCATCCAGAGTCCCAGTGGAATGGCCGCTATCAGCATCACTCCCAGATCCGGTTCCGGCACATGGCGTGCGCCCACGGCCAGGTTGGATACGTGTTGGGGCAGGGGCAGGGGTTGATCCACATCCGTTGCCGGAGCGGCGGTATTGCGAACCTTTTCGTGGACGGCCACAAAGCTGGTATGGGCGGTCAGCATATTGTAGGCCAACCCGATTTGGGTCACCTGTTCCTTGATCTGTTCGTCATCCTCGGTTACCGAAAAGTCGCTCAGCCGCGCCAGCCGCTTACGGGCCCACAGGTAGGGCAGGGCTCCGTTATCGTCCGCTGGCAACGCCTCGGCAACATGGAAGACTTCCGCATATGGGCCCTGGCCGCCGGTGCCCTTGATCTCGATGGTGCCCTGCCGCTCCCCGCGCCACTTGCCGCAGACGATCAAGGGGCGCTGGGCAAAAAGATCGGCCGGTTGCAGGGGCTCCACGTCATAGGCGTCGAAACCGTCGATCTCGATCTCGATGTCCGTGAGCACCGGTGCCGCGATATAGCGTCTGAAACGGGCGGCGGTGGCGGCGGCCTCCTTGGGCTCGGTGACCACAAAAGGCTCGCCCTGGCCGGCCTTGGCTATTCCTTCGATCAGGTGGCGATTGACACTGCTGCCGATGCCGAAGGCAAACACATTGCACTGTCCCGCCTGATCGGCGATACGGCTGAACACCGCTTTTTCCGCGGCAATATATCCATCGGTGACCACAACCATGGTGCGGGCATAGCCTTCATCGCGCGGCAGGTTCAGGCCGGTGGAAAGGGCCCGGTCCAGTTCGGTGCCCCCGCCGCCATCCTGGTCGTCGACGAAATTGACCGCGGCCTGAATCTGGGCCGGGTCGGCGGTAATCGATCGGGGGGCCAGCAGGCGGGCCGCGCCGGCGAAAAGGATCACATTGAAGCGATCCTCGGGCCGCAAGCCCGCCAACAGATCCTTGATCAGCACTTTGGCCGTATCCAGCGGGAACCCATGCATGGAGCCGGAGACATCCAGCACAAAGATATACTCCCGAGGCGGGATGGCGTCCGGAGTGACGCGCTGGGGGGGCTGGACCATGAGCATGAAGACGTTTTCCGCATCGCCCTCGTAGGTCATCAGCCCGGTTTGAATCTGGTCGCCGCTGAGGCGATAGTCCAGGATGAAATCGCGGTTGCCGCCGTGGGTCTCATCGGCCGCCAGGCTGATCTGCGCCTTGGATGGGCCGTCCCAGGTCACATCGGTGGCGTGGGTGGCGCAGGCCACCTGGCCGATGGGCAGGCCGCCAGCCAGGCTGACCTTTATATCAAAGGTGCTGGTGGGATCTTGGTCTTCGGTCAGGTAGGGGTTTTGCAACCACCTGTGGTGATCGTCGGCACCTTTCTCGGGGATGGTTGAA
Source organism: Desulfosarcina variabilis str. Montpellier (assembly GCF_048565275.1). NCBI lineage: Bacteria > Pseudomonadati > Thermodesulfobacteriota > Desulfobacteria > Desulfobacterales > Desulfosarcinaceae > Desulfosarcina > Desulfosarcina variabilis. The sequence continues at coordinate 9,250,966 of NZ_CP159846.1, read as the reverse complement.
TAGCGCGGACCGACCACCGTGGGATAAACGAATTGGTACAGGCCTTCCTCGGGCACCAGCAACTCGCTGTAGTGCAGGTCGATGGCAATGGTTTCACCGGGCATGACATTGGCGACATGCATGGAAAACACATTGGGCCGCTGCTGCTCGAGCAGTGAGGCGCTTTTGCCCGCTGCTTTGGCCTTTTTAAACGTTTGCCGGGCTTTCTGACGGGCCTCTATTTTGGCTTCGATGACCTCTTCGCCCACGGTCATGCGCATTCCATGGACCGCTGCCCGCGTGCTGGCCGGAAACACATAGCGGGCGTTGATCGGCCGGGTACCCGTGTTGGTATAGGTCTGGGTTACCTTTACATCGGCGATCACCCCGCTGATGGCCGCCTTAACCGTTGTGGACTTTAATGGGAAACATTCCTGGCCCTCATCACCCCCCTCAACGAAAAAATAGGGTGAAAGGTGCCTGTCTTCATTTTCCGCCATTGCCGGTCCGACTCCGGCTGACACTACACTCCAGATTACAAAAAAAATCACCGCTGCCTTTCCCATTATAAACCTCCTGATGAAAAATTGGTTCGCATCTACTGTTGGAGTGCATCCTGCCCGGGATGGGTGAAATAAAAATGAAGGTTTTGTGAAAAGGGGATGAAAAGCGGATTTGACCGCTGTTTTTTAGGCTGAAAAGAGCTGTTTAAGAAACCCACGGTGAGCTTTTAGCAATTAGCCGTAAGTCCTTGTTTTATCTTTGATGACATGTTGAACTGGTGGATTATAAAATAGCCTTGGTACGAAACAACAGAAATGTAGCGGGTTTATCTCATGAGACCGGGCGATGGGATATGTCAATAAACCTGTTACGATATTAAGCACGAGCACGGCGGGCATTGGCGTTTTTTGGTGCTCGAACGGCGTAATTGATCATCATTTTTTACTATCGATCGACTTGGAAAATTGCTCCTTGATACCATTTTAATGACGGGAACAAGAAATAAGCGTTTGCAACAATGAAACAATGTCCCCTTGTAAATTATTTTCCGGCTGGCATGGGGTAGCGCCATACGCAGAACATGCGAAGAGTGGGGGATTAAATAAATGTTACCGGGAGTTGGATTATTCGATCCGCAAGAAGACGTATGTCGTCGCTGTTATTGATCACGATTCCCAACGGAAGATCATTATTATAAACGAAAGCTTTCAGGGCTTTCAGCTGGCGTAGCTTGACAGTGCTGCCAAACTTCACTTCGACAGGCAAAATGCCAAACGATCCTTCCAATATCATATCGATTTCAGCACCATTTTTCGTCCGGAAATAAAAGTAGCTCCAGTTGGTCAGCATGGTAGATTGAAGTCCCTTTATGATTTCCTCGAAAACAAAGGCTTCAAAAGTAGCGCCCACTTGCGGGTAAGTCAGGAGCTTGTTTCGCCGTGTGATTCCCTGGAGGAAGTGGGTCAGGCCACTGTCCCGGATATTGCCTTTGGGCATTTTGACAACCGATTTGCTAACACTTTTTTCGTAGCTGGGAATATTGCGCCAGATGTAACTTCCTTCGGCAATCTGGAGATAATCCCGAATGGATTTTTCGGAGATATCCAGCGATCTTCCAATCTCCGAGCGATTAATGATGGTGCCGCTAAGCGCAGTCAGCATCGATACGAACCGCTGATATTTAGACAGATCCAGCTTTGGGAAAAGGGATCTGATATCCCTATGGACATACGTCTGAACGTAGTTTTCCATCCAGCTTTCGTAAAAAAGAGCATCCTCAGCCAACACCGGTTCGGGATACCCTCCCGTTAGAAACATTTCCATCACTTGATCATGAGTAAGATGGGCTTTTAAGCTTTTGATAAATTCAGTGGTTTTGTGAGTCAGTGGCCCTTGAAAAAGTTGATAGAAATCGGGAATATTCAATCCGTAACGTTCGTTGGTTTTTAAGGTTGCCAATTCAACGATCCCCACGCGTCCGGCAAGACTTTCCGACACATTTTTTATCAATTCAAGCGAGCTGGAGCCGGTCAACAGGAACCGGTTTTTGCGTTGGCGATCACGGTCGACAACACCCCGTAGCTCCTGAAATAGATTTGGGAAGCGTTGAGCCTCATCGATAATAATGGAATGAGGATGTTCTTTGATGAAAAACTCAAAATCACGGGTGATAAAATCATAATCTATTCCACGCTCCAGGTCGAAATAACGCCATTTGGGGCGTAGAATTTGAGCGAGGGTTGTCTTTCCACATTGTCGAACCCCCAGGATAATGACAACCGGAAAGTTTTTCAGGAGGCGGTTGATTTTAATTTCAAGGTTGCGTTTTAAACCAGTCATATTCGTTTAATACCAACGAATTTTACTGGTGTCAATTTTTCTCGGCGAAAAAACATAAGGGCGTGTATACCATACCAGGGCAGGCACAGGCGCCTGCCCCTACGACGGAGGTGGGTTGAAATGAAATACGACTCCACACCGCACAAACGCCGATTCATTCGGTGGTCGGGGTATGATTATTCATTGTCCGAGGTGTATTTCGTTACGATTTGTACACAACATCGAAAATGTTGTTTTCGATGAAATCGTGGATGGCAAAGGCCGGCTGAATGATGCAGGAAAAAGGATTCAATCCGGCAAACATTGATACGATTTTTCAGGCGCTAAGATAACCAGTCAACGGTTTTCATTCGTCGATTTATTTTCTTGGAGGGCCGAACCCTGACGATAGAAAACAATGCCGACCCGCTCGATATGATCGATCAGGTCCTGGTTTTTGATTTGACGAAACAACGAAATATCAAATGTGTAAGGTAAAAGCAGATCATCAAGATCTAAACGGATCTTATTAAGCCGTTTTAAATCAAGTCCATGGCCTTTTACCGTGAGGTCGATATCAGAGCCGGGTCTGAAGTTGCCTTTGGCGCGGGAGCCGTATAAAACAACTTCCTCGACTTCAGAAAATTTCGATAGCACGTTGATAATCCGATCGACTATATCTTTGCTTAGACCGTATGGCATGCATTTTTCACTTTTTTGTGGCCGATTGCTCGAACCGGGAATGCAAACTATCTAATTTTTTCTCGAGTTTCCTGAAAAGGGGGTAGTATGTGCCCACCACGGCCCGACAGATTTCCTCGGCCACTTCTTCATTGTAAGTATGGGACGTCAGGTTCCTGCTCTGCAACATGTCCATCCAGTCCTCGCCATTGCTCTATCAATCCCAGCTCAAATGCTTTACGTGTGGCGTCTCGCGAACCGTAAATATCCTTATTTTTTGCACGATCGGCAAAAATTTCAGCCGGTCCGATAAAAAATTCAGGGACGTATCCGGTTCGAGCAAAGTGTTGGATGCGGCAAGCTTGACAATCGCCCTGTTTAGGATGGCACGACTTCAAAGGGGCCGCTTTGATATTTGACCGCTATCATTAGTGGATGATAAACATACCAAAAATCTATAGCATTCAAGATAATGCTTTTGGACTGCGTTATCGGTCGTCGCGGTATTGATTATACAGCTTCCTCCCTCTGGCCTTACCAAAAACATTATCTTAAACACTATATAAGAAGGAGAATTCGGTGAGATCCCAAAGCAAAAAACCGGTCAAGGTGGGCAATACCGTTATCGGCGGACCGGATCCGTTGATCTGTGTTCCACTGGTGGCAGCGGATAAAAAAGAATTGCTCGATCAGGCCGCGTCAATAAAGTCATTGTCACCCGATCTGGTCGAGTGGCGTGCGGATGGCTACAAAGGTATCGGTGAAATACCAGACTGTCTGGCGGCGCTTGATGCCCTGCGGTCGGTCATCGGTGGTATGCCGTTGATTTTTACCTGCCGGATCGAGGCTGAAGGGGGCATGCAACCGCTTTCCCAGGCCACCCGCAGGTGCATTATTGAGGCCGCGATCCAGTCGAAAGCCATTGACATTGTCGATATTGAATTGATCAATGACGATGAATTCATCGATGCCATAAGAAGCGCCGCCGGGAGCCATGGGATAAAACTGATCCTTTCCTACCACGACTTTACAAAGACTCCCAGGGAAGATTTTATCCTCGACAAACTCAAACAGGCCCAGAGGCTGGGTGCCGATATCGCCAAAGTGGCCGTGATGCCAAAGGGGGTTCAGGATGTGTTGACCCTTTTGGGCGCCACCCTGAAAGCGCGGTCAGAAGCCCTCGACATTCCACTGATTACCATATCCATGGCCCAGGAAGGGCTTGTCTCCAGAATGGCCGGCGGTTTGTTCGGCTCGGACATCACCTTTGCCTTGGGACAGGCCTCATCGGCGCCGGGCCAGATCCCCATTGACGCGTTGCGGCAGGCCATGAGCCTTCTCTATTCTGCCTGACTTTATTGTTGCATCGGGTTTTTGGTCTGCTTTTACATTTTAACGCGCATGGGCAAACTTGAATTGTTTGCAAAGCATGCGTATTTTCAAAATTTTGATGTAACCGGCGAAAAGCCGGGCAATCGAATACCAAACGATAAAGGCGACCATGGCCTCCCCTGCACCGTTATCCTCCCATCGCCGGGTGCTGTTGATCCTGGCCACCTTGCTGGCCTTATTCCTGGCGGCCCTGGACACCCTGATCATGAGTGCGGCCATGCCCACCATCGTGGCCGACTTAGGAGGCTTGCACCTTTACAGCTGGGTGTTTTCCACCTACCTGCTCAGTCGGGCCGTGGCCCTGCCGGTGTTTGGCAAGCTGGCCGACCTGTTTCCCAACCGCACCCTTTATCTGGTGTCGATCCTCATCTTTCTGGTGGGGTCGGTACTGGCCGGTATGGCCCGCAGCATGCTGGCGCTAACTGTGTTCCGGGCGATCCAGGGGATTGGCGCCGGCGGCAACTTCGCTTTAGTCTACATCGTACTTTCGGATATCAGCGAGCCTGAAAACCGCGGCCGCATGATGTCCTATGCCAGTTTTGTCTGGGGGCTGGCCAGCGTGCTGGGGCCGTCCCTGGGCGGATTCATCGTCAGCTGGGTTTCCTGGCGCTGGATTTTTTACATCAACATTCCCGTCGGCCTGTTGTCCCTGGCAGGTATCTGGTTCTTCCTGACCGAAACCCGTGAAAAACGACAAGTGATCGAGATCGACTATGCCGGTATCCTTACCCTGGTCGTAGCCATTTTATCCTTTTTAACCGTTTTTCTATTGGGCGGGCGTACTGTTGCCTGGGCATCCCTGCCGATTGTGGGATTGTCGGTCCTCTTTTTCCTTTCTGCTGCCGGATTTTACCTGGCTGAAAGACGCAGCCGGGAGCCGATTTTTTGCTTCGACTTTTTTCGCATGCAAGGCTTTACTACCGGCAATGGCCTGGTTTTTTTCAGCAGCGTGTCGATCTTTTGTCTGTCGGCTTTCAGCCCGCTGTTCATTCAAGGCGCCCTGGGACAATCGCCGTTTCAACTGGGGCTGGTCATGGTGTCGCTGAGTTTCGGCTGGTCGGGCGGGGCGCTTTTTTGCGGCCGCCAGGCCCATCGGTTCGGGGAAAAACCCTTTGCCATCATCGGCAGCCTGGTACTGATGCTTGGCTGCGCCATGACGGTTCGCTTCTCGGCCACTACCAACCTGTGGACCTGTGCCCTGGCCATCGGGATGGCCGGTGTGGGCATGGGCTTTACTTCCATTTCGACCTTGCTGATCGTCCAGAATAGCGTGGAAAAAAAAGACCTTGGGGTAGCCACCTCATCCCACCAGTTTACCCGCACCCTGGGCGGTACGGTGGGTATCGGCATCTGCGGCAGCCTGGTTACGGCCAAATTTGCGCGCATGGCCGATTCGCTCAATACAACAGCCCTTCAAGGGGCCATTGCACCGGAGATCATGAACCAGATCCGGCTTAACTTCGAGAATTTCTTTCGTTCGGATGTGCAGCAGCAGCTTTCTGAGAACGCGCTTGGGGTGCTCCACCAGGCCATCGGCAATTGTGTGATTGATGTTTTCTGGCTGGCACTGTTGGCCGCATTGATTTGCCTGATCTGGGGACTTCTCCTGCCACGACGGGCGATACTGTCCCCGCCGGCGACCTCAGCGACATCACAGAAAGGGCCTTGATCTTCTTTTCGGCTACCCGATGGCTTGATATCGGTGGTGGGCAATGCCCACCCAGTACACCTACTGGTGCCTTTTCAATAAATTAAGGCCGGAAAAAAGCTTGACAGGGAAGAGGCGACCTTGTATTTTTTCGCAAATTTGGCGCAAGAAAAGGATTTGAATTGATGTTTCGCTTTTACACCGGCAGCTATTTTTGCTTTTATTATTTTTTTAGCAAGGGTCTGCCTGGCGCGCGCTAAAATGTCCCAAAGAACCTAAAAGACAAACCAAGCCGTGGGCAGACCTCAAAACCCCACGGCTTTTTTATGCTTTAAGGGCCGTGGAGAACACTCTCCCCGGCCCTTTGTTTTATCCCGCAACGTTAGATGGAAGGCGGCTGATTATTATGGCAAAGAACGATACGGTAGGGAACGAACAAGACGCGAACTGCACAATGGGAACAAATATCTGTGATATCCGCCAATTGATTGATGATGTGGACAACACCATCTTGGAACTGATCAACAGGCGGCTGAACCTGGCCAAAAAAATCGGTGAACTCAAAAAAGACACCGGTAACCAGGTGGTGGACAGTACCCGGGAAAGCGAAATCTTGAAACGCCTGACCGCCCGCAACAAGGGGCCGCTCAACCCCAATGTGCTGCACCATATTTTCATCGATATCATTGCCGCGGCGCGGGCCATCCAGGCGTCTCAGCGGGTGGCCTATCTGGGCCCCGAAGCCACCTTCACGCATCTGGCGGCCACCAGCCAGTTCGGCTATTCCGTGACCTATGTGCCCCAGCCCAGCATCCGTGAAATCTTCAGCGAAGTGGAAAAGGGGGCCTGCGACTACGGGGTGGTGCCCGTGGAAAACTCCGTGGAAGGATCGGTGCGCCACACCCTGGATCTGTTTTTTGAATCGGATCTGTTCATCTGCGCCGAGCGCTATCAGCCGGTTTCCTACGACCTGCTGGCCCAGGAGGTCAGTCTGGGCGTGATCCAAACGGTGTATGCCCATTCTTCTGCCCTGAATCAATGCCGCGCCTGGCTCAATCAGTATCTTCCGCAAGCAGAGCTGAAAGAATGCAGCTCCAGCGCGTTTGCCGTTGAACAGGCGAAGAAGCAAAAAGCTGCGGCCGCCATTGCCGGTGTCGGTGCGGCCGCGCTGTTTGGTCTGGAGGCGGCGGCCTCCAAGATCGAGGACTTTTCACGTCCCCCCACGCGCTTTCTGGTCATCGGCAAAGAGCGGGTCCGGCCGTCGGGCAAGGACAAGACTTCCCTGATGTTCGCCCTGGCCCATGTGCCCGGGGCCCTGGCCAGTGCCCTGGCACCGATTACCCAAGCATCGATCAACCTGCTCAAGATCGAATCGCGTCCCACCCGGCATGAAAGCTGGAGCCATTTTTTCTTCATCGACCTGGAAGGACACATAGCGGATGGCAGCATCCAGCAGGCCATGGACATGATCCGGCCCCATGCCCTGTACCTTAAAAATCTGGGGTCCTATCCCATGCTCGGCCAGGGGGTGTAGCCCATGGACTTGCCAACCATCTCTCCCCGCACCCGGCTTTACGCGGTCATGGGTGATCCGGTAGCCCACAGCCTGAGTCCGCTGATGCACAATGCGGCCTTTGCGCAAACGGGCATCGATGGGGTATACGTGGCTTTTCACGTGACAGACCTGGCCGGTGCCGTGGCCGGGATCCGGGCTCTGAACGTCTCAGGATGCAGCGTGACCATTCCCCACAAAGTGGCCATCATGGATTTGATTGACGAGGTGGATCCAACTGCCCGTCAAATTGGTGCGGTCAATACCATTGTCAACGATGCCGGACGGTTGATCGGATTGAATTCAGACAGTCCCGGCGCCATGGCGGCGCTGTTGGAAAAGACCCCCGTGGCCGGCAGGCATACAGCCGTTATCGGTGCCGGCGGGGCGGCGCGGGCCGTGGCTTACGGCATCAACCACCACGGCGGGCGGCTGACCATTGTCAACCGCAGCCCGGACAAGGGGCGTCGGCTTGCCGACGAATTGGACGGTGCGTTCGTTGGGCTGGATGAATTCACCGGCGAGGGGATCGATATTCTGGTCAACACCACCTCCGTGGGCATGACCCCCGCAGTCGATCAGATGCCCGTGGCCCGCGAATGCCTGCGCACCGGCATGACGGTGATGGATATCGTTTACAACCCCATTGACACGCTGCTGCTGCAAACAGCCCGGCAGACAGGCTGCCAGGTGGTGGACGGGGTGGCCATGTTCGTGCACCAGGGGGCCATCCAGTTCGAGCGCTGGACGGGTCAGACGGCGCCGGTGCAATTGATGCGCGATATGGTTCTGGAGGCATTGAACACTAAATAAGGACATACCATGATTGAAATCAAACCTCATCGCATCGGCCGTTGCCGGGTCAGTGTGCCGGGTTCCAAAAGTTACACCCATCGCACCCTGATTGCCGCGGCCCTGGCCGATGGCACCTGCACGGTCAGGCGTCCGCTGCGCAGTCAGGATACCCTGTTGACCCTGGCGGCCCTGGAAAAAATGGGTGCCACGGCCGTCGACCGTGAGACCGTCATCGAGATCCAGGGGCAAAACGGCTCATTCAAACCCTGTGCCGATGAAATCTATCTGGCCAATTCAGGCACCTCCATGCGACTTTTGGCCGGTGTGGCGGCACTGGGCCAGGGCACATATACACTGACCGGCACACCGCGCATGTACCACCGGCCCATCGGTCACCTGCTGGATGCGCTGGTTCAACTGGGCATCGACGCCCGGGCTGTGGATGATAACGGCTGTCCGCCGGTACGGATTCCGGGCGGCCAGGCCACGGGCGGTGCGGTGACCATCAACTGCAGCGTGAGCAGCCAGTTCCTCTCCGCGCTGCTGCTCATGGCGCCGTGTACCGAAAAAGGCCTGTCCATTACCGTCTCCCACGGCCCGGTCTCCAGGCCTTACGTAGACATGACCGTGGATATCCTGGCCGATTTCGGTATCAAGGTTCAGCGCGACGGGTATACCCGCTTTGACGTGGCCGGCGGCCAGACCTACCGGGCCGGTGACTACACCGTGGAGCCGGATGCATCCCAGGCCGGCTATTTCTGGGGCGCGGCGGCCATTACCGGCGGTAGCGTGACCGTCGAGGGCGTGACCCGCGCGTCCACTCAGGGCGATGTGGGCCTGGCCAGGGTGTTTGAACGGATGGGGTGCCGGGTGGATGAGGATGAAAAAGGCATCACGGTTACCGGTGGGAAGCTTACGGCCGTGACCGTGGACATGGCCGACATGCCCGACATGGTACCCACCCTGGCGGTGGTAGCGGCTTTTGCCGAGGGCACCACAGTGATCGAAAATGTCTCCCATCTCAAGGCCAAGGAAAGCGACCGGCTGACCGCCACCTGCACCGAGCTTGGCAAAATGGGGGTTACCGCCGTGGCCGAGGCGGACCGGTTACTGGTCACGGGCGGCAATGCCCATGGCGCCGTGATCGACACTTATGACGACCACCGCATGGCCATGAGTTTTGCCATGGCGGGATTGATGGTACCGGGTGTTCGCATTAATGATCCGGATTGTGTGGAGAAATCCTTTCCCACTTTCTGGGAGGTCTGGAACACCCTTTACAACGGATGATTTTTCATGAACCTGTTTCTCATCGGATATCGCTGCACAGGAAAGACCACCGTGGGACAGGCCCTGGCCGAGCGCCTGGGCTGGACCTTCGTGGACACGGACGAGGTGGTTGTCGAGACCGCCGGTACCAGTATTGCCCAAATGGTCGAGTCACACGGATGGCCCTATTTTCGCCGGCTTGAGCGACAGACCCTATCGGCCGTGGCCAACGGCAGCGACCAGGTGGTGGCCACCGGCGGTGGGGTGGTCCTGGATGACCGCAACCTGGGTGTCATGCAAAAGACCGGCACGGTGGTCTGGCTGACGGCCAATGAGACGACCATTGCCCGACGCATGCTGGCCGACCATGCCACGCAAACCAACCGGCCCTCGCTTACCGATCAGGGGCAGATTGCGGAAATCCGGCAGGTCCTGGGCGAGCGCCTGCCGCGGTACGAAAAGGCCGCGGACATCACGATCGAAACGGATCAGGCAAGCATTGAGATGATTTGTGACCGAATTCTAATGGAATTGAAATAAAGGTAAAAGCAGCGATTTAGGCTGAAGGGTTTTAGGGAACGTGAATTCCATCGTTTTTAACCCAACAAACCCAATGAACTAACAAACTAAATAACTAATCAACTAACAAACCAATCAACAGGAAAAATCATGTCCAGTAGTTTCGGAACCCTATTGAAAGTCTCCACTTTTGGTGAATCCCACTGCAAGGGCGTGGGGGCGATTCTCGACGGCTGCCCGCCGGGCATGCCCCTTGACGAGAACGACATCCAACCCCAGCTGGACCGGCGTCGGCCGGGCCAGAGCAAACTGACCACCGACCGCCAGGAGAGCGACCGGGTGACGATCTTTTCCGGCGTGGAAAAGGGGCTTACCCTGGGCACGCCCATCGGCCTTTTCGTGCCCAACAAGGATCAGCGGCCCGGTGATTACCGTGAGATGAGCAAGATTCCCCGGCCTTCCCATGCGGATTATACCTATCAGATGAAATACGGCATCCGCGCCTCCTCCGGCGGCGGCCGCTCCAGTGCCCGGGAGACCATTGGTCGTGTGGCCGCCGGTGCAGTGGCGCAAAAGATGCTGCAACTGGTCTATGGGGTGGAGATTGTAGCCTGGGTCAGTGCGGTCAATGACATCACGGCGGCCCCGATCGATGAAAAGGCCATTACCCGCGACATCGTCGACCAGAATATAATGCGCTGTCCGGATGCCGAGGCGGCGGTGCGCATGACAGATCTGGTGGCCCAGGTTAAGGAGCAAAAAGACAGTGTCGGCGGCATTGTGACCTGTGTGTGCCGTCACGTGCCGGCCGGTTGGGGGGACCCGGTGTTCGACAAGCTGGAAGCCAGGCTGGCCCAGGCCATGCTGTCCATCCCCGCCACCAAGGGATTTGAAATCGGGTCGGGGTTTGCCGGAACGCGTCTCAAGGGCTCCGTGCATAACGATCCGTTTGTGGCTGCCGATGGTCGGCTGGGAACCCTGACCAACAACAGCGGCGGAATTCAGGGGGGCATTGCCAACGGCGAGCCGATTGTCTTCCGGGTAGCCTTCAAACCGCCGGCAACCATCGGTCTGCCCCAACCGACCGTGGATTTCGACGGCAACCCGGTCGTTCTGGAGGCCAAGGGCCGCCATGATCCGTGTGTGGTGCCGCGCGCCGTACCCATCGTGGAAACCATGGCTGCCCTGGTGTTGGGGGATGAGGCGTTAAGACAACGGTCCATCGCAGGCCTTAAGGAGCGATTTGAAAACCCCGTCTAAGGCCCGCTAACGGTATTAAGAGGAGTAAGATAAATTTGAAATTATCCCAACGCATCGAAGCCATCGAGGGCTCAAAAACCGCGCGTTTTATTCCGCTGATGGCCGAGCTCAGGCAAAAGGGACGTCAGGTAATCAGCCTGGCCATCGGCGAGCCGGAATTCGACACGCCGGACCCGGTGATTGAGGCCACCAAGCGTGCCCTGGACCGCCAGGCCACCCGCTACAGTGAAATTCCCGGACTGCCGGTGCTGCGCGAGGCCCTGGCCGAGCGTTTTGAAGGGGCCGGCGCCCAAAATATCGTGGTTTTCAACGGCTCCAAGCAGGCCCTGCACACGATTTTTCAAGCCATCTGCGATCCGGGCGACGAGGTGATCCTGCCCATCCCTTGCTGGGTCAGCTTTACCGAGCAGGTGAAGATGGCCGGGGGGCGGCCGGTATTGGTCCCCACCCGGGATCACCAGCTGGACGTGGATGCCATGGCCGCCGCCATTACCGGGCGCACCCGGGTCATCCTGATCAATTCACCCAACAACCCCACCGGCGCCTTGTATCCGCGCAAGGATCTGGAGCGCATCGCCCGCCTGGCGGTCCGGCACGATCTGATTCTGGTGGCTGACGAAGCCTATGATTTTTTTGTGTACGATGGCGCGGTTTGTACCTCTTTATACGATCTGGCCGAGATTCGGGACCGGGTGATCGTTACGCGCAGTTTTTCCAAGCACTATGCCATGACCGGTTTCCGGCTGGGCTATGCAGTGGCCCCGATACCGGTGGCAAACGCAATGATTCGGCTGCACAGCCACACCACCGGCAACGTGTGTACGTTTGCCCAATACGGAGCCCTGGCAGCCCTTTCCATGGATGAGACACTGCTGGTCCAAAGGCGGGCCGAGCTCGAACGAAAACGGGATCTGGCCGTGGCGCAGATCGCCGATGTTTTCCCCTGTGTGCGGCCCCAGGGTGCCTTTTATCTTTTTCCCAACGTCTCCGGTCATCTCAAACCTGGTGAGACATCGGGCGATTTTGCAGCTCGGATTCTGGAACAAACCGGTGTGGCGGTGGTTCCGGGCGAGGATTTTGGTCTGGATGGGTATGTGCGCATCTGCTTTGCTGCACCGGAAACTCAGCTTTTAGAAGCATTCAAAAGAATTCGTGAGGTGTTATGAGTCGTATCGGTATCATTGGATTTGGGCGTTTCGGACAGCTTACCACGCGCTATCTGGCCCGGGATTTTTCTGTAGTGGTGCACACGCGCAGCGACAAAGATGCGGCCATCCGTGCCTGCGGCGCCCGGCCGGTCTCCTTTGAGACCGCCTGCGGGCAGCCGATTGTGATTTTATGTATGCCCATTTCGGCCATGCGCGATACCCTTAGGCAGGTGGCCCCCATGCTCAAACCGGACGCCCTGGTGGTGGATGTCTGCTCAGTAAAGGTATACCCGGTACAGTGGATGCGCGAGCTGCTGCCGGCCAGCGTTTCGATTCTGCCCACCCATCCCATGTTCGGGCCGGACAGTGCCGCTGAGTCCCTAAAGGATCGCAAGATCGTGCTTTGCCCCGAACGCATTGCCGATGATGTTTACCAAAAAATAAAATCATGGCTCGAGCGCCAGGGCCTGATCGTTATCCAGGCCACGGCCGATGAACATGACGAGAAGATCGCCGTGAGTCTTTCCCTGACCCATTTTATCGGCCGTTCCCTGTCGGCTTTTGGCGCCACGGATCTGGATATCGATACCGAAGGCTATAAACGTCTGATGCATATTCTAGGGGTGGTCAGTCACGATACCTGGCAGCTTTTCGAGGACATGCATACTTACAATCCATACGCCCGGCAAAAACGCCAGGCGTTTATCGATGCCATGACCGGCATCCATGAAAGGCTCGATTGATGAAAATCGCATTCCAGGGAATCCGCGGGGCTTATAGTGAAATGGCCCTTCATGAACATTTTGACGAGACGGTTGAAACGGTCAGCTGCGACTCCTTTGACGAGGTGTTCGAGGCGGTGATCGACGGTTCGGTACTTTACGGTTTCATTCCGGTGGAGAACACCATCGCCGGTACGGTGGTGGAAAACTACGATCTGCTGCTTGCCAATGACGTGTTTGTCATTGCCGAGGCCTACCTGCCCATCCGTCATACCCTGTTGGCCAAAAAGGGCGCCCGCCTGGAAGATATCACCGAGGCCTTTTCCCATCCCCATGCCCTTAAGCAGTGCAAGGATTATCTCAAATCCCAGGGCATTAAAATGATGCCCACCTATGACACCGCCGGTGCGGCCCAGGCCGTGGCTGACGGTGATCGCATGGATTGTGCGGCGATCGCCTCGGAACTGTGCGCCGGCATTTACGATATGGAGATCCTTGAGCGGAACATCCAATCCAACAGCTCCAACACGACTCGTTTTTTCGTGATCGCCAAAAAGGAAAACGTTCCTCCCGATCATGTCACCAGTAAAACCACCGTGGCCTTCAAAACCCGCCATTATCCCGGTGCCCTGGTGGACTGCCTGAAGATCTTCCAGAAATACAACCTCAACCTGACCAAGCTGGAATCCCGGCCGATCCCGGAAAACCCCTGGGAATATGTGTTTTATGCCGCGTTCGAGGCCGGTATCGATGACGACGAGGTTAAGGCGGCCATTGGCGAGTTGACCCTGCATGCCGTATTTGTCAAACTATTAGGCAGTTACCCCAAAGCGGAGAAATGCTGGTGAATCCATGGTTGACCTGATGGCCATTTTCTAATAAAAAATGCCATTTGGAGATGTTCTTGCCACTGTCGACAACCACATCATTGCAAGGAGAGGAGCAAAATGGCAGACTATTTTATTAACGTGTTTTTGGATGAGGCAAAGAAAGCGGTCATCACAGAAGCTGGTTTGACTGACAGCATCACCTCCATTGACGGGAAAGAAGCGATCCAGGTGGGGATGACCAAAAAGGAACAGAAAAAGTTGTGCAAGGGGTTTTCGGATCTTGCTTTTGACGACGCCAATGCCTGTGTGCTGCCCGGCGAAGCAGAACAAACACTGCTGGGCGTCATTGCCGATACCAAAACCCTGGATGTCATGAAGCTTGCCATCATGAAGCTCTATAATCCGCTTGCCGGAAAGGCTCCCCGAGCGGCGCAGCGCTGATTGAATTGAACTTCGCCCCATAGATCCTGACAAGCCGGTGCGCTGCCCATTGACCACCAACCTCAATGGCAACACACCGGCTTTTATTTTATTGGGATACGATCATTGGAACTCGTTAACATCCTGGCCATTGCCGTGGCCCTGGCCATGGACGCCTTTGCGGTCTCCATTGCCGCCGGCGTGACGTTAAAATCCGTCAGCCTGCGCCAGACGTTTCGCCTGGCTTGGCATTTCGGGCTGTTCCAGGCCATGATGCCGGTAATCGGCTGGAGTGCCGGCCTGACCGTCAGAAGCCACATCGAAGCCTACGATCACTGGGTGGCCTTCGGACTGCTGGTTTTTGTGGCCCAGGGGATGTTGCGGTCGGCGTTCAAAGGTGACGATGACAAGGAAAATGCCAAGGACCCGACCAGGGGCATGACCATGGTGATGCTCTCCGTGGCCACCAGTATCGACGCCCTGGCTGTGGGCCTGAGCCTGTCCATGATCAACGTGTCCATCTGGACCCCGGCCCTGGTAATCGGTTTGGTGGCCGGCGGTTTGACCACGGTTGGCATGCACCTGGGCAAAGCCATCGGCAGCATGGC
The DNA here is from genome assembly GCF_048565275.1 of Desulfosarcina variabilis str. Montpellier. NCBI lineage: Bacteria > Pseudomonadati > Thermodesulfobacteriota > Desulfobacteria > Desulfobacterales > Desulfosarcinaceae > Desulfosarcina > Desulfosarcina variabilis. The sequence goes on along the minus strand of NZ_CP159846.1, from coordinate 9,235,821 downwards.
CCAATTGAGCCGATGGGCCGAACTGACCGGCGGCCTGGTGTTGCTGGCCATTGGGGTGAATATTTTATGGGAACATGGGGCACTGAACGTTTTTTAATTGAAACAGCGATTTGACAGGCCTCTGTTCACCGATCAAATTCCAGCCGCCGACCTTTTGGGTCGGGATCGAGTTTGCCGTCAATATAGGCCAGATGCCCCGAAACCATCGTCGCCACCACGCTTGCGTGGAAGGTCCGACCGGCAAAGGGGGTCCAGCCGCAGCGATAGTAGATTTTTTCATCGTCCACCACCGTGGGCTGTTCCATGTCCACCAGCACCAGATCCGCCCAATACCCTTCTCGAAGATATCCGCGGTCTTTCACGTTAAATCGCCGGGCCGGTGCATGGGCGGTTTTTTCCACCAGTTGGGGCAGTGTCAATACGCCGTTGTGAACATGTTCCAGCAGGCTGACCAGGGCATGCTGGACCAACGGCAGACCCGATGGCGAGCGTAAGTAGGGCTGATGTTTTTCCTCAAGCGTATGGGGGGCGTGATCCGTTCCCACCACATCGATTTTGCCACTTGCCAATGCCGCCAACAGCCCCTCACGATCCATTTCTGTTTTGATTGCCGGATTACATTTGATCAGGTTGCCTTTTTCTCCGTAATCGGTGCCCGCGAAAAGCAGGTGATGCACACAGGCTTCGGCGGTGATTTGTTTTCCATCCATGAGACCATCTGAAAACAGATCCAGTTCCTTTGCCGTACTCAAATGCAGCACATGCAACCGTGTGCCGCATTGACGGGCCAGCTCAACGGCCAGGGCAGTGGAGCGATAACAGGCCTCTTCACTACGGATGGCCGGGTGCAGGGCGATGGGAATATCTTCGCCATGAATGATTTGAAAGCGCCGGGTGTTTTCCTCGATGATCGGATCATCCTCGCAATGGGTGGCCACGATCACCGGACTATGGGTGAATATTTGCTCCAGGGCTGCAGGGTCGTCCACCCGCATGTTGCCGGTGGAAGAGCCCATGAACACTTTGACGCCGCAAGCGGCTTTCGGGTCCAACCGTTTGATGGTCTCGATATTGTCGTTGGCGCCGCCTAAATAAAAACCATAGTTGGCAAACGATGTCTCCTCGGCAATGCGGTATTTTTCCGCCAACCGATCCATGGTGGTGGTGGGTGGATTCGTATTGGGCATCTCCATATAGCTGGTGATTCCGCCGGCCACGGCCGCCCGGGATTCCGAGGCGATATTTCCTTTATGGGTCAGTCCCGGCTCCCTGAAATGCACCTGGTCATCGATCATTCCGGGGATGAGCGTCCGGCCGCCGGCATCAATTACCCGGTCGGCTGGTTTGGCGGATAAATTGCCGGCGATGGCCTCAATCCGGCCGCCGCGAATATATACATCATGGTACGTCGACACGCCTTCGTTTACCGTCATTGCATGGGTAATCAAAAAGCTGGTCATGAATACTCCCTATAAGACAAATAAGTGGGCGATATAAACATCGGTGAAGTGGATATTTTTACACTTTATCGGCTCAATGGCAGCTTGTCCAGCACCGATCCGGTGATCGCACCGGGCCGGTTAATTTTATGGACACCAGAAAGACCAAATGGTAAGGGTAACAAAGGGTTGATTGGACCCTGGGCTAATAATAACAGCAGACGGAACGTGCTGGAATGCTCGATTTTTTCAAATTTCAACCGAGACTGCCCGGACTCAAAGAATTTCCCATGGAGTCCTATTCCGTCGAGTGCTCATTGGACCGTCTGGTTCTGGGTGTGGATAATATCCGTTGCGATGTTCGGTTGAGTCCAGGGTTTTGCCAAACGACGGCCAAATTGGCTGGTCTGCTCATCGAACGGGAAACCGGTATCTGGACCCGCTCGGAGAAAAAAAGGGTCGCGGCACTGGCTCGGGAGCAGGAACGTTTCCATGAATCATATACCGAAATCATTACCGATGCGGTCAACAAAGCCAGGGCGGCCAAAGAGATCCAGATCGACTTTCTCGCCCAGATCGCCATCATCAGCATGCTTCACGATGAGATCCGCAAGCAGTATGACATCTTGATCGGCTATTGTAAAACCGCCATCCGCCGGTCGGATCTGGCCCACAACGAAGACAACAAGGAAGTGCTGAAACTCAAAGAGAATCTGGCCCATGTGCTTTCGATTCGGGAAACGGTTCAGCGCACCGTTGGGCTGGAGCTTTGCGGATATTTCAGGGAAATCCGCGAATCCGACATTCGTGAGTTGCGCGAGGCCGTGTTTGGCCAGGATCTGCCGTTTCTGTTCGACCTGCTTGCCAATCCCATTGTGCACATGGACCATCCCGATGATGATCATTTCATGATCGAAGCCTATGACATCTGCCTGGGGCGCCGTGTGGAAGATCCGGATCGCTACGATATGATGCTTGGCTTGATGCGCAATATTTTTGCATATCTGGACATGGAGGAGACGGCTCCCATTGCCTGGTCGCTGGACCGGCGCCGTCGGCGCATGGCGGCCGCCGAACCGTCCGGTGACGAGGAAACCAAAAAGTTCCAGCTGCAACGCTTGGACGGATGGATCAAGCATCCCCAAAATATTGATTTACTGCTCAATCGGGACCTGGCCAAAAAGCAGTATCAGGCCATGAAACGGGAAAAAGCAGACAAGGATACACTGCATCATCAGCGCCAGCGGATGAAAAACCAACGCTTGCTGATGGGTTATTTTTTCCAACAGTTTTCTCGAACCGGCCTTTTGGAACGGATTTCCGCTTCCTATGAAATGCAGTCGCTGTATCGCGACTTCTGTCCTCCGCTTGTCCCGCAACAGATCCTGCAGTACCTGATTGCCCCCCGTAGTCGCAAACAGGTGAAAAGCCGGCTCAAGCGGCTGAAAAAACTTTATGGTAAAACCTTTAATCTGTGGCCCCTCAATCGCAAGGTGGTGCAGATGGAGCGGCTTGGCAAGCGTAAGAAAAGGGCCTATTTGATCCGCTTTTTGCGCGCTTTTTGCCAGTACCACCGTGATTACTGCTGCTTTCAGGTGTATCGTGAGGCGGCGGAACGCATCAACCTGGTTACCGACAAGAAAATCATCGCTCTTTCCAAAACCAACCGAACCCTGTATGAATTTTTACTGCCCCACGAACAGGAAGTCGGCGAGAAACCCATCCTGAACCACACCGTCATCAAGGCCGATTTACGCGGATCAACCGATATCACCCATCAGATGAACGAGCGGGGGCTGAACCCGGCGTCCTACTTCAGTCTTAATTTTTTCGACCCCATCACGGATATTCTTGCCGAGTACGATGCCCAAAAGGTTTTTATCGAGGGCGATGCCATTATTCTGACCATCTTCGAGCACGAAGACACCCCTCGCGGCTGGTATAGTGTTGCCCGGGCCTGCGGCATGGCGATCAACATGCTGATGATCATCAACCGCTACAACAAAAAGAGCCAGGCCTACCAGCTGCCGATATTGGAACTGGGCATCGGCATCTGCCATCGGGCCAGTCCACCGACCTTCCTGTTCGATGGGGATAACCGCATCATGATTTCGCCGGCCATCAACCTGGCAGACCGCCTTTCCGGTTGCCATAAATCGATCCGGCGTATCATCAGCAAAAACGTCAGTCCCTTTAATCTGTTTGTTTTTCAGGGGGCGACGGATGAGGAAATGGAAAAGACGGCCGACGATTTGATGCTGCGTTATAATATCAATGGGATCGAACTGAACGAGGCTGGCTTCCGCAAACTCTGCCAGGAAATCGATCTGAAGGAATTTTACGGTGACATTCCCGACCTGCAGTTGGAAAAGGTTCGTCTTTTTACCGGCAAGTTTCCAACCAAATCCGGCCGCTACCAGCGGTTGGTGCTGCGTGAAGCCGAGGTGCCGGCGGTCAATCCCGAAGATCTCAGTCAGCTTTATTTTACCCACCGCAAATACTACGAAGTGTGCACCAGCCCAACGCTTTATAAATTCACCAAACAGTTAATGAATCCGTAGAATTATTTTTCGGTTGCTTCCTCGCCCAGGTGGCCTTCGGCTTCGGCGCGCTTAGCCTGTTTTGCTGCATTCATAATTTTAAGCGCCATTAACATTACCGTTTTTTCAGCATCTTGTAAATCGTGTCGCGCCGCCCGACGTTGATCACATAAACCGTGATCGCATCATCCTCAACCTCATACACAAGACGATAGCCAACCGATCGTAATTTTAATTTATAGTAATTGGTATAGCCTCTAAGACGGGATGCAGGGAGATGAGGGGTCTCAAGCCGCTTTTGCAATTGCGCCTTGAATTGCCCCTGGATATGCGGATCCAGCTTGCGCCATTCATTCAATGCGCTCGGCAGGAACTTCAGCTTATAAGTCATCGAGGCTGACCTCGACGGCATCAGCTTTCTCACCCTTACGCTGTTCGATGATTCCGGCCAGCTCCAGGTCCTCGGTCATCTCCATCAGCATTTCATAGGTTTCGGCTGGAATGATGTAGGCGGTCGGCTTGTTGCGGTTGAGCAGGGCGATCGCTTCGCCGTGGGCGTCGTCGATAATCGCCTGGGGATTACGTTTCAATTCGCTGATACTGACCGACAGGTTGGCGTGAATTTTTGTTAGCATGGTAAGACCTTTAATGGTTCGATAATTGATTCTTTTATATGATCTATTAATAGGTCTTTTTCGTGCGACTGTCAATGGTCATTGTCGTCCATCACCCGAGCGGACAGGGTCTGTTTGACCACCCTGGCAATTTTTTTTAATGTGTACGGTTTCTTCAAATAGGCGCTGACCCCCATCCGCTGGAGTTCTTTGACCCGACCGGTCTCTGAATAGCCGCTGGCGATGGCGGTTTTCTGGTCGGGCTTGAAGGCCGCGATGCGCCGATAGGTTTCAAGACCGTCGATCCCTGGGGCCATGATCATGTCCAGGAGCATGAGATCCGCAGCATGGCTTTTCAGGTAGGCGACAGCGGCCTCTCCACTTTCAACAGTGGTCACGCGATACCCCAATCGAGATAGCATGGCGGTGGCGATATCGCGTTGCTCAGGCACATCATCCACCACCAGAATCGTTTCACCATTGCCCATAATGGAATCCAGGGTGACATCTTTTTTTTGCAAGGTGTGCCGAGCATCCAGGGAGGCGGGAAAAAACAGGCTGAACGTGGTGCCTTGTCCCTCGACGCTTTTTACGTCAATATGTCCCTTGTGGTCTTTGATCGTGCCCCACACCACAGCCATGCCCAGACCGGTTCCGCTTCTGCCCATAACTTTTTTGGTGTAGAAGGGCTCGAAAATCTGTTCGATGTCTTTGGGTGAAATACCTACCCCGGTATCGACGACTTTGAGGACAACGTATTGCCCCTCGGCAAGATCATGCTCTTTGTCAATGCAAGAATCCACGGCGCGATTTTCAGTGGAAATAAAAATGGTCCCCCCGTCGGGCATGGCTTCGGCGGCATTGGAAACCAGGTTCATGATCGTTTTTGCCAAATGGACCGATGAGCCGTTGATGGCCTGCAACCCGTCGGCAAGACTGCGGTGAATGGTCACCCGAGGATGAAAAGAGCATAGTTTATCAAATTCCGGACTGCCCAGATAATCGGTGACGATTTGATTCAGATCGACGGCCTCCATAGCCGCCACGCCCCGGCGGGCCAGGGTCAACAGATCCTGAACAATAGCGGCTGCGCGTTCACCGGATTTTTGAATTGTCAGAATCGGCCCCTTTAGGGGGCTATCATCAGGCAGGTCCATGAGCAGCAGTTCCGGGTAGCTGACGATGCCGGACAGGATATTGTTCAAATCGTGGGCAACCCCGCCGGCAAGAGTGCCGATGGCTTCCATTTTTTTGGACTGTTCCAGTTTCTCGGCCATTTTCCGGCGTTCGATCTCGGCTTGTTTGCTCGCTGTCATATCCTTGATCGTGGCAATGGTCACCCCCCGGTTCTGGTAATTGATGATTCCTACCTGCATGTTGACGTATAAACGTGTAGAGCCATCCTTGTGCAATAAGCGCAGTTCATAACTGCGCTCGACCGGTTCACCCGCCTGGCGACGGTGATACCGATCGGCCACCATCTCACGGTCTTCAGGTGCGACGACTTTGAGTTGTTCCATGCCAATCATTTCCTCGACCGTATACCCGATCATCCGCGCCATGGCCTCGTTGACAAACAGAAACCGTCCTTTTTCGGTAAGAATTACTCCGTCCTGGATGTTGTCGATTAACGTTCGATATTTTTCCTCTGACTCCTTGAGCACCGCCTGGGCCATGGCCTGACGGGTTACATCCGCATAGGTCACAAAATGCTTGCCGTCCTCCATGATCACCGTCTGGAAAGCGACTGTCTTTTTCAGCCCTTTTTTACAGCGGACCTGAAAGGTTGCCTGATGGCATCGTCCGATGCGGGTGCTATCGCTATTCCACTTAGTGATGACTTGTTCCCGGTATTCCGGGTCCGGGTAGGCTTTTTTGAACCACGTGAATTTGTCGGGGATGTCATCGATGGTATAGCCGAATATTTCCGTAAAGGTCCGGTTGATGAATGTAAACGTCAAATCCGGAGCCATGATGGAAATACCGATGGGCGCATTTTCGGCAAATGTGCGAAAGCGTCTCTCGCTCTCTTTGAGATCCTTGGTTGTTTGTTTTCGCTGCCGGATTTCTTCTTCGACACTGGCAATGGTCTGGTTGGTAACCGCTTTGAGTGACTCGAGAAGCTCGATGGAGGACCTGCCTTCCACACGTGCATCCAAATCTCCACCACTGACCCGATGCAATACATCGAAATGTTCGGCCAGTCCCATGGCAAATTCATGGCTCATATCAACCATCTCGCCCATGTTTGCCGCTGTCTGGTTGACCATTTGTTTGAGCTTGGCAATCAGTTCAAGGGGGGAGGCTTCGTCCAGCCGCACCAGGGGATCGCCGGCAGCGATTTTTTTCAAGGCTTCGAACACTTCGGAGAGGCCGATGGCCATCTCCATGCTGATCGATTCCAACTCCTGGTCTCGCTGTTCCAGCGCCCGGCGGGTTTCACTAAACTGCCGGGCCACCATCCGGCAAGACGCCTCCATCTCCGCTGGATCCAGGTTCTTTTTGAACACCGGGCAGTTGAGGCATCGTTCGACTTTTGACAGAACGGGGCCGGGACTCCCGTCGTTGGGGGGGGGACCCTCGGTCAGCCAGCAATAGCGATTGTCTGCGTCATAGGCCGGGCAGTCGATCCGTTTGCACTCAAGAAGATCTTTGCATTTGATTTTATCGTTCATTGAAAGCTGATGGCATCCAGGGCGTCTACGGTCAGATTCAGAATCACTTGTTTGGGTGTTGCGGTATCTCACTGTACACGCGTTAAAAAAGGATTCGGATCCGTTTGCGACCATTGCCTTCGTCCTGGACGGATAAAAACGTTTTTTTCAATCGCTGGCACCAGACCCGCACATCCCGTTCAAAAGTGGGGCAGTCACCGATGGTTTCAAGGATGTCGCCGGAATTCATATCAGGTGCCTTAACGGCAATTTTCAGTACCGGTTGGGGGCATTTCATGCCCACCATATCCAGAATTTCCATAGCCATGGAAAGTATTCCTTTTCTTCGGAACGCTCCAGCTGACATCGGTTCCGATATGCGCAAATCAAAACTGCTAATGGGTGGCACAGGCCAGACAGGGGTCATAGGCCCGATAGGCCATTTCCACCTGTTGTAAACAAGTATCGGTCACATTCCCTTTTTTAATAAGCGCACGGGCGGCTTTCTCCACCGAAAGGCAGATGGCGGCGGCGTTGTTCTGAGTGGCTACCAAAAGGTTGCAGCGCTCGACAATGGCATTGGCATTGGTTTGATAGTGATGAATCAGTGTGCCGCGCGGGGCTTCGCACACACCCACGCCCAATGTGGGGACTTGGGTGGGAAGGGTGCGTACATGCGGATCGGTAAGCGCCTTTCGTCTGGACAGGATCACCATCTGTTCGGCGGCATAGAGGACTTCAATCAACCGGGCCCAGTGGTAAAGCATGGTGTTGTGGGCCGGTTTGTGGCCAATGGTGTCGTAGAACCGTTCATATTCCTGTTGGGCCAGAGGCGTTGCCATTGCCTTGGCGGCGTTGAGCCGGGCCAGGGGCCCCACCCGGTATAATCCGCTGTCAGGGCCATCCTGGTAGCCATTCCAGCCCACTTTTTTAAGATAAACCAGCTTCATATAGCTGTACACGTCGGTGCGCTCCGCCAGGTGATCCAGATACTGATCTGCTGAAAAACAGGCCCATGGCCGTCCATCGGGAGTGACAACACGCAGCCGGCCATCGTAGAAATTGACCCGATCGTTGTCGTCCACCAGCCCCATGTAATAGGTGGAAAGGTTAAAGGCGGGATTGCCGATCATTTCCTTATAAAGCGGCTTTTTGCGAACCTTGTCATGAAACACGGCCAACAGTTGCCGGGCCAAGGCCAGGGCATCGGTGCTGGTTTGGATGATCTCGGCCCGCATCTTGGCATCGACCGGTTTGGACACCCCTCCAGCCAGCCCGCACACCGGATACAGCGCACTGCCGCCAAGCATGGCATTCATTGCCCGGACCTTTTTGCGGATGTTGATGACCTGTCTGCCAAGTGTATCTCCCATGGCCGCAATGGCGCCGAACACATTGTGGTTCTGCTTTGCCGGGTCACCATCCACCAGAATATCCGGGCCGCCGAGGTAAAAGAAGTGCAGCAGATGATCCTCGAAGATAAACGCGGTATGCATCAATTCGCGGATCAGCCTTGCCGCTGTCGGTGGCGTTACGGTGAACAGATCATCCAGGGCCTTGGTGCCGGCGATGTGATGGGCCGTGGGGCAGACCCCGCAGATTTTTTGGGTCAGGGTGGGCATTTCTTCAGCGGCCCGTCCCACGCTGAACTGCTCGAACCCTTTGAAATCCGGTACCTGAAAAAAAGCGTGGGATACATTGCCGGCCTCGTCCAGGCGGATATCAATCCGTCCGTGGCCTTCCAGCCGGGTCACCGGATCGATGAGAATGCGGCGGGTCATGGGCGGCGTCCTTTGCCCAATATTGATGCGGCCAGACTATAGCGGTAGAAAAGGCCCCCTGGATCGGGAATACTTTCAATCAGGGCCTCGTAATCCGTCTCGTCGCCGTCGGCCATCAGGGCGGCGATCAAGGCCATGGCCCCGGCACCGAAGTCGTCCATGGCTGTTGTGGGGCCGAAACAGCCCCGGCAAGGCATGTTGGCACTGATGCAGCGGGCGTTGCAACCGCCGCGTGTCACCGGTCCCAGGCAGATCAAATCCTGGGCCAGGAAGCAAACTGTTGGATCCCAGAGCGTGTCCTGGAGCCTTTTGAATCGGCTGACCGTGATTCGTTCCGGCCGGGTATCCCGTCGGGGGCAGCTATGGCACAGCGCCTTTTGATGCGCGTAGACCGTGCCTTTGGCCGGCAGAACGCCGGCGATGATCTGGTCAAAGACCTGGGCCATGGTTTCGGGTGGTGGCGGACACCCCGGGATGACGGCCTCCACGCATACGATCCGATCCAGGGGCAACACCGCTGGTAGCAATCCGGGCAGGGGATGTCGGGTGGTGCCGGTGTCGGCGCCCTGGCCGGGCAGGGGACCCTTTGGGGTAGCCATGCTGGGGGCGTGCTGATAGGCACAGGCCAGCAGTTGCTTGGATGAAAAGAAATTGCCCAACCCGATTACCCCGCCCATGTGGGCGCAGGTACCGTGGGCGATCAGGCATTTGGATTTTTTGCGCAACAGGCGTACCATCTGTACATGCTCGTCCAGACGGATGGCACCGTTGATAAAAGCGGCATCGATTTCGCCGTCGGCAAGGGCTTCGACATCCGAGCTGCGGGCGTCCAGGGCCGCCGGCCAGAAAACGATGCGCGTTTTTTCATAAACATCCAGCAACTGCTCGGCCATGTCGAAGACCGACTCTTCACACCCTCCGCAACCCGCACACCAGTAAAGGGCAATCGTGGGGGGACCGGCCATGGTTACATACCTCCCTTGGCATCGACAGGTCCCAGCGCTTTGACTTGGGATACCATTTCTTGCGCCAGGCGGGCATAGCGGTCGCCCTCACCGGCGGATACCCAGTCCAGGCGCAACCGCTGGGGATGGATAGGGGTGGCCGCCATCACCTGCTGGAGCAATCGCATGCGTTTGAGGGCCTGGTGGTTACCGGTCCGATAGTGGCAGTCCCCGGGCTTGCAGCCCAGCACCATCACCCCATCCGCGCCGGCGGCAAAGGCCTTCAATACCATGGCCGGATCCACCTGGCCGCTGCACATGACCCGTACTTCACGGATCTGGGGAGGAACATCCCGCCTGGACCGGCCGGCAGCATCGGCACTGTCGTAAGCGCACCAATGGCACAGCAGGGCAATGATTTTCAGGTCAAGGGATTTCATGATATCCATCAGTGGGCTTGAGCAGCCCTGTTATTTCCGCATCCACTGCGTCCCGGCTGAAATGGTTGATGATAATTGCACCGCTGGGGCAGGCGGCGGCACAGATACCGCAACCGCGGCAAAGTGTTTTTTCGATATAGACGCTAGATTCGTTTTCATCGCCGGTGATGGCGCCAAACGGGCAAAGCCCCTGGCACGTTCGGCAGCCGGAGCACAGATCCGTGTCGACCCGGGCCACAATGGGATCCAGGGACATTTTACCACCGGGCACCAGCGATTGCAGAATCAGCCCGGCCGCGGCCTGTCCCTGAGCCACGGACATGGGGATATCTTTGGGCCCCTGGCAGCAGCCGGCCAGGTAGATGCCTTCCCGACAGGACTGTGTGGGATCTGTGATGGGGTGGCTTTCCTTGAAAAAACCGTCCCCGTCCAGGTCGATATTGAGGCATGCGGCCAGCTGCAGGGTTCCGGTAGGGGGTTCCAGGGCCGTTGCCAGAATCACCAGATCAGCCTGGATTTGCTGAACGACACCATCCGGACCGGTGACATGTACGATACGCGTGCGGTTTTCCCGTTCGATTCGAACCGATCCAGGGTGCTTCATGCGGTGCAAAACAATTCCCGGTTCGGTGCGCAAGCCATCGAAAATGCGTTGGCCCGATTTTCCCGGCAGACACAGGTCCGCGAAGATGTGGTCTACCACGCATTCCGGAAGCTGGCGTTTGACCTGGCGGGCATGCTTGATGGCGGTCTGACAGCACACGCCGGAACAATAGGCATTGAAGGCGTCGGTGCGCGATCCTACACAGTACACAAAGGCTACACGTTGCGGTCTCCGGCCATCGTTGGTGACAATCCGGCCTTGCGTGGGGCCGTTGGGATTGACCAGCCGCTCGAATGCGGCGGACGTGATTACATTATCCTGTTCAGCGTGGCCATAGCGACCATCGCGATTCGGATCAAAGGGGTCAAAGCCCGTAGCCACGACCACGGCGCCGACGGATACGTCCCTGCATGTTTCGGTCTGATCGTAATCAATGGCCTCAAATGGACAGGCATCCTGGCAACGGGTACAGGGCTCACCCCTGGTGCGCAGACAGTGCTGCCGATCGACCATTGCCACATGGGGCAGGGCGCCGGGATAGGGGATATGAATGGCCGGGTGGTGGTCCAGAAAAGCGTTGACCGGATTGGGGATGGTCACCGGGCAGACATCCATGCAGGCCGCACAGCCCAGGCATCGATCCGTGTCCACCCATCGGGGGGCCTTTTGTATGGTTGCCGTGAAGTTGCCTTTGCGGCCACGCAGCGCAACAACCCGGGCAAGGGTGATGACGTTGATCCGATCGTTGTGAAGAACCGTATCCAGGTCCGCCTCAATCAGGCAGGCGGCACAGTTCATGTCCGGGCAAAGGTCCTCGTAAAGCGCCACCTTGCCGCCAATCCATGCCGATCGCTCCACCAGATAGACCCGGCGGTCCGGTTGGGCCAGGGTCAGGGCGGCACTGATGCCGGTCACCCCTGCTCCGATGACCAGCACATCGGCCTGGACGTCGATCTGCTGGGCATACAGCGGTTGATGATGGCGTACCCGCTGGACGGCGGCCTGGATGAGGGACCCAGCCTTGTCCGTGGCCTGTCGCCGGTCATGGATCACCCAGGCGCAATGCTCCCGGATATTTGCAATCTGCAACATGAACGGATTCAGGCCGGCGGCAGAAAGGATCTTGCCAAAGGTTTTTTCGTGTTCCCGGGGGGCGCATGCAGCCACCACGACGTGGCTGATGGCATGGGCGCGGATTGTCTCGACCAGCGCTGCTTTGGCCTCCGGCGCGCACAGCAGGGAGACGGTCTCGACATGGACGACGTGTTTCAACCGCCGGGCGGCATGGACAAGGGTTAAGATATCGAGCGCTTTTTCAAGCATCGGCCCGCATTGGCAGATGAAAACGCCGATCCGCGCCACTATCCCATATCCTTGGCCATGGTGGTCTGTCTGGAACCGGTGAAAGCGGTGAGCCGCAGTGATTTCATACAACCTCCCTAATCGGTGTCAGATGGGGTTATCCTGGGGGATGATCAGGATATCGATGCGACGGTTCATGGCCCGGCCCGCTGATGTGGCATTGGAGGCCAGGGGGCGCTCCGATCCATAGCCGACGGCTGAAATGCTTTCCGGCGGCAGGGTTTGGTTGGCGATCAGATAATCGCGCATGGCCTCGGCCCGCTGTTGAGACAGCAGCATGTTGACGTCGTCGGATCCGGTGGTGTCCGTATGGCCTTCGATGATGACCCGCGGATCATCAAAGGTGCGGATGGCTTTCTGGACCTTGCTGAGCAGGCTGTAATTTTCCGGCAGGATCGTACTTTTGCCGATGGGAAAACGCATGGCCTTGAGCCGCAGCACCAGTTGATTTTCTTTCTTGTAGACCTCGGCTTCATCCGTCTCAAAATAATCCCGCACCGCGGCATAGAGCTGGTTGAACTTTCTTTCCGCGGCCAGGCGTTTTTCCACGGCCCTGCGCTCTCTGGCCATATGCTCCTTGGCCATCTGGTCTTCACGGGTTTTGCCTTCCAGCATGGCCAGCCGGACATTGAGGGCATCGATTTGCGCCTGATTATCAGATTTAAGCGTTTCCATTTCCGCCTGCAGATCGTCATTTTTCTGGGCAATAAAGTTGCGGTCCGCTTTCAAGGCGTCCACAGAGCCGACAATGTTGTCCAGTTGGGTCTGGTAATCGTGATTACGCATATCCTGGGCATCCACGGTGGTGGCGATGGTATGCAGGTAGTCTTCCAAGAGCAGGACAACATCCTCGGGCGGCATGTCTTTGACCCGGTTGCCCAGCGTTGTCACCACGACCAGACGTTCGGCATGAAACAAGGCGTCCTTGGCCATGGACTGCATCTTTTCCTTGGCGTAAGGGTTGGCTGAAATGAACGCATCCGTGGCTGCCAACTGGTCCATGGCTTTCTTGTAGGTACGCGGCGCGATTTTGCGGGCACCAGCGTCTTCGGCCCGGGCAATGAGGGTGCGTACCGTTCCGATGGTTTCTTCCTTGATTGCGCGGATTTCGAGTGCCCGGTACTGGTCGGTCACCTGGTCACGATTTTTTTGGGCATAGCTGAGATTGCCCTTCTCGATGCTACGGGTAAGATCCAGAAATTTGTCCTCTACCCGTCGATATGCTTTTCCGAATTTGGTCGCGCCGGCATTGCGCGCCATGTCCCGGGCCTTGAGGGTATCGGCAAGGGTTGTGCTGGAAATCGTAGCAATTTCTTTTGCTCTTTTAAGGTACTCCTGGGATGCCTGCACAGATGCGTTAATTCCGGCAATTTCGTTGCCTTTTGCCAGGTCTTCCTGAGCGCTTAAAAATGCAGCTTCCGCCCGTTTGAATCCATTGGGTGCGAGAATGTTGAGTTTGGCCAGGCGGGCTTCGGTGATGGCGCTGCTCAGTTGATTGACCAATTCTCCAGGGTTTGCCTGAATGGCCGCTGGCTGGCCGCTGGCTGCCTTGGATCCTGCCATTTTCGATTGAACGCATCCAGTCATGATCACACCGACAACCACCAAGGCAATCCACAGGCTGTGGACTTTATGATTCTTCATCGTTCACCCTCCATTTTCAACCGGCAATTTTCTATTATTGAATTATTCAGACTATCGAAAAAAGTGAGTTTTCGTCAATTGGTATTCATTATCGCTCTAATTTCAGAAAGAAAGGCAACCTGGAAATCTACATGCGATTGCCCCGGTTACCCTGTTTTTGAAGGGAAATCGATCTTGCTATTTCCCATATTGTGGATTAATGTCCGATCGGTTAATTTGCCGGGAACGAAAACAGTAACAAAGGAAAGATCGAATGGACGACCCTGGCCCTGGTAGTTGTAGCAACACGATTGAATACCATCCATCCACCGGTACCCGAACAACGGGTATCCGGCCCACAGCAAGTCATCTTCTCCAATTGACGCGGGGGCTTTCCCGTTAGTCAATAGGCGCCTGACGTTCTGCCGGCCGGATACCGGCTGCGGAAGAAAAGGAGGCGCCCCATGACCCTCGCTCTTGATATCATTACCCCCTTGGTTCATCCCGTCACTGGTGTCTTGTCCCGTGCGCAAGTTGAGGCACTGAGAAATCTACATCCCTCGGACATTGCCGAAACCCTGGAAGAAAGCGGCCTGACCCCGTCACAGATTGTCGACCTGCTGGTTCAGGTGGGCAACCACAAGGCCAGCGATGCCTTTGCCCAATTGTCAATCGACTCCCAGCAGGTCTGCCTGGAAGCTTCCAATGCGCATACCATGCTGCGATTCATTGAAGGCATGGAACCTGACGACCGGGTGGATTTGCTCAAAGCGGTGGACACGGATGTCCGCGAGGCCATCATGCCGTTGATCGCCCAGGCCGAACGAAATGAGATTCGCCGGTTATGGCAATACGCCGAAGGGACCGCCGGTGCGGTAATGACCACCGAAGATTTCCAGCGCATTTCAGCTGTGGTACCGTTTGATGAAGGCTATTTAAAGCGGTCCATGCCGCGCCTTTTCTGGAGCCGGTTTATATGGCTGGCCGTGCTGCTGTTTACCTCGCTGCTGTCTACGACGATCATGGAGATGAACAGTGCGGTTTTGCATCAGATGGTGGCCCTGGCTTTTTTTATTCCGCTGGTCACCGGAACCTGCGGCAATGCCGGGACCCAGTCGGCCACCATGGTGGTCCGCGCCATGGCCTTAGGAGAGATTCGTCCGGGTGATTTCTTGCAGGTCTTTCGCCGGGAACTGTTCATGGGCCTGGCCCTGGGGGTCACGTTGGGGGTGATGGCCTACTTCCGGGTATTTTTTCAGGATCACAATGTCTGGCTTGGGGGCACTGTCGCGGTGGCGTTAGTGGCCACCTTGCTGACCGCCAACCTGACCGGTGCCCTGTTGCCCCTGCTGCTGAAAAGGCTGCACCTGGATCCGGCCTTGACAGCCGGACCGTTCATTGCCACGGTGATTGATGCTGTGGGGATAACGATTTATTTTCAGATCGCCGTCGCGTTTTTGACTATGATGCATCAATGAAAAACCAGGAAAACCCAATGAATAACGAGGTGCTGCTTTCCATTTTAGAGCGAACCAACCCGTTTGCCCTGCTGGACCGAAAGGATCTGTGTGATGTGGTTCAGCGGCTTGCGGTTCGTAACTTCGATGACGGGGCGTATGTTTTTCGTCAGGGGGATGCCGGCGGTGACTGCCTGTTCATCATTGCCGATGGGCGGGTAGAAATCGTGGTCGAGGACGAGGACCGCGTCGAAAAACGGGTTGGGGGGCGCCAACAATTCGAGTTTTTTGGCGAAACCGCTGTGTTGTCCGGCGAGCCCTATCCGGGATCAGCCCGGTCCAAAGGGCGCTTGACCTGCATTTGTATCAAACGGCAGGATCTCGAAACCCTGATCTACAGCCACCCGGAGTTTGCTGTTTTTTTCAATCGGCTGCTGGCCGATCGAATGCGGATTCTCTATGCCCATAGCTTTAATGATTGCGCGGTGTCCATTGCCCACGGCGCGGCGGCCATGTTGTTCCGCAAAAAGGTCCGCCAGGTGATGTCCGCACCGGTATTGACCTGCCATGCCGATGATCCGGTTACCTCGGCCGCCCGCACCATGATCAAGCGCAAGGTGGGGTGTTTGGTGGTGGTGGATGATGCCGGCCGGTATCAGGGGATCCTCACCGAACGTCAACTGGTGGATGCGTTGGTGGTCCAGCAGCAATGCCCGGTACCAGGATGTCGTGTGGCCCAGCTCATGGACTCACGGCTATTCGCCATTGCCCCGCAGGCCTACCTGGGTGAAGCCCTGGCCAGTGTGATTCGCAATCGTGTGCGACAGCTGGTGGTGGTGGATCGCAACCGGCCGGTGGGCGTGGTTTCCTTTGCGGACCTGGTACGCTCCCAGTCGGTGGACAACCTGATGGTGATCCATGATATCGCCCATCAGACCGATATCGACACCTTGGCCGGCCTGAGCGGCCGTGTCGATCAGATCCTCGAAGCCCTGGTGGCCGAGCGGGCCGGAGTCCGGGAAACCATGGAAATTATGTCCCGGCTGAACAACCGCATTACCCGCAAGGTGATCGAACTCGGTGAGGCGCAGCTGCAGGCGGATGGCTGGGGAGCGCCGCCGGTGGATTACTGCTGGATCAACATGGGCAGTGCCGCGCGACTGGAGCAGACCTTGCGCACCGACCAGGATAATGCCATCATCTATGCTGATCCGGAAAAGGGGCAAGCGGATCGGGTACAGGCGTATTTCAGACAATTGGGTACAACCATCGTTGACGGATTGGTCCGTTGTGGATTCAAACGGTGTCGCGGCGGCGTCATGGCCTCCACCCCCGAGTGGTGCCGTTCCATATCCAAATGGAGCGAATTGATCCGGGGCTGGATGACCTCCCTGGAACCCAACGATACCCGCATGTTGACGATTCTGATGGATTACCGCTGCATCTGGGGCAATACCGATCTGGCTGATCGGCTTTGGACCGAAATTGTAAAGGCCTTCAGCGCTTCATCCAGTGCCGGCGCCATGTTTTTGCGGGACGACCAGATGCAAAAGGCGCCGGTCGGATTTCTGGGCCAGATCGTGACCGAGCGAAAAGGGCCGGCCAAAGGGCGATTCAACATTAAAAAATCGGCTTTGCTCCACATGATCAATGGGATCCGCCTGCTGGCCATGGGGCAGCACATCACTACCGCATCGACCCTGGGGCGTCTGGACCAACTGGCCGAAAAAGGTGTGATCAATGCCGAGGATGCCGCGCTTTATCGCGCCGGATTCGAGACCCTGACCATGTTTCAGATTCGCGAAAACCTGAAGACGGTGCAGGCCGGCCAAAGCCCGGACCATACCGTGGATCCGAAAACCCTGACGCGGCATGAAACCTTGCTGCTCAAAGACGCCTTGAGTGCGGTGACACAATTGCAGAAACGGATCAGCAAGACATTTTTCAGCCCTTGGGTAGACTATTTTGCCCAGTAATCAAATCAGTATGCAAACGGAACAATATGGATTATTTTCTTTGTGTGATCGGTATGGTGATGATTATCGAAGGGGTCCCTTATTTTGCGGCGCCGGATCGAATGAAAAAATGGATGGCCGCGCTCATGCAAACGCCGGCGGGAAACTTGCGCCGCTTCGGATTGATCATGATGGTTGCGGGGCTATTGCTGGTTTACCTTGGACGTCGTTGAGATTTTTTCGTGAATCGTTGTCGAAAACCAACCGTTCCGATTGCGATTTGAGATTACGACAACGACAACGAACACGAAGGGATGACGTATGCGATGGAGGCGCTGGGAACGATCATGCGCCAGCGGGTCATCCATTTCTATACAAGTAGAAGAATTTCATCACCCGTTTAACATATTCTTCGGTCTCCTGAATGGGGGGGATGCCGCGATGGACATCAACCGTTCGCGGACCGGCATTGTAGGCGGCAAGCGCCAGCGGCACCTGCCCCTTGAAGCGTTTGATCAACGATTTGAGGTAACGGGCGCCCCCCATGATGTTCTGCCAGGGGTCAAACGGATCATGAACCTGAAAGGCTTCGAGATTGGCGGGCATGATCTGCATCAGTCCCAATGCGCCTTTTTTGGAGACCGCCTTGGGATCGAAGGCGGATTCGGCCCGGATCACCGCTTTAAGCAAGGGGAAATCAACACCGTGCAGCGTGGCGGCTTCATCGATGTAGCGATCGAAACGATTGGTATCAATCCCGCCGCCCCGGCGCTTGGGACGCTCCTTGAGATATACCTGGTAGTCGCTTGAGGTCGGTGCATTGGTAAAATGCATGACCCCCTGGCTGTCGATGTAGATGTAAATATCCGCCGCCGCCGGCGGTACCAGCAGGACAACGAATACCACCAGCCACCCGATACTGTGCAGTTCGATCAGCGATAATTGGGCTTTTTTGTTCATGTCTTTCGTCACGTCGTCATGTAATCTGTCCGTATTTTGCACAAACGATGATATCGGCACAACCATTGGACTTGTAAAGTGTTTTCTTTCTTTTGGCAAGGAAAAGCTGGAGAACTTTGGGTTGGGCGTTGAGCGAGAAACAAGGTGTTTTGCACGATGCTTGACACAGTTATGGTTTTACGCCTATAGACCGGTCAACGTTGATCATGCCCAGCCCCCGGCGTTTCCTATTTTCCACAGGAGGTGTTATGTCCACGCTAAATGTTTCCACCGATTACGCGTTTCGTCCCAAGGACAGCCTGGTGGGTGCCCAAATGTTGTTTGTCGCCTTTGGCGCGCTGGTCCTGGTCCCCTTGCTTACCGGTTTGAATCCCAATGTCGCCCTGTTTACCGCCGGGGCGGGGACTTTGATCTTTCAGTTTATCACCAAACGCAAGGTGCCGATCTTTCTGGCGTCGTCTTTCGCCTTTATCGCACCGATCATTCACGGCGTGGGCACCTGGGGAATCCCCGGGACCATGTGCGGTCTGGTTGCCGCCGGATTCCTGTATGTGGGCTTAAGCCTTTGTATCAAAGCGTTTGGCGCTGGTTTTCTGCACCGTATTCTGCCGCCTGTGGTGGTCGGACCGGTCATCATGGTGATTGGGCTGGTGCTGGCACCGGTGGCCGTTCACATGGCCATGGGACGCACCGGGGACGGATCCGCATGGCTGGTCCCCCAAACCACGGCCATGATCATTGCCGGGGTATCCTTGGTGGTGACGGTTCTGACCTCTTTGTTGGCCAAAGGGTGGCTGCGGCTGATTCCGATTCTGATCGGTATCGGTGCCGGGTACCTGACGGCCCTGATCTTAGACGTCGCGGGGGTATCGGCCGCCATCCAGGCGGAGTTTGACCCCGGGAACCTGAAAAATTTTAGCGGGCCGGCCCTGGTCAGTTTCAAGGCCTTGGTGGACGCACCCTGGTTCGCGGTGCCCGATTTCGTGATGCCCCAGTGGAATCTGCAGGCCATCTTCTTTATCGTGCCGGTGGCCATTGCCCCGGCCATCGAACACTTCGGCGATATTCTGGCCATCGGTACGGTCACGGGCAAGGACTTCGTCAAGGATCCCGGTATCCACCGCACCATGATGGGCGACGGCATCGCCACCGCTTTTGCGTCCATGCTGGGCGGGCCGCCCAACACTACCTACAGTGAAGTGACCGGTGCGGTCACCTTAACCCGCATGTACAACCCCGGCATCATGACCTGGGCCGCCATTTTTGCCGTTGCCCTGGCGTTTATCGGCAAGATGGGGGCCCTTTTGCAGACCATTCCCGTGCCGGTCATGGGGGGCATCATGCTTTTACTTTTCGGGGCTATCACCGTTGTGGGACTCAACACCCTGGTCAAGGCCGGCCAGGATCTGACCCATCCCCGCAATATGACGATTGTTGCCCTGATCCTGGTTTGCGGGATTGGCGGCATGGTGCTGCCCTTCGGCTCGTTCACGTTGGGCGGCATCGGCCTGTCCGGCGTGATGGGGGTAGTGCTCAATTTGGTTTTACCAGGTAAAAACGGGAACTGACCCAAAGGCCGACAATTCCCATTGCAGGTTGATTGATGACCATTGATCGCATTTACCAAACCCGCCGGAAAAACGTGCCCCCCTTTGCGTTCAACAAGGCTGTGGCCCATGTGTTCGACGATATGATTCGCCGTTCGGTGCCCATGTACGGGGAGGTTGTCCGCCGACAGGCCCAGATGGCCCGGCAGCGCTACCAGCCGGGTACACGAATCTATGACCTGGGCTGCTCCAATGGCAACCTGGCCATGGCCTTGTGCGCGTGCATGCCCGTCGGCGGCTTTGAAATGGTGGCCGTGGACAGTTCCCGGCCCATGCTGGCGGAATTTGAAAAACAGCTCACCGCAATCGGACGGTCCGGCGACGTCAGCCTGATCTGTGATGATATTCGCGGCGTTGAAATGACACGGGCCTCGGTGGTCGTGGTCAATTACACGCTGCAGTTTATTCCACCGCCGGACCGGGATGCGCTGCTGCAGCGGATTCATGATGCCCTGATTCCCGGCGGAATGCTGATGTTCTCGGAGAAGATCGTTCATCCGGATCCGTGTCTGTCGACCCTTCAGGTGGATTTTTACTATCGTTTCAAAAGAGAGAACGGCTACAGCGAACTGGAGATCAGCCAGAAGCGCGAGGCGCTGGAAAACGTCCTGGTGCCGGAAACCGTGGATGCGCATCAGGACCGGCTGCGCCGATGCGGGTTCAACGACTTTGACCTGTGGATGAAGTGGTTCAACTTTTGCTCATGGATTTGCCTCAAATAGACAATTTTGGTGGGCTGGCCAGTGATCCCGTTCTTGGCCCCTTTGTGCCGGAACTGGTGCAGCGGGTCGAAAGGCGCCACCAGTCCATTTTTCAGCGCAATAAAAAGGGCGCCGAACTGGCCCGGGCGCTGGCCCGCCTGCCCGACCGGACGCCATCTTGCATTGATGCGGATCTCGATCGCATTCGCATCGGAGCCGCAACGGACATAGGTGCCAGTGAGACCGACGATTTGCTGGCCGGTCTAAAGGGGCTCAAGCCATGGCGCAAAGGCCCTTTTGAGATTTTCGGGATTGATCTGGACAGCGAGTGGAACAGTGCCATCAAATGGAACCGGTTGGCCGATCACTTGGGGTCGCAAACCGGCAAGCGGGTGCTGGACATCGGCAGCAGCTGCGGCTACTATATGTTTCGACTGGCCGCCCGTAAGCCGGCGCTGGTGATCGGCATCGAACCTTACCTGAACTATTATTTCCAATATCTTGCCCTTTCCCGTTACCTGGCGCTGCCCGGGCTTTACTGTCTGCCGCTCAAGCTGGAAGAAATGCCGGTCATGCGCGGCTGTTTCGATACGGTGCTGTGCATGGGTATCCTGTACCACCGGCGATCACCGTTGGACACGCTTTTTTCGATGCGTGCCATGATGGCCGACGGCGGGCTGCTGGTCCTGGAAACACTGATTGTTGAAGGGGATACGCAGATGGCGTTGTTTCCTGAAAAGCGGTATGCCAAGATGAACAACATCTTCTTTATCCCGAGCGTTAAATGCCTGGAAAACTGGCTGAGAAGATGCGGTTTTGATCATATTCGCTGCGTGGATGTTTCCAAAACCACATCGGTGGAGCAGCGTCAGACCGACTGGATCGATACCCAGAGCCTGGTGGATTTTCTGGATCCCGATGATCCCGGGAAGACCGTGGAAGGCTACCCGGCCCCGGTGCGGGCCATGGTTCTGGCTACCGCGCTGCCCCGTTAAGGCTACTGTTGACCCATACCGAGCAAGGTGTCTGCCAATGCAAGGGGGCGGCAAAGCGACGCGGCAGGCATCGTGGCCTCAGAATGCTTTTAGTCGCTTTTCCCAGTAAATCATGGGGGTATACCCGTAAATGGCGTTCAGATGATGCAGCAGGGCATGATAGGCTTCCTTCTGCCAGATTTTGGTGACTTCGACGTTGATGGTGCTGTAGTGGTCAATCATCTGGTCCAGGTCGAGGGGGCCTGCAGTGCCGGTCTGCATTGACAGTTGATCGATCATCTCCAGCCACATCCGGCTGACCCCCATGATATAATGGGGCCAGGCAACCTGCATGACCGGTGACCAGTTGGCATCGGACGTATCCTCGATGTTGGGCCGGGGGTTGGCATCGACTTGATCAACAAGAACCTCACGCACCAATTGATGGTCCAGCATGCGCGACAGCAACGGGACTTCCATCACTTGTCGGTTGATCAAATTTGCTTGCGTTGCCTTGGAATAAAAAAGAAAACTGAACTGATGCCCCGTCTCGTCATCGGCGGACCGGCGATGAAAGCGCCACAGGTGAATCTGTTGCGCATGGGCTGTCAGGATCGGTGCAATGATCCGGTGCGCAATTAAAAGATCCCTTTCCCAGTGGGGTTCTTCATCGGCATGATCCATTCTGAAACGAATCCGCCACCACCCCTGATCCTCGGATAAAGATACATGGCGAGCAGGGGTCCCGGTTGACGGTGCCGGGCGGGAAGCGGTCGTGCATCCGGCAAGCAGACCGATCAGGAGAAAAACAACAATCATATTGGAAATTTGTAGTTGGATCGTTTTCTGCTTATGTTTCATTGGCATCCACCCGATAATGCTTAAAAATCGATGATTTCATTAAGTATATTGTGCAATATTAAGCCAAAATTGCCATCGGCTGTCAATTACCGTTTGACATACAAGGAGCCCCCCCCTCATGAGTGATCGATACAATGTCATTTTTGAAGGCAGACTGTTGCCTGGCAAAGATGAAGACAGGGTCAAGGAGCGAATCAAATCTGCGCTTAAAATCGATGATCAGGGGATCGGCCGCTTGTTCAGCGGCGTTCCCGTTGCCGTGCGCAAAAGTACGGACCTGGCCACGGCCGAAAAATACAGGCAGGTGTTTCACAGTGCCGGTGCACACTGTGAGATACGAAAAGAAGGTGAGGTGGATACCCGCGCCTCAGAATCCGGCGCAGCCCCTGATCCGGCGCCGGCCAGCCCCCCTCAATCGCCCCAGACCCACGTCAAGGTTCACACCACCCCAACATCAGATGGAGGAACAATGATCATCACCAACATTGAAACGGTTCCCGGCAAGACCATCGCCGAGCATTTCGGACTGGTTTCCGGCAGTACCATCCGGGCCAAGCACATCGGCAGAGATTTAATGGCCGGTCTGAAAAACCTGGTCGGCGGTGAGCTCAAAGGCTATACGCAGCTGCTTCAGGAATCCCGGCAGCAGGCTGTGGACAGAATGGTCGAACAGGCGCGTCTGATGGGTGCCAATGCCATTGTCAATGTCCGCTTTTCCACCTCCTCCGTGGCCCAGGGCGCGGCCGAGCTTTATGCCTACGGCACTGCCGTACGCGTGGAATAGGAGCGCTAACGATGATTGATCTGATCATTTTTTTGTCACTTTTGGCTCTGGGATACGGTGCTGGAACGTGGGCGGAAAAACGGCATTATCGGTCGATTGCCAAACGTGAAATGGACATGCTCAATCTGCCGGTGGTAACCTTGAAAAGCGTCGCTGTGCCTGAGCACAAAATCCGGTCGGCCCGCATGGTTTATGGCAGCGCCGTGATTTCCGTTGATTATTTCAAGCGCATTCTGGCCAGCCTGCGCAATATTTTCGGTGGCCAGGTGAAATCCTATGAAAGCCTGATCGACCGGGCCCGGCGGGAAGCGCTTTTGCGAATGAAGGTCATGGCCGGGGATGCCACGGTGATTGTCAATGTCCGCATCGAAACTAGTGCGGTGGGCAAACAGTCCAAACGCAAGAACATCGGCTGCCTGGAAGCCGTGGCCTATGGCACGGCGCTGACCGTGGAGGATTAGGTGAAGTTTACCCCCCGGCATCCGGATGCCAATGGCAATGTCAATGTTTCACCGACCCATCCATTAAAAGAGTTCGCCATTCTGGCGGGAGGCCTATTGGCCATTGTGGTTGGGGTTTACCTGGCCCTGGGGCTGGCTGTGGATCTGGTTGTGCCCCATATTTCCATGAACCTGGAGAAAAAGCTGGCCGGTGCTTTTGTAGAACGATTTGCCCAAACCGATGAAACGGCCGAAACCACCCGGTCGATTCAGGCCCTGGTCGACCGCCTGCAGGCCCGGTGCGCCTCCCTGCCTTACACCATCACCGTCCACGTCCAGCCGTCCCCAGCCGTCAATGCGGCAGCCTTGCCCGGCGGACACATTCTGGTGTTCAGCGGCTTGTTGGCGGAAATGCGCTCGGAAAACGAACTGGCCTTTGTGCTGGCCCACGAACTGGGGCATTTTGCCCACCGGGATCATTTGCGGGGCCTGGGACGGGCGGTGGTGTTAATGGCCGCATCCACCATGCTTTTTGGGGCCGACAACAGTGTCAGCGACATGATCGGTCAGGGAATGGTGCTGACCGAGCTGAGCTTTTCGCGCAAACAGGAAACCCAGGCCGACGAATTCGCCCTGGAAGCCCTGTATTGCCTTTACGGTCATGTGGCCGGCGCCACCGCTTTTTTTGAAAAAATTCCCGAAGCCGCTGATCCGGGCCGTTTCGGCCACTATTTTGCCTCTCACCCGGAAAACCGCCGGCGTATCCGCCACCTGGAAGATCTGACCCGGGCCCGCGACTATCCCCTGGGCGATGTGACCGCTATGCCTGCCGATCTGGTGATTCCGGTGGCCACCACCAAATGAACGGCCGGCGCGACCCCAGTCGGTTTGACACGCAATGGTGTGTAGAATAAAAGCTAACAGCTAAATGCTAAAGGCTAATAGCTGCTCATCGTGCGATTCCACACTATTCCACGATGATCCCCTACTTTTGACTCGGCGATTGAATCAAGCTGCGGTAAAACAGGTCGTCCTCACAGTAATTGAGGCCGTCTTCCACCCGGATCAATCCTTTTTTTGCCAGATTGGCCAGCGCGATGTCGATGCTGGAAAAATCGTCGCTGCCGGTTTGCATCTGAGATCGAATCTGATGGGTTTTGCCGTCGCGGATGAAGCTTTTCATGCGCTGGCTGTTGACGAAGTATTCCAGGGCCAGAACCCGCCCTTTGCCATCCTTTTGCGAGATCAACCGCTGGGACAGGGAGAGTAAAAGGGATTCGGCCAGGGTCATGCGGATCAGGCTTTGCTCATGGGGGTCAAACATGTTGACGACGCGTTCGATGATGGAGGTGGAATTGTCCGAGTGCACCGTGGAAAGCACCAGGTGCCCTGAATTGGCTGCCTGAAGGGCAATCCGAAACGTCTCCTTGTCCCGCATTTCCCCGACGACGATCACGTCCGGCGTGTGTCGCAGGACGTGACGCATGCCTTGGGCGAAGGATGCCACGTCCCTTCCTATTTCACGCTGGCTGATGTTGCTTTTTTTGTGTTGGTGCAGATACTCGATCGGATCTTCCAATGTGACGATGTTGCACCCCCGCCGATTGTTGATGATGTCCACCAATGCCGACATGGTGGTCGTTTTACCGTGGCCCGCCGGACTGGATACCAGAATCAGGCCCTGGGGACGCAGGGCAAAGTTGGCGATCCATTCCGGCAAGTTGAGTTGGGGCAATGGTGGTACATCGTCCATAATGGGCCGCAAGGCAATGGCCACGGTGTCGCGCTGGCGATACAGGGCCACCCGGAATCGCCC
The DNA here is from genome assembly GCF_048565275.1 of Desulfosarcina variabilis str. Montpellier. Classification (NCBI taxonomy): domain Bacteria; kingdom Pseudomonadati; phylum Thermodesulfobacteriota; class Desulfobacteria; order Desulfobacterales; family Desulfosarcinaceae; genus Desulfosarcina; species Desulfosarcina variabilis. The sequence continues at coordinate 9,210,265 of NZ_CP159846.1, read as the reverse complement.
GATATCCGGGTAGGTGGCCGAAAAATCATAGTCGTGCCGGGTTTTGAACGCTTCCCAGCCCTCATCGCTGACCATTTCGCGGGCATAAGCCAGGCAGTCTTCGGGGCTCAGTTCTGGAATGGCCAGTCGTTTTAATGTGTTGGCAATTTTTATGGACGGCGGCGACCCGGCGGTAAATACCATGTCGTTGGCGCCGGTTTTTTTCAAATAACGCAACAGCGGCATCAACTGAGGGGATTTTTCACCCTTCTCCATCTCGACCAGTTCGGCCAGGACTTCACCGCGCAGTCCGGCATTGGGATTGGCTGTGACATGGCGGATTGCGCTTTGCACCATAAACGCGGGCATGACCACCGGTTTGATTTTTTTGCCCAATGAAAATTCAAGCTCGCTGATGGTCGAGTAGTCCTGGGGATTGACCATGGCCAACACCAGGGTCTGACCGTCAAGGGCCAAGGGGAGGGCCTGCATGGCCGCCATTTGTTGAGGCGACATTAACTGGAGCACCTCTTGCTTGACATTGCGCTGGTAAAGGTTGACGCCCGGGACCGCGAATTTGCGACTGAGCAGGTCCAGCAGGTCATCCAGAGCCACAAACCCCATTTCAATCAGAATGGATCCCAGCTGTCCGCCAACCTGGGCCTGACGCTTGAGCACCTGTTGAAGCTGATCGGCGTTGATCAGGCCGTTGTCCATCAATTGTTCGCCGATTCGTCGTCGTTTTGTATTGCGGGAATCTTGCGGGGGCTGGGACGCTGTCATGGGGCTGCTTCTCCTTTTTGGGGGTTGGCATTAAAGGCGAGGACCGCTGATTGTTGATAAGAAGCAGTATAGAAGCGTAATTGACTGATGTCAAAGTATAAACTTTTCGTTTTGGCCCGGCCTAAAACCATTAAAAGCGTTGTTGCTAAGGTATATGCCTGCGGTTCGAAACACGGCGCCGCCTTGATCTTGAACCGGAATCCTGTTTTTGAGACGGTTCTAATAATTGACAGACCGCCACCAATTTGCCCGTCGTCCGGACCCAAGCATGAAGTCCCATTTGCGGATGAACATTTACTCGAAAAGCAACGCCCGGGAGGCCTTTATCTTTAATGATTCCTCCATCATTCCCGAATTAGTCTTGACAAAAAAACCGTTCCCGAATAGTTACATCTACTTGGTATTTTCATTCCTTCCCGGCTAAATATCTGTGAATACAGATTGTGAAAATCACATTATTGAAAGGAGAAAGAATCCATGTCCAAACTTATTCCCCCCCATGGCGGTAAAGGCCTGACGATGTGCCTGCTCGAAGGCGACGAAAGAAAAGCCGAACTGAAGAAGGCTGCCGGCCTGAAACAGGTTGAGATTTCTCCCCGCGTTAAGGGTGACCTGATCATGATCGGAATCGGTGGCTTCAGCCCCCTGACCGGCTTCATGACCAAGGCCGACTGGCAGGGCGTTTGTGAAAACTTTTTGATGGCCGACGGTACCTTCTGGCCGGTGCCCGTGTGCCTGGATGTCAGCAGCGAAGATGCCAGCGCCATTAGCGTTGGCGAAGAAATCGCCTTGTTTGATCCTGAAGATAAGAAAATCATGGCCACCATGGAGGTCACCGAAAAGTACGAACTGACCGAAGCCAACAAGGTGTGGGAGTGCGAAAAGGTGTTCATGGGTGAAGGCACCCCGACGGCGGAAGAGTTCTGGAAGATCGCCAAAGAGGATCATCCCGGCGTGCAGATGGTGATGGGCCAGAAGGCCTTCAACCTGGCCGGCCCGGTCAAGGTCCTCAGCGAAGGCAACTATCCGACCAAATACGCCGGCGTCTATCATCGTCCGGAACTGTCCCGCCGGCTGTTCGAAGAGCGCGGCTGGAGCGAAGTGGCCGCCCTGCAGCTGCGTAACCCCATGCACCGCAGCCACGAATACCTGTGCAAGATCGCCGTGGAAGTGTGCGATGGCGTCTACATCCACAGCCTGGTCGGTAACCTGAAACCGGGTGACATTCCCGCCGAAGTCCGCGTGAAATGTATCGATGCCCTGGTGAAGAATTACTTTGTTGAAGAAAACGTTATCCAGGGTGGCTATCCCTTGGATATGCGTTACGCCGGTCCCCGTGAAGGCCTCCTGCATGCCGTGTTCCGTCAGAACTATGGCTGCTCCAAGATGATCATCGGCCGTGACCATGCCGGCGTGGGTGACTTCTATGGCATGTTTGAAGCCCAGACCATTTTCGACAAGATCCCGACTCCGGGTGAAGGCAAAGGCCTGCTCTGCCAGCCGCTGAAGATCGACTGGACCTTCTACTGCTACAAGTGTGACGGCATGGCTTCCCTGAGAACCTGCCCCCACAGCAAGGAAGACCGCGTACTGCTCTCTGGTACCATGCTGCGCAAGATGCTCAGCGAAGGCGGCGAGCTGCCCGATCACTTTGGTCGTGACGAAGTTGTCGCCATTTTGCGTGAGTACTATGAAGGCCTCACCGAAAAGGTGGAGATCAAGACCCACAAAGCAGCTACCGGTGATTAATCATCGTCATCTGTTTTTAGAATTACGGTAAAAAGCGGGACACACGATGGTGTGTCCCGCTTTTTTTTCCTGCGCCCTTATGGCTGGGCCATCCTTTCACGTTTAACCCGGTTACGATTTTACCAGACGCAATACGTGCGTTTGCTGCAGCTTCTGCCAAACGGCATTCAGGATAACCAATGTGGGATCCGGTGCTTGATCATATTCTCTTACAGGGTTAATTACATTTTTGTTTATAATACATTCTATTCTTACTAAAATGTTTAGAATGCCACGCTTTCCAATTATAATGTAGAAAACAGCAAATTTGCTGCCAATTTTATGGATCATGCCCATGATCGATTGATTTATAAAAAATTTATCTTGACAGGCATGGGCGCGGATATAGTAAATTCTATTATAATACAAAGAGTTATAAAAGGAAAAGCTGATGCTGTGGATTGATGTGGTTACCAAAGGCGGTTGGCTGATGATTCCCATCGCAATCTGCTCGGTTTTTGCTTTGGGAATTATCCTGGAACGATTGGTCAGTTACAGCAGGATTAAGGGCAATATTCAAAAAATAACCCAAAAGCTCGCCCCGCTTATTATCGGCAATAAAATCAGCGAGGCTCGTTTGTTATGCGAAGAGAGCAAGGGCTTCATCTCCCAAATGTTTTTAGTCGCTTTGCAGGAGCTGGGAAGTGACGAGCAATCAAACCCATCCATGGATGAAGATATCGCCCTGGTCCAGCGAATCTTGGACGAAGAAATTCAGGTATCAATTATTCCCTCGCTGGAGCGGCGTCTCAATGCCCTTGATACCTTGGCCCGGGGAACGCCCTTATTGGGACTGCTGGGTACCGTGATTGGGATGATCAAGATTTTTTTTACGTTGGGTATCGGTGATGGTGTGCCTGATCCTGCTTTGTTGTCCAAAGGTATCGGGTTAGCCCTGGTCACCACCGCCGCCGGTCTGGTTGTGGCGATCCCCTGTTTTTTCCTGCATCGCTATTTTCAGGGTAAAGTGGATCGTTTGGTCACCGATGCCCAAAAGGCCAAAGCCTGGTTTATCGGCCAATTGGCAAAACGCTATCAGATCTTTATGGCCAACGCCCATGAATAAACAGTATATACTAAGAAAAAAAGACAAGATTTATAAGCCCGTTGCCTTGAATGTGTTGCGAAAATGGGCCTATGAAAACATGATTCATCCGGGTGACATGGTTTCCAGTGATGGGGGCAAGACCTGGGATTTGGCCGGCAAGATACCGGAGTTGATGCAGTTTCTTCCATCCAAGACCCCCGCTTTGTCCTTAGTTGAAGTGCCGAGGGGCTACAGCGGCAAAATAGAGCGCAAGCGAAGAAGTATCGAAGTCATTGATATGATCCCAATGATCGATATGGTGTTTTTATTGTTAATTTTTTTCGCCTTGACGAGCACGTTTGAAGTTCAGCGAGTGATGCAAATGAATTTACCGGAAGCGGCCACAGGGGAACAGCTGCAAAAGAAACAGACATTAACCCTGCAGATAAAAACCGATGGGCGGATTTTTTTAGAGAACAATCCCATTGCGGTGCCTGATCTGGAATCCGTGCTCAGTGAAATCGTCGAACAGAGCGCCGGTGTGACGTTGGTGATAAAGGGTGATGCCCAGGTGCCCCACGGCAAGGTGGTCGAAATGATGGACATCAGTAATTCCGCCGGCGTGGAGAAAATTTTAATTACGGTGAAAAGGCATTCAGGCTCTTAGGGGGCCGTGGACTTGATGAGAAACTTTGTTATTAATATCATATTCATCGGTTGGCTTCTTTTTCCCGCCACCACACCGGTTTTTGCTCAGAAAGCCTCGTCATACGTCAATCTTGGTGTCAGCTACTATCAACTGAAAAAGTTCGATGAGGCCATCCGGCAATTCAAGCTTGCGGTGGATATCGATCCACAGTACCCGAATCTTTACGCGTTGCTGGGGGCTGCTTATCTGCAAAACGGACAATACGAGGCCGCCGAACAAGCCTATCACGACCAGTTAAAGCGTACGCCGGATAATGCGGCCCTGCACATCAACCTCGGGCTGACCTATCTCAAAATGCAGAAATCGGATCTCGCTGTCTCATCTTTTCAAAAGGCAGTTGAGCTCAATTCCGCTTCATTCAAAGCGTATCGTCATCTGGCCTATCTTTACACCCAACAAGGTCAGCTGGCTGATGCTGAAAAAACATTGTTGCACATTATTGCACAACGCGCGAGTTGGAAAGATTACTACAATCTGGCGATTGTTTACCACAAACAAGCTCGCTACACCGACGCCATCTTGAATTATGAAAAGGCACTATCGCACCATCCGGCCGGTGCGGCGGAAATACATGCGGGCATGGCCAAATCATATGTTCAATTGCAAGATCTGGATGCCGCCGTAAAGCAATATCAGGCCGCCCTTCAAATCGACCCGATGAATCCGGAAATCGATTTCGAACTCGGACAAGTATACAGGGCTCAACAGAGGCTGCAAGACGCCATGACCGAATTCCGATTGGTGCTGCGACAGAAGCCGGATCATATTCGCGCCAGGAACCAATTGGCGATGTTGTTGATGGAAAAAGGTCAAGCGGATGAAGCCATTGTGCAATACCTGCGCGTTTTGGACACAGACCCGCACAACATTGAGGCCCTTTTGGGGGCAGGCGTGGCCTTCAGAGAAAAAGGATCGATTGGAAAGGCCACGGACCACCTTCAACGAGCCAAATCAATCGCTCCCGATAACAAGGAGATCCGATTCCAATTAGGCCTTTGTCATGATTTGGCGGGACGACTTGATCAAGCGCAAAAAGAATATATTAAGGCCCTTCAAATCGATCCGACGTTTTTAGCGGGGCTGTTCAATCTGGCGACCCTGTATGAACGGCAAGGCCAATTGGATAAGGCCAAGCAATATTATCAAAAAGCCATTGGACTGAAACCGGATTTTGTTGATGCGCACACGAATCTGGGCCTGCTCCATCATCGGATGGGGCAATTTAACGAAGCCCTTGAGGCCTTTCAACGCGCCTTGGACATCAACCCTGAAGATGCCGGTGTGCATAACAACATCGGGGTGGTACACTGGAAACAAGGCCGCCTTGACGACGCAGAAAAGGCGCTTGGTCAGGCGACCGTTCTGGAGTCGTCCTTTGAACAGGCGTTCTACAATTTAGGCGCCGTGTTGGAAAGCCAACATGCCTATGCCGAAGCAGCAAAGGCATATCAACAAGCCCTTGACCTGAATGCGTCCAACCGGGACGCTGTTTTAGGGTTGGCCAATGTCTATCAAGCGTTGGGTGAAATAGAAAAAGCCAAAGCGGCCTATCAGTCTTTGCTGAAAATTGAACCGGATAATGTCCATGCCCATTTCAAACTGGCCGAACTATTGGCCTTGGCCGGTGAAACAGACCGTGCCATCCACGCCTATGAATCTCTTTTGCAAAAAAATCCGGATTTTACGGATGCACTGAACAACGTCGGCGTGCTTTATTTCCAAAAAAAGGATTATCCGCAAGCCCATGCATATCTGGTCCGCGCCGAAGCCGGCAGTCCCCAACGTGCGGATATTCATAACAATCTGGGGATGCTTTTGCTCGACATGGGCAAGTACGAAGCGGCCCAGCGACAATTTGAGTCTGCCATCCAACTAGAGCAGGCGCAGCAGGGGGCTCAATCGGACAAGAACGAACCCTGACAGTTCGGCAGATCATCAAAGGCAAAGATGACCGGTGAAACCAAACAGATTGTTTCCCTATATTATCCTTTCCATTTTCTTCCATTGTGCCATTGCCGCGCTTTTATTCCAGTATGGGCTGCCGACGCAAGATAAACCGGAAAAAACGATAGCGGTGCAACCCCTGCCGATTCGGGAAAGCCATGTGGTTTCCATCCATGCTCCGGGTCCACGTTCCGAGCCGAAAGTCTTCAGTAGCCGGTCCACCCCCATGGTCGTTGAATATGAATCGACACTTGCGATATCCGATCCTGAAATGGTGGCAGAGCCCATCGTTTTGCATCTCGAGCGTCCTGGAAAACTGTCCCAAAGTACCCTGAAAGCGGTTCGGGAAGCGATCGTGGCCCCTGCTGAACGTGTAAGGATCCCTGGAAAAACGCCTGGTGTTACCACCACGGCCGTCAACGCCCTTGCCCCGGAAGATGATCCGGAGGTAGACATTGAACCGATGAAGGGCCAAATCCGCCTTGCAGCACACACCCAGGATATCCCCCTGTCAGAAAAAGGGGGAATGACATCTGCTAAAATCCGGAAAGAAAAAATTCCAGTTACGGGTCAAGGCCACGCATCGTTTGTACCGCCGCTCCCCCGAGTGATGGTGCCCAATGATGAACCCGTTGTCCTGCCATTGGACAGTCTGCCGGCGATTCCCTTGCCCGGCTCTGCTCAGGGGGCATCCTTTATCTTGGCGGTTGATACCAGCGGCTCGATTAAAGGTGCACCCATGGACGGCATCAAGGCATCCGCAGTTGAATTTATCAGCCTCATGGGTCCCAAGGATAGGGTTCAATTGATGACCTTTAACGACCAACCCCGTTTGGTTACTCCTGTCACCTCAAATAAGCAAGTTCTGAAGCAGATGATCAACGGTCTTCAAACCGCCGGTAAATTAACCGTATTGAACGACGCATTATTGATGGCCGGCGATATTTTGAGTGCAGAGGGTGATGAAAATGTTCACATTGTATTGTTTTCAGATGGCAAAGATGAAGGGAGCCGGGCAATCCTTGATCAGGTCATCGGCAGCCTCAGGAAACAAAACGTTTCAGTGTTGACCGTCGGCTATACCAAAGTAGAACAAAAATACCTGGATATTCTCCGCCGCATTGCTGATGAAACCGGCGGTGTTTACGTTCAAAGGCCGGAATTTCAGGATATCCTGGCGTTGTACAAAAAAGCTTGTGTGGAACCTGAAAAGATTCCTGAAATCACTGAAGGCGGGACGATTCTTGTTAAAAGTGATCCCGATGCGGCCCAAATATACATAGACGGCGAGTATATGGGCGTAACGCCCATGCTGATTGAACTGCCCATGGGAAAACACCACGTTTTGCTGCAAAGAGATGGGTATTACAAGTGGGAGGTCCAACTCGAACTGACCGAGCCGGAGATCGTCCCCCTGTTTGCCGAGCTGTTTCCAATTTAACGCGGGTGACCAAAACTGATGAATCGGTAAAAAGTCGCCGTTCGGACGGATTCGTAAAAAGCCCGAGATCAAGGCTTGCGAATCCTGAGGAAGGAGGCGTACATAGAGTACTCCGCAGTGACGAAGGATGCGCGTAACGCCGATATCGGGCTTTTTACGAATCCGTCCGAACTCAAAAAGGGCTTACGGCGATTGCCGTAAACCCTCTTATTGTCTGGTAGGCACGATTGGATTTGAACCAACGACCTCTTCCGTGTCAGGGAAGCGCTCTCCCCCTGAGCTACGTGCCTACATGAAGTGAATCAGATACCATTTGGCCTTACCGCTGTCAAGGAAAATACAGCCAAAATGCCACTTAAATCGAAATTGCATGATTACCAGGTTTGCCAAAGCCACAAACCAAGGTTGAAATTTCATCACGTTATCACTAATCGATCCGCTGAAAAATCGCCATCCCCATATAAATATAATGAATACCGGAAATTATGGTCAACACTGCCGTTGCCCAGAACAATATTGTTAAAAACAGGAGCGGGCCGGGGGCGATCAAGGACGCCGCCACCGTGAAGAGCTGCAAGGCCGTGGTGCATTTGCTGATTCGGCTGGGCTGAATACGGACCTTCTTTTCCATCAGGGTTAAAATGGCGATGCCGATAACGATCAGGATATCGCGGGACAGAACGACCACGGCCAGCCAGGCCGGAGCGATTCCGAGCACTCCTAAACAGACATAGGACGACATGAGCAGCACCTTGTCGGCCACCGGGTCCAGGTAGGCGCCGATGACGGTGCGTTGATTGAAACAGCGGGCGATCAGGCCGTCCAGCCCGTCACTGATCCCGGCCAGGAAAAAAACCGCCAGCGCCGGCTTTAATTGGTTGCGAATCAGCAGAATCACGAACAGCGGGGTCAGCAGCAACCGGAAAAGGGTCAGTGCATTGGGAATGTTAATGGTTGTGTTGGATCGTCCGCTATTCATTGCATATGGATCATTTGTTGATCAGGCGGATACGAATGGCCTGGGGGGTAATGTCATAAATATCGATTCCAAAACCGCTGAAGGTTCTCAGCAATAGCGCATCGGCCATGGATCGGGCACTGCCTCGGTAATTGACGGTGATCAGTGCATGATCGGTGGCCATCTCTTTCATTTTCAATTCCTTGACCCCTGACAGGGAATTAATGGCGGTGCGCAGTTTCACAAAACTGGCGATCTGGCCGCTGGTGCCTTCCACCACGACCTCGATATCGGTACTGCCCGCTTGCTTTTGTTGCCAGGCCGACATCAGTCGCCGGGCCAGATTGTCACCGGCCTGTTCACCCACATTGAAGAGGGCCTGTCGCCCGCCCACATCCGCTTCCTGGGCCGAGGCCACCGCCTTCTGGTGCAAACTCCCCATGGGTTGCCCGGTTTGTACATCGATGGCCTTGACGTTCATCTCTGCCTGGAAGGCCTGGATATTGCCGCCCATGGTGTTGGTGGCGGACGTGGCGGTACCGATGCCGGATACAATGATATCCGCGCCCAGTCGATTGCCCAATGCCAGCATATCCTCTTGGGAGGGGGTTATGTCACGGTTGAGGGGGGCGGTCAGTTCGGGGGTAGGGATGATCTGGAAGCCAGCCTGCTCGAGTGTGGTGGCCAGGGCCTTTTCGCAGACCGTTCGTTCGGTTTGCATAGTTGGCCCCCACCAATAGGCGGTTTGGCCGTTGACCATATTTTTTTCGGCGATCATCAGCAGGACATGGGGATAAACCGTGCCTGACAGCGCCAGTCCCAGCTGGGAAAGATCACGACTGAGCCGGTCCGCGGAGATATCCACCTGGACCAGGGTTCTGATGGTGTCGCCATTGATGGATTCGGTGAGCACGCGATAGTTCTGCACGTATTGGTCGCGCTGATTCAATATGGATTCGTTGATCAGCTGAAATCGTCGGACAACGGTTTCACTGGTCAGCATTTCCATGACCATGCTGCCAACGGCGGCGGCCAGGGCATTGTCTACCGAATTTTGCCGGCCTTCAGCCCGGTTGCCTTTGTGGATAACCGAGGTTCCCAACACGTTCAGCTGCTGGACGGGTACGGTTTCGGCGCCAAAGCCGTCGGTGGCGGCAATGACCAGGAACATCAAAATAACGATGGAACCGATCCATCGTTTGGCAGAATACATATTGGACATGGACTCCTCCCCTCCCGGCACATGGATGGCCGGGGTGTCCTTGCCGGACGCGATATGGTCCGGACAGATCATGTCGATAGAGAAATGAATTAGTGTCCATCCAGAAATAGGAAAATTTGGTCGAGATCAAGGCGCCCGAAAAATTTAACCACAGGCATATAGTTGATATTCCGAGGATTAAATTTTTCGCGCAACGCCGATATCGGGCAAATTAGCCATTTCTGGATGGACACTAACTAAGCTTTCCTGATTAGAGCATAATCAGCAATGTCCATCAATACTTGACGCGTGGAATTGCCGTCAAAGCAGTCAAGGGCGGCTTTGGCCGACTGTATCCGAGCGGCCGCCTCGGTCCGGGTATAGGCAATACCACCATGGTGCTCGAGCATTTCGACCAGATCGGCGAATTCGCCCTCGGAAAAGTCCGATTTCTGAAGGATGGCGACCATGCGCTGTCGATCGGCCTCCGGCGCCCGGGACAGAGCGTGAATCAGTGGCAGCGTCAGCTTGCCCTCACGCAGGTCGGCACCGGCTTTTTTTCCCAGCGATGCGAGGTCCTGGGTGTAGTCCAGCAGGTCGTCGGCCATCTGAAAGGCCAATCCCAGCTGATAGCCGTAATCGGTCAGGGCGGCGACCTTGTCGGCGCTGGCCCCGGCCACCAGGGCGCCGGTGCGGCAGGCGCCCTCGAACAACACCGCCGTTTTACAGCGAATGACCTCAAGATACTCGGCTTCGGTGAGGGTGATATCGCCTTTGCGCTCCAATTGGCGGATTTCACCCTGGGACATGTTTTCGGTGATCCGGGCGATGGTTCGAATGACTTCACTAAGTCCGGTATCGGCGGCAATGGACAGGCCCCGGGCCAGGAGAAAATCACCGGTCAGTACCGCTGTGGGATTGTCCCAGACCTTGTGGGCCACGGTTCGGCCGCGCCGGATGTCGGCCCCGTCCACCAGATCGTCGTGCAGCAGTGTCGCCGCATGCAGGTATTCAAAAATCGTTGCAAAACGGGCGGTGTGATCGCCTTGATAGTCGCACAGCCGGGCGGTCAGGATCATCAGCAATGGCCGCAGCCGTTTTCCGCCGGCGAAAAGAATATGCCCGGCCACTTGAGACACCAGGTCGAAATAAGGGGTCAGGTTGTCGGCCAGCGCGTCCTCGATGACCTTGAGGTCATCGCTCACGGCGGTCAGGATTTTGGTTTTCAGGTCGCTCATTTTGCCTCTCCGATCAGGTCGTATTCCAGTGTCTCCACAATGGTTACCGGCACAATTTGTCCAATGGCCAGCTCAGGGGCGCCGGGAGGCTGGCGAACATAGGTCAGCCCGTCCACCTCGGGCGCCTGCAACATCGTCCGTCCTTCATACAGGCCGGGTTCGGGCGAGTGTTCAATCAGGACCGGCAGTGCATTGCCGCAAAGGGCGGCCAGATTATCCTCCGAAATATCCAGCTGCCGGGCCATGATGGCATCATGGCGCTGTTGGGCCGTCTGTTTGGATACATGCCCGGGCAGCGCGTGCGAGGGCAGATCCTCGGCATCGGAATAGACGAATACGCCCAAGTGGTCGAAACGCACCGTCTCGACAAAATCCATCAGTTGTTTGAAGTCCGCATCGGTTTCACCGGGAAAGCCCACGATCAGGGTGGTCCGGATAGCGGCCCCGGGCACCCGTGAGCGGATGCGTGCGAACAGATCAAGCAGTTGTTTGCTGTCATAGTGGCGGCCCATCTTTTTCAGTACGCTTTCGGCCGCATGCTGAACCGGCAGATCGAAATATGCGCAAAGGTTGGGATGGGCGGCAACCGTATCGATCACGCCATCGGTGATGCTCTCCGGGTGGCCGTACAAAAAGCGGATCCAGGTTTGCTCTTCCAGGCCGGCCAGACGTTCCAGCAGGTCGGCCAGGGTTGCCGGCTCGGCCAGGTCATGGCCGTACCCGGTGGTGTCCTGGGCCACCAGGTTGATTTCCTTGACCCCGGCCTCTATCAACTGCCGGGCTTCTTCGATGATCAGGTGCATGGGGCGGCTTTTTTGCTGGCCGCGCAACCGGGGAATGATGCAGTAGGTACAATGGCGGCTGCATCCCTCGGCGATTTTCAGGTATGCGGTGTGGGTCTGCTGCCGCTGGCGGGTTGCGGCAGAATGGATGGGAATCAGATCTGGATCGGGCAAAAGACAGGCCCCACGGGGAAGCGTATCCTCCACAGCGTCGACGATACGGCCAAAGGCGCCGGTGCCCAGGAATTGATCCACTTCGGGAAGGGAATCGGCAATGGCATCGCGGAAGCGTTCCGGCAGGCATCCGGCCACGATCAGCTGCCGGCAGTGTCCGTCTTCTTTGAAACGGGCCAGTTCGAGGATCGTGTCGATGGATTCGTTAATGGCCGATTCCACGAAACTGCAGGTGTTGACCACGATCACCTCGGCCTCGGCCGGATCCTCGGTCAGGTGCCATCCGGCCAGGCGCAACTGTCCAGCCATGGTTTCACTGTCCACCTGGTTGCGTGCACAGCCTAAACTTTCTATGTATATTTGCATGGAACCTTCAAAAGGGTGTTGAATCCCTTTACAAATGTAGTGTTTAAAATAATGTTTTTGGCAAGGCCAGAGAAAGGAAGCCGTATTGTCATATGCCACAACCGATAACGCAGCCCAAAAACAGTATCTTGAATGCTATAGAATTTTTTAGATATTCCCGTCAACTGCCAACGAATTCATCTACCACCTTGTTGAGCGATTGTCGAGCGTCTCCCGTTTGAAACCCGGGGTGACCGCATTTGGAATTTCTTTTCTATTTTTTTCTGAATGCACGGATTTGCCCGCTGTTTATGAGGCTGAAAATGCCGGTTTAAGAAACCCAAGCTGAGCTGTCAGCTTTCAGCAATCAGCCGTTAGTCCTGTTTTTTTTTGATGACATGGTGATACCCGGTTGAAGCCCATTCACGGCATTGTGGTTATCACGGCGACCGTAGGGGCAACCCCCAGTGGTTGCCCTTTACCCCTCCCATTGATTTTGTTAGCCGATCCACACAACAAGATGATGGCCCGGCCTCAAAACCAGGGCAGGCACAGGGGCCTGCCCCTACGACCCGATCGGCCGCATATTTTTAATCATCTCAAATCATTATAATCATCCGAATTTTTATCATATTCTTACTATCATGTGAGTCGGCATGGATTATTATAAATGCGGTTACCCCGGGTTTCAAACCCAGGCTACCCGTATATGGAGCAGTATATGTAGGGTGGGCATTGCCCACCACCGACATCAACCCGTGGAAAAGTCAAAAGGCCGCCCAAAATACTCGGGCGGCCTATTACGTTCCATTGGTTGGAAATATTACGCAGGGAGAAGCAAATCACCCTTTTAGTTTTTCAACCTCGGCAGTCATTGCCGGTACCGCGTCGAACAGGTCGGCGACAATGCCGAAATCGCATTTGGAAAATATCGGTGCCTCCGGGTCCTTGTTGATGGCCACCACCACGCGTGACGAGGCCATGCCGGCCAGATGCTGGATGGCGCCGGAAACACCGCAGGCAACGTACAAATTGGGGGTGACCACCTTGCCGGTCTGGCCCACCTGATCGGACACCGGCCGCCAGCCTTCGTCAACGGCGCTGCGCGATGCACCCACGGCACCGTCCAATGCCTTGGCCAGGGCTTCCACGACACTGAAGTCGTCACTGCCCATGCCCCGTCCGCCGGTAACGACCACATCGGCTTCGGTCAACTCGATCTTGCCGGTTTCCATCTGTTTGTCGACCAGGCTCAGGGCTGTGGCTGTCAATTCGATATCTACCGTTTCGACCTCACCGGCACCCGGGTCCGCCACGGTGTCCATGGACCGCGGACGAATGGCAACGATGGCCGGTGTGCCGGCCAGGCTGACATCGGCCAGTACCTTGCCGCCGTACATGGGACGGGTGGCCACGATCTGATCGCCGTCAACGCGGACATCCACGCAATCCATGGCCAGGGGGGCGGAAAGCCGGGCGGACAGCCGGGCGGCAATGTCCTTGCCCATGGCACTGGCGCCGATCACCACTGCGGCCGGATCGGCTTTTTCCACGAGCTGGGCGGCGGCCTGAACAAAGGCATCCACCAATCCGTCCTGAAGGGCATCATTGTCGGCGACCAGGATGCGCTGGGCACCATACGCTGCGGTCTGGTCGGCAATGGCGCCAACGCCGCTGCCCATCACGGCGGCCATGGCCGGCCCGCCGATTTTTTCGGCAATTTGTTTGGCTGTGGAAACGGCCTCGAATGATATCTTTTTAAATTCGCCATCAACCTGTTCGGTGAAGGCCAGTACTCCTTGTGGCATGATTATCTCCCTTTCTAAATGACTTTGGCTTCTTCTTTTAATACCTTCACCAACGCCGCCGCTTTTTCCGCAGCACTTTCACCCTCGATGATCCGGCCGCCTTTGCGCTCTGGGGGCAGTTTCAGGGCAATGGTCTTGACCATGGCCTCACCCACATCGGTTCCGGTCTCGGACAGCGGGCGGGTATCGATGGGTTTTTTCTTGGCTTTCATGATGCCGGGCAGGCTGGTGTAACGGGGTTCGTTAAGGCCCCGCTGGGTGGTGATCATGGCCGGCAGGGCGGCTTCCAGGACCAGCGTGCCGCCTTCAACAGTACGGGTGCAACGGATCTTGTCCCCGTCCAGCTCCTGTTTGATGACCATGGAGATGTGGGGAATGCCCATGAACTCGGCCACTGCCGGGCCGACCTGGTAGTTGTCATCGTCCACAGCCCGGTGACCGGCAACGATCAGATCGAAGCTGCCTTTTTTCAGTTCGCCGGCCAGCACCTTGGCCACGGCCAGACCGTCCAGGGCTTTGCCTTCGGTATCGATGCGTACGGCGGTGTCGGCGCCCATGGCCAGTGCGGTGCGCAGGGCGTCCACGGCTTTGTCCGGCCCCAGGGTGAACACGGTCACGCTTCCGCCGACGGCGTCGCGGATCTGCAGAGCTTCTTCCACGGCCATTTCATCGTAGGGGTTGACGACCCATTTGATGACATCGGTCTTGATGGTTGTCCCGTCAGCGGCGATTTCGACGACTGAATCGGTGGACGGAACCTGCTTAATCAATACGGCAATTTCCACGTTTCACCTTCCTTACCACAGGCCAGGGCGCGTCCGGAAGGGACATGCCTAGCCGGTTTGTCTTAAAAAGTTAACTACACTGGAATCTAACTTATCAATATTATGAGCTTTGTGATGACTTCAACGCCAATTATAAGACTTGCGCTGGGTTGTCAACGGGAAATGATTGTTATCGGTGATGGGTGATGGGTGATGGGAAAATGCATTCTGCCATTTTTAACCAACTCAATAAACTCAACCAGAGGTCAGCGATTCAGGCTGAAGGCTGATTACGATACGTGCTCCAGCACTTTGACTTCTTTCTCAAGCCGGTCACCAAGGTTCATTTTAACCATTTCAGTTTCATAATGGTTCTGGATGCCTGTCCAAAACTCTACAGATGTGCTGAAATAGCGCGCCAGACGCAGTGCTGTGTCGGCGCTGATTCCAATTTTGCCGCTGCATATTTTACTGATACGCATGGCCGGAACATTGATGTCCTTGGCCAGTCTGTACTGGCTGATGCCCATGGGGGTCAGAAATTCTTCAAGCAGAATTTTGCCCGGGTGGATGGGGGGAAATCTCTCATATGATCACCTCAATGATAGTCGACAATCTCGACTCCATAGACACCGTTTTGATGCCATTGAAAACAGATCCGCCATTGTTTTTTTATACCTGAATTTTACACGAGTTACTATTCCAATTGAGCCGTGAACTAAACACTATATTAAGGAAGCGCGGAAAAGCGGAAGATCGGAAATGGCGAAAGCAACGAACCTAACAAATCAGAGAACCAGCGATTTAGGCTGAAGGCTGAAGGTTTTTAAGGCTGGTGGAATTCTATCGTTTTTCAACCAACCCAACCAACCAACCAACCAATCAGTCAACCAAAAACAATTGACATATTATGAGTATTCGCTAATATAGAAAAAATAAATACATTATATCAAATTAATCCACATTCTGACCTGATAACAGGCCTCAGCTATTGCGAAGATACGGTCATGGCTAACGTCGCCACTTTGGAGCGGATGTTCTGGTTCGATGAACAGGTCCGGCGCAAGCGCTATCCGAAGGCAACCCGACTGGCTGAGCGGTTCGAATTTTCACCGAAAACCGCCCAGCGATGCATTGATGCCCTGCGTGATCGTTTTGGTGCCCCCCTCGAGTACGATGCCGCCCGCAAGGGGTATTCTTACCGTGACGGCTCATTTGCCCTTCCACGCTTTCAAATCAGCGAGAAGGAAATTCTGGCCATTCTTCTGGCGCGCAGGCTTCTTTCACCCACAGTTTGGAACTGCTTCTTCCGGTCTCTGGTTTCAGGAAGATAGAGGGGGATTGGGCATGGGGCGAGGAGCGGATGGTGAAGGAAGCGCCGAAGATCGGAAGAGCGGAAGTGGCGAGATGCAAAAAACTATTGTCGATTAGCTGATAGGGGATAGGGGCGCTGCGAGCGAGGGGAAGGGGGAGATAGAGGTGGAAGATGGGAGTCTACCACTTTTCAACTCAACGAACCCAAAGAACCAGAGTTCAGCGGTTTAGGTCGAAGGCTGAAAGTTTTTAGGGCTGGTGGAATTCTGACTATTTAAACAAACAAACCGATAGAACCAACAAAACCAATTAACGTTTGAATAAGAAGAGTTTACGTTATGTCCAATCGAGCATGATATAGAGCAAGATCGGATAGACAAGCGCTGCACCTGTAGGAGCTGTCCATGGCCGCGATTGAAACTCGTTATGAGCCTAAAAGCATGGGAAAATCAATGACCGAAGAAAAACCCTATTTCAAATATTGGGGCAAGGCGGATCGCGGCGATCCTGATCGTTACCACTGCTTGGTTTATCATTGCCTGGATGTCGCAGCTGTAGGAATGACAATGCTCGAATGCCACGATTTACTTCGTCATCGTTTTTCCGTTGCCACGGGGCTCGATGATAAATCGGTTAAACAACTTTGCACATTCTTCATGGCTATCCACGATATTGGTAAATTTTCTGAAGTGTTTCAAAATAAACGGATAGATCTGAGGCAGCGGCTCTATGGCATAGATGACGGACGGCAAAGTACCATGCGCCATGACAACTTGGGATATATTGTATGGAAGGATTTATGGGACCGTCTGGTTTGTGATGCGGTTTTCGGTTTTAATGCCAATCATCCTTCGGAATTTGAATTGGAGGACTCATTCAATCGGTTGGCATGTTGTGCGACCGGTCATCATGGATACCCATCCAAGTCTAATGATGGCCACCGGGAGCTATCTGCAAAGAATTATTTTTCCGGCAGGGACATAGACACCGTCTACTTATTTATTTCTGAACAATGGCAAATGCATGTCGATGATGTAGCGCATATTATCGAGTCGCTTACAGAAGATGATAGGATCAATCAATTTTCGTGGTGGCTTGCCGGTCTATTGGTCGTATGTGATTGGGTGGGTTCTGATGACTTGATCTTCGATTATGTCGATGAACCTATGAGCCTTGAAAAATATTGGCACGTCATTGCCTTGCCGAATTCGAAAAAGGCGTTAAGCAAATGTGGATTGCTACCATGCTATCCCAGCGAGTCAATGTCCCTCAACAAATTATCAGGTGAAGATTTCTCACCAACGCCTTTACAAACGCTTTGTGATGCATCCGGTCAATTCAACGAACCTCAGCTTTGGATACTGGAAGACATAACCGGTGCAGGGAAAACAGAGGCAGCCATGCTGTTGGTGAATCGAATGATGGCTGCGGGACAAGCCAATGGGTTTTATATCGGATTGCCTACGATGGCTACAGCCGATGGCATGTATCGTAGAATGGCTGGTTGTTACCGACGATTGTTCAAGCATGACCAGTCACCATCGTTGATTCTCGCGCATGGATCACGCCATCTTTCAAATCAGTTCAGAGCATCGATCATCGATATTCCTGCAAATCAAGAATCTTATGGTGAAAATGAACCGACAGGAACGGCGCAATGTATTGCATGGCTGGCAGACAATCGGAAAAAGACACTCCTGGCCGATGCTGGTGTGGGAACTGTTGATCAGGCACTGCTTTCCATCTTGCCTTCCAGGCATCAGAGCCTGCGCCTATTAGGGCTTGGAACCAAGATTTTGCTGGTCGATGAGGTTCACGCCCATGATGCCTATGTAAATCAATTGCTGAAACGGTTGCTGACATTTCACGCCCATATAGGCGGCAGTGCGATTCTGCTTTCGGCAACATTACCGCAAAAGATGAGGACGGAACTTTCCCAGGCATATCAGTGGGGGCTTGGAAGTCATGATTGTCAGTCCAAAGCGTGCAAGAACTATCCCTTGGTAACCATAGTAAAAAAAGAACACCTACAGAACAGGCCTGTTAAAGCCAGCAAGGGATCGATAAGGCGTATACCCGTAGAGTTTATCCACGATATCAATTCGGCCAATGGTTTCCTGGAGGCTCAATCGAAAAACGGCAGATGCGCTTGCTGGATTCGCAATACAGTATGGGATGCAATTGAGGCATACCATCACCTTATACAAGAAAAAATCATTGATCCTTCAAAACTCATTTTATTCCACGCCCGGTTCACCTTGGCTGACCGTTTGAGAATTGAAAAAGAAGTTGTTGGCGCATTTGGAAAAACATCCACCGCCGCTGACCGCTGCGGAAAAATATTGATATCCTCACAGGTCATAGAAAATTCTCTCGATCTTTGTCTCGATGGAATGATTAGCGACCTGGCACCCATTGATGCGATAATCCAGCGGGCCGGCAGACTACATCGACACCAGAGGGACGCAGACGGAAACCTTCTTGTCGAAACCGGTGCCGCAGACCAGAGACCAGCACCGATCTTTCATATCCTGACGCCTGAGCCGGTCGATCGTCCGGACGGGCGATGGTATGCGGATTTTTTTCCGAAAGCCGCATTCGTTTACCCCAATCTTGGTCAATTGTGGCTTGCCGCCCGGATTTTGAAAAAGAAGGGAGAGATCAACATGCCCTTTGATTTAAGAGAATTGATAGAAGGCGTTTATGGAGACCCATTTGAACCGGTTCCGGAAGCTTTGCTGGAAGCGTCCAATGTAGCCGAGGCGGAGGCCATGGGAATGGCAAGTCTTGGTAAATATAACGGATTGGATTTCTATAGGGGGTACAGCTTCAGCAGTGGACAGTGGTCCGAAGAAATCCATGTGCCGACACGCCTGGGTGAAGAATCCCATATCGTCTATCTGGCAAAAGAGGAAGACGGCAACTTGGTGCCGCTAAAAAAAGGAAAATTTGCGTGGGATTTAAGCAGCATTCGAATGCCGCGCAGAAAATTGGACAACCTTGCTCCGATGATGCGGGAAAAATATCAGGATCAATTGGATTTGCTCGTCCAAACTGAAAAACGATTAAACAAATATGCGGTGGTTGTTCCGGTGACTGAAAGGGAAGAAGGGAAGTGGATGTCCGAAGGGGTTGATGGTAACGGGAATACAGTCGAGATTCTTTATGATGTAGAGCTTGGGATGATGGTGGGGGATGAAATAAGGGGCGGCTGAATGGCCGCCCCTTATTTTTTAACCCCACAGAAGCGGGGAACAATTTGTCACTAGGCGAACTAATCACCTAAATAACGGTTCATCCCAATAAGTCAGGAATAAGATGTATTTACCATATTTGAAAAATATAGCAAGCTTTTAACTAATCACCTAAATAACTTTTGACAAGGTGGCCACAAGTGTTTATGGTCTTATTATTATAAACCCATAAAGACAGTGGCTATGGAACTCTTAACAGAGGCGATATCAAATATAATCAAATCATTAAATAGTGTTACACCCACGGCAATTATTTTTTTATCTGCACTATGTTATTTGGCGACAGTAACTTTCGGAATCATTTTCATCCTTTGTCTTCGCCCGAAAAAAACCAAATGAACCGAGGGAAATGCCATGAATCTTATTGAGGACCGATGGCTACGTTATGCTCATCATTCAGGAAATACCAAATCCAAAATTGCCCCATACGAAATCACTAAAAACATTCGCAGCTCCAACCCCATCACCGATGTAATAACAGACAGACCCGATTTCAAAGGAGCCTTGTATCAATTCCTCATCGGTCTGCTTCAAACCATCATGTCTCCCAAGACAGACAAAGAATGGTTTTCCTTGTGGAAAACGCCACCAACCTCGGACGAATTAAATGGTCGATTTGCGGCCATGGCGCACGCCTTCGAATTCGATTCGGATGGGCCGGCATTCATGCAAGACTTCGACTTGACTGAGGGCGAGTCAAAAACCATCTCTGCGCTTCTAATAGAATCTCCCGGTGGCAAAACACTGCGCGACAACCTTGATCACTTTATAAAAAGAGGGCGTATTGAGGCCGTTTGTCATACCTGTGCGGCTCTTGCCTTGTTTACTTTGCAGACAAACGCACCTTCAGGAGGTGTCGGTCACCGGGTCGGATTACGTGGTGGCGGACCATTAACGACATTGATTGATCTGGATGAAACTACCTCTGGAACAAACGCAGGCACGCAAACGCTTTGGCACAAGCTGTGGCTCAATGTGTTACCGGAAGACGCTCTTTTACCTAAAGAAGACAATCAACGCCATTATAGTGTTGATTTGACGAAAATATTTCCATGGCTCGGACCAACACCCACCAGCGAGAAAAAAACGGGTAAAGATACATTTCTGAGCGATGTGCATCCTTATCAGATGTTTTGGGGAATGCCCCGCCGAATTCGAATTGATTTTAAAGACCTTACGAAAGGACGATGTGATGTCTGCGGTGCCGAAGACACACCTCTCATCCGACATTTCATAACGAAAAATTATGGCATCAATTATTCCGGGATCTGGGAGCATCCATTAACGCCGTACTCCCGAAAAAAACAGACCGATGAACCATTGCCACTTCATGGCCAAAAAGGAGGCGTCACCTATCGCAACTGGTTGGGACTTACATTGGGGGATAGAGATAATTGTCAATTTCCCGCAAGGACCATTGCGCATTTTTTCGATAAACGTATCCGCCGGCTGAAAATGGATCGAAATCCACGCATTTGGGCTTTTGGCTATGACATGGACAACATGAAAGCGCGATGCTGGTACGACTCGAGGATGCCACTTTACAACATGAACCCTTCGATCAGAGAAACGATTAAGGACATAGTTGCCAAGATCATCGACGCGGCTGTGGAAATGAATGCGAATTTAAGAAAAGAGATCCGAAATGCCCGCTATAAACGTCCGCAGGATGTTAAGGGTGATTGGTCATTTGTGGACAATGCGTTCTGGCAGTCCACCGAAGGCACTTTTTACGACTGCTTGCAGGAGAGTATAGACACTTTGAATAAAGGTAAAAACACGAATGATGTCATGAGAAAAATCCACCGATTGCTCAAACGTACGGCGATGGCACTGTTCGATGAATATTCGATGGGTGGGCCATTTGGTGACATGGACATGCGCCGTGTGGTCAGTGCGCGACGAAAATTATCCATCTGGCTCGAAACTGGGAAAAAAACAAAAGAACTGCTTGGCAAGGCGTGAGCCGATAACAGACGGGAGGGGCGATGACAAAAAAGCCGTTAATGACAAGCTTTCTTAAAGAAAAGAAGAATCGTGATGCCATTGTTGAATGGAAAAAACGACTGGATGACAACCGTGGTGAGCGTGCTCGACTTCGGCGTTGCCGGGAACCGATGCAGGTTTTGCTGAATGCCTCCTATTATGAGCTCAAGGCGTCGATACCAGATTTGCCGAACAGCCAGTCACTGGCCTTGGCCGCTGTTGCAGGACTTCTTTCCATCGCAGATTATAGTGGGGGGAGTTTGCCGCAAAAGACTTTTGCGACCCAACTAGGCTCCGCAAAAACTGAAGGCAGTGCTCCGGTAATGAGTGAATCCCGATTTCGGCAGCTTATCAAAAGTCGTGACTGGCCGGAGTTTTATCGTCGCATGCGACGCGCCATTAAAATGGTAGGTTCCAACGTGAATATCATTTCTGTTGCCGATTTGGTTTTTCAATTCGGATTTAAAGGGCGTGGAAAAATTAGGCCGGAACCCGGCCAGAGCTTTCAGTTCCGGTTTGCTGAAGACTACTTTGAAGCAAGTATAAAAAGTGAAAAAACTGCAGGCAAAAAGGAGGTTTCATGAGTCGATTTATCCAATTACATGTTCTCACATCCTACCCACCGGCCAACCTTAACCGCGATGATCAAGGCCGACCGAAGACCGCTAAAATGGGGGGCGTGGATCGCCTGCGAATTTCATCCCAAAGTTTAAAGAGAGCCTGGCGTACATCCGATCTGTTTAAAGATGCACTTGACGGACATGTCGGAACGCGCACAAAGCGGGCCGGTGTTGAAGTGCGTAACCGCTTGGTTGAAATGGGGGTTGACGAAAAGAAATCCAAAACATGGGCCAAATCAATCGCTGGTGTTTTTGGTAAATTGAAAAAGGAAAACAAGAAAAACCCTGATGAAGATTTGAGTATAGAGCAGCTTGCCCATTTCAGCCCGGAAGAGTGGAATTCAATCATGAAATTGGCCAAACTTCTGGCAAACGAAAAACGACCACCCAGCGAGGACGAACTCACCCTTCTAAAAAAAAACAATAAGGCCGTGGATATCGCTTTCTTTGGCCGAATGCTGGCAGATAAGCCGTTTTATAACGTTGAGGCTGCAGTACAGGTGGCCCACGCCATTTCAACCCATGATGTGGCTATAGAAGACGATTATTTCACTGCGGTTGATGACCTCAATCGCGGTGATGTGGATGCAGGCGCCGGGCATGTGGGGGATGCTGGTTTTGCGGCAGGGTTATTTTATCTGTATTCGTGTATCAATCGCGAGCAGCTGGTAAAAAACCTCGATGGGGATGAAGCATTGGCCGCTAATGCGATCGCTGCATTTGTGGAAACCGTTGCCAAAATAGCTCCAGGAGGCAAACAGAACAGTTTTGCCTCAAGGGCTTACGCTTCCTACATATTGGCCGAGCGTGGTGATCAACAACCCCGTTCTCTATCAGTTTCATTCCTGAGGCCCGTCAGAGGGAAAGATCTTCTTTTAGACAGTATAAAAGCACTTGAGCAGCAAAGAGAAAAAATGGATCAGGCATATGGCGATTGCGCTGCTCAACATATCATTATGAATGTGGAAGCGGGCGAGGGATCATTAAAGGCCATTGTGGATTTTTGTAAGGAGTAACCATGCCGGATTATCTTATATTTCAACTATACGGCCAGATGGCTGCGTGGGGTGATATCGCTGTGGGTGAAACGCGGCGCAGTGCGCTTCAGCCGAGCAAATCTGCCCTGCTTGGGATTGTAGGGGCTTCTCTCGGTATCGACAGGAATGAGGAAGAGATTCACGCCGCCATGGCATCCGCTTACGGGATTGGCATTAAAGTTGTTTCAGCAGGCACATTGTTGGTGGATTACCATACCGTCCAGGTCCCACCACAAAAACGCAATGTCGTTTTTGCAACACGCAAGGAAGAACTGGCCGCGGATAAATTGGGAACGCTCCTATCAAGCCGGGAATATAGATGTGATGCCGCGTATGTAGTTGCACTGTGGAGTGAAAAAGAGTCTGCTCCATTTGCTCTGAAAGAATTGTGCAGTGCTCTGAGAAAACCGAAATACCTTCTCTACCTTGGCCGAAAATCGTGCCCGATCTCTATTCCGTGCACCCCGGAGGTCAGTAAGTACGAGACGCTGAAAGATGCTTTGGACAGCCGAGCGGATTTTGAAGAAAAATTTTTACGGTTTGGTCGCCAACATAGCCAGATGTATTGCTGGGACGAAACGCCGGACAGCGGATTACATGCCACTCAAGACGTGGAGCGGTGGGATGTGCCAAAAAGCAGGCAACGGTGGCAATTCAGCCCTCGAACGGAAAAACTGTTTGTGTCCTATAAGGAGGCGTGATGTATTTCAGCCGTGTCAGCATAGATGCGAAATCAGCTGATCCAGAAGACTTGGTTGCGTTGTTAAAAGGTGATGTTTACAATGTTCACCAAATTATTTGGCGCCTGTTTCCAGAAGATCAGGAAGCTAAGCGCGATTTTCTTTTTCGTCGGGAAGTCGCCAATGGTTGGCCATTTTTTTATTTGGTTTCTGAACGAAAGCCGCAACCACTATCGGGGTTGGTCCGCGTTGAGAGTAAGACCTATCAGCCAAAACTGCACAATGGCCAGCAGTTGGCGTTCAGCCTACGTATCAATCCCGTGATTACTAAAAAAGCTGCTGATGGCAAAAAAAGATACCGTCACGATATTGTGATGAATGCAAAGCACAGCCTGAAGGCTTCATCAATATCGCAAATGGATTGCTCAGCTGGCGAGCTTCAACACACTGTTGGTATCAAATGGCTTGGTGAAAGGGCCGAGAAACTCGGATTCGGTTTTGACCCAGAGAACGTTCGCATTTATGGTTATCAACAACACCGATTTACAAGCAAAAAGCAAAAAGACAAAATTCAATTCAGTGTTCTCGATTACAACGGTTTATTGATGGTAACTGAATCTGATCGATTCTATCGAACGTTGATGAAGGGTATAGGACGGGCCAAAGCCTTTGGCTGCGGCCTGATGTTGGTTAGAAGAGTTTAAATAATCCATCCCTATTGGGATGGGAGAGATTTATTATGACCTACGCCCGCTTCGAAGACCTACCCGTCTGGAAAGAAGCTATCCGGCTGGCCAACGGTGTATATGACATGACCGAAAGTTTAGACTGGAAGGGCAGTCGGAGTCTGCGTGATCAGATCGAACGGGCGGCTCTGTCCGTGTCGAACAATATTGCCGAAGGTTTTGAGCGTGGCACCACCAAGGAATTGTTGGCGTTTCTTTACATTGCCCGAGGATCGGCCGGTGAGGTCCGTTCCATGCTCTGCTTCATCGAACAACGAAGGGTGTTTGCCCATTTCAAATCTCAAATTTCAAATTTGAAATCCATGGCCGAGGGTTGTTCCCGCCAGTTGCGTGGATGGGCCGATCACCTGCAGAATTCCGAAATAAAGGGACAGCGGCATTTAACCAAGCAGTCAAAGCAACAATATCACTTCAAGAAAGGTGCCGAGGAATTTGAAAGGCAGCTTTTGGAGCGCCTGCCTCCCAATCATCCAAAACGAAAAAGGATGATGGAACAACAAAAATCGAGGAAAAAGTAATGCCCGTGCCGCCTCCCATTCCACTGAAGCCTATTCCCATTAAAAATCGCGTTTCCATGATTTTCGTCTATTATGGCCGTATTGATGTCAAGGACGGTGCATTTGTGGTTATCAACGAAATCGATGGCGTGGACCGGGAACGCAAACATATCCCCGTTGGGTCGGTGGCCTGCGTCATGCTCGAGCCGGGAACCCGAATCAGCCACGCGGCAGTAAAACTGGCCGCTGCCACGGGTACACTGCTGATCTGGGTGGGGGAGGCCGGTGTGCGGCTTTATTCCTCGGGACAGCCGGGTGGCGCCCGATCCGATAAACTGCTCTATCAGGCCAAATTGGCCTTGGATGAGGGATTGCGACTTAAAGTCGTAAAAAAGATGTTTGAAATCCGTTTTGGCGAAAAACCGCCTGAACGCCGGAGTGTCGATCAGCTTCGGGGCATAGAAGGCACCCGGGTCAAAAAGCTCTATGAGTTGCTTGCCAGACAGTATGGTGTGAAATGGAAGGGGAGGCGATACGATCCAAAGCGCTGGGAAAGCGGAGATGTGGTTAACCAGTGCTTGAGTTCGGCAACATCGTGCCTGTATGGTGTTACCGAAGCGGCAGTCCTTGCGGCAGGCTATGCGCCGGCTGTTGGTTTTCTGCATACCGGAAAACCCCTTTCATTTGTATACGATATCGCAGACATCTTTAAATTCGAGACCGTTGTGCCGGTGGCGTTCCAGATTGCGTCGAAAAACCCAGGACAACCGGACCGTGAAGTGCGCATTGCCTGCCGGGATATTTTTCGCCAGACGCGCCTATTAAAAAAGATCATACCGGCCATCGAGGATATCCTTTCAGCCGGCGGAATAGACCCCCCTCCGCCGCCCGACGATGCACAACCGCCAGCCATCCCCGAACCCGAGAAAATTGGGGATGAAGGACATCGGAGCAAATAAGATGAGTATGCTTGTCATTGTTACTGAAGCCGTTCCACCGAGACTCAGAGGAAGGCTGGCCATATGGTTGCTTGAGATTAGAGCCGGTGTATATGTTGGCAACGTCTCCAAACGGATTCGCGAAATGATCTGGGAGCAGGTTTCGATGCTGGCGGAAGATGGTAATGTGGCCATGGCCTGGGCCACGAATACAGAATCTGGTTTCGACTTCCAGACATACGGAAAAAACAGGAGGGTTCCCATAGACTATGATGGGCTGAGGTTGGTGTCTTTTTTACCGCCGGAGGAAAGCAATGATGGCTCTGCTCTTTGACAATTTGGAATGTCATTTGGGATTCAAAATTCTTGGTAGATTTTTCGTTACTAAAAAAACTTCTTAATTTCAGGGTGATACAGGAAGTGAGTTCCCCACATGCGTGGGGATGAACCGAAATTTCAGAAAGGACAGGGATAAATGTGAACGAGTTCCCCACATGCGTGGGGATGAACCGGATTGATCATTGACGACACGTATGATGGTGAGAGAGTTCCCCACATGCGTGGGGATGAACCGCTCAAGGTCTGACAATGTCGCCAATGAAAATAGAGTTCCCCACATGCGTGGGGATGAACCGGCCGGCACCGCGTTATTGCTCCACAAACCTGAGAGTTCCCCACATGCGTGGGGATGAACCGAGATTTTTCTAAACGGTGCATCATGCGGGGCCGAGTTCCCCACATGCGTGGGGATGAACCGCCATTGTACCCATAGGCGTATTGGCACTCCAGGAGTTCCCCACATGCGTGGGGATGAACCGTGGCACAAACACTACCTCGACCAATACCACTGGAGTTCCCCACATGCGTGGGGATGAACCGGCCGACCTGCCGGGGTTTGCCGGGTACTGCGCCGAGTTCCCCACATGCGTGGGGATGAACCGCAGTTGGTGATGATTTCCCGGCCGGCTGCCAGGAGTTCCCCACATGCGTGGGGATGAACCGCTAATTTACGTTCCCAACTTCATAAAGTACAACGAGTTCCCCACATGCGTGGGGATGAACCGTATACTCGCTGCGTCGTAGCGCCATCAGGACTGAGTTCCCCACATGCGTGGGGATGAACCGCGTTCTGCTTTTTTCTCCTTTCTGGTTGGTGGGAGTTCCCCACATGCGTGGGGATGAACCGTGTTTTTTTGCATCAATGCGACAGCCGACAACGAGTTCCCCACATGCGTGGGGATGAACCGCTGGCCGGGTACCGACATTTGGAGGACCGCCACGAGTTCCCCACATGCGTGGGGATGAACCGGGCGGGTACCTGCGGTGTACCAACGCCCCCACGAGTTCCCCACATGCGTGGGGATGAACCGGAATGCCCGTTGATTGTGGACCATGAGTTGAAGAGTTCCCCACATGCGTGGGGATGAACCGAAATATAGCGATAGCGAGGTTAAGAAATTCAAGAGTTCCCCACATGCGTGGGGATGAACCGGACTCAAACACGGCTGACGGCCTGAACGTCCAGAGTTCCCCACATGCGTGGGGATGAACCGGCATTGGGATGTATAAAGGCGTGACTAATTCCGAGTTCCCCACATGCGTGGGGATGAACCGTAACCCCGCCAGACGAGGCTGGATATATCTGGGAGTTCCCCACATGCGTGGGGATGAACCGGTATTCTTTTGCATCGATGCGACAGCCGACAGCGAGTTCCCCACATGCGTGGGGATGAACCGGATCGAAGCTTTTTTGGGGACGGGCCACGCCAACCCATCGGTATAAAGGCTAAATTATTGATTGGAAGGGCCGAAATACCCCCTATATCGCAATTTTTAAGGTCAAAAACCGCGATATAGGATTTCTAATTATGGCAAGAGCTAAACGGCATTATATCCCCTATCAAATTTGGCACATCACCCAAAGATGCCATAAACGGGAATTCCTGCTGAAATTTAAGCAGGACCGATATCGCTGGATTCAATGGCTTTTTGAGGCCAAGCGGCGCTTTGGATTGGTGGTATTGAACTATCTTGCGACCTCAAATCACATCCATATAATCGTAAAAGATGACAGTGAAAATCGTATTATTCCCCAGGCGATTGGATTGATCGCCGGAAGAACGGCACAGGAATACAACCAGCGTAAAAAACGCAAAGGGGCATTCTGGGAAGACCGTTACCATGCCACTGCCATCGAATCCGGAGAGCATCTGCTGCAATGTTTGGTTTACGTCGACTTGAATATGGTCCGTGCCGGCGTTGTCGACCATCCATCCCAATGGCCACACGGAGGTTATAATGAAATTCAAGCACCCCGACGAAAAAATGTCATCATCGCATACGATAGGCTAAGGGAATTGGCTGGATTCAAGAATTATGATGCTTTCGCTTCAGCCCACCACAAATGGGTTCAAGCGGCTCTCGAAGAAATTGATAACACGAGGCAAAGTCGCTGGACGGAAAGTGTTGCCGTTGGAAGCAAGCCCTTTATCCAAGGCATTAAAAACGCAATGGGAGTGATGGCAAAAGGCCGTTTGGTCCAACCCACCGAAGGGGCATTTGAGCTGCGGGAAGCGCAATTGGCCTATAATGCGATTTTTGAAAATCGCAAAATAGGTCCCAAATAGAACAGCTTTTTCAATCTTTTCCATTTTATTTCAGTTGATTGGCTTGGCCCGTCCCCAGACCTCCGCCCCCCAGACCTCCGCCAGACCTACCAGACCTCATGTCCCCAGACCTCCCATGGGACTCTTTCTTATGACTCTTCAGGAGATGGCCCCGCATCCTGTTCCTATTCGCCAAGATATTTGATAATAATCTCGTCCACAATACCCTCTACCCTGATTTCCTCAAAGACTTTCCGATAGTCATTGACGATTTGAGGATCAATATTTTTTGTCCCCGCGATATATAAGCCGGATTTAAAAATCGGTGGGCCGAAGACAAGTTTGTCTTCATACGGTGTTCCCCTGGCAAAGAATCTTGCAAAGGCCCGACCGACACACCAGGCATCGGCCCGTCCGGCCGCCAACATTTTCAACAAAGAGAGCTTTCCCCAAGGGTAGGCATCAATATTTGTAAAGCCTTTCTTAACAAGTAGATTGTAGGCAGGCAGATTTTTATAAGCAAGAATCCTTTCTAATCCGCTGGCCGCTTCAAGATCGACCGGATCACCGCCGACAGTGACGAAAACGATTTCAAAGGGCATCACATTTACGATCCATGTCCAGTCTTTTTCAAAAGAATCCGTTCGGGTTACCGGGGCTAGGATATAGTTTTCGTTGGCAACGGCATCATGTTTCAGCACTCTATTCAACGGCAGTTTACGGGGTATTTTATTCGTGCCCAGGCGCTTTTCGATTTCCTTGACGATATCCGGGAAAATTCCGGTATTTCTATCCATTGACCATGGCGCAAAATCGATAGTAATAATACTGTAATCAGCTGCAGTTGCGTGAATAGATAAAAAAAGGGGCAGCAGGCAAACCACCAGAATATCGATCCAGGTCCTTTTCCTACCCGCGAAATATGCGCAGAATTCTGAAAACAAGAAGATCCTCCTATTTCAGGCCGGACAATAGTTAAGCGAACATCATTATTCGACCTTATATGATCAAGACAATTTGACATCAAATTGAAAAAAATGGACGGATTGGAACTTGACGTAATTGGAACTTGACGTATCCGTTAAAGCCACCATTTCATTCAACCGGAGGCCAATATGAATTACAAACAAGTAATCGGCATTTTATCGCTTACCCTGATCATGGGGTGCGTTGCAACGAAGCCTTCTTTTGTGGAAAACGGGTTGTACATTAATCCAAAGTATCAATTCTCACTGCAAGTGCCGGAGGGGTGGACGGTATCCAATGAAATTCCTGAGAGTTTCAGCAAAAAAATGTCAATTTTGGACAGATACAAGTTCAAGGCCACATTTTCCGACTTGAACAATAAACGCTTCATTGTAATAGCAGCTGAAAAAACCGACGCCGGCTGGACAAGTTTTAAAATGTATTCCGACCGGTTCATTTCCTCCCTTGATGGATTTTATGCCAGGGATAAGAAGCGGTTCAGCAGCAAGCCCGGTTGGAAATATTATAATTACTCAATTTTTAATGACAACATTGAAGAATGCAGCAATGCCTGCATTGCTTCGGAAATCCTAATGCAATGTCAGGACTTGAAGGCGATCGCAAACAGCATCATTTATAAAGGCAGCTATGGCAAGCTTTATTCTGTCTCGATCGTTTTGGTCAGCCGTGAATCAAAATACGATAGTGGCCTGGTGCATTTCAAAAAGACCGTTGATTCTTTTGAAATGCGCTGATTGCCATTTTCAATCTTCAACGTTGGACGTTCAGTTCTCGATGTTCCTTAACTTGGTTTTCAGCCCCCTTCGAGGGCATTTTTTACGAGCTTATCAACGCTGAAAGCCTGCAAAAACCGCTACCGCTCCAGGATAAACCCCTTGGATGGATGGTCGACAAATCGGCCGTCAGGCTGCCGCACAACGATCAAACACTCCACCGATGGCAACCCGTCCACCAGGGCCACGCCTTTTTCCGGCCCCATGACCATCAGGGCCGTGGCCAGCCCGTCGGCGACGGTGCAGTTGGCCGCCACGACCGTGGCGCTGACCACGCCGCTCGTCTCCGGCCAGCCGGTACGCGGATCGATGATATGGGAGTAGAATTGGTCGCCGACCTTAAAGAAGATGCGATAGTCGCCGCTGGTGGCCATGGCCTGATTGGTCAGGCCTATAGCTTTGTAGACATCGGTAAAGGCTGCGTCCCGATCCGGCCGGTTGATGCCCACCTGCCAGGTCTTGCCGTCCTTGCGATGGCCGCGGGCGAAAACCTCACCGCCGATTTCCACCAGAAAGTTCTCAAATCCCTTGTCGCCCAGTAAACGCGAAACCGCATCCACACCATACCCTTTGGCAATGGACGCCAGATCCAGGGTGACGGCCGGGTCGGTCTTGCGCATTTTGCCTGACTTGTCCATTTCAATGAGGTCAAAGCCGACATGGGCCAGGGCCTGATCGATTTGGGCTTGATCAGGGACCTGGTCGACTATTCCCTTGCGGCCGAAGCCCCATAGGGTGATCAAAGGATCCAGGGTGCCGTCCCAGGCGCCTTCGGTCAGGCGGTGTACCTCGGCGGCAACCGTCAGCACCTTGAGAAAATCTGCCGATGGAGAAAAGGTTTCTGCGGTGTTTTGGATGGCGTTGAAACGGCTGATTTCACTGGTCGGGTCATAGGTGGACATACTGCGGTTGATGGCTACCAAACGCGCGTCGATGTCCTGTTGGAGCGATTCGGCCGATGTGAAAAGACCGGCCACCACCTTGATGTGATAGGTGGTGCCCATGGTCTTGCCGGAAAGGGCCAGTTCCTTTTGGGGCAGGCAACCGGCAGCGAGCAGTGCTGGCAGGACGGCAACCAGAAGAAGAATTTTCGTAAAGGCTTGGCGTTGAAAAACAACTAACATATGCGCGGTAACTGCTCCCCGGTGAGCATATCCACGATACGCTCGCCGCCGATGTGAGTTTTCATGAATACCCGGCCGGGATGATCGTCGATCACCTCGCCGATGCGGCAGGCATCTTTTCCGTAGGGCGATTGCCTGATGATTGACAGCACGGTATCGGCCTGATCGGCCGGACAAAAGGCCAGCAGCTTGCCTTCATTGGCCACGTAAAGCGGATCGAACCCGAGCAGTTCGCACACCCCGGCCACGGCCGGCCGGACCGGCAGTTTGGCCTCGTGGATGCGGATGCCCACCTTGGATTTGCCGGCGATTTCATTGAGCGTGGTCCCCACGCCGCCGCGGGTGGGATCACGCAGCACATGAATATCGCACCCGCTGTCCAGCATCGCGGCCACCATGTGGTTGAGTGGCGCTGAATCGCTCTCAAGATCCGACTCAAAGGCCAGTCCCTGTCTCAGGGTGAGGATGGTCATGCCGTGATCGGCCATGGTGCCGCTCAGGATCACCGCATCCCCGGGCCGGGCATTGGCGCCGGACACATCGACCCCCTCCTTGATTGTGCCGATGCCGGCCGTATTGATGTAGATTTTGTCGGCCGCGCCCTTGGGCACCACTTTGGTGTCACCGGTTACCACCGCGATACCGGCGATTTGGGCGGCCTTGCGCATTTCTGCCACGACCCGCTCGAGATCGGCCATGGGAAAGCCTTCCTCGATGATCATGCCCACGCTCAAATAAAGGGGCGTGGCGCCGCACATGGCCACATCGTTGACCGTGCCGTTGATGGCCAGGTCGCCGATGCTGCCGCCGGGAAAGAAAATCGGGTCCACCACATAGGTGTCCGTGGAAAAGGCGAGGCGACCGGGGGCTACACTTAGCACCGCGCCATCGTCAAGCATGGCCAGGGCCGGATTGTCAAAGGCCGGCAGAAGCATTGTTTCAGTCAACTGATGAGAAATTTTGCCCCCACTGCCGTGGTCGAGTAGTATTTTGTCTGTTTTCATATTTTATTCGTACTGTGGTAGCGGTAGTACGCTGCACAAGTCCCCTCACTGGAGACCATGCACGGTCCCACCGGTGCCATGGGGTTGCATACGGTTTTATAAAGCGGGCACTGGGGCGGGATTTTCACGCCGGTGAGAATTTCTCCGCAGGCGCACCCTTTGGGTTCCGGAACAGGCTGCATGGTAATGTCAAAGGCGTTTAGGGCGTCGAAAGCCGCATAGGCTTCACGAATGGCCAGGCCGCTGGACGCGATGGTACCGATTCCCCGCCAGTCGGCATCGGCCACCTCGAACACCTGTTGCATGACCTCGACGGCCTTGACGTTGCCGGCGTCGGTGACGGCCCGTGCATAGGCGTTTTCCAGGGCCGGCGCCCCCGCTTCGATCTGGTCCACCAGCATGGCGATGCCCTGCAATAAATCGGTGGGCTCGAAACCGGCCACCACGCAAGGCACCTGATGCGCTTTGAAAAAGGGCCGGTAGGCATCCACACCGATGATGACCGAGACGTGACCGGGAAGCAGAAATCCGTCGATATTGATCTTGCCCGTGGCCAGTGCCGTAAGCGCCGGCGGAACGATTTTGTGGGCTGAAATCACGAAAAAATTCTTCAGCCCTTCCTGGCTCGCGGCCAGAATGGCGGCGGCGACCGTGGGGGCTGTGGTTTCGAAACCGACGCCCAGAAAGACCACCCGCTTGTCCGGGTGCTGGCGGGCCAGGGCCAGGGCATCGAAGGTGGAGTAGACGATGCGCACGTCGGCGCCATCGGCCTTTTCGCGCTGCAGGGAAGAGCCGCTGCCCGGCACGCGGATCAGGTCGCCAAAGGTGGCCACCATGGTGTCCGGCTCGCGGGTCAGTTTGATAAACGCGTCGATTTCTTTCTGGGCGGTCACACACACCGGGCAGCCCGGGCCGGAGAGCAGCGAGACGGTGTCCGGCAGCAATGAACGGATGCCGCTTCTGAAGATGGATACCGTGTGGGTGCCGCACACCTCCATCAGGCGGATGGGCCGCTTGTTGGTGCGGGTGATGCGGTCCGCCAGGTGCCGGGCGATGGCCGGGTCGTGACGGTCGCGGTTATGTTCTAAAGCCATGGAATATCATTCCTCTTTTACTTAACACTATCCAAACCCGTTCTCTCAAATTCTATCGTTTCGTTGTAGTCGCAGCGATTACCGCCTGCCCCAGTGAAATCCCCCCATCATTAGCCGGCACCAGGCGATGCGTCAGCACCTGAAAGCCGCTTTTCGCAAGGGCCGTGCAAAGCCCGGACAGCAGCCGGTCGTTCTGAAAAACACCGCCGCTCAAGGCCACCTGGTCGATGCCTGTACGATTGCGCAACTGCCGGCACAGGGCGTCGAACAAGGCCACCAGGGTGTTGTGAAACCGGGCGCTGATGGTCGCCGGTGATTGACCGCCACGCAGATCCTTTATTACCGCCCGGATCAGGGGGCTGCAAGGGATAATGATGGCGTCCTTGCCGGTTTCATCCCAGGAAAAATCGTACGTGCCGGTTTCCGCATTATCGGCGATGGCTTCCAGTTCTATGGCCGCCTGGCCTTCAAAGGCCACCTGTCCGCGCAGGCCGACCATGGCTGCCACGGCATCGAACAACCGGCCCAGGCTGGAAGTCAGCGGACAGTTGATGGTTTTGGCCATCATCTGATGGATGATCTGTATCTGCCGGGCGTCGGCAAAGCGGCCCAGGGGCAGATCCGTGATGTCCGAACCATCGTCGACCGTGGCCATCAAATGGGCCAGGGCCATGCGCCAGGGCTCGCGAATGGCGGCGGCACTGCCCGGCATGGGCACGGCCTCAAGGTGGGCCGCGCGGGTGAATCCTTGGTAATCGGCCACCAGCACCTCGCCGCCCCAGATGGTGCCGTCGGTGCCCAGCCCCGTGCCGTCAAAGGCCAGCCCGATCACTGGGCCGTGGGTCTTGTTTTCGGCCATGCAGGCGGCAATGTGGGCGTGGTGGTGCTGGACCTCGACCACGGGCAGATCGGTTGTCTCCCGGGCGTATTGGGTGCTCAGGTAATCGGGGTGCAGGTCGCAGGCCACGATTTGGGGAGTGATGTCCAGAATGCGTTTGAGGTGGTCGATGGTCAGGCGAAAAAAATCGTCGGTGGCGCGGTTTTCCAGATCGCCGATGTGCTGGCTGACAAACGCCTGTCGCCCCCGGGTGAGGCAGACCGTGTTTTTCAGCTCCGCCCCGCAGGCCAACACCGGTGGCAATTCATCCTTCAAGAACACCGGCACGGGCACGTAGCCTCGCGAGCGACGCAACGGGCGCATCTGCCCGGCGCTGTGACGCACGATGGAATCGTCGCTGCGCAGGTAGATGTCGCGGTCATGAATCAGAAAATCGTCGGCAATGTCGCGCAGTCGGCCAAATGCCTCCTGGTTGTCGATGGCGATGGGCTCTTCGCTCAGGTTGGCGGATGTCATTACCAGGGCGGTGAACCCGGCGTCCAGCAGCAGATGATGCAGCGGCGTATAGGGCAGCATGATGCCGAACGTGCGGCTTTTGGGGGCCACCGATGCGGCGATGGGGGTGGCGGCGTTTTTTTCGAGCAGCACGATGGGCCGCTGGATGGACACGAGCACCTTTTCTTCTTCCGGGGTGATTCGGGCAAGCGCGCGAATGTGTTCGATGCTGGCGCACATCAGGGCCAACGGCTTTTCCTCGCGATGTTTGCGCCGGCGCAGGCGCACCACCGCCGCCTCGTTGACCGCGTCCACGGCCAGGTGAAATCCGCCCAGGCCCTTGACGGCCACAATGCGACCCGCGCGGATGCGCCGGGCGGCCGCGGCAATGGGATCATCGGTGTCGATCGGTATCCCCCTGCCATTGCACAGGGTCACCTGCGGCCCGCACACCGGACAGGCATTGGGCTGGGCATGGAAACGCCGGTTGTTCGGATCATCATACTCGGCCTGGCAGTCGGGGCACATGGTAAAATGGCGCATGCTGGTCTTGGGCCGGTCGTAAGGGATATCGTCGATGATGGTGTAGCGCGGGCCGCAGTTGGTGCAGTTGATGAACGGATAGCGGTAGCGCCGGTCGGCAGGATCACGCATTTCGGCCAGGCAGTCCTCGCAGACCATCACATCCGGGGAGATGAGGGTGGCCCGGGTGGTGCTTGCCTGGCTTTTGACAATGGAAAAGGCGGTGAATCCTGAAAGCGGCGCCTGGGTTCGTGATATCTCCACAATCTGGGCCAGCGGCGGCTTGCGGCGGGGCAGATCGTCGATAAAGGACTGAATCTGATCTGCCGGCCCTTCAAGCCGGAGACTGACGCCCGTGGCGGTATTGGCCACCTCGCCGGTCAGGCCATAACGTCCGGCCAGCCCGTAGATGAAAGGCCGAAACCCCACCCCCTGTACAATACCGTTGATTTCAAGGCGAATCGCCGTGGGTGGGGGAGTTGTTGCAGGCGGCATTGCTCTGACTTGCTCGTTTATTCGTTTTCAGCGTTCAGATCGTCCACGATCGCGGCGGCTTCTCGAAGCAGGCGGATCGATTCGGCGGCTGCCGCTTCATCGAGTTTCTGGATGGCGAAGCCGGCATGCACGATCACGTAATCGCCGATGTTCACATCGTCCAGCAGCATCAGACTGGCCGAGCGCTGCACACCGTCCACGTCAATGGTGGCCATGCCGTTTTCAATGTGGGTCACTTTGGATGGAATCGCAAGGCACATAGTGGTTCAGGCCCTCTCTTTTTCGGTGTAGGTGACTCCCAGGCGGTCCATCTCGGACAGCACCATCTGGATCATGTCGTCGATGCGGTTTGCCGTTGTGGGGGTCAGCTCAATGGACAGGGTTTCGATGTCCTGGGGCTCGACGCCCACGATGACCGTTTCCGGCACCTTGTCCAGGGCCTGGCACAAGGTCAACGATTCCAAAAAATCGATTTGATGCAATGAGTTCTTGGCCCGGATCCGTTCCGGGATATCCTTTCCGTCGATGCGGTAAAGATCGCCGGGATTGCCCTTGTTGCGGATAACGTCGACCACGATCAACTGGTCCGCCTCGGAAATGACACCCATCAGGTTGATCCCCAGTACGCCGCCGTCGATCACCGAGACGTTGTCGGGAAAATCGTACCGTTGCTGTAGGGCTTCCACCACCCGGATGCCGAATCCTTCATCACTGAGGAGAATGTTGCCGACACCCATAATCATGACATGTTCAGTGTTCATTTTATCCCTGTGTTGGTCAAACGGATTACTACCATTTCTTTCGCGTCCATGCATGGACATGCGTGTACCACACGGTGGCGCTTTTCACCTTTGCATTGGTAGCATTAATTCTTCTTCCGTTCAAGGTATGATGATTAGGAAAAACCGCTTCTTCGGAAAGCTCCAGCCGATATCCACTTAAACTTGCGCGTTGCGGAGAACCGGATTCGGAAAATGGGTCTTTTGCGCGAGCCCTTAGTTGCGTCGATCCGTGGGCAGTGCCAGGTTATCATCATTTAAGGAAACATAGGCGGGGCGGCCGGGCTTAATGGTAACCGGCTGCTGCCAGGCCACCTTGTACCCGCCGATCATGGCCGGGAAGGTCACGACCACATAATAGTCTCCCGCGGGCACGTCCAGAAAGGCGAAATTGCCGGTATCCGAGGATTCGGCATGGGCGATCAGATAGTCGGGGCGGCCGCGATACTGGGAAAAGGTTTTGAAAAAATCCATGTGCATCTGGTTGATCCGATCCAGCCGCCGATGCCGCTCCATGCTGTTCAACGCCGGATCACGGGGCACGGCAATGGCCTTGCGGGTAAGAAAAACGCTGATATACTGACCGTAGGTGTGCTTGCCGGTGCCCTCCACAAGGGATATATCGCCAAGCAGCCACCCGCCGGCATATGCCAAATCGCCGGTGGCGAACAGGAACATCCAGACCATTGCCATCATCACGATCATAAGTCGGTGGATTATCATGTTGACCTCCAATTATTGAAATTATACCCACAACATGAAATAGTAAAGGATCTGATTCGTTCAGGAGATTTCATATAACTAGTGTGCGTCCAGAAATAGGAAAATTTGTTCGAGATCAAGGCGCCCGAAAAATTTTACCACAGGCATATGGTTGATATTCCGAGGATAAAATTTTTTGTGCAACGCCGATATCGGGCAAATTGGCCATTTCTGGATGGATACTAACTGCCCGTTCGGGTGGGAAGCACCGGCCCGGCGGACAACCTTTGTCGCGGAGTCCATCATGGGCCGTTCAACCATGGGCAAGGTGCTCTGGGTCGATCTGAGTACCGGCACCATCACCACCGAATCCATTTCCGACGATATTTTTCATCGATTCCTTTCGGGAACCGGATTGGCCGCTTATTTGTTGTATCAGCGGATTCCGGCCGGTGCCGATCCTTTGGGACCGGACAACATCCTGGGGTTTGTCTCGGGGCTCCTGACGGCCAGCGGGTCGCTGTTTACCGGCCGCTGGATGGTGGTGGGTAAAAGCCCCTTGACCGGCACCTGGGGCGATGCCAATTGCGGCGGCAACCTGGCGCCGGGGATCAAGGGCTGCGGCGTGGACGGCATTTTCTTCACCGGCCAGAGCGATCGGCCGGTTTATCTGTATGCCGATACCAAAGGGGCCGAACTGCGCGACGCTACCTTTTTGTGGGGCAAGGATGCCATGGAGACCGAGCGGCTGCTCATCAAGGCCCACGGCAAAAAGCAGCGGGCCCGGGTGGCCTGCATCGGCATGGCTGGTGAAAAGCGGTCGTTGATCAGCGGCATCGTCAACCACGGCGGCCGGCTGGCGGCCCGCAGCGGGTTGGGTGCGGTTATGGGGGCCAAGCGGCTCAAGGCCGTCGTGCTGTGCGGTGCTCACCGGGTGGATGTGCATGATGCCAAACGCATGAAAGCCCTCAGCCTGGAATGCAACCGCCATGTGGCCTTCCAGCCCCCATTTTTAAACGGCACCATGACTGCCTATCTGGGATCGATCATGCGTGTGCTGCCGACCCAGATGGAGATCGACGGGTTTTTATACAAAATCATGCTCAAGAAGTGGGGCACGGTCAATCAGAACCAGATGGCCATCGAAATCGGCGATGCCCCGGTAAAAAACTGGAAGGGCTCCAACCGGGATTTTGGGTTTGACCAATCCAAGCTGATCAATCCCGATGTTTTCACCGAGCCGGTGGTGGCCAAATATTTCTGCTATTCCTGCCCCTTGGGATGCGGCGGGATCAACCTGGCGCCGGACGGCAGCACCGAGGTGCATCGGCCCGAATACGAATCCACCATTGCCCTGGGCGGGTTGTGCCTCAATGAAGATACCGACAGCATTTATTATTTGAACGAACTGCTCAACCGTGCCGGCATGGATACCATTTCGGCCGGCGGCACCGTGGCCTTTGCCATCGAGTGTTTTGAAAACGGGCTGCTCACCGAGGCGGATACGGATGGATTGAAGCTGACCTGGGGCAACAGCGAGGCCATTGTGCGGCTGGTGGAAATGATGGTGCGTCGGGAAGGCATCGGCGATCTTCTGGCCGACGGGGCCAAACTGGCGGCCCAGCGTATCGGCAAGGATGCCGCGCCCATGGCCATCAACGCCGGCGGGCAGGAGCCGGGCATGCACGATGGGCGCTATGATCCCGGATTTGCCCTGCACAACGTGGTCGAACCCACGCCGGGGCGCCATACCATCGGTTCCTACA
This sequence comes from Desulfosarcina variabilis str. Montpellier, assembly GCF_048565275.1. Lineage (NCBI taxonomy): Bacteria > Pseudomonadati > Thermodesulfobacteriota > Desulfobacteria > Desulfobacterales > Desulfosarcinaceae > Desulfosarcina > Desulfosarcina variabilis. Next base: position 9,171,067 of record NZ_CP159846.1, on the reverse strand, counting down.
TGTATTATGAAATGTTTCAGCTGTGGCGCAAGATCGCGCATCTGCCCGACCCGTCCCTGATTTACCTGAAAAGTTCCAAGTATCAGGCCAACCGGGAAAAGGCGATCATGGGGGCCAGTTGCAGCAACTACATGAACGTAATCAACGGCGCCGGCGTGTGCCTGTTCGGTGCTTTTTTGGGGGCCCAGCGCATTCCGGTGTTTGACTGGCTCAACGCGGCCACCGGGTGGACCGATTCACCCGAGGCGTATCTGACCATCGGCCACCGCATCCAGACCGTCAAACAGCTGTTCAACATCAAGCAGGGCATCGCCCCCACGGACGTTCGTATCAGCCGCCGGGTTCTGGGCGATCCGCCCCAGACCACGGGCGCCAATCGAGGCCGTACGGTGCCCATTGAAAAACTGCGCCGGTACTACTGGCGCGAGATGGGATACGATCTGGAAAACGGCGTGCCCACGCCGGAATGTCTGCATGATTTGGGATTGGAGGCCCTGTGACCGGCCGGAGGATGCCACTTAACGTGCGGCAAAAGGTATTATGACCTACGAAATAACCAATCGCTGTGTGGGCTGCGGGGTGTGCAAGCGCATCTGCCCGGTGGATGCCATCAGCGGCAAGCGGAAAAAACAGCATCGCATCGATCCCGACGTGTGTATCGCCTGCGGCGCCTGCGGTCGCATCTGCCCCCATGCAAGCATCAACGACCCCCAAGGGGTGCTGTGCGAGCGTATCCGCATCCGTTCGCGCTGGCCACGGCCGGTGTTTGATCTGAATCTCTGCATCGCCTGTACCATCTGCGTGGAAGCCTGTCCCACGGCTTGCATCGATCTTGCCATGGACCGGGGAACCCGCGAGACCCTGCGCCGGCCGTTTTTGAAGAATGAACGCCACTGCATCGCCTGTACTTTCTGTCAGCAGGACTGCCCGGTGGATGCGATTGTGATGTCCGATACAAAATAAAATCCCCTCCCGGGTGTTAAACCGAAAGAGGGGATTTTTTTTACGGCATGTAGAAAAAATACTGCTATAGCACTTGTTTAAAAATGCTGGATCAGGCCCGATAACAAGGCGGAAAACGACTCGAAAGCGGAGCATATATGTAATATGTGAGCATTTTGAGTCGTTTTCCAACGCCGTTAGCGGGGCTTAGACGGCGTTTTCAAGCAAGTGCTTAGACTACCTTGAACTTATACACCTCATTGGAATCCGGATCGATCACATGCACCGCACAGGCGATACAGGGGTCGAAGGAGTGCACGGTTCTGAGCACTTCCAGAGGCTGCTTGGGATCGGCAATGGGGGTGCCGATAAGCGATTCCTCCACCGGGCCGAGCTGCCCTTTTTGATCCCGGGGACCAAAATTCCAGGTTGACGGCACCACATACTGGTAGTTGCCGATCTTGCCGTCCTCGATTTTGATCCAGTGGCCCAGGGCGCCGCGAGGCACGTCGTTGAGGCCCACGCCCTTGGCGCTGTCGGGCATTTCGTAGGGTTCATAGGTCTGGGTGTCGCCGCCCTTGATGTTTTCGACCAATTCCATGACCCAGTTCTGCATGGCATCACCGACGGCGATGGTTTCAAGGCCCCTGGCCGCGGTCCGACCCAGGGTCGAGAACAGGGCGCCGGCCGGGATGTCCAGTTTTTTAAGGGTGCTGTCCACCAGGGGTTTGATGTCCGCGTGGCCTTTGCCATAGGCGACCAACACCCGCGCCAGCGGTCCCACTTCACAGGACAGGCCGTCGTAACGCGGCGCTTTCAGCCAGGTGTATTTGCCGCTGTCCGGACGGTATTTGGGATCTTCCTGGAGGGGTTTGGTCTCACCATCGTAAGGATGCAGGGCCGGGCCGTCTTCATACCATCCCCGGGTGACCTCTTCGGTGACTTTTTCCTGGTCGGTCATATCGATATTGGCCAGATCCCGTTTGCGGATCACCCCCCGGGGCATGTACAGGCTGTCGGGCTCGGCCTCGCTCTGGGGGAAATCGCCGTAAGCCAGGAAGTTGGTCGTGCCGCCGATGCCGCCCCAATCCTTGTAAAACGAGGCTACGGCAACCAGATCCGGGATGTAAACGTTTTTGACAAAATCCTGGGTTTCCTTGGTGATATAAAGGAACTCGGCAATGCGGTCCGGGGTCATGTCGGCCACGCTGGTCACGCCGCCGACCACCAGAGACTGGGGATGGGGGTTTTTGCCGCCGAAGATGGCGTGCATGCGGGCCGCGCGGGCCTGCAGGCGCAGGGCCTCGATGTAATGGGCGCAGGCCATCAGGTTGGCCTCGGGCGGCAGCTTGTAGGCCGGATGGCCCCAGTAGGCATTGGAAAACGGTCCCAACTGGCCGCTGTCCACGAAGGTCTGGATGCGCTGCTGCACTTGTTTGTAGTAGGCGGTACCGCCCATCTGGGCATTACTGACATTGTCCGCCAGGGCGGCGGTTTTCTTGGGATCGGCTTTGAGGGCGCTGACAATATCCACCCAGTCCAGGGCATGCAGATGATAAAAATGAACCAGATGATCGTGCTGGTATTGGGCGCCGTGGAGCAGATTGCGGATCAGCCGGGCGTTTTTGGGGATTTTCAGGCCGATGGCATCGTCCACGGCCCTTACCGATGAAATGGCGTGTACATAGGTACAAACCCCGCACGAGCGCTGCACGAAATGGTGCGCATCCCTGGGGTCCCGTCCCTGAAGGATGATTTCAATGCCCCGGAACATCTGTCCCGAACTCCAGGCATTGACAACCTTGCCGCCGGCCACTTCCACTTCGATGCGAAGATGGCCCTCTATTCTGGTGATTGGATCAACAACTACGCGTTTGCCCATTATATGTCCTCCTTTATTTTAAGCCCTTACATCTCTTCGTAAAATGGGGTCATCGTATCCCAAAAATCCGGCTCACTGCAGCCGATACAGGGATGACCCGCCTCCACCGGCCAGCTGGTACCATCGTTGAACTTGGCAATCGGGCAGTTGTTATAGGTTTCCGGTCCACGGCAGCCCACCTTGTACAGGCAGTAGCCCAATGCGGCTTCCTCGCTGCCGAATTCCTCCACAAACTCTTCGTTTTCAAAATGGGCGCGCCGGGGGCATTGATCATGAATGGTTTTTCCATAGGCAAACAGGGGACGGCCGCTTTCATCCAGATCGGGCAGTTTGCCCAGCAGAAGGTAGTTGACCACCGTGCCGACCAGGTTGATCGGGTTCGGGGGGCATCCGGGGATGTTCAGGGTTTTGATGCCCAGCGCATCGCTGACCCCCTTGTAGCCGCCCGGGTTGGGCTTGGCGGCGGGAATCCCGCCAAAGGAGGCACAGGTGCCGATGGAAATAACCGCCGCTGCCTTGGGGCAGACTTCCTTGGCGATTTCCAGAAAGGATCGGCCGGCGACCTTGCCGTATCCGCCGTTGTATTTGGTGGCAATGGACCCCTCGACCACGCAGATGAATTTGCCATCATATTTTTTCACAGCGTGATGAAGCTGCTCTTCGGCCTGCTGACCGGCCGCCGCCATAATGGTTTCGTGGTATTCTACGGAGAGCACTTCAAGAACCAGTTCATCGATGTAAGGATACTGAGTTCTGAGCAGGGCCTCGGAACACCCGGTGCACTCGCCGAAATGCAGCCAGATCAATGGGGGGCGCTGGACCGGTGCGGCAAACACTTCGGCAACCTTGGGAACGAATGACGCGGACAACCCCATGGTGGCGGTCAATGCCGTGCAGTACTTCATGAAGTCTCTTCGTGAGACGCCTTTTTCCTTCAGCCTTGCGTAAAATGATTTTTCCCTTTCCATTGGCACCTCCTGATGCGGATTATGGATGATTATGGATACAAAAAAAGTAAAACCAGCCCACCGCCAACCACCCTGTCTGTGTCTGAACACAAACACCACGGCCGCGGCTGAACTGGTTCAACTAATTCTCTCAACGGTGTAGGATCTTATTATTTAAATTTTAAAGGCAATAAAAAAAAGTAAACAGTGTTTAGAATTATTAGTGGAAGACCCTGGTGAAGTCAAGGGTAAATGCGGTTTTGGCTATCTTTCAGGTGGGTTGGAATCAGCACCGGAGAGGCTTGCCGGGCATCATTGACAGCAAAAAAAGCGCCTCCATTCCAGGCGCTTTTTTTGCCATACAGCGTCTTGTCAGCTTTCGTCCATATTGGAATCGCCGTTTGAAATTTTTATGGTTTTTTTAAGATCTTTGGGGATGCCTTTGTCTTCAAAATCATCCTCGATATCTTCCTCGAGCAGCTCATCCACATCCAATGACGAGTCGTCATCTTCATTTTCATCTTCCTCAGCCGTTGTTTCTTCCTCTACGGCAGTGAACATTTCTTTTTCTTCAAAAAACAGTTCGGCGGATGTGTTGCCGCCGGGAGCCAACATGTCGAGGATATTATCGGCGATTTCTTCGGTGTAGCTTCCTGGAGGATACATGTTATGGGTGCGAAGGGACTGGACCAGCGCCGTGCGACCTTTTTGGGCGGCGGTTTTAATTGTTTCCAGATCGTAGGTTTCCTCGCATAGCAAAGAGAGCATTTCCTTGTCCAGTTCGGCGTATTCCTGGATCACCAGTTGATTGCTCTCGTTATTTAACAATACCACATATTTCTGTTTCATTCTAATCATCCTCCAAAGGCTATGGAATGCTGTCTCGATTGTTGTGCTCGGAGGAACATCATAAAATATCTATGATGTCAACCATCATTTGGTATATCTGATATATAGCCCAGGCAACCTGTAAAAGACAAGTCCGTGTGCAGGATAAAAGCATTGACGCTGAAAGTTCGAAATGGTAATGAGGCGGAATATCTCGGAGGAGGGATGGCCGAGTGGTTTAAGGCGGCGGTCTTGAAAACCGTTGAGCGAAAGCTCCGTGGGTTCGAATCCTACTCCCTCCGCCATAAAAACGGGTTGCAATTTTTGATTTGTTCTTTATAAGTATGGTTTCTTTACGGAGAGATGGCCGAGCCGGCTGAAGGCGCTCGCCTGCTAAGCGAGTGTGGGGGGAAACTTCCACCGAGGGTTCGAATCCCTCTCTCTCCGCCATTATTTCAAATAGTTAGCCCGATTTCGAAAGCTCGAAATCGGGCTAATTTTTTGCCTGATTTTGGTTGTAAACAACGTTTACCGACCAACTTTATTAAGATGCTGTGGAATGCGCAAACAGCCTATCCCGATTTTCTTTTTATTTCTGCTGATACCTTTTTTTCTGGTCGCAGCGTTTTTATTCGCACCATCCTATGCCACCGCTTTTTCTGTGCCCCAGGTACAAGCCAGTATCAACAACCGCCTGGACGGTCAATCAGCGGATAGCTCCCTTGTCATTCAGGGCGTGTCGATCAGCGGCATGCAAATGATACCGCTGGCCTATCGCAGCAGAGCGTATATGCCTTTTTGGGTCGATGACCAGCTGAACCTGGACGCGGCCAGGGCACTGATCGAGGCCATCGGGCGGGCAGGGGACGACGGCCTGTTGCCGGCGGATTATCATTTGATTGCCGTTTCTCGGTTGGTGGCTGAGCTGGCTCAAGCGCGGACAGCGGGCCATCAGGTATCGCCCGATCGGCTGGCCGATCTGGACCTGATTCTGACCGATGCCTTCCTGCTGTTGGGAACCCATTTGTCGATCGGAAAGGTAAATCCCAAGACCCTGCTTGCCAGATGGACGGTTGATCCGGGGCAGGTGGCTCTGTTACCAGCCTTGATCCAGGCGGTGGAGACCGGGGATGTGGCCGCTGCCTTAAGTGCCTTGCGACCATCCCACAAGGGGTACATCGCATTGCGTAAGGAATTGGCGCAATTGCGAAAAATTGCCGAATACGGCGGCTGGTCCACACACCAGGACCTCCCCGTGCTGCGACCGGGTGATCGGGGGCAGGAGGTCGAGGGACTACGCCATCGGCTGCTTGCCGGTTGGGACCTTGACCCATATGTCCAGGTGAATGATCCACAGCGTTTTGATGGCGGTTTGGTTGAGGCGGTTAAACGCTTCCAACGACGCCACGGATTGGACGACGATGGCGTTGTCGGGCCTGCAACAATGGGGATGTTGAATGTATCGGTGGAGCAACGGATTCGTCAGGTAGAGATCAATCTTGAACGATGGCGGTGGCTGCCCCACCAATTGGAAGAGCGGTACGTTCTGGTCAATATGGCCGATTTTACGCTTGGCACCGTGGATGCAGGCCAAACCGTGCTGACCATGCGTGTTGTCGTGGGCCGGCCGGCAAGGCGATCACCGGTGTTCAGCTCAAAAATTTCCTATCTGGTGGTAAATCCCTACTGGACCGTACCGGCAACCATTGCCGTGGAAGATATTTTGCCCCTCGTCCAGAAAGATACCAATTACCTGACCGAGCGGGGGATACGGGTCTATTCGACCTGGCGGGCGGACGTCACTGAAATGGATCCGACCACCATCGACTGGCAGGTTTACCATAAGGATCGCTTCCCCTTCACCCTGCGCCAGGATCCCGGCCCTCACAATGCACTGGGGCGCGTCAAATTTATGTTTGCCAACGCGCATGCCGTGTACCTGCACGGCACGCCGGATCACACGATTTTCAATCAGATCCAGCGGGATATCAGTTCCGGATGTATCCGGCTGGAGGACCCACTGGCACTGGCCTATTTCCTGATCGAGGGGGATCCGCGTTGGACAGCGCATGAACTGGCCAAGCAGGTTGAAAGTGGGCAACCATTGAAAATTCAGCTGGATCATCCGGTGCCGGTCCATCTGTTGTATATGACGGCCTGGGCCGACGCTCAGGGTATTCTCCAGTTTCGCGGGGACATTTACAATCGAGATCCTTTACTGGACAAGGCCCTTGGCCAACGTTTTAGTGGGAAAAAGTAGAGTAGGGCGCCTGCGGCAGCGAAGGTTCCTTGATCGTTGCTTACCCCTTCCAGGTTCTGAATGCCCCGGTATCTATGTGCACAAAATCAGAGCGTGGGTAGTAACCGACGCCGCCCTCTTTCAAATCCATGCAAACCTTGCGCAATTGACGGGTCTTGCACCCGGGCAGGCGGATGTCGATGGCTTGTCCTAGCATGTGATAGCTGAATTTGGCCACGCCTGTGGTTCGTTTGCGCAATTGGGCATTGGTCTTCGGGCTGCGGTATCCGGAAATGATGTGAAAGGGGGTGCTGCACCCCAGTTCGCGGTGAACACAGGCCAGCAGATCAAGCAGGGCGGGATCCATGGCTTTGATCTCTCCGGTACGGTGATCCCTCAGGATATGATTGATTTTGGCCATGGCATCGGGACGGTAAGCCCCGTTTTTAAAGTAGCAGACGCTCAGTCGTTCACCGGTATGGGTGTTGTAAAAAGAGAGTGACCGGCGGGTATGATCCGGTAACAGGGATCCCCAGCCTGCCGAAGGCAAAAAACAGGAGGCTAAAAGACCGGTACCGATTTTCATGAAATCACGTCGACTGCAATGGCTCATAAATCTTTCCTCATTTTGATGAATTGGATGTCTGGGCACATTTGCGGAAGACAAAAAGCAAAATTCATACCTGAATGTTAAATGTGGGGAGTAAACCGGCCATTTGATGTTTTTCCCATTTTACCCTAAGTACCTTCTATTGCATACTGTTTTTTAATTGTTGAATTACGTTTCAACGGTCAGGACACCCGCCCGGAAAATGGCGGCTATTCGTCAAGAGGTGCACTTTTTGTCAACCGATTGACAGATATTTGCAGGCTTAAACAATCCGCTGGAATTGTTTTTCCAGATCGGCAACACGCCAGCGCAGCCAGATGGGCCGGCCATGGGGGCAATGGGAGGGATTGTCGCAGCCGTCCAATTGCTCGAGCATGGCCTTGATCTGAGCCTCGCCAAGGCGCTGGTGGGCCCGGATTGCATTGTGGCAGGCCATGACCATCAGACACTCGTCGAGAATCTTTTCCAGTCCGGCATGGATGCCGATTTCGGCTGTTTTTTCGACAAGCTGGGTGATCAGCGCCGGAATATCGCCACTGTGCAGCAGGGTCGGCATGGATTTGACGACAAACGTGTTGCCCCCGAAAGGCTCGATCTCCAACCCATAGCGATCCAGTTCCGGTGCCAGGGTTTCAAGGATTTGGGCTTCCTGAAACCCCAGGTCGATGGTTTCAGGCAACAGCAGGCGTTGAACCGCCGGGGCTCGCGTCTCGGCCTGGTGTTTGAGTGATTCAAACACGATGCGTTCATGGGCCGCATGCTGGTCAATCAGAATCAGCCCGTCGTCGGATTCACAGATAATGTAAGTCCCGTGGTATTGGCCGATAACGGTCAGATCGGCAAAGAATCGTTTCTTCCACAATGGCGCCTGCGCGTTGGGCCGGCGGGTGCCGGGCGGACGGACGGGGGGTGGTGGGTCAGCGGTGATCGAGGAAGCCGTCGGCGATTCCGATGACCGGTGATCTGAATTTTGTGCTGGGGCGACATTGTCCACCGGTGTCTGATGTCTGGGCGTCCGGGAATTGTCGGTAGGCCGGGCAACGACGCGCGGCTCCGTATAGACGGCATGGCTTTCCGAGACACGCTGGAAAGGGTCTGGAGCGGGTGGCTTGGCGACACGCGATTCTGCCGGCTGCCGGTAGGTTGGATCGGATTGGCGCAGGGCCTCGCTGACCGCGTCGCGGACCGTGTCATGAACCTGTCTTTGGCGCACAAAGCGGATTTCATGCTTGGTCGGATGCACATTGACGTCCACCTGGTCAAAGGCAACCTCAAGAAACAGCACGGCCACCGGATACTGGCCTTTCATCAGACGTCCGGAATAGCCGGCAAACAGGGCGTGCTGAATGACCCGGTCCTTGACCCAGCGACCGTTGACGAAAAGATAAATTCCCCGGGCGGTGGACCGGTTCAGGCGCGGCACGGCTACCCACCCACTGACCTTGGCGGCATCGCCGGCCCGGGTCACCGGTTGCAGTTCTTTTTTTACGGACGCGCCGAGAACATCAATGGCTCGATCCAGTGGATCGGTGGCCGGGGCCCAGTCTTTGACCACACGCTGGTTATGGATCAGCCGGAATTGAACACGAGGGCGGCAAAGGGCCATGCTGGCGATGGTGTCGGCAATGTGCCCCATCTCCGTGTTGATGCTTTTTAAAAATTTACGCCTGGCCGGGGTGTTGTAAAAAAGACTGGCCACCTCGATCAATGTGCCGGCAGGAGCGCCGATGTCGGTGACTTTTTTGATCTGTCCGCCGGCCACGTCGATGCGTGTGCCCACATCGGCATCACTCTTGCGGGTAATGATGGTGAAACGGGACACGGCGGCGATGCTGGGTAGGGCTTCACCCCGGAATCCCAGGGTGCGGATGGAAAACAGGTCCGGGTCGCTGGCGATTTTGCTGGTGGCATAACGTTCCAGACACAGCAGGGCGTCGTCGCGGTCCATGCCCTGACCGTTATCCGATACCCGGATCAGCTTGCGGCCGCCCTGCTGCACCTCGACAATGATCCGCGTGCTGCCCGCATCAATGGCATTTTCGACCAGTTCCTTGACCACGGAGGCCGGCCGTTCCACCACTTCACCGGCGGCGATTTTATTGGACAGGATTTCAGGAAGAATTCGAATCGTCGACATTTAGGCGATCAGGATGTCTCCTTATAGCTTCGGGTCAGGTATTCGGCTTCCATGGGCGTCAGGTTGAACATCAAACAGGCCTCTTCCATAAGCTTTTTATGGGTTTTGGCACTGCCGGCCTTTTCTTCCTCGGATATCCACTTGACGGCCTTGCGTAGGTTTTCGCCCTCGGGCTGGATGGTGGTCATGACGCCTTCCTTTTTTGTTTATTCAAGTGTCGGTTTTTTGTCCTGGATGCCGGCCGCCGCCTCGAACCCCCGGGCGATGCGAAACAGCATGGCCTCACCAAAATGACGCCCCATGATTTGCAGTCCAATGGGCATGCCCTCATCGGAAAAGCCGCAGGGGACCGAGATGCCGGGAATGCCGGCCAGGTTGGCCGACAGGGTAAAGACGTCTGACAGGTACATGGTCAACGGATCATTCAAGGTGGCGCCGATGGGGTAGGCCGGCGTGGGTGCCACAGGTGATACGATGGCGTCACAGGATTCAAATGCCTTTTGAAAGTCGTTTCTGATCAGGGTGCGAATCTGGGAGGCCTTGCCGTAATAGGCATCGTAATAACCGGCCGACAGGGCATAGGTGCCCAGGATAATGCGGCGCTGCACTTCCGGACCAAAGCCCTGGGAACGCGTGTTGCGGTACATTTCCATCAGATCGGTCTGGGATTTGTCGCGGAAACCGTATTTGACGCCGTCATAGCGGGCCAGGTTGGAACTGGCTTCACTGGGGGCGATGACATAATAAGCGGCCACGGCATGTTCGGTGTGGGGCAGGGCCACCGTGATGGTGCGGGCGCCCAGGGATTCGATGGTAGCAATCGCCTTTTTGACGGCTGCATCCACCTGGGGATCAAGTCCCTTGGCATTGGTGTATTCTTCGGGGATACCCACGACCACGTCGCTTAGATCCCCATCGGGGATATCGGCAAAGACCGGAACCGGCTCATTGACGGAGGTGGAATCCCTGGGGTCGTGACCGGCAATGGCATCCAGCATCAGAGCGCAGTCGGTCACGCTTTTGCCCAGCGGCCCGATCTGGTCCAGGGACGAGGCAAAGGCCACCAGCCCGAACCGCGATACACGGCCATAGGTGGGTTTGATCCCCACCACGCCGCAATGGGAGGCGGGCTGACGGATAGAACCGCCGGTATCCGAGCCCAGGGCCCCCAGGCACATATCCGCCGCCACGGCGGCAGCCGAACCGCCACTGGAGCCACCGGGAATACGTTCCAGATTCCAGGGGTTGCGGGTGACCTTGAAACCGGAATGCTCGTTGGTCGAACCCATGGCGAACTCGTCCATGTTCAGCTTGCCGACCAATACGGCCCCGGCTTTTTTCAAATGGGTAATAACCGTTGCATCGTAGGGCGGAATGAAATTTTCCAGGATTTTCGACGCACAGGTGGTGCGCAGGCCTTTGGTACACATCAGGTCCTTGATGCCCAAAGGGATTCCTGTCAGTGTATCGGCAGTGCCGTCGGCCAGGCGCTGGTCGGCCTCCTTGGCCTGGGCCAGTGCCCCGTTGGTATCCACGGTCAGGTAGGCATCGACCTTGCCGTCCACCGCCTCGATGCGGTCAAGCACGGCGCGGGTCAATTCCACACTTGATATTTCTTTATTTTTCAGCAGGGCGGCGGCCTGCGCGATGGTCAGTTGGTGGAGTGTCATCAAAAATTCCTTACAATTACAATCCTTTAAATTACCTTGGGAACCACGAAGGCACCGTCGTCTTTTTCGGGTGCATTGGCCAGGGACGACTCCTGTGACAGATGAGGGGCTTCTTCATCCTCTCGGAAGGCGTTGGTCAAGGCCGTCGCATGGGACGTGGCCACGACACCGGTGGTATCCACCTGCTTCAATGTGTCCACATAATCGAGAATGGTGCCGATTTGCTCGGCAAACCGGTCAATCTCCCCTTCTGCGATATCCAGCCGGGCCAGGCGGGCAACATGCAATACTTCGTCTTTGGATATTTTCATCAGCGACGTCCCTTTTTGGTAAACCCCTTTTTAGTAAACCCATAAGAGGGTGGGGAGCATTTCTAATTCATGAAGCACTTCGATGAGTTCTAAAAACCCAAGCAGCCAGACGAACCACAAGGCATCCAGCATGTGCCGTTTGATCACTTTGGGCCGCACCACATAGGTGTCAGGCTCCATAAACCCGGACATTTTTGGAAAAAACCGCGGTACGGTTTTAAAGTAGTTGGAAAATGCATTCCCATGGCGCTTGAGCAGTACGGATTCTTCACTTTTGATCACAAATGGATAATAAGCAGCAAAGGCAAACAGGACCAGAATAGGAATAATCAGGGTCTCCGTTGCCAGGGCAACCCCCATCGCGCCGATCAGGCTGAAAAAGTACAAGGGATTGCGGGTCATGGAATAGGGGCCTTGCATGACCAGCACATCGGTTTTGTAGCCGGCGATATATACCGAGCACCACAACCGTCCCATGGAAGCCACCGCTGCCAGTACAACCCCCATGAAAAAGAGCGTTTCTGCAAATAACGGCCACCGTTGATTGGTGGCGCTGGAGGACAATAAGATGATCATCAAGAGCGCCAATACGAACACACGGGAAAGAGCAATTCTAATTTTTTCAATCATTTTCAACTCAGCTCGATGCAATCGGTCAACAGATAAGCGACTCAGATATTAATTGTTCGCAACTTCCACCAGAATAGGAGCGTTTCGGTTCTTCTTCAAGCGTGCCAAGTCTTTGCCTGCCTGCCGTTTGTTCTGGTAATAGCCCACACGGACCCGAAACCAGGGTTTCTTACCTGTGGCGGCATGTTTTGACAGGTAAGCAGGATAGCCTTCCTTTTTCAGATTTGCAATAATTCGTTTGGCCGCATCGGCATCCCTTAAAGATGCCACCTGAATGGTCAGACTGCCTTGCTGGGCGGCGGCCGGTTTTTGTTTTTTTGCGCTGGCCCGGACTTCTGGCTTAGCCGCCCGGGCTTTTTTTTTTAATGACGCCACCGGTATTTTGTGGGACGTTCCTCCTGTTTGACGGCTTTTTGTCCCGGATTGCACCCTGGCCTGTACGGTGGTGTCGGGACCATCTTTTTTCAAGTCCTCATAAAAATCCACGACGGCCTTTTCGTCCTCACCGCGCATGGCTTTCTCGATCGCATCGCGTTCCTTTTTCACCATGCTGTCCCGCAGGGCGGCCAGCTCCTTTTGCAGGGCCTGGGTATCGAACTCTACTGGTGCCGTTCCGCGGCCTACCAGCATTCCTAAAATAAACATCCAGACCGCAACGCCAAAAAGCAACAGATGTCGACCCCAGGCGATACGGCCGTTTGGTTTGGTGGCATTGCCCTCTGTCATAGAAAACCGTCTAATGGGCCATGTTTAAACCTAAGCTAAGCTCAGGTTTGAGTATGTTGGGGATCGTATCGCTTACATGCGCTCTGGTGCCGATACCCCCAAAAGCGACAGGCCATTGCGGATCACTTTTTGAACCGCCGTGACCAGATAAAGCCTGGCGCGGGTCAATTCCAGGTCGTCTTCACACAACACGCGATGCCGATTGTAATACGTGTGAAAGTTTTTGGCCAGGGCTGTCAGATAATAGGTGATGCGATGCGGTTCCATCAAGGCCCCGGCTGTTTGCACGGCTTCCGGATAACGCGCCAGGGCTTTGATCAGGGTCACATCTTCACCGGTGTCCAAAGCCGACAGATCCGATGGCTCAACAGTGCCCAGCTTCAGCCCGTCGGCCTCGGCCTTGCGACGGATACTGGCGATGCGTGCATGCACATACTGAACATAATAGACTGGATTGTCGTTGGTTTTTCTCTTGGCCAGTTCCAAATCAAAGTCTAGCGGGCTGTCGTAGTGACGGGTCAGGAAGATAAAGCGCGCGGCATCCCGGCCGACCTCCTTGACCACTTCGGCCAGGGTCTCGAATTTGCCGGCCCGGGTGGACATGGCGATGGGCTGGCCGTCCCGCAGCAGGTTGACCAGTTGCACCAGCAGGACATCAAACTGATCGCGCCGGTATCCGGATGCTTCCACGGCGGCTTTCATACGCGGAATGTATCCGTGGTGATCGGCGCCCCAGACATCGATGACTTTTTCAAAACCGCGGGCGAACTTGTCCTTATGATAGGTGATGTCTGAGGCAAAATAGGTGGTTTGTCCATTCTGGCGCACCACCACGCGGTCTTTTTCATCCCCGAACGCACTGGTTTTAAACCACTGGGCGCCCTCTTTTTCGTAGATCAGCCCTTTGTTTTTGAAATCCTGGATGTCTGTTTCGACCTTGCCGGCATCGTAGAGGCTCTGCTCGGAAAACCAATTGTCAAAGGTGATCCCGAAATCCACCAGATCGGCCCGCATGCCGTCGATGATTTTTCCCGCCGCATACCGGGCGCAGACCATCAGCGCTTCCGACTCGTCTTTTTCAAACAGTTCCTTCCCGTCCCGCTCGATCAGTTCCCCCGCCAGATCACGGATATAATCGCCCTGGTAGCAGGTGTCCGGGAATTCCACACTGTGGCCCAGTTGCTCACGGCCGCGCAGGTAAACCGACAGGCCCAGGGTCTGGATCTGCCGGCCGGAATCGTTGATATAGTACTCTTTTTGAACATCATAGCCGCAAAAACGCAGAATATTGGCTGTGCTGTCACCCACGGCACCGCCCCGGCCGTGCCCCACATGCAAGGGGCCGGTGGGATTGGAGCTGACGAACTCGATCTGGATGCGTGTGCCCTGGCCCAGATCGCAGCGGCCATACTGATCGTCCTGTTCATGAATGGTAGTCAGTACCGGATGCCAGGCCGACGGCTGGATGAAAAAATTAATGAATCCCGGACCGGCGATTTCCGTGCGCTGGATGATACCGGCGGTATCATCCAGATGGTCGATCAGGGCCTCGGCGATCTTACGCGGAGCCATGCGCTGGGTTTTGGCCATCTGCATGGCCATGTTGGTGGAAAGATCACCGTGGCTGTCCGCCTTGGGTTCTTCCAGTAGCACCTCACAAAATTCAGATGAAGGCAGAATGCCGTTTTTGTGGGCCGCCGCAGCCGCGGCCAGAATCAATTCTTTGAGCTGGTTTTTCATTTATTCATATCGTCCTTCGCCGGGACGGCGGCCAGGTTGACCGGTGACCCTCCAACCGGCGATAAAAGGTGTCATTGTCACGGTTTTTGCTAACGCCCAGTTCATAAAGAGTTTTAGGGACCAAGTCAAGACGCTTCCCGGCTAAAGCACTCAACCTCACTACCTCACTGCGGTTATCCAGGGTGGCCCGGTGTTTGCTCTTGCATCTGGGCGTGTTCCCACGTATTTTATTTCGCGGTTCTCCAGAAAGCTCAATTTGGAGACGAAAAGCTTCCGACACGGTTGTTTAGTAAAAGTGTTAAGTTTCAAGTGTTAAGTGTTAAGTCGTGGATCAGATCTGGTTTTATATAGGAATCGATAGGATGCCTTCCCTTAACACTTCAAACTTACCACTTAACACACGGGCCCATCGACCAGTTAAATTCATGCAACTATGCTGGGACAGATGTCAGCTGGAGCTTTCCGGATAACCGGATTTTATTTTTTTGCCGGGCCTGTGAGCCAATCTGCTGCCGGGATTCTATACCAGACCCAATATCCGTCAAAGGATTTATTTCTATTATGAATTTGAGTCACTGCAAACAGCGGCAGAAACTGGCCGTTGATGTGGAGGCGGTGTGTCGCCTGATCGCGGCGATTCAATTGCCATCCGGTGAAATACCCTGGTCCAGGGGAGACAAAACCGACCCCTGGGATCATGTGGAATCCGCCATGGGACTCACCGTGGGTGGTTTTTATGCCCAGGCCCGACAGGCCTATTTATGGTCGCGGTCCATGCAACGGACCGACGGCAGCTGGTATGCCGCGTATCGAACGGGAAGCCCTTCCGATCGCACCCGTGAAACCAATCTGAGCGCTTACATTGCCGTGGGTGTGTTTCACTTTTGGCGGGTCACCGGGGACCGGGCGTTTTTGGCGCTCATGTGGGATACCGTGCGCCGTGCCATCGAATTTGCCCTTTCGCTGCAGCGGCCGGGAGGCGAGATCTACTGGGCCATCAGTCCTTTGGGCAAGGTGGACCCCATGGCCCTGCTCACCGGCTGCAGTTCCATTTATATGAGTCTGCGCTGCGCGCTGGCCATCGCCGATGAACTGGGCCACCGCCAGCCCGGCTGGAAGGCGGCCTACACGCGGCTGGGCCATGCCATCCGCCATCGTCCTTATGCGTTCAATATGACCAAGTCCCGTTTTTCCATGGACTGGTTTTACCCGGTGCTGTGCGGGGCCGTCACCGGCGCCGACGCCCATGGTCGCATCCAGCGGCAATGGAAAAAATTTGTTGTCAAAGGCCTGGGGGTGCGCTGCGTGTCCGACCAGCCGTGGGTGACCATCGCGGAAACTTCAGAGCTGGTGCTGACCCTGACCGCCATGGGCGAGCGGGAAAAGGCCCAGATCGTTTTCAACTGGCTGACCGACCATGTCTTCACCGACGGGTCGTTCTGGTGTGGTTTTACCTTTCCGGACATGACCCGCTGGCCCGAAGAAAAGATCGCCTGGACCAACGCCGTCGTGCTGATGGCCGCCGATGCCCTGTTCGACCTGACCCCGGCGGCCCGCCTGTTCAGCCAAGACGGGTGGAACGGGCGATGATCAAAGACCACCGCCCATACGTGGTCAAGCGGGCCTGGCTGAAATTCCAGAAGTTCTATGCCCGGCATTTCCTAAGGCCCCAATTGACCCGGCTGGGCACCGGTTTCACCTTTATGCGTCCCTGGCATGTGGAATTGTTTGGCGCCCCCATCCGTATCGGCCGATACGCCACGGTCATCGCCACGCCGGACAAGAAGATCCGTTTGTCGGTCTGGCCGGCCCAGGCGGGCAAAGGCCATATCACCCTCGGCGACTACTGCCTGATCTGCCCGGGGGTGCGCATCAGCAGTGCTGAAGGGATCACCATCGCCGACAACTGCATGATCGCCAATGGTGCGTACATCACCGATTCGGATTGGCACGGCATTTACGACCGGCTCTCTTTTGGCCAGGCCGAGGCGGTCGAGATCGGCAAGAACGTCTGGATCGGCGACAGCGCCATCGTTTGCAAAGGGGTGACCATCGGCGAGAACAGCATCATCGGCGCCGGCGCCATCGTGGTGGAATCGGTGCCGGCCAACTGCGTGGCGGCCGGTAATCCGGCCCGCGTGGTCAAACGACTGGATCCGGAGGAGACCTTTACCACCCGCGCCCAGTTTTTTGCCGATCCGGCAAAACTCGCCCGGGACTTCATGGCCTGGGAGCAGGCCGTGCTGCAGGGCAACACCTATTTTGGCTGGCTGCGCCATCTGCTTTTTCCGGCCAAGGGGGATTGATGGGTGAAAAAACCGCCAACCCGGACCTGATCGCCGTACTTTTGCCCCAAGGGCCGCCCCAACTGGAATGGGCCGCGGCCGGGGCGCGGATGAGCAAGAGCCGCCTGCTGCTGCAGGAAGAGTTGTACGCGCGTTTTGCGCAAGGGGGCCAGGGATGGCTGCTGGGGCTGGGGTTTGCGGATGCCGACGTACCGCTTTCCCCTTCCCTGAATTTCTGGCGGAATGTGGCCGGGCGATTTACCCGGCAATTGATCCGCACCCCGGATCTTGAAACCCTGCGCGGGGCGGTCCGGATCGATCTGCCGCCGCAGACTATCGACACCTGGCTGGCGCGCGCACCCATCATGACCGGGCTCGACTATCTGGACGGTGCGCGTTTGGAAGCGGTCTGGGATCGCCTGCACGAGGTCTGGCAGACCGCCATCCAGGCCTATGATGGCACGGTGGCGGCCTTTGTGCGCACCTATCGGCCCAATGCCCATCTGGTGGGCCGCATTTTTTTTCATCTGGTGGAGAACAAGGATGCCGACCTGCCTTTTGCCTTCCTGGCCACCTATTCCACCCGGCTCAATCAAGAGGGGCAGTCCCGGCACGTCCCGCTCAAGTTCGCCCTGCAGGAATTTGCCGGGGACCGGGAAAAACTGCTGGCGTTGATGGCCACCGTCTATGATGCGGCCCGGTCGTCCCGTTTGATTGGCGATCTGCTGGACAGCGGCAGCATTTTTCAGCCCTTGGCCTGGTCGGCGGATCAGGCCTTTCACTTTTTACAAGACATTCCCATCTTCGAAGATGCCGGGGTTTTGTGCCGGATTCCCAACTGGTGGAAAGCCGGCGCCCCGCGGATTACCCTTGATCTTCAGTTTGGCGGTCAACAATCGGCGTTTGTGGGTATGGAGGCGATTCTGTCCTTTACCCCCCGTTTGCACCTGGACGGTGAGCCCCTGTCGAAAAAGGAGATCGAGCAACTGCTGGCCCAGTCCGAGGGGCTGGCCCTGATCAAGAACAAATGGGTGGCCGTGGACCCGGACAAGCTCGAGCAGACCCTTGCCGCCTACCAGCGGGCCGAAGAATTGACGGCCCAGGGCGGGCTTTCCTGGCTGGAGGCCATGCGTCTGCAACTGAATCCGGGTAGGTTGTTTGGGGATGCAGACCAGACCGACGGACTGGTCAGCGTCAGTCACGACGTGTGGCTGGCCGAGCTCATGCAAAAACTGCGTGATCCGGCAACGCTCAACGACATCCGCCCCGGCAAGACATTCAAGGCCCGCCTGCGCGGCTACCAGCGGGTGGGGGTGAACTGGCTGGGGCTGCTGCGCCAGCTGCGCCTGGGGGCCTGCCTGGCCGACGACATGGGACTGGGCAAGACCATTCAGGTCCTGGCGCTGTTGAATGTGATCTATGCGCAAAGGCGGGCAAAAAAGGACCGACGGCCGCCCAGCCTGCTGGTGGTGCCCGCCTCGCTGTTGGCCAACTGGATGGCCGAGATCCAGCGTTTTTACCCGGCGCTATCCGTTTTCTTTGCTCATCCGGGGATGC
The DNA here is from genome assembly GCF_048565275.1 of Desulfosarcina variabilis str. Montpellier. Lineage (NCBI taxonomy): Bacteria > Pseudomonadati > Thermodesulfobacteriota > Desulfobacteria > Desulfobacterales > Desulfosarcinaceae > Desulfosarcina > Desulfosarcina variabilis. The sequence continues at coordinate 9,152,563 of NZ_CP159846.1, read as the reverse complement.
AGTCCAAAGCCGATTTACAAAAGGGCGGCAGCGATCTTTTTGCCGGTTGCGACCTTGTCGTAACCACCTATGCCCTGGCCGGGCGTTATGATTTTTTAAAAGCGCAGCAATGGTACTATCTGATCCTGGACGAGGCCCAGGCGATCAAGAATCCGGGCACCAAGCAGACCCGGACGCTCAAGGCCTACCAGGCCCAGCACCGCTTGATCCTGACCGGCACGCCCATCGAAAACCGTCTGTCGGACCTGTGGTCCCTGTTCGATTTTCTAAATCCCGGCCTGCTGGGCACGGCCGCTGAATTCAAACGGTTTACCAAATCCTTGAGCCAGGACCCCTCGCGCTACGGCCTGCTGCGGCAATTGATCCGACCCTACGTGCTCCGGCGTCTGAAGACCGATAAAACCGTGATTCGCGACCTGCCCGACAAAATCGAAATGAAGACATTCACGGATCTTTCTCGCAGGCAGATCGTGCTCTACAAACAGATGGTCGATGGTCTGGAAAAGGCCCTGGCTGAAAAAGACGGCATGCAGCGCCGGGGACTGATTTTATCCTCGCTGATGAAACTCAAACAGCTTTGCAACCATCCGGATCAGTACCTGGGCGAGGGCGGGTATAAGGAGGCCGAATCGGGTAAATTTAGCCGCTTGCGCGAAATCTGCGAAACGGTCCTGGAAAAGCGCGAACGGGTGTTGGTGTTCACCCAGTTCCGGGAAATCATTGACCCGCTGTGCACTTTTCTGGCAGATGTGTTCCAGCGTCCGGGGCTGTTCATCCATGGCAGTGTGCCGGTCAAGGCCCGCAAGCATGCCATCGACCAGTTTCAGGCTGATGCCTATTTGCCGTTCATGGTGCTTTCCTTAAAGGCCGGCGGGGTGGGGCTGAACCTGACCCGGGCCAGCCACGTGGTCCACTTTGACCGCTGGTGGAACCCGGCCGTGGAGAATCAGGCCACGGACCGGGCCTTTCGCATCGGCCAGCGGCAAAATGTGGTGGTACATAAATTTGTTACCCGGGGAACGGTTGAAGAACGGATCGATCACATGATCGAGGAGAAAAAAAAGCTGTCCGACGATGTGATTGCCAGCGGCCAGGAAACCTGGATTACGGAAATGGACGACCGGGAGGTGATGGAGCTGTTCCGATTATCGTTGGAATAAGAGGAGTATCAATGAGCTATTTCCAGTACCCCAAATATGTCAGCGTGGCTGAGAAACGGGCCCGGGCGGAGAAGAAGATCCGCCAGCTGAAAAAGAAAAATCCCAACCTGTCGCCGGTGATCATTGAGGGTCGCACCCTGGCCCACACCTGGTGGGGCAAGTCATGGAACGCCAACCTGGAGCGCTATGCGGACTACAGCAACCGCATCGGCCGCGGCCGCAGTTACGTGCGTCACCTGGCGGTGCTCGATCTTCAGATCGCTGGGGGCAAGGTCGACGCGCTGGTGCAGGGATCGCGAAGCAAGCCTTATTCGGTGGAGATCGATATTGCTGCGCTTGCTCCGCCTATATGGAATACGATCCGGTCGGCCTGTGCCGAGCAGCTGGATTCCCTGCAGGATCTGTTGGCCGGCCGTTTTCCCAAAAGCCTGGCCCACCTGTTTATGCAAAAGGGCAGTGGGCTGTTCCCGTCTCCCGATGAGATTCGCTTTGGCTGCAGTTGTCCGGACTGGGCCTATATGTGCAAACATGTGGCGGCCGTGCTATACGGGATTGGTGCCCGCCTGGACCAGGACCCATCGCTTTTCTTCGTCCTTCGCCAGGTCGACATGGACGATCTGATCACCACAGCGGTTCAGGAAACCAGCCGGCAATGGATCGAAAAGGCCGAAGAGACCACCACGCCGACCATTGCCGAGGCTGATCTGGGGGCGGTGTTCGGCATCGACATGGACGCCGTGCCTGATTTTAATTCGGCCCCCTCTAAAGGCACGAAACCGGCGGGAAAGAAAAAAGCGAAAAATGCTGCCCGGCCGGCCAAAAAACAATCCCGCCCAACAGCCAAGACCACGCCGGCCGATAAAAAGGGCCAAATCTTAAGCCTCATCGAATCTTCACCCAAGGGGATTCGGGCACCGGAAATCGCCGGCACAACCGGTTTTCTCCTGGCGTCGGTGCGGCCGGTGATCAGCCGCCTGATGGCCGACGGCAAAATCCGCAGAATCTCTCGAGGTGTTTATGGACCACCCATCCGGCGCAGATCCAAAAAACAGGCAACAATGACCGACGTGATCCTGAAAATGCTCACCGCCTACCCCAAGGGGGCCAGTATTGCCGAGCTGGTTAAAAAATCCGGCTGTGAGCAAAAACAGGTACAGAACATCCTTTTCCGCTTGCTTAAATCGGATAAAATTCGGCGTGTGGGGCGGGGGATTTACGCTCTCAAATGAAGAGCGAATGCCAAAGGTCAAAATCCAAATGCCAACTGAAGGATCGCATCGATTTAAAACGGACAGCATGCCACCATTTGGCATTTTTCATTGGACATTTGACATTCGCTACAATCGCATGCCGGTAAAATAGAAAAAAACAAATACGGTTACCCTATGGCCATGGGTTAGCCTTTCCATCCTTTGCGTTTTTTCTTCTTAATCTCCTTTACTTTCAGTGCAATCGCTTTCCAGTGCTCTTTTTCTACACGCTCGGCGCTTTTTTGCTGCCGCTCGGCCAAATAGAATAACTCGCGTTTTAATTTGTGATAGCTTGTGAGTCGGTCGGGTTCAATCTCGCCATTTGCTACCGCTTCTTGAACCCGGCATCCCGGTTCATGCAGGTGGGTACAGTCGGAAAAGCGACATTCCTGTGCAAAGTGCTCAATGTCGGGAAAGGCGTGGGCGGTGCCATCCTCTCCATCCCACAGGGCGATTTCCCGGATACCGGGATTGTCGATCACCATTCCTCCCTGGGGCATCATGATCAGGTCCCGGGTGGTGGTGGTGTGTCTGCCTTTGCCGTCGCTGCTGCTGACCGCCCCCGTGCTCTGTACCGCTGCACCGTACAGACGGTTCAGCAATGTGGATTTGCCGGCGCCCGACGAGCCGATCATCGTGATCGTACGGCCTGCGGAAAGATTGCTTTCCAGTTCAAGCAGTCCGGACCTTTCCTTGGCCGAGACCAGGTGGATCGGCACACCGAAAGCGATACCCTCGACATCGGCGGCAATGGCTTCCGGGTGAGCGTGAAGGTCGGCCTTGGTCAGGATGATGGCCGGGGACAGGCCGCAATTATATACCAGGGTGACATAGCGTTCGATGCGGCGCAGATTGAAGTCCCGATCCAGGCCACAGACCACGAATACCGTGTCCAGGTTGGCTGCAATCACCTGCTTTCGGCTGGGTGCTTCATCCTGTTTGCCACGGCTGCCGGCAGCCCCTCTGACCAGGGCGTTTTTTCGCGGCAGGACCGTCTGAATGACCGTATCGGCAACGGTGACCCAGTCTCCGGCCACCGGAAAGCGCTCATCCGGATTGTGGTGGAGCTTTCCGGCGACGGTCGCCAGACGCGGCTTATCCCCCTGGCTGATGGTGAACCTGTTTTTTCTCACACCGATTATTCTGGCCGGCAGGCGGGTCGGTTGATTCATCTTATCCAGGTGGGCCTGGAACGTCTGGTCCCATCCGAGCCTGATGAGCCCTTGCATGAGTCTGTTTGTATGTATGCTGTCAGTACGATTTTCATCGATCATGGTTGTCTCCATTGAATTCGCCTTTGTCGGCATGGCTATGGGTTGGCGCTTGCGTTGGTGATGCGCCTGGTTGAAATATAAATATTTGATATGATATATAATGTTTTTTGCCGTCAAAAGGGCGAAACACAACCGGCAGGGGAAGGCTGAAAAGGACAGCCAACCGTGATCAGGGGATAAGACTTTAGTTAGTGCCCAAACCTATGGCTTGGCCTTGAAGGCCGTGATCAATTCGCTGCTGGTAATTCCGTCCGTATGTCGGCAACGATTGACACAATATCCAGTGACTGGTTACGCATAAAATACAATCCTTTGCTTTGTATCGCCGAAATTCCAATTCTATCAGTCAGTTGGCGGCGATGGCGTTCGATTTGGAGGAGATGGAAAATCTCAGCGCACCGTTGCATTTGCCGATACATTAGATGACGTGGGTCTGTCAATGCCTTTCGACTTTTATCTTGACTGGGAGAACTTTTTTCATTAAACACGTTTAATAATAAAACCTGTTTAATCAAGGACCGATCCATGAATCGTCGGGAAGTATCCAAAGCCGAAACCCGCAGGTTGATTATGGCAGCCGCCCGAAAACTGTTTTTAGAAAACGATGTGGACCGTTGCACCATGCGGGCTATCGCCAGGGAGGCCGGTGTATCGCCCGCATCGGTGGTGGTGCATTTCAAGAACAAAGGCGCTCTGATGGAAGCCGCCCTGACCGAAGATATCGAGCGCACCACGGCGCAGGCGCTTGCGAGCCTGCCGGCCGAAGGGGACCTGGCCGAGCGGCTGACCCATATCTGGCGGGCCATGTATTCCTTTTACGACGCCAATCGGAAACTCTATCGGGCGCTCATCCGCAGCACGGTCTTCGAGCCCGAGGCGGATACGCCGTTTCTCACCTGGCAGACGATCACGTTTTTCAATTTCCTGGAAAACATGATCGACGAGGAGAAAGCCACCGGGCGGATGGCATCCTCCGTTGACAGCTACATCCTGGCCGCGGCCCTGTTCTCACAGTATTTCGGCGTGTTGATCATGTTCTACCGCGATCCGTCCATGACGCCAGCGATGGCTGCCGATCTGGTGCTGGCCATGACGAAGCAGACGCTGGCCGGCCTTGACAGGCATCCAGAAGATTAGGGGGAATAAAGGAAAGGAGCCGTTCATGAGTACCGTCCACCACCGGTTGGAATCCCTGTTTGCCGCGCTTGCTTTATGGGTTTATGCGCACCGTTTGTTGACTGTGGGCATCATGCTGATTCTCACCCTGGCCCTGGCCAGTCAATTACCCAGATTGACCATCGATACCCGTGAAGAAAGTTTTTTTCACGAGACGGATCCCACCCTGATCGCCTACAACCGGTTCCGGGACCAATTTGGCCAGGATGATATGTTTTTCATCGCCATGCAGCCCGAAAAGGGGTTGACGCCAGCCTTTTTTGAAACGATGGACCGGCTTCACACCGAACTGGAGGATCAGGTCCCCTATCTTGATGAGGTCACCAGTTTGATCAACGGGCGGGTGGTGCGGGCCGAGGAAGACACCCTGATCGTTGAAGACCTGATTCCCCGGCCCCCGCAAACCACGGCAGAGCACAGGCGCATTTTAGGCCTGATCGATCATTATCCACTCTATGAGCGCCTGCTGGTGTCCCCGGACCGATCACTGGCCATGATTCTGGTCAAGGCCCGGGCCGTCATGCCGGCGGCTGACGACGATCTGATGGGTGGATTTGCCCAGGAGTCCTCGACTGGCGTGCAGCCGGCCGGGCGTTACTTGAGTAATGCGCAGAATGTTAAGATTGATGCCGTGATTCGAGGCATCGTCGACAAATACAGGGGGCAGGGCATTGACTTTTTCTTTGCCGGTAATCCGGTGTTCGTAAGTGAGCTGCAGCGGGGCCTGGAAAAGGATATGAGGCTCATGATTCCGCTCTCTTTTCTCGTGATCATCGTATTTCTGGCCGTGCTCTTCCGTCGCATTTCCGGTGTGGTTTATCCGTTGATTACCGTGTTGCTGTCGCTTGTGGCCTCACTGGGCATCATGGCCATCTGGCGGATTCCCATTTCCAACGCCATCATGATCCTGCCCACTTTTCTGATCGTTGTCGGTGTCGGGGATTCGGTGCATATCCTGACCATTTTCTACCGCAACCTTCAGGTCAGTGGTGATAAGCGGGAGGCCATTGTCCGGGCCGTAGCCTATGCCGGGCTGCCGATACTGATGACCAGCCTGACCACGGCCTGCGGACTGCTTTCTTTTATCTGGGCCGATGTGGCCATCATCGCCCATCTGGGATATGTTGCCCCAATAGGCGTCATGCTGGCCTTTTTCTATACCTTGTTTCTGCTGCCGGCCCTGATCGCCATTTTTCCGGCAAAGACCCACCGCCGTGTTTCCGGGGGAACGCGTCCCATCGCGGACAGGCTGTTTGATGCCATTGCCAGGGTTACCACCGGCCGACCGCTTTGGGTGGCCATGGTTTGGGCTGCGGTTGTGGGTTTGGCCGGCATGGCCTCCCTGGGGGTACGCTTTTCTCATAACGCCATGAACTGGCTGCCCAAAGATTCCACCGTACGGGTCGGCACCCGGCTGATGGATGGCAGGAATGGCGGCACAGTCATGCTTGAGGTAATCGTGGATTCAGGACGGGAAAACGGCCTGCATGATCCGGACCTGCTTGCGCGTATGGCCGAGGCGGGCGACAGGATCCCAACGGTTGCCGTTCACAACATCCGCGCCGGCAAAGTGATGAGCCTGGCAGATGTGCTCAAGGAAACCAACCGTGCACTGAACCAGGGGCATGATGCGGCCTACACCGTTCCGGATAACCGCCGGTTGATCGCCCAGGAGCTGATTCTCTTCGAATCCAGTGGCAGCGATGATCTTGAGGACTTGGTCGATGCGACCTATCGGACCGGCCGGTTATCGATCATGGCCCCTTTTACCGATTCGGTCCTGTATAAAGAATACGTCGAAAAAATAAAAGCGTATCTCAAACAGCAGTTTCCCCATGAAACCATCAGCCTTACCGGGCACATGGCGCTGTTTATCGGTATCACCAAATTATTTATTACCAGCATGGCCAAAAGTTATCTGTTTGCGCTGCTGGTGATCACTGCCTTGATGGTGGTCATGATCGGGCGGCTGCGCATCGGACTGATGAGCATGATCGCCAATGTCGTGCCAATCATCCTGATTTTTGGTATCATGGGAATCATGAATATTCCCGTCGACCTGATGACCATTCTCATCGGCAGTATCGTCCTGGGGCTGGTTGTTGACGATACGATTCATTTCCTGCACCATTTCCGCAGGGCATACGAAATCAATGGCTGCGTGGAAACTGCCGTGAGAGAAACCCTTTATCACACCGGTCGGGCGTTGGTGATTACCAGCCTGGTTCTTTTCGGCGGGTTTATTATCTACACCACCGCCTATCTGTCCTGTTATGCGTATTTCGGGGTGCTGGTCGGATGCGCGATACTTTTCGCCCTGGCGGCCGATCTGCTGCTGGTACCGGCCCTGCTGGCAATGATATATGGCCGGCAGCATGCCCTGCGGGCCGATGGAAAGCCGGCAAAAACGGCAGCCACACAATCCGGCTTCAGCTCTTGACCGGGGATTGACACGAATATGAATCCGAAACTTCGACGTCGCATCGAAGGTTTCTTTTCAGGTCTTGCGGAGCTCATTTATCGCCATCACCTGACGTGCCTGGGGATGACATTGGCCATCGTCGCCGCCCTGGCAAGCCAGATTCCGCATGCTGAAATGGATACGTCGGCGGTTGCCCTGCTGCGGCAAAATGATCCAATCCGCATTCAATACGATGCCTTCCGCGACCGTTTCAACGAAAATGAGATGCTGGTGATCACCGTCACGCCGCCTGAGGTGTTTGACCTCACCTTTTTACACCGTTTGAAATCTTTTCACGAGGCATTGGAGAAAAAAGTCCCCCATGTCAAGGAGGTCAATAGCCTGATCAATGCGCGTGACACATATGGTAGAGGGGATGAGTTGGTGGTCGGCGCCTTGCTTGACACCTGGCCACAGACGCCGTCTGATCTCGAAACTCTGAGAACACGTATCTTTGCCAATCCCCTGTATATGGATACCCTGATTTCAAGGGACGGCAAGGTCACCGCACTGCTGGTGGAAACCCAAGCCATTTTGCAGGGTTCAGGCGCAGCTGACGCCCTTCTCGATGGGTTTGACGAGGCGGGTGGCGTTGCCGATGAAGCGCAGGCGGTACCCGCAGCGCGCTATTTCGGTGAGAAGGAAAACAGGGCCGTCATTGCTGCCATCAACCACACGATTTCAACCTATCACAGCCCGGATTTTTCCATCGCCATGGCCGGCGAGCCAGTGGTCATGGACGTCTATAACCGGGCCATGGAAATCGACATCGTGAAGGTGGTATTGCTGTCCCTGTTGACCATCGCCGTGTTTCTGGCGATTCTGTTCCGCCGGGTGTCCGGTGTGCTCTTGCCTGAATTGGTGATTATCTTCGCTCTTTTGTCTACAGGCGGCATGCTGGCGCTTTTTCAGGTGACCATCAAGTTGACCACAGTCGTTCTACCGGGGTTTCTTCTGGCCGTCAGCGTGGGCTATTCCGTTCATATCCTTTCTGTTTTCTACGTCCAATACAAAAACGGAAACACCAAAAAGGCCGCCATCATAGATGCCGTGGGCCACTCGGGATTTGCCGTGTTGCTCACGGCCCTGACCACGGCGGCCAGCCTTTTCTCATTTGCCTTTGCCGAATTGACCGCCATTGCCGATTTGGGATTTTTCGGTGCCGCCGGCGTGTTGCTGGCCTTTGTGTACACGATTCTGATGCTGCCCGCCTGCATTGCGCTATTCCCCATCAGGCGCAAGATCGATTCTGGAGAACGAAAAAAGTCGGCGGCCATGGACCGAGCCCTCCTGTTCTTCTCGAGGTTTTCCACCCGGCATCCCAGGAAGGTGGTTGCCGGGGCCCTGTTTCTGTTTGCCATGAGTATTTACTATACCTGTCAAGTGTCCTATTCCCACAATGTCCTGAACTGGATTAATGAGAAAGAGAAGATTACCGCTGATGTGCCTTACATCGATACCCATCTGAACGGCACGATTATTCTGGAGGCCATTCTGGACACCGGAATGGCCGATGGCCTGAAAGCCCCCCTGTTTTTAAACCAGTTGCAGGCCTTCAAACAAAAGATCATGGCATATGCGGACGCGCATCTATCTGTCGGCAAGGTATACGCCATTGACGATATTATTATGGAGGTCAACCAGTCACTAAACGGCAACGATCCAAAATACCATGCCGTGCCCCAGACGCGAGCCGCTGTATCACAGGAGCTGCTGCTTTTTGAGAACAGCGGGTCGGATGATCTGGAGCGGTTTACCGACCGTGATTACCGCGTTGCCCGCTTGAGTATTAAAACGCCCTGGACGGATGCGGTATATTTGAAAATTTTCGTTGCCCATGTGCAGGCATTGGCGGAACGCTGTTTCCCGGATGTCTCATCCAAAGTGGTGACGGGCATCCCGGCCCTTTTATCACGTTCCATTCCGGCGTCCCTGCACAGCATGGCCAAAAGTTATGTGGCTGCTTTCCTGGTGATTACGCTTTTGATGATACTCCATGTGGGAAATGTCAAAATCGGATTGCTCAGCATGATATCCAATCTGCTGCCCATATTTATGACCATGGGCATTATGGGGGCGTTTCACATCCGGCTTGATATGAGTACCATCATGATCGGCAGCATCGCCATCGGCATTGTGGTCGATGATACACTGCATTTTATGTACAACTTCAGAAAATACTTTGATCAGACCGGCGATGCCTCTTTTTCCATAGAGAAGACCATGCTGGGTACCGGAAGGGCGCTTTTGCTCACCTCGGTGATCTTGAGTGCGGGCTTTTTCATCCTCATGTCGGCATCGCTTTCCCTGCTTGTCGTATTTGGCTGGCTGACGGGGCTCACGATTATTTTTGCCTTGCTGGCGGATTTCATCGTCAACCCGGCCCTGATGGTTCTGGTTACGGGGCAGTCCCCCTCCGCAGCTTTGGCCGCCCGGGCTTGCCGCGCAATCGAGGATCCATGCGCTCCTCAACCCGCAACGAGTTTGGAGATCAACAATGAAGATTAATTACAGGTCATTGTTTCATCATGCGGTTTTGTTTTTTTTCAGCTTTATTTTTGTGGCTCAGATGTCTGTTCCATGCGGCCACTGCAAAGACGATCCCAAGGCCCGGGCCATCATGGAGCGGGTGGACGCCCGGGATGATGGGGATAACCAGACCGCCAACATGCAGATGATCCTGATCGATAAACATGGCGGCAAACGAGCACGAAAAATTGCCACGTTTACCAAAGACAAAGGCCCCGATACCATGCGGCTGATGTTTTTTCTGCACCCGGCCGACGTCAAGGATACGGCCTTTTTGACCATTGATTACGACGACCCTTTGCATGATGACGATCAGTGGCTTTATCTGCCGGCCCTCAGAAAAACAAAGCGCATCGCTACTACGGATAAGAGTGGCAGTTTCATGGGCTCGGACCTGAATTATGCGGACATGGCCGATCGGGAACTGGCAGACTACGATTACCACTTTTACGAAAAGGGGCCCGAGCAGGTCTTTGACGGCGTAAAAACCTGGGCCATCTGGGCCATTCCCCGATCAAAAGAAGTAGAGGCAGAAACTGGCTATACCAAAGAGCTGGTTTTTGTCCGGCAGGACAACGATTTCATCGTGCGATCGATCCACTGGGTCGAAAACAGCGTCGATCTTAAATACATGATGGTCAATCGTCTGGAAACGATTGACGGGATCTGGGTGGCCACCGAGTTGCAGGTGACCCGCAAGACCGGCAAACAGATGGTCCACAAAACCATTTTGAAGCTGGACCAGGTCCGCTTCGATCAGAAGCTTGATGAAGCCTTTTTTTCGATTCGCCAGATGGAAAAGGGGTTGTAGGGCGCCAGATGGAAATGCAAGGTGGGCGTATGCTTCGCCACGTCGTTTTGCGATGGCGGCTTTGGGTGCTGGTGGCAGGGGTGTTTTTCTGTTTCCTCCATACCGATGGTCGACCGGGCTGGGGCAGCGACGATTTTCTCGATGGATTTGATGACATCGGACCTGCAGAAGAAGATGTGCCGATAGATGGATTTGACGATTCGACCATGCCCGTTGATCCCCATGATCTGGCATCTGAGACGACAAATGCCGACTCGCCGGGGCGTCTGGGGGGACATGCCAAGGCCGCCGCGATTTATAATTTTGCCCACGATCGCCCGGCTGCCGGGGAAACGGACTGGCGCGGTCTGTCCAGCCTGAAAACGGAGTTGTTTCTGGAATTTGACGCGAAGCTGGAAGATGGCTGGCAAGTGTATGCCAGCTGCAGGGCCGATTATGATTTCGCCTACCCGATCAATGGACGCGACGCATACACCGATGCGGTTCTGGATGCCTATGAAAGCGAGGTGGACGTGCGCGAAATGTATCTGATGGGCAGTCCTGCCCGGCAGTGGGATATTAAGGTGGGGCGCCAGATCGTGGTTTGGGGGACATCGGACAACATCCGTGTCGTGGATGTGATAAACCCGCTGGATCTGCGAATGCCGGGGATCACCGACATCGAAGACCTGCGCCTGCCGGTGACCTTGAGTAAACTGGATTACTACTGGGGGGCGTTTAACCTCTCCGGCATCCTGATTCACGAGGTGCGTTTCAATGAAAATCCGCCCTACGGTTCGGATTTCTATCCCTTTGCAGCGCCGTCTCCGGCTGAAAAGCGTGTTAACAGCAACATGCGAAACACGCAGTTCGCCATGGCTTTAAATGGCATATTCTCAGGCTGGGATCTGGGGATTTACCTGGCTGATGTCTACGATAAAGATGCCCATGTTGAGTGCTGCTCATCCGCACCATCAAATTCTCTGCAAAGCGCACACGCACGCATCAAGATGGTTGGGACATCGACGAATGTGGCCATGGGCAATTGGTTGATCAAGGGAGAAATAGCATGGCTGGATGGATTGAAATTTACCAACGCACCCAATGAAACCTTTTCCCGTTTGGACACCATGGCCGGCCTGGAATACAATGGATTTGACGAGACGTTGATTTCGCTGGAACTGGTCGATCGGCACCTTTACCATCACAACGATGATTTGAAACAGGATCCCGACGGATGGAATACGGATCAGCTGCAATGGGTGGCCCGGATGGACAAGGACTACCTCAACGATACCTTGACCCTGACCCTTGTGCTTTCGTTTTACGGGGAAACCGGCCAGGACGGGGCCTACCAGCGCCTTTCAGCGGAATATGAAATCATCGATGCCCTGACGGTTGATGGCGGGGGCGTCCTGTATCAGTCCGGTAATCTGCCCGCGTTCAAAAATATAGGAGATAATGACCGGCTTTTTTTGGAATTCAAGTACAGTTTTTAAGACCACAGGCATTGCACGGGCACTGGATCGTGGGCATGGCGGTTTATCCTGAATGCCCGTGGGTCGTGGTTGCCGTTCGGATTACTTCATACAGATCCCTTGGTGTTCTACAGGCTGATCACTGCCGCGTCACAGGACATGTGAATCAACTCGGCCGCTGTGGCCATGCGGGCGCCTTCGATCAGATCTGTTTCTTCGATGCGGCGGGCTTTGGCGCAGGGGGTACAGACTAAAATGGGCACCTCATGGGCCTGGAGATAAGCGATCAGGTCGTCAGCCACGTCACCGGTCGCGGCCCGCAGGTGATCGGCAAGTCCTTCCTTGGCGATGTAGACACCTTCATCGAGCAAAAACAACGTGGTATCTTTTCCTTCTTTATGAGCGATGGTGGCCAGGTGGATGGCGCGGGTGGAACGATTGGGATTATCGGTACCACAGCTTAGCGCGACGACGACTTTCTCTTTCATACTTACTTCCTTTCACTATAAAAATGGCATTGTCTTAAAATGGCGTTTTGAGAAAAAGATGGTCTTGTTTTCGGCATCTGTCAACCATTGCGTTGATGGATACTCACTTGGTCTGTTTATGAAAAGATGCGAAATAGTGGAAGCCGGTAAAAATAACACCGCCGATAAAAGCCGTGACCGCACTGAAGATAAACAGCGGTTGGCTGCCAAAAGATTCGTAAACGGCCCCGCTGACAAAAAAACCGATGGTGAGACCGAGTCCATAAGTGACGGCGTTGTTCAAGGCCTGCCCCAGGGTTTTGGCGGCAGGCGGCGCCAATTGATCCATGTAAAGGATACCGGCCATGTGAAATGCGCCATAGGTGACGGCGTGCAGCAGTTGACTGGCCAAAATGGTTGCCGCCGACTGCGCGACACATAAAAGGCTCCAACGAAGGGCGGCAACAAAAAGGGAAAAACCCAGCACCCGTTTGAAGGAGAACATGTTGAACAGGCGGGCGGAATTGATCATCAATACCACCTCGGCCATGGATGCCAACGCCCAGCAGGTTCCAATAAAGCTGCCGTCATGCCCCAGTTGGGCCAGATGAATGGAAAAAAAGCCGTAGTAGGCTCCGTGGCTGACCAGCATGAGAAACGCACAAATGAGGAAAATTACTGTAGGCATGGAAAAAAGCCGGGGGGCGGCACCTTGAGACTGGGCGTGGCGCCGATGCGCCGTGCGGGGGATAGTGATGGCGGCAAAGGCCTGGGCGAAAGACAGGGCAAGCACCAGACCGATGATAATGCTCACGGTGTAGCGATCGATAATTTTTCCCAGAATGAGCACCACGGCGATAAAGGCCACCGACCCCCATGCCCGGGTCTGGCCATAGCGGCTTTTGGTTTGATCCAGCACATCCATGGCAAAGGCTTCCAGGAAAGAAATCAGTGGCGCATAAAACGCACCATAGGCGACGGTAATGGCCAGCATCCAATAAAAATCGGTGGTCAGCAGAAACAGGGCCCATAGTCCGCTGCTGACGAAACTGCACAGAATATAGATGGGACGCCTGATGCCTCGGCGGTCCGCCAGAATGCTCCAGAAAATAGAGCATACGATCAGCACAATCGACCGTACGGCAGACAGGCTGCCGATCTGAAAACCGTTGAAGCCGATTTTCAGGCAATAAAGGTTGAAGTAGGGCAGAAAAACACCCATGACTCCAAAATAGAGAAAATATTGGATCCGAATGGCGGTTTTATCGGCAATCATCAACAAAAAAGCCGGCGCGCATGCTAGTGGGGGAACGTCCGCGCAGCCGGCGTAATTTAACGGGTTGTCATTACAAAAAGAAAACTAAGTGATCAGGCTTTTTTTTCCTCCTCGATTTTTTTTTCAGGTGCGTCCTCCTCGACTTCTTTGGAGGCCGATTTGAAATTGCGGATTGCTTTGCCCATACCACCGCCAATCTCTGGCAGCTTACCAACACCGAAAATAATAAGGATAATAACCAGGATAATGATTAATTCTGGCATGCCGATTCCAAACATGATTTCCTCCTCAATTTAAACCGCAACGAACTTTACAGCACCATTTGTAATATACCACCGCTGTAATATACCACCGCCACCAATACTTATACATCAAGAAAAAAGCAAGCAGGCATTTCTTTTGGATAGGCGCGAATTCAGGCGGTAGCATCTATTCAGGTCTGATTCGGTCTTAGTTCATCCAACAGTCGTTCAAACTCTTTGGATTTCAAATAGCTGTCAATGGCCCCCTGATGTTCGATCCAGGTCGCCCACACTTTCATCCACGCATCGTTGTGCCAGTACATGGCCTTGTCTTTGTTGCCTTTTAGGATTTCAATATAGGCCACATAGTCTTCGGCACAGCTGTCACAGAATACATAGGGAACTCTATACGACGGCAATGCCGGACGATTATCCGCCGTTATTTGTACACCGCATTTTTCACACTTGGATATACAATGCGTGCAACGGAAGATGTTTCGAACAGCTAAAAGTTTCCTTTTTTTTACAATTGCGTCCTGCTTTTCACGGCTGTTTTTCAGTTTTTGATCTAATGAAATAATGGTGCCCATGGTTAAATCACCATATCTTCGCCTTCCCCTGACGAATCACGGGAAGTGCTTCCTTTATTGAACACCCACAATCATTTGTTCAGGTTGTTTTTAAATGTAGATAATCCAGTCGTTTCAGCGGTCCGTAAATAAGGGGTGAAACTGCTGCTCAAACAATATCATTGTGGAATATGGGTGTCAATTGGCGGCCAAATTCGGTTTGAAAAAAGTGGACCTTGATGGATTCGTGGTTATTTTTACAGATCAAACCCTGATGATGAATTGAGGCGGTTGTTTTTTATTTAGTCTATCGGTTGGTTTAGGATTGGTAATATGTTATGTTGTTCTTGTGGTTTTGTGTTCTCTGTGTTAAATAATCGGTCTCTATTGTGATCGAAAGATCGGGGTACTGCTTTATCCAGTGGTGGAAATTGTTAGAAAAAATCAGAGAGGTATTCATGAGTGAGCAACCATCAACGGCGTCCTTTTCCGGCGCCACCAGATATGTCCTGGACGAGGAACTGGCCCAAATCGTCAATATTTCTATGGCCCTGGAAATGCCCTTACTGCTCAAGGGCGAGCCCGGTACGGGGAAAACCATGCTGGCCCATGCCATTGCTGAAAGCCTGAACATGCCGCTGTTGGTGCTCAACGTCAAGTCCAGCATGAAACTGGTGGAGGCGCTTTATCAGTACGACACCCTGACCCGGCTCAATGACAGCCGCTTCGGCGATAGCCAGCGGGATGTGAGTAACATCGAAGAATACATCAAAATGGGCAAAATCGGCCAGGCGTTCACAGCCGATCAGCGCACGGTGCTGCTGATCGATGAAATCGACAAGGCGGACACTGATTTTCAGGATGATATGCTGGACGTGCTGGACCAGATGGAGTTCGACATCATCGAGATCGACAAGACGATTCCGACCAAGCACAGGCCTGTGATCATCATCACCTCCAATGCCAAAAAGGATCTTTCAGATCCGTTTTTAGGTCGGTGCAATTTTCACCATATCGCCTTTCCGGACCCCAAGATGATGCGTCGTATTATCGCGGTGCATTTCCCGGGTATCAGTGATGATCTGATGAACAATGCCATTGATGCGTTCTACCGTATGCGGGAATTGGACGGCATGGAAAAACGGCCCGCTACACGCGAGCTGATCAACTGGATTCGCGCATTGAAAGCCGATCCGGACTTCAAGCCCAAGCGGCTGGCAAAGGGCGATCTGCCATTTTTGGGTGTGCTGTTCAAAAAAAGCGGTGACTACGAAAGGGCCAATACCTTTGTCAACCGGCGGAAAATGTTCTGATTATGTTTCTGGCTTTTTTCTATAAATTAAAAGAGTTGGGTATACCGGTCAGCCCCACGGCGTTTTTGACCCTGCACCGGGCGATGAAAAGCCATCTGATTCGTACCCTGGATGAATTTTACACGGCATCGCGAACCATCCTGATAAAAAGTGAGCGCTACTTTGATCTGTTTGATCAGGTGTTTGCCTACCATTTCCAGGGGGCCGAGTTGCCCGATGTCGATGGATTGGAGCTTGACGAAATCGCCCAGGCCATGCTGGAAGAATGGCTCAAAGATCCCAAAACCATGGCGGGTGCGTTGGGGATCAATGAAGAAGAGCTTAATCGCATGACGCCCGAAGAACTCATCGACTATTTCAAGGAACGGCTCAAGGAGCAGGAAGGGCGTCACGATGGGGGCAGCAAATGGATCGGTACCGGCGGCACCTCACCCGTGGGCCATTCCGGCTACCATCCGGGCGGTATGCGTGTGGGCGGTGTATCGCGCAACAAGTCGGCTGTCAAAGTCGCCATGGAAAGGCGTTACAAGGATTACTCCCTGTCCGGCCCCCTGACCCAGGCCATGGTCGGCGAGGCCCTCAAACGGCTGCGCAACCTGGTGCCGGCCGGTCCCAAGGACCAGGTCAACGTCGATGAGAGCATCTATCGCACCATGAAAAACGGCGGGGAGATCGAAATCGTCTTTGACCGGCGCCTCAAAGATCGCCTCAAAGTGATTCTGGCCATCGACAACGGCGGCTGGTCCATGGATCCTTACGTGTCGGTGGTGCAGACCCTTTTCGACTATGCCCGGGCCCAGTTTAAGGAGGTGCGCACCTTTTTCTTCCACAACACCATTTACGACACCATCTGGGAAGATCCGGCACGTTACCGAAAACCCATGCGCATGGCTGAACTGTCCCGCCTGGATCCGGAAACTCGTATTATCGTGGTGGGTGACGCCAGTATGGCGCCCTATGAGCTGATGTCCCGCGACGGTTCCATTTATGTTCAGAATCGGAGCGGCAAACCCAGCATTGAATGTCTGAGAAGCCTGGCCCACACGTTTCCCCACAGTGTCTGGCTCAATCCGGTGCCGGCGCCGATGTGGGGGTACACGCGCACGATCATTATGATCCAACAGATTTTTCCCATGTTCGAATTGTCCATCGACGGTCTTGAAAAAGCCGTCCAGCATCTCATGGCCGCCTGATCATCAAGCAGGGACGCCGATAAGGGCCTTATAGGCGCTACGCTAAGATGGATTGATACCGAACAGGGTACAGGTGTTCGCCCAGACTTGCTGGGCCAGGGCAGACGGATCGTCTCCGCGAACGTCGGCCACTTTGAACAGTACTTCACGTACAAAAGCCGGTTCGTTACGGCGAAATTTGTTGCGCTGGGGGGTGGGCGTCAGGTAAGGTGCATCTGTTTCGACCAGAATCCGATCCATTGGGATGGACGAAATCATTTGCCGCAATGCGGCTCCCCGTTTTTTAATGGTCACGATACCCGTGATGCCGATATAAAAGCCCATCTCCAGATATTGGGCCAGCTCATTTGGATTGCCACTAAAGCAGTGAACCACCGCTTGTCGGCGGGAACTGGGCAGGCTTTTCAGGATTTCCAGCAGGCGTCCATGGCTGTCCCGCTCGTGGAAGATCAGTGGCAGATCCAGGGCATCAGCCATTTCCAACTGGCGGATGAACCACTTTTCCTGAATCTCTCTGGGTGAATACATACGGTTAAAATCCAACCCGATTTCACCCCAGGCAACGACTTTTGTATTAGCGGCCAATTTGCTGAGATCGGCCAGGGTATTTTCTGTACACGAATGGGTATCGTGTGGATGCACCCCAATTGAAGCAAAAAGATTGGCATGCTGACTGGCCAAGCCTACCGCCCGCTCGGATGATTTTTCGTTAACACCGGCAATCAGCATTCTGTGAACGTCGGCCAGCGTGGCCCGTTTCAGTACGTCCTGGAAATCTTTGTTGAATGAACGATCGTCCAAATGGCAATGACTGTCAAAAATTTTCATCTTTTAAAGGCGTTATGTCGACCCAATACGGTTTTATTGTTAAGTAAATAGATACTACTGCAAACGCAACACATGAACATTTTAAGAAATAGTTAAGCTATCTTATCAAATCGTTGTCGAGGCCTTCCAATGGTTGAATGCAAGTTGGCTCGCCTATTGATAAAACAGCTATATTTGCATAATCGGCCTAAAATGTTTAGCTTTTTTTAGCAGTTGTCGTTCCATATGAAAAAATAAAACAAATCGTCATCAATCTAAAAATATTTCGTATTGCAGCCAATCTCCAGTTTTGAGCTTGATTTCATAATACGGGAATGTATAGTAGCCATGGATGAACGATAAGTAAAAAAAATATGTTTTGCAGCCAACGGGTTGCGTTGAAACAATAGACTTGGAGGGCACGCATGTTCAAGATTGTAAAACGAGAGGAAATGGCCGAGGGGACCGTGATTTTAAATGAAATCGAAGCGCCCCTGATCGCAAAAAAAGCCAAGCCCGGTCAGTTTGTCATCCTGAAGGCCAATGAGGACGGCGAGCGGATTCCGCTTACCATGGCGGACACGGATCCGGACAAGGGCACTATCACCATTATCTACATGGTAGTAGGAAAATCGACCGCCCTGTTCAAAACCCTGAGTGTGGGGGATGGATTTCAGGACGTCATCGGACCGCTTGGCAAAGCCACGCATTTGGAAAAAGTGGGCAAAGTGGTGTGCGTGGGCGGTGGCACCGGTGTGGCCGTGCTGCATCCCATCACCCGTGCCCTCAAAGAGATCGGCAACGATGTGACCTGTATCATTGGCGCCAGAACCAAAGATCTTTTGATTCTCGAATCCCAGATGAAAGCGGCATCCAATGACTTAAAGGTCTGCACCGATGACGGCACTTATGGACACCATGGGTTTGTTACCGATGTGCTCAAAGACGTGTTGGATCAAGGTGATGTCAAACTGGTGGTGGGCATCGGACCGGTCCCCATGATGCGAGCCGTGGCCAACATCACCAAACCATACGGTGTAAAACTCCTGGTAAGCTTGAATCCCATTATGATCGACGGCACGGGAATGTGCGGGGGATGCCGGGTGACCGTCGGTGGTGAAACGAAATTTGCATGTGTCGATGGTCCGGAGTTTGACGGGCATCAGGTGAATTTCGATGAATTAATGCTGCGGCTTCAAGCTTATTGTGATGAAGAAAAGCAATGTTACGAGGGATTCTGCACCCTTCAGGATGCGTCCTGAAAAGTGACGGGAACGGGATGAACGCGATGGATACATCTGCAAAAAAGGCGATACGTGGATGGATCGGCGCACGGGGATTGTTGAGATGGAGGGATTGAAATGACCGAAAAAAAAGAAAAAAAGGGTAAGGCGCCCCGTGTGGCGATGCCCGAGCAGAAACCAGAAATCAGAAAACGGAATTTCGAGGAAGTACCGACCGGCTATACCGTTGCCATGGCTCAGGAAGAGGCGGCCCGATGTCTGCAGTGTAAAAAACCCGGATGTGTAGAAGGGTGTCCGGTGGGGGTGGATATCCCAGGGTTTATCAATCTGGTGGCCCAGGGTGATTTTACTGGTGCGATTCGGCACGTGTGGACCAAAAACGCCCTGCCGGCAGTGTGTGGTCGGGTATGCCCCCAGGAAATTCAGTGTGAAGGTAAGTGCATCGTGGGTAAACGCGGCGAGGCAGTGGCCATTGGCAACCTGGAGCGCTTTGTGGCCGATTATGAACGTGAACATGGTACGGGGGAATTACCCCCCAAGGCGTCGTCCACCGGCAGAAAAGTGGCCGTGGTGGGGTCTGGCCCCTCTGGTTTGACCGTGGCTGGCGACCTGATTCAAAAAGGCCACGCCGTTACGGTGTTGGAAGCCTTCCATAAGCCTGGCGGCGTTTTGGTTTACGGCATTCCCGAGTTCCGGCTGCCCAAGGCCATTGTGGCCCAGGAAGTCAACTTTCTGGAACGTCTCGGCGTGAATGTCGAGGTCAATTCCGTGGTGGGCCGCACGGTCAGCCTGGACGAGTTGTTTGAACAGGGCTACGAGGCGATTTACCTTGGCGTGGGCGCTGGTCTGCCACGCTTCATGAACCTGCCCGGCGAAAACCTGATTGGCATCCTGTCGGCCAACGAGTACCTGACCCGGGCCAATCTGATGAAAGCCTATAAGTTTCCTGAGGTGGACACACCGATTCCAATTGGCAAGAACGTGGTGGTGTTGGGTGCCGGTAATGTGGCCATGGATTCGGCGAGAACCGCCATGCGTTTGGGGGCGGAGAGCGTCAAGATTGTCTATCGCCGATCCAGGACTGAAATGCCTGCCAGGACTGCGGAAATCCACCATGCCGAAGAAGAGGGCATTGAATTTTTTCTGCTTACCAATCCCACCCAGTTCAAAGGGGACGAAAAAGGACGCCTCACCGGCATGGAATGCCTGAAGATGGAGCTTGGCGAACCGGACGATTCAGGTCGGCGTAGCCCCGTTCCCATTGAGGGATCCGAGTTCCATATGGACACCGATCTGGTCATCGTGGCCGTGGGGTCCGGTGCCAATCCGCTGTTGACCCAGTCCACCCCGGACATGGAGCTCAACAAATGGGGGTACATCGTGGCCGATCTGGAAACGGGCAAGACCACTAAAAAAGGGGTCTGGGCCGGTGGTGACATCGTTACCGGTGCAGCCACGGTGATTCTGGCCATGGGGGCCGGTCGAAAGGCGGCCGACTCCATTCACCAATACCTGACCTGGGGATGGTAACACCCTAAGCTCATAAACCAAAGCCGGCCGACCGATTTCGATCTCGGCCGGCTTTTTGTTTAAAGCGATTCCAGAGACAGATTTATCAAACAGGCTCTTCGGATTGGTTGGCTGACCTGGAACCCTGCGACGGGTATCGGTTTTTACCTTATATGCTGGTGAGGGTGTGGATTGGCGCGGGTGCACCACGGTTATTCTTATTGCAACCAAACAAAACAGCCGGTGTATGCAACAACCGGCTGCTGAATGAGGTGAGGGTACCTGGATGGATTTTTGGTGGATGGCCTGTTGATTAGGTAATACCCATCGCTTTTTGCATGGCCTCGTTGGCAATGGCGACATTGGTCTGCGACAGCTGGTTGGCCATTTGTTCAGCCAGACCCGCTGCTTCTTGTTCGGTCATGTTTTCTTCCGGGCCTTCTTGGGGGGCCGTCATGGGACTGTTCATTTCGGCTACTCTTTGTCTGGACTCTTCTGAAAGGTTAACGCGGTAATCCGGATTGTCTTCGGCTTGCGCGGCCTGCTGGCCGGTGGTTTTTTCTTCCTCCGGTTTGATTTCGTTAACCCTTGGGGCTCTTTCCAGTCCCTGAACTTGATTGCTCATCGAATTGGTTGCGTTTATCGTTTCCATCGTGTCCCTCCTTTTGCATATCGTCGATGCGAGTTCCATTATCTAGCAGATCAAATACTGATCGTTTTTTCATATGGCTCGCCGTCGTGTTTTTAATGTACCCGCAATAAATATCGACAGTAGGAGGGATAACTTTAGTTTTTTTAAAATTGTTACATCTTGCAATTTACCCCCTGCACGCATAGTAGTGATACAAACGCCAATACAGGACACCCAACACTTGTCATTGACAATCTTTGGGCGTGCCTTAATTTACCTGCATCATTTTGAATACTTTGATAACGATAGTTGACGGATCGATCTAATCTTTTTCCCAGCCTACGGAGGTTCACCCATGGCTTTTGAAACCAAAGAGGAAGTCCTTGAAAAAATATTGGAGATGGAAAAACCGACTTGCCCGCACTGTAATCAGCAGATGTCCATCTGGGAGGTGCCACCCATCAACGTCGGCGATGGCCTGGGCTGGGGGACACCATACCTGTTTATGTGTTTTAACGATGAATGCCCGCTTTACACCAGTGGTTGGGATAGTATGATGGATAATTATGCCCAACGCGCCTCCTATCGCTGCATCAATTTTCCTGGAACCACGCAATTTGAGCTTATTCCGGTGTTCAGTCCAGTTGGGGGCCAGGGCCAGGTGATCGATGATCAGGTGCTGGCCGAGGAAGAGGCGTTGAAACAAAATATCAAGCGGGGATTTTCGATCCTTGCCGACTGCTATGTGAACAATGACGGAATTTCTATTTTGAAACTGTTGACCGATTCGACGGAGCCGGTCCGAGTACGCATGAAGGCTGCGGAGATGATTGGGGATATTGGTGAGTTGGAAGCCATCGAGCCCATCCGCAATTTGAAATTCGGCAATCAGCGCCTACAGGAACAGGTGGACCGTGCCGTAAAAAAAATCCACGAGCGATTTTTTACCCGAGAGTGCCCCTTTTGCGCGGAAATAATAAAAAAGCGGGCTAAAGTTTGTAAACACTGCGGGAAAGATGTTGCCGGCTGTTAACGGCCAGTGAAAACGTGTTAAGTGGTGGATCGGATATAATTTTATTTAAGAATCAATAGGATACCTTTCCTTCACACTTAACACTGACCCTTAGATCAGTTAACGTCATGCTATTATGCTGGAACAGATGTCAGCTGGAGCTTTCCGGATAACCAGATTAAACAATAGGTCAAATGGATCATTCCGAGCTTCATCTGCAATCCATGATGTCCGCGATAACACGGATTACCGCGGACATGCAGGATTATCACGCCAAGGCGTTGTTGCTGTTCGGCTCGTTTGCCCGTTATCTGACCGGTGACTCCATCGATCACCTTCCTGGTGACCTGGATCTTTTGGTGGTTACCAACAATCCCCCACTCAAGATTTTTAGTACTGATTATGGATGCCCGGTTGAATTGCATCGTTTCACCGTGGACCGGATCGTGGGCATTGCACGAAGCCTGAGGTATGACAGCCGGCCTGTGGCACTTTCCAAATTATATGGCCGGAACGTAATGAAACAGCATGCCATCGACGTGATCGCTGCCGCCATGATGATAGGCCCGGGTTATGGGCAATTTGGCATCGAGCAAATTGAAATCAATGGGATTGCCGATCCGCGTGATTATTCAATCCATCGGGTATTGACCGGAGCGGCGTGGTGGAGACGCCTTTGCGATTACGCAACCGAGCGGCGGGGGCCGCTGCTGCGATTTTCCGATAAGCTTGCGAGGTGCGATGGGTTCGCTGGATAGCTATCCAGTGAACCCAACATATCAGTCCTCTTTTCTTTGAACATTGACATTCATGGAATCGTAAGACCGAAAAACCAGTCTTTCCCTGATCAGTCGCTCCGGTGCGATGGGAGGCAACGGTTCTGATTGAACCCGCTCAAGGGCCTCGTTCCGATGGGGGATGGCCTCCAGTCCCTTTCCCTTTTGTTTGCCATTGGTTGTATCAAGCACCGTGGCTGTCGTACCATCAGATACTACGGCCAGCGGCATCGGCGAGGCGCCAAATAGGCGTGCCGCGCTGACTGCTTCTCGTTCCCGGGAGCCCAGTGAGCCTGCGGCACATTTAACCACCATCAACGGACGATTGTCGATTTGAACCACGAGATCGACGGTGGATCGGTAGATTTCACCATCGATTTCCAACTGGATGGGGGCATCCACGAGAATCTCCTCGTGCCGATACCCCTTTTCCTCGACTAGATATCGTTCAACTTGCTGACGATTGATTTCTGCTCCCACATTGGGAACGGATTTTCCGGTAATATAATCGACGATGATATCCGGGTTGTCATAATTGTCATTCATATGAATCCTCTGTTTCTATCTGGACGCTGGATGGTCGTTTATGGTCAGACCGGCCTTTGATGAATTATGCCCATCACAGTTACCAAAAAAATCAACATCTCACCAACAAAATTTGCAGCGATGGTATTGGATACGGCGGCAATTCGGCAATCCCGATTCCATTGTTGGAAATTAAAAAATATCAGGTTGTTATACTGGATCAATATCTGAATTGACGTTTAATCCCATTGACAAAAAAAGCCGAACCGTAGTATGCAACATCTACATTTCAATGCATATCTAATTGTTAACAGCGATTTATCGATTGAGCCGCCTATCTTTTTTTCCATCAACAGGGGTCGTGGTTTCCTCGACCCGGTTAACAGCAGGGAGGCCGTAAAACCGATGAGCATCCCCTGTAGACGCGCAATCGTTTGCTACTTCGGACCCATTGTTATTTTCTTGCTTCTGTTTTTTTCCGGAACATTGGCGTGGAGCGAAGAACCGACCCACCATCGGGACACGAATCTCGAAGGACACAGCCAACCGGCTGACATGTCTGCCGCCCATCATCAACCGGAAGCGGAAAGCGCTCATGCAAAAGACGCTCATGGTGATGAAGGTGACGGTCACGGCCATCATGATCATCCAGACCTTGGACCTGTTCTACCGCTTTGGAGTTGTATTCCGTTTGCCTGCATGCTGCTTTCGATTGCCTTGTTTCCGCTTGTGGCGCCGGAATTCTGGCACCACCATTTCGGAAAGGTGTCGGCATTTTGGGCGGCGACCATGGCCGTTCCTTTCCTTTTTGTTTACAAAGGGACCGCGTTGTATGAAATCATCCACATTATCCTTGCCGATTATGTGCCCTTTATCATTTTGTTATGGTCGCTGTATACGGTTTCCGGTGGCATCCTTTTGAAGGGATCGCTGCGGGGAACCCCAGTGGTCAACGTGATTATTTTAGCCCTGGGTACCTTGCTGGCGTCCTGGATGGGCACCACCGGGGCGGCCATGCTGCTGATTCGTCCCTTTTTACGGGCCAACAATTATCGTAAAAACCGGACCTTCATGGTGGTTTTCTTCATTTTCCTGGTGGCCAACGTGGGTGGGTCGTTGACGCCGTTGGGGGATCCACCGCTATTCTTGGGATTTTTACATGGGGTTTCCTTTTTCTGGACCCTTCATATCCTGCCCCATATGCTGACTGTGGTCGCTTTGCTGTTGGTGGTTTATTTCTTTCTGGACCTTTATTATTATAAAAAAGAGGCTGGTCGTGTCCCTGTTGACGAAGCTGAGAAAACCCCATTGAAGATCATTGGCCTTCACAACTTCATTTTTCTAGCCGGTGTGATCGGTGCGGTGTTGATGAGTGGTGTCGTCGATTGGGGCGACGTGAATGTACTGGGCGTTCATCGCGGGATCCAAGATTGGGTCAGGGATGGATTACTGGTGTTGATGGGGATACTTTCCATGGCTACAACATCTGTGGAAATTCGTGAGCAAAACGATTTTACCTGGTTTCCCATCATTGAAGTGGCCTACTTGTTCGTGGGCATTTTTATCACCATGATTCCCTGCCTGTTGATCCTGAAAGCCGGCGCCAGCGGACAACTGGCCTTCCTGATCAATACGGTCAAAGCACCTGTTCACTATTTCTGGGTGACTGGCGCCCTGTCCGGATTTTTGGATAATGCACCGACATATTTAACATTTTTCAACACTGCCTTGGGTAGTCACTTTCCGGGAATGGCCGAAGCCCAGGCGGTTCCACTGCTCATGACCGATAAAATTTTATATTTGGAGGCGATTTCCGCCGGTGCCGTTTTTTTCGGTGCCTGTAGCTACATTGGCAATGCGCCCAATTTTATGGTCCGTTCCATATCCGAAGAGGCGGGGACGCCCATGCCCAGCTTTTTTGGCTATATTATGAAATATACGATTATCTTTTTGTTGCCGTCATTTGTGGTGGTGACGCTTATTTTCTTTTAAAAATCAGGAGGCCGCCAATGCGTTTCGAGACCCTGCTATTTCACACCCGGTTCAGGGAGCTGGCGTTTAACTCCTTGAAGAGTATCCTCGAGTTGAAGGCCGTCGGACTGAAAAAGGTGGTTCTGGCTCATGTGATTCCAAGAGAAGATGTTGCCTTTGTTCCCTATGGTGGCTTTTTGAAGGAAGACCTGAAGCGATTTCAGGAGGAGGCGCGTCTCAAATTTGAAGACTGGGTTCAGACCATTGGCGATCCGCAACTGACATTCAACCAAAGGGTTGAGGTCGGGACAACCAACGCCAAGATTTTAGAAATGGCTCAAACGGAGAAAGTCGATCTGATTGTTGTGGGACGTAAAAAACGCACCACCTTGGAAAAAGTATATGTGGGAACCCATATTTTGGATATTTTGCGTCGCAGCACGGTTCCGGTACTGATGAGCAAGTATATGGTACAGTACGAGTGGCAGGGCGAGCCGCTGATGCGAACCAACGATGGGATCTGGAAACGGCCTTTGCTGGCATCGGACTGGTCCGACCCGTCACAGCGGGGTCTGGATGCCACGATTGCGTTAAATGGCTTGGCAGAAAAGATTATCGTTTCCCACGTAATTGGTGCCAGGCAGATCAAGAATGTTGAGCCTGCTGGTGTAAAACGTATCGAAGATGAGAGCACAGCCAGACTGAAAGCGTATTGTAAAAAAATTGACGATGCCGGAATTGCAAGTGAGTGGCATTTGGCGATCGGTCGTACCGTTGAAGAAATTCTTAAGATATCAAGGGACTATGGTGCGACAATGATTGTTATGGGACGCACCGGGAAGGATTGGTTCAAGGAATACTGGCTGGGGGGCGTGTCCCATCGGGTCGCCGAGCTCAGCGAATTGCCGGTCCTGTTGGTCCCCTGACCCGTCAACGATTAATGTTTAGTCTAGTGGTAACATGATCAACAAAATTGAAAATGCGAAAATCGCTCTGGTTGGTGGGGGACGATTTTGTGAGAAGTTGCTCAAACACCTGTTTAGTGACCATTTCAAAGGTCGCCATCCAGAGGTGCTGGGGGTTGCCGACATCAATATCGATGCTGCGGGTATGGTCCATGCCCGTTCCATGGGGATTCATACTTGCAGGAATTATCTTGACCTCTGCAAATTGGAGGGACTGGACACCATCATCGAATTGACCTGGGATCTGGACCTGGCCCAAGCCATCGAAAGGTGCAAACCGGCGGGAGTGGACCTGATCGATCATCAGGATTCACGTTTTTTGTGGGATCTGTTGCAGTTGGAAACCATACGCGAGAGCGCTTTCAGCGCCTTGACGGCCGGGACGGTCAGCACTGAGGACGTTAAAGCACGGATCAATGAGTGTTTCCGCAAAACCGCAGACATCGTCATGCACCGCAACCGACGCTTTAAACAGATCGAAAGGGAGCTTTATGAGAATGAAAAATCCCTTTCCCAGATCATTCAAGGCAGCACCATCCCCACCTTTGTCATCAATCGCGATCATGTGGTGACCCACTGGAACCATGCCCTGGAAGTCTTGACCGGTTACCCTGCCGAAGAGATGGTGGGCACCCGGGATCACTGGCAGCCGTTTCGTAAGAAGGAACGGCCGATTATGGCCGATGTGATCCTCGACCAACTGGAAACGGGTGAAATCAATCACTATTACGGATCCAAATGGCAGCCGTCGACCCTGGTTGAAGGTGGCTTTGAGTGTGAAGAGTTTTTCGAGCATCTCGGCAATGGCGGCAAATGGCTTTTCTTTACCGCCGCACCGATCAAGGCCTCGGATGGCACCATCGTTGGTGCCATCGAAACCCTTTGGGACAATACGGAAAAACAGCGTGCCGAGACCGAGCGGCGCAAATATACCCGCCGCATCGAGGACAGTGAACGCACGTTGTCGCAAATCATTCAGGGCAGCACCATCCCCACTTTTGTGTTGGATCGCGACCATGTGATCACCCACTGGAATCGGGCCCTGGAAAAGCTCTCCGGCTACCCGGCCGCCCGGATGATCGGAACGCGCCATCAATGGGAACCGTTCTGGGAAAATGAACGGCCCACCATGGCTGATCTGATCATGGAGCAGACCGGGGAAGAAGAACTGCACGAACTTTATGGTGAGCGCTGGCGAAAATCCAATATCCTCGAAGACGCTTACGAGGCCGAGTCGTTTTTTCCCAAGCTGGGCCAGGGCGGTCGGTGGTGCTGGTTTACCGCCACATCCTTGAAGACGGGCGATGGAACCGTGGTCGGCGCCGTGGAAACGCTGTGGGATATCACGGAAAACAGGCGTACGGAAATGGAAAGCCGTCGCCATGTCCGCGAACTGGAGGAACATGAGCAGGCTCTTTCCCAGATCATCCAGGGCAGCACGACGCCCACTTTCGTCATCAACCGCAATCATATTGTCACTCACTGGAACCGCGCCCTGGAAAAACTGACCGGCTATTCGGCCAATGAAATAGTCGGGACGAACCAGCACTGGCGTCCTTTTCGGCAAAAAGCCCGTCCGATCATGGCCGATGTGATATTGGACAAGCTGGAAACGGGTGAAATCAGCCAATATTATGGGGCCAAATGGCGACCTTCATCCTTGGTCGAAGGGGCCTACGAGGCTGAGGAATTTTTTGATCACTTAGGGGAGAAGGGCCGCTGGTTGATTTTTACCGCGGCGCCCATCAAGTCTTCCGACGGCAGTATCATCGGTGCCATCGAGACCTTTTGGGACACCACCGAAAAGAAACATATTGAAGCCGAACACCGGCGTGACCTGATCCGCATCGAGGAAAGCGAGCACCAGCTGTCCCAGATTATCGAGGGCAGCACCATTCCAACGTTTGTCCTGAACCGTGAACACGTCGTGACCCATTGGAACCACGCGATCGAACGACTGACCGGATATCCTTCCTCTAAAATGGTGGGCACACGCAACCAGTGGACGCCCTTCTGGGACAAAGCCAGGCCCACCATGGCCGATGTCATTCTCGACCAGCATACCGAGCGTGAAATCTGGGAACTCTACGGTGGTAAATGGAAAAAATCGGAACTCATCGAAAGTGCCTACGAGGCCGAGGTGTTTTTCCCCAAACTGGGCAGGGGCGGTAAGTGGCTGTTTTTCACTGCGGCACCCATCAAGTCTTCCGACGGCAGTATCATCGGCGCCATCGAGACTTTTTGGGACACCACCGAAAAAAGGGAATCCGAGGCTCAGCGTAGCCGGTACACCCGGGAGCTGGAAGAGAGTCGCCGGATTTTTTCCCAGATCATTCAAGGCAGCACGATTCCCACCTTTGTACTCAATGAAGAGCATGTGATTACGCATTGGAACCGTGCGCTTGAGCAGCTATCCGGTTATTCGGCGTCCCAGATGATCGGCACCAGTCACCAATGGATACCGTTTTGGGATAGCGAACGGGCCACCATGGCGGATGTCATTCTGGACCAGAAAAGCGATCATGAGATCTGGGATCTGTACGGCGGTAAATGGAAGAAATCAGAGCTTATCGACGGCGCTTTTGAGGCCGAAGTGTTTTTTCCCAAACTGGGCAATGGCGGCAAGTGGTGCTGGTTCACCGCCGCGCCCATCAAGGCGGCCGACGGCACCGTGGTGGGGGCCATCGAAACCTTGTGGGACACAACCGATAAAAAACGGGCCGAGGCCGACCGTCGACAATACACCCGAAATTTGGAGGAGAATCAGCACACCCTTTCCCAAATCATTCAAGGCAGCACTATCCCCACATTTGTGCTTAACCGGGACCACATCATCACCCATTGGAATCAGGCCCTGGAGAAGCTTACCGGGCACCCGTCTCCGGAAATGATCGGCACCAATCGCCAGTGGGCACCGTTTTGGGAAACCCAGCGGCCGACCATGTCCGATATCATTCTGGATCAATGGAATGAGCACGAAATCTGGAACCTTTACGGCGGCCGGTGGAAAAAATCCGCCTTGATTGAAGGGGGATATGAAGCGGAAATTTTTTTTCCAAGGCTGGGCAATGGGGGGCGCTGGTGCTGGTTTACTGCCGCGCCCATCAAGGCGGCCGACGGTACGGTGGTGGGGGCCATCGAAACCCTGTGGGACACGACGGCGGCCAAGCGCGCTGAAGAAGAACAGCGACTGCGCAATCAGGAGTTGACCACTTTATGTTCCATTTATACCGCCCTGAACGCCCCATTGGATCTTCAAGAGCGGGTTCAGGGGGCAGTGCTTGAGATTCGTGACTTCATGAAAGCGGACAGTGTCTGTCTTTATATGTCTGAGGATGAAGATCGCTTCGATCTGCGCTATTTCAATGCTTGTTATGCACAGCCGGGCTTTGGCAAATCGGGACCGGATACCGAAACCGAGATCATGCGTAAGGTCTTGCATACTGACAAGCCTATCGTTTATAACGCCGGAGATCACCACCAAAACGGTTTTTTAACGGATGCAACCCGAAACGATGTGACGTTCGCCTATATTCCCATCAGCGCCAAAGAAAGCAAAGGGCTTGGCGTCATGCGTATCGAGCGAGAGAGCGAACGGTTTTCATCGGAGGAGTTGCACCTTCTCGACCTGATGTGCAACCGTATTGGGGCAACCCTGGAAAATGCCCTGTTGCATGAAGAGATTATTCGCAGATCCAATTTTCAGGCCAAACTAATCAAAAGCGCCAACGAAGGCATTATCGCTACCGATGAAAGCTGGAAAACGGTTATCTTCAACCCGGCGGCCGAGAAAATTTTCGGTTATGGCGCCCAAGATGTAGAAAATCAAAAGGATGCCAGGGACTATCTGCCCCAATGGGTGCAGGAGACACTCATGAGTACGGGGTTTTCTGGAGATGGCAACGAAAGTTCCCCCTGGGCCGAAACCGAAATCAAGGCCAGTACCGGTGAGTCGATCCCGGTCCGGTTTTCCGGGTCGGTCTTGCGCGAAAAACAAAAAATGATGGGGACCGTGACCTTTTTTCAGGATTTAAGGGAAGTCAAGCGCCTGGAACGGGAACTGGTCAATAGCGAACGGCTGGCCGCCGTGGGGCAGACCGTTGCCGGTATGGCCCACTGCATAAAAAACATCCTGCACGGGTTCAAGGGCGGCAGTTACCTGGTGGACGTCGGATTGGAGCGAGACAACACAGAAAAATTGAAAAACGGCTGGGACATGATTCAGCGTAATATCGGCCGCACATCGGATCTGGTAATGGATTTGCTATCCTACTCCAAGGAGCGCGAACCCGAATTCGAGCCATGCGATCCCAATCAAATTGCCGACGATGTGTGTGATCTGCTGAAGACTGTGGCCGAAGAGAACGATGTCACCCTGGTGGAGAATTTCTCGGACAAGATGCTGTCGGTGGTGATGGATCCGCGGACGGTGCACCGTTCGTTGATGAATCTGGTGACAAATGCCATTGATGCATGTATTTTTGATTCAAATCTTGAGAAAGATCACCGGGTGACCGTGACCACGGCTGTTGAAGCAGACGGGGCGATCCGTTTCGAAGTCAGTGACAATGGTTGTGGGATGACCGAAGAAGTCAAATCCAAGCTGTTTTCGTCTTTTTTCAGTACCAAAGGGGTCAAAGGCACCGGACTCGGGCTATTGGTTACCGCGAAACTAGTTGAGGAACATAAGGGCACCATCGATGTCGTGTCGGCGGAAGGCGAGGGAACCACATTTATTCTGCGGCTTCCCGTAAACGCTGTGGAAACGACCAGTCTCAACTAACGATAGATATTTTACCTGTTCTAATATTGGGGTAAATCTTAAAGGAGGCGTGTGATGAGTAAAAAAGTGTTGATCGTGGATGACGACCCGGACGTGAGGATGTTTAACAGCACTGTCGTGGAAGAGAACGGCTATACCCCTGTGGAGGCCTCAAATGGTGAAGAGGCGCTCAAGATTATCAAGAAGGAACCCCCGGCAATTGTACTCCTTGATGTGTTAATGCCCAAACAAAGCGGTATCCGGTTGTATCGGGAACTGAAAACCGACAACGCCTTGGTAAACATTCCGGTGATTATTCTTTCCGGGGTCGCCAAGCGGACGTTCTTGCGATCCCAGAAGGCGTTGACCGAATTTGGCGATAAGCCGGTTCCCGAACCGGAAAGCTATTTGGAAAAACCCGTTGAGCCGGATGAACTGGCCAATGAGATCAAACGGTACCTGGGATAAATAAACGGCCTGCTTCGCGTGGGCCCGTGTGTTGTTATCCATCGCAGGCAAGGACAAGGATCATGGAGATAAAAAAACTGCTGTTTGTCACCCGATTCGACAAGCTCCGGTTTGATGCGCTGCAGTCTTTGATGGATCTGAAAAAGGCTGCCCTCAACCATGTGGTTTTCCTCAACGTTATCGAACGCGACAAGGTGGCCATGCGGCGAGGCAAAGGGTATGAAAAGGGCGCTGAAATCAGATTGCGGGAAAAGGCCAACATCCGCTTTATCGACTGGGCGGAAACCCTTTTTGAACAGGGCATGGAGGTTGGGGTTTATATCGTCGTGGGCAATTTTACTGCTCAGGTCATTGGGGCGGCTGAGAAGGAAGCCGTTGATCTGATTGTTTTAAGCCCAGATAAGAAAGGTCGTTTTGAACAGCTTTACTCCGGCTCCGATATCACCGAGATCGTACATCGTTCCGCCACCCCTGTGCTGGTCTATAAGTATCTCTTTCGCAAAGGCCCGCTGGCGGAAAATCCGTTTGAAAAACCCCTGCTGGCGACCAACTGGAGTGCCGGCAGCCAGCTTGCCATCGACTATATCAAATCCTTGAAAGCAGTCGTTCAGGAAGTGGACATTATTTACGTGGCTAGTGAAAAAGATCTGAAGGAAACATCGGCCATGGGCATTCAGAAGACCCGTAAAGAGAACCGCAAAAAGCTGGAAGCCCTGTGTGATGACCTGGAAGATGATGGGATCACTGCCAAACCCCATGTTTACATTGGGGATACACTTTCGGAAATTGAAAAAGCAGCCCGTGAGTGCCAGTCTTCCATGATCATCGCCGGCTCACCAGGCAAACGGTCGTGGACCGACCGTTGGGGCACCAGCATCAGCAAAGGACTGGCGGAGCAGTCGATCTTTCCTGTCCTGCTCATTCCCCCGGCAGAGGGATAGTGCCAACACACCGACACAAGCGATCCTAACCCGCAACGAGACATTGAGGAGGCAGTAATGGCGGTCATTACCATATCAAGACAATTCGGCGCAGGCGGCGTCACCTTAGGTAAAATGGTGGCTGATGAATTGGGATATACCTTCGCCGATAGTGATATTATTCAGCGCGTCGCCAAAGAGGCGAATGTTTCCACCAATTGGGTCGAATCTTTTGAAAAAGAGGCCGGTAGCAAGCTTTCCCGGTTTGTTTCCAGCATGGTCTCCAAACGCTGGCTGGACCGTATCCTGGGCGATGAAAGAGGCTACCTGGACGAACAGATTTACCTGGATTACCTGGTACTGATCATCGCTCAATTTGCCGACGAAGGGGATGTGGTTATTCTGGGACGAGGCAGCCAGTACATACTTAACGACCATCCCGACGCATTTCACGTCCTTTTGGTCGATGATCTTGAAAATCGTATTAACTTCATGATGAAGCAGTATGATCTGTCACGTAAAAAAGCCGAACGGATGGTTGAAAACGAGGACCAGCGGCGTATCAACCTCTACAAACGGCTGGGTAAAAGTGATTTCGAAAGTCCTCGCCTGTATCATCTGGTTCTAAACATGGGAAAAACGGATTTGCAAACGGCTAAAGGCATGATCTGCGAAATGGTCAATAAAAAGGAGACGTTGAAGGCGTCTTAACTCAAATTATAGCATTGGCGCCAGCCGTGCCGGTGTCGGTAAAAAGCCGATATCCGCGGTTGCCATCATCAACCGTTAACGTGATCCCTTCATAAGGCAGAGCCGGCATCGTGCTTTGCCTTATTTTTTTTATAAGATGATGTCTTTATTAACATTTTATTATGGCTCAATGAATTCTTTGTTGCGTTGTCGTGATTTCCGAATTAATCTATTCCAGCCCATACGCCAATGGGCCCAAAGGTGGCCCATGGCCGTAAAATAACAATTTATCGCGTTTACTATTTTGGTCTGATAACGGCCTTATGATCCACTTGTGGATCATTTACTTTTCAAAGGAGACAATGCATGACCAACAAATTTTTATTCACCTCTGAATCCGTCACCGAAGGGCATCCGGATAAAGTGGCCGATGCCATTTCGGATTCCATTCTGGATGCGATTATGGCTCAGGACAAACGCTGCCGGGTGGCTTGTGAAACCCTGGTGACCACGGGACTGGCGTTTATCGCCGGTGAAATCACCACGGACTGTTATGTGGATATGCCCCAGATTGTTCGTGAGACAATTAAAGATATCGGTTACCACTCCTCCCAGATGGGGTTTGATTGGCGTACGTGTTCGGTGATTACCAGCATCGATCACCAAAGCCCGGACATTGCCCAGGGGGTGAATACCGGTGAGGGGCTTTATAAAGATCAAGGGGCCGGCGACCAGGGCTTGATGTTTGGCTTTGCCACGGACGAAACCCCTGAATTAATGCCCATGCCGATTATGTATGCCCATAAATTGACCCGCCGGTTGACCCAGGTGCGAAAAAACGGAGCACTGGATTTTCTAAGGCCGGACGGCAAATCCCAGGTGACCATTGAATACGATGATGGGGTGCCCAAGCGGGTGGACACCATCGTGGTTTCAAGCCAGCATAAACCGGATGTCACCTATGAAGACCTGCGTGAGGCGATCATCGAGGAAGTCATTAAAAAGGTTATCCCGGCTGACATGATTGATGGGGACACCCGCTATTTTATCAATCCTACCGGCCGGTTTGTGGTCGGGGGGCCCATGGGCGACTGCGGTGTTACCGGTCGTAAAATCATCGTGGATACCTATGGGGGGCAGGGCAGTCACGGTGGTGGATGTTTTTCCGGCAAGGATCCATCCAAAGTAGACCGCAGCGCGTCCTACATGGGGCGGCATGTGGCCAAAAATATCGTTGCCGCCGGTCTGGCCAAAAAATGCGAAGTCCAGGTTGCATACGCCATTGGCGTGGCTGAACCGGTGTCGGTGATGATTGATTTGATGCATACCGGCAAATTGCCCAAGGAACGGGTGGAAGAAATTGTCAAAGAGGTGTTTGACCTCAGGCCTGCTGCCATTATTGAATATCTTGACCTGTTGCGCCCCATTTACCGCAACACTGCCGCCTACGGCCACTTTGGCCGAACTGAACCGGAATTTTCCTGGGAGCAGACCAATAAGGCCGATATTATTCGCGAGAAGGCCGGTATCTAATAGAACAATCTTACGGAGGACAACCAATGACACTTGCCAAAAATGTTGTGGCGATTGACGGCACGCCAGCCTATGATCCGTCGTTGCCATTTAAGATAGCCGATCCTGAGCTTGCCGATCTGGGTGACAAGGAAATGCAGTTATCAGAAAACGAAATGCCGGGGCTGATGGCGGTTCGTGAAAAATACGGGCCCCAACAGCCGCTCAAAGGGCTGAAAGTCACGGGCAGTTTGCATATGACCATTCAGACCGCCATGCTCATTGACACCTTGAAGGTTCTGGGCGCCGACATTCGCTGGGCGTCGTGCAATATTTTTTCCACCCAGGACCATGCGGCGGCCGCTATTGCCCGCAAAGGATCGGCGGCTGTTTTTGCCTGGAAAGGCGAAAACCTGGAAGAGTACTGGTGGTGCACGGAGCAGGCGTTGGTCTGGCCGGACGGTAGCGGACCGGATCTGATCGTGGATGACGGGGGAGACGCTACCTTGTTTGTTCACCAAGGGGTAGCGGTGGAAAAAGATCCCTCCTTGCTGAATCAATCCTATGATTCCGAGGATATGCAGCTTCTCATGGTGCGGTTGAAAGCCAGCTACCAGAAAGATCCCGGTTTCTGGACACGGATTGCCAAAACTATTCGCGGCGTTTCAGAGGAGACCACCACAGGGGTTCACCGGCTTTACCAGTTGGCGCAGAAAGACGAACTGCTCTTTCCGGCGTTCAATGTCAACGATTCAGTGACAAAATCCAAATTCGACAATCTTTACGGATGTCGTGAATCGCTGGCCGATGGGATCAAAAGGGCCACGGATGTGATGATGGCCGGCAAGGTGGTTGTGGTCTGTGGGTACGGTGATGTGGGTAAGGGCTGTGCCCATTCCATGCGCGGGTATGGCGCCCGTGTGCTGATTACCGAGGTCGACCCCATCTGCGCCCTGCAGGCGGTCATGGAGGGTTTTGAAGTGATCACCATGGAAGATGCGGTTTCCCAAGGCGATATTTTCGTTACCGCCACAGGCTGCTATCAGGTGATCACCGGTGCCCATATGGAAGCCATGAAAGATGAGGCGATCGTCTGCAATA
Source organism: Desulfosarcina variabilis str. Montpellier (assembly GCF_048565275.1). Classification (NCBI taxonomy): domain Bacteria; kingdom Pseudomonadati; phylum Thermodesulfobacteriota; class Desulfobacteria; order Desulfobacterales; family Desulfosarcinaceae; genus Desulfosarcina; species Desulfosarcina variabilis. The sequence continues at coordinate 9,116,492 of NZ_CP159846.1, read as the reverse complement.
TTGGTCATTTCGACAACGAAATCGAAATGAGCTACCTGACCCAGAATGCATCCTGCAAAAGAACACCCATCAAACCCCAGGTGGATAAGTGGACGCTTGAATCCGGCCGGTCCATTCTTGTTCTTGCCGAGGGGCGTCTGGTTAATTTAGGATGTGCCACCGGTCATCCCAGCTTTGTGATGAGCAACAGCTTTACCAATCAATGCCTGGCGCAAATAGAACTGGCCACGGGAAAATACGAAAAGAAAGTTTACACGCTGCCGAAAAAACTGGATGAAGAGGTGGCCCGCCTGCATCTGGATCGGCTGGGGGTAAAATTGAGCAAACTGAACCAAATTCAGGCCGACTATCTGGGCGTTCCAGTAGACGGCCCCTTTAAACCGGATCATTATCGGTATTGATTTGCGTGAAGAAAAAACGGGGACAGCCCAATGATAATGCTGTCCCCGCTTTTTGTGTTTTGTTGGGTATCGACCGCCCAGCGATCAGGGCCGCAGGGCATTGATGAACACTAATGCGATTCCTGAGGCTGCTGCATTTCAGCCAATTGCTTGTACCCTTGATTCACCGCCTCCTCGTCCTCCGGTGTCGTTGTCAATCCTTTTGCCCAATCCAAGGTTTTAAATCCTTCATCAATATTGCCTTGACGCCCCTGCACCAGGGCGATGCCAACATAGGCGGGTACATAGTTCCCATCAAGGATTGTTGCACGAATAAATTCGGCATTGGCTGCATCGACTTTTCCGAATGAGAGCAGGCTATGGCCATTTTTTACGTGTTGCGCCGGCGTATCCAGCGAAGGTCGCAGAAAAATGGTGTCCGGACCACATGCACAAACAATACAGACAAACAAAAACAATAGAATTAACGTACTGCGTTGGATCATGTCATTTCCTTGTTATCGGTTTCATGTGGTTATGGACAATAGCTATGATCCTGTTTCCAAATTCATGACAATACTGACCTGGCATGCCTTTAGGAAATTCAGATACACGACTGAACTACGCAATCGGGCCGCATCGGTATTGGAAATTACCAAGTCCGTAGTCCCCTTTTGATGGGTACGGATTGCTTTCACAATCATTGGCCTTTTTCCCACCCGTTTATCACTGCGCGCGGCGGCCAACGTTGCGGCAAAGCCACTCATCCCCCGCGATACAGCAATTTCACGACTGACAAACGCCGGCCCATACACGATTTCACCCGATTCATCGACGATTAACGGGACCAGGGAAGGCTTGGCGCCGATGCCGGTCGCATCAATAATAAGGCCCGTATAGGGTTGGGTGTCATCTTTCAGGGACGGTATGACCGGATTTTCTGTCGCCCTGGTTGTAGCGGTAATTGAATCCACTTGTTGAATTTCTTCAGGGAGCACGAATTGAGCAAATCCGCCACTCAGCTTCATGGTCATTTCAATTTCCACGGTCCCATCAGAAAAATACTCCTGATGGGTAATGCTTGCATGTTGAACCAGGGTGGCCAGCCCATCAGAAAAGTCAGGGCTCTGGGCCATACGATCCGCAATTCTCGTTTTTGTATCAATGCGAATGGCACTGATTGTTTCCAGAAGATTCGCTTGGGCGTTGACCCGAGCGGCGCCCAACCCATCTGATAATGCTGTTGGTGACAAACCTTCATCTGTGGCTTTGGAGCCCCCCGTTCCTTTGACCGTAGCTGTGCGGGTGCTCCAATTGATACGGCCTTTTTCCAATACCTGAAGCAACGTATCATCGGCCACAGCAATTGAAACCAGGATCAATACTAGGGGCAGTGTGAACTTTAAAATATATGAAATGATAAATTTTTCTTTCAATTCTTAATGGTTAGCCTTGTGCTAATAACCCAAATAAATTTTATATTGTAAGAAATCGGATAAGTCAACTAAAGGCCATTTTTCCTATTAAATGTCAATTGCGGTGATGTCAATGGATACTGCCCCACAGTATCCGGCTTCAGCACTGTTTCAATAATTCCGCGATGTGTTTTCCAGCGGTCATCTGTGATATCCATTCTTCGGGAATTGCTGACATGCCGTGGGCAGCAGCCAATACCATTCCCGCCAGCATACCCCGCGCCGAGGAATCGCCCCCAGCCATTACATTTTCCACCATCGCGGTTTGATACGCGTCCGGATAGCGACAGATGAGGTGGATGGCACCGGGCAGACCGGCTTCGACACTGCACATCTGGCCAAATTCGGCGATCACTTCGCGGGTATCGCGCTGGCGACTGTCCATTCCCATGGTGATTAGCGGTGCAATGTCGCTGTCACGAAAATCGGTTTTCAACGTTGTTTCAATCGCTTCTACGGGGGGCTGGCCTTTCAACGTCGCATCCACCACGCGGGCAAAGAAATCGGCACTGGTAACGACCGGATCGTTATTATGGGTGATCGCCGTTTGTTTACGGGCTGCCTCGACAAACAACGCCAAGTCATCTGAACAAACCGGCAGCAGCGCGGCCAGGCGTGCGGCGCCGGCCAGGTCATCGGATGGTGAACCGCTGGCAGTCATGTTTTCCGCGGTTGCCATATTTTCCAATGTGGTTTTGGTGGCCTTGTCAAAATAGCCGTTGTAATCGGTAAAGAACGCTTTCCAACGTTCGGCGAAATACTGCCCGTCAAACCCGCCCTTAGCGCAGACCGCTTCAAGCAAAACCAGGGTCTGGTCTCCGTAATGGGTGAAATCCCCGGCTTTCTTGCCTTTATGGTAAGAGGTCAGCGGATCATGGTAATGTTCGACCCGGCCAAATTTTTTGTCGATTACGCCGGTGTTGTAAACCCAGTGTACACCCAGCGAGAGTGCATCGGCTACAAATGCTCCCCAAACAGCTGCGTTGCGATTATCGGTCATGGTTTCCTCCTAATGATCGTGTGGGTTGGTAATATTCAATAAAATAAACCCGATTTTATCGGTTTCAAATGCCCATCATTATCTGTCCCATAAACTTGTCCAATTGATTCAAGATGTTTTGCAGATACGGGGATGCTAAAGTTTGGTGATTGAAGCGCGATAATAATTAGGTAGTGCCCATCCAGAAATGGCCAATTTGCCCGATATCGGCGTTGCGCGAAAAATTTAATCCTCGGAATATCAACTATATGCCTGTGGTTAAATTTTTCGGGCGCCTTGATCTCAACCCAATTTTCCTATTTCTGGACGGACACTAGGTAGTGCCTGGTCTGAAACAGGAAAACGGGTCATTTCTGACTGCCACATAGATCGCACCGGTAACAACCAAAAACAATTGTAGAACGATAATTTTAGATCAACTACGGGATCAACCATGCCCTTTGTTTCTACCGATCGTATAAAACCAGGAATGGTGCTCGCCGCTGACGTGCTGGACAGTAACGGGCGTTTGCTGCTTGCCGAGGGAAAGGCCATCACGGCCAGTCATGTGAATATTTTCAAGATGTGGGGGGTTCCGGAGGTGTCGGTGACCCATGGCGACGACGCGACCGCTGAAACCGACAAACCGTTGGACCCTGGATTGATGCGGCAAGTGGCCGAGAAACTGAAAAATTTTTTTGCAGAAAACGATTTCACCCACCCGGCGGTGGCGGAGATATTTCGCCAAGCCATCCTTCATCGCAGCCGCCGGACGGACCATTTTGATGAGACCACCGCCATCGGTCGGGATGGCGTGCGTCAGCCCATCCGTTCCACAGGAACGGAACTGCGTAAAAAAATCAGCCAACGCGATATTAAACTGCCCGAAATACCGTCCATTATTTTCAAGCTTAACGATACCATTGCCGACCCCTTTTCATCGGCAGATGACATCGCCCAGGTTATTTCAAAAAGTCCCGGGCTTTCCGCGCTGTTGCTCAGGATCGTCAACAGTGCCTTTTATGGCTTTCCGTCGCGGATTGACAGTGTTGCCCGAGCCGTGACCATCATTGGATCCAAAGAGGTCACGGCGCTGGCGGTCGGTATCAGCACCATGGAGGTGTTTAAGGATATTCCCAAAACGGTGTTTGACATGCGCGCTTTTACCCAACACAGCCTGGCGTGTGGCGTGCTGTCCCGTATTCTGGCGGCCAGTGGAAATATCCGCAATACCGAACAGATGTTTGTCTCCGGTCTGCTTCACGACATTGGTCGACTGGTGATTTTCAAATATTATCCCCAAGCCGCGGTATTGATGCTGTCGGCACAATCCGGTGATGCGGTATCCCTGATCGATAGTGAAAAAAAGACCCTTGGGTTTCGGCATACAGACATTGCCGCCGATCTGTTTGAAAAATGGAAATTTCCTGTCACGTTGATTCAGAATGTGGTCTTCCATCACCGCCCCGCTGCGGCCCAGGATCCGGTCAAAGCCGGTATGATCCATTTAGCGGACATGATTGCCCATAGCCTGGGCGAGGGGAAAAGCGGTGAATGGCGATTGCCAACGCTGGACACAGATGTTTGGGATAAGTTGCGGATTTCTCCCCAGGCCCTTTCTAAGATTATTCCCCAGGCGATTCACCATTTGGATTTTCTTTCAACGATTTTTCAAACCGGGGGATAAAGATGCCGTCTACAAGCGAGATCGATACCCTGAAGGCCCGTATCGCCTACCTTGAGGACAATCGGCGATATATCCAGAATGCCTTGGAGATGGTTCTCTCGCTGGAGGATTTCTATACTGAAATCGGCGGCGACAGCTATTGCCTTGATACCCTTTTGCCGGAAGCCAAGCGACGCATCGATACGATTTTTCCTTTTGAGGTGATGGCGTTTTATATGGTTGATGAAACGGATTTTTCATTCCAGCCGGTTTTTTTATACCCCGATCACATGGCCGACAAGATTCAGCAGGATGTGGCCTTTATGATCGATGAAGGCTATTTCGCCTGGGCCATTAGGGAACGCCGCGGCGTCACGATCTCCGCTAAAGACCATCACCGGCAGTATCTGTTGCATGTGATTGCCAACCACAATCAAATCAAGGGGATGTTTGGCGGACGTTTACCCGCCGACCACACTGCATTGCCGGATACGGCCATGACGCTTTTGTCCATCATCTTGTTGCATGTGGCCAATGCGGCGGAAAGCATGGCCCACACGGAACTGCTGAAAAACCAAAGCACCCTGCTTGAACAGCAGGTTGCCGAACGAACCCGGGAACTGATCGCCTCCCAAAAGAAACTGGAGGCGGCCATTGAGCGTGCCAATGCGTTGGCCAAAGATGCCCAGGCCGCCAGCCAGGCCAAGGGGGATTTTCTGGCCAAGATGAGTCATGAGCTCAGGACACCGCTCAATGGTATCATCGGCATGACCGAAGTGGCCTTGTCCACGAACCTGGACGACAGTCAACGCCGCATCATTGAAATCATCGGCCGTGAGTCCTTTTCTCTGCTAAGCCAAATCAATGATGTGCTTGATTTCACAAAGATCGAGGCGGGAAAATTAGAACTGGAGCAGATCAATTTTGACCCGCGTACATTGATGCAGGAAGTCGCAGAGAGTTTTGTTTTTCAGACTACGGAAAAAGGGGTCGACCTGAATCTCTTTGTTGACCCGGCTGTTCCGGATGTGTTGATCGGGGACCCGGTACGCCTGCGTCAGGTTCTTCTCAATCTGGCCGGCAATGCGGTAAAATTCACCCATACGGGCGAAATTCTTATTGAGGCCAACCTGTCGGACCAAACAGACGACCGCGTTGTCGTGCGTTTTGCCGTGATTGACACCGGGATCGGCATTGAACCGGAAAAAGTGGACCGGATTTTTTCGAGTTTCAGTCAGGCCGACAATTCCACGACCCGTCAGTATGGTGGATCAGGGCTGGGGACAACCATCAGTAAGCAGCTAGTTGAATTGATGGGGGGGCAAATTCGTGTGGACAGTCGTGTCGACTCAGGAAGCACATTCTGGTTTACGGCCACTTTCGGCCTTGAAAAGGAATTTCAAACTGATGTTGTTAAGCCTTGTTACCAGGAAGACCTGACAATCCTCATCGCCGTTAACAGTGCCACTACATCCCGGATCTTGTCAACCTATCTCGATGACTTGGGAATATCCTCGATTACCGCAGCGGATGGCAATGCGGCGCTTGCCGCGCTCAGCGAAAGGGCCGGTGAGGAACCGATCCGTGCAATTATCATGGATATTCAGTTCTCCGTATCGGACGGGAGAACACTGCAAGATCATGTGCGTAAGATGCCGACTTACGCAAAAACGCCCATTATCGCCACTACCAGCCTCAGGTCGGTGATAACAGGAGACAGGGGGGCGCCCCTCGGGTTTGATGCGGTGCTTGCCAAACCGGTGAAAAGCGCAGAGCTTAAAACAATTGTTGAGCAACTGACGGGACCGGTCACGGATCCCTGTGCACAAACGCAAAAGCGGTCCTCCGTCGGCGGCATGGAGGGGGCCAAGGATGGTGCCTTAGCGCAAGGCTATCGTGGTCATATTTTGGTCGTCGATGATTACTTGGTCAATCAACAGGTGGCTTACATGCATTTAACCGCCGCTGGATTTACCGTCGATTTGGCTGAAGACGGCCAACAGGCGGTTGACGCCTTTGGCCGCGGGGCCTATGACTTGATTTTCATGGATGTCCAGATGCCGATTTTAAATGGTCTTGATGCGACAAAAAAAATCCGTGAAATCGAAACGGCCAAAAGCGATGGCGGCCACATCCCCATCGTCGCGCTGACCGCCAATGCCATGAAAGGTGATGAACAAAGATGCCTGAATGCCGGTATGGACGGCTATCTGATCAAACCCGTACATCGGCATCAGTTGATCAATACGGTAAAGCAATGGGTTGATCAGGCGGGTAGCAAACAGGAAAATGCATCTGATGCGCCTGCAGCGCCACCATCGGTGTCCCTTCCTCAGCCGGATCATGAAGTGGCCGTCATGGATGTTACCATTGCCGTGGATGAGTTCGGCGATGCCGATACCGTGATAATGGTGGCGGATCAGTTGATTGACAACGTGGCCGGACAACTGCAGATGATTCGGCAGGCGATCGCTGACGAAGACAGGGAATGCATCCGCAAGGAGTCGCATTCCATCAAAGGCGGGGCGGCCACCCTTGAAGCCGCGCCTTTATCCAAAGCGGCTGCACACCTGGAGAAAATCAGCCCCGACGCAAACGCAGTAACATTAAATGCGGGTTTCGATGATCTTGAACAACAATTTGTTCTTTTCAAGGCCTTTATAGCCCAATGGAAAGGGTGATGATGAGAATTTTACTAATCGACGATGAGCCCATTGCTCTGACAAAACTTGAATTGATGTTGACCAATGTCGGACACTGCGATACGGCGGTCAATGGGGTTCAGGCCACTGAGCATTTTGTCCGGTCCATCAACGAAAACCAGCCCTACGATTTGGTGACGATTGATATTGAGCTTCCAGATATTACCGGTTTGGATTTGTTGAACCGCTTTTGTGATTTGGAAGAGAAAAACGGTATCTCACCGTCGAAAAAAATTATGGTCACCGCCCACAGCAAGGTTGATTATGTGGTCAAAAGCCGTAAGAAATGTGATGCCTTCCTGGTTAAGCCCATACGCAAAGCAACTTTGTTGGAAAAAATCCAGGCGCTTTGTTCGCCTGCTTCCGAATAGCGGCATTGGAGGCGGCATTGCAGACGCAGCTTTTTTTTCGAACGGAAAAGGGGTGCCAGATTACTCCGGCAGGCGAGGCACTGCTTCCCTATGCCGAGAGGCTGGAAAGCACAACGATCCGTCTCGAAGAACGGATTTCGGGGCAGGATAAGCAGTTATCGGGATGCATTCGGATCGGAACACCCGACGGGATCGGCAATTGTTACCTGGCCGCCTGGCTCAGCCGGTTTCAAGATCGTCATCCCGCCCTGGATGTGGAATTGATTCCCGTTCCCATGTATTACAGCCTTTCCAAACGAGAGATTGACATTCTAATTACCGTGACACGGCCCAAGGTCGGCAACGAATTCAAATGATGGTAAGCCTCAGCCGTGAATACCGGCGATGCACAGATACTTCATCTCCAGATACTCATCAATACCATATTTCGAGCCTTCGCGGCCGATGCCCGACTGTTTTACGCCTCCAAAAGGCGCCACTTCGGTGGAGATCAGGCCGGTATTGATGCCCACCATACCGTAATCCAGGGCCTCGGCGACCCGGAAGATGCGTCCTAAATCGCGAGCGTAGAAATAGGCCGCCAGGCCGTAAGGGGTGTTGTTGGCCATGCGGATGACGTCGTCTTCGTCATCAAAGCGGATCAATGGCGCCACCGGCCCGAAGGTTTCGTCCACGGCCACGCTCATGTCAGCATCCACGTCGGCCAGCACCGTGGGCTGAAAAAAGGTGCCGCCCAGGGCATGCGGCCGGCCGCCGGTGAGCAGTTTGGCGCCTCGCGCAAGGGCGTCGTCGATGTGCCGCGAGACTTTGTTCAGAGCGGCCTGATCGATGAGCGGCCCCTGCTGTACATCCGGTTCCATACCGCTGCCGACGTTCAACTTCTCTACGGCATCCACCAGCTGCTGAGAGAATTTGTCGTAGACACCGGACTGAACGAAAATCCGGTTGGCGCATACGCAGGTCTGGCCGGAATTGCGATACTTGGAAATCATGGCCCCTGCCACGGCCTGCGCCAGATCGGCATCATCGAAGACAATGAACGGCGCATTGCCCCCCAGTTCCAGGGAGACTTTTTTGATCGTCTGAGCGCATTCGGCCATCAGTTGGCGGCCCACCTCGGTGGAGCCGGTGAAGCTCAGCTTACGAACCACGGGGTTGGCGGTCAGCTCGGCACCGATTTCAGCGGCTGATCCGGTGATGACATTAAAGATACCATCGGGCAGGCCCGCTCGGTGGGACAGCTCGGCCAGGGCCAGGGCCGTCAACGGTGTCTGGCTGGCCGGTTTGACCACCATGGTGCAGCCGGCGGCCAGGGCCGGGGCTACCTTGCGGGTGATCATGGCGGCCGGAAAATTCCAGGGGGTTACGGCCGCGCATACCCCCACAGGCTGCCGGATAACCATGATGCGTTGGTCCATTGAGCCTGCGGGAATCGTGTCACCATAGACCCGTTTGGCCTCCTCGGCAAACCACTGTACAAAAGACGCCCCATAGGCGATCTCTCCCCGCGCTTCGGCCAGGGGCTTGCCCTGCTCGCTGGTGAGAATGAGCGCCAGGTCCTCCTGGTGCTGCATCATCAGATCATACCATTTCATTAGTCGGGTTGATCGCTCCTTGGCTGTCAGTCGCCGCCACCCATCCAACGCTTTTTGCGCCGCGTGGATGGCGTTGCGCGTTTCTGCGGCCGATAGTGATGGCACACGGCCTAAAATACTGCCGTCGACCGGGTTGGTCACGGTGATGGTTTTACCTGAACCCGCATCGATCCACTGGCCGTTTATCCAAGCCTGGCCACGCAGCAGATTGCTGTCATTGAGTGTTTTCATTGTTCAGTAACTCCTTTTCATCAGGAGAGATCATGTTAATGATGACATGTCCTTCCAAAAATAAACGGGTAGATTGAAATTTCAAGTCAAAAGGTGGCTGACGATCGGCTGGGACGGACACTACTTGAGAAAAAATCCTTTTTTTTCCAAGAACACTTTCATCTGCGGCCGGATGATCCGGCTCATGAAGTCAGCCATCTGGCGGGTCCAGGTTTCATCCCTTAAGTTGTCGTTGCGGTTCAGGTAGTAATGATTGATCGTGCGATCGTAAGCCGCTAATGTTTGACGATCATGGGCATCCGGATAGCGGTCGGTGAACAGTACCGCCTCGACGGGCAAGCGGGGCTTGGGGGGCGGGTCGTGGGCCGGCCATCCCAGGCACATGCCGAACACGGGATAGGCCTGCTCGGGGATGGCCAAAAGATCGCACACCGTTTGCGGATCATTGCGGATGCCGCCGATAAAAACACCGCCCATCCCCAACGATTCAGCGGCCAGCAGCACGTTTTGGGCCAGAAGGGCCACGTCCACGGTGGCGGTGACAAACTGCTCGGCCCAGCCTTTTTCCATTTTTGCGCCGCGCTGCCGACAGACGCTTTCCAGACGGTTCAGATCGGCGCAAAAAACCAGAAAAACCGGCGCCCGTTCGACCCACACCTGGGGGCCGGCAAGGTGGGCAATGGTTTGCCGCGTGGATTGGTCTTTTACACAGATGACCGTGTAGGCCTGTACGAAATGAGACGTGGCCGCGCACTGGGCCGCTTCAACGATAGTCCTCAGGGTGTCATCGTCCACCGCCCGGTCGCTGAATTTGCGGATCGAACGGTGGGATCGCATCAAATCAATCATCGGATTCATGTCTCGCTCCCTTGCGGTATGGGTGTTTGGACCAGTGGCTGCGTCTCGCCCCTCAACCCTTTACCGGCGTTGTCATCCACACTGCGCAGATGCAGATCGCGCTGAGGAAAAGGGATCTCTATGTCGTTGGTGCGGAACCGGCGGTCGATTTCCTGGATCAACGTGCTCTGGATGAACCGGCGCTCGGCAAAATCGGCGATCCAGACGCGCAGTTGGAAATCCAGGGAACTATCGCCGAAATTGAGAAACAATACCACCGGGGGCGGTTCCTTGAGAACTTTTTCGCTTTGCCTGGCTACGTCCAGGAGCACCCGCATCACGGCCTCCACATCCGACCCATAGGCCACGCCAACGGGGATGATCAGCCGCATGCTGCGATCTTCCAAAGTCCAGTTGGTGACCTGGCTGGAGATCAGATCACCGTTGGGAACCACGATTTCGGCCCGGTCGAAGGTTTGCACGGTGGTGGCCCTTAGCCCGAGATTGGTCACCCGTCCCTGTTGGCCGTCGCCCAGCTGGATCACGTCGCCCACCTTGATGGGCCGTTCGAACAGCAGTATCAAACCGGACACAAAATTGTTGACGATGGCCTGCATGCCGAACCCAATCCCGACACCCAGTGCACCACCGATGATGGTGACGTTTTTCAGCTCAAACCCCATGGCGGACAGGGCGATGAGAAATCCCACCAGGATCAGGGCATAGTGCACCAGGCGCGTAATGGACAGGCGTGCACCGGTATCCATTTGACCGCGGCTGAGCACATTTTCCATGAGCAGACTTTGCACGGCCCAGGACACGGCAAAGGTTCCATAAAGAATCAGGCCGGCCGTCAGCACCAGGCCAACGGTGATCTCACGTCCCCCGACACCGATACCGAAACCGAAGACCGACTGAATCGCCTCGGTGGGAAAGGCATAGATTCTCCAGGCGACCAGAAGATGGGCCGCCACAAACGTCACGATGACAAAGTTGACGGCGATGATCAGGCGGGACAGGATAACATTGGCGTTGGTTCGTAAAAAATGCAGCCGGCCCATGGGAAAGAACTCGGCCGCCATTTCCAAGGCCATCCTGGCGACCCGGATCATGACCACCCCCATGAGCAGCAGGACGGCCGTGCGCAGGGAATTGTCCATGAGTTGAACGGCAAATCCGCTGAAGCCGATGATATCGGCCACGGCGATGACGGCAAAGGCCAGTACGATCAGCCGGATGCCCCATACCTGCCAGGGCGGTTTGTCGGTGGTTGTCGCCTGGCGTGCACGCCAGCCGAAGTAGATGATGCCGGCCACGGTCCAGACGAGAAGAAACAGCCGCATCAGGGCCAATGGAATACTCAAGAACAGAAGAATCTGAAACACAACCACGACGACCACCAATATGGTGATGGCCCGCTTGACCCAAGCGTCTTGTACCAGGGCCGTTACCATTCGGCCCGTGGCGATACAGGCCAGCACCGCTATCAGCATGCGCCAGGCTTCCGGCTGGGGGGTGTAAAAGAAAGACAGGGTAAAAATGGAGATAAACAGGGACGCCGAAAATGGTCGCTTGCCGAGAAAACGGCGGTTGGCCTGGCCGAGCAATAACGGTCGGTGGCGGCGGATCAGGGAGAAAAGCGCCACGAAGGTAAAAACCTGAAGGCCGACAACCCATCCCTTGGAAGCAAAGAAGGCAGCTTCGGGCAACTGCATGGCGCCAATCATTTTTTCAGGCTCGTGCGTCAACTCGATCAGTTGCCTCAAGTAATCAAGGGAGAAGATGGTTGACGTGCCGCTGCGCAGGGTGCCGCCACGCTGCTTGACCATGATGGAATCGATTTGGCTGATCAACCCGCCCACCCTGGCTTCGGTTTCCCCGGCCTGTTGCTGGACCAGCAGCATGGGCTCCAGCTTTCGGCCAATGAGATCCAATGCCTGGTTGATGTTTCCGTCAGCGCTATCCAGGGCGTCGGCAATGCTTTTCAGGGCCGGGTCGGCGTCAAGGGAGGCACGCCAGGTTTGCCAGCGCTGCTTTTTGGTAATCCAGTTTTTGCGCCACTCCTCGACGCGCTGAATGCGCTTGGTCAGGGTTTCCACCACACGCTCCACAGCCACGGCCTCCGTGCGGACCTCGCTTTTAAGCGATGCCAACAGCTGGTAGCTTTGCAGGTCATCGGCGTTGATGGCGTCCAATCGTTTTTGGAATTGATCGCTTTGGGTTTTGGCCCGCTTCAGTCGGTCAGCCATTTGATCCAGACTGTCGACCTCCTCCAGCTTTCGTTTCAGCATGTCTAATTGCTGGCCCAGTGTCCCGGATTTATAAACCACGTCGGCCAGGCTGACGGCACCGCTTGCCGGTGTGTCCCGAGGGGAGGATGCGGGTGAGGAATTCTCTTCGCAATGGGCAGGTCCGACATAGGAGAAAAGGATCAGGATGGCGAGCAGCCACCCCCATCGGCGAGGGATCAATCTGCGCTTGGATAAATGCATGAATCGATCTTCCTGATTATGGATTGAATGTCCTTTTGGGTGTAGCGATTATAAAACCATAGACCTCGGGAATCAACACGCGTGAGAAAGACCGGGATGACTAGGCCGCCTGAGCTGGTCGCCGCTCCAGTATTTTACGGACAGCCGCGATGCTGCCGGCACCCAGCAGTTTCCGGGAATGCTCACGGCAATGATCGACGCTCAAGCCCGCGATCAGCTTGTGCAATCCGGGCATGAACTGGGGGTCGACGCTCAGCCGGTGGATGCCGATGCCGATCAAAAAAGGCAGCATGGCCACATCGTGTCCCAATTCCCCGCAAATACTGATCGGTTTTTCATGCTCGCCTGCAATTCGAACGACTTTGTCAAGGGCCCGCAGCACGGCCGGATGCTCGGGGCGATAATACTCGGCCACATGTTTGTTACTGCGGTCCACACCCAGCATGTACTGTACAAAATCATTAGTCCCGATGGCAAAAAAATCGGCCTCGGCGGCAAATTCGGCCATGGTGTCCACCACCGAGGGAAGTTCCACCATCATACCGATGGACGGATGGTCATGATGCTCCAGTCCGTCGGCCTTGAGCCGGTTCAGGCAATCGGTGACCACCTGGCGGGCCTTAAGAAAATCGTCAAGGGAAGAGATCAAGGGGAACATGATTCCCAGTGATTGGCATCCGGCGGCGGCCCGCAGGATCGCGCGAATCTGTGCCTCGAAGATATCCGGGTAGGCCAGTGAAAAACGAATGGAGCGCAGCCCCAATTCGGGATTGAGATCGGTTGGGGCGTCGGTATAGGCCAGGGTTTTTTCGCCGCCGATATCCAGGGTCCGGAACACCACTGGTTTGTCGGCCATGGCGTGGACCACCTGGCGATAGACTATGTATTGCTCGGTTTCCGAGGGAAACGACGGGCGAATCATAAAGGGAAATTCGGTGCGGTAGAGACCGATTCCGGCCGCGCCCATCTCCCGGGCCAAGGGCAATTCAGCCAACAGATTGATGTTGGCCAGCAGTTCAACCGGTGTGCCGTCCATGGTCCGCGCCAGCCCCGCCTGAATGGGGGCGTGTTGGGTCGTTACCTGGATGCGGGCCTGGTTGCGGGCTTCAAAGCGATCGATGATATCCGCCGACGGCTCCACATAAACATTGCCCACTTCACCATCGATGAGAATGGGGGTCCCTTCGGACAAATGCATGAGATCCGGACACTGTACCACCACCAACGGGATTTTGAGTGAACGGGCGATGATGGACACATGGGAGGTGACGCCGCCGCTTGAAAGGACGATGCCGGCCACTGCTTCGGCCGACAGCTTCAACAGTTCCGATGGGTAGAGCTCCTCGGCGACGACCACCCGGCCATTGCTCGCGGCGCTTTTGTCCGGTGTGAGCGGCGTCAGATTGCTGAGCAGACGGCCACCCAGGTCCTGGATATCAATGACTTTTTCCCGAATGTAATGGTGGGGACTGTCGGTAAACAGGTTGACGTAACGCCCCGTGACCTCCCGTACGGCCCGGGTGGCCGGCAGGCCGTTTTCAATCATTTCGGCCATCCGGTCGATGAATTTGGGATCCTTGAGCATCATGAAGTGGGCGGCAAAGATCAAAGAGGCGCTCTCCGGCAACTTTTCGGCACAGCGACGCTGCAGAATGTCCAATTGCTCCGCGGTCTGTGCGATGGCCCGGCGGAAATCGGCCATGTTTCCGTATTCTTCTTCCCGGGGCTCGGCGAGCAGACGAACATGGCCCTTGCGCCATATGGAGGCCTGTCCGAAGGCGTATCCGTCCGAGATCCGCTGGCCTTTGATAAACCCCAGATTGCACACCGGATTTTCGGGAATGCTGCACATGCGTTGCAGATCCATGAGCAACCGGGCATTTTCCAGTACGGCGGCCAGTTGGGCGCCCGTGGCCTTGAGGGCCGTCATATCCGTGGTATCAAAAAAATCAGCCTCGGTATGCTGCACCACCAGTACGCCGATTTTGACCACCCCTTTCTTGATGGGAACGGCCAAAAAGGATTCGTATTTCAGTTCATCGGTTTCCGGGAAATACCGAAACCGCGGGTTTTTGCTGGCATGCCCCTCGCAAACCGGCTGGCTGCTGGCCATGACCGTTCCCACCAACCCTTCACCAGAGCCCATACGTACGATTCCCACGGATTCGGGATTGAGTCCCACGGTCGCCTTGAGCACCAGCTCGTCAGTGGCTTCATCGTATAAATAGATGGAACATACCGGTGTGCCCAGATGGCTGGAAACCAGGAGCACGGTGCGGTAAAGAAAATTTTCGATATTTTCACTGCCCGTAACCAGAGCCGACAGGTCGCTCAGGTCACAAAGCATGTTTAACAGATCCTTGCGTGTTTTGTTCATTACTGCTTTGACCTTCTTATATAAAATATCGTGATATAATCGATTTACCCGGTTGTCGCTATTCTATGGGTGGGTACTACCTATATCCACAAATGCATCTATTGTGCCGCAAACATGTTGGAAAACCCTAAACCGTTTACAGTAAAGGGTCAATCGTATTTGCATAAATTATGGTCAATAACAAAAATGCGTTCATTTGGCTAAAATTGATACATTTTTGTAAAAAATTGCCTACGCATAATGATATATGCCTGGCATGACATACCGATAAATCATTGACGGTTTCCACTACAAATACGTATTTATTGGTTAATGTCTATCCGGATTTAGTCAAGTTGTGGCCATTGATGGATGGATACCCTTTAACGATCCTGCCCTAATCAACATTAACAAAGGAAAATACGGTGCCGACCATGACCCCTTCAGGCGATGTAGGCGACAAAACGCGCCACCGTTCTACCCCCGGCCTTTACGACCCGGCATTCGACCATGATGCCTGCGGTGTGGGGATGATCTGCGACATCCGCAATCGCAAAAGCCATGCGCTGATCGGTGATGCCCTGCAGATTCTGGTCAATCTGACTCACCGCGGTGCTTGCGGATGCGATGAGACCACCGGTGACGGTGCCGGGATTCTGATACAAATGCCCCATGAATTTTTGCGCATCGCGGCCCGCGAGGCATCGATTCAGTTGCCGGTGGCATCCGATTATGCGGCCGGTCTGGTTTTTCTGCCCCCCCATGCGGATCGGCGCCAGACGGCAGAACGCATTGTTGCTGACGCTGCCGGCCAGGTGGGGTTGAATGTGCTGGGCTGGCGCGATGTACCGGTGCACCCGGAGGCCATCGGAGACCTGGCCCGCCGGGTGATGCCGATGATTCGTATGGTTTTTGTTGGCAAGAAAGCGCCGTGTGACCAGGCGGGGTTTGATTGGCGCCTGCTTCTGATGCGCAAAACCGCAGAGAATCAGGTGCGCGGCGACCTTGGCGAGGCTGATGACCTGTTTCATGTGGTCAGCCTCAGTTCCCGTACCCTGGTGTACAAGGGGATGCTGCTGGCCGACCAGATGACGCCGTTTTATCCGGATCTTGCCCATCCGGCCATGGCCAGCGCCCTGGCCCTGGTTCACCAGCGTTACAGTACCAATACGCTGCCCTCCTGGGACCTGGCCCAGCCCTTTCGCTATCTGTGCCATAACGGAGAAATCAATACCGTCAAAGGCAACCGCAACTGGATGCAGGCCAGGGCGCCGCTGTTCAGTGATCCGGCGGGTGACAAACCAGTCGCTGCCCTGAACCCGGTCTGCACCCCGGGTGCAAGCGATTCGGCTTCCCTGGACAATGCCCTGGAACTGCTGCTTGCCACCGGCCGCCCCCTGGCCCAGTGCATGATGATGCTGATCCCCGAGGCATGGCAGCACCACCCGACCATGAGCCGGGCCAAGCGTGATTTTTACGCGTATCACGGCTGTCTGATGGAACCCTGGGATGGCCCGGCGGCGATTCCCTTTACCGACGGCATTCAGGTCGGGGCGGTGCTGGATCGCAACGGCCTGCGTCCCAGCCGCTACACAGTGACCCGCGACGGCCGGGTGATTATGGCTTCGGAGACCGGCGTGCTGCCGGTGGATCCGGCCAATGTGGCTCACAAGGGGCGCCTGGAACCGGGCCGCATGTTTCTGGTGGATCTTGAACACCGCCGCATTATCCATGATGATGAAATCAAACAGACCATGGCCACCCGCCAGCCTTACGGCCGCTGGCTGGAGCAGAACTTGCTGCACCTGAAGGATTTGCCGCCGGCCACACCTTCGCCCCTGCCCACCGGTGACCGCCTGCTGGTCGAGCAGCGGCGCTTCGGGTTTTCCGCCGAAGATCTCAAGCTGATTCTGCCACCCATGGCCGTAGGCGGCGCAGAGCCCACCGGTTCCATGGGCGATGACATCCCGCTTGCCGTGCTTTCCCGGCGTTCGCGTCTGCTTTACGATTACTTCCGCCAGCTGTTCGCCCAGGTGACCAACCCGCCCCTGGATGCCATCCGGGAAAAATTGGTGACCTCGCTGGCCGCTCCCATCGGCCGGGAGCAGAACCTGTTTGCCGAGACACCGCTGCACTGCCGCCAGCTGATGCTGCCGCAGCCCATTTTAACCCCCGAAGACCTGGATGCGATTCGGCAGTCCGATCACGAGGATCTGCAATCCGCCCAGCTGTCCATGTGCTGGCCCGTGGCGCGCGGTGGGGCCGGTCTGGAAGAGGCGATTTCATCCCTGTGCCAGTATGCGGTCTACCAGGTGGAGGCCGGTGCCCGCCTGCTGATTCTTTCCGACCGGCAGACACCAGACGGCCAGGCTCCCATACCGGCGCTGCTGGCCACTGCCGCCGTGCATCATCACCTGATCAAGACCGGTATGCGCGCTAGGTGCGGACTGATCGTCGAGACCGGTGAAGCAAGGGAGATCCATCATTTCTGCTGCCTTATCGGTTACGGCGCCGGTGCGGTGGTGCCCTGGCTGGCCATGGCCACCGTGGACAGCCTGGCCGCACAGGACCGGCTGGACGGCGTTGACGCCAAAACCGCTCGCGAGCGATATGTCGCCGCCGTGGACAAAGGCATTCTTAAAGTCCTGTCCAAGATGGGCATCTCCACCCTGCAAAGCTACAAAGGCGCCCAGATATTCGAGTGCGTGGGCCTGAACCGGTCCATTGTGGACCGCTGGTTCACCGGTACACCGTCGCGTATCGGGGGCCTGGATGAAAAGGCCCTGGCCCGGGAGATCGGGATTCGCTGCGGTGCGGTGGATCGGCCCGTCGACGCACCGGCGGACAGTCTTCTGGATCCGGGCGGACGCTACAAGTGGCGCCGGGATGGAGAGGTGCACCAGTATAACCCGACCACCATCCCCGCCCTGCAGCAGGCCGTGCGCCAGGATGACGCCGCGGCATGGCGCACGTTCAGTGATGCAGTGCTGGCCATGAACCGGCAGGAGGGGTTGATCCGCGGCCTGTTTGATTTCGAGCCGGCCGCCCCCCCCCTTCCCATTGACACGGTGGAGCCCTGGACCGAGATCGTCAAGCGGTTCAAGACCGGGGCCATGTCCTATGGCTCCATCAGCAAGGAGGCCCATGAAACCCAGGCCATCGCCATGAACCGTATCGGCGGAAGGAGCAACAGCGGGGAGGGGGGCGAGGATGCGGACCGGTTTGTCCGTGATGCCAACGGCGACTGGCGCAACAGCGCCATCAAGCAGATCGCCTCGGGCCGGTTCGGTGTGACCATCACCTATCTGGCCAGCGCCGTGGAACTGCAGATCAAGATGGCCCAGGGCGCCAAACCCGGTGAGGGCGGGCAACTGCCCGGCGAAAAAGTCTATCCCTGGATTGCCAGGACCCGTCACAGCACCCCTTATGTGGGGTTGATTTCACCGCCGCCGCACCACGACATCTACTCTATCGAGGATCTGGCCCAGCTGATCTATGATCTCAAGTGCGCCAACCCCCATGCGCGCATCAATGTCAAGCTGGTTTCCGAGGTGGGCGTGGGCACCGTGGCCGCCGGCGTGGCCAAGGCCGGTGCCGACGTGATTCTGATCAGCGGCGAAGTGGGCGGCACCGGCGCCTCACCGCTGACCTCCATTCGTTACGGCGGACTGCCCTGGGAACTGGGCCTTTCTGAAACCCAGCAGACCTTGATCCACAACGGCTTGCGCGACCGGGTGGTGCTGGAATGTGACGGCCAGCTCAAAACCGCCCATGACGTGGCCGTGGCCTGTCTGTTGGGCGCCCAGGAATTTGGCTTTGGCACCATCAGCCTGGTAGCCCTGGGCTGCATCATGATGCGGGTCTGTCACCTCAACACCTGCCCGGTGGGTATTGCCACCCAGGATCCGGAATTGAGAAAAAAATTCGCCGGCAAGCCCGAATACCTGGTGCGGTTGATGCGCTTTGTGGCCGAGGATTTGCGCGCCATCATGGCCCGACTGGGATTTCGCAGCATCGCGGACATGGCTGGCCGGGTCGACCGGCTCAAGGCCGGCCCGGCTCTGGATCATTGGAAGGCCCGCGGTCTGGATCTGTCGCCCATTTTATACCAGCCGAAGCCGGCGCCCCATATTGAGGCCTTCTGCATTCCCAAGGCTGATTTAACCATTGCCGATGATTCTCCCGATGCCGACCTGATCCGGCAGGCCACCCCGGCCCTTGAACGGCGCCAGGCCGTGAAGATCGATCTGACGCTTTCCAATGTCCAGCGCACGGTGGGCACCCGGCTCAGCTACCAGATCGCCAAGCGGCATGGCGAAAAGGGTCTACCCGACGCTACGATTCAGATCGAGGCCACCGGCAGTGCCGGACAAAGCTTTTTTGCCTTTGGCGCCCCGGGCATTGCGGTACGCGTTACCGGCGATGCCAACGACTACTTCGGCAAAGGGCTTTGCGGTGCCCGGCTGGCTGTCCGGCCGCCGCAGACGGCAACCTTTGTGGCCGAGGAGAATATCATTATCGGTAATGTGGCGCTGTATGGGGCAACGTCCGGCCGCGCTTTTATCCGTGGTCGGGCCGGGGAGCGGTTTGGCGTGCGCAACAGTGGCGCCTGGGCTGTGGTGGAAGGGGTCGGCGATCACGGTTGCGAGTACATGACCGGTGGCTGCGTGGTGGTGCTGGGCCCCACGGGACGTAACTTTGCCGCGGGCATGAGCGGCGGCATCGCCTATGTGCTGGAAGATGAAACCGACCAGTTCAAACGGTTCAACTGCAACCGTGAATCGGTGGATTTGGATCCTGTGAGCGCAGACGATGAAGCCGAGTTGGTGGGGCTGATCGAGGAACACCTCTCGCTTACCGGCAGTGCCGTGGCTGGATCGCTTCTTGAAAACCGGCTGACGATCCGGTCCCGTTTCGTCAAGGTCATGCCCAAGGAGTATAAGACGGCGCTGGCTCGGTTGGATGGGGAATGAAAGGGTAGAGGTCGGAAGTCAGAGGTCAGAGGGCGGATTAGTGTTAAGTTAAAAGTGTTAAGTGTTAAGAGAAGGAATGCTAACGATTTGGATATAAGATAGATCCGATCCACTACTTAACACTTAACACTTCACACTTAACACTATTTCAAAAAAGTCTTATGAATCGTTTGCGCTTTAAAACTTGAGCTTTGTAAATAACCGTAAACGTATATATTGATAAAAGAGGACCGAAAAGATGGGCAAACCCACAGGATTCATGGAGCACGACCGGCAGCTGCCCGAAAAACGACCGGCGACAGAAAGGATCAAGGATTTCAAGGAAATCTATCAGCCCTTTCCCGAGGCGAGCTTGTGTGAGCAGGCGGCCCGCTGCATGGACTGCGGGGTGCCCACCTGCCATGCCGGCTGCCCCTTGGGCAATCGCATTCCGGACTGGAACGACGAGGTCTACCATGGACGCTGGGAAGCGGCTTTCAAGCAGCTTTCGGCCACCAACAATTTTTCCGAGTTTACCGGCCGTCTCTGCCCGGCGCCTTGTGAGGAGGCCTGTGTGCTCTCCATCAATGCCCCGGCGGTGACCATCGAGCAGATTGAGAAGACCATTATTGAAAAGGCGTTTGCCAACGGGTGGGTGAAGCCCCGGCCACCGGCCCGGCGCACGGGAAAAACAGTGGCCGTGGTCGGTTCCGGCCCCTCGGGCCTGGCTTGCGCTGCACAGCTCAACACCGCCGGCCATACGGTGACCGTGTTCGAGCGTGATCAGCGGCCGGGTGGGCTTCTGCGCTACGGCATTCCGGATTTCAAGCTGGAAAAATCGGTTTTGGACCGGCGCCTTGCCATCATGCGCCAGGAGGGGATTGTTTTCACTACCGGCGTTCAGGTTGGGGACCAGGTCAGCGGCGACTCCCTGTGCAAGGATTTCGACGCCGTGGTATTGTGCACGGGCAGCACCCGTCCACGCGATCTGCCGATTCCGGGACGCGATCTGCCGGGCGTTCATTATGCCATGGACTTTCTCACCGGCCAGAACCGCGTGATTGCCGGTGACGCAAAAGAAATAGCCATCAGCGCCGCCGGCAAGAACGTGATTGTCATCGGCGGCGGTGACACGGGCAGTGACTGCATTGGCACCAGCCATCGCCAGGGGGCGGTGTCGGTGGTCAATTTCGAGCTGTTGCCCCAGCCGAGTGAAGAACGACCGGAAAGTCAGCCCTGGCCCTATTGGCCCATGCGGCTGCGTACCAGCAGCAGCCATGAAGAGGGCGGCACCCGCCACTGGAATATCCTTACCAAACGGTTCATCGGCGAAAAGGGAAGGGTTACGGCCCTTGAAACCGTGTCGGTGGCGTGGACCTATGAAAACGGCCGGCCCGTTCGTTTCGCCGAGATTCCCGGCTCCGAGAAAGTCTGGCCGGCCGACCTGGTGCTGCTGGCCCTGGGATTTGTCGGTCCTGAATCCGACACGGTGGTGGCCCAACTGGATTTGAAACTGGACGAGCGCGGCAATCTTTCTACCGACGCGCATTGGATGACATCCAAATCCGGTGTGTTTGCCGCCGGTGATGCCCGCCGTGGCCAGAGTCTGGTCGTCTGGGCCATTTCCGAGGGCCGCGAAACCGCCCGGCAT
Organism: Desulfosarcina variabilis str. Montpellier; assembly: GCF_048565275.1. Classification (NCBI taxonomy): domain Bacteria; kingdom Pseudomonadati; phylum Thermodesulfobacteriota; class Desulfobacteria; order Desulfobacterales; family Desulfosarcinaceae; genus Desulfosarcina; species Desulfosarcina variabilis. The sequence goes on along the minus strand of NZ_CP159846.1, from coordinate 9,094,805 downwards.
GTGGATTTGTTTCTCATGGGAAAAAGCGACCTGCCGGAAAAACCGTGTTGTGACCTGCCGCGGGTGTAACGCAACGCTGGGCAGGAGCACGACGAATTACCTAAACCTGCTTCATTTGGCATTTCCCCACTTTCGGGAACAGCCGGCTTTTGATTTTACTTGCGCCTGCCCTGGGCCGGACGCATCCGGTCATTGACACCATTGCAGATATATGCCACTGTAATTTCAAGAAATGGGACAATGAATAGCCCTCTTGGTGTGCCAGACAGATGCATTTCGTGTTCTACCGGTTCCCATTTTATCCACAATGTGTAAGCGGCCGCGACTGTTCCGTATGTCAGACGACGTTCCACCTCCCACCCTCCCCGTCAAGCGCTTTCGCCGCGAACCACCCGTTGATGTTTGATAAATGAACAACGCGCCACGTCCCATCCATTCGGATATTCCCAGAGCTATATCGATGCCTATCTGAAAACCGGTCAGGCCAAGGTGATCGGCATGGGCCGTGAAGTGGTGGGACGGCGCAAGAACGGGACCTTTGTTCCCCTGGATCTGGCCGTCAGTGAAATCAAGATGTAAGGCCTGCATATTTTCACCGGTATGATCCGCGATATCTCTGCGGCCAAGGCGGCGGCGGTAAAGCTGAAAAACTACCAGACCAAGCTCGAACAGATGGTCGCCGACCGGACCCGTAAGCTGGAAGAAGCCCAGGCGGAACTGGTCACCAACGCCATGGAATCCGCCCGGGCGCAATTATCGGCCATGGTGCTGCATAACATCGGCAATGCCATCACCCCCGCCGGCGTACAAATCGAAAAATTAAAGTCCGCCCAACCCGCGCAATCCCTTGTGTATCTGGAAAAGTGCTATGCGGAGCTATCCGCCTATGCGCCGGATCTGTCCCGGTACGTGACGATAGATTCGCGTGGCCAACAGGTCTTCGCCACCATGGGCGCGCTGATCGATGAAATGGCTCAACGCACGGACCGTCAGCGTGAAGTTGTCGACAAGATCGGCCGTTCCCTGTCCTATGTCCCCGACACGCTGGCACTCCAGCAGGCCTACGCGTCAAGCGACAAGGAGATGAAAGAACTCGCCGATATCAACCTTTTAATCGAAGACGCCTTGCGCATGCAGATGGGCGTGCTGGAAAAAAGGGGCGTCCGGGTGATCCGCAATTTGAAAACAGGTCTGCCCAAACTCCTGATTGCCAAAAACCGGCTCATGCAGGTGCTGGTCAATGTGATCAAAAACAGCTACGAGGCCATCGACGCGCACAAGGACCATCCCGGCGAAGCGACCATTACCCTGGAAACGTTCGACGACGGCAAGCGCATCGGCTTTAGCATACAAGATTCCGGTATCGGTTTGACCGCCGATCAATTGGCGACGGTGTTTGAATTGGGACGAACCAGCAAAGGATCATCGGGTATCGGCCTCTATTATTGTAAAATATTCATCGATGCCAATAACGGCTGGCTGACGCTGACCAGTGACGGCATTGGCAAGGGCGCCACGCTGACCGCCAGCTTCCGTCATCCTTCGTTGCCGTCCACCCCACCGGTCGACAGTTCCAGCCAGCCTCCTGCCGGATAGGTTTAAGGGCGCAGGAAAAAAATAATTACTCCATCTTACTTGTCCTTGCGCCCGTCTACGGCGTTCCATCCACCGGTACAGATTCCAAATATGCACCGGCGGATGCGCCTTGTAGACGAGGCGCAAATCCGGCGCAATCTGGTGTAATTATTTTTTTCCTGCACCCTTATCGGTACCTGCCCCAACCAACATTGATGCTGCCACTTCTTTCCGGGCAATTCGTATTCAAAATACATTATCGAAAGTCTATTTTGTAGATAATACATTTTTGTATCTTTTTTGTAAGGTATTCACCGGTGTTGTTTGGGCAGACTTTCATTTGAGTAAATATTTTTTCATTGTAAATGCGGTGTTTCCCGCCGCTATCGAAAAATGCCGGAGCAAATGGAACACCTTTTGCTCATATTGTCATCAACGTGATTGCGAGGTGTGCGCTGGATGGCATGCTTCAGTAAAAATCAAAGAGCGACCATGGCGCTTTGGAAAGAAACGATCTTGGGCAATGTTGAGTTTCAACGATGGCTCGGCTGTTACATCAGAACTATCAAAGGAGATTGAAAATGAACGTTAAGCGGAACTGTTTATGGGTTTTTATGGTTGTTTTTCTCACCGCTGCCTGGGGAGGCTTTTTTCCGGTGGGTGCTGCCGAGCCGGCACCCGATGATGTGGCGCTGTCAGCCTTTCCGCCTGAGTTGTTCCAAGATAAGACCCAGGCGGAAATTGCCAAAGAATTACCGGTTTCCGGTGCCTACCGTGATGAAACCTCTCCCATTGAAGAAGAAATCGAGGTGGCGGTGGACGGCACCACAAAGAGCTACACGGTGCTGCGCTACCTGACCGACATCGAAATATTGCAATACCGTGGCGATGTACTCTGGACCTGCATCGCCGCTTTTCTGGTTTTCATCATGCAGGCCGGATTTGCCATGGTGGAGGCGGGTTTCACCCGTGCGAAAAACGCGGTCAATATCATGATGAAGAACATCATGGACTTTTGTATCGGTACCATCGCCTTTCTGGCCGTTGGTTTTCATCTCATGTTTGCCGGGCCTGACGAATCCCTGTTCTGGCTGGGCAACACCTCGGCCACCCAGTGGGGGTTTGCCTTCTGGCTGTTCCAGTGTGTGTTTGCCGCCACCACGGCCACCATCGTCTCCGGCGGGATGGCCGAACGCACCAAATTCACCGGTTATCTGGCATACAGCGTCGTGATCTGCGCCTTCATCTACCCGGTGTTCGGGGGTTGGGCCTGGGGCAGCCTGCTGGATGGCAATGGCTGGCTGGAAGGTGTGCTGGGCGTGGGGTTCTACGATTTTGCCGGCTCCACCGTGGTGCATTCCATTGGTGGCTGGATCGCCCTGGCCGGTGCCCTGGTCATCGGTCCGCGTATCGGCAAGTTTGCACCCGATGGAACCCCGCGGGCGATTCCCGGTCATAACCTGCCTTTCGCCGTCATTGGCGGCTTCATCCTGTGGCTGGGCTGGTTTGGTTTCAATCCGGGCAGCACGACAACCTTTGACGGCAACCTGGCCCGCATTGCGGTGATGACCAACATCGCCGGTGCCGCCGGTGGGATTGGCGCCATCATCGCCATCTGGATGTATATCGGGAAACCGGATGTGGGCATGACCGTCAACGGATTTCTGGCTGGCATGGTGGCCATCTGTACGGCCGTGGATGTGGTGACACCCACCGGTGCATTTATCATCGGTATCGTTGCCGGCGTACTGGTTGTGTTCAGCGTCATTTTCATCGAGCGAACCCTGAAGATCGATGATCCGGTCGGCTGTATTAGCGTGCATGGCGTCTGTGGGGCCTGGGGCACACTGGCCTATGCCTTTTTCGGCGTTGAAGCGTTCAGCATGAAGGTCCTGTTTGCTCAATTGATCGGTATCGGTGCGGGCTTTGTGTGGGCCTTCGGCACCGGCCTGGTGCTCTTTCTGGCTATCAAATACACCATCGGTTTGCGGGTAACCGAGAAAGAAGAAGAAGAAGGCCTCGACATTGGTGAGCACGGCGGAGCGGCCTACACGGCCTTTCCGCAACACAATATGGCGCCGTAAAGCCTGCTTCCGGCTGCTGCAGGCTTTGTAGGCAATCCACGTGGGCCGGGTCATTCTCTCCCCCGGCCCACGAACTCTTTTTGAGAACGAAGGATCCGGGTCAACCATTTGAATCAACCGGATTGTTGCATGCCGGAAGGGGGACGTATGGTTAATAATTTTCATCAGAATAAAATTATATTCTTTTAATGAGAAAATCCGGTGGGTGGCGATATAGATGTCCTCCATCGGGGAGAAAAAGGAGAAAAATCGGAAGACATGCAGGAGAATTGACGGCGTTTGGGTTACCTGTTAATTGAAAACATCGATTCTACAACGATTGAGCAAAACGCGTCAGCACAAGGGATACACAACCGACAGTGGGTGAGACGGGCAGCGCATGAAAAAGCGGAACAACCATTCAAATCGCTCCGGGCCAGACAATAAACTGGAAATTGCTATCGGCAGCCAGATCCGAAGTTTTCGCAAGAAAATGGACCTGACGATTGCCGAACTGGCAAGCCTGGCCAACCTGTCCATCGGCATGCTGTCCAAAATTGAAAATGGCAACGCCTCACCATCGCTGTCCACCTTGCAGTCCCTGTCGGATGCCCTGAACATTCCGGTGACCGCCTTTTTTCGAAAGTTCGAAGAACGGCGCAACGCCAGTTTTGTAAAGGCGGGCAAGGGGCTGGTCATCGAGCGGCGGGGCACCCGTGCCGGACATGAGTACCAGCTGCTCGGGCACAGTGTGGGCAAATCCATTTCCGTTGAACCGTATCTGATCACGCTGACCGTCGAATCGGAGGTTTTCCCATTGTTCCAGCATACAGGCATGGAGTTCATCTATATGTTGGAGGGAAAACTGCTCTATCTGCATGGTGACAAATCCTACATGCTGGAACCGGGGGACTCGCTCTTTTTTGATGCGGAAACCACCCACGGTCCCGAAGAGTTGATCCAACTGCCGATCAAATTCCTGTCCGTCATCGTTTCTCCTCGGTTTTCGGAGGTGTCGTAGGGGCAGGCCTGTGTGCCTGCCCTTTTAGGCCTGCGTGCCTGCCCGTGTTGGCATACGAAAAGGCCCCCGTGCCCGACCGTTTCGCCCAACCGACACCGAGCCCTTATTGAAACGGTTTTAAAAAATCCGTCTTAACCACTGCCCCCATGCGGGCCTGCCTATGGCGAACGCCGTTTGCCCACAGCGCCAATGGGGGATTTAGATCTCAATGCAAAGGAGTGCACCATGTGTGCAATTGCAGGACTTTTGTTCAAAAATGGAAAACGAAATTTAAACATGACCACGGGCCAGGCCCTGACCGCCATGCTGGACGCCACCTTGCATCGCGGTCCGGACTCGGCCGGCTGGGCCCTTTATCACGAGCCTATGGGCGATCTGCTGCACATGCGGTTTTTCATCTCCGACAATGGGTCCCGGGAAGAAGAAATTCGCTCTATCCGCGAGCGGTTGGCGGCGCAAAGTGTGGATATTCAAAAGGAGCAAACCCTTGGATGCACATATCAGGTGGTTGCCGCCTATGGTGGCAGCGTACTGGAACTGACCCGCGCCCTTGAAGGGGTAACCAAACTGGTCTCCATCGGAACCAGCCTGGATATCATCAAAGACGTGGGACAACCCATGGGGCTGTCCCAGAAATACGACATTGCGAAATTTGACGGCAACCACGGCATTGCCCACATCCGGTTGGCCACCGAATCCGGCGTTCATGCCGACACCTCGCATCCGTTCTGGGCCTGCGGGTTTCCCGACGTGGCTACGGTGCACAATGGACAGATCACCAACTACTGGATCATGCGCCGCCGCCTGGAGAGAAAAGGGATGCATTTCCAGACCGAGAATGACACCGAGTTGATCGCCGTGTATCTGGCCTACCAGATGAGCCGCAGTATCTCTCTGGAAGAATCTTTGGCCAGCAGTCTGGAAGACCTGGACGGGACCTTTTCTTACCTGGTGGCCACCCAAAACGCCATTGGCTACGCCAAGGACAAGCTGGCCGCCAAGCCCATGGTTAAATACGAAGATGAGGACTTGATTGCCATCTCATCGGAAGAAGTCGGGCTTAACCGGCTTTTTCCGGGAAAAGCATTGGAGACGAGCGAGCCGGCGCCGTTGACCTATGGACTCTGGACCCGAAACTAAGTGCCCATCCATAAATGGCCAATTGGCTCGATATCGGCGTTATACGAAAAATTTTATCCTCGGAATATCAACCATATGCCTGTGGTAAAATTTTTCGAAAGCCTTGATCTCGACCCAATTGCCCGATTTCTGGACGGACACTTCTACTAAAAAGAGCAGGACTCGTCATGCCGGACTTGATCCGGCTTCCAGAACATATTGACAAAAGAAAGTAAATAAAATGGCGACAATCGATCTTTCCATCATGCCGATGAAGACGGCCAACGAGGTCATCAAAGGCTATGGTGCCATTCACCAGGACATCACTATTCTCAATCCCGACGCCAAACATTATCTGGCTGCCGGTCTGACCAACCCCATTGCCATCGAAATCTGCGGATCGGCCGGATACTTTTGCGGCGGTCTCAGCGACAGCCCGCGCATCCATGTACAGAAAAACGTCAGCTGGGGCGTGGGCGACAACATGCTGTCCGGCTCGATTATTGTCGACGGCAACGCCGGCGCCATTGCCGGTGAAGCCCTGCGGGGCGGCGAGATTGTCATCAAGGGCAACATGGGCAGCCGCGCCGGTCAGGTGATGAAAAAAGGCACCCTGTGCTGCGCGGGTAACGCCAGTTTCATGGCCGGCTATATGATGTACGGCGGCCGGTTGATTATCCTGGGTGACTCTGGCGAACGTGTGGGTGAGAACATGGCCGGTGGTGAGATATTCGTGGGCGGCGCCATCGACTCTTTGGGATGCGATGCCATGGTGGTTGACGCCACTGGTGCGGACATCGAATCCATCCGGGCCTTTCTGGAGCGATACGGAATTGACTTTAACGGTACCTTCAAAAAGGTCGTCAGCGCCGGCAACGATCTCAAATACGGCAAGCCGGAACCCAAGACCACACGGATGCCTTTTACGGTCTTTTCCGGTTCGGCCACACCGTACTGGAATGAGAAGGTTCAGCAGGACATCCGGGTAAAAAGCGACATCGGTCGCTATCGTATCCGCGGCTATGGCACGACCCGCCATGTCCCGCATTTTGGGGATCTGGCATTCAAAACGGACATTGCCAGGGCCCTGGCGGATGTCCAGGATTTTCCCTCGGTAAGCCTGAGAACATTGATCGGTGATCGCCACGGGGCGCGGGCCATTGACCTGAGCATGCCGGTGATGATCGCCCCCATGAGTTATGGCGCGCTGAGCGCAGGCATGAAACAGGCCCTGGGCCTGGCCTCTCACCTTTCCGGCATTGCCGACAATACCGGTGAGGGCGGAATGTACTCGGTGGAACGAGCCGAGGCGCGGCAGTTGATCGCCCAGTGTCTGTCGGGCCGCCTGGGGTGGAACATCCATGACATGAAACGCGCCGACGCGCTTGAGCTTTACATTTCCCAGGGGGCCAAACCAGGCCTCGGCGGCCAGTTGATGGCATCCAAACTGACCGAGGAAATTGCCGCCATGCGCGGCATTCCCGCCGGCATGGACCTGCGTTCTCCCTCGCGGCATCCGGACATCCTGGGCGGTGACGATCTGATCATGAAAGTCCAGGAATTCAAGGAAGCGGTGGGGGGCCGCCTGCCGGTCAGCCTCAAACTCGGCGGTGGCCGCACTCGCGATGATGTCAAGATTGCCTACAAGGACGGGCTGGATTTCATTGCCCTGGACGGTTCTCAGGGCGGAACCGGTGCGGCTGGTGACGAGGTGGCCGAATATGTGGGCATCCCCTCCATGGCCGCGCTGATGGAAGCTGTAGACGGCCTGGAGGAGATCGATGCCGGCGGACAGCTGCCCATTGTACTCATGGGTGGGATTCAAGACGGCATCGACGTGGCCAAGGCCATTGCTTTGGGCGCATCGGCTGTCGCGATAGGCACCGGCATGTTGGTTGCCGGCGGATGCACCGGCTGCATGGAATGCAGTTCCGGAAACTGTCCCATCGGTATGGCGACCCAGAACGAGTCTTTGACCCGCAACCTGGATGTTCGCAAGGTGGCGCTTAAAATGCACGCCTACCTGGAATCCATCCGCTGGCAGCTCTCCGCCATTGCCACTGCGCTGGGATACAATGATATCCGCCAGCTGTCGCGCGATGACCTGGTGGCCCTGACCCCGGAAGCGGCCGCGCTGACCCGCCTGCCGTACTGCCCGGAATATCGTGAGCAGTTGTTGGCTTCGCCCGCCATCGATTCAAAAAGCAATCGTGAAACCGGGTCGGCCAACTTCACCCGCCGCGACCGCCGCGCCATTCGGGAAATGGCCGCCATCGAGGCCCACGATACCCCCACCCAAAAACGGTTATTGGACAGCCTGCTGGTGCCGCGTGACAACCCCTTTCCGGAGTCGCGTGCCGCCAGCCTGGACGACGTGGTGTTTCTATCGGCCGCACTGACCCGCTTAGTCATTGATCCCTACCGAGAAGCTTGCAGCACGAGCACCGCCATTAGCCGCTGGATGGAAATCGGCCGGCGCCCGGACGAGATTCCGTGCCTGACATTGGCGGAGCCCTTTCTGATCACCGGTTTTGACGATGCGCCCGAACCGGTTCGCCAGGGACTGGCAGCGGGTCTGGCTGCCAAAGGATGCGGGTATGTGGGCCGACGACCGCTGGTGCGGGAAGATGAAAAAGCGCCCGATGCAAAAAGGGTCAAATGGCTGCAATTGATCCAAGATGGAGATGAGCCCGATATGACGGCGGATGGGCTGATCTTCAGCGGCGATGGCAACCTCTCACAGAAAACCATCAGGCGCCGGTGGGACGATCAATTGCTGGGGATCACCGTGTCAGCTAACACCGTATGCACTGTTCTTCCCTTCGCCCTGGAAAACGAGCTGGATTTTCTGGTGCTGGATGGAACCGCCGGGATTGCAACACCATGGGCTGAATTGCAGGGCGCACCGGACCTGACCCTCTGGCGCGATACCATTGCCCTGCTTCGTCAGATGGGCAGGGAAGAAGAGATCGCCCTGATCAGCTTCGGCGGCATACGCTCGGGAACAGACGTGGCCAAGGCCCTGGCCATCAACTGCCATGCGGCCCTGTTCAGCGTGGCACCCGCACTGGCCATGGGCGGTGTGATCGAGGACGGGCGTATGGTGTTTGCCGACGATACCCAGCCCGACCAGATTGCCGCTGCAGTGGAGAACTGGATTCAGGCCACCTCCCAGGAGACCGCGATTATTGCCCGGTGTACCGGCAAAACCAGTGTGCACAACCTGGAGCCCGAGGACATGCGTTGCATCAGTATTGCCGCGGCCAAGGCGACGGGGATCGGGTTGGCGTCAGGGGCAGAAAAAAGGGAAGGATTCTAATCGTCAGCTTGACCACACTAGCGTTCAAGCAGACGCTAAGATATAATTGTTGACTCGATACTGATTTACCACTGTTTTTAAAGGGGAATGAGAAAATGAATCAAATCGTTGCGATGAAAGGCGAGGCCGGTACTGATGTAGAAAAACGCGAAGTCGTCCGCAAGCAGTTGGAAGCGCAGGGCATTGAATTCATCCTGGCCCAATTTGTGGACATCCACGGCAGTCCCAAGGTCAAGCAGGTGCCGGTCGAGTGTTTCGATGATATCGTCGAAGACGGCGCTGGATTTGCCGGCGGTGCCGTGTGGGGCATGGGACAGGGCCCGGAGAGCCATGACCTGATGGCCCGGGCTGATTTGGACACCTTCTGTCAGCTGCCCTGGAAGCAGAACGTGGCCATCGCCAGTTGCGATCTTTACGTTGACAACGAGCCCTGGCCTTATTGCCCGCGAAACAATCTGCAACGCATGATGGATCTGTTGGCCACCGAGGGTTACCTGCTCAACGGAGGATTCGAGCCTGAGCATTTTCTCGTGGACAAAGGTCCTGATGGGCGCATCCGGGCCTGGGATCCCCAGGGCGTCGATGTCCTGGCCAAACCCTGCTACGACTTCAAAGGCATGTGCCAGACCATGGACTACCTGCAGGATATCATCCGTTTCGGCAACCAAATGGGGTTTGGCATTTACCAGAGCGATCACGAAGATGCCAACGGGCAATATGAGATCAATTTCGGCTGGACTAACGCCCTGCACACGGCCGATCGCCTGGTCCGATTTCGCATGCTGGCCGGACAGACCGCTGCCAAATATGGCGCCACGGCCACGTTTCTGGCCAAGCCGTTTGACGACAAGACCGGCTCCGGGGCTCATTTTCATTTTCACATCGCCGACGCCCAGACGGCCCGGAACCTGTTTCCAGCCAATGGTGATGGCAGTGACAGCAAAGGCCTGGGGCTTTCCGATACCGCTATTTATTACATCGGCGGTCTGCTCAAACACATCCGGGCCCTGACTGCCGTGAGTTCCCCGATCATCAACTGCTATCGTCGCATCCAGAGCGGAGAGTTTGTCTATTCCTCCGCTTCCGGTTACACCTGGACGCCCTCTTTCGCGTCCTACGGAGACAACAACCGCACCCAGCTCTACCGCTGCCCGGACAGCAACCGGGTCGAGGATCGTTCACCGTCAGCCATGGTCAACCCCTATCTGTTCATGGCCGCCCACATGGCTGCCGGAATGGACGGCATCAAGAACAAAATCGATCCTGGTGATCCGATTATCGGTGAGAATGTCTGGAACCTTTCCTTTGATCAGCGACGCGAGCGCGGTATGCATCTGTTGCCCCAGAATCTGCTGGAAGCCATCGAAGCGCTCGAAGCGGACGAGGTGGTCCGGTCCGGACTGGGCCCCATTGCCGATGAATACATCAAATTGAAAAAGGGTGAATGGGGAGAATTCATGAAGCATGTGACGCCGTGGGAGGTGGATCGGTATCTGACCTTGCTATAGTGCCCATCCAGAAATGGCCAATTTGCCCGATATCGGCGTTACACGAAAAATTTTATCCTCGGAATATCAACCATATGCCTGCGGTAAAATTTTTCGTGCGCCTTGATCTCGAACAAATTCTCCTATTTCTGGATAGACACTATTCTATGATCCTTTTTGAAAAGCCCGTCTAAGACCCGCTAACGGCGTTGGAAAACGACTTAAAATGCTCACATATTACATATATGCTCCGCTTTTAAGCCGTTTTCCGCCTTGTTATCGGGCCTGATCCAGACTTTTCAAAAAGGATCTAATTTGGTAGACAGGCATCTTAGTTTCGTTCTGGATGCCGGATCAAGTCCGGCATGACGAGCCCGGCGTTTTTTAAGAATGCATCCAATTAAAAATGTTGAATAGAGATCGTGAACAATGGTCTACACCAAAGTAATCGACATGTTGAAAGAAAGCGGGTTTACGTACACCGTTCACGAGCATACGCCTGTCACCACCGTGGACGAGGCGCACCAAAAAGTGCCTCACCTTACCCATAATCTATTGAAAACAGTCGTGTTCCGGATCAAGGACGCCCACTGGATCCTGGCGGCGGTAACCGGAAACGTTCGTATCCACTATAAAAAGCTGGCCGATGCCATGGGGGTCAAGCGCAAGGAGCTGCGTTCAATCGCTCCGCAGCAGGTCGAATCCGAGCTTGGGTTCGAGATCGGCGGCGTCGGTCCGTTCCCCGTGCGCGAAGACATCCGCGTGGTATTCGACGAGACCCTGGCGCCTTTGGATCATGTATTCTGCGGCAGCGGCAAAAATACCCGCACCATTGAAATGAAAAGCGCCGATTTGATTGAATTGGCCAAGGCGAGGGTGTATCCAATCACCAAATAGTGTTTGTTCAGAAACGGCGCCTCTCACCCGATTTCGGCGTTGGGCAACAAACTCAAATCCTCAAAATATTACAAATATTCCTCCGGTTTGAATTTGTTGCCCGCCTTGAACTCGGGTGAGATTCACCATTTCTGGAAAACACTACCTATAAGCGCTTCTCCAATCAAAATTTTCAAGGTGTGCGATTAGCAAAAAATAGTGGACATAAAAGATTCCAAGTTTTATGCATCACCCATCACCCATCACCCATCACCCATCACCCATCACCCATCACCCATCACCCATCACCCATCACCCATCACCCATATAATTCCAATTTTTAAACAGCCGTAGCATAACCCCAATATCGGTGTTATTATTCCTTCAACCACGGGAGGGAAAAATGAACTATTTCGAATGCCGCAACGGTGAGCTTTGGGCAGAAGACGTCCGTGTCAGTGAACTGGCCGAAAAGTATGGCACGCCACTGTACATCTATTCCACAAAAACCCTTAAACGTCATTATCGGGCCTTTGACAAAGCATTGACCGGAGTGGACCATCTGACCTGCTTTTCGGTCAAGGCCAACAGCAATGTCGGCCTGCTGCGGTTGTTGGGAGGCTATGGCGCCGGCATGGATATTGTATCCGGTGGCGAGCTGTACCGGGCCCTGGCCGCTGGGGTTGATCCCCAAAAAATTGTTTTTTCCGGTGTGGGCAAGCAGGATCACGAAATCAAGGAAGCGTTAGATGCCGATATTCTCATGTTCAATGTGGAATCCACTCAGGAACTGGAGCGCATCGGTGCCATTGCCGGGCAGATGAATACCGTGGCGCGTGTCAGCATTCGCATCAATCCGGACGTGGACCCCAAAACCCACCCGTATATTTCAACCGGACTCAAGAAAAACAAGTTCGGTCTGGACATGCTGGAAGCCACCGGCGTCTATTCGATGGCCAAGCACCACCCGGCCCTGGACCCGGTGGGGCTGGATTGCCACATCGGCTCCCAGCTTACCCAGATCTCGCCTTTTGCAGAGGCCCTGGAAAAGCTGCTTGATTTTGCCGATCAGTTGAAGTCGTCGGGCATTGATATCCGCTACCTGGATCTGGGCGGGGGGCTGGGAATCACCTATAACGAAGAATCCCCGCCGCTGCCCGAGGATCTGGGACGGGCCATTATGGATACCCTGGCCGGCCGACAGCTAACGGTGATTCTCGAGCCCGGGCGTGCCATTGCCGGCAATGCCGGTATTTTGGTCACAAGGGTCATCTACACCAAAAAGACGCCGGCCAAACATTTTGTGATTGTGGATGCGGGGATGAACGATCTGGTACGCCCCTCCCTGTACCAGGCGTTTCATCGCATCGGTGAAGTCATTCCCAAGGGACGCGAAAAACTGAGCATGGACGTGGTGGGACCGATCTGTGAAAGCGGCGATTTTCTGGCCCAGGACCGCATGTTGCCTACCGTACAGCCCGGAGAACTGTTGGCTGTTTTTTCCGCCGGAGCGTATGGGTTCACCATGTCGTCCCAGTACAATTCCCGGCTGCGGGCTGCCGAGGTGATCGTGGATGGCGATAAGACCATTCTGGCGCGTCGGCGTGAAACGTACCAGGACCTGATCGCCCTTGAAACTTGAAAGTAGCTATTGTAGGTCGGGTTGAGCGCAGCGATACCCGACAACCGACGGTGATAAGGCCCCAAGGTGAGCGGTTAGCTTTTAGCAATTAGCTGTTAGCCCCTATTAGTTGAGAAATTATCAGTAATTTGATGCCGATTTTCTAACAAGTGTCCGTCCGGAAATGGTGAATTTTGCCCGAGTCCAAGGCGGCCAACAAATTCAAACCGGAGGAATATTAGTAATATTTTGAGGATTTGAATTTGTTGCCCAACGCCGGAATCGGGTGAAAGGCGCCGTTTCTGGATGGGCACTAACAAGATTCAGATAGAGGTAACCCATTGAAGGATATTACCACCCTCAAGGCTGATATTACCACACTGTTCGGCCGGCAGTACTTTGCCGTGCTGGCCACTCGTACCGGCGAGCACCTTCACACCAGCCTGGTGGCCTTCGCGGCTGCCGACAACCTGAAAAGCATTTACCTGTGTACGCCCCGGGCGACGCGCAAGTTCAACAATATCAAAGACAATCCGATTGTTTCACTGCTGGTGCACAACAGCACCAATCAGACCACTGATATCCGTCAGTCCATAGCGGTAACCGTTTCCGGCACGGCGGCGGAAGTCGATGCCGACCAATTGGACCAGGCCCGCGGAATATACCTGGCCAAGCAATCCCAGATGACCGGTTTTGCCAACGCACCCAATACGGCCATGGTCGAGATCCGCGTCAGTCGCTACGATGTGGTGGCTCACTTTCAGGAGGTGGCCATCCTGGACATCGGCAAAGATCGGATTGTGTCCCCATGATCGCCACCCTGGCCCTCGACCGTATCGAAACCGGCCACAAACGGCTGGTGGGCGGCAAGGCGCTGACGCTGGCCCGGCTAATGCGAGAAGGGATCAGGGTCCCTGATGGGCTGTGTGTTACTACCGCTGTCTACGAAAAATTCGTGCGCACGACCGGGCTGGACACCCGCATTGCCATGGAACTGGGGCGTCTGCCCCTGGAAAAAATGCGCTGGGAAGAGATCTGGGACATGGCACTGCGCATACGCAACCTGTTTCTGAATACCGCGATTCCCGATCCGATCATGGAAAAACTGCTTCCGGTGCTGGCGGATCGGGTAGGCCCTCGCCCTGTGGTCGTCAGATCCTCCTCACCCCAGGAAGACCGTGCCGGCACCTCTTTTGCCGGCCTGCACGACAGCTACGTCAACGTAAAAGGCCTGGACGATATCATGACCCATATCCGCATGGTGTGGGCCTCCCTTTGGTCTGATGGGGCCTTGTTGTATCGTCGGGAACTGGGCATGGACATGCAAACGAGCAGCATGGCGGTGCTCGTTCAGGTGCTGGTGGCCGGCGATCGTTCGGGGGTGGCTTTCTCTGCAAGCCCTGATGGCGCAGACCATTCGATCGTGGAATCGGTTTACGGCCTCAACCAGGGGCTGGTGGACGGAACCATCACGCCGGACCGCTGGACCATGGACCGCCGGACCGGACGTGTGCTGAGCCACAGCCCGGCCAACAGGGAATCGGCCGTGCGCGAAGTCTCCGGCGGTGTGGCAAGCGTCCCCCTTGACCCCGCAGAGAAGACCCATCCGCCCCTTGATGAGCCGGCGCTGGCTGAGGTATTCCATCTGGCCGCCACCCTTGAGAAAATCTTCGGGCGGCCTCAGGATGTGGAGTGGACGTTTCAAAACGGCGCCTTGTTTCTGCTTCAGAGCCGGCCGATTACAACCATCCGGGAAGATGCCGGAGGGCCTGCCCCCTGGTCGGTAGATGACAAACGGCCATGGTATCTGAGCCTCAAACGCAGTTTTGCCAATCTGAAAATTCTGCATCAGCGCATTGAAGGGGATCTGCTGCCGCGCATGGCTGCCGAGGCCGACACATTGGCCCGCTGCGATCCTGGATCACTGTCCGATACGGCATTGGCCGAGGCCATTGACGCGCGCATGCACATTCATCAGCACTGGGTGGATGTTTACTGGCGCGACTTCATTCCCTTTGCCCATGGGGCGCGCCTGTTCGGACAGGTGTACAACGATATGGTCAAGCCCGAGGATCCATATGCCTTCACCGCGCTGCTGGGCGAGACCCGCATGACCGGTCTCGATCGCAACCGCGATCTGCAGGCCTTGGCCCGCCACATCAGAAGCCATCCGGATCTGCGTGATCAGCTGGAATCCGGACAATCAGCGGATCTGGACCCGGCCTTCAATGCCCGGCTGGATGATTTTCTGACGCGTTATGGTGACCTGACCTTCAAGGCCGTGCGCTTTTTCAAGGATCGGGAGGGGTTGATTCGTTTGCTGCTGGAGATGGCCGCCCAGCCCCAACCGCCGGAGGCGGCAGACAGGGGCAACATCAGCGACCTGACCGCCGATTTCATCTCCCGTTTTCCGACGGACCGCCAGGCGTTCGCCCGTGAAATTCTGGAGATCGGCCGTTCCAGCTACCGGTTGCGCGACGATGACAACATTGTTTTGGCCCGTATCGAAGCCCAGTTGATCAAGGCTGTCGATGAAGGCAAGCGGCGCATTGCGGCCCGCAACGACATGGACACATCCGCACTCACGCCGGAGCAGGTGCTGGGCATCCTGTCCGATCCGCAGGCGCCTGTCCAATCCATTGCCCGGCAAAAGACTGTTGACGAACCTGTCGAACATCAGGCGCGGCCGGATCTGGCGCCCCGGGCAATCGCCACCGTGGACGGCGACTTTTCCCTGCGCGCCCGCCAGATTATCGGCCAGCCCGCCGGACAGGGCCTGGCTGTGGGGTCGGCCCGGGTGATTGCGGCCGCAGATGATCTCTTCCAATTCAAGGCCGGTGAAATTCTCGTCTGCGATGCCATCGACCCCAACATGACCTTCGTGGTGCCCCTGGCTGCGGCCATTGTCGAACGCCGGGGCGGGATGCTGGTGCACGGCGCGATCATTGCCCGCGAGTACGGTCTGCCCTGCGTTACTGGCGCTGCCGACGCCACGAATTTGATCCAAACCGGGGATCATCTCACCGTGGACGGCTATCTGGGCATTGTCACCATTGACGGGATGCGCACAAGCGATGGAAACAAGTAACCTTATGCGGCAAACCGCCATGGACTACAGAAAGCGGATTTGCCAGGCGATGAACTATATCAGCCGGAATCTGGATCGTGATCTCTCACTGGAGGAGATTGCAACGGCTGCTTCATTTTCCAAGTTTCATTTTCACCGGAT
The DNA here is from genome assembly GCF_048565275.1 of Desulfosarcina variabilis str. Montpellier. Lineage (NCBI taxonomy): Bacteria > Pseudomonadati > Thermodesulfobacteriota > Desulfobacteria > Desulfobacterales > Desulfosarcinaceae > Desulfosarcina > Desulfosarcina variabilis. The sequence continues at coordinate 9,078,495 of NZ_CP159846.1, read as the reverse complement.
TTTCAAGGTGGTGGTAGGTGAAACCGTTGCCGTGTTCACGCGGCGGTTGCGCATCGAGATGGCCGCGAACCGTTTGCTGGCAAATGAAAGTGAGAATATTACCACGATTGCCATGGCATGCGGATTTTCAAGTTCTCAAAATTTTGCCAAAGCATTCCGGCAGCGGTTTGACATGACCCCCTCCCAATTTCGAAAAAGCAAGATTGGAAACAAATACCGCAATGGAGAAAACGCACCCTCGCTGGCAGCCTTGTATGATCCTGACACTGTGTTCATCAACCCATTAACCAGTGAAAGGAGAACTATCATGAAGGCAGAAGTCAAAGAATTACCCGAGTACAATGTCGCCTATGTCCGCAAGCTGGGACCTTACGGCAAGGAAACATGCGAGCAGGCATTCATGGAACTGGCCCAGTGGGCAGGGCCGAAGGGGTTTATGGCATCCGGCGTGCTACTGGGTGTCTACTGGGATAATCCGGATGTTACGGATCCTGATAAATGCCGGGTGGACGCCTGTGTGAGCGTTCCCCAAAATGCGGTCCCCGAAGGACAGATCGCCATGCAGACAATAAAAGGCGGGGCGTACGGCGTGTGTCATTTCGAAATTCAGTCCGACAGTTTCAAGCAGGCGTGGGACGATGCCTTCACCTGGCTGGTCAACAGCGGATACGAATGCGGGGACAAGCCATGCTACGAGCGCTATTACAACAATGCTGCCGATGATCCCGAAGGCAAATGGATTTTTGATATTTGCATCCCGCTGAAGTTAGGATAAATAGGTTGATAGTTGTTGAGGCTGAAGGTCGGGAGGAATCCTTTCGGTTTTTATTAATAATCCTGTGAGGGCGCAACATCCTCAAAAGAATAAGGGCGTGGGTTGTAAATGTGCAACCCACGCCCTTAGCCATAAAGCGGTCCTGAAATGTACGGATTTTGTTTTTGGCCAGCACCGTGGCCAAGGTGCCCATCATTCACTCGCCCACCGCACCCAATAAATGATCCAGGGTAGCGGCGTGTTCTTCTTCCGGATCGATATTGGAGGAAGAATTGAGCCTGATGATAAAGCTTCTAATATTTTCCTATACTTTAGAAGTCAAAAAGCAAGTTCATATCTGTCATTGTCATCTAAGCGTTACCAGCGCGGCCACCCAAGTCATCTGATCTTCCTGCTGATCGGCGTTTTTAAGAAAAGTCGAACTCCATCCCACGGACTTCATCAGCTTTCCCACATCAACCCCGAAGCCGGACATGGAGGGACGGGCGCTGTCTGGATGACGACATTCGCCGTTTCCGTGCAGCACTTGGCAATGGTCATATTTTTTACAAAAGCTGAGCTTGCATGACCCGGCCGCAAATCCTTCGGAACCGGTAAAACCCAAAGATTTTGCCTTTTGTTCCGTTACCGCTGCAATTTTCTGCAATATCCGAAAAACGTCATGCCGCTCCCTGCCCATCATTGAAGCTTTATCCACTTCCAGTCGGATGACAATGGCATATTGACTGGCTGCAAGTTTTCTCCTGAACCCCTCAGGGCCTGAAACATTTGGCGGGCAACTCATGGATTTCCCATAACCGGGGCATTTAGGCTCTCTGCAAAAATCGGCAAAATGGTTTTTGACCGTTACATCATAAGGCGAAATCACAGCGACATGGGTGGCACCATTTTCCAATGCGCAATCCATTATCTGCCGTATCTTCTCCGTGACAGTGATCATTGATCATCTCCAATAACTATCTATAATGTCAGAGAGCCTCTGACACAAAAAACCATGAAACCTCGAGAATTTGAAAAGACAATGATCTTTCTAAATGAGATTCACATGGCTCAATGACGTTATTTTACCATCATATGGATCGTATTGAAAATCATTTAACTGGGGGGCATGAATTTATGCGATTCTTGAGGGAATCATATCAAAACGCATAAAAACATGCCCGTTATTTCCCATCCTTTTGTTTTTTTACTCCCTGAAATACTTTTTTTTCAAAATGTGACAGACATCACAGACCATGATTGTCGCATCAGGTTAGGGTGCGCTTAAATCGGTAATTTCCCAGCATGGTGCAACCCAAGCCAATAGGGAGAGAGCAATGAAATACAAAGATTTGCGGTCTCAACTAAAGACAGGTGATATTTTATTATTCTCCGGAAAGAGCGGTATTTCTGAAGGAATCAAGTTTTTTACGATGAGTAAGTGGTCGCACGTTGGATTGGTGTATAAATTTGAATCCGAACTGGATCCAAAGGGATCCATCTTCTGCTGGGAGTCAACAACGCTAAACGATATTGCTGACGCCGATTCTGGTAAACTGACCAAAGGCGTACAGCGGGTTGAACTCTCTGAACGACTGGAACGCTGCTTTGCCAAAGGCTACGAGATCAGTGTTCGTCCCTTATCCGATCAGCTTGCCGATGACATGGTCAGAGCGTTAAATGATTTCAGGCATGAAGTCAGTGGACGTCCATACGAGCTAAGCAATATTGAGCTTTTAAAATCGGCATATGATGGGCTGTTTGGTGAAAACAAGGAAGATTTAAGTTCTTTATTTTGCAGTGAAATGGTCGCTGAAGCATACCAGCGGATGGGATTGCTGACAGAAGAAAAGCCATCCAATGAATATACACCGAAAGACTTTTCATCGGAAAAACAACTTCGCCTTGAACTAGATTATCGACTGGAAAACGAAGTGGTTATTGAGACGCTTGAATAAAAGCGGATTAGACAACTGCAGTGTTATTTCAGAAGATAATCACATCATTTGCTTCTGTGCGATTGTCGCGCCTGCTGCAGAGTTAAAGAAGATAGTATTCGTTAGGTTGCTAAATAGAAGTAAAATAAAACGTCTATTAATCAGTCTAATCCGCGTTGGGCTATCAGGATTGGTTAACGCTCGGAGCCACGGTATCTGGCATTGAACATCATTATACCGGACTGATAGCAACACGGAGGGTAAGCTATGTCAAACGAAAATCCGACTCCCGAAGGTAATAAGACTCCTAAATCTGACACCGCCCCGACTCTAATTCAGACCGTTTTTCCTCGTCAGCCAACAATTATTTTCTTCGCTGCAATCGTTGTCGGGCTGCTACTCATTGTCGATGACAACAGTTTTCAGGACATACTTTGCCGTCAATGGAATGCAATCGAACCTGGTCCTGTGCATTGGTGCAGCCGTTGTGCTTGCTGCATTCGGTGGCCAAGCGACCGTGCGTATCGGAGGCCTCATCATGGCTGGTGTTGCCGCCGTAGCGCTGGGTTTGTTCATCTATCTTCAGCAATCTTCGCCTAAATTGTACCTTCTGGGCAGGATTCATGGATTCGATTCCGTTACCTACCAATCATTGGATATAAGCTGTCAGAGGAATTCGATTCTTGGTCGGTTAGTTGTGAAACCCACCAATCCGAAACGAGCCGACTATGATTTTGTCATTTTCAAGCAGCAGATCCACAGCAATATTGTTACCGTTTCACTCCCGTGGAAGGATAGGCTCGAAGAGCGGGAGCTTCGTGTGCGCACCAGTGACTTCGCTTGGGCTTTTGGCGATTATCAAAGACTGGAGTGGGAGCTTCGCGAGGAAGGGCGTGGCCCGGAAAGCATCCTCACCCTCTTTGATCTAAACAAGGGCAAGACCATTGCGTGTGAAGGTGAAATGATAATCGGAACATCGGCAACTGCGTGGAACCTTCACAGTATCAAGGTGATCAACTACGCCTTCGCAAAGGACGGGTCAGCTACCAATGTAACGCTTATTTTGGAAACGCTGAAGGCGCACGATACGCCGACTCGGCGCGGTGCCCGCGACGCACTATCTCAAGTACCAGCCGATCAGATCCCAGTCATCATGAACACACTGCGCCGGGAAATTTCAAATTATCGCGTGAAATTGGGAGTCTGTGTGGCCTTGGCGCAGATGCTTCGTTCCGACAAGACCAAAGCGGAGACAATCTCGTCTAAACTTACAGTGAACGACATCAACCTGTTATTGGATGCTGCAGGTGATTCAGACCGTACCGTCCGGGTCTACGCGTCCGAGTTCCTGTTCGATTTGGGGGACATGCGAACAACGAAACTGGCAATTCCTCGTGCGGCAAGGACAAAAGACGATAACGCGCGTTACAACTGGCTGTTTGTTAGTCAGGAAGGCTGGAATAAACTATCCTCTGAGGAAAAGGCCGAGCTTGTGGCTCCATTGAATGAAGCCAAGCAGGACTCAGGTCCAAAGACTCTGCAACTGTTCGACAAGCTGCAGATTTGAGAAGAACAACGGACCAAGACAGGCCAAGACAACTACTTAATAATAAATACGAATTAATGACAAGTAGAATCGAAATACTATCTATATTGCGATTTTTAATGTAAAAACACCAATATAAGAAGAGACGATCGGTAATGGGTTGAATTAAACAAAAGGAGAAAAAATCATGAAAGGCCAAAAACTGCGTATCACAATAGACATCTTTAGTGGAAGAGAAAACCCTGTGGTAGAGTTTAGTGGAAAAAAGCTCGCAGAGATCTCTGCGAGACTTGCTCCAACGCGGAAGTTTCAAACAAAAGAATTAGGTCTTCCGCCTGTTCCTACACTCGGTTATAGAGGGCTTGTGGTTGAGCAATTGGGAATGCCTCTAAAAGATTTACCAGGAGCATTTCGATTGGCTTCTGGTACTGCATTTGGTCGTGAGATTTCCTACGCCATGGCTGATGAGGCTTTTGAGGACTTTGTTTGTGGCAGCGTTCCAAAGGAATTTCCAATAGATGACTTTAAAAGAGAGATAGTCCGACTTAAAGAACTACACGAGTTCTGGAATAAATGGCGTTTGGGAGACGGGATTGTTTGGCCGCCTCTCAAGATAAAATGCAAATGTGCTCCAATTTACGAGCCAGACTGGTGGAATGTATCAACACGTCAACCCTTTAATAACTGCTATAACTATGCTACTAATTATCGGACGAATACATTCGCACAGCCTGGTCGAGCATCAGGAGCAATGTATAACGAGTTGAACTGCACAGAGGTTAAAGCAGGAGCTGTTGCTGATGAATTGATCAATAGTCCGAGTGCTGATAATAAATGTCCAAATGAAGGACACCTTGTTGCTTTGGTTATCTGGCCGAATGTGGATTACCATTGGTACAGGAAAGATGTATTTGGAAGGTGGTCTCACAAGCCAGGCGGCACGGCAGTTACCAATTTGGATAACAGCGGGAATACGATTGCTGACCCCAGAAATGCTGATCGAGGAGGCTATACCGATTTTTGTACTTTTATGGTTGTTAAGCATGGGCACATAAAGATCAGTTAAATGAGGAGATACTTTTAAAAATGACACAATGCACAGCATGTGCTTTCGTTTTTTCCGGCCGTCCCGACCCAACGTGGGTTGTTGAAGATCAACAATCAAAACGACTTGAGGCGATATGGAATCAACTCACACCATGCGTAGCTCCGACGCCTCCTAAATCAAGGTTGGGATACCGTGGCGTTTCTATAGTGTGTGAAAATAATGAAGAGTATACGGCTTTTGATGGCCATGTAAAAAAGAAGGCAAGCAATATCGTCAAATGGAAGAAAGATGAAAAGAGACGCTTTGAGCGACTTTTGTTATCTACAGCACCTAAAGGTCTTCTTCCAGTAGAAATCATTAAAACCTAAATACAGCAAAATGTCTAAGAGTCCAAATTTATCTTCAAATAGCAACCGGCCTATAATTCGATTTTTGGCACCGAAAATTACGATATGAACATAAAAAAGGCCCGTATTTTCAATGTTTGTTAATTCATTTTGAACGATTAGTGCGGCCCGTCACCAAATAATTTCAAGGAATTGCTCCGGTCATGCTGGACTTGAGCCGGTATACAGAACCTATAGAAAATCCCCGATGGCGCTAACGCTTTTATTCGCGTCTAACGTGCGCCGAAATAACGTAGGTTTGTAGTTTTGGATTTATTAGGAATCTGCCAAAATTATGATCGAATTTTCTTGAATTTATAGTAAAAAGATTTTATTGTTCATATGTTCTTAAATTACCGCTCTATTACGTTTTAAACTTCAGCTGGATACACCATTCATATCTGAGCGATTGTCGCGCCTACCGCAGATTCAAGGAAGATGCAATCATATAGGATAACAGCTATACGACATTCTATATTTCTTATGGCAACAAAAAGAACCTTGATATGACAAGTGCAGGCCAAAGGCTCCTGATAGTCAAATGATTAAAAACCCAATTGGGCTCCTAAACCGAATTAAGCGGCGCTGCGCGCCGCTTAACGGGCGCGATCCGCTTCGTCATGGATGGTATGCGTCGCACAGCGCCGCCTAACCCTTCATGTAGCGGACAACATCGCCACCTCATCTCGTTCCTGTTGGGCTGTCATAGATACAGGAACAAGGAGGTAATGTCATTTTTAAATATTTGTTAAATGATCCATTTAGGAAGGGTATCGTAACTGGGGCTAGCGCGACCTTTACCTTCATGATGGCCGTAGGAACAGGTGTCTTCTTTATCACTGAACAGATTGATTCGTTAAAGGGCGAGCAGATTTTGTTAAAGGGCGAGCAGATAGAGAGCTTTGAGAGGAAGTTTGAGGAAGAGGAAAAAAAGTGCCAGAAGGCGCAAGAGGAAAAAAGACATCTTAGCAAGGACGTCAGGGAACAACAGGTGAAATTAGAACAGGCACAGAAGGATGCTCAGGACTTGAAGACGCAACTCGGAATGGTTAACAGCAAATGGAAAGAGAAATATAAGGACGAGAAGGCTGCTCTCGAAGCAGAAAAAGAGCGGTTTGAAGCACTTAAGAAACAATACGTGAATCTGGGCGATATCCATCGGAACACAAAGATGGAGATCGAAAGACTGAATAACGAGCTTGACAGAGTTAAACGCCTATGTCCAGACGACCAAATCAAAATCGTCCAGATCGTCTTCACGAGAGTGAACAAGACCCTGGCGCAAAACGTTTCCGAGAGTTTGCAGGAGGCGGGCTTTGCGACAATGACGACTCCGTATGACAACTGGGTCAAGTCTGTAAGAGACTATTTTCGTGATGCTAATGTGCCACATCTGCCGGAGACAGCCATCTATGTTAGCGATCGCAATACCCCTGGATTAGCTGAGATCAAGAAAACGGTGACAGCGCTGTTAGGGGTCAAGCACATAGAAACACCGCATTTTACAGCTGAGGTTGCAACAGGCTTCGGCATTGAAGAAAGGGAAGCATTGGTATTACTTCGTTGAAGAACACCAGTATATGCTGGAAAATTATAATGAAAGGGGGGCAGAATGAAATCGAGATATGCCGTTATAATCGCGATTTTCGTGCTGGTCTGCATTGGGTCTTTGGTGAGGGCGGAGGAGGGCGGTCCAGGCTGGAGAGCGGATGCAGGAGTGTCGTATCTGTGGCTTGACCCAAATCTCCCAAGGGACCTTACGATTCATACGACCCATGTCGACGACCAAACCTTCATGACTGGATCACCCGGTGAAACAGACTTGAGCGAAGTCAGTATCACCTTTTTGAATCTGTCTCTTGGCTATGTCTGGCCAATAGACGAACAGATTAAGCACGGCTGGAATTGGGGTATCGCATATGTTCTTAAGATACCTGTCAGCGAAGATGGACGCGAGGAGATCCAAAATGAGAACGACACTCGTCCCTCAACTTCGGGAAGTTACATCTACACGAAGATCAATGAGGTGGAACCGCAACACGAGATTGCTGTGGACTTGAGCTACTGGCGATCAACAGGCAAGATTCGCTATGCACTAACTCCAAGACTCACTATCGGATACTGGCAATTGTCCTTTGAAAAAGGATGGAACCGATTCGGGTGTGACGAGATAGAGCATTCGAGCGATGCGAAGGGGTTTAGTTTTTCGCCGCAACTCGAGGGGTCAATAGGCACATCAAGTCTGAAGTTCGCCGTTTTCGCAGCGTACCGTTTCATGAATCTCGAATACGATACTGAAGCCCTCGGCAGTTCAGTAGCGAAAGGACTTGAAATAGGAGGGTCAGTCGGCTGGCGATTCTGAGCTATGAGGTTGCCAACAATGAAATAACGGTGAAATACCGAGACATTCTATAATGGCAATGGCAATGGAACGAACCAAAGTAACTTGTAATATAACGGACTAAATCGCTAAAATATGCAGTTAAAATGCGTATTCCGCTCAAACTGACCAGTCATTCCGGAGGATAGTGACCACGCATTCCGCTCCAAAGTGACCACTTGTTCCGCTGCATTGTGACCACTTGATCGGAGCGAAGCGACGCTGGTTTTTTCCTACCTTTCAGACTTGGTTGATTTCGTCAAGGACGAGCGGATTTTTCGCATGGATTCTCCTTTCAAATTTATTCTGTGGGCGTTGTGAACCAGACGATCCAAAATCGCATCGGCCAGGGTTGGATCGCCGATGTTTTCGATCCAGTTCTCGACGGGGACCTGGGTGGCAATTATTGTGGAAGATATGCCTTGGCGGTCTTCCAACACCTCCAGCAGATCCCGTCGTTCCGGGTCACTCATTGATGCGATGCAAAAGTCATCGATGATCAACACTTTGATCTTTAACAATTTGTTCATCAGCTTCGGATAAGATCCGTCGGCTCTGGCAATGGCGATTTCCTGGTATAATCGTGGAGCCCGTTTGAACATAGCTGGATAACCGCTACGACAGGCGCTGTTGGCAATGGCACACGCCAGGTAGGTTTTGCCGACCCCGGTAGGACCGAGGATGATGACGTTCTGGGCATTTTTGATCCAATCGCTGCCGGTCAGTCTCAAAACCAACGATTTATCCAAAGCCCGGGGTGTCTTAAAATCGATGTTCTCGATACAGGCGCCGTCTTTGAGTTTAGCGGTCCTCAGCAGTCGTGTCATTCGGCGGTCTTCTTTGAAGGTCCACTGTCGATCCACCAGCATGGCAAACCGGTCTTCAAAGCTCAGGTCCCCCAAATCCGGTTGCGCCATCTGCTGAGAAAAGGCTTCGGCCATGGCGGTCAGTTTCATATCGTATAATTTATCCAGTGTTTGCTGAGTCATCATGATTAATTCTCCTTTTTGTTGTAATAGCGTGAGCCTCTGATATTGGGATGAGAGATGCTACGGCTTTTGGTCTGTTGAATCAGCGGTGTCTGGTCGAGCCCGTTTTTGAGGATGGATTCGACATTCTTAAATGTGTAGGCACCGATGGCCACCGCTCGTTCACAGGCCTTTTCCAGTCGCTGGGGACTATAGCGTTTGCCCAGACGCATCACGCCAAGACAAGACCTGAAGCCTTGTTCCGGATGCTTTTTGCGCTGCATGATTTCCGTGACCAGGTGTTGTGTACACGGTCCGGTCTTACCCGCCCAGTTGATGATTCGGGAAGGTGTCCATTCCAGGTATTTCTGGTGGGTTTTGGGCATGTGCTCCGGTAACGTCGAATAATGGTATTTCCGGTGACTTTTCAGATGGCTGGCCACACGCCGGTTTTTTATGAAAGACCGTAACCGTAGTGGCGGTGCTGCTTACATCGAGTTTCTTTCCCCTGAGTTGATAAGGAACGCTGTAATAGTGATGATCCACTTCGACATGGTAATCGATATTTACGGTCGCCTTTTTCCATTGGGCAAACTCGTATCGATGGGCAGGCAAAGGGGCCAGCGCCGGTTTGTCGATGGTTTCAAAAAGGTGCTGACGAGAGGCTTTCATCTTTTGTAGTGGACGCTGATTGAATATCATCAACTTCTCATAGATGGCCTTGTTCAGTTCAGCCAACGAGAAGAATCGATGGTTTCTTAACGCCGCCAATATCCAGCGCTCGACGATCAAAACAGATGACTCTACCTTGGCTTTGTCTTTGGGTTTTCCGGGCCTGGTGGGAATGACCGTGGTGCCATAGTGGTTGGCCAAATCCGTGTAGGTCGGGTTGACATCCGGTTCGTAGCGGCAGGGATGGGTAACACCGCTTTTCAGATTGTCGGGCACCAAAATCTGTGGGACGCCGCCGAAGAACTCCAGGGCGCGGATGTGTGACTTTATCCAGTCCGGCAATGTCTGGGATGCGGTGGCCTCGGTGTAGCTGAAGTTGCTGGCGCCTAAAGTGGCGATAAAGATTTGGGCCTCCAGCTCAACCTTTCCCGTTTCGGGATTGATGATGGACACCGTCTGTCCGGCATAATCGATAAACAGTTTCTCGCCGGCCAGGTGTTCCTGGCGCATACTGATATCGAGGCCCTTGCGCCATTTTTGGTATAGTTCGCAAAAATAACTGTATTGGTAGCCCTCTGGATTGTCCTGTTTGTATTCGTACCACAGTAGCTGCAAGGTGACGTATTTCCTTTTGAGCTCCTTAAACAGGTATTCCATTTGCGGCATGACCGGTTTCTGGGAATCCGGCCGCGGGACCTTTTGGTAAAGACGCTGCTCTAATTGGCTATCATCGATATCATCAGGCAGTGGCCAGGTGATATCGGCATTTTCGGCAAGTGTCAGATACTTTCCCACAGTGACATGGGACATGGCACAGCTTTTGGCAATTTTACGGTTGGTCAGCCCGTGTTCGAATTTGAGCCGTAATACCTCTTTGAATTTTCGCATGGATAATCGATCCTTTGCCATCAATCCCCCTCACGGATAAAAATGAGGAGGATTATCGTTAAAAGGCCAATTGATCCAGCGTCGAATCGCTCCCGGAAAAAGTGGTCACAATCCAGCGGAATGGGTGGTCACTATGTTCCGGAATCGGTGGACAGTTTGCTCCGGAATGGGTGGTCACAATGGAGCGGAATGGCTGGACAGTTTCCAGCGGAATGAGTGGTCACTTTGCGGCGGAATACGCAGTTAAAACGGTCTTATCAGCTCAGTATTGTGGGTAAAAAACTCTATTCTAAGAAGAATGTGCCATGGCACGTGGCATAGACATTGTATTTGCGATCCCATGTGAGGTCGGACCTGTTCTTAAAAGCTGCATTTTGTCCCTAAAACTGAACGGCTAAGGTAGAAAATCGGCTAAAAATTGGGGTGATAGCCAATTATTAAAGGGAGAAAGTTTGGCCGACCCGGAATCGCTGGAATCGCGACCAAAGTAATGGGATTAATACAGACTTACCAACCATGGAGTGGACAGAACCACCACCTAAGCAATATAAGGCGGTGAACCGGCGCGCCCGTTAGGTCTCGAATTCGGCGAAATCATTAATGCCAGCGAATAGAATATAAAAGAGAAAATAACTGGTGATATCATGCTATATTCCAGGAGATTTTTGTTTATCTTGGTTTGTTTATCTTGGGTCGGGCCGCGCTAACCAATTTATAATAATAGATTAATATCTTATGGGATGGGGGTAAAACAGGCTTAATCCGCCGTTTTTGACATCAAAAACATTCGTTTAAGGAAACCGATGTAAAATGGATAGTGCAAAAAGACATTTGATTCCCGATCATGTCTGGCACATTACCCATCGCTGTCAAAAAAGAAGAGATTTCCTTTTAAAACTTGCAAAAGATCACCGTCGATGGATTGAATGGCTGTACCAAGCAAAGAAACGCCACCCGCATTTGTGCATACTGAATTAGATAGTCACTTGCAACCACACTCACCTGATTTTAAAGGTCAAAGATTCTCTTGGTTTCAGGGCGAGGGGACGAAAAATTCGGCAACCCAGACTCCTTTGATTTACGGGAATCGCTTATATACCATATGGTCACGCTGGTTATTATGTATCATCTAAAACGCTTCGATAGGACCTATAGTTTTAAACTGACCTTTCAGTCGCGTATTTTCAGCTCTTATAATTTATTTCTAATGGTTTAGCGCGGTCCGATTCGAGATCAGCGAGATCCGCGGAAGGTACTGGAATCAAATAATAATTAATTGTTGAGAAAACTGAAAATAGTTAAGATTTTAAAAAAAGGAGAGTGCAGTATGGTTTTACTAAGATTCTTATTATTTTGCATAATTGTACTCTGCAGTTCGGCATGCACAAAGGCTCAATTTCATAAAACAGAGATGTTTGCTGAGTATGGCCCAAATTGTCGTGCTGATTATTACAGGGTTACAATTGTCGGAAGCGGGAAAAACAGTCAAGTGGATTACCGCTCCGGTTGGTATGATGCAAAATCAGTTGACAGCCTGCTTGGGAAAATATCTGAAGATTATGATTTGGATGTTGCAACCGCAAAGAGACGAAAAGATGCGATTCGAAAAACGTATGCGAACTATATGTCAGCACTTGAAAATAATAAATCAGACACTGAAGTAGAAAAAGCGTATATGTTATATAATAAAGCATTAGAAGATGTTCAAGGGGTTACTTCTCTGGGTGAATCACCTGTAAGTTCACTTGATCATGCAAATGAGAAGTTTGTCATTGTTCTATCAAGTGATCCTGGTAGGGTGATTGAGTTGATAAAAGAGAAAACACAATCCAATAATTTAAAAAATACGCTGGGCCTTCTTTTCGAACAGCAGAACAAAAGTCAAGTAACACAAAGTCAAATCCGTTTAAAAATGCTGACCAGCAGGGTTGAGAATTTAAAATTGTATCTTTCAGGAGGCGAACAAAGGATTGATGAGATGACGATCTATAAGGAATTGAAGGACTGGTTGGAGCAGATGATTGAGCAGATGGAGGTGATCCAATGAAGCATATTATTCTGCTATTTTCGGGTATATTTTTAGCGAGCTGTTCATTTAAAAGTGTGATTTCTACAAAAGTCGAAGTCTATGGTGGCCCAACATTACCTGTTTGCGCTGTTACAGATGCACGAAAGATCATTTCAGCTTCGAGTGGGATCGGACGAGATATACAGGAATATCATAATGCTTTGAAAAACCAGCCTGAAAAGTTAAAAAAAATACCGAATACCTACAGGGCAACGATTCAGGCCTACGGCGAGTATCTTTCGCAGCTTGCAGGGGAAATTTTGTTTAAAGATGCTGCAAAATCTTACAAAAGCAAATGGTATCAGGCGGTTAAATCAATTGAAGCGGCTTTGAAAAAGGAAGGTGATACAAAAAAACACCCTGATATTCTTACAAAGCAATTAGAATCGATCGAAAGCTGGTTATACAGTAGTAATAGTAGGGGAAAGACTATATTGAACGGCGTCGATATCGAACCATTTATATTTAAAATTATCAGAAAAAAAATAATCAATACGGGTGATAATGGGAAAGAATCTGAAAAAATTCTGAGTGCACTGCGAGAAGCAGTTTTGCAAAAAGATAAATTAGGGACAAAATCGAAATCAGAAGTTATTTTGAAATCTGTTAAAAAAGATGATTTTAAAAAACTTGAAAAAGTATTATCGGAGTTGAAGTTGGCAGATGAGGACTTAACGATTTCTGACGAATCAATGACGGCCTATATGGAAATAGATGAAAGTGTAAATCCAATACTTCAAAAGGTAAACGATGCGGTCTCCACAAGTGACAAAATACAGTTGGAGGCTCTTTTCGGCAGCGTTATTTCTGCTGTGGATGGTCTAAACAGTGAGGCCATGAAACTCATGACTACCCAAAATGATGTAAAAGAGATGAACCAACTTGAAATTTTTTCAAAAAATGCTGCTTTGAAAAATTCTGTTGATCGATATGTCGCGAAAATAGACGAAGTATATCAACCTGTACGGAAATTGGAAACAGAATATATTAATAGCCTGAAAAACCAGCTAAATAACTTGGAAAACAATCCAAAAAATCCATATTCAAGCTTGTCTGTGAAATTACCCGATCATATTCTTAAGGAAATCGCTGCTACAAACCAAATCAAGCCTGAGCAGATTGGCAGGTTGGAGTTAGAAAAAAGAGTGGCAGATTTTTCAAAACAAATCGTTATGCTAACAGAAGGTCCTGAAACTTTTCGCGAGCAGACAAATAACTTGGTAAGCCTCATAAAAACTGCTCCGTTTATGATAACTGACCCGAACATAAAGGAAATAACATCAGAGGTAGATGAAAGTGGTAAAGATATGTGGCAGCCAAAGCCTATAGACAATCTTGTTGTTGAGGGTGGTGGAGACGCTCAATATATCATTGTTCAGGATAGCCCCAAGAACTTTAGATTAAAAAAACTAAGTGTTGATCCTAGTAAGGTTATCGACCTGAAGCTTTCAATCGCTGATGCAGCTGTTGAAGTCTTGGGATCAGTCGCATTATCTGCTGCAGGAATGTATGGCATACCCGTTCCGGAGGCAGGCCCAAATCAAAATCAGCCAAATGAAATTCCGCTGAGTGGTACCTCAGTAAGAGAGCAGGAACTGATCATAAAAGAAGAAGCGGATATATCATTTCAGGGGTTAAAAGTTTCACTACAGAATATCTTAAATCAAATTCCATCAGACGGATTGTCTGACAACATCAGTGCAGAGATGAAAAGCCGGTTGAAAGGTATCTTAAAAGGCTATCAAACTGAACTGCAGGCAATATTGGACTCATCTTTACTGATTAAATTTTCCGAAATTAGCGAAAATATAGAAGAAATAAAAGATTAGGTAGTCTTGATTAACGTTTTGGCCGCCCGATGGGTTGATAGTGATGGTGATGGTGAGCAATGCCCACCCTACACGGTCCGTATGTTAAAGCCAGTCGGCAGATGGCCGAAACGAAGATCAAGGCCGAATAGGTTTTAAGGAGGTATCATGACAAATTTTAAAAAGGACGAAGTAGTCGAGTATACAGGACCTGAAACACCAACCCTGCTGAAAGGAGATTGCTGTATAGTAAATCAGAATTACAATGGAATTGGAACAGTCAACTGCAACTGTGGAGGAAACCAAGAGAATATCCCGCCAAAGTATCTGAAAAGAGGGTGTGACGATTAAACTTGTGTTCGATAGTAATATGCTCATTCGAATTCCCGAAGATCGCCCAGTAAAGGGCGGGTAAGTAAAAATGGGGAATGGGTCGGGCCGCGCTAATGGGAAAATTGGAGAAAATTGGGGGGCGAAAATTGGGAAAATTGGGCCAAAAAAATTAAGGCAAAAATTGGGGAAAAATTGGGGGAAAAATTGGGGCGAGAAAAATTGGGACGGGCCAAGACAAATCATTAATATTAATTGAAAATTGTTGAAAAGTCCTGTCGAAATACCATCTATATTGCGATTTTTGAGGTCTAAAACAGCAATATAAGGGGAAGCGATGGGGAATGGGTTGAATTAAACAAATAACAGTCGGCCTATAATTCGATTTTTAGCCTCGAAAATTTTGATATAGCCGTCAAATGGGCCTACATTTTCAATGTTTTTTTGCTTTGTCTCAGTCACTTAGCGCGGCCCGTCCCAAAGCGATTTATCTCAATCATTCACAACAATATTGCCAAGGCTTATTTATGAACTTATTGACGTGTCGCCCCCTTGTGTTTTACTCCTATTAAACTAGGGAAAGGCGATAGGAACTGCGCGCCAGGCAAGACGTTTGGAGGAATAAGGATATGAGTACCATTAAAGAGATCCACAAAAAGTTGAAGAATCTCGGCCTTTCCGTAACGGACCGGCCCACAGAGACGGTAGGGCAGTACACTTTCACGAATTATGACGAAGGTTACCGAAAAATTGTGACTAAGGTCGAGATTCAAAGTGGGCTTGGCGCCCTCAGCAAGAAAGAATACTGGGAAAATCTTGGGAAGAGTACGTTGGCTTACAAGTACGGCCGTTGTTTTGGCCTTGCAGCAGTAGCCAAAGAACAATTGAAAGGAATCGCCAAAAGCAAGGGACTTGCCATGTACCAGGCAGCCGTGATCTGCAGGGATCACCATATAATGGTACTGTCCGAGTCTGTGAGGCCAGTCAAGCCCAAGAAGGTATCACTCATCATGGCAAAAACGCAAGAGAAGTTCGGCTACTAACTTTTGGATAACGACATAGTGGTGGAACTTTGGCAGTACGTGATATCGGGAAAGACCTATGACTTGGCCGCGAAGGCGAAGTACCACCGCTATACGAAGAAAGGAACGGGCGACGATGGTCTTGCGAAAGTAGTATTCCTCTGTAGAATAGTCTGATCTCATTCCTGAGTCGCGACTGGGTTGTGCGGGAAATTTTGGTATCTTGGTATTTTGGGGCGGACCGCGCTAACCAATTTAAAATAAGCGACTAATATCATATGGCCATGCCGGTTTTTATGAACCATATAACAAACTTCGATGTGACCTGTAGTTTTACCCAGACCTTTTCGGCGTCAAAAAGTCTCGATTATAACCAATATGACTTATTGGTCCAACCAAATTTAGACATCATCTCGCAGCGCAGGGCGAAATTATTACATGCAGATCAGCACTTTTCGTATAAGGTGGTTTCTCGTTCAGAAAATTAGCGGGATGAAGGATGAAACTAAAACTCTATACGTTATACCTAAAGGAGGAAACATGGAGCATAGAGCCAATGAAGGAAAAAATAAATTTTGTAGTAATGATAATAGACAACATGAACGTTGTAGTAATGATAGTCCTTTATTATTCAGAAAAAACAACAACGTTATGGAAGAGGTTGGGAAAATAAGTAATTATAGTAAATCCGGATTGAATTTATTGACAGAATATAGCCTAACCCCTAAAACAGCAATAACTATCAAAAAAATAAGTCTGTTAACCAGAAATCGTATTCTCCATCCTTTAAACCCTGGCAAATTTGCAGTGGTAAAATGGTGTAAGAAATTAGATTCAGGACACCCCTGTTATTCATCTGGTTTGGAGTATATCAATCAAGAAAAAATTAAAGAAGAAAAATCAATTCTGTCTAATCTATTAATGAAAAAGATAGTCGATATTTCAGAAAAGTATAAGTTTTTTGCAGCTTTAGTTATGGCTCTAATTCTTGTTGGGCTACTATGGTTCCTTATTTCCGAAACTCAACCTCCATCTACCTGGAAATCTGTGGTTGTTTCATGTCTTCCTGGTTCTATTGTAGTATTAATTTCAATGATAGTTGGATATATCATAATTAAATTACATGGAATTACTCCAACAGAGAAGTTTAAAGCGTTGATCGGAGAGACTATTGATACGGTGGCAGAAAAAAAGATTATAAAAGATAAATGTTCTTTTCTTGAAGGAAACTGGGTCTACACTCTTAAAAATAAAGAAACTCGTATGAAAATATACGGCACTTTTAACTTACTATATTCTCAAAATAATGAGATTAAAGTTCAGGGTAAGTGCTGGTATTATGATACAAAGCCGGATGACAATAAAACAAGAGGGTATTGGAATTCGATTTTTGTTTCTTTTCATAACAACACCTTGTTAATTCTGTATGAAATGTACATTCAAAGAGAATTGATTAATGGCGAGTTGCGGCAAGCTACTCCAGACTCTGCATATAAAGGTATCATGGAACTGATTGTACAAGAAGAACCGACAATTCAAACAGGATATTGCGTTGGCACGTCGTCCACAACTCCAATAAGTGGTTCGATAAATGCCAGAGCTTTACATTCAACAAATGCAATAACTCAAAATGAGATTGTGGATAATATAAAAAAATATTTAGATGAAAAAATACTTGCAAACAGCTTTCTTAAATTTTTAGATACTTATCCCTTGAATCAGAATTTTGAGAAGGCTAATGAAAAGTTGTGGGAAGAATTTTTAAAATCAGACTATTATTCTTTTTGGCCTAAATATTTAGCTTCTATTCCTTTTAAATATTATCATTCATTGAACCAATGGTTCAGACCGTTTTGATTACTTTTAGCCATCAATGGTAGTATATTTAAATTAGCTTGGGTCGGGCTGTGTAGCAGAAACTTAGGGTAAATTTTGGATCGAACTAAAACAACCTATTAATATAGCGGAATAAAACGGTAAAAGATGCCCTTGAAATAATCTTAGCCGTTCAGTTTTGTACGTAAAAACCCTAAAAGAAAAGGAGGTAGACATGTCCAGGAAACTGTTTATCAGTGATGTCCATTTAGGGGCCGGCAGATTCAGTCCTGAGAGCCAAGATAAGGAAAAGTATCGATACGACTGGGACTGGCTCTCTCTGCAGGAGACAGAAAATTTTATGAATTTTATCAAATTCCTTCATAGCGAATATGATTGTGAATTCGATGCGGTTGTTTTGCTCGGTGACATTTTTGATAACTGGGTATTTCCCCATGATCTGGTTCCGCCAACCATGGAAGAGTTATTGAGCGCTGAAAAAAACGCCCAGGTTGTGGAGCAACTTAACACACTGGCAAGTAAAAAGAAGGTCTACTACGTGCCGGGCAACCATGACATGCACGCCAGTGAATTGCTAATCAAAGCACACTTTCCAAAGTTTATCTATTGCCCGGTTCGTTTTTCATCCATCCGGTTGATTGCTGAACACGGTCACCGGTACGCCATGTTTAATGCGCCCCCCCGGTATTCCAAAAACATCATGGGGCTGCCTCTGGGTTATTTTATTTCCCGCATCGAGGCTACGAAAAAGGCCATGAGTGATCGTGATGGACGTCAGTATCAGACTTACGTGGACGACTTTATCGAGGTTTTAGGAGAACAGACCCTGCCACAAAGTGTGCTTGAGGCGGTCATTGAGGAAGCGGGGCTGGATGAGGATATCCAATATAAAATCAAAAGGCCCAACGGACAGGTTCAGTTGATTCCGGCGAGCCAGGTTAAGGAAGATTATAAGAATATCTACAATGACTGGCCTTCCGCATACGTCTCCAAACATCGGGCGGTTTTTGCGGAATTGGATATGCTTGGCCCCATTGCGGATAAACTGTGTAAGGACGGACTATACAAAGTTTGTATTTTTGGCCACAGCCACAAAAAGGAAATTGATCGCGATACCTGGTTTGTCAACGACCGTATTTATGCAAACACCGGCTACTGGTGCGGGGAGAACTGTACTTTTGTAGAGGTCGAAGAAAACAATGACAGTTACACTGTCGGTATTGTTGAATGGAAGGGTAACAACGAAATTAAAAGAGGGAAAAGACTAACGATTTAGAAAAAATTTCAGTGGTAACTTGGGTTGGGCCGAGCTAACCAATTTAGAATAAACGATTAATGTGTTACAGGATGGGGGAAAACAGGCTTAATCCTCTGTTTTTGAACTTAAAAACATTCGTTTAAGAAAAGCGATGCAACATGGCGCGTGTAAAAAGATATTACCTGAATTTTGCATGAGTCGGAGGGTTTCATCAGCAAGCCCTTAATAGCTCCGCAGATGGAAGCCTCCGACTCGCCCAAAGGATGAAAATCCAATAGAAGGAAAGACTTCCACGGATTGGTATGCATGAAAATTGGCAAGCATGGTAAGACGGTCCGCCGGTTTTTTTGAACCAGATAAGATAAGAGGCTCCGATGGGACCTTTAAAACTTTTCTAAAGTTTGAGATTTTATGGTCGATTAATTTTGCATTCAACCAGACCGCTTCTCAGTTGGTACTTTTTTTCACTTTCCACATCAATTGACCCCAAAATGTTTTGTTAGTGATGCTCTATCTGTGATGTTCGGCTGAGCATTTAACGTCTCTTTTAAAAAATGTTATTAGAGTGAACTCCAATGTTGCAACACTGGGGTGAATCCACAAAAGATCGTAAAGTCGAGAGGATGATTAAGGCAGCAAGCATAATCCCTACAAATGACAGACAACCTAAAGGTCAATCAAGATGAAAACACTGTCAAAAAAAACCTCTGCAATTGCTCATTTACAGCTGTTTATTTATCTGATTGGTGCAAGCATCTTTCTCGGTATGGGGATCACTGATTGCAACCTGTCCGAGACTCAAGCCGGTGTTGTCGAAATCGCAGTTGAAAAATTTAGGGCCAATTCATGGCGCACTGGAAAAGGATGGAGTCACTCTTGGTATCATGAAGGCAACGCATCTATTGTCTCTAAGGGGAGTCCGTATTCAGGTTCCTATCATATGTGCCTTCGAGCCGGTGCCGCGTGGACAGACCGGCCATTGAATCTTTCCCGATTTGATAATGCCAAACTCGGGCTATTCGTGAAAGTGAAGAGCTTTGAGAAAAAGGATTATGCTGAACTTATGATCAGTTCCGGAGGCGATCAATGGGAAACATTGCGGCGGTTTACACCGGCCGATGCGGACAACCTTTATCACTACTATGAATTTGATTTAACGCCCTATGGTTTGACATCCACTGTTTCGATCGGTTTTGAGGCTGAAATGAGCGGAAACAAAGATTATTTGTATGTTGACGATATACGCGTGTTTTCGAAGATATCAGCGTCTGTTTCGAATACCACATCGTCTGCTGATCCCATATTCGGTGTCACAATCGACGATATCAGCAATCCCAATGCAATTATAGAATCGCTTTCAAGTCTGGCGCGATGTCCTTTTGCGCGGATTGTCTTTGACGAATATGTGCAACCTGCTTACTACAAAGACGCTGTGAGAAAATTTCACACGGTGGCGGGTATTATGGGGGAGATCCTTGATTCCTATTATGTCAAGGAATATTCTCAGGAAGCCTATGCAGAGCGGACACACAGCTATGTCCAGGCCATGGCTGAAGACGTGGACGTATGGGAAGTCGGCAACGAAATCAATGGTGAATGGCTTGGACCTGGGGCCATGGCTAAGGCTGCGGCAGCGTATGATATTGTCAAGGCCGCTGGGGAGCCTACCGCCCTTACGCTATACTACAACGGTACCTATGACGATGGCACACCGACAGCCAATAATTGCTGGGAAGCCCCTGAAAATCAAATGCAGGTTTGGGCGGAAAAGAATGTTCCGAAACGCATGAAACAAGGGCTGGATTGGGTTTTAGTGAGCTTTTACGAAGGGGATTGTGAAAATATTTCTCCGGATTGGGACCAGGTCTTTGCCGAATTGCATAGGATTTTTCCAAACTCAAAATTAGGGTTTGGTGAAGTCGGCACTAATAATAGTTCTCGAAAAGAAGAGATTTTGCGCCGTTATTACAGCATGAATCGTATTCGTCCTGAATTTATCGGCGGGTTTTTCTGGTGGTACTTTAAACAGGATATGACACCCAAAAACACAAATTTATGGAATATATTGAATGAATATGCACAGTCGTGGGATAAACAATACGATTAAAAGAACGCCAGTTGTCTTCCGCGGGACGGCTGATATCCCCCAATGTTGCAACATTGGGGGATACAATGCTTCAACTGCAGACCGGACCCTTTCATTGGGTCTGAAGACCTGCAACAAGATCATTCGTGATTGATTTGCCCACCTTAATCTCCCTCCCCATTTCGCAATCCGATCATCATACATCAGTGTTTCGAATAGGGTCGTCTGGAAGAAAAAAAGATTTCAGAATGTGACAAGCCTCACATACCATGGCCTTCACGCTGGGTTATGGTGCAGTTAAATCTGCTTATTTTGGAGGCTAATATGAAACCAAAACGTTTCCTATTACTCATCCCTCTGGTTTTTGTACTATGTGCCTTTGGTTCGGCCATTGCACAGCGTACTTTCACCCCACCCACTCCAGACGGCAACTGTCTCGATGCTTTCGATCTTAGCGTCATTGATGAGGCTACCTGGAATCAATATTCACCGGTTCAGTGCTCTCCAACCACGGCAAGACTCTTTTCCGAGGCAGGCCCTAACGACGTTTTTGAGTTCGAACTTCAGGCCGACTTTGATGTGATCAATGACCTCAGTATCCTAAGAGCAAACCAGGATGAAGCGAGTTCTCCGGGAACATTGCGGTATGTAGACGCTATCTCGGGTGAGACGATCGTGATCCCGATTACGCTGGAGGCAAGGGGGAAATCGAGATATGATTGTTGTACTTTTCGACCACTAAAAATAGTATTTGACGATAATCAGGTCGGCAACATCTTCGAAGGGGCCTCAAAGAAAGTTAAGATCGTTACCCACTGTAACAAAAACGATATCAATTCCTGCGACTGGTTTCCCGACGGAACTCCAGAAGAGTTTGAACAGCGCCTCCTGGCGGAGTACTACTTTTACCAAGTCCTCGAAACACTTGATTCAACCGCTCTTGCTACTCGGCTGGCACGCATCACCTACCGCGATGATGACGGAACAGAAATCGGCACCAAATACGCCTTCCTACGCGAAAGAGAGGATGATGCCTGTGTGCGGTGCGGTTGCGTGGATGAAGCAGAAGACACCGATGAGCTGATTCCTGATCCGACATCCGTCTTACAAGGAGAGATGTATAACAAATTCGTCTACAATGAAGACTATATCATTGAAGACGGTCATAATACCCGCAAATGCAAGGATGAGGAACTCAACGGTTACTACATTCCGTATGATTGGGACCTTACCGGTGTTATGTGTCCGGAATATTGGAAAAATCCACGACGTCCTGTATACCGACAACGTTTATGATTACTATAACTGGCTTATCAGCCGGACCGACCCGGTAGCAACCAAAATCCAGGCGTTGCATATTGTGCGACACGACCAGGATATGAGAGCTGTCCTTAACGAGACGCTGATGGATGATGAGACACAGCAGTTAATGCAAAACTGGTATGATCTGTATATGTGTGCGCTGAAATGTTACCTGGGGATTGAACCGGCAATTGATATCATCGAGCCGACCCAGGCGCTTCCGGCGAACCTTCAACCCGGCGACGGTACAGGCCGATTGCTAATCCGAATCGATTTTCAACCTGCCATTTTGATTCCCGCGACCGAGGAGTTTGAGGTGCAAATCGGGGGTGTTGTTGCCCCGATTATCACTGGCGCCCTGGTGGGTGGACAGTACTGGTTGATTGTACAAACACCAGCGAGTATAGATGCAGAGGCTGACTTGCATGTCCTATATTCCATGTGCGGCATCGAAACAGTAGATACCGAAGAAAACGCCGTTTTTTTCGGTGATCCATCGGCCAGCGACGTCGTTCTGGTTATTGACACCTCCGGTAGCATGGATGATGATCGCAAGATGGAATCCGCCATTAATGCTGCCGTGCTGTTTGCCAACACACTGCGCGATAATGATCGGATTGGTGTTATCGAGTACTCGGGAAAGCTGTCTGGGGGTTACGGTCGTGCCGAAGAAGTCTACTCCATCAATACTGCTGCCGGTCACAGGCAAGATGTTGAAAACCAAGTACGCGACCTGCGGCCATCTGCTTCCACGCCGCTTGGGACCGGACTCCTTCGTGGACTTGAGGAACTCAATTCCGTCGTTCCCGCTGAACGAAACGATGTGCGTGCCATTATTCTTTTGAGTGACGGAAAAGAAAATGTCCCCAACTACTGGAATGAACCGCCTGAGGGCCACTATTCCCCGCCTGAACCGCCCAATACCCCGGTCGTTAATACCTTTGACGCGCCAGAACACAGCGAGGTTCAGATAGATACGGTTTCCCTGGGGCCTGATTCTGATCCGGTGCTAATGGCTGCTATCAGTGACCATCGCGGAACGTATCGTCATTCAGATATTGTCAGCGGCACCGAATTTTCGGCTGTCGACCGCGCTTTGTTCTCATCGGTTGCTTATGCGGCGGGCAACACTGGTATTGATGCCCCATCGGATCTGTCTTTGCGGCTTTCGAATCTATACGAACACCTGCACAACGATACGTCCGCCAAGCAACGGATTCTGCAAAAGAAGCATGTAACGTCCTGTGGGAAGGCTCTGAATTTTGTCCGGCGAAATGTGGCTTCGTTTAAAGAAGATTCCGCTGATATAATCGAATTCCCCATGGAGACAGGGCTCAACTATGCGACGATAACCGTCAATTGGACCAAACCGGGTGCCAAGAACTTACAAATTTTTCTTCCGCCCGAGCAAAATCCCAACAACATAGCCATCACGAATGGTATCACAAACACCGTTTTTCGGGTCGACCGACCGGCAGCCGGTGACTGGCGTATCGGCATCCCAGCCAAAACAACAGGTGAAGAATTTTTTGTCACCCTCAGCGGTACCAGCAAGGATATTGGATTGGTGCGGGCTTTAACGAACGCCGTGAGTCCCAACTTTCCATCACCCGGTGATCCTATTAACATTGTTTGCAGCCTTTTTGGTGACAAGCCGATTCTGGGTGCGATTGTAACAGCCAATGCGATCAGCATCGCCAACGAAGAAGCGTCCATTCAGCTCCATGATGATGGAAAGGCAGACGATGCTGTTGCCGATGACGGATTTTACTCTGGCGCTTTCACCAAAACAACGCAGGGCGGCGCATTTGTCATCGAGGTGAATGCTGCCTGGACCGGCACCGATGGGACCCAACACTCACGAATATTTCCTTTGAGTGTTTCAATCCCGGAGTTGGACACGGACGGTGACGGTATTAGCGACCAGGATGAAACCAGGCTTGGCCTCGATCCCGAAGATGCTCACGACGGCGGAGAAGATCCTGACCGAGACAGTCTGCCCAACTGGAAAGAGCATCTTATCGGTCTTGATTTGTTCAATCCGGATAGTGATGGCGGTGGCACGCCTGATGGCGTCGAAGTGGCCACAGGCAGCGACCCGGAGAATCCCGACGACGATGCCGAATCCGGCAAGGACACCGATGGCGACACAATGCCGGACGCCTGGGAAACAGCATTTGGGTTGAATCCCGAAGATCCAACCGATGCTGATGAAGACCGCGACGGAGATAATCTATCTAACCGAATGGAATTTGAAAACGGCAGCTCACCCAATAATGCAGATACCGATAACGATCTAATTCCTGACGGGAAAGAAGTTGAAGAAGGCACGGATCCAACAGATTCCCTAAATCGTATTATGCCTGGCGGCAACGATGACGTGGATTCAGATTCTATAACGTTCCTTATTGTAGTGATCATCTTTTTATTGGTCATTCTCATTTTATTCTTCATATACCTCAACAAATAAGGTGTATTTGTAAAAACTTTTCCCAGAAAGGAGAAATTGCCATGTCTGAATTTCTATCTTTATCCCCTTCAGGATTGCCAGCCGAATTTGATCTGGACCACCATTCGGAGAAACCGATTGTATCGGTGGAAGAAAAAGAAGATCAGATCGAGGTCAATTACATCTTTCCTGGCTTTACTGTAGGTGACAATGCGCAGCAAATGGACGACCATACCATGCCGTTCAAGGAAATCGGTATCTCGGGTGCCGGGTTTGTGTCTGAGAGCGGCAAGCCACTTTTGCCCTCGTTTGGGCGTTTCGTACAAATTCCGTCCGGTTGCGACTACGAGGTCATCAGCAAAAAGGGCACGCCGGTCAAGTTTGATGATATCTTGATTGCGCCGGCCCAGGAGCAGGCCAACGACAAAGCCGATGAAACGGATGAATTCGAATACGACACCAAGGCCTACAAAGATGAAGCACTGTACCCAGCGGACGTTGTGCAGGTTGGTAAACCGCAAAATTTAGATGATTACAAAGTAATCGTGATCCATGTGCGCCCGATCCAGTATAACGCGAGAAAAAAGCAACTGGTCGGCTATAGCAACATCAACGTCAAAATCAAGTTGAAGGCAAAAGAAGCAGACGAGCAGGAAATGGAAGAATTCCCATTGGTGGAGTCGTCCGTGAATCGCGAAGGCTACGGAAATTTGCTCCTCAATCCGCGGCGTGGTATAGCCGATCGGACGGCAATAAGACCTATTCCTGGCCCCATCGTCATTCTACCTCGAGGACCCGAGTTTCTCATCATCTATGATGACCAACTGAAAAGTGCCGCCGAACTACTGGCTGACTGGAAGAACCACAAAGGGTTGATTACCGAGACGGTGTCCATAAAAACTGTAGGCAATACGGTAGGAAAGATTAAAAGTTATATCCGGAAACGCCGCAAGATCTTATTTTCCCGTCTGCGCTATGTGTTACTGCTCGGTGACGTCACGGCGATTGTGTCAGAGCAGCATCCTGAACCTTTCTATATCCCTTCTGGTTGCCCGGCAACTTTTTACAGTGACCATTACTTCTTCACTTCACGGGATCCTGCAGATTCCAACGATTGTGTGTTGCCGTGGATTTCTGGTGGCCGCATCCCTGTTAAGTCACTGGACGAGGCCAAGACCGTGGTCAAGCAAATTATCGACTACGAGAAAACCCCGCCCTGCGACCCCGACTATTATCACCGTATGACCTTTGCCGCGTATTTCCAGGACAGCAGTCCTCAAGACGGGCGTGCCGACAGGGCCTATATGAAGACCATGGAAGGGATTCGTGACCATATGGTTTCCATCGGTTTTGACGTGGAGCGGGTGTATGTTTCTAATAACCCCAATCCACAAACATACAAGGACGGTACAACGGTGCCGGCAGCAGTGCTTAACGCCATCACCGATGGCGATGACGCCACGGATATGCTGATCTCCGAAACTTCAGAAGGGCAACTCGCAGTGGGCCACAGGGACCACGGCGGCAAGACGGGTTGGTCCCATCCTTCTTTCACGAGTTCCCACTTAACGTCCATCCTGAGCCGATACCCAACGATTTTCTACAGCATAAACTGCTTAACCGGTCGTTTTGATGACATTCCCAGCGACAGCTTTGCCGAGGATATTATGCTGCTGAATGGCGGTGCGCCATCTTTACTTGCGGCTACACAGTGCTCCGGTACCTGGCGTAATGACAGCCTTATAAAGGCCCTATTCGATGCCATGTGGCCGGGTGTAATTCCCGGTTTTCCGGGTACCACCGCAAGCTATGCGATCAAACACAATCGTCTCGGCGATATTCTCAACTATGGAAAGTCCTATCTACTTGTTGCCCATGGCACCAACTCTGGTGTTAAGCACCATTTCGAAATTTACCATGTTGTGGGTGACCCCACTTTGCAGCTTTGGGCGGGGGAACCAGCGCCAATCAGGCTGAATGCGAACATCCAGCGCAAGCAGCTAAATATCCATGTCAGTCCTGTTCCGGCGGACTCGGTGCTCACCATCTGGTACCAAAATAAACTGATCAAGCGCGCCGCTGTTTCCTCAAGTCGTATAAGCCTGTCGGTAAGCGATTTTCAGCTAACTCCGCCGCTGGTTCCTACATTCCGGCGTTTTCTCAATGTTTGCGTATCGGCGCCAGGCTATCGATATGCCCAGACAAGGGTAAAACTATAAGAGCCAGTTTGATAACACATAAAAATTGATTCAAGCCTAAACCGGGCGTTTCAAATTAATATGAAGATAGGGATACCAAATTATGATCGAATATTCTTGAAATTATACAAAAAAGCATTTATTGTTCATATGCCCTTATTCTTTGCTCCACTTCATTTTCAATTTATGCTGGATACACCATTATCTATGAGCTGATGATCGACGCCTGCCACCGGGAAGGTATTCATGTGATCATGGTTGGCGTGTTCAAGCATGTCTATTCTGAATTTCCCTATAAGCGGTCTACCAGAATTATCATGCCGACAGTCCCTACACGGGACAATGAGATGGAGGATAATATGAAACACCAATGGTTGTTAAAAAAGCGCGTCATTTTAGTTGCCTTGATTTTTATTTTGACTGGCTGTGCAACCACGTTAGCCCCCCAGTACGATAAGGCCATATTCAAAGGGTTGACCGAAGCGAATACAGATGTCATGGCGTTTTTCGCCTCGGTATCAAGTGGAACCCAAAAGGAAGATTTTGAGGTGCGCTCAGGCCCTTATGCGACGATGATCGGACGTTTTGATGCGTTGCAGATTCAAGCCATGGCAAGACCGGTGCCGAGTAACAAAGTCACCGAAAAGATAAATGAGGTTTTGAACAAAAGAGGGATACCGGTTGGAGACAACTCTGAAATTCCAAGTGCGACGACGATGGGGAAGATATCATCCACGCTTACCAAAATGAGAGATACCGATAAAAAACAGGGTGTAACTGCAATGGAGGTGCAGGCATTCAAGAATCAAGTAGCTATTTTTTTGGACCAGGCGTTAACCTACGAAAGTTTTCTGGAACGTTAAGTAAAGGGGGATGACCAATGGCTATTGATGTTACTCAACTGGTTGAGGAGATAACCAATACTGCCACACAGGTACTGAACCAAGACGTGAAGCAGTTGAGGGGCTTTTCAGCAAGACAAGTCCAGGCAATCGCCCAGCAAGCGGCCTTTATCGAAGCAGGCATACTGAGCGGACAAATAACTGAAGAGACGAGGGACTTTTTCCTGGATAGTTTGGAAGACATGGCCCTTACTTTTGTAAAAACGCTCAGGGGGCTTGTGATGGTGACGGTCGAAAAAGTGTGGAATGCGATTGTGGGTGTAATTTGGAAGGCCATCGAATCCACAACCGGCATAGTCTTGCCTCAACCCGGCTTATAATCGTGTATCATTCGGATTTTCCGGACGCTGCGGAAAATTCGTATGTCAACGATAAACACTGACGTCGGTGTTCGCAATAGATTCAGGACTAGTATATTACAATCAAAATCACAAAGATTTTGGCCATCCGTTAACCGTTTCTGCGGCAGACAGCAAGGGGGTTCAGGGCAAGGCCGCACTGGAGCTTGACGTTCCGTATCGCACCCAAAATTTTAAGGAGGTTTTGATAACAGCACACCATCAGACCAATCAAATTACACAGTGGCTATGACTAATATTATCGAAATACCAACAAAAGGAGGAGCAGGATGGCCAAATTAGTCGCAATCGGTGATAGTTTGACTCAGGGGTTTCAATCTTTTGCCATTCATAAATGCAACCTGTCCTATCCCGCCATGATCGCCCAGTGTCTTGGTGAGGATATTCCTGATTTCAGGGTCCCCAATTTTTTGGGCAAAGGAGGATTTCCATTCAACATTGAATGGCTATCGAGGCAGTTGGAGAGCAGTTACGGTCAGGACATCAACGTTTTCGAATGGCCGTTCGCCATTGATAAAATTGTCGATATGATGGACGATGTAGAAGACTACTGGGAAAGAGGTAAAGGCGCACGTCCTTCGAAAGGCGTTTTATATCACAACCTTGCGGTATGGGGGTTTGAGGTTGCCGACGCCTAT
This sequence comes from Desulfosarcina variabilis str. Montpellier, assembly GCF_048565275.1. Lineage (NCBI taxonomy): Bacteria > Pseudomonadati > Thermodesulfobacteriota > Desulfobacteria > Desulfobacterales > Desulfosarcinaceae > Desulfosarcina > Desulfosarcina variabilis. Next base: position 9,049,660 of record NZ_CP159846.1, on the reverse strand, counting down.
AATATCAACGCTGGTATGTGTAGACAAAAAATAGAATCCAACAAAGATGATTGGCTCCAGATTCCCTCGGAGCCACGGCTCAGGACTGCCTACAAGGTGTTGAATCCTTCCCAGGCTGAAGATAGAAATAATGATACGCAGATAAATATTGCCCGTAGGATAAAGGAAGAAGACGGCGAAATAGAAAACCTCATTGTCTGGCTGGGGGCGAACAACTGTTTAGGAACCGTAACAGGACTGAAAATAGATGAAACCGGGGATGATCCGCCAGGCCCCAATTCCAAGCACACCCTTTGGACACCCAAGGCTTTTGAGGCTGAATATCGGGAACTGGCCAACCAGATCGATACCATCGGCGCCACCCATGTTTATGTGGCAACAATTCCCCATGTTACCATTCCACCGATCACACGCGGCATCATGAAAAACAGGGGACGCCTGCCTAACAACCGGCGCTACTTTGATTACTACACCCATTTTTTCATTAAAGATAAGCGTTTTGATCCCGACAAAGATTCCCATCTGACCAAGGACGATGCCGAAAAAATCGACAATTATATTGATCAATACAACGAATTCATCCGCCGCCAGGCTGATGATAAAGGCTGGGAAGTGGTGGACACGTGCAGGCTGTTAGATCTTCTGGCCGAACGTCGAAACCATGGCAGTCCTAAATATAATCTGCCGACTGAGGTTAAAGATTTAGGCGTGCGGTTTTTTGAAATCGATAAAAGCGGAAAAATCATTAATGGCGGTCTGATATCGCTTGACGGCATTCACCCGACGACATGCGGCTATGGACTGGTTGCTCAGGAATTCATCAACGTCATGAGAAAAAAGAATCCTGCCATTCGAAACATTGATTTCGCCGACATTCGCTTTTGGGACACTCTAGTCAGCAGGCCGCCCAGAACCCTCGACGATGTGTTCGGTATGTTAAAGACTTTGGAGAAATGGTTTCATATTTCCAGGATTTTATAATCACCACAATATGAAAAAGATCTTGAAAAAGGGAAAACCACTTTTGGCGATCAGTTGTTAAAACTATATACAAGTGTCACTTCGGCCAAGTGCCGGTGTTCACTGTTTCCTTAACACAATATTCCCAGCGTATAGCCCCTAATCAAAGTAATTGACATAACCTTGTCACAAGATTAGTCTAAATTATCTACGGTCGTGAATTCTGTACTCCCATGTACACCATATTGAAAATTTTTTTCTTAAAACCCCTGGTTTTATCCGGGCCGGTCATTTGCTGATATTTTTACTATCGATAGTAATGCAGTTAATAACTGGCCCTATCTGCTGCATAACTTGCTGTTAAGATATAAAATGTGTTTGTTGGGGCACATTTTGTATATGGCTATCCAAACGGAATCATTGCATGAATGTCTAACTGAAATGGGGGTGGATATGAATCGTGTTGATTATGTTTTTTGTTTAGGATTTCTTTCCAGAAAAATTCCTTATTATTTACTTTCTTCATTACTATTGGTCTTTCTATTGATTTGTTGGCAGGATTGCCGCGCAGCTGAATGTGTTGGTAATACGATAGAAGATTTTGAAGGACCTTTTATATCCGAAACGGGCTATGGGAATATTCCTTCATCATGGTCGATTAGCGGCCCCGAAAAGGCTGTGTTTGATAAAGGAATGGATAGTTATCAAGGCAATTCAAGTTTATATGCAAACGCGGTATATGATGAAACCTATTATACCTGTATAGAAGCGGTGTTATTGGGAACGCCTGGATTGATGGCAAATTTAAGGGTCAGGGCAAAAGCGTCGACCAGTGGGCAAGCCCAGGCCAGTTTGATCGCTGTTCATGATTATGGGCGGAATTCTATCACTCACTATTGGTATTACTATTCAGCGGCGGATTGGATATTAATGGAAATAGATGAAGTCCAAGTGCCGATTAATGGTGAACTCCCTGTAAAGCTCTGTGTCAGCCATGGTAGTTACGCTGGGTCTACGGATTTCAATTTTGATTGTTTAACTACTGATGTTGATTTGAGAATCAAAGATGCAGATACGGATGGAGATGGTATTCCCGACGATTCAGACAATTGCCCGAACGATCCGAATCCAGGCCAGGAAGATACGGATAACGATAATATTGGAGATGTTTGCGAACCCATTGACGTTGCAGGAACGTGGCAAGTTACAGATATAAACGACGAAACTGATTGTGGTGAAGGCATAAACACCGTTGAATACACTATCTACATCACACAAAATGGTGAGCAAATCACTGTTGATAAAGATCCTGAGGGGACTTTCACAGGGACGCTCTCAGGAAATACAATCACATGGAGCGGTAGCTATCCCGAAGATGGCGGCACAACAACGATATTGTCTATGACTGTTGATGTCTCGGATGATGGAAACACCTTTACTTCACAATCTTCCTGGTCATGGACCGATGGCATTGATTCCTGTAGCGGTACATCGCAGGGAGAAGGTGTTAAATCAGCTGATAGTAACAATGGCGACGGAGACGATGGTGACGGTGGTGATGGTGGTGATGGTGGTGGCGGTGGCGGCGGTGGCGGATGCTTCCTCGATGTCGTTTCCTTAAAATCTATCTGGAAATAACAATCTTTATCACCTGTTTCCGGGGGTAAAAAATAGCAGGGCCAACCTGCGCAAGGAAGGCTATCCATTTGTTTTTTAAGCGGATTGGTTCGGTTCGCAGTACAAAGCAAGGGGAAAGATGGCAACGACTGTGAGATCGATATGGTTCCTGTACCGCATTTGCCGAGGTTGGTGGCCTTGCGGCGATCCCACGCCTACGGGCGTCAATTCGACCGATTCGAAAATGCCCGCATGATCGGCTGGGCGCGCGAAGGTGATGCGGATCACCCTGGCTCCGGACTGGCAGTGGTCATTACCATTATGTCCTACCTGTTCTAACCCACCAAAGGATTTTTACGCAACGATCAAGAAACAGCTTATTTACAGATTGCTTTGCTCAAAGCCGTCATGCCCCCCAATGACCATCTGATCCATGGTGCCGAACAGGAAAAATAATGAGTGGAAGCGCTTAAAGACAGAGGTCGACGATGCGTTTCACACAGCGATAGAAAGCAATGTTCTGGATTCCAGGAAGATTATACTGAAAGACCTGCGAAAACAGTGGATTGATATGGCCAGAACAGGAGACATGCTGTTTCTTGAAGCGCCCGGTATCCTTAACCGAACTGCTGCCGATGAAATGGAGCGCTTCGATGGCGGCATCAAGCAGATCGTTCATCAGATCCGGTTGCAGATCAATGTGATGGAATCCAATATTTCAGGCGAATACATGCTGATCGAGCAGCGCAAGTGGCATGGGATCATCATCTCTATGGGTTCAATATTACTGGGGATGCTCCTGGGCATGGGCGGTAGTGTCTGGCTTACCCGGTCCCGAAAAAAAATAATCAACCTATCCCTGATCGATTCACTCACCGGTATCTACAATCGGCGCGGATTGGAACAGGCGTTCGGCAGGCTGAACAAGTATTGTTTGATGAATCCACCCATTGGTTTTTCCATGTTGATGATGGGTATTGATAAATTCAAATCGATTAATGATCGTTTTGGTCATGATGTCGGAGACATGGCACTGAAGGCATTCGCGGAAAATACACGCACGATGATCCGTAGCAAGGATGTTTTTGACCGATTCGGTGGAGAGAAGAGTTTCTATTGGTATTGCCCGAAACCACCTCCACGGAGGCTCATGTGCTGGCGGAACGAATCCGTGAAGGAATCGCCGCTGCATCGATTGATCTGCTAGGACGACGTGAGCCACTCACCATCACCGTGAGTATTGGGTGCGCAACCGCCTCCACCGGATCAAGCGATGTGGAGGCGGTGCTTAAAGCCGCCGATGAGGCCATGTACCAGGCCAAGGCAAACGGCCGCAACCAGGTGGTGTGCAAGGCATCCGTATAGTCCGTTCGCTTATTTTTTTGCCAGACGCTTAACCAGCGGTATCAGAAAAACGATGCATGCAACCAAGAAGATGAGACTGCCCGCAAATGTTAAGACGTCCTGATTCTTCAGGCTGGCTGCCATAAACAAAAGCGCACAGATGATGAAAAGGATCCATCCGAAAAGCTGAATTTTGATTTCCAAATCGTCTTTCTTTTTCTGCATTTGATTATTATCCTTGCTGCCGAAATCAAGATTGTTGTTGATCTTTTCAAAAAATAAGACCATACTAAAATGTTTGGTTTAATATAGCGTTAAAATTACTTGCGGGCCGTCCGTGCAGTATGTCGGACGGTCCTGTTTGTTTCAAGGGACAAAAAAAATGACATTCGATGAGCTGGGGCTAAATCCCAAACTTTTAAAGGCCGTCCATTCGTTGGGATTTACAACCCCTACACCCATACAACAAGCCGCCATTCCGGATCTTTTGGAAGGCCGGTCCGACCTGGTGGGGCTGGCCCAGACAGGAACCGGTAAAACAGCCGCCTTTGGCCTGCCGATACTGCAGTTGATAGATCCCAGAAAGGCCATGGCGCAAGGGGTGGTGATCTGCCCGACCCGTGAACTCTGCGTCCAGATCACAGCGGATTTGAAACGTCTGGCATGCTATCTGAAGCCATTGGAAATTGTACCCGTTTATGGCGGGGCCGGCATGGCGAACCAGATCCGCCAGATAAAGCGCGGGGCGCAACTCATTGTGGCCACCCCCGGCAGGCTGCTCGACCTGATGCATCGCGGCGTTGTCCCCACGTCACAGATCAGATTTGTGGTGCTGGATGAAGCCGATGAAATGTTTACCATGGGGTTTCAGGAGGATATCGACGAGATCCTTAAGCAGACACCCGACACCCGCCGGACCTGGCTTTTTTCAGCCACCATGCCGGCTGCGGCCGAGCGGATTGCAAAGACCTACATGCATGATCCGATTGAATTGTCCATGGGGCAACGCAACATGGGGGCTGAAAATATCGAGCACATCTATTATGTCGTCAAGGAAAAAGACAGATATATCGCCTTGAAGCGGCTGATCGATTTCGAACCCGACATCTATGGGCTCGTTTTTTGCCGTACCCGCGCGGAAACGCGAACTGTAGCGGAAAAACTTTCCCAGGAGGGCTATAATGCCGAGGCCCTGCACGGTGACCTGTCGCAAGATCAGCGAAACCGGGTCATGCGTGGGTTCCGAGATCGCACCTTGCATATTCTGGTCGCTACCGATGTGGCTGCCAGGGGCATAGATGTGGAAGATATCTCCCATGTCATCCACTACAATCTTCCGGATGATACCGAACGCTATACCCATCGCAGCGGTCGCACGGCCAGGGCCGGAAAATCGGGATTTTCCCTTATGTTGGTCAATTCCCGTGAAGTCCATCGCCTGCCTGAAATAGAACATCGGGCGGGTGTGCGATTGAAAAGGGGAGAAATCCCCCAAGGCCGTGATATCTGCGAAAAACAACTTCTGGCAATCGTTAAAAAGATGGCCGCTGTTGAGGTCAAGCACAGCGATATCGCAGATTATCTTCCGCTTGTGCATAAGGCATTGGGAAACTTTTGCAAAGAAGAATTGATCCAGCGTTTTGTTTCGGTGGAATTCAATCGCTTCCTGAATGACTACCGCGACAGCAGTGATTTGAATGTTCGTACGGTCAAGTCGAAGAAAAGTGCCTGGAAGTCGCCTGAAAAAGCGGATAAAAACGTTCAGCGCTTTTTCATCAATATTGGCCGCCTGGACAATATCAACGAGGGTGCGATTGTACGCTGGGTATGCGATAAGACCGGCATTCGGTCGAAAAAAATCGGGCAGATCAATCTGAAACGGGAATTTTCTTTTTTTGATGTGGATAAGCAGGTCGCCAGCAAAGTGCTGCATGGCCTGAAAAACACGAAATTGGAAAATCGCAGCGTCAGCATAAAACCGGTTGAAAATTCCCCCATAGAAAGCAGGCGATCTTATGGAAAATCAATATCGAAAAAACATTCATCCCGGTCAAACCGTCGACATCGTGCTCAAAAAAGACCAGCGTACCGGTGCGCTGACCCGCGGCGTGGTTAAGAACCTGTTGACCAAGTCACCGCACCATCCACATGGTATCAAAGTGCGTCTGATGGACGGACAAGTGGGACGCGTCAAGCTTATCATTTGACGCTGACCCAGCAGCACCGTTTCAAGATCGGCCACCCGAATCTGTTTAACCTCAACAAGCGCCTCCAGGATTAGGTATGATTAAAATAGATCCGTCGGAGGCGTTCCCGACCTCCACCCCATCACAGGGCACGGTGTAAGGGCTCGCGCAAAAATAACTTCACATTTTCAGCGCCCATCCATTTATCCCTAATTGTCAATTAATTAATGTATGACTTGTACATCTATAGGCAAGATTCTGCCGTTGCGATAAACACGTTTTTTAACATCCGAATAACAAATGAGTAAAATTCAGAACGACATACAATCAAACGGCGATTTCAGGCATCGAAATAAATCGCTTGCCAAAATTCGTAATAAGTTATAGAATCAGTTGTTGTTCGAGTCCTGCCGATACGATATTCTTCAGATTAGTTTTCTCTGAAGAACGTGCTTTTTTACCATATATCGGCCTCCAATTTGTAGTAATATAAGCAAAACAGCAGTATCTCTCGTACTGTTTGGATGTGCTTTGTTCAAAGCCATTTTTTAGCTTATTCTTTCTCGTTACTTCCTCTCGAGCATTTTAAAGTGTCATTGTCATAGTGGTGATGACCCATCAAGTTGTCCCCGACAATTGATAAGACAGGAGGAAACAGGGGGTAAGGGCTCGCGCAAAAATAACTTCACATTTTCAGCGCCCATCCATTCCGCTCATCGGCGTTGCAAAAACACGGAATATGCCTGATATTCCTTTGTCTACGCGCCTTGCTGAACAGGCGCCTGAATACTGACAATTTGCGATTTTATTTATGCGCGAACCCTAAATGTACTTTGGGTGCCGGTAAAAAATAGGGTGAAGAAATAAAAAGAAGAAAGGCAGAAAACGAAAAAAGATGACTGAATCGATGCGGTAGGCGTTTAGATTGATGGTTGAAAAATACCAGTTGATATACCTATCTGAAATGCTGAAGACATCAAATAAAGAAAGGGAGTAGCTATCGAAAAATTGAGAATTAAAAAACTGTCCAGAAGCGCAAGAAAAAAACAACTTGCCTATGAGAATGGAAGAAAAGTCGCCCAAAAATGGATTAAAATTGCCTCCCCGCAGGAAATTGAAGCCACATTAAAACGAGGCAGCGCCCACCAGGATACCAATTACTTTGCATCTATGCGTAATATTTTTTTCAACGCCATAGAAAAGCAATATCCCGATGAAACCCGGGATGTTAAGATTTTCAATACGATGGATTTTATGAACGGCTGGCGTGAAGGCGTCATCTCCATCTATGACGCGAACAAGATCGGAAACTGATTTATAATTTGACACACTCAAATGGCGCCCTGATCACCGATAGCCGGGAGAGATGAAGTGCTCCCAGCTATCGATGATATTGATTGATAGAAGTGTTTATTCGATTTCAAATACCTTCATAGGCTGGCATTGAGTACTCGCCCTTGCAGTTGGTCTGCACGACTTCTCTGACGTTCATAAAAACCACGACCAATTTAACTGTTTTACTCATCTTTTTTCCCTTTTTCTTTGGTTTTGAATTGTCCTTTTCTGAGTCAGCTTCAAAACAGATTGCGTTGATTTGAACCCGGACACTCATATTTTTTTTACCCGGGTAATATTTGTGTTGACGCCATAATATTACCCGGGTATATATCGTCCACTCAATCTCAACAGGGAGAAATGGAAAGATGGGCGAAAAAAAAATAAAAAGCTGTACCGCATTCAAAGACAACCATTGTGTCGCTTCAGGAGATCTTTTGAACGTTGCTGGAAAAGTGAAAAGCCTCATTGATCAGGATGATCAGGCATCGATACTCATTTTTAACGATGACACCAGTGAGCTTGTCGAGGTGGATTTTCGTGGCACGATGGACGATGTATTCAAGCGGTTGAAAAAATCAAAATCGAGGGAGCAGCCTACCAACGTATCATCAACTACCGGCAAACACTTACAGCGCAAACGCGGTCGTCCCAAACTCGGTGTTGTGTCCCGTGAAGTCACGTTGCTGCCAAGGCATTGGGACTGGCTTAATCGCCAACCCGGAGGCGCCTCTGTCGCTCTTCGTAAGCTCGTTGAGGAAGCTAGACGAATAAACAGGGGAAAGGACAAATTGAGGCATTCACAAGAGGTGGCATACAGGTTCATGTCTGCCATGGCCGGAAACTTGCCGGGATTTGAAGAGGCGACAAGAGCCCTGTTTGCCGGCGATTCCGAACGTTTCAACAGATTGACGGATTTATGGCCTATGGATATCCGGGACCATGCCAGAAAGCTTGCACAGCCTGCATTCCAAGAATCAGTATGATTTGCCTGCGCTCTTATACAAAGTCAGGGTTTTTTCCGCGGCACAATGGGTTTGAGCCATCGATTTCTGGCGCCTTCATAGAACCATTTGTCCGGAAACCCACTCTGGTGAATAAAGGTCGGCTGCTTGGCCCACTGGATCAGTTTTTCATAGGCGTCCTGAATTTTTAAGAAGGTTTCCCCACTGCCGCCCTGATCGGGGTGGTGTTTCAGTGCCTGTCGCCGATAGGCGCTTTTGATTTTCAGTTCCAGATCGGCCTGGGTCAGATCGTGGGCGTCCAGTTCCAATTGAATCAGGCTGCTGGTTTTGATCGACGGAACTTTATGCCTATGAGGCATAACGGCATCAACGGTGGTCTTGTTTTTATAGGCCTGTTGTAACACCTGACGGGAAGCCAGATAGCGTTTTTTGGTACGGTCCTTTTCGTCCCACCACAAATTACCCAGAATATTTGAGAGTATTCGAAAGTCCTCTACGGGTTTACTGCGCCAAGAGCGCGGCAGTATATAGCTGTGGATTTGCTCGCTGCCGTAAAGCAGAATATCCATCATGATTACATAATCGGTAAAGTAAAAAGTGGCATAGCGGGCACTCAAGGCCTGTAACAGGCCCGTGCGGCGGTTTAATGACGCCAACAGGTGCTGCGGGCAGGCCATACTGCAGTATCGTCGGTGACGGGGGGGCAGTCGATCACCGCAGGCAAGGCAGCGCCGGATGGGTTTGGGCGCTGCAGTGGGGACAAATTTTTGTTCGTCTGGCTGCATGGAGGTCAACCATAGCAGGATTTACCAAAAGGGAGTATCCCTATTTTATTGCCTGAACACAAATATAATAGAACACTAATCGAATGCTCACAATAAGCCGGTAGCGTAGCAGTGTTTGTCATCCTGCCTCGTAAGACTACATCGACCGTGAGGATACGATCATGCGCAGTACAAAGCAAACGAAATCCATTGAGATTTCATCCATCAATAAACATTTTGGTAAGCACAAGGCGCTGCAAGATGTGACTTTACAGATCTTTGAAGGAGAGATGGTCGCCCTCATCGGGCCGTCCGGATCAGGCAAGTCCACCTTGCTGCGTCACATTTCAGGGCTGCTTTCCGGTGACCGGAATTCGGGGGGCATCCGTATTTTCGGGCGCACGGCGCAGCAAAACGGTGCCGTGGCAGCGGATATCCGGCAAATTCGATCCGATATCGGATTCATCTTTCAACAGTTTAATCTGGTTGGCCGGTTGACCCTGTTAACCAACGTGATGACGGGCATGTTGCCACGCATCAATACCTGGCGCAGCCTGATCGGTTGGTTTACCCGGGAAGAAAAACAACGCGCCATGCGGGCGCTGAATGCTGTCGGGCTGGCGCCGTACGCCAGTCAGCGGGCGAGCACGCTTTCCGGCGGCCAACAACAGCGGGCTGCCATTGCACGTGCTATCGAGCAGCGGGCGCGCATAATCCTGGCCGATGAACCCATTGCTTCACTGGATCCCGAATCCGCCCGCATGGTCATGACGTCTTTGAAAGCCCTCAATCAAAATAATGGTGTAACGGTCTTTATCAGTCTGCACCAGGTTCAATTCGCGTTAACCTATTGTCCGCGGTCTATCGCCATGAAAGCGGGTCGCATTGTTTTCGATGGCCCCAGCGATGCGCTGACCCCTTCTGTGTTGCGTGATATCTATGGTCTGAAAGTTGCTGAATTCAATATTGACGGAACGACGCCGTTGCAATGGGATATGCCCAATCCCTCGTCTGTCGTCGCTGCTGGCGTTGCCTGAACGACTTCAACCCTTGCAGTAATCCTTTACTATCACTTGTTATACATGAATCCCCCTATTTGGAAAGGAGAAAACAGATGAACAACTTGTGTCGTGCGTTTATCGCAGGCTTGGTGGCGGCTCTGGTTTTCATGTCCGGCGTGGCCCTGGCGGAGAAGAACCCCACATCGCTTACCATCGGGATAATTCCTACAGAATCCTCGTCGACGGCCATGAAAGGGTTCGAACCCTTTCGCGCCGACATGGAAAAAGCACTGGGCGTGCCGGTAAAGCTGTTCATGGCGCCCGATTACGCCGGTGTCATCGAGGCCATGCGGTTCGATAAGGTTCAGATCGCCTGGTTTGGCAACAAATCTGCCATTGAAGCGGTTAACCGGGCAAGCGGTGAAGTTTTCGTACAGACCGTGGACGTAACGGGAAACCCGGGCTACTGGTCGATTCTTGTCGTCCATAAAGACAGCCCTTACAAGACCATCGAAGATATTATCCGCGATGGCAAAAAGCTGACTTTCGGCAACGGTGATCCCAACAGCACCTCAGGCTATCTGATTCCCACCTACTACGTCTGGGGGAAACACGGCATCGATCCGGTCAAACACTTCAAGCTGGTGCGTAACGCCAATCATGAAACCAACCTGATGGCCGTGGCCAACAAACAAGTGGATTTTGCCACCAACAATACAGAAAACTGGGATAAATTTTCCAAAGCCCATCCCGACCTGATCAAGAATGTGCGCATTATCTGGAAAAGCCCCCTGATTCCCAGTGATCCCATGGTCTGGCGCAAAGATCTGTCAAAAGAATGGAAAAGCAGAATCAAAGGGTTTTTCCTGGCCTATGGCCGCATTGGCGCCAACAAGGATAAAGAACTGAAAGTCCTTGCGGGCATGAGTTCAGGCTGGGCCCCGTTCCAGGATTCCTCCAACCACCAACTGCTGCCGATCATGGAAATCAATTATGCGAAAAACAGAATGAAAATTGAGCATAACGATGCCGTGGCCGCCGATACAAAGGCCCAGCAGATGGCTGAAATCGACAAACAGCTGGTGGAAATTCAAACATACAGCAAGCTTGTCGGCAAATACAATTAACCCCCAGAGACAACAACGGGGGCGGATCCGTTTATCGGCCCCCGTTTTATTTTTTTCCTGCACCCTTAAAAACGAAACGAGACGAAAACAGACCCATGGCAACTGCTATCCCGTTGACTGAAATTCCGGAAATGCCCATTCGCCAGAAATTACTGCGACTGATCATCGGTCTGGGCTTTGCCGTCATGCTGATGTGGGCCTGGCAGGGCGCCGAAATGCGGCCATTGGATCTTTTTATCTACCGTAAAAATATGGCCGCTTACCTGTCCGGCTTTTTGACGCCGGATTTTACCGAGTGGCGTCAATATCTGCACCATACGCTTGTGACCATCCAGATTGCCATTTGGGGGAGTTTGCTGGCCATTGTGGGGGCAGTGCCCTTTGGCTTGATGTCGGCCACCAACGTGGTGCCTTTCTGGATCTATCAGCCGATCCGGCGGTTGATGGATGCCTGTCGCTCGATCAACGAGATGATTTTTGCCATGCTCTTTATCAGCGCCGTCGGACTGGGCCCCTTTGCCGGTGTGCTGGCTCTGTTCATGCACACCCTGGGCACCCTGGCCAAGCTTTTTTCCGAAGCCGTGGAGGCCATCGACCCCCAGCCGGTAGAGGGCATCCGTGCCACGGGCGCCAACAAGGTTCAGGAAATCGCCTACGGCATCATCCCGCAGGTCGTGCCCTTGTGGATTTCTTACTCTCTCTATCGATTCGAGTCCAACGTGCGCTCGGCCAGTGTTGTGGGCATGGTTGGGGCCGGCGGGATCGGGATGCTATTGTGGGATGCCATCCGCAGCTTTAATTATGGCGCCACGGCCGCCATGCTGCTGATTCTGGTGGTTGTGGTGAGTTTTTTGGATGTGGGATCCAGTTATGTGCGCAAACAATTCATTTAAAGTTCTCACCCCTTCAACACCGGACCCAGCGATGCCTGAAGTGCCGGTGTCCCCGCCCACACCCGCCAGTGATCCGCATGGATCTCCTCCGCCTCGAAGAAACCGCCTGCCTCGGTTAACAGAATCTTTGATGCCGCGAAGTCCCACTGCCTGATCCCCTCATAAAACACGCCCGCCAGATAGCCGGCAGCCGCATAGGCTAGCTCGGCGGCGGCCGCTCCCAGACAACGCGCTTTCCGAATCCGGGGCAGCAGTGTATTCAGCCGGCGGGTCATGATCTGCATGACCTCCGGCGTTTTCCCGAAACTCATCGACACCACGGCGTCGCTGACGCCGTTGACCTGAGATATCCGGATCGGCCGTTCATTCAGAAACGCACCGTGGCCGGCAATGCCTGCAAACATCTCACGGTTTGACGGAAGATAAACAACGCCCACGATGGGTTGTCCCCAACGGGTCGGCCGTTTCAGGTATGTGTCGCTATCATGCGCTCCATTTCGATAACAGGCGATGGAAACGCAAAAAAACGGGATGCCCTGCGAAAAGTTGACCGTACCGTCAAGCGGGTCGACGACCCAGGTGTAGCCGCCACTGCCCGGCAGCGCCCCGCTTTCTTCGGTGAGAATGGCGTGGTCTGGAAACGTTTGCCGAATGGTTTCAATAATGACCCCTTCACAGTGGCGGTCTGTTTCGAGCTTGATGTCATGCAAAAGCCGCACGCTGCCGCCGCTGGACTCCCGGCGAAAGGCCTTCATCTGGATCTCACCGGCAAGGCGGGCGGCATGCTCGGCTGTGGCCACGATCCGGTCGTGGTGTACGGGTGCAATGTTTTTTCCCAAACCGGTTTGGATATCGGGTGTCATGGTAGTCCCCATTGGTATGGATGGGCAATTGCTAACGGCCAGCCGTATAGACTTCGCGCCCCTCGACAAACGTGCGCAGCACATCGGCAACACCCGTGCGATCGTCAACCATTACCATGTCGGCGGATTTGCCGATTTCAATGGAGCCGGTCAGATTGTCGATGCCGGCGGCACGGGCGGCATTGAGGCTGATCATGCGGATGGCCTGCGGCAGACTTAAAATGTCTTCATGGTAGAGCTTCAGGGCTGCGTGGAGCAGGGACATGGGCGCATAGTCAGAGCACAAGATGTCTCCCAGTTCCGCCTTGATCGCCTCCTGTCCGGACAGGTTGTCGGTCAGTGAAGCCCCGCGCAGCACATTGGGTGAGCCCAGCGAGATAAACATACCATGCCGGCGGGCGGCCTGGGCGGCTTCCAGGTTGACCGGGAATTCGGAAATCGTCGCCCCCAGCCGGCTGACCGCAGCCACTTTGTCAGGGCTGTCGTCATCGTGGCTGGCAACCTGAATATTGTTCTCCTGACATATGCGGGTCAGATGCGCGATGCCTTCCCAGTCGATACGGCCACTGGCCTCCAGGCGTTGCTCGATCAACCGATCCACATGCTCCGCCGACAGACCGCGTGCTTTGGCATAGTAAGCCCTGAAGTGGTGTAAATCGGAGAATTGACCTTGCCCCGGGGTGTGATCCATCAGCGAGAAAAAGTGAATCAGGCGTTCATTGATCAGCCTTTCGACATGCACGAATCCTTCGGTGTTGGAGATCTCGTAGCGGGCGTGTACGTGGGTTCGCGCACGGAAATCGGCTCGCTGACGATGCAGATGGTGAACCAGAAAGTCGGTCATTTCGGCGTTGCGAAAGGCCGGCTTTTCATCATTATCCAGAAAACACAGACAATGAAAGATCGTGGCCACCCCGCAGGCAACCAGTTGTTTGTCCAGCTCATGCAGAGCGATATCGATGGGAAATTGTCCGCCCGGGCGCGGCTGAATCGCGTTTTCGATCACATCACTGTGAATGTCGATGAAGCCCGGCAGTAAAAGGTTGTTCTCTCCTTCGATGTCAATCGTGCCGTGAATCGATACGGGCGACGTGGCAATATCGCAGATGATGCCCTGCGACACCACGACGGCGGTACTGGGCAGAACCGCATCCGGCGTGACCACGCGGACGTTGCGGATAATCATATCGGGCGGGGTGAGTGTTTCTGTGCGCATGATTACGTTTCCTTTTCAGGCATGGTAAAGGTCGTGTCCATCAGGCGATCCATGATCGACTTGTCATGGAAGATGGCAATCATGGTGGTACCACGGTTTTTCAGTTCCGACAGCAGTTGAAGCACGATAGAAAGGGCCTCGACGTCCAGGGATGCGGTCGGTTCATCGAGCAGCAGCAGCCGCGGTGGATGGATAATCGCCCGGGCCAGGTTGACCCGCTGTTTCTCACCACCGCTGAACGTAGCCGGATAGGCGTCGTGGAGTTTCTGGTCGATGCGCAGCCGCTGGAGAAGCGCACCGGATCGTTCCCGCGCGTCGGCTTTGGACATGCCGGCATTGACCAGGGGTTCGGCCACCACGTCCCTTGTGGATACGCGGGGCAGCACGGAGAGAAACTGGGTCACATAGCCGATTTCATCGCGGCGCAGCGCCAGGACCTGATTTTCCGGCAGGTCGGTCAACTGGACCGGACCAAAGGCCTTCGAGTCATAAAGAATCTGCCCTGAGCTGGCACCGTATGTGCGATAGATGCATTTGAGCACCGAACTCTTTCCATACCCGCTGGGACCGGCCAGCCCCAATGCTGTGCCGTGGGGCACCGTAAAAGAGATTTTACGAAAGCCGATGATGGCTTTGCCGCCGAGCACATGCGAAATAAATCGTTTTTCCAGATTCTCGACGGCCAGCAGAGGTTTGGGATATGTTTCCATAATTGATGTGCATTTTTTTCAATTGTTATTGCCACAATTCTGAGCGCCTTTTTTTGAGAAGTCTGGATCAGGTCCGATAACAAGGCGGAAAGTGGCTCGAAAGCGGAGCATATATGTAATATGTGAGCATTTTGAGACGCTTTCCAACGCCGTTAGCGGGCCTTAGACGGATTTATCAAACAGGCGCTAAAGCACCGAATTCACCAGAAGCTGTGTATACGGATGCTGGGGGTCCTCAAGAATCTGATCCGACAATCCCGATTCGACAATGCAGCCATGGCGCATCACAATTGTTCGCGAGGTGAGTAAACGGATGACGCCCAGGTCATGGGACACGACGATGGTGGCAATCCCCAGCGCTTGTTGCAGCGAGCGGATCAGGTCCAGCACCCTGGCCTGTACCGACACATCCAGACCGGTGGTGACCTCGTCCAGGAACAGGACGGCCGGCCGGGTGGACAGCGCTTTGGCGATCTGCACCCGTTGCTGCATGCCGCCGGAAAAGTTGACCGGCGGTTCGTTCATGCGCCGGGCGGGCACTTCGGTTTGCTCCAAAAGATGCGAGGCCCGCTGCTGCATCCGGCCCACATGGCGCCAGCCGCCCATCAACAGGCGCTCGGCAATGTTGCCGCCTGCGCTGACCTTGAGATACAACCCCATGCGAGGGTTCTGGTAGACAATGCCCATGCGTTCGTTACGAATCCGGCGCTGTTTGAATGCACTGAGCGAGAAGAGATTTTGATCCGGATCAATGCCCAGTGCGCCTGCGGCTGGATCGTTCCCGTTCAAATCGAGATGGAACCGGCCGTCAGTGGGTTCAAAGTCAAAGTGCAGCAACCGCACCACGGTGCTCTTCCCCGAGCCGCTTTCGCCGACGATTCCCAGCACTTCGTTGGGATAAAGATCGAACGTGACATCACGGCAGGCCAGGACCGACTGGCACCGTGGGCACTGGTTGGTCTGCCGGTCTGCTCCGGTAAGGGAAAAACAATATGGGCAACCCGGCCCGTAGCGCTTGGTCAAGTACTCAACCCGGAGGATCGGCTTCACGGTTTGTTCTCCGACTGGGGGTTGGGATTGGCGGCTTTGTGCTTGTCGCAGAAGGACGTGTCCGAGCAGGTGTAGATGCGCTGCCCACTTTCATCGTCAATGACTTCATCCAGAAAGGTTCCCACCGACCCGCAGCGATCGCATCGACGCCCGTGAAAGGCCTCTACCCGAAAGGCAAAATCATCGAATTCGAGTGGACGGACATCCGTATGGGGCGGAATGGCGTAGATCCGTTTTTCCCGTCCCGCGCAAAAGAGAAGCAGCGCGTCGTTTTGATTGAGCCTGGGCACATCCCAGCGCGGAATGGGGCTGGGGTCCATGAGGTAGCGATGATTGACCATCACCGGGTAGCGGGCACCGATGGTGATTTCGTTGAACTTGACGATATCCTCGTAAAGGTACAGCCACATGCGGCTGTAATCCGCTTCGGCGTGCATCCGGCGGGTCTTCTGCTCGCTGGGTTCGACCAGGCGCAGCGGTTCGGGAATGGGTACCTGAAATATCAGCAGCTGGTGAGGCGCAAGCGTTTCTTCGGGAATGCGATGCCGGGTCTGAATCAGGGTGGCGGCGGTGGTGTCTGTGGTCAAGCGCACACCGGTGACCTGCTGAACGAACTGTTTGATGTTGACCGCATTCACGCTGTCGTCAGATCCCTGATCAATGACCTTGAGCACATCATCGTCACCGATCAGCGCCAGGGTGAGCTGCAGTCCGCCGGTTCCCCATCCCCTGGCGATGGGCATTTCCCTGGATCCGAAGGACACCTGACAACCCGGCAGGGCAACCGCTTTGAGCATTTTGCGCCGGATTTCCCGTTTGGCGCCTTCATCGAGAAAAGCATAGGAATAATGGCCGGATCTATGCTTCAG
Organism: Desulfosarcina variabilis str. Montpellier; assembly: GCF_048565275.1. Classification (NCBI taxonomy): domain Bacteria; kingdom Pseudomonadati; phylum Thermodesulfobacteriota; class Desulfobacteria; order Desulfobacterales; family Desulfosarcinaceae; genus Desulfosarcina; species Desulfosarcina variabilis. The sequence goes on along the minus strand of NZ_CP159846.1, from coordinate 9,032,760 downwards.
ACCATCGCGCCAATCAGGCGATTGCATCGGCGTTTGCGCCAGTGGATTCGGCTTCATCTATGGGGCTCCTTTTGAGCGAATTGTTCTTCCTGAATTTTGCGCAGGCGGTCCAGTTCAGACTGAAATGTGACATAGTGGGGGAGTTTGTAGTGGTTGCAGAACCCCATGGATTCGATGCCGTCCACATGGGTGAGGACAAACTCCTGATTCTCGGAGGGTGCCGTGGGTGTTTGGGTGGAGATGGCCCGGTCCAGAACCGCCATGGCAATGGCCTTGGTTTCGTTGTGGCCAAAGCAGAGCCCGTACCCAAGACTGAAAACGGCTGGCCCCTCGCCACCTTCTATGCGTGAGATTACTTCCGCCTCGGTGACCAGGATCTCACCGATATTCTCAACCTCTCCGGTTACCGGGTTGGGGTAGGGCACTGGCAGATATCCGACCCGCAGTTCTCCGATCACCGGGTGCACAGACCCATAACCGCGCATGTTCGAGTAGGCCAGGGCGAGCATGCCGCCTGTTTCACCGCGGGCCAGGGTCTGCAGCTGGGCGCTGCGCGGCGCCGGGAAAGAGAGGGCCTGACGGGTGACGTCCACAGGCAAGGCGTCCTCCCGGGTACCGGTAGGCGAAGACACCAATAATCCTTCCCGGCGCAGCATTTCCACAACCTTGGGAAAATTTTCCGGAAGCGGTTCAAGGGGTTTGGTATCAGTGAACAAACGCGAGATCTGCCGATGGGTGCGCTCCGGGGACTCGTCTTTGAGATCGAAATCAAGAAGGCGCAGGGTGTAATCCGGTGTCGGACCCAGAACCTGGCCGCCCGGAATATCTTTGAACGCCGCCGAGATCCGCCGGATCAGGCGAATGCGGTCCGTGGCCATGGGGGCGGTATAGCCGAAACGGGGCAGGGTGGTGCGATAGGCACGCAGGATAAAGGCGGCTTCAAATGTGTCGCCAGCCGCCTGTTTAATGGCCAGGGCGGCCAGATCCGGGGCATAAATCGAGCCTTCGCCCATGACCCGATCCACCGCCAGGTGGAGCTGCTCGCGGATCTGCTCTATCTCCAGCAGATTGGAACAGCCACCGGCGCGGCGAATCAGACAAAATTGTTCGGCATTGCCGATGGCGGCAGCACCGCCTTTTACGGCCACATAGCCCATCTGTTTACCTCACTGAAATTCTCGTGGAACGGGGCAGGGCCATCAGATCGCCGGTGGCGCGCACAAAAAAGGCGTCCACGCCCAATGGATAATCCGCGTTGGCCTCCGCCAGGGCCTTGAATGTGGCCAGCCCAATACCCGGCATCTCCGGCATGATGCCCAGCGGCGAACCAATGCCCGGGCCGGTCAGACGCACGCGCAGTCGGTCTGTCTCACAGGCCGGATTGTCAGAGAGAAAACAAATCAGCGTGGCCGCGGTTTCCGGTGCATCAATGCGGCCGCGCTTGGCCACGGCAATGCCTTTATCGATGCCTTGATCATCGACAAACAGGTAGTCTGCCGTTTCATACCCATCCACACGCACCCGGGTTTTTTCAACCAGCATATCCTGGATGCGTTTAATGGCGTTGCTACCGGCAGCGCCCATGCTCACCTCCTGGTCCAGGAGGCATCGGCCGATGGCCAGGGCCGCCGCATATCCGTTGCCTTCCTCCGGGAGATGAATTTTAACCACTCGTCCCGGTCGACTCATGGATTCGAGCAAGTGACGATAGGTTTGCTGATTCTTTTTATCCGCATCATCCCAAGTTGTTGTCATTGGCCTTATTCTCCAAGAGAACCGAAATCCACGGTCTCTTTTGTCATGGAGGAAAATTGAACGCTAGTGGCTGCGGCCACTTTTGACAGGCGTGTCTGGTGCTCGCTCTTTGCCTGCTCGAGGGGGTCGATTACCACCTCAACCCCCTCGAGCAGATCTGTTGCACCGCGTAATTCGGCGGCCTCAACCGCGGCCAGTAATAGCACCCGCTGGGGATCGTCACCGCATAGCACCCCACAGCCGGGCTGATCGTCACAACATACCTGTGCCTGACTGACCAGTATTTCCCCAAAACAAAAGCGTACATCGAAGGGATCGCAGGCCAGCGACATGACCAGCCCGGTTCCAGGCGGCTGTTGGACGGTAAATCGGCCGGAGGCCCACAGATCGTCCAGCAAGGATTCGATTTGGTCAATTTCAGCCTTCGAAATCACCTCAAGCAGGCGTGTTTTTATAGATGTCTTTCGCAAATGATGGCCCCGCTTTTTAAGCGTAACGTTCTATAAACGATGCCAGGTCTCTAAAATGGTTGAAGCGTTGTTCCAGGGTGCGCCGATCCCACTCCCACCAGGCAATGCGCAGCAGTATGGCTACCGTATCCGCGTCAAAGCGTGTGCGCAGGAAACGAGCGGGCACACCCGCCACCACTTGGTACGGGTCCACATCCTTTGTCACCACCGCGCCGGCGGCAACCACGGCACCGGTCTTGATATGAACGCCGGCCATCACCTTGGCACCTGTACCAATCCACACATCGTGATCAATGCAGCAATTGTTTTCCCGCCGCCACTGGAAAAATTCTTCGTCATCAGTGGGTGAAAATCCATATCGGCGTCGGCGATAGGTGCAATGATGCTGCATCACCCGGTGCATCGGGTGATTGCCCGGGTTGATAGCGACATGGGAAGCAATTGAGCAGAATTTGCCGATTTCAGTGTAGGCGACAACCCCGTCGGTTCCGGCCAGATAACTGTAGTCCCCCAACGTGGACTCCAGCAGCGTCCAATTGGCCCCGATGTCCGTGTAGCTGCCGATCGTGGATGCGGTGACAAGCGCCGATGGATGAATACGCGGTGCCGCCTTGCTTTGCATCAATATTTCCGCTTGAAAACCCATGATTCCATACTTCCCGGTGATTCATGATGAGTGCGTACTATCACCAACGATGGTTAGGGTCATATTAGCATTGGGTTAGAATTTGGATTGTTCCCTAAATTGATTAAAGCGTGTATGGTTAATTAAGTGGAAGGGTAAACTCTATCGTTGCAAAATTGCCAGAAATGGAAGGTTCCAGGTTAAATGGGTTGCGCCATGAAAAATTTGACCATGATTTTCCCTCATCGAAAAGGGGATGAATATCGTGCCCGAAATCTTGATGTTACACTTCAATACTACATCCGTTATTTTCCTGATGTACAGAAACTTGTGGTAGAAGTCAGCCACGAAAAGCAAACCGTTTTTCCTTGTGATGACTATGCCGTGTTTTATTTTACCTTACCGCTGCCCCACGTGCAGGCACCCGTGATCAATGCCGGCGTTCGTGAAGCAACAACGGATATGGTTTTGGTCATTGATAACGACATTCTTGCCGGTGCCACTGAAATTAAAGAATTGTACCGTCTGATGAACAAGGGAAAAATCAACTATGGGCATCCCTTTACGCATTGCTGTGATCTGCCGGAATCGTGGGATGGGACGCTGGAAGGCGTCGCTACATGTTTCAAGAACCATTCTTGTGCAATAAGAGATAGTTTTGGAAGACCGTGTACAGGTGGCATATTTATGGTCAGAAGAGACAAATACATTGAATGGGGCGGAACCGATGAGGACTTTGCCACATATGGTGGCGAAGACGATGAAAGACATGCCCGATTTCTTGCCAAGGGCGCGAAATATAAAAGAATTGAGGACGGTTCAATTATTCATTTATGGCATCCACGGCAAATCCAGACACTGGAAAATATTGAACTGATCCGCAAGAAATCAGATTGGATCGACAAACCCGATAAATATCGATGACCGCATACGGGCACCGGCCATCGCCTTCCGGTGGGCTTAGGGCGAAGGAAAAAGATTAAGAAAAAATCGCCAATTGTTATCGTCATCAACTATAAAATGTCTCCGGCCTTTGCAACATGGGGGGCTTTGACCCTATTGGGAAAGATCTACGAACCGATGGTTCGTTTGATCATGCCGGTACTGTCCCAGCGCAGTGCCTCTGGCGGCCGGGCATTGACTCGGACTACCGGTGCGTTTGCCGTAAGGCTTGCCAGCAATGCGTTGACTGCCATGTCAACGTCTTTTTTCAATTGCGACGCATGCTGCTTCGGGCAGAACAGCGTTATGTTCAGACATTCGGTTTCTGCCTCTGATGCTACGGCAGCCTGAAAGGAATAGACGCCTGGAAGGGCCAGAATCGTTTCATCCAACTGCGGCATGGAAAAGGACAGTTGACTGGAGGATAGATCCGCGATGCGGCCGCGCACTTTGCCCAAGCGACGCATGAACGAGCCGCAGGGGCAAGGGCCTTCCAGCCAGGCCGCCCGATCGCCGGTGCGGTAGCGAATCAGGGGCATGGCCTGGCGGGTGAGGGTGGTGAATACCACCTCACCGTAGTTGCCGGGTGGCAGCAAGGCGCCACTGTCGGGATCAATGACTTCGATCAGCAGATCGGCTTCCCGCAGATGATAGCCCTGGTGGGCACCGCATTCCAGTGCACCGCCCAAGCCCATTTCAGACATTCCGTAATGCTCGAACACCTCGCATCCCCACGCACTTCGGATGTCGTCAACAACGACCTGGGGTACGTAATCGGTGGTCAGCAAAATACTTTTCAGCGGGGTGGGCGTCAACCGCCCGGAGTATTGGGCATGCCGGCAAAGCGCAAAAATCTGGGCCGGTACGCCAAGCAGGCAGTTGATCTTTTCCTTTTCGATAAAGTCGAGAATCTCCTCTAAATCCAGAACTGGCCAGTGAATGTATCCTGTGGCCGGAATACGGCTGGCGGCTTGTTTCAATTGATCGGCCACGCTGTCCGGTGTGGTGCTGGGCAGCATGATTAAAATACGGTGGCCGGGATCCATCAGTAAGGTCAGGCCGTGATGGAAGAAATCGATGTTCCGTTCCAGATCGTTTTCGCTGAAATATAGGCGTTTGGGCGATGCGGTGGTGCCGGAGGTCTGCATGGTAACCACTCGCGAGACCTGGCTGTGGGACACGCAAAGCATGTCCAGGTGGTGCTCGCGCAGATCGTCGGCGCAGATCATCGGCAGCTGGGCGATTTGGGAGAGATCGGTCAGCGGCTGATCCGGGAGGCTGCTCAACCGCTCACGGTAAAACGGGCTGTTTTTCTTTGCGTGGGCCAAGGTCTGGTTGAGCTGATCCAGCTGGAAGGCATTGAGCGTCTCAACAGAAAGATGGGGATGGCCCAGACAGCTTTTGAGCCAGTTTTCCAGGCGCGTGGGAGCGATCGGTGTCATGACCGGTAACATCCTTTGGATGTGGAACGAAGCATTTGGATAAGGGTATCATCCATGGTTCTCGATTCCCTTGGTTAATCTCTTTAGCTATTTGTTCTCGAGCAGTTTTTCTACCTCGGCAATCTTTCCGACAGCCAGTTCCTCGGATACGAGAATCATGTGGCAGGACGGGCACTGGGGCAGTTGGGTGGTAATATTGATTCCCAGGTAATCTGCGAGAACGGAATCGACCACCAGTTGTTGATCACAACGGAAGCATTTCCAGACAAGGTCTTCAGGTTTGATATGGTCTACAGGCATTGGTTGGCCTCACTATCATTGTTTTTAAATCGGGTCGGACCGGGTTTGGCCTTTTTTCAGATCCCAGGCCGAAAGCGTAAGGCGGTACTGGTAAGCGCTGTGGATTTCAAAACCATCTTCCCGGGGGCTGTATTCCACCCAGACCGATACAGCGCCCTGGCGCATCCCCGCCAGGAAATGGGCGTTGTCCGGGTGAACAAACTTTTTGCCGGTCTTTTCGGCCTCGAAAAGGGTTTTTTGAATGTCTTCTTTTCCCAGTCGGCGTTTTTCCAGGACGGCGTTGACCTCAGGGGCAATGAAAAGGTGCATTTGTCGGTGGTCATCCATGGAATATCCCTCGTGTTGCCAAAAGGCATGAACCGCAAATTGCATTGTACCACAAAGTGATACCGATTATTAGGATGCCATTTGAATTTTGTCAAGAAACCAATTTTGAAATACCAGCGAAGCGGCGATGCTCCACATAGTCAGACATACCAGGCTGTCCAACACACGCCAGGCTGCGGGGTGCCTGAAAAGCGGTGCCAGGATGCGGGCACCCAGGCTCAAGGACAAAAACCACACAAATGACGCCATGATGGCGCCAGTGGCAAAGGCATAGCGGCCGGTCCCTGGAAATTGGCCGGAGAGACTGCCCAGCAGCACCACGGTATCCAGGTAGACATGGGGATTGAGCAGGGTGACGGCCAGTGTGGTGAGAACGGCCGAGCGAGCGGTGACCGCCGGCGTACCGCCGGTCTCAAGGCGTCCACCGGCAAAGGCGGCTTGCAATGAACGGAATCCGTAGACCAGCAGAAACGCCGCCCCACCCCAGGCTGCCAGTCGCATCCATTGCGGGTGCGTTGCCACGGCTTTGCCCATCCCGGCCATTCCGGCCAGGATCAGCACACAGTCGCACCACCAGCAGATCAGGGCAATCAGCAGCGGGTAATTCCGGCGTACCCCCTGGGAGAGAACAAACGCGTTCTGCGCCCCGATGGCGATGATCAGGCCTGCACCCACGCCAGCTCCTTGTAAAAAGGGTCCTATCATTGATTTGCCTTTTGTCGTCGTTATTGCCTGGGGACAGGTTAGGCAAATCGATAGATAAAGTAAAATTAATAGTTTTTATATAATATTAATTTTGCTAATATAGCCTTAATCTCAGTAACTTTCATTGGGCCTTAGACGGAATTTTCAATTTGCCTATGCTGGATTACAAACTTCTTCAGGCCCTGGCCATGGTGATTCAGTCAGGCGGGTTCGACCGGGCCGCGACAGCCTTGAATCTCACCCAGAGTGCTGTTTCCCAGCGGGTGCGCCTATTGGAAGACCAGATCGGCCAGATTCTGCTGGCCCGGACTACACCCCCACGGCCAACCGCGGTCGGTAAACGTCTGGTCAAACATTACCATCAAGTGGCGCAGCTGGAGGCGGAACTGGCCGAAGCGGCGGACTTCGTCGGATCTGCAGGGTATCGGTCCCTGGCCATCGGAATCAATGCCGACAGTCTGGCCACCTGGTTCATGACAGCCGTTGCCCCCTGTCTGCAAGGGCTACCGATAGTTCTGGACGTCCGGATGGATGATCAGGATGAGACACATCGAATGCTGCGTGATGGTGATGTTGCCGGATGCATCAGCACGCGGCCCACACCGGTGCAGGGATGCCGGATGACACCTTTAGGACGAATGGCCTATCGGCTTTATGCAACGCCGGACTTTGCCCGGCGACATTTTCCGAAAGGGATCACGGCTGCTGCTGTGGATGAAGCGCCGGCGCTGATCTACAACCGCAAGGACCGTTTGCTGCACCGGTTTCTGGAAGATGAATTCAAGATCCGCACAGATCGGTTTCCCCGCCATTACCTGCCCTCGTCGGAGAAATTTGTCGATTGGATCACGGCCGGTCTGGCCTACGGGCTGTTACCGGAACTGCAGGCCCTGCCCCTTGCACGGCAAGGCCTGTTGATCGATCTACGGCCGGGCGCAATGGTGGACGTGGCTCTTTACTGGCACTGCTGGCAGGTGGCCACAAAATCCCTTGATGCCCTTACCCGGGCGCTTGTGGATGGGGGAGAACAAATGCTCGCATCGGCATAATTGAATCGCTTGGCTGTGCCATTTTTTGAAAATACCGATTATAAATCAGCCTCTCCTTTTTCGACAAACGCCATGGCTGGGCATATAGACAATTTGGCGTTCGTAAGGAATGACAATGCTGCCAATACTCGTTTTCAGTACGATTGGGTTATTGATTGCAACGCTCTTGCCCATGTCGCGACATCAGCATTGGGTGGTGCGGGGGCTGGATTTTCCTCGCCTCCAGATTGGCAGTTTTGCCGCCTTGTTGCTGTTCGCCCATTTGTTTTTTCTTGATCTCAATACAGCCACAACCTGGGCGCTGCTCGCAGTTACCGCCATATGTATGACTTGGCAGCTGCGGTGGGTATTGCCCTATACCTTTCTGTGGCCGATAAGGCAGACCACGATTGGGCAGCAAAACTAACCCACGCACAGGACGTGAACAAGAGCGATGTGCCACAGCCGGGAGAATATAGCATTCAAGATAATGTTTTCGGGCTGCGTTATCGGTCGTCGCGGTATTGATTATACCGCTTCTTCCCCCTGGCCTTGCCAAAAACATTATCTTAAACGCTAATGCTTTGTATTTTTTCCCTCTATCGTTTTCCCAAAAGCATTGAGAACTTTATCGGCCGTCACCGGATAACTCGTGATCCGTGTGCCGATGGCATTGTAGACCGCCATGAGCACGGCGCTGGGGCCGGGTGATGTGGCAATTTCGCCGACACCGACGGCTTTGAAGCGATGGCTGGGTATTGGCGTTTCAAGAATCACATTCTTGACATCGGGTAGATTGGTGAACGTTCGCCATTTGTAATCCACCATGTTGCCGTTGAGCATACGGCCGCTGGTTTCATCGAGGACGGTTTCCTCAAACAGGGCGGTATCCAACCCGGCTGATCCAAAGGCACCGTGAAGCTGGCCTTCGAGGACTTTGGGCGCGATGATCTGACCGCAATCCGTGGCATTGACCACTTGGGTAAGGACCACCTGACCGGTCTCGGTGTCTACTTCCACTTCCACAAAGGTCATTAAAAAGTTGCACAGCGAGTAATCCGGTTCAAATTGCCCCACACCGGTGACGGAGTTGTAGACGCCCATGATCCGGTGCCAGGCAATTTTTTTGTCTGGACGACCGATCATGTAAATCTTCCCGTTTTGGGTTTCCAGTTGGTCTGCGGTGCTTTTGAATTGAAGGGCCGCGATTTCAAGCAGCTTGCGCCGGGCATCTTCTGCGGCGGCGATGACCGCGGAGCCAACGGCATAGGTGCCGCGGGAGCCCACCAGACCCAGTTCGAAGGGGTTGAGCTGGGTGTCCGGTGGCGACAGGGTCACCCGTTCCAAAGGCAGGTCCAATACTTCCGCGGCCATCTTGCACAGGCTGCTGCGTTGCCCCAGCCCGGCCTCGGACACGCAGCAGTAGACAACGGCCCGCCCGTCTGCCGTGAGTTTGACCGTGGCATGGGAGGAATCCTCTCCTACATCCGCATTGCTGTGCACACCCACACCCACGCCCACACGTTTGGTTCCGTTGACAGCCGTCGGTTTGCCCCAGCCCTGCCACTTCTCTTTCCAGCCAAAGGTCTCGGCCCCCCTGTCGATGGCCGTGTTGAAGTCGATGCCCCGATAGGTCCACCACTGGCCCTCGCGCCAGAAATAACCGTTGCCCGGTTTGACGCTGTTCTTCTTGAAAAAGTCCACCGGATCCATGTCGGCTTTTTCCATGGCGCGGCCGATGATCGGCAGGATGGAACTTTCCAGTTCCTGTCCGCCATAGCCGCGGACAATGCCCGATGGTGAGCGGTTGGTACAGATCAGCTTGCCTTTCAGATCCCAATTGGCGCAGCGCAGGACCAGTTGTACTTCGCCGAGTCCTACGGCGATCTGCAAGGGGCCGGATTCCGATCCTGAACCGGTGTTGACCATCCATACACCACGGATGGCCGACAGGGTGCCGTCCTTTTTTATCCCGACCTTGGCACGCACGCGGGACCCCAGCCGCATGGAATAGCTGTGAAAATGCTCTTCCTTGGTAAAATAGACCTTGACCGGTTTGCCGGTGGCTTTGGCCAGCACGGCCGCATATCCCATGGGGGTCAGGTTGGCGTTCTTTGTGCCGTAGCTGCCGCCGCACTGGGTGCTGATGGCCCGGATGTCAGCCATACCGATAAACGGCATGCCGACCAGGCGGACCTGGGCGATGCTCTGGGACGGGGTGTAAACCGTCAGACAGTCCGGTGTCTCCCAGGTGGCGATGAATCCGGGCGGTTCGGGCGGCAGGGGATTGGGGAAAATCTCGTACCCGCAGGTGTCCTCGATGGTAAAATCTGCCTCGTCAAATCCTTTTTGCGTGTCGCCGATCTGGATGTGGCCCAGCATCTCGGGCTCGAAGGCGGGCGGTTCATCGGGATAGGTGTTATTGGCAAACTGCCGGTAAATCGGCGGCGCATCAATCTCCATGGCCGCTTCCACATCAAAGACTGCCGGAAGCGGCTCGTATTCTACATCGATCATCTCCAGGGCGGCCTCGGCGATGTCCGGCGTGTCGGCGGCCACCAGGGCCACGGCATCGCCAACAAAGCGTACTTTGCCGGCCAGGATCGGAATGTGTTTGGGCATCCCCCATTCCCAGGGGGGAATATCTTCGTGGGTGAGAACCGCCCTGACCCCGGTCAACCCTCTGGCCCGGGACACATCGATGTGGGTGATATTGGCGTGGGCATGGGGACTCCTGAGAACTTTGCCGTAGAGCATCCCAGGAACCTTGATATCGTCAAAAAACTGGGCTTTTCCGGTAACGATGTTCCGGGCATCCTTGCGCGGTGTCTCTTTGCCGATATATCGATAATTGCTACTCATGGTCGCCTTCCTTCTTGATTGGTCACCTATGGATGGACACGGTTCTTGCCCATCCGGCAATTGGCTGACAGGTTGTTTTTCGGCAACGCTAGGGGAGCAGCGCCCTTTTTACCAGCGTTTTGGTGATATCGAGTTTGTAGGCATTGCGGCTCAACGGCACCGCGCCAACGATGGCTGCGGCAGAGGCGGTTGCGGCGGTTTCGCTGTTGATCGGTTGGCCCTTCAGAGCGGCCTCCGCTTTTGTGGCGCGATACGGTCCCGGGGCCACGGCGCCCAGTACGACCCGCGCATCGGCGACGGTTTCACCATCCATGGATACCACCAAACCCACGCTGACCGTGGCGAAATCGATGGTATCGCGCACGCGGTGCTTGATAAATACCTGTCGATTATTGTCGGCGGGCCGGGGAATCTGCACCTCGACGATGATTTCATCAGCTGCCAATGCATTGCCGAGCGGATGATAGAAGTCCGTCATGGCGACCATTCGTTCACCCTTTGGCCCGCTGATCTTGATCTGAGCATCCAGGGCAGCCAGGGCCACGGCCATGTCGGACGGGCAGACGGCAAAGCACTTCTTTGCCCCAAAGATGGCATGATAACGATTGTCGCCTTTGACGGCCAGGCACGGGCCTTCGCCTTTGCGCTTGCACATGATGCGTCCGCCAATGGCATTGGGAAAACGGAAATACCAGCAACGGGTTTCCTGAGCCAGGTTGCCGCCCAGGGTGCCGACATTGCGGATCTGGGGCATGGCCACCGAGGCTGCCGCCTCGGCGAGAATCGGCCAGGTGTCCTTGACATCCGTTGAGCCCGCGATATCGGCCAGGCGGGCCAGTGCGCCAATGGTCAGGCCCTGGGCGTCCGTTTTGATTTCATTCAGGCCGGCGATGGTTTTTATGTTTACCACGACATCCGGATAGCCAACCATTGATTTGCTCTTAAGCAGGCCGAGAAGATCCGTGCCGCCGGCCATCAATTTGGCTTTCTCGCCATATTCGGAAAGGATGGATAGGGTATCGGCCACGCTGGTGGCCGTTTTGTGCTGAAATGTTTTCATGGCATTGTTTTTCCCTTTTATATTTTTCCAAATGAGTAAGCGCCTTTTTGAAAATGATGGATCAGGTCCGATAACAAGGCGGAAAGTGGCTATAAAGCGGAGCATATATGTAATATGTGAGCATTTTGAGACACTTTCCAACGCCGTTAGCGGGCCTTAGACTTCCGTTTTCGAAAAGGCGCTGAGAATTTTATCGGCCGTTACCGGATAACTCGTAATCCGCGTGCCGATGGCATTGTAAACCGCCATGAGCACGGCGCTGGGGCCGGGCGAGGTGGCGATTTCACCCACCCCGACGGCCTTGAAGCGATGGCTGGGAATTGGCGTTTCCAGAATCACGTTGGTAAAATCAGGCAGATCGGTGAAGGTCCGCCATTTATAATCCACCATGTTTCCGTTGAGAATGCGCCCGCTGGCTTCATCCAGAACCGACTCCTCAAACAGGGCGGTATCCAGTCCGGCTGACCCAAACGCCCCGTGGAGCTGGCCTTCGAGAACTTTGGGGGCGATGATCTGCCCGACATCCGTGGCATTGACCACATGGGTCAGGCTCACCTGCCCGGTTTCGGTGTCCACTTCCACTTCCACAAAAGACATCAAAAAGTTGCACAGCGAGTAATCCGGCTCGAACCGGCCCTTGCCGGTAATCGTGCGATAGAGCCCCAAGATGCGGTGCCAGGGAACTTTCTTGTCGGGACGGCCGATGATGTAAACCTTGCCGTTTTTTGTTTCCAACTGCTCGGCGGTGACGTCTAATTTGAGCGCTGCAATTTCAAGCAGCTTCTGGCGGGCATCTTCTGCCGCGGCAATCACCGCCGAGCCCACGGCGTAGGTGCCACGGGAGCCCATCAGACCGAACTCGAACGGGTTGAGATGGGTGTCCGGTGGCGACATGTCGACCCGCTCAAGGGGCATGTCCAGCACTTCGGCGACCATTTTGCACAAGCTGCTGCGCTGGCCCAGTCCTGCCTCGGACACGCAGCAGTAGAGCACGGCCCGGCCGTCCGGTGTGAGTTTGATTGTGGCTTCGGATGAATCCTCACCCACATCCGCGTTGCTGTGAACGCCCACACCGACGCCCACCCGCTTGGTGCCGTTGACGGCCGTTGGTTTTCCCCAGCCCTGCCATTTCTCTTTCCAGCCGAATGCCTCGGCTCCCTTGTCGATGGCCGTGTTGAAATTGACGCCGCGGTACGTCCACCAGTTGCCCTCGCGCCAGAAATAGCCGTCGCCCGGTTTGACGCTGTTCTTCTTGAAAAAGTCGATCGGATTGATGTCGGCTTTTTCCATAGCCCTGCCGATGATCGGCAGGATCGAGCTTTCCAGCTCCTGCCCGCCATAGCCGCGCACGATCCCTGATGGCGAGCGGTTGGTACACACCAGCTTGCCCGCCAGGTCCCAGTTGGCGCAGCGCAGGTTCAACTGTACCTCGCCCAGTCCCACGGCGATCTGGAACGGTCCGGACTCCGATCCCGAGCCAGTATTGACCATCCATAGGCCGCTGATGGCGGAAACCGTGCCGTCTTTTTTCATGCCTACTTTGGCTTTCACGCGCGAGCCCAGGCGCATGGAATAGCTGTGGAAATGCTCGTCCTTGGTGTAGTAAACCTTGACCGGCTTGCCGGTATTTTTGGCGAGCAGGGCGGCATAGCCCACCGGTGTCAGGTTGGCGTTTTTGGTGCCGTAGCTGCCACCGCATTGGGTGCTGATGGCGCGCATGTCGGCCATGTCGATGAACGGGATGCCGATGAAGCGGAAAAAGGCAATGGATTGGGAGGGGGTGTAGATCGTCAGGCAGCCCGGTGTTTCCCAGGTGGCGATCACTCCGGGCGGTTCGGGGGGCAGGGGATTGGGAAAAATTTCATACCCGCAGGTATCCTCGATGATAAAGTCGGCTTCTTCAAACCCTTTTTCCACATCTCCCAGACGCAGGTGTTGGAGCAGATGAGGTTCGTACACCGGCGCCTCATTGGGGTAGGTGTTGTTTGCGTACTGCGAATAAAGCGGCGGTGCATCGATGGTCATGGCCGCTTCCACGTCATAGACTGCGGGAAGCGGCTCGTATTCCACGTCAATCAGTTCCAGGGCCTCCTCGGCGATATCGGGCGTGTCGGCGGCCACCAGGGCCACGGCATCGCCGACAAAGCGTACTTTGTTGTCCAACACCGGCATATGCTTGGGAAGCCCCCATTCCCAACGGGGGATGTCATTGTGGGTCAAAACGGCTCTGACCCCGGTCAGTGCTTTGGCTTTCGAACCATCGATACGGGTGATATTGGCGTGGGCGTGAGGACTTCGCTTCACTTTGCCGTACAGCATCCCGGGAAGTTTGACATCGTCCAGATACTGGGCCTTGCCGGTAACGATATCCCTCGCATCCTTGCGCGGCGTTTCTTTACCGATAAATCTTAATTCTTTACTCATGCTCGCCTTCCTTTGCGGTTGCTTCGCGGACGGCCTCAATCACTTCATAGTGAGAAATGCAGCGGCAGAAATGACCGGACAATGCATCCTTGATGGAATCGACGCTTGGATGCGGATCTTCATCGATCAGTGATTTGGCGCTCATCAGAATGCCCGGTGTGCAGAACCCGCACTGAAAGGCGCTGTTGTCCACGAACGACTGCTGCAGGGGGTGCAATTCTCCAGTGGCGGCGTCCTCCAGCCCCTCGATGGTGGTCACCTGGGCACCGTCGCATTCAACGGTCAGGGTCATGCAGGAGAGAATCGGCTTGCCGTTCATGATTACTGTGCATGATCCGCAGGAGCCCTGGTCGCAGCCGATCTTGGTGCCGGTCAGGCCCAGCGTTTCCCTCAGGGTGTGGGTCAGGGTGTCGGACGGGGCCACCGCGCCCACGGTGTCTCCGATGCAAAGGGCATATTCCTTGCCATTCACAGTCAGGTGAATGGTTTGCTTTTCTTGTTCTTGTGTGCTCATAGTCTCCTCTTTTTGTGCCGGTTGTACTTGATGAAAGTGTTCATACTTCTTAAAAAGGCTCTTACGCCTGCTGGCGTAATACTTTTTTCAATACCTTGCCGGACGGGTTTTTGGGCAGTTCGTCGATTTGCTCGATGTGCCTGGGAATCTTGTAGCCGGCCAGGTTCTGGCGGCAAAAAGCGATGATATCCTCCTTGGACGGCGGCGCGTTATGCTTGCACACAATAAAGGCCTTGGGAACTTCTCCCCACTTGTCGTCGGGAATTCCCACCACCGAGGCTTCATTGATTTCCGGCAACTGAAGAAGCACTTTTTCAATTTCAGCCGGGTAGACATTCTCGCCGCCCGAAACGATCATGTCTTTGAGACGATCAATGATGTACAGAAAGCCGTCTTCATCCAGATAGCCCATGTCGCCGGTGTGCAGCCATCCATCGACAATGGTGTCTTTTGTGGCATCGGGGCGGTTGTAATAGCCGGTCATCATGTGCGGACAGCGCACCACGAGTTCTCCGGACTCGCCGGCAGGCTGGGCCTGGCCTTCCGGATCGACGATTTTCAGATCGACCTCGAAGTACGGCCGGCCGGCGCTTTCGGGTTTGTCCATGATATCCTCGATGTTCATCAGCGCACCGGGGCCGGCGATTTCGGTCATGCCCCAAAGGTTTTGACACAGGACCCCGAACCGATCATGGGCGGCCTTGATCAGTGAAAAGGGCAGGGGAGAGCCAGGCAGGGCCGCAATCTCCCAGGCGCTCAGATCAAAGCGCTCGGGATCCGGCACGTCCAGGATCATGCGCATCATGGCGGTCACCCCCTGGATGATCCGAATCTGATGCCGCTCGATCAGGGCCAGGGTGCCCTCCGGATCGAAGCGCTCGGTGATGACCGTGGCGATGCCTTTGATCACGTGGCCGACGATGGGACTGCTGGCGCCGGTGTGAAAAAAGGGGGCCAGCATCAAAAGCTTGTCCGGGTATTCGTAATCCAGGCCGATCAGCATGTTCAGCGCCGCGTGATAGACCGCGTGGTGGGTCAGCATGACGCCTTTGGGATGGCCGGTGGTGCCGGACGTGTACATGATGGCGACCAGGTCGTTTTCGGCTACGGCGATTTTCGGTGCCGTAGATGGCTGTGACGATACCAGGGTTTCATAGTTTTGACAGCCGCCCGGTGCCGGCGCTGCCGTGGTGATTTGATAGGTGAGGCGGGGCAGCATGGTCAAGGCTGCGACCGTGTCCTCAAATTCCGGGCCGTAAATCAATCCGCCGACTTCACAGTCATCCAGGATGAAGTCCAGTTCGGCCGAGACCAGACGGACGTTCAGCGATACCAGCACGGCGCCGATGCGGGCGGTGGCGAAAAACACTTCCAGAAACTGGGGGCAGTTGTGCATCAACAAACCGACCCGGTCACCGGGCTTGACGCCCTGGGCCAACAGCATGTGAGCAGTCTGATTGGTGCGCCTGTCGAATTCGAGGAAGGACATCTCCTGATCCTGGAACACCAATGCCGGACGATGGGGCGTAATAAACGCGCGTCTTGCGAGTACGTCTCCAATTACCATGTCATGACCTCCAGTACCGGTTTGTGGTTAGTGCCCATCCAGAAACGGCGCCTTTCACCCGATTCCGGCGTTGGGCAACAAATTCAAATCCTCCTAAATCTGTGTCCCCAGTTGCCGTGACAGGTCTTTTACCGCTTCAGCGACCATCGGGCCGTATTGACGGACCGCCTCGACGGAGGCCAGTCCCAGAACCGCAATGTAACCGATCGGCCGCTGGTTGGGGCCGATGACCGGAGCGGCGACAGCATAAAGGCCCGGCATGGTCTCTTCCAGGTCATCGGCAAATCCGTCCCGGCGGCATTGGGCGATTTCTTTCATGAGCCGCTTGCGATCGAAGGCTGACGGATCTCCATGAAAGTACAGTTTCTCTTCCTGAAGCAGCGCATCCAGCTCCGCTTCAGGCAGGACGGCGCAGATGGCCTTGCCATGACAGCCGTAGGTCAGCGGAAACCGATGCCCCACACGCATGGTGAGCCCGAGCGGGTTCCCGCCTTCATGCTTGGCTGCCACGAAGACGTTGTTATCGGCGATCAGTCCCAGGGCGGCAGTAACGCCGGCCTTACCGGCCAGATCCGCCAGAATCGGGTCGGCCAGTCGAGGCGCGCTCAGTGTGTCGAGGAATTTGCGTGAAAGCCCGATCAGTCCCGGGCCAAGCGTATATCCCTTGCCACGGCCTTCCGTTTGGACGATGCCGTATTTACGCAGGGTGTACAGCAGGCAGAAGGCTGTACTTTTGTGGATTCCGGTCTGCTCGCAGATCTGGGTCAGGTTCATGTGTGCCGAATCGCTTTGGGCGATACGAAACAGCACACGCATGGCTTGTTCCACGGCCGGCACGATATACTTGTCTGTGGGTGTTGTTTTTTTCTGTTTTGCCATGAGTTCGGTATTAAAAACCAAAGTTTTGTATATAGAAACTGAAAAACCCCTATCAAACCCCTGCTTGTGCTGTCAAGAAAAACCTGATGGATAGACGAATGGGCAACCGCACCACAGCAGATCAATCATCTGTGGGTGATAGAAAACAATTGTGTTGGGGCTTATTCGACCCCGTTTTGCTTACGTTGTGCGTTTTTCAGAGCTTGAACCCAATGTCGCAGCATTGGGGTTGACTTTGGTGGGCATCAGCTTGAATAGGATGGCGATCCGTGATAGCTTATCCATTATAGTGTCCGTGATAGACCGTGAAATCCGATTTTACCCCTTCCAGTCACGAAACTCCTTGCCACATCGAAAGGATTACTCATGCAAAAGATCAAAGCGGTCGTGTGTGTTGGCATTATCGTGCCACTGCAAGTGTTTCTTCTTTGGGCGAACATTTTCGCGCAATCCGCACCGATTACGGCCAGGGAATTCGTGGAAACCAGTACGCTGAGTGCCCATGTCGAGGAACTGAAAAACGGTAAGATTGTGATGATGACCCGGCCGGAGCACGAACGCGCCAACCAACTCAATGTGCTCATGGCGATCCTGGTCCCTGCGTCATTGGAAAAAACAGTTGATATCCTGCAACGACAGGCTACTGCCAAGGACGGTTTCGGGATTCTCGCCATTGGCGAAATCAAAAACGCATCGGCTTCAGACCTATGCAAGGCATTTGATGGTGTTGCCTATACAGCCGAGGAAATAAACGAAGTAGAAAAAATGATGGCAATTGGCCCTGGGAAACACTTCAACTACAGCCGGGATGAAATCGCATTGATAAAAAAACATGCGGATAGGGTAAAAGATAACAAAAAAACAGGCGCTGGGGCTATCAAAGCCATGTCCCTTGCCCTGCGTGATGTGCTCAAAGGCCGATATTTGGCTTACCAGGAGCACGGGCTTGAGGGGCTGGCACCTTATACCAGGAAGAAGCGTCGAAGCAGGTCCACCCGTCCAAGGAATTGATTTCGGCCACGGAATCCCTGCTTTTGGTAAAGGAGCGATTCCCGCATTATTTTGAATGCCTGCGACATTATCCGCACAAACAACACGCCAAACTGGCGCATCAGTTTTTCTGGGCCAAGCAGAGGGAATCGGGGCGTCCGCTGTTCATGCTCAAACACTGGGTCTTGGATGTCAGGTCCGACCATGCCATTATTACCGAGCGGCGGTTCTATCTGAACCACTCTTTGGACAGCCTGCAGGTGGTCATCGGCTGCCTGCCCCACCGTGACAGCACTTTGGTTATATTGCTCAATCAAGCCTTTACGGAAAAAATTGACGTGCCAGTCGGTAAAAGCATTGCCAAAAAGATCGGATATCATGAAGTTGAGAAAAATATCCGCCCCATGTTCGAAAATCTGCGTACTGCCCTGAAGCTCTAACTATTGTCCATCCAAAAACGGCGCCTCTCGCCCGATTCCGGCGTTGGGCAACAAATTCAAATCCTCAAAATATTACGAATATTCCTCCAGTTTGAATTTGTTGGCCGCCTTGGACTCGGGCGAAATTCACCATTTCTGAACGGACAGTAAATTGAGCGATTAGCAATATGCCGTTTTCCTCTGATATTCGATCCTGAACGCTTCGATCCTGCTTGCGGCAGACCCAGGTTCTGTGTTCATGGTTTAATTTCTATTGACGTTCCAACAGTTACAGCTTCCCAAATTTCATCCATGGCCCTATTTGAAACCGCTATGCAACCGTCGGTCCAATTAAAATGCTGAGTGATCCATGCAAGCCAGCCAAAACCATTTTTCTGACCATGTACCATGATGAAGCCACCGGGACTGACACCAGCCGCTTTTGCGCGCTTTATATCTTCGTCATTTGGATATGAGATATGAATTGCTTTATAAAATGCACTATCGCTCTTTTTATAGTCCAAAATGTATTTTCCCTCGGGAGTTTTTTCATCGCCTTCTTGTTGCTTATGTCCTTTTGGATTTGCACCGAAAGCCACCTTGAAGACGCTTAGAACCTTTTTATTTTTTATAAGATACAATTTGGATTCTGACTTCACTACCAGCACCTTATCAGCACGCTCGATCCCTAAAGTATGGACTGGTATGAGCAAAATGAGAATAAATATAATCGTTTTTATTTGTGGAAACAGGAAGCGTTTTATACAGACACTGGCTGCTCGGCACCTGGTGTAAAAATGGATTGGAATCATTCGTTGGGATCTTCCTTTAATACTCCCTATTGGGAATTCCCGTCTGAAAATACCTCCAAGTAAATATTTACGAGACGATATGCCCATACTAAGCTTGTTTTTAATTGCTTTAAACCGTTTCTCAACAATCTTTCAGCATTTGGAAAATCGCCGGATATTAGCCTCGATGCAGTAATCGACTTTTCGAATCTCAAAGTACCAGTTATCGCCAAAGTCAAATCGATAGTAAAGCTTACAGCTTTTCGGCAGTGGATAGACATACTATATACATGTTTTATCTCTTTGGAGGAGGCCAACTGCTTCACCGGCCGGGCGGAAGGCCAGTAAAAGCATTCAGAAAAACGTGAAAAAAATAAAAGCACAAGCTTCCATAAAATGCCAAGACCCGCCCGGTCGGAGTGAAAGGGGAGGTTGGGGCAAACTCATTAATTATAGAACTTCAACCATAACCATTGACAACTGTCACGTGATTGTTTACAGTTTGTTTATGATAAAAACATTTGCCGATAAGGAAACCCCAAAGATTATTCACTACTGGCAAATCAAAACGTGTCCCTTCGGATTTATTACGAAGGGCAATACGACGTTTAGAATTTATCCATTTTGCAAATGACATAAATGATCTTTTGGTGCCCCCCAGCAACAGACTCCACGCGCTAAAAGGAGATAGAAAAGGGCAATATTCCATATCAATAAATGACCAGTGGCGAATATGTTTCCGTTTCACTGAAGGCGATGCCTACGATGTTGAGATAACCGATTACCATTAAGGACTGAAATGATGGCTATCCCTAATACAACAAAGCGAGAAATCAGGCCGACTCATCCCGGTGAAATGCTCAGAGAGGATTTCATGCCGGACTATAATCTTAGCACGTCCTCTATGGCGAAGGCTTTAGGCGTATCACGCCAAACAATAAATGAAATTTTAAGAGAACGACGAGCTATCAGCCCTGTTATGGCGCTCAGATTATCACGTCTTTTTGGCAATTCACCTGAATTCTGGCTGAATGTTCAGCATTCATGGGATCTTTGGGATTCAGCACAGCGGTATAGTAAAGAACTTTCACAAATCAAACCTTTGAATGCCGCATGACATTATAACTGACTGTAGATTTCCTGATTTCACCAGCCCCACCGGCCCGAGTTGAGCGGCGTGCCGCTCAACTCGGGCTGGTGGGGCCGCGCGCAGCGAGGCGCCACCGCCTTGGCTCATGGGCCGCAAAAGTATACGGGCACCGCCAACGAAATGTTAAATGATGATTTCGTTAAAGCCACAGTCGTCCGACTTTTGCGGTCCAATGGAGCCAGTGGTTATTTAATGCCTATTTGTTTATCGGTATTAATGCTGAGGTTAACACATTGTCCAAATTCCGGGATGCATCTATTCCTCGACAATTTCATTCTCAACAAGTTCTTCCCGTGGTTTACGGCGTGTCCGATGGTTGTAAATCTTTTCCCTGACTTTTTTTACCTGACTTTTTAATTTATCTACTGCCAGATCTATCGTTGGCCGCATATTTCTACCGGTCTCTTTTACATGAACATTTAATTTGCTGCCAATAAGATTAATCTCGACAATACGGATGTCCTTTTCTTTGGAAAAAACCACGCGTGCTTCTGAGAGTTTATCGAAAAGCTTATCGACCTTGTTCAGTTTCTTTTCAACATACTCTCTTAATTTATCAGATGATTTAATATTTTTAAAATTAACTGTAATTTCCATATTAAACCCTCCTTTACAGTTGTATAATTTCAGGATAACTTAATCCTGAAAATTCAAATTGACATAACGCTTTGCTTCACCCGGCCGGGCGGAAAGCCAGGAAAAGCGTTCAAAAAAGCTTTGAAACAAATGAAAGAACAAGCTTTCCAAAAAATGCCTGGACCAGCCCGGTCGGTGTGAAAGCTGTGGTTCGCACTAAGAGATTCTGTCCACTTTGATTTTAAGAATTTTTGCGATGCGTTTTGCCATTGAGAGCGACAGACGGCGTTTGCCTCTTTCATAATCACTGATCATATTCTGACGAATTTCAAGCTGCTCAGCAAGTTGAGCTTGTGTCATATTCGCCTTGATCCTTGCTGCCGAAAGAAGGTTCCCAATTCTATTTGACTGCATTTCCTTCCAGAAATCGGTATCCTCAACGGCAATGCGTTCAGAATTATCGGGGGTCAGAATGCTGACTTCGAATTTCTTTCTGATCCATTCAATGAGTTCTTCAACATTCTCCCCCTGAAGGGATATCTCAATACGGGGCTTTTTCACGAGAGCCAACATAATACACCTCAATTTCGATTTCCCCTTGCCGATGAGTCCAACATGCCACATAGCGATAATTTAAGTGGCAATGAAAAATATCATCTCCCAAAGGGAAAAATTGCTCCAGCTTTTTTGTATTGGGCCATCGGCCTTGAGGTCTTCAATCAATAAGAACAGAAGCTTTTGAACATTTGTCGGCAGCTTTTTCAACCTGCGGGCAACTTTCTTTTTGATTTTGACCTCGTATGACATGAAGTTATAATATAACCATATTTGGTTATGGTCAAGATTTATCTGATTGAGATGCGAACGGCCCGAGTTGAGCGGCTGGCACAGGCTTGCTTTAAGCCTTTAAGGCTTGCGTGCAAGACGTGCCAGTCCGCTCCAACGACTTGGTGGCGACCGCGAATCAGCGCGCAAGCTATCCTATTATGCTTGAGTTGCTGACATGCTTTATCCGCACCAGCCAGTGACAGCCACCACGGCGTTGGAGCGGCGCGCCGCTCAGCTCGGGCCGGTGGCGCCGCGCGCAGCGAGGCGCCACCTTTTAATAAGTTCTGGATGCCGGATCATGTCCGGCATGACGAGCCAGGCACTTATTACGAGTCCATTATGATTGGAAAATGGAATAAACAAATGGTTCATTTTTAGCTTTATTCGACCACATTTGAAATCCGTTATGGTACATTATTATTATGGGGCCGCTGGAATACTGCAGGCAACGGCATATGGTAGGCTTTTTGACGTTAACGTGGAATATGTCCACTAATGATGCCGCCCATCCGTTGGCGAAATTTTGCCATCAAACCTGCGCATGCGAAGCCATACACATACTAAACTGGGCGATTCAAATTCTGGTATGCATGAATATTAGTAAGCATGGTCATACGATTGGTCATTATTACCTCCCAGAATTTGAACCCCTGACGGGATTGCCGATCTCACCGCATCTTCCCGGCCGCGGGATCTTCGAACCGCGTTAGATGTCTTCCCGCATAGGCGACTATAGCGGAAAGGCATCTGCCTTGTATATGCGGCAAGCTCGACAATTGCCCAGTTTAGGACATAACAACGGGCAGTTTTTCATAAAAGGAGGACAAAACGATGGCAGCAATATCATTTTTGTTGGTCGATGACGAACAGGCACTTATTGAAGTCATTGCTCAGCGCCTTCGGCAACGGGGCCATGAAGTGGAATGCGCATTTTCAGGGCAGGCGGCGCTGGACCGGTTGGAATTGGGCGGAATTTTCGACGTTGTGGTCCTTGATGTAATAATGCCCGGATTAGATGGCATTCAGACCGTCAAGCGAATCAAAAAAAAGCATCCGCTTATGGAAGTCATCATGCTCACGGGACATGCCACGGTTCAGACAGCGGTGGAGACGGTCAAACACGGTGCGATGGATTATTTGCAAAAGCCCTGTGACATCGAAGACCTCCTGGCCAAGGCCCAAAAGGCGGCACAGCGTAAGAAGGAGCGTGAAGCCAAGTTGTTTGAAGCCAGGACAAAACCTTATATCTCAGAGCGTGAGCGAAGCGATTTGATATCAAAAATATTGGAGCAATGAAAA
The DNA here is from genome assembly GCF_048565275.1 of Desulfosarcina variabilis str. Montpellier. Taxonomy (NCBI): domain Bacteria; kingdom Pseudomonadati; phylum Thermodesulfobacteriota; class Desulfobacteria; order Desulfobacterales; family Desulfosarcinaceae; genus Desulfosarcina; species Desulfosarcina variabilis. Next base: position 9,009,807 of record NZ_CP159846.1, on the reverse strand, counting down.
ATTTGGGCTTTTAGGGGTGTCTTGGCAGTCTGGTTTGGAGGTGTTATAATCCTGCCCGTTTAAATTGACACTATCTACGAGGGAGGGACGGATGAAAGAATCAGTCAAACACTCCATATCAGCCTTCATGCGGGGATGGATCGGCAGTTTTCTCGTTGCGTTGCTGGTGGCCACATCAATCAAATCGGCCGTCGCCGACTGGTATGTGGTGCCAACAGGGTCCATGAAACCCACCATCCTTGAAGGGGACCGGATTCTTACCAATAAATTGGCGTATGACCTAAAAATACCCTATACCACACTGCATCTGGCAACCTGGGATGATCCTCAGCGGGGGGAGATTGTGGTGTTCCATTCACCGCGGGATAATAAACGCTTGGTCAAGCGGGTGGTGGGGATCCCTGGAGACGTGGTGGCCATGGCCAACAACCAGCTTTATGTAAATGGCAAGGCCATGGCTTATCGCTTTGTTCAGCCGAGCGACTTGGAAAAATTGGATTCCGGACAGATCAAACAGTATAGCGTTTATGTTGAGGATTTGACCGGCCACGAACATCAAACCATGATCACGCCTGGCCAGCCATCGATTCGTTCATTCCGGCCGATCAAGGTTCCGGAGGGGCACTATTTCATGATGGGGGACAACCGGGACAACAGCGCGGATTCACGATTTTTTGGCTTTATCGACAGGGATTGCATCTTGGGCCAGGCCACGACCATTGTTATTTCACTGGACATTTTCAACCATCACCAGCCACGATGGTCACGGTTTTTCTCACAGCTGGATTAAGGGCTCGCACAAAAATAACTTCCCATTTTCAGCGCCCATCCATCCCGCTCAGCGGCGGTGCGAAAACACGGAATATGCCTGATATTCCTTTGTCTTCGCGCCTTGCTGAGCGGGCGCCTGAACACTGACAATTTATGAATTTATTTTTGCGCGAACCCTAAGGCTCGCTCAAGGAAACAACAGCTATAGTGTTTAAGATAATGTTTTTGGCAAGGCCAGAGGGAGGATGCCGGATGCCGTATTGTCATACTGCGACGACCGATAACGCAGCCCAAAAACATTATCTTGAATGCTATATTTGATTTACAGGAGTGTTTATGCTGTTAACCATAGACGTCAGCAATTCAACCATCAAAGCAGGTGTTTTCAAAGATGAAGAAATCATCGCCTTCTGGCAGATCGCGACAGAGCGCCATAAGGTGGCCGATGACTATGCCATGCTGTTCTTGAACCTGTTCCGGTCTTCTAATATCGATCCAAAATCAATCACCGGGGTTTCCATTTCGTGTGTTGTTCCTATCCTTCGATCGGTTTTCAGGCAATTTTCGATCAAATATCTCAACCTGGAATCATTTATTGTTGGCCTTGATGTCAACATGGGGATCAAGTTGGCCCAGGATTACCCGTCTGAAGTGGGCGGCGACCGCATTACCAATGCCTACGCGACTCACGTCTTGTACGGCGGTCCAGCGATTGCTATTGCCTTTGGCACGGCCACGGTGTTTGACTGCGTTTCAGCAGATGGGGTCTATCTGGGGGGTGCCATTGCGCCGGGCATGATCGGCGCCCTCGAATCACTCACCGCGCGGGCGGCCCAACTGTTCAAGGTGGAACTGGTCAGGCCCCCTTCAGCCATTGGCAAAAACTCAATGCATGCCATTCAGTCGGGCATGGTTTTCGGCTTTGCCGGGCTTGTCGAACGGATGGTCGAGCGCTTGAAAAGCGAAATGGCCGCTGATTCGACAGCGAAACCCATTACGGTGATCGCCACCGGCGGACTGGCCGAGGTGATCGCCCCGGAAACGGATGTGATCGATGTCGTTGATCAGCAATTGACCCTCAACGGTTTGCGGTTGATCTATGATCTGAATCACGGCGGGCGGGCGAAAAAATGATCATCGAGTCTGCCGGGCTGGCCGATATCCCGGTGTTGTGCCGCCACCATCGCAAGATGTTTCTGGAGATGTGGGCGCTAAAGGGACTGAGCATTGACGACGCCAGAGTCCAGGCGGTTGAAGCGGCCTACCGGGAAAAACTCGAACAGGAGATGCCAGACGGACGTTGCCGGGCCTGGGTGGCGAAAACGGATCGCCAGATCATTGCCAGCGGAGCCATGAGCCTGGTGAGTCTGGTGCCGGTCCCAGGGGATCTCAACCGGTTTGTCGCCTATCTGCACAGCATCTATACCGATTCCTCCCATCGTCACCAGCAGTGTGCCAGGAAAGTCGTTGAGCGAGCCATCCGCGAATGCAGGGCGCTTGGCATTCGGCGGGTGTTGCTGAACGCCAGTGACGCCGGACGGCGGATTTATGAACAGGCCGGGTTTTGTGCCTTACCCGACGCGATGCGGTTGTTCCTCGACGATGATGATGATGGTTGATTTCGCGGTATCGGTCACCTATAAGGATCAAATAGGATTAGGAATCCGTCAAAATCGAACTTGGTCTAGATAACACAAACCCTATCAGAATTATTAGACTATTATGGACCTGCCTTCCATAGGATTAAAATCACCGCCCGTTCTCATTTAACCCCATTCATATTCAGGGAAATGAGACGCACGTGAGTTTTTGGCTGCTTTTGGCCGCAATCGGCTAAAAGCCAAGGGTGAGGTGTTTGTTGCGTCAGCCGGACCAACACCCCGATCCCGACCTGACTTTGCGTGCCCTGGTGAACTGTTCTCTAATTACGGAGAGATTCTATGGGACTTTATCTGTCTTTTGTCATCATCAATACGGCTGTTTTTCTTCAAATGGCAGGCGTGGGGATGATCGTCGCACGGCTGCCTCAACGGATCATGGATCTGTCGGGATCGGTGGCGAGTGTCGGTTATCTTGCATCCGCTTTTGCGTTGTTTTATGTGACGTTTCAGATTCCTATCGGCATGCTTGCCGACAGGTATGGAATCAAGCGCTTTCTTGTCGGTGGATATCTGCTTTGTTCTCTGGTTGGGTTGCTGTATTATTTCTCAGGATCAGCCAACATGATCTTTTTGGGAAGGATGTTGCAAGGTGTCGGTGAAATCCCGATGTGGGCCCTTGCGCCTGCCCTGCTGACATTACAGGCGCCGTCTGGCAAAGGGAAATCCCTGGGGATATACAACGCGTCGCTGCATTGCGGACTGACCGCCGGAAGCCTTTTGGGAATGTCGCTTTGTGCGGCATGGCAGGATGAAGCCTGCTTCCTGATGTTCTCTGTGGCCGGTTTGGCAGCCGCGTTGTTGACTGTTTTTTTGGTCGATGTCCCTCCATACCGGACATACACGGAGAAAAAGATCCTCAGTCGACGGTATCTGTATGCGGTTATGAAGAATTCTACAACTCAACGGGTGTTGGCTGGGATTGTTCTTTACGGGGCTGGGTATGGTGTCTTTATCACGCTCATTCCAGCGTTTCTGATCAGCGTGAAAAATGGCGATAACGTCACCGTCGGTTTGTTTTTCACCTTTTTTTACGTTGTTCTGGGGGGATCACAGTTGATCGCGGGACCCCTCTCTGATCGTAATAGCAGAAAGGGCGTAATGCTCTGCGGATTGATGATGGCCGGTGGCGGAATCGCGGGCACCCCGTTTCTGGAACTGCCCTGGCTGCTCGGTCCGTTGACCGTGGCCGCCTTTGGCCTGGGCGTGTTTTGCGTCGCGGCGATGGCCTTTTTGAATGAATCCGCGCCTGCATCGGCAAAAGGCACCATCTCCGCAGTGTTCTGTTTTTTCTGGGGCGCGGGGTATTTTCTGGGGCCGCTTTTTTGGGGATGTGTCATCAGCGCGTTTGAGTTCAAGACCGGTTTCCTGTCTCTGGCCGGTATCATTGGCCTTGAACTAATCGCTCTGGCGCATGGTTCCCGCACGACGACGGCATGTGGGGATTCATTAACATAGATTTTTTTAAATTCAGACAAGGGCAGCGGGCAGCGGCAGAGCCGCTGCCCGCTGCCTCGACGGATCTGCCATGAAGCTGTTGATATTTTATGCAATCGCCTGGCTGGGCCTAGTGGCGTTGGCCATTCTCAACGGATTGATCCGTGAGAAGACCTATGGCCGGGTGATGCGCGAATTGTCCGCCCACCAATTGTCGACCTTGACCGGCCTGCTTTTTTTCGGTGCTTATACCTGGATACTCACCGGTGTGTACCGGATCCAATCCGCCAATCAGGCGCTGATCATCGGCGCCATGTGGGTGATCATGACCATCCTGTTCGAATTTGTCTTCGGTCACTATGTGATCGGACATTCCTGGCAGCGGCTATTGCACGACTACAATCTGCGCCAAGGACGGGTCTGGCTGCTGGTACTGGTCTGGACGGCCTTGGCGCCCTACCTTTTTTTTCGCATGCATTCCTGACAATTCGTCATTGATCCTTGATTCTGACGCAGTGACTTGAACTGGCGACCAGAATGGTTAGCCTTTGTGGTAAATATCCAACGGAGCGATTCATGCCTACAAATACCATTCAAGACCGCGCATCCGGTGCCATCATGGGCGCGTTGATCGGTGACGCCTTGGCCTTAGGCCCCCACTGGTACTATGATCTTGCCGAATTGCGTAATGATTATGGGGATTGGATCGATGACTATACCAATCCAAAGCCCGGACGATATCATGACGGCATCAAGGCCGGCCAGCCTTCCCAGGCCGGCTTTATTCTCACGCTGATGCTCAAATCCCTGGCCGCCTGCGGGGGATACGATGAAAAAGATTTTTGTGAGCGGATGGATAGCGAACTCTTTCCGCTTCTCGACGGCATGCCGGTCAGTGGGCCGGGTAATTACACCAGCCAGTCGATCCGTGAGGCTTGGCGACGGCGCGTTCAGCAGAACCTGACCGGTGCGCTGACGGGCGCCCAGACCGGTTTGTCGGGCATCCCCAAACGGTTTGTCGACGGTCTCGACAATGCGGCGGAATTGGGCCGGTTGGCGAGTGCTGTGGCGGCGTTGGTATAGAAATAGTATTGCTTTGCAATAGGCAATAGGCGATAGGCGATAGGCGATGGGTGATAGGTGATAGGTGATAGGTGATGGGTGATGGGTGATGGGTGATGGGTGATGGGTGATGGGTGATGGGTGATGGGTGATGGGTGATGGGTGATGGGATCAGTCGGCTTCGACCTCCATGCTCTTCATCACTTCGGCCTGAACGCTGTCCCAGATGGTTCGTTTCAGATCCATGTAGCGACTGGAGAGTTGCACCGTGGCGTTGCGTGGATGGGGCAGGTCGTTGACGATGTCCTGGGCGATGCGGCCGGGCCGGGCGGTCATGACAACGATTCGCGATGAGAGCAACAGCGCTTCGTCGATGGAGTGCGTAATAAAGATAATGGTCTTGCGATGCTTCTCGTAGATGCGGACCAATTGCTCCTGAAGGACCTGTCGGGTCATGGCATCCAGGGCGGCAAAGGGCTCGTCAAGCAGCATGACCTTGGGGTCGTTGGCCAGACTGCGGGCGATGGACACGCGCTGTTTCATGCCGCCGGACAGATGGTGGGGATAGGTCTTCTCAAATCCTTTGAGCCCCACGATGTCAATGAACCGTGCCGCCCGTTCGCGGCGCTGTTTGACGGGCATGCGTTTCATTTTCAGGCCGAATTCCACATTGGCTTGAACGGTCTTCCAGGGAAACAGGGCGTACTGCTGAAAGATCATGCCGCATTCCGGGGTGATGCCGGTGACCGGCTCTTCGTCGAGAAGAATCCGGCCCTGGCTGGGCTTTTCGAATCCGGCCACCAGATTGAGCAGGGTGGTTTTGCCGCATCCCGAAGCGCCGACGATCACCACGAATTCTCCATCCTGCACATCCAGGGAAAGTTCCTTAAGCGCAGTAACCTGGCCCCGTTTACCGGAGAAGCGCTTGGTCACCGCCTGGACCGAAATTTTGGCTCGGCCTAGCGTGTCCACGGCAGCAGCCTTTTCTCGACTTTACGAAAAACCACGTCGATGATCATCACCGTGACGCTGATCATCACCATGCCCAACAGGACCGTGTCGGTCTGGAAATACTCCTTGCCGTTCATGATCATGAAACCCAGCCCCTCCCTGGCCGCCACCAGTTCGGCCGAGATGATGCATGTCCAGGCAATGCCTAACATGACTTTCAAGCCGGCGATGATCTGGGGCAGGGCGCCGGGCAGGATGACCTCGCGCATGACATCCAGCTTGGATGCGCCTAAATTTTTGGCGGCCCGGATCAGCAACGGGTCGATGCTCTTGGTGGCTTCGATAATGTAGAGCAGCGAGGGGGCAAAGGAGCCCATGAAGACGATCGAGTACTTCTGGGTTTCGGTGATGCCCAACCATAAAAGCGACAGGGGTATCCAGCTCATGGAGGGCAGGGGGCGTAACAGTGAGATGAGTGGATCGAAGACAGCCATGAAAAAGCGGGATGACCCCAGAAAGATCCCAAAAGGGATGGCCACCAGGCTGGAGACGGAAAATCCCACCATGACCCGCCTTGTGGAGGACAGGGTATGGGCGATGAGCTGGCCGTTGTCGATCATCTTGATGGCGCGGGCAAGGATCTTGGATGGGGCGGGCATAAACAGGGGTTCGATGAAACCAAGGCGGCAGAACAGCTCCCAGGCGGTAATGAACAAAAAAAGGGAAACCGTGCCGATAACCAGTGATTTGGCCGGGCTGTCAACTTTCATTGAGTTCTCCAAAAGCAGCAACGCACGCCATACCAAAATTGGAGGACCGTGCCCGGTCATGTGAACGGTGAACAGGAGCTTCGCTTCAGCTTATCTGTCGAGACCTGTTGGAGACCATTGGGATTTTCACGCTCAACAAACTACCTGACCCGCTTTCTGATGCAGTACCACTTCAACGCATGATCCGCTCTGATGGTTTCATGGGTTGCCCACCGTTCACAGGACAGGGCACGGCCTTACAGTTGCGCTAACACTTAAGATGCGCTGTTAGGGGACCATCTTTTCTGCAATCCACTGCTTTACCTGGGGGGCTTTGTCAATCTGCTGGTGTTTGACCAGAAAGTCGGCCAGCTGCTGCATACCGGTGACAAAACCGCCCGGCTGAACCATGAGGGCTTTTTGCTCGTCGCCCTTGATCCAGGTAATATCCTTGAGCACGGCCATCTGGTCCTCCATGCTCAGGTTGGTGAGCTTGACCAGCACCTTGGCGCATTCTTCAGGCGCGTTGATCAGCATGTCCACGGCCTCGAAGTAGCCTTTGACAAAGGCCTTGCAGGTGTTGGGATATTCTTGGGCAAATTCCCTGCGAACGACTAAGAGATCCGGTCCGGGGCCGAGCTTGTATTGTTTGTACAGGCTGAACTGCGTGTCATTGACCAGAAGGTGGTTGCCCGGCATATTGAGCAGTTTGTTAAAGTGGGGGGTCCATGCGGCACAGGCGTCGATTTCACCGGAGCCCATGGCGGCGGGCATTTCATTGACTTTCAGGTTGATCAGGGTCAGATCCGTGTTTGGATTCAATCCGTTTTGCGCCAATATGTCCAGCACCAGGACATGGGCGCTGGAGGCGAACGGCGCGGCAATGCGCTTGCCCTTGAGACTTTTGATGCTTTTTAGCGTGTCTTTGGCAATGATGCCTTCCACCGTTGCGTAAGAATCCTGCGTGCCGAAGGCCATGAAGCCTTTGCTGCCCGATGCCATCAATGCAATTGCCGAAATGCAACCAGTCGATGCGACATCCAGATCCCCGGCCACCAGGGAGCCCATGCGGCCCGAAGAAGCATAGAAATTCTGGAACAATACCCCAAGTTCGTATTTCTTGAACAATCCTTTTTCGATGCCCACCCACGCCGGATAATGTCCCAGCCAGGATGATCCGCCATAGATCACCGTCACCTTCTCCGGCTTTTCCTGCGCATGCACCGTAAGGGCACCCATACTGAAAACCAATGCTACAACCCAGATGAACACGCCTGTCAGCGTTGCCATCTTTCTCATCGTTGTCTCCTTCATCTAAATTGTGTTGGGGGATGAGAACAGTGGATATTGTTTACAGATATGAACTATCAATTAACATGCCACAATGGCTTAGGCAAAGAACATGGCTGTAATATCACCGGGCTAGATTGTCCTGGCCGATGATGAGAAGACATACCGCCGTAAAAAACTGTGCGCCTGGCTGCACACGATCAAAAGTTGTGCGATACGCCGTACAAAGTTTCCCTTTTCCTCTGGTAATTCAAGGTTTGACAATTGTAGCGGTTGGAAGGATAAAGGCGATGTCAACGCGTTTTTCCGTTCAATGGCGTTTTCAGGCGTACAGGTTGTTAACCCAATAGCCGTTGATTCTATGCAAAAAAAACGCACACTCAGGTGGTGGGGGTGGGGCCCCGTGATGATCGTTATTTTGATCATGGCTTTGCAGGAAACGGCCGTGGCCCAAGACGGATTGCGCATCGGTGTGCCCATGGGCTTCCCGCCTTTTGCCTATCAGGCTGAAGGTGAACGCGAAGTGCGTGGGTATAGCGTGGATGTGCTTGAGATTTTAGCCAAGGAACTCTTGGTCAAGCCGCGCTATCTGGTGGGCCGGCATGAGGATTTGCTAAAGGCGCTAAAGAATCATGATCTGGATCTGGTGATTGGCATTGTCAGTAATGAATCGAACCGACAGGAATTTGATATCCTGGAAATTTTCATCTATGTCAAGCACTATGTGTTTGTCCATCACTGTGTGGATCACACCAAATCCGTTGATCATTCCGGGGTGTCATTGGTTGTCGTGCGCGATCAGCCTTTTATGGCACCTGATTTTTTTAATCAAAGTGAGAATTGTATCCAGGCCCGAACCATCAAGGATGCATTGATGATGGTCGACTCCGGCCAGGCCAGGCAGTTTATTGACTATTCGGATCATTTGGCGGCCTATCTGATCGGTAAGTACGGTCTGGCGAATGTTCGGCAGGCCGGTGTGAAAATGGGGCGCTTTCCGTTTACCATGATCATTGCCAAGGACAACCGGGCGCTCGGTTCCGGGTTGCGCGAGGCATTGGGCCAGGCGATCAAGAGCGGGCAGCTTGATCGGGTACGCGACAAGTGGCTTGGAAAAAGTTGGGCGTCCTATATCTGGCAACGCTTCGCACCATGGTTTGTGCTGGCGGCCCTGATGCTCATGTCTGTGGTATTGTTTTTCCTGGGTTGGCATATGGCGCTCAAACGAAAAGTGACCCAGGTGACCGGTCGCCTGAGAACTTCAGAGGTGCGTTACCGGCAGCTGATTGAGTCTGCACCGGATATGGTCTTTCTGGTCGACCGCAAGGGCTGGATCCAGCTGGCCAACCATAGTGCCAGCAAACGGCTTTTGATTCCTCAGGACCAGCTGCTGCTCAATCGATTGCAATACCTGCTGGTGCCGGATGAACTCGGCCGTTTTAAAATATTTTGGGATCGCCTGTTTTCCGATCGGATCGCCACGCTGGAGACACGCATGAGAAATTTCAGCGGCCGCGAAATCAGTGTTGAACTGATGGCTGCCCGTCTGCGCGGTAATACAGAAGAAGGCGATCTGGCCTGTTGTTTTGCGCGGGATCTGACCATCCGCAAAATGATCGAACAGGAACTGATTACCTCCGAACGACTGGCCACCATTGGGAAAATAGCGGCGGGCGTGGCTCACGAAGTCAATAATCCAATCGGTATTATCCTGGCCCATGCCGAGGATTTGATCAGCGGTGAACTCAATAGGGAGGAATCCCAGGAGAGCCTCACCGCCATCCGGCGCAATGCCCTGCGGGCCGGCAGCACGATCCGGGCGCTTTTGGATCAGGCCACCCAGGCGCCGGCGGAGCGGGTCGCCCTGGATGTGGCCGTGCTTTTAGAAGAGTGCCTGTATTTTTTAAAACCACGCCTGAAAAAAACGGTGGTCCATCAGGCCCTGGATGCCAATACGCATTGGGTCACCGGAGACGACAACCAGTTGCAGCAGGTGTTCATCAATTTGCTGCTCAATGCCATCGAGAGCATGGGCGGGGAAGGAAAATTGAAGGTCAGTGTGGCCACGATAGACGACAAAATGAACAAGGCGAATCGGATCTGTATTGAAGACAGCGGTAAGGGCATTTTGTCCGACCACCTGCCGCACATTTTCGATCCGTTTTTCACGCGCGGAAAGACCCAGGGCAACGGCCTTGGATTGTTCGTTGCCGAACGGATCGTCAACAACCACAACGGGAGGATTTTTGCCACGGCCAGCACCCTGGGCGGTACCGCGATGATCGTCGATCTTCCCGCTTGTACGAAAGCGTATGTATGCAAACGCGTCTGTTGATTGTCGAAGACGAACCGGAAATGCTGATGTTTCTCAAACGCTTTTTTAGGCGCAAAGGCTACGCAGTCACCGCGGTGGTAAGCGCCGAAGAGGCGTGGGACGCAATCAGCGAAACCGAATATGACCTGGTGCTCTGCGATCTGGTGTTAGGGGGCATGAGCGGGATGGAACTGCTCCATAAGATCCGGGAGATTGATCGCGATCTGCCCTTTGTCATTCTCACGGGGGCCGGAAGCATCGAGAGTGCGGTGGAGGCGATCAAGCTGGGCGCGTTTCACTATGTGACCAAGCCCTTCAAACGCCAGGAACTGGAGATTACCGTCCAGCGGGCCGTGGAATACGGCTTGATGCACCGGCGCATCTCAAAACTAAGTGATGCGTCGGAATCAGATGGCGGGCCGATCATCATTGGCAACAGCCGCAAAATGCAGAAAATCATGACCATTGTCGGGAAAATTGCAGATGCGGACACGCCGGTATTGCTCCAGGGAGAGACAGGCACGGGCAAAACCGTTTTGGCCAAAACCATCCACTCCCTGAGCAGCCGCAGCCAGACCCCCTTTGTGACCATCGATTGCGGAACCCTGCCGGAAAACCTGCTGGAAAGTGAGCTTTTCGGCCACGTCAAGGGCGCCTTTACCGGTGCCGTGCGGGCCAAACGCGGCTTGTTGGAGGAGGCCCACGGGGGAACCGTATTTTTGGATGAAATCGGCGAGCTGGCCGTGTCGACCCAGGTGAAATTGCTGCGCGCTCTTCAGGAACGGGAGATCCGTCCCGTGGGGGGTAACCACCCCATCAAGATCGATGTGCGCTTTATCTCCGCAACCAACCGCAATCTGAAAAACGCCGTTGAGGCCGGCCTTTTCCGGGAAGACCTTTATTATCGACTGTCCTTGATTCCCATCCGGCTTCCACCATTGCGCCAGCGCCGGGAAGACCTTTTGCAGTTCGTCGGCCGGTTCGTCAGCGAATTCAATCGACGGCACAACAAAAAGGTGACCAAGCTGAGCCCGATTGTGCTGAGAAAAATCATGGAGCTGCCCTGGAAAGGCAATATCCGGGAATTGAAAAATGTTATCGAGCGGGCCGTACTGTTGGCCGACGGGCCGGTGATCGACGGGGACTGCTTTGCTGCCGGCGATATCGGCGGCAGCAACGGCACCGATCCCCTTCCATCCAAACCGGTGGTGCTCAAGAAAGCGGTGGAGGAGGCGGAAAAGATGGCCATCCGGCGGGCCTTGAAGCTGGCCGGTGGCAACCGTTCCAAGGCCGCCGTTATTTTAGGCATCGGCCGTCGAACCCTTTATGACAAATTGGCCGCCTATCAGATAGATGATTGACGCTTGGGCCTGGATGTCCCATCATGGGAAAAGGCAGGTCTATGTTTTGTTAACCCTTTAATGAAAAAGGAGCATTCCTATGGATTTAAAAGGTCTTCGCGGCGGCATCTACCGGCCCTTGTCTCCTGATGGTATCGATACTATCCACACGGCGTCGTTATCCGTCCTTGAAAAAACAGGGATCACCTATGAATCCGGGCTGGATGAAACCGTGGACATGCTGGCCGATGCCGGAGCGACGGTCGACCGGGAAAAAAAGCGGATTCGGTTTTCTCCGGCGCTGATCAGCGAGCAGGTGGCCAAGGCGCCCGGCCGGGTGATCTTATACGCCCGTGATGGAAAAAACGATCTGGATTTGACTGAGGACAAGGTGCATTTGGGGACGGGCGGCGCAGCCGTCAAAATACTGGACCTTGACAGTGGTGCGCCGCGATCATCGACGCTGAAGGATTTGTACGATCTGGGCCGTTTGGTGGACCGGCTCGACAACATTCATTTTTTTCTGCGGCCCTGCATTCCCACGGACATTCCCGAGGCGGACTACGACGTCAACATGTTTTACGCCTGCCTCAAAGCCACCGGAAAGCACGTCATGAGCGGTGTCAACGACGAGGATGGCCTGCAGCGGGTCATCGACATGGCCGCCATGCTGGCCGGGGGGGAAACGCAGCTGACGGCCAACCCCTTTATTTCGATTATTACCTCCTTTTCCATCTCACCACTGAAGCTGTGTACGCAATCCACCCGCATCATGCAGGCGTGCAATCGAAAAGGCATCCCCGTGGCGCTGTCCGCCGCGCCCATGTCCGGTTCCACCAGCCCCATGACCATGGCCGGTACCCTGGCCCAGCTGCACGCTGAGCAAATGGCCGGGATCACGATTTGTCAGTTGACCCAGGCCGGCGCACCGCTTCTTTACGGTGGCATCCCCAGCATGGCCAACATGGCCACCATGGGCTATCAGGGCGGTGGGGTGGAGTGTGGCATGATGAATGCCGCGATCCACCAGTTGTCTGCTCACATCAACGTGCCCAATTACAACTCCGCGGGGCTCTCCGATGCCAAACTCCCCGATGCCCAGGCCGGATGGGAAAAAGCCATGACGATTCTGCTCGCTGCCATGGGCGGATCCAATTACATGCATCACAGCGCCGGCATGCTTGAATCCATGCTTACCGTGGCTCCTGAGCAGTATGTGATCGATGATGAAATCATCGGCATGGCCTGCAAGGTGCTCAAAGGGATCGAGGTGGATGCAGAGCACCTGGCCCTGGATGTCATCGATACGGTCGGTCCGGCCGGTAATTTCATGATGTCCCCCCATACCATGAAGTACATGCGCCAGGAATATTTTCAGGGCAATGGGGTCAGCGACCGTCGCAGCCGTCCTCAATGGGAGCAGGGCGGGGCCATGGATACCCGTGAACGGGCCAGGCAGATGGCCCGCAAACTTCTGGCCGAAGAACAGGCGCCATATATTCCGGCGGACATTGACAAGGCAATGCGGGCTAAATTCAATATCCTGCTATAGTGTTCATCCGGAAAGTTGAAAGGATTTTTGCCATGCAAGTGGGAATTTATCAGACCGACCCGGTCCTTTTGGATGTCAAGGCCAATCTGGCCGATGTGATTGAGAAGATTCATGCCGCCAAAGCCGAAGGCGTGGAACTCGTTTTATTTCCAGAGCTGTCGCTGACCGGTTATTTTGTTCGGGAGCGCTACCACGAAGTCGCGCTGCGAATGGACTCCAAGGAAATCCAGCAGCTGGCCAAGGCCACCAAGGGAACGGCCGCGGTGGTGGGGTTTATCGAAGAGTCCCAGGCCATGAATTTTTATAATTCGGCCCTGGTGGCCGTGGATGGACAGATCCTTTTCGCCTACCGTAAGTTGAATCTGCCCAACTACGGCGTATTCGAGGAACGTAAGATTTTTTCCGGCGGCAAGCATGTGCGCGTGTTCAGACTCAAGGGCCTGACCATTGCGCCGTTTATCTGCAATGACCTGTGGCACCCCTCCCTGCCGTACCTTGGGATTACCCAGAAAGCGGATATTTTTCTCACCTTGTTTAATTCTTCCCGGGGGTCCATGGGCACCGAATTTTCCAATATTGAAAGCTGGAACATCATCAACCGCTTTTACTCCCGGGTTTTCGGCGTCTACAACCTTTGCGCCAATCGCGTGGGCTGCGAGCTTTTCGAAGACCGTCGGAGCTCGAGTGCAGGCACAGATGGCGCACAGGGCCCGGCTGAAGGCGTCGAGCTGGATGACAATCCCTTCCGGTTCTGGGGTGGCAGTGAGATTGTCAATCCCTTTGGCCAGGCAATCGTCACGGCCGCCCTGTTTGACCCGGATGCCATTTTTGCGAAAATTTCCCGTGATCTGATTCGTACCAAGCGGATTGTTCTGCCCTATCTGCGCAATGACGATCCTTATTTTACCCACCGGGAACTGGAGCGTATCCTGTATAAAAAACCGGTAGCGCGTAAGCATGTATCTTAGGACGATTAAACGTAAAAACAAAGACGGCTCGGTCGTCGAATATGTTCAGCTGGCCCACAATGTCCGCCACCCGGTAAAAGGCTATTCCAAGGCCGAGGTCATCCATTCCTTTGGTAGAAGAGAACAACTGGATGTCGATGGGCTGAAACGCCTCGTGGCGAGCATCAGCCGATTTGTCGATCTTGACGAAACGCCGGCAGAACCGCCGGCCCGGCCCGATACGTCTTGCATGGCTTTCGTTCGCAGTCTGCCGGTCGGCGGTATCCTGATTCTGCATGCCCTGTGGGATCGGTTCGGCATTAATGCGTGCCTGCAAAAAGCGCTGGCCCCGCCGTCTTTTTCCGCATCCAGCCAAAACGCTCTGTTTGCGCTGGTGGCCAGCAGCGCCCTGGCCCCCTTTGCGGCCGAGCAGACCATTTTGCAGATTGTATCGGAAGGTTTTCTGGCCAGCTCAGGACAACGCATATCCCTTGCGGATCGGCATTTTGATCATGCGATGGACATGTTGTCCGGTCATATTGAAGCCGTCCAGCAGGAGATTTTCCGGGCGATTGCCAGTCACTTGAATCTGGATCTTGACCTGGTATTTGTTGATCTGATTCCCGCAAGCGTCCTGAACGATCGGATTGACTCTCCGATACACAAAAAGGAGCCATGGGCATCGCATCACTACGCTGATGGGCCGAGTAATGGGACTCTTGCCCTGGCCGTATCGCAAATGGGAATTCCCATCGGCTGCTGGCTGATGCTCGGCCATACCATCGACACGGATGGGATAAAAACCGTAGAAGAAAATCTCATGCCATGGTCACCACGCCGGATCGTGTGGGTGATGGACCGGCCGGCCACCGGCGATGCACTTCAGAATGCGTTGCAGCAAAGCGGCTGCACGTATATTCTGGGCCGGACACTGCGTGATAGCGGCATGGCACAAGCGGCAACGATGCCAAAAGGCCGTTTTAAAATCCTCGGCCCTGATCTGCAATTCAAGGCGCCGATCCTTAAAGAAGACGCCCCTTGCGGGCAGTGCGTGATCACCTATCATCCTGGGCAGGCCGCCATGGACCGTAAGGCCAGGCAACACCATCTCCGGCGATTGCGGATGCAACTGGAGAATTGGAATAAGAGCAAAACCACGGATAACGCGGCAAGGCCCGGGTACCCGCACAAAATGGAGCGGTATCTCAAAATATCAGAAAAAAAAACGCCCACGATCAACCACGTCCAGGTCAGACAAGACGAAAAACAAGATGGGAAGTACCTGCTCATGTCCAATGATCACCGTCTGCCGCCCGAAACCCTGGCCAGGGGACATAAACAACTGCTTGACATCGACCAAATCTATCGTGAGTTGAAAAGGACTGAGGCGCAGGCCGCATGGGCCTCCTTAAGCGATGATTTCACCGACCCCGGCATGCTGCTGGCATGGTTGATTCTGCTGCTCAGACGTATTGCCGAACTGAAGACCGGCCTGTCCTGGAAAGACCTGTGCCGCGATATGCAGGGGCTTCATCTCGGAGAATTTGCCGACGGCAATCGTCGTATGTTTAAATATACAGCGCTTACTGCAACCCAAAAAAAGATCCTGCAACAACTGCGCATTGATCTTCCCCAAATCCACGCATCGGCTTGATAATCCCGCCTGGCGTGAAGCGATCGAGTTTGATTTGTCTGCATTTTTTTGGGTCTCGTCTTATCAAACGCCGGTAAATAACATATGTTCAAAATTAGGCCTGCCGACCGGGCAGCACGTCAACCAACATCCGACTCCAAAAATTACAAAATTCAGATCCAACCCGCAGCAGACTTCTAAAACAGGCTCTTAAAGAAAGGAGGTAATCGCATACTATCATAATCGTCAGCGTCAGATGATTGATTTTGTCAACAGCCATTGGAGAGGGAGAAAACATGGAGAACAGCAACGTCAATTATTTGGAAAGCCGCAAGCTTGTCAAGCGCTGGAAGGGACCGGTTCCGGCGATTGTCAGCCTGGTGATCACACTATTGGCATTTTACGCCACCTGGTGGATTTTTCAGGATCCCCGTGGATGGATGCGCATGTACACGCCCTATGTGGGCTATACATGTACACGCGCTGGTGGCTAATCGTACTGATCTGGATGGTGTATCTGTTTGACTTCTGGCCGTTCAAGCGGGCATGGCTGAACCGGACCCACCCGCTGATCAAGGGCGCTATTCTTACCTTTGTCTCTTTCGTGATTCTATACGCGCTGATCAAGGGGTTTTTCGAAGGTATCCTGAGCACCATCGTCTATTTTATCACCATGCATTCTCACATGGGCATCCTCTACAACCCCTGGCAATATTTTACGTCGATTGCGCCACCGTACTGGGAGCAATTCGCCAAGACAGTGTCCGGAAACTTTCATGCCTCCTAGATTATGTGCTGCACGGTAACGGTGTGGTTGGTGGAGACCATCTGGGAGCGTTATCCCTTCAGCCTGATCAAGCATGACGGGTGGCGGCGTGTGGTTTCCTTTTTCGGCATTATTGCCATCGCCCTGGCCATGCACTTTTTCTTTTACTTCGCCCAGGAGCTAACCTGGGGTGAGGCCATTCGCGGGACCCGCCGGGATTTTGCGCCTGACTGGCGATGGCTGCACGTGGGGGAAACCGCGGTTTTTTTCCTGGTGCATCACTGGTTCATGGATAACTGGCCGGCCTGGAAAATGGCGCCCAAAACCGCTGCCGAGATCCAACGCGATCATGAGGCCCGGCAAGCCATGGTCGATGATATCCGCTGGACACCCGGCCTGGGCTGGGGGGTGGGAACCGGTGCTCTGGTGGGCGTGGCGGTTTACTTTGTTGCGGTGTGGGCGCTGCCGATTTTCTACAATGCCATCACCGTGATCGAGTAAGCGCGTCGCCATTTATGCATACCACCTAAAGATGAAGCACCAAGGAGGATAACATGTCCGATAACAACGACAATATCAGTCGTCGCAGTTTTCTCAAAGGGGCGGCCATGGGGGTTGCCGGTGGTGAGGCGCTCGCCATGGGGCTTTATTCCTATTCACCGCTGCGCAAGCGCCATTTCCCCACGGTTCAACGGAAAATGACCGATATCGGTGTTTGCCGCAGCATCAAGGTTACCAAATCATCTGCCGGGTTTACGGTGAGCAGTCCCTTTATTTCAATGTCAAGGACAAGGGGTTGGTGAGCGTAACCGGATGCTGCCACCAGAGCATCATCCAGTTTGCCGAAACCGCCTACCGTGAAATCCGCTATGAGAACGACAACCTGTACGGCATTTATGGTGGGTTGCACATTTCTCCGTTTGACGACTGGGATCCCAAATATGACGATCTGGTTATTTCATTGGGGAAATACGGATTCGAGAAGATCGGCTGCAATCATTGCACCGGTGTACTGTGCGCCAAAAAATTCATTGCCGCTGGCTATCCGGTGGTCAAAGGCACCGCGCAATATCGGTCCAAGGATACGGCGTATTTAGGCAATGGGGATACGATTACTTTTGGTGCCTGATTATATTTTTAGGAGGTCCCATGCCACTTCTGCAATGGATACCCGGGGATCGATTCAGCAATCCTGAAGCCGGTATACAGGAAATCCTGCGTTACCATATGGTCCGCGTGAATCTGGTCCCGGGTGTGCGCCATCGGCTCGGGTGGCGGGGCCTGCAAAACGGGGCGCACGGCAGTGATGCCTGGACCGCCCGCATCGACGGCTGTCCCGGGGTGTTCGGTCTGTTTTTCGATCAGATGGATCCGCTTTTACCCGGAATTGCCGGGCGTTTCGGCTTGAACTACTTTCCTCACCCTGAAGAAGATTGTGTCGAATCCCTGTGCGTCCAGGCCGGGATGCTGACCCAACAAGCGGATTACTACCCGTGCATCCGGGATTTCATGTCTCATCCATCAATGATAGAGTTGTTCAACATTGCCGGGGTGACGTTGGCTGTTCCTTGCACTGAGGATGGTCTGCACTTGATGCTGATCAGTCATGAGCGACTTTCATCCCGATTCCATCGTCCTGGAAACCACGGGGCTGGCCAACCCGTTCAACCTGTTAGATGAATTGGCCGAGGTGGAGGAAATCGTTCGCTTTGATTCCGTTATCACCCTCGTGGACGGGGTGAATCTTTATCGCACCCTTGCGTCTTCGGATATCGCCCACGACCAGATCCGGGCGGCAGATATCGTTTTGCTCAACAAGACCGATCAATTGACAGCAAAGCAAGTCGAAGAAAACAAAGTGCGGATTGCCCGGATCAACCCCCATGCCCTGGTTTTTACCACCGCCCACGGCGATATCAACCCGGCCCTGATTTATAACGCCGAGCTTGTGTCCCTGGGAGGGGGCAGCCCAACACTGCCAACCCACGGCGACCACGCCACGCATCAGCATGAACAGATTGGCGTCCATACCATCAGATCGATCCATTGGCCCTTGAGCGGCTTTTTGATCTGTGACTTGACTTGCCGGTGACACCTCCAAAAGTACAATTGCTGTTGTGATTTCGCCGGGGTTGCTTCGGCACCCGCTTCTGGTATAATTGAAAATATATCTTGAGTTGGCTGATCGAATGACAAATCTTTCCTTCCTGGGTTTTAACGGTGGTCGCCCGCCTTTCTGAGCTTCCCATAACTCAAGGAATTTACTATTTCGTGTTCGCCCATAAATGGGCCAATTGGCCAATACTGATGAACTCGTAAAAAGTGCCTGACTCGTCATGCCGGACTTGATCCGGCATCCAGAACATATTGAAAAAACTGGATTCCGATCTACGCCGGACTGACGCCAAAGTGGTATTTTCGACTTTTTGCTGAACCGTCAATATTGGATGGACGCTGTTGACCTGGATTGAAAACAGCGGCGTATCTTAAAAATACCGGATTACCGGAGCCAACATGTCTGAAAAACCCACTTACAAAGCGCTTGAGCAAAGGGTTCGAGACCTGGAACAGGCCGAGTCCTTGCGGAAGCGGGCCGAGGAAAAAGCCCATCGCGCGGTCCAAGAGTGGAATGCCACATTTGAGTCCGCCAGCGACGCCATCTGGATCATGGACGCAGACCAGCGCGTGCGGCGCGCCAACAAAATGGCCAGAACGTTATTTGGGGACAGCAAAGCGGATTTTATCGGCAAACACTGCTGGGCACTCATCCACGGAACAAACGCCCCCATCCCGAATTGTCCCGCCCCGCGGGTCAAAGAGAGCCTGGTTGGCCAGATGATGGAGATGCAAATTGGGGATCGATGGTTTCATATCTCTGTGGATCCGATTCTGGATGCAAACGGCCGGTGTTCCGGTCTGGTGCATATTCTCAGGGACATTACCAAGCGCAAGTTGACTGAGGAAGCATTGGTCGAAAGTGAAAGAAAATTTCGATCCATGATGGAAGCATTTGTCGATCCATTATACATTTGCTCATCGGATTTTGTTGTCGAGTATATGAATCCGGCTATGATTCGTCGCATCGGCAGAGATGCTAGCGGAGAAAAATGTCACCAGGTACTGCACGGATTGGATATGAAATGCAACTGGTGTGTTTTTAATCGACTGTCAATCCATGAACCCATAGAAATTGATGTCAAAAGCCCCCTAGATAATCGAACCTACCGCGTCGCCAATATGCTGATCGATAATCCGGAAGGCACCCGTTCGAAGATGTCGGTTTTCAGGGATATTACGGATTACATGCAGGCCATAGAAGACAAGGAAAAAGCCCAAGCCAAGTTGATTCAAGTCCAGAAGATGGAAGCCATCGGCAACTTGGCTGGCGGTATTGCCCATGATTTCAATAATATCTTGACATCCATCATTGGCTTTACGGAGCTGGCGCTCGACGATGTTGAAAAAGATTCGGTGATTGAGGAAAGTCTTCAGGAAGTCTACACGGCCGGCAAGCGCGCCAAGGATCTTGTCGAGCAAATTTTGGCTGTTGCGCGCCAGGCAAATGAACCGACCCAGCCAATCCAGATCGATAAAATTGTCAAGGAGGCATTGAAATTCATCCGATCTTCCATGCCGTCCACAATTGAAATTGAGCAGAACCTGGAAAGCAAGGCCTTTATCATGGCCAATCCAAGCCAGATCCACCAGATCATCATGAACCTCTGCACGAACGCTGCCTATGCAATGGATGCTGCCGGTGGCGTGCTCAGGATCGGCCTGAACGATGTGACCATCGATCACCGATCCCCTCTGCTTCAGGAAGGGGTGGCACCGGGCGTCTATGTTGAGATGACGGTCGCAGATACAGGGCCTGGTATCTCTCCCGACATTTTAGGCTTGATTTTTGAGCCCTATTTCACCACAAAAACCATGGGAGAGGGCACCGGTCTGGGACTTTCCGTGGTTCAGGGGATTGTGGAAAAAAGTGGCGGAAAGATTATCGTTGAAAGTCAGGTCGCCAACGGAACCACGTTTCGCGTGTTTCTGCCGACCACAAAAGTACGTCTAACCGAAAGCCAAAAGGAAAAGAGTGTATTACCCAAAGGCACGGAACGAATTTTGTTCGTCGACGACGAGGCTGCCTTGGCCAAACTGGGTGCTCAGATTCTCGGATCGTTGGGCTATAGGGTGACCTCCCTGACCGACAGTGTCGAGGCACTGAAGCTGTTCAAGGCCAGGCCAACCGATTTTGATTTGGTGATCAGCGATATGACGATGCCAAAAATGACCGGGGATGTGTTGGCCACTGAACTCATGGCCGTCGATCCGGATATCCCGATCATTATGTTTACCGGTTACAATAAAAAAATTTCCAGTTTAACGGTCAAAGAAATTGGAATCAAAGCATTGGCCTATAAACCCATCATCAAGGCGGATTTGGCGAAAACGGTTCGGACCATTCTGGATGGTAATGTTGAATAAACTGAAAATACAATTGGTTATGAAAAAAGGAATTGATTTATGCATCGTGTCATGATTCATCCGGCCACCTACGATACGGTCAATGATTCGGTTGATCGGGTTTTTGATTTGTTTCCCCAGGACCTTGACGGTAAATCGGTGATGATCAAGCCCAATTTGCTGCGGGCTTCACAGGCCAACGAGGGAATCGTCACGCATCCCGCGGTGCTGGCCGCCGTCGTGGACAAGGTCCGATCTTTCCAGCCAAAATCGATTGTTGTCGGTGACAACCCCGGTGTGTTCAGTTACGGTGCCAATGAGGCCGCCTTCGAGCAGACCGGACTGATGGCGGCGGCCAAGGGCCATTACCGCAACATCGGTCTGGATGCCGTCACCGTCCCGTTTAATGCCGACTACATGGATAGTGTACGGATCTCCCGCGACATCATTGAAGCAGACGTCGTGATCAGTTTGCCGAAGTTCAAAACCCACGGGCTTACGGTGATGACCGGTGCCGTCAAGAACAGCTATGGTTTCCTGCCCGGTGCCCAGAAGGCCCGGCTGCACAAAATCGCCGGCAGCCCCTTTCGGTTTCATGAATTGATTGTGGATGTTTTCAAGCTGCGGGTGCCGAATCTGTTTGTCATGGATGCCGTGGTCGGGATGCAGGGCAACGGGCCGGCTTCACCGGACCTGCGCGATATCGGTCTGATCCTTGCCGCCGACAATGCCGTGGCCATGGATGCCGTCGTGGCCACCATGATGGGGCTGGATCCGGGCCGCCTGCGCTTTTTGCAAAAAGCCGCCGAGGCCGGATTGGGGTCCTGGAACCTGGATGATATTGAACTGGATGGTGAATTGGTACGGCTGAAGGATTTTATCATTCCACCCTTGGGTGGTGAGGCCAATTTCAACAATCCCGACATTCAGTCCCTTCTGGAGAGCAAGACCCGGTTGACACCGCAGGCCAACCCGGACCAATGCACGGCTTGCGGCAGTTGTGTCGAGCAGTGCCCGGCCGACGCCCTGACCCTGATCGACGATCTGCCCGTGGTGGACATGGATCGTTGCGTGACCTGCTTCTGCTGTCAGGAGATCTGTCCGGAAAAGGCCATGGTCCTTCAATGAATCGCCTCTGGCGGACAACCTCGGCGTCTTGTTTCCGAAGCCCTTCGGCCTTTGCAACATTAGGGATAACGATGAATTCAATAGTCTGTAAATGGAGCGTGCAATTTCCAAAGGGAAGCGTTGCTGTATGGCCCGATGGCTGTAGAGACCTGATCGCCATTATCGATAAGAAACAACCGTTAAGGATTATTTGCAGCGGGTTGGATGTTTCTGTTAGAAACGTCGTCTGTACAAATGAAACGCGGTTTTTGGGTGTCCGGCTCGCTCCTGGGGTAACCTTTCCATGGGATAACGCTGACTCAGACAAGATGCGCATAGACGTTTCCATCCCTTGGCATCCATTGCTGCCGATTATGGTTTCTCGGATCAAGCCCACATGAACCGGGAGATAAGACACTGGTTTGGCTGCACGCCGATGATGCTCCATACAAACCGGGAGCAGGCCATCGCTCGGCTCGCTGCTCCCGATGCATTTAATGGCCTTTAGATATCCTCAATGATGTACTTTTTGAATTCGGGAGTGAGTGCAATAGGATGATAGCAATAGACGACCACACCGGAAGGATCAACAACGCCGAACCCTCTATCGCCCCAGGGATGATCTTCCAACTGAATCATCGTCGACAAACCGGCTGCGGTCAATTTTTCATGTACCTTGTCGGCATCGTCGACAAGTAAGTTAAGGACGGTTCCACCGGAAAATGGCACCATACCGCTTTTTGGTTCCATCAAGCAGACTTCCGGGCCAGAACCCGACACGCCAAGGCGAAGTACAACGTACCAACCGCAGTCGAAAAGCGGACGCGCGTCGAAATGGGTTTCATAGAAATGGCGGGTTTCCGGCAGTTTGGATGTAACAATGGTCATGCTCGCTGATTGGATTTTCATGAATACCTCCACGTTTACAGTTTACGAATCCGTCTGAAATGCGACTTTTTACGAGTTTATCACAGTTGGGATTATCATATTCGTTTGACAGGACAATCTAATGCATGATGATGATCGCTGTATTGAATATTTTGGCCAACTGGATCCAGTCTGAAGCGTTAGCCAACCTAATTTTCTAAAAAAAGATAATTATGATGACGTGTTACCCCCAAATTCAAGGGGTATTGGAGGGGCTTGAATTTTATTTTTAGGAGTAAATGATCAAAAAAACGACGACCAAGCATTGAAATCCTATTAAAAACTAGCTATTGTGCCTAAATATCATTTATTGAAAATACTGCTAACTTTCGAACGATTATTGAACGCACAAACGTATCGATCACCACGGGACTTCCATTTGGAAGCACCCTTTGAAGACCAAGGGAACTGAAGCCAGCCATGCTAGTCACCCAAAAAAAACAATACGCCTTGCGTGCCATTTTTGAATTGGCCAAACAACAGAGTGATGAACCCGTTAAGACCTCAACCATTGCCGAGGCACAGGCCATTCCCCTGCGATTTCTGGAAGTTATCATGGGGCAGTTGAAACGGGCTGGCTTCGTAGAATCCAAACGCGGATTTTTTGGCGGGTATACGCTTACCCAACCCCCGGATCAAATCCGCGTGGGGGAGATTTTCCGCATGCTGGACAAGGAGGACAAAACCGACGCATGTATGGCCTGTGCATCCAAGGGAAATTGTCCTTTTTTGGGCGGATGTGTGTTCATGGGATTATGGGATCAGGTCCAGCAGGCCATGGACAAGGTGTATGATCAGACGTCCATTCAAACGCTTATCGAGCAGGACCGCAATGGGGCCTTTCCCACCCCACTGGACAAACGCGAAACCGCTTAGAGGCATATGGGGTCATCATCGTGGCGCCGTAAGCGGGCGGCGCTTGAACGATCGATCATAGCACCACGCTGCCTTTCAAATCGGGCTTTTGTGCCCGATGGCGAATCAGATTATCCATCCATCTTTTTAAAATCGATTTCATCCTTCATTTGACATCTGACATCTGGGCGTTGGCATTTTTCCTCTTTCGGGGATGGTGCTTGTTCAAAAGCGGCCGGTTTTTGATTTTACTTGCGATTGCCCTGAGGACCGTGCTTATCGGTATTGATTTTTATGAAAAAATATAATTAAAATACGATTGTTCAGCTACTGTATAGTATTCATCTTTTGTTGTTGATTTAACCAATGCTATCCTCTATAGTTTCTTTTTTCAACCACTGGTAAAAGGAGGCCACATGAGCAACCCCTATGACGCCGCATTTGAACAGTCAATCAATGATCCGGATGGATTCTGGGGCAAAGCAGCAGAAGACTGCCACTGGTACAAACGTTGGGACAAAGTTCTGGATGACAGCAACAAACCGTTTTATCGCTGGTTTACCGGTGGGCAGATTAATACCTGTTACAATGCCCTGGACTACCACATCGATCAGGGCCGGGGAGATCAACTGGCGCTGATCTATGACAGTCCGGTAACCGACACTATTAAAAAGTACACCTACACGCAGCTAAGGGACGAGGTGGCGACTTTTGCCGGCGTGCTCAAGGCGCAGGGCCTCCAAAAAGGTGACCGGGTGCTGATTTACATGCCCATGATTGCCGAGGCGGCCGTAGCCATGCTGGCCTGTGCACGCATCGGGGCCGTGCATTCGGTTGTTTTCGGCGGTTTCGCGGCCAAGGAGCTGGCCACCCGGATCAACGACGCCAAACCCAAGGTAATTGTTTCGGCATCGTGCGGCATTGAAGTCAAGAAGGTGATCGCATACAAGCCGCTGCTTGACGCAGCCATTGACATGAGTGATGCCAAACCCGAAAAATGCGTTGTTTTTCAGCGCTCCATGGAGACGGCAACCATGATCGAGGGCAGGGATATTGACTGGACGGATGCCATGGCCAAGGCGTCGCCGGCCGATTGCGTGCCTGTGGCCGCCACGGATCCTTTGTATATCCTCTACACATCGGGAACCACGGGACAGCCCAAAGGCGTGGTGCGTGACAACGGCGGTCATGTGGTGGCACTCAAGTGGACCATGAAGAACATCTACAATGTGGATGCCGGTGATGTCTACTGGGCGGCCTCGGACGTCGGCTGGGTGGTGGGCCACAGCTACATCGTTTACGGTCCGCTGTTCAAGGGTTGCACCACGATCCTTTTTGAAGGCAAACCCGTGGGCACACCCGATGCCGGCGTGTTCTGGCGGGTGATCGGCGAGCACAAGGTTAAAACCATGTTTACCGCACCAACGGCGTTCAGGGCCATCAAACGCGAAGATCCCAATGCCGAGCTGATGAAGCAGTACGATCTGTCAAACTTCAAGGCCCTGTTCCTGGCCGGTGAACGCACCGACCCCAATACCCTGCACTGGGCCGAGGAAGCTCTGAAGGTGCCGGTCGTCGATCACTGGTGGCAGACGGAAACCGGTTGGGCCATCTGTGCCAACTGCCTGGGGCTGCATGAGTTTCCGGTCAAGGAAGGCTCGCCGACCAAGCCGGCGCCGGGGTGGAATCTGCAAGTGGTGGATACTAACAACAAACAGGTGGCTCCCGGTGAAATCGGTGCCCTGGTGGTGAAACTGCCCTTGCCGCCGGGAACACTGCCGACCCTGTGGCAAAACGACCAGCGCTACATCGATTCCTACCTGGATGAATTTCCCGGCTACTATAAAACCGCCGATGCGGGATACATTGATGCGGAAGGCTACGCTTTCGTAATGAGCCGTACGGACGACATCATCAATGTGGCCGGTCACCGTCTTTCCACGGGGGCGATGGAAGAGGTGCTTTCGGATCATCCCGATGTGGCCGAGTGCGCGGTGTTGGGCGTGGATGACGATCTCAAAGGGCAGGTGCCGGTGGGATTCGTGGTCCTCAAGGCCGGCGTGACCAAGCCTAAGGAGGAGATTCTGAAAGAAGTGGTTCAGATGGTCCGCGACCGGATCGGTCCGGTGGCAGCCTTCAAGACCGCCACGGTGGTCAAGCGGCTGCCCAAGACCCGTTCCGGTAAGATTCTGCGCGGCACCATTCAGAAGATCGCCGACAACAAGGAATACAAGGTGCCGGCCACCATCGATGATCCGGCGATCCTGGGTGAAATGGAAGAAGCCTTGAAGGGCATCGGGTATGCCGGATCGAGAAAATAAAAAAACTGGGTGGTGCATCTAAACGCGTGTCCGTCCGGAAATAGGCAACTTGCCATTTACGGATGGGCCTAACCGATTAACCCAGCGCATAGCCACGCCGGGTGCTTTCCAGATGGAAAGTACCCGGCTTTTTTTTGCCGTAACCCCAAAAACAGACGTTGACAGATGGATTAGCGTCATATGATCATATGACACTATGAAAATAGTTCTGCAAAAAAAACAGTCCGCTTGGTCTACGGGAGCAGATCAAGATACAGATCCGTTTTTTGATCGAAAAGGGCACGCTTGAACCCGGGCGGCCGCTGCCGTCCGCACGGGATCTGTCCGCATTTTTGAAAATCAACCGCAACACCATTACCCAGGCTTACAAGGAACTGTGCTCAGAAGGACTGCTAAACATTGTCGTTGGATCAGGCACATTTGTGCGCAAAAACGTTCGTTTAAAACCAACGGCCACGCTGGATCGGGTCTTCGCCGAGGCCATGGCCCAGGCCCGAACGGCTGGTTTCGGAAACCAGGAGATCATCGATCATTTTTTAAGCCGCCTTCTTGCGGTATCCGCTGAAAATGAACAGAAGCATGTGCTGGTGGTGGATTGTAACGATGAAGTCATCCGTTACATCGGCGAGAAAATCGAAAATACCTTTGGTGCGAAAACCAAAGGCATCCTGATCCAGGAAATCGAAGATGACCCCGAGGCGGCCCTGGCCATGGTTGAAGACCAGGATCTGTTGGTTTGCGGATTCAATTACCTCGAGGAGCTTGACCGGGCGCTTCCCGGTATCGCCGCCCAGGTCGAGGTGGTGGCGGTTCTTCTGCAGGTGGATGCCGGTGTGATCAATGCCCTGGCCAGGCTACCTGAAGGCATCTGCATCGGCTATATCTGCGCCAATCAACGCAGCACCGAAACCCTTTACAACAGTGCCTATTTTTCCATGGGCAGACGGCTTAAGCGCATCCTGTCCGGTTTGGACAATTCAAAAGAACTGCAGCGACTGGTTGCCGAATGTGATGTGATTTTCGCCACCGATCTCATCGTCGAGCGGGTGAAACCCCTGGTCAAATCCCACCAGCGACTGATTCCCGTTACCATCACCCTGGATCAAAGCAGCCTGGCGCTGATCGGTGAGAAACTGGGGCGTTGAGGCCTATGGTTCGAATGCTGGTTTGTAAAGACAACCGGTCATCAACAGGAGACGATCAATGACGCGTGACAGGCAGCCGGAGTCATTTCTTGAGAAAAGAGTCGTTCAATACGACCGGTGGTTGCAAAAAAAGCCAATTTCTTTTTCTTCCCGGGTGATTCCGGTTTCGGAATCCCTTGATGCCAGACAATGGGTGCTGCCCACCGGACATGCCATGCATATCATTGACAGCGCCAGGTCCATTGCCGTTCAAAACTGTATTTGCCGCACCCATTACCGGCGCTGCGATCATCCACGGGACGTCTGTTTACTGCTGGATGCGGTGGCGGATGCATTTGTGGCCAAAAAAAAGGCGCGTAAGGTTACCATGCAATCGGCGATTGAGATTCTGAAAAAGGCCAACCAAAGCGGCTTGGTACAGCTGGCCCTGTGCCGTCCGGACCATGAGATTTTTGCATTGTGCAGCTGTTGCGCCTGTTGTTGCCATGATTTGCAGATTGTCCGGCGTTATCATCGTAAAGACCTGATGATTCGTTCGGATTACATTGCCGTTACATTGGTGGATGAATGCATTGGTTGCGGTGATTGTGTCGACCGATGTATCTTCGATGCCAGGATCATTAAGGATGGGGAGCTGGAATTTAATTCCGATGCATGTCTGGGGTGTGGGCTTTGTGTGACGGTATGCCCCAAAGGGGCGATCTCCATGGCACGCTGGCCTTCAACCTAAGTGCCTGTTGATCTACGCTGTTACCACCTGATTGCGCCCCTTTTTTTTGGCCTGATAAAGCGCTTTGTCGGCCAGATCGACCAGCTGTTGGCCGGTTATTTCTTTTTGGGCCGAACAGGCCGCCACGCCGACACTGGTCGTGATATGTAGCTTGACACGATTGTAGGTGAAAACGTGCTTGCTGATGCGTTCCCGGAATCGGTCGCACAGGACCATTGCCTCATCAATCGATGTGTCGGGTAAAAGGACGGCAAATTCCTCACCACCATAGCGGCAGGCCACATCATACTTGCGGATGCTCTCACTGAGAATCTTTCCGAACTCCTGCAGGACCTCATCACCGCACAGATGGCCATAGGAGTCATTGACCAATTTGAAATGATCCAGATCCATGATACACAGCGCCAGAGAGTGTTTGTAGCGATGGACACCGGAGATTTCCCGTTCCAGGGATTCTTGAAAGTAGCGCCGGTTGAACATGCCGGTCAATTCATCGCGAATGGACATCTCGGTCAGCTTTTGCTGGGCGATGCGCATCTCCCGCTTGAGGTTGGCCTTTTCCAGGGCATTGGAGATGATTCGCAACAGTGCTTTATTGCTCAGCTTGGCTTTGGGTAAGTAATCGCTCGCCCCCGCCTGAATCATCCGGGAGGCAATCAGCTCATCCCCCTGGCTGGTGATTACCACCACGGGGGTGTCCACCCCTTTGCTGTTGATCGATTCCAGAAATTCCAGTCCATTGCCATCGGGCAGGATATATTCCAGGAAGATGAGATCGAAGCGTCCTTTATCAATGCGGTCCATGGCTTCATCAATCCGTTTGGCCCGGGACAGTTTGAGCTCGGGTTGATCAGACAGCGCCTGTTGGAGCATGGTAAAGTCATTGTCCCGGTCGTCGATACTGAGGATCGACACCGGCTGGTCCAGGTTGAGAATGGTTTTGCCGCCGGCGTAGTTTTTGGGTTCGTCGTGACGAAGGGTTTGGATTTTTTTGACAATATCAGCGATTCGGTTGGCTGCCTGACTGATCCGGTTGATTCTTTCGGTCAGGTGGGAGGGAATGCCGCCATCCATTTCCATCAATTGGACATTGCCCATCAATACCATCAGGGGCTGGTTGAGTTCATGGGCTGTGGCCCCGGCCATTTGCAACAGGACTTTCAGGCGTTCTTCTTCGATAATCGATTTTTGTTGTTCACGGATTTGTTGATTGACCCGCTCCAGCTCTACAACCATTTCGTTCAATTTTGCATTATTTTTCTGGAGCTGTTTACGTCGCTGAAATAATTCAACAAAAATATTAACCTTGCCTCGCAGGATGATTGGGTCCAGCGGCTTGAACAGGTAGTCCACGGCGCCTTTTTCATAGCCGGTAAAGACATGGGTTTCTTCCTTGCTGATGGCCGTAACGAAAATAATGGGGATATGG
Organism: Desulfosarcina variabilis str. Montpellier; assembly: GCF_048565275.1. Lineage (NCBI taxonomy): Bacteria > Pseudomonadati > Thermodesulfobacteriota > Desulfobacteria > Desulfobacterales > Desulfosarcinaceae > Desulfosarcina > Desulfosarcina variabilis. Next base: position 8,980,362 of record NZ_CP159846.1, on the reverse strand, counting down.
CGCGTTTTTTCGCTTCCGCGCATGAGTTCGGCGACTTCGAATCCATCCATTCCCGGCATCTGAACATCAAGCAGGATCAACGCAAAGTGATGCTCCAGGACCAGTCCCAGCGCTTCATTGCCCGAGGTGGCGGAAATGATGGTCAGACCCGGTCGATCAAGGACACCCTCAATGGCCAAAAGGTTCTCCGGTCTGTCATCAACAACCAGTATTTTTATGGGTTCCTCTTCTGACATACCGTATATCCGGAAACTGGGGTTATTAGAGAAGTCTCAGGCATGCATTCACTGCGGTTGGGTCAGCCCGGGATCAAGCCAGATTTTGAGCATGGACGTCAATTTTTCCAAATTTACCGGTTTGGCCAGATAGTCGTCGGCACCGGCTTCAATGCACTTGGCACGATCACCCTGCATGGCTTTGGCTGTCAACGCAAGAATAGGAATATGTCGATAATGTTTCTGATGGCGAATCTGTTGGATCGCCGCATAGCCGTCAATTTCATTGATCATTACATCCATGAGTACAAGATCAATGTCCGGAAAACGATTGAGTTTGTCAAGACTTTCCTTGCCGGTTTTCCCGGTGCAGACTTCAACCCCCTGCGCCTCCAGGGCACTGGTAACGGCAAAAACGGTACGCATGTCGTCATCCACAAGCAGGACCTTGCGTCCTTGCAACGGATACCTGTGCCCGATCAGGGCGTCCAACCGCTGGCGACAGGCGGTTTCCAATGCATCGGGCGGCAGGTGCAGACAGGCCAGCAATTTAACCAATAGCTGATCCACGGTCCCCACGAAAGGCAGCGCGTCCACCTGGACAAATGGAGTGATCGCGGCTTTCACATCGGCCGTTAAAGCGACGTCCGTAAAGATCACCAGCGCAATGGGATGCGTTTGCCAGATGGTCAGAAATCGCTGTAGCTCGGCGATATCCATGGTGGGCTCAAGGATGGCGGCATCCATGGTTTGTGCCTGAAGAACCTTTGCGGCAGCGGCTGCAGTGGATGCTATCGTGAAATGAATGGATTCGATGTCGATGCCGGACCTGATCCGATCGGTGACCGTTTGGGGATCTGAGGCCACCACCAGTACATTGCGTTCATTCTGGGATTGCCATGTTTCAATCTGCTGAAAAGCCAGCGTCAGTCGACTCTTGGCAGGGGGCACCCGAATGTGTCCGGCCGCACCATGCGCCGCCGCCCGGGGCTTTTCATCCTGGCCGGATAAAGTAAAAATCGGAATATGGTGGTTTTGGACATTGGCTTTGATTTGATCGATCACCGGCCACCCGTCAGGGCCGCATGACTGGGGATTGATGAAAACGGCCACCGGCTGGTAATAATCCGCCAAATGCAGGCCGGTCATGCGCTGCTCGGCCACCACCACTTTATAGCCCTGGTCACGGGCCACATCCATGATGGGGTCGATGGTTTTGACATCGGTATCCATAATCAGAATGCATGGATTACCGTGAACCAGCCGATGGCGGTCATCGGGAACCCACTCGCATCCTTGCTGGACGGTGCTGTCGTCATTGACGGTTGACGATGATGGCGTGGGCTTGGCGGTCCGCTTTGGCGTTTCGTCGCGGATCATTTTCGGCTCTTCTGTGGAGGGCAACACAATGGGCAGATGCAGGGTAAAACAACTGCCTTTGCCTTCCTCGCTGGTAAGGCTGATTTCTCCGCCCAGCATGTGCGCCAGTTCCCGTGATATGGAAAGGCCCAGGCCGGTCCCACCGTATTTGCGCCGGGTGGAGCCGTCCGCTTGCTGAAACGCATCAAAAACCAATTGTTGTTTGTCTGTGGGGATGCCGATTCCCGTATCGTCAACGCTGATGGAAAGCCAGCCGGCGTCATCGGCAGGGCCGGCGGATTGACCGTTGGGCGGTTCGGCGCATGTCGAGAATGCAAGCTGAATGCGTCCGTGGGAGGTGAATTTAAAGGCATTGGAAAGAAAATTTTTCACAATTTGTGCGATCCGTTTACGATCCGATACCAATCGTTCGGGCACATCCTCGGCCACATCAATGGAAAAGACGACGCCGCTTTGCTCGGCCAGGGGCGCAAAACTCGCCTGCATGGCCTGGGCAATGGACTTGATGGCGACGGGTTCCGTTTCAATGTCTATCTTTCCGGATTCCACTTTGGCCAGGTCCAGAATTTCGTTGATCAGGTTGAGCAGATCCTCGCCTGCAGAATTAATGGTTTGTGCGAACTCGGCTTGTTTGGGGCTAAGTGTATTGGACGTATTTTCCAAAAGTAATCGAGAGAGCAGCAAAATGCTGTTGAGCGGTGTCCTGAGCTCATGGGACATGTTGGCCATGAACTCTGTTTTGTATTGACTGGAAATTTCCAGCTGTCGGGCTTTATCGGCCAGTTCCCGGTGGGCCTTTTCAAGCTCGGCGTTTTGTTCTTGCATGTCCTTTTTCTGCTGCTCGAGGATGGCCATGTTGGCTTCCAGGTCGGCTGCATTTTTGACCATTTGGGCATTGGCCGCTTCAAGCTCCAGATGCTTGAGCTGCAGCACCTGTTCGGACTTTTCAAATGCCTGGCGTTGTGATTGCAAAGCTTGGGTGTTCTTCTCCAGCTCAGTCTCGCGACGGCTTAACTGATCGGCCTGCTGCCTTGTTTTTTTGATCAGGGCCATTTCCTTTTCACGGACCAGGGCCGCCCCCAGGGCCATGGAAATAAACGGCGCTGCCGTTTGTAAAAAATGGCTTTCGAAAAGACTGAACACCCCTATTTTTTGGGCTTCCACACCCCCAATCACAGACTCTTCAAGGATCAGCGGAACCGCAACGATATTGCCCAGGTCCGCTGTGGGAACCGGTATGATGGACGCTTCCACCGCATCTTTACGAAAGGCCAGCATGGTTTTTTCATGGATGGCACTGCCCATGCGTCCTTCCCCGGAAGATACAACCAGATCGCATTCGCCCGTGGCACGGCCGGGAAAATGGCATGCACACGCAAACCGTCCATCTTCAGTGCCAATGAAAAACTCCGCCCGGTCCAGATCCAGGAAATCAGATAGAAATTCGAGGGCTCTGAAGCATAACGTCTCCGGTTCCGGTGTGCCGCCGAGCAGTCGGTGCAAGCTGGCCATGCCGGCAACCAGTCGCGATTGGGTTTCGTGTTCGATGGAAAGGGCGTGGATGTGTTTGATCAGATCGTTGCAGACGGTGGCCAGTTGGCCAATCTCATGGCTGGCGGATATCGCCGGCAGGTTGCGCTGTTGATCGCGGGTGGCCAGCATCATCTGTTTGGTCAGATCCCGAACCGGTTCGACGAGAATGCGGGACAGAATTACGCTAACGGCGATGATGCCAAGGCCGGTCAGGATCAAAATCGTAAAGATTATTTTTTGCTGGCGATGGATGCTGGAAAGGGCCATGGTTCGGTCAACCTCCACCACCAATGCGTAATGGAGACGATCCACTTGGATCGACGCATAGGTGCCGACCATCCAATGGCCGCCCGGGTCCTGGTACTCAAGCAGGCTGGATGGGGGCAGGGCTGATTTGCCGTTGGCGATGGCGTCACCCCATTGTTGGGCAATGGCGGTTTTTATGGTCAACCGGGTGTCAGGGCGCTGTCCGGCGATGGTGCCGGCCAATAACGTCAAATCCTTATCGATCAGATAAATGCGAACGTTGGTGTCCGGTTCTGGAGGCAAATGGATCAACTGTTGAATGTCACCACCGGGGATCGTAAAGGCGATCACGCCGGCCGGTGGATCGCCCATGCTGCCAATCGCCGCCGTGATAAAGGCACGCACACCGGTGGTCTCGTCAACGCCCGATTCGAATCCAGAGAAGGCGGGGATGCCGGTTTCGAGGGTTTTACGAAATGCGTCACAGATGGGGGAATTGGTTTCCATCTGGTTCAGGTTCCCGGTCAACGTTGGTGCGTTGGAGCTTGAAAAAATAATATTTCCATCTCCATCGATCAGCAGAATGTCATGATATCCATGCAGATCCGCATGCAATTGAATGCCGGACCCGAAAGCAGATACCGCCGTTTGCCAGGGAGGGCTGAGCACAAATTCGGACAAGGGTTCTTCGGCGGCCTGATGCCTTCTGACCAGGGAATTGAAAAAATTGATCGTTGCCGGCTCGCGGCCGTGCCGTTCGGCATCGGTCATGCGCCCATGGAGGTAGGCGTTGATCTGCTGGCTTTTCAGTTCTGCATTGAGCCGAATCGTTTTTTGAATATCCTGATCCAGATGGTGGTAGGCGGCTTGGTAATTGATCCAACCAATCAGCATGGTTGGCAGCATGGCAACGGTAAAAATGCACAGCAGCAACCGCCGCCCCATGCCCTGCCGGAAGACAAGGTCAAGACTGAAGGGAACCGTTCGTTCAAAAAAAGGGGTGTCCATCATCCACTGTCACTCCTGTTTTACAGCGGCCCTTAAACAAGTGTTGATTGCCAGAGCCCTTGCACCAACCCTTTCAGGTGACCGAACCGTTTCACGTCGACCAGGGTGGAGCGTTCCTGCAGATTCAACCGATGGGCCACGGCCCTGAAAATCAGATAGGCCCGCCGCAGTCGGTAGGCGGTCACCGTATCTATGATATCGGCCTCGGACAGGGCTTGCAAAAGTCTTACATTGTCCGTCCAGCGGGTAATGTCGGGATGATGTGCAGCGTGCTGCAAAATAAAGTATTGAACCAGAAACTCGATGTCCACCATGGCGCCCACATCTTCTTTGATGTCGAACTGATCCGGTGTGGCCGCCAGCCGATGCTTGCGCATACGCTCGCGCATTTCCCTTACCGATGTCTGCAGTTCCTTTTTTTCCCTGGGTAAACACAGGACCTGTTGTCTGATGCGGGAAAAGGCGCTTAGCAAAACCGGATCACCAGTAATGGGCCGGGCCCGGATCAGGGCCTGATGCTCCCAGGTCCAGGCGTTTTCCAGCTGATACGCTTTGAATCCGTTGACATGGCTGACGAGGAGGCCGGAATTCCCGTTGGGCCGAAGACGCATGTCGGTTTCGTAAAGAGCACCAGCCGGGGTATGGGCGGACAGCATGTGCACCACGCGCTGGCCTAGGCGGGCGAAGAAGTGGCTGTTGTCAATGGGCCGCTGACCCCCTTTCGTTTCACCCGGATCGGCGGCGTGCAGAAAAACCAGATCCAGATCAGAGCCATAGCCCAGTTCAAGGCCGCCCAGCTTGCCATAACCGATCACGGCGAACCCGCGCTCACAGGTGTGGCCGTCCAGGGTGCAGGTTGGCCTGCCGTGCCTGGCTACCAGGTCGTTCCAGGAGATGTCCACCACTTTTTCCAGAATCGTTTCGGCGATCCAGGTCAAATGATCGCTGACCTTCATCAACGGCAGCACATTGGTGATGTCTGATGCTGCCACGCGCAGCATGTTGATTTGGCGAAAAATGCAAAGGGCTTCAATCTGATATTCAGCGTCGTCATCGGGCACGCTGGCAAGCCGCCGGGAAAGCCCTTTACGAAGTGCATCAGGCCCTGGCGGGGCATATAATGTGCGCGGGTCCAATAGCTCGTCCAAAAGCACCGGGTGGCGGCTTAAAAATGCGGCGATCCAGGGGCTGGCGCCGACCAGACGGATCAGATGGGTCAGCGCGGTTGGATATTCGAGCAACAGTGACAGGTAGCTGATGCGCTGCTGAATATTTTTAAGGATTTGCAGCACCCGGTCCAGCACGGTTTCAGGCACATCGCAGGCCGCAGCGGCCTCGAGGATGCGCGGCATCAGACGGTCCAGCCGATGTCTGCCGGTACTGCTCAGTGCGCGGGTGGCCGGCTCGGCTTTGAACGATTCCAATAGCAGCGCTGCCGTACGGCCATCTGAAAAGCCTGCTGTGGTGAGCCATTGGCCCCGCTGCTCGGTGGTGACGGAAAGCCGCCAGGCGTCTTCCAGACCCGTGGTATGCGCATTTTTATCCTTGTTTTCGTTCCTGGTTGGGGTCTTGGTTTCCAGCAGTCCCGCAAAGTGGCCGCGAACCCGTTGCCGATGGCCGTCCAATTCGACGATGAAGGCCTCCCAATTGTCGGCCCCCATGCTGCGTGAAAGGCGCAGGCGGGCCAGCGGATCCGTTGGCAGGGCATGGGTCTGCTGATCGTTTTCTTCCTGCAGCCGGTGTTCGGCCTGGCGCAGGAAGCGATAGGCCTCGATCAGTTCCCGGCAAACGGCCGGGGGGACAACCCCCTCTTGGCCGAGGGTGCTCAGTACGGCCTGGATGCCCGGTTGCTGAAGTGCCGGCAATACGCCGCCGCGAATCAGTTGAAACATCTGGCCGAAAAATTCAATTTCGCGAATGCCCCCGCTGCCCAGCTTGATGTTGTCGTGGAGTTTTTTGCGACGCACTTCGGCGGTGATCTTTTGTTTCATTTCGCGCAAGGACTCGAACACCCCGAAATCAAGATAGCGCCGAAAAATAAACGGCTTGAGCTGGTCGAGCAGGGTTGCACCGGCCTTTTCGTCACCAGCCACAACCGCCGCCTTGATCAAGGCATAGCGTTCCCATTCGCGCCCCTGAGACTGGTAGTAATCTTCCATGTGGTCGAAATTCATGACCAGCGGCCCCCCATCACCATAGGGCCGAAGCCGGGTGTCGACCCGGAAGACAAACCCATCAACGGTGACCTCGCCGATGGCCTGGATCAGATGGCGGCACAGGCGGGTGAAAAACACCTCGTTGGCAACCGAGCGGTTGGCTCCACGGGTCTCACCGCTGGCGGGAAAAGTAAAGATCAGGTCCACATCCGACGAAAAGTTGAGCTCACCGGCGCCGAGTTTACCCATGCCGATCACCACCAGCCGTTGCGGTTTGCCGGCCGCATCAACGGGAACGCCCTGGGTGGCGCACATGTGATCGTACAAAAGTGTCAGGGCGCCGTCGATCGCGCATGTGGCCAGGGCGGAAATATCGGCCATGGTTTCTTCCACCTGGTCAAGACCTGCCATGTCACGCACAGCGATGCGTACCATTTCCCGCCGGCGAAATTGTCGTAATGCCGCTTTCAACGGGGTCAGCAGCGCTTCCGGGGCCGTATTGGGGTCAACCGCGGCGGGGGCCAGGGGGGTCAGAAACGGTGCCAGGTGCTGATGCATGTAGTCGTTGGTTGCACGGGTGGTCAGATCGTTACTGTCGATCAGATCAATGGCCATCGCCGGATGATGGATGCAACTGGCGGAGACGAATTCGCTGAAGCCGAAGGCGTTGAACAGGTCCTTGGCCCCTTCCGAATCTGTTGAAAAGGAATGACCGGCCGCCTCCGCGGCCTTGCAAAAGGCCTCCCAGCGTTCCTTTTGCTGGTGGTTTAGGGTGTCGATTAGGGAACGGGTCATGGAACGGGCACTTTCTTCACGTGGTTGAAAAGCGAAACAGATAGGGGTACATGTCGTTGTGCTCTGTAATGGCAGCGCTTCCCACCGGTGGGGAAACAGTGACGTACGCTGCCCGACGGACTCTGCCGATTGGCAACCAAAAGCCTATCAGATATTCAAAAAGTTGCCAAGATTAGAATTTTTTCGATAGTTTATGGAAGATTTGGGTGAACGGATGGTTTATTACAATATTGTATTTAAATGGAAAAAAATATTGCATTAGTGTAATAAATTTGTTTATAGAGATGTGTTGCCGCTAGCGTGCCATGCCAACAGGGTATTGCATTTCAGCGCATTTTATATAATGGTATGCAACTTGCTTCTTCAAGTACAACCAGTCTATGTACACACGGGTCCGGCATTGACAGGTCAATGCCGGCCTTTTTTACCTTCGGCAGCGAAAAGGAGTGAATGAACCATGTGCCGACTGTTTGCCATGACCAGCGAGACGCCCGTCTCCCCCATGATCGCCCTGGAAGCCATGGATGTCATGCGGGAAGGGCACGATGGATCCGGTGTCGGTCTTTTCCTAAGGGATCTGGGAGGACCTTTTGAGGAGATCAAGGATGCGCCGATCCTGTCCGGTATTTTCAGTGAAGAAGGCTTAAGACGCCTGGATGCCTTTATGATGGATATCGGATTCATGACCAAGTACAAGATTACCATCAAGGTGCCCAAAACCCCTCCCCCGGGGATTCCCAAACGGGATATTTATCTAATCCGTGCCTATGAATACCCTGAGGAGTGGGACGGCTATTCACAGGAGGCACTGAACGAGAAACTGCTTGAGATCCGTTTGCAGCTGCGGGCCATGGGCGAAGAACGGCGGGACATGATCGTTTTTTCATTCTGGCCGGATGTGATCATGATCAAGGAGATCGGTGATCCGCTTCAGGTGGCCAATTATCTCAAATTGGATCGTAAGGAACTGCATGCCCGGGTGATCATGGCCCAGGGACGGCAGAATACCAACTACGCCATCAATCTGTATGCCTGTCATCCGTTTTTCATCCAGGGCTACGCCTCCATGACCAATGGTGAATGTACGGCGTTTACGCCGATCCGGGAGTTTTTGCTGTCGCGAAACTTCCCTGGTTATACCGGCTATCAGAGTGACTCGGAAGTGTTCACCCATATCCTGCACTACACCCAGACCCGGCTGGGCCTTGGGATCCCGGCTTACAAGCACGTGATCACGCCTTTGCAGGATGCCGACATCGAAGTGCATCCCAACAAAGCGTTGCTCAAGCAGCTCAAGCAGTCGTGCCGCCGGCTGATCATCGATGGGCCCAACTGCATTATCGGGTGTCTGCCTGACCACAGCCTGTTCATGGTCCAGGACCGCAAGAAACTTCGGCCCGGTGTGGTCGGGGGCCGCCCCGGTCGCTATGCCTTTTCCTCGGAAATTTGCGGCCTGGATTATGCCATCCCTGATCGAGACAAGAGCAAAGACTTTCAACCCATGCATCTGGACACGGTTATTGTCGGACCGGATCGCCAGGAGGTTTCCGTATGCAACCAAATGCAGCCATTACCCCATCTACACTAAGCGTCAAGGATCTGCCCTGGCAGATTCTCTGGCAAAAAGATAAATGTACCCTGTGCGGTCGTTGCACGGCTGTGTGTCCGGTCAATGCCATTGAACTGGGTGTATTTCGCAAACGGCGGATCAAGGTGTCCCTGGAGCCCCAGGGCAATCCGTCCAGCAGTTTTGATGTCTATCATGGTATTCGCCAGAAAACAGACCCGGCCTATGCCTGCGTGGGGTGTGCCACCTGCAACCTGGTCTGTCCCAACGACGCCATCATTCCCGTGCGCTCCGACGAAGCCGACAAGTTGCGCTTTCACATCAACCGGGGCGGTCAGCCCCGCAGCCGCGGCGGTCGGCGCAACGTGCCCGGCGGATTGCTGGACCAGATCAAGTTTATCCGTATTTCCATGCTGACGGATCCGGCCCTGGATGCCGGACGCCATGAATTCGAACTGCGCACCCTTTTGGGGCGCATTCTGCCGCCCGAGCAGAACCTGAAGTTTTTAAGTGAAAACGGGTGGATTCCACCGGTGCGGGAAATCTATCCCCTGATTATCGGCGGCATGAGTTTCGGCGCCCTGTCTCCCAATATGTGGGAGGGGCTTCAAATGGGGGTGGCCTATCTCAACGAAGAGCTGGGCATGCCGGTGCGCATGTGCACCGGTGAAGGCGGCTGTCCACCGCGCCTGTTGCGCAGTCCCTTCATCAAATACGTGATTTTACAGATCGCCAGCGGTTATTTCGGCTGGGACGAGATCATTCACGCCATTCCCGAAATGGTTGAAGACCCCTGCGCCGTCGAGATCAAATACGGCCAGGGGGCCAAGCCTGGCGACGGCGGCCTGCTCATGTGGCACAAGGTCAACAAGCTGATCGCCGCCATTCGCGGGGTGCCGCCGGGAGTGAGCCTGCCCAGTCCGCCGACCCACCAGACCCAGTACTCCATCGAGGAGTCGGTGGCCAAAATGATTCAGTCCATGTACATGGCCTGGGGATTCCGGGTGCCGGTCTATCCCAAGATCTCGGCGACTTCGACAGCCATGGCCGTGCTCAACAACCTCACCCGCAATCCGTATGCGGCGGGCCTTGCTATCGACGGCGAGGACGGCGGCACCGGCGCGGCCTATAACGTTTCCATGAACCACATGGGGCACCCCATCGCCACGAACATCCGCGATGGTTATCTCAACCTGGTGGAAGTGGGCATGCAAAACGAAATTCCGATTTTTGCCGGTGGCGGCGTGGGCAAAAGCGGCAATCTGGCCGCCAATGCCGCGGCTCTGATCATGCTCGGGGCCAGCGGTGTGCAGACCGGGAAATACATCATGCAGGCGGCTGCCGGCTGTCTGGGCTCGGAAAGCGATCGCTGTAACATCTGTAACATCGGTCGTTGCCCACGGGGCATCACGTCCCAGGACCCGCGCCTGTATCGGCGCCTGGATGTGGAAAAAGTGGCCGAGCGGGTGGTCGACCTGTTTCTGGCCTTTGACACCGAATTAAAAAAGATCGTGGCGCCATTGGGCCGCTCCACGGCATTGCCCATCGGCATGTCGGATGCCCTGGGGATCAGTGACTACGATGCCGCTCAGCGGCTGAAAATCAAATATGTGGTTTAGATTAGGTGAATAGGCTGAAGGGGTTTAGGCTGGAGGAATACGCCCTTCAGCCTTTGGCCTAAACCGCTGAACCCCTGCTTTTGATTTGACCGGAGAACATGCGATGACGGAAAATAGACAACCGATTAAAATAACAGGAAAGCGTGACGGGGAGCGCCTCCCCTCACGGATCCTTGAAGAGCAAATTCAAAAGGCCGTAGAAGCCGGGCACCGACAGTTGACGATTCATGCCTTCGGCCAGCACGGAATCGGCGGACGGCTCTGGAAAAACGATGGTGAACCCATAACGATCACGGTGGAAGGGCAAGCCGGTCAGCGGATGGGCTCCATGGGCTATCCGGGCACCTTCATCAACGTTTTGGGACCGGCATCGGATGATGTGGGCTGGCTCAATGCGGGCGCAATCATCACCGTTCATGGTCATGCTTCCAATGGCACAGCCAACGGCATGGCCCAGGGTAAGGTCTACATTGCCGGTAATATCGGGGCCCGCGGCATGACTATGACCAAATACAATCCCCGCTTCGAACCTCCCGAGTTATGGGTGCTGGGTTCCGCCGGGGACTATTTCGCCGAGTTCATGGCCGGCGGCGTGGCCGTAATTTGCGGCATCACGCCCCAGAATCCCGAAAATGTACTGGGCTACCATCCCATGGTGGGTATGGTGGGCGGCCGGGTGCTGTTCCGCGGCCCGCACAAGGGCTTCAGCCACGCCGATGCCAAGATGGTGCCCATCGATGACGATACCTGGCAGTGGCTGACCGACGGATTGAAGGAATTTTTAAAATCCACCGATCGGATGGAGCTTTTGGAGAAGCTGTCGATCCGTGAAGAGTGGCAGCTGATCGTCGCCCGCTCGCCCCAGGACAAAATCGGTGTGAAACGGCGTTCCATGGCCGACTTTCATCAAAATGTCTGGGACAAACATCTGGGCAAGGGCGGCCTGGTGGGCGATCTGACCGACCTTGACCGTAGCCCCATTCCACTGATTACCCAGGGCGACATGCGCCGTTTCGTCCCGGTCTGGGAAAACCGCAAGTTCAAAGCGCCTTGTGAGGCCACCTGTCCGTCGGGGATCCCTGTGCAGGAGCGCTGGCGCCTGGTGCGTGAAGGACGTGTGGACGAAGCCGTGGATCTGGCCCTGGCCTTTACCCCTTTCCCCGCTTCGGTATGCGGTTACCTGTGCCCCCATCCCTGCATGACCGCCTGCACCAAGGGATCGGCGTTCATGACCCCGGTGGATGTCAGCCAGTTGGGCCGGGCCAGTATCGATGCCAAGATTCCGGAGCTGCCCCCCCTGTCCGGCAAACGGATTGCCGTTATCGGCGGTGGTCCGGCCGGTATTTCCACCGCCTGGCAGCTGCGCCGCAAGGGCCACGAAGCCGTGGTGTTTGACACCGCACCGACCTTAGGCGGGAAAATTGCATCGGTGATTCCCAATAGCCGCATCCCGGCCGAGGTGGTGCAAAAGGAATTGGAACGGGCCCAGGAGGTGATTCCCCACGTTCACCTGCAGCAGAAACTGGACCGTGGGCAAACCGAACAGCTGGTTGCCGACTATGATTTCGTTATTGTTGCCGCCGGCGCCCAGAAGCCGCGCACCCTGCCCATCCCGGGCAAGGAACGGCTGGTCACGGCCAATGATTTTCTGGCCGATGCCAAACAAGGCAGTGCCAAACCAGGCCAGCGGGTGGTGATCATCGGTGCCGGTAATGTGGGTTGCGATGCGGCCACCGAGGCGGCGCGTCTGGGCGCCAATGATATTACCCTTTTGGATGTGCAGGAACCGGCCAGTTTCGGCAAGGAGCGTGAAGATGCCGAGGCCGCCGGAGCCAAGTTTCGCTGGCCGGTATTTACCCGCCAGATCACGGAAGCAGGCGTGGAACTGGAAAGCGGGGAGGTGATTCCCGCCGATACGGTCATCGTCTCCATCGGTGATGCGCCGGATCTGGATTTTCTGCCCGAGGACGTGGCTACCGAGCGTGGATACGTGGTGGTCAACGATGATTATCAGACCTCCAATGCCAACCTTTACGCCATCGGTGATGTGGTGCGGCCCGGCCTGTTGACTGACGCCATCGGTGCCGGTCGCCGGGCGGCGGAAACCATTACCGAGATCCTGGCCGGTAAACGGCCCGGGGCCGACCGCAAGATGGTCATCGATATCAACCGCGTTTCCCTGGAATACCTGGATCCCCGGATTATCGACTACGAGGACATGGACCATTGCGGTTCCCAGTGCTCATCGTGCGGGACCTGCCGGGATTGCGGCATCTGTGTGGCTATCTGTCCGCAGGCGGCCATCAGCCGCAAGGCCGGAGACGGTGTGGACTATGAGTATGTGGTGGACCCGGAGCGTTGTATCGGCTGTGGCTTTTGTGCCGGTGCTTGCCCCTGCGGTATCTGGGACCTGGTGGAAAACACGCCTTTGGGTTGATAAGCGGGCCATTGCCGAAAACGACACCAAGGGGCAGGCCGATCGGCCCGCCCCTTTTTACAGCAGTAATTGTAATTTTGGAGGTGTTCAGCGGGAATTTCATCGATCGATAGCAAAAAATGATGATCGATTACGAGCACGAGCACGAAAAATGCCAATGCCCGTCGTGCTCGTGCTCAGTGTAGCAGTGCGCGTAATCGTAATCGGAACGCTCGACTTGCCATAATTACAATTGTTGTTTTTGCGGCCGACGGGTTGACATGGGCGAACGGATAACCGCAGAATACTCAATGTCCAATGACCGATATAGAAGGAACGGCCATTCTGCAAGCACCGTTGTGGTCCACACTTTTTAAGGGGTTGATTTGCCGGCCAGATGTGGTAATTGACCTCAGACCTTTTTCGGCGCGCGGCCAAGCCGCCGTGTGCGATAAGATGATATATTATGGACGCACGATTAACGTTAGAAGACGGCCGGACCTTTGCCTGCCGGTCGTTTACCGGGCCGGGAGAAGCCAGCGGTGAGGTGGTTTTCAACACCAGCATGAGCGGATACCAGGAGGTGCTCACCGACCCGTCCTACAGCGGCCAGATGGTTACCATGACCTACCCGTTGATGGGGAATTACGGTGTCAATCCGGAAGATGTGGAATCGTCCCGGATTCAGGTGGCCGCCTTTCTGGTCAAGGAGTACCAGCCGTTTCCCAGTAATTTTCGGTCCACCCAGAGTCTGGCCGATTATCTGAAAGGGCAGGGGGTTTTGGGCGTGGAAGGACTGGACACGCGTGCCCTGACCCGCCATATCCGAAATGGCGGTGCCATGCGGGCCATTATTTCGACCAATGATCTGGATCCCGAAAGCCTGAAACGCCGTGCCAATGCCGTTCCCAGCATGGTGGGCATGGATCTGGCCCGGGAAGTGACCACGCCAAAGCCGTACCGGTGGGTCGGCGGCAAGCCTGAAATACTGCCCGATGACGTAAAGCTGGACCATGGGATTTGGCGCGAGCGTGGTCGGCGCCCGTCGGTGGTGGCCCTTGATTTCGGCCTGAAATACAATATCGCCCGCTGTCTTACCCAAGCGGGATTCGAAGTGCTGGTAGTGCCGGCCGCGACCGACGCCAGTACGATCATGACCCTGGCGCCCGACGGCCTTTTTCTGTCCAACGGGCCTGGTGATCCGGAACCGGTCGTTTACGGTATCGAGACCACCCGGGAACTGTTGGGGCGGCTGCCTATTTTTGGTATCTGCCTGGGCAACCAGATTTTAGGGCTGGCTCTTGGGGGGCGGACTTATAAGCTCAAGTTCGGTCACCGCGGTGCGAATCAACCGGTCAAGAATCTGGATACCGGCCGGGTGGAGATCACCTCCCAAAATCACGGCTTTGCCGTAGACATGGAAAGCCTAGGCAAAGACACCGTGGATGTGACCCACATCAATCTGAACGACAATACCGTGGAAGGTATCAGGCACCGCCGGCTGCCGGCCTTTGCCGTCCAGTATCATCCGGAGGCATCGCCGGGGCCCCATGATGCGGTATATTTGTTTGATCAGTTCCGGTCCATGATGAAAACCCACTGACGATATGAACGATAAGCTCACCATTTTATCCTCGGAACGCTAATGCCCAAACGTACGGACATTCATAAAATCCTGATTATCGGCGCCGGTCCCATCATCATTGGCCAGGCCTGCGAGTTTGATTATTCTGGCACACAGGCGTGCAAGGCCCTGAAGGAAGAAGGGTACGAGGTGGTGCTGGTCAACTCCAACCCGGCCACCATCATGACCGACCCGGAAACCGCAGATCGCACCTATATCGAACCGGTAACCCCCGAGGCCGTGGCCAAAATCATCGAAAAGGAACGCCCTGATGCCCTGCTGCCCACCTTGGGCGGGCAGACCGGTCTGAATACCGCCGTAGAGGTGGCCCGTCAGGGGGTGCTTGAAAAATTCGGCGTGGAATTGATCGGCGCATCCCTGGATGCCATCGAAAAGGCCGAGTCCCGCGATCGCTTCCGTGAGGCCATGCACCGCATCGGTCTGAAGATTCCGGAAAGCGGCATCGCCACCACCATGGAACAGGCGCGCGCCATCGCCGAAACCGTCGGTTTCCCGCTGATTATCCGGCCCAGTTTTACCCTGGGCGGCACCGGCGGGGGGGTGGCTTACAACCCCGAAGACCTGGAAAACATTGCCAAGGCCGGGCTGGATGCCAGCCTGACCAGCCAGGTGATGCTGGAGCAGTCGGTGCTGGGCTGGAAAGAGTACGAGCTGGAAGTGATGCGTGACCACGGGGACAACGTGGTGATCATCTGCTCCATCGAAAACATGGACCCCATGGGCGTGCATACCGGTGATTCCATCACCGTGGCCCCGGCCCAGACCCTGACCGATCGGGAATACCAGACCATGCGCGATGCTTCCCTGGCCATCATGCGCGAAATCGGTGTGGACACGGGCGGCTCCAACGTGCAGTTCGCCATCAATCCCGCGGACGGCGACATGATCGTGGTGGAGATGAACCCGCGGGTGTCGCGCAGCAGCGCCCTGGCCTCCAAGGCCACCGGTTTTCCCATCGCCAAGATCGCCGCCAAACTGGCCGTGGGATATACCCTGGATGAAATTCCCAACGACATCACCGGCGAAACCCTGGCCTCTTTCGAGCCCACCCTGGACTACTGTGTGGTCAAGATTCCGCGCTGGACCTTCGAAAAGTTTCCCGAGACCCAGGACTTGTTGACCACATCCATGAAATCGGTGGGCGAAACCATGGCCATCGGCAGAACCTTCAAGGAGGCCTTCCAGAAAGGATTGCGCAGTCTGGAGATCGGTCGGTTCGGCTTTGGCGCCGATGGCAAGGACCGCATCGAAGAAGATGGCGTGCCGCCGACCCTGGAAGAAATCGAACAGAAACTGGCCGTGCCCAACTCCCAGCGCTTGTTTTACCTGCGCCATGCCCTGGAAGCGGGCATGTCTATCGATGAGATCTACCAGACCACCGCCATCGATCCCTGGTTTTTATTTCAGCTGAGCCAGATTTTTCAGATGCAGAACGAGCTGGCTCAAGCCGGCCAGGCGGCGGCCAAATGCGCTCCAACCAGTTCGGTCTACACCCTTTCCGCCGACCAGCTGCGACGGGCCAAGGAATATGGATTTTCCGATTTCCAATTGGCCCATCTGACCGGCAGCACCGAACAGGAGGTCGAGCGGGCGCGCAAGACCATGGGCATCCGGCCGGTTTACAAATTGGTGGATACCTGTGCGGCCGAATTCCGTGCCGCCACGCCCTACTATTATTCCACCTATGAGAGTGAATGCGAAGCCCGGGTGTCGGACCGCAAGAAGGTGATGATATTAGGCGGCGGTCCCAACCGCATCGGGCAGGGCATCGAGTTCGATTACTGCTGCGTGCATGCCTCTTTTGCCTTACGCGAGATGGGTATCGAGAGCATCATGGTCAACAGCAACCCGGAAACGGTCAGTACCGACTATGATACATCGGACAAGCTCTACTTCGAGCCGCTGACCCGTGAGGACGTGTTGCACATCGTGGAGAAGGAAAAGCCCGATGGTGTGATCGTCCAGTTCGGCGGCCAGACCCCGCTCAATCTTTCCACCCCGCTGTTTCAGGAAGGCGTGCCCATATTGGGTACCCAGCCGGAAAGCATCGACCGCGCCGAAGACCGTGAGCTGTTCCAGGCCATGCTGAAAAAGCTGAATCTTACCCAACCGGCCAACGGCACGGCGATGTCCATCAGTGAGGCCCTTTCCATTGCCGATGAAATCGGCTACCCGGTGATCGTGCGGCCCTCTTTTGTGCTGGGCGGCCGGGCCATGAAGATCGTCTACGATCCCAAGGATATGGAAAACTTCACGCGGCTGGCCATCCTGGCCTCGCCGGGCCATCCGGTACTGATCGACAAGTTTCTGGAAGCCGCGGTGGAGGTGGATGTGGATGCCATCTGCGATGGGCAGACCACGATTATCGGCGGCATCATGGAGCATATCGAGGCGGCCGGCGTACACAGCGGGGACTCGGCCTGTGTCCTGCCGCCCTACAGCATCAAGCCTGAGATGCTCGACCAGATTGCCAACGCCACCAAGGCCATGGCCGCCGAGCTTAAAGTGATCGGGCTGATGAATGTCCAGTACGCCATCAAGGATGACCAGCTTTACGTGATCGAAGTCAATCCGCGGGCGTCCCGCACCATCCCCTTTGTCAGCAAGGCCACCGGTGTGCCCCTGGCCAAGATGGCCACCAAGATCATGCTGGGCAACACCCTGGCCGAGCTGGGACTCACCGGGGAAGTGATCCCCCGCCACCTGTCGGTCAAGGAAGCGGTATTGCCCTTTGACCGCTTTCCCGATGTGGACACCCTGCTGGGACCGGAGATGAAATCCACCGGCGAGGTGATGGGCATTGCCGCTGATTTCGGCCTGGCCTATGCCAAGGCCCAACTCGGTGCCGGACAGCGCCTTCCGCTGTCGGGGACGGTGTTCATCAGCGTCGGGGATGCTGACAAGCCAGCCATGCTGCCGGTGGCCAGACAGTTTGTGGATATGGGATTTACGGTCATGGCCACGGACGGGACCTGGTCCCATCTGACCGATAATGGCATCCCGGCCGAGCGCATCAACAAGGTTTCCCAGGGCCAGCCCCATGTGGCCGATGCCATTAAAAACGGTCGCATCCAGTTGATCATCAATACCGGTACCGGTGATGAACCCCGGCGTGACGGCTACACGATCCGCCGGACGGCCCTCAAATTCAAGGTGCCCTACGCCACGACCGCCGCCGGCGCCCTGGCGGTGTGCCGGGGCGTGGCGGCGCTAAGGGACAGACCCTTTGCCGTCAAGCCGATTCAGGACTACCACAGGTAAAGGGACCATCTCTCAACGGTTAATCGTTCAAGGCAAACAGAACATGAAAACATCTGCAACAATTCCTCGGGAAGTGATCAGTGACGACAAACCCCGTGAGGCCTGCGGGCTTTTCGGGGTTTTTAACCATGCGGACGCCGCCAAGGTCTGCTATTTCGGACTTTACGCCCTGCAGCATCGGGGGCAGGAAAGCGCCGGCATTGCCGTTACCGAAAATGGCGTGATTGACGAGTACAAAGGCATGGGATTGGTCCCCGATGTATTCGATATGGACACCTTGGAGGGGCTCGACGGCGCCACGGCCATCGGGCATGTGCGCTATTCGACCACCGGCAGTTCCATCGTGGCCAATGCCCAGCCGCTGGTGGTGCGCCATCGCAATCGGGCCTATGCCGTGGCCCACAACGGCAATCTGGTCAATGCCCACATCGTCAAAGCCGAACTGGAAGATTCCGGCTCGATTTTTCAGACCACGATGGACAGCGAGGTTTTTCTGCATCTGTTTGTGCGCAGCTTGAACTTAGGATTCGAAGAAGCCCTCAAGGCTTCGGTGGCCCGTATGAAAGGGGCATTTTCCATGGTGGTGCTGACCAGTCGGGGAGAGATGATCGGCATCAAGGATCCCCACGGGTTTCGGCCCCTTTGCCTGGGCAAGCTCAACGGGGGCTGGGTTTTGGCGTCGGAAACCTGCGCCCTGGATCTGGTGCAGGCCGAATTCGTGCGTGAACTGGATCCGGGCGAGATCGTCATCATCAGCAAGGACGGCATCAAAAGCATCCATACCCGTACGCCCAAACAGCGTTCGTTCTGTATTTTTGAATTCATCTATTTTGCCCGGCCGGACAGCACCTTTTTCGGGCACAATGTTTACCTGACGCGCAAAGCCCACGGCCGCCAGCTGGCCCGCGAGTCTGCCGTGGACGCGGATCTGGTGATGCCTTTTCCCGACTCGGGAACTTACGCGGCCCTGGGCTACTCGGAAGAATCGGGGATTCCCTTTGAAGCGGGTATGATTCGGAATCACTACGTGGGCCGCACGTTTATTCAGCCGACCCAAAGCATGCGTGATTTCGGCGTGCGGGTGAAACTCAATCCAATCAAAGAGCTGCTCAAGGGCAAGGATATTATCATTATCGAGGATTCCATTATCCGCGGCACCACGGCCAAGACCCGGGTCAAGGCCCTGCGCGAGCTGGGGGTCAAGCGGGTCCACTTAAGGGTCAGCGGTCCGGCCCACCGGTTCCCCTGTCATTACGGTATTGATTTTTCCACCAAGGGGGAGTTGATTGCGGCCAAGATGAGTGTGGAGGAACTGGAACGGCACCTGGGACTGGATTCATTGAGCTACCTGAGTCTGGACGGACTGTTATCGTCCACCGGCATCGACAAGCCGGCGGAAAATTTCTGTAAAGCTTGTTTTGACGGCTGTTACCCGGTGCAGTTTGACGAGAACCTGTCCAAACACTGCATGGAGGTCCGGTAGTTGGTAATCGGGCTTGCCTTTATCTGATCCGCACATTAATATGTTTTTATGCGTGTAGATTCTGCCACTGTCACTGCCTGAGGGAACCTATGATTGAGTCCAAATACCTGAAGGAAAACATTGAAAACATTCAGCGGCTCATGTCCATTTCCGCACTAAAGCACTTTGAAACGCGGAACCTGGGAAAACTCCTGCGCCTGAGCAAGATTCGGCAGTACGAGGATGGCGAGGCCATCATTCAGGAAGGCGATATGGATCCCTGGCTCTACTTCCTGCTCTCCGGCAAGATCCGTATCACCAAGGAGGGTGAAGAGATTGGTGTGATCGGTAAGAAGGGCGAAATCTTCGGAGAGATGCGTATTATCGACGATCAGAGCCGCTCCGCCACGGTCGTAGCCTTGGGCAAGACCGTTTGCCTGGCCGTGGATACGTCGGCGGGCAAGCGCCTCTCCTCGGCCGACCAAAAGGATCAGCGCCTTGATTTCCTGTTGCTGCTGTACCGCATTTTTGCTGAATACATGTCCAACCGCCTGCGGCTGACCAATGAAGAGTTGATCCGTGCCAAAAAGGAGATCCGTCGCCTGGGCGGCGACGCCTCCGACAAAGAGGCCAGCCTCGATGCGGATATGGATAGTTTCATGAATCTGCCATGATACGCAAGACCGTTTCCTTTACCCGCCGGGCAGCCAATGTTTTTTTCCATCTTCTGACCCACTGCAATCTGCGCTGTCGTCATTGTTATATCAATCCCGACCAGCATGGCGAAAATACGCTGGATATTGATACCATCAACCACTGGCTGGCCTTGTTTGCCGATCGTCACCCGGCTTCCAACCTGATTCTTTTGGGTGGTGAACCCACCTTGCATCCGGATTTGGCCCAGGCAGTAAAAAGCGCGCGCGGCCTGGGGTATGCATCGGTTACCATCGATACCAACGGCTATCTGTTTCACAATATCCTGGACCGGGTGACGCCCGATGAATTGGATTTTTTCAGCTTCAGCTTAGACGGCCCGCGCCCGGAAATAAACGACCCCTTACGGGGGGCGGGCTGTTTTGATGCCTGCACAAAAGGGATTGCAGCGGCCAAGGCGCGTGGATTTGCAATCAGTCTGATCTATACGGTAAGCCGGGCCAATATCGATCACCTGCATCATATGCCGGCGCTTGTACAGCAGATGGGGGTCGACCGTTTTTTCATCCAGGTGATTGGTGTAAGAGGTCAGTGGACCGAGGATGCAGAGCACCGCGAAACCCTGGCCCAGGTGGATCGGGAAACCTGGTTGGAGGTGGTTCCCCGGGTTGCCGAGGAGGCGGCCCGCCGCGGAATTCCCACCATTTTTCCCAAGGTGTTTTTGGGGCCGGACGAGACATTTGAATGTGCGGGAATGGTCGCTGATAATTATTTTATTTTCCCCAACGGCCGGGTTTACCGATGTCCGCTTTGCGAAGACTATCCCCTGCACAGCTTTGAGATCGTTGACAACCGATTGGTCGACACCCCCCGTATCAACGAAACCGACCTTTTTCCCCTGACCATCCCCGAAGGCTGCGTGATGAACCGCATCATTCAGCCGCGTAACCTGCCTGACGCCCACGACGGCCCGCCGCCGTATAAGATTGCCTGTTGCATGCTGAAGGAAGAGATCACGCCATAACAGACTGGATAAATTGCTCCTCCATCCGGCGGCGCTCGATTTTTATCTGCTCCAGGGCGGCTGAGAGTCGCGCCTGCTCCGCCGGCTGCTTGTTCAGCAGGCGGGTCTGGGCCGGGCAGATGTACCAGGTGCAGACAAAGGGCCGCTGCAGGCGGTCCAGCCGGCACCCATGGGGGCTCGCATAGCGACAGTGATCGCCCCGTCGGCCGACAAGCTGCTGGTCGGGCGCCGGGATACCGGCCAGATGCAAAAACAGCAGATCCTTGAAATCCGCCCATACCCAGGCGTGCCGGCAGCAAATGTCCGCGCAATCCAGGCAGGTGTGTTGGCACAAGTCATCCATGATCGGGAAGACGGACAGCAAATGGACGCACAGGCGGTCTGCCGAGCGTAAAGAGTCGCACAGCCGATGGCGGTGATGACAGACACTTTGGTTCAGGCTGGCATTGGCCTCCCGCCATAACGTTTTTGTGTCCCAGGGAATAGTGGAAAAAGATGCATCCATGGGCCTTGGGATATCAGGTTCGGGCCAGCCTTTCAACTGCCAAGCGCCATGGCACAATCTCTAACCCTTTTGATTTTTAGTCAGAAGTGGTGTAATTTGAATACGAATTTTCCATTGACCAGCTAAATGCTAATGGCACAGCTTGAATTTTTTTATCCCACCCCGTACGTGGTTGATGGTGCGATTTTTTCTTGTTTCTGGGCGACTGCCGGTGCTATGAAACTCTCTTTATCCGAGATAATGTTCAAAAAAGAGGGTTATCCAATGGGCCTTGCAACCACCAGACGTATCGACACCATTATCATCGGTGCCGGTCTGAGCGGAATCTATGCCGCCAGCCTTTTAGCTGAAAAAAATAAATCGTTTATCATCCTTGAAGCCCGCGACCGCATCGGTGGCCGAATTTTGTGCCCCGCCTATCAAGATTATGCTTGTGATCTGGGCCCGTCTTGGTATTGGCCGGAGATCCATCCACGCATGGCACGCCTGATCGAATCCTTGGCGTTAGACGGGTATCGCCAGTTTGAAGCGGGGTTGGGGCGGTTCCAGCAAATCAGCGGTGAGGTGCACACCGTGCGTGGATATCCTACCGAGCCTAGTTCCTGGCGGGTTGCCGGCGGTATGATCGCATTGGTCACCAAGCTCAGTCAGCGCCTGCCCAAAGATTCCGTTTTGTTGAACCGTCCTGTGTGTGAGATCAAGCGGCGTACCGACGGCGTGCAGGTGACGGTGGGGGAACTGGAAAAAGCGCCCTGGGCTCGGTTTGTCGCCCAACAGGTCATTATCGCCATGCCACCGCGTCTCACGGCTGCCACGATTCTTTTCACACCTGATTTGTCAGACCGTCTGGCCCAGGCCATGCTGAAAACAGGCACGTGGATGGCCGGACAGGCCAAATTCTATGCCCTCTACCAAACGCCTTTTTGGCGTGATGCGGGCCTGTCGGGCCAGGCCTTCAGCCAGTGCGGTCCGATGGGTGAGATTCACGACGGTTCCAACCATCATGCGGCCCCTTTCGGTCTGACCGGTTTTGCCGGTATTTCGGCCGGCCGGCGCAATCAGCAGGCACACCTGAGCAAGGCCATTGTGGACCAGCTGGCCTTGCTTTTCGGCCCGGCCGCTGCTGCGCCCCTTAAGCTTTTCTATCAGGACTGGGCCCGTGACCCCTATACGGCCACGGAGTATGACCAGCCGCCCATGGTCACCCACCCGGTCTATCAGCCCCCGGCCGGCCAGAGTGCCATTTGGGACGGCGCCATCCATTTTGCCGGCACAGAAACAGCCGATCAGCACGGGGGCTATCTTGAAGGCGCCCTTGGCGCGGCCGAGCGAGCCGTGTACCATTTGTAGGTCCATCTCGAATTTTATGCACCGTCAGCTTTTGATTGTCGCGGTCAGAGCGTCTTTTATCTTGGCGGCCAGCTCGTTTTTGGAAAATGGTTTTTGCAGGAGGACCACATCCTCGTCCAGAACGCCTCTATTGACGATGACATTGGAGGTATAGCCGGACATGTACAACACCTTGATTCCGGGACAAATGCCCGATATCCGATGGGCCAGATCCCGCCCATTGGACTCGGGCATGATCACATCGGTTAAAAGCAGGTCGATCGGTTCCGGATGGTTCCGAGCCAGGGCGATGGCCTCCTGCGGTGACGTCGCGGCAAGAACCTGGTAACCGAGCTTTTTGATCATTCTTTGGGTCAGCTTGAGAATGGCGTGATCATCTTCCACGACCAGCACGGTTTCGTTGTTGCCTTTCAACGGGGCGGATGGTGGCTTGGGGACCGTTGCCGTGGATACGCCGGTGATCCGCGGTAGATAGATCCTGAACGTGGTACCATGCCCCGGCTCGCTGTAAACATTGATAAAGCCTTTATTTTGTTTGACAATTCCATAGACCATGGCCAGGCCCAGGCCGGTTCCCCGGCCAATGGCCTTGGTGCTGAAAAAAGGTTCGAAAATTTTGTTCAAAATGCTTTTATCCATGCCTTCGCCGTTGTCGCTGACCGTAAGCTTTACAAATTCACCGGGAACGAATCCCTGGTGCAGGGAACAATAGGTTTCATCCAACTCGGTGTTTGCGGTTTCGATGATGATTTTGCCCACACCGCTGATGGCGTCCCTGGCATTGACACACAGATTGGCCAGAATCTGATCGATTTGGGAGGGGTCGATTTGGATGGGCCATATTTTGTTGCCGGGCAGCCAGACGAGTTCGATATCTTCTCCAATGATGGGAAGCAGCATGTTGATCATGCCTTGCACGATGTCATTGATAATCAGAACCTTCGGGGCGATGGACTGGCGGCGGGCGAAGGCCAGCAATTGGCGCGTCAGTTCCTTGGACCGTTTGGCGGCGTCCATGATTTCAGTAAGATCAGCATAAAGCGGATCATCGCCGCCGATTTTTTCAAGGGCCATTTCCGTATACCCAATGATGACGCTGATCATGTTGTTGTAATCGTGCGCCAACCCGCCCGCCAGCCGGCCGACTGCCTCCATTTTCTGGGCCTGGAGCAATTGTTTTTCCATTTTTTGGCGGTGCGCTTCAACATGGCTGAGACGGGTACTCATTTTGTTGAATTCGTCCACCAGGGTCGACAGGGTGTTGTCGGGGGCTGCTTCGATGCGATGGGCAAAATTTCCGTCGGCGATCTGTCGAAAGGCCTTTTGCAGCCGCCCGGCGGCGGCCGCTTCCATTGTCGCCTTGGGAAGTCCCGAAAAAAGAATCCAATCAACGCCGGGAACATGGCAGTGGCAATAGACCCATTCAATGCCCGCAGCGTCGGTGATCATATTGAGCCCCCCTGGTTTGGTGATGATTGATTGCAAATCAAAATGCGCCCACCCACCGCCGAGTTCGGATAAAGGATGCAAATAAAGACGCCCCTGGGTCTGATCGATTTCAGCGTGTAGTTTTTCATGCAGGATCAGCATACCCTGCTGGTCCACAATGAACTGGCTTTGATGGGGAAGGGCGGTTGTACCGGAAAAATCCCGGTAAAGGTAACGTAGCGGTAGATCAATACTCCACAGTCCGGTGAATGTATTACCACGCCACACCGGAATGGAAACGGAAAGAATGATTCCTTCGCCGGCATAATCAACGGTGGGCGGCGTCCAGCGAATCTGTCGCTTTGGGTTGTTCTCAGGGTTGACCGAAACAAAGGTGTGATAGGTGGTCCAGTCGAAGTCAAAAGGAATCGCCGTGCACTGGTCGATGAACGGGTACTGCAAGGACGCATTGGCGGCATCCTGGTAATAGATCCAACCGATATCCCCCAATCGATCATGGATATGCTGAAGATGGCTGCCAATGTTGCGATGGCTGTATATATGCCGTCGCACGGTCGGATTGGTTTTAAGGTGTTTTCCCCATGACACGCTGATGGCATCCTGTGGTAAGATCCCCTGCCTGAAATCAGACAGCAAGGGCATGCTTTGGAAAAAGCCATCCGCATCAATGGCAAATCCTTCTTTTTGAAGCCACCGGTCAATTTCCTGGTCTGAAGCGGCGTACAGGTCTGCCTGGTTTAGAAGCAGCAGGGTGGTTCGCTGGAGTTCTTCCAGGGCATTGTACAGGCGATCGACGGTTTGGTTGAGCAGTGCACGGTACCTTTCCAACTGCCATCGCAATGCTTCGATTTCATTCATCAACAACTCCTTCAGAAAAAAGACGCCCCATCCGTTATGATTTCGTTGCTGGTTCGGTCTGAAAGAAACGTATTCGATATTGTTGTTCCTGGTCTTGCTTGCCAGGGGTGCGACGGATTAAGGCCGTATTTTTTGTTGACACTGCCAACACTTAACCAGTCGTACCGGATGGATAAGGATAAGAAATCGTCACCTTGAAAAAATCAGGTGGGAATCTCAAGTGTGGGTCAGATTATTCAAAATCTACAATCAGTGGAAGCGGCAGTGTGGTTTACATGAATTAAACGAAAAATAAATTAATGTTTCAACTTAATTTCATAAGAACGTTTCAGGTGAAAGTCAAATTCAAAGATGAAATTCGTTGACAGCAATAGACAGCGGTGCTAAAAAAATAAATCGATCGTTCGAAATATTGAAGTTGGTTTTGATCTGGGCCGCCAACATGTGTCTAGGGGAAAGGTGATCATCCGAACGATCTCTCATCTTAGGTTCCTTGAAATTGGTATAATTGGATATGCCTGAAAATGAATTTCCCCATCATTGTTGGTCCGTTCATCAGGATGAACCGACCAGCCGGCATAGAAACAAAGAGAGGGGTGTATGAGCCTAAAAGACAAAGTCGCCATCGTCACCGGCGCGAGCCGCGGTTTAGGAAAAGCAATTGCCATGGGATTGGCACAAGCGGGTGCACGGGTTGTGGTGGCAGCGCGTAGTGAAGTCGTCAAGGACAAAAAACTTCCCGGGACAATTTCTAAAACGGTTGAAGATATCGAAGCTGCGGGCGGCACCGCCCTGGCCGTTCGATGCGATGTTACCGATGAAGCCAGTGTCAAGGAAATGGTAGAAAAGGCCATCGCTGCCTTTGGGCGCATCGATATTATGGTCAATAATGCCGGCGTGGCCTTTTACTACCCGGTGGCCGAAACACCGCTCTCACGCTGGGATATCGTTCTTAAAGTCAATGTCAACGGAACCTTTCTCTGCTCAAAAGCCGTTCTACCCACCATGATTGCTCAAAAAAGCGGCAGTATCGTCAATATCTCATCATTGGCTGCTGACGAGCGTGACGAGGGGACCGTGCCTACCGGTGTCGCGTATGCGGTCGCCAAGGCCGCGGTCGATCGTTTTTGCTATGGATTGGCCACCGAGGTCGGTTGCCACAATATCGCCGTCAACAACATAAAACCCAAAGAGCCGGTCGATACTGAAGGAATGCGCTATTGGGAACCTGATGAGAATATCACCAAGGATTGGGTCTCCCCTGAGAAAATGGTCAAGTGTGTTGTCTTCCTTGCCGATCAGGATGCTGGTGGCGTGACCGGAACGGTATCAACAGACGAAGAACTCAGCAATTGGCATGGTCTATAAAAAGTCATTCCAGGTTTTGCATGCCCATCCCTACAGATGATTCGGCGACATTTAACAATGGAGGACGATCATGGCCATTATTTCACCTAAGCAATACATAGAAAGCCTGAAAGACGGGCGCGTCGTTTATTTAAATGGAAAACGCATCAATGATGTGACCACCGATCCCATTTTGAAGGTTTGCCGGGATTGGGTGGCTATGGATTATGTTCTGAGCAACAATCCGGATTTTAAGGACCTTTTGACCGATGTCGATGAAGATGGTGAGCCGGTCAACTTTGCTCTGATTCCCCAGCGGACAAAGGCCGATCTGCTTCGATTGCGTGAGGTAGTCAAGCTCTGGGCGAGAGTGTGTTTTGGAAAACCACCGGGAGCGAAGTTTGTGGCCAAAGACGGCTTGAACGCCGTCACCGTGGTCAGCCGTCGGATTGATAAGAAGTATGGCACCAACTATGCCGAAAACGTGGAAGCCTACCGCAAGCACCTGCAGAGGAACGATCTGTCTTTTGCCATGGGGCTTACCGATATCAAGGGCGACCGTGGGTTGCGTCCCGCGCAGCAGATTCATCCGGACTATTATGTCAGAATTGAGGAGGAAACCGCAGACGGCATCATTGTCAGTGGCGCCAAAACGCACATCAGTCAAGCGCCCCTTTGCAATGAGATCCTCATCGCTCCCTGCCGGGCCATGCGTGAGGACGACAAGGCCTTTGCGGTCGCCTTCAGTGTACCGGCCAATGCCAAGGGGATCACTATGGTGTCGGCGGAACCTGAAATCAACGCGGAAACGTCACTGTTCGACCACCCCATCGCCAAAAGCGTTTTTATCAATGATGCGACGATTATCTTTGACAAGGTGTTCATTCCCAAAGAACGCATTTTTCTCAAAGGCGAATGGGAATTCGCCGGTCAAATGGCCTACATGTTCGCCAATTTCCATCGGCTCAGTGCCGAGACCTACAAATCCATGGAACTCGAGCTGTTCACCGGCGCGGCCACGCTGATGGCGGAGTATAATGGCATTGAAAAAGCATCTCATGTTCGCGACAAACTGACCTGGCTGGTGATGTATGCCGAAGCCGTTGAAATATTGGGCAAGGCGGCCTGCGAGTACTGCACGGCCGAGAAGGATTCATCCTATGTATATCCCAATCCGATGATCGCCAATATCTGCAAATATTATTTTGCCAACAACTGGCACACGGCAACCAAATATATCCAGGACATTGCCGGCGGGATCGTGGCGACGTGCCCGTCGGGAAAGGATTATTTCAATCCTGAGCTGCACGATATTTTAGACAAGGTGTTTGGTGGCAAAGCCGGGGTCCCGACTGAGCACCGTTTGCGTATGGTAAAATTGGTTAGAGATCTGACCTCGTGTTATGAAGATGTCCTGACCATCCATGCCGAAGGATCATTGGAAGCCCAAAAGCTGTCGATTCTGGCCTTGGCGGATTTCGATCGCTACAAGGCGGCCGCGAAACGGGCCGCACGCATTGAAGATGGCACTCGTCATCGCGATTTTGTTGGCCTCCCTGCATTTCCTCCTGATCTCAAATGAGAAAATGGAGTGAATTGCCTTCTCGATGAGTCGTTTGCCGGTTATCCCAGGATAACCGGCAAACGGCTTGATCACAAACCGAAAGAGGTCAAGCTCGATGGCGACAGGTGGAAAACTGTTATTCATTCTGAATAAGAATCATTTTTTTATGACTCAGATGGTTGGTTGGTTTGTTGTAAGATAAAAAACCGAAGTCAATGCGCTGTTTTATTATTGGTTTATCTTTTTTAAAGCAGCTATGGCCATGGGTGAGGATAAAACGGAACACATTTCAACTGAGGAGGACAAAATGAAGATCAGCCAACGGAAAATTATCGGTATCGTCATCGCCATGTTGTTTATTGGTGTTTCAGTCGCAGGGGTTGCCGAAGCGGCCAAAATCAACCTGAGGCTGCAAAGCCATTTGCCGCCGGACCAGATGCACCGCGGTTTTGACAATTTCGTCAAGGACGTGGAAACCATGTCCGGCGGTGAGATCAAAATCAGCATTTTCCCGGTCAATGCACTGGTCCCCATGAAAGAGATCATGGGCAGTGTGACCAATCGGGTGGTTGAGGCTGCAGGTGTACCTGAAGGATACTGGTATAAAAGCGTACCGGTCAGTATCATCGCCCAGGGGCTGCCGTTCGCCTTCAAGGACGGCGATGAGGCCAACTTTTTCATGTTCCAGAAAGGGTTTATCGATCTGTTGAGAAAAGGGTATGCCAAACACAACATTTACGTCATTCCCATGGAATCTTACAACACCGGCCTGATGACTAAAAAACCGGTTACCAAAGCCGAGGACCTCAAGGGCATGAAGCTGCGCGCCTTCGGCACCATGCAGAAGTGGTTGGGAAATATGGGTGCCTCGACGGTATCGATTTCCGGCGCGGAACTGTACACCAGTCTCGCCACCGGCGTGGTCGAAGGCGCTCACTGGGCTGATGCCGGCCCCATGTATGAAATGAAATTTCATGAAATCCTCAAAAACTACATGAAGCCCGAGCCCATCATCGGTTCCTGGAACAGCATCTGGTTCAACATGGATGTCTGGAAATCCTTGTCCAAGGAGCAGCAAACGATCATTGAAACGGCCGCCAACGGCGACTGCAATTTCCTCAATCGTTCGCTTACGAGTAACATCAGCAAAAAAGCGCTCAAAGACATGGTCGAGAACTGGGATGTTACCGTCAATACGCTTTCCGAGGAAGAAACAGAAAAGATGAGAGCTGCCGGTAAAAAGGTGTGGGATGAGATCGCCCAAAACAAAGATCCCCTGTGCAAAGAAGCGATCGACCTACTTTATGAATACCTGAATGAAATCGGCAGTATCAAAAAATAAAGGCTGACCCTGACAACGTCGGCCTATCGCATGAATTGTTGATATGGGTGGAGAGGACTTCTCTCCACCCCCCACATCTGAGAGAGGGGTTGGAAAACCGTGTTCACGGTCTTCGAACAGGCTCTGGGGATTACACATGATTCACATCATTAAAAAGGTGATCGGCGGAATTGACGCCATCAATGATCGGGTCGGGAAAACGGCCAGTTTTTTAATGCCCCTGCTTATCGTTTTTGAAAGCTACGAAGTAATTTCAAGATATGTTTTCGGGCGTCCCACCATCTGGATCAGCGAATTATCGGCCATGCTTTTCGGGGCCTTTATCATGCTCGGCGGCGGGTACACCCTTTACCGGGGAGCTCACGCCAATATGGATATTGTTTATGCCGCGTTGCCGAAACGAGGCAAGGCGCTGTTGGATCTGATTACGTTTTCTCTGTTTTTAGCGTTTGTGGGGGTGTTGTTCTGGCAAGGCTGGCAGATGGCCTGGCGTTCTGTACTGATGTTGGAACACGATTCCACGGAATGGGCCCCACCACTGTACTACTTCAAAATGACCCTGCCCATCGGGGCTGGTCTTCTCTTGCTTCAAGGTATAGCGAAATTCCTTAAGGATATTATCATCTTGGTGAAGGGTGACTTCTAATGGACGTTGGTGTTACCACATTTATTCTCTTTGCTACCCTGATCGGTGCGCTGCTAACCGGTCTGCCCTTGGCGTTTGTCTTAGGTTCCATTGGCGTGATCTTCACGTATTTTCTGTGGGGACCGTTTGCATTGATGGCCATTCCCGCGAACACAATGGGCGTCATGCAGAACTTTATTCTATCGGCGATTCCGTTATTCATTTTCATGGGGCTGGTCATGCAAAAGTCCGGACTGGCCAGCGCCCTGTACGATACGGTTCACAAATGGGCCGGCGGCCTGCGAGGTGGCCTGGCCATGGGAACCGTTGTGATTTGTATGATATTCGCGGCCATGACCGGAACCAGCGGCGGTGCCACCGTCAGTATGGGGGTGCTGGCCCTGCCGTCCATGCTTGACCGTGGGTACGATAAAAGTATTGTCATTGGCTCCATCGCTGCCGGTGGGGCCCTGGGTATTCTCATCCCGCCGAGTGTACTGATGATTGTTTACGCCCTGTTTGCCAATGAGTCCGTGGGAGCATTGTTTGCCGCCGGCGTCTTTCCGGGCCTTTTGTTGGGGGGGGCGTTTATCCTTTATATTGCCATTCGCTGTTTCTTCCAAAAGGACATTGGACCCGCCATTCCGGCAGACGAGCGGCCCACGTGGAATGAGAAGATGAAGGCTCTGCGATCGGTTGTGCTGCCCATAGCATTGATCTTTATTGTTTTGGGAACGATTTTTTTCGGTGTGGCCACACCCACTGAGGCAGCGGCCATTGGCGCTCTGGGCTCCATCATCTGCGCGTTCATCTCGGGAAGCATGAATTGGAAGGTTTTCAAGGAGAGCAGTTACGAAACCCTCAAACTTTCATGCATGGTGGTGTGGATCATCATTGGTGGGAGCTGTTTTGCTGCCTTGTACACGGCCATCGGGGCCGTGGACTTTATCAAGGATGTTGTCGACGCCCTGCCGGTATCCAAATATGTCATTCTCTTTGGCATTCAACTGAGTTTTCTGTTTTTGGGCATGTTGATGGATCCGGGTGCCATTATCATGATCTGTACGCCGGTTTTCGTGCCCCTGATCAAATCTCTGGGATTCGATCCGGTCTGGTTTGGCATTTTGTTTATCATGAACATGGAAATGGGGTATCTCACGCCTCCCTTCGGATTCAATCTGTTCTATATGAAAGCCATTGTTCCGAGCGGGGTGACCATGGGCGACATCTACAAGGCAATTATTCCCTTTGTGCTGATTCAGGCCCTGTGCCTGCTGATCATCATTATCTTTCCACAAATTGCCCTGTGGCTGCCTCAACTGTTGATCCACTAACCATTCAGCAAAGGTGACATGAGTGATGGCGTATAAAGAAATCCGATACACAGCGGCCGACAAGGTGGCCTGCATCACCCTCAACCGTCCGGATCGACTCAACGCCTGGACCCCGCGCATGTCCCTGGAGGTTCGTGACGCCCTGCATACTGCGGCCGGCGACGATGACGTCTGTGTGATTATTCTCACCGGCGCCGGCCGCGGATTTTGCGCCGGTGCGGACATGCGCGAGTTGTCGGATGCGTCGGATCAAGGCCTTGCCGCCCTGAATGGCACCGAAGATGCGGAAGCAGCTGTTGCTATCTTGTCCGGCATCCAGACCGAAGCGGCACTGGATCCAGCCAACCGGTACGCGGCCCGATCTGATTTTAGGAAGCGCTACTCCTATCTGCAGTCCATTCCCAAGCCGATCATTGCCGCCATCAATGGGCCGGCCGCCGGCCTGGGACTGATCATGACCCTTTACTGCGACATCCGTTTTGCCTCTGAAAAGGCCAAGTTTACTACCGCCTTTGCAAGACGGGGATTGATTGCCGAGCATGGCATCAGCTGGATGTTGCCTCGCACGGTGGGCATGGCCAATGCCCTGGACCTGCTTTTCTCGGCGCGTCTGATCGATGCTCGGGAAGCCCTTGGTATGGGACTGGTCAACCGGGTCCTGCCCGAGGCAACCTTTATGGATCAGGTCATGGCCTACGCCACCGACATGGCCACGATGGTGTCACCGCGCTCGCTGGGGATCATGAAAAAACAGGTTTATGACGCCCAGTTCCAGACCCTGGCCGAGGCTACCGAGCTTGCCGACCAGCAGCTTGTGCGCAGCCTGGAATCGAAGGATTTCAAGGAGGGGGTGGCCCATTTTCTTGAAAAGCGTGCACCCAAGTTTACCGGCCGTTGAGGTGTTGCTTTATTAAATGCATTGCTTTTTAACAGCATCCAAAAGGGGATAAAAGATGGTTGATGATTGGCAGGTCGTGGTTGTGGGGGCCGGCACCATGGGGGCGGGGATCGCTCAAGTCTATGCCTTAAACGGTTTCAGAACGAGCCTGGTGGACCTTGACGCCGAGTCCCTGTCGCGGGCCGAAAAAGCCATTGCCAACAGCACTGCACTGCTGGTCAAAGAGCAATTGGCAACCGCTGACGATGCTGAGCAGGCAAAGCGCCTGATCACCTTTGAGACCACGGATCGGCTGGACCAAATCCTGCCCGCGGCCGATCTGGTGGTGGAAAGCGTTTTCGAAGATCCGGCGGTGAAAAAAGACACGTTTGCCAAATTGAATCAATACTGCAGCAAAGACTGCATCCTGTGCAGCAACACCTCGGCTTCCAATATCTTCGAGATCGCCGAGGTCGCCCATCCCGAGCGCATGCTGATCACCCATTGGTTCAATCCGCCATTTATCATGGACCTGGTGGAAATCGTGTGTGGTCCTGAAACCTCCGAGCAAACCCTTGAAACCGTGGTGGCCCTGCACGAGCGGATGGGGAAGACGCCTGCGGTGATTCGCCAGTATGTACCGGGATTTATCGTCAATCGACTGGCCACCGCCCTGATGCGCGAAGCAGGCTATATGGTCTCCCAGGGATGGACCACGCCCCAGGACATCGACAATGCCATCAAGGCCACCAGCGGTGTGCGCTATGCCTTTGAAGGCCCCATGGCCCTTTACGACATCGTTGGCTGGGACCTGATTCAGCGTGTGGCCCTGGATCTTCACCATTCGCTGTACAGCAATGCCGAGGGCGGGAACCCTTTGGGCGCCGAGCTGGTTGCCAAGGGCCATCTGGGATTGAAATCCGGGAAAGGCGCTTTTGACTATAGTGGCGTTGATCCGACCGACTACATGAACGAACGGTCGTCCAAAATTGTCAAAATGGCGCGGGCCATTCGGAAGATGAAAGAATCCTAAGGGCCCCATACCGGCGGTTTGAAACGCTCAATGATGCCTTCCTATAAGGGCGATTAGCCGTTAGCCGTTAGCAATTAGCACAACAATTTTAATAAATTGCTGAAATTTTGGGTTTAACCCAATTGGTAACAATCGAATTGCCGACCAATTCTCAGCAGATAAGGGCTAACAGCTGATTGCTAAAGGCTAACCGCTTGCTTTGGGTAAACGACTCATTAATTGCAACGGTGTTAGTGTTTGTCCATAAACTGGAAAAGGTTTTTCATACTAAATATTGACCGGTCGGCCGGTCACAAGAACTTAATGGTAAAAGGAAACAAGAAGATGACAGACAAAGCAAATGACCCGATCATTGTATCGGCGGTAAGAACCCCCATCGGCGTTTTTGGCGGATCACTGAAAGCGGCCAGCCATGAGCATTTGGCTGTGACGGTCTTGAAGGAAGTCTGCGAGCGGGTGGATTTCTCCAAGGATCTGGTTGACGATGTGTATTGGGGCACCGTTATGGTCAGAAGTGACGAAAACGGTCTGGCCCGCGGGGCGGTGCTCAAGGCCGGATACCCGGACAATGTGTCCGCTGTTCAGCTCAACCGTGCCTGCTGCTCGAGTATGGAGGCCATCCGCATTGCGTCCATGGAAATCCGGTTGGGCGAGTCCCAGGCGGTGGTGGCCGGCGGTGGGGAGAGCATGAGCAATGTCTCCTACAGCATCAAGAATGCCCGTTGGGGATTGGGCTGGCGCCATCAGGAACTGTCCGACGGCATCTGGGATGGCTTGTTCGACCATCACACCGGCCTGATCATGGGCATGACCGCGGAAAACGTGGCCGAGAAATACGGGATCACCCGTGAGATGCAGGATGAATTCGCCTACACCAGCCAGATGCGCGCCAAAAAAGCCCTGGAGACCGGCCGTTTCAAGGATGAGATCGTGCCCGTGGTCATTCCCGGCAAGCGCGGCAGACCCGATAAAATTATCGATACGGACGAGCATCCCAAGCCGCAGACCACCCTGGAGGAGCTGAGCAATCTGAAACCGGCATTCAAAAAGGACGGCAGTGTTACCGCCGGTAATGCCTCGGGGCTCAACGACGGCGCCAGCGCGGTGCTGGTGATGTCCAAGGCCATGGCAGACCAGTACCAGATGAAAAGTCAGTGGCGCGTGGTCGGATCGGCGGCCGTCGGTGTCGATCCTAAGATCATGGGCATCGGCCCCATCGATGCGGTCCGCAAACTGTTCAAGCAGACCGGGTACACGATCGACGATATCGAATTGATCGAAATCAACGAGGCCTTTGCCGCGCCTTCGGTAGCCGTAGAAAAGGAATTGGGGCTCAACCGGGACATTGTCAATGTCAACGGCAGCGGCATCGCCCTGGGCCATCCCATCGGTGATACCGGTTGCCGCATCACGGTCAGCCTGATTCACGAGATGGAGAAGCGGGGGTTGAGCCGGGGGCTGGCCTCTCTATGCGGTGGCGGTGGGCATGGGCAGGCCATAATAATAGAAAGGGTTTCCTAATGAGTGAGATAAAAAAGGTTGGCGTATTGGGCGCCGGCATGATGGGGGCGGAGATCGGTCTTTGTTTCGCAGTCGCTGGCTGTGCGGTGATTTTGAAAGATGTGGACCAGGCTGCGGCGGATAAAGGTAAGGCCCGGCTGGTCAAGGTGGTGGACAAGGCGGTTAACAAAGGCCGTTTTCCGGCGGACCAGCGCGATGCCACCCTGGATCGCATCCAGCCCACCGGTGACTATGCGCCCATGGCCGATGCCGATATGGTGGTCGAGGCGGTGTTTGAGAAAATCGAGTTGAAGAAGACTATTCTGGCCGAGGTGGACAAGGTGGCCAAACCCGAATGCATCATCGCCACCAATACGTCTTCTATTCCCATTACCCTGTTGGCCACGTCTGTGGAGAAACAGCGGCGTCCGCGCTTTATCGGCGCCCATTTCTTTGCCCCGGCCTTCATCATGAAACTGGTGGAGGTGATTCCCGCACTGGAAACCGCGCCGGAGACGGTTGAGGCAGTACTAGCGGCCTGCAAAATGATCAAGAAACAGCCGGTTCAGGTCAAGGATACTGCCGGTTTCGTGGTCAATCGCCTGCTTTTTTCCCTGTTCAACGAAGCCGTGCGCTTGGCTGACGAAGGGGTGGCCAGCCTGGAGGACATCGATACGGCCTGCCAGTTGGGACTGGGGCATCCAATCGGGCCTTTTGCCCTGATGGACATGGCTGATCTAAACATGGCCCTGGATGTGGGCAACCTGCTTTTGGAGAACTACGGCGAGCGTTTCCGCTTCGGCAATGCCCTGCGCCAGCGCATTGCCGCCGGTCACCTGGGACGCAAGACCGGGCAGGGGTGGCACACGTACGATAGATAAAACAGATTTTCTCTTCAAGCCTAATCATTGTTTGGGGATATGTTGGATCTTGCATTCACCGGAGGTTTTCATCTGCGGCCATTGATGAAAACCTCCGCGCAAAGTCGCTTTGCAAAGTAAAGCCTTTACTTGTTCATCCTTATGGCCCGCTGCCAGTCCTCGTGGACAAGGGCGAGAATTTGCCGATGCCGCTTGGCGTGGGTGCAGATCTTGTCCCATTCGGGGACTTTGCGGGTTTTCTGCATCAACAGACCATCCGTATCGAACCACCGCAGCAAAACACCGCCCAGAAAATAGCCGCGGTGCCTGAGTGTTTCCACCGCCTGCCAGACCCACGGCTCGGCCAGGTTGAGAAAAATTTGGGTCACCATAATTTTCTTTTTTTCAAGCTCTGCTTCCAGATGGGTCATAGAGGCCTGAAAATCCAAGCCCGTGGTATAGACGACGACACGGGCCACACTGGCAAAATCAAATACATGAAGCTGCAGGTTGGTAATCCGTTGGGCTGGAAGCGTTGTTCCGGCAAGGCGCAAATCGCGCTGGTCATCCAGGTCCGCGTAAAGAAAATCCAGCACCTGCCGGTAGGCATGGGGCAGATAGACAGCATGGGGTTTTTGGCGAATCGTGCGAAAATCGAGAAACGCCGCGACCCGGCCGCTGGCGCTGCCGTCTTCGTAGTAGGCTTCGGCCGGCATGAGATCCACCTCAAGGGCTCTGGTGGTGAATCCCAACTCGATTGTCATTTTCTGACTGAAAGGGTGGGTGCAGGCTGGTTCACTGAACACGGCGTTCACGTCCGGCAGCGTTTTGACCAGTTCTAGGCCATGGGCAACCAAGTCGGTAAATATTCGCTTTGCGCCTCGATGGGCCTGGTGCACCACCCCGGCACCGGACTCGTAGGTTCCCGGGTGGGCGGCGCTGTTGAACAGTGCATTGTGGCCAACAATTTCGCCATCCGTAGTGCGGGCCACGCTGGAAATAACGCGCTCGTCGGCATTCTCCCGGATCAGCAGTTCCGGCTCCACATAGGCCGCTACCGGGTAGCTGTCGCCGTAAACCGAACGAAATAGCCGGGCTACCCCTTCGGCATCCTTGGGCCTAAAGCGATCAATTGCATAGGATTGTTCGGGTTGGACACTGACTTTCGATATTGCATTGGAAGTCATGATGGGTTTCCTTTTTTTTATTTGTGAGCCCTATCTTTTTTTTATCGACCCGTTGCCTTAAGAAGTTAAGAACTTTAGAAATTCGACAGCACCGTTTCGTTTAATGGGGAAATGCAAAAAACAATAAATGGTAAACACAAACAGCGGGAATGGGGACGGGACCCAGCAGCAGTTAACCATGACAAAGGAAGGCGAGCGTTTAATTATCGGCTGTTCAGAATTGGCGTTGTACTGTGTTTATCCTTTGATGACGCAGATGGGCCTGAGCCGTGCCACTTTTTTTGAGATGCCGGCCCCATGCACACTTTCCACCACCTGGTCGATGTCCTTGTAGGCGTCGGGCATTTCTTCGGCCAGGGTGCTGCGACCGGTCCATTTGACCAAGATGCCTTTTTCGGCCAGTTCGCGGTGGATGGCGCGCCCACGGCTTTTTTTCTTGGCGGCCTTGCGGCTCAGCACCCGTCCGGCGCCGTGGCAGGTGGAGCCAAAGCTTTCCTCCATGGCCCGCTGGGTGCCGGCCAGTACATAGGAGGCGGTACCCATGTCACCGGGAATCAGGATCGGCTGGCCGACGGACCGATAGGCATCGCAGATTGCCGGGTGGCCGGGGGCAAAGGCCCGGGTGGCGCCTTTGCGGTGTACGCAAACGGTTTGCGGTTTGCCGTCCACCGTGTGGGTTTCCCGTTTGGCGATGTTGTGGCAGATGTCGTACACCTGACGCATGGCCAGATCCCGTGGTCCGATGCCCAGCACCTGCATGAAGGTTTCCCGGGCGCGGTGCAGTAGAATCTGGCGGTTGGCCCAGGCATAGTTCGCCGCGCAGGCCATTGCGCTGAAATAGCGTTCGCCTGCCGCGCTGCGGATCATGGCGCAGGCCAATTGGCGGTCGGGCAACCGGATTCCCAGGGTTTTGACATGCTTGTTCATGAAGGCCAGGGAATCATCGCAGACCTGGTAGCCCAGGCCCCGTGATCCGGTATGCAGCAGGACCGTGATCTGGCCATCGAACAGACCAAAGGCACGAGCGATGTCCTCGTCAAAAATCTCGTCCACCACGCCCACTTCCAAAAAGTGATTGCCCGATCCCAGGGTGCCCAATTGTTTGGCTCCCCGCTCCAGGGCGCGCTGGCTGATCGTCGTTGGGTCGGCTTCTGTCATGCACCCACCGTCTTCGGTGCGCTCCACATCCGACGGCTCGCCCATGCCTTGTCGTACGGCCCAGCGTCCACCCTGCCTGAGTACCTTCATTTCTTCCTTGGCGGACAGTTTGACCGACCCGGTGGATCCCACCCCGGTGGGGATGTTCTGGAACAGGGCTTCCACCAGACGGTCGGCCACAGGCCGAACTTCTTTTTCCGTAAGACCGGTTCCAGCCAGGCGCACACCGCAGTTGATGTCATACCCGACGCCGCCGGGAGAAATAATGCCGGTGTTCCAGTCAAAAGCCGCCACCCCGCCGATGGGGAACCCATAGCCCCAGTGCATGTCGGGCATGGCCATGGCCGCGGTGAGGATGCCGGGCAGGGTAGCCACGTTGGCCACCTGTTTGAGGGCCTCCGCCTCGGTAAGATTGGCGACCATCCGGCGGCTCATGAAAATGCGGCCGGGCACGCGCATGTCGCCGGTGCGGGGGATTTCATAGCAATACGGATTCAAAGGCGTAAGTTCCATGGGAACCTCCTGGACGGATGACTGTTGATTGTCGTGTTGCTGTGTGCGATGGCTGCCTGTACGATAACTTTCCAATGCCACAGGGCAAATGTCAATTAAAGGATACGATCCGTTTAAAACAGACCCCAATGCCAAAAAGATATTGATTTCTTTTTCATTGCAGTGCTAAAGGAACGAATCTTTATACAGGAGGAATCTTTTGCAGCGCCATCGTTCAGCCGAATGTTCATATTATTATTGTGGATATTATTCATATCCGGCTGCCGTGGTGTTGCTCATGATTTGATTTAGAATAAAATCCAACTTTCAATGCTGCGGATCGCGATGGACTGCAGCATTTTTATTTTAAAAGGGCTGCAACACATTGCAAAGGTTGCAGCCCTTTTTTTATTTTCAGCCTGATAGGAGAAAAAACAATGGGTGTCTTGGAGATCCTGAAAGAGCGCGGCTTTATTGAAAAACAGACCCACGAAAGTGAATTGGGCGCATACCTGTCGCAAAGCGGTGCAACATGCTACATCGGTTTTGATCCCACCGCCGACAGCCTCCACATCGGCCACCTGATTCCCATCATGTCCCTGGCCCACATGCAGCGATGCGGTCACCGTCCCATTGCACTGGTGGGCGGCGGCACAGGAATGATCGGAGACCCCAGTGGCAAGACCGAAATGCGCCAGATGATGACCTTTAAAACCATTGGCGCCAACGTTGATGGCATCAAGCGACAGCTTTCCCGGTTTATCGATTTCGAGCAGGGTGCCATTCTGGCAAACAACGCGGACTGGCTGGCCGAGCTTGCCTACATTCCCTTTTTAAGGGATATCGGCAGGCATTTCAGTATCAACCGGATGATCAAGGCGGAAAGTTACCGGCAGCGGATCGAATCGGAAGAAGGCCTGAGCTTCATCGAGTTCAACTACATGCTGCTTCAGTCCTACGATTTTTTCAAACTCTTTGATACTTACGATTGCAGGCTCCAGATGGGTGGCAGCGATCAGTGGGGCAATATTGTGTCCGGCATCGACCTGGTGCGCAAGAAACGCCAGAAAACGGTTTTTGGGATTACCTTTCCGCTGATCACCAAAAGCGACGGCAGCAAAATGGGAAAAAGTGCCAGCGGCGCCGTATGGCTTGATCCGCTGAAAACCTCACCTTACGCGTACTACCAGTTCTGGATCAATACCGACGACCGGGATGTGGCCCGGTTTCTCTCTCTGTTTACGTTTTTGCCCATGCCGGAAATCAAAGCACTCGAACAGGTTTCAGGTGCGGATTTGAACGGTGCAAAAGCCGTTCTTGCCTTTGAGGCAACAGCCCTGGCCCATGGACAGCAAGCCGCCAAAGAGGCCCATGCCGCTGCGGAGGCCGCTTTTGGAACCCGGAAAATTCCTCATGCGATGCTGCCGTCCAGTCGTATCCGGCGCGAGAAGATGGTAGGTGCCGAAAGCACGCTGCCTACCACCCGAATTGCAATGCGCGAGATAACCGACGGAATCCCCGCTTACCAGCTCTTCCTGCGTGCAGGATTGACCAATTCCGCCGGAGAGGCGCGCCGTCTGATTGGCCAGAACGGTGCATACATCAACGAAGAAAGGGTTTCTGCTTTCGATCTGATGGTCAGTCCGCTCTTTATAAAAAATGGTGAGATGATCTTAAGGGCAGGGAAAAAACGATACCACAGAATTGAAATTGACACATAAGTATCGAAAAGGATGTGGACTATGCGTCATACCGCCAAGCTGTTTATGAATGGCCGCAGTCAAGCGGTGAGTTTGCCGGCGGCTTTTCGTTTCGATTGCAGAGAGGTCTTTATTCGAAAGGATCCTGTTTCGGGCAATATCGTGCTTTCGCGTAAGCCTGGATCCTGGGATGACTTTTTCAAATTGGCAGATGCCAATGCGGTGACGCAGGATTTTATGGCTGATCGCGACAACGAACTGCCGCCGGACCTGGATCTGTTTTAGCGGAGGCTTGAATGCAACTTTACATGCTGGATACGAACACCGCCAGCTATATCATTAAAGGAAAGCCGACCGCAGTCCGAAAACATTTGATTGAAGCACCGATGGGAAGTATTTGTATCTCATCGATCACCCAAGCGGAGTTGCTTCACTGCGTAGCTGAAAAAGCGGAAGCCAGGCACCTGCCTAAAGTAATCAAATAATTCTTAATTCGTCCTAAACTGGGCGATTGTCGAGCTTGCCGCATATACAAGGCAGATGTCTTTGCGCTATAGTCGCCTATGCGGGAAGACATCTACCGTCGGAGATGCGGTGAGATCGGCAACCCCGTGAGGGGTTCAAATTTTGGGAGGTAATAATGGCCTATCGTATTACCAAGCTTGCCCATTTTCATGAATCCCAAAATTTGAATCGCCCAGTTTAGGTTCGTGTTGAAATTTTACCATGGGATTCAAACGCTGCAAAGGTATATGCCAGACTGCGTGCGTCTTGTGAGAGGGACGCAGCGCCGCTGGGAACGATGGATATGCTCATTGCCGCTCATTCTGCTGCCGTTGGTGCGGTATTGGTTACGAATGATAAAGCTTTCCGTATCATTAAACATTATTTGCCGATTGAGGATTGGACCATACCTGTTGCCTGTCCATTTGACTGATCAGTTTTCGTTTCAATAGCAGTAGTTGCATGCGTTTTACTTGCCACGTACTGGCATGTCAGTACAACCTAAGTGTTTAAAATTATAGTCTACAATTTTACTTTCAAGTGCAAAAAGATGGTTGTGAGCCAAAGCAAGCACACATGGTGCTTTTGCCGGATAATTTCGCTGCTGATGTCTTCTATTTCCTGATTATGCAGGAGTGCAAAACCAAAACGGATTCGCCCAGGAATTAGTGACTCGATCTGCTTATTTTTAATTGTATCTTTTATTCTGCCTGGATCAAAAATTGATCCCGACGCTGGCAAGACCGACAACCGTTTGGCTATCGAAGAAATCGATATTTGCATCAGACCAGACATACCCTGCCGCCAAACTTGCAAAAAGACGCTCCACTCCGAAAAGGTTCAAACGAATCGCCTGAACAAAGGCGCTAATGCCACCTTCCTGACGGGTCTTATCGAATATCGGATGTGTCTTCTGGTATTTGTTATAAAAGCCGGAAACTCGGCCGATAAAAATCCATGGTTGGCTGTTTTGCTGAAGAAGAATTCCTGCATCCAATCCGTGATAACTGTTGCTGTGCCCATCCATATCTCCGTATGTATAGGTTATTTCGGGGCGAATAACGCCTCCCTGACGAAACGGGAATGTGTACTTCAGGCCAAGTTCGTGAGACCAACCTGTTCGCTTTAAATCGTCTTCCGTCCCTCCGATCTCGTCTTCATCGATATCGATCCGCTCCAAATCATACTCTGCTTCCCAGCGGCTGCCCTCGATGGTTAGCAATTTTAACCTTATCCCATAAACATCCGCGTCGCTTTTTTCACGGGCCGCGTTTGTCCGATAAGGATTTTTCCAGACCTCATTTATCGGCAGCCAAGTAAAAGCGACATCCAGCGAGGTGTCCCCCAAAGGCTGGATAACACCAGCATTTAAAGAAAGCCCCTCCCCAATTTCCATTGGATTACCTGCGTATATCGCGGTACCGCTTTCAAACTGGTAATGCAGGTAGACGGATGCGATGGCTGAAAACTCATCGTACCTTTCCACAGGTCCCTCCAGATTGGTATTGATGGAATCGCTGTCGGTAACCAATAATTGGCTATCGGATTGTAGAAAAAAGGCACCCCCCTGGATCCGGCCTGAAAGGCCAGACTCCAATTTGCCAGGATCCTGGGCGAGAGCGGTCAACGATGAAACACAGATAAGAACCATAATGAGCAATTTCAGTGTAATTGGTTTCATGAAATATTCCTTTTTAAACATTTTACATTGTTCTCGGTTTGCAATTAACGAAAATCTCATAAAGGCTATGCCTTAGACCTCAATTTTTTTCATCTTTTCCTGCCATAAACGCCGCAAAAAACAATGCTGAATAGAAAAGACCGAAAGCCGTGTTTAGGGCAATAGCCATTAAGTTTTCACTATGGCTCCAGAATTGATTGACTCCGTGTAGAATATTCCCCAGTAGAATCGGTGGGATGGTAAACAATAGAATATGGCGCCTTTCAAATGGATCGATAATCACCCAGATAAGCAATGTTATCCAACCGATTTCCAAAACAACGGCAGATATCATTATTTCTTTGATAGCACTGTTGTATTGTGAATCATAAATCGATCTTAGAATATCGACGCTGTAAAACGTGTTAATGACAGCTCCACTGAGGGCGACCGCCATTATAAATGATTTTCTCATTCTAAATTTTTTCCTTTCAATATTCCTGAACTATTATGAGACTCAAAGCTTTAAGAAAGCGTTTAAGGTTCAATGATTTTAACTCTGGTATTCTGCGAAGAGACAAGGTTTTTCGAAAAACATCTCTTTCTCCATTGTAACAATAACGGCCACTACGGCAAAAAGAACTACGGTCTGGATACATTTAGTCGCTTGGGTTATTTCAAGCATTTCCTGTGACATGTTGATAATAAAATGAAAGACAATCGCAGCAATCATACTTTTTTTGTTTTTTAAACATATCCAACTTATAATCATGCCCATTGGGATGATGCTGACAAAAAAGTTTATCCCGAACCAGATGTTCTGGTGAAAGACCTCATACTGATAGGAGTCCTTGACAAATATGAGCGGAAAATGCCAGACAGACCAAAGCACACTGAAAACAATCGATGCTGTAAAATAGTTGTATCGGCTTTGCAGGCTATCAAAAGCGTACCCCCTCCATCCAAGTTCTTCGAATGTTGAGGCAAGCAACAGGAGGAGCAGTACGGGAATAAATCCCGAAGAAAACGAGAAACCTTCGGAAAGTCGAAACTGCGAAATCGATTCCCCAAATGAAAGCGAAATAATAATGGATACCAGAACAGAAATCGGCATGATTAAAAAAAATACAGGGAGTATTTTTAGCCGTATGAGTCTGGGATTGATCAACCGATTAACAAACTCCGTTTTTAATGCAGAATTTTTAGATGTCCAAATCATCACGACAGAAATAAGAAACGGTGCCATTAATCCCGGCACCATCAGTAGCATATAAAAATGACTTATATCTTCCTGAAAACTTATATACGCTCCTGCAAACCATAGGACGCAGGTCGCAATGAATGTTATAAGGAA
This sequence comes from Desulfosarcina variabilis str. Montpellier, assembly GCF_048565275.1. NCBI lineage: Bacteria > Pseudomonadati > Thermodesulfobacteriota > Desulfobacteria > Desulfobacterales > Desulfosarcinaceae > Desulfosarcina > Desulfosarcina variabilis. The sequence continues at coordinate 8,936,682 of NZ_CP159846.1, read as the reverse complement.
ATAAAATAAAGGTCTGTAATTATAGTTATATATCAATTATCCCTCCATTTCTTCTCTCACTCAGCTTTTTGTCGATTGTTGTCATGTCGTTTGTTTCCCCCTTTGTCGTTATAATCGCCATTTTTTGACCGACCGTCGGTCAATAAAAGCAAACAATAAAAAAATACGTTTGTTGGTTGTCAAGGAACAAAATGGAAATTAAAAAATTATGCTTAAAAGGTGTTTAATGAAGGCAATTACCATGAGCTTTTATTCGGCAAGAAAACTGAAAGAGCCTTTCGGCGCACCTAATTGAGCCTCTATTAGAGAGGGAAATGCTTTAATTCGTCGGGAAAGTTGTGACTGGCTCCAAGGATAGAAACCCACATCTGTCAAAAACTGGAAGCCTGCCAGCATAAATTCGGCACATTCACGAGGGTGTTCCGTCTTAAATACGCCCTGATCACACCCTTCTTCAATAACAGCAGCGAAAATAGGGGCGAGTTTAATCAGATAGTCTCCGAGCTGTCTGGTGTGAATGAGTGTATTTCCAGGGTGATGAAGACTTTCAAGAATCTCCTCGTTTTTTTCCGCCATGGTATCTGACGTTACAAGGACCCGAAACTTTTCAAGCGCATTAAGGTTGCGACATCGGCGGCTTTTCAGTAACTGTTTCTTTCTCTTTAGTTCTTCATCTATAAGATCTTCTACGACAGATTCGAGAAGGTCGTCTTTAGAAGAAAAGTAATGGTAAATGGTCCCTTTTGCTATGTTGAGCTTATCCATCAACTCCTGCATAGTCACCTTCTCGTACTCTTTTGTCTTGAAGAGTTCCCTGGCGGCCTGAAGAATTTCTTTACGTCTTTCATCCGGTTTCTTTACGATTCTTGCCATGTTTGTTTTTCGCTCCTACGGATGTGATTGATTCGATAATTGACCGACCGTCAGTCAATATATATAAAAGACTCAAGACGTTTGTCAAGAAAAAAGTCGGTCTCCATGAAAAGAATCTAAAATGCAGTCGAAAAATACGATTTATCTACGTTTTACATGAAGCGATCGAGCTTTTCGCACTGCGTATCAGCGCATTTTGCCTGATGCCCAACTATTACCATCTTTTGGTGCAGACACCGGATGGTAATTTATCCAGGTGCATGCGGCATATCAACGGTGTCTATACGCAACGATTCAATCGCGCGCATTCGTTGGATGGCCCGCTGTTCAAAGGCCGATACAAGGCCATATTGTCGCGGAAGATAATTATCTGCTGCAATTGGTCCGCTACATCCACCTGAATCCGGTTCGTGCCGGTATGGTGACAAGCGCTGAGAATTTCGAATGGTCAAGCCATAAAGGCTATCTTTCCAAGGTCAGGAAATGGGATTGACTGCACAAGCAGTTCATCTTATCCATGCTTGTCAAGGCTCCCAGAGAGCACGTCAAAAAATATCGGGCGTTTATGGAGGAGGGTGAAGAAGAGAATTTGCTTCGGCTTTTGAGCTTGAAAAAATGGCCATCCATGCTTGGTGACAGGCAATTTGTTGAAAAGCTGAAGAAACGATTCTTTGAAAAGAAACGACACATCGAAGTGCCTGACTCAAAGCAACTTGCGCCGAATCCGGTCCGATCGGCAACTGGCGAAAAGAATGGATTATGTTCGACAGACAATATTGAGTCAAGGGCAGACTTGACCCCTATTCCAGATTTGCATCAAACCCGCAGTCGTCTTGGTGCAACCGCCTTTTTATTGCTCTTTCGGTGCGGATCAACGCCGAACGATCATGGGACGGATGCGCAGGAAAATGGTCAACCCCAGGAATATGGCTGCAGCCGAGGTGCCGAAGATGATCCCAAAGCCGAAAAGTTCGCCGAGTTGGCCCATGATCAGGGCGCCCATGAACACGCCTGCGTCGAAACCGCCGGTGAGCACACCGTTGACTTTGCCTCGATTATCGGCCGTGATGGGACGAATGGTCACAGCGATTAAGCTGGGGAAAAGCAGGCCGTGCCCGATTCCTGCCAAAAATCCGGTTCCCATAAGGCCCATTGTGGTGGATACGCCGATCAGACAGAGGAATCCAATCCCACCCAGGACCAGGGCAAACGGCATAATCTGTATCTCATCAAAGCGGTTGAAAATGTAGCCGCCCATCAGCCTGGCCAATACCGCTGATGCGGAATAGGCCGCAAAGTAGGCCGAAACCGGTAGTGCGTTTTTTTGGGCAAAGGGGGCGATAAAACTGCTGTGGGCTGCGAAGGCCAGGCCGAAACAAAGGCAGATCAAAGACATGCGCCAAACAATGGGAATGCGGAGCGCCTTGAAGAAATTACCATTGCCTGTGGCCTTATCGATGGTGGGGACAAATCGATCCCGCAGGGGCATCAAGAGGAGGAACGCTGCGATAAAAACGGCCAACCCGATGAAAAAGATGGCGTCAAACCCCCATTGATGAACCATTCCTTCGGCCACCACGGGGCCCAATGCGATACCCACCAGGGGGGTGATGCCAAAGTAGCCGATTCCCTCGGTGAGCCTGGACGCGGGCACCAGGTCGGCGGTCATGGTCAGACCGGCGACAATGCATAGCGCCAGGCCTCCGCCGAACATCAGCCGCAGTATTAAAAGCAGTGGCAGGGTTTGGTTGATGGCGCCCTTGACAAAAAGGTGGAGCATACTCACCAGCATCAGCAACAGGCTTGCGATCACCAGGCTGCGCTTGCGGCCAATTCGATCCACGAGGCTGGAAACTGCGGGACGTCCACAAACCGCCGCCAAAGACATGGCGCCCATGAGGATGCCGATATCGGCCTTGTTGCCCCCAATATCCAAAACATACAAGGGGAACAGGTAAAATACACCCATGCCGGTCTGCAACATCATGCTGCAAGCCAGCAACAGCAAAAAGGGGCCCGTGAAAAGTGGCTCCTCCAGAGAATTTGAACCGTTTGCCATACCCATACCCATCACGATTGTCAGTTTGGCCCGATACCGCCATACCCTTTCAGTTGGACTGCGTTGTACCACGATATTGAGGCTCGGACCAATCGCGATTCGCCAGATTCAGTTCTTTACGATTTTCAGAGCCAAAAATCGTATTATAGGCCCATTTTCATTTGTTTAGTACAGACCATTCTCAATCACTTCCTTCTATATCACTGTTTTTTTTTATAATTATGCACGTTGGAGCCATGTTTACTTTGACAACGATTGGATGTGTACATGATTATAAAAATCATACACATTTTTTTTAAAAAGGAGCAGAATGATGAGAACCAACATCGTTATTGACGATGAACTTATCAATGAGGCCATGGCACTCAGCCAGATAAAAACAAAAAGAGCTGTAGTTGAGACTGGCCTCAGGCTTTTGGTCCAAATTAAAAAACAAGAGCGAATAAAAAATTTTCGTGGGAAACTAAAATCAGATATCAAATACAACGGTGGCCTGCCAGCCGCCTGCCACCGGCTCCACGGCAATCTGATGGTAGGTGACCGCCTTGATTTCGTTTAAAATGGTGTGCTGATCGGGGTTATAGTGTGTTGTGTGGATGCGGGCGGACAAGGTGCGGTCTGAAAGGACGAGAATATCCACTTTTTGAATCAGTTTTTCCTCACCTGACCACTGGTACAAGAGCTCGCGCAGATAATTGACCATCAGATCGGCCGGATCATCGCCTTCAACGTCGATGGTCAGTGTTTCGTCTGGGGTGAGTGAATTGGCTTCGCAGATCAGGTCGGCCAGGGCCAGGCCGGCGTTTTGAAAAAGCGCGGCCTGGCTGTCGCCGGTGATGCGGATCCTAAGGTCTGCGGTGTGATCGAGAAGGGTGTAGTTTTTTTTCATCCCATAATCTGTCCCGTTTTCTCGGTACTATACCCGCCGAGCGCCACAACTCGCTTTTTGAACCGGTCCGTTTGAATCGTTGCCAAAAGGGTCTGGATGTTTTTGGTTTCCATATAGGCCATGGGGATGAGCAGATCGTACTGCTCGGTGACTACGGGGATAAAATCCAGATCCAGGGCCTTGGCCGCCGCATAGATCCCCAGGCCGGCATCGGCCGACCCGCTGAGCACGGCCACGGCCACGTTCATATGGGTGAATTCCTCGTTGGTATAACCGTTGATCGCATCCGGAGAAAGACCCAACTGCCCTAACCGGTAGTCGAGCAGGATACGCGTGCCCGAGCCGCCCTGACGGTTGATAAAGCTGACATCTTGGCGGCCCAGATCTTCGATCCCTTTGATGCCTTTGGGATTGCCTTTGGGAACGATGAGCCCCTGATCGCGCATGACCAGGTTGACCAACTGCACGGGAACATCCGGCAGGTATCGTTTAATATAGGACAGGTTGTATTCGCCGGTTTCGGTATCCAGCAGATGCGTGCCGGCCAGGTGACAGACACCGCGTTTGACGGCTATGAGGCCACCCATGCTGCCCACGTGACTGGACGAAAGCGTCAGACCGGCATCGCCGGCGCGCAGTTCGTCGGCCAGCACATCAAGGGTGTTGTCGTGGCTGCCCACGATAACGATGGTATTACGGATGGTGGACAGAGGCTTGATCAGCTCGGCCACGACCGCATCGCTGTCTTTGATGCCTTCCGACTGGCGCGGGATGCGGATGATGCCATCGGCCTCGGTGATACTGGTGATGGTGCCGGCACCGCGGGGCAGGGGCGTGGCCACGATATGCTCGCCCACCTGGCCCAGTTTGACGCGCAGGAATTCTTCAATGCCCAGCTTGGATGCGATTTTGCGGGTGGGCATCACAGGTACACGCTGGCGCTCATCATCGGCAACGCCCAGCATGCGTTTGATCATGGGCCGCACAAACTGTTCACAGATGATGATGGTCGACACCGGATAACCGGGCATACCGAAAAAGGGTTTGTTCTGAATGTCGCCGAGAATGACCGGTTTGCCGGGCATGATGGTTACGCCATGTACCAGAAGCTGGCCCAGATCTTTCAGCATGGGCAAGGCGTAATCCTTGGACCCGGCGGATGACCCGCCGATGGTCAAAACCATGTCCACGTCGCCGGCCATGGCATCGGCCACGGTCTGGCGAATCAAATCCAGATCGTCGATGACCCGGTCATGACGCAGGGCCTGTCCACCGCACTCCTCGATTATTTTTTCAATCACATAGGCGTTGCTTTCCAATACCTGACCCGGTTTCAGGTCTTTGGGATCGGTGGTACGCCAGTCCACCAGTTCCGAGCCGGTGGGAATGATCAACACCCGGGGTTTGCGCCTCACCGGGACCTGGTAGACACCGCCGGCGATCAGGGCACCGAGGCAATAGGAGCTGACCATGTGTCCGCGGGGGTAGAGCAGCTCGGTGGCCACGATGTCTTCGCCCATCTTGCGTACGTGCTGCCAGGGAAAAGCCGGGGCTTCGATACGGATACGGTCCTCGCCGACGGTCTGGATGTTTTCGATCATGATTACCGCATTGGTGCCTTCCGGCATCACATGACCGGTATTGACAAAATGAACCTGGGAGCCGACTGTCAGCTCTTTGGGTTTGGACTGGCTGGCCCCGTAGGTATCGGCCGCATCGACGGCCACGCCGTCCATGGCGGCGGCATGAAAGTTGGGTGACGATACGGCCGCCATGACCGGCTCAGCCAACACACGGCCCACGGCTTCAGGTGGAGAAACCGTTTCGACAGCCGTGTTGCCTGTGGCGGGAAAATGGTCGAAGAGAATCTGGCGCGCCTCTTCAAGGGGTTTCATGTCTAAATAAACATTTCGCTTGGTACTCAATGATCGACTCCTGATAAAAAATTAGTGTTAAGTAGGAAGTGTTAAGTGTTAAGCGAAGGATGAGCATCGATTTAATACTATCGGCAGCATTCATCAACTTAACACTTAAAACTTAACACTTAAAACTATGTCTTATAGCGGTACTACTTCAACCACCGTTCCTTCATCCAGCCCTTCGGTATTCATACCGATTGCGATCAGCCCATCCGCCTTGACCATGGTGTGGATCAGACCGGATTTGCCCAGGACCGGTTCGGCCATCACCACGCCATCCTGGTCGAATAGGCGCACCCGCACATAATCCACCCGCCCCTGGGCAGAGGCGATATTTCGATTCAGCACGGCCTGTACGCCGAATTGTCGGGTCGCGTTTGGCAGACCACACAAACGATCCAGGAAGGGGCGTACCACCACGGCAAAAACCACCATGGCCGAAACCGCATGGCCGGGCAGCCCCCAGAACGGCTTTTGCCCGGAGCGGGCCAGAATTGTGGGCTTGCCGGGACTGATAGAGATCCCGTGAACCAGGATATCGGTGTGGGGAAGGGCCTCCAACACCTCAACGGTAAAGTCCCGTGCACCTACGGAGCTGCCGCCGGAAATCATCACCATGTCGGTGGTATGAAGGGCGCTACGGCATTTTTCCATCAGATCGTCACGGCTGTCCTTGACAATTCCGAAAACCACGGGTACCCCGCCGGCGGCCAGGACCTGGCCGGAAAGGGTGTGGGTGTTGATATCGCGGATCTGGCCATCGCCGGGCGTCTGGTCCACGGGGACGACCTCGTCACCGGTGGAGATAATGCCGACCATGGGACGTTTGTACACGCTGATTTCCGTTCGTCCGCAAGCGGCGATAAGGCCCGCTTCCTGAGGACGGATGCGCGTTTTTTGGGAGAGGGCAGGGGCCTGGCATTGAATATCTTCGCCCTTTTCAATGATGTACTGGCCGGGTGCCACGCTGCGGTAAGCCTCGAGCGTGGTGTCATCCAAAAGATCGGTATGTTCGATCATGATCACGCTGTCCGCCCCTTCGGGCAACATCCCACCTGTGGAAATACGAGCGGCTTCACCCGGGCCGATGGTGAAATCCGGCTTCACCCCCATGGGAATCTGCCCTTTGACGGTCAGATAGGCGGGGTTGGCCTCGGATGCTCCAAAGGTGGATGAGGCCCTGACCGCAAACCCATCCATGGTGGAGCGGTTGAAATCAGGGATATCCACATCCGCGTAGATATCCTCGGCCAGAATTCGTCCCATACATTCCGCCAGGGATACGGTTTCCACTTCTACTGCAGCAAAAGACGGCGCATGGCCCAGTACCGCCTCAATGGTTTCAACGTTGAAAAACTCTTTCATAACATCTCGGTCTCTTGTTGCTGTGGGTGCGTTGAACAATACCATACATCACACTTCCTAAATTTACTGGGTCATTGTAACCCAATTGATACTATCGGCTCCTAAGAATGACGAACGCTTACATACTTAATTGTTACTATATCATTATAGGCATAATGAAAATAGAAACAATGCAAAGCTGTATAAATCATCCGTAAAAACCCGTCGCCTTGGTGTACATGAAATACCAAATCCATTATTGTGAATCCTGTGCCCGTTGCCGGGACCCGAAGCTTTACTGCAAACACCGTACCGCTTGTCCGATCTGGTTTATCGCCAAGGACCATGAAAATGGATGGGAATAGGGGCATTGGTTTCTGATCACCGATCACCGATCACGGATCACGGATCACCGATCACGGATCTATCTTTTGGGCTTGATGATAGCAGTTGGATTAGATATGAGGGTAAAGGGTTTGGCTGGCAAACCCTTTGTTTTTTCGGCAATCGGTCAATTTGTAATTTAGGTTGGAATTTAACGTTAGATAGGGTTGTACATGAGTAGCATTTCAGCGGGAGACCGCGCATACATCTTGTTGCTTAGTATTTTCATCGGCTGCATTACCATTGCTTCTGTTTTGGCCAACAAAATCATTACCGTGTTCGGTCTGTTCGTTCCCGCCGGGGTTCTGGCCTATTCGATCACCTTTATCTGCACCGATGTGATCAGTGAAATCTGGGGGCGCGAGCGGGCCAACACCACAATATTGGGCGGATTTGTTGCTCTTGTGGCTGTTCTGTTTTTGGTCCAGTTAAGTCTGGCCTGGCCCAAGGCCCCGTTCTGGGACAACGATACCGCCTTTCAATCGGTTTTGGGTGCCACCAGCCGGATCATTGTTGCCTCTTTCATTGCCTACCTGGTCAGTCAATATCACGATGTGTGGGCATTTCATTTCTGGAAGCGGATCACCAATCAGCGGCACCTGTGGCTGCGCAACAATCTTTCCACGGCGGTTTCCCAGTTTTTGGATTCTTTTATCTTTATCACCATCGCTTTTTACGGGGTGATGCCCATCGGCTCATTAATCGTCGGCCAATGGATTGTCAAGATGGCCATCGCCGCCCTGGATACACCCGTGGTATATGCCATCGTTTATCTGGTTCGCAGGAAATGCGGCGTCTACACTGAAAATGTTTCAAGGGCGACGGTTTAGGGTGCAGGTAAAAAATAATTCCTAATCGACTCTAACGCGGCCTATGGCGCCACCGGTGACCTCAAGTGTCGTGCCGGAAATAAAGCTGGATTCATCCGAAAGCAGGAATTCGACGGCGCTGGAAACATCCTCTGGTGTTCCAAAGCGTTTAATGGCGTTGCGACTGAGGAATGTGTCTTCGCCGGCCTGCTTGTAAAGTTCCTTCAGGCGTCCGGTGGCCATGTAGCCCGGCGCAACGCAGTTGGCGGTAATATTGTACGGCCCCAGTTCCTGGGCCAGGTAATGGGTGTAATGAATAATGGCTGCTTTGGCCACAGCATAATGAGCATAGGCGCCATCACTGCCGGCGGTTAATCCGCCGATGGATCCCATGGTAACGATCTTGCCGGCCTTTTTTTTCTTCATCATCGGCGCAACCGCATTGCAGGTATAAACCGTACCGTGGAGATTGCGGTCGATGACGGCGTGATAATGCTCCCAGTTCATCTCGGTCGCCTTGTTGCCGTCGGGCGCTCCCATGCCGCCACCGGCGTTACAAAAAACACCGGTGATGTCGCCGAGTTCCTGGGCGATCTGATCGACGGCAGCGAACACCTGCTCACGGTTGCCAATGTCGGCCGTGGCGTCTGCTGCGCGAACGCCGAGATTGCGAATCTCTTCGATGACGTTTTCGGCGGTCATCAACGCGGCTTCCCCATCAAAATCCTTAAAGGACTCGAAGTTGATATCGATCACACCGATGTCCGCTCCCAATTTTGCCAAATGCAACGCACAATCGCGTCCAAGCCCCCTTGCCGCACCGGTAATCAGAAAAATCTGCCCTGAGAATTTGCCCATGATTGTCGTCTCTCCAGGATGGAATAATGATTTTAGTTGAGTATCTGCTTTTGGGCCTCTTTATATTTGGCATTGGCATCAATATAGTCGCGCAGTCCCATGAGCGCGGTGCCGAAAATCTTCGGGTTCATGAGCTTAAGATCTTTGCTGATGGCCGGCTTGAACTCCATGTGCGCCAAAATATCTCTTTCCAGATCGATGCCCGGCGCGATTTCAACCAGTTCAAGACCGGCCGGCGTGAGTTTGAACACGCATCGCTCGGTGACATAGCTGACATCCTGGTGGGTCTCGTTGGCATAGTCGCCCGAGAAGGTCACCTGCATGATGTCGTTCCTAAACTTGACGATCTTGCCTTCCTGCACGATCACGAGTTTGCCGTCTTTTACATTGACTTTCAGGCCTCCGGCCGTGAAGGTTGCGCAGAAAACGACTTTTCTGGTGGGTTGCGTGATATCGATGAAGCCGCCGCAACCCATTATATTTCCGGGGAATTTGGAGACATTGACGTCACCTTTGGGGCTGACTTCCGCACATCCCAAGAAACAGATGTCCAGGCCGCCGCCATCATACAAATCGAACTGACGATCCTCGGCAACCATGGCCCAGGCGTTGGCCGTGGTACCGAAGTCACCTTTCGGCATGGGAATGCCGCCGATGGTGCCGGTTTCCACGGTCAGCACGATCATGTCGTCTGCATTTTCTTCACCGGCAACCGAAGCAACGGCGTCAGGAATGCCGATCCCCAGATTGACGACATCATTGGGGCTGAGTTCCATGGCCGCGCGACGGCCGATCATCTTGCGTTCATCCAGCGGCATTTCCTTGTCGTGCCCGTTGGTCACCATTTTTTTGTCGCCGGAAAGGACCGGAGAATACAGCGTGTTGAGAGACTGCCGGTGGAATTCTTCCGGATTGGAGCAAACAACGACCTTGTCCACGAAAATACCGGGAATATGAACCGACTGCGCATTCAGTGTGCCGCCTTTGACAACTCTCTTGACCTGAACGATAACCGTACCGCCATTTTGGTATGTCGCCATGGCTGCCACGCGGGACAGCGAGTAGATGGCTTCTTCTTCCATGGTGATGTTGCCGTATTCGTCAGCGGTTGTTCCCCGTAAAAAGGCGACATTGGGTTTGGGGGCGGTGTAATAAAGGAATTCTTCACCTTCCAGTTCAACGACCTTGACAAAATCTTCAGAGCAGGAGCGGTTGGTCTTGCCGCCTTCCAGGCGTGGGTCGACAAAGGTCTTCAGGCCAATTTTGCTGAGCATGCCTTTATGGCCGAGCGCAAAACTGCGCAGCAGCTGGTTGATCGCCCCCATGGGGAAATTATAGGCTTCGATCTTTTCGTCATAAATCATCTGTTTGACAAAATCGGCGTTTCCGTAAAACCCATTGATGCTTCTTTTCAGCAATCCTTCTTTGCCGAGGCAGTTCATACCAATAAAGGCACCATTTAGGAACGTGCTGGAGCAAGCACCGTGCAGCAAGGTCAGATTATTCGGTGCACAGGTTTTATCAAAGCGCTTCATCAGCTCATAAAACAACTCTTCAGCAGACATGGAACGAATGAATCCGGTGTAGACAATGCAATCTTCATCTTTGACCAGAGCCACTGCTTCTTTTGCAGTGCAAACTTTGTTGATCATGAAATCGTACTCCCCATAATTTGTTCAATGCCGTTATTTTTTACTTTTTTTGGCCTGTTCAAACTTATCAAGCATCGCCCTGGGGGTGGCGGTGGCGCGCTCGTAGCGTGGCAGTTTGACGCCCTCGAATCCAGCCAGGTACTTGGCGATGTCCTTTAAGGGTTCAAGGTCATAGCGACTCATCATGGTGATGGTTTCCATCAGGGGCGAGCCGCCGCCGTGCATGCCGGCCACCATCTGGGAGCCTTCGAAAGAATCGCAGAGTTTGTTTTCCATCATGCGCATCACCCGGTGGCTTTCTTCGGCCGTGTAGGCGGGGTTACGCGTGATATACTTGTTGCACAGCTCGGCGGTTTCCGGATCGTAGAAGCTTTCTTCCGTGGGCAGCGACGCGCAAATGCCGCCAGTCAGGTCGGCCAGCGTGCCGTACTCTTCGTAGATTTTGTGCCCGGCCAGCCGGCGTCCGGCATTGGTCAGGATTTCATCCGGCACCCAGGAGCCGTTGGGAAATTCCACCGCACGGTAGGCCGACACCTGCCCGGCGGCAAACACCAATTCAGCGGTGCTGATGATTTCGCATATTTTTTCACGAACATGGGCCGCTTTTTCAATATCGTTGACATCGGCGACCAGGGCGGCCTGGGCAGCGAAGACTTCCGAGACGGCGGTTTTACAACCGGTGTAGGAATGCCGGTGATAGTGGGCGAACATGAGGGCCAGGTAGCCGGCATAGGGCAAAACGTCCGGGTTATCATAGCCGTTGAGGAATATTCTGTCCTCAGGCACGAACACATCATCGAAGATGGTCATGGACTCGACATCGCCGACGTGACCGATGGGTGCATCGAGATGTTTGCGCTTATGATGTTTCGAGGGCAGGGCCATGAGTTTGACACCGTCCCAGTCGCCGGGCAGGGCAAAGGCGATGGCGTAGCTTTCGTCGCCTTCGGCCATGAACTTGGTCGGCAGGGCGATGATCTCATCAGCATAGGGTGCAATGGAATTGCAGACCTTGGCTCCGCGCACGATTACACCCTTGCACGGCTTGCCGTCGACGCCGATGCCATCGACGTCCCGCTTGATGATGTGCAGAAACTGATCCGGATCGGGCTGCATGTGGGCGCGCTTGTATTTGGGATTGCGGCTGCCCTTGACATCGGTCTGGGCGCAGTTGGCCACCAGGTCGTATTCCTGGGAGTAACGGATGTACTTTTCGAGTCTCTCCGCGTAGTTCGTGCCGTTGGCCTGGTCACAGTCATAGGTTACGACGGCCAGTGCGTTGAGTGCGTCGGTGCCCATGCAGCGCTGAATGCATCCGCCCACCCGGTGGCACAGGAGCCGGGTCATCAGCTGTTTCTTGAGCAGGTCGTCCTGGGTACGATGAATGTGGGTGAAACGGTTGATCTTTTCTCCGGTGAGATGGGATGTGGCTGTGCAGACATCTTCGTATTCGGGATCATGGGCCCAGTCGAAGGTTTGTTTGATCACATACAGGCCGCCGCTAAGATAATCACCGGTCCGTTTGTGTTTTTCCCCGAACATGTAGACATTCGGTTTCATCTTTTCCAGTCTTTCAACATACGCTTCATAGGTTCCTATACCCATTTTATGACCTCCTGATCGATAGCAATTCATTAAATACGGTGGGGTTGAATTGTATGGGGATAATTATTTCGAACGATCGTTTTATTTTTTATCTAAAATATTCTTTCACAGCCTGCCTGTCAAGTTTTTTCTGGTGGGTTCTTGCAGACTTTGTGGCGCTGATGGCCTGCCTATCCCGGATTTTAAAGGTGGTGTTGATGCGGGCCAACGTTGCTGCTAATAATGACAGATTCGTAAAATAACAATAGCAACCGGATTCTTTTCGCGTTCATTGGTATTCAACCAATAAAGAAGGAAGGCAGATGAAATGACAGACAACTACCAAATCATTGTCAACGACAACCTCAAGCGGCTTTACGATGATTTACCGGAAGATCTGGAAGGGCGCTTGCCAGCCAGCAAACAGGGCCTTGCCTTTACTTTCACGGCTTTTGGCCGGCAATGTGTGATCGCCCCGGATGGGATTACGCTGGATGGGCAGCCGGCAGCCAGCATCATCGGCATTTTGCTTTCGCTTTACGCGCTCAATGCCAGCACGGACGCACCGGTATTGGAACCGCTCAAGGCATTCAAGGAATTTCCCAATTCCGCCCCGTATGTGGGGGCCTTTGCCTCGCACACGGAGCAGATTCTGGTGCCGGCGGTGCATAAGATCAAAACCAAGATTGATCGGATTGGCGAGCAACTCGGTGGCCAACAGCCGCCGGCCTCGGTGGGTGGGGATTTTGCCATTGTGGTGCAACCCCTGCCCAAGATTCACTTGTGCTACATTTTTTACGAAGCGGATGAGGATTTCCCGCCGTCGGTGACCTGCCTCTACGCCAACAACGCCAATCGATTCATGCCCATGGACGGTCTGGCCGATGTGGGTGAATATACTTCCAAGGCGATCCTTGACCTGGTCGATTAAACCGTTACATGCAAAGACGTAACGTTACTTAACGTTTCGTTTGGCGGTTATCGGCCTGAGTCAACCGAATGGCCGACGATCACTCTTCATCAGTTCCGGCCATTTCCAGCTCCCGGCAATCGGGATCACTGAAACAGGGTGCTGCTTCCAGGGTCAGCGTGTGAAACCCCTCGGCCAGACGCTCGGCAATGAACTTCTTCCCGCAGGCGCCGCAGTAGGCATACACCGGCCGGTAAGTCGCGGGAAGCTCGACAGATGTGTGTTGGCTGCAGTAAGGGCATGGGGTTGTTTCATTGGACGGAGACAAATGGGTGATGGAATGGATCATGGTGTCCCTCCGTTCTAGTGTGGGTAGGTTGCCTTTCCGTATGGGACCAACTGATCAATGTAACAATTCATGAAGTATGCCAATTGTCTAAACGCCTGTTTTTAACAGTTTATCCATTACTTCCGGCGAAAGCCATCAATTCAAATGCGGTTACTCTATCATCTTCAATTTTGGTTGTTTCCTGGCAACTGAAAAAATGATATAAAATCATCCAATCCCCCAATATTGCCTGCTAACCTATGTTGATGCGCGTCTAAACAAAACGCTGTGTAAAAAGAGTCTGAATGGGGCTTAAAAGGCCCCATAAATGAAGTGTTTTCGTTGACCGTCGCAGTGATGAGGGATGTTGTTAAGCACCATGATTGAGCGTTCTGCGAATTGAACCGTTTTCTGGACGGACACTAACCACCAACCTTGCAAAAGAAGGCACCATGAGACTAAAAACCGTCTGTTTGTTTGCCTGCTTGGCGTTGTTTTTTCTGGCCTGTGGAGAGAAAGACAAGGCCCAGGCGCCCGTTGCTCCACCACCGCCGAATGTATCTGTGGTTGAAACCAAGGCCCAGGACGTTCCCATCTACATGGAGTTTGTGGGGCAGACCTATGGCCTAAAAGACATTGCCATCCGGGCCCGTGTGGAAGGCTTTCTCGAGGGAATCCATTTTCAGGAGGGTGGGCCGGTAAAAAAAGGGGATCTCCTCTACACCCTGGAAAGTCAGCCTTTTGAAGAGAAGGTCGCCGCCCGTAAGAGCAACGTTGCCGAGGCAGAGACCATGCTGGCCAAGGCCAAAGGAGATCTGGACCGTATCCGGCCCCTGGCCAAAATCAATGCGGTCAGCCAGAGTGACCTGGACGAGGCCGTGGCCGCGTTCGAGGCCGGCCAGTCCTCACTGGATGCGGCAAATGCAACCCTGCGGGCCGCCGAGATCGAGCTGGGTTACACCAAGATCTATTCCCCCATTGACGGTATCATCGGCAGGACCCAGGCCAAAGTCGGCGATTTCGTGGGCCGCGATCCCAATCCGGTGATTTTAAATACGGTCTCCCAGGTGGATACAATCCTGGTGACCTTCTTCATCACCGAGAGCCAGTACCTGGAGGTGGCCCGCTATCTCAGCCAGGCCGGTTCAAGAAAAGTCCAGGATGAAGGGCTGCCACTGGAACTGATTCTGATCGACGGGTCGATCTACAAGCATCCCGGGAAGATCGATTTCATCAACCGCGAAGTGGACACCACCACCGGCGCCATGCTGGTGCAATCCTCCTTTCCCAATCCCGAAGAACTGCTGCGACCCGGCCAGTTCGCCAAAGTGCGGGTCAAGGGCCAGGTGGTAAAAGATGGCATCCTGATTCCCCAGCGCTGTGTGATGGAACTTCAGGGGTTGTTCAATGTGTTTGTGGTGGACGGCAGTGATGTGGCCCATACCCGGGAAGTGACCATGGGGCCGAAGATCGATTCCTTCTGGTTGATCACCGACGGACTTAAATCCGGTGAGCGGGTGGTTTATGAAGGCCTGCAGAAAGTCAAGGACGGCGCCACGGTCACGCCGGCAATCGTGGATATAAAATCAACCGACCAGGGAAAAAAGTGATCTGCTATGGGTGATTTTTTTGTCAGACGGCCCATTGTGGCCATGGTGATTGCCATATTCATGGTCATTGTAGGCATCGTGTTCATGAGCGGCCTGCCCATGGAGCAATATCCGGATATCACGCCGCCTATCGTCGAGGTGCGGGCCAATTATACCGGGGCCAATGCCGTCAGTGTCGAGCAGTCCGTGGCTACACCACTGGAGCAGCAGATCAACGGCGTGGACAACATGATCTACATGAAATCCACCAACGCCAACGACGGCACCATGACCATCCAGGTTTCCTTTGACATCGGTACGGACCCGGACATGAATACCGTGTTCACCCAGAACCGGGTCGCTGCGGCCACGGCCAAACTGCCCGAAGAGGTCAAACGCCTGGGCGTGACCACGGAAAAATCCCTGCCCAACATCCTCATGCTGATCGCCCTGACCGCCGATGATCCCCGTTTCGACCAGAATTTTCTGGGTAACTTTGCGCTGATCAACATCAAAGATATCCTGGCGCGCATCAAGGGCATCGGCCGGGTGAACGTCATTGGGGCCAGTGATTACTCCATGCGCATCTGGATCAAGCCCGACCGCCTGGCCCATCTGGACATCAGCATTCCCGAAATCGTGGATGCTATCCGGGCCCAGAGCGTGGTGGTGCCCGGCGGTAAGTTCGGTGCCGAGCCGGCTCCGCCGGGAACCGAATTTACCTACACGGTACGCTTGCCCGAGCGGCTGCAAAGCGAAAAGGCGTTTGGCGAGATCGTCGTACGCACCAAAGCCGACGGCAGCCAGGTGAAAATCAAGCACATCGCCCGTGTTGAACTGGGGGTGGAAACCTACAATGCTTTTACCCGGCTGGATGGGAAGCCCTGTGCCATGATCGCCGTATACCAGGCGCCGGGATCCAATGCCGTGGCCCTTGCCGAAACCGTCCAGACAACCATGGCCGATCTGTCCAGCTCCTTTCCCAAAGGTATGCGCTACGACGTCAGCCTCGACACCACCCAGGCCATCACGGCGGGTATTCATGAGATTGTCGTCACCCTGATTGTGGCCCTGGCCCTGGTGATCCTGGTGGTTTACATCTTCATTCAGGATTGGCGGGCCGCCCTGATTCCCACCATCGCTATCCCGGTGTCCCTGGTAGGCGCCTTCATCGTCTTTCCCATGATCGGGTTCACCATCAACGTGCTGTCGCTGTTGGGACTGGTGCTGGCCATCGGTATCGTGGTCGATGATGCCATCGTGGTGGTGGAAGCCGTGCAGGTGAACATCGAAAAGGGCATGCCCACCAAGGAAGCCACCCGGGCGGCCATGAAAGAGGTGACCGCGCCGGTCATCGCCACCACGCTGGTACTGGTGGCGGTGTTCATCCCCGTTGCCGTGATGGGCGGGATCACCGGCCGGCTGTACCAGCAGTTTGCCATTACCGTGGCCGTCTCGGTATGTTTTTCGTCCCTCAATGCCCTGACCCTGAGCCCGGCCCTGTGCGGTATCCTGCTGCGCAAACAGCAACCCATCGGCGGTCCATTGGGCGCGTTTTTCAGGCTGTTCAACCGGGTCTTCGACAAGTCCACGGAAGGCTATACCACGCTGGTGCGTTTCATGACCCGACGGATCGCCATCGGTTTAATTTTTATCCTTGTGCTCACAGGCGGATTGGGCGTTTTGGGAAAACTCCTGCCGGGCGGGTTCATGCCCAGCGAGGACATGGGCTACCTGATGGTCAACGTTCAATTGCCCGATGCCGCTTCCCTGCAGCGCTCCGATGCGGTGGTGAAAAAAGTCGAACAGATTATCGGCCGGCACCCGGAGGTCGAATATGTGACTGCGGCCACGGGTTTCAGCCTGATCTCGGGCAGCATGTCCTCCAATGCCGGGTTTGTTTTTGTCTCTCTCAAAGATTGGGGCCTGCGTGAAAAAACCGCGCTGGACCTGGTTGACGTGTTGAACCGCGAATTTTTCATGGGCATTAACGAGGCCCAGGTGTTCGCCTTCGGCCCGCCGGCCATTCCCGGCCTGGGCAACGGCTCCGGGTTTACCATCATGGTTCAGGATCGGGGGGGGAACACTCCCGAATACCTGGCCCAGCAGACCATGGGCTTCATCCAGGCCGCCATGGCCAGACCGGAAATCGGCTCCATCTTTACCACTTTTCGGGCCGGCGTGCCCCAGCGCTACATGGAGATCAACCGCGACAAGGTGCTTAAAGCCGGCGTGAGCCTTAACGACATCTATACCACCGTGGGCGCCTTTTTAGGCGGCTCCTACGTCAACGACTTCAACCGCTTTGGAAGGCTTTACAAGGCCTACATTCAGGCGGAGCCCGAATACCGTATCAGCGAGGAACGCATCAATCTGTTCTTTGTCAAGAACAGGGACGGTCAGGCCGTGCCCTTGAGCACTTTTGTCACCATCAGGTCCATTGCCGGACCGGATTTCACCAACCGGTTCAACCTCTACCGGGCCATTGAACTGACCGGTGGACCGGCCCCGGGATACACCTCGGCCCAGGCCCTCGCCGCCCTCGAGGAGGTGGCCGACGCATCCCTACCCACCGATATGGGATATGCCTGGAGCAACATGTCTTTTCAGGAAAAGCAGGCCTCGGGCACCGGGGCCATCGTTTTCGTATTTTCCCTGCTATTCGTTTTCCTGATCCTGGCCGCCCAGTATGAAAGCTGGTCCCTGCCGCTGAGTATCCTGCTCGGTACACCCTTTGCCGTGTTCGGCGCCTTTCTGTCACTGTACCTGGCCCGAATGTTCAGCCCCAGCTTTGAATTGAACGTGTTCGCCCAGATCGCCCTGGTGATGCTGATCGCCATGGCCGCCAAAAATGCCATTCTTATCGTCGAGTTCGCCAATATTGAATTTAATAAAGGCCTGTCGCTTTTCGATGCCGCGGTAAAAGCGGCCCGGCTGCGTTTCCGGCCGATCCTGATGACCGCGTTTTCATTTATTTTGGGGGTGTTTCCATTGGTGGTGGCCTCGGGTGCCGGTGCCGAGGCCCGCGTGGTGATCGGCATGGCGCTGCTCGGCGGCATGACCCTGGCAACCCTTTTGGGCGTTTTTTTCTATCCCATGCTGTTCGTTTTCATCGGAAAAATCGCCCGCTATGAGAAAAAAAGAGACCTTCAACCCGAGCAGGCAAAAGAGGTATGATGAACCGTCATATAGCATTCAAGACAATGTTTTTGGGCTGCGTTATCGGTCGTCGCGGTATTGATTATACAGCTTCCTCCCTCTGGCCTTGCCAAAAACACTATCTTAAACACTATCTTTTAGGTAGGAAGGGACTCATCCCACTGGCGCTGGCTGCCGTGCTGCTCGCCGGCTGCGCCGTAGGCCCGGACTTCAAGGAGCCGGTGATTGCCACGCCCGAGGCCTTTCGCACGCAGACGATGCCGTCAGGCAGCGCCGAAGACCTGAAGTGGTGGGAACTGTTCGACGATCCCGTGCTTTACACCCTGGTGGTCACGGCCCTTGAAAATAACCGCGACGTTAGAATCGCTATCAGCCGTATCGAGCAGGCCCGGGCGACCGTTGGTTTTACCCGGGCCGACCAGTTCCCAAAATTAAGCGGCCAGGCCGGTGCTTATGCGGGCAACTATAGCGGTGGATCGCGATCCACGGATACCAATTCCAGTATCTATCTGGATGCGCCGCTTAGCTGGGAAATCGATTTCTGGGGCCGCTACCGGCGCGCCACCGAGGCGGCCCGGGCCGATCTGATGGCTTCGGACTATGGCCTGCAGACTATCCAGCTGTCGCTGATTGCCGATGTGGCCGTCAGCTACTATCAGTTGCTTGATTATTACCAGCGACTGGCCGTGTCGCGCTCGACCCTGGACTCGCGGGTGAAAAGCCTGGACATCATCCAGCAGCGTTTTGATCGGGGTATCATTGCCGAAATCGATGTCAATCAGTCCCAGATTCAAAAGGAGGTCGCCGAGGCGGCGATTCCGCTTTACCAGCGCGCCATTGCCCAGACCGAAAACCGGCTCGGCATTTTGCTGGGCCGCCTGCCTGGCGCCATCCAGACGGGCCGGGACCTGACCGCTCAGCGGGTACCACCGGGCATTCCGGTGGGCCTGCCCTCGGATATTCTGGAACGGCGTCCGGATATCGTCCAGGCCAAATATCGGCTCAAGGCCCAGACCGAAAACATCGGCGTGGCCCAGGCTCTGCGCTTTCCCAGTATTTCGTTGACCGGTACCCTGGGCGTGGCCAGCACCGAGATCGGATCCATCACCACCGAAGGTGGGGTCTGGTCCATCGGCGGGCAATTGCTGGCGCCGATCATTGATTTCGGGAAGAACAAACGGCGCGTGCAGATCGAGGAGGAGAAAACCCGTCAGGCCCTTTACCAGTACGAGGCCACGGTGTTGAACGCATTTCGTGAGGTGGAGGACGCCCTGGTGGCCATCGCCACATTGAAAAAGGAACTGGCTTCCACCGATCGCCAGCAAAAAGCCGCCAAAAACGCCAATGCGCTGTCCAAACAGCGCTATGACAAGGGCGTGACCAGCTATCTGGAGGTCCTGGAGACCGAGCGAACCCTGTTTTCCGTGGAATTGCAGCTGTCTGAACTGCAGCAGCAATACCTCGTCGCCCATGTCAGCTTGTACAAGGCCCTGGGCGGGGGGTGGTTGACCCGACAGGCGCATGAGCAAAAAGCCTCGCTACAGCAGCCCATGGACGATTCCACCCCATTGGAGATGAACTGACGCCAGAGGCGCATGTAAAACCATACTTTTCCGTATTACCTGTCCCTGAAACCGATTATGCTGACACCAAACGGGTCTTTATGACTCAAAATGGTCTTTCTCGGCGAGTCAGATTGCCCCGTATTTTTTCCCCTGCCATGATTCATCTTTACTAAATTTAACATTGATAATGGTTCAAACTGAAGGCGAATTGTTGTCTATGGTCGGCAACGGTTATTCATGGTTCTTTTTGTCTCCAATTTTCATTCTCTGGCCTAATGTTTGCTCAAAGTACTCGGCGATCGCTTTATACAACAGCATTGTTTGAAGCGTTATTTTTTGTCCTCAATATGTCAAAGTTGACACAAAAAGGAAGATGCAATAAGAGGCTGTCACCTGTCCTTTTTACATTTTTCCACCTGTGCCATCTGTTCATCTTGAGCGTTTGATCGCTCATATCGACGGTTTGACTGCTGAGGTTACACCTGTCTTTCACAATTTGCATGCAGTGAGGGGAATCGATCCATGAAAGCCATTCCTGTTGCCGAGGCTGTCGGTATGGTGCTGGGCCACGATATAACCCGCATCATTCCCGGAAAAGAAAAAGGTCCGGCCTTTCGAAAAGGCCACATTATTCGCGAGGAGGAAATTCCTGATTTTTTAAGCATGGGCAAGGAGAACATCTTTGTTTTCGACATGACCCCGGGAATGATTCACGAGGACGCTGCCGCTGGTCGCCTGGCCCGGGCCGCAGCAGGGCAGGGCATCCGCCTGAGTGAGCCTGCCGAAGGGCGCGTGAATCTGATCGCCGAGACAAACGGCTTGCTCAAAATCGATGTTGATGCCCTGAAGCAGATCAATTCCATCGGTCAGATCGCATTTTCCACCTTGCATTCCTGTCAATCGGTGCAGGCGGGACAGACTGTTGCCGGCACCCGCGTCGTGCCCCTGACCATCGACGAGAAAGAAATTATCGAGGCCGAAAAGACCTGTGCGGCGGTTTTTCCCCTGATTCAGGTCAAGGCCTTTAAATCCTGTCGCGTGGGTGTGGTGACCACCGGCAGTGAAGTCTATCACGGGCGCATCAAGGATGGGTTCGGCCCGGTGGTCGAGAGAAAATTCAAGACCCTGGGCAGCCGGGTCATCCGCCAGATTCTGGTTTCCGATGACCGGCAGATGACCGTTAACGCCATTCATGAACTGATCGAAGATGGCGCCGAAATGATCATGGTCACCGGTGGCATGTCCGTGGATCCCGATGACCAGACACCAGCCAGTATTCGGGCGGCCGGCGGCCGGGTGATCAACTATGGGGCGCCGATTTTTCCAGGGGCCATGTTTATGCTGGCAACCATCGGTGACATTCCCGTGGCCGGTTTGCCGGGCTGTGTCATGTATTACAAAACCAGTATTTTTGATCTGGTCATACCGCGTCTGTTGGCTGGCGAGCCGGTGACACGTGATGATATCGCCGCCATGGGACACGGCGGGTTATGCGCCGGATGTGACGTCTGCCGCTATCCCCTGTGTGGTTTCGGCAAAGACTGATGATTGGTGGTTTGCTTTTTTCAATTGTTTTTCACTAACAAATGGGGAGGAATTATGATTTCACGCAACATTATGCTTAACGGCAGCACCAAGACCGTGGTTGCATCGGAAAAGGACAGCTTGGCAGACATTCTGCGGGCCCAGATGGGACTGACCGGTACCAAGGTCGGGTGTAACCAGGGACAGTGCGGCGCCTGTAACATCATCATGGACGGCAAGCTCGTACGTTCCTGCATCACCAAATTTTCTCGCGTTCCCGATGGTGCCCAGGTGACCACCATCGAGGGGATCGGCACACCGGAAGCCCTGCATCCCATCCAGGTCGCCTGGATCGCCCACGGCTGCGCCCAGTGCGGGTTCTGCAGCCCCGGCTTTATCGTTTCGGCCAAAGTTTTACTCGATACAAATCCTTCCCCGACCCGTGAGGAGGTTCGCGACTGGTTCCAGAAACATCGCAACGCCTGTCGCTGCACCGGCTACAAACCGCTGGTCGACGCGGTCATGGATGCGGCCAAGGTGCTGCGCGGCGAAATGGATGTGGATGAACTGCATTTCAAGATTCCCGAGGACGGACGCATCTGGGGTACCAAATACCCGCGCCCCTCGGCTATCGGCAAGGTGACCGGCACACTGGATTACGGCGGGGACCTGGGGCTCAAACTGCCCGAGGACCGGCTCAACATGGCGCTGGTGCAGGCCACGGTTTCCCACGCCACCATTAAAGACATCGATACCGCCGAAGCCGAAAAGATGCCCGGCGTGTTCAAGGTAATTACCCACAAGGATATACCTGGAAAGAACCGTATCACCGGTTTGATCACCTTTCCGACCAACAAGGGGGATGGCTGGGAACGCCCCATTTTGAACGACACCAAGGTGTTTCAATACGGTGATGCCATAGCCATCGTGTGCGCCGACACCGAGCATCACGCCAAGGATGCCGCGGCCAAGGTCAAGGTCGAGCTCGAGCCGTTGCCCGAATACATGAGTGCACCGGCGGCCATGGCCGATGATGCCATCGAGATTCACCCGGGAACGCCCAATGTCTATTACATTCAGAAAATCGCCAAAGGCGATGAGACTGCAACGATCTTCGATTCTGCCGATGTGGTCATCGAAGGCGATTATTACGTTGGCCGTCAGCCGCACATGCCCATCGAACCGGATGTCGGCTTTGCCTATAAGAATGACGACGGCAAGCTGGTCGTTCACTCCAAGTCCATCGGCCTGCAGCTGCATGCGGCCATGATCGCGCCGGGCATGGGGGTAGAACTGGAAGACCTGATCATGGTTCAGAACCCCACTGGCGGTACCTTTGGCTACAAGTTCAGCCCCACCATGGAAGCCCTGGTGGGCGTGGCCACCCTGGTCACCGGTCGACCCTGTTTCCTCAAATACGACTACCAGCAGCAGCAGGCATACACCGGCAAGCGCTCCCCGTTTTTCATGAACATGCGTTTTGCGGCGGACAAGGACGGCAAACTGCAGGCCATGGAAACCGATTACAGCGTGGATCACGGCCCCTACTCGGAGTTCGGCGATCTTTTGACCCTGCGCGGCACCCAGTTCATGGGCGCCGGTTATGACATCCCCAACATCCGCGGTGAAGGTCGTACCGTCTGCACCAACCATGCCTGGGGATCGGCATTCCGCGGTTATGGATCACCCCAGAGTGAGTTCGCCTCCGAAGTGCTCATGGACGAGCTGGCCGAAAAACTCGGCATGGATCCCTTGGAACTGCGATACAAGAACGTCTACCGGGAAGGATCGACAACCCCCACGGGTCAGGCCCCGGAAGTCTACTCCCTGCCCGAGATGATCGACATTTTGCGGCCCAAGTACAAAGCGGCCCTGGATCAGGCCAAGGCCGAATCCACGGATGCCGTTAAAAAGGGGGTGGGCATTTCCATCGGTGTTTATGGATGCGGGCTGGATGGACCTGATGCTTCCGAAGCCTGGGCTGAGCTCAATGCCGATGATACGGTAACCATTTTCAACTGCTGGGAGGATCACGGTCAGGGTGCCGATGCCGGAACCCTGGGTGTGGCCGCCGAAGCCCTCCGGGTAGCCGGAATCACACCGGACCGGATCAAACTGGTGATGAACGATACCAGCAAGGCCCCCAATTCAGGACCGGCCGGTGGTAGCCGTTCCCAGGTCATGACCGGCCAGGCGATCAGGGAAGCCTGCCAGGCACTGCTGGCCGGGATGAAGAAACCGGACGGTACCTATCGCGATTACGCCCAGATGAAGGCCGAAGATATTGCGGTTCACTATGTGGGGCAATGGACCGCGCCGGCCACCAACTGCGATGAGAACAGCCAGGGATCGCCGTTTTCCGTATACATGTACGGCATTTTCATGGCTCAGGTGGCCGTGGACACCGCGACGGGCAAGACCACCGTGGAGAAGATGACCCTGGTGGCCGACATCGGCAGCATCAACAACCGCCTGGTCGTGGATGGCCAGATGTACGGCGGTATCGCCCAGGGCATCGGACTGGCCCTGACCGAGGACTATGAAGATATCAAAAAACACTCCACTCTGGCCGGCGCCGGATTCCCGTATATCAAGCAGATTCCCGATGATATGGAATTGATTTATGTGGAAACACCGCGTAAGGATGGACCGTTTGGCGCTGGCGGGGTGGGCGAGCTGCCGCTGACCAGCCCGCATGCATCGGTGATCAATGCGATCTACAACGCCTGTGGCGTGCGCATTAAGCGTCTGCCGGCATTGCCGGAGAAGGTGTTGGCCGGTCTGCAAGCAAAATAGGAAAGATGATCATCCGGCGTGCCTACCATAAACCAACCGGATGAGTAATCTTTTAAAAAAAAGCGACCTTCGGCAGATTTGTGGCTGAAGGTCGCTTTTGCAGCATCAGGGACGCTGCAAAGAGCCTGTTTGAGAAGTCTGGATTAGGCCCGATAACAAGGCGGAAAGTGGCTCGAAAGCGGCGCATATATGTAATATGTGAGCATTTTGAGATACTTTCCAACACCGTTAGCGGGCCTTAGACGGATTTATCAAACAGACTCTAAGGGAGCAGCCCGAAAGAGAAGGGTGGACGATGGAGCAGACGGAATTACGGCAGTGGGAGAATCGTTGTATCCAGGATGAGCCGGCACCCTGCGTGGCCGCCTGTCCCCTGCATGTGGATGCGCGTGCCCTGGCCGGGCACATGGCCGCCGGTGGGTGGGTCAAGGCACTGGCGGTGCTGAACAAGACCATGCCCCTGCCGGGTATTTTGGGGCGTATTTGTGATGCACCCTGCCAGGCGGTCTGTAACCGAGCAAAGGTGGGTGGTGGGATCCGTATTGCCGAGCTGGAACGGGCCTGTGTGTCCCGCAGTGACAAGCCCAAGCGGGTGCTGCCCCTGCCTAAAAAACCGATTCGGGTGGCGGTGATCGGCAGCGGATTGAGCAGCCTGACCGCGGCCTGGGATCTGGCCCGCAAAGGCTATGATCTTACCCTATTTGAGCCCGGGAACCGCATGGGGGGTGGCCTGATTGATCGTTATGCCGGGCGGCTTTCCGAAGACGCGGTCGGCGCGGAAGTCAAACGCATCGGTCACCTGGGCGTGCAATTTGAAACCGGGGTCGCACTGGACGCGGATATAATAAGGCAGTCTTTTGCCGCCGTGTATGTGGGCCTGGACGGAATTTTAACTGAAATCTGGGGACTGAAACCTGAAGCCAGCCTTCCGGCAGGGCGTTTTCCCGGTGATACGGGAACGGACGGGGTATTTGCCGGCGGTGGCCACCCATCGCCCGTTTGGCAGGCGGCGACTGGGCGCTGGTGCGCCACCTCCATGGACCGCTGGCTGCAAAAGGTCTCCATGGATGCCGGCCGGGAAAACGAGGGGCCTGTAAAGACCCGGCTGATCACCAACCTGGAAGGAATCGCATCCTTGCCGGCGGTGGCCATGGCGGATTCCAAGAATGGTTATGCGGAAGATGAGGCCCAGGCCGAGGCCAGCCGATGCCTGCAGTGCCAGTGCCTGGAATGCGTGAAAGTGTGTGAGTATCTGGACGCATTCAAAGGCTATCCCAAAACCTACGCTCGGGAGATTTACAACAACCTGTCGATTGTCATGGGTGAGCGCAAGTCCAACCGCCTGATCAATTCTTGCAGCCTGTGCGGATTGTGCGAGGCGGTCTGTCCCAATGATTTCGCCATGCAGGACCTTTGCTTGGCCGCTCGGCAGGACATGGTACGGCGCGATAAAATGCCTCCTTCGGCTCACGATTTCGCGCTTCAGGACATGGCCTTTTCCCAGAGCGATGCCTTTTTCATGGCCCGGCATGCGCCCGGACAGTCCCAAAGCCAATATCTCTTTTTCCCGGGGTGTCAACTGGCCGCGTCCATGCCCGGTCAGGTGACGCGGGTTTATGATTATTTAAGAGAAAAACTGGTCGGCGGCGTTGCCATGATGCTGGGTTGCTGCGGCGCGCCAGCCCATTGGTCCGGCCGGCAGGCGCAGTTCTTGACTGAGTTGTCCCGCTGGGAAACCACCTGGAAGGAACTGGGCTGTCCACAGCCGGTGATGGCCTGTGCCACCTGCCTCAAGGTGTTTAAGGACCATCTGCCCAGCGTCGAACCCGTCTCCTTATGGGAGGTGGTTGATAAAATCGGTATTCCCCAGGCGGGGGTGTTCCGGCCCGACGGACCGCTGGCCATCCATGATCCCTGCACCTCCCGTGACGCGCCTGGGGTTCAGGAGGCGGTGCGACGACTGGTTGATCGCTTGAACGTGTCTGCCGAAGAACTGGATCTGGGACGGGAACGCACCGAGTGTTGCGGATTCGGCGGGCTCATGGAAAACGCCAATCCCGACCTGGCCAAAAAGGTGACTGAAACCCGCAGCAGGCGCAGCAACAGCGATTATCTGGCCTACTGCGCCATGTGCCGGGATGTCCTGGCCGGTGTGGGCAAACGCACCGTGCATCTGTTGGATTTGATGTTTCCGGATCAGGACGTCGCTGATCCGGCCGCCCGTCCCAGGACCGGCTGGTCCCGGCGGCGGGAGAACCGTCAGCAACTCAAAAGCGATCTATTGCGCGAGCTATGGAACGAAACCGTGGATGATTCCGGCGAACCGGATCCAGCCATACGGCTTGTAATCGCACCTGAGGTAGCCGAGATTCTGCAATCCCGCCGTATTCTCGAAGAGAACCTGCGCCGGGTGATCCACCATGCCGAAACCGGCGGCATTCGCTTTTGCAATGGTGAAACCGGGCAATTTTTAGGGATGCAGCGCCTGGGCCATGCCACTTTCTGGGTGGTTTATACACCGGCTGTAGATGGCTATGTGGTGCACAATGCCTATTCTCATCGCATGGAGGTAGTAGGGCCATGAAAAGCGAAAATGTTCAACCTGAAGACCTGAAGTGGCGCTGCGAGCGTTGCCAGTGTGATCTGGTGGTAGGACCGGTGGCGGCGACATACATGAACAACCGGTTTACCACGGATTTGCCCTATTGCCCGAACTGCAAAACGGTGCTGATTACCGAACAGGTGGCGACGGGAAAGATGGCGGAGGTAGAGCAAATCCTCGAAGATAAGTAGTGCCCATCCAGAAATGACCGATCGCGGTTCGCAAAAAATCTCAAGTTGGAGACGAACGGTTTACGACAAGGTTGTTTTGTAAAAGTGTTAAGTTTCAAGTGTTAAGTGTTAAGTGGCGGATCGGATCTAATTCTATATAGGAATCGATAGGATACCTGAGTGTGATTTGTATGAATGTCAAATGTCCAATGAAAAATGCCAAATGGTGGTATTCTGTCCATTATAAATCGAAGTTATCCTTCAATTGACATTTGGATTTTGTTATTTGACATTTCTTCGTTCATCTGTGATCTCATATAAAATATCAATACGACCAGGAAGCAAGATGATATCAAAACCCTATGAATCAGACTCTGTGCGGGCTGTGACCGGGCCGACGATCCGGCCCGGCGGCCTGGCGCTCACCGGCCGGGCGACGGATTACTGTGGGTTGGGTTCTGGTGATCGGGTACTGGATATCGGCTGCGGAACCGGTGCCACATCGGTATTTTTAAAGGCCGAATATGGTGTCAGCGTAATTGGGTTGGACCTTTCACGCCGTTTGCTCGCCGAGGCCAGAAATCAGGATCGAGCCCTGGGCCTGGTTCGTGGCAGCGCCATGGCCTTGCCCATCAAGGCAGATGGGCTCAGCGCGGTTTTTTGCGAGTGTGTCTGTTCCCTGTTGCCCGATGCTGCATCGGCGTTGAACGGTTTTTACCGTGTATTGCAGCCGGGCGGCCATCTGGTGATCGCCGACTTGTATTGGCGGACGCCGGACGATGCGCTGACGGTCGACCCCATGGCAACCGGCGGCGGTTGCCTGGCCGGTGCCGTGGACCGACACACCATGGCCCGGCGTATCGAGGCTGCCGGATTCGAGATCGATTTGTGGGAAGATCATTCGGGTGCCCTGAAACAATTGGCTGCCCAACTCGTCTGGGCCGGTGTATCGCTGACCGAATGGTGGGGCATCGATTGTGCGTCGGGTAGCTGTGACAGCGGCCGACGTCCTGGGTATTGCCTGATCGTTGCGAGCAAACAACGATAGTGAATGATGCTCAGATGTGAACACGATTAATGGGAGAAACACTGATATAATGGATGATTACCTAATTCAGATGTTGCGCCTGGCTTCTGCCGGCTACGCCTGCAGCCAGATCATCGTTCAACTTGCCCTGGATGCCCGGGAGGAGGAAAATCCGGCCCTGGTGCGCTCCATGGCCGGGCTGGCCTACGGCTGCGGCGGCGGGCAGGCCAGTTGCGGGGCGCTCACCGGCTGCTGCTGCATGCTGGCCCTTTATGCCGGCAAGGGCAGTGACGACGAGACGGAATCGGATCAGCTTCCGCTCATGCTGGCCGAGCTGACCGAATGGTTCCAAACCCAAGTGGGCGCTCGATACGGTGGCACACTTTGCGAGAGCATTACCGGCGAGGACGGCCCGGCTGCGGCCCGCCAGCGTTGTGGTGAGATTGTCGGCAACACCTTTGCCAAGGCCATGGAAATTCTTACCGTCCATGGAATTGATCCTTACGAGGCGAATTGAAAGCGTTCTTCATGAGTACTTTACCCCAAAATACGCAGAGTCTTTGTCCCGTCTGCCTGGCGCGCATTCCGGCTCAGCGCGTCATGCGCGATGAGCGGGTCTATATAGAGAAAACCTGCCCCGACCACGGACCTTTTAGCGTGCGCGTTTGGGACGGAGAGCCGGCCTTCACCAGTTGGCAGCGGCCCAAGATCCCCACGCATCCGGCCCATCCCGGCCATGCTGTGGAAAAAGGCTGCCCCTTTGACTGCGGCCTTTGCCCGGAGCATCGCCAGCGTTCGTGCACGATTATCCTCGAGGTCACCCAGCGCTGTAATTTGGGATGCCCGGTCTGCTATGCCGATTCAACGGCCGCGGCCGATGATGATCCTTCCCTCTCGACCATCAAGGGTTGGTTTGATGCAGCTGCCCAGGCCGGCCCGGGAAGCAACATTCAACTGTCCGGCGGTGAACCCACCCTGCGGGATGATTTGCCGCAGATCGTTGCCATGGGCAGGCAAGCGGGCTTTGAGTTTATCCAGGTCAATACCAATGGACTGCGTCTGGCCAGCGATGAACCGTTCGTCAGCGATCTCAAGGACGCAGGGCTGTCGTCGATTTTTCTGCAGTTTGACGGCACCGATGATGCCGTTTACGAAAAGCTTCGCGGCCGGCCGCTGATGGCCCAAAAGCAGGCCGTCATCGAGTGTTGCGGCCGGCACGGCATCGGCGTGGTACTGGTGCCGACCCTGGTGCCCGGCGTCAATGATCAGGACATCGGCAATCTGATGAAGCTGGCCGTGGCCCACGTGCCGGTGGTCAGATCGATCCACTTTCAACCGGTGAGTTATTTCGGCCGCTTTTTTCACCCCCCGGCCGATGCGGATCGGATCACCCTGCCGCAACTTATGCGCCTGATCGAAGACCAGACCGATGGCGCTTTTCGTGCTTCTGATTTTTCACCACCGGGTTGTGAGAACTCCCTGTGCAGTTTCAGTGCGAGCTATATGGTGATGCCCGATGGCAGTGTCAAGTCCGTGGGCCGGTCAGGCGGCACCTGCTGCGCCAAGCCTATTCAGGCCGAGGTTGGTGCGGCCAATGCCATCGCCTATGTGGCCCGGCAATGGCGGGCGCCCCAGTCATGCTGTGAGCCGTCCAGCCCCCTTGCGCCGGCAGGTGATTCTACTGGTCCGGACGCCATGGACCTGGATATGTTTATCCAGCGGGCGCGGACGCACATGCTGTCGGTGTCGTCCATGGCCTTTCAGGATGTCTGGAACCTCGATCTGGAACGGGTGCGTGACTGCTGCATTCATGTGATGGCCCCGGATCGCCGGCTGGTGCCGTTTTGCCTGTATAATTTGACCAGCCGTGAAGGGAGGCGGCTCTACCGTCAAAACGGATAATGGCAGCTTCGTAACAAACCCAATGTCCAATTAAAAATGTCAAATGGTGGTATTTGTTTAGGGTTGATCTCGACCGTCTATAACGGTATGGAGAACGCGCGTTTTGTTGAATTGACAAAAAACCAAGTTGAAGGAATCTGACCCATGCGTATCATTGCCAACACCGCCTGTGAACTTCTGGCATCCAACCAACCGTTTGTTCTGGCCACCATCATCAGCCACAGCGGGTCCACACCGCGCACGTCGGGAAGCAAAATGATCGTCACCGCCGACGGCCGTGGCGTGGGGACCATTGGCGGCGGAATTATCGAAGCCGGGGCCATGTCAACGGCCGTGGAATTGATCGGGCAGGAACAATCGGCGGTGATTCCTTTTGATCTGAGTGAACAGAGCGTGGCCACCATGGATATGATCTGTGGGGGGCAGGCAGAGGTGCTACTGGATTATGTGGCGCCGAGCGCTTCCAACCGTACTGTTTTCAGCGCCTGGCGTGAGCTGTTTGCCTCGGGTGCCAGCGGCAGCCTGCTGACCATGGTGAAAAAAAATGGAGATAAAATCAGTGCCGTGCATCACGGTATTGTTTCGGCTCGCGGGGAGATTCTGGGTGACTTGCCGCTGTCGGCCATCGAACAGGACCAGGTGGGGGCGGTGGCATCTTCATCGATGATTCATACCTTAAGCATCATCGATGGTTTCGTGGTCGTGGAACCGGTGGGCCGGATCTGTCGGGCGTTTATTTTCGGTGCCGGTCATGTGGCCCAGCCCACGGCGCATTTGGCCGCCATGGTGGGCTTTGCCGTATCGGTGGCCGATGACCGGGAGGAATTCGCCAATGCCGAGCGGTTTCCCGATGCTGGTGAAATCCGGGTGTTGGAGAATTTTAAAGAGAGTTTTGCGGGACTCCAGCTGAGTCCGGATGACTACGTGGTTATTTTGACCCGTGGCCATCTTCACGACAAAACCGTACTGGCCCAGGCCCTTAAAACCCAGGCTGGTTATATCGGTATGATCGGCAGCCGCAAAAAAAGAGACGCCATTTACTCCGCGCTTTTCGAAGAAGGCTATACCCAGGCAGACATTGATCGCGTGCATTCCCCCATCGGTATTTCCATCGATGCCGAAACCCCTGAAGAAATCGGTGTGAGTATTATCGGCGAGATGATCCAGCACCGAGTGAGGTCAAAGGAGAAATGAGAACTCGGCAGCCGGAGAAAACGATTTATCAAATAGGCTCTTAGGCATTCAGCCCCTGAACGTGATCTTTTCCGATTGGGTTCCCGATGATTCCAAAAATCGGCCCCTTACCTGGTTCCGGCCTTCACGCTTTGCCACATACAATGCGGTGTCCGCTAAATAAATGAGCTGATCGATGGTGGTGTCCGTTGAAGGGACCATGGCGGCAACACCGACACTGACGGTGAGTATCCCGGTATCACTGTCAGCGTGGGGTGCCTTCAGCGAATACACGGCCATCCGGGCACGGTCGGCCACGTGGTAAACGGTCGTATAGTCGGTATTCGGGAAAATGACCGCAAACTCTTCTCCCCCGTATCGGGCGGCGATGTCCGTACGCCGAACTGCCGTTTTTAAAGCCATGGCGACGTGGCGCAGACATTGGTCGCCGGCGGGATGGCCGTAGCGGTCATTGTATTTTTTGAAATAGTCGATGTCGATCATGGCCAGGCCGATGGAATGGTGGGTGCGCAGCGCCCGATTCCATTCCGTCGTCAGTGCTTCCATAAGGCGCCGCCGATTGGCCAGGCCAGTCAGCGGATCAGTCGTACTCAGTTGTTCCAGATGCTCATTGGCCTTTCTCAATGCTTCTTCGATGCGTTGGCGTTCCGCGATTTCCGCTTTCATGCGCTTTTGGGCGCGTTGCAGGGCCCGGTTGATCTGCTCGTTTTCCCGCAGGGCATTTTCCAGTTGGGCTGTACGGCGGCGGACCTTGTCTTCGAGTCGGACCGCTGTCTCGAACAGACCAAAGGCAGATCCCCGAACATTCATGGTTTTTTCGGCACGGTTCATCAGGGCCCGGATGATTTTATTCAATCGAACGATTTCATCGCTATCTTTATCCGGGGGAGAAGACGTGGAATCAGTCATCGGTTCCCTTTACTGTTGTGCCGAAGGCAACGCCGGTCAGTGTTTGGTTGACATGGATGCCCCGGAACTGCTCACCATAGGTATTGAAGCCTGCCAGATTGTGACGGCGCATGATTTCCTCCACCCTTTCCTGCTTTCCATCGCGCAGTACTTCCAGCTTGCGTAAAATGCAGTCGCAGACCAGGATTAGTTGCAGGGGACCTAACGTGCGTTGAAGATCTTCAAGGGTTTGGGTTATATTTTTTTCAATGTTTTCTCCGTGGGCCACTCTGAAAACCAGTCCCTCGTCAATGGCGCAATAGAATGTGAGACTGTTGTCGGCATTCACCTTTTGGATTGATCTGACATAGTTGGTTCCGTCCATCAACACAACGACCGGCGAGGCGGCAAAACAGGTGGGGGACAGGTGACGTTCGTCAAAACCGGTTGCCCTTGCATACTCGATGGCCGCAGGTCGTCCGTTGATTTCCATGACGATACGCTTCTCTGTATCAACTTCGGTGGCCACCAGCCGTTCTTCCCCGGGAATAAAGTGCTGGGTTTTGAATACCTTGAACGGCAGTGGGGTCTTGATCAGGAGCAGGACCGCACTGTCCGTATGAAATCGTCCATTGTGGTAGACACATGTACTGGAAAATCGCATTCCATCGCCGGCTGATCCGCCGATCAGGGGGATGCTTCCCAGTCCCGTCTGCACCACGTGCGCCACAGTCTCCTCTTTCAAGGACAATCCGTCGACCATCAGGAATGCAAAACTATTGTCTGGTGACATATCTTGCATTTGATCTTCCTGCTGCCCAAGCAGGTGTTCGATAAATGCCTGCCCCTTAGCGATCGTGAGTGATCGCAGACCATCGATACGCCCTGTAACGGCGCTGGCGGCATTTTTCGAAAAACTGATGCCCACCAGACTGTGTTCACGGAAACCGGCCGGTCCGATTTCACCGGCGGTGGTGCAGCCGACGACTTCCATGCCGGTGAACAGACGCTGTATTTCCTTTTCCAGTACCCCTAAATCAAAATTACTGGAGCAGAAAAAAAGAACCAACCGCGTGTCCGGTCCAACCACGGCGTCCTTGATTTCGGCGGCGGCGGCCCGTGGATCCGTCGCACATGAATGCCCCGTAAGAAATGGTTTTGTGTTTTCCTTATCAACCATTACGGTCATCCTTTCCGGCGAAGCTGATAACTGGACATCTTTCCCGGTTTTAAAACGTGCTGATTGGATCGTGACAAGCGATTATCATTATTTATTTCGGACAAATGGGGGGTAAACATTAAGTAAATTTGTTGTTGTGTCCGACAAGGCGATTGGCCCATTTGGGCTTTGGGACCAAGGCGCCTTGATTAATGATCGATAAAATGGTTCGGCGTATGGGAAAAAAAAGAGGGGCAGACATGCTGTCTGCCCCAGGGTGGATTCCGAAGGATTGTATTGGCCGACTACTGTCCGGCCGAGTATCGCACCTTACCGATAAAAGGATGAGATACGAAAAATGGCTTTTTGTCTATCTTACTATCTTAAGGCGCGGTTGGCCTTTTAGATGGTTAACACGCTGAAACGGAAACAAAATGTTCCTGCATGGCCATTGCGCCGCCACCTTTATCCCATTTGTCCAGGCCGCCGCACATCAATTCATGGTCGGCCACCCCCTTGCCAAAGGCGCGGCTTTCCACGGGGAGTTGGTGTCCGAACCCGTGCAGCATGAACACTGCTTCGGGATGGATCAGATCGGTCAACCGGGCACGCATGCGTCCTCCCCGGCCATTTCCGCTGATTTCCACCATATCGCCATCGGACAGCCCCAGCTTTGCGCCGGCGCCGGCATTGATCCATAAGGTGTTTTCCGGGACCTGTTCGAACAACAGAGGGTTGTTTACCGTGTGCCCTTGGGTGTGTACGCCACAACGGCCAAACGTGATGCGGAACTGTCCTTCGGGGGGATGGGCACCTTCATAGGGCTTGAGAGACGGAACCCCCTGGGATTCCCATTTTTCATTGATGATTTCAATCTTTCCAGAAGGTGTTTTAAAGGTGGGCTCATCTTTATATAAGGGACCCTTGCCCAGTTGCACGAATCCTTTGGCATCGAAATCGGCCACACTTACCCCGGACCCATCAAGCTGGTAATTCCAGATATCTTCAATGGAATTGAAAGCCAGGGCATCGATACCCAGGCGTTTGGCCAGGCCACACAGAATCTCCCAGTCGGCACGGGTTTCATAACGCGGCTCGACGGCTCTGCGCCGGGTAAACATGTACGGGTTGAGACCGTTTTTACAGGCCAGAATCGACTCCCGTTCCAGATAGGGGGACAGGGGCAGCACCAGGTCCGAATGCCAGGCCGTGTCTGACCAGGTAAAGCTGACTGACATGAGAAAGTCCAGCTTGGACCATTTTTGCTTCATCCGTTCCGGATCAGGAAAGCCCATGAGCGGATCATGGCGATAAGCGATATACGCTTTCACCGGATACGGATCTTCGGTTTCAATGGCATCGAAAGCTAGGTTGAGCAGGCCGGGGCCGGTGTCGAAATGCCCGTATTTCCAACCGGTCCCATCGGCCCGTTTTTCTTCGGGCGAGGGTACCAAATCGGTCAGCTTTTTAAGTCCCTTGCGGCCGACATCGCTGGGTTTGTTGGCCATGGGGAGTCCGCCCTTGGCACCGATTGATCCCAATAGGGCGTTGATAATGTAAATGGTGCGCGACATGTAAAAGGAGTCTTGGTACCGGGCGTTCATCCAGCCTGGATGCCAGAGGATGGCCGGTGCGTCTTTGGCCAGGTCCTGGGCAAAGCTGACGATTTCCGTGGCCGGAATACCGGTTTCCTGTTCGGCCCACTCCGGGGTGTAGGGCTTGACGAACTGCTCCAGTACATCCAGATCCTTGAACCAGCGGTTAACATATTCGGCATTGTAAAGACCGCGGTTGAGCAGGGTATGAATTACCGCCAGGTTAAGCGCGTAATCCGATCCGGGACGGATCATCAAAAATCGGTGGGCCTTGGTAGCCGGTACATTGGCACGGATGTCGATGACGGTCAACTTGCATCCCTTTTCCATGGCCGTCATGAGATCATTGACCTCCTTGACATTGATGGCTTCGAACATGTTGCGCGTCTGAAGGACCACATGACGGGCGTTTTTAAGGTCATAACTGACCCCTTTGCGTCCGAAACCAAACAGGGACAGAGCTGCATGCTGCACGTTGCGGGCACAGGATGCGTCATGATTGCACCAGTTGGGAGAGCCAACACCGCGCACAAAGGCCTGATGAAGATCCCGGAACGGACCGCCACGGTCGGAAAAAAGGATACTCCGGCCGCCATATGTATCAATGACCGACTTGAGCTGTTTGGCGGCGTAGTCCAGCGCCTCGTCCCAGCTGATTGCTTTCCAGTTGCCCTGGCCGCGGTCGCCGACCCGGATCATGGGGCGTTGGATGCGTTCATTGTCATTGATCAGTGCTTTACCGGCTGCACCCCGGGCGCATAGCGCACCATTGATGCCACCCATGTGAGGGTTCCCCTGAATGAAACTGATGGTCCCGTTTTCTGTCTCAACTTTAATGGGGCACCTTACGGTGCACATCCCACAGACGCTGTAGGTAGACTTCTTCTCTGCCATGCGTTGTGTCTCCCGTATATGAAAAAGTTACTGGTTACAAAGATCAATCCTCATTGATCGAATAGCCTAGCGATAAAATGTTGTCAATGCGGAACAATTATTGCGCTTGTCCCAAATAAGAGTCTTTGTGAGACATTTTTAAGATGATTTATGTTGTAATTAAAGTAGGATATGTGTCGAGTGGGCGAAGTGTTCAATATAATCGTCCAAAATCCATTGGAATTGCTGAAACTGATTGACAAACCGATTAATTTCTAATAGCAACAAACGTTATGTCCGAGGTGGCATAAAGAGCGGGTAATACCTACCAATGATTATAATAAAAAGGAGCTGTCCATGACCCAGGGCACCATTATTATCAACGGTTCCCCCTTTTCATTTGAACCCGGGCAGACCATTTTAGAGGTCGCCCAAGCTAACCAGATTCCCATTCCGACGCTTTGCTACCTCAAAGACGCCACGCCAACGGGTGCATGTCGCATTTGTGTGGTCGAAGTCAAGGGGTACAGCACTCTGGTGACCGCATGTAATACACCGGCCGCCGACGGCATGGATGTCCTGACCGAATCCCCCACTGTCGTGGCCTCGAGGCGGGAAACCTTGGAGTTGCTGTTAGCCTCGGGAAATCACAACTGCTCCATTGGTTCAGGCCGTGAGGGCGACTGGAGCGGTTACCAGATGCAGGCTGCCAAATCCGATAATTTCGACACGCTTTGCCCGGCCTGGGGCGATTGCCGGCTCCAGGACCTGGCCTACCAGTACCAGGTGGAGGGGGGCAAATACCCGCGCAAAGAACAACAATACCCCATGGAACTGGCCAATCCGTTGATCGTGCGTGACTTCTCCCGTTGCATCCTGTGCGGCCGTTGTGTGCAGGCCTGTAACGAGGTGCAGGTCAATCGGGCCATCAACTTTGGTTACCGCAGTGCCGACGCCAAGATCGTGGCCGGCGATGATGTCCCCTTGAAGGACTCCAAATGCGTGTTCTGCGGTGAGTGCATCCAGGCCTGTCCTACCGGTGCCTTGACCGAGAAAAAGGCCCGCCTTGACTGGCGGCCTTGGGAGACTGAAAAAGTTCGCACCACCTGCCCGTATTGCGGCGTGGGGTGCCAGCAGTGGCTACACGTCAAGGATGGCAAGATTGTTAAAGTCACCGGGGTCGAGGATGGCTCGCCCAACAAGGGACGGCTGTGTGTCAAGGGCCGCTTCGGCTACGATTTTATTTACTCTGAAGAACGCCTGACCACGCCCTTGATCCGTGAAGGAGACACCTTCCGTGAGGCCTCCTGGGATGAGGCGCTGGATCTGGTGGCCAACAAATTCAAGCAAATTATCAAAGAAAGTGGTCCTGATGCCGTGGCCGGCGTCAGCTGCGCCCGCAGCATCAACGAAGATTCATACCAGATGCAAAAGCTGTTCAGGGGGGTGTTTAAGACCAACAACATCGACCATTGCGCCCGTACTTGACATGCCCCAACAGTCGCCGGGCTGGCGGCAACGTTCGGGTCAGGGGCAATGACCAACTCTTTCTCCGAGTTTTCTCGGGCCAAAATGTTCTTTGTCATCGGTTCCAATATGACCGAGGCCCATCCCGTGGCCTCCACATTTGTGAAAAATGCAGTCCTAAAGGGTGCCAAGCTGATTGTGGCCGATCCCAGACGGCATCGGCTGGTGGATTTCGCCGATATGCATCTGCAACTGAAGGTCGGCAGCGACATCGCCCTGCTCAACGCCATCATGTACGTCCTGATCGAAGAGGATCTTTACGACAAGGAATTCGTGCAGAAAAACACCACCGGTTTTGACGAACTCAAAGAGATCGTCATGAACTATCCACCGGAAAAGGTCGTTGACATCTGCGGTATCGAAGCTGACAAAATCCGTGAAGTAGCCCGCCTGCTGGCTTCAGTGAAACCGGTAATGCTCTGCTACACCCTGGGCATCACCGAACACACCTGCGGCCGGAACAACGTCATGTCCACTGCCAACCTGCAGATGCTCTTGGGCAACATGGGCGTGGAGATGGGCGGCGTCAACCCGCTGCGCGGCCAGAACAACGTCCAGGGCGCCTGTGACATGGGTGCGTTGCCCAACGTCTATCCCGGTTACCAGGCCGTAACCGACGAGAAGATATGCGAGAAGTTCGAGAAGGCCTGGGAAACCGACGGTATGTCCACTCAGCTGGGATTGATGATTCCTCAGATGATGGACGGACTGGTGGACGGCAAGGTGAGGGCTTTTTATATTTTCGGAGAAAATCTGGCCAATACCGAACCGGACATCCACAAGGTAGAACACGAATTGGCATCGGCCGAATTCCTCGTGGTTCAAGACATTTTCCAGAACGAGACCACCCGTTTCGCCCATGTGGTGCTGCCCGCATGTGCCTGGAGCGAAAACAACGGAACCTTTACCAACAGTGAACGTCGGGTCAGCCGGGTGCGCGGTGTCAGCCAGGCACCGGGTGTCTCAAAACCCAACTGGTGGATCTTCAAACAGATCGCCAAACGCTTGGGTCACGATTGGGCATCCAACAGCGGCCAGGAGATCTGGGACAACGAAATTTCGGCGCTGGCTCCCAACCTGGGCGGTGTCAAATACTATCGGATCGAACAAGACGGGCTCCAGTGGCCCTGCCCCACGATCGAGCACCCGGGAACGACGTTTCTGCACAGGGATGGTAACTTTACCTCCGGGCTGGGCCGCTTCATGCCGGCCGAATGGACACCACCGGCCGAGGTGCCCGATGAAACGTACCCCTTAGTGCTCAGTACCGGGCGGCGGCTTTATCACTACCATACGCGTACGCAGACCGGTCGGTGCGAAGGCCTTAACGACCTTCTCGGAGAGGAAACCGCCGACATCTCCTTCGACGATGCCGGTCGCCTGGGGATCGCCAATGGCGAGAAGATACGGGTCAAATCAAGGCGTGGTGAGGTCACCGTACGGGCCAATGTGACGCCCGAAGTTCCTCAGGGGATGGTATGGATGGCGTTTCACTTCAGGGATGGTAATGCCAACTGGTTGACCAATGCGGCCTTTGATCCGGTGACGCTGACCGCCGAGTACAAGGCCTGTTCCGTAGCCCTTGAAAAATTGTAATCGTTTATGTTGTCTTAAAGCGGCAGCTTGAAAACACTAACACGGTTTTCAAGCTGCCTTTCAAAGGAGTGCACTGTGCAATCGTCGTCTTTATCCACTGTCTATGACCTGTTTAGCGACCATGATCCCTATTGGGGACAAGATCCATGGTTGACCTTCAACCAGCAATTAAACCGGGATGCCACCGGGCTTCCCAACGAAGCCTTCCTTGATCAGGCGCTGAAGATGGCTCTGGATCTGGAAATCGTCGATCCACGTGTGTTCTGGCTGACCATTTCAAGAATTGCCGAGCTGGCCATCAAGCTGGCCGGCGATTACGCCGACAGTTGCGAGTTCCAGGCCGCTGGTGATCTGCTGGTCAATCCCAGACGGATTGATGTTTATCAACGTGGCAACACGGCAAAAATTCAAAAAGATCGACACAGCGGGTTGAGTGATCAGTTTGCGGCCGTTATCGGCAGCGAAAATCCGGTGACCTGGCTCAAACGCGAAACCCATCTTCAGATCAAAAGCGAGGCCCTGCTGCCCCATTTGAAGGGGAGTTTACAATCATCCCGGTATATGACCGCTGATTATTTACACGGATTTGAAAAGCGTATGTGCCGGGTGTCCGATACGATCGCCTTTTTGTCGGCATGGAATGTGACCGATAATCGAGAACTGTTTAAACGAATTCAACATGCCAGCTCAACGGAACAGGCGTTGATTATTGGCAACCTGTGCTATTTCGATGATCGATATTTTGTTGAAATGGGAGAAAATATCAAAAGCATTATCCTGCGCGGTGAGGGGCAAAGCCGGTTCCTCAAGCGCACACCGACAATCTGCCAATCCTGATCGAAAAAGCCTTTCATTGTTTTGCCAAGCCACCCGAAACCGTCCTGTTGACCGTTTCCGATGGTTTCGGATGTCTATTTGCCAGTGTTGGTGAAAAGCCGTATTAAAAACGGCTCACCAACGCCTTGCCTGCCGCCTGTGATGCAGGATCTAAAAACGATTAAAATCGACAGAATGCCTCATTCAATGTTCGAAGTTGGACGTTCGATGTTCGACGTTTATTGGTCTGAATTTTAGCCCCCTTCGAGGGGGCTTCATCAAACCACCTGCTCTGCGGGTGGTCGGTGATTTCCTGTATGAAGTTACAAAGAGTTACCGAAGCATAACGCAACTGCCATAATGGGCTGTTTATTTAAGGCGATATCTTTGATTAACCGGTCGCTCAACAGTTGTGGCGAACAAAGCCAGATCGTTAATCAAAATAAATCGTCAAGGAGGTCTTTTATGGTGATCAACAGCATTGGCTCAGCTTTTTCCAACACGGGGCAAATGGCAGGCATGGGGCGTCGGCCGAGCCCTGCCGAGATGTTTGACAAAATCGATGAAGACGATGATGGCAGTCTGAATGAAGCCGAAGCGCAGGGGATTGCCGACATGATCAGCGATGCGACGGGTGAAGATATGGCTGTTGAAGATCTGATGGCCGCTTATGATGAAGACGGTGATGGGGTCCTCAGTGAGGAGGAAACCCTGGCCGCTCTGGAAGCCAACCGACCGGAAGGACCGCTGCCGTCTCCGGAAACAGATCATGGGGATCTGGCCACCCGCTCATGGTCGCAGACGGGCAGCATTGAAAATTATATGATGATGGCCAACCTGGACAAAGACCAGAGCCCATCCTCTGTTCTGGAAATGCTCGGTGGTGAATCGATTGCTTCATCCGGGCCGCGATTTTCAGTGAACACGATGGTCTAGAGAAATGCCCATTACCGGGTGAGCGCATCAGCGGTTAATCGCGACGCATTGGCAGATTCGTCAATATGATATCACTCCAATCAACCCGATTGTCGCCAATACCGAAGGGCTTCAAAAGGCAAGGTGCTGAGAGTGAGAAACACCAATACCCATTTAGCGTGAATCTCACACCCACACGGCATCTGAAGCCCTTCGGCGCTGCTTGAAAAAGAAGATCAAGACGCTTTCAATCCCAATTGATCAAAGCCGTGATAACGGCTTGGCATCCTTCCCATCACTCGCTGTAACCTTTTTGTAACCCCCTTCGTTGTATCATTGCAGACATATCCATCGGCAGGTATCTGCCAATTTTCACCAAAAAAAGCTACTTTTGAAAGGAGGAGGCTATGGCCTACAACCGGAGGGACTTTTTGAAAGTCAGCGGTGCGGGTATCGCCGGACTTTCGCTGATGCAGCTGGGATGCAGCGTGAAGCAGGTCAAGGGGTATGCCAGCGGACTGAAGATCGATGGCGCAAAGGAGGTGATCAGTGTCTGTCCGTTCTGCTCGGTCAGCTGCCACATCATCGCCCATGTCAAAGACGGCCAACTGGTCAGCACCGAAGGCGATCCCGATTACCCCATCAATGAAGGGGCCCTGTGTGCAAAAGGGGCGGCCATGCTTTCACTCACCCGCAATCCACATCGCGTGACCACGCCGCTTTACCGGGCGCCATACAGCGATCAATGGGAGCAGAAGAGCTGGGACTGGGTGCTGGACCGTATCGCCCGGCGTGTTAAACAGACCCGCGATGCGGGCTTCACGGCCACCAATGCCAAGGGGCAACAGGTCAACCGCCTGGAGAATCTGTTTACGCTGGGCACTTCGCACATGGACAACGAGGAATGTGCGCTGGTGCATCAGGCGGTTCGGGCGTTGGGGGTCGTCCATCTGGACCACCAGGCCCGCATTTGACACAGCGCCACAGTTGCGGCTCTGGGAGAGTCGTTTGGACGCGGTGCAATGACCAACCACTGGATCGACATTAAAAATGCCGATGCCATCCTCATCATGGGCAGCAATGCTGCCGAACACCACCCGATCTCTTTCAAATGGGTTCTCGACGCCAAGACCAATCGCGGTGCCGTAGTGATGCATGTGGATCCAAAATTTTCACGAACGTCGGCGCGCAGTGATTTCCATGTTCCGTTACGGTCCGGGACCGACATCGCCTTTTTGGGCGGTATGATCCATTATATTATCGAAAACAATAAGTTTTTTCACGACTATGTGGCCAATTATACCAATGCGGCCCTGATCGTTGGCAAGGATTTTGGCTTCAAGGACGGTCTTTTCTCCGGGTATGATCCAAAGACACGCCAGTATGACCGCAGCAAGTGGGCTTTTGAACTGGGGCCCGATCAGGTACCGCTCAGTGACACCACTCTCAAGCACGACCGCTGCGTCTTCCAACTGCTGAAAAAGCACTATTCCCGGTACACTCTGGACAAAGTCTC
Source organism: Desulfosarcina variabilis str. Montpellier (assembly GCF_048565275.1). Classification (NCBI taxonomy): domain Bacteria; kingdom Pseudomonadati; phylum Thermodesulfobacteriota; class Desulfobacteria; order Desulfobacterales; family Desulfosarcinaceae; genus Desulfosarcina; species Desulfosarcina variabilis. The sequence continues at coordinate 8,894,660 of NZ_CP159846.1, read as the reverse complement.
CGATATCACCGGGGTTTCCAAAGCCAACCTGATGCGGGTGTATGAAGCTTATGCGGCTACCGGAATTCCCGAGAAATCCGGCACCATTCTCTATGCGCTGGGATGGACCCAGCACACGGTAGGGGTCCAGAACATCCGCTCGGCCGGCATCCTGCAACTGCTTCTGGGCAACATCGGCGTTGCCGGCGGCGGTATCAACGCCCTGCGTGGCGAGCCCAATGTTCAGGGCTCCACGGACCATACCCTGCTTTATCATATCATTCCGGGGTACATGGCAACGCCACGGGCCGACTGGCCCACCCTGGCCGATTACCACCAGGCCAACACCCCGGTGAGCAATGATCCTGAAAGCGCCAACTGGTGGCAGCACAAGCCCAAGTATTTTAACAGCCTGCTCAAGGCCTGGTTCGGCGATAACGCCACGCCGGAAAACGGTTTTGGCTACGGCATGCTGCCCAAGCTGGATAAAGGTGAGGACTACTCCTACCTGTTCCTGTTTGACCGCATGTACCGCGGAGAAATCGAGGGTGGCTTTATCCTGGGGTTGAACCCGGCCAACAGCGTGGCCAATGCCAACAAGGTCAGGGCAGCATTCGACAAGCTGGACTGGATGGTGGCGGTGGATGTGCACAACAGCGAGACCAGCGACAACTGGCACCGTCCGGGAGTGGATCCCAAAACCGTGAAAACCGAGGTTTTTCTCCTGCCGTCGGCCCATCGCCTGGAAAAAGCCGGTTCGGTGACCAACAGCGGCCGCTGGATGCTCTGGCACTATGAAGCGGTCAAGCCTCCGGGGCAGGCGCGGACCTTTGGGGACATGTTCGTGGATCTGATGAACCGGGTGCGGGGCCGTTACCAGGAGGAAGGCGGTAGCTATCCGGATCCATTGCTGAAAATGGCCTGGCCCGACGCCTACGATCCGGAAACCGTGGCCCGGCGCATCAACGGCGTCTTCACCCGGGATGTTGTGGTCAAGGGCAAAGCCTATCGCAAGGGGCAGCAGGTGCCCAGTTTTACGGCCCTGTCCGACGACGGCTCGACCCTTAGCCTGAACTGGCTCTATTGCGGCAGCATTACCGAGGAGGATGGCAACAAGGCCAAGCGCCGGGATCCTTCACAGACCGACATGCAGGCGCGGATCGGCCTTTTTCCCAACTTTGCCTGGTGCTGGCCGGTCAACCGCCGCATTCTCTACAACCGTGCATCAGTGGATGCCAATGGCCGGCCCTGGAGCCCCGACAAGGCGGTGATTGCCTGGCAAGGGGAAAAATGGGTCGGTGACGTGCCCGACGGCGGCTGGCCGCCGATGGCCACTGGCGAGGGGCGCCATCCGTTTATCATGCATCAGCACGGCTTTGGCCAGCTTTATGGCCCGGGACGCGCCGACGGGCCGTTTTCTGAGCATTACGAGCCGGTGGAAACACCGGTGGTTCGCCATCCGTTCTCGAGCCAGCTGAGCAGCCCGTGTTTCAAGTCTGTTAAAAGCGAGATGGATCGTCTGGCCCCGCCGGCCGATCCCAAGTATCCCATCGTGCTGACCACCTACAGTGTCACCGAACACTGGTGCGGGGGAGGAGAGACCCGCAACGTGCCTAACCTTCTGGAAGCCGAGCCGCAGCTCTATGTGGAAATGAGTCCGGAACTGGCCGGAGAGAAGGGGATCGCCAACGGAGACGGTGTGGTGGTGGAAAGTGTGCGTGGACGGGTCGAGGCCATTGCCATGGTCACCGTGCGCATGCGGCCGCTGATGGTTCAGGGCCGCATGATCCACGAAATCGGCATGCCCTTTTGCTTCGGCTGGACCACACCCAAATGCGGTGACGGCGTCAACCGGCTGACCCCGGCGGTGGGGGATCCCAATACCACCATCCCGGAATTCAAAGCCTGCTGTGTCAATATCCATAAGGCAGACCAGCTGACCGAACTGGCTTAAACGGTGATGGGGCAGCTTTGATCTGCCCGCCATGCAACAAGGAGACGACTCATGCCCAAGACTTTCTTCATCGACACATCCCGCTGCACGGCCTGCAGAGGGTGCCAGGTGGCCTGCAAGGAATGGAACGAATTGCCGGCCAATAAAACCAAACAGACCGGGACCCATCAGAATCCGCCCGATCTGAATCCCAACAACTACAAGGTGGTGCGCTTCAGTGAGCATTTGGACGGCGATACCATCCGCTGGTATTTCTTTCCCGATCAGTGCCGGCACTGCATTGACCCGCCGTGTGTGGCGGTGGGCGGGGATCTGGTGGACGGTGCCATCATTCACGATACCAAAACCGGTGCCGTTATCTACACCGACAAGACCCGGCAGCTTTCCGAAGCGGATTTCGAGGAGATCCGTGACGCCTGCCCATACAACATCCCGCGGCGGGACCCGGCCACCGGACAGATCAGCAAATGTACCATGTGTGTTGAGCGGGTGGTGCGTGGCCTGCTTCCAGCCTGCGTCAAGGTGTGCCCTACCGGCGCCATGAATTTTGGTGAGCGGGAGGATATGCTGAGGCTTGCCCAATCCCGTCTGGCACGGGCAAGGAAGGAATACCCCAAGGCCATGCTGGCCGATGCGGACGATGTCAATGTGATTTATCTGCTACCGGATGATCCCATGAAGGTGTATGAATTCAGTGTGGCCAAATTCTCGCCGGGGATCGATCGCAAGGTTTTTCTGGCCAGGCTCGGCGCGCCTTTAAAAAAAGGATTGCGGCCATTTCTCAATCTATGAATCAATCTTAATCGTCTCCCCGCTATATGGCAGCCCCATGCCGGGGGAGACGAAACCCATTCAAGGATATTATGATATGATTGAGCAGGAAAGTACTTGTGACATGGTCTCAAAGCCATTCAATGTTTCGGCTGAATGGATTCTGGCCAGACGGCCGGCGCTGGAAACCGTTGTCAGGCCGTTTGCCACTGTCCTCGGCCGGCGCGCTAAAATTATCGCCGCCTTAAATGGCCGACTGCCGGCAACGCTTCTGCAGCGACCGGTAAATGAATCCGGGATGTCGTGGCTGGTCCGTCATTTGTCCGGGCAATGGAATGATGGTATGGCAAAGGTCATGGGCGACCTCCTGCCTGCGTTGAACGCATCGTTTCCAGACCTGAGTGCGGATTTTCAAACCATTGATGAAATGCTCCCGCAACACCCGGATATGGCGGGAACGCTGTACCGGGCATGGCTGGATGGAAATCAGGCGGCGTTTAACGCACTTGCCGAAGACAGACGCATATCGGCCGGTGCGTTGGGATTTGTCGTTCACTGGGCCATGTCAACGCTGTTCCATGCCCTGCGCATAAAATGGCAGGAGGCGCAGACACCCATTCCCGAAATCACCGGCCACTGCCCCTTCTGCGGCAGCCTGCCCGCTATGGTGCTGCTCCTGGCCCCTGATCAGCGTATCAACGCGTTTTTAAGCGGCGGGGGCGGGCAGGCATTCCTGTACTGCGGCTTGTGCGGGCACCAATGGCGTTTTGCACGCAATCGCTGTCCAGTGTGTGAAACCGATGACCATCACCGCCTGGTTTATTACCAGGAAGCGGAAAACACAGGACAGCGTATCAATGTATGCCACCAATGCGGCCATTACCTTTTATGTCTGGATTTGCGCCAGACTCAAGCCCCCCCGTCACTGGAAATGGCAGCCGTAGGCATGATCCATCTGGACGTTCTGGCGCGTGAAAAAGGATTCAGACCCATGGCATCAACGCCCTGGAACCGGATTGACTAGAACCCGTTAAAAAATCGGTTCTAATAAAAAACACCCGGTGACATGACGTAAAACCCCGCACCAACAAAATAATCCGTGTTCGGTACACGGTATACAAAAGTGTGCTTGGATTTGTTCATGTCCATGCCCGGGACCGGCCATGTGTACTTGGTCCACCCCTTGCCCTTCTCGGCTTTCTTGACCATGTCCTGAAAAAGGAACTTGCCTTCAACATCCTTGGAGTCACGCAGGGTCTCGGCTTTGGTCAGTTCCGGTTTGTGGGGGTGGGCCAGCATTTTGGCCTTCATGTTCATCAAAAATACATAGCTGACACCATCGTTCCATACAAACCGGCCATTTTTATTGCCGATTTCTTTGATGGCGGCATCAATGCCTTGTGATGAAATAAAGTCGCTGGCTTCCTTGCATTTGGCAACGCAATCGTCGCGGGTTCCTGCCAGGGCGGGGACCGTCAGCAGCACGAGCATGATGACGGTCAGCATACGAGTAATAATGGTTTTCAAAATGACCTCCAGTCCATTCAGATTGATCGATCAGTTCCAGGTCAATTCCAAAAAAATCGTGTGTAACAGACGCGCGGCGTCATTTCCATTTTCTCGTTGGTGAACCGATAACCGTAAGGATGAAAATGAATGCCGTTATTAGTTCTGTTCATTAATTCTTATCGACAGTTTCAGGAAAAACTTTCGATAAAAAAGGCGCCGTTTCAGGCGCCTTTTCTTTTACGCTTGTCACTACCTATATCAACGGTAAACACCTGCTTTAATCACGTAATATCCAGCAGCCACAAAATAATCCGTGTCCTGAACACGGTAGATGAATGTATATTTCGGTTTGTTGACATCCATACCGGGCACCGGCCAGATGTATTTGGTCCAGCCCTTGCCTTTTTTTGCCGCTTCAATCATATCCACATTGAATTTTTTTCCGTTGACATCCTTTGTTTCGATCAGGTTTTTGGCCTTGGTTAATTTTGGCATGATGGGATGAGCCAACATGTTGGCGTTCATATCCATTACGAAAACATAGCTGACACCATCGTTCCACACAAAGGGCCCATTTTTGTTGCCGATCTCTTTGATACCCGCATCAATGCCTTTGGTTTGGATTAACTCTGCGGCTTCCTTGCACTTTGTGACGCAATCGTCACGCGTACCGGCCGCTGCGTTAACGGCTAAGATGATTCCATAAAAAACCATCAATGCGACTATCATCGCCTTTTTCATGATGACCTCCACGGTTAACTGTAATTTTATAGTGATGGCATTCACTCATCAACTACTCTGAACCAGACATTGATCACCAGGGTGATGACCAATGTGAGAATCAGCATTATCGCATGGCTAAAAAAAGCATTTGTTGAGAATTGTTCCTTCATTTTTTACTAATGAAAAGAATATTATCGGCATATCCGTTTGGCCACTTTAGGATTTAAAAAAAAAGGGCACTCCATATGGAGTGCCCTTTTTTTTATCTTGGATGAAAATTGTTTTATTTTAGCATTTCAAGCGCTGTCTCAACAATTTTGTCAGCGCTGAACCCAAAATTTTTCAAAACGGTTGCCCCAGGCGCCGACGCACCGAAGCGGTCAATTCCGATGACTTTGCCTTCGGAACCGACATAGCGTTCCCATCCCATGGGAATGCCGGCTTCCACGGCAATGCGTTTTTTATGGATGGCCGGTAGGATCCGTTTTCTATAACTTTCCGGTTGGGCTTCAAAAAGCTCCCAGGAGGGCATGTTGATCACGCGTGCGGCAACGCCCTTTTCGGCCAGCATGGCCTGGGCCTCAAGGGTAATATGAACTTCGGCGCCGGTGGCGATCAGCAGAATTTGTGGCTTGCTGTCAGAGTTGGACAAAATGTAAGCGCCGCGTTCGACATTTGCGGCAGTCTGTTTGGCATCCAGAATGGGCAGCTTTTGGCGGCTGAGGATCAAGGCAACCGGTTGGTCGTTGGTGGCGATGGCCTTGCGCCAGGCCTGAACGGTCTCGTTGGCGTCGGCCGGGCGGATAACCGTCAGGTTGGGAATGGCACGCAAAGATGCCAGATGCTCCACGGGTTGATGGGTCGGCCCGTCTTCACCCACGGCCACGCTGTCATGGGTGAAGACATAAATCACTGGCAGTTTCATTAAGGCTGCCACCCGGATCGCCGGCCGGATATAGTCGGCAAAAACCAAAAAGGTGCCGCCGTAGGGACGAATGCCGCCGTGCAGAAACATGCCGGTCATGATCGCGCCCATGGCAAATTCACGGACACCGAAACGAATGTTGCGGCCCGAATAGTCGTTTTTTTGAAATTCGGGGCAGCCATCGATAAACGTCTTGTTGGAGGGGGCTAAATCCGCCGACCCGCCCATCAGGCTGGGGAAGATGGCTGCTGCAGCATTGAGCGCCTTGCCGGAGGCGGCACGCGTAGCCATGGGGCCCTGTTCGGGCGTAAACACGGGCATGCTGCATTCCCATCCTTTGGGCATGAAGCGGGTCAGGGCATTGACCCAGGCATCGGCCAGATCCGGATTCTGCTTGGCATATTTCTGATAATTTTCTTTCCAGCGGGTTTCCGCTTTTTCACCGGTTTTGAGGCATTTGCGGAAAACGTCTAACGCTTCCTCAGGGATCGTAAACGGTTCTTTGGTCGTCCATCCCAAAGCGTCTTTGGTCAGCTGAATTTCATCTTCGCCCAGTGGTGCGCCATGGGCATCGGGGGTATCCTGTTTGTTGGGGCTGCCATGGGCGATGTGTGTTTTGAGCATGATCATGGACGGTTTTTGGGTCTCCGCTTTGGCCTCCAGCAGTGCTTTTTCGATTGCCTTTGGGTCGCTGCCGTCCTTGACCTTGATGACCTGCCAGCGGTAGGCCTCGAAGCGCTTGGCCACTTTTTCGGTAAAAGCGATTTCGGTGGTGCCTTCGATGGAAATCCCATTGTTATCATACAAGCAGATCAGTTTGCCCAAGCTCAGGTGGCCGGCGAGCGAGGCGGCTTCCGAGGCGACGCCCTCCATCAGATCGCCGTCCCCACACATGACGTAGGTATAATGGTCGACAATGTCGGCGCCCGGTTTGTTAAAACAGGCGGCCAGATGGCATTCGGCCATGGCCATCCCCACAGCGTTGGAAAATCCCTGGCCCAGGGGGCCGGTGGTGGTTTCAACCCCGGCGGTGTGCCCATATTCCGGATGGCCCGGTGTTTTACTGCCCCACTGCCGGAAATTCTGGATTTCTTCCAGGCTGAGGTCGTAGCCGGTCAAATGTAAAAGACTGTAGAGCAGCATGGATGCATGGCCGCCAGATAGTACGAATCGGTCGCGGTCCGGCCAGTCTGGATTGGCTGGATTGTGCTTGAGCACCCGTGTCCAGAGGGTGTACCCAGCCGGTGCCAGTCCCATCGGCGCTCCCGGATGACCGGAATTGGCCTTTTGCACCGCATCCATGGAGAGGGTGCGGATGGTGTTGATGCATAGATCGTCGATGGCTGATCGTTTTTTCTGCTTGCCCGTATTCATTTAACACTGCTCCTTTACACAGGAATTTGAATTGATGCACTGCCATTGAAAGGGCTTGATACAAAAGATCAGCCGTGGAATCAAGGACTTTAATCCGGACCTGCCGATATCTGCCAGCCGATGGTGTTCTGAGACATCGAGCCTGTTTGAAAGCCCCGTTAGCGGGCCTTAGACGGTGGGGCAAACTGGCTCTTAAAGCGCTCGCATCCATTCCGGCCGCAACTGCACCTTGCCGGCCAGCGCCGCGTCGATCAGGGCCAGGGTTTGGGCTTTTTCTTTGGGCATACGGGCGCGGATAGGCAGATAGTTGGATGCGTGGTTGGCATGAAACATCCCCTGGGTTTGATGCGTCTCGGCGATCATGGTGCGCAGTTCGGCCAACATTTCATCCGGCTCGATGAGTTCAAACGTGCCATTCTGGTACTGGTCATAAAGCGGCGTGCCAGGCATCAGCATCAGGCTGAGGGCCCCCACGAATTCCGGATCAATGGCCGACAGCACGCGACCTGTCTCCCGAGCATGGATTTGGGAACGTTCACGTCCGGCCAGGCCCAAAAGCACCGTAACGGAAAGTTTGATGCCGGCGGCGCGTGCCTTGCGCCCCATGTCAATCATCCGCTGGGCGGTGGCGCCCTTTCTGACAGCCTTCAGCGTTACATCGTCACCAGACTCAAGACCCATGTAGGCAATGCCGATTCCGTTTTCGTGCAGTTCGCGCAGCTGTGCATCGCTTTTCATGGCCAGGCTTTTGGTGTTTGCATAGATGCCCACCCGGGTGACCCAAGGTAGCTGCCGGCGGATTTCGGTCAGAATTTTCATCAGTCGCTTTTGGGGAATGATCATGGCATCGCCATCGCAAAGGAAAACCCTGCGTTGGCGTTTGCAGTATTGCGCGGCAAAGGCGATATCGGCCATGATGATGTCATCGGATTTGATTTTGAACCGCTCGCCGGTAAAGGTGCCACAAAACGTGCATTTGTTGTGCGAGCATCCTACGGTGACTTGAAGAAGGATACTATTGGCTTCACTGGGTGGACGGATAATGTTGCCTTCGTAATGCATAATCAACCCTTTTCATCGATGTTACATGTGTGCCGTTAGTTGGCAGCCCAAAGTAATTTACATGTTAAGTGCCATTAATCTGATCGTCTTTTGGGGGATTGTCAATAACCCCCGGCGTGAATTGTTCGAGAAAAGGTAATCCTCGGACCGATCCGGCTTCACTTGTCGCCCCATGGATGATTCAACGGCAATCGGCTTTGTTAATCGCGCTTTTCCCAGATCCGTGGCCATCGGGCAGTATCAGGACCATTTCAAGTGGCCAACCCGGAGCATGATGAGATGGATTAGGCGGTATCGAACACAAATGTAAGATCAAAAAACATAATTGTAAGAAAGTATCCATTTAAAACAAAAATGTATTATATATTTTAAATCTATAGATCTGTAAATAATTAAAATTTCAAATAATAACGAGATGATATAATGAGTTACGCCGATTTATAGGATTGGCACATATGTTGAACGTACGTGGGGTAATGGGTTGGCGGACCTATGCCCGCCGGAGATTTACGAGTAGAATGCAGCCACAAGGGATGAAACGGACCATTTAATACACGCATGGAAAACAATATTTTCGAATTAGAGCTGAAAACGCTTTACGCAATCAGCCACAAAACAGGCCAGGTCTTGGATCTGGACCATACGTTGATGGCGATTCTTGAAATTCTATCCAAGAATCTGTCCATGGAACGGGGCACGGTGACGCTCAAAGACAGGCATACGGGTTTACTCAAAATCATTGCCTCCCACGGCCTGGATCCCATGGAGCAGAAGCGGGGAATCTATCATCCTGGAGAAGGGGTCACCGGGGCCATCTTTGAAACGGCCCAACCCTTTGCGGTGCCGGATATCGGCAAGGAACCGCTTTTTCTCAACCGAACCCAGGCCCGTAGTCTTACCAAAAACAGCCTGGCATTCATCGGCGTGCCGATCTTGCTCAATAACGACCCCATTGGCGTGCTCAGTGTAGATCGGCTTTTTGGGCCGGAAGTGGACTTCAAGGAAGATATCCGATTCCTCACTATTGTGGCGACATTGATGGCTCAGTTTGTTCAACTGAACCGACAGGTCGAACGACGCGAGGAGCACCTGCTGACCGAAAACCGCAGCCTGCGGGCTGAAGTGTCGGCCAAGTATAATCATTTTTTCGCGGTTGGCGTCAGCCCGGCCATGCAAACGCTGAACAAGATGATCCGTAAGGTTGCTCCCAGCCGGGCCTCGGTATTGCTTCTCGGTGAATCGGGGACCGGGAAAACACTCACCGCGAGAATTATTCACGAACTCAGCCAACGCCGCAGAAATCCGTTTGCCAAGGTCAATTGTGCCGCCCTGCCGGATAACCTGATCGAGTCCGAGTTGTTCGGCCATGAAAAGGGCGCCTTTACAGGCGCCACCCAGTTAAAAAAAGGGCGCCTGGAAGAAGCGGACAGTGGAACCATCTTTTTGGACGAGATCGGTGAATTGCCGCTTCCGGTGCAGGCCAAACTGCTGCGATTTTTGCAGGAACGTGAATTTGAACGCTTGGGCAGCACGCAGACCCGCAAGGTCGATGTGCGCATCATTGCGGCAACCAACATTGATTTAAACCAGGCCGTGGAAGACGGGCGCTTCAGATCGGACCTGTTTTACCGTCTGAATGTTTTTCCGATTTCAATTCCCCCGCTTCGTCAGCGCAAAGCCGATCTTCCCCTGTTGGTCGATTATTTTATTTCCAAAATTGCTCGGGAGTACGGTCGGCAGTTTTACTTCTCCACCGAATGTATGGAAATCATGGCTGCCTATAACTGGCCCGGTAATGTGCGCGAATTGGAAAATCTTATCGAGCGGGTAGCCATCATGGCCGAAAGTAATCAGATACAACCCCGTATGCTTCCCGCCTATCTTTTTAGCAATAAGAAAACATCCAATCTTGAAGCGCCAGATACAACTACAACATCCCGTCTTGAGATGATGGAAAGAGAAACCGTTCTGGAAGCACTGGCGCGAAATGATTGGGTGCAGCAAAAAGCGGCCCGAGAAATCGGTCTTACGCTGAGGCAGATGGGCTATCGGGTAAAGAAGTTTAAGCTCGATAAAATCATCCGCGAAAACAAACTGAACAACAATCAGTACAAAAATCTCTCCAATTGAGAACTTTTACGCTCTCGTCAACTGCAGTTTTTCGGCCATACGCCATCCGCTGATTTGACCTTCCGGTCACTTTCCCTGTTATCCAATAATGAAGGCGTGTATCCATCCCGGATGCGCGTCAATCAGTAATTTTATCTGTCTTTGGGGTGGCCTTGGCACTTATTTAATTGCTTCTGCATATACTACCAAATAATGAATGCTATACACAGTCTTACAGTCATATTTCTACATCTACAATATTGTAGATTGTCAATGTACATGAATGTAGATTGAATAGTCATTTTAATTGTCAGAAATGAGAAGAGAATTTCTATGGATAGTCAATTGGATAATAATTACTTTATGTTATATGGCGGTTGGTTGTTTTCTTCCACTTTGGCACACGGGTTGCTCTAAAGAAAATAAACCACTTGAACCAATTTGATGTTAACCATGTATTAAAAAGGAAAAAGAAAATGAGAAAAATAGCAATCTACGGCAAGGGCGGAATTGGTAAATCCACAACCACACAAAACACAGTGGCCGGTTTGGTAGAAATGGGACAAAAAGTGATGGTGGTGGGTTGCGATCCCAAGGCGGATTCAACGCGGTTGTTGTTGGGGGGGCTGGCCCAGAAAACCGTCTTGGACACCCTTCGTGAAGAAGGCGAAGATGTAGAACTGGAAGATGTTCGCAAGATTGGATTTGGCGGGACATTGTGTACAGAGTCCGGTGGCCCGGAACCGGGTGTCGGTTGTGCCGGTCGGGGGATTATCACTTCCATTAACCTGCTTGAACAACTCGGTGCCTATGCAGATAGTGAAGAGCTGGATTATGCTTTCTACGATGTTCTTGGCGACGTGGTTTGCGGTGGTTTCGCCATGCCCATCCGCGAGGGCAAGGCCCAGGAAATCTACATTGTTGTCTCTGGTGAGATGATGGCCATGTACGCGGCCAACAACATCTGCAAGGGTATTGTGAAGTTTGCGGAAGCCGGCGGGGTGCGCCTGGGCGGACTGATCTGCAACAGCCGTAATGTGGACCAGGAGAAGGAACTGATCGAGGAACTTGCAAAACGGCTCGGCACCCAGATGATTCACTTCATTCCCCGGAACAATGTGGTTCAGCGGGCCGAGATCAATCGGAAAACCGTGATCGAATTTGATCCCAAGGATCCCCAGGCGGATGAGTACCGGGCGCTGGCCAAAAAGATTTCGGAAAACGAACTGAAGGTGATCCCCACGCCGATGGCGATCGAAGATCTCGAAAAACTGCTGATCGATTACGGTTTTATGGATTAATCCGGCAACGCCAATACTGGCAAACAGTAACTTAAACAAAAACGAAAATAGAATAATCAAGGAGATTAAGTACCATGATAATGATTCGATCGATCGTCAGGCCGGAAAAGGCAGATGATGTACTCGCCGCATTGATGGAGGCTGGGTTTCCAGCAGTGACCAGGCTTTCCGTGGTTGGGCGGGGTAAGCAGCGGGGTATCAAAATCGGTGAAATTACTTACGATAAGATTCCCAAAGAAATGCTCATCGCTGTAGTAAAAGACGGCGCTAAGGAATTTGTCATCAAAACCATTATGGATGCGGCACGGACTGGAGAAAAAGGTGCCTTTGGCGATGGAAAGATTTTCATTACACCCGTAGACGAATCCTACACCATCAGTTCAGGGATCAAGGAAACAGAAACCGGCGAGCCCGAAGAGGTAGCAATATGAAAGAGATAATGGCCATTGTCCGAATGAGTATGATCAATCAAACCCGGAAGGCATTGACCGAAATGGGCGTCTCTTCAATGACGGCCACCGATGCCCTGGGGCGGGGCGCCGGTTTAGTTGACATGAACCTGCTAAAGGGGGCCGAACAGGGTTACGAAGAGGCCATATCCCAGCTCGGCCAAAGTAACCGGCTGATTCCGAAACGAATGATCGTAATTGTTTCCAAGGATAAGCATGTCGATAAAATCGTAAAAACCATCATAAAAGTGAACCAGACCGGCAAACCCGGTGACGGCAAAATATTCGTTCTGCCGGTAGCCGAATCGATAAGCGTAAGAACCGCCGAAGACGGTGATTCCACCTTAGATGATTTATAGGAGAAATAATCATGACGGCTATGCCCGACAAAAAAACCGAATATGAAGAAAGCGCAAAATCATGGCGGGAGCTCAATCCTGAAGAAGTAAAAAAGGAGATCATGGCCAAATATCCCCCCAAGGTGGCGCGCAAACGATCCAAGCATTTTGTTGTTAACAAAAAGAAAGATGAACAAAATTTTACGCCAATTCAAGCCAACGTGAGAACTATTCCCGGGATTATCTCCCAGCGAGGGTGCTGCTATGCCGGGTGCAAGGGCGTGGTCATGGGGCCCACGCGTGACATCATCAACTTGACGCACGGACCTATTGGGTGCGGATTTTACTCCTGGCTGACCCGGCGCAACCAGACCGATCCTTCCACGACGCCGGACGGGCATAACTTCATGACCTATTGTTTCTCGACCGACATAGAGGATAAAGAGGTTATTTTTGGTGGAGAAAAGAAGCTGAAACAGGCCATTCAGGAAGCCTACGATATTTTTAAACCCAAGATGATCTCCGTGTTTTCAACCTGCCCGATCGGATTGATCGGTGATGATATTCACTCTGTTACTCGGGAAATGCAGGAAAAACTCGGTATTACCATATTCGGCTTCAGCTGTGAGGGATACAAAGGCGTCAGCCAGTCCGCCGGCCATCATGTGGCCAACAACGGATTGTTTCAGCATGTGATCGGCCAGGATGATACTGTCCAGGAAGGTGAGTACAAAGTTAACCTTTTGGGTGAGTACAATATCGGTGGGGATGAATTTATAATCGATGACTTGTTTGAAAAGTGCGGCATTAAGATCATCTCTACTTTTTCGGGGAACTCCAGTGTGGATCATTTCAGAAATTCCCATACGGCCGACCTGAACCTGATCATGTGCCACCGTTCCATCAACTACGTGGCCGACATGATGGAAGAGAAGTATGGTATCCCCTGGATGAAAATCAATTTTCTGGGGGCCAAGTCAACGGCCGCTTCCTTGCGTAAGATTGCCCAGTATTATGGGGATCAAAAGCTCATTGACCGTGTGGAAGAGGTCATCGCTGAAGAAATGGTGGATGTTGAAAAAGCCCAGGCCGATGTCAGGCCCCGGTTGGAAGGCAAATTGGCGATGATGTTTGTCGGCGGCTCCCGCGCCCATCACTACCAGGAATTGTTCGCTGAAATGGGCATGCAGACCATTGCCGCTGGTTATGAATTCGCCCATCGTGACGATTACGAGGGGCGCCATGTTCTGCCGTCGATCACGGTAGACGCCGACAGCCGGAACATCGAGGAACTCGACGTTCAGAAAGATGCTACCCGTTATAACCCGCGAATTCCTATAGAGGAAATCGAGGCGGCTGAAAGAAACGGTGTCAAACTGAAAGAATACCCCGGCATGATGCCCGACATGGAGGAAAACTATACGTACTCGATTGACGACATCAGCCAGTATGAAACCGAAAAGATGATCGAGATTTACAAACCGGCCATCTTCTGTGCGGGCATCAAAGAGAAATACATGGTGCAGAAAAACGGCATGCCGATGAAACAACTGCACAGCTATGATTCCGGCGGACCCTACGCCGCATTCAAAGGCGCGATCAATTTTTATTATGAAATCGACCGTATGATTAACAGCAAGGTGTGGGGCCACATCCGGGCACCCTGGGAAGAAAACCCCGAGCTTGCCGCCATGTATGCGAATGAATAGCTACGGCATGGTATTCATTTAATAGAGAGGAAAATCAAGATGTTAATGCGACATACACCCAAAGCAATACCCGAGCGAAAGGCTCTGACCGTCAACCCGGCCAAAACCTGCCAGCCCATTGGCGCCATGTACGCCTCCTTAGGGATTCACGGCTGTCTGCCTCACAGCCACGGCTCCCAAGGATGTTACGCCTACCACCGGTCCTGCTTGACCCGGCACTATAAAGAACCGGTTTTGGCGGCAACCAGCTCGTTCACCGAAGGTGCCTCTGTGTTTGGCGGCCAGGCCAACCTTTTGCAGGCCCTCAACAATATTTTTACCGTATACAATCCGGAGGTCATTGCCGTTCATACGACGTGTTTGTCTGAAACCATCGGGGACGATATCCCTCAGATATTCGGCAAAGCCGAGGCCGACGGTAAGATTCCTGAAGGCAAGTATGTGCTGCACGCCAACACCCCCAGCTATGTGGGCACCCATGTGACCGGTTTTGCCAACATGACCAAGGCCATGGTCGATTATTTTGCAACGTCCAACGGCCACAAGGAGAAGTGTATCAACCTGATCCCGGGTTGGGTGGAGCCGTCGGATATGAAGGAAATCAAACGTATTGCCGCTGAAATGGGCGTCAAGTCGATCCTTTTCCCGGATACGGAAAATGTGCTCAATGGGCCGCAAACCGGTAAGTTTACCATGTACCCCAAGGGCGGCGTCACCATTGACCAGTTGAAAAAAACCGGCAGCAGCCGGGGAACCATCGCCCTCGGACGTCTTGCCTCCGGACCTGCAGGCAAGGCGCTTGACGCAAAATGCAAGGTGCCCTGCGAAATTTTGGACCTGCCCATCGGTCTTAAGGCCACCGATCGATTCGTGGATGCCTTGAGAAAAATGGCCGGTGTTACCGTCCCGGATTCGTTGAATGTGGAGCGTGGGCAACTGCTGGACATCATCACCGATATGCAGGCCTATTTTTACCATAAAAAAGTCGCCTTAGTGGGTGATCCGGATCAGTTGGAAGCACTTACGGAATTTCTGATCGACATCGATATGCTGCCGGTTCATATCATCACCGGTACCCGGGATAAGCAATTCGAAAAACGGATCCAGGAACTCACCGCCGACCTGCCTTGCAAGGTGAATGTGAAAAGCGGCAACGGTGCAGATATGTTCCATTTTCATCAGTTGATCAAAAATGAGCCGGTGGATCTGATGTTCGGCAATACCTATGTCAAATATATTTCCAGGGATGAAGATATCCCCTTTATTCGGTACGGGTTTCCGATTCTGGATCGCATTGGCCATAGCTACTTTCCCAGCGTGGGGTATCAGGGGGCAATGCGACTGCTGGAAAAAATTTTGGACGCGCTGATGGATCGCCAGGACCGGGATTCTTCAGAAATAGAATTTGAACTCGTAATGTAATTGAGGGGGAAACATGGCCAGCATCTCCATACTAAAAGGCAGAGAAAAGCAGATCTACCAAAAAGGCAGTCAAGACTTTGACATGTCTTGTGAAAAAAAGAGTCTGGCCGGTTCCATCAGTCAGCGGGCGTGTGTGTTTTGCGGCTCTCGGGTGGTGCTTTATCCCATCGCCGATGCGCTGCATCTCATACACGGCCCGATTGGCTGTGCATCTTACACATGGGACATCCGCGGCTCGCTCTCATCCGGCCCGCAACTGCACCGCATGAGTTTTTCCACCGATCTTCAGGAAAAAGATATCATTTTTGGCGGTGAGAAAAAGTTAACCAATGCGCTGGATACACTGATAGATAAGTACAAACCCAAAGCCGCGTTTGTCTATGCGACCTGTATTGTCGGTCTGATCGGTGATGATATCGATGCCATATGCAAGAAGATGTCCGAAGAAAAGGGCATCCCGGTTCTGCCGGTTCATTCCGAAGGGTTTAAGGGAACCAAAAAGGACGGTTACAAGGCGGCCTGTGATGCCATGGCCAACATTGTCGGTACCGGGGAAATAGAAAATGTCAGCCCGCTGTCCATCAACATCATGGGTGAATTCAACATTGCCGGCGAAGCATGGGTCATCCGGGACTATTACGAACGCATGGGCCTGGAGGTGGTGTCGGTTTTCACCGGGGACGGCCGGGTGGAGAACATCAAACGCTCCCATGGCGCGGCCATTAACGTGGTGCAATGCTCAGGATCGATGATGCACCTGGCGCAGCACATGCAGGAAAAATACGGGATACCTTATATTCGGGTATCCTATTTTGGAATCGAAGATATGTCCAAGGCCCTTTATGATGTGGCCGAACATTTTCAGGATACCAACCCCGAAATCATGCAACGGACCCAGGCATTGGTGCGAGAGGAAGTCAAGAAGATTTATCCAGTGCTTAAACAATACAAGAGAAAACTTCAGGGCAAGAAGGCCGCCATTTATGTGGGCGGGGCGTTCAAGGCCTTTTCCATGGTCAAGGCCCTGCGGACGGTGGGAATGGATGTGGCGCTGGTGGGGTCACAAACCGGAACCAAGGAGGATTACGAGGTCCTCAGAGACATGTGTGACGACGGAACAGTGATTGTGGATGACGCCAATCCCGTTGAGCTTTCCAAATACTGCATTGAAAAGGGGGTCTCGCTTTTCGTCGGCGGTGTCAAGGAACGGCCCATGGCGTTCAAATTGGGAATCGGTTTTTGCGATCACAACCACGAGCGAAAGCTCTCCCTGGCCGGATACAGCGGCATGATCAATTTCGCCAAAGAAGTGTATGCATCGGTTTCCAGCCCGGTCTGGAAATTTGCACCAAACAGAAAAGCATAGTCAATCGAGGTGACTGAAATGAAAACCCAGCAGAAAGAAGAATACAAAGCCACCAGCAATGCATGTAAGCTTTGCAGCCCTTTGGGTGCGTCACTGGTTTTCCGGGGAATTGAAAACACCATGCCGCTCCTTCATGGATCCCAGGGGTGCTCTACCTACATCCGTCGATACCTGATCAGTCACTATAACGAGCCGATCGACATTGCCTCCTCAAACTTTTCTGAAGAAACCGCTGTTTTCGGTGGCGGCGCCAACTTGAAACTGGCTGTGGACAACATCATTCAGCAGTATCATCCGGCAATGATCGGTATCGGAACGACCTGCCTGAGTGAAACCATTGGCGATGATGTTCCCATGATTCTGAAGGACTATGCCAAGAATAACCCTGAAGAAAATGACACGGTGATTGTCTCTGTCTCTACACCCAGCTACTCGGGAACCCATATTGACGGATTTCATGCTGCGGTGAGGGCTACGGTGGATACCGTGGCCGAAAAGCAAAGCAGCCAGGCCGCGGGAATCAATTTTTTCCCCGGTATGCTGTCGCCGGCGGATTATCGCCATTTTCAAGAGATTCTTTCTGACTACGATATCCCGTTCAACATGCTTCCCGATTACTCGCAAACCCTGGATGGCCCCATGTGGACCGAATACCATAAGATCCCCCAAGGGGGGACGCCCATTGAAAAAATCAAGGCCATGGGAGATGCATTGGCGAGCATCGAATTGGGTCGGGTTTTGGCTGAAACCAAAAGTGCCGGTCAACTGCTGACCGATCGATTTGAGATTCCCAATCATCGTATCGGTCTGCCCATTGGCATCAGTGAGACGGACGTTCTTTTCGATCGGATCTCACAGATCACCGGCAAGCCCATGCCGGAGAAATATGCACTCGAAAGGGCGCGTCTGGTCGATGCCTACGCGGATGGACACAAGTATGTTTTTGAGGCGCGGGCTGTTGTTTATGGTGAGGAAGACCTGGTGATCGGCATGGCATCCTTTTTATCGGAAATCGGCGTTGTCCCGGCCCTTTGCGCATCAGGCGGGAAAAGCGGCCATCTTGAGGCGAAACTCCGTCAAGTTATCGACGATTTTGACGCCAAACAGATCCAGGTCAAAGAAGGTGTTGATTTCGTCGAGATCGGCGAGGTGGCCAAGAAAGTCAATCCTGATTTTCTGATCGGCAACAGCAAAGGATACAAGATCGCACGGGCCATGAAAAAGCCGCTTATTCGTATCGGCTTTCCGATTCATGATCGCATGGGGGGGGCGAGAGTCGTCCATGTGGGATACCGCGGTGCCCAGCAGCTGTTTGACACCATCACCAACACGATTATTGCCTCCAGGCAGGATTCATCGCCTGTCGGTTATTTTTACATGTAAGCAACAGGAGAGAAAAATGGATTTAGCCAACCACCCGTGTTTCAATGCCAAGATGAGAGGGGTTTATGGAAGAGTACACCTTCCCGTAGCACCCCGATGCAATATTCAATGTAATTATTGCGATAGAAAATACGACTGTGTCAACGAAAGCCGGCCCGGGGTCACCAGTGCAGTGCTGAGCCCGCATCAGGCCATGGCCTATCTCGACTATGTTCTTGAGGAAGTTAAAAATATTTCGGTCGTGGGGATCGCCGGCCCGGGCGACCCGTTTGCCAACCCTGATGAAACCATGGAAACACTTCGGCTGGTAAGGGAAAAATACCCCGAAATGATTCTTTGCCTGGCCACCAACGGACTGGGTATTGGACCGTACATCGATGAACTGGCTGAAATGAATGTCAGCCATGTAACCATTACCTTAAATGCCATCGATCCGGAAATCGGGTCTAAACTTTATTCTTTTGTTCGCCATGGCAAGCGGGTGCTGGCTCCCAAAGCCGGTTTCGAGGTTTTGCTGGAAAAGCAGCTCGAGGCCATCATCCGCCTCAAGGAAAAGAACGTGACCACCAAGGTCAACACGATTATCGTGCCGGGAATCAATGAAGACCACATCGAAGCCGTTGCTGAGAAGATGGCTGAGCTGAAGGTGGATATTCTCAACTGTATTCCCTTTTTCCCCAATAAGGGGGCTAAGTTTGCGCATATTGAAGAACCGTCCAAAGAAAGCGTGGTTAAGATTCGTAAGAAGGCGGCCCAGCATATTCCCCAAATGTATCATTGCAAACGCTGCCGGGCCGATGCCGTGGGAATTTTGGGTGAGGAAAACGGATGCGCGATCAATGAAAAGCTGCAGGAATGCGCCGAGCTTCCCGTAATCTGCGGGGAAACGCGCCCCTATGTGGCCGTTGCCAGCCAGGAAGGCGTGCTGGTCAATCAGAAACTCGGCAAAGCCGAAGAACTGTACATCTATGGACGGCGGGACAATGGGGAAATTTACTTTGTCGAAACCCGCAAGACGCCCGAACCGGGCAGCGGCATGCAGCGCTGGGAGGATCTTGGCCAGATGCTCAGTGACTGCCGGGCATTGCTCGTTGCCGGTATCGGCGATAATCCCCGTATGGTGCTCAAAAAGAAAAAGATCGATGTCCTTGAACTGGACGGAATGATCGAAGAAGCCGCCGAGGCCGTGTTTGAAGGTCACAGCACGAACTTCATGGTCCGACGCGATATCAAGGCATGCAACAAGCAGCATCCGATGGCTGGGCTGTGCTGCGGTTAAAATAGAGACATGGATTGTTAAACAAAGAGAGGAATGACAAATGGAAAAACCAGAACATCATATTTTTGTCTGTGCCAGTTTTCGTGCCGATGGCGATGGTAAGGGCGTATGCAAGAAAAAAGGGTCGATGGACCTGTTGCCTTATATCGAAAATGAAATTATAGACCGCGGCTTAAATGCCCAGATCACCAGCACTGGCTGCATGAAGGCCTGTGACCATGGTCCGGTGATGGTGATTTATCCTTCTGGTCATTGGTATGGCAATGTGGACAGCGAAGATGTCGTTGACGAAATCCTTGATGCGCTGGAAGATGGTGAGGTGGCGGAGTCTTATACCATATAAGAACCCAAGTGGGCGATTAGCTTTTAGCCATTAGCCCTTATGAGTTAAGCATTTATCAGCAATTCTTTGATTTTTTTGCTAATCGCTTATAGCTAACGGCTAATCGCTTGAATTAGGAAAAACCAATCGCGTCTCTATCCCCAATGTTGCCTTGTTGGGATTAACCATAAAAAGGGGGGTGGATCATCAACAAGAGTGGTTGCGCAAGTTATTTCGATGCGGGCAACAGCTATCTTGAGACCGCAAAACGTGGATATCGTCGTCGTTCGGTATTTACCGGTACCATGATTTATCACATTTTATGCCTTAGCGTCGAGAAATTCCTTATGTGGATTTTTTGCTACCACAATGCCATCCCCCAACATAGTACACTTTCTCACATGATTCAGGAAGTGGCGGCCTTTTCGGACGTACCCAAGGAACTGATCGAACAGGTGCAATCCATTGACAATGCTTTGAATTTGTTTGATCCGAACGCGTCCTTTCAAATGGCATTAACGGAAAACCAACTTCAAGACATGTTGATCATGAGTGAGAAAATTCGCAGTATCGTGGCGACCCATATTCCCCTGGCGGCCTGAATTGTCTGTTTGAAAACTGAGCTTTTTGGGCAGCCTGGTGGGGAAAGTCATGGAAAAAAGAATTGAGCAACAAAAGCAAACGGCCGGGGGATAAACCTCCCGGCCGTTTTTTTATTTAGACCTTGCGATACAGTTTTACGGTGAGCCCGTTTTTTTAGTTAGAACGGTTGCTCTGATAATCAAGGCGATTGACCAGAAATGAAGAGTCCTCTTTTTGAAGGCGCATGGTAATTTTGCCTGCGTTTTCCCTCCATTTTTTATCTGGTGGCAGCCATCGAAGGAAAAACGTGCCATCTGCCTTCAATGTCTTTCCGTCCGCTTCATATTTCACTTGTTGCACTTCGATGCGATAGTAGATGGTATCGATAAATGTGAAATTTCTCCGATATTTGGGTAATAAGGAGGCGAAGGATTTCCCGTTTTCCGTGGCATCGGCGGTAAAAAAATCCGCTAACGAATTCAGGTTTTTTGCTGAATAGGTGTTGCAGTACTCTTGAACAAAAGTGCGTACCCGACCTCTCAGCGCATCGTCCACCGTTGGCTTGGCCGCTGCAGGTTGGGTTTGGGTGTCCTGGGGCTGCAGGGCGGCTGTCGCCGGCATTGCCGGTTCGGCCTGTGTAGGTGGTGCAAGGTCCTTTGGCGGTGAGGCGTCTTCGATTGATGACGCCGGATTTTCAATGCTTTGCGTTGGTGTCGACACCGAAGGGGTCTCGACGATTGCCTGCGACGGGGCTGCCACGCGTGGTTCGGCAGCCGGCGGCGTGGCTGGTGCAGCCGGTGGTGAGGGAACCGCTGTGTCCTTTGCCGGAGACTGCAAAGGGGGGAAAGACGACGACGGCTTATCTGATTGTTCAGCAGGTTCGCCGACCGGCGAGACGGTATCTTTAGGTGTCGTTTCCGGTTGCTCCATCACCGTTGGTTTATTCACTGTCTGCGGAGAAACCGCCGCAACATCAGGAACAGGTTTTTTTTCTTCTGTTTTATCACTGCTACTCGTGTTTGCGACATCTGTTCCGGCACTTGCCTGATCTGAGGTTGACGCGTCCTCTCTGGAGGAGGGCTGATCCGCGATCGCGTGATTTTTCTTCGCAGCTGTGGATCTTTCCGGTGCTGCTGGGGTGGGGTCCGGTTGGGTCGCAGGCCCGGCACCATTTGGTATTGTTTCAGCAGGTTCTGGCGGTGTTTCGACTGCCGGCTGCTCCGGTCTCAACGTGATGTTGGTTTCCATGCTTGAGTTGCTTTGGGCAAGCGCGTTGCCGGATTCTGGCGATGAAGAAGGGCTTGCATTTTTATTCGCCGACGGATCCGATAGCCTATAATTGATTGTACCGGTCGAGTCCTGCTTGGTGGGGGAATCACTGGGACCAAAGCCCAGAAAATAATAACCGGCCACGGCAACCATGGCGATTGCAGCCATAATGATCACAGGATAGACCCATACCTTTGATTTTTGGGGTGGCGCAGCAGGCTCGGGGGCAGGCGCCGGCGCAGGTTTGGGTTTGGAGCGGATATCGAAGTTGAGCGGAGGCGGGGTCGGCTTCGCGGCAGGCCTTGATTCGGGCACCGATTTGGGCAACGGTGGGGGCATCAATTTGGGTATCGATTGGGGGATGGATTGGGAAAAATCATCGTCCACATCGATGTTTAATTCGTTTTCACATTCCCTGGCGATTTTTGCATCAATGGTTTGTTTTCCGGCCGCATACCCCGTTAACAGGGCATGATCACACAGAATATTGATTGCCCGGGGATAGCCCTGGGAGATCCTGTGGATCTCATGAATGGCATCGGGCATGAATATCTTTCTTTTCGCCCCGGCGATTTCCAGGCGGTGCTCAATGTATTGACCGGTTTCAAGCTCATCCAATGGTTGAACATGATAATAGATGGCAATACGCTGACGGATTGGCCTGTTACTATTGGTCTTTAAGATTTTTTTGAATTCTGGTTGACCAATGAAAAAGATATTGATCAGCTTGTGATCGTTCAGCTCAATGTTGGACAGTACCCGTATTTGATCCAGTAGAGCGCTGTTCACCCGTTGCGCTTCATCCACGATCAGCAATACTTTTTTCTTTTCCTGATAAGCCTGATGAAGAAACCGTTCCAGGATGATCAGAAACTCACCCTTGCTGTTAAATGGGGTGTCGATGCCGAATTCGACGGCAAGCAACTTGAAAAAATCATTGATGCTCAACCCTGGATCGGTGATGTGGGCAACAATGGTTGATGAATCCAGCGACGAGAGCAACCGGTGAATCAACGCGGTTTTGCCCACGCCGACCTCTCCGGTGAGCAAGAGGAAGCCGAGATCGCCAAGAATCCCGTACCTCAAGGTTGCCAGGGCTTCCTTGTGCTTTTCGCTGAACCAGAAAAAATCAGGTCCAGGCGTTAAACCGAAGGGTTTTTTGGTCAATTGATAGTGCTTAAAATACATACGTCAATCTTTAACAGCTTCCGGTCATTGCCCGGTAACGACCGATGAATGGTTACCGAATCCATTGCCATGATAATTATATATCGGCAATTGATGCGATGGCCTAAACCCTAAAAATAAATGGGTATATGGAAAAAGTGCCAAATTTGCGCAATGGCTTTCCGTTTTTTTCGTTTATCCAGTGTTCCTTATACAACAAAACCGGCAAGAGTCAAAAACGATTCGTTGCTTTTGTTACCGGGAGATCGAACAGACGCGAATAACAGTCCTTTTTAAGTAGCGGGACTGCCTTTTTAGGAGGGATTCAAATTACCTCGATCATCAGTCGATGGTAACAGCGTACCATTACCGGCCCCAATAACTGAATCCGGTTCCCAGAATCGAGACGCTGAATCCCCGCATCAGACCGGCGCCCCCCCGTTCCTCGACCACCAGAATGTCACGGTCGCTGATGTCCATTTCCGCGACGCCGGGTTGTTCAAGGTCCAGATCGATGATTTCGCGGGTTCCGTTTTCCGCCATGCGTACCAGTTTGAGTTTGTCTTTGGCCGCCCAATATTCGAACCCACCGGCCTCTACCAGGGCTTCCTGGACACTTGTCTGGTGTTTAATGGCATAGGCACCGGGATGTTTGACGGCGCCGTCCACAAAAAACACACCCGCCTCGGGAATGAAAATGACATCACCGCCGTTGATTTCAATATTCAGTCCGACATTTCCTTGGGTAATCAATTGGTCCAGATCAACCATGAACGAACCGGGGCGTCCCTTGACCGAACGGGCTTTACGGACCTGGGCGATCTGTCCGGCTCTTTCGCTTAAACCGCCTCCGATGGCAATTACATCCAGAAGTCGCTGTTTGCTCGGGTAGTCGTAAGTGCCGGGATTTTTAAATTGTCCCACCAGGGTGATCCGCTGGCTGACATGTTCCTCGACAAAAATGGAGACATGAGGGTCTTTAATATACCGCTGGCTGTACAGTGCTTCGATTTTTTCTTCGGCTTCCAAGGCGGTAAGGCCCTTGACCGTTACCGTTTCAATCAGTGGCAGGGCAATAAACCCACGCGAACTCACGCGAACCGTTGTTTCCAACTCTTCGGCTTCAAAAACGGTGATATGCAGAAGATCTCCCTCGCCAAGAAGATACTCCCCCGGATCACTATGGGTTTGTGCCTGGGAGAAAATCATGGTGTTCATTTTTCTGATTTCGTCGTCTTCCAACCGATAGTCTGCGGCCGGTTCCTGCTTGGCTGAGTCCTGCTTGGCCCGTTCGGCTTTGGCGATTGTTGGGTGGGGCGCTGTCGAACAGGCGCTAAGCCACAACACTGCGATCATTACCATCCATGTCGAAAGGGCTGCTGCGCCAAGTGAGTGCAGCAGCCGTCCCGGCAGATCCGTCCGGGGGGAATTGTTGCCCATGAAAAATCCTTTTAAAGCCCCCCTATAAAGGGGGCATTTTTGAACTGATACGATCTTGATCATCTTTAGCCTTCCCCAAAGGCTAGGGTGAAGACGGACTGACATTATCCCCGCCGCCACCGCCGCCGCCACCACCACCGCCACCCACAGCGATCAGGAGGCCGGCAAGCGCGCCCACACCCACTGCGCCGACGATGATCTTTTTGCGGGTTGACCACCCTTTTTTCGGCTCCTCCGGTTGTTTGGCCGGTGGTTCCTGATCCTCAGGCAATCCAATGTCCATGTCGGCCTGGGCAAGAATAATCTTATTGCCGGCATGAATGGTCGTGAGGCCGTCATCAGTAAATACATCCATGGCCCCACCTTCGGCAACACCCAATTCACTCTGGTTGTCCGTCACCGATACATACCCTTTGAGCGACGGGTCTCCAGAAGCGGCATTAAGGCGGATCTGCTGGACGTCAATCTGGCCGTCGGGGGTAACAAAGGCAAGCGCTTGCCTGATGACGGCTGTTTTAAAATAGATGACCCCTTGTTTGACAAATAAAATTCGCTGTCGGCCGGTTGTGCTAACGGAAAAAACGCTTTGATCCTCGGCAACAAGATACAGATCATCCAGCTTGATGGCACATCGACCGTCAGTCGAAATAATGGCTCCTTCCGGCAGCGGCGCTTCTTGGGTGTAAACCCCGATTTTTTGATCACCTCGCCAGAGTGTTGCTTTGTCGGTGGGATAAATGCGATCCACGCCGGCCAATGCCGTGACGCTCTGTCCGATCATGAAAACGGTTAGCCAGATTGAAAGCCCCTTGATCCAAGTTCCTTTTTTTCTGAACCAATCCATCTAAATCCCTCCTTAAAAAAATGAGTGCCTGTTCCAAGATCGGCCAATGGATCATTGCCGAACCGTCACCGGTTAACCCTCGTTTATGAAAATTGCTAAAAATAACAAAATGATGAATATTATTGTGAGGCCGCCCAAGTACCATTGATGAACAGATGCAGGCTCAGCGGCAGGTTTCAGGCGGACAGGGTTTTCCCGCCATCGCCGCTGGCGGTTGGCATCGTAAACCTTTCTGAGCAACGGATCATGCAAGGTCCGATACGCATCCAGCAGTTCCTGGAACGATTCAGCACTGACTGACGAATTTGATGCGGTGTCAGGGTGAACGCTGAAGGCCCGCTGGCGGAACGCTTTTTTGATTTCATGGGGCGTGGCCTTTTCCTTTACCCCTATTAACTGATAATAGTCGCACGCATGGACAGCAGGGATGATGCCCAGGGCTTTTGCCGCTGGCAAGAGTTTTTTTTTCAGATCGCTCGGCTGCCAACCATATTGAGAGCAAATCCGCTTGAGCACCGGGGGCGAAACGCCATCGGATCCGGCTGTTGGATCAACAATCGCTCGGCAGGCCCACAGGTGATTGGCATCGGCGGCAATGATCATGATCAGCGCCGGCGTGTCTTGCCGTATGTTTACCCGGCGGATAAGACGCGTCAGCCGCTTTTCATGCGTCGTCATTTGTTAGATTGTGGGGATTACGATGCGCGATGTGGAATTGCATGCGTATCTTCATTCTCCAGTCCGTAATTGGAGTAGGACTGATAGGCTTTGTAGTAGCCGGAATAGCCATAGTTACGGTTGAAATCCATTTTGTTGACCACGCAACCAAGAATGATCCCATTCACGTTGGAAATCGACTTTTTGAACTGGCCGATGGCCTCGCGGCTGGATTCACCGATACTGCTTACCAAAACAATACCTCCGACTTGTTTCGATAATATTAGGGTGTCTGCAAAACCGATGTGCGGCGGTCCATCCAGGATAATCCGATCATAGCTTTCGGTCAGTTTCTTCAACAGGTTCTGGAAACGCTTGGATGCCAGCAACTCGGCAGGGTTCGGCGGAACCGGGCCTGATGGGATAATGCTCAGGCGTTTGCCACGGTCATTGAAAATTTCAATCTGGCTGGTGACGCCGGCCAGAAAACTGGTGATCCCGTCGCCATTGACCCGTTGGGTCAGATTGAACACCTGGTGCAGCCGGGGTTTGCGTAAATCCACGTCGATGATGACCGTTTTTTCGCCTGCTGCAGCGAAGCTGAGAGCCAGATTGATGGCCAGCGTGGTTTTGCCTTCACTGGGTAGCGTGCTGGTGATGAGAAAGCATTTGGACCGTTTGCCCGAGCCGGAAAGTTGTACCGACACGCGCGCCGAGCGGATCGCCTCTGAAAACGCCGACCGTGGATGGCGTAAAAATGCGTTTTCCAGCCCGTGTTTGTCGGGTCTGGCCTGGGGGATGGTTCCCAAAAGCGGGATATTGAAACGGTCGGTAATTTCGCCGGGATGGGTCAGCGTATCGGAAAAATATTCGGCCAGGAAAGCACACCCCATACCACCGAGAAGGCCCAGCACGATGGACAGCAGCAGATTGAGTTTGACATTCGGCTTGACTGCCAAAAGGGGCAGGGCCGCACGATTGACGATCTGGATATTACTGGCCGTCACTCCGGCCATGGATTCAATTTCCTTGGCGCGCTGGAGCAGGCTCTGGTAGATGGCTTTGTTGGTTTCCACTTCACGTTCCATGATTGAATACTGCGTGGCGCGGTCATTGAGGTCCAGCACCGCCTCCTTTTGTTTTTCAATGCGTTTTTCCATGGAACTGACCACTTCCTTGGCCGATTCATATTCATTGGCAATGGAGAGAAAAATACCCTCTTCGTGGGCCTTGATCAAATCGGCGATGTTATCCATACGCGCTTTGAGCGTCTGGACTCTGGGATAATCATCGTGAAAGGTGGTTTTCAGTTCCTCATAACTGGCACTGAGCTCGGCATACCGATTTTTCAGGCTGGCAATCAGATCGCTCGACAGAACCTGGGGCAGATTGCTGTGTCCCTCCTTGAGTGCCTGGCTATAGATGGCTTCCTTGGCAATCATGTCGGCTTCTGCCATGGCAAATGCCGAATTGAGTTCTTCCAGGTGCCGGTAGATGCTGTTTATTTTGGCATCCAGGGATACAATGCCCGCATGCTTGGCGAACGCATTGAGGCGTTCTTCGGCCTTTTCAAGGTTGATTTTGGCCCGATCCATCTGCATCATCAAAAAATCCCGGGCAATGCCCGAGGCTTCGACCTTCAACTCCATTTTCCAGTTGATGTAATCTTCGATCAAATTGTTGACCACCAATTGAGAGAATCGGCGATCCGGGGAGCGAAAGGCCACACTGATCAGCATGGATTTGCGGCTTGGTGTCACGGTCAGGTTTTCTGACAGGTATTCGGCGATTTGCTGTTGGGCGGCAATGTCATCGGTTACCGCATCTTGACGCTGGCCACGGAACAACCCGGCCATGGATTTCAGGGCCCGCCGGATTGTCCAAAGGATTCCGGCCCGCCCCTCACCGAAAACAACTTTTTTGATCACCGGGTGGGATGCCAGATCGAGCTTGTCGATCAGCCGATCGATGATTGCCCGGCTGCCGAGAAGTTCGACCTGGGTTTCATAGAATTCCCGGGCTTGAATCTCCGATCCCATGATTTCCTGAAAGCTGGTCACATTGGGGTTTTCCTGGCTGACTTCGATCACCGCCGATGCTTCGTAAATCCTTGTTGCCGCCAGCGTGAAAATCAGGGTCGACAAAAAAACCAGGGCCAGTACGGTGGCGATCAGCCATTTGCGGCGGAGGATGACATCAAGGTAGTCACGCAGTTGAATCTCTTCGGCCTCCTGCCATTCAGGATACGGCTGTTGCCCATTGGGTGTGGAAACATGGCGGTCACCATTGGTTGCCAATGGTTTATTATTTTTTTCATCCATCAGCTGGGTTTGATCATCGGTCATATGCAGTCCTCGTTCTTTTTACTTCTTGGGTTGGGTCAGTCCAGAAACAGGTCAACTGGTCATTTATGGATGAGTAATAGATTACGCAATGATCGTAGTTTGGCGGTTTTACGGGTAAAAGCGCCGTTTTGCGGTAGCGGTTTTTTCATGACTCGGCGTCGACTTTTTCCAACCGAAAATCATCGATCCATATCTTGCCCCTGATTTTCGAATCAAAGCGCATACTGACTTTACGCCGCAGGCGAACCACCACGGCCCGGCAGCCGGCAGGCGCGGTAAAAACGATGGAATCATCTTGCCAGGCATGGGTGCCGGCCATCATTGTTCCGGCCTCGTGGATGCGACACGTGCCATAGCCCACGATTTCCACAAATGGGTTCTGATCAGTGGTGATTCCTCTGGATTTCCAGGCATAGGTGAGACGATAAGAAACATCGGGGGTGACAGCCAGAATTTGATACAAATGGTGGAACGCGATGTTTGCCTTGCCGTTGAATTTCAGCCGAATGGCATAGTTGCCTTCTTTACTTTCAGAATAAACTCTTTTTAATTCCCAGTTGCCCTCTTTTTCAACCCAGAACCGCCAACCAAATCCCTGGTTGGTAATGTTGTTCTCAAATCCCGGATTGGTCAGGTCGATACTGCCGGTATATTGCCGCCAAATATCCACCGACTCATCGATGTGTTTGCGACCGAGCAGGAAATGAGCATATCGCCGGGCAAGTGTGGTTTCTACTGGCGCGTTTGCGGTTATGGCCTGCCAGATCACGAGGCTTTCTTCCGCCATTCCCCAGCGCATCAACCATTCAAGATAGGCCGTCAGGTTTTGTTGGGCCAGGACGTCAAGAACGGCGGAAGCATTACCGTCCAGGCGGGTATGCAGCAACTGAAGCGTATCCTGCTGCAATGTACGGCGTGTTAAAAGATCGTTGGCGTTGCGATAGAATCTTGCGTCCATGCCCAGTTGGCTGGCCAGCACCATTTGGGGCCATTTCCAGCGCAGGACTTGATCCGTCATTCCGGCCACAAAGGTTAAAATGGCTTTGGCGCTGGCATCATGCCCCATGGCGGCTTGTATTTCAGCCAGGCGCAACCATGCATCAATGAACAGGACATTTCGGGAAACCGCCTGGCGGAAATAACCAGCCGCCTTTTCCGGCTGCTGGTCGATCCAGGCGTGCATGCCATAGGCATGCTGCGCGTCAGGATACCCTATGAATCGTTGGGAGGCCTGCTGGGAATACTCCAGCTCATTTAGGCGAATCGATCTGAGCGGCAATGTATAGTAGATTGTCCAGCTGCCCAGCACGATCAGGATGATGCTCAGTAGTCCATGCCCCAAAAGGCGCTTTAACGGCCAGGCACCGGATCGTTGGGCGTGTTGTAAAGGGGCTGTTTTTGCTACCACAACTGCCACCACCGTTTTTTATTTTTGTTCATCATCACATCGGTGATGGTCATGGGGTGGATTACCCGGTCGCGTAGCACATTCATGGGGTTTTCCATGGTCAATCGTCGAAGGTTGTCCTTGCCGATGATGGCAGCCAGGTTTCTTGCCGCCATCTGAATTTCACCAAACAGAGCGCTTTGTGCATGATGACTGTCAGTGGCCAGACAATGGATCACACCATTGACAGCTAACATCTTGGCGGTGCGTTTGGCCAAGCGGCCATAGTGGCCAAGAAAACTGCCCCAATTGACCTGCAGATAGATACCGGCATTGATCAGTTCTTCTACCAGGTCCGGTCTGGCAGCCAGATGGGCACATCGTTCAGGATGGGCCAATAAAATTCTGTGTCCCTTGGCCAGAATCGTGAACAGAATGTTATGCCATTTCGGCGGAAGCTGCTGGAAGGGGGGTTCGATCAACAGGCAACTGGAGCCTCCCAGGGGCAGCAGACAACCGGAATCCAATAAATTGAGGATTTGGGGATCCAAAGCAATCTCCATGCCGGGAAGAATTTTGAGATACAAGCCGGCAATCTGCATGGCTTGATTCAAGCGTGTGATCTGAGCGGTGATGTCCTCGATTGAAGGCATCCACACCGTTCCGGGAATCATGTGGGGGGTGGCCACCACCATCCGATAGCCGGCTTTTGACAGTGCCTGGGCTAACTGGATACTCTCTTTGACTTTTTTCGGGCCATCGTCCAGGGCATGTAGGATGTGGCAGTGCGGATCAATCATGGACCGGCTTCATTTCGCTCAATTCACTTTGGTTAATGTTTGAGTATTTCCCGGCTGGCCGGATTGAGTGCAGGCATTTAAAATGGCCAAAAGAACCACGAAGTAGACACAATTGGCCGGAATCTGCAGGTTGAAATCAAACAGACAATGCACGCCGATGGACGCAATGCCGCTGAAGGCACCCACAGCCAGGTAAAATCGAAAGGGATCTTTGCGGAAATTGATATCCCTGATGCGCCGAACAGCATTGGCCAGAAAGAACAGCATGGCACCTGCCAGAGCCAAAAAGCCGATCCACCCGGTTTCGATTAAAAGCTGGAGATAATCGTTGTGAGCATAACCAATGGTTTTATTGTAGGGCCCTGTTTGATTATATATTTCAATGACATTCCCGTAGTTGTACAAACCGATACCCAGCGGGTGATCGCGGATGATCATGAGGCTGTCGCGCCAGATATTTAATCTTGAACTCCCATCACTGGCGATGGTGAAAAACCGCTGGATGACCGGTCTGATGTCAATGATCATGGTGTAAATAGCAAGGAAGAGCACAATCCCGCCCAGCATGACCTGAAACTGTTTCGATTTTTTTCGCATTCCCGGCCGGGCCATTAAAAAAAAGGCGATAAATCCGACCATGCCGCAAAGAATCCCGGCACGGGAACGGGTGAGAATCAAAGTCAGCAGGAAAACGATAATACAAAGGGCCATCAGTGCCTGGCGATTGAGCCTGTCAGAATGCAGTACCATTTTTATGGAATGGATTCGGCCGGTCATGGAAAGGGTCAGACCCAAAGCAAGCGGCCAGACCATTTCGAGAAATCCGGCAAAATTATTGCGATTGATAAACGTCCCCCGGGCTGATCCCAGATAGGCCTGGATATAATCCACCCAGAGCACACCCATGGATGGAATCAATGCCTGAACTATTCCGTAAAACGACTCTACAAGGCCAATGGCAATCATGATTACAACGATCTGCTTGAGCGTTTTTTTATCCTCACACAGTTTTCGGATTACCAGGTAAAAAAGCATCAGGCTAAGTAAGAAGGTCCACCAGGCCAAGGCATCTTGTTGAGAATAACTAATTGCCTGATAGGAGGCGACGCTGCCGATGAGTTCCCAAGCCTTGGCCAGTTTTTCAGCACGCACCGGACTCAGTATGGATAGCAGCGAAAATGGGATCGGCATACACAAAAACAGTGCCCAGATAAAAAAAACGGCCATTCCCATTTTTGCATACTTGTTATGGCTGTCAGCCGGGTGCCCTTTGATTCCCACGCCGGTAATAAAGGCGATGATCATCAGCATGGCATAGAAAGACCACACCCATGGCTGAACCGCGGCAAAGGGGATGGGAACCGTTGAAATAATGAAAAAAATGGCGACGTTAGATGTTTTTTTCAATGGAGTTAGCACAAAACAGACTTATATGGCGTTTTTCCACGCATCCTTGCTAAAAAAGGTCAATAGAATAATTTTGAGGTCTAACCAGAGGCTCCAATGCTCCAAGTAGTAAATATCACATTCAATCCTTTTTTTAATTGAAGTATTTCCGCGCCACCCGTTTGCTTGAGCCAAACCTGTTATCCCTGATTTTACGAGGTGGCGTACTCTGTAATTTGGAATTTCCTGGCTAAATTTTTCTACAAAATATTCGCGCTCAGGACGAGGACCAACAATACTCATGTCACCGACAAGTACGTTCCAAAGTTGAGGCAGTTCATCAAGATTCGTTTTTCTAAGTATTCTACCAATTGGTGTAATCCTACTATCACTAGAAGTTGTCCAAATTGTATCTGAATCGTGGAGTGGCTGATCAAGCATACTCCTGAATTTGCAAAGAGTGAATTTCACGTTATTATTTCCTATTCGTTCCTGAAAGAACAAAATCGGACCAGGTGAAGAGAGTTTAATGGCTATAGAAATTATAAGAAAAAGAGGAGAAAACACAATTAGACAAAGTATAGATACAAGTATATCAAAAGATCTTTTAATAATACGGTTGCCGAGAATATTGAGTGGTTCATTACGGACTGCAATTACAGGTAAGTTTCCAATGCTATTGATAATGGTCCATTGTTTAATAAGTTCAAAATAATCGGGGAAAATATAAAACCTAATGCCTTTTAGCTCGCAAAGCTTAATAACATATTGCAAGGTATTTGTATCATTAAATTGGCCAACAATAAAAACTTCGTCAAAATGATAATTGCTCATATAAGAATAATACTGATCAATTTGGTCTACATTAGAAGGGGAGAGAGCACAAAGATTATGATCATCATCTGTTAATATGCAACTAATATGAATGCCTAATTCAGGAGAGCTCATAAATTTATTTATGAGCTGATCCTTTACCTGGCCATTGCCAATGATAAGAACGGATTTTTGGTAACATCCGTAAATATGGAGATATTTTGCAATAAGGAAGTAAACGAGTCGGGTTGTTAATGATAATAGAAAACTAAAAAATAAAGAGTAAATAATAAGCTTATCGTATGATCCAAATATATTAACAAATAAAACAATTGAAATGACTAAAGAACTGAGAACAGAATAGGCAATTAAAGTATCTTTAAAAATTTTGATAATATTGGACAAGCTGTTTATTCGAAGTACATCTGAATTGACGCAAATTAAGAACCATAGAATAACAATAATAATCATAATGATATTATGTTTAATTAGGATGCCTGAAGGTGCATTGTTCAATCTAAAAATAGCGAAAAAGAATAAAAAAATTATTAATAAATCAAGAATGAATAAAATTCTTGAGTTTCCGTATTCCATATATGACCTCATTAAAATGAATTTCAATGCAAATTAAACGTATAGCTTTTTGGTTTTAATAAATCCAAATTTTATAAGTATGGTTGTAGAAGCGCCAATGATGTTAGAAAAAACAGCACCAAAAATGCCAAATTTTGGAATGAAAACTATATGAAGCAAAATGATTGATAGCCCAGATAGAAGAGAGCTATACATTATAGGGTAATCTTTGTTTTGAGAGTACAGAAGAAAATGTGGTATTAAACCAATTGAAATTATGGAATTAGAGAAAAGCATAAGATAGAACAATTTGATATTTTGGATATAGATCTGTCCATTGATAAAATTCAAAAAAGGTAAAATGAAAATTACCAAAATTATACTGATGAAAAGACAAATAATAAAAGTTCCTTTTAACATTTTTAGAATTAATATTTTATATGTAAATTTTTCTTGAGATTGATAAGCATTAAGTATTTGCGGTAAAAAAATTGATATAACTCCCGCATAGGTAAAGGACTGAATGACATTTGTGATACTGGCGAAAAAAAAATAAATTCCTAACGACGAGCTATGGCTATAATAGTTAATAAAGAAACGATCAGAGTATTCAACAATTTTTAGAAAAATAGAAGATATATATATAGGCAAAAGTGATTTTAATCCATTTAAAATTCTATAAAAATCAATTTTCTTATTAAAGAAGAATTTCCAGGGAAGTGATCTTAAAGAGTAAATTGAAAAAATAAAACAAATAAGGTTTCCGAATAGCCAACTACAAAATATAAACGATAACATATTCACACGAAAATCAAAAATTAGCAGTAGAGTAATTATCAACATCCATAACGAGCTTCGCAGAAATTGGTTTATATTGGCAGAAATTGGTTGGCGAAATATTATTAGAAAACGATGAAGTTCTGTGCATATATGTTCTGAAAATAAAATAACAATAAACCAAAGTATTAATGCTTTTGGAATAATATCCAAATTAAAAAACAGAAAAAGGAAAGGAACTGAGATTAGATACGAAAGTAAATGAAATGCTAATTGATCTCTAATAGCATCGATAATTTTAATTGGTTTTAGTGAAATAATTTCTCGAGTGTTGAATGAATAAAAATCGAATCCAATCAGTAAAGTTCCTATCATAACGCTGCTTAAGAAAAGGCAGTACTGTCCTATTTCGACGGTTGAATAATGATTGGCTAATGAAGAAATAAAAAAAAATTTACTTAATAAAATAAAAGCCTTTAATAAAATATTAAACAAAGATTTTTTATATGAACTAAGCAAGGTTGGTGCTTTTATTAGTGTGAATGAGAAAGTTAAAACCGATCATAATCAATAAAAAAAAACCTACTTCATCTGAGATTGTTAAAGTAAATAAAAAATATCCAATGCCAATTATCATGATTAAGTATTGTAAATTGTTGATTTTTGTTATTTTTTTTAAAGTGATTTTTAAAATGAAAAAAATGTAAATTATGGGTGCTATAATACCATATTTAACGAGTAATGTTATTGGTAAGTTGTGCAAGGTAATATTATTTCCACTGATATAGTGATTCCATTGAGGTATATCAATGTCACCTTTACCTATAATCGTATCAAGAATAGAAAGATTGTTTAAGACATGTCCCCAAATTTCAATACGCAATTTAAAAGTATCAATTTCCCCAGTAAGTCTTGATGAGTTTAGATCAGAAGTATACCTAATGTAGTCATTGATATATGGCTTTAAGAAGTCATAAAAAAACAATTTAATAGAAATAAAAATGCAGAAAAGAGCTAATACAAAAAAGAAAAAAATTCTAAAATAATTTGAAGTATGAAATGTAGGATTGTGTAAAATTGACATATAAAAATGCAAAAAAAATATAACAAAAAAAACAACAAAAGTGGTACGCGATAAAGTAAGTATAATCGAAATCAAACAGATTAAAAAATTGAAAAAAATGAAATTATCTATTTTTTGAATTTGACATAAATATGATAAAATGCATAAAAAAAAGATCAGATATAAACCTGAGTAATTTGAATCAGGAATAGCAAGAAAGGAAAATCGTGCATAGAAAGGATAGTCGATATTTAAAAGGTACGACAAGTTAAATAATTGAATGTACCCCATAATAATTGAAATTGAGAAAATAAGACATAATGTAAAAAAAGTACTTTTGAATCCTTTAATCTTAACTACTGCTAATAGAGTGCATATTATAAAATAGGCCTGTAAAAATTTTCCAATAGTAGTAAGTAATTCATCAAGTTGATGGTTTCTTGAAGAAGCTAAAATGTTAAGTGATATTATGAAAATTATAATTAAAAAAGATACTATCGAAAAATGTTTAAAATAATCATTTTTAGTGTTATATCCAAAGAAAAAAATAAAAGATAAAAAGCTAAGTACCAAAGTGAAATAATAAGGTGAAAAATTAGGTATGTTTAGCAATGAGAACAGAATTGAAGCGGATATTAGCTTATAATCTTTTAAGCCTAAAATAAACAATGATAAACAAAAAATTATAAAGATAAAATAGAGAGGACACATGCTGAGAATTAGAAAAAAAATGAAATAAGTAGATTATATATGAATATATGTAATTGTTTTCTCATCAATAAATAATTTATAATAACTAATAAAATGTTTAATAGCAATATGATTCAGTCGTCTTGTCCTTCTTCTATGTAGATGTTTAATGTGTATGCTATTTATTAAACATACTCGCATCCCAGATCTTTTAATTCGTAAACAAAATTCAACATCCTCAGGGCCAAAGAATATTCTTTCATTGTAACAGCCAATCCTAAGGGCGGTTTTTTTACGAAAAATATGATTTGCACCTAATGCATAATCAACATCGAAAATCAGTTTTTTATCAAAATTAATATCTTTATAAAGATGATGATCGTTAATATAACATATAAAGTTAAATTTTCTTAAAAATTTTAATCTGCTAATAATTGGCTGCAAAATGAAGGGAAAGCGTCTAACATTAGTTT
Organism: Desulfosarcina variabilis str. Montpellier; assembly: GCF_048565275.1. Taxonomy (NCBI): domain Bacteria; kingdom Pseudomonadati; phylum Thermodesulfobacteriota; class Desulfobacteria; order Desulfobacterales; family Desulfosarcinaceae; genus Desulfosarcina; species Desulfosarcina variabilis. The sequence goes on along the minus strand of NZ_CP159846.1, from coordinate 8,858,419 downwards.
GAAATGTGCCATTAGGATTAACAAGCCTAAAAGAAAATAATCCGATATCTGGATGCTGGCTTAAGATTTCTTCAATGATACTTCCGATGTCATTTGACATCTTTGGTAAAACAGTATCACAATCTAAACTCATTACATAACGACCTTTAGAAATTTTTATGCCTATATTTCTAGCTTTACTTATTCCATAATTTTTATAAAGATTTAGGTATCGTATATAAGGAAAATTCTGATTAACCATGTTTTTAGTATTATCAACTGAACCATTATCGATTACTATCACTTCATCTTTGGAATAATCTATACATGCTTCAAGTGAAAGTATGCATTCTCTTAAAAGTTTTTTTTCATTCCAAGTTAATATAATAACAGACATTCTCATTATATTAGCTATCAACTATATCATCCCATTTGAGAGGTTTATCTACATCAATAAATTTAACTGCCTTTTTACCAATTATTTGATCCCAAAATAAGGGACTAATCCCATAGCCAGGTCGTTTTGCAATTAAATTTGTATCAGATAATATCTCTCCTTCTTTAATTATCCGGGAGGCGTAGATACTTCTTCGCGCATTCATACGGGCTGGTTCTTCCAACCGAAGGTTCTTTTTTCCATTGCCTAATAGTGTTTTATATTTAAATATTTTTTTTTTAAACCGTAATAAGTCATGCATATCGATAGCATGATAATGATCATTTCCAGGAAGTGATTTATCAAAAGTAAAATGCTTCTCAATAATGCAAGCGCCAAGGAAAAAAGCAACCTCTAAAGAAGATAAACTATAATCAGGTATGATATGGTCTGAATAACCAATTAAACAATCTGGAAAGGCATTTTGTAAAACTTTAATTTGGCATAGCTGAGCATTTGAATAATCGGTCGGATAATTAAGAATGCAGTGCAATAATGCTATATTTTGATTACCACAATCATAGATAATATTTTTTGCAATACTGATTTCATCAATTGTTGATGCCCCAGTAGAAATAATTAAAGGTTTTCCAGTTAAGGCAACTTTTCGCAGTAATGGAACATTTGTAATGTCAGCAGACGCTATTTTGAATGCTGGTACAAGATGAGATAAATAATCCACAGCATCAAGGTCGAACGGGGTTGATAGAAAATTAATTCCCATTTTATTACAGTAGCTTGCAAGGTGATTGTATTCATTTTCCCCAAAATTGTCATACTTCTTGAACAGTTCGAATTGGCTTTTTGATTTTTCTTTTTTAGTATCCCAATAAGCAGGACTATAAACAGACGCAAGCTTTTCTGCTTTATAACTTTGAAATTTTACCGCGTTTGCTCCTGCTAAATAGGCCTCTTTTATCAATCTTTTAGCTATGTTAATCGAGCCCTCATGGTTAACACCAATATCCACAATGATATATGGTGCATTAGATCTCACAAAATCAAAAAAGCTATGAGCCATAATTATACTCAAATTTGTTCTGAAGTAATGAGTTAATTATTTCCATTACTCTATATTTTCCTAAACGTAAATTTATTTTATCCATTTTTCCAATTATTTTACTTCTATAATTTGGATCAACAAGAATTTTCGAAAACGTTTCGCAAAAGGTATTATCATTGAAATTTTTATAATCGCCTAAACTGATGAAACCATTTATATTTGTAATGAACGTGTGTTGCGTCTCTCTAAAATTTTGCGGTATTACAATTGTTAAAATTTTTAAGCTATATAGTTCTAATGCTGTTCTTCCAGCAGATGTAATTCCAATATCTGAGGCATTCATATATTCGCTTATTTTGTTAGTCTCAAGTATAATTTTTATTGAAGGGTGATTTGAATTTAGAGCAAAAAACTTGAGATTTTCAAGATACTGATATCCTGGGCCGACAACAACATATATTGAAATGTTTTTTGTTTTGGTTAATTCGCTTACCAATTTGAGAATCCTGACGGTGAAATCTTCTTTGTCAACACCCCCAAAGCTAATAAAAATATTTTTAACTTTTGCTGATCTATTTCTATTTTTTATATGAATGAATTCATCTCGGAGAATAAAGTATTTGGGACCAAATAACATATTTTTTTGAGGACTTTTATTAGGATATAGTGAATTTATTACTAAATCAGCTTTTTCAGCACCTTCGCCCAAATCTTCGAAATTAATTACAGTACGTACTTTATTTTTTAGATTAATGATGTATTCATTACTTGTATCTAGAATGTCATTAATTACCATATCTGGTTTTTGTTTCAGAATTACTTCTATCAACTGGTTTGGGGCAGCAGTTTTAACTTCATAATTGAACTGAGAAATATAATTTACGGCTAAATAATCAGTAGAATCACAGACAAATATTATTTTATGATTAATTAGCTCATTTGCTAGCATTAAAGTTCTATAAGTGTGTCCCATTCCAACATCAGCGTTACCAGTCACTACAATTACAATCAATTTACGCTTAAGAATTAATTCACATAGCCATAGGTCATTGTAAGAATCTATATCAATACTTTTTTCATAATCCATAATATATAAAGAAACTTTTTTCCCAATTCTAGAGCCTGTTTCCAATACATTTCTTTTACAAGCGATGATTGCCCCTGTTTCTCTATATTGATCAGGTAAAAACTGTCTGTTGACACGTTCTTGATAATCAGGAGTTATTATTCCTTTGTCAACTTTCCAACGAAGATGCTTGTCCTCGCAAACACTTATCACTGTGTCGGCTGATTCCTCTATCAATTTCGTAATTACATTATCAATATCAATGCTTGAAATCAAAGGAGATGTTGGTTGAATTGTTATTATATATGATAATTTATAATTATAATAATTTTCATAATAATTGACAGCATGTACAATTACCGGATCAAGAGAAACATCATCCATAGCAAGATTTGAAGGCCTGCTTAAGACATCTGCACCAAAACGTTTAGAAAAAAGAGCTATCTCTTTATCTTCAGTTGAGACGATTACATGATCTACCAGTTTGGATTGGAGAGCTGATTTTATAGTGTAATATATTAATGGCTTTCCATTTAGAGGCCTTAGATTTTTTCTGGGTATATTTTTAGATCCACCACGTGCTGGAATTATAAGAATTGTTTTATTATAAATCATTTTAAAAAATTGGATATTAGAATGTTCAATATTAATAATATTTCAAGATTTGATTAATAGTGGCTTCCCAAAAATATCATCCCATTTTTCAGTTTTATTTGAATTTGACATCAATTGATTGATTGAGTTTTTAGAAATATAATTCTTATTATTTACAATGCTATATAATAAATATTTTGCGTTAGAAAATGGTTTCAAGTGAACATTATCGAAAAATTTTCTATATTTTATGATGAATTCAGATGTGCCTATGCTATAACTTTTCCCTCCTAAATATCCCCACTCGAATAATAATGTAGAAGTTGAAGAAACTAAAATACGCTGGCTTGATACAGATTCTAAAAAAGATTCAATATTATAATTTTCTATTGATATAAATTCTTTGTATTTTTCAATTAGTCTGCTATAAAAAGAAATTTTATCTCTTGGATGGATGCGAAGGATAAAGTTAATAGAATGGTCAGAAAGATAGGATTCTTCTAACAATGACTCGAGACATACAAGCTGGCTATGGTGACCAATATTATCATTATGATGATTAAATGATTGAGTTGCATAAATTATTGTTATTTGATTGCTTTTATTAATTTTTTTAGTTTTTTTTCTATAAGAATTAAGCTTTGCAGGGCCCATAATTTTTATTCGGTTTTTGGGAAAACCTTTATATAATAGTAAAACTCTGTTGGCTTCACCGCTAACCAAAAAAAGATCTGAACTATATGGATTAATGAAAGATGCAAGCGGAATATTAAATTTACTAATGTATTTATACATTTTTTCAGAATCTGACCATAAGTCATCAATAACTGGATAAGCGGATCGTAAATATGAAATATGATTTACAGAATTCTTTAAAAACAATATAGACAATCTAATAAATATTGATGGCGTTGCAGAAAATAATATATCAATATTATGTTGATGGCAAATTTTAATAATATTCCATGCGTTTAGTAAAGTAATCAAAAATTTTAATAATTTAGAGCTATAATAAAATCCTGATCTAAACGGGTTAATTGACTTAAAAATTTTTTCTGAAGTCTTTATTTTAATTGAATCCATGTACAAAGAACTAGTATCATATATGTAGAATCTGCATTTTCTTTGATTTTTTTTCAAATTTATTATCCAATTCAAATCCTCCCATTCCTCATGATTAGATGGAATTACTAAAATTTTTTTTTTAAATCCAATTTTATTCATTTAAGACACGGTTATTTTTTTTTCAATAACAACCAAGAAAAACTTGAAAATAATGGGATAGGGTGCTTAAGAAGAAATTTTAAAATTAAGCTTTGAAAAATTTTTAAAAATCTAATTTTTTCATAGTATCCATGGCCAAAAAAATATTTATACTCCATGATTTTATAACCAAAATCTTTGAAAATTTTAAGCTGGCTCTTTATGGGCCCTCTACACAATTGATAATATGCAGGAAATTTTGGATAGTAGAAATTATTTCGAGGTGAAAAAAAATTTAAAAGAATTTTTGATAAATCATTTGGGATCAATAGGTTTAATAAAAAAGGCGGTGAGTAAAGAGTTGGGAAGAAGTGAATAGCCAGACCGTTTTTCTTTAATATTGTTTTAGTATTTTTATGGAACTGTTTAGCATCTGAAATATGTTCTGCCAGCATTTTGCTGATAATTAAATCAAACTTCCTATTCAAATTAAAATTTGTAGAAGTAATATCTCTTTTAATCTTATCATAATCATCGGAAACTTTTTCTAATTCTTCTTGTGAAATATCTAAAATCGAGTAATCTAAATTAAATTTTTTAATAATAATCTGATTTAAAACAGGGTTTGCTCCACCACCAATTTCACAAATACTTTTTACTTCATATTTTCTGATATTTCTAATTAAATAGTCCTCAAATCCAAGCCAAGCTTCTTCTGATTTTCCAAATGAAATTTTCATTCTAGTTTTTCAAATTTATATTTAACAAAACTATTAAACTTCTAATAATTATTAGAATAATTAACTTATGAATGGCAACTGAACATTCAAGCATTCTTCACTACTATGAAATATCAGTCTTTTTAACAATCATTGTTATCCTATAAGCCATTCTTTTAAATTTTTTCCTTGCAAAAAATAGCTCCGCCTTTTCGATTACAATCGAAATGATTAATATCTATATGTAATTTAAAAGCTTTTATGTCTTTCTGCCGCATTAATTGGTTTTGATTCATCAAAACGTCATCAACAGTTGTTGGCCATTCTTTGTAAGTGGGTAGAGATAGATATCCTTAACGGCCTTCCAAAGGCGCTCATTCTCCCAAGCCATGCGCCAGCGCCGGTCGTTTTTCCGATGTTTAATGATCAATTGCAAATTGCGTTTCTGCCCATCATCGTTGCACTCTACCAGCATACGCCATGCCAAGCTGGAAAATAGCCGGCAAACTAATTGGGTCGGGTTGATTTCAGAGACGATGAGGTCGCGCAACTGCGAAAAAAATGAAATTAAGATTCCTAAATAATGGTGTTGGTTTAAATAGTTGTGCCATAGCGGTCTTTTGCTGTGTGTCTGAACCGTGCATGGTCGGGGAGTCCGCCACTTATTGCGGGATAGATTGTAAAAACGATGTACAATCATTTTTATTTCAAGTCGTTGGCCCTGATCAACCACTTGACCGCAAAAGGCTTTAGGAAATATTGAAGACATCGACATGGCCCTAACAAAGAACCTAATCTGCGCAAGATCAGCAGCCCTTTGAACAAATTTTTACCATTATGTGTATGAACTGATTTTTGAGTGATTGCTGAACTTCCCCAAATCTAAACACGATACGTCCTTTCTGGACGCCCCGGGGGAGGGCGTTTGACCCTTAAAAGACGTGGTGAAATCGGCAACCTCAAAAGTGCTCCAACTTCTTTACCTAAAAGTCCTGTACCATATCCAACATTGGGCCGGTTTGTAAATTGCAAAATTTTAAACTTTTGCCAAAAAAGGTGGTGAATTCGGGCGCCCTTTAGTATGGTTGGATTCACTTATGGCTCAATTGTTCAATTCATTTTTGTTTTTTTGAATCATTCCAACACAAAACAGGTTGGCTGCCATGCAAACAATGAATGCCATGATGCTGGAACGTATCCATGATTTACGTCAGACCTCCACTCCCTTGACCCACCAATTGGTTCCCATTCCCACACCCGGCCCAGAAGAAATCTTGATCCGGGTCGCTGCCTGTGGGGTATGTCATACGGAACTGGACGAAATCGAGGGGCGTACCCCGCCGCCGCATTTCCCTGTCATTTTGGGGCATGAGGTCGTGGGGCGGGTGGAATCGACGGGTCCGGGTGCAGATCGATTCCCTGTGGGGGCACGGGTTGGCGTGGCCTGGATCAACCATGCTTGTGGCCGATGCGACTATTGCCGAGACGGCCTGGAAAATTTGTGCGCTGAGTTTGCCGCTACCGGACGGGATGCCCATGGTGGGTATGCTGAATACATGACGGTCAATCAGGCCTTTGCTTTTCCAATTCCGGATCGTTTTTCCGATGTGCAGGCCGCTCCGCTGCTTTGCGCCGGCGCCATTGGCTACCGGTCCATGTCCCTTTGCCAGATGCACGATGGACAGCGGTTGGGGTTGACCGGTTTCGGGGCGTCCGCCCATCTGGTCCTTAAAATGGTCAAACACCAGTTTCCCAACTCACCTGTCTATGTGTTCGCCCGCAGTCCCGGTGAACAGGCGTTTGCCCGCAGTCTGGGGGCGGTTTGGGCCGGGCACACAAAGGACCGGGCACCGCAGCCCTTGGACTGCATCATTGATACCACACCCGCCTGGACCCCAGTGGTGGCCGCCATGGAGAACCTCAAACCGGGCGGACGGCTGGTAATCAATGCCATTCGCAAAGAAACGTTTGACCGTGACGTTTTGTTGACTCTGGACTACTCGTCTCACCTATGGCACGAGAAAGAAATAAAAAGTGTCGCCAATGTGGCCCGATCGGATGTATCTTGTTTTCTAACACTGGCTGACCAGATTCCGATCATTCCCGAGGTGCAAACCTTTGCTTTAAAAGATGCCAACCAAGCGCTTATGGAACTGAAAAATCGCAAGATTCGGGGGGGGAAGGTTCTGGTTATGGACCCCGACATGAATTGCCTAAAGTAGGCGTTGCGCCTTTTTCGAAAAATAAAGAAATACCATGATCTCATTAGGAATTAGTCAGTACTTATCGATAAATTCCCCGTTTTTCCAATATCGGTGGTTTCGCTATAATTGCCATTGATTAAACCTCGGGCTATGCCCGAGTGGCCCGAAAAGGTTTGAACTTTCCCGGTGAGACAATAATACCGCAGATACTTTTCTGGACATCAAACATCGAACGTCCAACATCGAATGATGAGATCGCTTCGCTTCACCGTTTGATAAATAAAAAGGCGTTGTTTCATTTGTTTTCGCTTATAAAAACTGATACCAGCGATAGCAAACGATAGAATTCCATTTTCGATGTTTGAAGTTGGACGTTCAGTGTTCGATGTTCATTGGTCTGCTTCTCAGCCTCCTTTGGGGGGCTTCATCACCCAACCTGCGATGCGGGTAGTCAGTGATTGGCAAACATAAATCCGGTGCAATCTGGTGTAAATATTTTCTACCGCCACCCCAAGGCCATAGTGGTCTACGCCTGGCCAACCACTACATATTGAATCCTATCCTTCACAAAAAAATAATTTTATTCTATAATTATCAAAGTTTTACAAAGCATTGCCCTGTGGCTAAAGCTTCAATGCGGATTTGCCGATACTAATAACATTGCTCGGCATTTTTATCTTAACCAAAGCACCTTCAATCGAACCAGACCAATGGAGCCCCAGTCGTGAGACCATTTATCACCAACGGCTACAAACTGATCAGCAGCCTCGATCAGGATATCGGCGTGTTGATCGATAATTGCCTGGGGTTTTTGTATTCCATGGAATTGGGTGCCGATATTCAAGGGGAAATCGCCAAGATCGAAGAGGCCCTTTACGATATGGTTTATCTGGGACGGACTCAGGCTGGACACGAATTCAAGGAATCGCTTTTTCGCAACCGGATTCTGCCGATCATGAAGCGCATCAGCCCACCGGGCTATTATTTTGGTATCGATCCTAATGAGAACAGCCTACTTGGGTATTGGCAAAAGGATGAAACCCATATTGGCCCATATTGACCATCCCCCGACGATCCGGCAGTATCCGCCAACGCCCCGTAATCATCCCCGATCAAACTTTCCCAGCGTGATTCAACCATTTAAGAGTGCCCTGGATACCGGATCAAGTCCAGCATGACGAGTCAGGTCCTTTTTGAGAATGGTCAGATTTTTAATGCGACATTGAGGGGTTGCCTTAGGGCTCGCGCAAAAATAACTTCACATTTTCAGGGCCCATCCATCCCGCTCAGCGGCGTTGCGAAAACACGGAATATGCCTGATATTCCTTTGTCTTCGCGCCTTGCTGAGCGGGTGCCTGAACACTGACAATTTGTGAATTTATTTTTGCGCGAACCCTTACCGCTGTGCGGCAATTCCCTTGACATGTGGTTTTGCACCATTGTACTCCTATCAAAGAATGACAACAGCATTGTTGTCCCCACCCATCCAGCAAATACGAAGAGGTTGGCATCGTGTTCGCCTACCGATACCTTCTATTGGGGATTGTGACCATCCTCCTGGGAGGTCTTACCGCCCCACCGTGTACTGCCGGGACTGATGTCCGCAACCCGGTCTGGGCCGGTCGGTTCTATCCAGCATCACAAAAAGAACTGGACCGAACAGTTCGTGGCCTGATCACGGCGGCTCGCCAAAAAAGCGCCAATCGTGTTCCGCGACAAGGTCTGCGGGCCCTGATCATGCCGCATGCCGGATACGTGTATTCCGGTGCCACGGCGGCTCACGCGGCCCTGGCCATTCCGCGTGACGGATTCAAGCGGGTGGTATTGCTGGGGCCGGATCACCGGGTGGGATTTAACAATGCATCGCTGACGCCTGCTTCCCGGTGGCGAACCCCTTTGGGGGAGGTGCCGATTTGCGATAGCAGCCAGCTGACGGATCGATGGCCGGATCTGTTTGCAACCGTTGTGGCATCGGATCGCCAGGAGCACTGCCTCGAGGTGATTCTGCCTTTTTTACAGGCCCGTCTGACCCAATTCGAATTGCTTCCCCTGGTGCTGGGACCTTGCGATGCCCGGCAGATGGCCCGGGCGATTGGCCCCCTGATGCAAGACGAATCGACCCTGCTCGTCGTCAGTGCCGACATGTCCCATTATTTACCGGCGGCCGAGGCGATCAAGCGAGACCAACAGACCCTGCGCCGGATTCTGGCCCTTGATCCACACTGGTCTATTGATCAGGATAACCGTACCTGCGGGCGCTTTCCAATTGGCGTGCTTTTGGAGCTGGCCCGCAGTCAACAATGGCGACCGATGGTGCTGCACACCAGTAATAGCGGCGATGCCAGCGGCGATAAGGATGCCGTGGTGGGATATGCCGCCGTCGCTTTTTATGGAGAAAAATCAATGTCCAAGCCAAACGATAACCGTCAACCCCTGACCCCTGAGCAAGGCGCGGTCCTGGTAAAACTGGCCCGGCAGACCCTGGCCCGCCAATTTGGCCGCGAAGTTGAGCCGAAACAGGCCCAACCCCTGGAAACCCTTTTAGAAGACCACGCCCTGCAGGCCCGTTGCGGGACCTTTGTGACGCTTAAAATTGACAATCAACTTCGGGGCTGCATCGGCAGCCTGTCGGCCAGCGAACCGCTGGTTACTGGCGTGCGTGACAATGCAATCAATGCGGCGTTCCATGACCCGCGCTTTTCACCGCTCAGCCAAAAGGAGTTGGACCAGGTGCATATCGAGGTGAGCGTGCTTACCGAGCCGGTTGATCTGGCTTACCGCGATGCAGATGACCTGCTGGCCAAATTGAGGCCCGGCATCGATGGCGTGATCCTGAAAAAGGGGTATGCCAGCGCCACGTTCTTGCCCCAGGTATGGGATCAATTGCCCCGGCCGGAGCAATTCCTTACCCATTTGTGCATGAAAGCCGGTCTGTCGGGCGGCCAGTGGCGCAAGGGCGATCTGAAGATAAAGATCTATCAGGTGCAGTATTTTGAAGAAGACGCGCACTGATGGGGGAATCCGGCCGGTTGTGGTGGCCACGGGAATCGCCTCCGTGGCGGTCCAGCTGGTGCTGGTGCGGGAGTATCTGGCGCAATTCCAGGGCAATGAAATCGTCATTGCCCTGATTTTTTTTTGCTGGCTGGTCTATGGCGGCATCGGCACGGCCCTGGCCAAAACCTGGGGCACCGGCCGGCGATCGCCTTCAGCGCACAAGCTGACCCTGTTGTCCCTGCTGCTGATCATGGTTGGTGTGGGGCAGGTCATTGCCATTCGCCGGTTCCGGGACCTGGTCTTCATCCATGGGGCATCGGTGGGATTTTACCCGACCCTGGGGTTCGTTGCCGTTACCATGCTGCCCTATGCCGTGTTGGTGGGGTTTGTGCTCCCCTATAGCTTGATGGTGGTCAGGCAGCGCATGGCCGATTACCCCGGAAATTGGATTTATATGGCCGATAATGCCGGGGATGTGGCCGGTGGGGCGCTGTTTTCATTCGTCCTGGTCCATTGGCTGACCCCGTTTCAGTTGCTGTTGGCGGTCCATCTACCGCTGTTGGTGGCCCTTTGGCGTCTGGACGGTGCTGTTTGCCGGACCACCGTCATTGCCGGCTTGCTCTCCATGATGGTCCTGACGGCCGGATGCGTTTGGGAAGAGAGCTGGTTGCCCTTTCGCGAGGGCCGGCGGGTATTTTATGCGGAAAGCCGTTACGGTCGCATCGAAGTGGTCGAATCCCAAGGCCAGGCAACCCTTTTCAGCGATGGGGTGCCCCGCCTTTTTTCCCATGACCCTGTTCTGGCCGAGCAGTGTGTCCATTTGCCCCTGGCCCAGGTTGACCACCCCCGGCGATTATTACTGGTCTCCGCCGTGGGCGGCATGGCCGCCGAGGTGGCCAAATACCAACCCGAGCGGGTGGATTATGTGGAACTGGATCCGATGGTGGCAAAGGTCCAACAGCGCTTCGGACTGCTGGAATCCTTTGCCGGCTTGAAGATCATTGCCCAGGATGCCAGGGCTTATCTGGCGTCAACATCCATGCAATACGATGCCATCCTGATTGGTCTGCCGGAGCCGGAAACCTATCAGGTCAACCGTTTTTTTACATCTGAGTTTTTTGCCCTGGCGAACCAGCATCTAGCAGCGGACGGGGTGCTTAGTTTCGGCATCCAGGGGGTGGAAAACTATATCTCCGATCGTCGGCGGCAGACCCTGTCCTCCCTGGCCAACACCGCCCGCAGATATTTCCAGCATGTATGCCTGATGCCCGGGCAGCGGCTTATCTTTGTTTGCCGGCACCGGCCCGTGCGCACCGACATTGCCCGGCTGCTCGAGAAAAAGAAGATTGAGACCGATTATATCCGGCGCTATTTCGAGGGAGATTTCACCGCCCAGCGCATCCGCGAGCTCAATGCGGCCGTGGATGCCGGCGTCCCGCTCAACGTGGACCTGTTTCCGCGTCTGATGCGGCTTTCCTTTGTCGACTGGTTTGCCCAGCACGATGAATCCCCTTGGGGCTTTGCCCTGGTTCTGGCCGTGGTATCCCTGGTTTACCTGTTGCGCATCAGCCGTCCCCAATGGGTGTTGATGACCACCGGGTGCATCAATATCGGTGCCGAGATGGTCACCATCTTTACCTTCCAGGCGCTTTATGGTTATATTTATCTACAGATCGGCGTGCTGGTTACGGTTTTTCTGGCTGGACTGCTGCCCGGTGCCTGGGTGGGCGGCCGTATTGCCGGGGGGCACCGGCGGGCATTGATGGCCGGCGACCTGTTGCTTTGTCTGCTGCTGCTTTTTTTTGCCGGGCTGTTGGTCGTTGCCCGGTCGTATCTGCCGGCCGGCGTGCTTTATGGATTCGGTTTGGTGATCTCCTTTTTTTGCGGGTTTCAATTTCCCCTTGCCCTGGCGCTTTCCGGTAATGATGCCACCGCTGTGGCCAGCAGCTTTTCCGCCGATCTGGTCGGTGCGGCCGGTGGTGTCCTTTTGGTCAGCCTAGTGCTGATCCCGTTTCTGGGACTCTTGTGGTCCACCTTGACGCTGGCACTGATTAAGCTGATCAGCTTCTCAATTGCAGGATCGATCCATGACCCCCATTAATAGGCGACAATTTATACTGGCGGCCGGCGGCTGCATTTGCCACGCGGCCGTTGGCCATGCAAGGTGGCCTTTTTTCGGGCCGTCGGCAGACGAAAAAGCGGACATTCAGGGCTCCATTTTTAAAAATGACGCGCCTGCAACCTTGTGGAAATGGTCCAAACCCGCCACGTATTTCCAGCGGCTTGACCAAAACGCCGTGCTGTGTACACTTTGCCCCAACCGCTGCCGGCTAATGCCGGGAGACCGCAGTGTCTGCCGCAGCCGGGTCAATGTGGACGGCACCCTTTATACACTGGCCTACGGCAATGCCTGCTCGGCCAACGTCGATCCGATCGAGAAAAAGCCCTTGTACCATTTTTTACCGACGACCCGGGCCTTTTCCATTGCTGCCGCCGGGTGCAATTTCCGTTGCCTCAACTGCCAGAACTGGGAGATTTCCCAGGTGCGTCCCGAAGATGTCCGTCATCTGGATCTTTTTCCCGAAGCCGTGGTCGAATCCGCTGAACAGAGCGGTTGTCAATCCATTGCTTACACGTACAGCGAACCGACCACGTTTTTTGAATACATGGTCGATACGGCCACATTGGCCAAGTCCCGTGGAATGAACAATCTTTGGATTTCCAATGGATATATCAACCCGGAGCCGCTGGACGCACTGTGCCGGGTCATCAACGGCGCCAACGTGAACCTCAAATCCATCAGTGACGAGATTTACCGGCGGCTCAATGGTGGACGGTTGCAACCGGTGCTAAACACATTTGTGACCCTGCACCGGCAAGGGGTCCATTTTGAGATGACCCATTTGGTGGTACCCGGTTACGGGGACAGCGACGAGATGATCCGGCGCATGTGCGGCTGGATTCTTGAAAATGTGGGCCCTGACCACCCTTTGCATTTCCTGCGTTTTTTTCCCCGGTATCGGCTCGATCGGTTGGCCCCCACGCCGGTGGCCACCCTGATCCGCTTCCGGGAATTGGCCATGGCTGAAGGTATCCATTATGTGTACCTGGGAAATGTGCCGGGAGATGCGGGCAACCATACCTATTGTCATCACTGCAAACGGTTGCTGGTGGAGCGTCAGGGCTATCATGTCCCCACCTTTCACATCCGGGATGGACGCTGCCGCTTTTGCCAGACACGCATCCCGGGGGTTTGGCCATCAACCGATAAGGATTCAACTAGTTAGTGTTCATCCATAATTGACCAATTTGCCCGATATCGGCGTTGCGCGAAAAATTTAATCCTCGGCATATCAACCATATGCCTGTGGTTAAATTTTTCGGGCGCCTTGATCTCGACCAAATTTGCCTATTTCTGGACGGACACTAGTTAACCGAGCTTGTGGTATGATTTTGGATAAACTGGTTAATGCGTTTTCTCTGGGACAAGGAAAGGTTTTCAAAACACACACTGCGGCGGGCCTGTCCCGGCTGGGGCAGAGGAATATCGGAAACGATCCGGCAATGCATATCGGTGATGAAAATTTCACCGTTGGGTCTCATAATGGAAAGTTGGTCCTTTTGGGGGGGTAAGATCGTTTCCATTGCATGATAATAGGCCAGTCCGCCAGCACCGATGTCAACCAGGTTAAAGCGATCATGGGGATGGCTGCTTGAAATGACAAGGGTCCCCACCGGCGCGATGTAACGTGGATGCACGCGGCGTTCCGTGGCTGCCGCTGTCAGTACCGTGCGAATGGTTTCCGCCAACTGCTGCATGCCAACCGGTTTCATGATCAGGGCCTTGATGCCCAGGGCATCTAAATTTTCATCACAAAGCTGCTCATTATACCCCGTGCAAAGAATAATGGGCAGTTCATGACGCACTTTTCTGACGGCTTTTGCCAGTCCCGTTCCCGCCATGCCGGGCATGGTCATGTCCGTAATCAAAATATCATAGGCACGGGGGGCTTTGATGAATGCGTTGAGTGCATCACTGCTATCGTGAAAGGCGCTGACCGTGTAACCCAATTGCTCCAATACCTTATGCATCATCTCTACCAGCATGATTTCATCATCAACGAGCAAAATCCGTTCTTTCCCGCCTGGCATATGATGTTGGGATAAAAGAGGGGGACCGGACTCAACGCCCATCTCCACCAGAGGCAGATAGATCTGAAATTCGGTAAATTTGCCTGGCTGGCTGAAGGCCTGGATATCTCCGCCGCTTGCCTTGACGATACCGTGCACCACGGATAGCCCCATGCCTGTGCCCTTACCGGTTGCTTTGGTAGTGAAATAGGGATCGAAAATGCGATCAATGATATGTTTTTCAATGCCTTGGCCGGTATCGGCAACCACCAGCCGGGCGTAGTTACCCGCGGCAAGATGAATGTGATCCGTCGAAGCGGTGCTTTCCAGCACAACCGATTCCAAGCGAACGGTCAGCACACCACCATCCGGTCCCATGGCATGGGCGGCATTGGTGCATAGGTTGAGCATGATTTGATGAATTTGGGTGGCATCGGCAATGATCGTGCATTGAGAATCACAAATATCACGGTCGATGGCAATATTCGTGGGCAGAGAGGAGCGCACGAGTTTGAGCGAGTCCTCAAGGACGCGATTGAGATTGAGTGGCTTGTGGGTGGACTCTTCATTGCGGCTGAAGCTGAGCAACTGCTGAATCATTTCCCGTGCTCTGAGACTAGCGGTCAGAATTTGATTCAAATTTTGACGCATGGTTTGTTTGTTGGTTTCATCAGCCAAAGCCAGTTCGGTGTTTCCCAGAATAATACTCAAGATGTTGTTGAAGTCATGGGCGATTCCCCCGGCCAAGGTGCCGATGGCTTCCATTTTCTGGGATTGGCGTAACTGACCCTGCAGCTGCTCTTTTTCCGCTTCGATGCACATGTTGTCATGGGCGATTTGCCGCTGCCTGAGTACCTTTTCCACACGAATAATCAATTCATCGGGTTCAAACGGTTTGCGTAGATAATCGCTGACGCCTTTACGGATGGCTTTTATGGCCGACTCAATAGAGGTTTCTCCGATGATCAGGATGAACGCCGGATCAGTACGATTATGGTCGATCGCATCAATGAGTTCAAAACCTGTCATCCCCGGCAACATTACATCCAGGATGACCAAATCGGGTGATTCTGTATGGATAAGGTTAAGGGCCTGATGGGGCTCACTGATTGTTTGAACCTGATACTTGGTGGGGCCCAACAATGCTTTGATGCGTTGGGTCATCAGTGGATCATCGTCGCAGATTAATATTCGGGGGCGATTCTCCATGGAGCGCTCCTCAATGGCTTCAATGCAGTGCCGTAAGCGTATTCCGTTTCCGTATCCTAAACGACCACTGCGACACTTTTGATTCTGAACGTCGGTGGTGTGTTAGAGTCGTATTGATGGGGATCGTCAATCCGGGTTGAGGGTAAGCATGTGTGCAACCCTCCGAGAAATCAGTATCGGTCTTTAAGGTAGGGATCTTAAGCGTGTTTTTTATCCTGATCGCAGCCTGGACGGTGGTGTTTTTCTTTCCTGCTGGCGAATGTGGGGTTTTAAGACGGCGTGGCCGACACCGATCACAATCGACAGGCAGCCCGATTCCGAGGCTACCCCACTCGATTTCGCTATATTTAATGTTTGCTTTAACGAGATCGAAGGATTTTGCCGATTGAAAAAACGGCACTATGGTCTGATGACATTGCATACGCAAAAGGAACAAGAGGCCTGTAATATTCCCAGCAATCAAACTAACAGTGACAGGTCCATTCTTGGCTCAGAGGAGGGATGAGTATTATCCTTGAACGGAATACCAGAATGACAAATCCTGTCGGACAATTCCACAAACAATCCAACCCACATTGAGTAATCGTATTTCATGCTTTTGATTATACAACAGGTATGCAATAAACAATTTATGTAGATTGTCCTGTTTTGTCAACTAAATATGAACGAACTCTCAAAAAATAGCAGATCTTTCAGCCGAAGTGGTATCTACTGTTTCAGGCAGGGCTTTGGTGAGAATTGCCAAGCCTGTGCACTAACGATAGACAACGGTGATTATTTTTTGGAATTGGCAATGCGGCTTGCATTATAGGAGGAGCCGGCATCATCTGAAAAAAAATGGGGAAAGCGGTTGTCCGATTGTTTTTCAATCAATCCGGAGATGGCATCCTTTAACCTGTTGGAAAAGGCTTCCGGTACTTGATGGCGTTCAAGGTTGCGACATAGATTGACCGTTTGTTTGAGGGTCTTGAGACACACCTGACATGGTTTGCATGCTTTGATGTGGTCTTCAATTTCCTTGCAGGTGGGGGCGTCCAGTTCACGATCGATATACTCAGAAAGCTTCTCAAAAAGAGTTATGCAGTTTTGGTGATCATGATGGGAATCATTCTTTTTCATAGTAGTTTTTCAGTGCTTCCCTGAGAAACAGTCGCGCCCGGTGGAGGCGAACTTTGATATTGGTTGGGGTCAGGCCCAGAATTTCCGCGGTTTCTTGGGTGCTGAAGCCTTCAACGTCACGAAGAACGATAACCAGCCTGTATTTTTCCGGCAGGTCCATCAATGCATCGCGAATCACATCACCGAGTTCATCTCCCAACAATTGGTCCAGCGGTTGGGACGCCCAGCGGGGTGTATCCATGCTGACGGCGGATTCGTCTCCGGGTAGGAATGTATCCAAAGACAATTCCTTGTCCGGTGCAAATTTGGATCGCCGTTTTTTTTTCAAACACGCACTGGTGGCCACCCGGTAAAGCCAGTTTTTAAATTTGGTTTCAAAACGAAATCCCTTTAGATACCGAAAAACGTTTAAAAACGTATCTTGGACCAGGTCTTCGGCATCACTGGGATTGTCGCACATTCTCAAGCCGAAGTTGTAAAGGCTTTTTTGGTAACGATTGACCAGTTCATAAAAAAGATCTTGGCGGCCATTGTTGATGGCCTGGATCAGCTCGGTATCCTTATCTTTGTTTTTCGTTTTCTGCGGCCGCTTTGGCATTGCTTTTTTGGCTTGTCAACTGACAGGCATCGCGCATTCATGTACTGATTCCCAGTTTGGGTAGGATATAAGCCTGAAGCAGAATCCATATGCCGATCACTGCCAATAAAATCAGAATGTTGTTCATGTTTTCCCTTTTCTTAGACATCTTTGTTATCCGAAGGAGGATGTTTTTCCAGTAAAATTATGGAGACCGCTTAAAAAAAACGGTTACAGGAAAAAGCCTCTTCACGGATAACAATTTACAACCGGCAAAAAAGGGCGGTCTTGGCAGCGGATTAGTGCCTGGCTTTTATACTGCTTGCATCGATACCATATTTTTTAATTTTATAATGAATCGCTCGCCGGCTGATCCCCAGTACTTCGGCAGCTTCTTTTTGAATCCCTCCGGTTTGTTCCAGCGCCCGCAGGATGGTATTCTTTTCGCTTTCTTCCAACGATAGGCAACTATCATCGGCAACCGATTCAAATCCTGTTGCGGTAATTCCCGCCAGATGAAAATCGTCTGGTCTGAGCTGATTGTCTCTGCAAAGGACAATTCCCCCCTCGATGGCGTTTTTCAATTCGCGAACATTTCCCGGCCACGCATAGTCACAGAGCCAATCCAAGGTTGTTGGGGGAATACTGACCGTTTCCACACCATGCTCACGGCAGAAGTGCTCCGCAAAGTGGTTGACTAGAAAGGGGATGTCCGCTTTTCGTTCCCGTAGCGGGGGAATTGTCAAGGTCACGACCCGGAGACGAAAGAACAGGTCCTCACGGAAACGACCGGCTTTGATCTCTTCACCCAAATCGGCGTTGGTGGCGGCAACAATGCGACAATCCACGGGGGTGCCTTTCAGCCCGCCGATTCTGCGTATGGTCCGATCTTCGATAAACCGCAGCAATCGGATTTGCATTTCGTGGGAAATATTGCCGATCTCATCTAAAAAGAGGGTTCCGGTATCGGCGGTTTCGATGAGTCCTTTCTTGTCATTGACCGCGTGGGTAAAGGACCCTTTGACGTGGCCGAACAACTCACTTTCCAGCAGGCCGGCGGGTGTTGCACCGCAATCGACAACGACAAATGGGTTGTTCCGGCGCGATCCCAACTGGTGGATCTGGTGGGCGATGCGCTCCTTGCCCACCCCGCTTTCGCCGAGAATCAGGACATTGACATTGCTGCGGGCGACTTTTTTGACCAAACCATGCAGGTTTTTCATGGCCGGGCTTTTGGTATGATCGTTGATCTCTACTTCCGATGGTGGACTGATGGCGTCAAACGATACGGTTTCTCCAGATTCCTGGAGCATCATCTGAATTTTTTCGGTGAGTCGTTTTCCATCAAAAGGTTTTTCAATATAGTCGATGGCACCGGATCTGACCGCTTTGACCGCATCGGGAACATTGGCGTAGGCGGTTAGAAAAACAACTGGGAGGCCCGGTTGAAGACGAATAATTTCGGATAGCAGGGTCATGCCATCCATGGAAGGCATTTTTACGTCGGAAACAACCAGATCGATTTTGCGGCTACCTAAAATTTTAAGTGCTTCGTGACCATTATCGGCTTTGAGCACATTCAGACCGCAACTGGACAGCCGGGCATCCAATACTTCCAGTACATTATGGTCGTCATCAACAACAAGAACGGATTGGGATTGATCTTTTGTCATATCATTCACTAGGCGCGGCCATCTCTGTTTTTTTCTTTTGGATATTCTGATCTATGGCTTCCAGGGCCTTTATTTTTTGCTTCAGGATCTGGTTTTCCGCCATGACAGCATCCAGCTGACGTTGAAGTTGGGTGATCTGCGCTGTTTTCTTTTTCAAGACCGTCAGCTCTGTTTTGTTTTGTTTTTTGGGGGGCTCGGGTGTCATCACCGTTGGCTTTGCAACCGAAACCAATAACCGGTCCATCAACGGGTCGAAAAGGATCTGCTCCACCCGCCAAATATCGCCAGCCCTGGTATTCTTCAAATCTTTCCACATTTTTTTGGCGGTGGATAAATCTTCCGCAGAAGCGGACAACATCAGCCGACAACAAATTTCCCCCAACTGTGCTTTAAGGTATTGATCATCGCCGGTATTGGGGCGCGAAAGAGCGTTGAACAACTTTGCTGCCTGGGTGTAGTCTCCCCTTTGGTACATGGAAAGTGCATATGCAAAGGGGCCGTTATCGGAAGGCGAGGGGGGCGGCAACGGGTTATCGCCAAGGGGCTTGTTAAATAGGGTACAGCCTGCCATGAGACCGATCATCATGAGCATTATACCCAATGTGTAATGTTGACGCCATGTACTTGTCATTTGATTTCCATTCGAAACGGTGTTTTTCAACTCAACTTAACCCAACGCCTTCGATCACCGTAGCCGCTATCCAAACTTACCTTATTAATCGCCATTGCGCATTATTTCAAGCAAATTCATTGATCGCTGTTTAGCTGATGGACCCCGGTCAGGGGGCCTCCATTATCGGTAGCGTGAATCCAAAGGTGCTGCCTTTGCCGACTTCACTTTTCACCCATACTGTACCCTGATGGGATTCGACAATATTTTTTACGATGCTGAGCCCCAGGCCGACACCTTCAAGCCGCTCGCGTTCACGCTGACCGCGATAGTATTTGTTGAATAACAAGCCAAGGTCTTCTTCGAGAATTCCCGGGCCATTATCGGTTACCAGAAAAGAGATGCGCTTTTTTGACGCCTCATGACGGATCCCTACCACGATTTGGGTATCGGGTTCGGAAAATTTAACCGCGTTGGACAAATAGTTCAACATGGCCTGCTGAAGCTGCCGATGATCACCATTGATCATGGGAACGCTATCGGCCGGTTCCAGAACCAGTTTAATATGTTTGGCCTCGGCGGCCAGTTTGATGCTGTTGACGCATTCGGCAACAAAGGTTTGGGGATCAATAGGTTCCAAGTTCATGTCCAAAAGGCCCGGTTGCAGACGGGAGGCTTGCATTAAATGACTTAACAGATCACTGATTCGGCTGATTTCCGAGCTGGCGATGGCCAGGAATTTTTCTTGCCGGGGGTTGACGGGGCCCATCACCTCTTCCCGAATCATATTGACCGATTCGCGGATGGAGGTCAGGGGCGTTCGAATTTCATGGCTGAGCATGGAGATGAAATCCGAACGCATGCGCTCTTCCTTTTGCAGATGGTTGGACATTTCATTGAATGCATGGGCCAATTCGCCAAATTCGTCCTTGCTGCGAACCACAATGGGGGAGCTGAGTCGGTTTGAGGAAATTTTGCGGATCCCTTCCATTAATTCGCGTAAAGGGCGGATCATAGAATAAGACAGGTAGAACAGGCCCAGCAGACCGACCACACTTGAAACCGCCAATCCGACGAGTCCGTTTTTTGCAGAGGCCCGTCCCTTGCGATTGAGTTCTCGGGTCGCCTGTTCGATTTCCTGTTCGTTTTTCAACCGTTGCGCGGATATGTTGCTGATCCAACGATTGATCATCGATTCAGGAATCCAGAATTTATTAACGACTTGTGGGTCTCTTTCCTCGTCGGCCAGATACACCGATAACTCCGCTGCATTGGGATATCGACCGTATTCGTCGTTGATTGTCTGCCAACCCTTTGGAATTGTATGTCCCATGACGGTCAAGCGCATGACCTGGGTTAAATTTTCTTCGAATTCACGCTGCGCTTTATTAAAAAAGGTCAGATAGTCGTTCTTTTTGAGCAAGAGGTATTTTTGCTTGTTTTCCTCCATGCTCAGCAGGCTTTCCATCATTTTTTTGGTCGCCGAGGTGATCGCGTAGTTTTTGGCGACAATGGATTCGGATAATCTGACAACCTCTTGGACATTGATGTAAAGGACTAGGATCGTTCCATAAAAGATCGCAATAACAATAAGAAACCAGACCAGTAGTTTCCCGGTGATGCCATATCTTAATTTCATGGGATGCAATGCTTTCCAAAAAGAGGGTCTGTCATGCCTCAATCGGTCATGCCAATAGGGACCGGCCGCTATGGTCTGAACTCGTTAGCACAAGTTAGGGGCGCAGGCAAAAAATAATTACCCCATCTTGCTTGTCTTTGTGCTCATCTACAACGTTTCATCCGCAGGCACAGATTCCGAATCGCAAATCAAATGTCACCTGATCATGTGCAATAACTGTAACTGTGGTGTGCAGGGGTTGTCTTTGCGAATCGCTGACTTTTCTGCAAATGTGAGGGATGCACTGTATTTCTTGATTTTAACAGGTTGGCATATACATTGCTCAGAAAAACTTCAATTTCCGAAATTGTTATACATGCAAATGGAAGATCAAAAATTAAAAGCAAGGTTGAACAAGATGAAAAAAAACGCAGTCAATGTATCTGATTTCACTCCTGGAATGCTGGACCGGCGAATGACAATCGAGCGGCGCAAATTTACCTATGCCAACTGTATTCCTGAACGCAGATCCGGCGTAGATCGTCGCTGTCTGGGTTCCGCAACCTATCATAGCGGCGCCATGATCGGGACAACCGACAGGGTCAAGTGGGGCTATTGCCAATAACGCCCTGGCATTGAAACGCGTTCCCATTGGTTCGGAAAGCTTTCCCCTTATTCATCGGGTGACCCATATCCGTCGTTGAGCGTGTCTGGTGAAAACAAGGCGTCAACGGGTTGGCCTTTATTTGTCATCAGAATGTAAGAATCGGGTCACAATAAATTCGGTCAATCCATCGATATCATTTAGAGCAAACTGAGGCACCGATACGGAGAGTGATGTATCGGACACCACGGCCATTAAGGTATCGTCCGCCAAGCAGGCGGGCTGTTCGTGTTGTTCTTTGCGAAATACCTCGATTTTCGGCGCGTTGTCACGTTTGAATCCTTCCGAGATCAGAATATCCATATCACTGAAAAAAGGAACCAGATCGTCCAGGCGTTCGCTGGTGAACTTTTTAACCATTCCGACCTGACCCGGTGAAGCGACCATGACCACATCGGCACCGGCCTGTTGGTGGCGATAACTGTCCTTGCCCCGTTGGTCCATTTCAAAACCATGGTGGGCGTGTTTGACAATGCCGACCCGATATCCCCGGCGTTTGAGTTCGGGGATAATTTTTTCGATGAGTGTGGTTTTGCCGGAATTCGACTTGCCCACGATGGAGAGTACTGGCGGCAACGCAGCCTCCTTTCAATTTATTCAGCCCTTACGATTGTATGGTTAGTGCTTCCAAAGCGATATGTGCCGGAGTAAGCTAATCTGCGCGATAGTCAATGTCAAGCTGCTTTGTCGCCACAAAGCAATTGCAATTTTGAAGGTGTTCAGCGGGAATTTCATCGATCGATAGTAAAAAATGATGATCGATTACAATTACGCGCACGAGCACGAAAAACGCCAATGCCCGTCGTGCTCGTGCTTATTAAGCTATGCGGTGCTCGTTATCGTAATCGGAAAGGTCGACATGGCATAATTACAATTGCTGGACGCCGACGGGTTAATGATCCTGCAGTGGTGTGTCTGGCAAATGACGGCGGCAGGCCAATGCAAAATCTTCGGGATAATGACCGTTGATGAAACGCAGCTGGGCTTCACTGAAAGCACCGGGGGATTCGGGCAGGCGGGGCATGAACGCCATCAGCAGCCGTTGATCGGCATCCCCTTTCTGAATGGCTTTGTTGTATTCGATGCTGGTAATCATTCTGGCGCCCAGGGCGCCCAGGGTTTGAACGGCAATCAGAATGGACCGGTCCAGGGCTCGGCGCAGCACAGTGTCGGCTTCGAATATGTTGCCCACTTGTGTTTTGGGTATCAAATGCAGTTCCCATTGTGATGTTTGGGCTTTGGGCACAAAAAGCAGCACCTGATCATCTTCAAACACAATCAGGCTTTTTTCGGCGGTGGCGTTTCCATCCATGCGGCAATTTTCTCTGATGGCCTTTTCGTAGCAATCGAAAAAACCACAGCCGGTTTCCCGGCGAAATGTTTTGACCACCTCACCGATCAGATCCCCACAGGCATAAGCGGGCAGACCACCATCACCGTGCGGCAGACGAACGGTTGACGGAATCAGTGCATATTGCTGATGAATCTGCTGATGCGAGGCATGCAGCCGATATCCGGAAGGCGCATAGTCGAATCCGTAGTTCCATCCCCACAGGGTGCGGTCGAAATCAACCGGTTGGCCACGATTGATTTTCTCCATGATTTGTTTTCTCAGCGTCTCCAGTTCACCCTGGGTCAGGGACTGTCCATGATCAGCCGGTTTCAGGTTTACCAGACCCGCCATGCGCGTGTACGATCGCTGGTAGTAAAGGTGGCGCATGCCGGTCATGTCCTGCTCATTAAGATCCTGTACCCGATATCGCACGGCATCATTGGCCATGTTGGCGGCATAATGGCCCCAGGGGATGTAGGAGTTGCGTCGTAAATACTCGAACACATGACTATGGGGCTTTGGCCGGTACCACTCACCCATAATCTCGCTTCCACCCTGGGCACCGGGGCGCAGAACCATGGCCTGCTGATAGTCGTCGGGCAGGTGACGGTTGTTGGCGACCGCCTCGAACAATGCTTCGTCATGGATCACGGCCCGTATGTGACCGTCGTTTCGCTTTTCATAGGCCAATCCCCAGGGGCGACCGTTGCCCTCGTCAACGCAGAAGGTGCAGGCCGCATGCGCCAGCGTGCACAGGTCCCTGGCGTCGGTGGAGGTCACTGCCAGAGCGAGTTGCAGCGGCCGCGGCAGAGCGTGAATCGCCTGGTGGGCGGCCTTTTCGTTGTCATGGTCTGAAAAAAAAGAGATCTCCGGTGGTTGCGGCAGGTGAATGCGATCCGGTCTGGCTGCCGTGGCATCGGCCCAGGCCTTGCCGATGTACGTGGTTCCCCGGAAGGGGAACGCATTGGGTACCTCGAAAATCCAGTCGGCTGCTGGTTCATGCACCGGACCGGTGGGAAAGTTTGCCGTATTGCGGTGGGTTGAACCGTCCGGTAATACACCCAAATCGGCGAGTTGATCCTGTTGACGAAAATTATCCGCGGTGAATTGCGGCCGGTGAACGCCATAAACAAAGCGTCCCTTTGGTGACACACAGGTTCGAAGGGGGGGCATGGTTGATTCTCCTTCTTTTGTAGTCAGGCTTTTTTTTCTTTTCACACCCAATGAGGTTAATTTTAAGCTGTGCAATTAGCCATTAGCATTCAGCTAAAATCACACTGTTCCTAACCGTCAAAATAACATATTGTATTGTCAAACGAAAACATAGTACTCATTTACCTGGCATGAAACTTTCATATTCTTTTGTGTCTGTCTTTATCAGTTCCTCCAGACTGTGCTCCAATTGATCTCAATTGCCTAAAAATATTTTATTTTCATGAAAGGAAGGGCGAGCATGTCACGCTGGTCATCGTCTCCGTCCATCGCTGTTATTGGATTGGCCTGTCGATATCCTGACGCTACCACACCCTGTGAGTTGTGGGAAAATGTTCTGGCCAGGCGGCGACAGTTCCGGCGTATGCCGGATTGTCGCCTGCCGCTGGCGGACTATTATGACGCGGACAAAAAAACACCCGATAAGACCTATATTCGTCAGGCGGCGTTGATCGATGGGTTTGATTTTGATTGGGCCGATCGGCGCATCCCGTTTTCCACTACCCGGACAACCGATATTGTGCATTGGCTGGCCTTGGAGACCAGCCTGGCAGCGGTTGCCGATGCGGGGTATGCCCAGGATAGCCTGCCGGGGCGTCAGACCGGCGTGATCATCGGCAACACGCTGACCGGTGAGCAGACCCGGGCCAACACCATGCGGCTGCGCTGGCCGTTTGTGCGCCGGGCCCTGGGGATTGCTGCACGAGGCCAGGGATTGGACGACGGCCAGATCAGACTGCTTACCCAGGCCCTCAAGGATCGGTATACGGCGGCTTTCCCGCCAGTGGATGAGGATAGCCTGGCCGGTGGCTTGTCCAACACCATTGCCGGACGTATTTGCAATTATCTCAACTTGATGGGCGGCGGTTTCACCGTCGACGGGGCCTGCTCGTCATCGCTGTTGGCCGTGGCCCACGCCGCGTCACGCCTTCTCGACGGCGACCTGGATCTGGCCATCGTGGGCGGGGTGGACATTAGTCTGGATCCTTTTGAACTGGTGGGTTTTGCCAAAACCAGAGCCTTGTCCGATGGGGACATGAAACCGTACGATCGTGGCGGCAAGGGGTTCATTCCTGGCGAAGGATGCGGGTTTATGGTGCTCAAGCCCCTGGATGCGGCCCGACGCGACGGAAACCGGGTGTATGCCGTGATTCATGGCTGGGGGATTTCTTCGGATGGGGGCGGCACGGCGATCACGGCACCCAGCGTTGCCGGGCAGGCCCTGGCCCTTGAAAGGGCCTATGGCCGGGCGCCTTTCGATATTGCCGATGTGGACTTCATCGAAGGTCATGGTACCGGCACCAGCGTTGGGGATCGTACTGAATTGGAGGCCATTGCCAAGGTGCTGGGGAAGACACCGGTTACCCGGGGGCAGCTGCGGCCTTGCGGCATCACATCCCTCAAATCCATTATCGGTCATACCAAGGCTGCGTCAGGCATTGGCGGGTTGATTAAGGCGGTCATGGCGGTCAATCGGCGCGTTATTCCTCCCACTGCAGGCTGCGACGAGCCCCACCAGGTGTTTGATCGTGTGGCCAGGCGACTTTACCCTGTCCGTTCGGGTCGCCAGGTCGAGGCCGACAAGCGGGTTGTCGCCGGTGTCTCTTCCATGGGATTTGGCGGCATTAACTGCCATATCACGATTGCCTCTGGGGACGCTCCGGACGACCGCCTTTGCCCGGCCCTGGATGAATCGTCGCTGTTGGTACATGCTCAGAAAAGTGAGGTGTTTGTCTTTGGTACGGACAGTGATGCCTCCATGTTGGGAAAGATCGCCACATTGCTTGACATGGCCCAAGGCGCCAGTATCGCCGAAATGGCTGACCTGTCGGCCGACCTGAGCCGGCAGGTGACACCGGATATGCCCGTCAGGGCGGCAGTGGTTGCCGGCCATCCCGATGATTTGGTCAGACGCCTGAGCCACCTGGAAAAAGCTGTGCGGGAAGGGCTTGATCCAGCTCCATCCGGACCGGTCGTGGCCATTGAGCCGGACATTTGGATCGGAAGGGGCCGCGTGAATTGCCGTGTGGGATTTCTGTTTCCCGGCCAGGGATCCCAGCAGCTCAACATGGGCCGCATGTTGACCCAGCGCTTCCCCTGGGCCCGGGAGATGGCGCAAAAGGCCGATGCCATCACTGCTCAGATTAATGATATTCCGGTGAGCCATCTGGTTTTCCGGGATATTGATCGTGCACCCGGGCCGGAGGAAAGAGAGCGCTGGCGATCAGTCATGGCGCAAACGGAATATGTTCAGCCGGCAATCTGTCTGACCTCGATGCTGTGGATGGCGTTTCTGAGCCGTTTGGGCATTCACCCTGAAATCGTGGGGGGGCACAGTCTGGGAGAACTGAGCGCCTTTTATGCCGCCGGTGCGTTTGATGAAACCATGTTGATCACCTTTGCCGCCCGTCGCGGACAGGCGATGGCGGCGGCCGGCGGGCCGACCGGTGCCATGGTCAGCCTGCAATGTGATGAGGCCAAGGCCCTGGAACTGATGTCCCAGGTGGATGGCTATGTGACCGTGGCCAATCTCAATGGCCCCCGTCAGACAGTCTTGTCCGGTGAAGCCATGGCTGTCGACGCCATCGAGCGCCTGGCCCGGGAAAATGGCGTCAATGCCGTGATGCTTGCCGTATCGGGTGCGTTTCACAGCCGGCTTTGTGGGACGGCTGCCCGCCAGGTGGAAGAGGTGAGACTGTTGCAGCGACGCCTGGGAGCCACCGCCTGCCCGATTGTTTCCAGTGTGGATGGCGCCCTGCTTCAACCGGAGAATCAGCTTAGTCAATATTTTGCCCACCAGATTCTCTCGCAAGTTGATTTCATCCGCATGGCCAGAAATATGGCCGCCCATTGTGATATTCTGCTTGAAATCGGTCCGGGGCACGTATTGAGTAATTTAGTCCGCTCGATTCTGGGTAAAGACGGCCTGCCTTGCATACCCTTGGAAGGGCGTGCCGGCAGTGCTTCTGATTTGAACCGTGCGCTGGCGTCTTTGTTCGCCTACGGTGTGCCCATCCATTGGGAAATGCTTTTCGATAATCGGCTGATCCGGCCATTTGTGCCGGCCGGGCAAAAGGCCTTTGTGGTCAATCCTTGCGAAACCCTGACGGCTGATGAATCATCGGATGGCACGGACGACAGCGTGATGGCGAAGGCGGTGGGGCCGATTTTGGCCGAGGCTTTCAGCGGTGTGCCGGACGCCCTGGTGAGTCGCTATTTGACTTCCCGGGGTGCATTTCTCAACCGGGTGGTCCAGGCGGACCTGGCCTTCTGGGATCCCGATGCCCGGCCAGGGCAAGATGATGTCGACCGGCAGGAGCCGGCGGACCAACCACTGCCGGACCATGACATCCTGTTTCAACTGGTATCCGATGTAACGGGGTTTGCCAAAGAGAGCCTTGCTTGGGAATCCAGGCTGCTGGACGACTTGAATCTGGATTCCATCAAGGCCGCCGATCTGGTTGCCCGTTTTGCCAGCACTTGCAAGGTGAGCTTTCCGGATCCGGCGTTGCTGGCCAATGCATCCCTGAAGGAGGTGGCTGAGGCCGCCCGGCTGCTGAGCCTTGATCAGGCCGGCACGGCCGGCTCACAGGCGGACGATCACACGGCGGCCGCGAAAATGTCATCGGCAGATGTTTTGGCTGAACTATTGCGTCAAGCCACCCGTGTGACCGGATTTCCCGATGATCTGCTGGATGCGGACCTGCCGGTGGAACAGGGGCTTAACATTAATGTGGAGAAGCTGCATACCCTGCTTCGGGCAGCTGCCGATGATTTAGGCATCAATGCCCATCTGGATATCGAGCCGCTACGCTCGCGCAGCTTGCGCCAGATCAGTGAAATCCTGGCACGCATTATTGTAAAAGATCAACGTGACGAGCCTGTGGTCATGGACACTGACGCCGGGACGACCTGGGTCCGCAATTATGTCATGGACCTGACCGTGGCCCCTTATCCACAGCTTCCCGATACATGGGGCATGCGCCTGGAAAACGATTTCCAAAAAGCGCGCGTGTTGATTCTGCACAGCGATGACACCATGGATGTGGCCAAAATGCTTGGCCAGCAGTTTTTTCAGCGGGGGGCGCTCGTCAAAGTGGTTCCCCTTGATGATAAGGACGCCCACGCATTCGTCCAGGATTCGGGATATTCTCATTTGGCGGTGATTTTACCCAGAAACGGCAACCAGGAAACCAGGCGGTCGCAGCTTTTACGGCGTATGATCCACATGCGTGCCAGCGTGACCTGCGTGCCGCCGGCGGCCAGCGCGCCACGACGACGTACCACCGTGGCCTGGATCCAGTTTGGCGGCGGATTTTTCGGACGACAGCCACGCTATGCCCGCCTGAATCATTGCGCCGCCATGGCGCTGGGGGCCAGCCTGCACATGGAACGGGACGATCTTCGGGTCCGGGTGATCGACTTTAATCCGGCACTGTCGGCAGAGATCATTGCCTGGGAGACGCTGGCGGAAATGATTACCAGTGAGTCTTTTGCCGCCGTGGGGTATGATCTGGACCGCACGCGGCGTACCTTTTCTCCCCGGCTGGTCCAACCGAACACATTTTTAAAAAGAGATGTTCAGTGGTCAACCGAGGATGTCATTGTGGTGACCGGTGGTGCCAAAGGAATTACGGCTCATTGCGCCCTGGCCGTGGCCCGCCAGACCGGCGTGCGTATGGCATTGGTGGGGCGTTCTCCTCGTCCAGACCGGGCAGACGCGGATGATGCTGCCAATCAGATCCAGTCCCTTTTGAAAAAATACGCCGCCTTAGGGCTGGTGGCCGATTATTTTGCCTGTGATGTGACCGACCGCGATGCGGTAAATCGCATGTTGGCGGCGGTTGGCGACCGACTGGGACCGGTAACCGGCATCATCCATGGTGCCGGGATGAATCATCCGCGCATCACCGGCCAGGTTTCTGTGGAGCAGGCATATGCCGAAACCGCTCCCAAGGTGTTGGGGTTGCTGCACCTGTTGGATGCCCTGGAAACCCGGCCGCCCAAGTTGATCGTTGGGATCGGGTCGATTATCGGCATAACCGGCATGCCCGGCAATGGTTGGTATGGCTTTTCCAATGAGGCCATGGACATTATCCTGCGTGAGTTTGCGGCCGCGCATTCCCAGACGCGGACCGCCAATGCGGCCTATAGCATCTGGCGTGACGAAGGCATGGGCGCGCGTATGGGCAGTGTGGCCTTTCTAAAGGAAAAAGGCATTGCAGCCATTCCCACGGATGAAGGGGTAAGCCGTTTCGTCAAGGTCTTCACCCATGATCCGGGATGCTCACAACTGTTGATCACCGCTCGCCTTGACGGAATGGACACTTGGCATCAGGCACTTCCCGACGAGCCTCGCGGGTTCCGGTTTCTGGAAACACGGGTTCATCTGACACCCGGGGTGGAGGCGGTCTTTGCCGCTTATCTCAGCCTTGCCACCGATCCTTATCTGATTGACCATCAATTTCAGGGATCCTACCTGTTTCCCACGGTTTTCGGTCTGGAGGCCATGGCTCAGGCCGCAAGTTATCTGTGTGGACGCTGCTCAATGGTAAAGCGGGTTCAGCTGCGCAACATCCAGCTGCGGCGGCCCATTACCGTGGATCCGGAATCCGGGGCGGATATAAAAATCAGAGCTGTTTTGGCCGAGGCCGAACGCGGGGGAGAAGCCGTGGTGCATACCCACATTGTCAAGAAAGGCAGCGGCGTGACAGCGGATTTCTTTTCTGCGACCCTGGTCTTTGGTGGGGCGGAGGATATTGCACCGGAAGTGATCGGCCATGCAACGGATCCACTGCCCCTTGATCCGCAAACCGATCTGTACCGGCCCGGATTGCTTTTCCAAGGTCCGCGATTTCAGGGGATCGGATCCGTTTGGGAAATTTGTGAGCATGGAGAAAAATCAGGCCATGCCACGATTACCGCTCGGGTGACGCCAGAAGCGCAACGGACAAAAGCGGCGTTTGCCTCCATGCCGTCCACCCACTGGTGCCTGGCCGATCCTTTTTTCGCCGACGCATTGCTTCAAAGTGCGGCCCTATTGGCGCCGCAGGATACCAGCCTGCCCGTGTCCATCGGACGGCTGGATTTGTTTCCAGAGTACTTCAGCGCATCTTCACCGGCCACGGTGCGAACCGAAAAGATCGGCCGCAAGGATAGGGACTTGATCTATCGGGTGACTGCGGTCGGTGAGAATGGTGCCGTCAGAGCCGTATTGCAGGATTACCGGCTGAGAATCCTCAAACACCATAATGATTATCCGCAGGTCAGCGATTTGGTTTTCCCCGAAGATCGCGATCATCAATTAATTCAAAAAGTGGTTTCAGATGCCTGCCGGCGCCTGTCGGTGTCGGCGCCTGTGTTGGCGTCGGCCTGCCTGCCCGGTATGCCTGAGCATGCTCAAGCGGATCGTCAAGCCATGCAGCGGCCTGTGCTGGAGCGCGTATTGTCGGCCGCAAGCCAGCGCTTTGACCTGCCGGCATCCACCATCGACATCACGTGGAAAGAAAACGATACACCGGAAATTATCGGCGTGGAGCAGCATGTGCTGGATGTGGCCATCACCCATGAAGACCGGACCGTCATTTGTGTGAGCGCACCGGGGCCGGTGGGATGCTGCCTGGCTACCATCAACGCCCGTGACCGTAAAGACTGGAACCATCTGTTGGGAGATGCGCGGCGGCCATTGTTGGACCGCCTGATCGATCAGGGTGAGGCGTTGGACGAAGCCGGAACGCGTATTTTGGCGGCCGCGAAGACCCTGGACAGGGCCGGCGGCCATACTGATGGCCAATTGACGCTGGCCGGAAAAGATCGGGATGCGGTGCTGTTTCGCTGTGGCCAGGATGCGGACGCGTCCATTCAAATTCTGACTGTGGCGGTGCGTCTGACCTGGGGCCTGCCCATGATTTTTGCCGTGACGGTTGTCGATGAAGTGGTGCCGCGGGTCCCCGAGCACCTGTTGACTGCCGATTATCCGGGATACGAACCCCTTTACCAGACAAGGCCTTTTGAGATGATCGAAGGCGGTCCCCAGGGACAACTGGTTTTCGTGCAGCGCTTGCCGGTGACCTTCAAACCCAGTGCAAATTTGAGTCGAACGATTTATTTTTCAAACTTTATCAAATGGATGGGGCATACCCGCGAGGCCTCGGCCTGGCCGGTGCTATCCCAAATGGCCGAGCAATTTGCCAGTGGGCAATGGGGCGGGGTGACCAACTATGGGCACCTGAAAATTCTGGGTGAGGGGCGTACCAGCGATCAGATCGAAATTCTGATGTGGGTTTCCGACAACAGCGGACCGGAAAACGCCACCATGACCCTATCCTACGATTTCCGAAAAATGATGGCCGGTGGAGACTATCAGCGGCTGGCCTTCTGCCGCCTGCAGACCACCTGGGTGGAAATCTTGGGGCCGGGCGTGGCCAAGGCGGCGCCCTATCCAGCCTATTACGGCCAGTTCATCGAGGATATGTGCCCGCGCTTTGAGGCACCGGATACACCTGAGCCCATGGCCGAATCCCTGATCCACCTTTTTAACGGCGACAATGATCCGGTCGTTTACCTGGCGCCTTCGGGTCCTGTGGTGCAGCCGATTGTGCGCGAACAGATTTTTGAAACCGGGCTGGCGCAAGCCAACCTGGTGGGCAATATCTACTACGCCAACTATTACGAATGGCAGGGTCAGATTCGGGACCGCTTTTTTTATGACCTGATCCCTGACTATTATCACGGTATCGGAGAAAAGGGCGAACTGCTGGCGCTGGAAAGCCGTGTGGATCACCTGCGCGAGGCTATGCCCTTCGACCGGATCCTGCTCACCCTGGCGGTCAAGGAACTGCGTGAGTGCAGTGTGACCTTTCATGTGGATTATTTCCGCCTGGCGTCTGACGACAGCCGGGAGAAGATCGCCTACGGCATGCATCGCGGCGTTTGGGTCAAACGCGATGGCCAGGGCAAACCCATGGCAACGGCGTTTCCTGCAACGGTGCGCGCGGCGTTCGAGGCTGCCATCGGCTAGGCCGACAGAAAACATGTTGACATGAATCCACACTTATCGGTAAGGAAGGCAAACAACGGATGCCATAAATAATGATGAAATCATACCTCTGCACTCATTTTGAAATACACAAAGACACGGTCAATAAAACCGTCGGTGTCGTCGTCTGCCTGTATTCAATAGGAGGTGCAGTCTTGTAGCTTTCATCAACCCGAACTGAACGCAAAAGCCTGTATCCTCCGGATACGGGCTTTTTTTTTGTTCGTGTCCATAATGAAAGGAGGACCAGATGTCCGGACAAAAAAAAGAGATTGGCCATGGATCGCTTGCCCGGCACTATGACGCCGACGCTTGCGAAAAAAAATGGAACGCGTACTGGCAGACCAATGGGATTTATCGTTTTGATGCGACTGCACCCAGATCGAGCGTATTTTCCATTGATACGCCGCCGCCGACGGTTTCCGGGACGTTGCATATTGGTCATGTGTTCAGCTATACGCACAAAGATATCCTTGCGCGCTACATGCGCATGCGCGGGAAAAATGTATTTTATCCCATGGGGTGGGACGATAACGGGCTTCCAACGGAAAGGCGTGTACAGAACTATTATCATGTGAAATGCAGTCCGGGAAAGCACTATATTTTTGATTATATGCCGGCCCAGGCAACCGCCAGGACCAGGAAGGGCCGGCCGGAAAAAATTTCCAGAAAAAATTTTATTGAATTGTGCAGCCGGCTGACAGCGATTGATGAGGCGGCCTTTAAAACAGTATGGATGAAAAGCGGGCTTTCCTGCGACTGGGATCTTGAGTACTCGACGATTGGTGGTAATGCGATTCGACAGGCACAGCTCAGCTTTTTGGATCTTTATAAAAAGGGGCATATTGAACAACGGTTTGCCCCTAGCATCTGGGATGTCGATTTTGAAACCTCCGTGGCCCAGGCAGAACTTGAGGACCGGGAAAAAATAGCCCATTTTTATCACATCCGGTTTTCTTTGATGGGCAGTGAGGATCCTTTTTTTATCGCGACTACCCGGCCGGAACTGCTTCCTGCCTGTGTGGGGGTTACCGCCCATCCAGAAGATATCCGTTACCGTCACTTGTTCGGTAAAAAAGCCTTGACGCCGCTTTTCGGTGTCGCGGTGCCGATTTTCCCTTCCGAAGCCGTCGACCCGGACAAAGGCACAGGCATCGTGATGGTATGCACTTTTGGGGATGCGGTTGATATCGAGTGGTGGCAAAAAGAAAAACTTCCCTTGAGGCAGGTCCTGAACAAGCAGGGGCGGTTCAGAAATATTGTTTTTGGTCGTAAAAATTGGGAATCAGGTAGTCCAGCTGCTGCCAATCGTTATTATGGAAAGCTTGCTGGAAAAACCGTTTCAGCGGCCAGGCAAACGATCATCAGTCAACTGGCCGAGCCGGACCTTTCTGATCCTAACCGGGCTGTTGCACTCATCAAAACTGATGAAGGTATACCGCATACCGAAAAATACTATGAAAAGGGTAAAAAACCGGTGGAATACCTGGCCACCCGGCAATGGTTCGTGAAGATACTTGATAAAAAGGAAACGCTTATTGACGCCGGGAAGTCGATTG
Source organism: Desulfosarcina variabilis str. Montpellier (assembly GCF_048565275.1). Classification (NCBI taxonomy): domain Bacteria; kingdom Pseudomonadati; phylum Thermodesulfobacteriota; class Desulfobacteria; order Desulfobacterales; family Desulfosarcinaceae; genus Desulfosarcina; species Desulfosarcina variabilis. Next base: position 8,824,478 of record NZ_CP159846.1, on the reverse strand, counting down.
ACTGGTTCCCGGATTATATGCAGGCGCGGTATTTGAATTGGTGTGAAAACCTGCAGTATGATTGGTGTATCAGTCGTCAACGGTTTTTTGGTGTGCCGTTTCCAGTCTGGTACCGGCTTGATGAACAGGGCGGTGTTGACTACTCAGCACCGTTGATGCCCGAAGCCAGTGATCTTCCCGTTGACCCGACCCTCGACACACCGCCAGGATACCTTGAACAGATGCGGGATCAGCCAGGCGGGTTCACTGCTGAAAGCGATGTTTTCGATACCTGGTTCACCAGTTCTTTGACGCCACAAATCTCCGGGCGATTTGATTGTGACCGTGAAGAGAGCAGCCTTCCAATGGATGTGCGACCACAGTCCCATGAGATCATCCGGACCTGGGCGTTCTATACAATTGTCAAGGCTTTGTTGCACCATGAAGCGCTGCCTTGGAAAAGGTGTATGATATCCGGGTGGGTTTTGGATCCGGACCGGAAGAAAATGTCTAAAAGTAAGGGCGATGCGGCTACTCCGGACCGGTTTCTTAAAGATTATACAGCCGACGGTGTACGGTATTGGGCCGCAAACGCCCGGCTCGGCAGGGATACGGCAATTGATGAAAGTGTTATGAAAACCGGGAAACGACTGGTGACCAAAATTTACAATGCATCAAAGTTTGTGTACACGTTTCCTAAAAAGATGGGCCAAGTCACTGAGACTGTTGATATTTCATTTTTACTTGATTTAAAAACAGTGACTTACGACATTACTGATGATTACCAGCATTATCGTTTTTCTGATGGGCTGAAGAAAACCGAAGATTTTTTCTATAAAAGGTTCACCGATATTTACATTGAACTTGCCAAAGGCAGGTTAATAAACGCTGTTGGGGGAGATGGATCGGGGGCATCTGCTGCTGCAACACTGCACCAGGCGTTGAGTGTGTTATTGCGGTTGTTTGCGCCGGCGCTGCCCTTTATCACCGAAGAGGCATGGTCGTGGGGTTTAGCTGAAGCGACGGAAACCACCAGTATTCATCTGGCGGACTGGCCCTGCGATCAGGATTTTGATCGGCTTGCTGACATTAAAAACAGAGATTGTTTTAACACTGTTGCAGCCGTGATGCACCGGATCAACAAGTTGCGAACCGATCGCAAGCTGCTTTATCGGGATGCGCTGGATTCGGTAACCATCAGCGATTACGAGTTTGAACAAATTGAAGCGGCTTTAGATGACATCCGGATTACGTGCCGGGTGAAGAAGATCGTTTTGAAATAAGGGCTGGGTATCCCAGGTTATAATTATGACGCACATCCGCCGGTACATATTAAAATTTGTGCCGGTGGATGGTGTGCTGCAGACAGCGCACAAACGCCGGCGGGATGGAGAGATGCTTTTTTGCCGGTGTATTAAAGCTGTTGAGAATGAATCAGTGGGTTGAGTTGACCCCCATCCCCAACCCAAATCGATGAAAAATAGAGCGCAGCATGTTGCCCACTTTAAAACTGCTTTTGATGTATCGTCCATCGCCTTTGCCAAATTCAGGAAATAGTTCTTGACGACAATCAGGGCATAAACCGTCTTCCTGTTCCCAACTCGATGGGGCATCGTAATATGACCAGACACCACCGCCTCGATCTTCTTTTTTACAAACGATACAAACAAGTTCGACATTATCCATGGCTGACTTCCTCCTTAAGGCAAGAAGCATCAATATGCTATGTTTGTTGCCGGTCGGGTGATTTTATTTGACAATTCCTTTCTTTTTATTGGTGTCATTGGTTTACTAATTGAAGCATATTTTGTGCCGAAGCTTGGTTTTTAAAAATAAGTTTTGATATCAATCTGTTTTACAGATTGATGTAAGGGAAAAGCACACAACTGTTACTTTTTTTCCACAGTTATGCGGATCAGATTTCCACTAAGGATCTCCGATCCTAAGTAAGCCCACCCCGGAAATCCGATTTTATGGGACGGTTACCCATTGTAACGACCTGATCGGATTTTTTTGCCTATGTTATGGTTGCAATAATGTCGTTGCTGAACGAAGGTGGATTGATGATTCCGGGAGGCAGAGCACATAAAATCATATCGGAATACATCGCTTTTAAGATTGATCGGATGGGGCCGGAAAAAGCATTGGAGGACGTTCGGCTTACCAAGGAACATATCGTTGCTCAGATTCATCAACTGGCTGTATGAAAAGGCTTGCCGCAGAGACCTTCGGCAGCATGCAACATAATAAGGCTTAATACTTGTTCACAAGCGGGTGACAAATAAAAACGGGAATTTGGTGATGTGCCAAACTCCCGTTTTGTCTACCCTATTTGGTCGGGGCGAGAGGATTTGAACCTCCGACTCCCTGCTCCCAAAGCAGGTGCGCTACCAGACTGCGCCACGCCCCGATTTTGATTGCCCTATTACCACTGTTTAATTTAAGGTGCAAGCACTGAATATCCCTTATTTTTCGTCTTTGGCATCATGCGTTAGCCTGGTTACGACCAGATTGACGGCATTTGCAATGGATTGGGCATATTTGTCTATTTTTTGGTCCATTTTGGACGCAGATATCGCCGTGGATGGGTGCATACAGCCAACCTCAATCAACACCGCAGGGAGGTCTGCACCCATCAGGGCTGCCAGCGGCGCCCCCCGGACGGCTATTTGGTCAAATACCCCTTCATCGAGCAAGGCTTGCTTGATCAGGGTTGCCAGATACTGGCTTTGATGTTGGTGCAGGGCCTGGAGTTTAACCCAGGCTGTCTGATTGGCTTCTGACTCACCCGCCTGATTGTATTCCGATATCCCGGTTGGAAAAACGATTCGTTCGTCTTCATGGAAATAAACAGCCGCCTTGCCTTCACCGCAGTAAGGGGTGACACCTGCATGGAGACTGATCATCAAGTCGGCCTTAAGATGGTTGGCCCTGCCTGCCCGGTCAGCGATTGATACCGCTATATCCGAATTGCGGGTCATTTCTACCCGATGATCAGGGGCCAGCAGTTGCGCCGTCTTTTGGGCCAGTGCAAATGTGAATTGGCTTTCAGAATAATTGGTTCCATTGTTCGCTCCAAGGTCATCGCCACCGTGACCGGGATCAAGGACGATTGTGGCCGGTGTGCAAAGCTGGGGGGTGGATAAAAGAAAAATGAGCGTTGTCATCAGGATACGGCAGGCCGGTTTACATAAAAAACCGAGTCGAATGCTAAAAAAAAATCTGAATGGAACGATAGACAATGCGAAATCCTTGACAGATCGATTTGTGAATATTATTTTTTTCGTTTGATTTTTTTGCAAAGTTTAGTTTATTTGCAAATATTGTCAAGTTGTGAGATGAAGTTAGTTTTATTGGTGAATTATGCGAGAGTGGCGGAATTGGTAGACGCACTGGACTTAGGATCCAGCTCTGGCGACAGAGTGGGAGTTCAAGTCTCCCCTCTCGCACCATATTTATTCCGGCATTTTTTTGAGGTTGATCAAGCGGACCGGATGTAAATGCCCCTATGGGTTTCATGGGCATTTGGACACTCAATCTAAACGGTCAGCCTTAATGATAATGCCGGTTGTGGTCAAAAGGAGCCCTGATGCCTGGTCGCGTCAGGGCGCTTAATTTTTAACCTGAATCAAGTTGTTGCCGGCGTCGGTTTGTAGCCACTGTTTTTTCCACGTGCTTAATTCAGGGGGTAGAAAGGAAGAATATGAAGGTTACCGTTGAAGATCGCAGCTCAGTAAAAAAAGTAATGCACATCGAAATTCCCGAAGCGGATGTCACCCGTGCATTGGATGATGCTTACAAAACCCTGAAAAAAACAGCCAAGGTCAAAGGCTTTCGGCCTGGAAAAACACCCCGCGGCGTACTCGAACGTCTATATAAGAAGGATGTACACGCCGATGTCGTTTCTAAATTGATTCAAGATGCTTATGTCGACGCCATGAAAGAAACCCAACTGAAGATTGTTGGCTCTCCGGTTGTCGATCCACCCGAATTGGCCGACAAAGCAGACTATTGTTTTGATGCCGAAGTTGAAGTTCAACCGGAAATTGCCGATATTGATTTCACTGGTCTGACGCTGAAAAAAAATCTTTATAAAGCAAGTGACGAAGAGGTCGAGGTTCAGGTCAAGATGATGCAAAAAAATCTTGCCAAACGCGAACCGATTGACGAGCAGCGTCCGGCCCAAAACGGTGATTTCGTCCAAGTGGATTACGAGGGGTTTAAGGACGGCAAGCCTTTTGAAGAAACCAAAAAAACAGAAAATTTTGTGATGAAGCTTGGGGACGGCCATATCTCCGAGGATTTTGATAAGGGTGTGGAGGGGATGAATCCTGGTGATGAAAAAGAAATGACCGTGACCTTCCCCGATGATTACTTTAACAAAAAGATTGCTGGACATACCGTTGATTTTAAAGTCAAACTCAACGAAATCCGTAAAGAGGTGCTTCCGGAAATCGATGATGAGATGGCCAAGCAGCTAGGACCCTTTTCCACCATGGATGAGGTCCGACAAAAAATTAAGGAAAACCTCACGGAAGGGTACACCAAACGGTCCGAACAGGAACTGAACGAACAGATATTCAGCCAGATATTGGAAAAAACAGAGTTCGAAGTGCCCGATGTCATGGTAGATTATGAATTAGACCACATTGTTGCCGATGCGGAACGGTCGTTCTCCTATCACAATAAGACCTTTGAGGAAGCCGGGATATCAAAGGAAAGCCTGAAAGAAAAATATCGCGATACCGCCGAAAAACAGGTGCGTCGACAACTGATTTTAGGTAAAATCGTTGAACAGGAAAAAATGGAATTGGCCGACGAGGACCTGGAAAAAGGGTTTGAAGAAATGGCCGCCAACTACAATCAGCCGGTCGATGTGATCAAGGGCGTTTACGGAAAGAGTGGTGAGCAGCTCGAGCTTTTTAAACATGCATTACTTGAAAAACAAGCCATTAAGCTTATAATGGAAAAAAACGAGATTGAAATGGTGGAACCGGAGAAAGAGACCTCGGAAAGCTCGGAATAAGGGGCTTTTTCCAACTAATGGATGGTTTTTTTGAGCTTGGCGAACATGCTGATGCCGGATCTTAACATTGCCGGAAAACAACCCTAAACCATCCATTACAGCATTCTCAACAGATATTAAATATGATGTAAAGGAGATTCGATAGTGGCATTAATTCCGATGGTCATCGACCAAACCAGCAGGGGAGAACGGGCTTACGACATCTATTCGCGACTTCTGAAAGATCGTATCATCTTTTTGGGGACCGCCATCAACGATGATGTTGCCAACTTGTTGATTGCCCAGATGCTGTTCCTCGAATCAGAAGACCCGGACAAAGATATCAACCTTTACATCAACTCTCCGGGTGGTGTCGTCACAGCTGGGTTGGCGGTATATGATACGATGCAGTACATTAAGCCAGATGTGACTACAGTATGCATTGGCCAGGCCGCCAGCATGGGGGCTTTATTGCTGGCAGCGGGTTCCGATAAAAAACGTTACGCCTTACCCCATGCACGGATCATGATTCACCAACCCATGGGTGGGTTCCAGGGGCAGGCATCGGATATCGAGATCCAGGCCAAAGAGATTCTGCGCATGAAAGACGCGTTGAATGAAATCCTGGTCAGACACACAGGGAAAAGTATGAAAGATGTCCAGAGTGATACGGACCGGGACAATTTCATGTCCGGGGTGGAGGCAAAATCCTACGGAATCGTTGACCATGTCATCACCAACCGCGATGACCTGGACAAAATAACCGACACGGAGGCATGACATGGCCAAAAAAGATGAACACAATGACAATCTTTTCTGTTCTTTCTGTGGAAAAAACCAGAAAGAGGTCAAAAAACTGATCGCCGGCCCGGCAGTTTATATCTGTGATGAGTGCATTCAGCTGTGCAGTGAAATTATCGAGGAAGAAAATGAAAAAGAGGCCGGTGAATTCGAAAACCTGATGATCCCCCAGGAGATCAAAACCAAGCTTGACGATTATGTGATCGAACAGGATGTGGCCAAGAAAATTTTGGCAGTGGCGGTTTATAACCACTATAAACGCCTTGATTCGAGCGTGAACGCCAGCGATGTGGAAATTCAAAAGAGTAACATCCTGCTGATCGGACCGACGGGCTGCGGGAAAACACTGCTAGCACAAACATTGGCGCGTTTTCTTAATGTGCCGTTCACGATTGCCGACGCGACCAGCCTCACAGAAGCGGGTTATGTTGGCGAGGATGTGGAAAATATCATCCTTTCGTTGCTGCAAAACGCGGATTACGATGTAGAAAAAGCCAAACGGGGTATCGTTTACATAGACGAAATCGATAAAATTGCCAGTAAGTCCGATAACCCATCCATTACCCGGGACGTATCTGGTGAAGGTGTGCAGCAGGCCCTGCTCAAAATTATTGAGGGGACCACGGCCAGTGTTCCCCCCAAAGGCGGCCGCAAACATCCCCAGCAGGATTTTGTCAAGGTGGACACCTCCAATATCCTTTTTATCTGCGGCGGTACCTTTAACGGGTTGGAGCAGATCATCAATCGGCGGATGGGCAGCAAATTGATGGGCTTCGGTGCCAAGGTCAAGAAAGAAACGGAGCGTAGCTTGGGGGAAACACTGCTTCATGTCCAACCCGAGGATCTGATCAAATTTGGCTTGATTCCGGAGTTTTTGGGACGTCTGCCGGTAATCGCCACCTTGGACGAGCTCAGTGCCGAAAGCTTGGTACGAATTCTTACTGAGCCTAAAAACGCCTTGATTAAACAATATCAGAAACTATTTGAAATAGAGGGCGTAAACTTGCGTCTTACCGACAGTGCGCTTTCCGCCATCGCCGATGAGGCGTTGAAGAGAAAGTCCGGTGCACGTGGCCTACGTGCGATATTGGAGTCGTGTATGCTGGATATCATGTACGATATCCCCTCCAAGGAAGACGTCAAAGAATGTGTTATTGGTGAAGAAGTGGTGATGAAAAAAGAAGAGCCGATCCTGCTTTACGAACCATCTAAAAAACAAGCTTGATGCGATAACACACAATTTTGTCGAATAGATGGTCAAGCGTAACCGAGAGGGCAGTTCGAATATATGGTAAACATTCCAAAATTTTTTAAAAATCAAGAAGGGGAAGCGTCTCAGGATGTCCTTCCCCTTCTGCCACTCAGGGACATTGTTGTGTTCCCGCATATGGTGGCACCTCTTTTTGTAGGTCGGAACAAGTCCGTCAGCGCGCTGTCAAGCGCGATGAACAAGGACAAACGCATCTTTTTATCCACCCAGCGTAATGCCGGTATTGATAACCCGGCGGAAAAGGACATCTGCGAGGTCGGTGTAATCGGTACCGTGCTTCAGCTTTTGCGCCTTCCCGACGGCACCGTCAAAGCCTTGATCGAGGGAAAGCAAAGGGCTCGGATCGATCGTTTTATCACCAACACCGAGTTTTTTGAGGTCGAGCTTTCCCTGCTGCCGGACGTTGCCGGAGATGCGGTGGAGATGGAAGCCCTGATACGTGCGGTTACTGACAGCTTCAGCGAATATGCCGGTATCAACAAGAGTATTTCCAAAGAACTGTTGGCAAAAATTTCCGCGATTACCGATCCTTCTAAATTGGCGGATTCGGTCGCCTCGCACTTTTCCTTCAAGCTCGAGAACAAGCAGAAACTTCTGGAAACCATTGACCTGGGCAAGCGTCTTTCCCTTCTGGTCAAGCTGATTAAACTGGAGATAGAGGTCTACCAGATGGATCAGCGGATCAAGGGCCGGGTCAAGGAGCAGATGGAAAAGACCCAGAAGAATTACTATTTGAATGAACAGATGCGGGCCATCAAAAAGGAGATGGGAACCGATGACGAAATGGGCGATGAGCTTAAGGAGCTTGAAAAAAAGATCAAGCGTAAGCGCATGTCCAAAGAGGCGTCGACAAAGTCCCGGCAGGAGTTTAAAAAACTCAAGCTCATGACCCCCATGTCAGCAGAAGCTACGGTGGTCAGAAATTATATTGACTGGATTATTAATCTGCCGTGGTTTAACCGAAGCAAAATACGCAATGATTTGCTTGATGCTGAAAAAATACTGAATGAAGACCACTATGGGTTGGAAAAACCCAAAGAGCGTATTCTCGAGTATTTGGCTGTCCAGACCCTGGTGAAAAAGTTGCGTGGACCGATCCTCTGCCTGGTGGGCCCGCCCGGTGTCGGCAAGACCTCCCTGGCCAAATCCGTTGCCCGTGCCACCGGTCGAAAGTTTGTACGCCTTTCTTTGGGCGGGGTAAGAGACGAGGCGGAAATTCGCGGGCACCGGCGCACCTATATCGGTGCCATGCCGGGAAAGGTTATTCAGTCACTTAAAAAAGTAGGGGTGAACAATCCGGTTTTTTGTCTTGATGAAGTGGACAAAATGAGCATGGATTTTCGTGGAGATCCATCCTCGGCCTTGCTTGAGGTACTGGATCCAGAGCAGAATTACAGCTTCAACGATCATTACCTGGATTTGGACTACGATTTGTCTGAAATCCTTTTTATCACCACGGCCAATACTCTGCCGGATATACCGCTGCCTTTGCAGGATCGTATGGAGATCATTCGCTTGCCCGGGTATACGGAATTAGAGAAGTTCAGTATTGCCAACGAGTTTCTGATCCCGAAACAAATTACAGCCAATGGCCTTGAACCGGAAGATATTCAATTCTCAAAGGCATCCATTTATACCATTATTCAGCGGTATACCCGAGAAGCCGGTGTGCGTAACTTGGAGCGAGAAATATCGTCAATTTGCCGAAAAATCGCTCGCAAAGTTGTGAACGAAGACGAGAAGAAAAAACACGTCATTTCGGCTAACACGATTACATCGCTGTTGGGACCCCCACCCTTTAAAGTCAGCCAGATAGAGGAAAATGACCAAATCGGCTTGGTAACCGGATTGGCCTGGACCCAGGTAGGGGGCGAGCTGCTTTGTGTGGAAACACTGACCATGCCCGGTAAAGGCAAACTTAATGTTACCGGTAAGCTGGGTGAGGTGATGAAAGAGTCTGCCCAGGCAGCGGTGAGCTTTGTCCGTTCTCGTGCCGAGAATTTGGGGATTGATAAAAAGTTCTATGATGAACTGGATCTTCACATCCACATCCCCGAAGGTGCGATTCCCAAGGACGGTCCCTCGGCCGGGATTACCATGTGCACCTCGTTGGTATCCGCACTGACGCGTCGACCCGTGCGACGCGACGTTGCCATGACAGGTGAGATTACTCTGCGCGGCCGCGTGTTGCCCATCGGTGGGTTAAAGGAAAAGCTATTGGCGGCCCATCGGGGAGGGATTAAAACGGTCATCATTCCAAAGGAGAATGAGAAAGATCTGAAAGATATCCCGAAAGTCGTTACCCGTCAGATAAAAATCGTTAGCGTGGAACATATGGATGAAGTGTTGGGACATGCCTTGGTGCTCGGCCAGGGTGAGCGATTGTTCACCAATAACGATATGCCGATTACGGTCGAGAAAAACGGGAGCGATCAAGCCCAACTGTCAATCAACTAAAAAAATGCGAAACTCAATTTTTTGGCTTGACTTTATCAGGGTGAATTGATAGCTATGACTTCTTCTTTTCGAGGGTCGTAAAAGAAGGATCTTTTAAAATTCGGGCGGATAGCTCAGTTGGGAGAGCACCGGCCTTACAAGCCGGGGGTCACAGGTTCAAGCCCTGTTCCGCCTACCAGCAACTGCTGACATCACTTTCGGGGGCGTAGTTCAGTTTGGTTAGAACGCCGGCCTGTCACGCCGGAGGTCGCGAGTTCGAGTCTCGTCGCTCCCGCCATTATTTAGCCTGTTACCATACGGTAACAGGCTTTTTTATTTTTTCATGCCTTATAGCGTCTACATTCTGGAGAGCAAACGCACCGGAAAAGAGATAAAATAGAATTCTTTCGATATCGTCTGAAAAGGATATGGTTGAACTGTTAAAAGATTGGGGTTCATCCATGCGACAGTGCTGGCCGATTGATTATTGTATGGCGTTACAGCGTAAAAATACCAATGGTGGAAGATATGGCTTCCAAAAGTTGAGTGACGCTTTAGGGCTTAGGTATATCGGAGGAATTCACAACGCCCACAGAATCAATTTGAAAGGAGAAGCCATGCGAAAAATTCGCTCGTCCTTGACGAAATCAACCAAGTTTGAGAGGTAGGAAAAACCAGCGTCGCTTCGCTCCGATCAAGTGGTCACAATGCAGCGGAACAGGTGGTCACTTTGGAGCGGAATACGCAATTTAACAACATCTGTTTCTCACTCAAAGATGGAAAGAACGCGAAAAAGTAAGTGAATTGAAGAAAGTTCGCATTTATTTTGATTTTTATACTGACCCATTTTCTTCCGAAATCGGGGGAATAAAATCCGGATTATCGTCTCTCATCCAACTGTTTTGAAATCCAGGCCGGATCTTTTTGCATTGGCAAAATAGCAACAACATAAGCAACCTTTTCAACCACTTCGTAATAGATCGCATATGGAAAGCTTTTGGCAAACATTTGGAACAGGCCAAGCTTTTTGGAATGAATCAGCGTAAACGATCAAAGATTCAATATCAGCGACTATGCAATTCCAAAAATAATTGCCTACGCCAAGTTCTTGAAGGTCATAAAAGGCTTTTCCTTCATTCAAGTCATCAACGGCTTCTTGCAATACTAAGACATCTTTAACCTTCATTGCCCCCGGCTCGCCTTAAGCTCTGATATTGGGACGAATTTTGCGCTACCACCAGTGATAGCTTTTTTCCTTTGTTCCAATATACGTGTGTGCCATTCAGGAGTATCAATTTCACCGCCCTCATAGAGCATGGAATCCCAAAGGGCTTCCATTCTCTGGATGCGCTCAGCACTACTTATTTTTTTTAACTCATCGATATTCATTGGATAACCTCTATAAAAACATAATGGTTGTGCCTAAACTGATTATTGAATGCCTTGCTGAATATCGGCCCTGTTGGATCAATCATATCGAAAAATAATTAGTTTTCAATCAAAAATTTAATCAATGAATACAGTCAACTATATTCCACATCAAGGCGGTGGACCCGTCAGGCTGTCTAACCATTCGGGTCCACCGCCCCTTACCCCTTAAATATTCACGCTTTGATTTCGTGGACAAAAGAATTAGTCGAAAAAATTGAAAAAAATGTCGAAGAGGGTTAGATGATATCTGCCAAATTCCTAATCGGGGAATAGAATCCGCTATCTACCATTTTTTGGTGTATTTCATTTGCCAGGGAGAGCGTGACCTGTTCATCAATGATGGCTGCCTTTAAAATGCCGACGGTGCCGGTTAAAGAAATATTTTTTTGGTTACATGCATTTCTCGCGGCTCTGTCATCGGTAACAACGATCAGGGACCTTTTTTGTGCGAATGCAATGCAGGACGCTTCGCCTCTTCCCAAATTACCAACAAGTTCCCGGAAAATTAGATGTTCCGGCTTTGAAAGTGTGACAATTTCAAAAATCTGTCTGTCTATCAACGTATCAATCATTTTCAATTTGGGATAGGCCGGTATTCCTGTGGAAATTTCATTGAATACTTCCCTAGTGATGCATGCCTTATTCTTATAGCGATTTTCAAGGATGAAGACCGCATCGGAAAAGATAAAGTTACTGAGGGATACGGTATCAAAGACCCATTTTATTTCAGGCATTTTTCACATCATCTTCAATAAAGGCGTTGTTTTGCCTGATTTCGTGGTCTTTCAGCCATTTTTGGGTATCCCAAATGTTCATCCCCATCTCTTCTGCCAGCTTGCCAATGCTGATATAGCCTCCCTGAAAGGCCTCGACCGCTCTTTTTTGTTTTATGGTCAAATCGAGCATATCTAGCTGATAGCTTGAAAGGATAGCCCTCCGGACGAGTTCTCCCACAGAAACATCCTGCTTTTTCGACAGCATTTTTAGTCCATTGGCAATTTTGGGCCGGATTTTAATGTGTAAGGTTGAGCTTTGCATATTTCACCTATATTTGTATATATGTACAACATCGTATATACAAAATTTTAGTTGTTCATTCGGGACATGTCAAGCTCTACGTGCAAATAGTTATTTATTCTGTTGATTGCTGAGAAAAAAATTCACAAGAGGTGAAAATTAGCATATATAACCAACTCTGAGTCTTTTCTCACTGACGATGATTATTCCTGGGCTAAGATTGTTGTTCATTGATCACTGTGGCCGAGAATTTATATCGGGGCAGTAAGTATACAACGCTTCAAAAGGGGATATTATGAAAATCAGACGAATAACAGGAGTCGTTTTTGCGCTTTGCTTTTTTATGCCAATTTGCGCGTTGGCTTCTAATTTTGACCATATTGTCGCGTTTGGTGACAGCCTTTCCGATAACGGAAATCTCTATGCCGATGATCCGTCGGCTTGTCCGGCCGAGACATACTATCAGGGGCGCTTTTCTAACGGTCTGGTGTGGGTGGACTATTTAGCTGAAGCGGATTATCTGGATGCAACATTGATCAACAATGCTTACGGCGGGGCCAATACCGGTGACCTGATCGACCAGGTCACCGCCTACATCAATGCCGGCACCCTGGACCAAAACGCTTTGATTACCATCTGGATTGGTGGCAACGATTTTCTTGGCGGCAGCTCAGATTATGAACAATCCGCGGACAATGTCAAAATCGCCCTGGATGCCCTGGCCACCTTTGGGGCCGAATCCATCCTCATCCTCAACTTATCCGATCTGGGTGCTATCCCGGCCATCAATGCAGATACCAACGCCGCTGCCCTGGCCACATTGTGGACCGAAAATTATAATGTAGAATTGAAGGATAACGTGGATGTTTTTAAATCCGAGAATCCTGGTATCACGGTCTACTACCTGGATATCTACGCACTGTTCCAGGACATCGTCGCCAACCCGGCAAACTACGGTCTGAGCAACGTCGATTCGATTTGCCCCAATTCTCTGGAGACCAATAATTTCGATAACGACGACGGCTATTTGTTCTGGGACGCAACCCATCCCACGACTGAGGCACACGAGGAGGTCGCCGAACGGGCGACGTCATTGGTCTCACCGTCATCTGATTCTGATTCCGATGACGGGGGAGGGGGGGGATGCCTGATTTCCACCATGGTGGTAGATTGGTAATCAGCGGTCCCATAAAATTAATGGGGTGGGCCGGCGAATGGGAAGCTGAAGCCAAACTTGATGGTTATCGAATGGATCTGGTAGCGGTTAAAAACGTTCAATCGCCACTCGGATATGCCATGATAAACCTATCTTTAGGTCTGAATAGGGGATTTGTTTCGGATGATTATCCTCCCGCCAGCATGACAGTAACATATACATCATCACCATCCTTGACAGGCCTTTTCAATTCATCCGGATAGGCGCTTTCCATGTTCAGATAAATTTCAATCTGGTTTTTCAGTTTTTTCTCATCCTTAAAAAGGGCCCCCTGCATGTCTGGAAAGCGTTCGATCAATTTGTCGAGGCACTCGCCTATGGTGTTGCCCGCTATCTCAAGCGTTTCGACGCCGCCGGTATATTGTCGGTGCGTTTTATGAAGATGCAGAGTAATGCTCATGATAAAACCTTCCCATAAAAATTCTTGCAATGATCACAAGTGGGATTTTTACGTAATTTAAATATATTGAATGTGGGCTTCAGACCATCGTAGATCAGCAATCGATCCGTCAGCAGGTCGCCAATGCCGGTAATGGTTTTAATGGCCTCAGTTGCCTGAAGGGAACCGATCACGGCCGCTGTCACGCCAATGACCGGGATGGTCGGGGGCGGCTGTACGGGGCCGCGGTACAAACACCGCAGGCAGGTACTGCGGCCTGGAATAATCGTCATGACCCGGCCCTCGAATCCGCCTACGGCACCATGGATAAACGGAATATTCAAATCCAAAGCGGCCTTGTTGAGGATATACCGGATTTCCAGATTGTCCAGAGCATCAACAATCACATCGTGTCCGGCAACCAATTCCACTGCATTTTCCGGGGTGATGATTTGGGGCTTGGTGTCGACGATGACATGCGAATTGAGTTGGCCCAACATTGTTTTTGCGGAGTCCACCTTGAATCGGCCGATATCGCTTTCCCCGTGGAGGATCTGACGATTTAAATTGCCTAATGCGACCCGGTCATGATCAATGAGGGTGATTCTGCCGACACCGGCGGCTGCCAGATAGATTGCCGCAGGTGAGCCCAGTCCGCCGGCACCGCAGATACATACTGCGGCCTGCTTTAGCTTTGCCTGGCCTGCCTCACCGATTTCATCGATGCCGATCTGCCGCTCATATCGACTGCACTCCTCCGGGGATAGTCGGACAGACATGGCTTTGTCTCTTATAGAAAGGCGCCAACAAAACGACACGGGGCGGCTGAATATCTCTCCAGGCCGCCCGCGTTTCGTTCTATGTTTCAGCCGGTTTCTATTTTTCGTTTATGGTAAAATGCCCGTGGCGGCGCTATAGATGTTCTCAGGCACCGGCAGGCTGCCCTTTTGCCTCGGACTGGCGCAGGGCACCTTCACGTTTTTTGCGGGCGACGACGGTATCGGCGGACACAAAATCAATCGCTTTCACATCGCAAAAGCGGACACATTGGGGATCTCCGCCGCACAGGTCGCATTTAAACACTTGATGCGCGCTTCGATTGTAATTCATGGCGCCAAAGGGGCAGATGTTGACGCAGGAGCGGCAACCGATGCATACCTCGTGATTTACCATCAAGAAACCAAAATCTTTATCGCGGGAAATCGCACCCACCGGGCAGACATTTTGGCAGGGTGCATCCTCGCACTGCTGGCAGATCATCGGTATATAGCGCCCTTCATCTTCCCACTTTACGATTTGGATTCTGCTTTTCGCCGGGTTGGACACGCCTTCATGCACAACGGAACAGACTTGTTCGCAAAGCCGGCAGCCGGTGCATTTATCAGCATTAACCGTGAGAAATTTTTCCATTGTTTTCTCCTTCAATTCGTTCAGTGTCCATCCATAAATAGAGTATTTACGGATGGGCGCTATTTAAACCAGGTGGGAAGGTTCCTGATCCAGTCCCAATCGCTCCAGCGTTTCGGGTGTCGGGACGCCTTCCTTGTCCCACCCGTGATGACCATAAAATTCATCGATCATGATGCTGAATTTTTCCCGATCAATGCAGCGTCCCACAACGTCCGGGGCGCCTCGCCGGCAGGGTTCGTCGAAATAGCGATGGTTGAGCGTATCGCCTTTGTACGGATCATTGCGGGTGAGCCCTTCGCGCAAGTTGAAGAGCCGTTCCATGTTGTTGCAGCGTTCGGCGGCATACCACAGCTCTTCAGGGGTGAACTCAAGACCCGTGTTATAGTAGATCACCGCCGGCCAGTCCTCGAAGTTGGGCAGGGTCGCGCCCAAAAATAGCGTATGGTATTTGCAAATGCCCAGGCAATCCACGGCCATATAGCAGTTCTCCTGCCAGAACACCTGCCATGGCTTGCCCACGTATTCGGTATGCTCCGAGGAAAGGGGGCCGTCATAGGGAATCGGGCTGCTGTAAATTTTGCGCAGCACTTTTTCCGGCAAATGATAAAGATCAATGGCCGGCCGGCTGCGCAAATGGTCGGAACCGCGGGAGGCCGTGGCAATGTTCAGGGCCAGTGCCGGTGTGGCGCGCTCGTCGGAGTGCAGGTTGTTCATGCCTTTGACCTGGATGAGATAATCAAAGGAATTCTTGCCGATTTTCTCTGCTGCCGGAATGCCGCCGTCGGCGAGCACGTTACCCAGCCAGCTGCTGCGGTTGCAGATTTCATGGATCATCTGGATCAGGGCCTTGTCGTTACCGAATTTGAGTTCCAGCCCTTCGGTTTCCTTATTGGTCAGGATGCCCAGCTCGTAAAGTTCCATGGCCCAGGAGATGATGCTGCCGATCTCAAGGTTATCGACACCGTACTGATCGACCAGGTGGTTGGCAGACAGAACCGTTTCGGCTTTTCTGCAGTCGGGTTCGCTACCGAAGGCGCCCAGAGAGGTGTATTCAGGGCCCTCATCGTACTTTCCGGCCAAGGGACCGGTCTGGATTTTGTACTTTGCCCGGCAGTGCACCTGGCAGCCGAAGCAGCCTGCCATGTGATGAGGCCCCATGGTTTCCGTGGCGATGTCATCGATGGCTTCAGGCTCGATTTCATCGGCGTAGAGCATCTGGTTATACTGAAAGTTACGGGTGCGGACGCCGCCCCAGCAGTTGGTCGCGCCCCAGATAAAAGGGGTCCCCAGGGTCCCTTGCGTCTGGTTGACCTTGGCGCTGGTGATCTGCTCGATGAATTTTTTGTTGTGCTCCAGGGCGTCCATTGGATGGGCGAGTTTGATGTCCATGTCGCCGCGGCAGGCAATCGCCTTGAGGTTTTTGGAGCCCATCACACAGCCCATGCCCGAGCGGCCGCCCGAGTTTTTGATGCCGGTCATAACGCAGGCGTAGGTTACCAGGTTTTCACCGGCCGCACCGATCACCATGCTTTTGATTTCCTGGTCGTCATGATCTTCACGAATCGCCCATTGGGTCTCGGTGCAGGTTTTGCCCCACAGATGGGATGCGTCGCGGATTTCGATTTCACCATTGTGGATCCACAGATAAACCGGTTTCTCGGCCTTGCCCGTGATGACCAGATGATGGAAGCCGGCCCAGGCCATCTCCGGAGCGAAGAATCCTCCCATGTTGCAGCTGCCCAAGAGGTTGGTCAACGGCGACTTGGCCATGATATGCGTTCTCGACGTTGCCGATGCACAGGTTGCGGTCAACAGGCCGCCGCTGACGATCAGTGGGTTTTCGGGGCCTAACGGATCACAGCCTTTGGGGGCGTGATTGTAAAGCAGATAGGCGTCAAGACCGCGGCCACCGATGAATTTTTTCCTGACTTCCAACGAAATGGGCTTGGTCTCGATCTTGCCGGTCGTAAGATCGATATATGCAATTTTCCGATCCAGTGCCATGTCGCATTTCCTCCTTGTTTATTTGGAACCGTCCTTGGACGCTTGTAATTTTTTGGCTAACGTTTCTTCGGCCAGTTTGCGGTTGACCTCCCAGACCGGACCGCGGATTCGAGGCAGCTGGGGCGTGACCCAAAAAAGCCGGTAGGTCATACCGCAGGTCGGGCAGGAAATCTGCTGGGCGCCAGGCTCTGGTTCAAGCCGCCCCATGCAGCTGGGATTGTGGCATCTGACCTTGCCATACGTTCGGGTTTTGCGAAGCGATTCTGATGCGGAAGTTTTGCCGGTGTCAGTGGCCATGGGCTGCTCCTTCGGTTGGTGTTGATGTCCGAAAAATTCATTATGATGAATTTTATTATATTATGATTTTGATTAGGTCAAGTTGTTTTTCGTAAAAATGGATAAAAAATAACTAAAAATGACATAAATTCAATTGACACAGCCCATTGGTCATATTATAGATTTGGTAGTTGAATTCATTATGATGAATTTTATGGTTCTGTTCAGGACTCGCTGAGTGGTAATGATCGGTATCGATCATGTGAATCACCTTATAATGATTAAAAAAAAGGCTACCGATGATGGAAAACAGACGCGAACAATTGCTGGTCGATGCAGCACGGTGTACGGGATGCAAACGGTGCATGCTGGCCTGTTCAATGAAGCACCATAACGTCATCAACCCCTCTCTTTCCCGCGTCAGGATTATGCGCTACGAGGATCAGGCGCTCGACGTACCGATCCTGTGTATGGCCTGCGACGACGCGCCTTGTATCAAGGTCTGTCCCATGAATGCCCGCATCCGGCTAGCCAATGGTACGGTCGTCACCGATACATCGGTGTGCATTGGCTGCCGGGCATGCGTTTATATCTGTCCGGTGGGCAGCCCCGCGGTGAACCCTTTCAGTGGGCAGACCATGACCTGTGATATGTGCATGGACGATGCGGGGGAGCCGTGGTGTGTAACGGCCTGCAAAGAAGTGGGTGCGTTGAAGCTGGTCAAGGGTAAATCCCTCACCACCGACAAGCTCAGAGCGCGGGCCGGGCGATCGCGAGCCATTTTTCCTTCCCGGTAAGGGGGGGGATTGGTTGTCCCCTGTTTTCGGGATTGACTGATTTTATTCACAAGCTTCACGGTAAAGACACAAGGCGGGTTTAATTATGAAAATCGTAATTGTTGGAAATGGAATCGCGGGTAACCAGGTGGCCTTTTCGATCCGTAAACGCTGCCGGAAAACCGATGTTTGTATTGTCTCTGCCGAAAATGTGCCGGAATACGATCCCTGTTCGCTGCCCTATTTTTTAGGGGGAGACTGTGAGGAACAGTCGGTTTTCAGGAAATTGGCGCAAGATTATACTGACAATCGTATCGACTTGATGGTGAACAGCAAGGTGGCGTCCATTTCACCGGACGTTAAAACGATCGTCACTGAAAACGGAACAAGCATATCCTATGACAAGCTGGTACTGGCCCATGGTGGGGATCTGTTTATCCCGCCGATCGACGGTATCCGCAACCAGGGCGTATTCAGCTGCAAGCAGTTCTATGAGACCCTCAAGCTCCGTTCGCACCACGGAACCCGCGCGGTGGTGATCGGGTCCGGTGCCATCGGCATTGAAGCGGCCGAGGCATTAAAGAAAAAAGGCTATGAGGTCACGATTATCGAGCTTTTGGACTGGATTCTACCGGCCTTGTTTGACGAGGTCACCGCCAAACGCCTCGAAGCCGCCATGGAAACCTACGGTATTCATGTCCATACCGGCGAGAAAGTCATGCGCATCAATGGGGACCAGACGGTCACCGGCGTTACGACCGACAAACGCGAGATTCCGTGTGACACGGTGGTGGTCGCCACCGGTGTGGTTCCCGGGGTGGCCCTGGCCCGGACCGCCGGCATCGCCACGGAGCGCGGCATCCAGGTCGATCGATATATGCAAACCTCGGTGCCCGACATCTATGCCTGCGGTGATTGCGTCGAAACCATCGATGCCTGCACCGGTGAGATGGCCATGTTTCAGCTCAAGCACAATGCCATCGAGCAGGGTGAAATCGTGGCCCGCAATATTCTTGGTGAGCAGGTCAAGTATTTGGGGGCTTATGCCTTTGCCCGGGCCCATTTTTTTGATACCCATGCGGTTACCTTTGGTAAGACCATGCGGGCCACCGATTGCGTCCTGGGGGATAAGGAATTGATCGAACGCGAAAACGGCGACGATTATCTGCGTGTCGTGCTTTTGGATGGCAAAGTGGTCGGTGGGCAGGCCATCGGAAAATATGCCGACAGCATCGGGTTTTTCATTGGTGCCATGTGGAGAAAAGACGACATGAATCGAATGAGAAGAAAACTCGCTCAGCTTCCTTCCACCGGAGCCGCCCATGCCTGGCACCAGATTCATATGGGACAACTGATGGGGCTGCCTGCTTGATACACATCCCACCTAAAACGTAATCAATTCTCCGGCATCCACCGGCGGCAGCAAGCGGTCACAGACGTCCAGAGCCAGGACCGCCTATCTGGCGCCGATGGTGTTGGTCCCCAGCCTTCCACTCAAATAAAAAAATCCGCCACCGTGCTTAAGGCGCGTCTTAATCCAACAGGTCCAGCGTTGTATCTTTGGCTTTGCCGATTATTTAAAAGGATTACGATTTTTCACCTCATGTCGGCCTTCGAAAAATTGGGATTGGAAAAAAAGAGGCTCTGATATTATCTCTGCGCCGATTACAAAATGATCGGTGGTCAATGCAGAGCCAGGGCTGGGACGGGCTTTGAGGGAGACACGCTGGGAAGGGGCCAATTCTTTATTAATCGGCTGGGTGAAGAAAAGCGTGGCCACGACCCGGCGAAATCTGCTATTCGTGAGGTCTTGGTAAATTGAACGCCAAAAACCGGTTATTCAGCTTCTCCGATACCATGGAAGTTGAGATTCTTAGTGCATGTGACGATATAACAGGTTGTTAACACTAAAGAGGGAATCCCACATGATCCTTTTCTTTTTCTTGTTGAGCGCCTCTTTGCTGATAGCCGCATTGATCATTTTTCTTTACCGCCAGTTGGTGCGCCTGCGTAGCATGGTTCACGAAGGCTGGAGCGGGGTCGATGCCCAATTGACACGCCGTGCCGACCTGATTCCCAACCTGATCGAAACCGTCAACCGTTATTTACGCGATCAGCCGGAACTCTTGGACCAGGTTACGCGACTGCGTTCAGAAAGCATGCTTACCCATGAATTGCCAAAAAAACAGGATGTGGAAAATGCCCTGACCAGTGGCCTGGCCCGTCTGTTCACTTTGGTTGAAAATTATCCGGATCTAAAAGCTGACCGGAATTTTCAAATACTGCAGCATCAATTGGCCGAGATCGAAGACCAGATTCAGCTGACGCGCCGCTATTACAATGGCACGGTTCGCAGCCTCAATGTCGCCATCAAAACCTTTCCAAGCAGCATTGTGGCCCGCTGGCTCGCCTTTGAGACCGTTTCGTTTTTCGAAATTCTCCAGCCTGCTGATCAGGCGGTATCCAAGGTTGGGGTTTAGGGAGAGATTATTTTTAAGTTTTTAATAACATTCCAGATTTATTGATAATTTTTTAATTTTCAGTTTCCGGCGCAGCCGGCATCGCCCACAAATCCATTGGGCTCCAATCCGATTCAGTGTAAAATAAAAATTATCCCAAAACCGAATTCAGGGAGGAGGACTTGCCATGGAAAAAAAGGTGCTGATCGCCGTTGATGACTCACGGCATTCGGAAAATGCCCTGCGCTATGTGGCCGGCTTGAGCGAGTCGGTGAGTGAAATGAAATTTGTCCTTTTTCACGTCCAGCCCACCATTTCTCAATACCTGATGGACGAAGCCCGCACCAAACCCAGCGCCTACGCCGAGCTAAAAAAGTTGGAGAAGAAAGCCCACCAAACGGCCCAGGACTTGCTGCAAAAGGACAAGGCGCTGATGATTTCCCTGGGGATTGCCGAGGAAAACGTTCAGGCGATAACATTGCCCCGGAAATTCGGCGCGGCCAAGGACATTCTGGAATACGGCACGGCGCTGCTCTACGACGCCATCGTTGTCGGCCGGCGCGGCGTATCCGGTCTGGCGGAAGTGTTTATGGGCAGCGTTAGCGCCAGTGTTCTGGACAACTCGGAAGTGCTTCCCGTTTGGGTGATCGACGAAAAGGCACCGCCCAAGGGGGTCATGGTGGCCGTCGACGGATCCGGTAGTTCATTGCGGGCGGTGGACCATCTGGCATTCATCTTCAGCGGCAATTCCGACATCACCATTTCCTTTTTTCATGTGGCACCGCGGTTGGCGGATTTTTGCCCGATCGATTTTTCGAAAAACGATAGCTCGCAGCTTGAATCGGTCATCGAGCAGGGGGACAGGGCTTGCATTGACCGGTTTTATGCCCACGCGCTGAAAAAGTTTGCCGATGCCGGCATCAGCGAGCGGCAGATTCATATCGATGTGCACAAAGGAGGATTCAAGGTCGGCAAGATTATTATGGACACCTACCGTAAGGGCGGCTTCGGTACCCTGATCGTCGGCCGGCGCGGGATGAATAAGAAATTTTTTGCCGGCAGCGTCAGCCGTTACCTGGTCAATCAGTTTTCCGGCGGGGCATTGTGGGTGGTGCCCTGAGAGCCTGTTTGACCGCAATCTTTTTTCATTGCCATGTCCAATTCGTCTATCCATGTACCTTTGTACAATTGAATCCCGCGGTGATAGGCGGCCCGTCCAATCAGGTGGGCCGCCACCGGTGCGGTCAACAGCAGAAAAACAATCACGGCGATGACCTTCAGGGTCGTTCCCAGTTCACCGGTGGCTACGGCCTGGGCCGCGAGAATGAACCCTGCGCCCAGGGTGCCGGCTTTGGTCGCGGCGTGCATGCGGATGAGGGTGTCCGGGAGCCGCAGCATGCCTACGGCCGCCACCAGGCAGAACAGGGTGCCGACGAGCAGCAGCGTGGCGGCGATGAGGGCGTTCACGGCAGCCTCCCCGGCGATGGCCGATCTTTTTTCTGGCGGCACGAGCGGAGCAGGAACCGGGCCAGGGCCACGGTTCCCAGAAAGGCCACCAGGGCATAGGCAATGGCCACATCTAAAAAAGACGTGTTGCCGGTATTGATCGCATAGGCCGCCAGAAAGGCGACGATCAGTACGGCAACCAGGTCCAGCGCGATCACTCTGTCGGCCGCCTGCGGACCGCGCACCAGCCGCAGGCAGGCCAGGACGATGCTGATCAACAGCAGTACCAGTGACAAGCGGCTGACAGCCATAAGAATCAAAGTTGGGTCGACCGTCATCGGGTCACCTCCAATACCCGGCGTTCAATGCCGTTTTTAATACTTTCCCGAAACCGCTCCGGATCATCCAGGAACATGACGTGCACGAAAAGGGTGCGGCGGTCTGCTGACAGATCGATGCTCAAGGTACCTGGCGTCAGCGAAATCAAATTGGCCACCAGCAGGATTTCCATATCGGTTTTGGCCGACAGGGGAACACCAACAATTCCCGGGCGACTGATATGGCCGGGCGTGATCACATCCCAGAACACCTTCAGGTTGGAGTGGATCAACTCGACCAGAAAATAGCCGACCAGGCGCACTGTTTTGGGAACGCGATGAAAATAGCCGGTGGTGCCGTAAAGGGGCTTGGTGACCCACAGGGCCAGGTACCCGAGGGCAAAGCCGACTAAAAAACCGGTCAGGCTGAATGACCCCTGCACCCCCATGTAGGCCAGGGCGATAAACGTATTGATAAAAAACAGGCTCATGGCAGATCCCCCACCACACTATACACATACGCGCCGGGATCGAGGAGCTCATCGGCGGCCTGTCTTGCCAGCTCGACCAGCGGATCCGGAAACAGACCGATGGTAACGGTCAATAGCACCAGGGCCACCACCGGCGCGACCAGCCAGGCCGATCCGCCTTCAGGGGCGGTACCAACGGCCTGAGCGGACGGCGCTGGTTTCCAGAAGGCTTCGTTCCAGATTTTGGTCATGGAATAGATCGTCAACAGGCCGACCACAGCGGCCACGCCGGCCAGAACGAAATGGCCGATTGCAAGGCTGGCTCGGATGAGGATCATTTTGGCCCAGAATCCGGACAGCGGCGGAAACCCGGCCAGGGAAAAGGCAGGGATGAAAAACAGCAGGGCCAGCCAGCCCCGTGCGCCGTAAACGCCCCCCAAATCAGCCAGAGCAAAGGACCCGCCGTATCGCCGCAGCAGCCCGCTGATCAAAAACAGATTGGTTTTGACCACAATGTGATGCAGCAGGTAGAACACCGCACCGGCCAGGGCCAGGGGGGTGAAAAGGCCCAGTCCCAGCACCATGTAGCCGACCTGGCTGATGATATGAAACGACAGGATACGGCGCACCTCGACGTGCGCTGCCGCACCTACCACGCCGATGATCATTGTCAGCGCGGCAGCCACCAATACCAGTTCCCGCAGACCGTTGTCCGTAAAGGGAAAGATCAGGGTGAAGGTCCGGATCAGGGTATAGACGCCGACTTTGGTCAACAGGCCCGAAAAGATCGCCGAAATTGCCACCGGTGGGGTATGATAGGATGCCGGCAGCCAGAAGAACAGAGGAAATAAGCCGGATTTGATGCCAAAGGCGGTCAGAAACAGGACCGCCACGGTTGCGGCCAGGGCCGGGTTACCCGTAGCCTGCAGCTTGAAGTGCAGGTGGGCCATGTTCAGCGTGCCGGTCATCCCGTAGATCAACGCCAGACCAGTCAGAAAGAGCAGGGTCGATAAAAGGTTGATGACCACGTACTTGACCCCGCCGCTCAGCTGCGCCCGGGTCCGGCCGAGGACCAGAAGGGCGAAGGATGCCATGAGCATGACTTCAAACCAGACGTACAGATTGAACAGGTCGCCGGTCAGAAACGCACCGCTGATGCCGCCAACCAGAATGTGAAGCAGGGGATAATATCCCCGCCAGACTGCGGTTGCATCGATATCCGCCCGGGAATAGACCGTCACGGCAAGATACACCACACCGGTGATCAGCAGCATCAGGGCGCTCAGATGATCGGTTACCAGGGCGATGCCGAAGGGTGCCGGCCAGCTGCCCACGTGCAGGACGGTAATGCCGCAGGTGTGTGTGTGGTATAGCAGAAAGACGCCCAGGGCCAGATGCACGGCCGCGGCCAGCATGGCCAGCCCGCTTTGCAGCCGTGGCCGGCCTCGTCCCAGCAGGGAGAGGGCGGCCATAGCAAAGGGAATGATAATGGGGGCTGCCAGCCAGTTGGTCATGGGGTTTGCTCTCCTTGAGGCATCCGGCTGTTGTCGATGCCCTCCGCGTCATTCAGCGCATCCGTATCGATGGTTCCCAGCGTGTCATAGGCCCGGAAAAAGAGAATAAAGACGAATACCAGCAGGGCAAAGCCGATCACGATGGCCGTCAGGATCAGGGCCTGGGGCAGGCTGTTGGCTATCGCCGTGGCCGGGATTGACGAGCCGTCTGGAATCAGCGGGGGGTGGCTCGTGTTCGGACGGCCGGCGGCGAAGATCAACAGATTGACGGCGTTGCTGGCCAGCACGAGTCCGAAAATGAAACGGATCAGATTCTTGTCCAGCATCAAGTAGACGCTGCCGGCGATCATCGCCCCGCCGAGAAGGGCCAATACCGTTTCCATTTTTAACTTTCCTCCAGATGGAGCATCAGGGTCAGGATGGCGCCGAGCACCACCAGAAACACGCCGATATCGAAGAGCATGGGCGATCCCAGCACGGGGCCACTACCGCTGGAACCAACCGGCCACCACAGGCCGGTCAAAAACGGGTGGCCGGCGAGGGTGGCCACCACGCCTGATGTGATGGTCAGCAACAGGCCCCAGGCCATGCAGACCAGCGGATCGATGAAAAGGGCCTGTCTGACCGCCTGGGGTCCTTCGGTGATGGCGAACAGGGAAAATCCGGTTCCGGCCACCAGGGCCGCGGCAAACCCGCCGCCCGGGGCGTTGTGACCGCGAAAGAGCAGGTAAACGGAAAACACCAGGATCAAGCCTACCAAAAGGCGCGTGGCCACGCGTAAGATATGCGATCCCATGCTTTTACCTCCTTCGCCGGGCGATCAGGGCGGCCCCGGCCAGTCCCGCCGTGGCAACGACGGTGATTTCACCCAGTGTGTCCAGGCCCCGGAAATCAACCAGGATGACATTGACGATGTTGCGGCCGTGGGCGATCAGATAGCTGTGGTGTTCAAAAAATTCGGTCAGCTGCAAATCGATCGGGCCACGGGTCGTGGCCAGACAGAGCAGGGCGATCACTGTTCCACTGGCAATGGCCACCAGGGCATTGGCGGCTTTGGTCCACCCGGCCCGTCTGGTCGGTTTGGCCAGGGGCGGCAGTCGCCACAGGATCAGGGACACAATAATGAGGGTCAGGGTTTCCACCAGCAGCTGGGTGAGTGCCAGGTCGGGTGCGCCGTAGATTAAAAACACCAGGGCCGCGCCGGAGCCGACGATTCCCAGCGCGCAGACCGACAGCACCCGGTGACGGGTGGCGAGCACCACAGCGGTGGCGGCGGCCATCAAAAATACCAGTATCCATTGGGACAGGGGTAGCCGCGGCAGGGGGATACTGCCGAGGATCGCACCGTTTTTCTGCCAGACACCGATGGTGGTCAGGGTGAACACGGCAATGATCGTCAGCAGGTAGCCGTACAGCGAGCCGCTTTGGAGCCGTCCGGTCGTCCAGGCTGCGGCACGGCCAAATCCATGCAGGGCCGCATCATAGGCGCGCTGTCCGGTGAGGGGCAGTCGCCGTGTGGCCGCGGTGATCCAGCGCTGCAGGGAGGGGCGTAAGGCATAGAGCCCGGCCCCCAATGTCAGGGTGGCGATACTGAGCAAAAGGGGCGTGTTGACCCCGTGAAACAGGATCAAACGGACCGATTCGCCGCCCCTGTGAAAGGCCTGTACCGCCGGCTCGATCATCGCAAGCGAGACCCAGCCGGGAATCAGGCCGAACAGCAGGCACAATCCGCCCATGACAGCGGGCCCTACCAACAGGGGCCAGGACGCTTCGGTGACCGATGCCAGGGGCAAGGGACGCTTGCCGGCAAACGGTCTGATCAGTAAAAAACCGGCCACGGCGGTCATCAGGGCGTTGGCCAACAGGGTTATGCCTGTGGCGAAAACCGGGAAGAGTTCTTCGCTCAGGGCGCCCTTGTACATGATTTCTTTGCCGATAAAGCCGAAAAACAACGGAAACCCGGACATGGACAGGGTGGCCGCGGCCACGGCCAGGGCGGTTATGGGCATGGCCCGCCAGAGCCCGCCCAATTGATCGCAATGCCGGGTGCCGGCCTGGTGGTCGAGGTTGCCCACGGCCAGAAACAGGGCCGCCTTGTAAAGGGCGTGAACCAATACAAACGTGGCCGCGGCGGTCAGTGAAGCGACATTGTTGCCGCCCAGGAACATGGTCAAGATGCCCAGGCCCATGATCGTGGTATAGGCCAGAACACGTTTGAGATCACACGGCGACAGGGCCTGGATCGCTCCCCACAGGGCCGTGATGCCGCCGATGATGACCAGGCTGGACATCCACAAGGACGTGCCGCCCATGAGCGGATGCAGGCGCATCAACAGATAGATGCCGGCCTTGACCATGGTGGCAGCGTGCAGAAAGGCGCTGATGGGGGTGGGGGCGCACATGGCATTGGGCAGCCAGAAGTGGAAGGGAAACTGGGCGGACTTGGTCATGGTGCCCAAGAGAAAGAGGATCAGAATCGGCGTGTACAGCGGATGCCGGTGTAGCGGATTACCAGCGGTCATCCAGTCGCTCAGGGTGAGCGATACCCCCGCGATTTTGAGCAACAGGATTCCCACCAACAGCGCCAGACCGCCCCCGCCGGTGACCAGCAGGGCCTGACGGGCGCTGTCACGGGCCGCCTGGGTCTCGTGATCGAAACCGATCAACAGAAAGGAGAACACCGTGGTGGCTTCCCAGAAAACGAAAAGCAGCAGCAGATTGTCGGCCGTCACGATGCCCAGCATGGCCAGCATAAAGGCCTGCAGAAAAACGAAAAACCGACCGGTCTGCGACGATCCGGGCAGGTAGGCGGCGGCATACAGGGTCACGAAGAACCCGGCGCCGGTGATGATCAGGGCGAACAGCAGACTCAGGCCGTCCAGCCGAAACCGCCAGGCAAGGTCCAACTCGGTAATCCAGGGCCGGCTGATCAGGAACACCTCACCCTGGATCACCCGCGGCCAGAGGGTGCACAAGGCCATGAAAAGGATCAGCGGGAGAATGGCCCACAGCAATCTTGGGCCGCCGGATCCGTCATGGGAGGATGATGTGTGCGATGTCGGCATGGCCATCTTATTGAGATAGGAAAAGGGGGCGATCCGCCGATTTGATGGTTTCCAGCACTGTATCGCCCAGCAGTTGCTTGACCAGCGTCTTGTGCACGCTGTTGCCCATGACGATCAGGTCGGCATCGATGCCCTGGGCGAAGGGCATCAGATTGGTGCGGGCCTGCCCCTTGACCAGATCGGTGCGGACATCGAACCCGTGCGCCTTGCAGAAATCAGCGGCATGGTCCAGCAGAAACGGTTCGCTGCCGGCCCCCTCCTCGAAATGGACGATATGCAGTTTGACATCAGGCCAGGGTTTGAGATGAAGGAAGTGGCGGATGGCCTTGGCCGACTCCATGGAGCCGCTGTAGGCAATTAGTACCTTTTTAACGGGGCGATACGTGTCCGCCACGGCCAAAATCGGCCTCACCCCCTGGGTGACCAGCTTGATGATGGCCTTGTTCGGGTCGGAGACAAAACCGTAGTCGAACATGCTGCGCAGTCCGAAAATGGTCAGGTCGTTGTAGCGGGCCTCGGCGATCATGGCCGTGAAGGGGTCCTGCTGTTCGTATTCAATGCGCCGGCAGACCACATTCTGGTCGTTGCAGCTGTTTTTGAAAGCTTCAACGGCCGCTTCGATTCCCTCGCGGGTGACCTGTGTTCTGCGCGCCCGCATCCGCCGCGCATAGTGACCGGCGCCTGCCGGAACCGGACCCAACTTGCCCAGCTTGGTCATATCCACCACGGTAACTCCGGTGGTTTGCGCCTGGTGACGCTTGGCAAGCTTTGTGGCGCAGTGGGTGCTGACTGTCGTGAATGGTGTCCCTCCCAAGCCGACCAGGATTCTTTTTATCATGGCTCACCTCTCCTTCGGCGGCATGGTGTCGCTGGGGATTGCCGCCATGCTTGTAAATAGTCCCCATCCAGAAATGGCCAATTTGCCCGATATCGGCGTTGCGCGAAAAATTTTATCCTCGGAATATCAACTATATGCCTGTGGTAAAATTTTTCTTCGCGCCTTGATCTCGACCAAATTTTCCTATTTCTGGATGGACACTAAATAAGGGCATCAAACCGAAACTACTGCTTTTGTCAGTCTGGATTCTTTCCCCGGTGATGTCAAGCACTCAGGGGTGCGGGGAATCCTTCGTTGCCTTGCGATCAATCGGCCGTGGATTCGCCGGCGCCTTCTTTAGCCGGTGTCTTTTCGGGCGAAGGGGCGGCGACTGCCGGTGTCTTTTCAGGGTCGACGGGCTCCTGGACCGATGGTTCGGCCGGTTGTGGTCCCCGCATCGACCGCACCCGCCGTGCGGATTTGCGGGCCAGTTCGGCCTGCAGTTTCACGGCGGCCTCTTCGAGGCTGGGGGCCATGACGACGGCGTCCTCCAGGGCCATGATCATCCGTTTCAACTGCGGAATTTTCAGTTTACCGGCTTCCTGCAGGTAGACCGGCTGAATATACAACAGCGAACCACTGGTGGGTTCGATGATCATTTTTCCCAGAATCACTTCCGAGCCTTCCTGATTCCACAGCGTGAACTGTTCGGAAATGATTACATCCTGGTTGACCAGGCTATGGATCTGCGCCGGGCCGTAGACCTGCTGGTTGCGTGGAAACAGGTAGGTGAAAAGCTTGCCGTAATTGTCTCCGTCACTGCCGGCAATCATCAGGGCGCGCAGATTGTCGCGACCGAATGGAGAAAGGGGCATGAACAGCAAAAACTCCTCTTTGCCCGGTTCGATCAGGTCAAGGGTCAGATGGTAGGGATCGGCCGGCACCAGTTCCCGGCCCTGGGGCAACTTGGAGAATTCCCATATATCTTCCTGGCGGTAGAATCGCTCCGGGTTCATCTGGTGGTAACTGGCATAGATGGCCACCTGGGTCCGGAAAATGTCCTTGGGGTAACGGATGTGATTGCGGATGGCTTCCGGCATGTCCGCAAGCGGCTTAAAAACACCGGGATACATCCGGCGGTAGGCATCGATGATCGGGTCGCCGGTGTCGGCGATGTAATAGGATACCGTGCCGTTATACGCATCGGTAACGATTTTGGCCGCGTTGCGAATATAGTTGTAGCCTTCCTCGACCGGCTGGGCCAGCGGATAATTGTCGGCCGTGGTATAGGCATCCTGAATCCAGAACAGTCCATCCGGTGTGGTGACAATATACGGGTCCTGATCGAGCCTTAAGAACGGCGTGATATACGTCGCCTGATCAATGATGTTGCGGCGGAACAGGATCCGGCTTTTTGCATTGGTTTTGGTGGTGAAAAAGATATTGCGGTCTTTGAAATAATAGGCAAACAGCCCTTTGCAGAGAAGCGAGTTGACGGACACGCCACCGGTGCCCTTGTAATTGACGATGGCTTCTTCATCTTCCATGGGTTGGCCGATTTCTCCGGCGTCATTGGGGGCCAGTACGTACGGTTTGTCGCCAAGCCCATAATAAATGGCTGACTGGTTAATGGTCAGGCCATAATCGGAGCGGGGGGGGATATCCTTGATAAACCAGGTCATGAACTCGTCACCGGCCTGGGCGGCCGGAATCATGGCCACGCCCTGGCCATGGGTGTATTGAAGATGGGTGTTGACCCAGTTCTGGGCCGACTGGGGGAGTTTGCCGGTCTCGATTTCCCGGGCGCCCAAATAGACCTGCCGATAACTATCCTCCACCGTGTAGCGGTCCACGTCGATGGTAGGAAAGGAATAGTAGGTGCGGATGCCCTGCAGTTCCTCGTAGACATTGCCCAGCATCTCGCGGTCCCAGACGGGAATGTTCTGCAGCCGGCGAATCAGGTCGGGATCACTGGCATCGAAGGCCAGTGTCGATGAGGTCTTGAATTCCAGTTTTTTTACCGCATCAAGGCCGAATGCCGCCAGTGTGGCACGGATGCTGGCGCCGATATACTGCTGCTCGCGAATGATCTGATTGGGGGCCACGACATATTTGCGGACCGTGTCGGCAAAAAAGCGGGCGTTTTTAGCCGTGAACATGACAATAAACAGCAGCGCGAACACCCCGACGATTTTCCAGCCTTTTTTACGGTTTACGGCAATCAGCAAGGCGATACCCGTTGCTGCCAGAGCGATTACGGTCAGCCAGATGAGCGGCAGGATGATTCGCATTTCAACATACCCGGGACCGGAAAAAACCGGAAGGTTCACGGTTTCGTAGAGCAGGTCGTAGCGTTCGAGCAGAACTCCCCAGCACAAGACGCCAACGATGATCAGGGCCAGTATATTGACATGCACCCGGGCGCCTTGCGGAAGCGACGTATCCGAGGAGGCCAGCAAGCGGTGTTCATACCAGTAGAGAAACAGCACCGCCAAAAAGAGAATGACCGCAACCAGGAGAATCTCCTTTTGGAGCAGATCATAAATCGGCAGTGAGAACAGGTAGAAACTGATATCTTTGCCGAAAAGCGGATCGAGCGTGCCACTGGACCGGCTGTAAAGAAAGAGCAGGGCCTTTTCCCAATTGGAAAACATGGGGATGGCAATGGGCAGGGCCAAAATCAGGGAAAAGGGCAGGTAGAACCGCTGCAGTCCACGGTACATGCGCTTGACCAGATCTTTTTTGTCCGGCTCGTGGTCCACTTCGGCGGAGCCCACAAACCGGGCCGCAATCCAGAAATTGACGTAAAAGAAAGCGAAAAAAATTACCGTAAAAAAGGCAAACACAGCGTAGCGGTAGAGCCAGCGCATGAGAATATACACACTCAGTCCCTGGGATTGGAACCACCAGAAATCGACCACGGAATCGACGAAAACAAAATTGAGCAGTATCATGACAACAGCCAGGGCCAAAAGGATCGCGGCGGTCACGAGCAGTTTCTTTTTCCAGGATTTCATATGGGGTGTGGCTCCTTCCTAAAGCCGATCGTTACAGTTAGAATCGTTATTTACTTGTCATTCACCGGTTGGCACTTGGCCAGATCCACTCTGATTTTGCGTCGGATAATATAGTAGGATGCCGATATCGTGATGATCAGTGCGGCGATACCCAGGATTACGGTGCTGTTGTATTCCTTGAAGTCCAATATTATCACTTTGCGGGCGATGGCAATAAGGGCCACCTCCAGGACGATTTCCGAGTGGACGATTTTATCCTGTAAATAAGCCTTGATGGTTTCCAGCAATTCAATGCCGATTAAAATCAGCAGAAAGAAACCGAACAGCTCCAGCAGCTCGTCAATTTCCAGAAAAAACACGGGCGGGCTGACAATATCCTTGATCAGCAGATAGCCGAGCTCGATCGTTGAAATCAGAATGATGACAGCCATCATGTAGATCAGCGACCGGATGATCAGGTGCTCAAAGGTTCTCAACCATTTGGTCATATGGACCTCCATCAAATCGAAGTGGCTGGACAGATAACATAAGGCAATTTAAAGGATGAGAAAGGTCAGCCACAACACTGCCGTAGGCAACAGCGCCGCCAGAAAGATACCGCCGGGCGAGACCTCCTCGTCGAAATGGGACTTCAGAATACTGAGGCCGGCCGGGTTGGGGGCGTTGGCAATGATGGTCAGTCCCCCGCCGGCAACGGCGCCGGCCACGACGGCGTATTTCATTCCCTCGGAGAAACCAGGGACCAGGGTGCTGAGAAAGGTGATTGCCGCGTTGTCGTTGAAAGCGGTCAATACCGTGGCGCCGAGCATGAGGGGGATTTCACTCAGGTTCCCCAATACCGGCTCGATCCACCACCCCTGCAAGCCGCCGTGGATGACCAGCCCGCCGAGGAAAAAGCCCACCAACAGGGCTGGTTTCAAATTAAGCCGGTTCTGATAGGGCGATGTCACCTGGGCAAACCCCAGAAAAAAAGCAGGCCCGGGATAAAAAAAGGCGGATAGTGGGCGTTGACGATGGTCCAGCCCATGAAGGCGATATGCACCAGGGTTACCCACAGCGGTACCGGATCATCCCGCCGGTCCCAGTCCGGATCGATGAATTGCGGGCGTTCATCCGGTGGCAGCAGGCCGGGAAGGCTGCGCCGCATACGGCGCAGCTGAATTTCCTGATTGCGTTCGGAAAATGCCCGGCGGGCCAGATCCGGATCGACGCCTTTATCTTTAAGATCCGTCAGCACTCTTTCCTCCAACCGCCGGGTGAGATTCCGGGAGGCTTCCTTCAGTTTGTCTCTAAAGGCATCCACGAAGTGGAACTGGCCTTCCAGGCGATTCATACAGTCGTCCATCATGGTTTCCATGTCCGCCCGTTTAAGATAGCGCTGCTGAATCTCGTCTTTGAGATTGTTCAGGGCAAAGGCTTCCTGCAGGTCTTTCAGCTCATTCCGAAATGCCAGGAAATAGACCAGGTTGGCCCCCAGCATACCCAATACGGCCTTCCAGCCGAAGTGGCTGAGCATGAATATCGTGTCCCACTTCCAGGGCGTGGCGACCATCAATACCGGCGGTGCCGCATAACTGGTCAGGGTGCCACCCACCGATATATTGACGAAGAGCAGCCCCAGCGTGGCGTATTTGAATTTTTTGGTCGGGGAGAGGGCGTAAAATTTTTCGGACAGCAGCATGGCGGCAATGGTCATGGCCGCCGGCTCGGTGATGAACGAGCCCAAAATCGGGCCGATGGTCAGGATCGACCACCACCAGGCGGCCAGACTGCCACCCAACACCCCGGCGATCTTCCACATGAGTGTTTCCGATACCTGCAGTATCGGCCGCGTGGCGGCCAGGGTCATGATGACCACGACAAACATGGGCTCGGTGAAGTTGACTTGATACAGAATATAGCTTTTTGCCGTGGACCAGTCGAAAAACAGCACGATAACGCCTACCAGGGCGGCGGCCCAAATGCCAAACACGGCTTCCACTTCTCCAAAAAAATGAAAGAGCTCGGCCCCGTGGTGCACGGATTCTTTGGGAACCAGCCCTTTTTTAATTTTTTCTTCATGCGCATGGGCCCAGCGGTGGGCGATGACCATGAACCGGCCAGTGAGAAACGTGTGGATGATGGCGCACAGAAAAATAAAGGATGCCAATAAGTTAAAAGGCTGCTGCTGGATTCGGTGGCTGAGGATGCCGGTAATGCTGTTCATGTCACCATCACCATAGTTATCCAGGCGGGGAGGAAAGGGCGGCGCGTCCGTAGGCGGACCGCCGGCGGCACAGACGACTCCGACCACGGTAAGCGCTATAAAGAAAAGGAGAATACCGTTCTGGAGCGTTTTATTCATGATGCCGATCCTGTCTCGGGTGCGGGGTCGCACACCGCTTACGATTGAATGGGGTTGCCATTATTCAGTCAAGGCCTTGTAATCCACGGCATTCTGAAAATCAACGCCACAAGGGCAGAGAGCATGAACAGCATCGCCCCGCCCATATGGGTAAAATTGGCGATCATCAGCATCTCGAACGGGAACTGAATCCCCGGCAGATTTTTAATTACCATGAGGATTCCCGTTGCCAGGGTCAGGGCCAGCAACGCGCCTCTGATTTTGCCGGAGCGGGTCAACCGTTTTGCCGGTGAGTTTTTCACCAGCCGGAAAACCATCATACAATAGATTCCGATGCACAGCAGCAGGCTGCCGGCCAGGATATGAACATTGACGTTGGTGAAAAAATTGCCCGACCACTGCAGCCCGGGGACGTCGGCAATATAATACCGTCCGTACAAAGGCATGTTGCCGAAACCGGTGAACAGCGCCACGATTGCGGTCAGCGCGTAAAGTGCGTTAAATAAAGGATGTCGTTTACTCGTCTGCATTGGCTCCTCCTTTCTCGCCATCATCGCCTTTGCCGAGACTGAGAAATCGGGCCAGGGCACCGGCCACACCGGCCACCGGGGCGATGGCCAGCGCTATCGCCATGGTGTTGGCCGGGGCCATGCTGTCGGCAACGGCGTTCAGGTGAGGAGAGCCGGGGCCTTTTTCGATAGCCTGGTTCAGAACATCGAAGGGCACCGGTGAGACGTAAATGGTATTGGTGCCCCCGTTTTCCGTTTCGCCGTAAATAAACCCGTCGATCTCTTTGGCCAGCCGATGGGCCTTGGCCACGATTTCCGGCCGGGGACCGATTTCCTGGACCTCCTCGGGGCAGACTTCCACGCAGGCCGGCAGCTCACCAGCCTCGATGCGATCGTAGCAGCGATCGCACTTGTACATGACGCCGTTGCCCGCATACTGGGGCAGCAGATTCAGGTGCAACCCCACACCGGACTGCCGCTCGGGGATACGCCAGGGGCAGACCGCCTTGCACTTGGCCCCGCCCATGCAAACGTCCGGATGAATGCGCACGATACCATCCGAGCGGGTATAGGCCGCGCCAAAAGGGCACAGATTGCTGCAGGGGGCGTTGCGGCAATGCATGCAGCGCCGGGGGATGTTGATTTCAAATTCCTCACCATTGTAATTGCCGAAGGCCTGCTGGATAAAGAGCCAGTTGTAGGGGGTCAACCGGTCGTCGACAGCTTGTTTTTCAGCCGATGACCAGTCGGCGACTTTAACCTTGGCCCGGGGCAGCATGTCGGGCATGGGACCTTGGGGCTGCGGAAACTTTTTTGCATTGACCTCCCGGCAGGCGTCGACGCAGGCGCCGCAGGCAATGCATTTTTGAAGATCCAAAAGGGTGCACCACTGTGCGTTCGCGGCGCCGGCCGATCGGACGGGAATGCTGGCCGTGGCCGTTGCTGTCGCGGTAACTAGACCGGCCTTGAGAAACGTGCGTCGGGATATTCGTTTTGTCATCAGCGACCTTTCCCACCCTTTACATGAAAGATTGAATATTTTTGAGTCGGCTGGCCATGTCCTGCAGGCGGCTGGACAATACCCGGATGAAACTTTTAACATCCGGCGTATGCTGGCCGTCGAAAGTAATGGCAATGCCGGCAAATCTGAAATCCACGGGAATGCCCCGGACATCGATGGGATTCTCTTGAAGAATTTTCATGACCCGGTTCAAGGCTTTTTTGGAATCGTCTCGTTGGATCAACGGCAGAACGGCTATAATGGTATTTTTACCCAGTTGGCCGACAATGTCCACTTCGCGGAATGTTTCGGCCAACAGGGCCAGCACGGACTCCATCAGGATTTCGTTGGTGATCAGTCCGGCCTTGACTTTTCTGCGAGGCTTAATGTGTACCATGGAAAAGGCCAGTGCGGAAAAAAAATAGTCATAGCGGTTGGCGCGGGCAATTTCTTTTTCCAGAATAAACGCCATGGCGCTGGCCTTGATCACCCCGGTGGGCATGACCCGGTTTGTCTCGCGCTCTTTGATCAGCTGCTTTTGGTGGGAGATTTCATCTTGAATGCGCTTGTAGTCATTTTCATCGATCTCACCGGATTCAACCTTTTTACGGACAATCTTGAGAATTTCACCGAGTTCATCATGCTCGCTGACGCTTTGCTCCAAGGTCTGAAGCACACTGAGTGATTTGTGCGGCTTGGCTGGACCACCACCTTCGCCATCTGGCCCACGGGATTTCTGCCATTCTTTGCGCATCTGGTCCATGATGGCGTCCATGCGCGAGTTGAGACGCTCCTCGAGTTTGACGATGACATCGTCGCCCACATTCATTTTGCTCAGCTGACCGACGATTTTGGATTCGATGCTGCCGACCACCTGCTTCAAATGCTCGGGATCATCCTTGTCCTCGGCTTCGTCCATGGCCATGTGACCGCCCACCTGCTCCACATAACCGGCCAGGATGTCGGCCAGCATGTCATCATCACCGGTCCCTTTTCGAATTTCCGAGGCCAGATAAATCAGCTGGGCGGCTTGCTCCGGATTTTGTTTGAATTCGGCGATCAACTGATCGCCGTCCACGCCGATCTCTTCTCCACTTTCCTGGAGAATATTGGCCAGGCTTTCGCTCTGAAGCTCCTTACTGAGCTCCTGGACCAGCTCCAGATACTGGGTGTGGGTCATGCCCTCTTCGATCAGGGCGGTTTTGATTTTGGGCAGCAGGCGTTTGAGTTCGGCGGCTTCGGGCAGCAGTCGACGGATGATCTGGGCCATGCGGGACGGTGTAATTTTGCCCTGCTGGTATTCGTCTTTGATCAACTCAAGGAGCACCCGGTCGGTGAGGTCGTTGGCATTTTCCAGGATTGCCGCTTCGTTTTCGTAGGCCACGCCCATTGCCTTTTGGGCCTCGATGCCCTCCAGCAACTGCTTTTTCATATCGAAGACGGCTCCGGCCAGATCGGCCAGGGCCACGTCGCTTTTGCCTTCCAGGTGTTTTTCCACCTCGATGCGCATGACTTCCAACTGCTGAAACAAGAGGTTGCCGGGCCCACCGGTACCTCCAGCACCGCCCGCTTTGCCGCCTTCGCCTTTTCCTGCCGGACCTGAGGCTTTTCCGGCACGCCCATCCCCCGCGCCCGTTCCCTCACCGGTTCCCAGTCCCTGACCGATGCCGGAGCCGCCACCCGCTGCCTCACCGGTTCCCGGTTCCTGGACGGTACCGGAGCCGCCACCCACGCCCTTTTCGCTTTCGGCGGTATGGGCCAGGTCGGCTTCAATCATATTTTTGGAAACGGCAGCGGGATTGGACATGAGGGATTCGATATTGAGGGTCTTGGCAAACTCCTCGGTGAGGATGCTTTCCAGCAGGGTGTCCATGAACATTTTGCGGTTTTTGGCCTCATCCTCATCGGCCATCATCTGGGTCACGCCCTTGAGCGCATCCCGGGCGACGATTTCGTCATCTTCGGTGACTTTTTTGTAGCGCACATGGTTGACCTTGATACTGGTCACGCCACGGGCGAAAATGGCTTTTTTGAACCCTTCGGCATGCCCATAGCGGTTGATGTTGACGAATACCTCGAGGAAAACCTTGATTTCCCGTTTCTCAAGACCCGGCTCAATGGAAATGGATTGAATGCCATTGTTTTTAAAAACATTTACCAGACGGGAAACATTGAGCCGGGGATCCAGGGGCTCTTCATCGACGAAAAACTCCTCGCGGTTGAGAATAAATACCAATGGATTAATTATTTCGACCAACTCCAGCGCACCCGCATAGAACATGTCGATGGACTGCTCCACAAATGGATGGCCCGGCTGATACATCATCGATCGGTTGAATAAAAGGGCAATGGTTCGACCGAACTGGGCGAGTTGTCTTTTGGTGGCGGCATCTAATGGCATGGTTTCCTCATCGGGGTGAAGGACGAATCATTTGCTTTTGATAGTGTTCCAACTGCTTGGCGAAATCACGGCATGAAGGGTACCGTTCATCCGGTTCAAAGGCCAGGGCATCGAACACGATTTCATCCAAAGCGCGGTTGGCCACGGGATGAACCTCGGACGGGC
This sequence comes from Desulfosarcina variabilis str. Montpellier, assembly GCF_048565275.1. NCBI lineage: Bacteria > Pseudomonadati > Thermodesulfobacteriota > Desulfobacteria > Desulfobacterales > Desulfosarcinaceae > Desulfosarcina > Desulfosarcina variabilis. The sequence goes on along the minus strand of NZ_CP159846.1, from coordinate 8,786,954 downwards.
GCTTTTGAAAAATCCTGTCTTTGAGGGAAAGCTTCATTTTAAGCAGATCCATGGCCGTCTTGTATGGCGGATAGGGGAGGCGGCCCATGAGCATTTCCAGCATCATCACCGCCGCACTGTACATGTCGGCACGACCGTCCACGGTTCCGGACAGGATCTGTTCCGGTGCGATATAGATCGGGGTCCCCAGCAGCAGGTGATCGGATTTGCTCTTGGTTCGGGATACCCGGGCCACACCGAAATCCGTAATCAGCGGGCGTTTGGAATGGTGTTCGATCATGACGTTATCGGGTTTGATATCCCGGTGGATAATATCGTTGTCATGGGCATAGGCCAGGGCATCGAGAACTTTCAGCATGAGCGAGATAATGGTGGGAAGGGGCAGAAATCGTTTGGAGGGCACGATATTTTTTTGAGCCTGGCTGATATAGTAGGACAATGGGTTTCCCTGGACCAGTTGCATGGTGAAAAAGAGAAAGTCTTCAGTCTCACCTACTTCGTAAATGGGAATGATGTTTGGATGGGCCAGAATCGCCGCTGATTCGGCCTCCTGCTGAAAAAACGCGGCTGATTTTTCGGTAAGCAGCGATTTGGGCAAAATCTTGACCGCAATCTGACGCTTGAGCGATTTTTGGAATGCCAGGAACACGGCGGACATGGCACCATGTCCGATTTTTTTGATTAAGACGGACGTTCCCACCTGCTGGCCGGCCAGGTGGTCCAGGTTGATATTTCCGATGCTTGTTGGGGTCAATTTATAAAATTTCCGATCCTCGGCAAAAGCATGCCCCACACGGCGTTCGTGATGTGTTCTCACATCCCGATACCGTCAATCGTGGCCCCGCAGTTGCGGCAACGCCCCGCCTCCATAAGTTTGGACGTAATCTGAAACCCCCGCCGGGCGATAACGGTCTGTCCACACCCCGGACAAAGCGTGTCCTCCCCCCCCTGGCCGGGGATATTGCCTGTATAGACATATTTCAGCCCGGCCGCGATACCGATATCTCTCGCCTTAAGGAGCGTTTCCACCGGCGTCGCCTTGCGATCCAGAAGCCGGTAGGTGGGATGGAACCGGCTGACATGCCAGGGGGTTTCGGTGCCCAATGCCGTGGCGATGAACGCGGCCAGCTGGCCGAGTTCATCCGGATCATCATTGAGGCCGGGAATCACCAATGTGGTGACTTCCACCCAGATACCCAATTCCTTCATTCGCCTGAGGGTCGCCTTTACCGGCGCCAGGCGTGCCCCGCACAGTTTTTTATAAAAGTCGTCGGTATATGCCTTCAGGTCCACATTGGCGGCGTCCAAAAACGGGTGGATGCGCATCAACGCCGCATCGCTCATGAATCCATTGGTAACGAAAACGTTTTTAATCCCGTTGGCATGGGCAAGTTCGGCGGTGTCACAGGCAAATTCGAAAAAAACCGTGGGTTCGGTATAGGTGTAAGCAATGGTCGCGCATTGCCGCTGCTTCGCGGCCGCCACCACCTGCTGGGGGGTGCCCGGATCACCAGCCACCATTCCATCACGGTCCGCCGGCATTTGGGCAATATCGGCATTTTGGCAGAAGCGGCATTTGAAATTGCAGCCAACCGTGGCGATTGAAAAAGAACGACTGCCGGGCAACACGTGAAAAAGCGGTTTTTTTTCAATGGGGTCGTCGCCGGCGGCGATGAGGCGCCCGTAAACCTTGGTTTCCAGCACTCCATCGCAATTTTCGCGAACCCCGCAGATTCCTCGTTTGTGGTTGCCGATCACGCATTGGTGGCTGCAAAGCAGGCAGCGCACCTTTTGATCGGGCATGGTTTCGTAGAGCCACGCTTCCATGAGAAAAGGCTCCTTATGGTTAACATGGTTGGGCGAATTTTTTACGACAGCATTTGAATGCTTATAACCTATCTAATTCAAATAGATATTTGGGTGTCTTGTCAATATTATATTCAGTTGGCGGTATGGATCAGATGGAACCGGATTGCCGGCAACACGCGTGAGTGAAAACCGGCGCGTCGTTCAATGGGAAAACAACGGGAGCCGTCGTCCAGTGCTGCTGATACGTTAGATGGGTAATACGAATAGATGACATCATCCCGCCGCATCCGGCTGCACCGGCGGCAATCTGGCCGACTTTTTTGGGCTTGTAGCGGATGGCCAACGGGCGGGTGCGGAATCGGGGAACCAGGGTGACCACCATCCCGGCAAAGGTACCGAATGGAAAGCGCTGAACGATTCCTGAGCCTTCCAACTGCTTCATCCAGGCGCCCCAGGGACCTGGAAACTGACACACGGTGCGCCAGCGGACCGGTACTGGCCCCAGTAATTTACGGGCCATGCTTTTGATTTCCCAAACACTGAAAAAGTTGGCGCGATTGTAAATGGTGGGGGTAAAAATGCCTTTCACCCGTCGGCCGATGCCGGTTAACGCATACCGGTTGAGCACACCGATGAACACTCGGTCTTTGGCCACCCGGAAGGCTTCCTCTAATGCTTTTGAGGGGTCGTCAACGAACTCAAGGGCGGTAAACAGGCAGGCATGGTTGAATGAATTGTCATCAAAAGGCAAATCCTCGGCATATCCTCGGTACAGGGAAACGCGGTTGCCTAGCGTTTCGGACATCATATCAAGCATATAGGGTGAGGGGTCGATGCCGGTGACATCCAGTCCGCTCTCGAGTAAAGGGATACTCGATGCACCCGTTCCGCAACCGATATCCAGCACCGATTCCCCTTTTTCCGGAGCCAGCATCCCCATCATGAGGCGGCTTTCCAGATCGGCGGCCAGACGGTTTTTGCGTTTTAGCAGCCACTCGTCGTAACGCTTGGCATCATGAAAATCGAATACATAACCCATAGCCATACCGTGTATGCGATTCAGGTGGGTTTATCAAGCCCTAAGCTTAAAGTCGGGTGAATCCCTTTTAAACCATACCGATTTTCGTATCAATTGAGCTTATGGAAATATATTACTTGATCATCAGGTTACAAGTTGATTGTATGAATTCCCATATCATTTATGGATTGGAGGCTACACTTTACCTATGCAGCGGCCCGTTGTCAATCAAAGCGGCAGAATTTCCGAACGGCTACGCGGCATCGTGGATCGGGTCACCTTCCACAATGCCGATAACGGTTGGACGGTGCTGCGGGTGTCGCCCTTTGACAATCCCCATCAGCAGGAAACGGTGATCGTTCATCAGACCAAGGTATTTGCCGGGGCCACCATGGAATTTATGGGGGCCTGGACCGTCAATTCCAAATACGGCCGGCAATTCAACGCCACCCATGCCGTGGAGCATCGGCCGGCCACCAGCGCCGCTTTGGAAAAGTACCTGGGGTCGGGGCTGATCAAAGGCGTCGGTCCGAAAACGGCCAAAAAAATTGTCCGTTATTTTGGCAAGCAAACCCTTGATATCTTCGAGGATGATATTCAGCGTCTCATGGAGGTGCCGGGGATTGCCGAGAAAAAGCTGTCCATGATCAGTGAAGCCTGGACCGAGCACCGCGCTATCCGTGATGTGATGATGTTTTTGCAATCCCACGGGATCAGTACGCTCTTTGCCGTTCGTATTTACAAGGAATATGGCGACGATGCCATTGCCTGGGTGACCGAGGATCCATACCGGCTGGCCCGGGATTTCTACGGCATTGGTTTCTTTTCTGCTGATAAAGTCGCTCTGTCCATCGGGCTCTCACGTGACAGCCGGCAGCGTATCATGGCCGGCATCAGCCACGTACTGGCTGCCAGTCGGGAGTTTGGCCATTGCTATCTGACCGAAGACCAGATTTTGGCCCAGGTCAATGACCTGCTGGAACTGGACGTCAGCCAGCGCATCCCCGAACTGCTCGGCGAGATGGAAACCAGTGGACAGTTGATGGTGCGTGAACTCAATGCGGATGATGACCGTGCCCAGCGCTGCTACTACGCCAAGTCGCTGTATTACGATGAATTGGCCGTGGCCCGCAAAGTGGCGGCCATGGCCGGCACACTGCCCGTTGACATGCAGCGGGTCGAGCGGTGGATGGACAATTTCTGCCGGGCCAACCAGATTGCCTTGAGCGATGAGCAGGCGGCGGCTGTCCAGGGCATCGTGGGGCGGTCTTTTGCCGTTTTGACCGGGGGGCCCGGGGTGGGCAAGACGACCACCACGTTGGTGCTGGTCAAGCTGCTGGACGCCATGGCCTGCCGGGTGCTGTTGGCCGCGCCCACCGGGCGGGCCGCCCAGCGCATGAGCGATGTGATCGGCCGGGAATCCAAGACCATTCACCGGCTGCTGGAGTGGCAGATGAAGGGGTTCAAACGCAATGCGGAATTCCCTCTGGAAGCGGATTTTCTCATTGTCGATGAATGCTCCATGCTGGATATCAACCTTACCGCCGCCCTGCTAAAAGCTGTACCGGACGGCTGCCAGGTGCTTTTCATCGGTGATGCCGATCAACTGCCCTCGGTGGGGGCCGGCAATGTGCTGCGCGATATCATTGATTCGGGCAGGGTCCCCTGTTTTTGCCTGACCCGGATATTCAGGCAGGCGTCCCAATCCCTGATTATCCGCTATGCTCACCAGATCAACCAGGGCGAGCTGCCCCACATCGATTCACCGTTTAAAAAACCGGTGGTGTGGACCAACGGAACCGACTGTTTTTTTATGGATTCGGACGAGGCCACCCAGGCCCAGCTTGGTTTCGTGGCCCGGGTGAAACGTCATTTTGAAAATCGTCCGGAAACAGAGGCTTCCCTTGAACCGGCGCCGGACAACCCCTATGAATTTCGTGTCGAAGAACCGGTGGTGCCTTATGAAACCGAGCTGACCATTCCCAAACAATTCGACCATGTGGATCTGGACCAGGTGTTGCAGGCGGACAACCGGGTGGCCGAGCTGATGGCGGTGCTGAAAAAAGTGCATCCCTGGTCGTCCCTGCGCTACGGATTGGCGGCAACGGACATTGTCCGTAAACTGTATATCGAATGGATTCCCAAATATGTGGGCCGGGACACTGAGATCCAGATCCTTTCGCCCATGACCCGGGGCAGCCTGGGCACCGTGAGTCTCAATGCCATGATCCAGGATTGTGCCAATCCATCCGTGCCCGGTACCCCCCAACTCCAGGTGGGCGAGCGGGTTTTCCGTGCGGGCGATCGGGTGATCCACCGGCGTAACAACTACGATCTGGGGGTGTTCAACGGCGACATCGGTCAGATCACGGCCATTGACAACGAGGCGCTGACCCTGACGGTCACCTTTTACCCGGATGGCCGGCAGGTGGACTACCAGCGGGACAACATCGTCGAGCTGGATCTGGCCTATGCCATCACGATCCATAAATCCCAGGGCAGCGAATTTGAAACTGTGATCATTCCGGTATTGACCCAGCATTTCAAGATGCTTTTCCGTAACCTGATCTATACCGGGCTGACCCGTGCCCGGCGGCTGGCGATTCTTGTGGGAACGCGCAAGGCCATGGCCATGGCGGTCCACAATCAGGATACCAGCCGGCGGCAGACGATGTTGGAGGCGTTGGTAAAGACGTTTTAAGTTTAAAGTGTTAAGTTAAGGATGGTGGGCGATTGAATAAAGACTGCATGCCGACAGCCCTAACAGCCTTCAGCCTATCCACCTCTATTTGACATTAACCTGCCGTTTTTCTATAACCGCCGATCGGCATCTATCAATTTAACAAAGAACGAGGTTTTCGTATGAATAATAACACCCTGACCCCACTTACCGCGGTTTCTCCAGTAGACGGCCGCTACCGGCGGACTACTGCCGCTCTGTCCGATTACTTCAGTGAAGGCGCGCTGATCCGCTACCGGGTCCACGTGGAAATCGAATATTTTATCGCCCTGTGCCAGCTGCCATTGCCACCACTTACCGGTGTCGATCCGGCGTTGTTTGATCAGCTGCGTGATATATCAAAGCAGTTCAGCATGGCGGATGCCGCCCGGATCAAGGAAATCGAGCGGACCACCAACCATGATGTCAAGGCGGTAGAGTATTTCATCAAGGAGAAATTCGATGCCCTGGGACTTTCCGCCCACAAGGAGTTCATCCATTTTGGCTTGACATCCCAGGATATCAATAATACGGCCATGCCCCTTTCACTCAAAGAGGCCTGGCATCAGGTGATGCTGCCCGTACTGGAGGATGTCCTGGCCGATCTGACGGCCAAATCGCAAACCTGGAAGGATGTTTCCATGCTGGCCCGCACCCACGGCCAGCCCGCCTCACCCACCCGGCTGGGCAAGGAGATTTTCGTGTTTATCGATCGCCTCCAGGAGCAGATGAAACTGCTGGCCGCCGTTCCCTTTGCCGCCAAGTTCGGCAGCGCCACCGGAAACTTCAATGCCCACCACGTGGCTTACCCCAAGATCGACTGGCATGGCTTTGGCAATCACCTGGTGGGAGACGTGCTGGGGCTGCACCGCTCGCGCGTGACCACTCAGATTGAGCATTACGACCACCTGGCGGCCTTTTGCGACGGGGTGAAACGCATCAACACCATCCTTTTGGATCTGTGCCGGGATCTGTGGACCTATATCTCCATGGATTATTTCAAACAGAAAATCAAAAAAGGTGAGATCGGTTCCTCGACCATGCCCCACAAGGTCAATCCCATTGATTTTGAAAATGCCGAAGGCAATCTGGGCATGGCCAACGCCATTTTCGAGCACCTGTCGGCCAAGCTGCCCATTTCCCGGTTGCAGCGCGATTTGACCGATTCCACCGTGACCCGTAACATTGGCGTTCCGCTGGGCCACACCCTGATCGCATTCAAATCGTTCCTGCGCGGATTGGACAAATTGATCCTCAACGATGACGCACTGAAAAAAGACCTTCAAAACAATTGGGCCGTTGTGGCCGAGGGCATTCAAACCATCCTGCGCCGGGAAGGCTACCCGAATCCGTATGAGGCGTTGCTGGCACTCACGCGTACCCATGCAGCCATCGACCAGCAGGCGATTGCTGACTTTATCAAGGGGCTGGATGTGAGTGAGGCGGTAAAAACCGAACTGTTGGCCATTACACCGGAGAATTATACGGGTGTATAGAGTTTTAATTTTATGCCCAAACTCTACCTGAAAGAATACGCGCGTGCCCTTGCCGGCCGGGAGATTTTCATCGCCTGCCGGGAGGGCATTTTGCGTGATTACTTTCAGGATATCATTGGCGACATCAAATTTCTCGTCCGCCATGATGCCCGGCCCACCTTACTGCACAACATGCCCAACCGGTTTGCCAATCAAAAGCTGGTCAAAACCTTAGGGCAACGACTACCAACCACCGCGATTGTGCGCATCAACCCGGAAGTCGATTTTTACGATGCCGTGCTGAATCATCGCGCATCCATGTTCAAGGTCATTTTTCTGGAGCGCCGCTACCTAATTGACGACAGGGGCAACAAAATCAACGCCATTACCACCGGCCGGGCCCGGGAAACCCTGGCGGACGTTGGTGACCTGATCGCCAATGTGAATTTCAAAGGCGCTTTGGCCTGTATCTGTGAGAAGATCGAGGCCGGTCAGTGCGATCGTGCGCATATACTGCCGGCGGGCAAGCACACCATCAAGCACGAGCTGTTCACCGTGGAAGGTTCCGGAACCCTGATCGCCAACAACTTCGAGGAAACCTTCCGCCAGGTGCAGACCGACGACGATGTGGCCATCGTTCACCGTATTTTGACCATGTATAAGCGTTCGGGATTTTTAAAGCCCCGTTCCAAGTCCTACCTGAGCAACAACCGGCACCATTTTTTCGTCACCGCCATCGACGGCATCGTGGTGGGCTGCATCGAGCAGAAGATCATTGACGCGCAGACCGTCGAATTGGGGGCACTGGCCATCTCCACCCGTTTTCGCAATCAGCGGGTGGGCGTGCATACGGTCAAATCATTCATGGCGCTGATGCGTGAGAAAGGCTATACGCGATTCATCTCGCTGACCAACAATCCCCGTCTCAAAGAACTTTACTTCCAGTTGGGATTTGTCCAGGAAAGCCGTCTGGAATACCAGGCCCGTCAGGCCCAGAGCCCGGATGTCGAAATGTTTTTTTGCAAAGCGCATTAGCCTGTTTTTTATTTTCTCGCATTTATAGGCTTTGGTAAGAGGCTGTTTGAGAAGTCTGGATCAGGCCCGATAACAAGGCGGAACGTGGCTCGAAAGCGGATTGCGACTTGTAAAAAAAACTTGACAGAAAGTTGAAAATGAAATATTGGCGCAATAGTCGGTGATTCACAAATTACATGATGAGAACTATGTTGACATAACAAGAGAATGGTTGGAAGTATAAACTGCTTGACCATGAGAGAAAGGAGGGAGTAGAAGAACGTTATACGCAAAAATATATTTATTAGGGCAATGTCTGTCTTGAGAACTCATCTTCACGCTGTCTGATTAACTTCTCCTGTATTTCCTGTCACAATTTCAGCCCTGTTATACCTCTGTATATTTTTAAGCTAACCTTATGTAGATAACCTCAATTTTTACATCTCTATCCAACACATTGAAAAAGACAAAGATGCGATGACGAATCATCGCCAAAATATGGCAGAATAGGGTAGTTTTACTAAGACTGAAATTCTCGAATGGGTAATCAAGAAAAATTGTTCTTTGTCGTTCATTTGGGGGATCTGGTAATCAAACTAAGGATTTCTTGCTCTAATTAAAGGCCATGTGATGTTGGGCTTATGCATTAAACGCTAATATCAAGATGAGGACATCACAATCGCAACAGAAGACGTTTCTTAAGGAAAGGAAAGTAGTTGATGAAACAATTTTGTCGGTTTGTTTGTTGTTCGCTGATCCTCTTTTCTTCTACTCATTGTTACGCGATTGATTTTTTTCTGGTCAACGCGTCCAGCGATAATACCATTGAACAGTTACAGACAGGCGATTCCATTAATTTGCAGCAGGTTGGCAGCAACTTGAATATTCGCGCCGAAGTTACTCAAAATGTGGCTCAGGAGACGGTGCGCTTTGAACTGGACGGCGAGGATTTCAATACCGAGCGGGGCGCACCTTATGCACTGGCCGGGGATGACGGTAATGGCGATTATTACTCATGGACACCCGATGCCGGTACGCATACCCTAACTGCCGTCGCCTTGGATGGTAGCAGCAATATTCTCGCCCAAAGTACGATTACATTTTTCGTTTCAACTACATCTGTAGACAACCAATTCGACAAGAGCCGAGGTGATCTGATCTCCTTGCATTACGACCATAGAGCCGATCCAGATGACGGCCATTCAGCGGCAGCCGATTTAACCCTAATTGACTATTATGGGCTTGGTTCCAACGTGCATGTTGTCTCAGGCACTTATGGCTATAATTCAGAGGAGCCATACGAAAATTCGGATGACTATCACGAATTCTATCAAGAGGAATCGGAAGATGTGATGATAGCCGCTTGGGGAGCTGATTGGCTAAATGCCCACATATTGTATACTGACGACGGGTTAAATCCCGCAGTCTCGACTACGGCATCAATATGGGCAAGCACGCTTGGTAACGCTGCCCATATATGGATAAAAGAAGGCGGCCCCAGTGATTTTACGGCTGAGGTGCTTAAACTGTTGCATACTGACCATGCAATAACGGTCGCAACGACAAAGGCCAGGGTACATCTCGTTCAGCATGGCCCGACAGATGGTAGAGAGGGTTTTAATGAAAGGCACACCATAGATAGTAACTTGGAATTTGTAAAAGAAAATACTGATTATCTAATAATTGCGAATGGAAACGAGATTAACGATACCGCTGGTTTGGTCATAATGAGAGATGACACCAATGGTATAGACGATATAGAAGATTTTATGGACAGTGCGAAAGCACACACCACTTGTGGTGGTGCTTGGTTTGCTGCATTTAACTATTATAATCCACTTGATAATAATGGTGCTGAAGAGTATTGGCCATGGGATAGCCGCCTGGATTTTTCCGACACCGTAGAATTACTCTATATTTTAAATATTGGTAAGGAGACTGTCGCTGATTGCAATGATTTTGCCAAAGCCTATCTACCCTCTGCCTGCCCCGCTTTCGTACCTGGCCCGGATGCCTGTACAAGCGATTGCCCGTGCGGGGAAGGGGAAGGCGACTGCGACAGCGATGCGGACTGTGAAGCCGGCTTGACCTGTGTTGAGGATGTCGGTGCCGACTACGGCTGGCCTGCATCAAGGGATGTGTGCGAGGCCGCCTCTGCCTGTCCTGCTTTTGTACCCGGCCCAGATGCATGTACAATCAGTTGTCCGTGTGGAGAAGGTGAGGGCGACTGCGACAGCGATGCAGAATGTGAAGCCGGCTTGACCTGTGTTCAGGGTGTTGGTGCCGAATACGGCTGGCCTGCAGGAAGGGATGTGTGTCAATAAGAAGCTGTCGGATGTAGGTTGGATCGCAGGCTCCTCACAGGCCCGGCAAATGTTTCCGTGGTCCTGGGGGGGACATGTGGTGACACCCCTGCCAACAACGTTGTTGTTTGTGTAAAGAAGGGGGGATGTCTGAAAATTTCGGAAATAATTTTGAGGGCCTTGCCTTATCCGCTTGGCCCTTTTTTCTTTGAGTTGATTGGTAGGCTGAAATTCAGTGTTGCCTAAACAGGTTATCCACCTCGAAAAACGATCCTCGTATCAATTCGTATTCAACGAGGAAAAACGAACCGCCTTCTGATGAATGGTTCTATACGTTGAAACACATTGAATAAATTGGTAGAGGAATAATGCAATCCATTTGCAACAGGAAACGATATGTTGAATTTGGGCACCCTTTGCTGTGACGATTTTCCAATAGAAAAGGTGAAATTATGGAACGGAATTTGAGAATGGTCTTGATTTTTGTTGTCAGTGTTATCTTTTTGACAGGACTTGCTCCTTTGGTGGTTCATGCGGATTTCGATGTCGATAACCTTTTTATCATCAACGAACCCTCATCCGGCTCAGCCGGTTACGACTTTATTGTTGAATTCGCTTCCGACGGTACATCGTTGAGCACGCTGATTCCCCAAACACAAAATATCACCGGAATGAGAAGAGTGGCTTTCGATTCCGTATCCGGGCACCTGTTCTATAGTGTGAGCTGCTGGTCGGATCAGATTTTTGAGATCAGAGAAGTGGACTCGAGCGGTGCCTTAATCAATACCTATACCCATGAGGATTTTGGTTCGGGAAATATCTCATTTGTATTTGATAGCGCCGGTGCACTGCATATCGCAAACAATGGCTACATCTTTGTCAAGCAGCCGGGTGAGGCGGAACTTGTGCGGCTGTTTGAGCTGCCTGAAACAGGGATTGGAGATCTGGAAATTGATAGCGCCGGCAACCTCTATCTGTCGGATCCGTTTGTCAATGACACCGTATATAAGATTTTTGCCGACGGAACGGTCATTTCCTATGTGGACAGCGCAGACGGCATCGACAATCCATATGGTCTGGCTATGGATGGAAGCGACAACCTCTATGTGGCCAATAGCGCCTACAACAAACCTGCCATCGTCAAAGTGACCAATGAGACACAAGTATCAGTTTTTAATGATAAAAATGTCGAGTCGGGTATTTTGGACATGACCTTTGACAACCACGGGATGCTGTACGTAAGCAATCGTTCCCAAGAGACAATCCAGGTATTCGATGCAAACGCAAACCCGACTCTATTTGCCGATGCCGAGGATGGTCTGGACGATCCCTCATCCATGGCTTTTATCACCACCAATTCTTCCTGCAGCACGGACATTGAACCCGACGGTGATGTCGATGGAATGGATCTGGCTGATTTCGCGGTCCATTTTGATTCGGCTTGCCTGGCTGAATTGGCTCGCGCATACGGGTCTGGATCCTGACCGGAACGTTTTTTTGGAATGTGTTGGCCGATCGTCACTGAATAAAGGGTTACCCAGTTTTTACAAGATTGTCTTGTTATGCGTATTCTATCTTTTTGGGAAGGGGAAGCATGTTTAAAATATGGCTGGCCGTTTTGTTCGTTTTGTTTTCGATGGGTACATCTTCTGCACAGATGAGCGTCCAGGAATGGGAAGATCTTTTCATTTCACGAACCGCGGCAGTATATGAACTTAATGAGACGAGAAGCCTTTCCTGCGACAGTTGGCGGCAGTATTTTTTGTCTTATGGAATCGATGCCCATATCGCCATGTTCCGGGCAACCGGAAACCTCGAATATCTTGACCGGGCCTTGTTCTACATCAACAATCTCATAGACACGGCTGTGGTCTCGTCCTCTCTTTCGCGGAGTCAGTATAAGGATTCCTACCTGGGCTGGGCAAATCACAGTCACCGCGAATTAGGGGATGATGGAAGGGAGTACCCGCTGTTTGAAAGCATTTGCTGGCGGTATGTGGCCCATCTGCTTCGCGTAATGAAAGAAACGCCCGATGTATACAATGATGCCGATTATAAAGATCAGTATGATCGTATCCTGTCTTTTCTGGAAAAACATATCTATGAGAAATGGTATACGCGCGGCGTGGCAAACTTATATCGATGCCGCACGCATATGGCTGCTCACTGGGCATATATATCACTTGAACTCTGGCATATCACAGAGAACTCAATATTCAAGCCGGTGTATAAGGAAATTTTCGAGAATATCAATAGTGGCGGCCTGCCCAATTTTAAAGGCGCCTCTTTGAGAAGCCAGTTGATCACTGAAGAGGAGGGCAATACCCACTATTTCTGGTCCTCGGTATGGAACAGCACACAGCGGCCGGGGCAGGACACATCCCATGGTAATCATGTGATGGCCTATATTGTTGAAGCCCATGATTTGGGGGTGGAATGGACGGATCAGGACATCGACTGTTTTATAAATACCTTCAACGATATCATCTGGTCGGATTCGGAGCAGCTGGCTGAATATGTCGATGGCAGTGGTGACGGCAATAATTTCATAAGTGATGGTTTTTTTAAGCTTGCTCGGTATGACAAAAGATTGCAGGAACGCTTGGAAACCGCCTATACTCCTCTTCATAAGGGGTTGCAGATTTATGGCAATGGCGCGTTGAATGCAAAAATAATTCAGGAAACAGGTGCCGCTGACCTTGACATTGAACCCGACGGCGATGTCGATGGGATCGATCTGGCTGATTTCGCGGCTCATTTTGATTCGGGATGTTTGGCTGAATTTGCTAGTGCATACGGATCCGAGCCCTGACCGGAACGCTTTTGCCGGAATGTGTGGACCGATCGTCAATTGGCTGCCCCAGACCCGAATGTTGAATCCGGGTTTGGGGTCAATTTTGCACATAGCTATCTTGGCTTTCCCCTGATATTGCCGATATATAGCTACGAGCATCCTATCCATCATCTTACGATCGGCCGTAGGTTTCGGTCATATTTCGCAACCGGCGGGTCAATGGTTTGGTAATCGCATCGTTTTCCAGACGCCAGTGCCAGTTTCCTTTAGTGGTTGACGGGTCGTTCATGCGGGCGTCGGCCCCCAGGCCGAGCAGGTCCTGCATAGGGATAATAACGGTGTCGGCCACCGACATCATGGCCAAGCGGATCATTTCCCAGGAGATGTTGGCGGCTGATACATTGCGGCCGATATAGCTGCGCCATCGCTTTTTCGCCTTTTTATCGGCTTCGTTTTCAAACCAGCCTCTGACCGTATTGTTGTCGTGGGTCCCGGTGTAGACAAAACAATGTCTGATGTGATTGTGGGGTAAAAAGGAGCCGTCAGGGAAATCTTCACCAAATGCAAAAAGCAGCACGCGCATGCCGGGCAATCGATATCGGCACATGACTTCCCTGACGTCGGCGGTGATGGTTCCCAGATCTTCGGCAATGATCGGCAGGTAGGCAAAGTGCTTTGCTATTTTACCGAAAAAGTCATCAACCGGCACCGGCATCCATTTTCCATTGACGGCGGTTTTGGCCGCGGCGGACACCTCCCAATAGGCCACCAATCCGCGAAAGTGATCAATGCGCAGCACATCAAAAAGGCCTAGCTGATGTTCCAGGCGTTGAATCCACCAGGCATAGTCTTTTTTTTGCAGCCCATCCCAATTGTACACCGGATGCCCCCACAGCTGACCGGTGTCACTGAAATAATCGGGGGGGACGCCGGAAACCCGCCTCGGCCGCTTGTTCTTGCCCAGTTTGAAAAATTGCGGGTGCCGCCAGACATCCGCGCTTTCGTAGGGCAGGTAGATCGGCATGTCGCCGATGATCCGAACCTGCTTTTGGCCGCAATAGCGTCGCAAATCCGCCCACTGACTGTAGAAGATATATTGCACAAATCGACGCAGGTTCAGGTGCTCGGCCAGCTCGGATTGAACCGCCAATAATGCCTTGGCATCCCGGTCGCGTATTTTTACGGGCCACTGGTCCCATGACACGTTGCCGTAATAGGATTTCAGCGTATCGAAAAGAACAAAATCATCCAGCCATCCGGTATGTCGACGGCAAAACCGCTCATACTCCGCATCCCGGCCCCGGGCCTTAAACCGATCATAGGCCCGCTCCAGCAGCTTCTCCTTAAAGGCGTTGACGGCTGAAAAATCCACCCGGTCGGCAGGTAACTCGGGCACGGCAGCCAAATCGGCCGCATCCAAGAGCCCATCCTGGACCAGTCGCTCGGGACTGATCAGCAGGGGATTGCCGGCAAAAGCCGATGGGCTGTGATAGGGCGATCCGTTGTGATCCGGATCAATGGGCGTCAGCGGCAGGATTTGCCAGTAGCGTTGGTGGGTTTGCGCCAAAAAATCGGCAAACCGGTAAGCCTGTGGTCCCATGTCACCGATTCCGAAAAGACCGGGCAACGATGTCAGGTGCATCAGGATGCCGCTCGATCTGAGATTCATTGGGTATCCTCCAACAAGGCACACGGAAAGTGGTTTAAAATCCGGCCGACGTTTACGGACGTTGCGGCCTCGACGATTTCACCGGTGAAACTATTTTTCCAGCGCCGCGCCGTTGTGCAAGGAAAAACGATTTCCGTGTCCTGCCACACACGCCTGCCAAGCGGATACTGATGCGCCTCGATCAGGCCGGTCAAAAGTCGAGGCACCACGGTGATGCTGCAGCGGGCGTCGTGCATTCGGGCAAAGGCGATCACGTGCGCCTTGAACCTGCCGGCGATCGCCAACGGCACATATGATCCTGCCTGATACACTCGTGCGCGTTTCTTTCGGGCGCGAAGGGCGCGGGCGATCAGAAAAAGCTTGATGCGTCCGTCATCTCGATGGGTGAGTAGCGCCTCGATCAGGCCCAACGGATCGGAAGAAAAGTGGTTCAACATGTCCGCCAGCAATCGTTTCCGTTTATCAACGTCAACCGGTCGCCGGTTGTCCGGATCGACCAGATTAAAATCGAAAAGCTCGGTGCCCTGGTAAAAATCGGGAACACCGGGAACGGTGATTTTAAGCAAGGTTTGAGAAAGGCTGTTCCAGATGCCGTAAAACGCAACCTTTTTCCAAAACGGTAAAAATGCCTGCAGAAACGAACCGTCCTCGGTGGGGTGCAGGATCTTTTCAATGAAAGCGCAAGCGGCGTCCTCGTACGGCGCGTTCACCTTTATCCAGGATGAATGGATTTTTGCTTCGCGCAGGGCTTTGACCATGTAACGGCTGATCCGTTGCGTAAACGCGGTGCCGGGCGGATTGTCAAACGGATAAGCGCCCAAAAGGGTTTGGTACAGCAGATACTCCTCATTTCGATCGGGGACCGGTGCGCCGTCAATCCGATTTTTCTTCACCTGATTCAAGCCGTGCCAGCGGGAAAGATGGTCCCGCCACGCTTTGGGCATCTCGGATAACACATTGATGCGGGCCCTGACGTCTTCGCCCCGTTTGGAATCGTGGGTTGCGGAACTGTTCATGGTATGGGGCCAGCGGTCGGCTCTGGTTTTGATGAATGCATGGAAGTCATGCGGGCGGCACCCGAAACGGCGTGGGTCACCGCCCACATCGTTGAGTGAAATCAGCCTGCTGTAAATATACAGGGCCGTATCTTCGAGCCCTTTGGCCATCAATGGCGCTGTCAGTTGCTGGAATTTGACGATGATCGGATCGACATCCGTCGCCGGGCCGATGCCGGTTGGTTTCACATTGGCATCCAGGAGCAATTGGCTGAGAAAGGTCATTTCAGGCGCCGGTGACGCGCTGTCCTGCCGGGCCGATGCCACGGCGGCTTGAATGCATGCACGGTCGGCCGCATTTGGCCCGTTTTGATCAATATAGGTCCGGTATACCGGGAACCGGATCAGGATTTGCGTCAGGCTTTGCATCAGCCCTTGACGTGTCAGTTGGCGGCCATTGCGGGGTTGGCCGGCCGCGTGAAGGATTCGATCGACCAGGTTGTGCAGATCGCCGCCGAACTGTTCTTTCAGGAACCGTCGCTTGCAGTCAACCAATAGATGGTCGAAGTCGGTCGTCTGACCGGTGAACGCGTTGTAAATGTCGTCAAAGATCGCTTCGTTGTCCGTTGCACAGAACAATCCGTTGAGCCGCTGGGTAAAATCATAGCCGGTCGTGCCTTGAATCGGCCATCCGGTGGGCAGCGATTCTTCCGCTTGAAGGATTTTTTCCACAACGATATAAATGTCGCCCAGATGGGCCCTGAGCCGCCTGAGGTATGCGGCGGGATCGGCCAGGCCATCGATGTGATCGATCCGTACCCCATCGATATATCCGTCATCCACCAGCTGTTTGATCAACCCGTGCGTGCCATCGAATACAGCCCGATTTTCCTGGCGCAAACAAATCAGCTCGTTAATGTCGAAAAACCGGCGGTAGTTGATTATCTGGCCGGCTACCGTCCAGTGACACAGGCGAAAAAACTGATCGGACAGGAGCCGGTCCAGATCATCAACGCGTCCGCCCGCGTCCCGGCCCTGGCTGTAGTGCCAAAGGGTCTGTTCAATGCATTGCCGAACTTTCCCATTGCCATCGTATAGATCGAACAGCGCCTTTTTCACCCGCCGGGTTTCCTGGCGGCGGGTGTCGGCGTTTGAGCGTGCGTCAATGGCTTCAATGCAATTGATGACATCGGCAAGGGGCGCATCACCCACTTGGTTGTCGCCAGCCTTGGATTCAAGGCGTTCAGCGATCGCTTTCAGCAATATCAGGTATGATTCAATCTTCAGCGGCAGTCTAAGCTGGTAGTAGTTGACGGCAAAACCAGAGGCATCGAAACTTAATTTGAGTTCACCATCCTCCAGGCATTGGGCGTAGCGGCGGCCCAAAAACGGTGCCATGAGCCGCTCAGGGGTGGCGCTTCCCGGCCCATGCCAGCCAATGTCGAAAAAAGCGGCGTATGGCGAATGGGGGCCATGCTCCAGGACATCCATCAGCATCCGGTTGGCCCCGTCAAACGCCATGTGGTTGGGAACGATATCCTGAAGCCAACCGATGCGGCGCTGCTTCAGCTTCCGGTGAAGACCTTCAAAATCAGACCCGGTGCCCAGCTCGGGATTCAGTTGATTGGGATCCACCCCGTCATAGCCGTGGGCACTGCCCTGCCTGGCCTTGAACACCGGGGAGGCGTAAACATGCGAAACGCCCAAATCGGCCAGGTAGGAAACGATCTTTGCGGCCTGCCTAAACCTGAATTGCGGATTGAATTGCAGGCGATATGTGGCATGGGGGATGTTCATGGTTCATTCAAGCCGGATCAACAGCTTGTCGCTGAGCTTCTTGAAGTCCGCGACCCACCGCCCGGCGGCGCGGTCTTGCTGTTGCGCATGTTGTTTGAACCTCGGATAGGTGGTCTGGATTAATTCGTAGTGCAGATCCTGAACCTTTCTCAGGTTCACGTCAAAGGGCAGGGCGTACACCAACTCGACCCCGGCCACCATTTTTTCAAGGCGTTCATGCTGCTGCGGATCGGACTGAAACATTTCAGCCATGCGTTCGAGGTTTTTTCGCAAGGTATATTCAAGGGTATCGGCGTCCAGGGAGATGCCGGCCAGATGAGCCTCCGCCAAAAGGGTCTGAATGGTTTCAACATCAAGATGATCGTCGGCAAATTCGCGGCACAGCTCACTGTTGACGACGATTTCGGCCGCCACGGCAAGCGCTCTGGGGGGCGGACTGTGGGCATCTTTCAAAAAGCGCATCAGCGGAATATGATGCTCGAAGATATGCCGGTATGTGGATTGGGCGTCGTCCTCGGTCGCTTTCAGGATAATATCCAGGACCTTGCGCTGTTCATCGCGAAACAGGGACTTCAGTGAGTACCGTGATGATTCAAAATAATGGTCCTGGATCCGCAGTACCTCGGGAAAATCGGCTTTTGCAAAACTGTCGAAAATCTGATTCAACAGCTGGCCATAGCTTTCACCATCCATGTATTCTCGGATGCCGCAGGCCAGGTTATGGTCTCCAAAATGCATGACGCCAAAATAAAATCCGGCGCTCTCCTGGGTGATGGTGGAAACGATGGTCACCCGCCCCACGGCCAGCTTGGCCTTGCCGGCCTCGGTGCTGTGCACGTCCCTGCGCAATACCTGATAACAGAAGATTTCCGCCTGTTGCGGATAGTCTTCAAACAGGGAGCTGATGGCATAATGGGCCGCCACCTTTCTGAGGTCGACCATGGCGGGTTTAACGAATTTTTCAAAAACCCGGCGGCCGTCACGGTGATGGGCGATATTGCTTTTGGCCTGCTCCAGCTGTTCAAGAAACCGGGTCTCAATATCGGCGTTGAAAATGTCGCTGTACAGCTGGATGGCGCGGCCGGCATACTGAATGGCTTGCACGGTTTCGATACCGGAAATATCGTCAAAAAACCATCCGCAACTGGTGTACATCAGCATCAGATAGCGCTGCATCTCCAGCAGCTTCAGTATCGTGGTTCGGCTTGCCGGCATCAGCTGCTGCACTGAATGACGCTTGAAAAATCGCTCAAGGGTATCCGGCGTGCGATTCATGACCACCGCAATATAGTCGTCGCGCGCCTGCCAGGGATCCTTGAGATATTGTCCCGCCTTTTCCGTATAGGAGGACTCAAGCGTGTCGCGGAGACAATCCATGGCCTTGCGCAACGGCTTGCGCCACGCCTGGTTCCACTCCCGATGGTGACCGGTATTGCAGCCGCAGTCGCTGCACCAGCGCGCTATCCCGTGAACGCAGCTCCATGAGGTGTTGTCGACGATCTCCACCTCCCAGGATGGTGGATGGTCGGCCAGATACGCACCATAGTTGGTCAGGCGGGCCAGCTGGTTGGTTTCGATATAATCCAGTGCATAGGCCAGGGCCATGTCGCCGAATCGATGGTGGTGGCCGTAACTTTCACCGTCGGTGGCCAGATTGACCAGCTGGGGATGGGACCGTTCATCCGAAAACGCGCTTAAGATACGGTTGGCAAATGCTTCACCGTTTCCCAGCAAGCGTTCGAATGCCACTGCCCGGGAGAGGTGACTGTCGTAGAAAAAAATGGCAATACGGCGCCCGGCGTCCAGCTGCTGGATATAGGGCATGGTCGGATCGATGGTTCCGTCGCTGACATCATGCCACTGGGGGGCGTCTACGGGGCGCACGGCGGCAGCTTGATGGGGGCTCAGGATCGTGAAGCGAATGCCCAGTTCGGCCATGATATCAAGTGATTGTCGGTTCACTGCGCTCTCCGGCAGCCACATCCCTTCGGGTCGGCGCCCAAAGCGATGGGCAAAATCCCGAATTCCCCACAGAATCTGCGTGTATTTGTCGCGGCGGTTGGCCAGGGGCAGGATGATGTGGTTATAGGCCTGGGCGATTGCCGAGCCGTGGCCTGAAAACCGCTCGCGGCTTTTGATGTCGGCTTGCAAAATGGTTTGGTAGACGTCCGGCGCATGGTTCACCATCCAGGACAACAACGTGGGGCCGAAATTAAAACTCATTTTGCTATAGTTGTTCACCATTCTGACAATACGGCCCTGATCGTCCAAAATACGCGAGCGGGCGTTGGCCCCATAACACTCAGCGGTGATACGGGTGTTCCAGTCGTGATAGGGATAGGCCGAATCCTGAAGCTCGATGGATTCCAACCAGGCGTTTTCCCGCGGCGGTTGGTAAAAGTGACCGTGGAAGCATATATAGCGCTGTGTCATGGGTGATTTCTTTCCCGGGTTAAAACCAATACAGAGCTTGGTGGACGGCACAGGGTGACCGTGCCGGTTGATTCGATTTCGGCCGCCACCGGGCTGCCCGGGCCCTGCCACTGTTTTTCCGCGGAATCCAATGCCTTTGTCCACCGGCCTTTGGAAATGGAGGCAGCTATGGATTGATGATCGCTACCGAAATGAAAGATGATCCAGGCGTCGGTCATGCGTGTCCACCGTCGCACTAAAATGAGCATTCTTTGCTCGTCATCGACAACCCGCATCCGCCTTTTGCTCAGTTGCGCCAGACATGAATGGGCCGTTCGAAGACGGATCAGTTCGCTGTAAAAGCGCATCAACACCTGGTGATGGCCCCTGCGGCACAGTGCGGGGGTTAGTTTTGCCTGCAGGAAGGTGGCGTCGTCCTGGGGATCCGGTGGATCCGCCTTCCAGCCGAAGGCGGCAAATTCCCGGCGCCGGCCCTGGCGCACCGCTTCCACCAGTTCCGGATCGGTGTGACTGATAAAGTACCGAAACGGCGCCACCTCCGCGTATTCCTCGCCCATGAAAAGCAGCGGAATAAAAGGCGACAGCAACACCACGCCGGCGGCCAGTTTGAGCCGTTCGAAGTCGACCAGTTGGGCCAGGCGCTCGCCTTGCATGCGATTGCCGATCTGGTCGTGGTTCTGGGCAAAGACAACAAATTGTCGGGCGGGAATGGTCCGCGATGCGTTGCCATGGCTGCGCCGGCGAAAGGCGGAGTACTGGCCCGAGTAGACAAACCCATCGCGCAGGCTTGCGGCCAAATCCGAAAGTCGTCCGAAGTCCTGATAATATCCCGATTTTTCGCCGGTCAACAGGCTGTGCAGGGCATGGTGAAAGTCGTCGTTCCACTGGGCGTCCAGATCAAAGCCGCCCAACTGGCGGGGGCGAATTATGCGGGTATCGTTGAGGGCGCTTTCGGCGATGCAGTAGATGCGGCGATCCAAGCGCCTGCCTTCCCGGTGAACCGCCAGGGCAAGCTGTTCCAAAAAAGGGCGTGCTGTGAAATCAAAAATGGCATGCACGGCATCGATTCTGAGCGCATCGATATGACATTCGCCGACCCAGTAGAGGGCATTTTCGATAAAAAAGCGGCGCACTGCATCGCTGTGGGGACCGTCGAAATTGATGGCCTGGCCCCAGGGCGATCGATAAACGTCGGTAAAATAGGGGCCGAAGTCGCCAAGGTAATTGCCTTCCGGCCCCAGATGATTGTAGACCACATCCAACACCACCGCCAGTCCCTTGCGATGGCAGGCGTCAACCAGCCGCTTGAGGCCCTGCGGTCCGCCATAGGAATGCTGAGCGGCAAAGGGATAGGCGCCGTCATAGCCCCAGTTGCGGTTCCCGGGAAACTGGGCCACGGGCATCAATTCCACGGCGGTGATGCCGATTTCAGTCAGCCGATCCAACTGCGCCGTGACGCCATCAAACGTGCCTGCATCGCTGAAGGTGCCCACATGCAGTTCGTAAATGATATACCGTGAAAGTGGCATGCCGCACCAATGCGCATCCTGCCAGTCAAAGGCCGGGTCGACCACCTGGGAAGGCCCGTGAACGCCCTCGGGCTGATATTGCGAGGCCGGGTCGGGCCTCTCCAGTGGTTTGGGTGGAACTCCCGGCGTCTGATTGACATGCAGCCGATAGCGGTAGCGAGCAGCCGGATCGATACCCTTCAAGATAATCTGATGATAGCCTTTTTCTTTTTTATTCAGCCTTTCGATTCGCTCAGCTGGATAGATGATGCATACGTCCACGGCTTGCGCCAGCGGCGCCCATACAACAAACCGACAGCGGCCATCACCCAAATACGTGGCGCCCAGCGACGGTTTCATAGAGTAAGCCTCCACGGGTTTTTAAATCTCTTCCCGCAACCGATAATACTCTGAATGAGCACTATTTATTAGGAGCACACAACCCCCTGAAAGTCAACGTCGATGGCGTGGCATGGTCGTCTTCTCCGGCAGCAAAAGGTTGACAATCCCCGGAATCTTGCTAATATAGCATATTATATTGTTTTTATTTGTAAAGCTATTCCCCCCGTACTGTTGCAAACGCACCTTCGTTGCACACGTCTGATTCCGTACAATATTGCGGCTGTTGCCTTCGCGCGAAACGTATTTTCAACTTTAAACTTAAGGACAGGAAAATTGGATCCGTTTGCCATCATGGATTGCGCCCTGATTGCCATCGCCATCGGAGAAAAGGCGCATAATCTTCGTGAGCTGTTGGACCGGTTGCTTAGAATAGAAGATCCAGCAGTGACCTATTTTCATTTCTGGGGAGGGCTGCTACGGCCGCAATTTGTCGATCCGGAGTACCAAAACGATTTTGCCGCCTGGGCTTACCACGACCTGCATGACCGGCGCCTGGCCGAGCGGTTGTCCATTCTCAATCCCACCGAATTTAAATCCATTGACGACCTGCACCGGCGAATCATTGACGTGGTGGAGGAGCGCATGGATGAAGATGATTTTGATCCCCACACCGAAGCAGAAAAGCCGTTTTTTTTCATGCGTTCCCAAATTGTCATCTTCGATACACGCGAGCGGGCCCAAACGCCGGAGCAGTTGGGTGACATCATCCCGAGCCTCGCTTTGGGAAGCCTTTTCTACCATCTCATCGATGCACGTCGTCGGACCGAAAGCGGAAGAGATGACTTTAGCGAGTGGCTGTGGGGATGGGGGGCGCCGTATGCCCCGTGTGCCGCCAAGATTGCGGCCATCGATCCGTATTTTAACAGCATTTTAGAGTTGCGCAGTGAACTTGAAAGGGTGCTCAAGCAATACTTGTCGAAGGGAAATGCCTCATGACCGATATGCTCACCCGCTATGCCGCCATTGTCGGCAACGAGGTCATCGACCATCTTTATCAATTGGCTGAACCATTGGAGGGGATGAACGTCGTCCATGTCAATTCCACCCGCGAAGGCGGTGGGGTGGCTGAAATCTTGCATCGCTTGATCCCGTTGAAGCAGGAGTTGGGAATCCGAGCCGGTTGGGAGGTGGTTTCCGGAGATGCCCAGTACTTCCAGTGTACAAAAAAAATGCACAATGCTCTGCAGGGCGATCGCGAAGAGATCCCGGACGACCTTCTGCAACATTACGAAACCACCAATGCCCGTAATTTTGAACGGCTACAGGCGCGGTTGAAGGACAGTGACATCGTGGTTATTCACGATCCTCAGCCGGTACCGCTTTTGAACCTGTGCCATGACCGAAAAGGAAAGTGGATTTGGCGCTGTCATATTGATGCGAGCCGTCCCCACCGGCCGGTGTGGAAGTACCTGCAGCAATTTATCAATGGCTACGATGCCAGCATTTACTCGTTGCCTGCTTTTGCTCAACCCATGAATCACCCGATGTACATCATCCCGCCCAGTATCGATCCCTTAAGCGATAAGAACATTGAATTGGACGAAGAAGAGACCAACGCCATTTACAAGGATTACCATATCGATCCTGAACGGCCGGTTATCTCGCAGATCTCCCGTTTTGACCGGTTCAAAGACCCGGTCGGCGTCATTCAGGCGTACCAGATGGCCAAGGCCTTCGGCCCCCCCCTGCAGCTGATCCTTGCCGGTGGTACGGCCACCGACGACCCGGAGGGCGAGGAGGTGCTGGCCGAGGTGAAAATGGCTGCCAAGGGTGATCCGGATATCCACATCCTGATGCTTCCCCCCGATGCGCATCGAACCATCAATGCCATTCAACGCATCTCCGATATCGTCCTGCAAAAATCGATCAAAGAAGGCTTCGGCTTGACCGTTACCGAGGCCATGTGGAAGGGCAAACCGGTTATCGGTGGCAACGCCGGCGGCATTCGCATCCAGATCGTCAACCATTATACCGGTTTTCTGGTAAGTACTCCCGAAGGCGCCGCCCTGCGCATCCGCTATCTGATCAAGCACACGGATCGCTTAAAAGAGATGGGCGCCACCGCTAGAGCCTTTGTACTGGAAAATTATCTGCTCACCCGCCATCTTAGGGAGTATCTCACGTTGATGGTGGCCGTTGTCCGTGGGGTTCGGGAACGGATCGAACTGTTCAACAATCATTGATAAGGATCAGCTGCTGTCGCCATCCGATCTGGCCAATGCGGTGGACAACCGGATTGAAAATGAGAAGCTGTCAATTTTTTCCCAGAATGAAAACGGGCCTGTCTTTTTTGCCCGCCCGCGAAGATTGGCGTTGGCTGGAGCGATCAATCGTCTGAGAAACCTGAATGTTGAAATCTCTTCCGCATGAAAATGATATTGACAGTGAAAATCTGTTGTCATTAGAATTTAATCGAGTGGGAACACTCGCCGATCACCGTTGATACTGATTCGCTGCCATTGGAACTGTATCATTTCACTTTACAGTTGACTCCTCTTGACCTTTATCGATCCTTTCTTATCACTGTTCCCATTGAACAAAGGAGGAAAGTATGAATGAGCAGGATTGGATGGCCTTGGGAGTCACCCTTTTCGTTATGACAGTCATTGGATTGATCCTTTATTTAGGCATATCGGGGGCTTTTACACAGTGGTAGGCCATTTAAATTAAAAAGTCGATCGCACATTTCCGGCAATCCCCATCCGATGTTCGGTGATCCGGTGATGATTGCCATGCCCTGTTTCTCTTTTTATCCGACGGCCGGGCGCATGGTTGAAAAACAGTTGCTTGCGCTGCCTTGGCGGTATACGATTTATTGCGCTCAATTCATGTCTAAAAAATAGGCTGCGAAACCTACAAAGAACAGGCAGGCGATGAAATTTGACTCTATCCGGATTCATTCCGCACCGGAAGCCCTGGTTCAACAGATTGCCGAACAGATTGAAAACGGAAAACTGGCACGGGGGGCCTGCCTTCCTTCCCAGCGCAAACTGGCCAAGATGTTCAGTGTCGGATTGGGAACGGTTCGGGAAGCCGTGCGGATTCTCAACGTCATGGGATACCTGAAGGTCATCCAGGGAAAAGGTACCTTTGTTTCCGACATTGCGGAAAGTGCCCCGCAAAAATGGGCCCGATTCGACAAGGCCATCGAAGCGGTCTCTTTGGCGGATCTGATGAAAGCCCGTGAGATTGTCGAATGTGAAGTCGCCCGCCTGGCGGCCAAGGATGCGGATGACGACAGTATCGCACGCCTCAAAGGTATCACCGCTCAAATGGAAGCCTCTTTCACGGATACCGAAGCGTTTTACAGGCTTGATTTTGATTTCCATATGGCCGTGGCCGACGCCGCCAACAACGACGCCCTTTACGAAATTGTCAAACTGCTTGTCGACCGTGCCCACCACCACATTGGTTTCATGGATGATTCCCTCCATATTTCGATGCCGTTCAACGTGGAAAAAGCCGTTTCCACGGCCCGTCGTGTGGTCATGTACATCGAATCCGGAGATGGCGAAAAGGCCAAGGCGGAAATGTTCCGACATTTGAGCATCGTCGATACCGAGCTCCAAAAGGCGTTCCCCGAAAAAGAAGGGCATTAGCCGCCTGAATTTCCCTTCATGGCTGTAACCGAAACGCTCGCTTTTCCACTTAAAACCCAACCTTAAAGCATCAGTCAAACTAGGCATCTCGCTCCAGTTTAGGGGATGGCCAAAAAATGAAAAAAAATATTTGAATACAATTCAATGAATATTGACAAGCCTTTTTGGGCGGCGTTATTGTGGTCTTGAGTTATGGAGTTCATGTGTTCATAACAGTTCGATAATCTGCTTGAAATACAGGCCATTATTGTGAACTGCATTGCAGCCGGTACGGCCGAGGATGCCGCCGAAGCCATGCAGGTCCATCTGGGAACGATCAACCCGCAGATGAGGAAAGGATTGGTCGGGAAATGGAAAAAGAGCTGAACTTCAGGCCCACGCTCCAGGTGCTCAGCCAGGCGCAGGTGTTGAAACTGCACGCAGCCACCGCCATGATCCTGTCGCGCACCGGGGTCAAGGTCACCCATCCCATGGCCAGGAAGATCTTTGCCGACAGCGGCGCCCAGGTGGACGGGAACCGGGTCCGGATTCCCCGCGACATGCTCGACGCGGCCATTGTCAACGCACCGTCACGCGTCGTTTTGGGGGACCGCAGTGCAGCGCCGGCCGTGATTCTGGAACATGACCGGTCCTGGTTCGGTGCTACCCTCGATGACGTTTACTACCTGGATCCGCAGTCCGGCCAGCGTCGCCAGCTGACCCTTGACGATTGTCGCAAAATCGTCATGCTTTCCGACAGCCTGCCCAACTATACCTGGGGCATGACCTTCGGGGCCATGGCCGATGTCCCATCCTCAGTCGCCGACCGCTATGCGGCCCGGCAGGCTCTGGTCTATTCTCAAAAACCCGTGGTTGTTTCCAGCAACACGGTCGACAATTTGCGGGACATCTATGAAATGGCGCGGGTGTTTGTCAGCGATGCAACGGACTTTGCCGCGGCACCGCCGATGGCATCGTTTGTCACCACCATTTCCCCCCTGGTGTTGCCGGACCATGTGGTCGACCAGATGCTGTTTTGCGCCGAGCACCATATCCCGCAGGTGGTGTACAACGGCATCCAGACCGGCAGCACGGCACCCATGAGTTTTGCCGGGGCGGTGGCCCAGGGCAATGCGGAAGCCCTTGCCTGCCTGGTTCTCATCCAGCTGGCCAAAACAGGAAGTCCCGTGGTCATGGGCTCCCTTTCCACCATTATGGACATGCGTAGCAGCATTTTCTCTTTCGGAGCGCCCGAGATGAACCTGATGGTTGCCGCGCAGTGCCAGATCGCCCGCCACTACCAGATTCCGTTTTACGGTACGGCCGGCTGCTCGGATTCCAAACTGCCGGATGCGCAGGCGGCAGTCGAAGCGGTCTTCTCCTGTTTTTCCTCGGCCCTCAGCGGTGCCAACCTGGTCCATGACGCCGGTCTTTTGGAATATGCCACCATGGCTTCACCCGAGCACATGGTGCTGGTCAACGAAGTGTTGCACATGGTCGGTCAGTACATGCAAGGGCTGGATGTGAGCGAGGCGGCCCTGGCATTGGATGTCATCGATGAAGTGGGGCCGGGAGACAATTATCTGATGCTCGAGCATACCATGCAGCACTTCCGTGAGGTCTGGTATTCTCAGCTTTTCGACCGCAGTGGATACGATAACTGGCTGGAAACAGGGGCCCGGGACCTGGGTTCCCGGGTGCGCGAGCGAACGTTGGCCTTGATGGCCCAGCAGCCCGCCGCGCCGGTGGACGACCGGATTATGCAGGCAATAGATGAAATGAGCCGGCATTGGACATAAGAGCCTGTCTGAGGCTAACCGCGTGAATCCTTAACCGTCAACAAGGGAGGTCGACGAAAATGACCGCTGAAATGGATCAAAAAGTCCGTGATACCGGCATGCGGCTGTACGACATTGCCGGCAGGTCCAAACCGTCCCTGTTCAAGAAGGACTATTGGACCGGCAAGGTCATGGCCTGGTCAATGAAAAACGAGGCCTTCAAACAGGAGATGTTTCGTTTCGTGGATGTCTTCCCCTATTTGAACGCACCCGAGGCGGTGGCCCGGCACATCCAGGAGTACTTTTGCAGGCCGGAGCAGGATTTTCCCAAAAGCATGCGCTGGGGGCTGTCCAAAGTAAAACCGGATTCGCTGGCCGCCAAAATGGCCGCCAAAAGTATCGGGAACAACATCAATTCCATGGGGCGGCAATTTATCACTGGTGAGACCATCGAAACGGCCGCCCAGGTGATGCGCAAAGGGCGTGAAAAGGAAGGGGTGGCCTGGACGGTGAAAATTCTTAAAGAGGCGGTCACTTCCAGGCGGGAGGAGGAGGACTTTCTGGCGCAGCAGCTTGATCTGATGAACCGTTACCATGAGATCGCCAGCACATGGCCCGCCCTGGGCACCGGGGAAATTGGCGGTCTGGACTGGGGCGTTACCCCCCAGGTGAACATCTCCATTATGGCCTCCTGCCTTTACTCCCAGTATCTTACCAAGCGCTGCGCCATGGACTATGCCATCGACCGGGCCATGGAGCGGTTGCGTCCGATCTACCGCAAGGCCCTGGACCTGAACGCCTACGTGATGATGGACATGGAGCATCTGCCGGCGCGCCGGTTTACCCTGGAGTTGTTCAAGCGCATCAATGATGAGCCCGCGTTTCGTGACTGGCCCCACAAGGGGATCGCTTACCAGGCCTACATGAAGGATGCCGATCGCCTGCTGGCCGACCTGCTGGCATGGGCGCGCAAAAGCGGGCAGGATTTCGGCATCCGGCTGGTCAAGGGGGCCTTCTGGGACGAGGAGGTCGTCATGGCCAATTTGTACAATACGCCGATTCCCGTGTACACCCGTAAAGCCGCCACCGATGCCAGCTACGAGCGCTGCGCCCGTACGATTTTAGACAACCACGACTATGTCCAGCTCAAATGCGCATCGCACAACATTCGCACCGTGGCCTTTGTGATCGAATGCGCCAGAGCGCTTGGCGTGCCCGAGGATCGACTGGAATTCCAGATGCTCAACGGCATGGCCGAGAACCTGCGCGAAGCCTGGAAAACGCACAACCTGCGCCTGCGACTCTACTCACCGGTCGGCGAGATCGTGCCTGGCATGGCCTACCTGGTGCGGCGTCTGCTGGAGAACACCTCCAGCGAATCCTTCCTGAGGCAAAGTTTTGTCAACGGTATGGACCGGGAGGCGATGCTGACCGATCCGGCGCGCTTGGCCCGGGAAAACGAGGATTCAGCCGCTGATCGGCCGGCCGTCACCAACGCCGGTGATCCGGCGCCCTTTTCCAATGCGCCGCCCGTCACCTGGGATGTTCCCACCCATGCGCAATTTGCCGTGGCCCTGGAAGAAGCCCGGGAATCGTTTCCGCGGCGGGTCCGCCCGGTCATCGACGGAACGGTTGTTGACGGGGACACGACCGGTCGATCCACCGACCCCAATGCCCCGGACCGCGTTGTCGCCGATGTGGTCCAGGCGGACGAAAACGCCGTGATGCGGGCGGTCGCAGCCGCTAAAAAGACATTTCCCGGGTGGTCGGCCACCCCGGCCGCAAAGCGCGCCGATTGCCTTTTCAAGGCGGCCGCCGTGGTTCGCAAGCGGCGTCACCCCCTGGCCGCATTGCTGGTTTATGAAGGTGGCAAGAACTGGACCGAGGCCCAGGCCGACATCTGCGAAAGCGTGGATTTTTTAGAATTCTACGGTCGTGAAATGCTTCGCCTGGACGCCCCGCGCATGGCATCGGACCTGCCCGGCGAGACCAGCCGGCTGTGTTATACCCCCCGCGGTGTTGGGGCCGTGATTGCACCGTGGAATTTTCCCCTGCCCATTTCCATCGGCATGACGTCGGCGGCCCTTGTTACCGGCAATACCGTGGTCTACAAGCCGGCTTCCCAGACGCCGGCCATCGGACAGGCGGTTTACGAGATTTTCGCCGAGGCCGGCCTGCCCGCGGGGGTGCTCAATTTCATTCCCGGGCCCGGCGACACCATCGGCGACCCGCTGGTCGCTCACCCGGACGTGGCCTTTACCGTATTTACCGGCAGCCGGGACGTCGGGCTGCACATCATCGAGCGCTCGGGGCGTACACCGGAAGGCGCTGCACTGGTAAAATCGGTCATCGCCGAGATGGGCGGTAAGAATGCCGTTATCATCGACAGTGACGCCGACATCGACGCCGCCATCTGGCCGGTGGTCAATTCCGCTTTCAGTTACATGGGCCAGAAATGCTCGGCCGCGTCACGGCTGATCGTTCTGGTCGACAACTACGATCGGTTTGTGGAGAAATTCAAAAATGCTGTGGAAACGATGGTCTTCGGTCCTGGTGACGACTCGCGCAGCGATATGGGCGCCGTGATCGATGCCGCGGCCAAAGCCAAGATCGAGGCCTATATCGATCTGGGCAAGACCGAAGGCACCCTGCTGACCCAAGGCGGGGCGGGCAAGGGGCCCGGACATTTTGTGCCGCCAACTGTATTTACCGATATTTCTCCCCGCAGCCGGCTGGCCCAGGAGGAGATCTTCGGGCCGGTGGTGTGCATTTTCAAGGTGGAGACTTTCAGCCAGGCCCTGGCCATTGCCAACGACACGCCCTATGCCCTGACCGGCGGGCTTTTCTCCCGCAGCCCGGCCAATATTGCGCGTGCCTGCCGCGAATTCATGGTCGGCAGCCTTTACATCAACCGGGGGACCACCGGGGCCATGATGAAACGGCACCCGTTTGGCGGCTTTAAAATGTCCGGCGTGGGATCCAAAGCCATGGGCGAGGATTATCTGCCCCAGTTCATGTTCACCCGCACCATCGTGGAAAACACCTTCAGAAGCGGATTTGCACCGATGACCGAGGCGTCAGACGATGCTTCGAAACGGTCCTGTTAACCCGTTATTCGCATATAGGTGAGCGACATGGATTTCAATGCTCCAGAGATTGTCAAGGTGCTGGAAACGCAGCGCCGCTTTCATCAGGAACAGCTGCGCCTGATCGACATCGCCCTGGCCGCCATTGCCGCCGCGGGCGGGGCGGGAGCCAAGAAACCGGCCATGGCTCCGGCCAAAATCGGCAATGTCAAAAAGCACCACATCCAGTGGACCCGGGAGATCGGCCGCCTTCTGGACGATTACGACGAGTTTACCTTCATGGACATCCAAAGTGATCTGGCCGAAAAGCGGGATATTGCCGCCGCCATGACCATCCAGGGGCAGAACGTCATCCACAACACCCTCAACCGATACGAAAAAAAAGGGCGCATCCAGAAGCTCAGCCCTGGTGTTTACCGTGTGATCAAGGAGTCGCTGCCCATCGGATAGCAAAAAATGGCCAATTTTTCTGATTCTGGATGATAATAAGTCAGGCTTGGAGGCGTGACGTTTCATACAAGGGGAGGATGTCTTATGGTTAAAATCACCGATATTCACAATGCCCTCATCGCCATCGACTCCCATCGTCTTCAAACGCTGATTCAATCGGCTATTGAGGGCGGGATACCGGCCCGTGAGATTTTGAAGCAGGGGTTGATCGCCGCCATGGACGTGGTTGGGGAACGGATGGAAAATGGCGAGATGTTCATCCCCGAAGTCCTCATGTGCGCCAAGGCCATGGAGTCGGGCATCAACATCCTGAAACCTTATCTGACGGCCGAAGAGACGGAATCCAAGGGACGCATCGTGATCGGTACGGTCAAGGGGGACCTGCATGACATCGGAAAAAATCTCGTGGCCATGATGCTCAAAGGCGGCGGTTACGAGGTGATCAATCTGGGTGTCGACGTTACGCCGGAGACATTCGCGGACGCGGTGCGGACGCACAATCCCCACGTCCTCGCCCTGTCCGCCCTGTTGACCACCACCATGCCCATGATGCGGGAAACCATTGCGGCGGTTGAAAACAGCGGACTGCGCGATCGGGTGGCCATTATCGTCGGCGGGGCACCGGTCAACCGGGCGTTTGCCGAGCAGATCGGGGCCGACGGCTATGCCGCCGATGCCGGCGGGGCCCTGAAACTGCTCAAGCAGCACATGAAACAGATCGCCGCGTAAGTGTTATCTCCCAGGTTTGCAACGCTGGGGGTTATTGGGCAGTTTGGAACAGTGATTTGTTGATGGCCTTTTCATACGCCGCCTGCCGGGAGATTTTCTCTTCCTGCACCAGTTGCATCAGATGCTGATCCATGGTTTGCATGCCCGACTTGGTTCCAGTCTGAATCAATGATTCGATCTGGGTAATTTTACCCTCACGGATCATGCTGGCCAGGGCCGACGAACCAATGAGAATTTCGTTGGCCGCGCAGCGTCCGTTGCCGTCCATGGTTTTGACCAATTGCTGGGCGATGACCGCCCTCAAGGATTCGGAGAGCATCGCCCTGGCCTGGGATTGCTGATTGGATGGAAAGGCATTGATGATCCGATCGATGGTTTTGGCCGCACTGTTGGTGTGCAGGGTGCCAAAGATCAAAATACCCAGTTCGGCGCAGGTCAGCGCCAGCGATATGGTTTCCAGATCCCGCATTTCTCCGACCAGGATGATATCCGGGTCCTCCCGACCGGCCACTTTCAATGCATCGGCAAAGCTGTTGGCATGGGTGCCGATTTCACGCTGGGTGAAAATGCACTTTTTATTGGGGTGAACGAACTCCAATGGATCTTCAATGGTAATAATGTGGGCCTTGCGGGTCTCGTTGATGTGGTTGATCATGGCCGCCAGGGTGGTGGATTTGCCGCTGCCGGTGGGACCGGTGACCAACACAAGGCCCTTGTTGTAGTCGGCAATGGTCCGAACCGCATCGGGCAGGTTCAATTGCTCGAGGGTCAGTATCGTCGTGGGAATGATTCGAAATACCGCTCCGATGCCGCGTTGCTGAAAAAAAATGTTGCATCGAAACCGACCCACGCCGTCAAGCTCGTAGGCCATGTCGAAATCCAGGTTGTTATCGATGGCCTGCTGTTGCTCTTCGGTGAGAATCTCATAAAGAATCTGACGGTTATCTTTAGCCGTGATGACCGGAAAATCCAGTGGCCTGAGTTCGCCGCCCTTACGAATCATCGGCGGGAAGCCGATGGCCAGATGCAGATCGCTGGCGCCTTCGTCTTTCATTTGCTTAAAATAGGTGTCGATGGTTGCCATGGTATCTCTTCTCGAGGTTGATTGCCGGCTGCCCAAACCCTATGCCGGTTGCTAGTGCTATCAAGCGCTTGGTTTAGTCTGTTTCCTTGTCGGCCTTATCCACAAAGGCCTGGAACCGCTTGGGATCATTGGCATGTCGCTGGGCACTGCGGGCATTGATCTTCTTTTCCTGGAGCAATTGCAAAATGGCGTCATCCATGATCTGCATCCCCACATTTTTGGCGGTCTGCATCATGGATGGAATCTGATACGTTTTTCCATCCCGGATCAGGTTGGCCATGGGCAAGGTCCCGACGAGCACCTCCACGGCCATTTGCATGCCTTCGTTGTCAGCACCGGGGATAAGGCGCTGGGTGATTACCGCCCGGAGCGATTCACTGAGCATGGCGCGAATTTGATTCTGCTCTTCAGGAGGAAAGGCGTCGATGATGCGGTCAACGGTTTTGGGCCCGCTGGATGTGGCCAGGGTACCGATCACCAAATGGCCGGTTTCCGCGGCTGAAATGGCCAGGGACATGGTTTCCAGGTCGCGCAGTTCACCGATCATGATCACATCGGGGTCTTCCCGCAGGGCGGCTTTGAGGGCATTTGCATACGACCATGTGTCTTTTCCCAGTTGCCTTTGATTGACAATGCCCTTTTTAATGGGATGAACAAACTCAATGGGGTCTTCCACCGTTAGAATGTGGTGGGCGCGATGGGTGTTGAGATAATCGATCATCGCCGCCAGCGTGGTGGATTTTCCCTGGCCCGTGGCACCGGTTACCAATATCAATCCCTGGTGATTGTCCAGCATCGTTTTTGCCACCGGCGGCAGCCCAAGGCTTTCCAGGTCGGGAATATCTGGGGGAATACGACGAAAGACCGCGCTAAACCCACGGTTATGCCGCATGGCACTTCCCCGAAAGCGGCCCACCTGTTCACGGTCGATGGCAAAGTCAAGTTGATGCCCGGTCAGCAACTGATCCTGTTGATCTTTTGTCAGAACCTCGAGAATCAGCTGCCGGGTTTGGTCCATGGTCAGCGGCGTACTTTTCATCTTCACCAGCTGTCCGTACCGGCGGACGATAAACGGTTCACCCGGGCACACATGAATATCAGATGCATTGACGTTGACAGCGGCCTGAAACACTTTATCTAAAAATGCCATTTACCCTCCATCCATACCGATTCGTTGATCCGTTACGCCGGTCAGGCGGGGGTTACCGTCGCCGCAGGCACGATGATGACGATTTTGCTTTTCTGCACATTGAGAAAATCAGCTTTAAAAAGCAACTGGTTATTGGTGTCGTGAACCACGGCATGGGTGACGGCGATAAAAGAATGGGCCCCGACGATGTAATCGGTCAAGCGGTTGTCGGCATACATGGCAATTTCACCGGCGATCATGAACTGGTCGGTGTAAATGTGAACCGCTGTTCTGTCTTGATGATCGGTTGTCATCAAACGCTCCCCGTAGCTAAAGTTAAAATCAGACGAATCCGTCTGAAATGCGACTTCTTACGCGTTCATCGAATCTATTGCTGGAAAAAATCGATGATCAACATTTTCAAGGTTTCACCATCGGCACTTACCGGCCTTAGCTTTATTTTTTGGCTTAAAAAAGCCCCTGAAACCCATTGCCTGTAGATCGGTCGCGACGTGAGAGCCTGTTTGAGAATATTAACGGGTGACGGACGGTCCTGGCGTGCCGGTCATGACGCTGCGGATGCACTCGAGTGCTTTGTCATAATCGTAGGCATCGATGTGGGATTCCACCTCGGCCCTCACCGCCGCCGGCAGGTGAGGCCGGGCCACGGCAAAACGCGGTGCAATGGCCTCGGGGTCCGCCAGCTGAAGCGCCCTGGCCAGTCGGTCCAGCGCTTGCGATCGCTGGGCCGGATCGGCCGCCGGCATTTCGGAAACGGGTTCCGGCGCAGCGGGGGTGAGGGTTTTGATGCCGCCGCGCACCTCGGCCAGCCGCCGGATGGTCTGCCGGGTCAGAACGGAAATGTTGGTTTGATCACAGGCGGCCGGATCGGTCAGGGCTTTCTCGAGTTTCCGGGCACTGCTTGACAGGGTTGTGGCCCCGATGTTGGCCGCGCTGCCCTTGATGCTGTGGGCCAGATGGCTCAGGGACGCGTATTCCTTTTTCGCCAGCAGGGTTTCCAATGTGGCGGCAGTGTCGGCGTTGTGGGCGGCAAAGCCGACCAGGATTTTCAGAAACGTCGCAGGGTCCATTCTCAGCGCCGCCACGGTTTCGCGGACGTGAATGCCCGGAAGGCGGTCAGGCAACACATCGACACCGGTTTCAACACCGGTCGATCTGGGCGCTGATACCGACCTGGAACGGGGAAGACGCTTGATGTTACGCCAGAGTGCGTGAAACAGACGATCCTGATTGATGGGCTTGGAGACGTACCCATCCATTCCCGCCGCCAGACACTTTTCCTCGTCGCCCTTCATGGCGTGGGCGGTCATGGCGATAATGGGAATCTGCTGAACTGACGGGGTGCTGCGGATGATGCGGGTGGCTTCGAAACCGTCCATTTCCGGCATTTGAATATCCATCAGGATCGCATCGAATTTCCCTTTAGCGACGGTAACCGCAGCAACCGCCTCACGGCCATTGGTCGCGGTGGCTACCTGGATGCCGGCCGTTTGCAGGACCGCCGTTGCGATTTCCCGGTTGGTGGGATTGTCTTCCACCAGCAGGACACGGCAGCCAAGCAGGCGATCCCGGTAAATGGATTTTCGGGTCGTGAAACGGCTGCGCGCGATTTCGCTTTTCACGGCCGTTTCGCCAAACGCGTTCATCACCGCATTGAACAGCTCGGACGGGTAGATCGGTTTGGCCAGAAATCCATTGATGCCCGTTTTTTCGGCTTCTTCGCGAATACCGGCTTCCTCGAAAGCGGTCATCAGCAGGATAACGGTGTCGCGCTTCAGGTCGCGGCGGATACGGCGGGCGGCATCCAACCCGTCCATGCCGGGCATTTTCCAATCCATCAGGATCAGGTCGACGGATGATTTTCCGGCCGTGTCGGTCTGAAGCAGTTGCAGGGCCTTTTCGGCCGAGTCAACGGTTTTGACCGGGAAGCCAAAGCTGTCCAGCATCCGTTTCATAATCATCAGATTGTCCTTGCAGTCATCCACCACCAGTACGCGAATTTTTCCCAGTGACGACGGTGTTGCGAAGGTGGGTGCTGCCGTGCCTGCAAATGGCTCGAAGCAGACTTTAAAACTGAAGGTACTGCCTTTGCCCAGGGTGCTTTCGGCCCAGATCGTCCCGCCCATCAGACTCACCAGCTGTTTGCAGATGGCAAGCCCCAGGCCTGTGCCTTCGTATTTCCGGGTCGTTGAACTGTCCGCCTGGCTGAACGGTTTAAACAGCCGCGGTAACTGCTCCGGCGCGATACCGATGCCGGTATCCTTGACGGAGAATTTGAGAGATA
Source organism: Desulfosarcina variabilis str. Montpellier (assembly GCF_048565275.1). NCBI lineage: Bacteria > Pseudomonadati > Thermodesulfobacteriota > Desulfobacteria > Desulfobacterales > Desulfosarcinaceae > Desulfosarcina > Desulfosarcina variabilis. The sequence continues at coordinate 8,750,879 of NZ_CP159846.1, read as the reverse complement.
CGGTTGGCGCGGTTGTCTCCGTCAGGCTGATGCGTATCAGGATCACCCCGCCCTTATCGGTGAATTTGACGGCGTTGCTGACCAGGTTGGTCAGAATCTGCTGCAGGCGCAGGGAATCTCCGATCAGCACGCCAGGGATTTGTGGGTCGATATCCGCCAGTAATTCGATACCCTTTTCAGCCACTTTGGAATGAAAGGCATCCACCACCCGATCGAGGATCTCGTCCAGCATAAACGGACGTGCTTCCAGCTCCAGTTTTTTCGCCTCAATTTTTGAGAAATCCAGGATGTCGTTGATGATACCCAGCAGGGAATAGGCCGAGGTGTGAATGATTTCGAGATAGCGCACGGCCTTGCCGGGCAATTTTTCGGCCAGCGCCAGTTCGGCCGCAGCGATCACACCGTTCATGGGGGTGCGAATTTCATGGCTCATGGTTGCCAGAAAGCTGCCTTTGGCCAGATTGGCGGCCACGGCTTCTTCTTTGGCCTTGCGCAAGGCCGCTTGATCGGCATTGTGGTAGTAGTCGCTGAATTGGTTGATGGAATGTTCCAGACACCTGTTGAGGGTCCCCAAGGCGGTGATCAGCGCATCGCCCTTCAAGGCACCAACAAGCAGCGGCGTCAGAATCGTTCGATAGATTTCGAATGCCCGCTGCACCTCCGACAGGGAAAATCCCCCGGCCAACCGCATCTTACAAATTTTTTCGATGAATGTATCGAGTTTGGTATAATTTCCGTGGACGATGGCGTCAAAATTCGCTTCACAGGCCTTAGCGGTGGACGTCAGCAATTCCTCCAATGGCCGATCGGCGTAGTGGCCGCCGACTTCCGTCTGGATGCGCTGCGCCCATTCTTGATGCAGCTGTTTTGACTGGCGCTGTAAGAGTTTAATGAGATTCATGGTGGTTCATTGGTGCCTGACCGCAATGATTGATGAATCCGTGTTTATAAAATATGTTCGCAAATGGGAGGGGGGCTGTCAATAATCATCGCCGTTGATCTTGATCGATTCGTCCTGCCTTTAGTCGACAATGCTTTTTTTGCAGGCCACGATGACATTGGGAACGGTCGGGAAAGAATTCGCTCCGTTTTTTACCTGCCGGCGGGCTCAGGGATATAGATGGTGGTTCATGATGTCAATGGCGTGCAGGTTTTTTCATCCGATAGTGGGACACGATCCACTCCCTGCCACCGTCATGATCCCATACTTCGCTGCAGGCCATGAAAAAGATTCTCCAGCGTTGAAACCACAGGCTGGCCTGATCGCTGCCGTAGGCATCAGCCAATAACGGTAGGATGGTTTTACGGTTGTGGTCCATATTCGCCAGCCAGGCCTCGGCGGTCCTGTGGTAGTGAATGCCGGAGATGCGCCAGTGCTCTTCCACGTTCAAGTCTTTTCGAAACCGGAAGATCAGGTCATCAGCAGGCATGATCCCGCCGGTGAAAAAGTGCCGGCCCATCCAGTTGTCGCCGCCGTTGGTCTCAAACGGATAGGCAAACCGGCTATGGGAAAAGATGTGGATGAACACCCGTCCGTCGTCTTTCAGCCATCCGCCGATCCGGTGTAGCAGTACCTCCCAGTTGCGCATGTGTTCGAACATCTCCACCGAAACGACCCGGTCGAAGCGCTGATCCGTGGAGAAACAATTCATGTCGGCCGTGATTATTTGCACGTTATCGATTCCCTGTTCGCGGCATCGGGTCTCGATAAAGCGTCGCTGTGAGGCGGAATTGGAAACGGCAACGATGCGGCTTCCGGGAAAATGAACCGCCATCCACAAGGTCAGCGATCCCCAGCCACAGCCCAGTTCCAGAATCTGCATGCCGTCGCCAAGTTTCGCGTGCCGGGCGGTCAGGGCCAGCATGTCGGCTTCGGCGCGGTTCAAGTCGTCCACACCGGGCAGCCACAGGGCGCAGGAGTATTTCAGGTGCGTGCCCAGCACCTGCTTGAAAAAGGCCGCTGGCAGTTCGTAGTGCTGGTCGTTGGCCTTGTCCGGGCGGATGGCCACCGGGCTGTGGCGCATTTTGTTGGCAAAGTGTTTAATGGATGCAATACGCTCCGCGCCGTGGCGCACGGCTTCACCACGGAGCCGCAAGCGGTTCAGCCGGCGAATGCCGAGACGGATCAATGGGTCGGGAAGCCAGGCCCGGTCCGCCATGCTCATGAGAAGTTTCATGGGGCCTTCCTTTTGTCTTTCGGTGGACGGGGGAAGAATACGCTGGTTCGCTGAATGTACGCCTGATAGTCAGGGCGCCTTTGTTTCAGAGCCGCTTCGGTGAGGGGCACACCGGTCATTTTGAGCAGAACCAGGGAGACGATGACCGGGCACACCATCGTCCACCAGCCGCTTGGTGTGGCCAGAGCCACCAGAAAAAATCCCCACCAGATCAAAAATTCACCGAAGTAGTTGGGATGGCGGCTCAAGGCCCACAGGCCCTGGTCCATGACCCGGCCCTGGTTGGCCGGATCAGCCTTGAACCGGGCCAGCTGAAAATCGCCCACCGCTTCGAAAAAAAAGCCTACCGCCCACACGGCCACGCCCAAGATGTCCAGCAGGGTGAGCCGGTCCGGCAGCGGGGACAATAGCGCTTTCTGCAGCACCAGGGAGATGGTCCACAGGAATATTGCCTGCAGCCAGAAGACCTTGAGAAGGCTCACCCACCAGAAAGAATCGCCGCTTTTATTACGCCAGGCCCCATAGCGATGATCTTCGGGCCGGCCCCAGTTTCGCCAGGTAAGATATATGGCCAGGCGCAATCCCCAGACGGCGGTCATTCCCATCACGAGAAAATTCCGCGCTGCGTATCCGTCCGAGCGCCACCCCGTAATCAGGGTGATGAGTACAAAGCCCAGTCCCCAGAGACTGTCCACAATATTGACGTTTTTTCGAACCACGCTGATCCCCCAGCCCGTGGCCATCATGATCGATACGGCGACCAGGCCGGTTAAAGAAATGGCGATGGAATCCGTCATGGAAACGCTCCTGCTCTGAATGGTTACGGATAAGCGGGCGTGAGCGGATCATCAACCCGCTTTCCTGCGCGTTTTTGTTCGATGGCCCGTCGGATGCGGCCATGCACGGCACCGCTGATCGGGTAGAATACCACGATGGCGATGGCCGCCAGGTTACACACCGATGGCACCAGGGCGTAGAGCACCCGCAGGGTCAGGCGGACCGTCTCGGTCTGCTCTGCATTGGGGGTGTAGCCGGTGGCGCCGAGGGCGGCCAGGCCGATCCCCACCCCTACGGCGGCGGACATCTTTTTGGCGATGGACCAGAGGCCGATGTACTGGCCTTCGCGCCGCCGGCCGGAATGGTACTCGTCGTAGTCGATCACGTCCGCCTGGATGGCCGAGGGCAGAGCCAGGGTGGCCCCGAATCCAATGCCGGAGGCCACGACCAGGACCCCGTATGCCAGCTCGTCTCCCGGCCCCAGGAAAAATACGCCGACGAACGCACCGGTGTTGACCAGCATGGCGGCGATCCAAGCTTCTTTTTTGCCCAAACGGCCGGACAGGCGAACCCAGATGGGCAGACAGAGGATGCCGGTGACAAAGTAAAGCAGCAGAAACACATCCGCCCGGCTGGATCCGATGACATACTGGACGTAGTACAGGATCAGCGTCGCCGGCAGGTTGTTGCCGATGGCGCCGATTGTGTAAGCGGCCAGAAGGATCATGAAGGGCCGGTTGGCAAATACCGTCCGATAGTCCCGAAAGGCATCCGCAGTGGAAGCGGACTTGTCCGATGTCTTCTCGCCGATGGCCTTGACGCACACGGCGCACAGAACCACCACCAATGGCGCGTAAATGGCCGATATCCAGAAAAACAGGGTGCGCTGCCCGGCCGCATCCGGTCCGGTACTGAAAATTGCTTCCACCAGGGCAGGGGAGGCGGCGGCTACCAGCGTACCGGCGATGAGGAAACCGTCCCGCCAGGCAAAAAGGGTTGTCCGGGTGTCATAATCGAAAGTAATTTCCGGCCCCAGGGCCTCGTAGGGAACCGTTACCAGGGTCCAGAAAAAGAACAGCAGGTAGATCCATACGCCGAACCACACGGTCGCCAGTGGAATCGACGCCGTGGGTGGGTTGAACAGAAAGAGCAGTGCAGTGGCCAGAAGGCCGGCGCCGACAAGAATGTAGGGCCGGCGGCGGCCAAATCGGGATTGACTGCGGTCGGACAGGATGCCGACAACGGGATCGGTCACGGCATCGAAAATCCGCACGCCAAACAGCAGCCCGCCGACCAGGGCAATGTCCACGCCGACCACATCCGTGTAGAACTTGGGGATATACACATAGACCGGTATGCCGATCACGGCCAGGCCAAATGCCGGCAAACTGTAGGCCCAACGGGTTTTTGCGGTCAATTCTGCCATGGGATAACTTCCTTCTCGGCATGATACGTGTGGTTCAAAAATGTTGTTAGTGATAATATTGTATTCACGGGCGTTGAATGCAATGCCATTGGATTGGGTGGCCATTGATAGGTTGAACCCGTCGATATGAAGTGGTAGAGTTAACTGCAATACGCTTGACGCCATATCTTACTCAAACAAATTGACCGTTTACTGAACCCCCCGGGGATTGCCGTCGTCCAGACCATTACCATCCCCGATCAACGCTACCACCAGTACCGCAAGACCCATGACTGGATTCAAAAACACATTTTCCCAGGGGGCCTGTTGCCCTTGTTGACCATTCTCACCCAGACCATGACCCGCCACTCCCGGCTGATGATCGATCATGCACAGAACATCGGCAACCATTACGCGACCACCCTGGCGTGCTGGCAGAAAAACGTTCAGGCCAACCAGGAACAGATCACGCAACTGGGTTTCGACCGGACCTTCCAGCGTAAATGGGCTTATTACCTGGGCAGCTGTGAGGCCGCGTTCAGGGCGCGGGTGCTGGGGAATCTGCAGCTGGTATTGACCCGCGAGGGCAATGATGCCATGAAAACCGGATCATCCGAATAGAAAGGAATAACGATGAAAATGGACGCCATCAACATTTTGGCCGTATACACCATCACCGCTGTAGTGTTTTTACTCATCGATCTTTTCTGGCTGGGGATCGTCGCCAAGGGGTTTTACGCCCGGCACCTGGGCCATCTGCTGCGTGAGCAGGTCAATTGGCCGGCGGCCGTCGTCTTTTACCTGGTCTACATCGCCGGCATCCAGGTATTTGTGGTCGGCCCCGCCCTGCTGGGCGACTGGCGGATGGGCCATGCCGCACTGCTTGGGGGGATGCTGGGCTTTTTCGCCTATTGCACCTTCGATCTGACCTGCATGGCGCTGTTCAACGCCTGGCCCCTGGTCGTCACCATCGTGGATATCGTCTGGGGCACCCTGCTCACCGCCGCGACGGCGGCAACAGCGCTATTCGTTGCCCGGACGATGCTGAAAACGGTGGGGATGACCTGATTCCTTGGCCAATGGCGTTTAAGTCAACCTTTAGGCATGGCGTCAACAACTTCCATCAATGCCCCTTCGATTGCTTGCCTGATTTCTTGCTGAAGCTCGGGGATATCCTTGAGCTTTTTTAAGATAACCGGTATGAAATCCCAGTCATAGGCGATTGCCTCAGGATGGGGCGTGCCTTGATTTTTGACTTTTTCCTGAAATTCGCTTTCCAGGTACAGCAACCGATAATAGCCTTTTTCGGCCTTTAATCCGGCTTTTCCCGGTGGCCGTTTTTTCGGGGAGCGGACGTCGATGGCCTGATTGAAAACCGCCGCGATCAGGGTGAACAGCCGATCCTGCTGCGTGAGGGTTAACTCGTCCTGCTCCAGCCTTTCCAGCAGATGCATGTCGTTCACGGTTATCCTTTCAACATATTGCCTTGGACCCGCAGAAACGATATAAGGATCATTGATCATTAACCTGAATTCACTTGATCGGAACAGGAGATATACCGTGCCCAAAGCCAGTAACCTTCAAAAAGGGAATATCATCAATATTGACAACCATCCATATCAGGTCAAGCAGATTGATGTCCACACCCCGTCGGCCCGCGGGGCCAATACACTATACAAGGTTCGCTACGCCTCACTGATCACCGGACAGAAATTGGACCAAACCTACAAAGGCAACGATACCCTGGAAGAGATGGAGGTGGACAAGCGCCGGGTCAGCTTCCTTTACCAGGATCAGAACCTGTATACCTTCATGGACAGTGAAAATTACGAGCAGTACACCTTGTCCGAAGAGACGCTTGAAGGCCAGACCCAGTGGCTGGTGGATGGCCTGGAGGGCATCACCGTGCTGCTCAGGGACGGTCACCCCTTAAGCATCGAGCTGCCCCAAACCATCGACCTGGAAATCGTGGATACAGCCCCGGCAATTAAAGGGGCGACGGCCACCAACCGGAACAAGCCGGCAGAGCTCTCCAACGGGGTATCCGTGCTGGTGCCTGAATATATGACCGCTGGTGAAATCATCCGCGTAAACACGGAGACAGGACAATACATGTCTCGGGTAAAAGGTTGATACACCAGACAGCCGTCGACGCTTGCAAACTGTGCGGTTAGCCGTTAGGATCAAAAAAGGAAAGCCGGATGCCGGATTATCGATTGGCCTATGCGGTAACAGATCTTGAGGATAACCAGTTGCTGCCGGCCGGGACCCGTCTCACCCGCCAGGTCATGGAAGACCTTGCCAGTCGTGATTCAGGGACCATCAAGACCTGCCGGTTACTGGATTTTCCCCAGGTTCAGGATGACCTTTTCAATTATCTTTGCGTGCCCCCTTACGATGTGATTACCGATCATGGCGGCCGGTATGCCATTTTGACAGATATTGCCGGAGATGTTCACGTGCCCGAAACCGTCATGGATTCTTTTTCCCGTTTTCGTGAGAAGGACGTCTATACCTATTCGCTGACAACGACAGCGCTTCCTGAATACGGGAACCCATCATTTCCCGGGGAATCAAGTAGTGCATTGATATCGGACGGTTGAGAACGTCGTCTTACATTTTGCGTAGCAGCAGGGAAACAAACGTACCGCTGGACGCACAACCATTGATCAAGCCATAACAAACGTCCATTTTACGGGCTTTGGACGTTACGACATCCAATGTAAGGATGGATGATGCCAATCCCAGGGTAGGGGGAACCCTCCCGTCATGCATGGCCAAGGCCAGGGCGGCCGAACGGATGCCGCCGGAGGCGAAATTTTCACCCAGGGCGCCTTTGATGGCAGTCACCACCGGTCGTGAGGGTTGCCCGACTTGCCCGAAAATATGGTCCAGGGCCCGGGCTTCCAGGCGGTCGGAGCGAACCCCGCCGCTGGCCGCGGCAAAGACCGCATCGATCTCGGCCGGTGAGACCGCTGCCATGGTCATGGCCTTTTGCATGGCCAGGATCATTCCGGCCGGATCATCGGGCCAGTCATTGACCGGCGCCGGAGCGCTGGCCATGCCCCACCCGGCAATTTCGCCATAGATTCTCGCACCCCGCTCAAGGGCCGAGTCCAGGGATTCCAGACACAATAACGCGGCGCCCTCGCCGATCACCGGACCATTGCGATTCCGATCGAATGGCCTTGCCATTTCCTCGCCTCCCCCTTGGGGGGATAATGCCCGGAAGCGCTCCAGCACAGTGATGAAAAAGGGCGAGATGGTGTCCCCACCACCGGCCAGGATGACATCGGCGCGGCCCAAGCGGATCTGCATGGCGGCATAGGCCAGGGCTGTTTCCGCCGATGCTTCCCGGTGGTTGACCGTGCTGTTGATCCCTTTCAGGCCCAGTTCAATGGCGGCGTGGCCGGCCGGCGCGTTCATCACCGTGTTGGGTACCAGGATGGGGTTGACCCGCCGGGGCCCCTCGGTAAACAGCGTGCCTGCGAATTGGGTGGCCACATCCGTGGCGCCATAGGCCGTACCCATGACAATACCGATGCGAGTGCGGTCCACTGCCGTCAGGTCCACGCCGGCGTCTTCGACGGCCATTCGGGCAGCGGCGGTCACCATCTGGGACAGACGGTCCATGCGTCTGAACGTTCCTGGTGAAATGAAGTCCATGGGGCTGAAGTCGCGCACTTCACCGCCCAGGTGACAGCCCAGCGATGCGGTATCAAAGCGTTCAATGGGACTGATGCCACACTCGCCGGCAACCAGGTTTTGGGCAACTGTTTTACGGCCGATCCCAAGGGGCGTGACCAGTCCCATGCCGGTAATGACGACGCGCTTCATCATCGGTCTTCCTCCGTTTCCACGTACCGGCCAACGACCAGACAGGTGTTGTTACCGCCAAAGGCAAAAGAGTTGGAAAGAACACGGTTGAGGGTTGCATCCCTTGCGCCATCAGGCACGACATCCAGATCACAGGTTTCATCGGGATGGTCGTGGTGGATGGTGGGGGGAATAAATCCTTTTTCGATGGCCAGGACGCTGGTGACGGCTTCGATGGCACCGGCAGCACCCAGTGTATGACCGATCATGGATTTGGTGGAACTGACCGGGATGTGCGTTGCGTGCTCGCCGAATACCGTATGGATGGCCTGGATTTCCATCCGGTCATTGGCCGGCGTGGCGGTGCCGTGGGCGTTGATATAGTCCACTTGGGCCGGAGATATGCCGGCATCGGCCAGGGCGGCGTGCATGGCGCTGGCCCCGCCGCCGCCGGTGGCGTCGGGTGCGGTCATGTGATTGGCATCGCAGCTGATCCCGCAGCCGAGGACCTCGGCGTAAATCCTGGCCTTGCGCCGGCGCGCGTGGGTCAGGGATTCGAGGATCAGAATGCCCGCGCCTTCACCCAGGGTCATGCCCTGGCGATCACGATCGAACGGCTTGCAATAGTCGGGATCCACAGCCTGAAGGGCGTTGAAGGCCGCGTAGGTAATCTGGCACAGGGGCTCGGTGCCACCGCAGATCATCATTTTTGCCTCACCCTGACGGATCAGGTCCAAGGCGTAGCCAATGGCCGTCGCACCGGAGGAACAGGCGGTCATGAAGGTGGTTTTGGGCCCCATGAGCTTAAAATGGGTGGCAATATGATCTGCCGACGAGGCGCAGGAAAACGCGGCAAACGGGGCAACCGGCAACCGGTCGGCACCCGATTCCAGATAACGGGCAAAAATCGGTTCACACTCCAGCATGCCGCCGGCTCCCCCGCCCATGACCACGCCGGTGTGGGCGGCAAGATCATCCAGCATTGGCACAAGGCCCGCATCGGACAATGCCTCCAGCGTTGCCACCACGGCCATGCTGTCCGATCGCGACATGCGTTTCAGGGAGGCGCTTCGGGGAAGCGTTTTCCCTGGATCGAAGCCCCTTACCTGGCCGCCGGTATGACTGCGATATCCGCTGGTATCAAAAAGCGTTACCGGGCCAATACCACAAATGCCGGTCCGTAACGCCTTATAAAATTCCGGTATATTGCCAGCAATGGCATTGACGGTTCCCCGTCCGGTGACAACCACACGTTCGATTTTCATAGGCCTCGCTTTTGGAAGACGCAGTGATGCTTTTGTTCTACCGCTGCAGTTCTGATGTAAATCTAGGCATAAGAGATGTTTGCGCCAAAGTCAAGATTCGGTGGGCCGGGGCCATGGCAACCGCATTTGGCACAGATCATAGAATGGTCGTCTGCAACCCGCCCTTCTGCCTTCAGCCTAAACCGCTATCCACCTTATCCATAGTTTGCTGTTGACAATACGCTTAACCCTGTTTTTACAATAATATATTGAAAATAATAGTTTTCCAAGAAAGTGACAGATGGAGGTGAAATGGAAAGAAGGAAAACACCCGATCGGCGTAAGATTCATACCTTTTTTTCCGATGAACGTAGAACCGGGCCGTTTGACCGGCGAAACGCCGATGCCAGGCATCGGGAAAGAGTAGAAGAGATGAAAAAGATAAAGGAAATACGAGATTACAAAGAAAAAGACGCCAGCCATGTCATACCGGTCGCTATACCTCCATCAAGACGCAAACAACTGGTTGCCGTGGGGCTGGTTCTGTTGCTACTTGCAATCGCTTTTTTCTTTATTTAATTCAGTGGTTTCTGGCAATGCGGGCAGATATGGCTGCTGCGTTGGGCAACGATGATGCGCATGATGGCTGTTTTGCAGCGGGGGCAGGCCATACCGGTGCGACGAAATACGTTCAACTGGTCTGCATTGCGTCCCGGGCGATTGTTGGTTGAGTAAAAATTACCCTTCCCCCTGCCTAAAGACGTTCCGAGGTTTTTTATCCCCTTTCGTAGGACATGGCGAATGGCACGGTGCAAGGATGCGGATTGCCTGGCACTGAGGGTGCTGCTGATGGATAGCGGGTGAATGCCTGCGGTCCAGAGTGCTTCATCGACATAGATATTGCCCAATCCGGCCAGAAAGTGTTGGTCCAGAAGCAGGGGTTTGATTTGTCGTCGACATGCCTGCAACATGGTAAACAGCTGCTTGCCGGTAAAACGTTTGGATAGTGGTTCCGGTCCCAGTTGACCCAAAATTGTTTGGGGGGTGTCAGTCAGCACAATGCGGCCAAATTTTCTTGTATCCTGAAAGCGCAGATCTGTCGTATTATCCAACTGCAAAATAACATGCTCGTGGGGATTGCGCTCGATTGTCGGATCGGATAGGTTAAGACGACCGGACATACGCAGGTGGATCAACATCGTCAGCCGGCAGGATAGATCCAACACGATATATTTTCCCCGCCGCGTGATCTGCCTAATTTTGGAGCCCTTGATCCTCAGACAAAACCGGCAGCTGTCCATTCCGGCAATTGTTTTGGGCCAGTACACCCGGGAATCGGTGATGGCGCGCCCAACAATATGAGCCTGGTTCAGGTGGTCGACAATGGTTTGTACTTCGGGCAGTTCAGGCATGAGGTCATCTCAGATTCTGCGGAAAGATCCAACTGGCATCTGTTCCAGCATCGTAGCATGATTTAACTGGTCTATGGGCCAGTGTTAAGTGTTAAGTTTAAAGTATTAAGCAAAGGTATCCTATCGATTCCTATTTAAAATTAGATCCGATCCACCAATTAACACTTTTACAAAACAACCTTGTCAGGAGCTTTTCGTCTCCAACTTGAGCTTTTTGGAGAACCACGAAAAATATGAAATAATACGACATCAAGTTTGAAAGGCCATAGCGCAATTTAACCTTTCTCACAAGTGATTAACAATGCGATACCAACCCCGCTAAGAGAGCCGGCCATGACCACAACCTATATTGATCTTTCTATTTCCATCGAGCCTGGTTTGCCCAGCGACCCTGAGATGATGATTCCCCGTGTCGACTATGTGGATCATTTGACAGGCGCCGACCAGATGAAGACCTTTTTCCCGGGACTGCAGACCGAACAGTTGCCGGACGGATTGGGATGGTCTTTGGAGTTCATGCACCTGACCACCCATTCAGGGACGCACCTGGATGCGCCATGGCATTATCATCCGACAATGAGTCAGGGCAAAAAAGCGTTGACCATCGATGAAATCCCCTTGGAATGGTGCTTCAGCGATGGGGTGGTGTTGGATTTCAGTTCCAAAGCCGACGGTGACGGTATCAGCGCCGAAGATGTTGATCAATGCTTAGACCAGATGGGCTATTGTCTCAAACCGCTGGATATCGTCTTGGTGCGAACCGGCGCCGATGCGTATTGGGGAACGGCCGAATATCTGGTCAAGGGGGCCGGCATGACCCGTGACTCAACCCTCTATCTGCTAGATCGGGGGGTTAACGTGGTGGGCATCGATGCCTGGTCGTGGGATCGTCCGTTGCCGTTTCTGGCCAAGGCCTTTCAAGACAGTGGTGATCCGTCGGTGGTCTGGGAAGCCCATTTTGCAGGAATTGAAAAAGGGTATTGCCACATGGAAAAGCTGACCAACCTAGACAAACTGCCCCGGCCGTTTGGATTCAAAGTGGCATGTTTCCCGGTAAAAATAAAAAATGCATCGGCCGGGTGGTGTCGACCGGTGGCCATTGTTGAAGAATAGGGCAGCCGCCATATTGCTTTTTTTGATACGGTTTGCACTTTGTATCTTGATTCTTTAGTATTTGATGATTATTTCTCCCCGCACACGAGCGAATCTTCACCGTTGAGAGAATATCTACTTCAAGTTGTGTCCCACTGCTGTACGGTTTTTGACAAATATTTGAAAAATATAGAAAATATGCTTTTCTCCAAGATATTGAACACCCGACGCGGGTTATATTTTGGATCATTTTAACCCCATAATTTTCTAGGATGGTTCAATGGATAAGAAAGATCTCGAATTTTTTAAGAATTTGTTGCAAAGCGAGCTGGACGTGTTGCTGGAAAAAGCGGATGTTGCCGTTGGTGAGTTGGTTGGTGAGTCATACAACAATGAAGCCGATCCGCTGGATCGGGCCACAGAGGAACGCTCGCGCAACGATCGGATTCGAATGCATGACAGAGAAAGCCGATTGATCGCTAAAATCAAGAAGGCCCTGGTCGCCATTGAAGAGGGGACCTACGGGATTTGTGAGGAATGCGAGGAGCCCATTGGTATCGCACGCTTGAAAGCCAGACCGGTCACCAACTACTGCATCAACTGCAAAACCAAGCAAGAGGCCCGCGAGCGGGTTGTCGGTGATTGACGATACCGCCGAATTTTGCAGCACTTGTGGGAATGCCAGGCAATGGTCGAACATTGGTTGACCCAATAAGAGGGGAACGGTTTAGATGGCCGATGACACAATTTCCTAATTGGCCGTGAGGATCACGACGCCTGAGCAGATGGCCCACCCATTTTCTTTTTAAACAGTTTGAACCATCCCATATGAAGAACCGACGTTGCAGACATGGCCTGTTTTTGCAAAAAAAAGATCGATAGATGGTGACATTATGCGGTTACCCTGCCGGAACGTCCAGGGTAACCGCATTTGGAATTTCTTTTCTATTTTTTCTGAATGCACGGATTTGCCCGCTGTTTTTGAGTCTGAAAAGGGCGGTTTAAGAAACCCAAGGTCAGCTTTCAGTAATCAGCCGTTAGGCCTGTTTTTTCTATCACGTGAGTCGGCATGGAATATTATAAATGCGGTTACCCTGCCAGGAAGCCAGCTTGAAATTGACAAATTGGTGCAGTTCTGACAATTTGCACCGATCTCAAAAAAGTTCCTGACATGATAACCCCCCTTATGATGATGAAGTGATATTAGGTGACATGACAACCATGACGTTTAACAGCCTTGTAACCCATCCGCGCCTGAAGCTGCTGTTGGCGCTTTCCCGGACCCCCCATCTCGTTATTGATCTTGCTACACCGGCGCTGGCCGCGCTGCTGTGCCTCGGCCACTTTCCTCCCCCTGTGGTTGTCGTTTTGGGAATGATTACCGTGTATGCTGGCTATACGGCTGTTTATGCACTTAACGATCTGGTCGATTACCGCACTGACCGGGAGAAAGTGCGCGTCGGCGGATACAGCGATGGAGAAGATTTTCTAGACGGGGTATTGGTGCGGCATCCACTGGCCAAAGGGGTGCTCACGCTGCCCGAGGGCATTTTATGGGCCGCTGGATGGGCCATGGTGGCCATGCTGGGCGCATGGCTGCTCAATCCGATCTGCCTTTATGTTTTTCTTGCCGGCGGCGCATTGGAGACAATTTACTGTCTGCTGTGGCGGGTGACACCGATGCGTGCTGTGATCAACGGGATCGTCAAATCCTTAGGGGCTGTGGCTGCGGTCTTTGCTGTCAATCCGCATCCGTCGGTATTGTTTTTGATCGTTTTGCTGGGTCTGATTTTCTTCTGGGAGATCGGCGGCCAGAATATTCCCAATGATTGGACCGATATCGAAGAAGACCGGCATTTCAAGGCCAAGACCATCCCCGTGAAGCTCGGGCTGGCGCGTGCGGCCCTGTTGTCCCAGGCCTGCCTGGTGGCGGCCTACCTGTTAACCTTCATGCTCATATGGATCTCCCCCATGTCCTTCGGCGCTGTTCATCTGCTGGCCGTGGCCGGCCTGGGCATCTGGTTGCTGTTGTTGCCGGCCCTGCGACTGGTCGAGCAGAACGACCGCCGTAATGCCATGGACCTGTTCAACAAGGCCAGCCACTTTCCGCTGAGCCTGCTGGCGGTGGTGCTGGTGAGGATGGTGATGGGGTAATTGAGAATGGATAATGGAAAATTGAGAATGGAGAATGGCTTTTAACCCAGACCCCCAAACGCCAAATCCCAAAACAGGGGTCAGGGCCGGGGGGAATTGATTCCTTTCCGCCCGGCTTTCCCAATCATTTCTTTTAATTGACGTGTTCCCTGGCGGGGGCCGCATCGTCGTCCAGGAGCCACAGCCCCGCAACGGCCCTGCGTTTGATTCCGACATGCGCCACACTGATCCCGTTGGTCATGGATTCCCATTGCACATCACGCAGTCCGAGCCGGGTGAGCATCGCGGACAGTTCATCCGGCAAAGGAAACATGCGGATGGTTTCCGGCAGGCAGGCATAGGACTCGGCCGATCCTGCCAGCAACTGGCCCAGGGCGGGCATAATGTTGAAAGAGTAAAAGTCGTACAGACCGCGGAACACGGAGTTGGTGGGCCGTGAGAACTCCAGGCACAGGAAGCGTCCGCCGGGCTTGAGCACCCGGATCATCTCGGAGAATCCTTGCCTGAGGTGGGTGACATTGCGGATCCCGAAGCCCACCATGACGCAGTCAAAGCTGTTGCTGGGAAAGGTGATGCGCTCGGCATCCCCCTGAACATAACCGATGTGGCCCAGATCAGGATACGGATCGATTTTGTGCCGGCCGGCCTGGATCATGGCATGGTTGATGTCGTAGACGACCACCTGGCCGGTGGGGCCGGTACGCCGACCAGCCAGGATGGCCAGATCACCGGTCCCTCCGCAGACGTCCAGCACCTTGTCGCCTGGCCGGACACCGAGCAGGCGCACGGCGGCACGTTTCCAGGTATGCTGGATGCCGAAGCTGAGCAATGAGTTCATGAAATCGTATTTAGGCGCTACTCGGTCGAAATGAACACGCACGGCATCGGCTTTTTTACCTTCATCGAACTCGCGGATGCCGAACCGGGCCCGGCCGGTTGACCGGATGTGATCGTCCACTTGTTCCTGTCGCTTTTTAGCGTCAAACCACTGGGGATTTCGCCAGAGGGCCATTCGGGCTCCTTTCAACCTATTCTATTCGTTTAAAATGCATCATGTAATTCATACTGGTATCATCGCATAGCGACGCATAGCCGATAAAGGGGAAATAGCGCAGACCGGACAGATTGATAAAATCAAGTCCCGCCGCCATGCCCCATCTTTTCAGCTCGTCTGGCCGTACCAGTTTGCGATATTCATGGGTCCCTTTTTTGACTATTCCCAAAACGTATTCGGACATTCCGATCACCAGCAGCCGTGAAAGCCATGTGCGGTTGACCGTGGCGAAAAACACGTCCCCGCCGGGTTTGACCAGACGGGCACAGGCATTCAGGATGGAGGCTGGACGCGGAACATGTTCCAACAGTTCCATGCAGGTGACCACGTTAAAATGATCGGGGATTTGATGAGCCAGATTCTCGGCCGTGCTTTGTTGGTAGTTGACGGTCAGCCCGCTTGCTCGCATATGGGCGCGGGCAACGGCCAGGGAGGCCTCGGCCATGTCGATACCGGTGACCTGCGCGCCGCTGGCGGCCAGCGCCTCGGCGAGCAGTCCCCCGCCACAGCCCACATCGAGAACCGCTTTGCCCGCCAGCTCGCTTCGATCACGCACATAGGCCAGGCGCACCGGGTTGATGTCGTGCAGGGCCTTGAATTCACCGTCACGGTCCCACCAGGTGTCGGCCATGGCCGAGAAACGGGAAATTTCAGCGCGATCGATGTTGTCGCTGGTCGTCATGGTTCCTCGTCGGGTCAATTCGGTTGTGGATGCGTTGGATATTTGCGGCCAGAGAAATAGCAGATGGCCGGTAATGGATCAAGGGCCAACTCAAAAATTGAATCCATTGGGTAAATCAGAAAAGGGGGCAGGCTAAAAGGAGATCAGGATTGCGGAAAAAAAGCATGCCAACACAAAGGCATTGGTGCCGGGTGGGTCGACAAGGCGCCCCCGAAAGGCGCATATTGAAATCGGTGTCTTTCGGGGGCGGTTTGATAAAATGGGCCAACAAGCAATAACGATTTGGAATTATTCGTTTACAGGCCCCCTGTACTGGTCGGGCCGGGGCTGTTGCTGATCATCGGGGCGACGGGTTCCCACACGCTTTTCTGCCTGTTTCTGCCGTTCGACTGCCACCCCGACGACCTTATGGCGTACAGGACGTCTTTTTTCGTGGTGCCGGTGATGATGGCGTCTGTCACGCTCTCTTTTGTGATGATCCGGTCGATGCCGTTTGTCTCTTTCAGGCGGCTTGCCTCTCGCGTAGCCGACCTCGTCCCATCGTAACGCGAAAAGATTGCCGGATACATCATTTTGCATGCGATTTTGTGAGTGAACGCCATCCTGCGCGAAAGCCGGGGCCCAGCTGATGAATTGCAGGGCGAATATAACAGCGATTGCATTGATCAGGATCGATTTTTTCATCACCTTACCTCCTTTTTTTGCCGACACGGGCGTTATGCCTGTACACGCATTGATGGCAAGCCGTATGCCAGCATTAAAAAGGAGGAATTTAAATAGTAAATAAGTCTATGGTTAAAACAATTATTTCAATATTTTGTTTATGGACCTGATCGGATGATAATTTGGCGTGCGGGCCCGATTTTTCCTTCCGGCCGCTTGATCCGTCATGCCCTTGCCGCCCCTTTTTGATGATCAGTGTTACGATTCTTTCACACGCTGTTACCCGTTGGCCTGGGTTTCCGAGTTTTCGATCTGTGCATGGTAGCGTTGCAGGGAGCGTACTTTCGGGGCGCCCTGGCGCCGCGCGGCAATGCCCTTGGCCGCGGCAATGGCCGCAGCTGTGGTGGTGATATACGGAATCTTATACTTGATGGCGGCCTTGCGGATATTCGAGCTGTCCTGGCTGCTTTTGCTCCCGCTGGGGGTGTTGACGAGCAGCTGAATGTCTCCGCATTTGATCACATCCACCAGATTGGGCCGGCCCAGGTCGAGTTTGGAGACAGCCACCGTGTCGATGCCGCGTTCCTTTAAGAACCGGTGCGTGCCCTCAGTGGCCATGATCCGGAACCCCAGCTCCCGAAACCGGCGCACGGGCTCCAGGGCGGCATTCTTATCCCGGTCGGCCACGGTAAACAGCACGGTCCCGTCAAGGGGCAGGGGGGCCTGGGTGGCTTCCTGGGCCTTGAAAATCGCCCGGCCGAACGAATGGGACAACCCCAGGACCTCGCCGGTGGAGCGCATTTCCGGTCCCAGCACGGGGTCCACTTCGGGAAACATGTTGAAAGGAAATACCGCCTCCTTGACCCCGTAATGGTGCACCTGGCGGTCTTTGATATCAAGTTCACAGAGCGTTTGTCCCAGCACCACCTGGGTGGCCACGCGGGCCATGGACAGGCCGCACACTTTGGAGACGATGGGCACGGTGCGCGATGCCCGGGGGTTGGCTTCCAGCACATAAACGGTATTGTCGTAAATGGCGTACTGCATATTCATCAGGCCGACCACATTCAGGGCCTTGGCGATGCGGCGGGTATATTCGCGGATGGTGTCGATATGCTTGGGCGCCAGGCTGATGGGCGGAATCACACAGGCCGAGTCGCCGGAGTGGATGCCGGCCAGCTCGATATGTTCCATTACCGCGGGCACGAAGGCATCATCCCCATCGGCGATGGCGTCGGCTTCGGCTTCGATGGCATTGTCCAGGAATTTGTCGATCAGGATCGGCCGCTCGGGAGACAGTTCCACCGCCGCATTGACATAACGTGCCAGCATGGCATCATCATGAACGATCTCCATGCCCCGGCCGCCCAACACGTAGGACGGGCGGACCATCAGCGGATAACCGATGCGCGCGGCGATCTCACGCGCCTGGTCGAGGCTGGCCGCCATGCCTGATTCGGGTTGGGGGATGCCAAGATTCTGCATGATCTTGCGGAAGCGGTCCCGGTCCTCGGCCAGATCAATGGTGTCCGGCGATGTACCCAGAATGGGAACACCGGCCTCGGCCAGTTCGCGGGCGATATTGAGCGGTGTCTGCCCGCCGAACTGGACGATCACGCCCTCGGGCTTTTCCTTCTCGTAAATGCTCAGTACATCCTCCACGGTAAGGGGCTCGAAATAAAGCTTGTCCGAGGTGTCATAATCCGTGGACACGGTTTCCGGATTGCAATTGACCATGATCGACTCGTATCCGGCATCGCGGATGGCCAGGGCCGCATGCACGCAGCAATAATCGAACTCGATGCCCTGTCCGATGCGGTTGGGGCCGCCGCCCAGGACCATGATTTTGGGCCGCTGGCTGACCGTCACCTGATCCGGGGCGTTGTAGGTGGAAAAGTAATAGGCGGCGTTTTCGACCCCGCTCACCGGCACCGGCTCCCAGGTTTCCACCACTCCCATGGCCCGTCGCTGATCGCGGATGGCGGTTTCCGGCACGTCCAGCAGTCGGGCCAGGTAGCGGTCGGCAAAGCCGTCCTTTTTGGCGCGTTCCAGCAATGCGTCGGGAAGCGTTTTGCCCTGATACCCAAGAATTTCCTCCTCGAGCTGTACCAGTTCGCGCATCTGTTCGATAAACCATGGCTTGATGTGCGTTGCCGAATGCAGCGCATCGGTATCGGCGCCTTTGCGCAAGGCCTCGTACATGATGAACTGGCGCTCGCTGGTGGCCTGGGAGAGCCTTTTCATGAGCGTTTCCAGCGGCAATGTATGAAAATCGTTGGCAAAGCCCAGGCCGTAGCGATTGATTTCCAAACTGCGGATGGCTTTCTGGAAGGCTTCCTTATAGGTCTTGCCGATGCTCATGACTTCGCCCACGGCCCGCATCTGGGTGCCCAGCTGATCCTCGATACCCTCGAATTTTTCAAAAGCCCAGCGAGGGAATTTCACCACCACATAGTCGCCTGACGGGGTGTATTTTTCCAGGGTGCCGTCGCGCCAGTAGGGAATTTCGTCCATGGTCAGCCCGCCGGCCAGCAGGGAGGAGACCCGGGCAATGGGAAACCCGGTGGCCTTGGAGGCCAGGGCCGATGAGCGCGAGGTGCGCGGGTTGATTTCAATGACCACGACCCGTCCGGTGGCCGGGTCGTGGGCGAATTGAACGTTAGTGCCGCCGATCACCTCGATGGCCTCGACAATGGCGTAGGAATAGTCCTGCAGGCGCTTTTGCAGGGCCGGATCAATGGTCAGCATGGGCGCCGTGCAGTAGCTGTCGCCCGTGTGAACGCCCATGGCGTCGACATTTTCAATGAAACACACCGTGATCATCTGATTCTTGGCATCCCGGACCACTTCCAGCTCCAGCTCTTCCCATCCCAGGACCGATTCCTCGATCAGGACCTGGCCGATCAAACTGGCCGCAAGTCCCCGGGCGGCAACAATGCGTAGTTCCTCAACGTTGAACACCAGGCCGCCGCCGGTGCCACCCATGGTGTATGCCGGACGGACGACCACCGGATAGCCCAGTTCCCGGGCCACCCGTTCAGCCTCCTGGACACTTTCCACGGCTTCGCTCTTGGGCATCTCGATTCCCAGGCGGGTCATGGTCTCCTTGAACGCCGTGCGGTCCTCGCCGCGTTCGATGGCCTCCAGGCTGACACCGATGACCTGGATGCCGAATTCTTTAAGCACGCCCTGATGGTGCAGTTCGGCGGTGAGGTTCAGGGCCGACTGTCCACCCAGGTTGGGCAGTACGGCATCCGGGCGCTCGGCGGCGATGATTTCGGTAAGCACCTTGGCGTTGAGGGGTTCCACATAGGTCACATCGGCCAGTCCCGGATCGGTCATGATCGTGGCCGGATTCGAGTTGACCAGAACGATCTGGTAGCCCAATCCTCTGAGGGCCTTGCAGGCCTGGGTGCCCGAGTAGTCGAATTCGCAGGCCTGGCCGATGACAATGGGACCGGAGCCAATAATCAGTATTTTGTGGATATCCTCGCGTTTGGGCATTTTTCCTCCTGGTGAAATTGTTGCCGATGATGGTCGGGGTGTCATTAAAATTGAATTTTTTTAGTTAAATTAAGTAAAAATGAAAAACAAGCCTTAAGTATGCGTATCTCCCACGCTGGACGAAATCTTCCATTTCGGCTATCATGCGTGGCAATATCGGTATTGGATCAGCCCACGACCGAATTGATCCGAAGCCTGTTCAAACAATCAACCATCCCGTCACTTTTTGGATAGGCAGGATCCAAGATCATAAAGGAGATTGCCGTGTATTGCCGTTGGTTCCACTTGTCCGCTTTATTGCTTTTGTTTTTGCCGGCTATCGTTTTCAGTCAGGAGGCCCCCATCAGCGAGGCCACTCAGGAATGCCTGGATTGTCACGGCGTCTTTCATCCGGGGATTGTGGCCGACTGGCGCGCCAGCCGCCATGCCGTGATCACACCGGCCGCGGCCCTGAAGGCCGATGACCTGTCCCGCAAGGTATCCAGCCAGACCATTCCCCAGGCGCTTCAAACGGTGGCCGTGGGATGTGCCGAATGCCACGGCCTGCGCAGCGACAAACATGCCGACACCGTTGACCACAACGGCACCGACATCCATGTGGTGGTCAGTCCGGATGACTGCCGCACCTGTCATGCTGTCGAGGCCGACCAGTATTCACGCAATATCATGGCCCATGCGGTTGGCAATCTGGCCGACAATGCACTCTACAACCAGTTGGAAAACGCCATCCTGGCCGATCGATCCCTGGAAAAGGGACAACTCAAGACGGCTCCGGTGGATGCTGATACCCGGGCCGAAGCCTGCTATTATTGTCATGGTACGGTACTGAAGGTCAGTGGCACGGTAATCCGCGACACCGATGCCGGTGAACTGGAATTTCCCGTGATCGAGGGCTGGCCCAATCAAGGGGTGGGCCGGATCAATACCGATGGCAGCAAGGGGGCCTGTTCGGCCTGCCACACCCGGCATGAATTCTCCATGGCCGTGGCCCGCAAACCGCATACCTGTCAGGAGTGTCATGTGGGACCGGATGTGCCGGCGTACAAGGTCTATACCTCGAGCAAGCACGGCAATATCTATACCTCCAAAAAAGCGGACTGGGACTTCAAGACCGTGCCGTGGACCGTGGGGCGTGATTTCACGGCGCCCACCTGTGCCACCTGCCATATCAGCCAGGTGGTCACCGAAGACGGTCAGACTATCAGCCAGCGCACCCATGAAATGAAAGACCGTCTGGCATGGCGCATTTTCGGCCTGATCTACGCCCATCCCCAGCCCAAATCGCCGGTTACATCAACCATCCGCAACGCCGATGGATTGCCCCTGCCCACGGATTTCAAGGGTGGCCTGGCCAAAGCCGATCTCATTGGACCGGATATTCAGGCCCAACACACGCAGACCATGCAGGCTACCTGCAAGGCCTGCCATGCCACCGGCTGGGTCGAGGGCCACTGGCGGCGCTACACCAATACCATTGAACGAACCAACCGGGCCATTGGGACGATCACCGAACTGATGACCGAGGGCTGGCGCCGGGGCTATGCCCAGGGACTGGACCAGGGCGGCAATCCCTTTGACGAGCACAGCGAACGCCTGTGGAGTGATGCCTGGCTCTTTTACGCCAACACGGTGCGCTTTGCCTCGGCCATGGCCGGCGGCGGCGATTACGGGGTCTTTGCCGACGGTCGTTACCAGCTCTCCCGTACCATGGCCGATCTTCATAAATGGCTGGCGCAGCGACGGATGCTCGAAACGGTTAACGGCAAAAATCCGTAAGGGGCGACTTGGGGGGATCTGTTATTTGATCCGATTTTGCAGGATGCGGATCTTCAGAATTTTCTCGTTATAGGCCAGCAGCAGATTACTTTTTTTCAGAATGCCGAGAACCTTTTTTCTGTGCCTTGAATCCACCACCGGCAGTGTCGAGATATGTTTTCCCTCAAACACTTCGAAGGCGGTTTCAAGGGTGTCGTTCGAGGCCAGGCAGTAAACCGCTGTGCTCATGATGTCTGCGGCCACGATGATCTCACACAAATCAACCATGTCGGACAGGCAGTTTTTCAAATCCCGCATGGATAGCATGCCGACGAGTTCGTCTTTGTGATTCAAGACGACAAAGTGAGGATACCTGCTTTTTTGCGCTTTGACGATCAATTCCCGCAGACCTGTGTCTGTCCGGACGCTTTCGTATTCCCGGTCCATATATTGGGTCACCGGAATGGATCGCAAGAGGTTGACGTCATGGCCACGGACAATTTTAATGCCTCTCTTGAGCAATTTGGTCTCATAGATCGAATTTCCGTAAAATTTCTTGACAATAATCAGGCTGGCGATGCAACTCGTTATCAAGGGCAGGATAATCTCGAAATTATAGGTCAGCTCAAAAATAGTAAAAATGGCTGTAATGGGTGCCATGGTGACGCCACTGACGATCGCCCCCATGCCGATCAACCCGTATGCCGGGTAGGACGCAACCCACGCCGGGAACAAGATATTGACGGCGATGCCGAACAGGCCGCCCAACAGGGAGCCCAATACCAGGGAGGGGGCGAAAATGCCGCCTGAAAAACCGGCTCCGACGGAAAAACAGGTGGCCACCAGTTTAAGAACGAGAACAATGGCAATGAGATTAATCGCCATTTTTCCGGTTAGGATCAGGTTGATGGACTGATACCCCACGCCGATCACATGGGGACAGTAAAGGGCGATCACCCCCACCACCAATCCGCCCACGGCGGGTTGCACATAGCCGGGGATCTTGAGCCGGTTCAAGGCGTCTTCGACATGGGATATGGATTTGATGAAAGCGATGGATACAAAGCCGGCCAGGATGCCGAGCAGGCCATAAAGGGCAATCTCCCGGTAACTGACCAGTGTGTAGGCGGGGATGTCGAAGGCCGGCAGGTTGCCAAAGAAATGGTGGGAAACAACGGTGGCCGTTACCGCTGAAATGGCGATGTGGCTCAGATGGCTGATTTCAAAATCGACAAGGATAATTTCCACGGCGAACAGCATGCCTGCCATGGGGGCGTTGAACGTGGCGGCAATTCCGGCTGCCGCGCCACACGCCAGAAAAACGGTGCGCCATTCAGGGGAAAGCCTGAGCAGTTGAGCGATGGAAGAACCGACCGATGAGCCGATGTGCACAATGGGGCCTTCCCTGCCCACAGAGGCTCCGGTACCGATGGAAATCACCGTCGATAGAATTTTATAGACCGTCGTTTGGTGCTTGATAATCCCTTGCCGTGAAGCGACAGCGTGAATGACTTCGGGCACGCCGGCGCCCCGGGTTTCAGGCGCCAGTATGGAAACGATGGGGCCGATGGCCAAACCGCCCAATACTGGAATTAAGATAACCACATACCACGCCAGATGGGTTGCCGCGCCGACAATATCAAAGGGATTCTGCCAGCATAAACGGGTGGCAACCAGCAACAGATAGCGAAACCCAACCGCCAGAATCCCGCTCAGCAGGCCGATGAGGACGGCGACCATTAAAAGGGGGATCAGATTTTCCCTGTCTGACTTGAACATCCAAATTGGTTCGGTAGACGTTGGCATGATTTTAAATAGTGCCCATCCGGTTCTGGATGGACACTAAATCAGTCAATGATGAATAGGCATGAGCGCCTTGTCTCTGAAGCCCTACGGCTTATACAGCGTTAGGGGCAGCCTTTCCTATCGTGCCCTGCGTGTCAAGCATATTGTTGCGGCCGGCATTTTCACAACCGTTGGATTGAAACATTGAAGGAGAACCCCATGCCTGTTACCAACCCGCGCATCAAGGTACGCAACGACCGTGAAATTGTTGCCGGTGAGTATGTGCTTTACTGGATGCAGCAGTCCCAACGGGCCGAGCACAATCCGGCACTGGATATCGCGATTCAGGAGGCCAACCGGCTGCACCTGCCGGTGATCGTCGGGTTCGGACTCACCGACGCCTATCCCGAGGCGAATCTGCGCCATTACCGGTTTATGCTGGAAGGGCTGGTCGATGTAAAGGATAGATTGATCAAGATGGGCATCCAGTTGGTGGTGCGGATGGGGTCGCCGGACCGGGTGGCGCTTGAGCTTGGACAGCAGGCGGCCTTGATGGTGTGTGACGTCGGGTATACCCGCTACCAACGGCAATGGCGCTGGCGGGTGGCCAAACAAGCGCCCTGTCTTGTGGTTCAGGTGGAGGGGGATGTAGTGGTGCCGGTGGCTGTGGCATCCGCCAAGGCCGAGTATGCCGCGCGCACCTTTCGCCCGCGGGTGAAAAAACACATCCATGACTTTCTCCGGCTGTCCCGGCCGGTGAAACCACAACAACCATCCCTGGGCATGGAGATCCACGGCCTGGACCTGAACGACATCGACACGGTGTTGTCCAAACTGGATCTGGATCGCTCGGTTGAACCGGTGACCGGCTTGTTCAAGGGCGGCACCAGCGAGGCCAACCGGCGGCTCAAGAATTTTCTTGGTCAGCACCTCGATCATTATGATGCCAACCGCAATCAGCCCCAGACCGATGACATTTCTCACATGAGCCCCTACCTGCACTTCGGCCAGATCTCGCCCGTTCGTCTGGCCCTGGCCGTGCGCGACGCCAAAAGCGGGCAGGCGAGCGATCGGGACGGCTATCTGGAGGAATTGATCGTGCGCCGGGAACTGGCCGTCAATTTCGTTTATTACGAAAAAGAATATGATCGCTATACCTGCCTGCCGGCGTGGGCACAAAAGACTCTGGCCGAACACGCCGGCGACCCCCGCGAGTACAAATACAGTCAGGATGTGCTCGAAGCTGCCCAGACCCATGACCCCTATTGGAACGCAGCCATGCGTGAGATGAAGCATACCGGGTTCATGCACAACTACATGCGCATGTACTGGGGCAAAAAGATCCTGGAGTGGTCAGGCTCGCCCGAGCAGGCATTTGCCACCACCCTTTCCATCAACAATAAATACTTCCTCGACGGCCGTGATCCCAACTCCTATGCCGGGGTGGCCTGGGTGTTCGGTAAGCATGACCGGGCCTGGTTCGAGCGGCCCATTTTCGGAAAAGTCCGTTATATGGCGGCCAGCGGCCTGGAACGTAAATGCGACATCAAGGCCTATGTTGAAAAGGTGGATGGGCGGGTGCGAGGCTTGAAAAGCTGATACGGCGGACCTGTGGCGAGTGGCCTCCCAAAGGGACTCTCATTATTAACTATGACCTTGCCGGTATTATTTTTTCAGGGACGCAGTGCATCAAAACGCTGCCGGATCGTTTCGATGCGTTTCCGGTTGACGCCCAGATCGGAATACCCCATCCGGGAAGCGGACCGGACGTGGATGATGGATTCGTTCGGGAAATAGAATTCCACATCATCGACAAATCCCATGATTCTGGATTTGAATTCTGCATAAAGATAATCTTTTGTATCCGTTATTAGGCGGGCACCGGCCATGCTCGTAACCACCTGTTTTAACGTCTCCTTGGCGGCAGCCTGCTCACCATTGTAAACAAGCGGAGCGATGGTGTGCGTTTTCTCCTTGCTCTGGCTAGAGACACAATTGGGCGAGTCGGGGCAGGGGGCCAGATATCCATTGGTAACGCCGATATTCTCGGGTGGCTTTCCAGCGCAAGAAAACATGATGGCTCCTGATAATATGATTGATAACCCCAATTTATGGTTTGTTTTCATGTGCACCACTGGTGTCAAGGGTCAGGATGAAAGGAAACGAAGTATCTGTACTTCAAAAATTACGCGTTTTTGTGCCCTCGTCAAGTGACAACTCGTTTTTGCCGGTCACAAACGGCTGACTATTGACGCCACCATCAACCGAATTGTTTCCACTCCTACACAAGCTGCTAACAATTTGTTGATTTGGTTCACCATGACGCGCCAGTTGGCCGGTTCCCACGCGCTTAAGCGTGGGAACATTCTATCCGGTCGGTCCAAGCCCAGTTGGTGCTCCCCCGCGGGGCACGGAAGCAAGGCAACATATGATAACAATACCATTGTTACCTGTCAGACGGTATCAAAATTGCTTATCAAATACTTGCCCATATCTTAAAATCATAGAGAAAAATAATGTTTCTGAACATCGATGGAGGCAAGATACGACCAAAGGCTTTTTTATGAAATCAATTGTATACGAAAAGTACGGCCCCCCGGAAGTGCTTCAGGTCAAGGTGGTTGAGACACCGATACCCAATGATGATCAAATCCTGGTCAAAATTCATGCGGCGGAGGTCACCAAGGCGGATTGTGAGATGCGAAGTCTTGATTTTCAAGTGAAGTGGCTGAGACTGCCCATGAGAATTGCTCTGGGAATCATAAGGCCGAGGAAAAAGATATTGGGCGGCTATTTTTCAGGTGAAGTCGAGTCGGTCGGAAATAGGGTGGATTCTTATAAAGAAGGAGATGAAGTCTTTGGCGCGGCCGGGCTAAGGCTGGGCGCCCATGCTGAATACCTGTGCCTGCCGGCAGAATCCACAATTGTGCCCAAACCCCGGCATTCAAGCTTTGAAGCGGCGGCGGCAGCAGTGCTGGGTGGTTTGAATGCGATCCATTTTATGCAAAGCGCAAACATCCAAAAGGGAGAAACGGTGCTGATCAATGGTGCCGGGGGCAGCATTGGCATTTATGGCATCCAGATCGCAAAAGCGTTGGGGGCCGAGGTGACGGCTGTTGACGGTTTGCACAAGAAAAAGATGTTGTGCCATATCGGCGCGGATCATTTCATCGATTATGCCAAAGAAGACTTTACCAAATATGGCCGGACCTATGATGTGATTTTTAATATGGTTGCCAAATATTCATATACCGCGTGTATCCGCAGTCTCAACCCCAAGGGACGCTACCTCATGGCAAATCCCAAGCTATCCGATATGTTGCGCGCGTTGTTGACGTCCATGTGTACTGACAAAAAAGCGATTTTTGCCTTTGCCGGAGAAACAACGCAAGAACTGATCACCTTAACAAAGATGATTGAAAAGGGGCAAATCAAACCTGTTGTGGACAAGGTCTATTCAATTGATCAGGCCGCGGACGCGCATCGACGTGTGGAGACGGAGAAACGGTTGGGGGCTGTGATTATTTCCATCGTGAATTCGTAATCCATTTGAGGGGAAAAATACCTACTACGAAACTTAGTCTATTTTTTTGTTGAAAATAGCCTCTAGGTCTGCCATACTATGCAAAAAAATAAAGAAGGAGGCAGATCATGCTACCAGTCATGCGTTGTGGCGACTATCTCTATCCGGTTCCTAAATTTGACCTCAGTAAAGGCGATTTCGAAGATTTTATGATTGAACTCAATGGCTTTCACGAGCAGTTTGCCGATTGTTTCCAGCGCAGCGAATCCAGAGATCATTTTTTTAAATATATGGCTGGCCAATTCAGCCCACTGGCGCGCAAGTCTATCGAACCGATCGCGTTGGCCGTTGAGAACGGCAATGTCAGGGCCTTACAACGCTTTGTTAGCGATGCGCCATGGGCTGACATTAAAATGGGGTCTAAGTATCGTAGTTTTGTTGATGACGATCTGGGCAGTCCTGATGGGGCCATCATTTTCGATGAAAGCGGTTTTCTCAAAAAGGGCCATGACTCGGTCGGCGTCGCCAAACAATACTGCAGGAGCATTGGAAAGGTCGACAATTGCCAGGTGGGCGTTTTCGCCGGCTATGTTTCCGAATCCGGATACGCAATGGTAGACAAGCGACTGTTCATCCCTAAAAAGTGGTTCGCCAAAGATTATTCCGCTCGTCGTAAAAAATGCAAACTGCCGGAAGACACCGTTTATAAATCCAAACCGCAATTGGCCGCCGAGATGCTTGCCGATCTGCGTAAGGAAAATATACTGCCGTTTAAATATGTGCTGGCCGACTCGATATACGGAGAAAATTCTCAATTCATAGAAACCGTTGAATCGATGCCGGATAAAACCTATTTTGTGGCGGTTTCCAAAGACACCCAATGTTGGCTCAAGCGACCGATGACCTTGAGTAAAACGTATCGCTGGGGTGGCAAAACCCGGACCAAGACCATTCTGGTCGGCCAGGACAGTGACCCCATGGCCGTAGAAGAATTGGCCAAAAATATCAACGACTATTTTTGGTATCGCCGACAGGTGTCTGAGGGCGCCAAAGGGCCGGTTGTCTACGAGTTCACGCGGCGCCGGGTGATCCTGTCCGCTGCCGGTAGGCCGCAAAAAACCATTTGGTTACTGATCCGCAGAACCGTTGGGGACGATCCGCAATACCGTTTTTTTATCAGTAATGCCTCCTCGAGCACGAGCCTGGAAACCCTCGTCTGGCTTAGCGGGCTGCGCTGGGCGATTGAGCAGTGTTTCGATGAAGCCAATACCGAACTGGGCATGGACCACTATGAAGTTCGTAAGTTTTCAGGATGGCATCATCATATACTCACATGCATGATGGCCCATTTTTTCTTGTGGCACATGAAAATCAGGATGGGGAAAAAAAGCACTATTTACTATGCGGTCGCAGCTTAAATTACGTAATATGGATTGGCGGTGCCGTCTTTATGGGTAATGCGGATGCCGTTCGGAGGATATAGTCATGCAGGTTGATTTAATCGGCGGACTGCACATTCACTACCGACGAAGAGGATATGCCGGTGCACCACTGGTGGTTTTCGCCAACTCTTTAGGGATGGACCTGAGAATTTGGAATGGTGTGCTTAGCCACCTGGGCGGCAGAATTCAGAGCATCTGCTACGACACAAGGGGACATGGCCTTTCCGATGCGCCCCCGGCTCCCTATACCTTGGACAACCACATCGACGATTTGCTCGGCCTTCTTGACCATCTACGCATCAAGAGAGCGATATTTTGTGGCGTTGCAATGGGCGGCATGATCGCGCTGGGACTCGCGGCGCGTCGTCCCGGTATGGTTCGTGGGTTGGTTCTTTGTGACACGGCCCATAGGATCGGATCGGATGAGATGTGGAACCAGCGTATCGAACAGATTCGGCGATATGGGATTGAACGTGTCGCTGATTCCATTCTTGAGCGATGGTTTTCCAAATCTTTTCGTCATACCGTTCCGGAGGCGGTAGCCGGTTGGCGCAATATGTTGGTCCGTACCCCCGTCGAGGGATACATCGGCGCCTGTGCGGCACTGCGAGACGCCGATCTGACAGTGGCTGCCAAGAGTTTGAGACTGCCCGTAGACTGCCTGTGTGGTTCAGAGGATGTTGCCACACCGCCTGACCTGGTGCAATCCATGGCCGATCTGATCGCTGAATCGAGCTTTCGGCTCGTGGATGGCGCCGGGCATCTACCCTGCATTGAGGCGGCAGACAGTTTGGCTTCAGCGATCATTGCCTTTATTAAAGAAATTAGTCTGGATAAACAAGATCGATTAGAAGAGCCGGGTTATTTGCAGGCCAGCGCTGGAAGGAGACTTAGCATTTGATGGACGCTGATTTAGACCCGCTGGCAAATCGCCTGCATGGCTGCTGCCCGGTTGGAAAAAACCCAATCCACACGGCGGGCAACGCTCCGGTACAGGCAGTTGCGGGAATCGGCAAAGCCGGTGCCGATCCCTTGGCCCAACCCATGATGGTAATGGATCAGGCTGCGGGACATAAAAAGATGGTGGCCGGCGATTCCTCCCCATTGCTTGGCTCTGGCCAGCCTGCTGAAACGATCGATGCGAAGACGGGCAATGGGAATGAACGCTTTGGCTGGAAGGAAATCAAACAGAGCGAATAGGGATGGATTAAGCCCCATCAAATGAAAGTCCCTGCCCGCTGTAAGGTGTCCCAGCAGCCGTTGCATGTGCCGGCGTTGGGTGGCCGGCCGCGGGTAGATTTCCGTTTTGATTTCGATCATCAGGTGTTGCCTGCCGCCGTAACGATCCACCACTTCGGCCAGGGTGGGGATCAGCGGAAAGCGGGCGTTAAGCGCATCTGCCGTCAGGTGGCGGATTTGAATGGGGGCATTGAAAAGGCGCCCGGTGTCCGCGTCGTGGAACACCACCGGAACCAGGTCCCGGGTCCAGCGGACGTCCAGCTCAAGGCCCCACACGCCTGCGGCGGCGGCCTGGTCAAAGGCCGCCAGGGTGTTTTCGAAACAGGCCTGGTTGTCGTGTTCACCACGGTGGGAGATGATCCGGCAGGTGTTCAGGTGATCAGCTCGGGGAACAGACTGCGGCCATCGTCGGCAGATCGCGTCTGCCATACGGTGAAACACCGTTTCAACCCGATCCATTTTTCGAGCGCCATTCATTCCATGTCCTCCGAAACAAAAAATCCTTTGACTACACAGCCGTTTGGGTTATAGGGACAGTTTGCTTTGTTGGGGCAGATTAGCATAGGCCAAACCAAAAAAACAGCCGGTCGCCGCATTCCATGATCCATGACACGGCAAAGACAAAAGAGAATGAATTCCATGAAAACAGAAAAAGTTGGTCAGCGTATCCGGACATTTATGGAAAAGCAGGAGATGTCGGTGGACGTTCTTTCCGAGCGGACAGGTCTCGATGTCGGTTTTATCAACAATGTCGTTGAAGATGACGTTTATCCGTCCCTGGGGCCGTTGCTCAAGATCGCAAAGGCCCTGGACGTCCGTTTGGGCACCTTTCTTGACGATCAGATCAGCAAGGATCCCCTGGTGGTCCGGCGTGAGGAACGCAAAGAAGAACTGAGCATGTTGCGCGGCAAGGATAAACCCGTGGCCCTGAAATTTTACAGCCTGGGCAGCGGAAAAAGCGATCGCCACATGGAGCCGTTTTATGTGGAGCTGTTACCTGAATCGGAAAAGTCCAAGGACTTGTCCAGCCACGAGGGCGAAGAGTTTATCGTGGTCTATTCCGGCCAGGTGGAAGTGACCTATGGCACGGAAAGCTATGTCCTCGAAGCCGGCGACAGCATTTATTACAATTCCATCGTGCCCCACTATGTGAGCTGCAAGGGGGCCCAGGCGGCATCCATTTACGCCGTGCTGTACATTCCCAGTTAAGGAGGCACCATGGCAACGGAGCATTTGCAGTCCCTGACGCTGGGGCAGATTCTGGATCGGATCGTGGCCGCCCATGGCGACCGCGATGCATTGGTTTATGTGGACCGGGATTTCAGGCTGACCTACAACGAATTTGCGCGTGTAGTCGACCAGCTGGCCAAGGGGTTGATGGCACTGGGCGTTCAAAAAGACGAAAAAGTGGCCGTGTGGGCCACCAATATCCCCTACTGGGTGGCCCTGCAGTTTGCCACGGCCAAGATCGGTGCGGTTTTGCTGACGGTCAACACCAACTATAAAACCGCTGAGCTGGCCTACCTGTTGGAACAGTCCGACACACAGACGCTTTTTATCATCGACGGATACCAGGATACCGATTACATCCAGACTGTTTATGATCTGGTGCCGGAGCTCAAGACCCAGGAGCGCGGTCGCCTGCAAACCGATCGCTTCCCGCACCTCAAGCGGGTCTGTTTTCTGGGCCAGGAAAAACATCGCGGCATGTACAGCATTCCCGAGATTATGGCCCTGGAATCCATGATCAGCGACGATCAGTACCTGGGCCGCCAGGCCGAGCTCGATCCCCATGACGTGGTCAACATGCAGTACACCTCCGGCACCACCGGATTTCCCAAGGGGGTCATGCTGTCGCACTACAACATCGGCAACAACGGATTCTGGATCGGTGAAAATCAGCGTTTTACCGAAAAGGACCGGGTGTGCCTGCCGGTGCCGTTGTTTCACTGTTTTGGGTGTGTGCTGGGGGTGCTGGCCATCGTGACCCACGGTGCGGCCATGGTGATCCTTGAAAAATTCGATCCGGTGCAGGTCATGGCCTCGGTGGAGCAGGAGCACTGCACCGCCCTTTACGGCGTGCCCACCATGTTCATTGCCGTGCTGGAGCACAAGTTGTTCGACAAATTTGATTTTTCTTCGCTGCGCACCGGCATCATGGCCGGCTCGCCATGCCCGGTGCAGGTGATGCGCCAGGTCATCGACCGTTTGAACATGAGCGAAGTCACCATCTGCTACGGCCTGACCGAAAATTCTCCGGTCATGACCCAGACCCTGCCCGATGACGACATCCGGCGGCGCACCGAGACCGTGGGCCGGGCCATGCCTCAGATCGAGGTCAAGGTTGTCAATCCGGACACCGGCGAACTCCTGCCGCCCGGCGAGCAGGGCGAGGTCTGCTGCCGGGGCTACAGTGTGATGAAGGGCTACTATAAAATGCCCGAAGCCACGGCCAAGGCCATTGATGATCAAGGTTGGCTGCATTCCGGCGACCTGGGCGTGTTGGATGAAGACGGCTACCTGGCCATTACCGGCCGGCACAAGGATATGATCATCCGCGGCGGCGAGAATATCTACCCGCGTGAGATTGAGGAGTTTCTGTACCGCATGGACGAGATCTCGGATGTTCAGGTGGTGGGGATTCCCAGCCAGAAATACGGTGAAGAGGTCGGCGCTTTTATCATCCGCAAGGCCGGTAGCGATATCACCGCCGAAGACGTGAAGGATTTTTGTCGGGGCCAGATCGCCCGCTACAAAATTCCCAAGTGGGTTGCTTTTGTGGACCAATTCCCTTTGACCGCCAGCGGCAAGGTCCAGAAGTATAAGCTTCAAGAGAATTCCATGGAATACTTTCCTGAATCCGGTGCTTGATCCCATGATGGTCGGCGCTTACCGAATTGATGCCGTTGTGTTTGATTTTGACGGCACCTTGACAGAACCCGGGGCACTGGATTTCTCGGTGATCAAGATGGCGATCGGCTGTCCTGACCATACGCCTGTGCTGGAGTTCATGGCCCAGGTGACAGACCCGGTCCGCCGGGCGGATATGGCCCGGGAGCTGGACCGCTTTGAAATGGCCGGGGCCGCCATCTCCCGGCCCAATACCGGTGCGGAAATGATCCTGGCCCGCATCCGGCAGCTCGGCCTGCCGATTGGGATTCTGACCCGCAACAGCCGTGCCTCGGTTGAGCGGGCCCTGGAAAATTTCAGTGAATGCACCATCGCCGACATTGATGTACTGGTCACCCGTGAAGATCCGGTGAAGATCAAGCCTTCGGGGGAGGGGGTGCGCCTGGCAGCCAGTCGATTGAATGTTGATCCGGCCCACGTCCTGATGGTGGGTGATTTTCTCTTCGACATTCAGGCGGGCCGCCGGGCCGGCGCCCTGACCGCTTATCTGACCAACGGAAGGCCGTCTCCCAAGGATCTGGAGGCCCACGTCGTCGTCCAAACGCTTGCGGAACTGGAGCCTTTCCTTACCGATGGCGCGCCCCTGCCGGCCGGAAAACTGCCCAATGATTTCCTGGCTGAACTGTTGGCCCGCTATCGGATTACCGATCCTTCGGTGATTGTGGGGCCGTCGGTGGGTGAGGATACGGCTGCGGTGACCATTGGTGGGGACACGGTGCTGGTGCTCAAAACCGACCCCATCACCTTTGCCACTGAATCCATTGGCCGCTATGCCGTCCTGATCAATGCCAACGACCTGGCTACGGCCGGTGCCGAGGCCCACTGGATGCTGGCCACGATTTTGTTGCCCTGCGGTTTTTCAAGGTCTCAGGTGCGGCTGATTTTTGTCGATTTGCATGAGGCCTGCCAGTCACAGAACATCACCCTGTGCGGCGGGCACACGGAAATTACCGATGCGGTCTGCCGGCCGGTGGTGACCGGGATGTTGACCGGCACCATTGCCCGCGATGACCTGATTCAGAAACAGCGCATGACACCCGGGGACCGGGTTCTGTTGACCAAGGGGGTCGCCGTGGAGGGGACAGCCATCATTGCCACGGAGTTCAAAGACCTGCTCCTGGAAAAAGGCATGGATGAACAAGAGATCGACGCCTGCCGGACGTTGCAAACCCTTTTGAGCATCCTGCCCGAGGCCCGCATTGCCTGGGACAACGGCGGGGTGTCCGCACTGCACGACGTCACCGAGGGCGGCATCGCCACGGCGCTGATGGAACTTAGTCTGGCGGGCGGAAGGGGCATCCGTATCCTTTGCGAACGGATACCGGTCTATCCCCGGACCCGGCGAATGGCCCAGATCCTGGGACTCGATCCCCTGGGGCTCATCGGTTCAGGCAGCCTGTTGATCTGCTGCCGTCCGCATCACGCCCGGCAATTGATGGCCGACCTGGACAAGGCAAATATCGCTGTTACCGATATCGGTGAGGTCACCAGCGCTGACGCGGGAATCGAGGCCCTGGAAAATGGGCAGTCGGTGCCGTGGCCCCGGTTTGATGTGGATGAGATTACCCGGTTGTTTGCCTAACATGCGTCCGTCAACCAATATGTGCAACCTGCCGCCATGGGAGATCGCCTCCCGGGCGTACAATGAAGCCCCCACGCCCCTGTCCATCCAGGGAATCCGTGCCACCCACCATCACTTTTTCGCCATACTGGATCGCCTGGACACCTGGGCGGAGCGTGCCCGGAGCTACGAGGATTACATGGAGGTGGCCTTTCATCTCCATCAGTGGCGGCGGGAAAAAGACCCCAGTGGACAGCTCAGTCTCAAGAACAGTTACCTGCGTTTTCTACGGGGATGGCTATACGATTCCAACTCAGTCGAAGGTGCGGTAATGAAGGGCTGGGTGGAAAGCCGCCTTGGCATCCCCCCCACCTTTCACCGCACACGGATCATGGACCGCAAGAGCGACGCCTACCTGGATTACATGCGTGACCGATTGAATGCAGCCGCCCGTACCAACGCCATTTTTTCCCAGCTGGACCTTTTGTACGAATTCGTGCAGTATGAGCTTTCGCGCCGTGATCCGGAGCGCACCCATATGACGCTTTACCGGGGGGTGTACGATTTTGCCGAACACACGATCATCGAGCAGGCGGACAAACACCACGCCACGTTGCAGCTCAACAACCTGAACTCTTTTACCCGTGATTTCGAGCGAGCATGGGAGTTCGGTACCATGGTCATCGAAGTGCAGGTGCCGATTCCCAAGATTTTTTTTGACGGCGCATTCCTGCATGCCGGTATTCTCCAGGGGGAAGAGGAGGTGCTGGTGATCGGTGGTGAATACGATGTCGTGCTGCGCTTGTATTGAGGAACTGGATGAGCGATTCCATCTTACCTGAAGAAGAAAATGAGAACCCGTTGCCGTGGCCGGAGATCGCGCAGCGTGCCAGGGCGGCCTTTCTGGGCGTGGCCCTCGGCGATGCCCTGGGCGCCACCACGGAGTTCATGACCCCCATGGAAATTCGGGCCAAATACGGGACGCTCAAAAAGATTGTCGGTGGCGGTTGGCTGCATTTGAAACCCGGCCAGGTGACCGACGATACCCAAATGTCGCTTTGTATCGCCCGGGCCATGCGGGATTCAGGGGGATGGAACCTGACCGCCATTGCCGAGAATTTTGTGGCCTGGATGAAGAGCCGGCCGGTGGATATCGGCGCCACCTGCGCCCGTGGGATTGGCGATTTCATGCACAAAGGCATCCTGGAAGTGCCGTATAACGAATGGGATGCCGGCAACGGCGGCGTCATGCGCATGGTGCCGGTGGCCCTGGGAACGGTGGGAGATGACCGGCTGCTTGAAACCTGGGCGGTAGAGCAGGCCCGTCTGACTCACAATCACCCGCTTTCCGATGCGGCCTGCATCGCCGTTGGCCGGATGGTCCAGCAGGCCATGACTGGGGCATCGCGGGAGGCATTGAAAACCATTGCCGGCAATCTGGTGGCGACCCACCGCACGTTTCGCTATCGTCCTTACCTGGGAAACAGCACCGCCTATGTAGTGGACACCATGCAGACGGTTTTTCATTATTTTTTCAACACCAGCAGCTTCGAGGACTGTCTGATCGGCGTGGTCAACCAGGGCGGCGATGCCGACACCACCGGCGCCATCGCCGGCATGATCGCCGGGGCTTTTTACGGCATCCAGAGCCTGCCCCGGCGCTGGCTTCGGCGGTTGGACCGCGCCGTGCGCGAAGAAGCAACGGATCTGGCTGATCATCTGATAAACGCCTCGCCGATGGCGGCTGCCCAGCGATAGCCGGCTTGCTTTTTTGTGTGAACCCTCGCTCAATTTGCCAATCCTTGATCAATAATAAGGAAACAGTTGGGATGGGGCGGAACCATCGCTTGCCTGTTGCCGAATACGTAGAAAAGAAGTCTGTGGCCTCTTTTAGGATTATGGCTTTACAGTAAGGTTTTAATCCAATTTTATGAATGAAAGGAACCCTTGATGAAAAAGATGATCGGTGCCGTTTTGGTATTATTTCTCATAACCGTTGACGGCATGGCCGAGGAAAAAAAGATTGATCTGACAAGCACCCGGGATAAGATCAGTTATTCGATCGGTACCCGAATCGGCAATGATTTTTCCCGTCAGCAACTTGATATCAACCCGGATATACTCATTCAGGGGATCAAGGACGCGATGGCTGGCGATGAGATGTTGATGACCGAAGCGCAAATCCAAGATGTCCTAAGAAAATTCCAGCAGGAGCAAATGGCCGCCCAACAGGCGCAAATGAAAGTCATCGGCGAAAAGAACGCGAAAGAAGGTGCGGCGTTTCTGGCCGAGAATGCCAAGAAGGATGGTGTCGTTACCCTGCCCAGCGGCCTGCAGTACAAAATTTTGACCAAGGGTAAGGGCAAAAATCCGACTCCGACGGATACCGTTACCGTCAATTACCGCGGTACCCTGATCGACGGGCGGGAGTTCGACAGCTCGTACAAGCGCGGTCAGCCGGCGACTTTTTCCGTCAACGGTGTGATTCCCGGTTGGACCGAGGCATTGCAGCTGATGAAGGCGGGGGCCAAATGGCAACTCTTCATTCCGGGGGAACTGGCCTACGGCGAGCGTGGTGCGGGACAGACAATCGGTCCCAATGCGACACTCATTTTCGACGTCGAACTGATTTCGATTAAGTAACAGTAAGGATCGCTTCGCCGGCATCCACCCCAATTGGGGGTGGATGCCTTCAACGTTTCAGTCACGCTAGTGCTTGATGTGGATAAATTGTTACATTTATTTCTCATCGTGTTAAATGTTGCACAATCGGAGGGAAAATTTTGTCCTGATTTATGGCTTCTTGTCAAGACCCGCCGACTTTTATCAACGTATAGGCAATTATTTTTATATTATATTTGTCTCATCCCGCTTTTCTTTTTTTGGAATTGGCTTGTTTTCTGCTTGAAGGTTGGCTTTGATTCTCGCTTAACGCCTGAATTTTGCATGATGATCAAAATAGAAAATAGGCGGATGTTGAATCCGATGATTTCTAAAAGAGAAATTCGCTTCGAGTCGAGTTGTTGTTTTATGTCGTTTGTCTGGCCTGTACTCCTTCTGATATTGTTGCTGCTCTGGTCGCAAAAGTCTGTCGCTATTTCTCATGCAAATCAAACTTACCAAATAAAAGCATGATCTTTCAGGCGGTCATGGTGATCTCATGATTTCTGGATGATGGCCGGCGTGTATCAATTTATTGATATTGCATTGGCTTTGCTAACTGTTCAGTGATGGTTAATTTGGCGACTCAGAAAGGTGGAAAATGATTAAAATGAGCAGGCGGTTTCTTGGGAAAGGGCTTTTTCTGTTTCTTATCATTTCGATGACGTTTTTTGCATGCGGGGGAGACGATGACGAAGGGGGGGAGCCAGAAACAAACAACGTGAGTCTTGATGGTATTTGGTCCGGCAGTTATGGACAGAGCGACACAAAAATAATGTTTTTTATGAATGATGGCGAAATTTACGGTGTTGACGAAAATAGTGACCTTTATTCAGGGGATTACTCTTTGTCTAATGTGGATGATAACTTCTCGGCAAGTATTCAAGGTGTTGGTATAGATATTGAGATTACTGGTAGCGCATCAGAACAAAATCAGATCAGTGCAACCTTTACGACTTCTGATGGTAATACGGGAGATATAACACTGGCGTTCGACAGTGTTCGTTATAACAGGTCTTCGTCATTTGAACTTTTATCAGGAGAGTATGTTTCTGATCAGAGTACTTATTCCATTGACAAGCTCGGCAGCCTAACCGGAACATTTTGTGACGAGTGTCAAGTCTCGGGCACTTTTTCCATCCTTGATTCTGAACACAGTCTCTATGGCCTGGAATTAGATTTATCCCAATGCGATGCGGCGGGGCAATACAGTGGCTTGGCGGAGATTAAAGACAATGATACGTTGATTGCTATTTTGTTCGGCGGTTCCAGTCGGTTATCTTTAAAAGGATATAAACAATAAACGCAAGCGATCATGCCCCCGGCCATTATCCACGATTTCTCCAAAACATTCAGTTTCAAAAGGCGCTATGATACTTATTTAGCGCCTTTTCTTTATCGCTTCCTCACACGTACCGTTCGCGTTAAAAAATTAAGAGCATGTTTGAGAAGTCTGGATCAGGCCTGATAACAAGGCGAAAAGTGCCTCAAAAGCGGAGCATATATGTAATATGTGAGCATTTTGAGACACGTTCCAACGCCGTTAGCGGGCCTTAGACGGATTTATCAAACAGGCTCTAAAGTCTGGCCTGAACCTCGGCCATCTTTATAATTGGCAGCTGATGCTTGCCTTTGCCTGTGGCCTTGTCCAGCAACGCTTGAGCGGCGCTGCGGTAAAACAGGGTTGCCTTGACCTTGCCGCCTTTTAGCTTTCCCGTAGGCAATGGGATGGTTTCAAACAGGGACTGCCGAGGGGGAACCCGTTTGTCCTTGAGAATCTCGCGGGCCTTGGCAATATTTTCCACAGGATTTCCCTTGCCGTCACCGAATACGGTATTGAAAATGATCGTATCCGCCGGCAGATAGTTATTTTTATCCCTGACGCCGGAAGCATAAACGGTCTTTCCTTTTTTATCCTTGACGACAATTTCAAGCCACATCTGGCGCATTTCGGTCATGCCCGTGGGCAGATAATGGCCGGCGCCGGTATTTCTCACCTCGATGGTCAGTTTGTGATCATCCAGCTGGGTCTTGTCGATGCCAAGCGTTGCCGTGTTCTCAAGGCGCTCGATGGCCATTTGCGATTTTTCCGCATCACCATTGAGCATGGGCAGATAGGCATTGGCGCCGACAAAATAGTGCGTGAAGATGTGCTCCCGTTGCGGGCCGTCATCGACGGCCTGTCCGGGGTTGGCCGGTCTTTGGGTGTTTCCCGTTGCCGGCACACCGGGCCGTTGAACCATATGACAGCCCTGGCAGGTAACGCGTTTTTTAGGATCATCCGAGTAATATGGGCCGTTTTTCCATTCGGTGTAGGTGGTTTCCAGGTCCGTTTCGAAGACCACATGCTTGACATTGTGGCACGTCCCGCATATTTCTGCATTGGTGTGGAATGCGGAGTAGGCGGTTTCGTGGTAATCCGATTCCGAGTCCTTGAAGGGGCCTCTCTTGACCCCCGGGTCGTCTTCGCCATGCCCTGGCTCGACGGTAAGGCCGTTGTTGTATATTTTACGGGCCCCAGTGGCGCTGTGGCAGTAATCGCATTGAATGCCCATTTGGGCAAGCTCCGGGATTTTGCTTCTGTCATCTGAAGACTTGGTCGGATAGCCGGTAATCACGCCAACCGGCGTATGGCATTTCACACAGGCCTCGGCTTCCTTGATTTCGTCCGGATCATTCAGGCTTTCGCGCAGGAAATCCGAAACACCCAGATAAACCGTGTCCGTATGCGAAAGGTGGTGGGTTGACCGCTCCCACTGGGCGAAAATATCCGAGTGGCAGCCGCCACAGGTATCTGGGGCGATAAACCGGTCGATGGAATAGGTTGGGGGCGTTTCTTTTTGTTCCGGATTCATGTAAACCCGATATACAATTGCCAGGACGACCGAGGCGATCATCAACGCCGCTATTACAAGATGCTTATGGCTTTGCAGGGCTGTCATTTTTTGTGTCCGTCTCCATTTTTTCATGGGGGCAAGGCCCTGTTTCAAGATAAATCAACGTGAAGGACAAACGCGAGCTGGATTGAAAACAAGGATACGATTATCTGGTAACGGTGGATTTGTCAAAACTATAAATAAAGGATAAACATGAGCCTGCAGTCCAAAAAATCATTTGCCACCATAGACTATGAACGATGCGATCCGAAAACCTGCGACCCTGACAAGGGCCTTTGCCCGGCCGTGCCGGCGTGTGAACACAAGGTGATCAAGCAATTGGACGGCCCATTTGAAGCCCCGATGGTTTTTCAGGACATGTGCATGGGATGCTGGGACTGTATCGAGGCCTGCCCACTTGATGCCATTGGCATGAAGCATCTCGGCGCATGAAACGGTGTCTGCACTGGGGTGTTTTTTTTCTTAAAAGACGAAGGCACATTGCATCATTCCGTTTTTCGATATCGCGGCGCTATTTGCCTGCTACTATGTATGTTCACTAGTCAATTTGATCAAGAGCTGCCTTGTTTGCCGTGCCCATCGCCAAACCGATCACTATGCAGTTGCCCGGCGGTGGACCAATTTTCCCGGTCAAACTCATCGATCAATACCGTCACCCACTCCGGCTTGACATCCAGGGTGTTGACCACGACGTCGGTCAGGGCGTCGACGAGTTTGCGTTTTGTCTCAAGGTCGCGGCCTTTGGCCAGTTTGATGGTAACGATCGGCATTGGATTTCCTTTTCAGGTCAAGACGGTTTTGCAAATACAGCTGGGCAATGGTCATTTAGCTAGTATGAAAAAGGCTCTAAGGGGCGACCGGCCGGTCGCCCCTATCACCGCCTATTTCAGTTTGAGCAGACGGGCGGCATTGTCCCCACACACGATCTGCCGGTCGGCCTCATCCAGTCCCCCCTCGGTCATTTCCTTGAAATAGCGGGCTGGTTTGAGCAACGGGTAGTCCGTGCCCAGCAGTACCTTGTCGATGCCCACCAGATCCTTGGCGTATTGGTAGATGCGGCTGTCATAGAGAAACGGTGAGGCCGCGGTGTCGTAATAGACATTTTTGAGCGTCTCTTTAACGGCTTTTTTCAGCAGATGATAGAAGAAGATGCCGCCCCCCCAGTGCGCCAGGACAATGGTGTTGTCTGGAAAGCGGGAAACGGTTTCGTAGATCTGGATCATGGTGTTGGGGGTTTTGCCCGGATACAGATGGCCGACCTCCTCATTGGTGTGCAGCAGTACGGGCACATCGCGCTCTCGGCACAGATCCATGATGGGATCCAGGCTCATCTGGCATTCGCCGTCGATGCCGCAGCCGTAAAAGGCCAGCTCTCCCACGCCGGACAGGCCGGCCTCCAGGCAGCGTTCGACCTCCTGGGCGGCCTCGGGATTAAGGCTGTCCACACAGCACATGCCCCGCAGGCGATCCGGGTAACGGCTGACCACATCGATCACATAATCATTGTTGAGCTTGCAGGTCTCGGGGTTGCGCCAGGGAAAGCCAAACACCACCGACATGTCCACCTGTTGCTCATCCATCATGGCGACGATGTCGGCGGCGGACACCAGTTTGGATTTGGGCGATTCGTACAACAGTTTGAATTCGGGCTCGTCATCGAAAAAGCGATCCCGGTGATCTCTTATTTCAGCTGGAAAGGTGTGCACGTGAAAATCGATAATCATGCCGTTGCTCCTTTTTAGGATGTTTTGGCTTAGGTTTGGTTTGTATAGCATTCAAGATAATGTTTTTGGGCTGTGTTATCGGTCGAAAGCGATATGGATTATACAGCTTCCTCCCTTAAGGCCTTGCCAAAAACATTATCTTAAACACTATAGGTTGACTCTGTGTTGTTTTCTTATACAATACAGTCCACGCTTACAACCGTTCAGAAAAAGTTATTTTGTCATGTTTTTGATTGCCGGCATTCAACCCAAAACCAGACGACTGGACGAGAACCCGCAGCGCTGCCCGGTATGCGGGTTGACGCAGGCGTATGCCACACGGGTGGACCACTATCTGAGTCTGTTTTTTATTCCTTTGATTCCGGTCAAACGGGGGGAACCTTTTTTGCTTTGTGAGCATTGCCAGCGGCCGGTGGATGATTTTGAGGACGCTGCAGGACCGGTGGTGCCTCCATCCGGGGAGGAAACCGTATGCGTGGCCTGCAAACGAACCTTTGACAGTTCATTCAAGTATTGCCCCCACTGCGGGCAGCGGGCATAAATACTGTATATCGAGGTGAATATGCGTGTTTCCAAAAGAGCCGTCAATGGCCTGAGCCGACGACAATTTCTGATCATGACGTCCATAGCCGCCACCAACCTGGCATTGGGGTGTGCCACCAATCCGGTGACGGGTAAATCCCAGTTTATGCTCATGGACGAACAAGAGGAGATTGCCATCGATAAACAGTATTCTCCCCAGCAGTTTTCCACCGATTATGGAACCGTCCAGGATCAACGGCTGCAGGATTATATCCAGACCACCGGTAAAGCCATGGCCGCCAAGACCCATCGTCCCCAGATGCCCTATGATTTCCACTGCGTCAATGCCAACTATGTCAATGCCTATGCTTTTCCCGGGGGCAGCATTGCCTGTACGCGGGGGATTTTGCTTGATCTGGAGAACGAAGCCGAATTGGCGGCTTTGCTTGGACACGAACTGGGCCATGTCAACGCCCGCCACACGGCGGCCAGTATGTCCAAGGCCAAGGTGGCCAATGCGGCCGTGGGCGGCCTGACCATCCTGACCAGTGTGGCCGTGGGGTCCAGTGCCGGCAATATTGCCGGGCAGTTGGGGCAGCTGGGGTCCGGGGCCCTTTTGGCGTCCTACAGCCGGGACAACGAACGCCAGGCCGATCATCTGGGGATGGAATACATGACCCGCACCGGTTATGGCCCCCAGGGCATGGTGGGGCTTATGGATATGTTAAACAGCATGAGCCAGCACAAGGCCAGTGCCACGGAACTGCTATTTGCCACCCACCCCATGAGCTCGGAACGATACAAGACTGCCGTCGCCGAGGCAAAAAACGACTACCAGAAGTTCGATGGGCAGCCCCTGCATCGGGAGCGTTACATGGATCACACAGCCGGTTTGAGAAAAATACAAGGCGCGGTCAAAAAAATGCAGGAGGGCGAGGCGGCCCTGGGTCAGGAAAAGTACACGGACGCCGAAGGCCTTTTCAAACAGGCCTTAACTGAGGCTCCCAACGACTATGTGGGCTTGCTGCTCATGTCCAAGTGCTTGTTGATGCAAAAGAAAAACAAAGATGCCCAGCGCTACGCGGAAAAGGCCAAGCAGGTTTATCCGGCGGAAGCCCAGGCATACCACATCAGCGGGTTTGCAAAGTTCAGCAACGAGCAATACGAGGAAGCCTTTGAGGATTTTTCCACTTACGAGAAGCGCCTGCCCGGTGATCCCAATACGACGTTTTACCAGGGGATGTCTTTGGAGGGCATGCAGAAAATTCAGGATGCGGCCAAGGCATACAGTGCCTATCTGAAACATGTCAACCAGGGACAGCAGGCACAGTATGCGGCCAAGCGGCTCAAGGAGTGGGGCTACACCAAGTAGACGATAACAGAATCCAATGCCAAGCGATCCATTTTCCCATGACCGACAAGAACGCCACGTGGTGTTGGTGGCCCCAGAAATACACTGGAATACCGGTAATATCGGCCGCACCTGCCTGGGGGCCGGTGCCCGGCTGCATTTGATTCGCCCGTTGGGCTTTTCCCTGGACAGCCGCCAGGTCAAACGCGCCGGCCTGGATTACTGGGATCGGGTTTCCCTTGACCTGTGGGACAGTTTTGAGGCGTTTGCAAAAGCATTCAATCCGTCGGCAGGCGAAGTGGCCCTGTTTACCAAAAAAGGGTCCCGGATTTTCTGGGAAATGCCGGTTCAGCCGCGAATGTTTTTGATTTTTGGTTCCGAGACCGGCGGGCTGCCGGAAGATATTCTTTCCCGCTACCCGGATGCCCGCTTTCGAATTCCCATCACCGGTGAGATTCGATCCTTGAACCTGTCCACGGCGGCCGGGATTGCCCTGTATGAGAGCCTGCGGCCGGTGCCGCCGGCATGAAACGCGGGGTTGACGCCCTGTTATGATGACACCTTTTTATACGGATTTGATCCAGGATCGATAAACAGGAATGACCATATAAAATAAAAAACCAACGACTCAGGAAAACTTTTAAAAGAGGAGAAAATCCATGGCAAAGCATGCGTTGATCCACAAACAATCTGTGTTTGGCGTAACCGTTCTGGTGGCTTGCGCGGTAGCTGCACTGTTTCTGGTGCAGTGTGGCAAAGACGGCGGGTCATCGATTTTTACCAAAGCGGCCCTGCCTTATGCAAAGGACGCCCTTGCGCCTGTTATCAGTGCCGAGACCATGGGGTTTCATTATGACAAGCATTATGCCGGGTATGTGAAAAATGCCAATGCGCTGACCGGCGGCGGGGCATTTCGCGGCAAGACCCCCGAGGCGGTGATCAAGATGACCGCCGATGATCCGTCTAAAGCAGCCATTTTCAACAACGCCGCCCAGGCCTGGAATCACGCCTTTTTCTTCAAATGCCTGAAGCCGGAGGGCGGTGGGGTGCCCCAGGGCCGTCTGGCGGAGATGATCGATGCCAGCTTTGGTGGGTTCAACGATTTCAAAATCGTTTTTCTGACGGCGGCCAAGGACCAGTTCGGCAGCGGTTGGGTGTGGCTGGTCAAAGATGGGGACAAACTGGCGGTGGTGGCCACGGCCAATGCCGATACCCCGCTGGCGCACGGCCTGACCCCGCTGTTTACCGTGGATGTGTGGGAACACGCCTATTACCTGGATTATCAGAACCGGCGCACGGATTTTGTCCAGGGGGTGCTGGACAATCTGGCCAACTGGGAATTCGTGGCCGAGCAGTTGGACAAGGCACTGCCCGAA
This sequence comes from Desulfosarcina variabilis str. Montpellier, assembly GCF_048565275.1. Lineage (NCBI taxonomy): Bacteria > Pseudomonadati > Thermodesulfobacteriota > Desulfobacteria > Desulfobacterales > Desulfosarcinaceae > Desulfosarcina > Desulfosarcina variabilis. The sequence goes on along the minus strand of NZ_CP159846.1, from coordinate 8,706,153 downwards.
GCAACGGATGCAGAAGCGGATGCCGAGACCGATGAAGGGCAGCACGGATGAACATGAAATCCACGACAATCACGCTGCTCGGTAAGATCAGACAGGATGCGCCGTTGGTGCACAATATCACCAATTTTGTGGTCATGAACCCCACGGCCAATATCCTGCTTGCCCTGGGCGCATCCCCGGTGATGGCTCACAGCCGCCAGGAGGTGGCGGACATGGCCGGACTGGCCCATACCCTGGTGATCAATATCGGCACCTTGTCCGAGGCCTGGATCGAGGCCATGCTGCTGGCCGCCCAGGCTGCCAACGGACGCGGCATCCCCGTAATCCTGGATCCGGTCGGTTCCGGTGCGACGGCCTACCGGACCCGTACGGCCCTGAGAATTCTCCGGGAAGCGGACGTTGCCGTTATTCGGGGCAATGCTTCGGAAGTGCTCAGCCTGGCCGATGAAAAGGTAAAAACCAAGGGCGTGGATTCCTCATTATCCCTGTCCGGGGGGGCGGTTGATGCGGCCGGGGCCATTGCCCGGCAGCACGGCTGCGTTGTGGCCATTTCCGGTGAGAAGGATCTGATCACCGACGGCGAGCGGTCGCTGTGGGCCGGCAATGGTGTGCCCCTGATGACCCGGGTGACCGGTCTGGGTTGCGGCTTGTCGGCTGTGGTGGGTGCCTTTTGCGCCGTGGCCGGGGATGTCGACCGATTGACGGCCACGGCCGCAGCATTCGGTTTTTACGGCCTTTGCGGCGAGCTGGCCGCCGGTATCAGCGACCGGCCGGGAAGTTTTTTCACGGCGTTTCTGGATAGCCTGTATGCGGCAGGTCAGGATGAGATTAATCGCCTGTTGAGTATTCAATAGCCACCCTTAGCGGCATTCGGCGGCATGCATGGCCGCCCCCAAATCAAAGGCCAGGCGCTGATAGCGCTCGGCAAACCGATCCCAATCCGGCAATCGTTCGCGCCTGGCGGTTTCCATCAGCGAGAGGACCTGGTTGACCGTGCGCTTGAGGCGGCTGCAGACGGGCAGGCGATCGGCTGCGTTGAGCGTTTCCAGCCTGGGCGTCAGTTGTCTCAACTGGGCGATGGACATGTAGTATATTGCTGGAACGCTGCCCGGTGCCAGTTGATAAAGGTGTTGGGCGGCGTCCAATAGCCGATCCCGGGTGGTGTCGGCAGCTTTCCCGGATTGCAGATGCTGCAACCCGTCCAAGGCGTTGCAGTATCGCTCAGCGGTTTCAAACTGCTCGTCCAAATTATCCCAGGTGGGGGTCAAGGCCATGGCCTTGGCCAGTTCATCCGATGCACAGGTATAAAAGGTGGCCGGTTTTGTGCCTCGCCGGGCCAGGCGCAAACAGGCGTTGCCCTTGATCCGGTGCAGCTGGCCGCATGCCGGGGAAGGGGTGTCACAGTCGATTGTTTGGGCGATGATCCAGGCATCGTCACCCTGATCGGCGCGGCGCTGCATCTGGTGGACACGCAGTGTGCTGCAGCCTGAAAAGGCTGCCATAAGCATCAGGCAACCTGCCGCCACCATCAGCCGTTTTGCAAAATAAAATGCGGGGTCCATGACCGGGCACAGGTTTGCCTGATCATGGGCCCCGTGTTTTTTGGGGTGCCACATCGGTTCAAAGCCTGGGTTTCCGGCGCTTTTCCCGATGAACGGAAAGCAGCTTGTCACTGATCGCATCAAAAATGAATTCGTCCGTGGATATCCCTTTGCTCTTGCAGTATTCCTCAACACGATGAAACAAGGCATCCGGAATATCAATGCAAATACACGCCTTTTCTTTGGGATCGGCTGGTTGGGTCATCTATTCATCCACATTACATGTGTTCGGCAATGCTTACCGTGCGGTCTCCCAGCATATTCACATAGCTGGCCATTTCATTGTCGTACCAGCCATAGATCACCGCCTGGGTCACGGGGGCGCGCACCACTGTGTCGGGCAGGCTGTCCAGCACCGCTTTGGAAAAGCCGGGGATGCTGGCCAGATCCAGGGTCAGGTCTGCGGTGCGGGTATGGGTCTCATCGCCTTCGATTACCGCTGCCGCCCGCGGGTCGCCGAGGATATCACCGGAGACGTTTTGTTTTTCCGTGTATTGGAGATAATTATTGGGGTCCAGTTGGGCGGCCTGCTCGTAGACGTCATTGATCATATGGCGGTTGATCGGCTTTTCGGAGGGACTTTCCTGGATGCCCAGCACCAGGATGATCAGGGAGCCTGCGCTGACCGGCACACGCACTGACTCGGCAATGAAACCGATATGCTCCATCTCGGGGATCACCAGTCGAAGCGCCTTGGCCGCGCCCGTGGAGGTGAGAATAATATTGTTCAGGATCGACCGGTTTTTACGCAGGTCGGTCTTGCCGGATTTGGGCAGGCGATCCAGTACCTGCTGGGAACCGGTGGCCGCGTGCACCGTGGCCATGGACGCCGACAGGATCCGTTTGGCCCCGAAGGCGTTGAGCAGCGGCTTCATCATATGCGCCAGACAGGTGGTTGTGCACGAGGCATTGGAAATGATGCGGTGGCGCCGCGGGTCGTAATCGTTGGCATTGATGCCCATCACCGTGGTGATGGCATCTTCGGGCATCTGGGCGCCTTCCTGCTTGATTTTAAACGGTGCGGAGACCACCACTTTTTCGGCCCCGGATTCCAGATGCCCCCGGGCCGAACCCTTGGCGTGATCGGCCGGCAGGGTCGGGTCGAGGAATTGGCCGGTGGTATCCACCACCAGGGACACATCATTGGCTTTCCAATCGATGGCCTGGGGGTTGCGGGCACTTCTCAGAATTCGTACGGGAATCCCATCAATCATCATGGTCCCGGCCTTCTCGTCCATCGCTTCAATGACCGGGGCGGCACTGTGGCCATGCAAAAATGCATGCAGGCTGCCATAGGTGGAGTCACGTTCCAGGTAATGGGCCACATCGGCCAGACCGGTGCCTGCCTGGCGTCCGATATTAACTACGATTTCACTGAAGTAACGGCGTCCTACGTGATGCCACACGCAAAGCTTGCCGATTCGGCCAAGGCCATTGATGCCGATTTTCATTTGTCCTTCATTCATTGCATTTTTCTCCGAGTATAGCCGGTAACGCGCCGGCCAGATTAGTGGATGGAAATGAATCAAGCCTCTCGGATCTTTATTTCTCCTTGATAAACCGATCCTTCCCGACCGTCAATGCTTATATAATCTCCGGAACGAACAATCACCTGATTGAAACTGGCGGTTTTTTGCTTTTCATTGCACACCAGGGTGCCGCAACCGACCACGCAGGTTTTGTCCAAGCGGTGGGCAACCACCGATGCGTGGGAGGTGAGGCCGCCTCTAGCGGTGAGCAGTCCATCCGCGGCATGAATTTCACGGATGTCGTCAGGGACCGTATCACCGCGAATCAGGATCAAAGCGGTGTCGGGTTCCAGTTCCCGCCAGCGGTCGATTTCCGCCAGGGTAAAGACGGCCCGGCCGCTCATGGCGCCGCCGGCCACGCCAATGCCGTTGCCCAAGTATTGATTATCCAGGGGGGTATCGACGTCAAAGGTGAGCACGGTTTTACGTTCCCGCATGGCCATATCCCGTGTCTGCAGCAGGTAGAGGCTGTCGGCCGCCGGTCCTTCGAAAGTGAACTCCATTTCCTGAGGGCTCCAGCCTTTTTTATAGATCAGTGTGGCCGCCCACTTGCGGATGGCCGCGTATATACCCGGATAGTGGGTCTCCAGGGTAATATCCGTATCGCGCATTTCGCTCTCCTGCTGCTTGACCGAAATGGGCAGGGTGCGTACCAGGCCGGCCACCACATCTTCTCCCTGGTTTTCCAGGGTGAAATCTCCCCATGGACTCAGGGTGTCGCCGGACCAGCGGGGGTTGTGGGTAAAGAACACCCCCGAGCCGGCCTGGGGTGAGATATTGCCGTAAACCATCTGTTGGACGGTGACGGCCGTGCCCCAGTCGTCTGAAATGCCCATGATTTTACGGTAGGTTTGCGCGCGTGGTGATTCCCAGGAAGAAAATACCATGTTGATGGTCATGAACAGCTGATCAATGGGATTCTCAAGCACTTCGACGCCTTCATCTTGAATGCGGGCTTTGTAGGCCAGCGCCACCATTTTCATCTGCTCACCGGTGAAGCCTTTTTTAAGGGGGATGCCCAGACGCGTTTTAAAATCGGCGATGATGGCGTCGAAATCGTCGCGGGCCAGTCCGAAAGCCATGCCATAGCACTGCAGAAAACGACGATAATTGTCCCAGGCAAACCAGGGGTTGTCCATTTTATGGGCCAGGCCGGCGGCGATATCCTCGTTGATACCCACGTCCAGAAAGGTTTCCATCATGCCGGGTTGAGAGATGGAGGCACCACTGCGCACGGATAGTAGCAGCGGGTTGTCCGGTTCGCCGAACCGTTTGCCGGTGATTTTCTGCAGATAGTCCACCTGCCGGCGAACCTGCTGTTGAAAATTTTTTTTGACCGGCCCGAATCCTTCAATCAGCTCACGGCAGCGAAAGGCTTCGGTGGTGATGATGAATCCGGGTGGCACCGGCAATCCCAGATTCTTCAGTTTGAGCAGGTTGAGTCCCTTGTTACCCATGTAGATGATGCCCACGGCGCTGTTGTTGATCTGATCCAGGCCGGTGACAATGCGTTGGGGATCGTAATTGAGAAGAAGGTGCAGCTTTTCCTTGGGCAGCATGTTGGACTGGTGGAACAAGGTGTTGAGAATACGGGTCAGGAACAGATCCAGTTGCTGCAACCCCAAAGACGTCGCGATCCGATCGCGAAAAAAGATTTCCGATACGCGGTGCTTGACCTTTTCCGGATCGACACCCGTTTCCCGGGGAAGATATTTGTCAAGCACCTGTTCCGGGGAAACCTGGGAAAGAGTGCGGGTCAGATTCTGGCCGTGGATATTGTTGAAGTAATCGTTGATGACGTTTTTGACGGCCACGGCAAAGCCTTTGAAAATATCCAGGTACTGGGTCAGGGTGAACCCCCTGACTTCCAGGGCGTGGGCCAACAGGTCCAGCTGGCGCTCGAGCTCCACCGAATAGATGCCGTCCAGCCGCAGGGCCTTGTCAAACAGGGTCAGCCGCTCGTAAATGTCGTGAAAGGTGGCCCGGGTGATCAGCCCCAGGTTGATCTGATCGACCAGTTCCTCGAAAAGCACATTGATCAATGATTCCACCCGAAAGGTGAGTCCCAGGGCATCGAATTTACGCTCATGGTAACTGCCGTACATGGAGGGGATGTCGATGGTAATATGCCGTTTTTTATATATGTCGGCTCGTATCTCATACGTCTGGTCGGAGAGGATGATGTCCTTTAAGTGCTCCAGGTAGTCCATGAGCAGGAACAGGCGTTGCTTAAGGTCGGTTTCCGCCAGGGCAGTACGCAGTTTTTCCAAATCCGGGAACGATTCCCGATCCAGGTGATCCAGATGATGACGCAGGGATTTATGGTCCAGTTGGTACTTGTGGTAAAGCAGCTTGTAGAACGCGGCGATCAGGGCCACGCGTTCAAGGTCCATGGGATCGGCATCGGGAACTTGGCTCAAGATGCCGCGGATGTGCTCATCTGTCTCGATGAGCAGTTCATCGGGAAGGTTTAGCCCCTGGTGGGCCAGGTGGTTGAACAGATCGTTCACCCCGTCGATATACTGGCCCTGAGAGTCGATTTGATCATAGATACTGGGGGGCACAAAGGGGGCGAGCCGTTCCTTCTCGCGCGTTTGCCAGAAATGCAGCACCGCCTCCATGAAGCGGATGATACGGTTGGAACTTTCCACATGGCTCTGCTTGCGCAGAAAGTGGATCAGAATGTCCCGCCGATGGGTGAGTTCATCCAGCTGGGTGGAAATATCGCGCAGGACGCCTTCAGCGCCGATATCGTTGAAAAAGGCCGGAAACAGCCGGGTCAGTTGCTTGGTCAGGTTGTAGACCGGCTCGATCTTGCTGTTGAGAAATTGGGTGATATCCTTGGGGAAAAGATCCGTGTCCTTGATGAAAATACCGAACAGGGACAGTTTGATGATTAGGCAGGAGAGCAACCGGGATGACCAGCCGGGCTTGCATTCGATCAGTTCCAGCCAGGTGCGGATGTTCTGCAGGTGTGCCGCATTGACCTGAATCTGCCAGTCGTTGCCCACCCCCCCCAGCATGGGGGTCTGGAACCCTAAATCGACCACCTGATCGATGAAAAAGTTAATGAGATCGATCTCGTCGGTTTGATAGACCGCCTGGCCCATATTGAGCACACAGGTCAGGGTGGTGGTCGGGAATTGTTCCATCTGGGGCTTTAAAATCTTGAAGGTCTTTTCGATAAGATTGCCGATATGATGATAGCTTTCGTTCTCGATCAACCAGCCCACGGTGCGGTTGATTTCCCGCAAGGCCTCCTCGTGGATCAACGACAGGCCGACAATGCTCATGATATGAAAAAGGAAAATAACCTTCCACTGATTGCCTTGACCACTGTCGGCGCCGACCGTCATCAGGGTTTGCGGCATTTTGCGGTACCGTTCGACCATTGTGCCAAAGTCGGTCAGGGTGAGCAGTTGCTCAAACACGGCCCTATCGTCGGTGTCCGTCTGGTCTTGGATCCGTTTCAGATCATCCGCCAATGCGTCCAGGGTGGCATGGGAAATATCGGCAAAACAGGCCCGCACCTGATTCGGATTGGGGATCTTGCCCGTGGCCGCTTGAAAGCTCTCCCAGGGATCATTGACCTTGTGCCAGAAGGCGTAGGTTTCGCTGAATGTCCGGATCAGCAGCCGGTTCAATATGGCATGGTCGGTGATGACGCCGTCTCCCCGCTCTTGCAGCAGCAGAAGAATGCGCTTGAGCGGGTAGAAACTTTTCACAAACAGGAAAAAACGATCATCCGGACAGTCGGTCAGCCATTTGAATCCCATATTGAGGACCGGCAGAAAGTCGACCAGCCGGTCACGGGCGTTGCCGATAATTTGTTTCAAGTATAGCAGCAGGTTGTCCACGGCGTCGGTGCGCACAGGGTCATCCACGTCGGCCTCGATGACTTCGATAAAGATGCCGATCATGACCCCTGCAGCCTCGACACCCTGGGGGTGGGACTGGAACAGGTGAAAATAGTCCAGGGCATAGCCCCTGGCTTCTCCGACGATAAACTGCCAGTTGCGGTAGGGATGGCTCAGTTCCTGAAGGAAGACGTTCACATTTTCCATCAGTCCATAATAACGGGACATCACCGACTGGATACACGCATAGCGCGGATCGATGGTCACGTCTACCCGGGTACTGGCGATATTGGCCTCAAGGGCTGTTGATTTGATCATGGTTGTTTTCAAGCGGGAATCCCCCATGAATCGATATATTGGCGGGTTGTTTCGGTGCTCGGTCTTTATTCAGCTGGAACCATACTTCCAAAAACCAAGTTATCAGACGGATGCGTCGATTTCAAGCAATGCTCGACTTGTCCGGGCCAAGCGCACCTGTTGATAATAATCTATCCTACCGGTTTATATATGGATTAAAGCCAATCAACGGGCTTTTTGCTGACCATCGGATACGTGCGCGTTTTTGATTCCCGTTTGGCTAAAACTGTGATATTTTATACTTTATCAGCATTGTCGGACGAGCTTTGTGGCTATTCAACCATCAATGTTACGCCGCTTCCCAGGTCACGCTTATGGATGACAAAGAAATCTATTTGGACGACGAGGCAAAGCAGCTCTTTTCCCAGATTGAAGGCATGGAAGAGCATAAAAAGGGACGTTCCGCCGCCGAGATGATGGCCGCGAGCCTTGCCGAAGAGCAGAAACAACAGGACGTCTGGCGAATTTTGATGTGTGAAATTATTCATCATGTTGCCAATTATATCAAGCATATTGACCTGGATGATGGTCAGCCGGAAGAGCACCGTACCTTCGAGCAACTGACAGAAACACTGGCCAAGCTTGCCCAGCTTCCTCAGCATACCGGGCGGATCCTGGTCCGCTACCGGGGCCTTTCCAGTGATGAAGAGGTGCCCGAAAAGCAGGACTACGAGATTCTTTTCAGCAACATGGTGGTGGATCTGGATCTGGTTCCGACCATGATCAACCGGCATGGGCACCGCTTGTCTCACCTGATGAAACAATTATTGGATGCATTCGGCATCTTTGCGGAGTACGGCATCAATAATTTATCTCTGAACCTGCCGGACCGCGATCCCGGCTGTCTTGAGCGCCTGCGCCGATCGCTTCATATTCTGTGCCGTTTCTACCGTCCCGAGGAACGTCTTCATGATCTGGTTCTGGGGCCGGGAAAAACCGATGTTGTGCCGGTCGTGGTCGATGAAGGGGGGGCGGTCAATCCCAATTTGACTCTCACGGCCGGTGTCAACCGCCTGTCGGCGGGTACCATGAAAAAACTGGTGGCCAAGGTGGATCACTGGATGCAGAAAAAAGAGGCTTCCCCTGAAGGCTGCCGGTTTACCAGCGTCTACAACGCCATTTTGGGGCTGCCCAAAATCAGCGCGCAATTGACGCCTCCACCCATTGAGATCAACAATATGGACTGGCTCCTGCGGGAGGAAAGTGAGCAGCTCTTTTCCCGCGAAAAAGCCAAAGTGGCCCGGATCATCGCCAGTGTCGCGGTTTCTCCTGAAAAAGTGGCCAAAGTGATCAAAAGTGTCTACGGTGATGACTATCCCAAAATCAATGCCAGGCACCTGGAAGAGCGGTTGGGCCTTTCATCGCATTTGCTGGATGCCATTGACCAGAAGCCGAAAAGCGAGGATGCCCGTCTGGAGGTCTTGAGCAATCTGCAAAAACGCCTGGATACGGTTCGTGATGATGTGTTTGAAAATCTGTATGTCAACCGGGCCGACGATAACCAAATACAGGAACCGGGCGCAGTTAAAAAGGCGATTCACCGCCGCTTGTTCAAGATGATTTCATTTTTCAAGGGGCGTAGCGCGACGCGTAAAAAGATGAAATCCATGGTGCGCGGGGCCATCCATTTCGAGGCTCGCGATTACGATATCCTTGCTCAGGATTTCGGCATTGATCTTGAAGATGCCCACACCCTGGTGGATACGCTCAAAAACTGCTTTAATGACCGCGGGCGTTTTCTTAAGGCTGCTTTTATCGAAGGGATGCCGCAGTTTGCCCGTTACGAAAAAAAGATTTTCGAATTTTTATGGCGTCATTTAAAGGACGTGATCGCCTCAGACGATCGCACGGCTTTTCTCAATGCCCTGCAGACGCTCACGGCCCGGATGAAGCAGCCCAAGCGGGCCTTTAAGATCCTGTTGGAAGATTTTTTAAAAGATCCCAAGGATATCCAGTTTTCGGACGCCAAGGCGCTGGTGCTGGCCAACCTGATTCTACACGAGTATGACAAAGCCCTGGCCGACATCGAAATTACCCCCGAGGATATTCTGTTCGATCGGCACGGGCTGGACAAGGATGTGGCGCGATACGCCGCCTGGCGCATGGAGCGGGAGCAGGAGGCGTTTTTCGACAAGGTGCGGACCATCCACAATGGGCTGTGTGAGGCCCTGGAATTGGGGTTGACCCGACGGCAGCATCTTTCTGTCAAGGATCTGCTCAGTTTAGAGCGGGAAGTGTATATCTTTTTATCCATGGTTGAAACCCTGGTCGGGCGATCGGTACTGCGTAGTGCGGTCCACGAATACGGCAGTCCGGAATCGGATCTTTATTTTTTAGAGGAAAGCGACCGTTTCATATCGCACCTGCTGCAAAACCTGCGCATCGCCATTCGCGGTCTGGCCAACATCGGTACCCTGGACTGCATCCCGCTTTTGGAAGATGTTAAAACCCGGGAAGAGGTCTTCAAGCGCCTGAAAAAAACCAAGGCCCACCGGGAGCAGTCACGCATGATATCCGAATGGGTGGATGAGGCAGTGAAAATTATCAAATTCCATTCCTGACCGGCCTGCTCAAAATTTCCCTCCTGGTGTCCATGATCCTTCTCGCCCCTGAAAATTTTTCAAATTTATTCAAGCGGATATATTGGCCATCCGATTTTTCGAGTATTCGGATGAAAAAAGCACTTGACGTTTTTTGAGCTTATGCTTACTGTTGGCTTGGCAAAAAAAACGGTTTGATAGAGCGAATTCAATTGTGAATCTGTGACGTACGCTTGAACGTCGGCCAAGGGCCGGAGGAGAAAAAATCCAATGATTATTAGTATTGCCAGTGGGAAGGGCGGAACAGGGAAGACCACTGTGGCCACCAACCTGGCGGTATCTGTGGACGACCCCGTCCAGTTTTTGGACTGTGATGTGGAAGAGCCCAATGCCCACCTGTTTTTGCATCCCACCATCGAAGAAACGAAAACCGTCAACACGCCGGTTCCCCAGATTGATCTGGACGCGTGCAATCAATGCAAAAAATGCATGGACATCTGTCGCTTCAGGGCCATTGCCGTCATCGGTGATATGGTTTTGACCTTTCCCGAGCTGTGCCATAGTTGCGGGGGATGCATGGCGATCTGCCCTGAAAGTGCGATTACGGAAACGGATCGCGAATTGGGTGCGCTTGAAATCGGCCACCGGGATGGTATCGCCTTTATCCACGGACGCATGCGCGTCGGGGAAGCCATGGCGCCGCCGTTGATTCGTCTGGTCAGGCAGGCCGGCGCCACCGATGGCCTAACGCTGATTGACGCGCCACCGGGGACCTCATGCCCGGTCATCGCCGCCATGAAGGACACGGATTTTGTGCTTTTGGTAACCGAACCCACGCCGTTTGGTCTGCACGATCTGACGCTTGCCGTGGAAGCCGTGAAAATACTTAAAATCCCGATGGGATTGGTCATCAACCGCTGCGACATGGGGGATGACAAGGTCAAGGCCTATGCCCAGCGCGAAGGCTTGCCCATCCTGATGGAAATTCCATTTGATCGGGAGATTGCACAGTGTTATTCCCGTGGTGAAATGTTCACCCTGACGCTTCCCGAATGGAAGGCCCGATTTCGTGAACTGCTCCAACAGATAAAAACGCTGATCGGAAAGGGGGCCGGTGAATAATGAAGGAACTGGTGATTTTGAGTGGCAAAGGGGGTACTGGCAAAACCAGTTTGACCGCATCGTTCGCCGTTCTGGCCAGTGGCAGCCTCATGTGTGATGCGGACGTGGATGCTGCGGATCTTCATCTGCTCATGCAGCCCGAAATAAAGACACAGACTGACTTTGAAGGCGGGGGCGTGGCGATCATCGATCCGGAGCGTTGTAGCGGCTGCGGTACCTGCATCGACATGTGCCGATGGGAGGCCATCAATTCGGAATTTTTTGTTGATGAGATTGCCTGTGAGGGCTGCGGGGTTTGCGTTGATTTTTGTCCGGAAAAGGCCATTGATTTTCCAACCAAAACCTGTGGGCAATGGTTTATTTCGGATACCCGTTTCGGTCCCATGGTGCATGCCCGGTTGGGGATTGCCGAGGAAAATTCCGGTAAACTGGTGACCCTGGTGCGTCAGCAGGCCAAACAGTTGGCCGAGGAAAAAGGCATTGATCTGATCATTACCGATGGTCCTCCGGGAGTGGGCTGTCCGGTCATTGCATCGGTCGGCGGTGCCACCAGCACGCTGATTGTTGCCGAGCCCACCGTGTCGGGAATTCATGATATGTGCCGGGCCGTCGAATTGTGCCAGCACTTCAAGGTGCCGGTGATGGTGTGTATCAACAAGTTCGATCTGAACCTGGAAAACAGCGATAAAATCGAAAAAATAGCCAATGATGCGGGATTACCGGTCGTGGGGCGCGTCCCCTTTGATCCAGATTTCACCCGTGCTATGGTGCAGGGCAAAACACTGATTGAATATGATGCGCGTGGACCGGCCAGCGAATCCGTCCGCCAGGTGTGGTCAGCCATTATGGCTTCGCCGGCCATGACCGCAGACTAATTTTAGTATCCATTTTTCGGATAGGCACTAACTATTGATGAACTCGTAAAAAGTCGACGTTCAGACGGATTCGTAAAAAGCCCGAGATCAAGGCTTGCGAATCCTAAGGAATGAGGCGTACATATCGTACTCCGCAGTGACGAAGGATACGCGTAACGCCGATATCGGGTTTTTTACGAATCCGTCAACCATTGAAAGGAGCATCTAGTACCATGCAAAACGGAAGAATAGCAGTCCCCTCCATGCTGGAGGGGGGGCTTGACGGTAAACGGTCAGGCCATTTCGGTCATTGTGACACCTTCACCCTGATTGATGTCAAAGACGGCACCATCGAAAAGGTATCCACCATCAACAATGAAACCCATGTTCAGGGGGGATGCATGGTACCGGTCAATCTGCTGGCATCAAACAAGGTCAATGCATTGATCGTGGGTGGGATTGGCATGCGGCCCCTGATGGGATTCCGCCAGGTAGGCATTGATGTCTACCATGACGACCAGCGTCCGGAAATTCGTCCGGTGGTGGAAGATCTGATTGCCGGGAAACTGACAATGATTCAGGACAATCAGGTGTGTGGCGGTGGTGGTGGCCAGGTTTAAGTCGGCCATTTACAAGGGTCACAATGACAATTGCTGCCCACCGCTTTTTGGCGGGCAGCCCAAAAGGGAGTAAAACCAATGAAAATTGCCGTAACCTCCACGGGGCAGGAACTTGATTCTCCTGTGGATCCCCGTTTTGGACGGGCGGCCTATATCCTTATTGTTGACACCGACAGTATGGAATTTGAGGCCTTGGATAATGCTGAAAATTTGAATGCTCTCAAAGGTGCCGGTATTCAGGCCGCCACCATGATCAATGACAAACATGCGGACGTACTTTTGACCGGGTTTTGCGGCCCCAATGCTTTCAAGACACTGGCCGCGGCCAATATCAAGGTAGCTGACAATGTTAGCGGCACGGTGCGTGAAGCAGTGGAAGCCTTTTCAACCGGTAACGTCACGTTCTCGTCCGAACCCAATGCCCAGGGACATTGGTAGCCGGAGTAAAGTTGATAATCCATCATCAAACTCTCTACCCCAACGTTGAAAAAAAAAGATGGCCCAACGGCTCCACCCTTGGTGTTTTGGGGCTGGAGCCTCCAGGCTTTAGCAACCTTGGGCCTATTTCCCCAACAAACGTTCCACACCATTTGCGATCAAGGGTGACCCGTCCATCGAAAATGCCTGGCGGGGTACTGTCCGCCAGGTATCAAAGGAGGTGAACCGATGCCGAATAAACTGGAAAGGAGAAGCAAGCGTGGCCAAAAATATCGGCATCATTTATTGTGAAAAGATCCAGGATAGCAGTTGCGTCGGATGCGCGAAGTGTTACAAGGCGGTGAATGACAAACTGTTTGCGTTTGAAGGGCAGGATGACGTGAACATTGTTTTCAAGACCGGCTGCGGCGATTGTCCCGGCCTGGTTCTGCCGCGTATACAGTTGCAAATGCTGTGTATGGAAAAACTTGAAACAAAGGTGGATGAAGTTTATTTCGGCACCTGTGTGAAAAAGGCCCACGGTATGATGAACTGCCCTATGAATCTGCCCGGAATCACAAAGAAACTGGAAGAGGTTTACCAGGTCCCGGTTCATGTGGGAACACATGACATGTAAAAACCATTTGTTCATCATGGATGAACACTGACAAATGACTCCTTGGTTCGACGATTCAAGTGCTTGTGCGGCACCGCCCCCAGTCAGCCTTATCTGAACAGCATCGACCTCCTAATAACCGTTGGGTGTGGGGCCGGTGCCGCACCGACCGTCTTATTTGCCTGCCCGCCCCGTGGCGGGGCCTTTTTTGCCAATTAGGGTCCGGTTTGTTTATAACCATCAAAAAATTGTTTTCCTGCTTTTTCAGCATTGGAGTATAACACCTATGGCCCTGCCGGCCACCCATCTTCGTTTTGCCGCCGTCCTTGCCGATCAATTGGCTGTTTCCGATTGGCAGGCTTATCTGTCGGGAACACTTTACCCGGACAGCCGCTGGGTCACCGGCGTGGCCCGCCAACAGACCCATGATGCACGTTTTCGTGATCCGGCGTTTGCCACCGATGATTTTACCCTGGGCTGGCATATTCATTGTGCGTGCGACCAGATCCAGGGGGATATTCATGCTGCGTGTCTGGGGGACCTGACGACGTTGACACCTATTGCACGGTGGGTTCGTGTATCCGCTGCCAAGGTCATTCAGGATATGGATGATGCAGCCAAAGGAAAACTGAGCGATTATCTACCGCTGCTGGTTGCCTGCCAGACCCCCAATCAAGAGTCTGACGTGGATATTGACAATTATTTCGGCTTTGTTAAACAGGCCTACCACTGCCTGAGCACCCCGGCCTGGCAGGATTATGCGCGCTTGTGGGAGCAGGTGGGCCTTGACCGGCCGACGGTTTTACAAATGGAAAACGAGGTGCAGCAGATGCGATCGGACCCGTCGCTGATTGCAACCCTTAACGCGATCTTTGATCAGATGGTAAACCAATATTCAATTGAAAATGGATAATGGAAAATGGATAATTAAGGATCGTAAAATTCATCTATCATTTTCCATTCTCAATTTTCCATTCTCCATTGAATTTAAGGGGGTTTGGTGTCCATAACCGATGCAAATGAGCGATCCAACGATATCAGGGTGCAAAGCTGGTGCGATTTGTGTGAGCGGCTGTACGAGAATTCCTGGCAGCAGGACCTGCTTCGTTTTCGTTCCAATTTTGCATTCAGGGGGCTGTCGGACAACGCCTACAGTCTGAAAAACAGTTTTACCCGGCGGTGCGGAGCTTACGCGCATTTGGAGTATCATCTGCTTCGCAACTTCAGCAAATATGCCGACGTTCCCTGGACCGGCAACAATGCGTCAGACTGGCGCTGGCTTACCGTTGCCCAGCACCATGGACTGCCAACCCGGCTTCTGGACTGGACCTATTCTCCATTTGTGGCGGCTCATTTTGCCACGGCAGACACGGACCGCTTCGACTGTGACGGGGTTATCTGGTTTGCGGATTACGTAAAAATCAACAAGATGTTGCCCAGTCCACTGTCAGACGAGTTGGTTGATCACGGTGCCAACGCCTTTACCCTGGAGATGCTCGAGCATGCCTTGGGCAATATCAAGAAGTTCGATGCCCTGGGTGACGATTTGGTACTTTTTTTCGAGCCCCCCTCCATTGACGGCCGTATTGTCAACCAGTTCGCTTTTTTTTCGGTCATGTCCAGCCCCACCGCCCAACTGGACCGTTGGTTGGAGAATCATCCTGACTTATACGGTCGGATCATTATTCCCCGGGAACTCAAGTGGGAGATTCGTGATAAATTGGATCTGGCCAACATTACCGAAAGAATTCTGTTCCCAGGCTTAGACGGCCTGGCCTCGTGGCTTAAACGCTACTATACTCCCCGTTGCGGGTAACATTGTTCTTCTTTCCTTTTGCCTGCCGGACTGCTTTTGCCAGCCGTTGGCAAAATGCTCACTTCTCAATTCTATCGGCGGTGGATAGCCTTGTTTTTTAAAACTATTGAGGGCGTTTGCTTGACAATTGGCCGGTATCATAATTTAATAAAACTACGCCACTTCGTTGGTACGGATGCCCACCTTTGATTTGGATGTTGACTCCTTTTCCTGCGCTTGTCGACCTTGTGCCAGCATGCGAAGTGGATCTTCGCAACGCCTCACCCCAACGCATAAGGAGGTTCATATGAGTGTAAAGGTCCTGATTACCCGAACCATTCCCGGTGATAAAGGAAGAGACATGCTGCAGCTTTTCAGGGATATGCGAAATCTGGCTACCGCCCAGCCCGGCTACATTTCCGGAGAGACCCTGAAAAGTAATGACCGTCCCGATGTTTTTCTGGTCATCAGTACCTGGGAATCGGCGGCGGATTGGGAAACCTGGCTTTTAAGCAAAGAGCGGCAGGCCATTCAAGAGAAGATCGACGCCCTTTTGGGTGGGAAAACACATTATGAGCTGTTTCATTATCGGCTGAGGGATTGAGTGCCTTCTATTCAAATTCAGGAAAACCCAATGGGTGCTCCCATGCAGCGCATGGGAGCACGGTCAAACAGGCGAATAATCCACCATGGGCTATGGTTTGCCCATTGCCTGATCAGTTCCTTTGGATCCATTGGGCCAGTTGCTGAACCTGGGTGATTTCAAAAAAATCCATGCGGATGCCGCTGAACAGGCTAAAGATTCCCACCCAGGTATCTTTCCAGAATCGATCGCACACCACGGCGACCTTGTCGATGGCGTGGTCATAGAGTCTCAGGAAGCGAAGATCGTCATAAAAATCCTCGGCGCTGTTGAAAGACGGATAATGCCGCATCACCAGCACCAGGCGGATCCGCCCCAACGCCTTGATCGCTTGGTCCATCTCCTTGCAAATGGTGTTGAAGCGTTTTTTCGTAATTTCTGATCGTACCTCGAGGGTCAACAGATTGCCCTTGACGTTAAATTCGGAAAACGGCATTTTTGCACCTCCTTTTCCATACATGTCTAACAATAACCATCTTTAATGCATTTGGCATCCATCCGGCTCGATGAGGGGGTGGCTGAATAGGACCAGATTGAATTGATGGAAAAGGAATGTAGCGAACGCGTTTGCTTGATCTTGCAAACCGCGATAAAGCCATTAACATAATGCTTTAAGCTGTTTTAAAGAAAGGTGCACATGCCAAAGAATGGAAATACCGGAACTGGGGCGCCAGTGAAACTTCATTTTACGTATACCAACGGTGCGGTGGATGATGCCATCGACCATTTGATGGATCAGGTGGGAGGGATTGCCCACCCCGATATTGTTAGGGAAATCATCCTTGCCGGTCTCAAAGCCGGCCAGGAAAACAGCGGTCGCATGGACCTCAAACTGATGAACACCTCCATGAAGGAGATGCGTTTTACCGCCAAGGTGTTCGGCCCCTATCGTCAGGTGCGCAAGGTGACGGTCTTCGGCTCGGCACGAATCAAGCCGGATGCGCCGCTCTACAAACTGGCGCGCGATCTGGGCAACCAACTGACCCGGGCCGGATTCATGGTGATCACCGGCGGCGGGCCGGGAATCATGCAGGCCACCAACGAGGGGGCCGGCCCGGAGCACTCCTTTGGTGTCAATATTCGGCTGCCCTTTGAGCAGAAGCCCAACCCTGTGCTGGTGGGCAATCCCCGGCATATTACCTACAAATACTTTTTCAACCGTAAAGTGGCCTTTTTAAAGGAGGCGGATGCGGTGGTACTGTTTCCCGGCGGGTTCGGCACCATGGACGAGGCCATGGAATCCATTACATTGCTGCAGACCGGTAAGCGTTATCCGCTGCCGTTGATATGCATCGATCAGCCCGATGGCACCTACTGGGAACGCTTGTGTCATTTTCTTGAAAACGAGCTTTCCCGCCACGGGTATATTTCCCACGATGATTTCCGGTTGATCGAGCGGGTGAATTGCCCCGAGGACGCCGTGGAAAAAATTCAGGCATTTTATTCACGGTATCACAGCCTGCGCTGGGTGGGTGAACAGATGGTGATCCGGTTGGTGTCACCGATTTCAGAGCAGCAGGTGGCGCTGCTTAAAAAACAGTTTGGCGATATCCTTGTTCCCGGCGGCGATATTCGGCTCAGTGGTCCTCTTGAAGAAGAAAAGAATGAGGTGGAACTGGCCGGTATGCCCCGCCTGGTGATCGATTTCAAAAAACGCGATTTTGGCCGACTACGCGAATTGGTGGATGCCATCAACGCATTTTAAGGCCAGCACTGAATAAAAAAGATTAAGATTATTTTCAATGCAGACAACATCAATGCGTTCAGTTTTGGTTACCGGTGGCACCGGTTATGTGGGCGGACGACTCATCCCGCGACTGCTATCGTCCGGCCACCGGGTGCGTGCCATGGCCCGCTCGCCCCAACGCCTTTCATGCCGGCCCTGGGGGCGCCACGAACGGCTGGAGATCGTGCCTGGAGATGCCCTGGACCGGGATTCGTTTGTCCGGGCGGCCCAAGGGTGCGGCGTGGCCTATTACCTGATCCATTCCATGAACGCCCACAAAGGCCGGTTTGCCGACGCCGACCGGACAGCGGCCGAGAACATGGTGGCCGCGGCCCGGGAAAATCAGTTGTCGAGAATTGTCTACCTGGGGGGATTGGGCGATCAGAATCATGAAGCCTTGAGCCGTCATCTCAAATCCCGTCACGAGGTGGAACGGATCCTCAGCGGTGGTTCGGTGCCGGTAACTATCCTAAGGGCGGCCATGATCTTAGGCGCGGGCAGCGCGTCTTTTGAGATGCTGCGTTATCTGGTGGATCGGCTGCCGCTGATGATTACGCCGCGGTGGGTCAAGACGCCCTGTCAACCCATCTCCATCGGCAATGTGCTGGATTACCTGGAAGGATGTCTGAACGCTCCTGCAACCGCCGGTGAGACCTTTGATATCGGCGGGCCGGATGTGCTCACCTATCGGGACTTGATCCAAATCTATGCCCGTGAAGCCGGATTGCGGCGGCGTATGATCATCCCGGTGCCGGTCCTCACCCCATGGCTCAGCGCCAAGTGGGTTCATCTGGTCACCCCGATCCCATCATCCATTGCCCAGCCGTTGGCCGAAGGGCTGAGCATTCCGGTGGTGTGCCAAGACAACCGCATCCGAGAGCTGGTTCCGATCCGGCTGACCGATACCCGGCAGGCCATCGGCAGGGCGCTGGACCGGGTCCGTCAGGCGCAGGTGGAGACCTGCTGGTTCGACGGCGGGGGGAGCCTGCCGCCCGAGTGGACCACCTGCGGGGATGCCGACTATGCCGGGGGCACGGTTCTGGGGGGCGCCCACCGTATCGTCGTGGAAGGCGAGGCCGAAACCGTGTGGCGGACGGTGGAAGCCATTGGCGGCGACAATGGCTGGTATTTTGCCCAGCAACTATGGCGCTTAAGGGGCATGATGGATCGCCTGGTCGGCGGGCCGGGGCTACGCCGGGGGCGGCGTCAACCGCAAACCCTGAGGGTGGGGGACGGCCTGGATTTCTGGCGGGTCATTGCCGTTGAGCCGCCCCACCGACTGCTGCTGTTGGCGGAGATGAAGGCACCGGGGGATGCCCTGCTTGAATTTCTCATCGATCCACAGGGACCGGGTCGGGTCAGTTTGAAAATGGTATCGCGTTTCCTGCCCCGCGGCCTTTTGGGCATGCTTTACTGGTACGTGCTGCTTCCCACCCACCAATGGCTTTTTGAGGGCATGCTGCGGGCGGTTGCCCAAAAAACCGGCCTCCCCGTCTATCGGGGGCCTGAAAAGGACACGATTGACACGTCGTTTGAATGTCAGTTGTAATACTGGATTGGATTTGGACAAAACATGACTGATATCACTACCATGGTCGACCACCTGATCGCAGCGGATCCCTACCTCAAGAGCCACCGTGAGGATCTGACCCGGCGCCTCGACCATATTCGCCATATGCATGAACGTCTTACCGAAGGTCGCGTGGATTTATTGGACCTGGCTTCGGGTCACGAGCATTTCGGTTTGCACCGGACCGGCAAGGGATGGACATTCAGGGAGTGGGCACCGGCCGCCACGGCCATCTACCTGGTGGGAGATTTCTCGGGCTGGAAGGAAGATGCCGCTTTTGCCCTGACCCGGACCGGCGATAGCGGTCAATGGGCCATCGATCTGCCTTTGGGGGCATTGCATCACCAGGATCTTTTTCGACTGCGCATCCATTGGCCC
The DNA here is from genome assembly GCF_048565275.1 of Desulfosarcina variabilis str. Montpellier. Taxonomy (NCBI): domain Bacteria; kingdom Pseudomonadati; phylum Thermodesulfobacteriota; class Desulfobacteria; order Desulfobacterales; family Desulfosarcinaceae; genus Desulfosarcina; species Desulfosarcina variabilis. Next base: position 8,686,528 of record NZ_CP159846.1, on the reverse strand, counting down.
GGCGGTGCGGGCGACCGCATCCCGGCCTATGCCCGGCGGGTGGTCCAGGACCCCCGAACCCTGATTTTCAATGCCCAGGTGTGGGCCCCGGACACGCCATACGTGTGGCGATGCCCGGATTTCCGGCGATCAAAGCGACCGCCCCTGATTTATGAAGTTCACGTGGGCATGGCCCAGGAAGCCGAGAAGATCGGCACGTGGGCTGAGTTTACCGAGAATGTCCTACCGCGAATCGTCCGCTCCGGCTATAATACGATTCAACTCATGGCAGTTCAGGAACATCCTTATTACGGCTCCTTTGGCTACCATGTATCCAATTTTTTCGCCGCCTCGTCGCGCTTTGGCCCACCCGAGGACCTCATGGCGCTGATCGATGCGGCTCATGCACAGGGGCTGGCCGTGATCATGGATCTGGTGCATTCCCATGCCGTGTCCAACACGGTTGAGGGGCTGGGGGCTTTCGACGGAACACAATACCAGTATTTCCATCAAGGTCCGCGTGGCCGCCATCATGCCTGGGACAGCCGCTGTTTTGATTATGGTAAACCGGAAGTGGTTCATTTTCTGCTCTCCAATTGCCGCTATTGGCTGGATGCCTTTCATGTGGACGGATTCCGGTTTGACGGCATCACCAGCATGCTCTACACCCACCATGGTCTGGAACGGGCTTTTACCGGCTATGACGATTACTTCAACGAAACCGTGGATGAGGATGCCCTGGCATACTTGGCCCTGGCCAACGAGGTCATCCATCGTCTGCGGCCCGATGCCGTGACCGTGGCCGAAGACATCAGCGGCATGCCGGGACTGGCCCTTCCGGTCGAATCGGGCGGGGTGGGGTTTGACTACCGTTTTGCCATGGGGGTGCCTGACCACTGGATTCGGCTGACCAAGGACACGCCCGACGAGAACTGGCCCATGGGGCACCTGTGGTACGAGTTGACCAACCGACGGCAGGAAGAGCAAACCATCAGCTACACCGAATCCCACGACCAGGCCCTGGTGGGAGACAAAACCCTGATGTTCCGTATGGCCGATGCCGCCATGTACCGGCACATGGCCCTCGATGATCCGGATCTGGGGGTTGAACGGGCCATGGCGCTGCATAAAATGATCCGGTTGATTACGCTGGCCACGGCGGGCAGTGGCTACCTCAATTTTATGGGCAATGAGTTCGGCCATCCCGAGTGGATCGATTTTCCCCGGGAGGGTAACAACTGGAGCTATGCCTATGCCCGGCGTCAGTGGTGTCTGGTGGATGATCCGCAGCTGAAATATTATCTGCTGGCCCGTTTTGATCGGCAGATGATTCGTTTGATCGACACCGCTGAACTGCTGGCCAAGGGTGCGCCATCTCTATTGTGGGAGCATGATCACGACAAAATCATTGCCTTTTTGCGCGCCGGATGGATTTTTGCGTTTAACTTCCATCCCACCCAATCCTTTGCCGGCTATGGCATTCCCGCCCCGGCGGAGCGCTTTCGCATGGTGCTGGATACGGATGATCGCCAGTTTGGCGGCCATGGCCGGTTGGTGGCCGGACAGGTGCATCACCCCCATCAGGCCGAGGACAATCCCTGGGGCAGCCAACTTCAGCTTTATCTGCCGTGTCGCACGGCATTGGTCTTGAAACATGCAATCTAAACGAAACTATTCGCTGAAAGCCCTGAATACCTTTGGAATCGAGGCTGTTGCCGACCGCTACGTGCGTTTTGAGGCAGAATCGGAAATCGATGACTTCATCAGCCGTCACGCTTTTAAAGAATCAAGACACCTGGTCCTGGGGGGGGGGAGCAATCTGCTGTTTGCCGGCGACTTTCCCGGTACCGTGCTGCATCCCATGGTCAAGGGCATCCACATTGTTGAACAAGACAAAGACCATCTGTGGATCAAGGTTATGGCCGGTGAAACCTGGGATGATCTGGTGGCCTTTGCCGTGAATAAGGGGTGGGGGGGGATCGAAAACCTGTCCCTGATTCCGGGCAGCGTGGGGGCCAGTGCCGTGCAGAATATTGGTGCCTACGGGGTGGAAGTGCGAACGGTCATCGACCGTGTGGAGGCTGTTGCCATTTCTTCCGGCCAGCGGGTTGTTTTTTCCGCCGGGGAGTGTGGGTTCGGGTATCGGTCCAGCCGATTCAAGGCAGAAGGGCAGGACCGGTTCATCATTACGGCAGTGGTGTTGCGCCTCGATCGGCATCCCCGGTTTGTGCTTGACTATCCCGGCGTGGGTGAGGCGGTTCAGGCGCTGGGGGGCGCCAGCCTCAACACCGTGCGCCAGGCCATCATTGATATCCGGCAGCATAAATTGCCCGATCCCGCTGTCCTTGGCAATGCGGGCAGTTTTTTTAAAAATCCCGTGGTTGAATATGGGGTGCTCGAAAATTTGCTCGAGCGTTATCCTGATCTGCCCCATTATATCCAGGCCGATGGCCGGTTCAAGCTGGCCGCCGGCTGGCTGATCGATCGTTGCGGCTGGAAGGGCCGATGCGTTGGCCGGGCCGCTGTCCACGACCGGCAGGCCCTGGTGCTGGTCAATCGCGGAGGGGCCAGCGGGCAGGAAATCCTGGACCTGTCCGAGCAGATCAGGCAATCCGTTGACCAGCGCTATGGGATCCATCTGGAACGGGAGGTTCGGGTTGTCGGCCCAGATCAATAATCGCTGGGGACTTACGCTTCTCCTTCCCCAAGCACCTCGCTGATCTTTTTCGCCAAATCGCGGGCTAAAAATGGTTTTTCAATGAAGTTCATGCCTTGTTCCAGTACCCGGTGGTGGGCAATGATGTCGTCAGAGTACCCGGACATGTAAAGGACCTTGAGTTTGGGGTACGCTTTTGCGGCCCGAGCATAAAGCTCCCGTCCGTTCATGCCCTGAAGTACCACGTCGGTCAGCATCAGATCGATATGACTGCCATGGGTGTCCAGGGCCGACATCGCTGCATCACCGTTTTTGGCAACAATGACTGTATATCCTAACCGGTCAAGCATGGTGTGGGTCATTTTGCGGACCTGGGCGTCGTCTTCCACGAGCAGAATGGCGCCCGTTCCTTTCAGGTTGTCACCTGCCGGCGGGCTGGTCGTTTTTATCACCTTTGTTTGGCTGCAAACGGGTAAATAGATGGTAAACCGCGATCCACTGCCCGGATGACTGTCGACCCGAATGCTGCCCTCGTGCTGTTTTACAATCCCATAGACCGTGGATAATCCAAGTCCGGTTCCCCGAATCCCTTTGGTGGAAAAAAACGGTTCAAAAATTTGCCGGCATGTCGCCTCATCCATGCCATGGCCGGTGTCGCTGATCGTCAGCATGACGTAGGAACCCGGCTGCATTTCCGGCTCCATGTGCGGATGCGCGGGATCCAGACGCTCAACACTGGTGGTGATGGTCAATTTCCCCCCATCGGGCATGGCGTCGGCGGCGTTGATGGCCAGGTTGATGATGACCTGCTCGATCTGACCGACATCTGCCATGCACGCCCGAAGCCGGGGCGCCGTGATGATATCTATTTCAATGTCTTCACGGATTGTCCGGCGTAACAGATTTTCGAATTCTTTCAAAACCGTGTTGATGTTCACCGGCCTGACGGACAGCGTCTGTTTTCGGCTGAATGCCAGAAGTTTGCGAATCAGGTCGCGGGCATGCATCCCAGCACGAATAATTTCATCCACGGATTCCCGGTGTTCATCGTTTTCATCCAGGTCTTCAAGCAGCATTTCACTGAAGCCGAGAATCGGGGAAAGCATATTGTTGAGGTCATGGGCGATACCGCCGGCCAACTGTCCCACCGCTTCCATTTTTTGGGCTTGTTTGAGATGATCTCTCAGGATCATTTCATCGGTGATATCCACAATGACTGCCCGGTAGCCAACCGTTTTGTTATCTTTTTTTATGGGCACCATGTGAAACAGCATTGGAAACGTGGAACCATCCCTGCGCAGTCCGGTATATCGACCGGCTCCGGCCCCAGCGGCATGATCATCCATGGGGCGGGGCTGATGGACGGTTGCTCGCCGCCGATCCTGGGGGATGAACATGTCCATGGCATTGAAGCCACTGGACAAATCCTTGCGGGAATATCCAAAAATCTCGGCGGCTTTTTGATTGGCAAAGGTCAGGATCATGTTCAGATCGGTTTCAAACACCGCTTCGGGGAGCATTTCGGCCAGTTCCCGAAAACGGGCCTCGCTTTCCCTCAACGATTCCATTGTCCTGGCCGCCCGGAGCGTTTCAAAACTGTAGGACGCCAGGATGGCACCGATTTCCTTGTCCTGCTCGATAAAAGGCGGGGGGGTCTTGCTGTGCAAGGTGATCACGCCCATGATCTGGCTATTTTCGTCCATCAGGGGAAACGCCAGTGCCGACCCATTGGGATATTGCTCCCATCCACTGCAACGCAGGTTTTTTTCCTTGGTGATATCTGTGACCAGCAAAGGGCGGCGGCTTTGGAGCACACGGCCCAGAACCGACTTTTCCTGCAGTGGAAAGGGGATAAAACATGGAACATGTGTTGGATCCAGGGTGTACAACAGGTGTAGTCCATCCGATTCCAGCAAAAACAGGCTGCCCCCTGTGGCCAGCATGTGTTTGGCGAATTGGCTGAGCAGGGTTGCCCCGAACTTGCCAATATCGTCGTACAACGAGATTCCGCGGGTGGTGGCAACCACTTTTTTAAGACGGGTATTGATTGTTGATAGATGGCTGTTGGCCTGTTCAAGTGCGGCGGTCCGCTTTTTTACCAGCGCTTCCAGATTTTCCTGGTAAGCGCGGTTTTGGGCCAAAAGATCGCTGCGCTCAAAGGCCCGGTCCACGGCATGCAGGACGATGGACATATTTTCGATGGGTTTGACAATATAGTCCCACGCCCCCAGTCGCAATGCGTCGACGACGTCCGTGATTCGGCCGGTGCCGGATACCACGATGATCGGCTGGTCGGGATCGATTTCATGGATGCGCCACAGAACCGTCAACCCGTCTATTTCATGCATTAGCAGATCGGTCAGAACCAGGTCGGGTTGATTACGCTTGAAAAGGTCCAGCCCCTTACGCCCGTTTTCGGCTTGAATGACCCGCCACCCCCTGCTTTCCAGGCATGCCGCAATACTTTTCAATACGGTGGCTTCATCGTCGATGACCAAAATGGTTCGTCCCTTTTGCATCTTTATTTCCTGCCTGGGGGCATATTTCAATTTGATTTTGCACGAACCGGGAAAATTAGGTAGTGTCCATCCAGAAATAGGAAAATTTGGTCGAGATCAAGGCGCGAAGAAAAATTTAACCACAGGCATATGGTTGATATTCCGAGGATTAAATTTTTCGCGCAACGCCGATATCGGGCAAATTGGCCATTTCTGGATGGATACTATATATAACGCAAGCACTTCAAGTGTATGGGACCGACGATCAATCGTCATCATTACAGTAGGATATGTTGAAATTATTATGACTTCAACCATTCGCAAAATCAACCCCCAGTTGGAATATTACTTTGTCGAGGGATGTTTTATCTTGGAGCTGTCCAATACCCCGGATGATCCGGATCTTTCCATTGCCCGGGCACGGGTCCGTCCCGGGGTGACGACCCGTTTGCACCGTCTGCATAAAATTACCGAGCGCTATGTGATTCTTGAAGGTATGGGAATGGTGTCGGTGGACGGTGAAGCTGCCCGGCCGGTCGGTCCTGGGGACGTGGTGATCATCCCCCCCGACAGCCCTCAGCAGATTTCCAATACCGGTCGCGTGGACCTTGTCTTTTTGGCATTATGCACCCCGCGCTTTGTTCCCGGTGCGTATGAAAATATCGATACATAGCAAGCCTGATTCTTTCTTTTTTGTTTGTATCTAATCTGATTTTAACGTTTGCCAATCACTTTTGCTTCTGGCATTCTGATAGAATCTCGTCTTCCTCTGGCATTCTTTTTTGTCTAAGCCCCCAAAGAGGTGACACCATGCCCATCAAACCGACCCACGACGTCAACGGTCCCTTTCCACTGGAAGTCCTCAACGGGATTGTTTATGACGATCTGCCCCTTGTCGTTAAACGGAAAACATCGGCCTGGGCCCATGGCACGGGGCCATCCGGTTCCGCTGCGAAAACAGCGGGCCCGGACGTGCGGGCGTCATTCTCACCGTTTCCCGGCATCATTGGTCAAGATCCCAAGATGAAGGCGGTTTTCAGCTATATCTTGGACGTTGCGCCCTATGACTACCCGGTATGCCTCTCTGGTGCCACCGGGACCGGCAAGGAACTGGTTGCCAGGGCGATTCACGACCATAGCCCCCGCCGTGATGCCGCTTTTGTGGCGGTCAATTGCGGTGCACTACCTGAAAATTTGGTCGAGAGCGAACTGTTCGGCCATGTCAAGGGAGCGTTTTCCGGTGCCGGACGTTCACGCAAAGGGCGATTTGAACTGGCCCACCAGGGAACGCTTTTTTTGGATGAAGTGGCGGATCTTTCTGCCTACATCCAGATTCGACTGCTAAGGGTGCTGCAATGTAAAAAGTTTGAAAAAGTGGGGGGAGAACGAACTGTCAGCGTTGATGTGCGGGTGATCAGCGCGAGCAACAAACCGCTCAAAACAGAAATGCGTTCAGGGCGCTTCCGGCAGGATCTTTACTATCGACTCAATGTGGTGCCCATCCACATGCCGCCGCTCAAGACCAGACAGATGGACATTCCGCTTCTGGCGCAGCACTTCCTGAATTTGGCGGCAGCCCGTTACCAACGTCAGCCGATGGCATTCACCGACAAGGCATTGGCAGTCATGATCGATTATCAATGGCCTGGCAACGTGCGTGAACTTCAAAATGCCGTTCATTTCTCTTTTGTGAAAAGTCGCGGCAGTGTGATCGACACAAGGCATTTGCCGCTTGAGTTAAAGGAGAGCGCGCCCGCCGATAAAAACTGCCCATTGGATGCCGAGCGCGTAGTCAAGGCCCTGGATCATTGCAGTGGCAATAAGTCCAGGGCTGCGCGTTATCTGGGGGTTGGACGATCCACCTTGTATCGATTTTTAGCGGCTTCTTCCAATGCGTCATCCATGGATTGAATCTGTTTGGCAATCATGTCTCAATAAGAGGATTTAACTCAGCCGCCCGGAAGCTACGACCTAAGGAACTATCATCCTGTTTTGTGTGCCATTACCTGCATTCCGGAGGGGTAAGGGTGCAGCGGGTGGCTGCCAGGCGATCGATATATCTTGCCCATAAGCCCTTTCTCGGTTTGGTAGCAGCTGATCTTTTGTGCTTGTTTCTGCCGGTATTTGTATTGGTATCTACAGCGATATAGTTTTCAGCCATTTTATCACCTCATTTATTTTCAGGTTATCCAACCTTTTGAATTCTTCGGTTATCAATGATCCGTTTCTCTTTGTTTATAAGTTTAGTGCGCAAGGCGCCTGAGGCAATGGGAGCGAAATGATTGGTTGGTGATAGGAAATCTCTATCACTGTGCTTGATCTGCCGTGGCCCATACGCGCATTCTGAAATGTGAGAGCGCGGGTATTGAAATCCTGTACCACCCATCGCTTTCCAGTCATCCGCCGTCGGTTTATCGGGAACTGATCAAAGCGATTCAAGCCGGTGAGCAGGCACTTGACTTTTTTTGCCTGGAGGGGGCGGTCACGCTGGGGCCGAAGGGAACCGGGATGTTCGATACCTGTGCTATTCTTGAGGGTAAGGCCAAAGCGGCAGCCTAAAATTGTGGCCACCACGGCCAACGCCATGATGGAAGACCGCAAGGATTGCATGGCCGCCGGAATGGATGATTACATCCGCAAACCCATCCAGATAGAGCAGTTGCACCGGGTATTGGTATCATCCCAGACGATGAAACCCAAAAACCAAAAATCCATGCCTGCCTAAATAAGGACGAAGCAGTAACAGACCCTCAAGTGCTGCAAAAACCTTAAGGGCGCGGTAAGAAAACTCAGCGCTTTCGCTTTTCCTCCACAAACCGGTCATCGGATTTTTGTTCATGGGCATGGCCTTGTCTTTTTTCCATCCATCCAACCCGCACCTCGCCCTGAATATCGAAGGCAGGCACCCAGGGTTTGATGTCCAGCAGCGGTGTTTGGTCCAGAACGTCGATGCCCTGAACGGTCAACTCGTTTTTCTCAACATTCAAGAGTCTTACAATGGACAGGCCGATGGGATTGGGTCGGCGCGGCGCCCGGGTGGCGAACAGGCCGCGGGCCACCGTGTCCAGAAAGGGCTCGACCGTCATTTGAAATCCTTTTGATCGATGAAAATGGTAGATCAAAATCAGGTGCGAAAAACCATCCAGATCTTTCAACCCCGGCTCATATTGGGGGTCAAGAACGATTTTACCGATTACATCCCTGGCACCGGCCGGTTGGATCGGCATGCCGGTCAGATCGGTAAACGGCGTGTGGATGACGCCGATGGGAGAAAAGGGGATTGCCATATCAGACCTCGGGTATTTGGGGCGGCGCGGGGGTGGGGTCGCGCCGGTGTTTAAATCAGTACGCCAAGTACAGGCCATAAACAGGATCGTCCCCAATATCATCACCGCCGCGCCAAGTGTAAAGGCCAATTTCAAATCGAACATGTCCATCATGACGCCGGCCATTACCGAGCCGATGAGCATTCCCAGGCTGTGGGCTACGGTTAAAAGGGCCATGACCGATCCCATGGCATCGATCAAACTGCCGCGCAGAACCGCCGCCGCCATGAGGGCCGGCATGGCGATACCGCCGCCGATGCCAAAGGCTACGCTGTCCCAGAACAGATAATTGAAACCGGTCGCATGGTTAAACCCATACACGGCGCCGGTAGTGATCAGTCCTCCCAGAAACACCATAACTTTACGGTTGACCCGGTCAGCGATCCATCCCATGGGAATTTGAATGATACCACTGACACAAACGCCGATCATCACCAGGATACCGATGGCCGATGCAGAAATTGAAAAATCAGTGTCGGCAAGCACCGGTAAAAATCCCCAGATGATGCCGATGCAGGCCGTATGGACCAGGCGGTAAGCGAAAAGCCCGATGATGGTCCGATCCTTCATGATTTTTGACCAGGCCAGCGGGGGCAGTCCTTTCTTGACCACGTGTTCGTCAGTCACGGGGGGCAGGAACAAAAGGCTTAAGGCAAATCCGAGAATCGACAGGATGCCCATGCAGGCAAAGGCCCCTTGCAGGCTGAAGCGATCCTTGATGACCCCGCCAAGCAGTGGGCCGGCGGAAAGGCCGATAAAAAGGGACATGTTGAACAGCCCCATGATCCAGCCTTCCTTGCCCTTGGGGGTGATATCGCCCACGTAGGCCTGGACCACGGGCATGATCATGGCCGAGGTAATCCCCTGAATGAACCGGATGACGATCAGGGCTTCAACGCCCTTGGAAAGGATAAATGCCACGGAGATCACGGCGTATGAAAAAAGCCCGGTAACGATCAGTGGTTTGCGTCCTTTTTTATCGGAGCGACGGCCGAAATAGGGCAGGAAAAAGGTCCGCGAAAGGGAGAATGCGCCAAAGATTAAACCGATGTAGATCCCGCTGGCACCCAGGTCATGGGCGTAGACGGGTAAAAGGGGGACGACGATGCCCACACCCGTGACCGCCGCAAAAATGGAAAAGAACAGGGTGCCGAATATTTTTCGGTCATTGGCGTTCATGGGGGCTGTCAAACTCCTTATCGGGTTCTAACGATGCAACCGCTTGACATCGGTCATTGTCAACATCAAAAAAAAGTGAAATAATACGCCCATATACTACATTGAACCCCTCCCGGATCGATTGGGGGCTGTGACTTTAGCTTAGCTGCATTTCCTTTCCAGCAAAGTGATGCCCCCATTTGATTACCCTTTTGAACATTCAAGGACAACGGCATGCTCAATTACCAGACACTGGTTCAAAAAGCAAAAAAAGGATTTGAAACCCTTGACCTTCCCGCGCACTTCAAAACAGACGCGCTGAAATGGCTGGACACCTGGCTGAACGAGGATATTTATAGCGATTATGTGCCTCAGATCGAGCATCTCATCGAAACCGGGCAGTGGGACTTTTTGCTCGATTCATTTTACCAGGTAATTCCCTTTGGAACCGGTGGACGGCGGGGGCTGGTGGGCATCGGCCCCAATCGTATCAACCAGTGGACCATCCAGGCCTCGGCCCAAGGTCACAGCCAGTATCTGGTGAAGGTCCATGGCGAGTCGGCCAAACAACGCGGGCTGGCCCTGGCCTACGATGTGCGGCAGTTCACCGATACCGCTCGATATGCCGATGATCGACCCAATCCGGTCAAAGATCTCGACTGCCGGCAGTTGGCCGAGGCGGCGGCAAAGGTGTATACGGCCAACGGCATCCGGGTCTTTTTGTTCGACGGCACCCGCAGCACCCCGGAACTTTCCTTTGCCATTCGCCATTTAAACGCCATTTCCGGTTGCATGTTTTCCGCCAGCCACAACCTGCCGACGGACAATGGCAAGAAGGTTTACGATCAATACGGCGGCCAGCTGATTCCGCCGTATGACCAGAAGCTGGTCGACGAGGTGGCCGGCAATGTGAGCTCGATTCAGATCATTGACCTTGACCGAGCCAGACAGGAAGGGCTGCTGACCATGATCGGTGCCGAGGTGGACGAGGCCTACCAGCAGGCCGTGGCCAGCCTACAGCTCAGCGATGCCAGGGGGATACGGATCCTTTACAGCCCGCTGCACGGCACGGGCCTAACCTCGGTTTATCCGGTGCTCAAATCCATGGGATTTGATATTCATCTGGACCCGGCCACGGCCAACTTGAGCGGCGCGTTTGAAAACGTTACCTTCAACATTCCCAATCCAGAGGTGGTTCAGTCTTTTGACACGGCCAAGCCCAATGCCGAGGCCATCGATGCGGATGTGATCATGAGCACGGATCCGGATGCCGACCGCATCGGCATCATGGTGCGTCACCAAGGGCAGTGGCAATTTATCAGCGGCAATGAGATCGGTATCGTGCTGTGTGAGTATGCCATCGACCAATTCCGTAAAAAGGGACGGCTTGAGGCCGGCAGCGTGATCATCAAGACCGATGTGACCACCTCGCTGATCGACACCATTGCCCGGGAAAACGGCGTTGGCTGTATCGGCGATCTGCTGGTGGGGTTCAAATACATCGGTGCGCGCATGAACCAACTGGAGGCGGACGGCCGCCAGGGCGATTTCATCATGGGCACCGAAGAGAGTCACGGATATATCATGGGCAACTACGCCCGCGACAAGGATGCGGCCGGTGCCGCCGTGTGGCTGGCCGAGGTGGCCTCACAGCTCAAGGCCCAGGGCCGCACCCTGGTGGATTATTTAAACGACGTGTATGCCAAATACGGTTACTGCCACAACTACCTGACCGAAATCCGCCTGCTCGGTGCCAAAGGCATCGGCCAGATCGCCAGCATCATGTCCCACTTGCGGGAAAACGCCATTGATCGCATCGGAGAATTTGCGGTCACCGAGAAGATCGACCGCTGGCAGGGTGATCCCCAACCCCATCTTTCTCGCACTGACACCGCTTCGCGCAACGTCTTGATTCTCAGGCTGAAGCCGCTGCAAGGGACCCGCGGTATCCGTCTCACCGTGCGGCCCTCGGGTACCGAACCCAAGTTCAAGATCTATATTGAAGTCCTTGGCCAGCCATTCGACCCGTCCACCATCAATGCTGTTAAATCGTCGCTCGTTGCCATCAGGGAACAGTTGGAACGTGCCTTCATGGGCTATTGTTATCAGATTTTGGGTGTGGATTTTCCCGAGCGGGGGTTTCTGCTTTTCTGGCAGTTGCCCCTTTCTGACAAGCTGAAGTATTTTACCATTGAAGATCAGCTTGCCGCCCTTAAAAATGTCGCCGATGCTGGTGAACGAAAGCAAAAAATGAAAAAACTGTTGGCTTTTCTGGGAGCCAATCCCGTGCAGAAAGTGGATGGAGCCTTTGCCGCGCGATTTGGACAAGGGGTTGTGGATTTTTTAGAGCTTGTTTGACCCGTACGGTTTCTTTTTGTCTAACCAGACGAATTTGAAAGAGACGGATGACAACAACGCCCACCAATGACCATTCAAAAGGCCGAAACCGGCCGGCATTCTCGGCAGACGCGTTTCCCATGGTGGACAACGCGCTGCACATTCTTTTTAAATGTCCGGTCGGCGTAGTTGTTATCGGTAAGGATCGGCGCATCCGCTGGGCCAATGAATATGCTCGCAGAATTGTCGGTATGAAGGATTGGCAATCCATGCAGGGACAGCATTGCGCGGCGTATTTGTGCAAGGTGGATCAGGCAGCCTGCCCGGTGCTTGATGAAGGTCGGCATGTGAAAAATTCCGTGCGCATTGTGCGGCGCGTGGACGGCAAAGAAATTCCGGTCCTGAAAACGGTTGTGACCACCGAATTGAATGGCGAGACGGTGTTGATCGAAACCGTCGTCGATTTGACCGAAAGCAACCAATCGATCGACGCCCTCAAGAATCAGTCGCTTTTTATCAGCAGCCTGTTGAATGCCGCCCCGACACCCATCTTCTATAAAAATGCCGAGAGTGTATATCTGGATTGCAATGATGCATTTGGCGATTTTCTGGGCATGCCCAGATCGGCCATCATCGGCAGTACCACGGCCCAGGTCATCCCGGGTGAGGTGGGTGAAATCGAGCACGCTAGTGATCTGGAACTGATTGCCCAAGGCAGAGCCCGGACATATGCCACCGAAATAACCACTGTCAGAGGACTGCGCAGTATCGTTTTGCACAAGGCGGTGGTTGCCGATGATCTGGGCGAGCCCGCAGGCCTGGTCGGGGTGATTACCGATATCACCGCCCAAAAGCATGCCGAGGCTGCTCTGGCCGAGGCTAAACGTGATTTTGAGATTATTTTCGAGAATTCACAGATTGGCATCATGTTGCTTCGCGGAGACCATTTGCTGTCGCGATGCAATCAGCGTCTGGCCGATATCCTGGGTTACGAGAGCCCGGCCCAGATGCTTGGCATTGACATGCGGCAGCTACATCTGGATGAAGAGCGGTTCCAGGCTTTCAGTGAGTCGCATCAAGATTCTCTGGCCCATGGCATCCCGTTTCAGGTTGACTACCAACTGCGCCGTAATAACGGTTCACCCGTGTGGTGTTCCCTTTCCGGCAAAGCATTGGACACGGATGATCTGAGCCGCGGTGTGATCTGGGTCGTCGATGACCTGGAGCCTCGCAAACAGTCCGAAGTCGCCCTGCAAACGTCTTTGTCTCTGCTTGACAGTGTGCTGGAATCCACCACCGATGGCATCCTCGTGGTTGACCGCAAGGGCGGCATCACCAAATGGAACCGCCAGTTCCTTGAACTATGGGGCATTCCGGATGAACTGACCCGGCAAGGCACGGACGGCAAGCTGCTGGCCCATGTACAGGATCAACTGAGAAAGCCGGCGGATTTCTTAAACCGGGTCAATGCATTATACGCGCATCCCGAACAGGTCAGCAGTGATTTGATCGAGCTTTCCGATGGCCGCTTTTTCGAACGCTATTCGCACCCGCAATGGTTTGGTGATGAAATCATCGGGCGGGTATGGTGGTTTCGCGATGTGACCGAAAAAAGGATTGCCGAGCATGCCCTGTCGGAGGGAGAAGCCCGGCTGCGCAGTATCGCCGAATCGACCCAGGACGCCATCATCATGATGGACCATCAAGGGGGCATTACGTTCTGGAATCCGGCGGCAGTAAGGATTTTGGGGTATAGCCACGAGGAAGCCATCGGACAGAACCTGCATCAACTGCTTGCGCCGGATCGTTTTCTGGACGGTCACCGAGCTGCGTTCCAGGGCTTTTTGCGTACCGGAGACGGAAATGCCATTGGCAAGACCGTGGAACTGGCCGCCCGACGAAAAGACGGCCAGGAAATCGACATTTCCCTGTCACTCTCATCGGTGGCCCTGAAAAACAAATGGCACGCCGTGGGCATTGTGCGCGACATCACCGAGAAAAAACAAGCGGAAGCGGACTTGCTGGAAACCAACCGCCGTCTGAGGCAAGAAACCGCCCGTGCCAATCGCATGGCCGCCGAAGCCGAAGCGGCGAATGTGGCCAAAAGTGAATTTTTGGCCAACATGAGCCATGAAATCCGCACGCCCATGAACGGGATCATCGGTATGACCGGTTTGCTGCTCGATACAGAGCTGAATGACGAACAACGGGGCTATCTTGACATTGTGCGCAGCAGCAGTGCAACCTTGCTCCACCGGGTCAACGAAATTCTTGATTTTTCCAAAATCGAAGCGCGTAAACTCGACCTGGAAACACTCGACTTCAACCTGGAGCACCAGATGGCCGACTTTGCCGCCAATCTGGCCTTTTCCGCCCACGAAAAAGGTATTGGGTTCATTTACACCATCGATCCGTCTGTTCCCACACGGCTTCGTGGAGACCCGGGCCGTTTGCGCCAGGTTCTGGCAAATTTGGCCGGTAACGCCATCAAGTTTACCCGGGCCGGAGAAGTGGCTGTGCGGGTTTCACTGGTCGACGAATCCCCGGATACCGTTCGTCTGCGTTTTTCCGTGAGTGACACCGGCATTGGTATCTCCACGGAAGGGCAGCGCGATCTTTTTCAGCCATTTACCCAGGTGGATGCCTCGACCACGCGGCAATATGGCGGGACGGGGTTGGGATTGGCCATTTCCAGGCAGCTGGCTGAGCTGATGGGAGGCGAAATCGGCGTAGAAAGCCGGGACGGCGTCGGATCGACGTTCTGGTTTACCGTGCATCTGGGAAAACAGGCCGACGGCAGTAAAGAGAATGAATCCGAACCGCTATCCACGGGTCCGCACGATGTAACCCGTTCAACCTATCCGATCTCCACTTTTGAGCCGGTGCGCATTCTGGTTGTAGAGGACAACCCGGTCAACCAGGAGGTCGCATTGAGCATGCTCACTAAAATGGGGTGCAAAGCCGATGCAGTGGCCAATGGTCAGGAAGCACTCGACACCCTGTCCATTATGTCCTACGACCTGGTGCTGATGGATGTTCAGATGCCCGAAATGGACGGAATTGAAGCGACGCGCCGAATCCGTGATTCCAGATCGGGTGTGTTGAATCATGAGGTGCCTGTCATCGCCCTGACCGCGCATGCCATGGCCCGTGATCGAGACAGATGTTTACAGGCGGGCATGAACGGGTACATTTCCAAACCCATCATCCCCAATCGTCTGGTCCGGGAAATTGCCAAGTGGTTGCCCCATGCAGCGCATGGTGACACGGCTCCAGGGGGGGCGCCGCAGGGCGCGGCACCATCGACAGATTCCACCGCCACAGTGTGGGATCATGCCGCATTACTGGCGCGCCTGATGGGGGATGAAGATATACTGGCGGGCATTGTGGAAGGATTTATAAAAGATCTTTCCCGGCAGATTGATGCCGTCGATTCGATGCTTGACGCAAAGGATATCGCGGGTCTTGTGCAACAGGCCCATACCATCAAAGGCGCAGCGGCCAGCATTGGTGGCACGGCCCTTAGCAAAGCGGCATCTGAGATGGAAACGGCGGCCAAGGCCGGAGCCGAAGAGGTCCTGGGCCAGAAACGCAATGAGCTGAGGCGTCAGTTTGCAGCATTGCAGCGGATGATGATCGCGTATCTGCGTCAATATGCTGGGAAAGACAAGGCATGATCCAAAAGGATTAAATAAACAAAGGGGCCGGCGCCATGCGCATTCTAATCGCCGAGGACGATCTGACCAGCCGTAACATCCTGGCGGCTTTACTGAAAAAAAAGGGACATGAGGTCATGGAGACCACCAATGGCACTGATGCATGGACGGTGATGCAAAAGCCGGACGCTCCCCGCATGGCGATTCTCGACTGGATGATGCCGGAAATGGACGGCCTTGAAGTCGTGCGCAGGATTCGAGAACTTCAGACCGAACAGCCACCGTATTTGATCATGCTGACGGCAAAAGGAGAAAAATCCGACATCGTCGTCGGGCTTGATGCGGGAGCGGATGACTACCTGGTAAAACCGTTTGATGCCGGTGAGCTCAAGGCACGGATCGAGGTGGGGCGGCGTATTGTTGATCTGCAAATGCGTCTGGCCGAACAGGTAACGGCGTTGCAGCAGGCTTTGAAGCACATCAAAACCCTGCAGGGGATTATTCCCATTTGTTCATTTTGTAAAAAGATCCGCAATGACAAAGGCTACTGGGATCAGGTGGAAGCGTATGTGGGCAAACACTCCCAGGCTGAATTCAGCCACAGCATCTGCCCTGAATGCATGGCCATTCATTATCCCGAATATGCCGACGAAGTTGAAAATGATGAAAATGCCGACGAGGATTGAGCCACTAAACTATTGGTCATCCAGCACCCGCCGAATTGTCTCGGCAATATCCTTCCGGAGAATGGGCTTCAATACAAACCCCTGAATACCGATTTGAGCCGCTCGTGATTCATCGATGCGGTTGCTGAAACCGGTGCACAGAATCACTGGGATGGCCGGGCGAATACGCTTGATTTCAATGGTCAACTGATCTCCGGTCATCCCCGGCATGGTCATATCCGTGACCACCAGATCAAACCGGTCTGCATCGGCCTTGAAGGCTTCCAGTGCCTCGATGCTGGAGGTCCTTGTGGTTACCGTATATCCCAACCCATGCAACATCTTTTTGACCATGCCCACAACCGGTACTTCATCGTCAACCAGAAGGATCCTTTCGCTTCCGCCTGGAATGGCTTTTGTCTCGCGCTGGGTATCTCCTTTTGTGGCAGTCTTCACGACGGGCAGGTAAACAATGAAAACCGAGCCCTTGCCAGGCTCGCTCTCCAACTGGATATCGCCCTGACACGATGTCACGATTCCGTGAATCACCGACAGCCCCAGGCCGGTTCCCTTGCCCTCTGCCTTGGTGGTGAAATAGGGCTCAAAAATACGTTCCTGAATGATTGGATCAATGCCATGGCCGGTGTCGGCGACCTTCAGGCAGACGTAAGTTCCACCGGGCAGCACTGACGCTTTGGGATGCTTGCCGTCCAATACCGCGGTGTTCAGAGAAATTGTCAGCACCCCCCCACTTTCTTCCATGGCATGATAAGCATTGGTGATCAGGTTCATCGCAATCTGATGAATCTGGGTCGGGTCCGCCATCACCGCCGGGCATTGCGTATCAATATTCACATCAATACGGATGTTGCTCGGCAGGCTGGCCCGCGTCAGTTTGACGGCCTCCTTGAGGATCTGCTGAACTCTGATGGGGTATCGCTCTTGATGCGACTGCCGACTGAAGGCCAGAATCTGCTGAACCAGATCCCGGGCACGCAGCGCCGCAGAAAGGATATCGGCCACGTACTCCTGCTGGGGGCTGCCGTCCGGCAGGTCTTCCTTGAGCATTTCAGCATATCCCACCATGGGAAAAAGAATGTTGTTGAAGTCATGGGCAATGCCGCCGGCCAATGTGCCGATGGCTTCCATCTTTTGCGCCTGGCCAAGTTTTTCTTCAAGTTTTTTTTCCTCGGTGATGTCCGTGGAGATGCCGAAAAGGGCAATGGCGTTGTCCTTGGCATTACGAACCACTTTGGTGCGGCAATCCATGATATGCGGGGTGCCGTTTTTGGCATAATTGACCACCTCACCGTGCCAGCTGCCGTCGGCGAGGGTGCGGTCGAGTATTTCCTTTTGGCTGGCACCATATTCCGAATCATGGCCCAGCACATCCGTTTTCTGGCCGATCAAATCGTGATTGGAAAACCCAAAGGCCTGGCGTTGGACGCGATTGGCGTAGGTAATAGTGCCATCCAGGTCGGTGACCAGCACCCGGTCGTGAATCTGGTCGAGCACCATGGCCTGCAGTTTCAGTTTTTCCTCGTTTTGTTTACGCTCGGTGATATCAGTGATAAAGCCTTCCACAATGGGTTGCCCGGAAATGGTGTCGGCAATGGCCTGGCCTTGCTCCCATACACATTTCAGTGTCCCTTGCGCGTCCACGATCCGGTATTCGATTTCATAATGGCCGCTGGCTTTGAGAGCGGCCTGAATCGCACTGTCCACGGGCTCCCGGTCCTCGGTATGGATGATGTCAGCAAAGGACAACCTGCGATTATCAATGAAATCCTCTGGGGCATATCCGGTCAACTGACGGCAGTTGCCACCGATATAGAGCATTGTCCAGCAGGAATCGTTTTTACACCGGAAAGCAATACCGGGCAAGTTACCCACCAGGGTCTGCAGGTCCCGACGGGAATCCACCAGGTCTTTTTCCATATGGCGGCGAACGACAATGTCCCAGGCCATGTTCACCAGCTCGCTGGCCACATCGATATCATCCTGGGTATAGTCGGCGGGTTTATTACCCATACCTAAAATGGCCACGACACAATCATCGCGAATGACAGGAATCAGCAGTTCCCGGACAATGGGTGGATGGCCTGGAGGAAGTCCCTTGCTGTGTGGAAGAGACGGGTAGTCGTTATGGACCACGGTCTGGCGTTGCCGCAAACAATCCGCCCATACCCCGGCTTTTTCGACAGGGCAGTGCCGCTCAACCCCCTCAGCCTTGCAGTTGCGTCTGAGCGTTGTGGAGGACCACATTTGAAGGTGGATGGTCTGTTGATCCGCTTCGACAAAATGGAAAAACCCGATTTGGCTGTTGGTGAGTGTTTCCGCTTCGTCCAGGGTCCGTTGCAACACCTCCTGCAGGCTATGGGTATCGGCATATTCACGGATCTGTAAACGCGTTCGCAACAGTTGTTCCATCCGTTTGCGACGGGTGATGTCAATGGAGAAGCCTTCAATGGTAAAACCGCCGCCTGCCAGCGTTTCTCCTACCCGGGCATCCATGCGCAGCCATAGACGCTTTCCGGTTACACTTACCGCCTCGTATTCAAACCCTTTGACTTGTCCGTGGGCAGACAACGCGTTCAGAAAATCGCTGCGCTGTTTTGGCGATACATAGAGCTGACGGCTTAAATCCGTAAAATGCTTTTGTACATCTTCGGTATTGTCCATGCCGACAATACGGGCCATTTCCGGATTGACCGCAAGGACGTGTCCATTGGAAGTGGTCGTAAAAATTCCCACCGGTGCGTTTTCAAACAGAGACCGGAAATTACGCTCGCTTTTTTGAAGGGCTTCGACATCCAGGCGCTCTTTTATGGCAATGGAGAGCTTGCTGGCCAGGCGCTCGAACAGGGCTATGGTCTCGAGTGAGAACAAGTCGGCACGCAGATCGCAAAAGACCAACAGGCCCATGATGTCGTTGCCGAAGCGCAAGGGAATCATGGCCACGGATTCGTATGGATGCGTTTTTACATGGCTTGGGGGTGAATCGGCGGTTGTGTCTGCCGGCAGTGTCAATTCAGAAATACTGTTGGTCCAGAAACTGCCCCCCTTGGTGAAGTATTTTGGGTAAGCCTCGCTTTCTCCGTTTAGGACACTGGCTCCCATAAACATTAAAAACGAACGGTGGCGTGGATGCGGCATTGATAGGCTGCTTTTTAGGGGCGATTTTTCGAGCGCTCCCGGAATAGACATGTCAGCGGTAAATCCAAGCGCGGCAGCGTGAGAAAGACCATTTTCGGCCTTCAGCCGGATGCTCAGTGCCTGGCAACCGGACCAGTGCCGGAGCATCCCGGCCGTTTCCTGAATCAGCTGCTTCAGATTTTTCTGCTGGTTGATCAGCCGCAGCAGCTTCTCCGAGGCCTCGCCTTCCCATTCGGCCCGTTTCCGGGCGGTAATGTCGTGGGCGATGGAAACCAGCCGCAACTGGTCGCCGATACTGATAATTTCTCCCCAATATTCGCACACCAGACGCGTGCCGTCTTTCTTGCGTATATCCAGTACTTCCCCCTCCAAACGACGATGTTTGATCAGCAAATTGGCCAGGCGTTGTTTCGCTGCATTGTCAAGCAAGCCGATTTGGGTGGATGATTTGCCGATACACGTCTGTTTTGAATAACCGGTCACGCGTGAAAAGGCGTCGTTGACGTCAATATAAACATTGTCGGCAAGATTGCTGATGCTCATCGGTATTGGGTTGTGATGAAACGCCGTGGCGAATTTTGCCTCCGACAGCGCCAGCTGTTCCTCGCTGCGTTTTTTTTGCGATATATCTCTGGCGAAGATGACAAATACCTGCTCCATATCGGGCAGAAAACTGACGCTCATCTCCACGTCGATAAGATGTCCATCGCGACGCCGATGCCTGGATTCAAATCGATCATGGCCCATCCGTTTGATCTTTTCCAACCGCTGGTGGATATCGGTTTGAGTTTCAACCGCATCGATATCCTGGATATGCATGCCTTTGAGTTCCTCGGCGGTGTAATCAAGCATTTGGGCCGCGGCATGGTTTACTTCCTGTATCTTCCCATCTTGATCCAAAATCCAGAATCCATCGGCGGTGGTAGCCACCGCACTGGAAAAACGCTGCTCATGGCGGATGATCTGGGAAATATCTTCCCGCAACAACAGGCCGCCGGTGACAATGCCGTCTTTTGCAAAAGGGACCGCCTTGATGCTTTGGTGACCGGCATGGCCGCCGGTAAATCGGGGAAAGTAAACGTCGGGAAGCATCACCGGGACGCCATTTAGCACCTGTGCCACCTGCTCGCTGATGCCGGCGTGTACAATGCCGGGCAACTCGTGGATTTTCTGCCCCACAAAATATCCGGCAGGGTGCTTGCCGGCGCCAAACGTTTGCAGGTGAAACGGATTGACATAGGTGACGGTCCCGCTGGAATCAAAGCGCATGATGGAAATCGGTGCCGCTTCCACCAATTGACGAAAGTTTTCCTGGGCTTTCTGCCAGGCCGTAAAAAGAACCTTGTACGGCTGTGTCAAACCGGAGCGGATCAGGGCCTGATAAATCAGCAGACAGGATAAAATTTTGGCCAGGTGACCAATCAAATTGGATACCCCATAAACACTGACATAAAAAGTAAACGCCAGTTCGCCAATGATGGTGAGCAGTATTGCCGCGACCATGGATAGATAGACCTGTGATTGCACCAGGGAATGCTTGCGAACGAGCAAAACGAGGGAAAGCAACAAAATAAGACAGATTACATATTCACTGGCTATTTTAAATGGGGTGAGGCCGGTGCTGCTATTGTAACACTGGGGAAACACCGGCCAGAAAAAAATCAGGACAAATACCAACAGTGTCACCAGTGCATAGAGAACTGTGACCATGGCCAGCCGAACGGTTCTGCCTATCAAAAAAGCAAAAAAGAGCAGACTCAGGCTTTCCATATAACGGGCGGCAATCCATAGTTGCGTGGCCAGATTCGCCTCGTCAGCGGCGTGGAAAATCTCCATGCCCTTATAGGCCAGGGTATGCAACAGATCGATCAGCCCGATGAACAAAAGGGCCGTGCCCAACACCATCAGCGCATCGTTGTCCACGAAACGTCGGGCATTGAACACCAGCAGAAATACGCTCCAGGCCACGGCAATGGAAAAAAGTTCGGCCAATGAATGAAAAAGCAGGTAATTATATTGGCTGATGATGGCCAGGGTGGCGCACAGGCACAATCCAATGGCCAACAGCGATACCGGATATCCGTAAGCGGCGACAGGAACCAAAGAAGGCTCGTGCCCTGGACCGTCCGCTTGCGGCGCGTGCGAATGGGGCGCTTGATCAGAAACACCGGTGGTGTTTTGCATGGCGTCCTCAATGTCTATTATGCGTTAGAAGAATGGTGACAGGTACAATCGCCCGAGCGCGATTGCAATGCACCAAGATTGCTGTGCTCTTACGGCGCCTGTCGAAACCGTATGCTGCCACTGCCCATGGGCAGTTCCAGGTAAAGGTCTTCATTTTCAACGAAGAACGAACCGGCCCGTTGCAGATCGCGCATGAACAGGGCATCTTGGGTGTCGGGCGGGCAGGCCATACGGGTCGACATCAGCGGCCCGAAAGAAAGCCGGCCTTCGGACAGGGTAACCTTGTTTTCATTGCCGACTCCTTTATTCCCTCAATAATATCCTGAATTGCTCCAGTGCTTCAGGGCTGGTTAAAATACTGTCGTGATCCGCATCCTCCATACGGTAATCACATCCGCATCCGGGTTGAGTGCCGGATCGAACAGGAACTGCACCTCGGGGGTAATCGTAACTGTTTTTAGCAATTGGAAACGGTAGCAAAGATCCACGGTAGTTGTTATTGTAGCGCTTTTCCCAGGAGGAGATCCAGTTATAACTCAAAAAAAAACTTGTCAAAATGGAAGTCAATCCAATAAATCTAGATTAGAGGCACACGATAATTTCCCTTTATAAACAAGTAGCTTGGAATGATGAAATGATAACCCGCGTTACAGATGAATTCAATGCCGTGAAGCTACTAAGCCTCGACCCTAAGGATCCGCTTTCCGAAACCTACAGAGACGCAAATACCCTCCAAACTGCCGCTCAGACGCTGGCCAGCACAGCCCACCTGGTCCAGGATGCCCGTAAACAACTCGATCCAGCCAAATCTAGTACGCTGGACAAAATCATCGCTTTGCGCAGTAAGGTCAGCGGGCTGAAAATCTTAGCCGATAAGGGGGCCCAAGCGCGACAGAAGGCGTTCAAGATGTTGATCGGTCTGGGTGCCGATGACGTCGCATTGCCTTGGGCGGATGGCGGGGAGGTCGATAAAGAGATAAAGGCGCTGGCGGAGGGAGCCGACGGGCTGATTGCCCAGGCGGAAAATGTGCTTGGGGAAAACAGCTTGACGAGCAAAATGCTGGAAGATGATCTGGCAAAGCCGGCTCATGATGACCAACCTGGCGAGGAGGCTTTGCGCAATGCGCAGAAGGCTGTTAAGGCCCTCGCTTATCCGGCGGAGAAAGTAAAAATAGCTGATGAAAGATCGGTGCCGCAGTTTGCTGAGATTAGGAAGGCGGTTAAGCCATTACAAAAAAAGGTTTGTCTGTTGCGAGGGAAAATTGAGCTCATATTAGGCAAAGCGGCCTCCGCCAAAACAAAGGGAGATAACTTAACGCAGGACAATAGCAAAGAATTGACGCCGGATGAATGCCATTGCCGAACCGTTTCAGGATGTAAAGGTGAAGCTGGATAAGGTTACGGCTGCTGTTGCTGATCTGACCATGGCAATATCCCAGGCCAATACTCTGGCACTGGATATCAATATTGGCGATGCAACCACTTAGTATAGCGTAAAGGCACTGGCTGGCGCAGTAATCAAATTGAATTCAACCGTCTTATCAAAGGGGCGTTTGCCCGTCTATGGGTCTTTCCGGCGACTCAGCGCCAGCGCCTGGGCGCGGGCTTCTTCCAGGACCGTCTTGAGCGGCACGTGCTGCTCTATGGCCACACGCCTGCAATCGTCATATTCGGGGGTTACATTGATGCGTTCATCTCCAAGGGTAGCGGCCTTGCAGGTGATCTCGCCAAAACGGGTCTTGACGGTGACGAAATCACGCTGCAGCGTGTAGCGGTTGTCTATCCGCCAGCGCAGTCCGATGGTGGTGGTTTCGCGGAACAGAAAATCGGAGAGCGCGGGCACCATTTCCGGCCGGCAAAGAATAGTGACGAGGGTGCCGGGACGGTTTTTCTTCATCTGCACAGGGGTGAAAAAAATGTCCAGGGCACCCCGTTTGAGCATGGTTTCCATGAGATAATCGTAAAGCTGCGGATTCATGTCATCGATGGTGGTTTCGATTGTGGCGGTCTGCTCTGTCTGAAATGTCCCCTCACAGGGGTTGGCGAACCCGATGAACAAACGCAGCATGTTGGCGATGGAGCGGTCGGCCGTCCCCGCGCCATGGCCGATGCGGTCCACAGTCATTGACGGCAGGGGGCCGAACTGACTGGCCAGGGTGGTTAAAATGGACGCCCCGGTGGGGGTCAGCAGTTCGCCTTCGACTCCGGTGGAATAAATCGGTTTGCCACGCACCAGTTCGGCTGTTGCCGGTGCCGGCACGGGCAGGGTGCCGTGGGCACATTCCACGGTGCCGCAACCCACGTGCAAGGCAGAGCAGATGATGGTGTCGATTTGAAGGGCATGCAGGCCGATCACGGCCCCGACGACATCGATGATGGCATCCATGGCGCCCACTTCGTGAAAGTGAATCTGATCCACAGCGGTCTGGTGGACCTTGGCTTCGGCCGCGGCCAGGCGGTTGAAGATCTTCAGGCTCTTTGTCTTGATGGCCGCATCCAGCGTGCTGGACGCGATGATGGCGGTGATATCCGCCAGATGGCGATGGTGGTGACGGTGATGATCCTGAATCACGTTCACCAACGCCTGGCTGCCGCTGATGCCGTTTTTAACCACCGCGGCCTTATCGATGGCATAGTGGGACAACCCCAGCTTGGCCAACTCCCGTTTTAGATGCGTCAAGTCCAGGCCGGCATCCAGCAAGGCCCCTAGAATCATGTCGCCGCTGGCCCCGGAAAAACAGTCAAAATATGCAATTTTCATTGTTGATTCCTTTTGGCAATGGAAAGAAACAATTTAAACAGGAAGGCTATTCATCGATGGTGGTCGTGGTTTGCTTCCGGATCGCGGCGATGCCGGCAATGGAAAAGTCGGTAATGTGCAGGGCGATCTGTTCCGCCCGCTCGGGGGTCAAGGGCAAATCGTCAAAGGACTTTAGCCGGCCCTTTTGCATCAATGTAAATCCACGGCACTGATTGACGATACTCATCGCACAAAGCCTGACAGCCTCCTCCGGAACGGTGGGGCCGGCAACGTCGCGAACGATTTTGAGCAGCTCTTGTTTGCGGGGAGCGATCAACTCATTCCAGGATTCATCGATCAGTCCCGTGGGGTTGGCAAGTTCCATCAGTTCGAGGCTACGGAAATACCCCCCTTTTTCATCGACGATCAGGGTTTTTTGAATGATCCGGTAAATGGCCAGGCGAAGTCGCTCCGTGGGCGACAGGTCTTCCGGTGGCAGGATGTCGGACGTGATGAATTGTTCGATGGCCTGTCGCCAGGCCGCTACGTACAAGGATTCCTTGTCACCGAAATAGTAGTTCACCGCCGCCACATTGGCGCCCGCCCGCCGGCAGATTTCCGTAATCTTGGCCTCACGAAAGCCCTTTTCGGCAAATATGCGGCAGGCAACATCCAATAGCTTCTGTTTGGTTTCTTTTCCGTCTTTTCTTTTGGCCATGGTATAAAAGATTCCTGATGCCCATTGACTTTGATTTTGGCAAACTTATTATTTCAAAATTAATTTTAAAAAAATGGTTTTAAATTGTCAACCAATCTTGCCACTCAGTTGCGTGAGGATAAAATTTTTAATTAGGACGTTTTTATGACGCGAATGATCTTCTTGCTGTCTCTGTTGGCGGCTTTTCCACCATTGTCCACGGATATGTACCTGCCGGCCATCCCCCAGCTGATCGAACAATGGAACCAGCCGCTGATGATGGTCAATCTGACCCTGATCTGTTTTTTTCTTACCTACTGTCTGTTCATGCTCGTTTACGGACCGGTTTCAGACCGCTTTGGCCGTCGCCGCCCGCTTATGGTGGGTATCGGGATCTATGTCATTGCCAGCTTTATGTGCACTTTGGCCGGTGATGTGTTCACCCTCATTGCCGCACGGGTTTTCCAGGCATCCGGGGCAGCGTCGGCCTCGGCCTTAAGCCTGGCCATGTGCAAGGACCTTTTCGAAACCAAAACGCGTGAACGGATCATGGCTTACATGGCCGTAATCGGAGCCCTGGCCCCCATGCTCGCGCCAGTCATTGGAGGATGGATGATCCACTTTTTCAGCTGGCGCTGGGTGTTTGTGGTACAGGCGGTCATGGGTGCCATCGCATGGGTAGGGGTGTTTCGCATGGCCGAACCACTCCAGCAATTGGAACGTATTTCAATTGGCCAGGTGGCGTTGGTGTACGTCCGTCTGCTTCGCAACCGACGTTATATGGGGCTGATGGTCGCCATGTCCATCCTGATCTTGCCTTTTTTCGGATTTTTGGCCAGTTCCTCGGAAATCTATATGAGCCACTTCGGCATGGACGAGAGACAATTCGGTTATTTTTTCGGATTCAACGCCCTGGCACTGATGTTCGGTCCCTTTGCCTTCTCAATCCTTACCCGCAGCTATCCATCGCGCAACCTGATCACCATTTCTTTCGTCGGCATGGTGCTGGCCAGTATTGCGCTGATTGTTCTGCCCCATCACAGTCCGTGGAGCCTGGCGGTTCCCATGTGGGTGCTCTCATTTTTCTTCGGTCTGAACCGTCCGCCCAGCAACAACCTGATTCTCGAACAGGTGGAGCATGATGTGGGCGCCGCCTCGGCGCTGGTCATCTTTGCCTTCATGACCATCGGTGCCGCCGGGATGGGAATCATTTCCCTGGCATGGCAGGACAAAATCCTGGTCCTGGGAGTGATGGGGACGATCGTTGGCACGATCACGCTGACATTCTGGCTCATCTTCCGCAGCCGGCTGATGCCTGCATTGGGAAAATATTAAAAGGAACTGGCAAATGCACGGCCCAATTTTATGGCCTTTTGCATGGTTTCATCCTGGTCTTTGACCTTTGCCCTGTCAAATATACCGTAGACCGGCAGCTCACCGACGATTTCATATCCCAAGGCTTGCAGCGGATAGCGCATTGCCTCCAAGGTAAATCCCATGTCGGTTTTATTGGTCTGCTCGCAAACGGCTCCGATGACGGCCTTGCGGCCCTGACCGGCCAGCCTGCTCGACCATCCGCGTGGACGATTATCGTCGAAAATATAAAAACAATACAGTCGATCGATAAAGCTTTTTACCCATGCGGTAACATTGTAATTGTGTGTCGGCGAAATTAATATCAACCCCTGGGATTCAATCACATATGGATAGATCAGAGACATGCCATCATTTAATCCACTACAGCGACCGCTTTTTCGACATTTTTCACATCCGATACATCCCTGGTACTGATACTCCCGCAACTGGACTTTTCGATAGTCAATATTATGCTCTTGAACACCTTTGAGTATTTGTTCCAACAACGCATCTGAATTCCCGCCTTTTCGGGGACTGCCGCCGATACCCAATACGCGTACTGTTTTCGATGGTTGATTGTTGCCTGGACTGATTGAAGCGTGGGTGATGTTCATGTGTAATCTCCCAAATGGCTATGCCGTTTCGGTGTTATTGAGGATTTTGCTCAAAATTTTTGATCAGCTCCGTTACCAGTGCATCATATAAATCGGGGGGGATGTCATGGCCCATGTTTTCAAACCATTTCGTTCGGCAATCTGATAAAGCGGAAGCCAATTTTTTGCTGTGGTCAATGGGGACAAAAGGATCTTTTTGACCATGAATGACCAATGCGGGGATTTTCAGTTGCTTGAGCTGCTCATAACGGGAACCGGACCGGCTTACCGCTGCCTGATGTTGACGGGAAGCCTGAGGATTGTACCCCTTCCTTTTCCTTAAATTGTATAGGACCTGCTCGGCGGTCCCTTTCACATCAATTCGATAGTCGGCATCTCCTCGGAGGATCATTCTGGCCGCAATGTGCAGTTTGATCAGATTTTTCTCTGTCGGAAAAATTCCATATTTAAGTGCGATTTTAAAAAGGTCAATCGATGTTTGCTTTGAAATGCCTTTGATGTCCTTGTCCAGGATATCTCCGGAAGACATCATCAACGTCAAGGTAAACACTTGTTTGGGAAAGCGGATGGCAAACGCCTGGGCGACCATGCCGCCCATGGAAAGACCGAGAAGATGGGCTTTTTCTATATTGAGGGCGTCGAGAATCAGTTTTGCATCCAAGGCCAACTCGGATAGAGAATAAGGGGATTGTTGCCATTCGGGCATCCAATCCGACATCCCCGTGCCTCGATAGTCATACCGTATGACCTGGTAGCCGGAATCGACCAACAAATCGATAAACCGTTGGGGCCAACCCAAGGCATCATTGGCGATGCCCATGAACAACAGGATTGTCCCCTTGGCCTTTGTGTTTGGGTCAATGGATTCATACCAGACGGATGTATTTTCCGGATGGACATATCCGGTTTGCCCTTTGATAAGCTCAGGCAAATCGGATTTCAACGCCGCGTTAATGGTTTCGTCAGCAGCCTCAGGTAATCGCGGGCCGGAAAAATAGATTGCCGCACTTGCAATTACCAGAACGGCAACAATAAGAATGCCGACAATTTTCAAGATTTTTAGGAAAATTTTCATTTTTGCCATTCTCGTTAGTTCGGTGATAATCGCCCGATTCGGGGTTAGATGAATACATTTGACTGCGACGGCATGCGGCGCTTACACCCGGCACCCATCCAACAGGGGATCAATGGTTTCCCACTGGTCGGCCGACCAGATGCTTTTCATCAAAGACGAGGCGTTGGTTTCTCCAAGAACCGGGGCGGTCAGCCAGAGGAATTTGGCCTCCAGATCGCCGTCCGTCGGCAGGGTATCCGGCGGCTCCCACGGGGCCTGGATGCGGCCCGAAGAAAAGGTCCGGCCGTCCGAGGTCTCCACGATGACTTCAGCCGGCGCCTTGGCCGGGAATTCAGCCTCGAATTCCGGCGCCGCTTCGGTGGATACCCGATTCATCAGGGACAACAGGTCTGGGTCGTGAAGGCGCGGCGGTAATACCTGGTTGGGCCCCACCGCGCCATCCAACAGGGCGGCGGCCACGGGAAACGCCAGGCTGTACTGGGCTGCTTCGGTATCTTTTGGGGGATCATTGGGCAGGCGGGTGGCCGCTTCGAAGGTGCGTACGCGGATGCGCCTGATCTGGTCGGGCATCAATTGTTGGTCGTGAGCGATGGCCAGTGCGCCAACAACCGCCGGCTGGCCCCAGCGGCAGGCCGCATGGGGCTTGAAATAAAGGTTGAGAATTTCCCAGCGGCTTCCCAGGCCGCCCACCCAGTCAGGGTCCGGGGCGTCGTCGAACAACGGCCGGATACCGGTGAATCCGGCACCGGCCATAAGCGCGGACATTACTGCCGCCATGCAGCCCCAGCCGATGCCGTCCTTGCCCATGGACGGGGTGTCGATGCCTTTCATCATGGGGGCGATGGGCGCATGGTATTCGGCGGTTCCCATGGCGTGACAGACCTTTTCTGGAGAAAATCCCAAAAGCCTGGCCACCGCAGCGGCTCCTGCAATGGCCCCCCAACTGCCGGATGCGTGGTAGCATGCATAGGTGGCATGACGGATCAAACCGGCGCGGATACCCAGCTCGTAGGCGATCACCAGGGTGGTGAGAAACTCACGGCCATTGCAGGCGCCGGCCAGTTCGGCACCGGCCAATACCGGCGGCAGGGCGCATGCACCGGGATGCCCCTTGACGTTGCGATAGCCGTCGTCAATGTCCAGGGCATTAACGAAAAAACCATTGGCTAGGGCAGCCCCGGCAGCGGATACACGCTTTCCGGAAACTAAAATGGTGGCCTGGTCGCCGGCGAACTGCTGCCGGGCAATCGATTCAACCAGGCCGGCCACCGGTGTCTGCGATCCGGCGATCAGAGCGCCCAGGGTGTCCAGAAGACAGCGTATGGCCTGATGCCGGACCTTGACGGGCAGATCCGCCCAGTGGGTCCGCAGGGTGAAATCAATGGCATGATCGGTCAGTGAGTCCATTGGAGCGCGCGCTTGATCAAATCAAGCCTTTCTCTTTTAAAAAGCCCTCGGCTACGGTGGTGACGGATTTTTTGTCGACGTCGACCTGGGCGTTCAATGCACTCATGGTCGTATCGTCGAACAATGCAGAGAGTTTGTTGAGATGGTCGGCCAGATCCGGGTGCGCGGCCAGGGTTTCCTTGCGAACGGTCGGCGTAATAGCATACGCGGGAAAGAAATTCTTGGTATCTTTCAACACACTGAAGTTGAAAGCCGGAATGCGGCCGTCCGTGGCAAACACCAGCCCTACGTCCACGTCACCATCTTTGAGTGCCTTGTAGACCAACCCCGTGTCCATACGCTTGATGGCTGAGCGGGGAAACTTGAACCCGTAGGCTTTTTGCAGCGGCTTTAATCCATCGTCGCGCTTGTAAAATTCAATATTGCACCCCAGGGTTAATTCTTCACCGGCATTGAGTTTAGTCGCCAGATCTTCCAGCGACATGAGCCCTTTTGCCTTGGCATCGGCCTGGCGCACCGCCAGCGCATAGGTATTATTGGCTTTTGAGGCGTCAAGCCAGACGATACCGATTTTCTCATCTTTGGCCTTGACCGCCTGATAGATCGCTTCTCCCGGCTGATTGGCGAACTTGTTTTTGTGAAACGTCAGAAACGCCGTGCCCGTGTACTCCCAGTACAGATCCACCTGCTTGTTTTCCAGGGCTTCGCGTACCAGGGATGTGCCCATACCGGTTTTCATCTCGACCGTATACCCCTTGCTGGTTAAATACTGGCCGGTAATTTCAGCCAGCAGCAATTGCTCGGTAAACCCCTTGCCACCGACCACGATGGAGGCTGCCGAGGCCGTTTGCACGAAAAACGCAAGGGTCATCAGCATCACGGCAAGGCCGAAAAACTTCATTTCATTCTTCACGAGTCTCTCCTTTTTATATTTTTTATTATTCTGCGAAACGTTGGGGGTTAACCCCCTTGGGCAGCAGCCAGTATTGGAGCTTGGACAAGACAAAGTCCGTGACAATAGCCAGTGCGGCAACGGACAGGGAGCCGATCAACAGCGAATTGAACTCATTGAGCTGGATGCCGGTGAAAATATATTCTCCCAGACTGTCGGCAGCAATGAGGGTAATCAGAGGACTGGTGCCTACATTCAAGGCAAAACCGGTGCGGATGCCCGCCGAGATCACGTAGCTGGCATTGGGAATCTGAATTTTCCACAGAATCTGTCCATCGGTCATGCCCTGTCCCCGGGCCGCTTCGATCATGTGCTCGGGCACCTCCCGGATGCCTTGGAACGTGTTACGCACCACGGGCAGAATGGTGACGGTCAAAAGGCCGATAAAAGCGGATTTGAATCCAAGCCCGGTAAGGGTCATGATGATGGCCAGAATCGCCAGGGTGGGCACCGCCGAAAGGATATTGAAGCTCTGGGCAAAGGCCTGGGAATATCGTTTAAACCAGGGGCGGGTCATAAGAATGCCGGCCGCGATTCCCAACATGGAGGCCGTGATTCCCGAGGCAAAGACGATGTAAATATTTTGCCGGACCAGGTAAATCCAGTCTTCGTAGGACGCCGTGAATTCATCGATCAATCCTGTTGATTCCGAAAGCACGCCAAACAGGTAGACCAGGGCCAACAACAGATACAACAAAAACGTCTTGCTTCTTTGAATGAGCTGGATGATGGTGTTCATGTCTCGATCCTAAACGATTTTATCGCCTACCTTACGAGGCGTTTCTCCGAGAAGACTGGCGATGATGTGCTGGGTGATATATCCTTTATAAATGCCCTCATCGTCCACCACGGGCATCCAGTCTGTTGCATGGGCATACATTTGCGATACGGCGTCATGCAGGTTGTCGTTCTCATTGATCATGCCAGGGATGGGATCGATAAAGTCAGCGACCATCCCGTTGCGGACGCCTTTGGCCTCTTCGCTGGTAACATAACCCCTCGCACGTCCTCGCGGACCGACCACGACGGCAATGTGGGCTTTGCGGTCGCTCATTTTGTTGGCCGCCGCTTCCATTGTGTCCTCGGGCTTGAGAACCATGCGGAAGGGCATCATGGCCCGGGTGACCTTAAGGAGTTTGAGCCGTTTCAAGGCGCGATCCGTGCCGACAAATTCTTTGACGAAGCTGTTGGCCGGGTTGGCCAGGATTTCGTCCGGTGTATCGCACTGTTCGAGAACACCTTCCCGAAAGATGGCGATCTTGTCTCCCATTTTAATGGCTTCGTCGATGTCGTGGCTGACAAACAGAACGGTTTTGCCCAGCTCCGCGTTCATTTTTAGAAATTCATCCTGGATCACCTCGCGGTTGATGGGATCGATGGCGCCAAAGGGCTCATCCATGAGCATCACCGGTGGATCTGCGGCCAGCGCCCGAATCACGCCGATACGCTGCTGTTGCCCGCCGGAAAGCTCCCGTGGGTATCGCTTTAAAAAGATTTTCGGGTCCAGGTTGACCATCTCCATCAGTTCACAGGCTTTCTCGCGGCTCTTTTTTTTGTCCATCTTCAACAGGTCCGGCACCACACAGATATTGGCCTCGATGGTCATGTTGGGGAACAAGCCGATCTGCTGGATCACGTAGCCGATTTTTCGACGCAGGGCGATGGGGTCCATACTGTCGATATCCTGCTCATCGATGTAGATTTTCCCGGAGGTCTTGGGGATCAGCTTGTTGATCATCTTCAGTGCCGTGGTTTTACCGCATCCCGATGGTCCCAGGAAAATGCAAATCTCTCCCTTGCCGACTTCCATGGAAACATTGTTGGCGGCGATCACCGGCTCTTTGCCCGGTACCTCGAAATGTTTGGTCAAATTTTCAAGCCGAATCATGACGTCTCCCCACTCAAGCCTTTTGGTGTCAACATTTTTTGGATGAAAAGAAACAGGTAGTCCGCGATAATCGCCAGCAAAGACACGGCCAGTGCCCCCACGATCAGTTTGGTGCTGTTGGTGCCGGTGATTCCCTCGTTGATGATGGTTCCCAAACCGCCCGCACCAATGTAAACGGCGATGGTGGCCACGGCAATATTCATGACCACGGCCATGCGTACGCCGGCCATGATCACGGGTACCGCCAGCGGGATTTCTACCTTGGCCAAGCGCTGCCAGTCACTCATGCCCATGCCTTTGGCTGCCTCGCGAAGGGCGGGATCGATATTGTTGATGGCGGTGTGCGTGTTGCGGATGATGGGCAACTGGGAGTACAGAAAAATGGCGATGGCCGCCGGCCAGAACCCGATTCCCCGGTTGACCAGTGATAGTATTGGAATCATCAGACCAAACATGGCAACCGATGGGATGGTGATGACGACCGAGGCGGCATACAGGACGGCATCGGCAAGTTTTTTATCTTTGGTAATGAGAATTCCGATGGGGACGCCGGTCAGGATGGCAACGCCCACCGATATGCTCACCAGATAAAGATGCTCGATGGTCAACCGCAGTATGGTGGGAAAATTGCTGATCACATATTGAAAAATTTCTTCCATGGGGCACCTGCAATCCGTCGGGTTTCGATGTTGCCAAGGGATCGGTGAACTAAGATTCGACGAACATCCCTGGCTCCGGGCCAAGCGTGCTGCCGTATTTTTCTAACAATCAGGCAGGTCGTTTTTATTCAACAATGTCCAATGTCTTTTCTATCTGTGCTGAACAAAGCAACAATATCGAATGATGGCTTTCGACATGCTTTTTCGAAAGCCTTGATCTGGACCGTTTGATTTGCTTGTTGGATAAATAAATATTTGTGCGATTGGACGAATTCAGTATAGATCAACCATCTGGTTTCGTCAAATTGCCCTGAAGATCACCGGCAGGGCAATCGCATGTAGATTTCCGGGTTGCCTTTCTTCCCGAAAGTAGAGCATTCTCTGAATACCAAATGGTGGTAGGATAACAATTGAAACATCGTAAAATATACTTTCACTTTCGGGTTGAAAGACACCTAATCGCTAATCGTACTGCCAGTCCTCCTTGAGATAATAGTAGGTCAGTACGGGGTGCATGACCGTATTGATCTCATCGTGCTTGACCTGCATCAAGTCCTTGCCGAACACGCAGGCAGCCCGAAACACCTCGGCTGTTAAAAACGAGGTGTTGATTCCATCCAGAGACATCTCAGCCATGCGTTTTTCTACATACCCCTTTTTCAGGCTTTTGGTGGCCAGGACAAACCCCCAATCGCCAAAGCTTTCCACATTCACATGGTAGTTGACCGTGTTCAATCCCGCGGCGGCCACTGTGCGACTGATGCACCAGT
Organism: Desulfosarcina variabilis str. Montpellier; assembly: GCF_048565275.1. Taxonomy (NCBI): domain Bacteria; kingdom Pseudomonadati; phylum Thermodesulfobacteriota; class Desulfobacteria; order Desulfobacterales; family Desulfosarcinaceae; genus Desulfosarcina; species Desulfosarcina variabilis. Next base: position 8,652,755 of record NZ_CP159846.1, on the reverse strand, counting down.
AACTCTCGCGGGCGAAAAACGGGCTGGTGGCCTGCACGGCAACGGCTCCGCCATCAGTGAGCAGACGCCTGACCTTGCTGTAGAATCCTTTGGTGTAAAGCTTGTTGAGTTCAATCGTGGACGGGTCGGGCAGATCGATGAAGATGGTATCGTAAGGCTGTTTGGCGTGGGTCAAAAATTTGTCCGCATCGATATTGATGACATTCAGCCTCGCCACTTTTTCGACATCCGGCAACTTTTCATCGGTCTGCTTCCCGTTTTCCTGGAACAGGTCGTACCCCTCGCCCGTCTCGACGCCCAAGGCATCGACAACACGAACCCGCGCATCGTCAAAAGCGCCGCCGTTGAGTTGCCGCAGGACCGGATGGGTGGCGCTCAGCCGGACCATATCCGGATCCAGGTCGACCAGATCCACGGACTGCACATCCTTGTACTTGAGCACTTCCCGCAGGGTCATGCCGTCGCCGCCGCCTAGAATCAGTACTTTTTTTCGGGAGGCGGCCACCTGCATGGCCGGGTGTACCAGTGATTCGTGATACCGGGCCTCGTCCGTGGTGCTGTACTGAATGTGACCGTTGATGTAGAAGCGATATTCATCAAGGGTCGGGTTGTGGGTGACGACCAGGTGCTGATACCGCGTGGTGTTACTGTACACGATACGATCGTCATACAAGTACTGTTCGAGTTTGATATTCCAGTCGCGATTGTACGTGTATCCGGTCACCAGGGAGGCAAAGACCAAAAGGGACGCAACCAGCAAACCGCCGATGCGTTGGATGCGGCCCTGCCGGTAAAAATAGACAAAGGCCAGCATGGCCGGGACGAAGTTGAGGGTGGCGGCGATAAAACTGCTCTCGGTCAGTGGCACATAGCGCAATAGCACAAATGCGAAAAAGAGCGCACCGGCGAGGCTGCCAAAGTAGTCGGCGCTGAGGATATAGTCCAGGTTGATTTTCAGCTCACAGGTGTAATCCCGGTTGATGCGGGTGACCACGGGAATCTCGAGGCCGATCAGAAACCCGATGCACATGATAAAGCCATACTGCACCAGCATGAAATGGTTGGCCATGTAAGCATAGGCTGCATAAATGCTAAGGGGTGACCAGGCGCCGACCAGCGCCAGGGTGATCTCGATACCGATGAAGGCCTGGACCAGATTCTTGTCACCGATAACGAACCGCTGGGCCTTGCTGCCGATGCCCATCATGAAAAGCATCAGGCCGATCACCACGGCCCATTGCTCGATGGCGTTCCCCAGAATGAAGGCGGCAACCGTTGCCTGGATATACTCCAGCACCAGACCGCACGCACCGGTTAAAAACGTACAGGTGACGAGCAGCAGACGGGCCCAGGCAATGGCGGCTTTGCCGTCGGCGGTGACGCCATTTGTTGTCCTCACTATTGTCCTTCCAGAAATAGGCAAACGCGGTTCTCCAGAAAGCTCCCAACAAGGTTGTTTTGTATAAGGGCGCAGGAAAAAAATAATTACTCCATCTTGCTTGTCCTTGTGCCCGTCTACGGCGTTCCATCCACCGGCACAGATTCCAAATATGCACCGGCGGATGCGCCTTGTAGACGAACGCAAATCCGGCGCAATCTGGTGTAATTATTTTTTACCTGCACCCTAAGTGTTAAGTGGTGGATCAGATCTGATTTTATATAGGAATCGATAGGATGCCTTTCCTTAACACTTTAAACTTAACACTGGCCCATAGACCAGTTAAATCATGCTACTATGCTGGAACAGATGTCAGCTGGAGCTTTCCGGAGAACCGGTTAGGCAAATTGGTCATTTCTGGATGGGCACTACCTACAGGCTCGCCGCAACCACCAGCGCCACCAGAATATTCACTGCCGCACCGACAGTGACGCCGGCTACATTACGCTTGTCTTCCACTGTCTCCCGGACCGTGGCGTGGGTCAGGAGTATAAGATCGAAAACGAAGCTGAACAACACCAGTAACACCAGGCTTACCAGCATGTATGCCAAAAAGAGGATCACATCGTTGATCAGTCCCAAACTCGGGCCCAGGATATTGGCACGAATAATGATACCCAGCGGGATCAGCACCCCGGCCAGAAACACGCCCGCAGCGATATTACCGTTTTCAATCTCGCTGCGGATGTTGAATCTGGTGAAATAGGTTTCGATAATCCATCCGATCACGAGCAATGTCGTCTGCCCGATTAAAAACCAAATGAGCGCACCGAGCGACCCCCGAACCAGATCCATCCCGTCGCCGGCAAACACCCCCCAGAGGATCAGCCCGGTGGCCACGTAATTGGCCGACTCGACAAGGCCCACCGCCAAATTGCCGTTTTTACAGTGTTCATCGTTATCGATATGGCCCATCATTACCACGTCATTGATATACCGGCAGGCAAATGCAAAGACAACGATCAGGGCGCCATCCACCACCAAGGTTAATACGTCGTAGCCGAAACCGGCTCCGCCACCAGTGAGCGCGCCGGAGAATCCGAAACCGAACATGGTCAGCAGGCCGAGGCGGCGGACGCCCACGGCCATGTTGCCGTTGTCGATTTCCTTGAGATCGTCGATTTGTGCGGTCCGCCAGTCGGCAATGCACCAGGCGAGATAGGCAAAGCCGCTACATATCAGCACATAGACCAGCCCGCTGCCCATGATGATGAAAGCCTTATTCAATTGATCCATGGCAAAAGCTCCTTCTGATAAAATAAAACGCCCCTGTGTCATACCCAAGGTGAATGGTTCGCTTTTAGCCATTAGCTTTAAGATAAAACGGTTCAATATCCTTTTTAATGCTAATCGCTAACAGTTAACCGCTTAAGTGTGTCCTATTTACCACGGCTGCCCGGTCCACGCCCGCGGACACCACCGGCAGCGGACCGGATATTGGCCGGTGCCGCCTTAATGCCGCCCTGGCTGGCAAAGGTGGATGATCGATAATTTGGGTCATTGCGAACCATGGATCCGTTCGTGCCGTATATGGTTGACCCGTCGGTATTTTTTCCGTAGTAGGGGGTGCGACCCCGGTAGTCCCGGCGCCAACGGTCCCAGTCGTTGTAATAATAGCGGTTGCCTCCCAGCATGGCGTTGAGGAAGGCATAGCGGCCATAAAAGGCCCAAAAACGGTTGCCCGCCGAATCCTGTTGCCAGCGTCCGTATTGTTTATTGCCCACATAGGCCATGCCGGGTGGCATGGCCGCTTGCATGGCCTCGTCGGCATACATGCCGTAAGGTTTGGACAGAATGTCCATGCCCATGTTGTCGATGTTCTCGGCAAAAACATCCTCATCCACCGCCTCCCAGTCGGTTTCACGCTTCTGTCCGTTTTCGATGATTCGGTAACGGTGATAGTACAGGATCTCCCAATCGTTTACCCAGAAGACAGCGCTATCGTCTCCCTGTGGGGCGCGTTTGTCGCTGTCGATGTTTAGCGACCGCCACATGTTCTGTGGAATGCGCGGCCGCGGCCGGTATAACCCTGAGGCGATATCGCCGGTTTGTTTAGACAGGTACTCGAACGTTGCCTGGTCGACCGGCCGCGGCGGGTAAATGAAGTTGGTCTCGCGGGGATAGTCGTAGTAGTTGTCCCAGCTTGTTCTGCCGATGGTGACAGTATAGACATGCTTCATGTCGATCAGCCGCTTGGTATAGCTTCGGTTGAGTTCGCCGAGGCGTTGCTTCACCGCGTTGGCGGACTTCTCCATGGCCTCCCGCTGCTGCTCGACTTGATGGAGGCCGTCGGCAATGATGGCATAGTTGGTGTCTGTTGCCGTGGTTTGGGCCTTGGCGCGGCCCAGTGCCTCGAGCGCATCGGTGTGGATTTTCTTTAAGCCGTTGAAGCGCTCGGCGATATCCTCCTCCTTGTTCCAGCCGTGGGTCTTGCTGTCGGCCGTCGCCTGATCGGCAAGCGGCCGGATCTCGGCGACCATGGATTTCATTTCGGCCACCTGCGCCTCGGCTTTGGCGATGTGCGATGGGGCATCCGCCATGAGGTTGTGCAGTAAACGAATCTGGCTGTTCGGCTGTCTGGACTTCTGCAACGCCACGGCGAGCCGGCGTCTGAGTTGAATAATCTTGGAGCGGAGCTTGCCCTCGTCTTCCGGCTGGTTCGCATCCAGGATCTGTTCGATTTCAGTCCAGACGGCCTTTGCCGAGTCGAGTTCGGCAAGCGCCGCCGCATACTGGTCCGGCCAGCCGTAGGTTGCCTCATAACGCGCGAAAGGCTCGAATTCCGGTGTGTCTTTCCAGGCCATGTACTTGTCCCGGCTGGTCTTGATCCGGGACCTGGCGTTTTGCATGTCCTGTTGGCGCGTTTTTGCCTCGCGTTTGAGATCCCTGTCGATGCCGCACGCAACCAGCAGCAAAAAGGCGACGATTATGGCACACCACCGTCGACAGGTCATGAGGCCTCCTTCGCACCGGATGCGGCCAACACCTCGATGGTGTCTGGATCGACCGATAGACAGTGCCAGATCTCGTAGTCGTCGGCCTTCTCCCCGCCGCCCCATTCCTCGATGGTCAGCATTTCGCCGTCTTTGGCTTCGAACTCATAGATCCAGGCTTTTTCCCCGTTGCGCTTGCCGGCCGGTACATACTTGGCTGCCCAGTCATCGTCGTACCAGAAATCCTTGCCGTTGTACTTGATCCCGTCTCCGGAATCCATTTCTTCCAGATCGTCCTCGTCGATGGCCTCCCCGGCCTCGTCGGCCAGCTCCGCCCACTTTAGCTTTTTGGTACTGACACTGGCGCTGACGACCTGATCCTCCTCGTCCCATTCCAATAGAATGATCTGTCCGGTGCGCAGGTTGCGCAGACGATACTCATGGGACGTATACCCCAGTTTTTTGCGGTACTTTTCATCCCATTCATCATAGCGGCCGCCGGCCATGACGTGACACACATCGCCGTCCAGGCGAACGAATCCGCCCGGGGCGATATCCTTGATGGAATAGTTGAACCGCCGGCTGGGCGGTATACGGTTGTCGCGGGTCAACGTGCGGATCGCATCCAGACGAGCCTGCACGCTTTTCAAATAGGCGAACTCCATAGAAACGCTCCTTCGGGTTATGATTTTTTCCCTTGGAAAGCGGCTGCGGCATCGGCGCGTGAGCGAAGCACCGCATTCATCTCATTGAGCTTGTTGGAGGACAAACCGGCCACCTTGATGGTGTTGGTGCACACCTCGGTCAGCGCCTGGGCGGCAAATTCATACTTGTTGCATGCCTCCTGTAAAAAGGCGATATTCTTATCCATACGCGCCGCCTGCTGGGCACTGGCCACAACGGCCTGGCCCACCTGCTCGGCCGTGTCGACCATGGTCTGGCCGATGGCATCCTGCATCATATTGGCCACCTGCATGGTCTGCATCTGTTGTGCCGCCGCCGCCCGCACGGCCAGTGCACCGGCCACCCCGCCGAGCAACGTGCTGGTGGTGCGAATCACCCGTCCCACATGGCGGGCATTGCGAACGGTCAGGCCGCCCCCGTACCGTGTCTGCAGGTTCATGTTGTCCAGTTGTTGGTTGTCGACCACCGCGGTGGCCAGATCCGCCGTCAGCATGGTGATGTTCTCGCGGGCCATGGGATCGGTGACCGATTCCAGCTTTTCCATGATCGCTTTCCAGGCCAACTGGCCCCAATAGATCTCTTCGTGCAGCGGCGGTTGGCAGTCCTTGAGCGTGTTGCAAATGGTGATCAGTTCCGCGGCATGCAGGTTGACCGCCTCGCCGTGTTTGCGCAGGTGGTTTTGCAGCCCTGTAATCGTAGAACGGGTAGTCTCCCGGCGCTCGTAGATCACCGTGAGAATTTCTTCGCCTTTGGGCAGGCGTTTGATGGTTTTCTTGAAAATTCGGCCCACCTTTTCGGTGATGCACTCCTCCTGGGCCACCATGGCAGGATTGATCTGGTCGATCTGCATTTTGAGCTGCATCATGGTGCCCTGGAACGTGTCATCGCCGTCGGTGTTGATATCCTTGAGCACCGTACCGATCGCCGTATCGAAAAGAGACACCTGGGTGTCGATCAGGTTGCGGGCACCAGATCCGAGGTCGAAAATGCGGTCGCCAAGCTCGAAATTGGAGGGATCGCTGACCACCGCTTCGGCAAACTGGCCTGCATCCTGGCCGATTTCCTGATCCTTGGCGTCATCGAGATGGGCAGGTCGCACCGGCACAATGTGATCGGGCGTCTGGACCTGGGTCAGCGGCCCCTGTCCATCATACTCGGCCACTTCCAGTGTTTCGGGGACTTGTGATTGGTCGACGGTCTGTTTAATCTGTTTGATTTCAGTTGCTTCGCCTGCTGTTGGCATGGATTGACTTTCTCCCTTACATAAATATGTCGATGAATTTTCCTGCGCCATTATACGCCGCTAAGGTTCATTTTAATAAAATTGGCCACCGTATCGAATTCATCCATTTCGTTGCGTTCGATGATGTCCGCGCCACGCACCGCATGATCATTCAGTTCCTTGAGCAGATTGATCAGCTGCGGTTCGCGCTCCTGGCGGTTGGTTTCCGACATGTCACAATACTCTTTGAGTTTTCGAAAAAGGTGGCTTTCGCTGGCCCGGCGCAGTTCGTAGGTCAGGGCATGGTCCGGGTAACGTTCCATCATTTTGGGAACGATATCGCGAAACGTGTCTACAATTTGTTCGCAAAGCTGAACCACCTCATCGCTGACAAGGTGAATTTGATCGCGCACAAAAACGTTAAAGGCGACCAGCCCTTCGATGGCATCTTCAGGGCGGACCGGTGGTGGCGGTGGTGTCAGGATCGATTCAACCGCCGCCGCCGCCTCCTTGGATTTGCCTTTTTTTCTTAGATAGTAGATAACGAACCCACCAACCAGGACAATCGCGATGGCGCAACCAAGGATGATTTTCAGCATGGGGCCTCTCTAAATGGCTTGATGGACGGCATTCGGTGCCGCTCTGCAAATGGCGAATCCTGCCGATTTATAGATGGCCGTGAATGATGTCCTTAAAAGACGGTTAAAAACGGTGTTTCGTTCGGTGGAAATAAAACGAAAATATATGGATTTAATCATCAAGTAGCAGGTGTGTCAATTCTCATAGGATTTAGAAACAGGGTCACCAATGATAAGGATGCGCTTGCCCATTGATTCATTTACTTCTGGAACTGGTTTACATGATTGGATCGAAACACCTCCTTGACATTAATATGTTTTCCCCGTTACCTTTTTTTCTGCAGACGTTATAAAAACGAATATGCAGAAAAAATGCAAGTGGGTCAACCACGAGAGTTCCTTCCCACGCGGCTGAAAGCCAAAATAAAAGCCGCCTGCGCAACGTATCATTTAAATGCTAAAGGAGTTATCGCAATGAGTCTGAAAACCGTGCAAACCGATAAAGCCCCTGCAGCCATTGGCCCCTATTCTCAGGCTGTGGTAGCACCACCCTTTGTTTTTGTCAGTGGACAGTTGGGGTTGGACCCAGCTACCGGTGACCTGGTGAGCCAGGATTTGGAGCGACAGGCCAGACAGGCCCTGGAAAACCTCAACCAGATTTTGCTGGCCGCCGGTAGCAACCTTGAGCGAACCACAGCCGTGGACGTGTTTCTCACCGACATGGAACAGTTTGCCGCTTTCAACGCCATTTATGCGGAATATTTTACCATGCATAAACCCGCCCGTGCGGCCATTGAAGTAAGCGCTCTGCCAAAGGGGGCGCGTGTTGAGATCAAATGCACGGCGCTGGTGGGATAGACCCTGGCCATCCCTTTGCTAAGAGCCTGTTTGATAAATCCGTCTAAGGACCGCTACCGGCGTTGGAAACTGTCTCAAAATGTTCACATATACCATATATGCTCCGCTTTCGAGCCACTTTCCGCCTTGTCATCGGGCCTGATCCAGACTTCTCAAACAGGCCCTAAAGTATGGCGGATAGGAACTTGGCAATCTTGATGGCTGTGTTCAAGACATTAGGCGTTATGTCTCCAACGGCCTTTGCCGCCTCTTTCAGGCCTTCTATGGTGATTTTAAGGAAACCGGTGTTTGGCTCACTCTTTGACAATTCTTTAGCAACCGCTTCAGCGGATTGGACTACTCGTTCACCATCCTCTGGTCGCTGACCTGTGACTTGCTGAAGGGCTATTCTCAGCTACAACATTTCCTCCGGTCATAATAACTCTCTCATTGTCAAGGAGGCGGAGAACAACGACACGGTCATCACGGGAAGAGCTTTGATCGCGCCCGGCAATCGTTATATGCTTCTCAAATGGAGCGGTGCCCGGCATTATGTAGAGACAAAAGAAGGACCCCTGGTTAGCCGCTACCGGCCATCAGTAGATGTTCTTTTCCGCTCGACAGCGTGTTATGCGGGGGCCAATGCCGTTGGCGTGATCATGACTGGAATGGGCGACGATGGCGCACAGAGGCTATTGGGAATGAAAACAGCCGGCGCCTATACCATTGCCCAGGACGAGGCTTCCTGTGTTGTATTCGGCATGCCTGCGGAAGCGATCAAGCGTGGCGCCGCCGCCAAGGTGATGCCACTGGACGACATTACTCAGGAAGTCCTGCGTTTTTGTTTGTAAGCGCAAGCAAAAAATACTTTTACTTCTCACTTTCCTATTCCTTGACAATCCTGCCTGCCGCAGAATCTTGCAAAGAATGTATATAATTGACCATGGTCAATGACTATGGTACGAACCATTTGGAGTCTTTTAGATCCTGATCGAATTGCATCCAATGATAAACATCTTATCGCTGCGGCAAAAGATTATCAGATTTTACCAAATTGATTAGAAAATCATATGAAACTAATTGATTATGTGGTCAGTCATAATAGGAGATTGGTTTCTCCTGTTGGTGGAGGAAGTGCAAAGAGGTTCCATGCGCAAATTGACACCTCTAATATGACTCCTGAAGAAGAAATTGCTCAATGGCTGCATTTCCAGACTAAAGAATATGGGCATGATTTTGTCATTTCCAGTATACCCTATATCGATATTTGTAAATATTTTGGTTTAAAAACGTATATTGACAAATTCAAAACTGAACATGTCTGCTTGGGCCAGATCAATAGCAGGAATGATTTGTTAAAAATCAAGGGTTCCAGATCCTTCGAAGCTTTCATGGCAAACCCATATATAAAAGCTGTAAAAGAATTTAAAAAGTTATCCACAACTGCGATAGGATCAGGCGGTTTTGGGCCGATAACGATGACGAGTTATGTGTTGGGGGTAGATCGGTTTTTAAGAGAATGCATAAAAAATCCTGTATTTATACAGGAAATCATAAGCTTTTTTGCAGAATTAATTATAGAAATTGCTTACAAAGGTGAAAGAAATGGAGCAGATTTTTTGTGGGTTGGAGAACCAGTCGTAGTGATGTTATCTCAGAAACATTTCGAAGCGTCAGCTCAATATGTAAAAAAAATTTTTGGTAATACTCCTTTGCCGGGCTTTCTACATGTTCCAGGAGAGACAAATCACCTAATTGATGAATTTGTAAAAACTGGAGCGCAATGTTTGAGTTTAGATCATCATGTTGACATGAAAACAGTCGCCTACACAATTCCTCCAGATATTGTAACGCTTGGAAACATAGATACAATTTCAATGGCATTGGATGATGTTGAGAAAATAGAAAAACAAGTAATTGAGTTGAACGAAAAGATTAAAAATTTTCCTAATTTTATTGTTAGTTCAGGCGGCGGTATTATAGATGACACGCCTGAAAAAAATTTAAGCGTATTGTTTGATGTCACAAGCCGTTTTCCAGCTTACAATAAAGAACAATACAATCAAATAAATGATCTATGGAGAATGATAGCTGCAAACGATTGGGATCTATTCAATAACTATATTTCGGAAAAAAATGTGTCAAATAAAATAATAAATGTATGTCGTGATGAAGCTTGTGAATATTTGAATTTTCAACTGGAAAATAATAAGATAGATCTTGAATCTTACAATAATAGAATCAAAGCAATCAATTTGACAGCTTGCAAAAATACCGGTTTGTTTCCATTAAGGAATAATGGGATGCGATCGACAATGGAATGTGTTAAAATTCCTCAGGCGTTGCAATCGAAAGGGACTCCTATGGAAAAAATTCTGATTGTTGAAGACAGCCGGGTATTTTTAAACCTTATTAGTAAAAACATTACCGGTAAGTTCGGTTATGAGTGTGTCACCGCCGGCACCTTTGAGGCTGCCAGGCAAATTTTGGAGGAACAATCCGACCCGTTCCTGATGGCTGTTTTAGATCTGAACCTGCCTGATGCACCCAACGGTGAGATCGTTGAGCTCGTCGTTTCCAGGGGTATTCCCGCAATCGTGTTGACGGCCCTGATAAACGACGATATCCGGGACCAGATTATGTCTCAAGAGGTCTTCGACTATATCATCAAGGAGGGGCCCCAATCTATCGGACTACTGACGGATACCATCCGGCGATACGTCAGGAATCAGGCGATTTTCATACTGGTGGTGGACGATTCCAAAGTAACGCGGTCGCTTACACGAAGGATGCTTGAAAAACAGAATTATCAGGTAATAGAATCCGGTGATGGAAAAGAAGCACTGCAGAGGCTGAAGGAAAACCCTCAGATACGGCTCGTGATTACCGATTATCAAATGCCCGCCATGGATGGTTTCGAGCTTACCGCCGAGATACGAAAGAAAATCCCCAAAGACGAGATGGCGGTTATCGGCATGTCAGCTGCGGGAAACCCGGTGCTTTCCGCAAAATTTCTGCAAAACGGCGCGAATGATTTCGTAAGCAAACCCTACCATGAAGAAGAATTCGCATGGCGCATCAACCAGAACATAGAAATGCTCGAAAACATCATGAAATTGAAAGATGCCGCCATTAAGGATCACTTGACCGGCCTATACAACCGGCGATACTTTTTCAACACTGCAGAAAAATTCTATGAAAACGCAAAACGCAAAAACCTATACATTGGCATCGGAATGATCGATATTGATCATTTCAAAACCATTAATGATACATACGGGCATGCTGCCGGAGATCAGGTGCTTCAACACCTTTCACAGATATTGAAATCCAGTTTTCGTGCTTCCGATATCGTGGCCCGCTACGGTGGTGAGGAATTTATCGTGCTGACCGCCAATATGGTTGCAGAAAGATATTCTGTTCATTTTGAGCAACTCCGAAAAAAAATTGCTGGAAGTCCGGCGAAGACTAATTCCGGAGACATTCAAGCGACCATTTCTGCTGGCCTGACGACACGCTTGGGAACTTCCCTGAAAGACATGTTAAAAGAAGCCGATGATCTGCTTTATCAGGCCAAGGCGGCGGGGCGAAATAGGGTTGTGGTAAAGTTATCCCCGGAAGGGGACAAGTCCGCCCTTGGCTCAATTGAGCGCAGGTAAAAAACTGAATTTTATGCAACGTTAGGTGTATCGATGAACCTTGTCTCGGTCAATTTGGTGGCCCTCATCCTGTAACGTCACGCTATTTCCCCATTCCACTGGCTCCGACGCTCCAGTGCTGGAGCGTCGGGGCGTGCACCGCTGTTCACCTATCAAACACGCCCTCTCAGGATATTGGTCCCGCCGAATCGATGATGAACATCGGTTTGTGTAGAAAACTTCAGACGACGCAATCCACCACATTGCCCAGCTTCGATACCATTAGATTTTTCAGCGCCCTCAAAGGCCGGGCAGCAGACACATCAGCGCGACGGCCGCAGGTACGCCCCCCAATAGCCGAGACCCACGAAGACAGCCCCACCGATGACATTTCCGATGGTCACGGGAATCAGGTTCTTGACCACAAACGCCCCCCAGGTGATGCTTGACGCATCGATTCCATCCGGGGCCAGGCCAGTCCAGCGGCTGAGGAAAATGCCCACCGGGATGAAATACATATTCGCGATGCAGTGCTCGAAGCCGATCGCCACGAATCCCATAATAGGAAAGAAAATCGCAAAAATTTTACTGATCGTCTGGCGGGCCGCCAGTGCCATCCACACTGCCAGGCAAACCATCCAATTGCAGCCGATGGCGCGTACAAACGCCTCTGTGGGGGACAGATTCACCTTGGCATAGGCGGTTTTCAGCGCGACCATGCCTAATGCGCCATTGCCCGTCTTCCAGAGCCCCGAGGCGTAGAACAGGAGCGCCAGTAGAATGGAGCCGATGAAGTTGGCGAAATAGACCAGCCCCCACTTGCCGAGCACTTTCTGCCAGGTTGTACGCCCGGTAATGACGCTGGAAACCATCAGATTGTTGCCTGTGAACAGTTCCGCTCCGGCGATGACTACCAGCATGAGACCGAGGCTGAAGGCGGCCCCGGTGACCAGCTTCTTTAATCCAAGCCCCATGGAGGGCGCCATGTCGAACGTTACCGATGCGGAGAACAGGCCACCGAAGCCGATATAGGCTCCCGCCATTACTCCAAGCACGAACAATGACAGCCACGGGGATGTCGCCTTGGCGACGCCTACCGTCTGGGCTACGGTCTCGGCGATGATTTTGGGCCCTTTGTCATCCAGGCTCTGGGTGGGAAATTTCTCCATGAATTTTTCGAAAAGCCCCAAGGCCTTTTTCTCTTGAAGCAGTTTTGCCGAAATGGCCTTGGTCACGGCCGCCGAAATCTCTTCGGGTGTAAACGGCTTGGGCAGGTAGTCCATGACGCCCCGTTTCATGGCTTCGGTAGCGCGGTCCACGGAAGGGTAGCCGCTGATCATCACCACCGCCGATTCGGGTGCGTGGGTCTGAAGCTGTGAGACCACGTTCATGCCGTCCAGCTCCGGCATCTGCCAGTCACACAGGATCACCGTGTAGGCCTTGTTTCTTGCCAGTTCGAGGCCATCCAGCGGGTTCGTGGTCGTCGTCACCTCGAATCCCTCCTGAGTAAAAATGCGCTGGCAGGACGCCAGCACCGCCGTATCGTCGTCTATGATCAACATCGTCTGTGCCATTTTCCTCTCCTTCCCGATTTAGCAAATATTGACGGTCTTACCTGCTTGTATTGTGCACTGCCAGCAGCAGCTCCTCCGGCGTAAACGGTTTGGCGATGTGGTTATCCGCTCCCAGACGACGGCCGTTGGCGATGGTCTCAACGGTCGAATAGCCGCTCATCATCAGGATCGGCATATCTGGGCGTATCTGCCGGGCACGGGTAATCATCTCAAACCCGTCCCGGCCGGGCATTTTGATGTCGGTGAGCATCAGATCGAAATCAATGCCGGCAAGGAGCGCCGTTCCTTTTTCGACAGTGCTCGCTGTATGGATTTCAATGCTTTCTGCCTCCAGCACCCGCCGGCAGCTTTTGATCACAATGGCATTGTCATCGACGATCAACACTCTCATCGCTGGACCTCCAGGAGTTGCCCGACTCATCTTCCACGGGGTGGATAGGCAGCCAGATGGTAAAGGTGGCACCCGAACCGGGTTTAGATTTGACCGTGATGGTTCCGCCATGCCGCTGAATGATTCCTGCGGATACGGCCAACCCTAATCCCGTGCCTTTTCCCACGGCTTTGGTCGTGAAAAAGGGATCGAACAGCTTGTCCATGTGATCGGGCAGAATACCGCTGCCTGTGTCGGTGACACTGATCTGAACACTGCCGTCGTGATTTGCACCGGCCATGCAGGTCTGGATTTCGATATGGTCACCGGCGGTCGTGGCATCGATGGCATTGAGCAGCATATTGATCAGCACGCTCTGGCACTGATTCCGGTCGAGGACCAGAATCGGTAGATCTGTCCCCGGCTTGAAAACCAGATCGATTCCCTTGATCAGCGCCTGGTTTTCCATTAAACGGACGCTGTCTTCCACCAGCAGGTTGATATCCATGGCCGTGGGGGTAAGTTCCGTCTGGCGGGAAAAATCAAGCAGGCTTTTAACGATCGTGCGGACCCGTTCGGTCTGTTCAGCAACGACTGCCAGATCCTCGCGCACCGCCTCGGGCAGGTCCGGCCGGCGCAGAATCATATGGGTGAAGGTCAGCACCGCGGTCAGGGGATTGTTGATCTCATGGGCTACCCCGGCGGCCAGCTTGCCGACGGTGGCCTGCTTTTCCGATTGAATCAGACGGGTTTCGCTCTCCTTGCGCTGCAGCTTTTCCCGCTCACGCAACGCCTCGACCATGACCATGAACTTCTTTTGCAATTGACCGATGTCATCGCTGGAGATCGGTCCGATATCCGGGTTGAGGTTGCCGCTAGAGATTTCCGAGCTGGCACGGATCAGATAGCTCACGGGCTGCATGATGCGTCCGGTGAACAGCCAGCTGAGTACAATCGCGAGAATGACCCCCGCCAGGGTGATGCTTGCGAGAATGGCAATCGCTTGATTGCGAATGTCCACGTATTTGGACTCCAGCACCCCCACATACAGCATCCCCACCCGATAGCCGTCGATATCGGCAAGCGGCTCGTAGGCGGTGATGTACCAGTCTTCCAGGACCTGGGCACGGTCGGTCCACTTTTTCCCTTCGCCCAGTACCTGCCGGGCGACCGCGGATGAGGAAAAGGTTCCCAGCGCGCGCTTCCCCGACGGGTCCTTAACGCTTGTCGCCACCCGGAGGTCATTAAAGAAGATCGTTGCCGTGCCCACATGATGATTTTTGTAGATTTCGTTTTTGAAAACGGTTTCGCCGATCTTGTCGACAATGGTGGTGTCGCCATTGAGCAGGAAGCCGCCATACAGAACGCCGATCATGCGGTCATCGAGGGTGATGGGAACGGCCGCACCGATGGTCAAACCGGCTTCATCCGGATGTGCAGCCAGCCGGGTGACCGGGCTCCCGGCGATGGGGCTGCCACCGTCAAGGGACAGGTGTGGATTCTCAGCCCGCAATTGCTCGCCATTCAAGACAACGGTACCCGCAATGGTTCGGCGGTGTTCCAGCGCACGCCGAACCAGCGGATTGTCACTGGGCATGCCATCCGGTGCCGCACCGGATGCGCTGCGGTAGATAACCCGGCCCTGATCGTCGGCGATGCCGAGAAAATCCATTTGAATCCGATCGGCCAGGGCCTGGACCGAGGCCGGAACCAACGCGGGGGCGCCGGCCTGCATGGCCATCGTCAGGGCCGGTGCGGATGTCATGGCCTCCAGGACCAGCCGGGCGGTGTTGACCCGATCGTCGTAGATCACCCGGGCGACATTCAGATCCTGCCGAATGCGGTTGTTGGCTTCGTCAAGGACCGACTGGTATAGCAGATTGCCGCCGACCAGGATCGATATCAGGCCGACGAGCAGCGAAACGGCAATCAGGCTGGCGATCAATTTGAACCGTATGGAATGGATTTGCATGGCTGTCCGTAAACGATGATCGGTTCACACGAATTCTGATCGTTCCAATTCCCCGGGGAGCTTGGACAGGGGGGCCGGCAGACGGTGAACGACATGCCCGCCGTCAAACCGACACAACCCTTAAATGCAAAACCTGCGCCTTGCCAGAAAGTGAGAGATCGAATGGTAGTCGATTGCGTATGATCCAATCTGGATGAGGAACCCGCAATCATCAGTGTTTACGGAAGAATCCGTGCAAATAGTCAATAGGAACGGTGCTGCCGCTATGAGTCGAAAAGGGATTGGAATCCGGCTGGTAAAAATATTACGGACAGCGATTCCGATGGAATAAAGGTGAAGAGACGTCAGAAATATTTGCAGGTTGATAAAAGTTTTGCCATCGGAAAAATTTATATTGCCCTGAGAAACAATAGTAATAAAAAATTGGACCGCTATAAAAACTTTTGACAGATGAGAGTTTTAGTTTTCTGAGTATTTTTTATTTGACCACTTTTGCTTATCGGATAAAATTCAGATTTACTTTGAAGCTTGGATTTCGCTTGTATCAACCATGCGTTTCATGAATTAAAAATGGAGCAATTCGTCAAAACGAATGCTTAAGGAGCTTTTGCGTAGCGGCAGCGTAGCAAAAGTCCCGCTTAAAGCAAAGGTTGTGTGCCGGGCACGGCACACGTCTTAAAAGTGAGCCAAGCATATCAGTAGGTTGTACGGCTTGGCAAGTCTTAGACCCAGCCCGATTGAGGCGAAGGGTGTAGCGGTATGGCAACTGGGTCTCCGGTAACGGTGCCTGGGGAGGAAGCCGCCTTGCTGCGGTAGGGCAGCCGCGAAGGTACGGGGTTACGAACAGAAACCGAGTACCCGACAGCGGGATCTTCAGCAGGCGCGCGTTTGTTGGACCAGCCGGATGCACAAGGTTAAGTCCTCTATCCATTTTGCCTCTTCCAAAAAAGTTTCGCTGCCAACCGCTATGGATCGAGTCCATTTGGTATGCCTTAAAAAGCCACTGCAACCAGCGATGACGATCCTTGACATACTTGAGCAAAAATTCCCTTTTATGACATCGGTGGGTGATATGCCAAATATGCCCTGGTATGTAATGCAGGTGTGTCCGCGCCAAAGGCGCCCCCCCTATATCGCGCTTTTTAATGCCCAAAAAGGCGATATTGCCCTATAAAATAGGGTGGTTTTTATGGTATTCGCAATCTAACAAATCGCGCGGCATACGGAAAAAGGCGGGTAGCGATGAAAAGGTCCCTGCACTGGTCAAGTCGTCTGTATCCTCTTGTATTTATGATGCTCTTGACTTACAAGGGGCTGCTCACTATATTTCGTTTTGGAAAAAGCAAGATCTTGTCCCTTTTAGCAGGAGAACGAATGAAGATTAAGTTAATATATCCGCGATGGAAAAAGCTTGATGGCCAGACGACTTTTAATCTTCCGCCTCATGGCCCTGCGGTTTTTTCAGCAGCACTTCCTGACGATGTAGAGATCGAATTTATTGATGAAAATCTGGAATCTGTTGAATTTGTTGATAATGCTGATATTGTCGGCATTTCGATGATGCTGACCACGCAGGTTAAACGAGGCTGGAAAATTGCTGACCGTTTTCGCGCCATGGGTAAAAAAGTTATTTTCGGCGGAATTTCAACAATGCTGCATGCTGAAGAAACAATGGAGCATGCTGACTCTGTCTTTCTCGGAGAAGCTGAAGGAAGGATGGAACAGGTTCTTAAAGATTTTAAGAACAATGAACTTAAACCTCTATATAACTACATGAATGACCGTCCTCCTATTGAGATCGTTGGTCCCGCGCGGAGGAGCATCTATAACAGGGATTTTTATTATCATAAAGGCGTGCAGATGGTGGATCTTGTACACGCGTCAAGAGGCTGTAAATTCAACTGCTATCCGTGCGCTGTTGCTTACCTGGGCGGCAGGGAATTCAGGCCGCGTCCTATTGATAAAGCGGTTGAGGAGATAGCGCTTGCGGATAACAAGAGATTTTTTTTAGTGGATAATTCACTGGCACAGGATAAACAATGGCTGATGGACCTTTTTAAAGAGCTTATTCCTCTCAACGTGAGCTGGTGCAGTCATACAATTATGGATGATCCTGATGTTCTTGATCTTGCAGCCCAGGCAGGTTCATGGTATGTTTATCAGGCTGTTTTTAATACTTCTGATTATATCAAAGAAAGAATTAAAAGATATCACGATTACGGCATTGGCGTTGAAGGAACAATTCTTCTCGGGCTTGATGATCATACTGAAGATTATATTAAGCGTTTGATTGATTTTCTACTTGAAATTGATCTTGACCTTGCAGAATTCACAGTTCTTGCTCCTTTTCCGCATACAAAAGCATGGGACGACCTAAGAAAACAGAAACGTATTTTCAACACAGACTGGGATGATTATAATGCGGGAAAGGTAGTATACCAGCCGAAGCACATGAGCCCTGGACGTCTTCAGGAACTTTATTACTATGCCTGGGATACTTTCTATAAAGATGAGAATCAGTCATTAAAAATGTATAAACTGTTAAGAAAAGTTACTGAGCGAGAGTATTCTCTGGGAACATACCGTCCCAGAAGAAGAGATCTCATTAACAGAAGTTTTAGTAAAAAAGTTGTTAGAGGCTGAGATACTAAATATCGTTCTACCTCCGATAGAGTATAAAATATCTGAAAAATATCTGAGCAAATTATGTCTGGAATAAACGGAATAAACAGTAAAACAAGCACTGATTACATTAAAGAAATTTATGACTACAATGGACAATGGGATGTCCCTTCAAAATGCGGTCTTATGATAAAAATGAACAATGACGCGCACATTGTTATTGCCTCGGAATTATACGATGATAATCCCGGGACATCAGTAAATTACTGGAATTGTCATATAGCTGCCATGATTTGCCGAGAACGCAGTCTTGATCCTTCAAAACTTGTATTTATTGAACACACTCCCGACCGCGGATCAAAGCTTGAGAATTACAGAGAAACTTTTGACAGAGTAATTTTTCAGTGGGATGGTGAAAAATTTTCCGACCCTGACTGGGAGGAATTGACACGGGAACAGGTAGATGCACTGCTGAAAGGTTGAGAGCCCTTAAGGCTATCCGGTGTCGGAATACGATGGCATTCAATTGCCGATGCAACCCCGCTTGTTGCGTTGCTTGGCAGTCGGATAACGGTGATGATTTTTTGCGTTTCCATAACAGCTATGCAAAACAGGATAATTGAATTACAAGATTCACAATTTAGTGAGGAAAAAGATGAATTGCAGACGTAATTGATGAAAAGAAACGCATAAAAACATTTCCGTCCCCATCTTTCCCCAGAAAATGATTCTACCTTTCTCTGCCTTCTCTGATAATATCAACAATTTCATCTGTAGTAACCTTAGCTTTAATCGAGGGAACATCTAATGGTGAATCAGGGATTTTTTCTGGTATTAAAGCAAAAGTACGTCCATCTTTTCTCCGGATTATTACTTTACCGGTAGTTTCTGCTTGTTTAAGAACCGTTGCTAGTTTTTGTCTGGCTTCCGAATATGAATATACTTGCATTTTTAAACCTCCAATGTATCGAGATTGAGACTATTCGCAATTGCTTTTAGCTTTTTATCCAGTGTCAATAGTGGTGCTTTGTATCGAATAGCACAATCGAGAAAAAATGCATCATATGCATACATGTTATTTTCCTTGGATAAGTGCAGCACCTTTACAAAATCAGGTTCAATATACCGAATTGGAATACTGCTGAATATCAAAAATCCCTTTTGCGCCTCTTGAACCGACAATCTATTTTTTTTGAACATCGCCGTAAAGGCGTTGCCTATTTCCCATGGAATAGACCCTGGACCAATAAGAGTATTTCCTTTTGTTATTTCAATAAGTTTATTCCGTTCTGGCTCGGCAACAATCACGGCAACTAATGCTGAAGTGTCAATCACTATGTCCATTTTGCCTCCTTTCCGACTCTAAACATGACAATTGTACAACAGTTGTTCAATATGTCAAGGCTTTCAAGGCGGTAGAAAGGGCGCGATATGAGTTCGCACAACATAACGAAGCCCAGGGTTCGGGAAATACGGTAAATGGCGTGGTTGTGCAGTGACAGTTCACGTCCTTATCCGGGGAGATCTGAACGGCAGGTTGCCATCAACGGCATCCTTGACCATCCGCAGAAACTACCGGACGGGGCAACCGGTTGACCAAGTCCCAACGGCCTCGGGAACGTATCCGCCCGCGCTTACCGGGGCGGACAGTCTATCTGCGTCCAAATTTTCTCAAAAAAGCCTTGTTGGACAGCTATAATACCCAAAATGAGGTATGGAGGGATTCATTGGGTGGCACGTTCTCAATCGCCAAATTCGTCAAATCTTGCTGTGCACTACACATTGTGTCATCATAGTCCTTGACACCCAGTTGACACCTTGGCATGCTCGGTCCAACAAAAAGCAAGTTCTCATCTTTTACCTAAACTGGGCGATTGTCGAGCTTGCCGCATATACAAGGCAGATGTCTTTCCGCTATAGTCGCCTATGCGGGAAGACATCTAACGCCGGTCGAAGATCCCGCCGCCGGGGAGATGCGGTGAGATCGGCAACCCCGTCAGGGGTTCAAATTCTGGGAGGCAATAATGACCTACCTTGTTACCACGCTTACCGATTTTCATGCATACCAGCATTTGAATCGCCCAGTTTAGGAAATAACATCTGCAGCCAAAATACTATCAGTCAAATAGATGCAAATTCATCATCAATTGATAGTGTTTATTTGGATCATAATCTGATTGATGGAGACTCTGTTGACTATGGCACAGACTACGTTTCAGGTAGTCCTGATTTTTTAGATGCCACTGGTGGAGATTTTCATTTAAATGAGAATTCAAAAGCAATAGATTCCGGTACTCCTGTTGATGCCCCGCTTGTTGATTTTGACGAGACGATTAGACCAATTGGAATTGGTTTTGATATTGGAGCTTTTGAATATGCCGAGTCTTGTCAATAATCACCGGTCAAATAGACGAGATCCTTTGTTGTCCTAATCCTAATCGTATGAATATCACCGTACCCCATCTTTCCCCCGGATCATCGGTTCAGAAACTTTGCTTGACTATAGCCCGAAGGAAGAGGCAAAACAAGCCTGTATAAAAACCCCTGTTTGCCCGTTTCGGGTTGATGGGGTTGTCGATGAAAGGAAAATTATAATGAAACCTGTTGTTGTCCGCTTCGCCCCTTCTCCCACGGGCTATCTGCATATCGGCGGCGCCCGCACCGCCATTTTTAACTGGCTCTTCGCCCGCCAAAATGAGGAGAAATTTATCCTGCGCATCGAGGATACGGATGCCGAAAGATCCACCGAAGATGCCATTGAGGGCATTCTTAGAGGGCTCGAGTGGCTGGGCCTTGACTGGGATGAAGGCCCGGATTTTCAAAGCCGTCATGTAAAGGCCCATCGGGCCGCTGCCGAGCAGCTACTTGAAAGCGGCCATGCCTACAAGTGCTTTTGCACCAAAGAGGAATTGGATCGTAAAAGAGAGGCGGCCCGAAAGGAGAAGAAGACCTATCAATATGACGGCGCCTGCAGGAATCTTACACCGGAAGAGGTAAAAAAACGGGAGGCCGCCGGAGAGCCCTATATCATCCGGCTGAAGGTCCCGCGTCGGCCGGATGCGGTGGTATTTGAAGACAAGGTCTTCGGGATCATCGAAAAGCGATACGAGGACATCGAAGATTTTGTGTTGGTGCGCGCCAACGGCCAGCCGCTCTATGTGCTGGCCAATGCCGTGGATGACATTCGCGACGGCGTTACCCACATTATTCGGGGGCAGGACGGTCTGGCCAATACGCCCAAACAGATTCTGATCTATCAGAGTTTGGACGCGCCGCTACCGGTTTTTGCCCACATGTCCCTGACCCTGGATCCCCAAAAGGCCAAGATCTCCAAACGCAGACACGGTGAGCAGGTAGCCATTCACTACTATCGCGAACACGGTCTTCTGCCCTGGGCCATGGTTAACTTTCTTACACTGCTGGGCTGGGCCACAACGGATTCCAAAGAGATATTCAATCCGCAGGAGTTGGTCCAAGCCTTTCATCTCCAAGGGATCAGCCGCGCCAATTCGGTCTTCAATATCCAGCCCAACGACCCTAAATTTTTCACTGATCCCAAACTGATCAACATCAATGCCCATTACTTAAGGAACATGCCCGTGGAAGAACTGTTTCCCTTTGTCAAGCAGCAGCTCTTCTCAGCCGGTATGTGGGACACTTTGTTTGAATCAGAAAAAAAAGAGTGGTTTCTCAAAACAGTCGCGTTGATCCGCGAACGCTTTCACGTACTGAGCGATTTTACCACTCTGGGCGCGGCCTATTTCAGTGATGCGTTTCCTATGGATGAAACCGCCGTGCGCAAAAATCTGTTTGGAAAGGACGCCGCACCGGCATGGCTAGGGGATCTTGCCGATCAAATCGACACGTTAACGCCCTTTGACGCCAAAAGCGTGGAGGCCCTCCTGCGGGAATTTCTAAAGGCCAATAACCTCAAGCCCGGAAAACTCATCAATGCCGTGCGCACCGCCGTTACCGGCCAATCAAAGGGCCCAGAATTCATCGAGGTGCTGCTCTGTATCGGGCCCGAGCGCATCAGCCGGCGGCTGCGCCGGGCCGCTGTCTTTCAAGATTGATGTCGCATCGTTTAGAAAAAACTTTTCTAATTCGGAGGCGGTTTCCCTGACGACTTACGGGGTAGCCTCCAGCCTCAGCAATATCAAGGATCGAGATAAACGCTCCGCTGTGCTCCGCGCCCTTGACATTGCCAAGGCTTGTGGCAGCGGGCAAGGGGTAGGGGGCAAGGGGGGCGTTTGTGTAAATAGCGGGACGTAAATAGCGGGACGGTGGTGTTTTTATGCGTTTCCATAACAGCTATACAAAACAGGATAATTGAATTGCAAGATTCACAATTTGGTGAGGAAAAAGATGAATTTGCAGGCGTACCCGATGGAAAGAAACGCATAAAAACATCACCGTCCCCATCTTTCCCCGTTTCATTACGGCCAATTGTTGGCGAAGTGCAATATTCTCGGCAACAAGATTCGCGATGATTCTGATCTTCGGCCACATGAGCGCAACAAGATTTCGTAGCGTTTTCATCATTATGACAGGCTGACAGACAGAGGTCTATTTGTCAATAATTTCGGAAAGTACGGTTTTTTGCGAAGGACAGGTATTTTTTTATCTCGTTACATTAACACCTGCCTCTTCCCTATCCCACGTATTTTCGTTAATGCCCGCTTTTCTGAGTTTGTGTTTCTGAACTCGCTCTGTTGGTGTTTTGGGCAGACGTTCCATAAATTCCACATAACGAGGAACCGCGAAATAGGGCATTCTATCGTTAGCATGTTTTATTAAGTCTTCTGGTGTAATGTCGCAGTCAGATTTTAAGACAACGCATATTTTAACCTCGTCCTCGGCGAGTTCCGAAGCTACCGCAACCGCTGCTGACTCAAGGACCGAGGAATGTGAATTGATGACCCTTTCAACTTCGAAGGAGGAGATGTTCTCACCCCTTCTTCTGAGAGAATCTTTCTTTCTATCGACAAAATAATAATAACCGTCCTCATCCTGCTTTGCTAAATCTCCAGTATGAAACCAAAGATTTCTATATGCCTCGAGTGTTTTATCCGGCATATTGTAGTATTCGAGCATCATTGTAAAAGGTTCTTTCGGTCGGAATACAATCTCTCCTGGCTCTCCTATATCCACAGGCTTGTCTTGTTCATCGAAAAGTTCTATTTCGTAAATATCCATTGGTTTCCCACAGGTCCCCGGCCTTCTGTCGTTAGATCTTACATGGAGGGGGATGCCGATTTCGCTCATTCCAAATCCTTCCAGGCATTTGATTCCAAATCTTTTTTCTGCTATTTCCATTACACTTTGAGGGCATCCCCCTCCTAAAGCTATACGTACCGGATTATCGAGGTCGTTTTTCTTTTCGGGTTGTTTAGTCAAGATCGGGATGACTGCACCAAGATAATTGAACTGTGTCGCTTTGTATTTCCGAATGTCGTCCCAGAAACGAGAAGCACTGAATTTATCAGAAAGAACCATCTCTGCCCCTGCAATCAAGGTGGTCACCGTGGTCAGACACTGGGCATTAAAGTGATAAAGCGGCAAGAATGTATAAAAAATATCGTCTTTCGTGCCTTCTCGGTATTCAAGCATTTTTTCAGCGCATACAATCCAGAACTTATGAGGGCCCAAGGCCCCTTTTGAAGGCCCCGTCGTTCCCGATGTATAAATGATAGCGTGAGGGTCAGAAGGATATACCTTAACATCCACCGGAGTGTCTGGAACATCCAGAAAATCCTCAAGGCGGAGCATCGGGATAATTAATTCCTCAAGATCCTTTGGATCAACGTCTCCAATGACTATGAGTCTCTCAAGCTTCTTCAGGTCACTCTGAATCATCTTTACCCGTTCAATATATTCCGGAGTCGTTACTAGTATTTTTGAATCTGATTGATCTACGATATGACGTAGGAATTCGCCTTTATAGGAAATATTGACAGGAACCTCAACCGCGCCGATTTTTGCTGCCCCAAACCACAGCAACAGGAGTTCAGGACTGTTAGGAAGCATGAAGCTGACCTTGTCATTTTTTTGGATGCCTATTTTCTGAAATGCTTGGGCATATCGGTTAGACAAACGGTTAATCTGTTCGTAAGAAAAACAATCATCTTTGAATCGTAAAAAAACTTTATCTTTATATTTTTTGGCTCGATCTTCTATTAATTCTCCAAGAACATAAGGGGTGTATTTATTCTCCACGATAACTCCTTTACGCTTTTACAGTAGAATGCTGTGAAGTTTACTGAATTCTGGCAAACGATGTCAGTTGGACATGGAAAAATTTCAAAGGCTTTGCCATTAGTCGGCGATGATGCCAACATAAGTGTCAGTTCAAAACAACTGCAGTGTTGTGAATGTCGGTTCCACCATAAAAGAGCAAGAAAAAAAATCTAAGGCTCTTGCCCATTTGGGCGTTAATCCGATAACACCATTTCTACGGATTGATCCTATATTTATAAATTTTTAATATTCTTGATTTACGCATTTGTCATCGTATATTATGGCTAATCCATCTGTATTTCCTCCATAAAAAGTTGTAGCTTTCGAAATTATACTCTTATTTCTTCTAATAAACGCGTATTTACTTTACCAAGTTCAAAGTTTTGATTCTTCAATATTTTTTGCAAAAATGAAATAGTTGTACCAATGCCCTGAACAGTAAACTCATCTAAGGCCGCTAACATCCTTTTAAGAGCATGTTGGCGATCTTTGCCTTGAACAATCAATTTGCCAATTAATGAATCATAGTATATCGATATTACGAATTCATTAAAACAATGTGAATCTAACCTAATTCCAGGGCCTTGTGGTGTATCCCATCTTGTTATTTTGCCAGGTGTTGGCCGAAAATTATCCTCTGCTACCTCAGCATTGATCCGGCATTCTATGGCATGACCTGTAAACTTTATGTCGTCTTGAACGAATGAAAGTTTCTCACCATTTGCTACGTTAATTTGTTCTTGAACGAGGTCAATACCGGTAATCATTTCTGTAACTGGATGTTCAACCTGAATCCTGGTGTTTACTTCCAAGAAATAAAATTTTTCGGTATCTTGATCAACTACAAATTCTACAGTTCCAGCGTTTTCATAATTAATATAATTTGCCAGTTTTACAGCAGAAGTATGAAGATCGTTGCGCAGCTTATTGGAAATATTTGGTGCTCCAGATTCTTCAATCATTTTTTGATGTCGGCGCTGAACCGAACAATCGCGTTCACCTAAATGAACTATATTGCCATATTTATCACCTATAACTTGAACCTCAATGTGGCGAGCGTGTGGAAGATATTTTTCTATATAAAGCGTTCCGTCAGCAAATGCGGATTTGGATTCAGCAGTTGCCAAATCAAAAATCTCTTTAAGATTATTCTTCTCTGCTTCAGTGACGATCTTCATTCCTCGACCACCTCCACCAGAAGCGGCTTTAAGCATTATTGGAAATCCGATTTCATCAACAACTTTATGTATTTCATCATAAGTACCAATTTTTTGTGAACCAGGTAAACATGGCACGCCACATTCTTCAGCTATGGCCCGGGCTGTCAACTTGTTCCCCAATTTAATCATATGATCAGCTTTAGGACCAATAAAGATTAAACCAGCGTCAGCGCAAGCTTGTGGCAATTCAGGTTTCTCTGATAAGAATCCATAACCTGGATGAATAGCATCTGCTCCAGTGTCTTTTGCTGTTTTAATAATGACTGGAATATTTAGATACGTTGTAACACCAGGTCCTCCGATTATGATAGTTTCGTCTGCCAATCTAGTGGCTAAGGTATCTACATCTGCTTCTGATACAACTAGGACGGTTTTGATCCCCATTACCCGACAAGTTCTTATTATTCGGGCAGCTATTTCGCCCCTGTTTGCAATTAATATTTTGTTGATTATTTTCATATTCATCTCCCGAATACTGTCCAAATTGTATTGATTTTAGAAAAGTTCTATATCTACATTGAATGGAATTTCGAAAGCTTTTTAAATTTTTATTTTCATTAAAGGTTGTCCAGTTTCAATTACTTCGTTATCTTTAATATAAATTTCGACAATTTCGCCATCAACAGGTGCTGCTATACTACTGAATACTTTCATTACTTCAAATATTCCAACAGTCTGACCTTCTTGTACCTTCGTTCCGACTACAACATATGGAGGCTCGCCTGGAGATGATTGCGCATAAAATAACCCATGTGAAGGAGATTTAACCATTTCGTACCCAACCTCTTCTTGAACCTCTTTATTAAATATTGTAACGGCAGCTTCTTCTACATTTGCATTTTTTTTATCTAAAATCTCTTCTTGCGTAGCATTTAACGCCACACTACTTACACTGATAGGTTGCTCTTTATTCGATACGTTAACTTCAACATCATCCGACAGGCCGTTTTTGCTAATTAAAATCGAAGTTACACCATTTTCCAATTTTAAGAAGTCAAAAGAAGACTCTCCTAACTTATGAATCAAATCAGTAATACTTTCAATTTTATCAACGTCAAATACATCAAATATGTTTTGTGTCATTTTTGATTTCCTCCATTTAATTTTTTGCGGTTCTTTAAAAAGATTAAGTTGTGGGTCGCTTTGAATGCGTAAGAATGCGTTTCGATATAGTGTTAAGTTTCAAATGTTAAGCAGTAAATTGGATCCGTTTGGTAACCAAATCGGCAGATTTCCTTTCCTTAACACTTTAAACGTTGCATTTAACACCACTAACCTACCAACGATTTGGTTTATGCGATACTTGCTTAATCAGACGTCACTGGAGTTTTCTGGAGAACCGAATGATTTTTTTTCAAAATTAATGAACCATTCGGACTTTTAACTTGAATATTTGTGATTTTAGTCTCATTAAGCAGCGTATTTATGAGTTCCTGAATCGGTGTCTCGGAAGCGGAGAATTTCATTATCCCATTACGCTTCATAGTTACCTTATTCATAGTATCTATTTCTTTTGTTCCGTTCATCATAAAGCGTAGCATGAAATCCTCGTCTGACAAATTAACCGCATTTAATTTATTTCTTACTTCTTTAAGAGATAGATGCTGTACATTTTCTTTTGCGTCTTTCCATATTTCTTTAATATGCTTAGCACGGGGCAAATTCAAAAATTTGTCTTTTAAGTTTTGATCCATATCAAGATAACCAGAATCCTCATTAAACTGGCCCATCGCAACTTTAATCATCTCATCTATAACAACTTTATATCTTTCACCCGAGGCTATATTAAGAGCGGCTTGCGTACAAACAAATTGTGAATAAGGCGTAATCAAGTGTGGATAGCCAGTTTCCTCGCTAATTTTGATAACTTCTTCTATAACCTCACTAATTTGACTCTTTATATGGAGTTCATTTAACTGATGTATTGTATTAGAAATAACACCACCTGGTATTTTGTGTTTGTAATGGTATACATTAAAGCGTGTGGGCCCAAAATCAGTTGGCAAGGGAAATTTTCCAACGGCTCTCAATGCATCTTCTTTACCCATTTGTTTCGCCATTGAATAAATTCGTTTTGAAATACGTTCAATTCGTTCCAGATCAAGATTTACTTCATATCCTAAGCGCTTTGCGTTATCCGCAATATTAAATACACTTGGCTGCGCAGTCCCTTCGGCCATTGGCGGTGTTGCAACATGGAATGCACGGCATCCTAACTTCATTGCTTCCACATAGACTACATCAGCTAAACCTGTTGTACAATGTCCATGAAGTTCGAGAGGCACACCATTCGAATATTTCTCAAGAATGGGCCATACCCCTCTTATCGAGTCAATATCTAACAACCCCCCTGCATCTTTTAGATACATTAGATCCGGCTTATAAGAAGCCATAAATTTTGTTTTCTTTTTCCAATATCCTTCCATTTGATGTCTCGGAGATATATAATAACAAAGTGCGAAATTGAGTTCTAAACCAAGTTTCTTGATCATAGGAATATACCAGTCATACCCAATATCCCCATAGACATTACCCATAACTTGAACACGTTGTAGTGCACCGTAGTCTACAAGTAATTGATGGAACAGTTCTACCATAGATCGAGGAATAGCCCACATCTCCCATAGGTCTGTGCTTGCCTGACTCATTATGGCTTTTGGTGTTTTTGTTTTCCCATATAACTTTACCATTTCCCATGGATTTTCTCTCAAATCACGAGTATATTTTTTAAAATTAACCGGCACAAATGGCGCATCAATTACTGCGTAGCCAGCTTTGTCTACATCATTGATAATCTCTGCCATCATGCCAATCGGCATTCCGGACGCCCAGTTACTTTGAGCTCCATCACGTGTCGTTGTGTCAATAAAATTTACCATCTCTTTCATTAGATTTCTCCTTGATTTATTAGATGTTCAGGTCATCCTTGATTTATGATAAAAAAAGACCAATGCATATACACCCGGACTAAGTATATGAGTACCGGTTGTAAATTCATTGGTCTTTATGGGAGCAACCTTATCGGATACTCCTTTAACCACCAATAACTACATAAAAAAACTACAAAGGTCTTTCATGCCATGCAGCATCATTCATTACTGGCACTTAAACATAGTTACAAAAAAGAAAAGACCAACGTTTAAGAGACTCATAACTGAGCCCACGTAAACGTTGGTCTTTTTAAGGCCGTCCCAAATAAGGATTTCCTTTAAACCACCAACTAATTCTTAGCCATACCTATACAGAATTAGCTAATATGTCAACAGAAAAAAATAATAGCGCTTATAAAAAAAATATAATTCAGTCATCGTACAGAAACATCCAAAAATAATAGGCAAATGTGGTAAGGTATGAAATAGATTTCCCACAATTTAGTGGACACCTCAGAAATCCTAATGTAAATGGGCGACAGGAGGTGGAGCATTGTCAAGGCAAAAAAGTGCTTGATTATGAAACGCCGCAAGAATACCAAATAATTCCCCTTACAGCTTAACTCGGCGCCACTGTTTTTTGGGGATTTCTAATATGACAAAGTAGAAGTAATTGCTGAGTTAATATCAAAAATATTTAGCTGTAGAAAGAGAGGAGATAATGCCTGATTTACTATCAAATGAGAAGATAGAAGGCAGTTTTGAATCTGATAAATACCCATTAACTAATAAAGATAGAAAGAAATTGCAGCATGAAATAAAAATTTATATGGAGAAATATTTTAAAAGCAAATTAGGTCAAGCTGCTGAAAATTTTAAGATATTTATTTGGAGTGATATGCTTATTTTTCGTGCTGAAAAGATTTTGAGTCCACCGGAAAAATATATTGCACAAAAACTTAAAGGCTCTCAATTTGTAAGAAAAGCTAGAATGGAGGTAGCAAAGCAGCATTCTTTGGATAATTTGTCATATTTAGAAAAAAAATTGAAAGCAAAATGCATTAGACAAAGCTACGATGTTGACGCAGAAAAAGATTTTTTTATTCATGTGATGGTTTTTGATAAAGTTTTTATAGATGTATAAACTGAATTTTGCACCATAGATTTTACCTAAAGTGGATACGAGAGCGGAAAAAACCGGGGGAGCTAAGCCGCTTTTTTTAGCTGCTGCTCCTGCTGAACAAACCTTGGATACCACTGTTGAAATATTTCCCGAAGTTCATCATTGAGTACACGAGTTTTTGGGGACGCCCATTAAAGTGCGGGTCAAGTAAAAAAACACCTCCCCGTACGAAAAAATAGACTTTTTTCGCTTGGCCAATATTATTTGTTTAAACGACGTTTTCGCTGTTTCCCTTTATGGTACTCCCCATCGTCAAGACAAAAATCAGGTTTTTTTCTGATTATCACGGATTTTGGGGAGGTCCTCTAAACCCCCCGAGTGACGCCGAAATAAGAAGATTTTGCAACCAATTCTCATGATATCGGAAGCCATTCAGTCTTTCTGCCGGACTTTGCAAGCCATGATACTTGGCGACCGTCCTCGGATTTGAAGGCGCAAAATTCTGGATGAGTGCCCATCCGCGAATACCCTGCTCGGCTGCCTCAAGACTTCCATGGAAATATTGGGTGCAGAATAGGTAACGATCCAATCGTTGCATGAGCCTATCGACCATGTTGCTTGTCCGATGCGCGCCGGGATGGTTATAAGCAATTGAAAATGAGGGAAGATTATTGCGCAGCTTTTCAAGCTTGGTCATGATGACAGATGGCATCTCACGGCAGGAAGCCCATTCGTGAAGACGCCTCACCCGTTGAGCAAAAGAGGCTTTGCTTTTAGCCTGATAGCAGCTCCACAGCTTATCTGAAACCAACCGGAAGATATCTTTGAACTTTTTCCGTGATCGATCTCGGATGGAAATGTAAAGGTGTAAAAAGCAGGAGATGAGCACCATAGCCGGGAATAATGACTTGAATGCGTTCATGGTTGGCATCCAGCCATCCGTGTTGCAGGTTTGCGGAGAGTAAGTCGGGTTCAAGTCCTGCGCTTCCTTTTTAAAAACACCATAGCCGGCCTCAAGGTCCTGTTGGCCGGCACTTTTCTTCACGGCCACGCCTAAAATGCAATCGTTGCCGACCGTGCAGGGCACATAGACCTTTTCGCCCTTGATTCGGCTGTGTTTTTCATCCGCGCTGATATGCTGGGGCAGGTATTCAGGGTTTTTAATGGAGGTGCCGATGAGGCTGTTTTTGCCAAGAGACGTCTCCATTCGGTACCAATACATCGGGTTTTTTCCGAAGCCGTAGGCTAACATCCAGAAGGGAACAGCAGCCTTGCGCAACATGAGAGGTTTTTCAACATCCTTTGTAAACCCAGTCATATAGGGCATAGCAAAGGCTGGACGTATCGTATAGGCGATGCCATCAACTTTAATACGGCGGATCCAAATCGACAGCTTTTTCGAACGATACTTATCTTTCATCCGATAGCCTTTGGAAAATGAAGGCGGAAACAGTTCTGGGAAAAGCTCATATTGCGCATCCAGAAATTTTCTGAAATCGACGGCCGAATTGATTTTGTTGTCATAGGGTTCTTGAGAAAATGGTAAACATATGGTTCTATTGAGTCGGGTGGTGGATGTTGCTGCATCTGCTTTTCCCATGTATAGTTAGAGACCTCCTTGCCAGGGTATGGTCTCTAACTATACAAAATCATTAATAAAAAGTCTAGTTGTTTAAATATTACGAAAAATCAACATGTTACACTAATGTTCATCCAGCTCCCCTAAATCCGTTATAATCAGGTTTTTTTAAGGTGGATTTTCAGACCCGTACCGACCCTGAAAAAATGAAATAAAAATGTAAGCCAGTGCTTAGTCGCGTAGCGAAACCGGCCTACGATAATCCTTTCCTTTCAAAATAGCCATTGAAATATACCTCAGCCGGGGTCTGGTACTCAAGAGACTGGTGAGGCCGCTCGTTGTTATAATATTCGAAATAGTCTCCGATATCCCGAATTGCCTCCCGGACGGTTTCATAGTCGTGAAGATACACGCATTCGTATTTCACGCTCCGCCAGAGCCGCTCAATGAATACATTATCAAGCGCTCTACCACGACCATCCATGCTTATCGCTATCTCGGCGCCTCGGAGCATGCCTGTAAATGCATTGCTGGTAAACTGACTGCCCTGATCGCTGTTGAAGATCTCTGGCGTGGCCACCTTCAGGGCCTCACGTAAGGCCTTCAAACAAAAGTCCACATCCTGTGTTGTGGAGAACTCATAGCTCAGGACATAGCGGCTGTACCAGTCCATTATCGCCACGAGATAAATGAAACCGTGTTTCAGCCGGATATACGTAATATCCGTCGACCAGACCTGATCGGGCCGGTCGATGCTTACCCCCCGCAACAGGTATGGATATACTTTATGCCCGTTTCCAGGTTTACTCAGATTCGGCTTCGGGTAGAGCGCCTCTATTCCCATCAGCCGCATCAAACGCCGTATCCGTTTGGGATTGACCACATGCCCCTTGCGCTGTAAGACAGCTGTCATGCGTTCAACCCCGCAGAAGGGATGCCGGGTATATTCCTCGTCGATCAATCGCATCAGGGCCAAGTTGTATGTATCATCCCGACACGGTTGATAGTAATATCCGGACCGGCTTAACCCCAAAAGCTCGCATTGCCTCGTAATTGAGATCCGGGGGTGTTCAGGGTCGATAACACCCCGTTTTCGTTCAACGGAGACGCTCAGATTTTTTTTTGAGCCAATCCAGTTCAACCTTTAGTTGACCGATTTGGCGGTAAAGCTCGGATTGCAAAGATTCGGCGTCGGATTCCTTTTTTTTACGTTTTCTTGAAAAAATATCAGGTAGTTCGTCTAAAAGCTGTTTTCGCCATTGAGTAATTTGGTTTGGGTGAACCCCGAATTCACTGGACAGCTGGGCAATCGTTTTTTCCTTTTTGACCGCTTCCAAGGCGACCTTCGCTTTAAATGCAGCGCTATGGTTCCTCCGAATTTTTCCCACCGATGAGCCTCCTTTGGACCGGTCAGGATACGCTCATTTTCCCCTAAAAACATCACCGTTATATATTAAAATCATTACAGAATACACCGCCACAAGTAGTATAAAAATAGAATCTTTTTCGCGTAGAAAAAGAGAAAACCTCCTGATAGATAATGAGAAAAAATTGGGCTTATAGGATTACAGGAGGTTAAAGAAATGGACGACATTGCCCGCTTTGAATTGTTTTGTAAACTCCGTAGCCAGATTCGGGGCTCGGACAACCACCTGATCGTCGGAATCGATATTGCCAAGGACAAGCACCATGCTTTTTTCGGCACCCCCAAAGGCCAGTCACTGTGGCGGCGCCTGATTTTTACCAACGATCTGACAGGGTTTAACCGGCTCATCGAACAGGCGGATACACTCATGACCCAGCACAACCTGAAATCGGCCGTGTTCGGCATGGAACCGACCAGCAACTACCACAAACCGCTGATCCACTGGCTTACCGAGCAAGGTCATTTGGTTGTCCTTGTGGGTGGCAAGGCGGTGAAGGACAACCGGGAACTGCTCGATGGGCGCTGGGACAAAAACGATACCAAGGACAGCGCTAATGTGGCTGATCTGATCAGTCAGGGCAAGTGCCTGTTCTATGAAAATCCAGAGGCCGACATGTTGGCCCTGCGCAACCTTTTGTCAGTCCGCCGGCAGCTGAAAAAAGAAGATCATCGCCTACGAATGCGCATCCGCAACGGTCTGCTGGCCAAATACTTCCCTGAAATGGATCGCCACTGGGGATCGTGCATAACTGAAAACCTGGCCATCGTCCGGTGGTATCTGGACCCGCGTCAGATTGCCGCAACCGAGTTCGACGTTTTTGTCCGCCATGTCACGACCACCGACCGGGGCGCACGTCAGGCGAGTCGTTTGAGAAAAATCTACAATGCGGCTGAACATACCATCGGGCTTCCCGTGGATGACGCAGCCCGATATGAAGCGACAATGCTGGTGGAGCGTTTCAAGTCTGTCGAGGAACAACTTGCCAGTGTCATGGATCAGGTAAAGTCCGTATGTAATCGTTTGCCCGCATACAAGCTGTTACTGACCATTCCCGGGTTCGGTGTTTATATTGCGCCCCTGGTACTATCTGCCTTGGCCAATCCAATGCGGTTTAAAAGTCGCAAGCAGGTGATCCGGCTGGCCGGTCTGGATCTCAACGCCAGCCGCAGCGGCAAAAAAAGTAAGGAGAAGGTTCCGGTGATTTCCAAAAGAGGCGATTCTGAGCTGCGCTACGGGCTGTATCAGGCTGCGTTAATCGCCTCCTATCACAATGATGCCTTCCGCCGTATCTACAACCGCATGCTGGAAGGCCGCCAAGGGGAGCGAGGAATCAAGACAAAGGCCCGCGTAAAGATCGCAGCCAAAATGCTGGTGATTGCCTGGACCATGCTGAAAAATAACGAACCGTTCAATCCAAACTATCTGCTGGCAGAGCCCGTTCATCCCCGTTGAAACATTGATTTCGGGAGGGACAATCCTGGGCCTGCCAGCTCCATCTAAGAAGTAATACATCTCGATGAAGTGAGGATGAGATTGAACAGCTGACACAAGCACCGCTTTAACATTTTCGGCGAGAGAGCCCGTCCATAGACGTAGAGGCGAAAGAACCTCGTGAGGGACAATCAGTGGGCCTCTCTTCCGAACTTGAGAATCTGGATAAGGAATGATTGGCGGATCCGCAGGTTCGGGTCATGCCGGATAAACGTAACGATCAGATCAAAAGTTCGCCGAAGGAAGAGAATACCTCGCCAACCCTTTTATAAAATCAACAAGAGAGGTGCGTATTTTAAACCAGTCCGCTTATAAACAATTGTTTTTACAGTATTAATTTTTTTATTGACATAAGGAATATAGAATGTCCCCATTTTTCCCGGCCAATCAAAGGGCCCTGTGCTATCGCCAGTAAAAAATGAACCCACCTTCCGGCGGAAACTGAACCCACTACACCGCCATTTCTAAAACGACCGAAAGGGAGATTTTCGGACCCACCCAGAAGGCAATTCCCTATAATATCGTGCCATCCATTCCACCTTTTGTATGAGAGGGCACGATGCAACGAGCGCGACCCCGTAAGCGGCCGTGTAAGATCTGCCGCAAATGGTTCCTGCCGGATCCGCGGCAGATCGGCAGACAAAAAACTTGCGGCGATCCTTTATGCCAAAAAGAAAACCATCGTCGTCAATGCGCGAAGGGTAAATAGCGGGACGGTGGTGTTTTTATGCGTTTCCATAACAGCCATAAAAAACAGGATAATTGAATCAAAAGATTCATAAATTGGTGAGGAAAAAGATCAATTTGCAGGCGTACCCGATGAAAAGAAACGCATAAAAACATCCCCGTCCCCAACTTTCCTTAAAAACATCCCCGTCCCCAACTTTCCTGGACCTGGCTCCAAAAGCTCCGTCGGTGTACCATCCGCCAAAATCGCGAAAAGCTATCCGGCCGAGTCGAGGTCGATGAGTTTACCATCGGCGGTGAGCGTTCCGGCAAACGTGGGCGGGGTGCTGAAGGCAAGACCATTGTCGTTATAGCTGTTGAACAAAACGATACCAAGAAACAGATTGGCCGTATACGCATGCATGTCGCTCTAAACTTCTCCGGAGCGTCACTGGGGAAATTCATTCTCGACAACATTGCTCCCGGCGCGTTGATCGCAACGGATAAATGGTCCAGCTATAATGTCATTGATAAAGAGCAATATGGTCGTGAAATAACGAATCAAAGCAAGAGCAAAGATTACGACAAGCTCTATGGCGCTCACTTGATAACCACGTTGGTGAAGCGCTTGATAAGAAGTACTTTTCAGGGACGATTTGAACCGAAATACCTTCAGAACTACTTGGACGAGTATGTTTTTCGATTCAACCGCCGCAAATCGTTGAACATTGGAAAGAAGTTTATGCGTATTGTTCAGCAAGCGGTAAATTCTGTCCCTGTTACCTGGGGAAAAATCCATTGGGATCTGGACCCAATATCTAAGTTTTTGGCTATCACTGGAGCTTCATAGAGAACCGGATAATCTAAAAAGGCAATTAATGGTAATAATGTTGCCTCTATTATTTGGTATTGTTGAAATATTCGTAACTAACCCTTTACTAAAAATACATACACCGGAAATTTGGTATGACCTATGAGTCAATGCATAATTATTTACGGATCAGAACCTATTCCATGGATATAATAAAAAATTATGCATAGGCATCTCTATACTCGGTACGAATATAATTTTGATTCTTTATATGTAAGCGTTCAGGGGGTATTCTGGATGTTTACCCTCCAGTCGTAACCATCAGAAAACAAAAGAAAAAACAAGCCATCAGCAACTGTCTGAAATAATTGAAAAAATCGCTAGATTTTTTATTTTACCTATGATAAAGTGCTTTTCATGGCACTCAAAAGACCCTTCTCAGAGCTCGATTGGCTACAGACACCAGAGATGGTGCGGCATTACATTATGTACCTGGAACGTACGCTGGACGATATGCAGAAGCAGGTCGAATCCCACGAAAAGCGCATTGAAAAGCTTGAAGTGAGTACCCAAAAAAATTCTCATAATTCCAGCAAACCGCCATCTTCAGACCCGCCTTTTGCTAAAAAGCAACGCAAACAGAAAAAGAGCAATCGTTCCAAGGGCGGACAAAAAGGTCACAAGGCGCATCAGCAGCAAATACTGGATCCGACTGATTCCAAATGGTTAATGCCGAAACGTTGCTCATGCGGAAATACACACTTTGATCCAAAGCAAATGCAGCCGTTTTACGTCCACCAACGTATTGAACTGCCTAAGATCGAGATGGAAGTCAGCCACTTTATTCTCCAGCAATGCGACTGTCCCAACTGCGGCAAAACCGTCAAAGCCCAGCTTCCACCGGAACAGGCCACCGGCTATGGCCCGCGTTTTACCGCCCTGGTCGGAGAACTGAGCGGCATCAAGGCGATGAGCAGAAACGACGTCAAGCAGTTTTGCGAATCCGTACTGCAAATCCCTATTTCTACAGGAACTATCCAAAAACTCGTCGACCGTAACGCCGAAGCGCTGCTGCCGGTGTATGATGAGATCGGGCGGATCGCCCGCAGCTTCTGGTGCAACTATATCGACGAGACCTCATGGTTCAGGGAAAACGATTTGCACTGGCTGTGGGCCATGGTCAATGAGCGGGTCGCCTTTTATCGCATCGATCCTCATCGATCCAAAGAAGCCTTCGATCACCTGATCCAGGACTGGCAAGGAATCCTTGTCAGCGATGGATATGGTCTGTATCGTAAATGGGTCAACCGCCAAACGTGTCTGGCCCATCTGATTCGCAAAGCCGACGCACTCGCGGAAAGGAAAAAGGCCGATTTGCGACGCTTTGGAGAAATCATCGCTGGCTGGTTGAGGCAACTGGTCCATTTTGCCAAAGAGCCTCCCGCCCCAAAGAAGTGGTCGGATTTTTATACCTTCTTTCTGTTTACCGTCACCCTTTGGGAATCTGATGAGACCGATGCCGGTAGACTCGCACGCCAAATCATCCGGGAAATTGATAACCTCTGGGTTTTCATGGATCACGAAGGCGTTGAGCCCACCAACAATCGTGCCGAAAGAGCGTTGCGCTTTGGTGTGCTGTGGAGAAAACGCAGCCTTGGCACACAAAGCGAAAAAGGAAACCGCTGGGTGGAACGTGTTTTATCTCTAAGAGAAACTTGCCGTATCAAAGCAAAGGCAACTTTTCCTGTTCTTGTGGATTGCGTCAAAGCCTATTTCCAAAAATCGATTCCTGATCTTGCGTGGATTTGATCCTTGCCGTGCCTATCCCGTGAACGCTTACCTTTATATAATCTTCAAATAAGTCTACTATAATATTGGCTACCAGTTGAATTTCGTTTGTCTTGAGTCGCAAAATATTCGCTCTATGGGTCTGACCAACAACTAATGGAGTTTCACGACCATGAGCAACAGCATTTCTCTTTTGGGTTATTTCATCAACTGTGTATCTTATTCTTGGATCAATAACTATTGGGGCAATTCCAAAAGCTGACAACAGTTCTTGAATCGTTTTGAACCAAATATTCTGTAGGTTTTTTGAGAATATTGTATTATGGAGTTCGTAGCAGTCATCAGAATCTATACACCTAAAGACAGCAATCGATTTATTTATATAATCTTTGTATCCGCAACTTTTAAAAGCCTGCATTTTCGGATTCAGTGAAATGACATTCAAAACCGATTCGAAATGTTTGTTGCGAATATTATTACTTTTTATCGAGAGTATTGTGTGCTCAACGACATCGTTCACAGTTCTCTCTAACACAGAATAAAGATGAACATAATACAGCCCTCTCTGTATTTTGACAAAGGGGGGCGTTACCTCCGTCGGATTCTTTGGTTCGAAAGACTCAATCTGTGCTAAATTGATAAGAACCTCAGAAAACATTTCACGCACTTTAGCTCTTATCGTACTATATGGCATTGATTATTGTGTCCTTTACAAAACGAATTCGTTGCATCAGCATTTTTTTGCTATTAGTCGCCCCTGTTGTGTATTTCTTTAGTTGTTTATTATTTAATAGGGGAGTTAACTGTTCCAAATCAATTATTTTCCCTGAATCTATGGCGAATGCTGTTCCGACTGCTATAGCTTCGTATAGTACAATTGGAGTAATGTTTTTTCTTAATCCACGGACAATTCCATCTGGTAGGCTGGAACTGAGAAGGTTGAAAGTATCGAAAAATAACTTTTTTAATTCTTTTCTATTTTTAAATGATTTTGTCTTTTTTTCCATGTAGTCATTTAGAAATCCCTTAACACTATGTACAAAATTTTCAGAATCTTCATAGTATGCAAAAAACCTCAATACGAGCTCTTCATAGCTACCCGTTCGTTTAGCTTTTTCTGTCATTTTTACAACTGATTTAAAATTTTCATTTTCAGACAGTTCCTTCAATAAATCATTGAACTCTCCCTGAAAGACACAGTTTCTTATTTCCTGCTCATGCAGTGTTACACCCCCTGTATTTAATCTTTCAAAGAGATCATATCTGACGCCAAAATCACTACGATCATTTAGAACAGTTATCCTGAGAGATCTTGTTTGAAACATTAACTGCATAGATTTAGGTAGTTGTTCAAATACTAAACCATTCATCGAATCAAGTTTCTCTAATCCTGATAGTTTTAACTTCTTTATAATTGTACCTTTGTCAGTGCCAATGAAATTTAATATGGTCGTCAATCGTTGAACACCGTCAATAACTTCCCATGTTGCATCCTTGTTTGTGGCCATAAACAAGCTTGGCACTGGAATTCCTAAAAACAAAGACTCAATTAGAGCAGACTGACGTTTTGGATCCCAAACAAAATGACGCTGATATTCCGGAGCAATATCGATCATGCCTTCAAGAATCATGTCATACAACTGTCTAATAGTTATATCGTAACTATCAAAGGCTACAGACCTTCTATTGGAGTCTATTTGTTCTTGTATTGCGACGAAATCCATATGAATCCTTTTTGCTCTGATTGATCGTGTCTATTCTAAATAAGATTGTTTGTTTCCGGGGTTGTTTCCGGGGTCGCACCAAACCAAACAACTGACATTAAATGATAAAGGAAGAGAAAATGGCCATCGATAGCGTCTTAGCCGTTTACTTTCGGGGGTAAAAAACCTATTTTAGGTCAATATGAACGATGGAACTCGTTTATAGACATCCTTTGGTTCTTAAATCATAACCTTAAAATGACGTTTTTGCAGTCCAAATATGCCGCCTAAGCTACAATAATGGGTGAGAAAAATATTCTTTTGACTTAACTGCAAAGGGTTGATTTGGTGCGACCCCCGGTGCCTCCTTATCCTGTTAATCCGTTTCTTCAAATCTTTTCAGATTCCCGAAAAAATCTCCGTCATAGTCCTTTGCTAAGACGCAAAAAGTGTAACGCTATCTTTCCCGTTACTTGAGGCTTCACACAAGGAATAATCATAAAATTTTAGTACCTTAATGCGCCCGAACCATTTTTTAGGCGTGGTAAAATAATGTCACGTTTCCATCGTATTTCATTATTTTAAATCACTTTATGCCGTTGCGCCGTTAGTGGTTATTAGAAAAACGATGCATCGTTACGTAATCGGCTACGCGAACGCGTTTAACAAAAGGTAAGATGTCGGTTTGATAGGTTTTGGGGGAAGGCTAATATGCCGCAGAGTGAAGGAAGAGATTATTTTTTGGAGCCTACATGGGATGAAGATTGGCGAGAAAGTCGACCACCAGATTTAAATCGACGAAGCTATGGCCCAGTTCTTTGGCTTTGTCGCGGCAATCCGTGCAAATCTCCTTGAACTTTCTCATATCTCCCCTGGTGGCAACGTAAATCTGTTCGATGGCTTCAG
Source organism: Desulfosarcina variabilis str. Montpellier (assembly GCF_048565275.1). Taxonomy (NCBI): domain Bacteria; kingdom Pseudomonadati; phylum Thermodesulfobacteriota; class Desulfobacteria; order Desulfobacterales; family Desulfosarcinaceae; genus Desulfosarcina; species Desulfosarcina variabilis. The sequence goes on along the minus strand of NZ_CP159846.1, from coordinate 8,613,066 downwards.
ATTCAAAATCTTTATATTCCAGAATGAAATCCTCGACAACGATGGGATAGAGAATCAAGGTTTTCAATCGGCTGAGGATATCCGGATGCTGGCTGGTTAAATAGGTTCTCACCTTTGGCAGTCCGGCCAGAACGATGGGTACATGCGCGTCCATGATTCGCTTCAGGTAAGGCCAAACCCTTTTGCCGATGTCATTGGCCTCGTCGATGACGATGTAATAGTCGGTCAGGCTTCTGATCAGTTTCAAATGGTGGTGGGTGCGTTGGTAAGTAGCCACCGCTTCGTAGTTCAGCCCTTGAAGGATGGAAGCCAAAATTTCATGCACATTGCAAAGCGACTCGACCCATACGCCTTGAAGCTTTTTGGGTTTGAGCAGTTCAAGAAAACGGGTTTTCCCGACGCCATATTCGCCCTCGATCAATACGCTCTGTCCCCGGTAGATCCGGTTGTATACCGCGGACAGATAGGATACTCGGCGCTTGTCATTTATAAAACTTTGTTTTCGCTGCATGGGGCATACTCAACCAAAGGGTTGTTTGACAATTGTCTTTCGCAATCCAAAATGAACGCATTGAAAAGCGCCTTGCCGGTGATGGCGTCAGGCTGGCGTAGTTTGATCGCGTAAGCGATATATCGTTTTCGATTCTGTCGGTAGATGGCTTTGGCGGCATCGAGGGTCAAGCCCCGAAGGTGGATGTCAATCAATCGTGGCCTATCCACCGCCATCTTTTTCTCCTGCAGATAAGCGCTGATCAATTCGACCGCGTTGGGTTCGGCAACTGCCTGGTTGACCGGCTTTTCGTAGGGTTCCCGTCGCAGCGCTTCACCCAGCAAGATACCGTTTTCTTTATGCTCGAAGATGAACAGCTTGTCGCCAAGATCGGAGATATACACCTTGGTACTCTTGTGGCGGCTGAAGTGTTGTGCACCAACGGCCACATGGTAGGTCTGATTATTGAAGGTGATGATGCCTTTCGCTCCCACGGTGGCCTTGATCTTGTCATAGCCGTATTTGGCGAAATGGCGTACGTCATCCGCACCGAACGTTAACCGTTCGCACTGGGCAAGGCCGGCGTCAAATTTTTCCTTCGGCACCCAGGCCGATGTTTTACCGTTCACAGAATAATAGTGCTTTTGCTCATTGTGCTGCCGGCGATAGGATTCGAGCAGGTCGCTTTGGCGCAGCGTTTCAAGATCGATGTCAAGATAGGTGACGGTGATTTTTTCCTTCTTGCCGTTTCTGTAGATATAGCCCGGTTCCGTCTTGGCGATGCGATCTTCAAAATGCTTGATGATCCGCATTTCAAAATGATGAATGCTGCGATGGGATGACTCCAGATGTGCTTTGTCCTTGGGCGCATGGATGCGTGAGAAGTCCGGTTGCAGATAAAACCCGCCTGGCAATGAAAACTTGATGTTCAGTTCGTTGATGGGGCGTTTCAGGTTGACAAAACCCTTTGCATTGTCCGGTCTCAGCCGTATCTTTTTTTGCGGGAAAGGGGTGCTCACCAAAAATTTCTCGAACAGGTCCACCGCGTTTAGACTGCTTTCGCTAAAATAGGCTTCAAGCACGAGCATGAAGCGTGATCCGGTGTCAAAAAACTCGATCACCTGGGGCTTGGCCCAGGCGCCCTTGCCCCAGCGAATCTTTAAATAGCGAAATTTGCACCCGTCCATCTGAATCAAGTCGAAAACCGGTTCGTCCTGAAAGCAGACGCCGGGATCCGCCTCTTCCTCGAAGTCCGGTTTTTCCAGATAGACCTTGAGGTGGGCTTGCCTGGCAAAACGCCTTAAAGCGCCAAGTGAAATTTTGCGGTTGAACTCTTGTTCGAGCCAGGCGTGGTAATTTTTGATGGTTCGTCCATGGCGGGTGATAAATACAAAACGATCGTCCAATGGATCGCTGGAGGCCTTGACCATCTCGATGAAGCGTTTTTGGATTTTTTCGGTTAAGACCCGGCGGCGGCCGCTGCACTTTCTGCCTTCCATGATGCCTTGGCTGGCAAGCAGCAGTGGTTTGGGAATGACGCCGGTCTTACGGTACTGATCCATGTAATATTTTTTGGCCCTGCGTTTGGCGCTGCCGGTCTTGTCCATGATCTTTTTGTGCAGCAAGATCAGAAAACGTTCGTCCATGGGCAGCCGTTCAAAGTCTTTGTCTTTCATGATGTATGATTTTCTCTTTCATCACTTTCAGCCAGAATAAAGCAGTTTGTCTGGAGGTCGTTTGCCAATCGTCGTTTTGCGCCGACCGAATCTGTTCCAGCATGGCCATTACAGCCGCTTTATAGTCAGCGCTGATGATATCGACCATGGGCGCATTCGCTTTTTTGACGGGCTTGTTTTTTGAGGCTTGGTAGGCCAACTTTCGAATATTTTTGGCCGTAAGCGCCATGCCGGATGCGATAAATGCACGCCAAATATTGCGTTGATCCTCTTTTGTAAAACGCGCTAAGACCCTGGCTTGGTATTCATTTTCCGGAAGGATGCCGTCGCCAATTGGGGACAAATTGTCGATGACATTTGCGGCCTTAATCAGGCGATATGCCTGGGATCGGGCCATATCCCATCGTTGTTTGACATAGGCTTCAAACGACTCGAACAGCAAATCGCGAAATAATCGATCGTCACGAATCTGCTTTAATGCCTTACCGGTTTGGTAAAAATGGTGTTGATTGGCAGCGATGATATCTTCCAATTGGATGAGTCGATTATCAGCCATCTGTTTACCCGATGCTCATCCGTTTCCCGATATCGCCCAGCAGTTGATTCAATTTTAGCCGCTGGTCTGTAGGTGTATCCGGTGTGTCAGGCAAAAGGGTATGCAAATATTTAACGCTGTCAACGAATCCAAGACCTTTCACGGTCATGACCAAATCAATCGGGTTGAAGTTTTTCTCGCAAAGAAAGCACCTGGCAAGATTGGTCTTGGGGTTGGTCGCGGTTTGAAATTCATTGCACAGCGGGCATAGGAACCGGAAAATACCTTCGATCACTTTAGATGGAATATGAAGCTGTTCTTTGATCAGCCAGTCAACCGGGATTCGATTGCGCAGTTGAAACAGCTCTCCCCCTGTAAACCGTCGTTTCATGATAATGCCTCCTTATCTGCGTGAAAAATTCTGTGAAAAAGATCTTACCCATAGCCACGGCGAGGAAAATGGCTGACAATTTCACCTGTTCGACCGCAAAAATGGCAGCGGCATCGAGAACCTATGCGAAAATGTACTGGATTTTCTTCCCGTGACAGGACCGTACCCCATTGCCAAGGGCCTGTAGTAGTATGATCATCCATATTTTTTGAAGGTGGATTGATTTTCCGATGCCGCCGGCGGTTTTCGGCCAAACAGTGGGTCTTTTTGCCTTTTGGGGTTTGACGGTAGCGTCGCTGCGCTTTTCGGCGGGACTGGAGACGACCGGCGATGCGGCATGCATCGCAACAATAAGCATGCCCACGAAAGCAGCGCCGGCACATACAAAAAACGTTTTTGCACCAACGACAGGATATTTGGATCAACTTTAACATCCGGCCTTGAACGTCGCCGGAGTTTAAAGTAATTTACATATTGAACATCCGGCCTTGATACGGAGTTCACCTTGAAAGCCCGGAAGGGATAGTTCCGGGCTTTCTCTTCATTTTCCTGGACCATACGAATGCCCCATTACGGTTTACAATAGAACTGCAGAAAAGACGATTGCCAACGGGAGCTTTTACAGCGGGGTAGGCGGGGTACGTTTATTCATTTTTGGGGCGGGGTATCGCTGCGGGATAGTAGAACCAACCGTTACACTTTTGCCGCATAGGCGAGGTAGGCCGTTACACTATTTTTGTCTTAGCAGTCCTTAGAACTGTTACTGTTATGTTCCATGATTCGATGATATCCTGCTTTGCCTTCCTTTCGTGTACTTGTACCAGCGTCGTAGCACCTTTCAATATTCCACCAACCGTTCCATTTCCAGCCGTTGTGATTATGACCAAAAAGAAGAATATCCACATTTCTTCCGCCAAGGGCTTTTTTCAATCTGTCAGCATCATGGAGTTGCATGTTGGCCTTTGGATCGAATGGATGATGATGCAAATATATCACGCGCGCGGATGCATTTTTCACTTCCTCTGACTCAAGCATGTTCTTTAATCGTATCATTTGTGGGTTCCCTATCTTACCTTGGGCTCCTAAATAATAGTCTCGAGAAATAGCCGATTCCATTGAGTTAAGACCGATGAATGCCACACCATTAGGTAAACGGGGTCGCACCAAGCTATCATGCTGAAATTCAATGGTTTAGATCCCAAGACCAGGTGTTATTCGCATCAATATCGCACTTTTCGGCCTCAAAACGGGCATTATAGGGATCGATGGTTTCTTTTAACTCGAAGCCATCCTTTGATGGTCGAACACGTCTTCCAACTGACATTGCACCAAGCTTTCTTTTTACCTCAGCAACAAAGGTTTCACCACCAACCGTGGGCTTCCGGGGTCGCACCAAACTAAGTAATTGACATTAAAATATAAAAGTAGAAAAAATGGTCCCTGAAAGCGCCTTAGCCGGTCACATTTGGGTGTAAAAAACCTATTTTAAGCCAATATTAACGATGGAACCCGCTTATAGACACCCTTTGGATCTTAAGTCATAGCCTTAAAATGATGTTTTTGCAGCCCAAACTTGCCACTTAACCTACAATAATGATTGGGAAAAATATCCTTTTTGGCTTAATTGCAAAGGGTTGATTTGGTGCGACCCTTGGTACCTTGGTAATTCATTTCCCGTTCCGTCAAAAGTTCAGGGAAAAGAAAAAATCTTCGCAACAGATCAAACAAACATCAGGTGCAATTGCAATTTATTACGAAATTCAAGAATAAAAAAAGAAGCACGGCAAGAACTCCAACAAGTAAAAGACAAAATGAGCAAATTTTCAATAAAAAAAGAAAATCCCAAAATATGAAACGTGGATTGAATAGATTTATTCAATAATTGGGGTTTTTTGGGGACGGTCATGAAATTATGCGTTTCTTAAACGAGAGATGACAAAACGCATAAAATCATCCCCATCTTCCCCGATAATTCGAGTCCTTAAAAATACGCTACGTTAAATCAATAATGATAGCGGGTTTGTACAAAATCTATCCGCTCTTGTACGACAACATAAACAAGTCGATGTTCCTGGGTGATCCTTCGAGACCAAACGCCTGGACCAAGAAATTTAAGCGGTTCGGGTTTACCGATACCTTGAAAAGGGTCTCTCATAATCGCTTCAATTAGCATGAAAATTCGAAGTGCTGTCTTACGATCCGATTCAACCCAGTAACGTAAATCCTCCCTAAATTCTGGCTGGAATACAGATTCCCGCTTTTTAATGGACTTTTTCGTAGGCTTACTCAAGCCCAACCTCGGTTCGAAGCTCATCAATCGTTTGTGGGCTGCCTGATTTGCCCTGGACTCTTTCTAATGTCGAAAGAAGGCGTTTTGCATTGTTGGGCGATCGAAGCAAGTGTGCCGTTTCGAGTATACTAGTCAATTCGTCAGCTGATATCATCGCAACATCCTCACTTCCACGCCGCTGAATGATAACTACCTCCCGATTTTTAGTCACTTGGTCCAGCAATGATGCAAGGTTTGCTCGAGCCTGAGTGTAAGTGGTTTGTATTGTCATATATATGCCTCCTGATTAATTGTACAGATATACAGTACATATTCTGAGGTCAAGTGTCAATAAAGGCACTGTTTTTCCCGGTCCGCTTGAGCGGTGGGTTGAGGGCAGGGCGATCGATCCATAAATAATCCTTGATTTAGGACACTTTCAATATCAGTCTATGGAAAAGGATGGTCGCAGGCATGGCCAGCTACACAAGAAACCGTGATCATATAATCGGGCCGCTATTCCAATGAAAAACCAATGAAAGAAAACACCCATGAAAAAAGAAACCCTTTGCATCCATTCCGGCACCTACCATGACGGCGTGACCCGCGGCGTGAACACGCCCATTTTCACCTCATCCGCGTATGAATATCTGGACCGGGAGGAGACCGTATACCCGCGCTATTTCAATACGCCCAACCAGACAGCGGTGGTTGAAAAGCTCTGCGCGCTGGAAGGCGGAGAAAATGGCGTCTTGTTCAGTTCGGGCATGGCGGCCATCACCACCACGGTGCTGGCGTTTGCCGGGGCCGGCGATCATGTGGTGATGCTCGATGCGCTGTATGGCGGCACGCATGCCTTTGTCACTGACACCTTCGACCGGCTGGGCATCGGGTATACATTTACAGCCACAAAGGCCGAATCGGTGATGCAGGCCGTAACACCGACTACCAAAGTCATTGTCATCGAGTCGCCCACCAATCCCTTGCTGGATGTCATCGACATTCGTGAAGTCAGCCGGTTTGCAAGAGAGCAGGGGATTCTGACCATTATTGACAATACCTTCGCGTCACCGGTCAACCAGACGCCCATCGCCCTGGGGATTGACGTGGTCGTCCATAGCGGCACCAAGTATCTGGGCGGTCACAGTGACCTGTGTTGCGGCGTTGCGATCACATCCCACACCCATGCCGCGCGCATCCTGACCATGGCCCGGCATCTGGGCGGCAGCCTGAACGCCATGACCTGTTATCTTTTGGAGCGCAGTTTGAAAACGCTGGCCTTGCGGGTGGAACGGCAGACCGAGAACGCGGGGCACATTGCCCGTTTTCTATCTGAGAATAGCGCCGTGCGCCGCGTCAATTATCCTGGATTGCCTGATTTCAGGGATCATGACATCGCCAAATCCCAAATGAGCGGTTTCGGCGCCATGCTTTCCTTTGAATTGGATGAGAACCACAGGCCGGCTGCGGATTTTTTACGCCGCCTTTCGCTGATCCGGCCGGCCGTAAGCCTGGGCGGCGTGGAAACGCTTATCTGCGCACCGTGCGAAACGTCCCATGCAAAGATGTCGGCCCAGGAGCGCCGTCGAATCGGCGTCAGTGACGCGCTGCTGCGCCTTTCCGTGGGCATCGAACATCCGGACGATCTGGTTGCCGATATAACCCGGGCAATCGGTTAAATGCCGGGAAAAGACTGGATGCCGGATCAGAAAATCATTATCAGTTGCAAGCGTTGGGCGCCTTGATTTACAAGGCATTATCCCGCCAATCCGCGGATGAAGGGTGCCGCTGCGATGTTTTTTGTTGACTATGAGATTTAGAGACCGATGCGCTCAAACTCAGAATAGGCATGACGCAATCATGCTTTCACGCGTTGACGTTCCATCAGACCCAGTGAAAACTCTTTATCTCCATTGTTGTTAATCGCCGCCCAGAAACTTTTATCCATATGATCGATCTTGCTCATAAATTTCAATACTTTCTGGATGCCGGATCAAGTCCGGCATGACGGTCCGGTGACTTTTTACGAGTTCATCAACATTGAATGATGAGATCGCTTTGCTCCGCCGTTTGACAAAGGAAAAAGCGTTGCTTCATTTGTTGTCGCGTTTAAGGGCTGATACCAGCGATAGAATTTCATATTCGATGTTCGATGTTGGAAGTTCAGTGTTCGAAGTTCATTGATCGGGTTCTCAGCCCCCTTTGAGGGGCTTCATCAACCCACCATCAATAAGGTAAAAACCACACAGCGTTCCCACACAGGACATGAGCAAGGCACAACCCCATTGACATCCGGCCCAAATCGATCCTAATTCCCATCACCCATCACCCATCACCCATCACCCATCACCCGTCGATCTACCCCTTGATCTCCGGAAATCCCGTCGCCTTGGCAAAGGCCAGCGGAAACGTGGTTTCCGAGGCCAGCTCCAAAAAGCGGATATAGCGGCACAGACTGCGGGCTTCTGCTCTGAGCTCCTTGTTCAACAGGGCCATGACCACGCCCACGCCAGCCAGGTTGTCCTTGGGGATCACCTGGCTCTGGCCCACGACCGGGGGCAGCATGCCGATGGCCAGGGCGTTTTTCCAGTTGAAACGCGCGCCAAAGGCGCCGGTCAGGATGGTGCGATCGATGGTTTCGATTCCGGCCTTGCGCATGAGAAATTCAATGCCGGTGGCCAGTGCGCCCTTGGCCAGTTGGATCTGGCGGATATCCTTCAAGCTGACGGACACCGCACTGCCGGTGGCACTGTGCTCACTGTCGGCGATGGTGTAAGATTGCCCGATCCCTTTATCGTCCATTGTTACGCCGTCGGCCTTTTCGTCCAACCGTCCGTTGGGCAGGATGATTCCCATTTGACGCATGGAAGCGATGGCATCGATGATCCCGGAGCCGCAGATGCCCATGGGGCGGTTGTGCCCCTGGTTGCCCAGCACTTCATAGGCAACGTGATGATTGGCAGGGTCCGGCCACATGCGATGAATGGCGCCGGTTACCGCACGCATGCCGCAGGAAATCTGAGCTCCCTCGAGGGCGGGACCGGTGGCGCAACTGGTGACCCACAATCCTTTCCTGTTACCCAGGACCAGTTCGCCATTGGTGCCGATATCAACGATCAATGTGGTGTCATCGCGCTCGTGGGGCCGGTCCGCCAGAATCGCGGCCATGGTGTCGCCGCCTACAAAACCGGAAATCACCGGCATGAGAAAAACCGGTACGGCCGGATCAACGGCCAGGCCCAGGCTGCCGGCATCAAGCAGGGGTGGGATAAGGGTCAAGGGAAAATAGGGAAACATGCCCAGTGTGCGCGGATGCAGGTTGGCAAAGATCTGCTGCATGGTGGTGTTGCCGCAAAGCGCCACTTCATCGATGTCTTCGACCGAGGCGCCGACCGTTTCCAGACAGCGCTCAATGAGCAGATTGATTCCCTCGACAGCCAGATGCTGAAGCTGAGACAGGTGCTCATCTTTCTCGTTGACATGGCCGATGCGACTGATCACATCCTCGCCATAGCGCCGCTGAGGGTTGACGCAGGAGTCGGCCGCCAGCAGTTTCCCGCTTTTCAGATCACATAAATAACCGGCCACCGACGTGGTTCCCAGATCCACGGCAAACCCGAGGCTTCGCGAATGTTCTCCCTCGAGAATACGGCGGATACCGGTTTCTTCGTGGACCACCAGGGTAAAATTTTTCAGACTGTCCGCATACCGGCTCAGGTGACGCAGGCAGGCAAGATCGGCCTTGGCTGCCCCCGGGACGCCGGCTTGGTCGGCAAGCCAGTCCAGTAAGCTTTCCGGGGTGTTATCCTGGTTGAGCGATGGTGAACGATCTTTTACGATTCGTCGCTGGATCATGGAATCCACCGCATACGTACCGGTGATGCCGGTTTTGCCCCGGGTCTCGGCACTTTCCGCCAGGGATTCGGGGATCGTGACCGTCCCCGAGCCGATGGCGCGCGCCCGGCAGGCCAACCGTGCGCCATCCGCCAGCTGGGCCGGCGTCAGCACATCCAACTCGCTGTCCGTCAACGGGGAGAAACTCTCTTTGGGGGATACCAGTACCCGACATTTGCCGCACACGCCAGCTCCCCCGCAATCGGCGCGGATGGTGATGCCATGATCGCCCGCCAGCTCCTGCAGGGTTTTGCTTTCATCCACGCTGACGCGCAGGCCGGCCGGTTCGAACTTGAGCTGGTGATCGGTGAAAAACGCTTCGATGGCGCGGCGATCGATCTTGCCCGTGGCTGCCATGGGAATCTCGTCGGCGATGCGCAGACGACGGGGAATCTCGTGGGGTTCAAGCACATTGCCCAGTGCTTTGCGCACATCAACGGCGGGAAGGTGGCCTACGGCCACGGCCACGATTTCGCTGTCCCGGCCCGTTTCGACGGATCTGGACAGAACCAGGGCGTCTTCGACGCCATCCACGCCTAGCAGGGCCTGACGGATTTTTTCCAGGTCCACGCGATTGCCGGCCACCTTGACGATATTGTCGACGCGGCCGACGACCATAAACCCCTCGCTGCCGTGGGGCTTGACCCGGTCGGACATGGTGAACCAGCCGCTTTCGCGGATGGGCAGCTCCCGGGATAGAAAGTCAGAGCGGATATCCAGGCTGTCGCCGGCCACGCGCCACTGGATGCAGTCATAAGGGGTCAGGCCTTCTTCTCCTTGGGCCCGGCAACGGGTGGCGATACCGCCGGTTTCCGTGGAACCGTAAATTTCGAACAGATCCACACCGGTGGCAGTGGAAAAGGCCGTGCCGTCTGCCTCGGGAAGCGGTCCGGCTGAGGAAAAGGCAAGGCGCAGGGCCCCTTGTTGGGGTGGTTTTTCCTTGAGGGCCCGGTAGTGAATGGGCACACTGATGAAGATCGTGGGCGAGGTGCCGGCCATCTGCTGTTTGATCTCTTCGGGAAAAGAGGGCGTCGGGCCCACCACCCGGGCCGATGCGACCAGGGGCGTGAGAAGCGAATAGAGCATGCCGTAAATGTGCGTGGCTGGAACCGTGGCCAGAATACGATCGTTTTGGGTCACCTCGAAGCGGTTGACCAGATAGCCGACTTCACCCAGAAGATTGGTCGCGGTTTTGGACCACATGCGCGGTGCACCGGTGGAACCACCGGTAAACAAAAACACCCACGGCCGTACCGGATCCGGCTCATCATCTGATGCCAGCGTTTCCACTTCGTCGGTAAGCTTATCAAGATCGATGGCGGTTACGCCGGATGGCAACAGGTCGGCTGAGGAGGCGATGGCCAGGCTGAAATCCGTTGCCTGGTGCATTTCCAAAAGGGCGGCGGATGACAGTGCATGGGGGATCAACAGGGGCGGACCACCAGCCAGAGACGCCAGCATGGCGGCGGCCATGATCCCGCGATCGTCGGTGCACAGACAAACGGGAGCCTCCTTTTCCGGTTGATTGTCAAAGAAATATTTGATTTTCCGGGCCAACCGGTAGAGTTCACCGTAATTCAACCCCGGCATGGTGAATGCCTGGCCCGGTCTGTCCGGTCCCGCCAATAAACGAGTGATCATCCCTGCAACAATGTGCTTTGTTTTTGTTGAATCTGCCATCTAATCAAGCCTTCTTTTCGGTTCTCCTGAACCTTCGCATGCCAGCAGAATGATCCAGGTCGGTTGCAAAATTAATAAAAAAAAATGTGTTAGTACAGCCCGGCGCCGGGGTCAAGGCATTCAATGGTTTTCTTGACAGAAAAGGATATTTCAAATAATTATATCTATTTGTTTCCCATTCTCTCGCGGCTTAACATTCGATTTGGAAATTCTTGGCGCAGATCCGGTTACCCAACTGAAAATGGCATGATAACAAAGGCCTGCAGATTATTGGATGCAAGCAACCGGTAATAGTTACAGGCGGCAATAGCCGGTCTTGCCCGCCGGATTTCAAAAAGGATTTTAAGCAAAAGGGAAAAATTATGTTAAGCCCTGCCCATCGGTTATGCGATTTCGAGTTCGACAAAACGGCCATTGCCAAGGCGGCTGCTGAAAACCGCCTGTTGACCATGGAGATCGAATTCAGCCTGCGCTGCAATTTCCGCTGTCCCTATTGTTATGTTCCCGCGGAGCGTTACTTTGAAGATGAACTGTCCGTTGCCGAAAGTAAGGATGTTCTGATTCAGGCAAAGGCGTTGGGGGCGCGGCGTATTATCATCCTGGGCGGGGAACCCAGCATTTATCCCCATATTCGTGAGATGATCGATTTTATTCTGGGTCAAGGCATGGATGTGGAGATGTTCACCAATGGCAGCGGCATCACCGCTGATTTTGCCGCGTGGCTGTTTGAGCGGCGGGTGAGGGTGGTGTTGAAGATGAACACCTTTGATGAAGCGTTGCAGGACCGCCTGTCCGGCAGGTCCGGGGCTGGCCGCATCATTGCAGCGGCCCTTGAACGGCTCAAACAGGCCGGCTATCCGTCCGAGACAGCCTTCATGGCGGTGAGCACCATCATTTGCCGCCAGAATCTTGCGGAACTCCCGCGCCTGTGGTGCTGGCTGCGCGACCAGGGCATCGCGCCCTATTTCGAGATCATCACTCCGCAGGCCAACGCACGTGACAACCAATGGCTTTTTGTAGAGCCGCCAAGGCTTAAAATTTTGTTTGAGGAGCTGGCGCGCATCGATCGTGAGCGCTACGATCGAACCTGGGATATTCAGCCGCCGCTGGTGGGCAATCGCTGCCTGCGGCACCAGTTTTCCTGTCTGGTGACGTCTAAAGGCGATGTGACCCCTTGTGTGGGCGTCAACCTGTCTATCGGTAACGTTCGCCGGCAGTCCTTGAAGACGATCGTTGAAAATAGTACCGTCCTCAGGGACCTGAAGAATTATCGTCACACCATCAAAGGTCCCTGCAACAGCTGCGACATGGCCGATGGCTGTTATGGTTGTCGCGGCGCCGCCTATCAGCTTACCGGTGATTATTTGGCTTCAGATCCCTTGTGCTGGCGCCATGAACAAGATATGAATTAAACTTGTGCTAAACGCGTGCCCAACTGTTTTCCGGACGACATTGAAATAAGCGAACCGCTCCATGCCCGATACCACGTTTCCAAGCGCTAAAACCAGATCGGCCGCCATGCTGGGACTTCTTGGCTGCCTGGCCGTGTTTGCCTCCGCCTTTTGCTTCTACTTCTCCACGGTGGTGATCCGCTGGTCCCGGGAAGTGGTTGCCATCGATTCGGCGTTTTTTGCCTTTTTTCGTTTTCTTATCGGATTTTTTGTTGTCTGTACGGTCATGGTGGTTAAACGCCAGGGGCCGCTGGCCAAGCGCTATGATCTGCTCATCGGCCGCACCGTGGGAAACTGCATCGCTGTTTTCTGTTTCTATCAGGCGGTCCGGTACACCTCCCTGGCCGAAGCCAATATCCTGAATATGACATATCCCATTTTTATCGCCATCCTGTCCTGGATTGTGCTGCCCGATCAGCGGGACCCGGTGGCACTGATCATGGTGGGGGCGGCCCTTTGCGGGGTGTGGCTGATCCTGCAGCCCGGGCGTATGGGCCTGAGCCTTTACAGCTTCTGGGGAATCGGCTCCGGTGTCAGTGCGGCCATGGCCATTTTTTACCTGAATCTGAGCCGGCAGTACCACGATGCCAATACGGTGCTGTTTTACATGTTTGGTCTGGGCACAATACTGATGTACGCTTTTTTCCGCACCAGCATATTCTGGCCCAACCCAACAGAATTCTACTACCTGGCCCTTTGCGGCGGGGCAGGGATTGTGGGCCAGTTTCTTATCACCCTGGGATTTCGCTATGTCACCGCCGTGGAAGGCAGCGTAGTTTCTTCCTCAAGGATCCTTCTGGCGGCCTTGCTGGGGCCTGTTCTGGCGTCTGATCCGCGGCTGGGCCCGACCGGCTGGGTGGGGGCGCTGTTGATTTTTGGGGCTAATGTAGTACTGGCCATTCGTAAAGGACGGTAGCGTTCGTGTCCATCCAGAAGTGGCCAAGCCAATATTAGCTTTGGCCGATATCGACTTTATCGGGTCTGATTTGGAGTTTTCAGGGCAGGCGCGTATTGTTCATCACCGGCCGCCCGATGAGCCTTTCAAGGGGCACCACAGTCAACCCTTTATGCCGCAACCCTTTCAGAACAGCCTCTACTTCCCGAAGCCATGGATCCACATGCGCGGGATCACCACCTGGGGTATCGTGCAGCAGGATAATGTCATCCGGCCGAGCTTTTTCAAGAATCCGATGGGCCATGCCATTGACGCGACGGTTACCCCAATCCCGTGCCCGGCAACTGAAATTGACCAGGGTCAGGTCCCGTCTGGCCAGCAGCTTGCCCATCACCGGGGTAATGATACCAACCGGTGGTCGAAATACCCGGGGCACCACGCCCAAACGCGAAAGAGCGTTTTGGGTGTCATCGATTTCCCGGGCCAGGCGTGAGGGCTGCCAGAAAATCCGGAAACAGTCGTGATTGAAGGTGTGATTGCCCACGCTGTGGCCGTTGGCGATAATCATGCTAATCAAATGCGGATACCGGCTTGCCCGCTGGCCGGTGACAAAAAACGTGGCCGGTGTGTCATAGCGGGCCAGCAGTTTCAGCAAGTGCGGCGTGGTCAGCGAATCCGGCCCGTCGTCAAAGGTCAGCGAAACCACTGGGTTCCCTGTATTTCCCCTGCTTGTCACGGGAAAGAAAAAACCGGTGCCGGGAAAAAAAGGCGCCATGGCGCAAAGGATTACGAACAGGGTCAGCGGTACCGTGGCCAGACGAAGGTCCACGGCGCCCAGCAGGACAGCCACGGCAAAGGCGATTAACCCGATACGTTCGGCCGGGGAAAGGACGCGCGTAATGAATATCTTTCTGTTCTTGTGAACAGTCATTTTTCCAAACCAGAGGTTAGCGATTTAGGCTGAAGGTTGAAGGATTTTAGGGTTAACGGAATTCTATCGTTTTCTGGCCAACCAACTCAACCAACCCAACCAACCCAACAAACCAACTAACTAACCAATTCAACCAGCAAACCCAATAAACCTATTTTGGGCATTGGCACTTAATAACACTCAGGATTGCTGAAATTTTCTACAAAGACAGCCAGATCAGCACCATCGATGTAAGCGTTTCCGTCAAAATCGCCCATGCAATACGGTTCCGTCTCACACGCCGTACCAAAAACGTCGGTAAGCAGTGCCAGATCGGCCTGGTTTACCAGACCATCCTGGTCCAGGTCGCCCTGGCACCCGCCCGAAAGCTCCGCCTGGATGTCGATGTAGTTGATCATGGTGTATTCGTCCCAAATACCGATATCAAGGGTTAACTTGTTGTCGGTGACCGTGACCGTATCTGTGCGAACGGTATAATAATCGGATGCTTCGTCATCGATAAAGGTGACCCCTTCGATCACCAGGCGGTTATGGGCGCGGACCCTTCTGGGAGTGCCCACCGATGCTTCCACAGTGTAGGTGCCGTTAGGCAGGTCGAACTCGAAAATACTCGGATGGTGGGCATAATCATCATACACACAGGTGATTTTACGTTCATCCTGTTCATCGCCCCACGGGTCCCGTCCAGCCAAAAAATGGTCCGTGTCGTCGAGCCAACCGAAACCGGCAGTCTGATCATACTCGTCGGTACCCACCTGCAGGTAATCATGCCCCGCATAGGTCAGGTAGCGGTATGCATAACCGTTAGCATAGGTTTCCTCGGTATAGGTTGTCGCTGGAATGCCATCGGGGTCCTGGAAATTGATATAGTAATTGCCCGGGGTGCCGTCTGCCCGCGGATGTTCCAGCGGTGGCGTTATGTCAGGAATGCTGGCAATTTCCCCGCCAAGATACAGTCCGATCAAGCGCCGCAGGTTGTACATGAACCCACTGTCCCGGGTATAACTGGCTACGCCTTTGATGATCTTGTCCACCTGGGCATCAGGCGCATTGGCAACATCCACCTGAGGCTGGGTCTGGCCGTTCATGACATAGAAATACTCATAATCCTCCAGGCTGTCGCGCATCAGCTCGAAGCGGATGGAGGGAACAAAGCGGTGGTTGTTGGATCCGTAGGCAATGGGCGTGTTTGATGGTGATGGTGGATAGAGCATGAACAGATCCCCGTTATGGTTGGAATTCAGGGGATCGGTCCAGGGATTCTGGCTCCAGTTGTTCAATGAGTAATAGGCGATGCCGCCCAGCCGGTATTTCCAGAGGAACCAGCCGGTCAATTTGCTCTCGATACCGGGATGGTCCAGAGTGATCGGGTTGAAATAGGGGGGACGGGTGCCATGCAGGAAATAGATCCAGGTGTCTTCGCCATGGTTTTTTTTGCGATCATGGGAGATGGCAGGATCATAATTATTCAAAACCGGCAACCAGATATCCACCTGGCCGTCCTGAACATAATCGGGGTGATCGAAGATTTCGGGTTTGGGTTCCTCGGAGACCATCAGCTTGAAAGCGGGGGCGGCGTTTTTCATGTGCCTGGAATACCAGGCCACCGCATCGTAATCGGCCTGATCCTGGGGCTCATTGGCAAAATAATAATAGGCCTTGTCCAGGTATCCCATTGAATCCAGATAGTCCTGGACCGTTGTCATATACTGAAACCAGCTTTGGTTGTATGGTGTACTGGGATTATCCCCGGCGACCCAATCGGCTGCGCTTCTAGTTTGTCCGCAGAAGGTCGACGGTCGTTGATCGGCAGACGCATCGTTGTTCCTGAATGTGGCGGCCATAAAGGATGGAAATCCGGTGCCGGCGTTGAAGCGTTGGGAAAATTTTCCCTGCATCAGGCCGGTTCCGTCTATGTACCTTTCAGCCGGCGCCTCGAATCCCCAAATACCGTCATTGTCCGTCAGCGTCCCCGAACAATCATAGTCAATGTAGGGTCCTGCGCCGCTGGATGTCAGCCCGCCAGACCAGAGCACACTTTTGGGCGTCAAGCGATGGTCGATGAAGTACTGTTTAATCTTATCCACAACCATCCAGTATGCATTGCCGCAACAATCGACGCTGTACTGATCGAGAAAACGCTGATGGGAGAAATTCATCTGTGATTTCACATGCAGCGCTTCCGGGATGGAGAAATTAAACACGTGCAAGGTAACCGGAATATCGACCCCGCCAATGGTTACTGTGGCGCTGTAATCACCTGCAGTGGTAGTTTCAGACACATGCACATCGAACCAGAAAGCCGTATTCTCACCCGATACCACGTCTACCGAATCCCCTGCTTCTATCGGCCACAAGGGGTCCGGGTAATCGCCGGTTTTGCCGAGGCTATCGGTGGCCTGGGTGATATTGACATACTTGACCTGGTAGATCTCAACGTCGATCCCTGAGCCGAAATCATCCGCACTTACCGTGACACTGCCTGAAGATGCGGGCCTGACAACGATTTGGAAAGGCTCGAATTCATTTTTGGCCGCATACACCAGTACACTCGACCCGGTATCGGCCGGCACGGCATCGTTTTTAAAAACCCGCTGCGCCGGCAGGGTTGTCCAAAATGTGTAACTTCCAGTGGATTGGGTGAGTTGATAAATGTAATCTTCCTCATCTTGGGCCCACCCCCTGGCGGTGAGCAGAAAAAATGGCAGGCAAAGGATAAGCCCGCAAAAAAGCCAACCGATTTTGTGAATTTTCATATTTTCTCACCTTCAAGCATTTGTTCTCTCCTTTCCGCTCCGCTTACAATTATCTGTGTGTCCGTCTGATCCGTGCCTTTTTGAACTCATGAAGTGAAGATGATCTAAAAACAAGACCCTGTTTTTGAGCAATCGAGTATGCCCGCCAGGTACTTGTGTGTCAATATATATGGATACAGCATGTTGTGCAGTATTAAAAAATCCAAATCCAAGCGTGCGCATCAGATGCTTTGATCAAATCGACCCCTTTTTACCCAAGGCGGTGTAACCAGTCTTTGAAAAACCTACCATTTTAGGAAATTCCCAATATATCGGGGATCGAACTGTGCGAAATTGAGACGCTTCTTTTGCGTTGCTAATGAACGATTTTCCATAAAACCAGCATATTGTCTTATAGATTGGTTTTTCTTTAATTTGGCACATTATTTGTTATGCCTATTTGCGATGTCTGAACCAAGGGAACCGCTTTTTTCATCTGGCAAAGGAAGCGTCAATCACTTAACCCCATAATGCTGAATGAGGATAAATAGAGGAGGATTGATGAACTGGGGAATTTTAACTGCGGTATTGGCCTATGAAATTATCGTTATCGTTGGGCTTGGTCTGTATTTTGCCAAAAAGCAAAAAAAAGAGGCGGACGGGGGCTTTTTATTGTCCAACCGGGATTTGCCGGTTGCGGTGGTCGCTGTAACCCTGGCCTTGACCGTGCTGGGAACCCCGCACATTTTCGGGTTGTTTGAAATGTCCTGGCACATCGGTGCCACCAGTATCTGGTTCGGGCTGGCCCATGTAGTGCTTTTGGTCGTTGCCTGCACCACCACCGGTTTGTGGGCCCGGCGGCTCAACATTACCTCCATGCCTGAGATGATCGCCAAGATTTTTGGCGAGACCCCCAGACTGCTGGTCGCCTGTGTCATGGCCGGCCTGATATGGGGCATCCTGACGCTGGAGAGCCAGGGCATCGGGATTGTTTTTGCCACGGTCACGGGGATTTCGATTCAAAAAGGCGCGATTATCGGCGGCGTGCTGGGAATTTTATATGTCTGCCTGGCGGGCATGAAGGAAATCGGGTGGGTCAATCTGATCAACTGCTTCATCATGTATGTCGGGCTGATCATCGCTATGATTTTTATGACCCTCCAATTGCCCGGGGGCGGGTGGGCCGGCGTGGCCGAATTCTACACCCATCAGGACCAGGCATACATGCTCTCGCTGATCGGAACGCCGGAGCTGCTTTTTACGTTTGCGCTCGGTACGGTGCTGTCGGTGGTCTTTTGCCAGTCCATTAGCCAGCAACTCATGCAGCCGGCCATGGCGGCCAAAAGCGAAGGTACGATCAAGAAGGCGCTCTGGATCGCCGCCCCGGTGAACGGTCTTTTCGGCATTTTTATCGTTTGCCTGGGACTGGCCGCCAAGGCCAACCCGGAATTCAACCCGCTGGGTCCCAAAATGGCGGGAACCACAATGCTTCTCAAAAGTCTGCCTCCCTGGCTGGTGGCCTGGCTGTTTGCTTCACTGCTGGCAGCGGTACTTTCCAGCTTTGCCATGGCGGTGATGGCGCCGGCAACCATATTTACCATCGATATCTACAAGAATCTTTTCAATCCCGCAGCCACCGAGAATGACGAAAAAAGAGTCACCCGCATCGCCATATGGATTCTGGGGGTTCTCGCTGTGGCCGTTGCCGGTTATCTGCCTCCCATTGTATCGGCCATCAATTGGCTCTTTGCCTGGATGGCCCCGGTTTTCTGGCTGATCATTTTTGGACTGTTCTGGAAACGATCCAACACGGCCGCCGTATGGACCATGGTTGTTTCCTGGATACTCAACGGGCTGTGGTCTTTTACATCCCTTCCAGGAATCGTGGGACTGGAGGGCATTCCGAACGTGTATGTCACACTGGCCTCGGGCATCGCTTTGGGCGTGGTGCTCACTGCGATAACAAAGGGAAAACCCGGGCTGTTAAGGATCAAGGGGGAGGGCCGCGGGATGGCAACGGTCACCGTAACCAGTTAGTGCCCATGCCTTCAGAGTAAACACTTAGCAAAGGAGGTCTAATATGCTTTTCTGGAAGTTATTTTTGCAGTCCGCCGCATTTATCTTCATCATTGTTGCCCTGGGACAGTGGTTGTCGATGATTAATAACCAGAGCAGGCTAAAGAGAAGTGAGAGGTGAAAAATGATTGTTGCTGAAGCTTGGATGGCTATGATTATGGGGGTAATGCTTGTCTATGGTGCAATTATGCTGGTTGGTCTTCTCAAGAAGGCCAAACGCTGAGCAAGGCACGGCCTGTGGCCAGGATCAATCGATTTTTTTCAAACAGGCGCTAAAGTCGGGCGGGATTGCGGTTGGACAAACAGATACACCGCGCCCGCCGATTTTGGCTCAAGTATAATCCCCCACTGGATGCAACAGTGGGGTAACTGGTGGTAAACATGCCGGTGTTTGACAAAATGGTGCCAACTTTATATTTCTCAAGGTTTCAAATGATATCCGTGTCTGATGAAAAGGGCAGCGTACAATCCCAGCGCCTTCCGTTTAACGGAGGGGCTCCATCGCAAGGCTTGGGAGGCACCAGAATGAGAAAGAAAAGTACCCGCATCAACGCTTCATCGAATATTGATGACGCCCTGCTCGAATCCTATGACCAGGCAGACAGCCGGGAAAGCTTGTGTCGCAAGTTGGATCGAATGACCAATTTTATCGAATTTGTCGAAAATGCGCATCTGGGCGTTTACAAAACCGATCCGAAGGGGGCGTTTATCTATGCCAATAAAAAAATCGCGACTATTTTTGGATTTTCTTCACCCCAGGCGTTTATCGATGCCGTGCCGACGATCGAAATGCTGTACGCGGACATCAACGACCGCCGCAATTTGATTCAACACATTGATCAGAACGGCTTTATTGAAAATGCGGAAGTGGCCTTCAAGAAGCCCGACGGCCAGATGATATGGGTCAATATTCGTGGAAGAGAATCTGTTGATCAGAACGGGAGAAAAGCCTATGAAGGTTTCCTTTCCGATATCACCGATAGAAAAATAGCGCTCAATGCCCTGCGTGAAAGTGAAACCCGTTTCAGACAACTGGTGACCCAGGCCAGTGAGGCTTTTTTTTTACACGACTACAAAGGAAAGATTATCGACGTCAACCGTCAGGCCTGTGTGAGCCTGGGCTTCAGCCGCGAAGAACTGCTTGAACTGAATCTGACGGATATCGATATTGAAATTCGTGACAAAAAACACCGGCTGAAATACTGGAAAAAGCTGGCGCCTTACGACTATATTACCTTTGAGGGCAGACACCGGCGCAAGGATGGCGGCACGTTTCCCGTGGAGGTGCGGCTGGGCCGCGTCGATTTAGACGAAGGTCCTGTTCTGCTCTCTTTTGTCCGGGATATCAGCGAGCGGCTAAAAAAGGACGAAGAACTGCAACGTGCCTTTAACGAGATAAAAACGCTCAAGGATCAGCTGGAACAGGAAAATACCTATCTGCGGAAAAAGATCGAGCTGAATTACCGCCACGAGCAGATTATCGGGGAAAGCGACTCGATCAAACAGATCCTGAATCTGGCGGAAAAGGTGGCCCGCCAAAATACGTGCGTGCTGATTACCGGTGAAACAGGCACGGGAAAAGAGTTGCTTGCCCATGCGATCCACAACATGAGCGATCGCAACAACCGTCCGATGATCAAAGTCAACTGCGCCGCCCTTCCCGCCACACTGATCGAAAGTGAGCTTTTCGGACGGGAAAAGGGCGCGTTCACCGGCGCCTTGTCACGCCGAACCGGACGCTTTGAAGCCGCGCACAATTCGACCATTTTTCTGGATGAAATCGGCGATCTGCCCCTTGAGTTGCAGGCCAAACTGCTCAGGGTTTTGCAGGAAGGGCAGTTTGAACGGCTGGGGAGTTCACAAACCATCGATGTTGATGTTCGCGTGGTGGCCGCCACCAACCAGAATCTTAGTGAGATGATCGGTGACGGCAAGTTTCGCAAGGACCTGTATTACCGGTTGAATGTGTTCCCGCTCAATGTGCCGCCCTTAAGAAGTCGTCAAACGGATATCCCCCTTTTGGTCTGGGCCTTTGTCAGTGAATTTTCCAAAAGCATGGGCAAACAGGTCTCCCACATCTCCAAACCAACCATGGACCAGTTGGTGAGCTACCCCTGGCCGGGAAACGTGCGGGAATTGAAAAACGTGATTGAACGGGCCATGATTATCAGCAACGGCGATCGATTGGAGATTCACGGGCTGGAGTCGGGCGCAGATGATATCGGCTTGCGTGCGGATAGCGAGAAAACCAATACCAGCCCTGCAAACGACGCCTCCTGGCCTGCAAATGTGCGTGAATTGAAACGGGTGATCGAACAGGCCATGACCCTCGATAGCAACGAGCGGACAACGCCGCATGGGGCAGCGACCGCTGCCGATAAGCCGGGTGCCGATGGACCGGGTAGGATGAAGGCCACCCTGGAAGCGGTCGAAAAAAATCACATCCTGGCGGTTTTGAAGGATACGGGGTGGCGGGTGAGCGGAAAAAGCGGCGCCGCCCTGATCCTGGGGCTCAAGCCCACCACACTGGAAGCCAGGATGAAAAAGCTGGGTATTAAACGGCCTTCATGATTGTTTGACACTAACTAGTTGATGGGGAGAATACCTATGTATGTGGCCACATTGAGGTTCAGCGTTCAGCCTGAAAAAATGGCCGATACAATAACGGTTTTAACCGCCCTGTGCAGTCAGACGTCTGTTCTTGCCGGATGCCGGTTTTGCAAGGTCTACAGCAATATCAGTATGCCTGAAGGTGATGATGAAATCCTGTTGATTGAAAGATGGGACACAAAAGAGAATATGGAGAGACATATTCTTTCTCCCATTTTTCACCAGCTGATTGAAATCATGGATTTTTCCACCGCGCCCCCTGAACTGCTCTTCCAACAGGTATCAAAGACCTCCGGCGTCGACATGGTCGAAGAACTGTGCCGCAACAAACAAAAATTATATGGTGGTGAGTGCTTTGACTAGGGCATCATAAACATTCCATCCGGTATAGCCAACCTCCCGTCCCCTTCATCGACCGATCCCTTTCTTGAAAAATAATTTCTCTACCTTTTTCTGCAACCTTGGGGGCCCCGTGACCCCGTCATGAAGGCCGGCTGAATTGTGATTTCCCGAAAAATTGGGAAAATCCCAATATGCCGGGGCCGCTAAACCGTCAAATTCCCAATCGCATGTGTTAGAGGCAAAGCAGGGCCCGCGACGGGTCTTTCTGCCGGTGCTCAGCCGATGTTCAGGTTGATGGCAGAGAAATAGAAAAAGAGTTGCAATTACGGTGGGTAAGATCATGAAGGCGTCTTGCCGTGGGCAGGATAATGGCTTCCGATCAATCAGACACACCGATGAATCCGATGACTCTGTTTTTTGGCACGATATTGGAAATAGAAGAATTTCGTGATCAGCCGTTGAGAACTGCATTGTTACGGGGCAAAAGCGACCCCCGATGTTTTCAAACAGGACTGACCTTGGCGTTGGCGGGTGTCAACCCTGAGTGACCATCATTTTAATAGAAGCAAACCAGGAGGTAATTATTATGGGAAAGAAAGTATTTGTTGACTTGACGCATCCTTTTAGTGCGGAGATTCCCCGTTGGCCTTATTTCGTGAAACCGGTCATCGATTCCATGCACACCATGGCCAAGGGCGGCGTCCTTACCCAGCGCATCGATTGTGTTCAGCACACCGGCACCCATGCCGATGCGCCGCGTCATGTCATGGAACGCGAATTCGACGGTAAAAGAGCACGTTATACCCATGAAATGCCTGTCGACGCCTACACGGGCGATGCCATCTGCCTGGAGATCAATATCCACCGCTGGGGCCTGATCATGCCCGAGCATCTTGAGGATGCCTGCCAGCGGGCGAATATCGAGCCGGAAGCGCTCAAGGGTATGGTGGTCTGCCTGAACACCGGCATGCATCGCAAGTTCGACGACTCCAAGGAGTACTATCATTATTCTTGCGGTACCGGTGTCGAGGCCGGCAAGTGGTTCGTCAAGCACCACGTCAAGTGCGTGGCCATGGACATGCAGGCGCTGGATCATCCGCTGCATACGGCAATGGGGCTGAACGGCCCGCCCAAGATGAATCTGATCGGCAATTCGGGAAAGCCGATCACGGTAGAATACGCCGAGCAGTTCGGTGAAGCGGCCTATGCCGAATTCGAGAAAGACGCCTACATCAATCTGCATGGTCAAGCCGCGTATGACGCCAAATTCGGTGACCTGGAAGAGATTGGATGTGAAGGAACCTGGGAACCCTGCCACAAAGAGATGCTGGGTCACGGCATCGTCGGCGTCGAGAACCTTGGCGGAGACCTGGACAAGGTGTCCGGCAAGCGTTTCCGGTTCTACTGTTTCCCGATCCGCTGGTACATGGGTGACGGCTCCATGGTGCGCTGCGTGGCGGAGATTGACGAAGCTGACATCAACGACGTGCCGGAACGGACCTACACCTACTGCGGCACGGGGTACGGCCCGGCCTGCGAACGATAGTCTGTGATCGGCGGCCCGATTGCCGAAAGAGATGCTTGCAGGTGATGGATAAGAAGTTGAGAAATAAAAGCGTTTGAAAGGAGAACCTTAAATGACGGATGTATCTTCGATTTTCGATGTCAGCGGAAAAGTTGCCTTGATCACCGGCGCCACGGGTAGTTTTGGCCGGGCCGTTTCCCTCGGGCTTGCCAGGGCCGGCGTAAAAGTGATGGCCACCGGCAGAACGGATGAAACCTTGAAGCCCTTGGTCGAAAAGATTCAGGCAGAGGGTGGCGATGCCGCCTATAAAGCCGCCGACCCGGCGGTTTACGAGGAAGTGGTAAAGGTTGTCGACGACACGAAACTGATATTCGGCGGCATCGATATTCTTGTCACCGCTGCCGGGCTGAGCATTGTCAAGCCGATTACCGAAATGACGGAAGAAGAATTCGATCGCGTGCAGCGGGCCAATGTTCATGGCAGTTGGCATTTCTGCAAGGCGGCCGGACAGGTGATGATCGAACAGGGCCGCGGCGGCAAGGTGATCCTGCTGGGGTCGGCCCGCGGTGAACTGGGCCTGGCCAACTACTCGGCCTACAGCACCTCCAAGGGCGCGGTTCATCTCTTGGCCAAAAATTTAGGCTGTGAGTGGGGCGGGTATGGAATCAACGTCAATGTGATTGCGCCCACCGTATTCAGAAGCAATCTCACCCAGTGGATGTTCGATGACGACGCCTTTTACAAGAATTTTTTAAAGCGCATTCCCATCGGACGGTTGGGCGAGCCGGAGGATTTTATCGGCACGGTGATTTATCTGTCCTCCAAGGCTTCCGACTTTATGACCGGCGCTGTAATCGCGGTGGATGGCGGCTATACCGCCGGATAAACACAGGAGTTGGCAATGGAAAAAATTGCAGTCATCGGTGCCGGGCTCATGGGCCATGGCATTGCTCAAATCTTTGCCGGAAGCGGCCATGCGGTCACGCTGGTTGATCTGGACCAGACGGTTTTAGACCATGCGCTGGACGGCATTCGCCAGAACCTTTCGCTAATGGCGGACAACGGCATCGGTTCCAGGGACGACATCGATGTCATCCTGGACCGCATCGCCACCACTACCCGCATGGCGGAAGGCGTGGCCGGCGCCGATTTTGTCATGGAGGCGGTCGTCGAGAAACTCGAGTTGAAACAGACGCTATTCAGCAAGCTGGATGCCGTGTGTCCGTCGTCGACAATTCTGGCATCCAACACCTCGGTCATGAGCATTACCGAGATCGCGGCCAAATCCAAGGGTCAGGATCGCATCGTGGGCACCCATTTCTGGAATCCGCCTTATCTGATCCCCCTGGTGGAGGTGGTGCCGGGGGACAACACCGATTTGGAGACTGTTGAGACCACCTGGCAACTGCTCAACCGGGTTGGAAAGCATCCCGTCAAGGTGAAAAGAGATGTTCCCGGATTTGTGGCCAACCGGCTTCAGCACGCCCTGTGGCGGGAGGCCATCTCCATTGTCGAGAACGGTATTGCCGATGCCGCCACGGTGGACGAGTGCGTCAAGTTCGGATTCGGCCTGCGCCTGCCGGTGCTGGGCCCCATGGAAAATGCCGATCTGGTGGGTACGGATCTGACCCTGGCGATTCACGACTACATTCTCAGGCACATCGAAAGCGCACCGGCGCCCTCGCCGCTGTTGAAGCAGCTGGTTGCCGCCGGCGACCTGGGATTCAAGTCCGGTCGGGGCTTTCAGGCCTGGTCCGAGGATCAGGTGGCGGCCAGTCACCGCAACCTGCAGACGCATCTTATGACCATTGTCAAACAAACCACGGCCAGCGAAAAGGAACAAGCCTAACCCCAAGGAGCGACCAATGAAAGTAAAGGTAACCCGTTTTAACGAATGTAAACAGTATTTTCCGCCCAAGCACGACCAAACCGTCCACGCCATGCATCTGCAGCACAAGGATCATGGTTGCCAGGCACCCTACTGGGTGGGATCTTCGTATTATCTGCCCGGGGCCAAAGCCGAGATGAGTGCCATCGGCCTGGATAAGGTCTATGTGATGCTTGAGGGGGAACTGACGGTCGAATTCAGTGACGGCACCATCGAGACGCTGGCCAAGGGCGACTCCATCTGGATCGGCCCCGATGTCACCCGTGAAGTGCGCAACGAAACCAATGCCGTGGCCACGATGCTGCTGGTGATGCCTTATCCGCCCGAGGCATAGACCAATACAGGGCGTCATTATCCCCGGGTCGGCGCCGGTGCAGGCCTTGCGCGCCCGGCGCACTTTCCGGGGAGCGTCATCTATCATTGTAGAAGAGGGCTTTGAAAGTGAAAGTACTAGAAGAGGGAAACGGACGGCTGTTTACCTGCCCCGATCCGGATCATGCGCGGGAATACTTCCGCACCAAATCCCGACGTCAGACCAACAAGGAAATGGCGCTGAAAGATGCCATTGCCGCCCATGTACACGACGGGGACTACCTGGGAATCGGCGGCTTCGGCGCCAACCGCACCCCGATCGCCGCCTGTCATGAAATTGTCCGCCAGGGACGCAAGAACATGGGCTTTGCCGGCCATACCGCCACCCATGACATGCAGATTTTAAGTGCCGGAGAAGTATACAACCGACTGGATATCGCCTACGTTGTCGGCCTGGAGGCCAGGGGATTGTCCAAATGCTCCCGAAAATATATCGAGAGCGGAAAAGTCCAGCTGACCGAATGGACCAACTATCTGCTGGCGATCCGTCTGCAGGCGGCAGCGCGTAATGTACCTTTTCTCACGGCACGGGTTTCCATGGGCACCGACACGTTCAAATACAGTGCCGCCAAGATTGTGGCCTGTCCCTATACGGGCAAAAAAACGGTCATCGTTCCCGCGTTGTATCCGGATGTGGCCGTCATCCATGTGCATGAAGCCGATGTTTACGGCAATGCACGCTTTTCCGGTATTTCGGTTGCGGACCTTGAGCTTGCCGGCGCTTCCAAACGGGTCATCATCACGGCCGAACGATTGATCAGCAACAAGGAGATCCGCAAAAATCCTCACCAGACCCATATTCCCTACTATCTCGTGGATGCGGTCTGCCATGTGCCCTATGGCGGTTACCCGGGAACCATGCCAGGAGAGTACTTTTCCGATGAGGACCATCTGAAAGATTGGCTGGATGCGGAAAAAGACCCGGACACATTCAAGGCCTTCATCGATAGGAACATATACGGGTGCAAGGATCACCAGGCATACATCGACTGCAACGGGGGGATGGAAAAAGTCAAACAACTCCGCAAAATGGAGCTGCTATTGCACAGGGAGGGCAACGCATGACCGAGTACAATTCAATGGAACTGATGATCGCCGCGGCGTCAAGGGAACTGGAAGACGGTGTGAGTATTGCGGTGGGCACCGGCGCCCCGTGCGCTGCGGCGATGCTGGCCCAGAAGCTGTACGCCCCCAATCTGATGATTTTGTTCGAGGCCGGCGGCGTGGATCCCCGGCTTCCTGAGATGCCCATCTCCGTGGGCGACTCGCGTTCCTTTAACGAGGCCGCCATGGCGGGCAGCATGGCCAATATCATGGATGCCTGCGCCAGAGGATTTGTGGACTACACCTTTTTAGGCGGGGCGCAAATCGACATGTACGGGAACCTCAATTCCACCATCATCGGAGGGGATTACCATAACCCCAAAGTGCGGCTTCCCGGCAGCGGCGGGGCAAATGATTTCGGATCCCTGTGCTGGCGCATGATGGTGATGACGCCCCAGGACAAGCGCCGGTTTGTTGAAAATGTCGACTTTGTCACCACCCCCGGCTGGCTCAAAGGGGGCACGTCGCGGGCGGAGTCCGGGTTGCCGCTTGGTGCCGGGCCCTATAAAATCATTACCAACATGGCCATCATGGATTTTGAAGAGACATCCAAACGCATGCGGGTGATTTCCGTCAATCCCGGCTATACAATGAAGGACATTCAAGAGAACTGCGGGTTCGAACTTCTCCAGGCCGAAAAACTCGAAGAGACCAAACCGCCGACACGGGAGGAGCTGAAAATCCTGCGGGAAGAGGTCGACCCATACGGGTACGTGATCGGAAGGGCCTGATGGTAAGCAATGTCCCGTGACTGATAATGTTAGCGCCTGTTTGAGAAGTCTAAATCAGGCTCTTAGAGAAAGGATCTACCCATTATGACGACCAATCCAAAAAACAAACTCATCATCACCGTGGCCACCACCGGGGCCTGGCCGACCAAAAACGAGACGCCCTACGTGCCCCTGCAGCCCAAGGAGATCGCCGAGGAAATCTACGACTGCTGGGAGGCCGGTGCGGCCATGGCCCACATTCACGTCCGCGACGATGAGGACAAGGCATCCATGAACTTCGACAAGTTCAGGGAAACGGTCGAACGCGTCCGGGCGAGCGACTGTGACATCGCCATCAACCTGACCACCTCGGGCGGCATCGGGCTGAAGGATGAGGAGCGCATGAAACCTTTTGCGGAACTGTTGCCCGAGATGGCCTCTTACGACTGCGGTACCATGAACTGGGCCCACACCACTGTATTTGAGAACCGGCCCCAGTTTCTGGAAAATCTCGGACTGAAGATGCAGGCAGTAAACGTCAAACCGGAAATCGAGGTGTTCGATGCCGGTATGATCTACAATGCCCTGTACTATCTGAAGCGGGGAATCCTCAAAGCGCCGCTGCACTTCCAGTTCTGCCTGGGGGTTCCCGGCGGTACGGCAGCCACCGTTGAGAACCTGTTGCATCTGAAAAGTCTGATTCCGGCCGATGCTACTTGGAGTACTTTTGGTGTGGGCAAAGGGGCCGTGCCGATCATGCTGGCCGCCATCGCCCTGGGCGGCCACGTACGGGTGGGCATGGAGGATAACATTTTCCTGCGCAAGGACGTGCTGGCCCAGTCCAACGTGGAATTCATCGAGCAGGTCAAACGGATCGCCCATGAGGCCAGCCGGGAAATTGCAACGCCCGACGACGCCCGGTCGATCCTCGGTGTTGTAAAAAAGGTGTGATCAACCAGGGGCATTATTTCTTTTCTGCGCCCTTAAATAATGCCCCTTTGCCGACTTGCCTGAGCATAGCCATATTAAAAAACAACGTGGTTCTCCAGAAAGCTCAAGTTGGAGACGAAGAGCTCCCGACAAGGTTGTTTTCTAACAGTGTTAAGTTTCAAGTGTTAAGTGTTAAGTCGTGGATCGGATCTAATTTTATATAGGAATCGATAGGATTCCTTCCCTTAACACTTTCAACTTAACACTTAACACTGCCCCATAGATCAGTTAAATTCATGCTACTATGCCGGAGCAGATATCAACTGGAGCTTTCCAGATAACCGGAAAAAACAAAACCATGCGGAACGACAACGATTCCAGTTTCGGTAACCGTAAACCGTTGCCGGTCTTTGGCTAAATCGTGACCAATTTCTTCTCCAGGGGGAATGTTAACACTTTTGTCGATGATACAGTTTTTCAATCTGGCGCCGGCGCCAACCTGAACGTCATTAAATAATATGGATTTTTCTATAGTCGCTTTATCATCCACATAGATACCGGCAAACAAAATAGAATCCCTGATGTTTCCGCCGGAGATGACCACGCCGCTGGATAAAATGGAGTTGATGAAAACACCCTCGGTTCCCGATGTTCCGGGAATGGTTCTGGCCGGCGGGGTTTGGGGCTGATAGGTTCTGACGGGCCAGTTTTTCTGATAAAGATCCAGGGGCGGAACGGGCGCGAGCAGATCGATGTTTGCCTTGTAGTAGGCGTCGATGGTGCCGACATCTCTCCAGTATCGATCAGGGGTGACCCGGCCCCGTTCACCGCCGAATTGATAGGCGTACACCTTTTTACCCTGCACCAGTCGCGGCAGAACGTCTTTTCCAAAGTCGTGGCTCGACGCTTTCATCTGCTGATCGTGCATCAGGGCTTCTGTCAAAAGCTCCGTGGAAAACACATACAGGCCCATGGAGACCAGCGCTTTTTGAGGATCTGAAGGAATAGGGGTTGGCTGCTCGGGCTTCTCCTCAAAGGCGATGATCTGCTGATTTTCATTGATAACGACCACGCCAAATGCCCTGGCTTCTTCTCTGGTAACCTCCATGCAGGCGATGGTGACGTCGGCTCCCGAATCTTCATGAGCGATGAGCATTGCCTCATAGTCCATCCGATAAATGTGGTCGCCGGAAAGGATCATGGTGTACTTTGAATTGCTGCGTTCAATCAGATTCAGATTCTGAAAGATCGCATCGGCCGTGCCTTCGTACCAGTGCTCGCCCCGGTTCATCTGCGCCGGAACAGGCGTGATGTATTCTCCAAGTTCCGGATTGAAGACAGACCAGCCGTCGCGGAGGTGTTTGTTCAGGGAGTGGGACTTGTACTGCGTTAAGACCAGAACCCTGCGTAAGCCGGAGTGGAGGCAATTGGTCAGGGTGAAATCTATAATCCGGTATTTGCCTCCGAAAGGAACGGATGGTTTCGAGCGTCTTGCCGTCAGCGGGTATAACCGGGAGCCTTCGCCGCCGGCCAGGATGAATGTCAGTGTTTGATTTTGTATCATTTTGTGATTCCTATAAGATATTTGTTTTGCGGCTCCCCACAAAGCTCAAGTAAGAGACGAAAAGTTTCCTACCAACTGCTTGTAAACAGTGATGTATTTCTCAGCCGACCGGTTCCATGAGAAATCCTGGGCCATCGCCGTCACCATCATCTCTTCCCATTTTTCGGGGCGGTTTCGGTAAACATCAACGGCACGGTTTACTGCATCAAAGAAAAAATGCGCATTGAAATCAAAGAAGGTAAATCCGTTGACGCCGTCCTGGATCGTGTCGGCCAGGCCGCCGGTCTGCCGAACAATGGGCAGGGTGCCGTACTTCAGGCTGTAAATTTGATTCAATCCGCAGGGTTCAAACAAGGACGGCATGAGAAACATGTCCGCCCCGGCTTCGATTCGGTGGGCCAACGCGTTGTTGAAGCCGATGTAAACGCCAACGCGGTCCGGGTAGCTGCGACGCAGCCATTCAAAAAATTCATGGTACATCGAATCCCCGGATCCAAGCACGATCATCTGTGTGTCCAGCTGTAGAATCTGCTCCGCACAGGCTTTGATCAGATCGATCCCTTTTTGCTCGACCAAACGGCTGATCACACCGATTAAAGGGACATCGCCCTTGTCCGGCAGGCCATATTCCTCACGCAGCCGGGTTCTTATCCGGTATTTGCCCGACCGATCATCCGCTGAGTAGTGGATGCCGTATGTATCGGGATCCGTGTCTGGGCTCCAACTGCGATAATCCACACCATTGAGAATCCCGGTCAATTTTGCGCTGTTGCGCTGAAGGATATCCTGCAATCCGAATCCGAAATCGGTCTTCCGAATCTCTTGCGCGTAGGTTTTGCTGACCGTTGTGACGGCGTCGGACAGGTGAATCGCGCTTTTGGTCAGGTTGATCTGGCCGAAAAATTCAAAATCGTTGGTGTAATAGCCGCGGGGCAGGGACAGGATCGGCCAGTGGTCTTCCGGGAACCGGCCCTGATACGAGATATTATGAATCGTGTACACACATTTCGGAATCGGATGGAAAAACGCGTCCTGGCGATACCCCGCGTATATGGCTTTGAGCATCACCGGCAAAACGGCCGTCTGCCAGTCGTTGCAGTGGATCACATCAGGCAGGAAATCAAGCGCTTTACAGCACTCCAGGGCCGCTTTACAGAAAAAAACAAACCGTTCCAGGTTGTCCGGATAGTTCCAATCCCCGATAGCGTAAAAGTCTTCACGGTTGAAGAATGCCTCGTTGTCCACAAAATAAGTGGGGACGCCATTGTTCTCCGTTTGCCACAAAACCGCGCTGTGGAGTCCATTATGGGTCTGGACCGTATAAGCGGCAACCCGCTTCATGGCCGGCTTTTCTTTCAACACGCTGAGATATTTGGGCATGATCGTGCGCACATCATGCCCGGCCGCCTTTATGGCCTCGGGAAGCGACTGAGCCACATCGGCAAGGCCTCCGGTTTTGGCAAAGGGGGTAATTTCCGGAGAAACAAAAAGAATTTTCATGTTAACATTCCATCTATGGGGTTCGGCCTGAGCGATGGTGGCACTTTTATAAGGATCGTGAAGTGCCGTCTGCTAAGACAAAAATAGTGTAACGGCCTACCTCGCCTATGCGGCAAAAGTGTAACGGTTGGTTCTACTATCCCGCAGCGATACCCCGCCCCAAAAATGAATAAACGTACCCCGCCTACCCCGCTGTAAAAGCTCCCGTTGGCAATCGTCTTTTCTGCAGTTCTATTGTAAACCGTAATGGGGCATTCGTATGGTCCAGGAAAATGAAGAGAAAGCCCGGAACTATCCCTTCCGGGCTTTCAAGGTGAACTCCGTATCAAGGCCGGATGTTCAATATGTAAATTACTTTAAACTCCGGCGACGTTCAAGGCCGGATGTTAAAGTTGATCCAAATATCCTGTCGTTGGTGCAAAAACGTTTTTTGTATGTGCCGGCGCTGCTTTCGTGGGCATGCTTATTGTTGCGATGCATGCCGCATCGCCGGTCGTCTCCAGTCCCGCCGAAAAGCGCAGCGACGCTACCGTCAAACCCCAAAAGGCAAAAAGACCCACTGTTTGGCCGAAAACCGCCGGCGGCATCGGAAAATCAATCCACCTTCAAAAAATATGGATGATCATACTACTACAGGCCCTTGGCAATGGGGTACGGTCCTGTCACGGGAAGAAAATCCAGTACATTTTCGCATAGGTTCTCGATGCCGCTGCCATTTTTGCGGTCGAACAGGTGAAATTGTCAGCCATTTTCCTCGCCGTGGCTATGGGTAAGATCTTTTTCACAGAATTTTTCACGCAGATAAGGAGGCATTATCATGAAACGACGGTTTACAGGGGGAGAGCTGTTTCAACTGCGCAATCGAATCCCGGTTGACTGGCTGATCAAAGAACAGCTTCATATTCCATCTAAAGTGATCGAAGGTATTTTCCGGTTCCTATGCCCGCTGTGCAATGAATTTCAAACCGCGACCAACCCCAAGACCAATCTTGCCAGGTGCTTTCTTTGCGAGAAAAACTTCAACCCGATTGATTTGGTCATGACCGTGAAAGGTCTTGGATTCGTTGACAGCGTTAAATATTTGCATACCCTTTTGCCTGACACACCGGATACACCTACAGACCAGCGGCTAAAATTGAATCAACTGCTGGGCGATATCGGGAAACGGATGAGCATCGGGTAAACAGATGGCTGATAATCGACTCATCCAATTGGAAGATATCATCGCTGCCAATCAACACCATTTTTACCAAACCGGTAAGGCATTAAAGCAGATTCGTGACGATCGATTATTTCGCGATTTGCTGTTCGAGTCGTTTGAAGCCTATGTCAAACAACGATGGGATATGGCCCGATCCCAGGCATATCGCCTGATTAAGGCCGCAAATGTCATCGACAATTTGTCCCCAATTGGCGACGGCATCCTTCCGGAAAATGAATACCAAGCCAGGGTCTTAGCGCGTTTTACAAAAGAGGATCAACGCAATATTTGGCGTGCATTTATCGCATCCGGCATGGCGCTTACGGCCAAAAATATTCGAAAGTTGGCCTACCAAGCCTCAAAAAACAAGCCCGTCAAAAAAGCGAATGCGCCCATGGTCGATATCATCAGCGCTGACTATAAAGCGGCTGTAATGGCCATGCTGGAACAGATTCGGTCGGCGCAAAACGACGATTGGCAAACGACCTCCAGACAAACTGCTTTATTCTGGCTGAAAGTGATGAAAGAGAAAATCATACATCATGAAAGACAAAGACTTTGAACGGCTGCCCATGGACGAACGTTTTCTGATCTTGCTGCACAAAAAGATCATGGACAAGACCGGCAGCGCCAAACGCAGGGCCAAAAAATATTACATGGATCAGTACCGTAAGACCGGCGTCATTCCCAAACCACTGCTGCTTGCCAGCCAAGGCATCATGGAAGGCAGAAAGTGCAGCGGCCGCCGCCGGGTCTTAACCGAAAAAATCCAAAAACGCTTCATCGAGATGGTCAAGGCCTCCAGCGATCCATTGGACGATCGTTTTGTATTTATCACCCGCCATGGACGAACCATCAAAAATTACCACGCCTGGCTCGAACAAGAGTTCAACCGCAAAATTTCACTTGGCGCTTTAAGGCGTTTTGCCAGGCAAGCCCACCTCAAGGTCTATCTGGAAAAACCGGACTTCGAGGAAGAGGCGGATCCCGGCGTCTGCTTTCAGGACGAACCGGTTTTCGACTTGATTCAGATGGACGGGTGCAAATTTCGCTATTTAAAGATTCGCTGGGGCAAGGGCGCCTGGGCCAAGCCCCAGGTGATCGAGTTTTTTGACACCGGATCACGCTTCATGCTCGTGCTTGAAGCCTATTTTAGCGAAAGCAGTCTAAACGCGGTGGACCTGTTCGAGAAATTTTTGGTGAGCACCCCTTTCCCGCAAAAAAAGATACGGCTGAGACCGGACAATGCAAAGGGTTTTGTCAACCTGAAACGCCCCATCAACGAACTGAACATCAAGTTTTCATTGCCAGGCGGGTTTTATCTGCAACCGGACTTCTCACGCATCCATGCGCCCAAGGACAAAGCACATCTGGAGTCATCCCATCGCAGCATTCATCATTTTGAAATGCGGATCATCAAGCATTTTGAAGATCGCATCGCCAAGACGGAACCGGGCTATATCTACAGAAACGGCAAGAAGGAAAAAATCACCGTCACCTATCTTGACATCGATCTTGAAACGCTGCGCCAAAGCGACCTGCTCGAATCCTATCGCCGGCAGCACAATGAGCAAAAGCACTATTATTCTGTGAACGGTAAAACATCGGCCTGGGTGCCGAAGGAAAAATTTGACGCCGGCCTTGCCCAGTGCGAACGGTTAACGTTCGGTGCGGATGACGTACGCCATTTCGCCAAATACGGCTATGACAAGATCAAGGCCACCGTGGGAGCGAAAGGCATCATCACCTTCAATAATCAGACCTACCATGTGGCCGTTGGTGCACAACACTTCAGCCGCCACAAGAGTACCAAGGTGTATATCTCCGATCTTGGCGACAAGCTGTTCATCTTCGAGCATAAAGAAAACGGTATCTTGCTGGGTGAAGCGCTGCGACGGGAACCCTACGAAAAGCCGGTCAACCAGGCAGTTGCCGAACCCAACGCGGTCGAATTGATCAGCGCTTATCTGCAGGAGAAAAAGATGGCGGTGGATAGGCCACGATTGATTGACATCCACCTTCGGGGCTTGACCCTCGATGCCGCCAAAGCCATCTACCGACAGAATCGAAAACGATATATCGCTTACGCGATCAAACTACGCCAGCCTGACGCCATCACCGGCAAGGCGCTTTTCAATGCGTTCATTTTGGATTGCGAAAGACAATTGTCAAACAACCCTTTGGTTGAGTATGCCCCATGCAGCGAAAACAAAGTTTTATAAATGACAAGCGCCGAGTATCCTATCTGTCCGCGGTATACAACCGGATCTACCGGGGACAGAGCGTATTGATCGAGGGCGAATATGGCGTCGGGAAAACCCGTTTTCTTGAACTGCTCAAACCCAAAAAGCTTCAAGGCGTATGGGTCGAGTCGCTTTGCAATGTGCATGAAATTTTGGCTTCCATCCTTCAAGGGCTGAACTACGAAGCGGTGGCTACTTACCAACGCACCCACCACCATTTGAAACTGATCAGAAGCCTGACCGACTATTACATCGTCATCGACGAGGCCAATGACATCGGCAAAAGGGTTTGGCCTTACCTGAAGCGAATCATGGACGCGCATGTACCCATCGTTCTGGCCGGACTGCCAAAGGTGAGAACCTATTTAACCAGCCAGCATCCGGATATCCTCAGCCGATTGAAAACCTTGATTCTCTATCCCATCGTTGTCGAGGATTTCATTCTGGAATATAAAGATTTTGAATCTGAAGCCATCGAACAGATTTACGTTGCCACCAGGGGAGATATGAGAAAGTTCAAGGAGATTTGCACGGATTGCCGCGACAAAGCCAAAGAACTGGGCCATAGCTTCGTCGATTTAAATCTGGTGGTCGACTTTCTCGCCAATCTTCATCCCATGTAGGCTCCAAAAAATAATCTCTTCCTTCACTCTGCGGCATATTAGCCTTCCCCCAAAACCTATCAAACCGACATCTTACCTTTTGTTAAACGCGTTCGCGTAGCCGATTACGTAACGATGCATCGTTTTTCTAATAACCACTAACGGCGCAACGGCATAAAGTGATTTAAAATAATGAAATACGATGGAAACGTGACATTATTTTACCACGCCTAAAAAATGGTTCGGGCGCATTAAGGTACTAAAATTTTATGATTATTCCTTGTGTGAAGCCTCAAGTAACGGGAAAGATAGCGTTACACTTTTTGCGTCTTAGCAGCCGTCAACATTGAAAAAGTCGTTTGGGTCAGTCGTTGTTAAACAGGTCCTGAAGTTCATCATACAGGTCGTTGGAGGAAGGCTTCGAGGATTCAGGGTGGGAGCAGGTATCCCATTTCCAGCGCCCGACAGCGGCATTGAGATCCACGGACTGCCATTTGGGATGGCCGTTTCTCTTGAGATCGTTGATGTTTTCACGAATGGCGTTCCCTAAGATGTTTAAACTGCCGCATCGGGACCGGTAATAGGCCGTATGCCGGCTCGAAAAATCAAAGGAGATCAAAAGGGCCTTGACGGCAAGGGTGGGGACCTTTTCGGAAAGCCAGGCATAATCGCCAGGACCGATGGTCGAGGCCACATAATATTCTTCAAGAAGTTTGGGATCATTCAAGGGGACAAAATGAATCGTGCCCATAAGATCTTGGAACTTCGGATTTTTCTTGAGTTGTTCAAGTTTTGAAAACAATTTCACTGGTTTTCCGGAAACATAGATCATGGCATCGATTTTTCCTTCAAGGACGGCAATGACGGCATCGATGGGTTTCAAGTCCGTGATTTTACGGGATGGTTTGATGTCGGTCTGATGCAGCAGATTGGCCAGGGTCAGCCAGTTGCCGCTGCCCTTGGTCCCCGTGGCCACGGTTTTTCCTTCAAGATCGGAAATGCTGCGGATGGATTTGCGGGCCAGAAGATGCACTTCTTCATTGTACAGGGGGTACACCATGCGCAGGCGTCTGGCCACCTCGGGTTTGTTGGCGTACAAAATACCCAGTACATCGGATTGAACAATGCCGAAGGCTGCGTTTTCCTTACTGTTCAACCGTTTGATGTTATCCAGGCTGCCTTGGGATTCCTTGACCTCGATATTCAGGCCGTGTTTAGCGGCTGCCCTGGCGATATCTTTCCCAAACTGGATGTACGTGCCGGTTTTGGCTCCCGTGACCATGCCCACCACCTCGCCGGCCTGGGCGTTTAAGACGGTGCAGCATCCGAAAACCAAGAATACAATACTTGCATAGACGCATCTTTTCATCGGGTTTCTCCTTGTCTGAACTAATCGCCTGACAATATATCATAAAGCTCATCATGAAGGTCAATGATGCGGAATACCCCTTGTTTCAATGCCGTGTTCCCAGCCGCATCGGTGATGGTTATGGAATAGACTTGTTTACCGGTTGAAAGGACCGCGGCGGGAAAGGAAATCCGTCTCTCGAACGTGTTGCCGTTGATGGACCATCGTTTTTTTATTGAGGAGTGCTTGATGGAAAATACAAGGGTTTTGAGTGCATGGTTGTCGTTGGCCCTGATGGATAAATCGATCGTCTCGTCGGTTCGGTATGTATCTTTTACGCTTTTGATCCATCCTGTGGGAAAGGTTTTATCAACAGGTGTGGGGGGAGACCATGTCCGGTTGACATCCTCGCCCTCGAGCAGGGCCCGGCGAATTTCATCCGCCAGGCCCTCCCTGTTTTCATGTTCCAGTTTTCGAATCCGGGTGACGTGTTTTTGGGTATCAGCACTGTTTTGAGCCATCAGTTCTTTGGCTTTAATGATCTGGGCCAAGGGGGTTTTGACCAGCCTCCAGACCGAGTATGCGCCATCCGGGCGCTGTTCTTCATAGGTCATTTGGGTTTCCACCAGCAAAAGGGTGGTGTCTTTAATCTGGGCATAGTTGGAGATTTCCCACAAAGCGGCTCGGAAGGATTCCTTACGGGCCTTTTCCAGGGAGCGTTGTCCTATGGAAAGCCCCACGCCAAAAACGATGTCATCCATCCGGTAACAGGTTTTCTGCGTCCAGAAGGGTCTGTCTGCCGAGTTGGGCAGCTCGGCATGGGCC
Organism: Desulfosarcina variabilis str. Montpellier; assembly: GCF_048565275.1. Taxonomy (NCBI): domain Bacteria; kingdom Pseudomonadati; phylum Thermodesulfobacteriota; class Desulfobacteria; order Desulfobacterales; family Desulfosarcinaceae; genus Desulfosarcina; species Desulfosarcina variabilis. The sequence goes on along the minus strand of NZ_CP159846.1, from coordinate 8,575,279 downwards.
GTTGTGAATGACCATGAAACACAAAGCAAAAGCCATGCAACGATTCGATAAGGTTTGATAAAAAACATTTTAAGTCGTCACTTCCGGTGCCTGTGAGCTCTGGTCGCACCTGCGATCATGGGTTTCTCATCAGCATGGGCCGTTTTCATATTATATGGGAATGGTCAGGGTGTTGAAACATTAAAAGGTTAGCATTTGTTTTTTGTGGAATCGAGTATGCCCGCCCGGCGCTTTTGTGTCAATACATATATGAATACAGTATGTTGTGCAGAGTCAAAATCAGATCTGACAGTATTTTTGCATAGTCAAATTTTTTTTGGCCTGTTCAAAACCCTGTTCTGCTATAATGAAAAAGATTGGGAAGTCGCATCATATTTATTTCAACATCCACGATGTATTATTTTGGAAAACCACCCTATCCAATTAGTGTCACAACAATTTCAGACACACAGGTGCTGATGCGCTCTGAAGTCAAGGATGTGGTTCTGACGGTGATCAAGCTGGATTTTCCAGAGGATTATCATCGAGAACTGGCGCATTTGAAGCAGGCTGCTCTGAAGCCCAGCCTTGAGATATTGGAGACCCGCTGTTATCCCAAGCGGGTCCGGCCGGGGGATGCCTTTCGTTTTCTGGTGGATTATCGTGTCGTCGAGGATCCGCAATACGCCGGTTCACCGCTTTTATTTTCCTATTCCATTGAAAAGGAAGGGCAGGTCCTGTTCAGCTCCCGTCCCGCCAAAATTGTTGTGGCGTCCGGTGAAGACAAGCAGCGACGTGTGGACCTGCTTGCGGCGAGGGAGGAAGGCGAGTACCAGATTTTCGCTTTATTCGAATGCGGCAATATGGAGGCCAGGGATACTTTCCGTTTTATCATCGATGCCCAGGCGCCGCCGCCGGACACACGACCCGTTGAAGAGAGACTGGTGGGCCGCTATGCATCTGTCATGGGCGGTAGCGCTACAGGGACGCTGCATTTGTTTTTGGAAAACGGCAGTCTCAAGGGCCGGATTGCACTGAACGCAAAAACAGCCAAATACTGGATCTATACCATCCAGGCCATGGCGTTGAGGCAGGGTATTTTGTGGATGCGGGTGCTGATGAAAAGTCCCACATTGAATATGTACGCGATTATGGAAGATGAGGTCTCATTGAATGATGAGCTGAATTATATGCCTGTCAGAACCGTGTCCTAAGAAGGCGATGCGGTGCCTCTCGGCAGTGTGTATAACTCCACATTGATACGGCTGAATGAACAAAAATAGGGGCCGGCATTGATATATCGATTCCGTTATTTCAGAGTCGCGGAGTTTACAGAGAGAAACAATAGATTGTATGGGCTTCGCCCAAATGAAAAAAGAACCGCCCTAACATTACTACTGGTAGGGCGGTTACTTTCTAATCGGTAAAGCCTATTGACAAGCTATTGTTGCTTTTTCAAAAATCTTTTTCGCGAAACACCTGCCATGCCAACCAATCCAACGCCAAGCAAGACCATTGTTGCAGGTTCTGGAACGGGAGCGGGAGCGGGAACCTCGAAGTTCTGACCAACAGAGTTAGTACCAATAACGGTTTATGATGATATCGATAATTAATATTTGACATACTAAACTGTGTTGGAGTAGAAGTTTCTGTTTTAATTGAGAAATCAATTTAATCCCTATCAATATTGAGCGACGTTGTTACATGATGCGAATTGACCGGTTTCAGCGCTTCGGGCTTACGGTGTTCCTTCTGCTGCTGGGTATTTTTTTCAGCCTCATGTCGCCGTATTTTTTCACCTGGGAAAATTTTACGAACATCCTGGTGCAGTCGGCCGTGCTCATCATCGCCGGTACCGGTATGACCCTGGTCATTGCCACCGCCGGAATAGACCTGTCCGTCGGCTCCATCCTGGCGCTCAGTGGGATCGTCATGGCGGCCGCCATGAAGGCCGGATTCGGCGTGCCGGCAGGCGCGGTGCTGGGTATCCTTTCCGGGGCGTTAATGGGACTGTTCAACGGCCTCGGGTCGGCAACCTTCGGCATCTCTCCATTTATCGTAACTTTAGGAACTGCGGGCATTTATCGTGCCCTGTCACTCATCTTGACCGACGCCCGGCCCATCTACGGTTTGCCCATGGCGTTTCGCACCATCGGAACCGGTCGTCTCGGTTCCTTGCCACTGTCGGCGATTCTTGCGTTTACCGTCGTGTGCCTGGCTTATCTGATGATTTCCTGGACCCGATTCGGCATCAATGTACGAGCGGTGGGAGACAATCCGGAAGGGGCCTTTCGCATGGGCATTCCCGTCCGGCGGGTATTAATCGCCGTTTACATGCTTTCCGGTGCCGCGGCGGCACTGGCAAGCGTCGTGGTCACGGCGCGACTGAACACGGCGGAGGCCATCGCCGGACTCGGTCTGGAGCTTGAAGCCATTGCCGCCGTGGTCATGGGGGGAACATCCTTTTTCGGCGGTGAAGCGAGTATCCGCGGCACATTTCTGGGCGCACTCATTATCGGAACATTGGCCAACGGGCTGACCATCATCAACGTGCCGTCCTATTACCAGCAACTGGTTATCGGCATCGTTTTCATTCTGGCGGTTCTGGCTGACAGAATGAAGCGGCGTGAAAATAATACATTCTAAAAGGAGAATTGTTGACTATGAAACTCGCTTTGAAACCGGTAGTTATCTGTCTTGCCATGGCTATGCTTGCCGGCACCGCGTTATCGGCTGTGCAAGTGCAAACAACACTGTTTGAAAAATCTCGATCCGAGTCCTTTGCCATGCTGGGAGACGTCCCTAAACCCAAACCCGGATTCCGCATGGGGGTTGTGCTGATTACGCTGTCGAATCCGTATTGGGTGTCCATGAAAAACGGGTATGAGAAAGCGGCCAAAGAATTCGGCATCACCATTGATATTCAGGCCGCACCCCAGGAGAACAGCACCACCGCGCAATTGAACATCCTGGAAAACATGGTGGCCAAGGGATATGATGCCATCGCTGCGCACACGATCACCGCCCATAACCTGATTCCCGGATTCGTAAAAGCGGAGAAAAAAGGCATAACGACCGTGACAGACTGGCGGGTGGACATGAAGGCCGCCCAGGAAGCCGGCGCCAATCCCATTACACTGGGGCTTGTGGAATATTATGTCCAGGGTAAAATCGGCGCGCAATACATCGCAGGGCAACTTGCCAAAAACGGCGGGGGAAAAGTCGCCATCATCGAAGGACTGCCGGGCGCGCCTCAATCCGAAGGGAGAAGAGACGGTGCCAGGGTAGGATTTCAGACCGAGTCCTCCATTGAACTCGTTGCCGTGCAGCCGGGAAACTGGGACCGCAACAAAGCGTTCGAGGTGACATCCAATCTGCTCCAGGCCCACCCGGACCTTAAGGGCATCATGTGCGCCAATGACATCATGGCGCTGGCCGCGCTGGAAGCCATTGACGCTGCCGGGAAAACCGGACAGATCCTGGTCGGGGGCATCGATTTGATCGGCCAGGCCAAGGAGGCCATAGCCAGCGGACGACTGGCCTGTTCAGTGGCCTTCAGTCCGTTCGTGATTGGAGAAATCGTCACCCGCACGGCCATTGCAGCGTCCCAGGGCAAACGCATACCGGAAAACTTACGGGTGATCAGCGTACTGGCCAACAAAGAGAATATTCATCTGCTCGAAGACTGGAAGTAGCGCAAATGCCGTCGCTTGCCCAATCAAAGCCCTGGAATGGTTCGGGTGAAACGTCCGATACGATTGTTCATATGAAAGATATTCAAAAGCAGTTCGCCGGCAAAATTGCCCTGAACAGTGCTGAATTGTTTCTTCATCGGCAAGAAATCCTGGGACTGGTCGGGGATAACGGCGCCGGCAAATCCACCCTGTTGAAAATTCTTTCCGGCGTTCTTCGACGGGATGCCGGAAAAATCATCATCGGCGGCAAGCCGGTTCGTATCGACGCGCCTACCCACTCCAGAGACCTGGGCATCGAAATGGTCTACCAGGACCTGTCGCTTTGCGAAAGCCTGTCGGTCTGGGAGAACGCTTATCTGGGACGCTATGAAACCCGAAAGCTACTCAAACCGTTGGTTTCGATTCTCGATAAACGCAAAATGGCCCGGCAGGCGGCCCACGTTTTGACGGAATTGGGGATTACCCTGACCGATATCAACACGCCGGTGCGACATCTTTCCGGGGGGCAGCGCCAGGCGGTGGCCATATGCCGATGCCTGCTGTTCCAATCCAGAATCGTTCTTCTGGATGAGCCCACAGCCAGTATGGCGGCATGGGAACAAAAAAAGATACTGGACCTGATTCGATCGCTCAAAGACCGGGGAAAATCGGTCATCATGGTGACCCACAACCTCCGGGAGCTGTTTCAGGTGGCCGACCGGGCGGCGGTTCTAAAGGAAGGGCGAACCATCTGGCAGGGAATCCTCAAAGACACGACTCCGGATGAACTGGCCCGAATGATGTTTCTCGGGAAAGCGTAAAAAAGGAAACATATGGAAAACGACTTATACAAGAAAATTCTGGGCTGCTTGAGCATGGTCGCCATCGGTGACGCGCTGGGGATGCCCTGTCACGACATGACTATTGATGAAATCCGCGAGCGGTTCGAAGGTCCGGTCGAAGCATTTCATCCGCCTTTTGCCGACACCCGGGTTCACCGGGGGCTTTGCGCAGGCCAAATCACGGACGATACGATCCTGACCCTGGCGGTAGCCGAGGCCTATATTGAAAACGATGGACACATCACGCCGTCCCTGATCGCGGCAGCTTTGCTCAAAGCGTACAACCGCGCTGTCCATGCCGGAAACCAGACCATGTTCGGCCCCAGCACGCGCAAGGCTATGGAAAATATCGCGGACGGGAAAGACCCTGTGAAAAATTGCCTGAGGGAAAACCACCCCATGTCCGGTGCTTCCAATGGCGGTGCCATGAAGATTGCGCCTGTGGGTCTGGCCCATCCCGGAAACATCGATGCCGCCATCCAGGATGCGGTAGACGTTTGTCTGCCATCCCATTGTACTCAGACCGCCATCGGGTCGGCCTGTGCCATGGCAGCCGGCGTGGCCGAAGCATTGAGAAGCGACGCCGATGTGTTTTCCGTAGTCCGGGCGGCGCTGGCCGGTGCGCGAAAAGGAGAGGTGGTCGGCATGCAGAAATCAAGGACCGTTCCCTTGCCTTGCGTGGCCGATCGAATTGAACTTGCCGTATCCCTGGCCTTGAAGGCCGAGGACACTGCCGCCGCCAATCGCTTTTTTGCCAACATCATCGGGACCGGGCTTCCGGCTTACGAATCCATTCCCACCGCCATCGGAATATTCGTCGCGGCGGGTGGCGATCCACGGGGCTGCGTCATCGCCGGCGCCAATGTAGGGTACGATACGGATACCATCGCGTCCATGGCCGGTGCCCTGGCCGGCGCGCTGAACGGTTTCGACAGGGTCCCAGCGGACCTTTTCCAGGCAATAAAAAAGGCCAATGATATCGAACTGAAGAAAATCGCTTCGGGTTTGGAACGGATCGCCCGCCGGAATTTAACCGGTAAAGGAGATACCCCATGAGCATCGATGTGCTCGGTCTGGGAGCGGTGGCAATGGACATGGTCTTGACCTGTGATCACCTGCCCAATGAAGACGGTTATGCGGTCATTCAAACGGAAACCCTCATGCCCGGTGGCAGTTGCGCCAATGTTCTCGTGACCTTGTCCGGATTGGGAGCAAAACCGGGATTGGTATCTCAACTGGGAAACGATACGGTGGGGCGGAAACTGCTCGATGATCTGCAGTCCTGCGATGTGGAGACCCGGTATGTATCCATCAAAAATGGCGGTATTTCCATGCACACCTATGTCGCGGTGGACCGCAACGGAGAGAAAACCATTTTTTGCAATATGGGCGACAGTCTGCTGACCCTGAGTGAAACGGATGTCCATGCTGCAATGCTCGATGGTGTAAAGGTCTTTTACACCGACATGCAGCTTGCCGCACCGGCCCTGAAACTGGCCCGCCTTTGTCGAGAAAGAGAAATCCCCGTTATCTATAATCTCCAGGTGGAGCCCGCTTTTCTGAATCAATGCGGAATTACCACGCCGCTTTTTGAGGAAATGCTGTCTTTATGCAGTCTGCTGGTCACGTTCAAAGAGGGAGTGATCCAACAGACCGGAAATGGTGATCTCATGACGGCGGCGGCATCCTTGTATGACCGCTACCGGCCCGAGTTGGGGATCATTGTCACCCTGGGCAAGGGCGGAGCAGTATGGGTTGACGGAAATGACGGCTTGTCCGTACCTGCCTTTTGTGTTGAAGCAAGGGATACGACCGGGGCCGGAGATGCATTTATCGCTGGATTCATCCATGCCATGTTTCTCGAAAAACGCGATCAGCGAACATCGATGACGTTTGCCACTGCATGCGCCGCATTGAAATGTTTGCAGCCCGGTCCGCGAGTCAATGCTTCAAAATCCAATGTGTGGCATTTTATCGAGGGTGTTGGAAAGTAACACCCCAAAAAAGCGGTTTAGGCCGAAGGCTGAAGGGGGTGAGGGGGTGACGGAATTCTACTTGTTTAAACCGCCGAGACTATCGTTTAAGAGGTGCGCCAGTGAGTATGCCATTTACAACCGTCTGGATGAATGGGGCTATGGGCACGAAGCGTGAATCACGCCGCCGGCGAATATGCCAGAGATGATGATGGCGATGGCTTTTGTGAAGTTCATGTTAACACGATGGAAGGATTTTGGTCCTTGTTGAGAAGCTGGCTGCCTCCCCACCGTGGGATCTCACAAGAGAAGCTACCTGTTTATCTTGGATTCTTTGAGTTTGTTCATAACGTCGGCAAACGCGGAAAAGCGCTGCTCCATTCCTTAATTGAGTTGCTGGTCAAATAAGACCCTGAAACACAACATGAGCCTTATTTTTTTCCTGCGCCCTTACCTCTCAATTTCAACAGTTAGTTTTTGTCGCCCCCATTTCAGCGCTTTGCCATGAGAATTAAAATAGGCATCCAAACGATATTGGCCTTTGATGGCGCCCCCACGATCTTCAACCACACCATAGCCATAACCGGGAACATATATGCGGGTTCCAAATGGATAGTAGCGGGTATCTGCCGCGAGGGTTCCGTCTTCGGGCAATAAAAGCCATGGAAAGAAAATAATGCGAATAGGGATCATCCATGGTTTTTTGAGACTATCCAACGAAAAAAGACCCGGCTGGGGTTCATGGGGTTTGGTGCCACTTGCCGTAAGACCGGAGTAGGGCTGGCCTTTTTGGGGCCCGGCATTGATATAGCGATTCCAGAAATTAAGTTTCAGATATTTCCAGCTTCCTCTCTCCCAGTTGCAGCATTCTCCGCATCCACAGTAGGCGGTAACCTCCATGTTTTTGACAAGTTGGTTTGTCGCACACCCTCCCAAAAGCAGCAGGCAGATCATCAGCCTCAATGAATTCCACAACAACTTCAATGACATGTTTAATTTCCTAAGCCATCACTTTTTCGATAAGCGGGGATAATTGTGCTTTAGCCTCTGATATATTGGCGATTTGCATGTCATCACCCCTTCTGTTCGCTTAAAACGATTAGATAGTGTCCGTCCAGAAATAGGCTAATTTGGTCGAGATCAAGGCGCCCGAAAAATTTTACCACAGGCATATGGTTGATATTCCGAGGATAAAATTTTTCGCGCAACGCCGATATGGGGCAAATTAGTCATTTCTGGATGGGCACTAAATATAGTCTGACCAGACCAGATCTTATTGTCAAGAACTGAATTGGAGGAACTCGATCTCCCCAGTTTCGAAAACTTTTCCGGATGATTCTTAAACCGTCCTTTTGGCCGAAAATTGCGATATTGCCCCCAAACAGCCCTGCTCTTTTAACCATTTCCTGCTTTTATTTCAGCATTTTGGCTTGGTTCGCCTGGTATTGACATATTTTAACATCGATTACAGTTGGTTGGCGTGGCCCGCCAAAAGTCCTTTTCACTCGAAATGTTCCTTTCTCTTCAGTTGTTTTTGTTTTAGAAAATAGCTAAATTACAGGATGCTTCTTTCTTAATTGAGAAATTCGCAAAATATTCTCGCTGATTTTGAGATTAGATTAACGATTAGAGAAGTCTGGGTGGATATCCAACAGCGGTGAGACCCTTTTCAGGTGTCCGTCAAAGCCTATATCTAAGGGCTCGCGCAAAAATAACTTCACATTTTCAGCGCCCATCCATCCCGCTCAGCGGCGTTGCGAAAACACGGAATATGCCTGATATTCCTTTGTCTTCGCGCCTTGCTGAGCGGGCGCCTGAACACTGACAATTTGTGAATCTATTTTTGCGCGAACCCTTAGCATTACAAAGGAAAGTGCTCTTAAACGTCCATGAAAAAAGTGGTTGCAACAAATACTGCCAAGTTTGAGTCAACATTCAGGTATTATGAAAAAGCCTTGGAGATCAGAATGAAGGTGCTGGGCGAAGACCATCCGGATACAGCCAACAGTCTGAACAACCTGGGCTATCTGCTGAATGCCGTGGGTGACCACCAGGCCGCAAAGCCGTATTATGAAAAAGCCCTGGAGATCAACAAGAAAGTGCTGGGCGAAGACCATCCGGATACGACCAGGAGCCTGAACAACCTGGGGGCCCTGCTGAATGCCATGGGTGACCACCAGGGTGCAAAGCCGTATTTGGAAAAAGCTCTGGAGATCAGAATAAAGGTACTTGGCGAAGATCATTCGGAGACGGCCAACAGTCTGAACAACCTGGGGTCCCTGCTGCAGGACATGAGAGACCATCAGGCCGCAAAGCCATATTTGGAAAAGGCCCTGGAGATCAACAAGAAGGTGCTGGGCGAAGACCATCCGGATACGGCCAACAGTCTGAACAACCTGGGATCTCTGCTGCAGGACATGAGAGATCATCAGGCCGCAAAGCCATATTTGGAAAAGGCCCTGGAGATCAACAAGAAGGTGCTGGGCGAAGACCATCCGGATACGGCCAACAGCCTGAACAACCTGGGCTATCTGCTGCAGGACATGAGAGATCATCAGGCCGCAAAGCCATATTTGGAAAAGGCCCTGGAGATCAACAAGAAGGTGCTGGGCGAAGACCATCCGGATACGGCCAACAATCTGAACAACCTGGGCTATCTGCTACAGGACATGGGCGACCACCAGGCCGCAAGGCCGTATTATGAAAAGGCCTTGGAGATCAACAAGAAGGTGCTGGGTGAAAACCATCCGGAGACGGCCAACAGTCTGAGCAACCTGGGCTATCTGCTACAGGACATGGGCGACCACCAAGCCGCAAAGCCGTATTATGAAAAGGCCCTGGAGATCAACAGGAAGGTGCTGGGTGAAAACCATCCGGATACAGCCAAAAGTCTGAGCAACCTGGGCTATCTGCTGCAGGACATGGACAATCCTCAGGACGCGAAGTTTTATGTTGAAAAAGTACGGGGAATCACAAAGACTGTTCTGGGAGGGATGACCGTAACGATTTCAAATGCTTTTGGATATCTACTAAAGAAGCGGTGTAAGTAAATCTTATTTTCAGAAAAAAAAGAAAAAAAGAAAAAGAGAAAAAGGGGGCAAGTCTGCCCTTGACTCATTATAGCCTGTCGAACATAATCCACACAAAATAAGTACAAATTTTTTGCGACAAATCCTCATTTCCTTTCCGTCTAAGAAATCCAGCAGGCCGAAAGAGTAGCTCACGGTAAACAAACTGACGAACAATTAAGGTTTTCGAGTAAAGAATATGACGATTATTATGTGAGTGCTCGATGGCATAAGCTCTCATTGCATAAGAGCCTGTTTGAGAATAATGGATCAGGCCTGCTAACGGCGTTGGAAAGTGTCTCAAAATGCTCACATATTACATATATGCTCCGCTTTTGAGACGCTTTCCGCCTTGTTATCGGGCCTGATCCATAATTCTCAAACAAGCTCTAAGAGGAAAAGTCATGATGAAACGAAGCTATCTGTTCCTCTATTTTTTCTGTAATATTGTTTTTATACCCGCCATCAGCCAAGCCGTTATCGTTCAGGGGATTGGTATATCTCGTACCAATGCGCTGACCAACGCATTCCGACAGGCTGTTGCGGAAGCGGCCGGTGTTTTTATCGAAACACGGACTGATGTGAAATACGGTGAATTAATCAAGGATGAAATAGTTTCCTATGCCAGAGGATATGTGAGTGGTTATAAAATTTTAAATGAAAAAAAGGAGTCAGACCGCACGTATTTTACAGAGATCGATGCGACCGTGGAAAATGGCCTTATCAATCAACATGTTGAAGCCCTAGAAATTTTAATGACAATGACCGGACATCCGAAGGTCGTCATTTTTGGAATAGATGATGACATGCAGTCCATATCCAGTATCATCGATGAATTCGCACCACTGAAAAAAACCGTAACCCAGGTGTTTCATGAAAAATTCCGGTTTGATGTAATGGACTGGGCAACCTTACGCGCAAAACACCCGAATGTAAGTGGTAAATTGAACAAAAAAGCGGCTATATTGTTTGCAAAGCGGGTGGGCGCGGAGTTGGCTGTCATGGTTAAGCTGAACGCAAAACCGAAAAATGAGATTATCGAAGGAGAGGTTTCGCTCGAGGCTGTTCGACTCTCAGATGCCTTTTATCTCGGTAAGGAAGTTGCTGCCTTTAAAACATCTTATCTCCCTAAAAAAGAAAATGAAAGAATTGTTTTAACCATCAATGAGGCAAAGGAAAAAGTGTTCGGTATTTCTGTGTCTCTATCACGAAAAATGGTGGAGGGATTACAGCGGGAAGTTGAAGCACAAAAGGGAATGAGATATTCCATTACATTTATCGATTTTCCAAAAGGAAACGTTGAGCGCTTTTTCAAGGAAAAAGTCAGTGTATTAAGCGGTCATGTGCGGCATAAAGTGGAAAAAGATACCGATAAACGATTAAATGTTTCCTACTGGTCACTTCTCTCTGACGATGAACTCTTCAAACAAATCAAAAAAGCTCTGGATGAAATGGATTGGAAATATAAGCCAAAGCTGGAGGGCCGTAGCCTGAAATTCAAGTGGGTACACCCACATTTTGAGTAGATTAACTTATATAAAAAGGAGAATGACATGAAAAAGATCGGATGGGTTTTGTTTATGGTTTTGTTGGTGGGGTGTTTTTACAATCCGGTATTGGCAGGAGATTTGCCGCGTCTGATGCTCATGGGAGAAGATGAAGATAAAGACACAATTCCTCGAGGCACCCGGGTTCATAAACGCGCTATGAATGCTTTTGCAAACGCGCTGATCAATGAGGGCTTCGATGTTTATGAAGAACGGGCCAAGCTGGACGGTGTTGGTCGGCGAGGACGTCGAACACTGGAACACCTGGTCGATAATGCCAAGGATGCAGGCGCGGATGTTGCTGTTTTGTTTACTATTTACTATAACGTCATCGATAAGGGATATACAAAAAAATACACCTGCAGAGTGGAAGGCCGGATGCTGGATGTTCACGCCAGTAAACGTCTGGGCAATTTTGATGTTCAAGCACCAAGGCAGGAAAGACTTCCTGCGGATTGCAACCGGGAATGTTTTATAGAGAAAGTGGGCGAAATGGCATCCACATTGGCCAGTGACGTTGGGCAGGCCTTGAAAGACAACCTGGCATACCGCGTTGATGGAGCCGACGGTACCGGTGCGCAAGGTGGAATGGCCAACGAATACAACCTGGTTTTCGATAACTTCTCCAAGGATGATATGATGGGACTTGAAGAATACCTGGAAATATTTTCAGGTTATATATCATATCGCCCCGACCCAGCCGCGATGAACACTGCGACGCATCATGAATTCATCTACAACTCCCGGATTGGCGCTGCAAAACTTGAACGAAATCTTCATAAGGCCTTGAGTAAATTAAATATGAAGGGGCAAATCACCATTGACGGAAGAACATATAACGTGAAAAAAGTGGGCCTGCCCAAGGATCGTTCTCAACCATCCGATGAGCAGTGGTAGACTCCATATGCGGTCGTCACTTTAAAAAAGGATCTTTACGGCAATCGTTGCCGTAAAGATCCTTTTTTACAACCGTCAACAGATTAATCATAGGCGGTTTTTTGTAGGAGCTGGCCATGCCTGCGACCCTCTTTTTGCAGGGTTCGGTTCCAAATGCGGTTGCCCTGGGGATTGAGGCCCTTGGACTTGAAAAAACATGTGATTTGGGATAGGAAAAGGACGCGCTTGTTAGGTGCGTTGTGTGTCTGGAGTTCTCTAGTAACCTTTCCGTCGTGGTCCCCTCGAATATTTTTTCGTATTATGGGGAAGCAACGCTTTGCCCAGACTCATTGTCACCACCATAGTGCGGTACCACCAAGGCTTGAATGGGAAACGTTTGCCGGTTTGGAAGCCAAGACCGAAGGAGGAGATAACGTGGCCTGGAAATCGATGTTCATCTCTCTGGGTGCCGCTCTTTGTGTTTTCGCTTTCTGCGGTGCTGTGTTTGCGACGGATCTGCCGCGCATCATGATCGTTGGAGAAGATGTGGACCCGAACACGATTCCTCGGGATTCGCGGGTGTTCAAGAGGGTTCTGAACGCCATATCTAACCAGCTTCTCAATCAAGGCTTCGACGTTAAGGATGAAACTGCTCATACGTATGAAACCCATGTGCAGGGCAGGGTGCGCAGGGCCGACGATGAGCTCATTCAGATCGGCAAGGACGTGGGCGTCGACGTGCTCGTCATTTTTTCCATATACCCCAATGGAAAGATCGAGCAAAACAGCGCACGGGTCACGGCCAGAGCCGATGGCCGGCTTCTGGATGTGCATTCCGGCTCGCGCATGGGCAATTTCGAGTATGAGACGCAGCAATCCAAGCTTGTTCCGAGACCCTTTACGAGGAACGATATTCTTGAGACCGTGGGTGATTTATCAAGGGTTACAGGCATGGACGTGGGCGCTGTACTGGCGCAGCGGCTGGCTGGCTATGTGGACCAGGCCGGAGGGCGTCTGCTCGAGTGGATTTTCGTGTTCGACGGGTTCACAGCAGACGATATACTGAACATGGAGCCATACTGGGTCCTTTTTTCGGGGTACGACAGCCACCGCCCCAAACCCAACGGCCTGAACACGCCTACGCATCACGAGTACCTGTACAAGTCCGCCATCAATTCGGCCAAGCTTCAGAGAAACGTCTATAAGATGCTTCAGGAGCTCAACCTTGAGGGGCAACTCTACATGTCCGGCAACGAGGTAAAGGTCGTCAAGGTGGCCGGTGCCCGGCAGCGCCGCTCCGAAAAGGGCAGTGCGTGGTAAACGGCTGGAACGGTGGTGCGGTTCGACGGAAAACGCATTGAGGCCGACTCAACACGGCGGATAAAGGCGGCTAAGGCGCATTTATCGATCGCCCCCGAATCAGAGGGAAAGGCGTATGATAACGCCTAAACGGTTCACGCTGTTGCTGATTATTTTTCTGAGGGGAAGAAAGGGAATTGCGGTGTACAATCCGGTATCACCGTTTTTGCGAGCGCAAAGACACGGCCGATCTTCGGGACAACCATTCACACCGGTTTCTCAGGCCACTGGAGAGGATAATGATTAACACGGATTGGGTTGTTTCCTGGCTTCGTCCTTTGCGAAATTTATCATTGATTCTGTGTGCTGTTCTTATCATGCCGCTCAGCGTACTCGTCTCGGGCGAATGTTTCGCCGATGAATTGGAAGAAGAGCTTACCGAGATTATACAGGATTTCGAGCGCCATGTCGGTATGGCTTTCCCCAACACAAAGCACTATATCGTAGTGCATTCGTTTATTGATAGTTATTCTCGAGAACCCAAAAAGATATGCCGTGAGGTAGAAAACACACTTGTCGATATCGTAATCGAAACATTTCGAGTAAATCGGAATATCGTCGTTCTGGAAAGAGATCGGATACAGGCCCTGGAGAAGGAGGCCACCTTTGACAGCGGCGGAGAGATGACATGGGACAAGAAAATGTTCAAGAAACTGGGAGCCGGCTTCATTATCACCGGATCGGTGAATAAGCTCAGCAGATATTTGAAGATTCGAGCAAAGATGATCGACATCGTTACCGGAGAAGTCGTTGCCAGCTCCAACGCCAAAGTGCTTTTGAGCGAGATAGACAGCAGCCTGTTGAGTGACTACGAGGTCGAGACCCAAAAAAGAAGGTTCGCTAAACCGCAGCCACCAGAGAAAGAACCCAACCCCCGGAATACGCAAGCGCCTGCGTATCAACCCACGTTTGTCTTCGGCAATTAAAAACTCAACTTTTTTCTCAAAAAAGCGACAAAAATAATTTTTTCTCCGTCTGTAGTGTTAACCCATCGCATTATGAAGGTTGAGAAATCCAAGAAAAAATCGATACCTTTTGTTTGAGATGTTTTTCAAGCTGCTGTTGCGGGCCGGTTGAGTTATTAAGTACCCCAGGTGAGTGGTTAGCATTCATCTGTTCGCTCATAACGGCTTGGCATTTGGCATTTACTCGATGCCGGCCACCGGTTAAATGAAATGAACAAGTGCAACCGTTCTTTGTAATGTAATTATTTTGCTAACAGCTAACAGCTAATCGTTCAATCCCGGAACCCGGGAACACGGGTGTTATGCCGGAAAAAGTCAGAGACAGGAAATTCAAACCAATGGGAAAGGAGAGTTCGTGTGAAATCAGGAAAAATGTTCGTTTTGTTGGCATGTCTATTGTCGTTGGGAATATGTGTGGTTGCTCATGCTGCTGATGAGAAGGGCGAGGAGGTATCGCCCGTGGGAAAAATGCAAACGCTGGCGAGCTCAAACCGTTCCGGAGCGGATTGGGGATATGCCCTGGGGTTGAAGACTTGGATGAACGAATGGAGTCTCCCCATGAAGCTGGGAAGTTACAATACTGACGGTTCTGCCATATTACAGTTTGAGTCGGATTCTGAATTTACCTTTATCCCGACGTTCATGGTCCGGTATCGCAAATTTTTCATTGGTGGCAGTTATATGCCGAAAACAGAGTATGAATTTTCGATGCAATCTGTCCCTTCGAGCAGATATAATATCTATGGGAGAGAAATAAAAGAAGATTTGAATATTGATGTGTCTGCGGAAAGAAAGGAATGGGATCTGAATCTTGGCTATATGATAACGCCCAACATTGCTTTAAGCATTGGATACAAAAGTCTTAGCCGTTCTTATGACGCACAGGCAAGTTTTAGTGCTGCTGGTTTCGAGGACGAAGACATAGACATAGCGCCGCTCGATGAATCTTTAAGTGCACCCATTTTAGGTCTTTCGGCTGTTTTTCCCATAAAAGGAAAATTGAATTTATACAGTAATTTCGCATATGGCTTCATTAATGGAGATGCCGATGGATATTATTATCTGGGAGAATTGGGAATAAATTACGTATTCCCCCTAACCCAGAAGATGGTTTCAGCCGTTATCCTAAACCTGGGATATCGATTTCAGCGAGTGGATCTTGACTATAATTATCCCGCCGGTGCCCAAAATGACATTACATCCGGCTTTAATTTGGGAGTGACGGCTCCTTTCTGACCCACGGCCAGAGAAAATTAACCCGGAATTTGTGACAGAGAAAACTTACAGATTCCGGGTTTCACCAGACTCACGGCAAAAATATCTACCTTTGGGGGCCTTGACAAGTATGAACAAGATGAACTGCTTGTGCAGCCAATCCCATTTCCTGGCCTTGGAAAAATAGCCTTTATGGCTTGACCATTCGAAATACTCATGTAACTTTAATGGGTGACCCCAATGCCCACAAGGCATGGTTCGGCATGATCAGCTTCTTGATCTTGACTCTTTAACTGCATCAAGAATGTCTTTGGTCGTTGCTCGCGTGTTAATTCCTGGGACATATAATACTATCTTTTAGTCAGCTAATAGTTTCGGAGCTATATAGCCGAATTCCTCCTGCTCAACAAGTTTTAATTTTAAGATCTCTTTTTGAGCAACTTTATCACTTTTTTGATGTATAAGAAAACCATGTTGTGTCCAGTAAGCACGATTCTCAATCTCTAAATAATAAATTTCCTCTTTTTTAACTTCAAGCCTGTGGTTGGTTTTTACACTCTTTTCGTATATATCACCGTTTGCTTCTTCCAGTAGTGTCCGAACATAATGTGTTCCTTCCTCAAGGGGCAACTTTATGAAGGTATCAGGCTTTAGACGACCAACGCCCTGATCATCCAAATATAGGACTGTGTTGAGTATCGTGTCGCCGAAATGATGGGGGCGATATATATACAGAACACCGAATTCCTTCGCAGAACAAAATTTTTTTGCAGCATTATCCGCTTCCAAAGAAGCTAACTGTACTGGTTTTGCACACCCACTTAAGATTAAATACGTAAGGATTAATCCAACAAAGATCGATGATTTATTAGGCTGCATTTTTTCCTATCTCTATAGAGGCTATTTTCTAATTTAAACATTGCTTGGGATCTTCGTTCAAAGAAAGTTGGTTAAGACATAATTGAAGATTTCTACATTCGTTTAGTTTTTTCTCACTATTGGTTGAAAGTAAATTATAAAAATCAGATGCATTCCAGTTTTTTGACGTATTTGATGAATCAGGCAAATAAACAGCTGACGTACCTATTCCCACCAAATTTCCAGATGGAGTTGGCACCATATTCGTTGTAGCCTGTAAACTGGCACTTGTTGCTGATAGGAAAAGACAAATCCCACTCAAAGCATAGCCAACAAATAGTTTTGTTTTAATTGAACTGGCCCTATCGGCAAATAATGATGAAGCATTTTCAAAAAAACATACTGATACATTAAGTTCTTCCTTTGCCTTTTTGATATTAGAATTTTCTAAATGATAATCAGCTGTTAATTTGTATAGCATTGCAGTCGCAAGGATAGCTTCCTCACTTTTGTCGCTTTGCCTGGGAATTGCACCTGCTTGCAAACATAATTTAAGACAATCTACTTGTTCACCGATAGCGGCCGCGTGTAAAGGTGTTCTCCCATCCTTGGCGGCTGCATTGACATCAGCTCCATTGTTGATAAGTTGAGCCACCATATCTGAGAAGCCTGAGTACGCAGCATAAAATATCGGCGTATGTCCTTGATAGTCAACAGAGTTGATATCGGCTCCATTTTCAATGAGCCAACTAAATGTCTCAGTGTTATGGGATTTTATAGCGATCGATAATGGAGACAAACCCTTTAGGTTTTTGATATTAACATCTGCGCCATTAGCTATTAACTTTTTCGTAATTTCAATTGAACATTTTTTTGCTGCGGTATGGTGTAAAGCTGCATTCCCATTTTCATCAAAAGTATTTAAATCGTAGTTTTTTTCTATCAAATTTTTAGCTTGTTCAGTATTATTTGAAGAAATTGCAGCAATAAGCGTTGGGGTAGTTGGGGCCATGCTGAAGCAGCCATTTAGTTGGATAAAAAAACAAAGTAACAAACAATAGTGCGAAATGTAAAAAAAACAGTTTTTCTTGTAAAATCGTCTTATCATAATTTTTTAGGCCTCCGAGTAAACAAATCTTTCGCCCAAAATAACAATGAGATAAATGTAATTTAATAAATTTTAGAATTGTATAAGTTTGAGTATTTCAATAACAATAGCGTTAGAGAAAATCAAGAGATAAATCGGGGATTTCGAGTGATTCCGTGACATTGTTTCATTGTCTCGTAGGTTCGAAAAACTCGCTGCTGCCGAGGATGCGCTCGTCACTGGTCAGACGGATCCCTTCTCGGTTCGGTAACCCGCCCCCTGTCAACTGTAAAAGCTGCTTTTGCTTATCTTGCTCTAAAAAGTATGTGGATGACTTTGTTAGCCAGGTAAGTCAAGTGCTTCATCTATGCCTGATACAATGATAGTATGAAATGAAGGTAAATGAGGCGATTGTCGACGTCGAGCTTGCAATGTCAGAATTTGAAGGAACCAAAGACCAGGAACCAAAGAGTATACGGACAGGGGATGAAAGGCAAGGGCCGTCCCTTACCCTACTTCGCTTCCGCCACATGCCACCACATATCCTCTCGGTCACCCGAAGCCCGGCTGTCCAGTACTTCGAATCCGCATTGGCACAGGATGGTTTCGATGGTTTGCGGATCGCGGTAGCACACCGTTATTCCCCTGAATCTGAGTTTGAGGTCCTCCAGATGCCAGGTCCAGTGGGGGGCATCCGACCGGGGCAGGACCGATCGCATGATCAACCGGCCGCCGGGTATCAAACGGGCATGGATTTGTACCAGGGTTTTTTCCAATTCCCAATCCTGAAGATAGTGACTCATATCCAAAAGCGTTGCCAGGTCCAAGAGCACATCGGTTGAGGGCAGCGTCGGTGCGCCCCCTTGGACAATTTTGCCACGGTCACCCAAAACCAGGCTGGCCACGCGAACCTGTTCAGCCTGGGGCTCGATACCGTAAACAAATGCCTTGGGATAGCGTCTGGCCATCCAGGAGGCCGGCACCCCGTATCCGCAGCCCACATCCAGGATATTGGCCAGGTCGGCTTTTTCAGGAAGCAGGGCCGGCAGTTCGGCAAACAGAGGATCCAGGCGCAGTTTGAAGTGGGCAAACAGGCGTGGGTAGGGTTCCAGATGGCTATAACGGTCTTCGATGCTGGCGAACGAAGACGTTGGCCTTTTGAAACGGTGCTTTAACAGTGGCGGAAGGATAAGCAGCGCTCCGACCAAACAGTAACCGATGCCCAGAAACGAGATCAATCCGGCGCTTTTGAGCAGGTTGTGGTCGGCAGTCAGAAGAACCGCAAAGCCCACCAGGGTCGACGCGGCGGCCATGACCACGGCCGTGCGCACCACGGCGAAAAAAGGATGATCAAAGCGTTGATAGCGCTGGTATCCCCGGACCATCAACAAGGTGTAGTCCACGCCCATGCCCAGGATGATTACCGACAGCATCAGGGCCGGGATATCCAGTGGCCGCCCCAGGATTCCCAATGTACCCAGGGTACAGACAAAGGCAAAAACCAGGGGCAGCAGGGCGATGATCAGCAGCCGCACATCGACAAAAAAGATGATCAGCAGCACCACCAGGCTGATCCCGATGATCACCAGCATGCGCATGAACGTGCCAAACAAAAGATCGCCCATATGTTGGGAAAAAAGGGCCGGGTCGAACACCGTGGCCAGAGGCGCGACGCGCTGGAAAAATTGCTCGCCGTCGAATTGGGGACCACGGTTGATACGCGTCATTTGTCGCCAGGTGCCATCGGTTTGATCCTTTGAGATTCCAAAAAGGGGCTGAACGGCGGGGCCAATGGGGACCGGCTGCATGGACGGTGCGGCAAGAAGGTCGATGAAACCGCTAAACGCGCCGGCGGCAAAGCCCAGTGCCTCACCTTCACGGTTCAGGGCGGTAGCAACGGTTTGGATGCGATCGGTGGTCCAGAACGTTTTCCAGGCTGCAAGATTTTGTGCGCTGCGGTCCGGGCCGGGAAAAAACAGGGACGGGGTCACCGGTTGTTCGATGGCCTTGGCGCGTACCTGCATGTTGATCTGTTCCAGCAACCGGTCGTTTTTGGCCTGCAACCCGGCCAGATCGTCGGCCTCGGTCATCAGGTAGACACTGGAGAAGATGTCACCCCACACGGTGGTCATCAGTTGGTCGGCCGCCCGGGTGGATTCGCTGACGCTGTTCATGGCGGTCAGCTCGGTGTTGAACTGGGGCCGGATGAAAAAAGCCAGTACCAGACCGGCCAAAAGGGCCAGGACCAATCCGGGGGTGCCCGTCGATGCCAGACGGTCCACCAGGTGCGAAAACCGCCGCCTGGGTCCAGGCTGACGGTGCATGCCTTCCTTTAAAAGTCTGGGAAACACCGTATGGACGAACACAAAGGCAAAGCCGATGCCCAGGGCGGTAAACAAACCCAGTTGCTCGAAGACGGCAAACCCGCTGAAGGCCAGCACGCCAAAGGCGCCGATGGAGGTCAGCACCGCCAGAAGGCCCACGGCACGGATTTCCCTTGACGCCTTACCGCTGCCGTCCTCCACGAACAGGAGATAGGCGATGCCGTGGTCCACGGTGATGGAAATGATCGCCCCGCCAAATCCCAGTACCATGACGGAAATGCTGCGATGGATCAGCGAGAAGACGAACAGGGCCGTGACCGTTCCGGCCAAAGCCGGCAACAGGGCCATGAGCCCCATCAGGGGGCGGTTGAAAGCGGCCAGCAGCAGCACGCCGATGCCGATGGTGGCCCAAAGGATGGCCCGGTGTACATCGCCCTTGATGATGGTTTCGTTGTCCAGGGCGGCCCGGTACGCGCCGGTGGGGGTGAGGGTGATGTCGCCGCCGAAATCGTCCTGCAACATCTTTTCAAGGTCGGCAAAGCACTGGTTCAGGTTGCGGGCCACGGTGGTGTCGGTGCCGGACCCTTTGGGGGTGGCCAGTACCAGCAGATGATGGCCGTCTGCTGAAAAGATGCGGCCGCGACGAACGGTGGCGCCGGGTGCCGGATTCAAGGCGGCCAGTCGGGCCAGGACGATCGCCCGCAACCCAAGCGGATCCGCGGCCATGGTGGCGGCTTGGCCGATACCGTCCATTTGAAGCAAATCCTGCCTGACCTGGACCAAGGCCTTATGGATTTGATCAGTGGTCAGGCGGGGGGCCACTTGCTTTTCAAGTTCCTCGGCAGTGAAAAGTAGCGGCAGGTGACTGACCACCTGTTCGGCCAGTTCGGTCAGGCCCGTCTGCATGGACGCGTTGCCCACCGTTGTGAACAGGCCGCTTTTTTTCAGGGCAGCTTCCACCTTTTCGGCGGATAGGAGCAACCGGGATGAATCCCCGCCGGCCGAGCCGATATCGATGGCCAGCTTATCCTTGATGGGATTCTTTTCAAACAATCGTACGCCGTCGGCGATCACCGGGTCGCCTGTGGGCAGAGAACTGACAATATCCGTGTCGATGGTCAGACGGGCAAGGGTGATGGCCAGAAGAGCCGCACCAACGATCACAACTGCCAGAAGGGTAAACGGGTTGATGGATGTTTTCAGTTGCATGGCAATGGATATTCCGGACGGCGTCGGCCGGTATGATGAAAGTGGGTTGTCATCGGATCAGGGTCCACAGAAGAATCAAGGCGCTGATGATCAACACATGCGCCGCGATGATGATGATTGGATAACGGTGGTAGCGCTCGTTGACCAGCTGGATGATCCGCAGCCCGCCGAACAGACGGCGGATCATGTCTAGGGTGCGCTGGCGGTCGTTGTCCGTTGGTGAATTGCTTTGAAAGGCAATCGACGGGTAAAGGGCAAAATGATGGCGGGTGCAGTCCCGCAAAAAGGCATCATAGGCAATACCCTGCCAGGGCGTTTGAACAATTTGTCCTGCCAGGGCGGCGTTGACCAGATATGCATGGGAGAGGCACCGGTAGCGAACCTTGCGTACCCCCGGCGCGTGGGTGGGCCGACTCTTGCCAACTAAGCAGCCGAGAAAAAACATGGCCTGATCGGTCTGCTGCATGAAAAAGTCGATGCCTGCCTGAAACCGCCGGTAATCAATGGGGCCAAAAATCACATCATCCTCAAAAACCAGAACATGGCGGGCACCAGCTTCCAATCCCATGGCCAGACAGGCCAGATGGGACTCAAAGATGCCCTGCTCACAGTTGTTCGGGTGCCGCTCAGCAAGGAAAAAATCAACCTGTCCATCCAGTCCGACACGGGCAAACTGCGCCTTTGCACTGGCCTGACGGTCCCCTCGATCCTTGAGCGTGATGCAGTAAATCCGATCGATACGCTGCCAGATGGCGGACAATGGTGGGGTTGATCGTTTTTTATTCATTATCATTAATGTTTCGGAATTGCCTTGATCCGTTGGTTCTCGATGGTTAATTTATGTTGTTACGATTTAGATACACCTCATTCACCAGGAGTTTGAAGTCCCCGTGAAATTTTTCGAAACGCCGATAAAAAAGATCGTGCTGCAATTGTCCCGGATTCGTTTTGTCCAATCGGCCATTGTCGATCGGGCTGATTTGAGCGCCTTTCGCCAGCGCCCCGACCTCAGGGTGATTTCCGGGGTGTCGGCCATCGCCCTTAGCTATGTAATTGGTTGGCCGCTGATTTCCCTGCTGGGGATTGCCGCGGCGTATTATGGCAATGCCGTCATTGTGGCGGTCGGCGGGCCGGTGGCCTACGGCCTTTCTCACCTGGTGTTCATGCTGGGGATGTACCTGGCCGGCGCCAAGTACAGCCATGTTTTTATGCGCTGGGCTGTGGCCCGGGGCATGATCCGCTTGCTTCGGCGTTACCACTTACCGCTTCCCGCTGCGACTGCCCCACCGTCCACGGATGTTGGCATGGTGGCAGACCACGATGAACACTACGGTGGTTGCTACACCCAGTCCTCCCCAAGCGCCCATTCCTTGAACCAGGGCTGTGCCGACGGCCAGGCACAGGACCATGGTAAAGGATGACAAAAAAGGCGTTCGCCACACCAGGTGCGCCGCGCCCCAGGCCAATACACCGATCAGCGCCCACACCGGCGCGACGATGACCGTAAACCCCAGATAGTTGGCCACGCCCTTGCCACCCCGCAACCCATGAAACAAGGGCCAGTGATTACCCATGATCAATCCCAGCCCCACCCAGGGAACCTGCCATACGGGCAGCAGGGCAGTGGCCAAAAACGCCACGGCCATGGCCCGGCCCATGTCCAATAGCAGCACACCTGCCGCCCAGGCAAGGCCGGCCTGACGATACACATTGGTGGCGCCGGGATTACCACTGCCATGTTGGCGCGGGTCCTCGCGTTTGGTAAACCGGAACACCAGGATGGAAAAATTCACCGATCCAGCCACGTAGGCCGCTGCAAAGACACCGATAAAGACGGCCGGATGGGTCATGGCTGTGCCTCCATGGTCAATAGGGTGAACAGATGGTTGTCCACCAGGATATGCCAGGCGATCAGCACGGTGCACCCGTCCATGACCAGCCGGCTTTCCGCTGTGACGATCCGGGTCACCCGAACCCGCTGCCAGACCTCGGCCAGATCATGCCCTGTTGCCTTGGCAACGGCTTCCTTGGCGCTCCATACCCGCAGTGCTGCCGCCGCGTCATCCACAGATGTTTGCTTGACCAGGGCCTGTTCCGTGGGGGTCATAAAAAGATCCGGGGCACGGCTAGCCTTGTCCGATAAGGGTTCAACATCCACACCCACCGGATGACGGCTGGCCACGGCCACGGTAAAGCGATGGTCATGGGCCACGCTGCAATAAGGCATGCTCCCGTCTGCCAAAGGGCATTGGGGACGCTGCCCATCCGGGGCCACGGTTTCGATGGTTTGGGCCGGGCGCCGGTCCGCACTGTCTGCCAGGCTGCGGCTAAGCTGCTTGAGGGCCAGTCGGGCCGAAAGATATCCCCTGCTGCGGGTGGCGGTCATAGGGGACAAGCGCTGCTTTTCCTTGTCCGAAAGGGCCAGTGCGGCAAATTCGGCCATGGATTCACGCTCAAGCAGGACGATGCCGCTGACGCGGCCACTGAATGCGGACAGGGGATCACCCGTGACCGGCTGCCAGAATCCTGCCGGCGGCTTGCGGCGCCCGCCGCTGACATCGCGCATTTCGATGTGATGGACGGCCTCGCACAGTCTGCCGGTATTGTCATAGATGAAAATATCGAACACAAATGGCGGCGCATCGTTGTGGATGGGCACGATGCGGGCTGTGTACGGTTCATCCAGCCGGGTGGGGCGAACGATGCTGCGGCGTTTGATGGTCACGGGAAACGCCACCGTGTTGCCATACCGCTGGCACCAGACGCAGGCGGCGTGAAAGGCCGCATCCAGCACGTAACCGGACCCCAGGCAAAGTGCTGACCGCGGGTCAAGTGGATCAGGCGATCCCACCCGGGCCAGGGCGCCGTCCGGCGAGATCAGCAGTCGGCGGATGTTGCGGTACGCCGGGCCAAAGGGCACCATGTCCTGGTAAATTCGATCCACATCCACGCGGGTGAGCCTGCCGGTCAGACAGGCAATCGTATCCACGGGCGGCGGATCAATCGGCGGCAACTCCTGATCGATGGTCAGCGACACATGGGTCAGGGTGCGTGTGATGGCAGCCCCGGGTCGTTTAAAGCGTGATGTCAGTACAGCGCGGTGGGTGCCGTCGTTGCTGCTGGTGATGCGGGCAAAGGTCGGCGGTGGCTCGGGCGTATCCAGAAACAGGAATTTGTCGAAGCGGATGTTCGTTAAATTTATGACCGTGCTTGCCGAAAAATGACGCCCGGCATGGGCCACGAGCAGTTCCATGGCTTCCACGGCTGCTAATACCGGGCGGCCCTGCACATGATGATCCTTGAAAAACGGTGGCAGGGCGAAAGATATGGCAGTCGGGTCGGCATTCACGATTTTGGAAAGATATTCCACAGGTAAATGGTTTTGGGGTCCACCTCCACCGGGATGCCCGAGGGGTTGACCGCGCAGTGGCGGGTGAAACCCTTGCATACGATGTCGCCCGATTCCTGGTGAGTGATCACATAGTCGAACTGCAGACGCACGCGCTCCAATGTCGACGGCCGGGTATATACCCACATGGCCTCGTCGTAATGCAGGGGGCGGTAATAGTCGATATCCACTTTGATGATGGGATAGACATAACCGCTTTCCTCCACTTCCTTGTACGGATAAGCGGCTTCGCGCATCAGCGAGGCACGTCCGAATTCAAAGTATCTCAAATAGTTGGCGTGATAGACGACCTGGCTGCGGTCGGTGTCGGCATATAAGGGCCGTGTTTCGCAGCAGTGCCAGACCAACTCGCTGGTCAGATCCTTGACATAGGATGGGTTGTCGTCAAGGGGCGCCGGTACAAAGGGCTTAGGCCGCATTTCGTACTCCCCGGAAAACAATGCAGCAGTTGGTCCCGCCAAACCCGAAGGCGTTGGACAGGATGGTGTCATAGCTGTGGCGGCGGGCCGCATTGGGCACCACGTCCACGTCGGCGAATGCAGGGTCGGGGATATGATTGGCCGTGGGCAAAAGGATGCCCTGCTGCATGCCTTCAATGGACAGGGCCGCCTCAATGGCTGCGGCCGCACCCAGGGTATGGCCGATCTGGGATTTGTTGGATGATACTGGAATGCCCGCAAGATGCGATCCGAACACCTCGCGCAGGCTTTCGATCTCCACGGCATCGCCTTTTTGGGTGGATGTGCCGTGGGCATTGACGTATCCCACCGCCGACGGGGGAATGCCGGCATCGTCCAGGGCCTGGCGGATGGCCCGTACAATGGTGGCCTGGTTGGGCAGTGTGAAATGATGGGCATCGGAGGTCCACCCGACGCCCAGGACCTCGGCCCGGGGGGTCAGGCCGTGGGCCTTGATCGCTTCCTCGGCGGCCAGCACCAGCACGCCGCAGCCTTCCCCCAGTACGATACCCCGACGATCCACGGAAAAGGGACGGGAGGCCTGGGTCGGGTCGGCAAAGGCCCGATCACTTTCCCCCACCTTGATGGTGGCCCACATGTTGGCGAATCCCTGGACGATTTCCGGGGTCAGGCAGGTTTCCACACCACCGGCCAGAACAAAGTCGCAGTCTCCATCCCGGATCATGCGGGCACCGATGCCGATGGCATGGTTGCCCGATGCGCAGGCGCCCTGGGGCGAGAAGATGGGGCCGGTAAAGCCCAACAGCATGCCGGCCTTGCTGGCCGGCAGGTTGGCGCACAGATTGGGCAAAAGGTAGGGACTGACCTTGGTCGGGCCATGATGAATGTAATTATCCATGGCAATCCGGTAGGCATCGGTGCCGTTTAGCGCCGAACCGACCAGACACGCGGTGCGCAGGCCAATGCTATCGTCCATGACCAGCCCCGCATGTTCCAGGGCCCGCTTGCAGCCCACCATGGTGAGCAGTACGTAAGCTGCGTTCCAATTGCGGCCGTCCATTTTGTCGATATAGGGAAAATCCTGGGGATGCCAGTCGGGGATCTCTCCGACCACGTTACTGCGGGACGTGGTTTCGCAACGGGTCAGACGGCGAAAACCCGCCTCCCCGCGTAAGGCCCGCTGCCAGGTGTGTTCAAAGGTATTGCCCAGGCAGGTCACGGCATCGTAACCCACCACGAATACGCGTCGGTTAAGGGGTGGTTTCATGTTTTTCTAATTACCATACACGCATTGCATCCGCCAAACCCAAAGGCGTTTTTCAACACATATTCCTGGTCCAGCGTCTGCTGCGACGTTACCACACGGGTAAGGCCAAGCGCCGGATCCGGGGTATAGTTGATCGTGGGCGGCAACAGGCCGTCCTTAAGGCCCTGGATCGCAAAAATGGATTCAATGGCACTGGCGGCCCCCATGGCGTGGCCGATCATGGATTTGTTGGCCGTGATGGGCGGGATACGACTGCCGAATACCTGTTGCAAGGCCTCCGCTTCCACCTGGTCACCTACCCGTGTGGAGGCTGCGTGGGCATTGACGGCGCTGATGCGATCGGGCGTAATGCCGGCCCTGGTAATGCTCTCGGCAATACAGCGCTGCACGGTCTTGAGATTGGGGGCGACATGATGATAGGCGTCGGCGGTCATGGACCACCCGGCGATTTGAGCGGCCACGGCAAGGCCGTGGGCCCGGGCAAAGGATTGCCTTGCGATGATGATGCATCCCGCGCCTTCGGAGATCACGAACCCGCGGCGGCCTGGGGAGAAAGGTCGGCTGGCTTTTTCGGGGGGCACGGCATCCTCGCCTTCCTTGGGCATGAACGCCCCGCCCATGGTGCCGAACCCGGCCACGATGGGTTCGACCAGGGGGAAATCCACCGCGCCGCAAATAGCCACGTCGGCCCGGTCGTCATTGATCAGCATGGCCCCCATGATCATGGAGGTCAGCCCCGTGGCGCAGGCGGTGATGGTCGTGGTGATCGGTCCCGTGGCACCGGTGTGCATGGACACCTTGCCGCCGACCATGTTGATACAGGCATTGGGATTGACGAAAGGGGGCGGTAGCTTACCCTGGCCCATGAGTTTGCGATCCGCCGCCAGAACGGCATCCATGCCGCCGATGGCGCTGCTGAAGGTGATAGCCGTGCGTGGGGCCAGCTCCGGTGTGATGGACAATCCACTGTGATCCAGGGCCCGGGAGGCGGTGAGCAAGGCGTATTTGAAAATCGGGGAGGGCCAGCGGGCCTGCTGCCGGGGCGTTAAAAAATCATAGGGCAGGTGGTCGATGGACGGTGCTTGACCGGCAATGCGCACGGGAAAGTCGTCGCTTATGCGAAAACGGGTCAAGGGACCGACACCGCTTTGACCGGCGAGCGCTCTTTGCCATTGGCTTTCAAATTCGATCCCCAAAGGTGAGACCGCGTCAAATCCGAGAATTACCACGGGGTCGTTGGGCATGAGAAAAACCTAAAAATCGACTACCCCTACCAGGGAATGAATTGATAGAGTTTGGCGAACATTTCGTAGACTTCGATCCAGTTTTGTAAATCCTGGCTACTTTGCATGTGGGCCCGTTTGTTGACCATCACCCAGCTCATATGGGCCGCGCCGTCTTTGCAGGTACTGCAGTCGCGGGTCTCCGATGTGCAGCAGCGGTGCATGGTATGAAGATCCGAGGCCCAGCGGATAAAATTGGTCAGCCGGCGGGGTTTGGGATCACGTTTGTCCAGCGGATCGGTGACCGAGGGGCACTCCATCCAGCCAAAGGTTCGGCCCAACATTTTTCCGGTGGTGATGATCTCATGATAGTATTTAGAAGAAATCACCGTGTCCGGATAGTGATCCAGCACCTCGTCCATTTCATCACGGATTTGGACCAGTTCCTCGGGTTGCCAGTGGAAGCCATCCACCCCCTCGTCGTTGGAGAGCAGCTGCATGTGCACCTTGAGCCCCACGTCACGGATTTTCTTTATGATCCGTTCGGTTTTGCCCAATTGTTTGGGGGTAATGGTATAAAGATAGTACGTGTACGGATCACCCTCATAATGCTTGCTGGAGATGGAAAAGGCATCCTTGCCGCGCAGGAGTTTTTCGTCTTCTTCATCGCCCCACAGACTGATACCGACCATCATGTCCGGAAAGCGATCACGGGGCACCTTGATGATCCCATTGCTGGCGCAAAACGTGGGCAGTCGTTTGTAGAAGGCTTCCACTCGATCCAGGCACAGGGTCGGTTCGCCGCCGATGAGAATGGCCAAATTGACCCCGCGGTCCTTTTCTTTGTCCACAAAGGCTTCCCAGCGGGACAGGTCCATCTCTTCTTCGGCCACCTTGTGCTCACCGGAGGAGAAGAAAAAACATCCTTTACAACGCAGGTTGCAACGGTTGGTCACATCATAGATGGAGCTGCGGATATTGAGCTTGGAAATGCGCTTGTACCGGGCGTACCATTGGTCGTCCAGCAGAGAGCTGACGGTTTTCATAAATCAAGATCCTTCAGTTGGCGGTCTGCTTCGCACCGGGCGGATAAACAACCGAATTGCACAGGTTCTTTCCCTTGACGTACCCTTTTACCCACACGGCCAGGTAGGTATCCACAAAGTCAAGCCATGACCGGAATGTGAGCGGATCCACAGCATGGCGGAACAGCCTGGCCGTGACCACGGCACTGGCCGCGGCGTAGTGACGACAATCCGCGCAGTCCGTATCGGGGACGCAGCAGGCCGCTTTTCGATCCCAGGTCAGGTCGGTTCGATATTGGCGAAAAGAACGTCCCAGCCCCACGTCCGTGGAAGGATTGCACCGGGGATAGGAGCATTTAAACAGATCGTGGAGTCCCTTTTCATGGGTATGGGCCATGGCACTGTACCAGGAAAAAAGAACCGTATCCGGATAGCTCTGCAAAAGGTCGATCATGGTCCTGCGCGTGTCGGCCAGACTTAACGGTGTGTGACGCAGATTACCGGTGTAGCCGACCGGTGCGCTGAACATGTTGAAGGTCACCTTGGCGCCATGCGTGGCCAGGGTGCGGACCACGGATTCGGCCTGGTCGATGTTATGTCGGGTAAAGGTGTAGACAAAGACCGCCCGCGGATCCCTGGCGTAGTTGTCCAGCTGACGAACCAGCATCTGTTTGGCGTTGCGGGTTCGCAAACTGGTTTCATCATTGCCCCATGCCGAAATATGGATACGGTAGCCCACCTTTTCGGGAATCCGTTTGAGACCGTTGGTGGCAATGCAGCCCATCGGTATTTCATCATAACAGACCTGGCAAAGGTCCGGCACCAGCGACGGTTCGGCGCCGGCCAGCACCACGAAGGTGATGCCGCGTGCTTTCTCCGCCTGCATCAACTGTCGCCAATCCTCGGGATTGGTATTGTCCGTGGTGTGCTGTTTGTCACCTTCGTAAAAATAACATCCGTTGCAGCGGATGTTACAGCGCCGGGTCATGTCATAGGTGGATTCGCGCAAAAAGAAATATCGGCGCACTTTTTCCCAGCGCTTCCCGACGTCGGGATCATCAATCAGGTCTGAGAACTTCCAGGTTGGTTTGGCATCCATGGAAAAAACCATTACGCTTAAAGGTTGCTGTGGTTTATCAAACTAAGCGGCCAGCTTGTCCTGGATATATTCACCGATCAGTCGTACCGTGGTCAGCTTTGGATAATCGTCTTCATCGATCCGCACTGCATACTCATCACGTAGTACCAGGGCCACGGTGGCCAGATCCATACTGTCAATGCCCACCTCGTCCACCAGATCAATGTCCGGATCAAAGGTTTGCGGGGTGACGTCCTCCAGTTTAAGCTCATTGATCATGATTTCTGCGATGCGCAGAATGATCTTATCGGTTTCCACTACCATGGTATCAAGGTCTCCTTTGGAAAAAAATCGAACACGAAAATTATTCCCCATTTTTTAGGAATGCGGAATACCTTTTTGTGCACCCAGCCGCATTTGACCGCTACAGATCAATCCCTCGTCACCAGTGATGCGAAAGCTGTGGCTTGCATCGTCGGCGCCGATTTTTACAGTCAGTACCAGGGATTGATGGGGACGGATCATCTGCTTGAAGCGCACGCGGCTGACTTGGGTGACGGGGCGCTTTTCCTTGAATATGCGGATCAAAAGGTCATGAACCATTCCCAGCTGTGCGACACCGGGAAGCAACGGCGCTTCAGGGAAATGGCCATCAAACCACGGCGAATCCGGCGGAACCTGGATACGGGCCCTGATTTCATCCTTCCCACCCTGGTTATCAGACATATACTTATACCACATACGCATTTGTTTTTCTAATCTACTTTTAACAAAGCTAAGGTTAAATAAATCATTCTATCGATGTCTTTGAGGCCCATGGACGTCTGTTTGGGGTGTGGCTCAGTCGATTGCTGAAACCCGCGGAGTCCTGCAAGGTTTCAGCGGGCCAGATATTCCCACAGCGGGCCGGAAAACCCCTTGGCATACATGCGCCGGATGATGGACGCCGTCACGTCTCCCCCCCCGCCAAACACCCAATTGAATCGACCGGCAGCCTTTTGGCTGACCTGCTGCATGATCGTTTCTTTATCGATGGCATCGGTTTGATAAAAAAACGGTGCCAACAAATCGGCACCATGCTCCAGCTGCCCGTCTGCCAGGCAGCGGTCAAACAACGCCGTATGGGGATAGACGCGCATCCCGCAGAAAAAAAATAGTATTGTTTTCCGAAGCGTGTCAATATGATCCAGCGTTTCCTGCAATGTCGATACGGTTTCTCCCGGCCCACCCAGCAGGAAATAATGGGCCACGTGGCAACCGGCGCCAAGCGCCGCCTCATGGGCCGTGAACACCTGTTCGACCGTAAACGGCTTGCAGTAGGATTTGAGCACTGTATCGGATAGCGTATCGGTACCAAACTCCACATGCTTTAGCCCTGCCTCGGCCAGTGTCTCAAAATACCCTTCCGGCAAATGCATGGGCGTGAAAAACGTCCCCCAGGGAACGGTTACCCCTGCATTTTTAAATGCCCGGGCCACGGCCAGGGAATGGTCGATGTCGGCATTGAAGGAAGAATCGGTGATATAAATGTATCGGGCACCGGCGGTTTCAAGGGCCAGGGCTGTCTGCGCCGCTTCGTCGGGAGCCACCAAGCGCAGTTTGCGCCCTTCGATCAACGGGTAGGTACAATAGATGCACCGAAAGGGGCAACCGCGTTTGGTTTGCAGGTTCAGCATGGCACCATGCTCGATATACCACGTAAGATGCGCCACCTGTTGGTCGGGTCTGGGGGTGCGGCTGCCGGCCCAGGGGGCCGGAAAGGCAACATCCTTTTCGTCAGGCAGGATGATGCCGGGCAGGCCCCTTGGATCCATGCCCGCTTCCAACGCATCGATCAGCAGGTTAAACCGCTCTCCCTCACCAATAGTACCGAAATCAGCCGCCAGTTCCGACATGACCCGATGGGGGAAAAGGGTGAACCCACTGCCGCCCAGCACGATGGGGACACGCGATACCTGCCGAATGACCTTGATCACTTCCCGGTACCCGCCAATGAATCCGACGGGGTCCGTTGTATCGGTGTTATCGATGTTGCGCAGCGAGATGCCGATCAGCTGTGGTTCGAACTGTCGAATCCGTTGGGCAAGACTGCCTGTGTCCGGCAACGCATTGAGATCTTCGATACACACCTGGTGCCTGGCATGAATGGATGCAGCGACATGGTCCAGGCCGAGGGGATAAACCGGATAGGGTTCCTTCAATGTATTTGCAGAGACCAGCAGGATCTTCATTTTGTTATCATCAATGATCGAGAGAACAAACGAATGGATGGTGTCAGTTGGCCGGCTGAGAGGACGGATTGTTGATGAAATCAGCAAGCGCCCGCACCGAGGCGAATACCTT
Organism: Desulfosarcina variabilis str. Montpellier; assembly: GCF_048565275.1. Lineage (NCBI taxonomy): Bacteria > Pseudomonadati > Thermodesulfobacteriota > Desulfobacteria > Desulfobacterales > Desulfosarcinaceae > Desulfosarcina > Desulfosarcina variabilis. The sequence goes on along the minus strand of NZ_CP159846.1, from coordinate 8,543,539 downwards.
GGCGCCCAGGTCGCGGTTGTCGATGGACAGGCCGTAGTCTTTTTCCACCAGCATCACCATCTCGAGCACGTCGATGGAGTCGATACCCAAACGTCCACCCACCAATTGCTCGTCGGCATCAATGTCGGACGGTGAGACATCCTGAAGGTTCAACGCTTCAACGATTTTATGGCGAAGTTCATTGATCAAGTCTTCCATGGGGCATTTCCTTTACAGGCCTTGTTAATTCGTGTAGTATCCTGTTACCGAAAACAGTTATCATAATAATGATCGATATTCTTTTCAAGCCTTTTTGCGCATACCATGTCTACAACCGATATATTGAATGTTGAATCCCTCATCCCCCATCGCGGTCGAATGCTGTTGGTGGACGAGATTCTTTCCATCACCGATGATCAGGCCACGGTATTGTCCGTGACCCACGACCAGTGGCCGATGTACGACAACGGGACGATCAATCCGTTGATTCTGGTGGAACTGGTTGCCCAGGCCGCCGGCGTCCACAACAGCCTGAAGCGGATCGACCCACACGGCCAGGGGGAGCCTACCCGAGGATGGCTGGTGGGGGTCAAATCCGCTCAGTTCCACGTGGCGTCCATCGCTTCCGGTGAAACCATTACCACGACCACCACCAACGCATTCGTATTCGACAACTTACGTGAAATCCGGGGCACGGCAACCATTGGTGGGCAGCTGGCGGCCGATGTGGTGCTGCAGATCGTTGAAGCGCAACCGGAGGAGATCGCCGAAAGCTGACAGGAAAAGGGGATTAGGCTAAATGAACGATAATAACAATCGCCCCATAGCCCTGGTAACCGGTGGGTCCAAGGGCATCGGACGGGCCATTTGCGTGGAGCTGGGCCGTAGTGGTTTTGATGTGGTGGTCAACTTTCACTCGGATGAAAAAGGGGCCCTTGAAACGTTGCAACAGGTGAACGCCCAAGGGGGCGGGGGCCGGATTCTGGGCTTTGACGTGCGTGATGCCAAGCAGAGTGCCAGTGCCATCCAAGGCCTTCTGGAGACGGTGGAACGCCTTGATGTGTTGGTCAACAATGCCGGGGTCACTGCCGATGGCCTGTTTATGATGATGTCCCGGGACGACTGGAAACGGGTGGTGGACACGACCCTGGACGGATTTTACAATGTTACCCGGCCGGTGATCGAGAAAATGGTCCGCCAGCGTCGCGGCAGCGTGGTTTCCATCGCCTCGGTGGCCGGGTTGATGCCCAACCGGGGGCAGGCCAACTACAGCGCCGCCAAAGCCGGCCTGATCGGCGCCAGTCGCAGCCTGGCCGCCGAAGTCGCCCGAATGGGAATCCGGGTCAATGTTGTGGCGCCAGGGTTTATCGAAACCGATATGATCAAGGATATCCCCATGCCCAACATCAAGAACATGATTCCCATGGCCCGGGTGGGTAAAGCCGAGGAGGTGGCCCGGGTGGTTCGTTTTTTGTGTTCGGCGGATGCTTCCTATATTTGTGGGCAGACCATATGCGTAAACGGCGGCATGTGCTAATCCGTTCGGGGTCAGAAAGGGCATCTCGAGGCCCAGGCCGGCGTTCTCGCTCGGCCGAGATCCTCAACGTAGCGAAGGCTACGCCTGCGGTCTCGACCTCCCTGCGGCCTTGTCCTGAACCCCGAGCTACCCTTTCTGACCCCAAACGGTCCAGACAAAAGGACCAAATAAAGCAATCTGTTGGGGTTCGTGCCTCAACCCAACCTGCAATGCTTGCAATACTCAGGCGGTTTGATTTGACATCCATGAAACCAAAGGCTTCGCTCGATACCATCCATGCTACAACGATCCTCCTTCCATAAGCTTTTTTCAGCGCAATTCATTGTTCGTGGCCGAAAACGAGGGATACACGCCTGGCTGGCCATCATAATGCTCCTGGCCGCCGGACTGTGCCTGGGCTGGGCGGATTCCTTTGACGGCATCCGGGGCGCGGCGGCCAACGTTATGGCTGTACAGGCCGACTTTGTTCAGGAAAAGCATCTGCCGATTCTGGCCAAACCACTGGTGTCCACCGGGCGTCTTTACTACCGGCGTCCGGATGCCCTGAGATGGGAGTACACCGCTCCGGTTAAAAGCGTGCTGATCATGCACGATGGTGAGACCAGACGGTTCGTTGAATCCGAGCAAGGGGGACGACTGGTGGAAGATGCCAGTGCCCGGATGCAGGCCATGCAGGTGGTAATGCCCGAGATCAGCGGCTGGCTCAGCGGCCGTTTTCAGGACAATCCCCTTTTCGATGCCAGTCTCTGCGAAGGGAACCGGATATTGATGGTACCCAAGGATGAGGGCATGCAGCGGTTTATTCAGCGTATTGAACTGGTCATGGCCGGCACACCGGGCGTCATTCAGGAGGTGCTGATTTTTGAAAGTGAAAAGGCGTTCACCCGCATGGTTTTCAGCGATACCCATGTCAATCCTGACCTGGATGACCGGCTCTTTCAGGATGCGCGATGAAGTGGCTCCTGGCGGGCATGTTATTGCTGATGGGCGCATGTGCCCAGCTGCCGACCATCGAGCCCATGGAGGCGAACAGGATTCCTGCGATTGAAATGGACTGCCGGTCCCATTTCCCCCAGGGACGCTGGCAGTTGGTGCACACCATTCGTGCACGGTTTTACGGTGGCAGGCAGGCCACTTTCACTGGCGTAGTGGTCCTCTCAACTCACAATGAATCCATCCACTGCGTGTTGATGACATTGGAGGGCATGGTCCTTTTCGAAGCTGTCGATGACAGGCACTCGATTACCGTTAAACGAGCCTTTGGCCCCTTTGAGAACCCGGACTTCGCCCAAGGGGTGATGGCCGATATCCGTTTCTTGTTTTTCATGCCTGAAGGGGGCTTGATTACCGCTGGTGCCATCAATGACGGCACACGGACATGCCGTTATCAGGGCCAGGGCCGAACCATCGTGGATCTGATGGAAGTAAACGGCGGCGGATGGGCCATGCATCAATATGATGCGCATGGTAAACTGCTGCGCCGTGCAGTCGCCGATGCCGTTAATTCCCAGGGAATCGCTTCCCGCATGGGCATTGACGCCGGTAGCAGTCGGCATGCCTACCACCTGTCGATGGATCTGGTGGAATCCGTTAAGCTTCCTTGAGCGCTGCGCCTGATTTAAAAAACTGGAATCCATTCATTTGCTATTTTGAATTTGTCATTTGACATTTTTTTACAACCCATGCCTAATAAATGGGTTGCTTTTTCATCTTGCTACGTTTGATGTGATCCGCAAATTGGGGAGTTATGGGACTTAAAGAACACGAGTACATCCGCCAAACCCTGGAGCGCTATACCAACTGCAAGCTCGAAGATATTTGCAGTCACATATTGATCACCAATTTCCGTCAATATATCAAGGCGTTTGCCGAACGCACCGACTGCCCGATACTGGAAAACAATTTCCGGATTGTCAATGCGCCGGACCTGGACTGCACCATGATCGATTTTGGTATCGGATCACCCCAGGCCGCCCTGGTTGTCAACGGCTTGGCCTATCTGGACAATCTGAAAACCGTGGTCATGGTCGGGATGTGTGGCGGTATTGACGATATTCTGGAGGTCGGCGACTTCGTGGTGCCCACGGCCGCCATTCGCGGAGAAGGGACCAGTCGACATTACCTGCCCATTGAATTTCCCGCTCAGCCGGCCATGTCCGTGAACCTGCGGTGTATCGGCGCGGTCAAGGCGCACAAAATCATACCCCGATGCGGGATCGTCTATACCACGGATCGTCGGTTGTGGGAATTTGACGAAAATTTTGTGGATTATCTGCGTTGTCAGCGGATTTTGGCCATCGAGATGGAACTGGCCACGCTTTTTTCCGTGGCCTATCGGTATGAAGTCCCCATTGGTTCCATCATGCTGGTGTCGGATATGCCGCTGCAACGCCGCGGCATCAAAGACAAGAAACTGCACGACGAAATTTATGAGAAATACATGCCGCTCCACCTGGACATTGCCCTGGACGCCGTTGCCAACCTGAAGGCCCGGTGGTCGGATGTGGAACGGCAACTGCATAGTGAGTGGTAATCGTGCGCATTCGACAAACCAACAGGGTCGACGTAAAAATAAATGGGACGGATATATCAGATATTATTTCTCATCTTTATCTCCTCCGAACGTGACATCACCAAAAATGCGACAAGGTTTTTAATGGGATGTGGTATTGCACGGATCCATTTCCCATTGTATAAATGGAGAGCGGAATATGCCTATGGCACCTCCAATATGTCCGCCGGGGTCGGCGCGGAACTCCTGCCAAAAAGTTCAGAGCAATTGACCGTCTCAACGCCCGGCCCCTTATTTTTTATCAATCGGGTGTGACAGTATCGAATTTCCATGGCTTAATTGTTGTTAACGGGTAGCTTTTCGTTTTCCTTCAGCTATCGGATCGCATGGCGATTGAATCGCGGCGATAGGCTTTTGCCTGAACAACGCAAAACGTCGTCAAGTAAGGTGTCGACAAAAAATCATGGGGTCAATTGAAAGTCATCCCCAAAAAGATCTGTGAAAGGGTACCATGGCACTGACAAAAGCCGATATCGTCGAGAAAGTGTATTCGCAATTGGGTTTTCCCAAGGACAAATCATTCCAGGTCATCGAATCGCTCATAGAAAGCGTGAAAGGCTCTCTGGCATCCGGCGATGATGTTCTGGTCAGCGGATTCGGGAAATTCTGCGTGAAGGAAAAACAGCCCCGCAAAGGACGCAATCCGGCAACGGGAGAAAGCACGATTCTACCGGCAAGACGGGTTGTGACTTTCAAATGTTCAGAACGGCTGCGTTCGCGACTGAATGGGAAAAAGCGGAGCAAGTCCTGAAATTCCATTCGGCTCATCGTGGAATTGTGTGGAAGATCACGATGAGCCGCTATTAGCATTTAGTTGTTAGCTTTTATTAGCAGAATCCAGGCATCCGAACGGCTAACAGCTAATTGCTAAAAGCTTTAGGCTGTTTTACAACCCTTTGAGAAATCGACGGATTAAGGAAAAACAAAACAAAAATCTGTCTTGAGCCTCTCATTCCAAAAAAGGGGGGCTCGATCCTGCAGATTGGCGTCAGGTGGGGGGAATGATTTCCAGTTCTATCTTTGAAAAATCGTCCTTGCGCAGGGACAGATGGTAGCCTCGTACCTTGATGCCGATTCTGCAGCTATCGGGATCCACCTCCTCGAGTTCAATGATGCTGCCAGGGGTGATGTCCAGCTCCTTGAGTTTGTCCACCAGTGAGCCTTTGCCTTTGACCCGAATCAGTCGTGCGACTTGACCGGGGGTGAGACTTTCCAGCGTGATGATCTCCCGGCTGGACTGTTGAAACTGTTTTTGACGTTTTTTCAAATCATCCAGACATTTGGAAATGGCATTTTCACATCCGGCAAGGGCATCGTTTTTAACACAAAACTGACGGAAGCCGCTGATCCATTCCTCTCCGCCGCGGGGACAGATTTGAACAAATTCAACGAAGCGTACCAACCGGTCGATGATTACCGGTGAAACGGCATGCTCCATTCGGCAGGCGTTATCCTCGGCAATATGCTCCTCCACATCCAGCACCTTGGTGAAAAAATCCTTCAGGATTTCATGGCGGCGCACGATGTCCCGGGCCAGGATTTCACCGCTTGGCGTGAGTGTAATAACGTCGTAAGGGGCGTAATTGATGTGGCCTTTTTCGGCCAACAGCCGCAGGGCACCGGTAACCGATGCACTGTTGACGCTCATCCGTACGGCAATGTCTTTTGCGCGAGCGGCTTTTTTTTCAGAAACAATATGGTAAATTGTTTCCAGGTAATCTTCCATGCTGGCGCTCAGTGGCTTGCTTTTCGCCATGGCATCTCTTATGTTCAAACTCTGTTGAAAGTTAATCCAACGGGCCTGACTGCATAATCAAGCGTGTCGGATCGGATTTGATCGACGTCAACATCACCGATCCCCATAACCAAAGGATCGCCATCACACATTTTTGAAAGGGATAGTAACTGGGCTGATAAAACCAAGTCAAGATATTTTTGGAAATCCTAAAATACATAGCGTCACCACAAAAGTTGCCGGAACCGTACCTTCAGTAGGGCTAATCGACCAAGGAGGAATTGATGACAAAAAATCGTTCGCTGGATATTCTGAAGAGTGCCATCCTATTGGAAAAACGAGGCCAGGCCTTTTATCAAACAGCGGCCAGCCAATCGACCCACGCCGATGTTAAGGAATTCTTTGAAACCATGGCGGCCGAAGAGGTCGAACACGTAAAAATTCTCTCCGACCAATTTAAAGCCTTTAAACAGACGGGTCAGTTCAACGCATCGGACACTTCCAAAATGGGGACCATCGCTCAGAATGTGTTGACCCCGGAGGTCAAGGCGCGCATTGCCGCGGCGGATTTTGAGGCGGCGGCCATTTCAGCCGCCATGCTGATGGAAGAGCGCGCCATTGCACTGTATACCGGCCGTGCCGACGAAAGCGAGGATCCTGAGGAAAAGAAACTATACCAGTGGTTGGCCGACTGGGAGAAGGAGCATCTGGCATTTTTGGCCGCCATCGATGCAGAACTAAAGGAACGCATTTGGAACGATAGCGGCTTCTGGCCGTTCTAATCCTTTGCTTTTTAGGCCTCACCTCGGATTCCATTCAATTTTCCGTGGGTACGCGCTATCCACGGAAAGTTGAACTATAATAGTGTCCATCCAGAAATAGGAAAATTTGGTCGAGATCAAGGCGCCCGAAAAATTTAACCACAGGCATATAGTTGATATTCCGAGGATTAAATTTTTCGCGCAACGCCGATATCGGGCAAATTAGCCATTTCTGGACGGGCACTAGACTATTATTTTCCTACCTGTTGCCTACCTTCGCCAACGGTTGAAAATCGGGCGCAAGGCATTAATTTTTCGATAACCACAAAAAAACACACGTATTTGGCCTCAGCCTTGTGAATTGGGTGGTGCGCTAGTTAATTGCTATGCATACACAATCGTACCAACCATCACCTCAAGGTTGTGTAACGATAAAAGGAGGTTACTCCAATGACGAAAACCAAAGATCAGCCCAAGGAATTGTTCGAAACGGCAATGCTGGCTTTTGCCGATAATGACTACGAAAAATCCATTGAACTGTTTACCCAGACGCTAAGTGATGACGCCGCCAACATCCTGGCCAGGATCAGTCGTGGTGCGGCTTACCTGAAACTGGACATGCTCGATTTTGCATGGAATGATTTCAGTCGCGCCATTGCCGTCAATCCCGATTATGCCCGTGCCTATCACATGCGCGGACTGGTCAACGAAAAAAAAGGTGATACTTCAGCCGCTCTTGCGGACTTCGACCGTGCCATTGAACTGGCCCCGGAATACGGTGCCGCCTATTACAGCCGGGCAACCCTGCACACAAAACTGTATGATACGGACAAGGCCCAGGAAGACATCCAAATGGTGACCCATCTGGGAAACCGCAACTTAGCGTCATATATGAACGAAAACAATGTCTGGCAGACCCAGCACATGCGGGTGGAGGACTATTCGGAAACTGAGCTGGAACGTTGACCGGTAAATTATTAATTGTAGACTCAAAAAGCCTCCAAGATACTTGTTGGAGGCTTTTTCTTGGATCGAATAAAAAGGCTCATCCACTGCTTTTGCCGCTGTCAAGCGGCGGGGTTTGGCATTGTTCTCTGATTTTTTTTAATTCTTCTAGTGCCTTGTCATACTCATAATCGTTGATGTAATTCTCAAGTGGCTGCAGAATAGCGTTGCCCAGATACTGCCGCACCGAGTGCATGGCCTGATCGATTTCTTCAGGGTTTGCAATTCCCAACGCTTCGGATAGCCGATGGATGGCCGGCAGGGTCAGAGCAGGATCCATGGTCGGCATTGGATCGACCCCGATCATGTCACTATCAGGGGGCACTAAAGCGCCGAGCGATTCAAGGATTTCATTCATGGCGCTTTCCAGGTCGTCGATCAACTTGGCTTCCGGCGGGCACAGGGTTTCGTCGGCACAGGTGCGTTCAAGCGTTTTGGCCGCCAAATGCAGTGTGTCGGCACCGATATTGGCCGCACTGCCTTTGAGGCTATGCGCCATCTTGCGCAGTTTATCCCACTGCGCCTGCTCGACGGCCATTTTGATCCGGGCCATGGTATCGCGATTGTTGCGGTAAAACCCCTGCAGGATGCGTTTGAACGTGGCCGGATCGATATTGAGGGTCGCCAGGGTGTCCCTGATATTGAAACCCGGCAGCGCGTCCGGCAAAATCACATCTTCCGCTCCGGGAGCCTCCGGCTTTGTCGTGCTGATCGATTCCCCGTTTTCCAGCGCATACTCTCGTCTGAATGGGCGAATGGCTTTCCAAAGCGTGTGGAACATCATATCACTGTTGATGGGTTTGGATACGTACCCGTCCATCCCGGCCCGCAGACACTTCTCCTCGTCGCCTTTCATGGCGTGCGCCGTCATGGCGATAACCGGTAGGTCAGCCAGGCGCGGATCCTCACGAATGCAGTGGGTGGCGTCGTAGCCGTCCATTTCAGGCATTTGGATGTCCATCAGGACTGCATCGAACGATCGTTTGTGCAGAATCTCGAGTGCTTCCTTGCCATTGTTGGCGATTTCAGGGATGATACCGGCATCCTCCAGAATCGCGAGGGCGATTTGCTGGTTGGTGGGGTTGTCCTCGACCACCAGAATGCGGGCACCGTTGAGGCGCTTTTTGTAAATCGAGGCCCGGGTGGCCAGCTTGTCTTTCCGTACACCGGTTGTCAGGGCTTGTTCGCCAAACGCATCCAAAATGGCGTTGAACAGGGCCGACGGATAGATCGGTTTGATCAGTAAACCATTAACTCCGACCTTTTCGGCATCGCGTTGTTTCATCTCACGGCCGAAAGCCGTCATCAGAATGATCGGAATTTTAAGATGCAGGTCATCACGAATCTTCCGGGTCGTTTCAATGCCATCCAAACCCGGCATCAGCCAGTCCAGGATAATCAGATTGATTGGTTTTTCCTTCATTGCGGAACTTTTCAGCCGTTCCAGCGCTGCTACCCCCGACAATGCCGTTTCAACGCGCAGGCCAAACGAGGCCAGCGTTTTCTGGATGATCCTGCGGTTTTCGTCGCAATCATCCACCACCAATGCACGCAGGCCGCGGACGGCCATCGGCGCCACGAAGCGCTCTTCCTGATCGACGGGCTGACGGCCCAGACGAGCGGTAAAGGTGAATGTGCTGCCCCTTTCCAACTCACTTTCCACATTGATGCGGCCGCCCATCATCTCCACAAGCTGTTTGCAGATCGTCAACCCCAGACCGGTGCCACCGTATTTGCGGGTGGTGGACGCATCCGCCTGGGTAAACGGTTGGAACAGAATCCGTTTGTGCTCGGGATCGATGCCCTGTCCGGTGTCCTTGACTGAAAACGCAAGCACGACCTTCTCGGCCTTTAGCCATTCCGGTTTGACTCCCAACAGAATAACGCCCCCGCTGGGAGTGAATTTAATGGCGTTATCAATCAGATTTTTAATCACCTGCTGAAGCCGGAACGGGTCGCCGACCAGGGCGAGCGGCACTTGCTCATCTATCTCCACCAGCAGTTCGATGTGTTTTTTCCCAGACTTGTTGACAAACACATCGGTCACCTTGTCCAGTGCTTCATCCAATTGGAAGGAGCGAGTTTCCAGTTCGAGTTTTCCGGCTTCGATTTTGGAGAAATCCAAAATGTCGTTGATGATGCTGAGCAGTGAGTAGGCTGACGAATGAATAATTTTCATGTAGTTGGCGACCTTGGGTGGCATTTCCTCGCCGAGCGCCAGCTCTGCTGCACCAATGACGCCGTTCATGGGGGTGCGGATCTCATGGCTCATGTTGGCCAGAAACTCGCTTTTTGCCCGTGTGGCCGCTTCGGCTGCTTCCGTGGTGATGCGCAGGGCTTCATTGGCCTTACGCAACGCCGCTGTTCGGTCTTCAACCCGTTTTTCCAAATCGCGGTAAGCCTGTTGAAGGGCACTCTCCGCTTTCTTGCGCTTGGCAATGTCCTGGACAAACCCTTCGATATACTGGATATGGCCTGCTTCGTCGCGAATGACCCGGGCCCTGATGGAAACCCAAATGACGGTGCCATTTTTACGATAACACTGGCATTCGAAATCGGTGACCGAATTGTCACGTTCCAGGAGTGTGACCAAGGTTTGCCACTCATGGGAATGTACATACAGCTGCTTGCGGATGTTGGTCACTGTTTCCATCAACGCTTTGGGTGAATCGTAGCCCAGAATCTGTGCCATGGACGGGCTGGCATTGAGGAAGCGCTCATCGGGTGAGGACTGGAAAATCCCTTCGGGGGCGTTTTCAAAAATGCTGCGGTATTTTTCCTCTGAGCGGGCCAGCGCCATTTCAATTTCGTGCTGCTCGACAATCCGCAATTCCAGGGCTCTGTTGAGTTCCTGCAGCTCTTTGGCATGGGTGGTCAGCAGGGCCTCCTTTTCCTGATAGTAGTCTATCTTGTCCTTCAATTCCTGGGGGGTAACACGAAAATCGGCCAGGACCCGTCGATACACTTCCATCAGATCATTGGTTTCCCTGGTACTGAAAATATTGCTGTGGGTCATGGCCTTGTGCGCTGCCGGTGCGCCGATGGAACCGGCCAGAAATTTTTCCACGGCCTGATAGAGCATCAGCAGTTCATGGATGGTGATTCGGGATTTGCCTTCCATGCCCAGTCGCTTGAAACAGCCGCAAAGATTCGATCTGACCTCCGCTTCGGGCAGATACTGGGTCAACAGTGCCTCGATCTGTTGTTCTTTGGCCGGCAGATCGATGTAGGCATCCTGGGAAAGCGAGCGTCGCAGGCTGGAAACGGCCGTGAGACTGCCGACGAATTCTTCGGCGAGGCTTTCTTCCTGGGCGCTTTGTTTGAAAATCAAGGAACCGAAAATAAAAAAGCCCATGTTGAACAGCAGGCTCCAGAAGACACTGTGGGTCAACGGTTCGAATACCGCCATGCCGAAAAGGGCTTCAGGCTTCAAAAAGCCTATCCCAAACAGACCCGTGGACAAAACGTCTGAGTTCAAAAGTCCGCTTTTGATCATCGACGGGACAAGCAGGGTGTAAAACCAGATGGCAAACCCACTGGCCAAGGCCAGGCCGGCCCCCCTCTTGTTTGCCCCCCGCCAGCAGATGCCGCCCACCACCACCGGTGCGAATTGAAGCACCGCAGCGAAGGAGATGATGCCGATGTTCACGAGTTTGTAAGGTGCCATCACCCTTTGTTCAAACCAATAGCCAGCGGCGATGATAAGCACCACGGCGGCCCATTTGCATTCCAGAAGATGCTTGCGCAGAAAAGCCGTCCCCCTGATGCCGCGGATCAGCGGCAGGAAAAGGTGGTTGATGATCATGGTGGACAGGGTCACGGAACTGACCATGATCATACCGGTGGCTGCCGAAATGCCCCCGATGAACACGAGCATCGCCAGCCAGCCGGCGCCAAAATCGATGGGTAGCTGCAAAACGAACGTATCTGCAGCCGAGCTTGGGTAGCCTTTCAGAAGTCCGCCCGCGGCAATGGGGAAAACAAAAATATTGATCAACAGCAGATATAGCGGAAAAAGCCACATGGCCGTGAGGATGTGTTTTTCATCGGAATTTTCGACAACCGCCACATGAAATTGACGGGGTAGCAGTAAAATGGCGGACATGGCCAGAATCAGATAGGTCATCCATGTCAGATACGGAGTTGTTTTTTCGCCGGCAATGCTCATCAGATGCTGAAATGGGCTGTCCGCGAGGCGCTGCAAAATGTCACCGAAGCCATCGTAGAGAAAATAGGTTACAAAAATCCCCGCGGCGATCAGTCCCAATAGCTTAACCACGCACTCTACGGCCAGGGTCATGATCATCCCCTCATGCCGTTCGGTAGGATCAAGCTTGCGAACACCGATGATGATGGTCAAGATCGTCATCAGTCCGACGACGACAAGGCCCATATGTGAGTGAACCCAGTCCGGTGCTGTGTCCGGGGATGCCGTGATGATGTCGAATGTGGAGAGGATGGCTTTAAGCTGCAGTGCGATGTAGGGCATGACGCCCACAAGGGCGATCAGCGTGGCCAGGGCGGCAATCATTTCGGATTTGTCGTAGCGGGCGGAAATAAAATCGGCAATACTGGTAATGCGCTGCAAGTGTTTGATGCGCACTAACTTGCGCAATACCGCCCACCAGAGCACCATCAGTATGGTCGGGCCAAAGTAGATGGTCAGAAATAGCATCCCGGAGGTGGCGGCAATGCCCACGCTTCCGTAGTAGGTCCAGGCTGTACAATAAACGGCCAGGGAAAGAGAATAAACAACGGGATTATTGGCCGGACTTCGGCCTGCCGCAGCGCGCCGCTCCACCCAGAGCGCTATGAGGAACAGGCCGCCCGCATACAGCAGGATGGTCGTGAGAACGATAAGGGGGTGGAACATCGGTCAGTCCTTCGGCTCGGGTTCGAAAGACCCTTTTCCGAATCCAACTATCGATGACTGATGGCGATCAGCAATAAAAAAACGATCACAACGCCCCAAGCAACGAAGAGATAGTAAAATACAAACCCGTTTCGCATGGGTTCAAGAATGGTCAGTATCGGCCAGCTGAAAAACAATAACGCCAAACAGGCAATCAGCGCCTGGAATTCGGGCTTGCGAAAGGGTGTTTTGAACGTTTGCATGGCGTTTTTCCCTGTTCAGTGCATCAACGGAGCAGATCACGCCGTTCATCTCGCCAAACCGGCGGTCGATGTGATGGCGTAACAGGATAATATTACAAAAAGTATGTCAATATTCGGCACTTATATCAATGAAAATTTTAATGAACTTTTTGCTTGTCGTTAGGCCATTGTGTGGATAGTGTCCGTGCTGAAATGGCCAATTTACCGTAAAACGACCAGCGAAAAGGAGTTCCCACAGCCATGATCAAACTGGACAAGACCAAACAGCAGAAAATCCATAACCGTAAAATCGATACCGTTATTTATGAAGGCGATCGGGAGGATACCGTCATCGTCGAGGGCGAGCTTCAAGACCGCCGGTTTTGCGACTCACACATGTACTCCGGAGAGGTTCGGCCGCCCCATACCGTTCATCATATGATTATCCGCATGGCGCTTCATGTGCCGGAGCTGACGATCCTTGATATCGAGGTGGAGTTTCCCACGGTGCCCCGTGGGGACTGCCTTGAAACGCAAGAAAGCCTGGATGCAATCAAGGGAATGCGCATTGCTGCCGGCTTTACCGCAAAGGTCAGAAAACGGATTGATCGAAAAAAAGGGTGCACCCATCTGCTGACGTTGTTGACGGCCATGGCGCCGGCCGCCTTTCAGGGGGCCTGGAGCGCCAGAATCAGACAGCCTCTCGATCCTGAAATTTATGTGGGCATGATGAGCAATTTGAAAAACACCTGCTGGGCCTGGCGGGACGGCGGCCCATTAGCTGAAATATTAAAACCTTATGATTGAGGAATTTCTCAAACAGGCGCTAACTGTTGTCTTTGGTTGCAACCGCATTACTAAGGCGCACGAACTCCGCCACCGAAAGTGTCTCGGCGCGCCGGGTGGGATCGATCTCGGCCTGGGTGAGAAGCATTTCGCAGGTAGCGGGGTCCAGCTGCAAGTCACTTTGTGAAAGGGCGTTACGCAATGTCTTGCGGCGTTTGCCGAAGGCGGCCTTGATGACGCGGAAAAGAAGGGCTTCATCAATGGCGGGAAAGGGGGGCGGGTCGCTGAAACGGATACCGATGACTGTGGAATCCACCTTGGGGGCCGGAAAAAACTGGGCTGCCTTGACCTGCATCAGCTCCCGGGCCGTTGCGCAGTATTGCAGCATGACCGACAGCCGGCCATAGGTTTTGGAACCGGGCCCGGCGCAGATGCGCTGGGCCATTTCTTTTTGCAGCATGAGCACGGCCCGGTCCACATACTGCCGGGCGTGGATCAGTTTGACGATCACCTGGGATGAGATGTTGTAGGGCAGGTTGCCCATAACGACCAATGGCCGGTCAACCTGGCCGGCGAGGGTGTTTATATCCAGCCGCAGGATATCGGCTTCCCGGATCTCGACGTTGTTGATGCCGGCGGCCAGCAGTTCGGCCCTGAGCAGCCCGATCAATTGTCGGTCCTTGTCCACGGCAATCAGCTGGTGGGCGGCCTTTGCCGCAGGCAGGGTGATTGCCCCCAACCCGGCGCCGATTTCCAGCACCACGTCGTCATCGGTCAGCTGGGCGTGTTCGACAATTCGCCGGGCAACATTGGCATCACTTAAGAAATTTTGACCCAGTTGCTTTTTGGCCTGGATATTCCAAGCGGTAAGCAGGGTCCGCGGCGCAGTCATGGCGTTGGCCCTGAATGGGGGGATGATGGATTGGATTGACGCCGAATGGAAGCAAATACCCGAAACGTGATAAAATAGGCGGCGACCCCCAAAACCAATCCGATCACCAGACTGCCCAACAACATGGCACTGGTGACCTCAAGACCCAGACCCATGAGTTGGGAAAAGGAGTCAAAGGCAATATTTTCCACGATTGTTTGACAATTCAACAGTACACAGCCGAGCTTATAGTCCGCGTAATAGACGAGTGGAATGGTCAGCGGATTGCTCAACCAGGTTCCGAGTGCCGCCGCTGACTTGCTTCCCCGGACAAGAAACGCCAGGGTGACGGCTACGATCGTCTGCAACGGAATAATGGGGGTAATGGAAATGAAAATACCCACCCCCATGCCCAGGGCGATATAGTGGGGGTTGCCTTCCAGCTGACGCATACGGACCAGCATCTGGCTCAGCCGTTCCCTTGGACCAGTGAACACCGGGGGCTTTTTCAAGTGGGGGGCAGATTTCTTTTTCATGGTTCGGGTGGCGCTTCCCCTGTGTGAGGATCCAAGCTGCTGGCTTGGAGTAGAGGCGTATGCATCGACCGTTTGTGTCATCGGTTGTTTTTTCGTTCCCGTTCCAGTTCCCGTTTCTGATCCCGCCGCCGGATGGTTTCGCGTTTATCATGACTTTTTTTGCCCCGGGCCAGGGCCAGGCTGAGTTTGGCTTTGCCGGCCTTGAAGTAAAGTCTCAAGGGGATGAGGGAATAGCCTTTTTCATTGACCTTCCCATAGAGCTTTTTGATTTCGTAATGATGCAACAACAGCTTACGCGGACGAAGTGGCTCGTGATTGTTGTAATAGGCAAACGGATACATGCCGATATGCATCTGGTAAACAAACACTTCACCGTTTTTTATCCGGGCATAGGAATCTTTGAGGTTGGCTTTGCCCATGCGCAGGGATTTGACTTCGGTGCCGACCAGCACGATTCCCGATTCAAAGGTGTCCTCGATAATGTAATCGTGCCGGGCCTTTCGGTTTTCCGCCACCAGTTTGATGTGGTTTTTTTCCAAGGGACGATTAACTCCTGTTATACGGGCTCGATATTCGATACGATGGACCCGTATGTTTGCTTAAGCAGCGCTTCTACGGCTTTCGGCGTGGTCAGCCGCAGCGCTTCTTCCAAAAACGCCCCAAGATCCGATGTGTCCATGGCCCGGACGGCATTTTTGACCATGGGGATGGCCTGGGGGTTCATGCTCAGTTCATCCACGCCCAATCCCAGTAAAATGGGTGTAAAAATGGGATCGGCGGCCATTTCGCCGCACATATAGATCGGGATGCCCTTTTCCCGGCCGATGTCACAAGTCCGCTTGACCATACGCAAAATGGCCGGATGCAGCGGTTGGTGCAGATGGGCCACATGACGGTTACCCCGGTCAATGGCCAGGGTATATTGGATCAGATCGTTTGTTCCGATACTGAAAAAATCGACCATGTCGGCCAGAATATCTGCCATAATCACGGCTGACGGAACTTCGATCATGATTCCCACGGGGATGTCCCGGTTATAAGGCACCCCCTGTCGTGCCAACTCCTGGGCGGCTTCATCAAGTAGAACTATGGCCTGCTGCACTTCATCCACCCCAGAGATCATCGGCAGGAGAATGCGTACATTACCAAAAGCTGCCGCACGCAGGATCGCCCGCAACTGCGTCTTGAAGATGTCGGGTTTGCGCAGACAATAACGAATGGCGCGCAACCCCAGTGCCGGGTTGGGTTCCGGGTTGTCGCGAATATAGTTCAAGGCCTTGTCACCATTGATGTCCAGGGTGCGGATGGTCACGGGGCGCGTGCCCATGACATCGATCACATCCTTGTAATTTTCGAACAGCCCCTCCTCCGTGGGAAAATCCCGGCGACTGAGATACTGAAATTCAGTTCGGTACAGGCCGATGCCGTCACCGCCGTGATCCAGCAAAGAGACTACCTCTTCAGGCAGTTCAATGTTGCCCATCACCGAAATCCGGACACCGTCTTTGGATTGGGCCGGCAGATAGCTTTGCCTGACCATCAGCGCCCGTTGGATTTCGTATCGTTCCCGGCGCTCCTCAGTCTCCAGAAGGGTCTTTTCCGTGGGGTTGACCACCACGATGCCGGCTTTGCCGTCTACGATAATGATATCGTCATTGTTGATTTTAAGCGTGGCGTTGCCCACGCCCAAAACCGCGGGGATTTCCAGCGTGCGGGCAATGATGCTGGTATGGGACGCCCGTCCCCCACGGTTGGTCACGAACCCCTTGATGCGTTCAAGCTGAATCTGGCTGGTTTCCGCCGGTGACAGATCCCGGGCGACCAGAATGACCCGTTTGTCAATCCGGGCAATGTCCACATGGTCTGCACCCGTTAAATTGTCCATGATGCGATCGGATACATGCGTGATGTCTTCGGCCCGTTGCTTGAGATAGTCGTTGGTCATGTTTTCAAACATGGGCTTGACCAGGGAGACCACTTTTTTAAGGGCCCATTCGGCATTGACCTGCTCTTTTTCAATGACTTCAATGGTCCGGTCATAGAGCATCTTGTCTTCCAGCAGCAGCATGTGGGTCTCTAAAATCTGGGCATGCTGGCGAAACTCCTCGGGGATATTGTCGATAATCTGGCGCAAGGCTTCGCGGGCTTTTTTTACCGCTGTTTTAAAACGACATACCTCGGCGGAAAGCGAATCCTTGCGAACAATATAACGCTTGACGACATCAACCCCTTCTTTGTCCACAAGGTAAGCCTTGCCGATGCAGATACCGGGGGATCCACCGATCCCTTTGAGGATAATTTCCTGGGATTCTTGATCTTCCATGAACAACTACTCTCCAAACCCGGAACGAATCAATGCCGCAATACGTGCCAGGATGTTT
Organism: Desulfosarcina variabilis str. Montpellier; assembly: GCF_048565275.1. Lineage (NCBI taxonomy): Bacteria > Pseudomonadati > Thermodesulfobacteriota > Desulfobacteria > Desulfobacterales > Desulfosarcinaceae > Desulfosarcina > Desulfosarcina variabilis. The sequence continues at coordinate 8,526,282 of NZ_CP159846.1, read as the reverse complement.
TGATCGGCGTCGTCATCGATGGTAATCGTGACCTCTGTGCCTTTGGGACAATTCAGGGTCAGAACGTCCAGCAAAGAAGTGGCATCGGCCGTGTTGCCGTTTTTTGTTATCCATATGGCACCCTGGGCTTCGCCGGCCATTTTGGACAGTTTGGCAGCAGATCGGGCATGCAGCCCCAAGGCATTGATAATCCGAAGTGTAATCGATTTGTCTGGTTTCATAATTTTTAAAAATAAAAAAAAGGGAATCCTCCCTTTCATTAAACCTAAATTACTTATCAACCGTTGCAGCTAATGTCAATGTGTAAACATTGACAAGCCTGATCCTGAAATATAAGATAATTGCTAATAAATTCAGGTAGCAGTAACAACTGTCGACCGATTGTGCGCTGAATCTGAAATTTTATTTGAATGTCAGATGTTGTAATCGCTATTAATGATGGGGGAAATGATGGGGGCAATTGAAAAGCAGTTTTTAATCGATGACCTGAAGCTGGGCGAATCCTGGCGGCTGTTTAAAATTATGGGCGAATTTGTAGAAGGTGTTGAAGGACTTCACGACCTGGGACCAGCGGTCAGTTTTTTCGGTTCCGCACGTACAACGCCCGATGATCCGCAATACAAAAAAGCGGAAGCGCTGGCCGGTCTTTTCGTTAAGAACGGCTTTGGTGTCATCACCGGTGGGGGCGGCGGCATCATGGAGGCCGCCAACAAAGGTGCCAGTGCCGCCGGCGGTCCCTCGGTGGGCCTGAACATCCGCTTGCCGTTTGAACAAAAACCCAACGATTTCGCAACAACCCAGATGGAGTTCAAATATTTCTTCATCCGTAAAGTGATGTTTATCAAGTACGCTGCGGCTTACGTGGTCATGCCCGGCGGATTCGGGACCCTGGATGAACTGTTTGAGGTAATCACCCTGGTGCAAACGCAACGGATCCGTCCGTTTCCCATTATCCTGGTCGAAAGTGAGTATTGGCAGGGGTTGATTGCCTGGCTCCATCAGCAGTTACTGAAAAATGCCCGTATCTCACTCACAGATATGGATATCATTCAGGTGTTGGATGATCCGCAAGAAATCGTTGATGCAGTACGCAAAATTTTGGTGATATAGGTTGAACCCATGGCCCATCCAGATCCTGCCGCGGACACGCACGGCGGTCCGGACCTTTCCTTTGTCGATCGAGCGGTCCAGCGTCAAAATGCCTCTTTGAGGGCATTGCACGAAACGGCCCTGGGGCTTTTGGACAAAATCGAAAAGGAAGAATTGCTGGAAACCATTATTGAACGGGCAGCCGCCATTACCGGAACGGCCCATGGCTACATCTACCTGCTCGACCCCGAGCGGCAGGTCATGCAGATGCGGCTTGGAAAAGGTTTTTTTTCAGGTCAGTTGGGACGATCGGTACGGATCGGCGAAGGCATGGGCGGGGCGGTCTGGCAGGCGGAAGCGCCGATACTGGTCGATGACTACAGTGCCTGGCCCGGCCGGCTGACGGATCCGTCCCTTGACGGCTTACGCTGTATTGTGGGCATCCCGCTAAAATCCGATCAACAGGTTCAAGGGGTGATCGGACTGGCCCATGTTGATCCTGACAAACGATTCGACCAGGAAGATGTGGCCATTCTTGAACGTTTTGCGGCGCTTGCCTTGCTGGCCCTCGAGAAGGCCACCTTGTACAGCAAGGTGATTCAGGAGCTGGCCGAGCGCAAAAAAGCCGAAGCCCGGATCCGTGAAAGTGAACAGCGCTATCGCTCATTTCTGGAATCATCGCCGGACCCCATTGTGGTCTATGACATGAAGGGTGAGGCGACCTACGTCAATCCCGCCTTCGAGCAGACCTTTGGATTTTCCCGTCACGAACTGCTCGGCAAACAGATCGATTTTGTTCCCGAAGCGTGTTGGCCGGAGACCAAGGCCGCTATCGATCGCATGCTCAGCGGCAGGAAAATCACCATGTTTGAAACCAAGCGCCTGGCCCGAGACGGCCGGGTGCTGGATGTTCAAATCAGCTCTACGCTGTTGCAGAATCAAGACGACCAACTGGTGGGCAACATCGTGACCCTGCGGGATATCAGTGCCCGCAAGCGGGCCGAAGAGGCCCTGCAGCAATACCACGGCCAACTGGAAGAGCTGGTGCATGAACGCACGGCCGAGCTGGCCGAGGCCAACCGCCGGCTCAAGCAACAGGTCGATGTCAGGGAACGGGCCGAGGCGGCGCTGCGGGCCCAATCCAGCCATCTGGAAGAGGTCAACACGGCCCTGCGGGTGCTGCTCAAAAAGCGAGAAGAAGACAAACGTGAAGTCCAGGAAAACGTTCTGTCCAATATCAAGGAACTGGTACTGCCATACCTGGCCAGGTTGCGACGGGGCCGGCTGGATTCTCATCAGGAAACCATGATGGAGATCCTGCAGGCCAATCTGGAAAACATCATCTCGCCGTTCATCAGCAAAATCTCTTCGCGCTATCTTAATTTCACTCCCATGGAAATCCGTGTGGCCAATCTGATCAAGGAAGGCAAGACCAACAAGGAAATTGCCGAGCTGCTTCTGATTTCAAAAAACACGGTGCTTTTTCACCGGCACCACATTCGTACCAAACTGGGCCTGCGCAACAAGAAAATCAATTTGCGGACGCACCTGCTTTCCTTTGAAGAATAGTGGTTATTGACCACTATTAACCTGCTATTTTATCAACTTGACACCGCCTTGCAATCGGGTGTTAAGTCAAGTATAGATATATTAAAAAAGAGCAGATCATCTTATGAATTGAATTCATCGTCGTATGCAAAATCTGCCAGGATCAATGGAATGGAGGCGAACGGTTGGGAACTGCAGATGATTTGAAAGACAGGGACGCCCTCCTCGAGTTAGCGGACGTCCACATGCATTTTGGAAAGGTGACCGCCCTTTCAGGCATCAACCTGGCCATCAGAAAAGGTGAAATTCACTCGGTTATCGGACCCAACGGGGCGGGCAAGACGGTGATGATGAACATCATCAACGGCCTTTACCGCCCCCAAAAAGGAACCATCCGCTACAAAGGCACTCCCATCAATCATCGCAAGCCTTACCAACGGGCAAAGCTGGGCATTGCCCGCACGTTCCAGAAGGTCGAGGTGTTTGGCGGCATGACGGTGCTGGACAACATCCGTCTGGGCCGACACGTCCGTTACAAGTCGGGAATCCTGAGCGGCGCCTTTTACCTGGGAAAGACAAAGAGGGAGGAGATCGAGCACCGGACCTTCATCGAGGAGGAAATCATCGATCTATTGGAGATCGAGCAGATTCGTCACAAGCCGGTCGGCATGCTTCCCTATGGCCTTCAAAAACGGGTTGAGTTGGGGCGCGCCCTGGCGTTGGAGCCGGAACTGCTCATTTTGGATGAGCCGTTGGCCGGTCTCAACCTCGAGGAAGTCGAGGACATGGCCCGATTTATCCTCGACATCAACGAGGAAAAACGCTGGCGGGTGACCTGCCTGCTGGTGGAGCACGACATGGGGGTGGTCATGGACCTGTCCAATCGCGTGTTTGTGCTGAATTTTGGTAACATGATCATGGATGGGACCCCCGAGGAGGTTCAAAACAATCCGGAAGTGATCAAAGCCTATCTGGGTGAAGAGGATCTGTATGCAACACGTGCATAAGTCGGCGGACGGCGGTATCGAGATTACCAGGGAACTGACCATCCAGAAGTTGTTTGTCCATCAGGCCCGGCATTACGGCGCCAGCCGGGTGGCCATGCGGGAAAAAGAATTCGGGCTGTGGCGGCCCATCACCTGGCAGGACTATCTCGAGAATGTGAAATATCTCAGCCTGGGGCTGGTTCAGTTGGGACTGGCGCCAGGCGACAAGGTTGCCATGATCGGCGACAACCGGCCCGAGGGCCTGTGGGCCGAAATGGCCACCTTGTGCGCCGGCGGTGTGGCCGTATGGCTGTTCCAGGATTGCCTGATCGATGAGGTCAAATACATCATCGATCATTCGGACACCAAGTTTCTTTTCGGAGAGGGCCAGGAAGAGGTCGATAAAGCGATTTCCATCATCGGGGAGTGTCCCAAGCTGGAGAAGGTCATTTGGGACGACCCCAAGGGCATGCGCAACTATCACCAGGACTACCTGAACAGTTTCAAGGATGTGATGGCCCTGGGCCGGGAGCTTGAAAAAGCGCAGCCCGATCTTTTCGACGAAATGATCGGTCGCGGGCACGGTGATGATGTGGCCCTTTTGTTCTATACCTCGGGAACCACCTCGCTGCCCAAGGGCGCGCTGCTTTCCCACAACAACATGCTCACCATGGGCCAGCACCTGATGGCCGTGGACCCCTGTTACGACACGGACGACTATGTCTCTTATCTGCCTTTTGCCTGGATCGGCGAGCAGATGATGTCTATTTCCTGCGGCCTCCAGATCGGATACACGATCAACTTTCCTGAAGAGCCGGAAACCGCCCAGGAGAACATCCGTGAGATCGGTCCCCACGTCATGTTCGCTCCGCCGCGCATGTACGAGCAGATGACCCGCTCGGTTCAGGTCAAGCATCTGGACGCCAGCTGGATCAAACGCCAGTTTTTCAGCCTGTCGTCGAAAATCGGCTATCGTGTGGCCAACCTGAAATTCAAGAAACAGCCGGTGCCCATCGTCTGGAAGATCCTCGAATGGCTGGCCTACGTGACCGTCCAGAAAAAACTCAAGGATCACCTGGGACTTACCCGGGTTCGGCATGCGTACACCGGTGGTGCAGCCATGGGGCCCGACCATTTCCGTTTTTTTCATGCCCTGGGGGTCAACCTCAAACAGATCTACGGCCAGACCGAGGTGGCCGGGATCAGCGTGGTCCATCGCGATGGGGACATCAAATTCGACACCGTGGGGCATCCCATTCCCGGCACCGAGATCAAAATTACCGAGGATGGCGAAATCATTACCCGCAGTTCGTCCGTATTCCTCGGCTACTACAAAAACCCCGAAGCCACGGAAGAGGCCCTGGTGGATGGCTGGCTCCACTCCGATGACAAGGGGTTTCTCGACGATGACGGCCATCTGGTGGTCTTCGACCGGACCAAGGATGTCTTCACCCTGAGGGATGGAAAACCGTTTTCTCCCCAATACCTGGAAACGCGCCTCAAGTTCAGCCCCTATATCCGGGATTCCTGGGTGATCGGGGACAAGAAGGACTACATCACGGCGGTACTGTGCATCGATTACAATGTGGTCGGCAAATGGGCCGATGAGAAAAAGCTCAACTACACCAGCTATCAGGAGCTTTCCCAGAAACCGGAGGTCTACGATCTGGTCGAAAAGCAGATCCGCCAGGCCAACCAGGATCTTCCCGATGCGGCCAAGGTGGCCAAATTTACCAATCTTTACAAGGAATTCGATGCGGATGACGACGAGCTGACCCGCACGCGCAAACTGCGCCGGGCGTTTGTACAAAAACGCTATCGCGTGATCGTGGATGCACTCTATACCGATGCCGACAGCGTGCACATCGATACGACCATTAAATATGAGGATGGTCGCGAAGCGCACATCAAAACCGATATGCGCATCATTCATCTGACGGATTGATACCATCTGGACTGGATACAGGAGAAACGCGAATGGAACTATTTCTGATGACGGTGACAACAGGGATCATGGTGGGTGGCATTTACGCCCTGGTCGCCTTGGGATGGGTGCTGATCTACAAATGCTCGGGGGTACTCAATCTGGCCATGGGGGAAATGACGCTGATCGGCGCGTATGTCTCACTGAGTTTTTATTCCATGGGCGTACCCTTTTTACTGGCCCTGGCGTTTTCACTGGTTATCGGATTTATTCTGGGCATTCTGACTGAGCGCATTTTTCTGGATAAACTGATCGGCGAGCCGGTGCTGACGGTGATCATGGTTACCGTGGGGCTTTCCTTTTTTTTCAAAGGCACCGTGGAGTTCATCTGGGGCACCGATACCCAGGTGTTTACCCCGCCGGTATTTTCCATTGAACCGATCCACATCGGCCCACTGATCATCGGCCAGGTGTATCTGTGGAGTTTTATCGCCGCCATCGTCCTGTTGATCATCTTTGTCTGCTTTTTCAAATACACCCGCTGGGGCCTGGCCATGCAGGCCACGGCCGACGATGAAATGGCCGCCCTGTCCGTGGGGGTCAGCGCGCGGTTCGTTTACGCGGCGGCCTGGGCCATTGCTTTCATGGCCGCCGGTGTGGGCGGGACCTTGCTTGGGAACATCAACGGGCTGAATATTTCCGTGAGTTATCTCGGACTGCTGGTGCTGCCGGCCGTGGTGCTGGGCGGGCTCAATTCCGTGCCCGGTGCCATTGTGGGCGGCATTATCATCGGTGTGCTGCAGAATCTGTGCGGTACCTACCTGGACCGGTATTTTCCCGGGGCAGTCAAGGAGATCGCGCCTTTTGCTTTCATGGCGATCTTTTTGCTCTTCAAACCTTATGGGCTATGGGGATGGGAGCGGATTGAACGGGTTTAGTGACCGTCCAGAAATGCCCAAATGCGCCGATATCGGCGTTATACGAAAAATTTTATCCTCGAAATATCAACCATATGTCTGTGGTAAAATTTTTCGAAAGCCTTGATTTCGGGCCATTTGGCCTATTTCTGAACAGCCACTGTCTATTTTAGAAACTTCTCATTGAATCGGGAGTAAATATGTCAACAACCTGGCTTCCCTGCGGCGTGTACCATGAAACCTATGCTCAGGATCATGCGTGGTGGCAGACGAATTTCATTCGCGGCAAAATGATTTTGCTGATGGTCATCCTTTTTATAATCATCCCTTTTTTTGCGGATTCCTATGGGCTCAGCGTCTGCAATCAAATCGGATATACGATTTTAGGCGCCTTGGGCGTCCAGTTACTGATCGGTTTTTGCGGGCAGATCACCCTGGGACATGCCGCTTTTCTGGCCGTGGGCGCCTATACCAGCACCCTGCTGATCCTGGAGTTCCCCTGGCCGGGGTGGATGATGCAGTGGGGGCTTGCCTATCCCATCAGCATCATCATCGCGGCATTCGTGGCCGGGATCTGGAGTGTGCTCTTTGGCCTGCCGTCGGCGCGGGTCAAAGGGTTTTATCTGATTCTGACCACCATGGCGGCGCAGTTCATCACCGTTGACTTTATCATCACCCAGTATATCAGCCAGATTGGCGGTCGGGGGCAGGCGTTTTCTTTGCCGCCGGGCACCATCAAGGTCGGTCCCTGGACCATCGACAGCGATCTGAAAGTCTATTTCATGATGCTTGTCTTGGTGATCCTTTGCGTAACAGCCCTGGTGAATTTGCTTCGCTCACGGGCCGGCAGGGCCTGGGTCGCCATTCGCGACAACGATATTTCCGCCGAGGTAATGGGCATCAATGTGATCAAATACAAACTGCTGGCCTTTTTCGTGGCCGGTTTTTTAGGCGGAATTGCCGGTGCTTTCTGGATCAGCAACCTGGCGGCCATCAGCCCTGAGCATTTTCCCTGGTTCTGGTCGCTGTGGCTGGTGGGGGTCATTCTGATTGGCGGTGTCGGATCGGTCCACGGCGCCATCTTTGGTTCTATTTTTATGGTGGTGATTATGGAAGGGTTGCAGCTGGCGGTCATGCCCCTGGCGGATACCTTCCCCAAACTGCTGATGGACTTTTTGTTCATCAAGGAGGCTGCCTTTGGCCTGGCCATCTGTGCGTTCATGATCTTCGAGCCCAATGGACTGGCCTACCGCTGGTGGCAGACAAAGAACTATTTCAACCTGTGGCCGTTTTCATATTAACCGGTTTCTAAAAAGGGAGGAACGGATGAACGCTAAACGTGTATGGACTAAACTGACGATCATGGTGGCGATTATGGTGTTGGGCGTTGCCCCTTTGGCCGGGGCTGCCGACATCAAGATCGGAGCGCTCAACGACATGACGGGGGCGACATCCGATGTCGGCAAGGATTATGCCCTGGGGATTGCCGAGGCGATTCATTACATCAACGATACGGGGGGCATCAATGGCAAGAAGATCAAACTCTACCAGTTTGATTACGGCTACCGGATTCCCGAGGCGCTTACCAAGTACAACCTTTTCAAACGGTTGAAATGCGCAGCCATCCTGGGGTGGGGCACCGGTGATACCGAGGCGCTGGCCCCCACAGTAGCCAAAGACAAGATCCCCTATGTATCGGCCTCCTATTCCGGTCACCTGTGCAAGCCGGAAAAAACCCCCTACAACCTGTTCTTTTCAACCGACTATTCGACCCAGTCGCGGGGGTTGATCACTTCGTGGTTTGATAAAAAATGGCCAGAAAATCCGGATTACGGCAAACGCAAACCGCGCATCGCCATGTGTTACATGTTTGCCTCTCCATTTTCCAGCTCTTCCATCAAAGCGGCCAAGGACCAGGCGACCATGCTCGGCTTCGAGATCGGTCCGGATCAGGATGTTTCTTTGTTCGCCATCGATACCAAGAGTCAGATTCTGGCCCTCAAGGAATTCAAGCCGGACGTGGTTTTGCACACCAATACGGTCATGTCCGTGGCGGCGACCCTGCGGGATGCCTACGCGCTGGGCCTGGGAGCCGACAATTTGATCAAATGCTGGGGGTTTGACGAGAACTTGCCCAAACTGGCCGGCAAGGCCGCCGAAGGTGCCATCGGCTGCGCCCCCTGGGCCTTTTACGGGTTGGATGTTCCCTTGATGGACAAGGTCGTCGAATATGCCAAGAAATACAACCCGGGGATTCCTCAGGAAAAGCGAACCATTCACACGGTTCAGGCCTGGGCCAACGCATTGGGGCTGGCCGAAGCGCTGAGACGGGCCGACAAGGCCGGTGATTTGAGTGGGGAAGGCATTTTAAAGAAAGGCTTCGAGACCATGCGAGGCTATGAAATCGGTTTGGGCATCGCCCCGGCTACGTTTACGCCTACGGATCACCGCCCCCAAAGCGAAGCCAAAATTTACGAGTATAAGAACGGTCAGTTCACTCTTATCGATGCCGTTGATCTGAAAGCGCGGTGGCCGGAAAAGTGGGAAAAAGAATGGTTGGGGTGGTAATATCAATCCCTTGAGGGAGGGTCCGATTTTGTCCGAAGAGAATATGATTCTGAAGATCAACAACATTGAAGTGAAATATCATGAGGTGATTCTCGTGGTCAAGGGCGTCTCCATCGAGGTTCCCGAAGGCGGCATCGTTGCGCTCTTAGGTGCCAACGGTGCCGGTAAAAGTACGACCTTGAAGGCGGTTTCCGGCCTGTTGAAACACGAGGACGGACAGGTTACCGATGGCTCCATCGAGTTCATGGGGCAGCGGATTGACCGCATGGGGGCGGAAAAGATCGCCAAGATGGGAATTGTGCAGGTGATCGAAGGGCGTCGTGTGTTCGAACACCTGACGGTGGAGCAAAATCTCAAGGTTGGCGCCCATATGAAAAAGCACGGCCGTTCCATCAAGGACGGGCTGGAAATGGTCTACCATTATTTTCCGCGTCTGAAGGAAAAACGCAGTGAAACGGCCGGTTTTATCAGCGGTGGAGAACAGCAGATGACTGTTGTGGGCAGGGCCTTGATGACCAGCCCCAAACTGATCCTGTTGGATGAACCCTCCATGGGGCTGGCACCCTTATTGATTCATGAGATTTTCAACATCATCCAAAAGCTCAACAGTGAAGAGAAAATCTCAATCCTGCTGGTGGAACAGAACGCCAAGCTGGCATTGAGTGTGGCACCCTATGCGTACGTTATGGAAACCGGACGGATTGTCATGGATGATTCGGCCGAGAAACTGCGTGAAAATCCGGATATCAAGGACTTCTACCTTGGCATGACCGATTTCGGGCGCAGAAAAAGTTTCCGCGAGGTTAAACACTATAAGCGCAGAAAACGATGGCTTGCCTAAAAGCCAATTTGGAAACCCTTGTCTAAGACCCGCTAACGGCGTTGGAAACCGTCTCAAAATGCTCACATATTTCATATATGCTCCGCTTTCGAGCCGTTTTCCGCCTTTTTATCGGGCCTGATCCAGGGCTTCCAAATAGGCTTTGATGAGAGCCTCTCACTTTCACCGATTAAAGGGGGAGAACATGCGTAATAAGAGTAGACTGGGGATCATGTTAAGTGTCTTGTTGGCTGCAGCGCTGATCACAGGGTGCGCCGGGATGGCGGCCAAGCCGAGCGAAGACAATTTCCAGGCACCGGTGGTTACCCTGGACAACATGGAAGTGGCGCATGCCTTCGGATACTGGTACTTCTCCAATAAAGTCGAGCCAACCAAGGGGAAGCCGGACAATGTCGGGGCTCCTATGGATCTGGCCTTTACCTTCAACCTGGAAAATCCAAATCCTTATCCGGTACAGTTGGAATCGCTCAAGTTCTCTGTATTGTTCGAGGAGTTTGAACTCAATACGGTCAACACGAACGCCACCCAGTGGATTCCGGCGGGCATGACCAACCAGGTGGTTGTGCATGCCCATTTCGATGTGCGGCAATCCCTGCTCAGCCTGCTGGTCACCGGCGGTTTCAAACTAAAGGAAAAAGGGACCGATGCCTGGACCGCTTTAGAGAAATGGTGGACCGGTATACCCAACTATGAGGTCCCGGTGATGGTAAGTGGTGGGGCTGCGGTCTTCAAGGCCGGAGACATGGTCAAGGTGTCCACATTTGAAGCGACATTTCCCTGATTGAGTGTTGATTATAACTATCCCTTGGGTTTAATATAGCGCTCCGGCGTCAATTCCCAGACGCCGGAGTCGATCATCCATTTCCAATATAGCTAATTACCGAATCAATTTTTCAGAACCACACGTATCTGAATAAAGCGGTGGCTCGGAAAAACAGGTGGGATGTGTCCAAACGCGGAATTTTCACCTCCTCATAAAAATAATAATAAATTTAAAATGGTTATCTTTTGGAGAGGATAATGGGGCTTTACGATTTTACAGTCTATGATCTGATCAATCGCAATGCTGTCTGCCATGCCGACAGGCCGGCATGGTTCGAATCCGCCACTGGCGCAACAATCACGTTCAGTCAATTCAAGCAGCAGGTGGATTGTCTGGCTGCGGGACTTCAGCGTGCCGGCATTCATGCCGGCGATCGCATTGGCATCGTTGGCCAAAACAGCCTCGCCTTCTTTCAGTTGGTTGGCGCGGCAGCCGCGCTGGGGGCCATCGTTTTGCCGATCAACTGGCGGCTGTCCGAGGGGGAAGTGGCCTATAATTTAAATGATTGCACGCCAAGCGTAATTTTCGCAGACGCTGAATTCGCATCCATGATCAATTCCATTCGTGATGATTTGCCGTCGGTCAAGCGTTTCTTCAACCTGGCCGGTGATGGACCACTGGATGCCTTTGATTCGGTGATGGTTGACGCCCCCTTTGACGGCGGTGAGGTTGCGGCCGATAGCGGGCTGGTGATTATCCATACCGCAGCCGTGGCCGGACGGCCACGCGGCGCCCTGCTCAGTCACACCAATCTGCTGTGCGCCAGCATGCATTTCAATAACTGCTTTGATTTGACGACCCAGGATGTCCACCTGAACCTGCTTCCCCTGTTCCATGTCGCCGGTCTTTTTATGGCTGTGGCCGCTTTTCACACCGGCGCCCTGAATGTCAACATGAGGCGCTTCGATGCCGGAGAAGCCGTAACGTTGATCCAAACCAAAAATGCCTCCGTGTTTTTCGACTTTTCGCCGATCCTGGGTGCCATTTTGGACGAACAAGCCAAGACAGGCGCCGACATTTCCTGCCTGCGGGCCGTTATGGGGCTGGATGCACCGGATACCATCGAGCGCTACCAGAAGGTCAGCGGCGGTACCTTTTACAGCATGTACGGACAAACGGAAACCTCGTGCCTGGCGACCCTGGGCCGCTATGATGACCGGCCCGGCGCGGCCGGTCAGCCCATTGCGTTGGGTCTGGTGGAACTGGTCGATGACAATGACAACCCGGTGGCTGTCGGCCAGGAAGGCGAGATTACCCTGACCGGCCCCATGGTGTTCAAGGGCTATTGGGGGCTCGAGCAGGACAATGCTCACACTTTCCGCAACGGGCGCCATCATACCGGTGACATGGGCCGCTTCGATGCGGACGGATTTTTGTGGTATGCCGGTCGTAAGCCGGAAAAAGAGCTGATCAAGCCCGGTGGTGAAAATGTGTATCCGGCAGAGGTGGAACGGGTTATTCTGGACCATCCGGCGGTAGCGCAGACCGTGGTGATCGGTGTGCCGGATCCAAAATGGAAAGAGGGCATCAAGGCGGTGTGCGTGTTAGAAAAAGGCCAGGTGCTGACGGCTGAAGCGCTGATCGAATTCGTCGGCCAGCGCATCGCCCGTTACAAAAAGCCGCAGTATGTCGAATTCGTGGCCGCCCTGCCCGAAAAAGATGGGGTTATCGACCGGCAGGCGGTAAAGGCCCGCTACGGAGGAGAGCAATAGCTGACAGATTCGTCCGTACTCAAACGCCAAGTTTCTGGCATAGGGTATCGAAATCCTGCGCTTCGATGTCGAATCGGGGATTTGTGGGCATTTCAACCGCCTTGAAAATAGCGTCTTCTTCGGGGACGCTGACCAATGCGGTGTGCATCCCAGTGGATTGTGCTGCCACCAGGTCGCTTTCGTGGGCTGCGATCATCATGGCTTCAGATGGTTTCAGCCCAAGGAGCTGCACGCCTTTGCGATAGGCCTGCAAGGATGGTTTGTAATAGCCTAAAAACTCGCAGGACAGGATCCCGTCCCATTGCACCCCTGCGGCCTTCGAGCTGCTGACAATGCTCTCCCAGCTCAAGATGGTCAGCACGACGACCGTGTACTGTTGACGTAACCGGCTGATCGCTTCCGGAGCGCCGGCAAACGCGTTGAGATGATGCCAGGTGGATTTTATCAGTTGCGCCTTATCGATGCTTTTTAGCAGCGGAAAGTCGGCGGCCATGTTTTCCAGGGCCTGCAGGTGCATGTCGTTTGAATTCAGCCAGGGCAGGTTCCCCTGTCTCACCTGGTTATGAACCTTGAACATCTCTTCTCGCCAAGTCTTGGCAAATGCTTCGCTGTCTATAGGCTCTCCCTTTTCCAGCGCCAATTTTTGAATATTCTCGCGGGCTGTATTTTTCCAATCAAAAACGGTTCCTCCGACATCGAAAAACAATCCTTTAATATTTTTCATCTGGCCTCCAAATGGTTGCTGTTTTTTACCATAAAGGATAAAATTTGTTAAAAGTAAACGATGCAGGGGTATTTATCATGAAAGGGAACGTATGCATACAGCCAACTATTGGGCAGACGACTACGTAAAAAAAACATGCAAAGCCGCTGATGCCATCGGCCGGATTCGGCCCGGCCAACGGGTGTTCATCGGCTCGTCCTGCGGAGAGCCCCAGCATCTGGTACGGGTGTTGTCCAATGCCTCGGAAAATTTGGCTGATCTGGAAGTCGTTCGGCTCATGGCCTTGGAGACCACGCCGCTTACCCTGATCGCCAATAAAACCAAGGGGGCCAGTCTCAATATCCGCCAGTTTTATTCCGGGTCAGCCAAACCCAAAGCCATCGCGCGCCAGGCCCGTTTTCTCACCCCCATGAACTTGTCGGCGGTTCCCCGGCTTTTTAAAAGCCGGCGGCTGCCCATTCATGTGGCCTTGGTTCAGACCACCCCACCCGATGATTTCGGTTTTCTAAGCTTGGGAGTGTCGGTGGATATCACACTTGCCGCGGCCCTGTCCGCCGACCTGGTGATCGCCCAGGTCAACCCCCAGATGCCGCGGGTGATGGGGCGCAGTTTTCTGCATGTCAACGATGTGGATCTGTTTGTTGAATACGATGAATCCCTGGTCCCACTCGGCAAGACACCGGATTCCAGTGCCGCCGACACCATCGCCAAACTGATCGCAAGACTTATCGATGATGGTAGCACGATTCAGATCGGTCCCGGGACTACCCCCAAAGCCACCCTGGATGCGATGAAAGACAAGAACGATCTGGGGGTCCATACCCAGTACCTGACCGATCCGATCATGCACCTTTTTTCACGGGGGGTGATTACCAATCGCCGCAAAGGCTTCAACGACGGCAAGATCGTGGCCAGCAGTGCCGTGGGATCCAATAATCTGTATGAATTCATCAACGATAATCCGGCGATTGAATTTCATCCGTCAGACTATGTGAATGATCCGGCGGTGATTGCCCGCCATGATCGAATGGTGTCCATCAACGTGGCCATGGCCATTGACCTGACCGGTCAGGTGGCTGCCGATGCGTTGCCTTACAACCATTTTTCAGGGGTTACCGGCATGCTCGACTTTATCCGCGGATCGGCCATGAGCGAAGGCGGCAAATCATTGCTGCTGCTCCCGGCCACCAGCACCCAGGGTAAAAAGAGCCGCGTCGTTCCGCTTTTGGAAGACACCGCCGTTGTCGTTCCGCGTAGCGATGTGAACTATGTGTGTACGGAATACGGGGTGGTCAATCTTTTTGGCAAGAGCCTGCAGGAACGTGCCCTGGCCATGATCAGCATCGCCCACCCGGATTTTCGCGATGAACTGTTCAGCCAGGCCAAGCGCATGGGCATACTGGGGCCGGAGCAGGTTCAGAAAGGCGCCATTACCGGCGTGTATCCCTTGCGATTGGAAGAAACGCTGGAGATTGACGGCGAGGTGGTGACCATCCGTCCGGCCAAACCGGTGGATGCCCGTCGTATTCAGGAGCACTTTTACGACCTGGAAGCCGATGATGTGGCGGCCAGATTTTTTCACCGCAAACAGCGCTTTGACCAGGAAGAAGTGGGGGGCGTTTCCCAGGTGGATTACATCAACAATCTGACCATCCTTGCCGTGGTGGGTGAATTCGGTTTCGGCCGGGTGGTGGGGATCGGCGAGTACCTGCTAGACCCGGCCGTCAACATGGCCGAAGTGGCGTATTCGGTGTCCCGCAGCTGGCAGCGTAAAGGCGTGGCCCGATTAATTCAGCAAAAGCTTGCCATGGGGGCGCGGGATAAGGGCATCGCCGGCTTATTGGCATACACCTCGCCTGAAAACCAAGGTATGATTGGCCTTTTTCATGGGCTACCGTACCGGGTCAAAACGCGTGTGGAGGATGAAATGCTGGTGTTGACTTGCCGGTTTGACGAGCCGGCTGCAGATGAATAACAACGGATTCGTAAAAAGCCCGATATCGGCGTTACGCTTCATCCTTCGTCACTGCGGAGTACGATCAGTACACCTCATTCCTCAGGATTCGCAAGCCTTGATCTCGGGCTTTTTACGAATCCGTCCGAAATAATGAGGCATCCATTTTTTACTGACCCTTGCCCCCAATGTTGCAACATTGGGGGCAATCCCATGCCATTTTGCCGTTGCGATCAATGGAACGCGGTTTATCGGATGAATCGGCGCAGGCCTGCCATGCCGCATAGTCCGCTGGTCAACAGGATCATTGCGCCTGGAATCGGGGCTTCGGGGGCGTCCGGTGTATCCGGCTCCTCCATTGTGTCTCCAGCAGCGAAATCCTGGGTCCAGTAATGGTTATAAATGGTGCTGCCGTCGTCCAAGGCCAGATAATAATATCCCACACCGATATCGGTCAGATCTTCGTATAGGATGTTCTTCCGATGATCGGTACTGCCCATCCAGCCGCCACTGAGGTCATTTTGCTTGGCCCACTCGGCCCATTGGTCCCAATTTTTTGTCGTCCAGTTCTCACCGACTTCATCCCAGCTTGAGAATCCGTCACCGTTCAGAGTGATGTCGAAAGTACTCAGCAGATCCAGGTCGTTGGTCCCGTACATGACGCTGTAGGCATCGGCATAACCGGCAGCGATGTTTTCTGAACAAAAGGTCCACTCATAACCCTGGGTGGTAATTCTTTGCCAGAATTCAGTGTCGTCCAGGCTGGTATGGCTGAAGTAACCGCTCTCGGCCATATCCTCGGAGTGAAGCTCGGCGGCAGTTTGGAGGCGATCATCCGCTGTGAGGGTGGACAGCCCGTAAAAGCTGCGTTGAAGATTGACTAAATCTACCACCTGTTCTTCGACAGGATCCCAACTGGTATATGCCGAGGCTGCGGCGAGGGTGGTGAAAGATAAAATCATCAAAACAACAGTGGCCAGTACTGGATACAACTTTCTCATCATTTTCTCCTTCAACGATTCAGTTTGGGGTGCGGCTATCAGTAACGACTCTTGTCGAGGGAACTCATGTAAATGGATACAATGAAGGAGGCAACAAAAATGCCATGCTTTTACTCAAGGCGGTTTGGCCGAATCGTTTCACCGGAAACAGTTGATGAGGTTGCCTATGTTTACACGCCTTGAGAAAAAATATGCGCAGCGTTTAATCGGGCGCTTCTCTCGGCTGACCGCATGGGGTGGCGGTTCGGGATGGATCAGACAGGAAAAAAAGGTAACAACCAGTTACGGTATCGTAAACAAATCATGATTGTTGAGAAAGGCACGATTCACCCGAAGGTTGATTTCGATCCACCGAATTTAGATGATTTTGTTCGTGCTGAACTGTTGAAAACACGCTAAGCGCTTTCTTGCCCCAATCTTTTTTATGCAACAGTGGGGGGGCAATCCAGGGCCAGATACTGGCCCTTTTTCTCAACCACCCATCCGCCTGTGATCAGTAACTCAATATTTTTCCGAATCATCTGCGTTTCGAAAATCCGTTGAAAGGTGGCATCGGACATACGGTTGCGGTAAAAAGGGGACTCCCGCAGCATGGCTGCTAAATCCATCCCCTTGCGGCACAGGGCCAAAATGAGTTGTTGATGGCGATCGAATGCCGCCAGGTAGTCGCAAAACGCCTGGCCGGCATCGGCCGCTTCAATGGGGGCTTTGTGAGAGGTGCAGATACGTTCGAATGCAAGCGTTTGCAGCATGGCCACGCTTTGGCGAAAAAGGCACAGGTCGCTTTCAGGATTGCCATACCACGGACCGAATCCGGTAAAATCGATGTCGATGGAAAAAAGCGTTCTCGACCCTGTCTCCATGAAGCAGTAGTGGTCGATCAGGTGGCCCGGCGCATGGATGGCCTGCAACTGGATGGGGCCAAAGTCTATCGTCTCGCCATCGGCAAAACGCCGGTCCGGCGGTCGCATGGGATGCAGGTCCAGCCATTTTTTGACCATGTGGGTCCAATACGCCGCATCTTCGGGGCCTTCCACGAATCGGCGGCCCAACTGATTTAAATCGAAAACCGAGTCAGGCGTCTGGGCAGGCAGCAGCAACTCCCGGTCGGAAAGTGCGTGCCAGGCCAGGATATGGTCAGGATGCGGGTGGCTGACCACCAGGGTATCGATGCGAAGTGCACGATCGATGGCTTCGATTCGTTGAACACCGATCCCTGCATCGATGAGGATGGTTCTATCGCCACGCAATAGAAAACTGTTGCAATGCGGAAAGCGGCCCTCTCCCGGCCCACCAACCAGGTAGATGATAGGGGATACCGGTTGAACAAAGGGCAGTTTTTCCAAATCGGTTGTGAGCGTCATTGGGTCATTCACCTGTTGCTGAGCATGTTGACGGATTGCATTCATAAAAAGCCCATTTTATCTTATTTGGACCGGAATTTAAAGACTATCTAGGTATTTCATGGTTGCCACAACCATGATATGACGGGCGCGGACGGTTAGTTGGTGTCCATCCAGAAATGGCTAATTCGCCCGATATCGGCGTTGCGCGAAAAATTTAATCCTCGGAATATCAACTATATGCCTGTGGTTAAATTTTTCGTGCGCCTTGATCTCGACCAAATTTTCCTATTTCTGGATGGACACCATTTGGTATCCGCATTACTACCGCCGTGACATTTTTGTATTGAAAGGATGCTCATGAAACCGATGTTTTTCAGTAATGTCGCCATTGAAGCCGTGGAAATCGTGTTGCCGACCAAGGTGATCACCTCTGCCGATATTGAAGCCCAACTGGCCGGCACCATGGGACGGATGGGGCTCAAACCTGGACTGATTGTCGGACTCACCGGAATTCATGAGCGTCGCCTCTGGGATGCAGACCAGCAGGCCAGCGATGTGGCGACCCTGGCGGCTGAACGCGTACTGGCCAAAGCGGGAATACCCCGCGAGTCTATTGGCTGCCTGATCAGCACGTCGGTTTCCAAGGATTATATCGAGCCCTCCGTGGCCAGTCTGGTGCACGGCAATCTGGGGCTCGCCGAGCATTGCCTGAATTATGACATCGGCAATGCCTGTCTGGGGTTTGTCAATGCCATCGGCAGCATGGGCATGATGATCGATTCCGGTTTGCTGGATTACGGATTGATCGTGGATGGCGAAAACTCACGGGAAGTGGTCGAGGCGACCATCGATCGTCTTAAACGGCCGGATGCCACCCCGGATGACTTTCGCAACCAGTTTGCCACCCTGACCCTGGGATCCGGTGCGGTGGCCATGATCGTCTGCCGTCGGGATCTGGCTTCCTCCGGCCATACGGTCAACGGTGCGGTGACCGGCGCGGCCACCCGCCATAGCCGGCTCTGCCTGGGGCAGCGGACCCATATGATTGCCGATGCCACCCAGGTCATGATTCATGGTGTTGAATTGGCCAAAAAGACATGGGATCTGGCCTGCCGCAGCCTGGCCAATTGGAGCGATGATGAAATCGACGCCTATATTCCCCATCAGGTGAGCCAGCGCAACATGGACGTGCTCAACCAAAAGCTCGGCCTGACGCCGGAAAAACACCACCTCAATTTCCCAACCCTGGGCAACATCGGACCGGCTGCTGTTCCCATCACCCTTTGTCAGGCCGATGAAATGGGTCGCATCCGCCCGGGCAACCATGTGGCGCTTATGGGCATCGGCAGTGGGTTGAATTGCTCGATCATGAGCGTTACCTGGTGACCCAACGAATTGTCCATGAACAATCGAACGCTTTTTATCGTTGCCCTCATCGGTCTGGTGGGGCTTTTTTTCGGCGGGTCCGACCTCGTCGATACCCGATCCTTTAAACATGCGTGGGATCTGGGACATATTTTTTTGTTTGCCATCTGGACCGTACTTTTATTGCGCCATTGGCCCTGGCTCAGGGCAGTTTCGTTTGGAATGCAGGCGCTTGTGGTCCTGATGCTGTGCATGATTGTGGGAACGGGGATAGAATTCGGGCAGAGTGTTTTCGGGCGTTATTCCTCAGTGGATGATTTGATCCGGGATGTGATCGGCAGTCTTTTGGCTTTGCTCTTTTGGTTCCCCAAAAGACTTGATCTGGGACAACCCTGGCGTCGCCTGCTGCAAACCCTTTTTATCGCGGCATTGCTGGTCGCTTTTGTGCCTGTGACCCGCAGCCTGGTCGATGAATGGGCGGCATGGCGACAATTCCCACGGCTGGCTGACTTTGAAGCCCCTTTTGAACTGGACCGCTGGTCGGGTAACGCTGCACTGACTATTGATCATACCCACGTCTGGGCAGGACGGTCGGCACTGCGCATTGATTTGGGTACCGACCTGTATTCCGGCGCCGCACTCGATTATTTCCCGGGCAATTGGATAGGCTGGGGGCAACTGAAGTGTCATATTTTCAACCCGGACACAGCGCCAATCCGCCTGACCTTCAAGATCAATGATCATCATCATGATATGACCGGATACCGTTTTGAAGACCGGTTCAACCGCTCCCGTGACATTCTGCCGGGATGGAATCATATAAAAATCGACCTTGCCGATGCTGTGTCGGCGCCCAAAGATCGTGAAATGGATTTGACTTGGATCACCGTATTTCAATTGTTTTCAATTAGCCTGCCTGAACCGCGAACCATTTACCTAGATCACCTAATGCTTGAACCTTAACTCTGGTCTATAGACCAGTTAAATCATGCTGCCTTCCTGGAACAGATGGCAGCTGGTACGTTCCGGAGTTTGCCAATAAAACATTGACATGTTATGAAGGATCAATTATAAAAATCAGTTTTTCTATCAATTCACGTTTTGAAAAGTCCGCAATGTCCATTTAACATACTGAAATAAAATAATATTATAACAATACAAATTTGCTTACATCCAAAAGGAGGAGTATTTATGGCAACGCAGGACATTTTCAATGCAGTAGTGGCATTTGATGAAGCAGGGGTCAAAGAAAAGACCCAGGCCGAACTGGACGCCGGCACCGACGTCGAAAGCATCCTCAACGACGGGCTGATCAGCGCCATGGACCATGTTGGAGAGAAATTTAGCAGTGGCGAGTTGTTTGTGCCCGAAATGCTGATGGCGGCCCAGGCGATGAAGGGCGGTTTGGAGATATTGAAACCGTTGCTGGCCTCGAGCCAAAGCAGCAGTAAGGGAACGGTGGTGATCGGCACGGTCAAAGGTGACCTGCACGACATCGGCAAGAACCTGGTGGCCATGATGATGGAAGGTGCAGGGTTCGATGTGGTCGACCTGGGGGTAGATGTGGACAGCGAGGCGTTCGTGAAGGCAGCGTCTGACAATAACGCCAATGTGCTTGCCTTGTCGGCGTTGTTGACCACGACCATGCCGGCCATGGAGACGACGATCAAAGCGTTGAGGGATGCAGGTGTGTCGATTAAAACGATCATCGGCGGCGCACCGGTGACCCAGGCCTTCGCCGATCAGATCGGTGCGGACGGCTACAGTGCCGATGCACCGGGCGCGGTGAAACTGGTCAAGCAACTGGTAGCGTAAACACAGGTTGACGGCTGAAGGTTGAAGGCCTAAGGGTCGGTGGACGGTGCGGCGTTCAGCCGCAATCATACAGCTAAAAACACCCAGCGCCAAAACCCAAACCCCAAAACCAACAGGAGCAAAACCATGATCATCATCGGCGAACTAATCAATGCCAGCCGTAAGGCGATCAAGGCAGCCATCGAGGCTCAGGACACAGCGGCGATCCAGCAGGTGGCCAAGGACCAGGCTGAGGCCGGCGCCGACTACATCGACGTGAACGCCGGCGTTTTCGTGGGTAAAGAACCCGAATACCTGAAATGGCTGGTGGAGACGGTACAGGCCGTGGTCGACAAACCCTGTGCCATTGACAGTCCGGACCCGGCAGCCGTGGAAGCGGCGTTGTCTGTGCACCAGGGAACCCCCATGATTAATTCCATCAGCCTGGAAAAAGAGCGATACGAGCGACTGATGCCCATCGTGGCCGGCACGGACATGAAAGTGATCGCTCTTTGCATGAGCGATAAGGGAATGCCGCGCACCGTGGACGACCGCATGAAGATTGCCGACGAACTGGTGGGTGGGCTACTCAAAAACAATGTCAAGATCGAGAACATCTTCGTTGATCCGCTGGTGCAGCCCATATCGGTGGAGAACAACTTTGGCGTGGAATTCATCAATGCCATTGAGCGGATCGTGGCCGCTTACCCAGGGATTCATACGGCCTGCGGCCTGTCCAATATCAGCTACGGCCTGCCGGCCAGAAAGTTTCTCAATCAGACTTTCATGACCATGGCCATCGCCAAGGGCCTTGACGGTGCGATCATCAATCCGCTGGACCAGCGCATGATGTCCAACATTATCGCCGCCGAAGCCCTGGCCGGCAAAGACAATTTTTGCATGAACTACCTCAAGGCATACCGCGCAGGCCTGTTCGACAGCTAATACGATCAATACCGGCAGGGGTGCTGTTCCATCCATGCTGGTTTGTTTTTTATGCCGCCTCCTGTCCGTTTTGTCTGGGGAGGCGGTCCTGCCTTTTACCCGCTAAAAAAATCCGCATTTGACTTTCTGCTAATTATATTTGAATAATCCAGTATTTATCCATTAACCCAATCATATTCAAAAAGGAAAACCGATTCGATGAGCACCGATCCCAATAAAGTGATCTATTCGATGATCCGGGTCAGTAAATTCTATAATAAAAAACCGGTAATTAAAGATATTTCCCTGAGTTATTTCCATGGCGCCAAGATCGGCGTGCTAGGGCTGAATGGCTCGGGTAAAAGCACCCTTTTAAAAATTATGGCCGGTGTCGACAAAGAATTTAACGGCGAAACCATTCTCTCCAAAGGCTACACCATCGGCTACCTGGAGCAGGAACCACTGGTCGATGAGACCAAGACCGTCCGAGAAATCGTCCAGCAGGGCGTTCAGGAAACAGTTGATTTGATGGACGAGTTCAATCGGATCAATGAAAAATTTGCCGATCCCATGTCGGACGATGAGATGGACAAGCTGATCGCGCGCCAGGGCGAGGTACAGGAAAAACTCGATGCGCTGGATGCCTGGGACCTGGACGCCCGGCTGGAAATGGCCATGGATGCGCTTCGCTGTCCACCCGCCGATACACCGGTGAACGTCATTTCCGGTGGAGAGCGGCGCCGTGTGGCCCTCTGCCGGTTGCTGCTGAAAAAACCGGACATCCTGCTTTTGGATGAGCCCACCAACCACCTGGATGCCGAATCCGTGGCCTGGCTGGAGCAACATCTGCAGCAGTATACCGGCACTGTCATTGCCGTGACCCATGACCGCTATTTTCTTGATAATGTGGCCGGCTGGATTTTGGAACTGGACCGTGGGCACGGGATTCCCTGGAAGGGCAATTACAGTAGCTGGCTGGAGCAAAAAGAAAACCGCTTGGCCAAAGAGGAAAAGTCCGAAAGCGACCGCCGGAAGACCCTCAAACGCGAACTGGAGTGGATTCGGATGGCTCCCAAGGCGCGTCGCTCCAAATCCAAGGCCCGTATCAGCGCTTACGAGAAGCTCTTGGACCAGGAGAGCGAGCGCCTGGCCAAGGACCTGGAAATTTATATCCCGCCCGGCCCCCGGTTGGGAAATGTGGTCATCGAGGCCAATGGGGTGAGCAAGGGATACGGCGACAAGCTGCTGGTCGAAGGCATGGAATTTTCCTTGCCCCCCGGCGGGATTGTCGGGGTGATCGGCCCCAATGGCGCAGGTAAAACAACGCTGTTCCGCATGATCACCGGCAAGGAAACGCCGGACAGCGGATCGATCCGCATCGGTGATACGGTCAGTCTGGCCTATGTGGACCAGAGCCGTGATGTCCTGGATCCGGAAAAGAACATCTGGGAAATCATTTCGGGCGGCCAGGACACCATCGAACTGGGCGATCGTCAGGTCAATTCCCGGGCCTATGTGGCGCGTTTCAATTTTTCCGGCAGTGATCAACAAAAAAAGGTCGGCGTGCTTTCCGGTGGGGAACGCAACCGGGTCCACCTGGCGCGTATGCTCAAATCCGGTGCCAATGTACTGCTTTTGGATGAACCGACCAATGACCTGGACGTCAATACCATGCGTGCCCTGGAAGAGGCCCTGGAAAATTTTGGCGGCTGTGCCGTGGTGATCAGCCATGACCGCTGGTTTCTGGACCGCATTGCCACCCACATGCTGGCGTTTGAGGGCGACAGCCGGGTGGTCTGGTTTGAAGGTAACTATTCCGACTATGAGAAAGACCGTAAAAAACGCCTGGGTTCGGATGCGGATCAGCCGCATAGGATCAAATACAGGCAACTGACCCGATAGTATTCAACCGAAAACGGGCGCAACCTGCCATTTCCGGATGAATACGTGGCAGTATTACGTTTTTTATATGTCTTGATTTCGACCCAATTGACCTGTTTCTGAACCATCATGGATAGACGATGATATTTCCTGCTATTGAAATTGTTTTGCCGGAATGGCTCGACACGGCCTTGCCGGATGAAAATAAGGTCTATCCCAGGCCTGAAGATCGCATGGACCTGGTCATTGCCCTGGCGCGTCAAAACGTGGATGCGGGTACCGGCGGGCCTTTTGGGGCTGGAATTTTTGATATGCGCTCGGGTCGCCTGATCGCCCCGGGCGTCAATCTTGTCATGTCGGCCAATTATTCGGTGGCCCATGCCGAGATTGTGGCCATGATGCTGGCCCAGAATCGCGTTGGAACGTATGATTTAGGGGCTGACGGACTGCCGCCAATGGAACTGGTTGCCAGTACCGAGCCCTGTGCCATGTGTCTGGGGGCCGTGGTATGGTCCGGCGTGCGGCGCCTGGTCTGTGGTGCCCGTGATGCAGATGCCCGTGCGGTTGGTTTTGACGAGGGACCCAAACCGGATGACTGGATCGGAGCCTTGGAAGCGCGCGGCATCACTGTTTTGCAGGATGTGGGGCGGGCGGCATCGATCCAGGTGCTCGAAGGTTATGCGGCCCGGGGCGGGGTGATTTATAACCCGCGGCAAGGGGCGTTTGGCGCAAAAGAAAATTAGGAACCGGACGGGTTACCATGCAAACCATCAATACCCGACTCAAGGGATGGATTGAGCGTTTCAATCAAACGGTCTGGTATTCCCGGCGCAGTGATCAATCGACGTTTCAGTGGCTGCTGATTCGATTGGCGCGCACCCTGGTAATGGCGGTTCAAGGCTTCAACCGGCATCATGGGGCCCTGCGGGCATCGGCGCTGACCTTTTTCACCCTGTTGTCACTGGTGCCGGTGGCGGCCATGGCTTTTGGTATTGCCAAGGGGTTCGGATTCGAGCGGCGTTTGCAGCAGGAATTATTGCAAAATTTTTCCGCCCAGCAGGAGGTGGTCCAGCAGGTGATTGCCTTTGCCCAGAATATGTTGGATAACACCAAAGGCGGCATGATTGCCGGTATCGGTGTGGCGGTTCTATTCTGGTCGGTGATCAAGGTTCTGGGCAATATTGAAAATTCCTTCAACCACATTTGGGGGGTGCGGTCACGGACCTTTGTCCGCAAGCTCAGCGACTATCTGACGATTATGCTGATCGGTCCGTTGTTGATGATTGTCTCCGGTAGCCTTACCGTTTATATCACCCATCAGGTATCCGCCATCTCCGGACAGTTCGAACTATTGCAGATGGTAGGGCCGGCCATTTATCTGGGGCTCAAGCTGTTGCCTTTTACCTTGATCTGGATTCTGTTTACCCTGGTGTACATGATCATGCCCAACACAAGGGTGCGTTTTGACGGGGCCCTGCTGGCCGGTGTGATCGCCGGCAGCGCTTACCAGGCGGTCCAGGCCTCCTACATTCATTTCCAGATTGTTGTCGCCAAACACAACGCCATCTACGGCAGTTTTGCCGCGCTGCCGCTGTTCTTGTTGTGGCTGCAGATCAGTTGGCTGATCGTGATCATCGGGGCGGAAATTTCCCATGCCTATCAGCGCTCGGCACATGTCGATCTGACCGGTGGTGGGCGAAAGATGAGCATTGCCGAGACCCAGCTGATCGCCCTTGCCATCTGCCGTCACGTGATTCGTTTGTTTCACCAGGGCCGGCCCGCCCCGTCCATAGAGCAGATCGCCGATGCATTGTCGCTTCCCGAAGCCTTGGTGGACAATCTGACCGATTCCCTGATCAAAGCAAACATTCTGGTGCGTATTGACGATGCGTCGGACAAGCTGCCGGCTGTTCAGCCGGCCCAGGATATCCACCGGCTGACGGTTAACACCGTCATTGCCGCCCTTGCCGATGTGGGCGGAAACAATAATTGGTTGGCACAGGTGCCGGATGTGGACAGTCTGAAAAATGTGCTGTTGGCATTCCGCCATGAACTGGATCGATCCGCCGACAACCAGCTGATCATGGATATTTAAGAGCCTGTTTGAGAAGTCTGGATCAGGCCCGCTAACAAGGTGGAAAAATGCTCGAAAGTGGCGCATATACTTAATATGTGAGCATTTTGAGACACATTCCAACGCGCCGTTAGCGGGCCTTAGACGGATTTATCAAACAGGCGCTAAGGCGTATTCAAATCCGCATTTGACCCACCCGAAAAACCTTAAAAATTACTGAAGAGATATTCACTATTTTTAAATCATCCGGGGATTTATCAGGCGTTTGTGCACCATTTTCGTCAGGCTGCTGGTTAACATTTCATTTGTTCCAACCGATAATACAGAAAATAAGGATACGCGTGGTGTATGCAGGGCAACAGATATTGATTATGATTTTATATATTTCATTAAAATAGTTAGTGTTCGATCACCTTGGATTGACTGTGAACGATCCGCTAAAACCCAGTAGCCGGATGAATCAACAAGGGGCTACCTCGATGGAAATCGCGATTTCCGCTTGCATTATCGGGGTGCTCCTTGCCATCACCTCGCCTTTTTTTCTCAGCTATCGAGAACAGGCCCGTGTGGTGGTGGCTGTTAACGAGATTAAAACCGTTGAAGCGGAGGTTTTAAATTATGCTGTAATAAACGGCGAATTTCCCGACACCCTGGGACAAATCGGTTTCGGGAAATTACGCGATCCATGGGGAAACGCCTATCAATACCTGCGCATTGACGAGGGGGAGATAAAAGGAAAAGGCCAGCCGCGCAAGGATGACCTTATGGTGCCGGCCAATTCGGATTTCGATCTTTACAGCATGGGTTTAGACGGGGTGAGTGTCGCACCGTTTACCGACGATCTCAGCAAGGATGATATCGTTCGCGCCTTTAACGGCGCATACGTCGGCAAAGTTGCCGACATGTGACCCGATTCTATTAAGGATGAAAAACCAGAAGGGGATCTATTGGTTTTATACCAATGATTAACCAAAAAATCCCCAACTTTGAATAGATGGCGCATATGCCTTGCGCCTAATGGGGCCAATCGCCATGAACGATACGCAAAATCAACGCAGATTGAAAAATTTCATGATTCGCCGGGATGTGCAATTGCCTATCATTATAGCGAATCTGGTCTTTTTGGGTCTTGTTTGCGTCGTGCTGATTGCGGTACTACTTTCGCCCTTGTACTATGACATGCTCAAGGCAGAAGACCTTTGGGTGCAGCATGTATCCGGCAGCCTGTTTTTGATTTTGCTTCAGCGCATTTCCTTGGCGATGCTGTTGATTTTAATCCTGGCCACGGCCCATCAGGTTATTTTGTCCCACCGTTTTTGTGGTCCGCTGATCAATTTTGGTCACACCTTCGCCAAAATGGCTGAAGGCGATTTTTCCAGCAAGGTGCATTTGCGTAAAAACGATTTTCTTAAAGCCGAAGCCGCCCAGGTCAATGCGATCATCGACCGCCTAAACAATGACAGGATGATTTTGGGTGAGTATGTCAATCAGATAACCGCAACCCTATCGCTCCTATCGCTGCAGGAGGTTTCACCGGAAACCGCCGAACTGATCGACAAGCTCCAGCAGTCGGTGGATGCCTGTCGGGATGTGGTTTCGACCTGGGATCCGACACCGCCCCCAGAGTAGTTAGTTATCGGTAAGCTCGCAAAAAGTTTTTGTTCGGACGGATTCGTAAAAAGCCCGAGATCAAGGCTTGCGAATCCTGAGGAATACCGCTATCGCGGGTGCCGTAGGCAGCGTACGAATCGTACTCCGCAGTGACGAAGGATGAAGCGTAACGCCGATATCGGACTTTTTACGAATCCGGCATTTATCCGACTTTATAGCGCTTTGCATACCCATCGCCGCCAAATTCGCTACAACCGATCAACTGGTCGTGGGCTGAAAGAATCAATTGCTCGGTGGTCTGCCAGTCGATGCAGGCGTCGGTGATGGAAACGCCGTATTGCATGGTGGCAAGATCCCCCGTGTTTTTCTGATTGCCTGCCTCAAGGTTACTTTCCAGCATCATGCCGATGATGGCCTGGTTGCCGTCGATGCGTTGATTGACCAAATCCTGCCATACCGAGGCCTGCAGGGTATGGTTTTTTTTGGAGTTGTCGTGGGAGCAGTCCACTAGAATGGATTGGGGCAGCCCTTTATTACCCAGCAGGGAGACCGCTTCATTGATGCTGACCGTATCATAGTTGGGGCGTGAACCGCCGCGCAGGACAATATGCGCGTGGGGATTGCCGGTGGTTTTTACGATGGCCGCCTGACCGTCCGGATCGATGCCCAAAAACGATTGGGGCGATGTGGCGGCAATCATGGCGTTGATGGCCGTGGACAGCCCTCCGTCTGTACAGTTTTTAAAGCCCACGGGCATGGAAAGACCGCTGGCCATTTCGCGGTGGGTCTGGGATTCGGTTGTGCGGGCGCCGATGGCCGCCCAGCAGATCAGGCCGGCAATGTACTGGGGCACGATGCTGTCCAGCATTTCCGTTGCCGTGGGCACGCCCATCTCGGTGATTTCAAGCAGCAGGCGGCGGGCCCGTTCAAGTCCGGCGCCGATATCACAGGTCCCGTCGAGCCATGGGTCGTTGATCAACCCTTTCCAGCCGACGGTGGTGCGCGGTTTCTCAAAATAGGTGCGCATCACCAGCAGCATCGTGTCATCCACCTGCTCGCTCAAGTTTTTCAGCCTGTCGGCATATTCCAATGCGGATTTCTCATCATGGATTGAACAGGGACCGGTGATCACCAGCAGCCGGGGATCTTTCCCCTCCAGAATGTTGGCAATGGCCCGGCGACCACCGACCACCGTACGGTGGGCCGCATCGCTTAAGGGGACGCGATCTTTTAATTGAGACGGTGAAATCAGTCGCTCGAACTTTTCCACGTGAATGTCATAGGTTTTTTCCATTATTTTCCTCCCGTTAAGATTGATGGATTCGTAAAAAGACGCCGTTTCGACGGTTTCGTAAAAAGTCCGAGATCAAGGCTTGCGAATCCCGAGGAATACCGCTATCGCGGGTGTCGCAGGCAGCGTACATATAGTACTCCGCAGTGACGAGGGGTGAAGCGTAACGCCGATATCGGCCTTTTTACGGAACCGTTAAAAATAAAAAAGCCGCAGGCGGTCTCGCCTGCGGCTTTTGCTTTGTCCTTTATATCACGGGTCAGCAGTCCACAGGCGCACCTCGGCTAAAATAAAAATAATAACCAAAATAAGTGGCGCTGGTGATTGCTGACGAATACATTACATCGATTCCTTTATTATTCTGTCTATGTCGCCTTTAGCACAGGATTGCCAAACAAACAAATTAAAATTGACGAATCCGTCCGAATGGCGATTTTTTAAGGGTTCATTAAATTTTAGCAGAGTTCAAACAGTGCTGCTGCTCCCATCCCCCCCCCAATGCACATGGACTCCACACCGTACTGAACGCCCTTGCGCTGCATGTTGGCCAAAAGGGTGGCACACAGCTTGGCACCGGTGCAGCCCAAGGGGTGGCCCAAAGCGATGGCACCACCGTGGATATTGATGTTGTCCATCTGGTCCTCGATTTTCAGTGTGCGAAGGCAGTACAGGGCCTGGGAGGCAAAGGCTTCGTTGATTTCCCACAAGCCGATGTCAGAGGTTTTCAGACCGGCCATATCGAGTAATTTGGGGATGGCCACCGCCGGTCCCACGCCCATTTCGTCCGGCTCACAGCCTACTGTGGTGTAGAATTTCAGTTTGGCGATGGGCGTAAGGCCGTATTTTTTAACGGCGGCCTCGCTGGCGATAACGGACGCGGCGGCCCCATCGGTGGTCTGGGAGGAGTTGCCGGCGGTTACCGAACCGCCCGCCGCAAACACCGGCGGCAGTTTACCCAGACCTTCCTTGGTGGTCGTGGGCCGTACCCCATCATCGTGGGCCTGAATGAACGTTTCTTTTTTGTAGGTGCCGTTGTCCTGGAGTACATAGCGGGCCGCCGGTGTGGGCACGATTTCGGTGAACAGGCCTTCTTTCTGGGCCTTGGCAGCCTTCATCTGAGAGCTATAGGCAAAGGCGTCCTGATCTTCACGGGAAACCTTGTAGCGATTGGCCACGTTTTCCGCGGTGATGCCCATGGACGCGTACAGATCGGCATGGACTTTGGAGTACTCGGGATTGGGGCGGGGCATGTGGCCGGGCATAGGCACAAAGGTCATGGACTCCACGCCGCCACCGATGGTGATGTCGGACCATCCGGCCATGACCCGCAGGCACGCCAGTGAGATGGCTTCCAGGCCGGAAGAGCAGAAGCGGTTGACCGTGGCGCCGGAGACACTCACCGGGAAACCGGCGATCTGGGAGGCCATGCGGCCGACGTTGAGCCCCTGTTCGGCCTCAGGAAAGGAGCAGCCGACCATGACGTCGTCAATGTCTTTGGGCTCGATCTTGCCGGTTTTTTCCACGGCTTGCTTGAGGATAAAGGCCAGCAGGTCATCAGGGCGGGTATCCTTGAAGGCCCCCTTGGCTCTGCGGCAACCGGGAGTCCTGACAGACGTTACGATATATGCATCTCTCATGGAAGTATCTCCTATTAATTTCGAAGTGGTTTGCCGGTGGTCAACATATGCTCGACCCGGGCCACGCTTTTTTCCTGTTTCCAAAAATCGATAAAGGCCTCACGTTCCAGGTTGAGGATGACTGTTTCATCGATAGCGCTGCCCGAGCGAATCTCACCGCCGCTGATCACAAAGGCGATCCGTTTGGCCAAAAACACGTCGTATTTACTGACAAACTTGGCCGATTGCATATTGAACAGCTCAGAGTCGATCATGCCCTGAGCTGCTGTTCCAGCGACCTTGATGGGCCGTTTAACCGGTGGTGCATAGCCGTCGTCGAGCATTTTCAGAACTTCTTTTTTGGCTTCGCCAATCAGGTAGTCGCGGTTGAAGACGATGCGGTCCTGGGGGCCGAGGAAGCCGTTGGCCCGGGCCTCGGCGGCGGACATGGAGATTTTGGCCATGCCAATGGCCATGAACGTGGGAACGAAAAATTTGGTCAGATCCACATCGGCCACCGGATCGGGGATGGTGGCGGTCATTTTTTTCCACAGGTTGAGGCATCCGCCGCCGCCGGGCAAAAGGCCCACGCCGATTTCCACCAGCCCCATGTAAAGCTCGCTGTGGGCGACAATCCGATCCGCTGCGCCCAGGCATACTTCACAACCACCGCCCAAGGTTAATCCAAAGGGCGCCGCTACAACAGGAAAACTCGAATAGCGTACCCGCTGCATGCCGGTTTGGGCTTTTTTCAAAAATGCGTCGATTTCGGCATACTTGCCTTGCTTGGCCAGCCCGGCCATGAACGCCAGATCGCCGCCTGCGGAAAACGCGCCGGGCATCCCACCGGCTTGGTTGCCGATTACCAGGCCGGCGCCGTTTTCGTCCACATAATCCACGCAATCGGCCATGAAATCGACGATTTCACCATTGATGATGTTCATTTTGCTATGGAATTCAAGGCAGAAGACATCGTCGCCGATGTCTATCAGGGATGCGGATTTACAGGATTTGATCGTTTTATTGGCGGCTTTAAGACCGGCCAGGGATATGATGGCTGCACTGGTCTGGACCGGTTTGTAGCTGGCGGAAGAAAAATCATAGTAAACGGTTTGTCCGTTTTCGATTTTATAGAAGCTGTCATTGCCCGCATCCAGCATGGCCTTGACTTTGTCGGGGACCGTGAACCCGCCTGTTTCCATTTTGGTCACCGATTCCTTCACGCCGATGGCATCCCAGGTCTGAAAAGGCCCCAGTTCAAAGTTGAAGCCCCAACGCATGGCATTGTCGATTTCAACAATGGTATCCGAGATTTCCGGGATACGGTTGGCCGCGTAAATCAAATTGGCGGCCAGGGCTTTCCAGGTGAACCGGGCGCCCTTGTCGTCGCCATAAACAATGGCCTTCATTTTTTCCGGCAGGGTTTTGGCAGCCTTGGCCGCTTTCAGACAGGGCAAATCGGGTTTGTCGTATTCGGCATGTTCCAGTGTGGCCGTATCGATCACCTTACGGATTTTTTTCCATTCAGGAGTCAAATCGGTTTTGTAGAACCCCACCTTGCTCTTTTTGCCCAGCATTTTGGCCGCGATCATCCGCTCCACGAATTCAGGGACGATGAAATCGTCGCGGGCTTCATCGTCTTTGACCAGCGCATGGGTGTTTTTGGCCACATGGGCCAGAATGTCCAGGCCGACAAGATCAGCGGTTTTGAACATGGCGGTTTTAGGGCGACCCAACGCGGGGCCGAACAGGGCATCCACCTCTGGGATGGAAATGCCGTCTTCGGTCATGATCTGCATGGCTTTGACCATCCCTTGGACGCCAATGCGATTGCCCACGAAGTTGGGGGTGTCCTTGGCCCAGACAATACCTTTGCCCAGGATGCGTTCACCGAAATCAGCCATGAAGGACAGCACATCGGAAAGGGTTTCTTCGCCGGGAATGATTTCCAGCAATTTCATGTAGCGTACGGGATTGAAAAAGTGGGTGCCGAGGAAGTGCTGTCTGAATCCGTCGCTCAGGCCCTGGCTCATCTGCTTGAGGGGAATCCCCGAGGTGTTGGAAGAGACAATGGCATTGGGTTTTCTGACCGGGTCGATGCGGGCCAGCAATGCCTGCTTGATTTTCAGGTTTTCGACAACGACTTCCACGATCCAGTCACATTGGGCCAACTGATCGAAATCATCTTCCAGATTACCGATGCTGATCAAGTCCGCATCCTTGGGCTGCATAAAAAGGGCCGGCTGGGTCATGAGCACCGTATCGAGGCCTTTTTTGGCGATCCGGTTTCGGGCCGCCGGGTCGTTTTTTTCCGCATCCGTAAGATCAGGCGGGACAATGTCCAGAAGCAGGGTTTTTACACCCGAACTGGCCAGCAGCGCGGCAATGCCGCCTCCCATGACACCGCTGCCGATGACCGCCGCCTTCCTGATTTTTCTGATCATAATACCCTCCTGCACTAGTTATTCGCCCTTCCTTGTCCGGTTCCCGTAAGCCCTTGGAACACCATGCTGGATTCTGGATACAGTCTTTGGACGGTTGTAAAAATGTTGAGCCAAGGTCTCGATGGGGCCGAACAAGGTTGAGCGAAACCACATTTATGAATGAATATTCATTCAATTATCAGAGCATCAAATTAACTGTCAAGGACAATTTATACCTGTTGGGTTTCGTGCAACTACCCGTTTGGCTATGCTATTACCCCTTGCTGGCGGATTTTATTCCGTTACGGTGGGCTGGCGGCAGCGCATCGTCAATCGCTGATGGTAAATGAATTAATATTCAGTCAGGGAATCGTTTTTCCGTTGGCAAAGGCCGGTTCGTGCAGGGGCAACAGAATGTCCGCCATATCTTTCACTTTTACAAGGATATCATAGGCCTCGTAGGCGTTCACATGGGTTCCCGGAGGAATCACGTCCATTTCCATGGCCCGAATTTGCTTTGGAGGAAAAAAATTGTCGTTGATGACGCAAAATCCGGTAATGGCTGCCGTCCCGCCATTGGTTTCGACCAGGACGGTGAGCCCGCCTTCAGTGTGCGCCGGGGTATGCATTACACGAATTCCCTCCACAATTTCCTGATCCGTTTCCACCAGACGGACCTGACCGTTTTCCTCCACATCTTCAATGTAGTCGGGAATATATCTGAAATCCAGGGGATGGGGATCATGAATGTGTTCAAGTTCTTTGGGATGAACGAAAAACTCGGCATTGGTACATTTATAGTCATTTTCGCAATGATCGTTGTGTAGGTGAGTGTGGATGACCGTGTCGATACGTTCCGGCGTCAATCCGTGGCGTGCCAGTCCCTCTTCAAAGGTGTAGATGCGTCCGCCAATGGCCTGTTCACGATCTTCAGACTGTACCGGGTTCATTTCTCCGGTATCCACAAGAATGGTGCGGTCTCCCCCTTCCAGGTACCAACAATAGATGGGAATGGTGTAGGGTTTACCGTAGTCATGCTGGTAAGTCATCATGCCTTTATCAAACTGTTTGGTACCCATAACGATGGGGTGAATCCGATAGCGGGCCACTTGATGGACCTCCTTCCTTTTTTGGTCTGCGGCAAGTTCGACAATCATCCGAATTAGCGGTTGAGCTGAAGCGAGCAGTGTCGAACGATTTTAGGGTATATGCTTTTTTAGGTCAATGGTTTTAGGTAACGGGATTATCCAATGTTGATGAAATAGTAAAAAGTCCAATTTTTAACGGATTCGTAAAAAGCCCAAGATCAAGGCTTGCGAATCCTGAGGAATGATGCGTACTTACCGTACTCCGCAGTGACGAAGGATGACGCGTAACGCCGATATTGGACTTTTTACGAATCCGTCAATGTTGACAGGTTCAGGTTTGTTCCTATACATGTGCCCGACAAGACAATACTGAATGAAAGGATGCGTTTTCGATTTCAAAATTATATTCAGCTCGATTCTTTCGTTTCGCATTTGTTAAAAAATATTAAAAGCACAGCCATATGCTGGCTGGTGCTGACCAAAGGACGGATTCATGACCACGGAAAATGATATTGTATTGATCTACTTTGAAGACCAGCCGCTGAGTTTTGCCCGCATCGAGCAGATCCTTCCCGATAGCAAGCCGGATTGGTACCATGTAAAATTGCTGATGCTTCAGGTTCCACTGCAGGTGGTGACATGGATTTTGCGTGATCGGTATATTTCCGGAGACGAATTTACCATGAACGGCAAACGCATGCGGTTGGAACGGGTGGTCTCGCCCGAGCCCCTGACGGAAGCCGATGATAAGCTTAACGAAAAACCGGCTGAAAAACCAGTGGCATCGACCAATGGCAGTGCAACCGTGATTTCTTTCAAAGATAAACGGAAACTTTAGGCTGGCTTGTTTAAGATCATTGCCCTATACGTTTTTGATGAAACCCGAACCCAAACAGATCCTTTCCGTCTCCAGGCGCACCGATATTCCTGCCTTTTACATGCCATGGTTCATGGATCAGCTGCGAGGCGGGATCATTGAGGTCGTCAACCCGTTCAACCGGCATGTCAGGCGGGTCGAGGTTTCCCCTGAACGGTTGCACACCATGGTTTTCTGGTCCAAGAATTTCGCCCCTTTCCTGGATGGCGGCTATGGTGAACAGCTGCAGGCCATGGGCTACCACCTGTTTTTTAACTTTACGGTGAATTCGCAGCTGCCGATCCTGGAACCGGGTGTCCCCCGGCTGTCAACGCGTTTGGACCAGCTTCGTGAGCTTTGTCGCCGTTTTGGTCAGGCCTCGGTGCAGTGGCGTTTCGACCCCATCTGCCATTTCCGCATGGCAGATGGCGGAGTTCAAAACAATCTTACGGATTTTAGAACTATTGCCGCTGTTGCGGGTCAGTGTGGGATTGATCTGTGTATCACCAGTTTCATGGACCACTATCGCAAAATCGCCCGGCGGGTTGAGGATGGATTCACATTTGTGGAACCGTCGGCGGCGCAGAAAACAGCGATTGTGCAGGATATGCAACAGATTTTGACGCCACTAAACATTGATCTGGCTCTGTGTTGTGAACAGAATGTGCTGGATACATTGCCTTTGGGATCAAGGATTCGCTCCGCCGCATGCATTTCCGGACCGCGCATCATAGCCGTGCATGGCGAACGCGTTTCCACGCGGCGAGATTCGGGCCAGCGCAGGGCGTCGGGATGCGGTTGCAGTGTTTCCGTGGACATCGGATCGTACCACTTGCATCCCTGCTATCATAATTGTTTGTTCTGTTATGCTAACCCGTCCCGTGATCGAAGATAGAGAAAACCATGCGTATTGGCGCCGTAGAAATCGATAACTTCACCGTGCTGGCACCCCTGGCCGGAATCACCAATCTGCCTATGCGTCTTTTGGCCAAGCGAGCCGGATGCGGGCTGGTTTGTTCGGAGATGATCAGCTCCAACGGCCTGGTTTATGGCTCTAAGAAAACTGTGCAGCTATTGGATTCGGCGGCTGAAGAAAAACCACTGTCGGTACAGATCTTCGGATCCAATCCACAGATGATGGCTGATGCGGCCCGCTTGGTCCAGGATTCGGGTGCAGATATCGTGGATATTAATATGGGCTGTTCGGTACGCAAAATCCTGAAGAGCAATTCAGGCTCGGCACTGATGAAAGATGCACCGTTGGTCAAAAGGGTCCTGGACGCGGTACGACGCGCCGTGACCATTCCTTTGTCCATCAAGATTCGTTCAGGATGGGAACCCTCCGGTCGCCAGGCCGTTGAGATTTCGCAATTGGCCGAATCGTGCGGCGTGGATGCCGTTGCGGTTCATCCCCGCACGGCAACCCAGGGGTTTCGGGGAAAGGCCGATTGGACCATTATCGCAGCAGTTAAAAAGGCAGTCTCGATTCCGGTGATTGGCAATGGTGATGTCACCGCTCCTGGTGATGCCATGCAGATGCTCTTGGAAACCGGTTGTGACGGTGTGATGGTGGGACGGGCAGCCATTGGCAATCCCATGATCTTCAGCCAGATTTTAGCTGCGGCACAGGGGCGGCCGGTGCTTGATCTCGATGTACATCAGCGCTTTGTGATGATGCTCGATTATCTGGCGGATTCGGTGCGCTACCTGGGAGAGTCGACGGCCTGCCTGATGATGCGCAGCCGCTTGTGCTGGTTTGTCAAAGGCATGCATCGTGCCGGGCAGTTCCGTAATTCTATCCGCTTCATTGAGTCGCAGCAGGAGGCCGAGTCGCTGATCCGGGCGTACGCGGCATCCATCGGTGTGGTGCTCGGTGGTAGAAGGTAGAAGGTAGAAGGTAGAAGGTGGAAGGTTGAAGGTTGAAGGGGGAGTGACAAGGAACTCCACCCCCCAAACTCAGAACCAGAAACCTTATTTTTTGGATGGGCACTATTTTTTATCCGGCACCACAATACTGCCCACAGGCGGAAGGCTGCCCGATTCAGGAGCGCCAAAAGCATCTTGGTCGGTGACCTGCTCAATGGTAATGTCGCCGATTTTTACCCCCGGGACGATAAACTGCTGGTCATTCAAGCCGGTCAGTACATCGCCGACTTCCAGAACACTGAACCGATCACCGGGTTTGATTCCCACTTCGCTGCCGGCGGGAATCCCGCAACGTCCATTTTTAATAGAGACAATAGTGGATGCCCATCTGCTTTCTTCGATCGCTTCCCCCAGTTGCTCTGCCAACTGATCTCCCATTTCTCTGGCGACGTCGACCAATGCATCGATTTTTGTTTCCTGGCCGTTTATGATCTGTTGCGATTGCTGCTCACTGATATCGATCTTTTCGGTCAGAATTCCAAGGGAAATCCGGGCGCCGGTGATCGTATCATAAGCCGCTGCCGCCGTCTGGATTTGAAGGATGTAGGACACATCCCGGAAAAACCAGGCCCCAGTGTTCTTTTTACTTGTACGGATGTCGATGATCATGGGACTCACCACGGCATTGATGCCTGCCTGACGAGCCTGGGCACAAAGACTGAATACCTCGATATCGCCATTGTCCAGGCGTGGCGGATTGCTTAGAAATGGTGCATTTGGCGCATCATTGGGCATCAGCAGATGAGCCTTTGAAACCTCCGATTTCAACCCCTCGAGAAAATGCTTCATAAAGGGGGCTGTGATTTGATCACTGGTAAAAGCAGTGGTGTTGGTCAATGCCAGAATGCCGATCCTTTTGCGGTAGGTGTCGCTGGCGTTAAAGTCCCTGATGGTTTTTTTATCCGCCGGACGGTAAGGCGCGGAAATACCACATGCTGAAACCAATAGCAGCAACACCATCAAAATTGGCAAGGCCGTTTTTTGCGAATTGGCTGGGGTCATCATGATGATACCTCATGCCGGGCGCAGACCCGTGTCGTCAAGCCCCCACGGGAGGTGAACTCACCGATGACTTCCATCTTTTTGGGGCTGAGCACCGCAACCAGGTCATCAAGAACCCGGTTGACCACATGTTCGTAAAACATCCCCACCGTGCGAAATTGCAACAGATAATATTTCAGCGATTTCAGTTCGATGATAAATTCAGCCGGTGTGTAATGGATCGTCAGGGTACCAAAATCGGGAAGGCCGGTCATGGGACAGACCGAGGTAAACTCCGGCTGGGCGATGGTGATACTGACATCACGCTTGTTCTTATAGTGATATTCAATGGGATCCAGCATATCGGTGGTCACGATGTCCGGCTTATCTACCTTATAGCGGATGGTATGGTCATAATTTTTCATACAAAGCTCCTATGTATTTCGTTTGACATGCTTTTTAATGGAAGCCGAAAAGCCTGTCAAATACTCTTCATGCCTTTCAGCAAAAAAGCCGGAAAATTTACACTTGACTTTTTCTCCCATTTTCTTATGCTATCTGATCTTGATCAGGTGCTCATAACGAGCTTAATAGGGAACCCCGTGAGATTCGGGGATGGGCCCGCCGCTGTGATCGGGGACGAAAGCTGTCATATGCCACTGACCTTTTGGTTGGGAAGGCGCAGCCGGTAGGATGATCCGAAAGTCAGAAGACCTGCCTGAGCATGTATGGAAATGATTGCGTGGACGGCGTCGTTTCTTCCCAACATTTCATCTGTGGGTAAAACAGGGATATCCCGGATCGTATAAAAATCATACGGTTCGGGTTTTTTTATTTGGGGTTCATCAAGGTTACACAGTTCAGGAGACCGATAGATGACGATAAAGATGTTGTTGATATGGATGTTGATTTGTTGCTTGTTGTTTTTACCTGATTTGCCCGTTCTTGCCAGCGATACGGAGCAGCGTGTTGAAAAACCGGTCCGCCAATCCATCCAGACCCGCCAGGTGAATCAGCAGGAAGAGGAAAAATGGCGGTTGGAAAAAGAGAAGCTGACCGCTCAATTTGAACAACTGCAAGCCGAGCAGAAACAGCTGCAGGCGCAGCGACAGGATTTGCAGGATTATACTGACGCCAGCCGGGCGCGCATTGCCACCAAGGAAAAACAGCTTGCCGACATCCAGCAGATTTCCGACCAAATCCAGCCCTTCCTCGAAGAAATGCTCGCCCTTTTAAAAACACAAGTATCTGATGGTTATCCCTTCCTTCCTGAAGAGCGAGAAAAACGCATCGACAATCTTGAGCATCTGATGACCGATCCGGACGTATCGGTCAGCGAAAAGTATCGCAAGGTCATGGAAGCGTTTATGGTGGAGGCCGAATACGGCACGACCATCGAGACTTACCAGGAAACCATCACCATCGACGGGCAGACCATGCTGGTCGATATCTTTCGGTTGGGACGGCTCAGCTTGTTCTACCAGAGCCTGGACCGCAAGAAGTGCGGTTTTTACAATATTGCTGACAATGCGTGGCAACCCTTGCCTGGGTCCCATAACCCATCCATCCATGCCGCCATCGATATCGCCGCCAAACGCAAGCCGGTGGAAATGCTCACCCTGCCGGTAGGAAGGATGGTGGTCAAATGAAGACACGTATTTGTTGGTTACTGGCAGTATTGTTGATTAGCTTGATGATGGTTTCGCCATCAGCGGCCCAGGACATGCGGGCGATTCAGATGGAGGCCCAGCAAGCCAAAGCGGAATTGGTCCAGAAAGCAGCGGCCGAAAAAGCCGCTGCCGAAAAAGCGGCTGCCGAGAGCCGGGCCAAGATCATGCAGGATCGCAGCGCTCTGGAAAAAGCCATTGCCGATCTTGAAGCCGCCAACCAAAAATTGGATCAAGCGGTCGAGTCCTTAAAGCAGGAGAGTAAAGACCTGGACCAGCATGAGCAGGAGCTCAGCGAGTCCCTGGCGCAGACCGACAGCATGATCAACGAACTGGTGGGCGTCATCCGCATCAATGCCAAGGATGTCGATGCATTGATCACCCAGAATCTGCAAACCGCCCTTGATGAAAAGCCCACCTTGTTTCTCGAAACCATCTCCCAAAATCAGCGCTTTCCCGGCATGGATGATGTGCGTGCCCTGGCCGAGGGGCTGCGCGCGCAGATTGCCGCTGCCGGTGAAGTGATGCTTCGTGAATCTTTGATTGTTGACCGGGCCGGTCGTGAGGTTAAGGCGGATGTGCTGGTGCTGGGGCCGTTTACCGCGGCTTATCGGATCGGCAGCGAAGTGGGATTTTGCAATTACTCAGCCACGGGGAGAAAACTCTATGCGCTTTCACGGCTTCCCGACAATCGCATGCAAAAACAGCTGAGGCGATACTTAAGCGGTAAAAGCGACAGCGTTCCCATGGACGTCTCCCGCGGGGGTGCCTTGCGCCAGCTGACCCATGAACTCAAGCTTTGGGAACAGGTTCCCAAGGGCGGGCCGATTGTCTGGCCGATTCTGATCATTCTGGCCGTGGGGATTTTGATTATCCTTGAACGGGTGATTTTTTTGCTGCGCAAAAAATTGGATGCCGACAAATTGGTGCAGACCATTGAATCGCATACTGCCGAAAATAATTGGCTGGCCTGCGAAAAAGCGTGTGAATGTCATCCGAATATTCCGGTTGCCAGGGTGCTGAAATCCGGCCTGGACTGCTGCCAGATGCAGCGTGAGGAGATGGAGAACTCGCTGCAGGAAGCCATTTTAAGAGAAATTCCCCCCATGGAACGGTTTTTGTCCACCTTGGGCATGCTGGCTGCCATTGCCCCCCTGTTGGGGCTTCTGGGCACCGTCACCGGCATGATCGATACGTTTCACGTGATTACCCTGCACGGCACCGGTGATCCGCGTCTGATGTCGGGTGGCATTTCCGAGGCCCTGGTAACGACCATGCTGGGGCTGACCGTGGCCATTCCCTTGATGCTCTCCCAGACCCTTTTGAGCCGTGCCGTGGATAAAAAAATTGGCGAGCTGGAAGAAAAAGCGGTCGCGCTGGTCAATGTCATCCATAAAAACAGGGGTAAAGTACTGTGATTGATCTTTTAATCACTCAGTCCCTTCGCTTGGAGGAGTACCTGCGTGCCGGTGGGGTGACCATGCTGCCCCTGGCGCTGGTCAGTGTGGGCATGTGGCTTTTGATTGTGGAGCGGGCGCTGTTTTTCAGACGCCTGCATCTCAAGAACATGCCGCTACAAAAGGCGTTGGCGCACATCCATGAGAACCGATTGCCGGACCCCAATCAATACCGCGGGGCGGTGTCGCTTCTGGTGGCGCGCTTTATCCAGCGGCGCAGCTTTGAGCGCATGCTGGATCGGTTTATCCTCGATGAGACCGTGGTCACCATCAACCGGTCTTTGAACGACCATCTGGCCGTCATCGGTGTGCTGGCCGCCGTTGCGCCGCTTCTGGGCCTGTTGGGCACGGTTACCGGTATGATCGGGACCTTTGATGTTCTATCGGTTTTCGGTACCGGCAACGCCAAGGGCATGGCCGGCGGTATTTCCGAGGCCCTGATCACGACCCAGACCGGCCTGTTGGTGGCCATCCCCGGGCTCTATATGAAAGGGTTTCTGGATCGCCGGGCGCGAATTCTGCAGCAGCGGGTGGCCCGGGCGGGGTATTATTTGAGACGGCAGCTTTAGTGAACGACCATCCGGAATATGAAGAATGAAGGTAGACGGTGAGGGCGAGTAGCTATGGCTGAGAGGGTGATGGACGAAAGACGAAGGACGAAAGACGAACTGTCAAGGCTTTGGAGAGTGGAGACATGTTGAATATATCATCGGCTCGCCGCAGAAATCGGTCGACACCGGAGTTGAATATCGCCCCGCTGATCGATATGGTTTTTATTTTGCTGATTTTTTTTCTGGTTAACACCAGTTTCGTCAAGGAAACCGGAATCGATGTCAGCCGGCCCACGGCATCCACGGCCATGGTGCAGAATAAGGCCACGATTCTGATCGCCATCGACCAGAGCAACCGGCTGTTCATGGATCATCGGGAGATCGATCCTCGTGCCGTGCGGGCCAATGTGGAGCGCGCACTGGCCGAGAATCCGGAAGGGGCCGTGGTGGTGGTGGCTGACAAGGCCAGCAGTACCGGTGTGGCCATTCAGGTGATGGATGGCTGCCGCATGGCCGGGGCCGCTAATGTCTCATTGGCCGCCAGTGTGCCTGAGGGATGATGCTTGAGAATGGGAGAATGGGGGATAGGGAGAAGGGGAGAGTAGATGGTTTACCTATCTCCCCGTCACCGGTTCACCCCATCTCCGATTCATTTCTTTACGTTTGTCAATGGTAATGGAACATGTCAGTGATCACCGAATGTAACGATTATTTCGACGCCATTCACCGGCGTACCTGGGGCACCTGGGTGTGTGCCGCAATGGTTGCCGCCGGATTGAATCTGGTGCTGTTTTTACTAATGCCGCATCTGGTGGATCCCGCGCCGGCCCGGCCCTCCATCGACACGCTCTTGTCCCAGGTCAATGTCATTCGCATGAAACGACCGGACTCCGACGTCAAACGAAAACAGCCCCCACCGCCAAAGCCACCCGAACCCGAAAAGATGCGCAAGCCCGACGCCGCGCCCCGGCAACCCATGAGACAAAAATTGACCCTGCCGTTCAAGGTTAACCCGCGGCTTCCCGGCGGCCCCAACTCTCTGGTGCTGCCGCCGCTCAAAAGTGCGCCACTGGCCAACGCCAATGCCTTGCAAGGTGCGTTTTCCGTGGGGCAGCTGGATGGTCCTCTGACCACCTTGACGCGCATTCCACCGGTATATCCGGTTCAGGCGCGCCGGCGTGGAATTGAAGGATGGGTCAAGGTGTCCTTTGTGGTGGATGAAGCCGGCCGGGTGGGCGACATCACCATTTTGGATGCCGACCCGAAGGGTCTGTTTGACCGGAGTGTTCAACGCTGCGTGAGTGGCTGGCGGTTCAAGCCCGGCACGGTCGAGGGCATGCCGGTGAAGGCGCAGGTGGAGACGGTGATCCGATTCGAATTGGAGTAATGATGGAAATATTTAAATACTTCAAATGGTTGGCAGGCCTCTTGTTGGTCCTGGTTTTTATTCCGGCACTGGGGATGGCACGTGAAAAAGATGAGGCCCCGCCATTGCCGCTGCCGGCACAGCTGATTTTAGCCAAAGTCCAGCCCATGATCGAGGCCAAGGAATACCCGCGCGCCATCGAAACGCTCAAGACATTTCAGGCCCGCGGCGGTCCCGATTTCAAACTCGGCGATAAGGACCCCAAGGGCTATCACCATGCTGAAATCGAATTTTGTCTGGGCAACTGCTACCTGATGGGTGAGCAGTACGAAGATGCCGTGGCGGCGTATCAGCGAGCCCTTGCCCGCGACCCCGGCCATACGTATGCATGGTTGAATCTGGCCAACGCTCATTATGAACTGAACCATAATGCCGATGCCGCCAGTTGCTTTAAAAAAGCGTACGAGACAGCAACCGAGAAAAAGCCAGAGTACCTTTACTACAGTGCGGTCGCTTATCTGATGGCCGATGACTACAAGCAATCCATCGGCCTGTTCGAAGAATTGTTCGCGGCTCACCCGGAGGCGATCAAGCTGGAGTGGAAAGAACACATGGTCCATGCCCTGCTCGCCGCGGAAAAGCCCCGGCGAGCCTTGCCGTATATCAAGGAACTGGCAGCGGCCTTTACCGGTGAGAAGCAGATTCAATGGCAGGAGATTCTGCTTCACCAGTACATGCAACTTGACATGCAACGTGAAGCCCTTGACCTTGCACATACACTCACCCGGCAGACGCCGACGCTGGCCAAGTGGTGGAAAGCACTGGCTCACATCCAATTGAATGTCGAAAAGTATGAAGACGCATTGATGGCGCTGACCATCTACTCGTTTCTCACCCCACTGTCCATGGAAGAAAAAAAATTGCTGGCCGATTTGAACCTGCAGTTGAACATCCCGGTCAAGGCCGCTCCGCTTTACGAAGCGTGTTTGAAAGAAAAAAAAGACAAATCGATGTTGCAGCAACTGGCCACCGCTTATCGCCAGCTGGGCAAGCCGGAAACCGCCCTGGCCGTCATCAATGCGGTGGATCCGGATTCGGACGATGCCGATATCATACTGCTCAAGGGCGAGCTGTATTACAGCATGGATAAATTTGATCAGGCCGTTGCGGCCTATGAAAAGGCCGCCCGGAACAAGGGCCGCCATGTTGGCAGGGCCTGGTTGATGGCCGGATACGCCGCCTGGCAGATGAACGATATCGCCACCAGTAAAGACGCCTTTGCCAAGGCCGCCAAGCATCGTAAGCAGCGCAAGGCCGCCAATACGGCCCTCAAGCAATTGGCGATGTTATCCGTGGACGAGATGAACCCGCATCCATCCAAGCACCATTCAAACTAACAGGAAGAACCGTGTTGATCAACGCACAACTGCTTTTCAAAATTGCCGCCTGCTTTTACGGAATGAGTCTGATTTGCGCCTTTGTTTTCGGCCAGCGGTCAAGGACTGCGTTATTGGTTCTCGTTTTAGGCCTCCTGGCCAATATGGCAGCGGTGGGTTGGCGCTATTGGCTGGCTTGGCCCATGCTGCCCATGTATATGGGACCTGTGGTATTACCCCTGTTTTTAGGCGTGATGCTCGCCTTAAGTCGTCATCGGGACGGTGGCTGGACGTGGCCTGCCGTTCTGACGCTGATGGTGGTGATTGCCCTGGCGGCGGTTTTGTTTCCCAAGGATTACTACATCCCATTTGTCAAATCGCAAACCATCTGGGCCCATCTGTTTTTCTGGTTTGGTGTGGCCGGCCGGGGATGTTTTTTGATCGCTGCCGCCTGGGCCATGGCGGGACTGATTCGGGGACGGGGAGAAACGGAGAGGGGGAGAAACGAAGACACGCAGCTTAAATCATCCCCCCGTCACCCCGTCTCCCCCTCTCCCCGTCCCCCCCTCTCCGCACCCCCCCGTCACAATAGTTCCCCTGCTTCTCGTTCAATGAAATGGACCGTCTGGGGCTTCACCCTCTGGACCTTATCCATGTTCACCGGAGAATTGTGGTCTTACCTGGGGTGGGGAACA
Organism: Desulfosarcina variabilis str. Montpellier; assembly: GCF_048565275.1. Taxonomy (NCBI): domain Bacteria; kingdom Pseudomonadati; phylum Thermodesulfobacteriota; class Desulfobacteria; order Desulfobacterales; family Desulfosarcinaceae; genus Desulfosarcina; species Desulfosarcina variabilis. The sequence continues at coordinate 8,481,907 of NZ_CP159846.1, read as the reverse complement.
CCGGTGGTTTGGGATGATCCGGCTATCACGACGACGATGGCCACCTGGTTTTTTTATATTTGTCTGTTGCATCTGCACCTGACCGGCTCATGGACCGCCCGTGGTCGTGGTATGTATGCCGCCGCCGGCGCCCTGGTGGTATTGGTGTTGAATTGCGTACCGGAACTGGGACCATTTCGGTGGCCCTTGTAAATATTGTAATAACCACTCGTAAACTCAGCTAAAAAAACATGGTGTGGCTATGCTAGAACTTGCTGTATCACAGCCCAATAAGTCGGCATCGAGTGTGGTGCGCTTGGTTTGGAATAAACTGGGCAGTATCCACCTGACGGTGATCCTTTGTTTGCTTCTGACCGCCGACCTGACCATCGGATATATTTGTCTGAATCGGCGAACGATTCTTTTTGCCCCATTAAACGACATCGGCCTGGCCACCTGGATTCAGACTTATGGCAAATCCAATCTTGTCTATACCATGTGGTTTTTTGTCCTTTTAGGCCTTTTGACGCTTTTGTGCGTCAATACCTTTGTCTGCACCACGGACCGGGTGGTGTCGCTCATCGCCCGGCGCAGACACTTCAGACCCCGTCGCCTTTTTTTTAAATTCGCCCCGCACATCATGCATTATGCCATGATTATCATTCTTGGTGGTTATCTTTGCAGCTACCTTTTCTCACAAGTATTGATTACCCGCACATTGATTCCGGATGTGCCATTCAATCTGCCCGGCACCGATGCCCGTATCACCCTGATCGAACTTGATCCACTCTACTACAAAGGAGATCGGTTGCCGGCCTTCGAGGACCGGGTGCTGCAACCGCGGGCAAAACTACAGATCATGGATGGTGACCGGCAGCAATCGGCCATGCTGACCTATAACCGACCCCTTCGATGCCATGGCTACAGCATGTTTTTAAAGGATTTCAATCCCAAACGAAAAGATGGAGGCATGAATCGAAAAGTGAGAATCGACCTGACCATCCGCAAGGATCCAGGCGTGATACTATATCTGGCCGGCATCATTTTATTTACCGTGGGGATGGCCATGTATCTGGCCGAGTGGATGGCGGTTCGTAAAGGCTAACGCCAAGCCGGTAAGGGTGAAAGGTAAAATGGATAATTGAAAATGGTGAATGGAAAATTTCCTATTGCATAAAAACGTTCCAAACAAAAAAGGTCATTCAAGGAAAACAATAAATGCAACCCTCAATGAAATCGATTATTGCTGTTGTGACGCTTCTTCTCATGCTGTTGCTTGTCTGTGCGTGCACTGATTCCGGAGGAAAAAAGCAGGGTGATTTTATCCAGATTGGCGAATTTGCCATCAATCATGTATCTGACCAACGCACTGATGTTCGCGATGGGGCCGGTCGCACCCTGGTACTGATTCCGCGTGATGCACCGGCACCCAAGGATGTGGCCCCCCATCATATCGTGCGCACACCGGTAAAACGGGTGGTGGCCTACGGCTATTTTGACGTGGCCATCATGCGTGCTTTAGGGGTGCTGGAGGATACATTGGTGGGCGTGACCACGCCGGCAGATCGCTGGTACATTGACGAGGTCAAAGAGGGAATGGCCGCCGGAAAAATCGCTTTCCTGGGTGATTCAAGCAGCATCGATTTTGAACGGCTCAAACAGCAGCAGCCCGAGCTGGTGCTCACCTGGGATCACGCCGTGATTCCCATGCTTGAGGAGTTGGGCATTCCCTGCGCCGTTACTTCCACACCGGTGGCCATGTGTCTCAATGCGCGTATGCGCTTCGTCCAGTTTCTGGCTCCCTTTTTTCACCGCGAGAAGGAAGCCGAGGCCTTTTTCGACCGGGTAAACCTGGCCCTGATCGACATTCGGGATCGCACGGCCGGTTGCGGAGAACCACCCAATGTGATGTGGGGAGACATCTATGAAAAGCGGGTGCTGGTGGAACCGGGCAACGCCTGGGTTGGCGAACTGGTGGGGCTTGCCGATAGCGATTACCTGTTTGACGATGTCTATGGCACCTCTTGTATCGAAATTGCCGTGGAACGTTTTCTTTACAGCGGGGAAGATGCCGATATTTTTTTCACTTATCGAACGTCGAAGGATGGCATTACTTCCAAGGCGGCACTGGCGCGCATGAACCCGCTATTGGCCGATATCCGGCCGATCAAGGAGGGCAAGGTGTATGCGCCATTGCCCCATTACGTTCAGTCCGGCGATCACCTGGATGAAATCCTGACCGAAATTGCCGCGATCCTCCATCCTGAAGTCTACCCTGACTATACGTACCGTTATTTCACGGAATTACCCGATACAGACCCGGAAGAAAATGGAGAACAGTCATGAGCACAGCAGAGCAAACCATTCCTACCGTAAGCCCCATAACTCTTCGGCGACCGACGGTCGCCTTCACCCTTTTGGGTGCGTTTACCCTGATCCTGCTGATTGTCAATATTGGTATTGGATCGGTTTCCTTTTCTCCTGCCGAGGTCTGGCAGGCGATTGTGCATCCCCACTTGAGCGCCACCACCGGATCGATCCTTTGGAAAATCCGCATTCCTAGAGCCATTGCCGCCATTTTAGGCGGTGCGTTTCTGGCCACCTCAGGGCTGTTGTTGCAGGTTTATTTCCGCAATCCCATTGTGGGACCTTTTATTCTTGGAATTTCCTCAGGGGCAACGGTGATGGTTTCATTGGTGATGCTCACCACGCTGACCGTGGGCATGACCGTGCTTTCACCGTTTATGACTACTATCGCCGCCTTTGCCGGTGCCTATGGGGTGATGATGATCGTGGTGGCCGTGGCATCAAAGGTCAAAAACGGGATCACGCTTTTGATCGTGGGGCTTATGATGGGGTACCTGTGCCATGCGGTCACCAGTGTGCTCACGGCCCTGGCCGAGAAAGAGAAAATCAAGGGGTTTGTGCTCTGGCAGTTGGGCAGCTTTTCCGGCTTCAAATGGAGCGAGATCGGTATCATGGTTATTTGCGGCGGTCTGATCCTGGCCCTGGTCTATTTCCTGAGTAAACCGCTCAACGCTTTTTTGCTCGGCGAAACCTATGCCGCTTCCATGGGGGTCAATATCCGCCGGTTCCGCGTATTGATTCTGCTGTGTGCCTGTGCCCTGGCCGGTATGATCACCTCCGTGGCCGGACCGGTGGCCTTTGTCGGCCTGGCCGTACCTCACATGGCGCGCCTGATCTTCCAGACATCGGACAACCGCATTCTGATTCCCGGTGCCTGCCTGGTCGGCGGGCTGGTTACCAGCCTGTGTGATTTGATTGCCCGCATGGTGCTCTCGCCGGTGGAGTTGCCCCTGTCGGCGATTACCGCTTTTTTCGGTGCACCGGTGGTGATTGCACTTTTGCTTAAACGGAGCGTTAAGATGTGACGATAGGATAAACGAAGGAAGAGGGAAGAAGGACGACGGACGCGCGGGCTTATTTTCTCATCCTTCGTCCCTCGTCCATCTTCCTTCGTATCCGGATTATAAAAAATTACTCACAACATGAGGTGCGCAATGGATTATAAAACAACGCAACCCATCCTCAGCTGCCGCAACCTGACCGTCGGCTACAAGGACAAAGCCGTGCTGAGCGGGTTGAACCTGGACTTCGAGGCCGGTCAGTTCATTTCTCTGTTGGGGCCCAACGGCGCCGGTAAGACCACACTGCTGCGCACCCTGTCGCGGCATTTGGACCCGCTCGAGGGCCAAATCGAAATCGAGGGTCGGCCGTTATCTCAAATGAGCACCATGGAGCTGGCCATGGTCATGGCCGTGGTGCTGACCGACAAGGTTTCTCCGCCGCTTTTTACGGTCTACGAATTTGTGGCCCTGGGCCGCTATCCGCACACCGATTTTCTTGGCCGGCTGGGGGATGAAGACCACAAAGCGGTACAACACGCCCTTTGTGCCGTGCATGCCGATAACCTTGCCGCACGTACCTTCAGTGACCTGAGTGACGGTGAGCGCCAGAAGGCGCTGGTGGCCCGGGCCCTGGCCCAACAGCCGCGTCTGCTTCTGCTCGATGAACCCACCTTGCATCTGGATCTCAAGCACCGGGTGGAGGTGATGGGGATCCTGCGCAACCTGTGCCGCAGCGAGGGGATTACCGTGGTCGCTTCCTTGCACGACGTGGATGTGGCCGCCAAAGTTTCCGACCGGGTGGCGCTGGTCAAGTCGGGGGCCGTGGTCGACTGGGGAATTCCCGAATCCGTGCTCAAAAACAACACCGTGGCCGGGCTGTACGACTTTGATGGTGCGGATTTCGACCACAATCTGGGCAGTATTGAACTGCGTGGCAACGGCAAGAGCGGCCGGGCCTTTGTGCTGGCCGGCATGGGCAGCGGGGCGCTGATCTACCGCATGTTGTCCAAGCGCGGATTCAGCATCACCACCGGCGTGCTGCACACCAATGACCTGGATTACTTTGTGGCGCGCTCCCTGGGTGCCGAGTGTACCAGTCAGGAGGCCATGCAGACGATCGATGACTCGGCCCTGTCCGAAGCCGATAGCCGGCTGGAAGCGTGCGATGTGGTCATCGACTGTGGTTTTCAAGTCGGCCCCATGAACCAGGGCAATGTCAAACTGCTGCACACCGCTCTGGAAAAAGGTAAAACGGTGCTCAGCCTGCGTCGAAACGGCGTTGACGGCCAGCTGCCGCCCCAGGCGGACGACCAGATCGTGCGCTGTGGCGATGTGGCCCAGCTTTTGGACGCGCTTGATCAGCATTTTCCCGGCATGAAAAAAGAAGACCCGCAGGCTGAGATATTGGCAGTGGTATGACAAATACAATCTATAGAGATGGAGAGATGATGCGATCTTACACCTTATGCTACTATTCCGCCACGGCCATGGAAATGCCCTCCTTAAGCGAGGGGGTGCGTCAATATCTTGATGCCGGCGGCAATATCAACGTTCATGCCCGCACGCAAACCCAATTGTTCGATAAATCCCGTCAGCAGGCCTTCGTGGACCAGGCGATCAAAGCCGATGCCATTATTGTCACCCTGCATGGCGGCAAGCCCTCTTTTCCAGCCTTCGACCAGCTGATTGAGGCCCTGGACGCATTGCCCGAGGAGAATCGGCCTTTTTTGCACATCCAGCCCACCGGCGGCGATGAGGATTCGGTGGAGGCCGCCCGGGAGCACTCACCGGTATTTGGCACCCCGGTCTGGGATGACATCCAGCGCTACCTGGGTCACGGTGGCCATATCAACTATCATCAATTGCTGATTTATCTGTACAATCACCTTTTTTCCGCCGAGGAGACCTGCCAGCCGGCCGTGGTTCTTCCCTTTGAAGGCATCTATCATCCGGACCTGTCCGGGATTCCGGATCTTGACGATTACCTGAGAGAAAAGGTCGATCCGGACAAACCCACCGTGGGCCTGTGGTTCTACCAGACCTACTGGTTGAACAACAACCTGGCCTTCATCGACGCCATCATTCGCTGCGTCGAGGCTCAGGGCGCCAATGTGATTCCGGTATTCCATCAACGCTACAAGGACGCCGATCGCGGTAACCGCGGCGCCGATTACATTGTGGAGCATTTTTTCATGGATGGCGACCGGCCTCGCATCCAGGTGCTGATCAACCCGTTGATGTTCTCCCTTACCCTGGCGGCACCCGAGTACAAGGTGCTTTTGCCGCGTCTGAACGTGCCCTTAATTCAAGCCATGGTGACGCTCAATCCATACGCCCTGTGGAAGGAGAGCCTTCAGGGTATGCACACCATGGATATCTCCTACTCGGCGGCCCAGCCCGAGTTCGACGGGGCCCTGATCACCGTGCCGGTGGCCACCCGTGAGCAGGAGACAGTCGATCCGATTACCGGCGCCTTGCTTGCCAAGTACATGCCCATTGAGGAGCGGGTCAACAAAATGGTGCGGCTGTCTCTCAACTGGGGGCGGCTGTCGGCCAAGACCAATGCCGAGCGCCGGGTGGCCATCATTTTTCACCACTATCCGCCGCGTAACGACCGCATCGGCTGCGCCGCCGGTCTGGACAGTTTCGCCAGCGTCAAGGGGTTGCTGGACCGTATGCAGCGGGACGGTTACCGTATTGATCAGACTTACTCGGACGGTGACGAACTGGCCCATGACATGCTCAGCCGCATGACCTGCGATCAGCGCTGGCTGACGCCCGATCAACTGGCCGCCCGGGCCGAGGCCCATGCCGACCGGCAGTGGTACACCCCCTGGCACAAGGCACTGCCCGAGAGCATCCGTGAGAAGCAGACCGCCGACTGGGGAGAAATACCCGGCGACCTGTTCGTCCACGACGATCAGATGCATTTTGCAGGGATCATCAACGGCAATGTGTTTATGACCATCCAGCCGCCCCGCGGATACTTTGAGAACATCGATGCGATCTACCACGACATGTATCTCTCTCCGCCCCATCACTACCTGGCCCATTACCGTTGGATCAGGGACGTGTTCAAGGCCGATGTGGTCATGCACGTGGGCAAGCACGGCTCTCTGGAGTGGTTGCCGGGCAAGTCCCTGGGCCTGTCCGAGACCTGTTACCCGGACCTGGCGATCATGGAACTGCCCAACGTTTACCCTTACATCATCAACGATCCCGGTGAGGGTACCCAGGCCAAGCGGCGCAGCTTTGCCTGCATCATCGACCACCTCACCCCGGCATACACCAACGCCGACCTGTACGATGATCTGGGCAAGGTGCAGGGCCTGGTCAACGATTATACCGTGGCGGTGGGTGAGGACCCGGCCAAGGTGGAGATCCTGCAGCCCATGATCTGGGAAGCGGTTGCGGAGGCCAGCCTGGACAAGGATCTGGAAATCGACCGGGAAACTGCCCTGGGTGATTTCGACGGATTTCTGGAACGGCTGCATGCCTACATCGAAGAGCTTTCCGACACCATGATCAACGACGGTCTGCACACGATGGGCACCCCGCCCGAGGATGAACGACTGGAGGAGTTTGTGGTCCAGCTCACCCGTCTGGCCAACGGCAGTGTGCCGTCCCTGCGTGAGGCTATGGTACGCGCCATGGGATTCGATTATGACGATGTGCTGGATCACCGCGGCAAGCGCCCGGCGCGGTTTAACGGCCTGAGCGGGGCTGAAATTGTTCACCAGGCCCATGAAAAGGCTCTGGCCCTGGCCCGCGGTCTGGCAGCTACGGACTACCAGCCGGACCGCGTACCGGGACTGGTGGGGAAACTGCTCGATCGTCCGTCGGCGGAAGCCGAGGAAGTGCTAACGTATATTGCCGATACCCTGGTGCCCAACATCCGGCGCTGCGTAGAGGAAATTGACTACAGTTTTACCGGTTTTACCGGTGGCTTCGTGCCACCCGGGCCCTCGGGGGCGCCCACGCGCGGCCAGGCCGACATTCTGCCCACGGGCCGTAACTTTTACAGTGTGGATCCCAACAAGATTCCCAGCCCGGCAGCCTGGGAGGTGGGCGTGCGCCTGGGCGATGCGCTTATCGAGCGTTACATGGCCGAGTCGGGTCGCTATCCGGACAACATCGGTATCCTGATCTACGGCACGAGCACCATGCGCACCCGGGGCGATGATATTGCCGAGGTTTATTATTTAATGGGGGTGCGTCCGGTATGGGCCAAGGGCAGCGGCAACGTGACCGGCCTGGAAGTGATTCCGTCAAGCGAGCTCAAGCGTCCCCGGCTTGATGTGACCCCGCGTATCTCCGGGCTTTTCAGGGATTCGTTTCCCAACTTGGTCGAGCGCATCGACGAGGCCGTACGCATCGTCTCGGCGCTCAAAGAGTCGCCGGAGTCCAATTTTGTGCGGCGCAACGTGTACAAAGATCTTGAGGAATACCGCCAGGCAGGCATGAGTGAAGAGGATGCTTATCGCGAGGCCACCTTCCGTGTTTTCGGCTGCCCGCCGGGTACTTACGGCGCCGGGGTGACCGAACTGGTGGAGTCCAAGAACTGGGAAACCCAGGAAGACCTGGGCAACAACTATATCCGTTATTCCTCTCACGCCTACGGTCGGGGCAGCTACGGAAAGCAGAAACCCGACGTCTACCGGCGGCACCTGGCGCGCATGGACGTGACCGTAAAGAACGAGGATTCCCGGGAATACGACATGATGTCGTGTACCGATTATTACAACTACTATGGCGGCATGATCGTGGCAGCCAAGACCGTGCGCGGCAGCCTGCCCTTTGCCATGATGGGCGACAGCTCCGATCCCAAGCGGGTGAAAATGCGCACCACCTTCGAAGAGGCCAAGCATGTGCTGCGCTCCCGGCTGGTCAATCCCAAATGGTTGGCGGGCATGAAGCGCCACGGATACAAAGGCGCCGGCGACATCTCGCACATGATGGATGTGGTGCTGGGATGGGATGCCACCGCCGAGGTGATCGACGACTGGATGTACGAGAAAATCGCAAACGCCTACGCCCTGGATCCCGAGATGCAGGAATGGATGAAAGAGGTCAATCCCTTTGCTCTGCAGAATATCCTCGATAAGCTACTCGAGGCTATCAATCGCGGCATGTGGGACGCCAGTGAAGAGATGACCGAGGATCTGCGCAACGCTTATCTGGAGATGGAAGGGGAGATCGAGGAGTGGAGTGACGAGGTCCCGGTGTCCAGTGATCAGGTGGTTGGGGATCGGTGATCTGTGATCGGTGATCAGTGAACGGTAATCGGTAAGTGGGTGTTGGTAGCTGGGTGATAATTGAATTTCTGCTCAAAGAGATTGGAATTCCTGATAATGCGTACCTTGTTGATCTGTCTATTTATTCTGTTGATGCAGCCGCCTACGATTTTCGCTGATGAGCAATCCACCGCCACTGGTGAGGAACATCCACCGATCACCGATCACCGATCACCGATAACTGAAAACGGCGATACCATCATTATCACCGCCGAGGAGATCCGTGCCATGCAGGCCCACAAAATGGCCGATATACTCAATCACGTACCTGGCGTGAATGCCGGTACTTCGTCGGTCAGTATTCGCGGTTCCGTCAAGGTCAAGGTTTTTGTGGACGGCCGGCCCATCAACGATCCGACCTCCAGTCATGGTAGCATCAAGTGGGATCTGGTCTCACCCGATGAGGTGGAACGTATCGAAATTTTGCGTGGTAAAGGCGGACTGCGTTACGGTCAGGACGCCTCTGGCGGTGTCATTCTGATCACCACCAGGAAGGTTCAGCGTCTGACCGGGAATGTCAAGGCCTATGGGGGCAACTACGGCACCGGTTACGGATATGCCAATTTGCAAACCAGCGTCGGTCGCTGGGTATTCGGTGTGAACGGTGGCTTCGAAAGCACCGACGGTTATAAAGTCAATAATGACCAGGAACGCTGGCAGGGGGGCGTCCGGTTGGGCTACAATCGCGATGCGAAAAGAAGCATTACATTCATCGGCGATTACCTCGATGATGAGCGGGGGCTTAGTGGTCTGCCCGAACATCCCACCCCTTTTTCGCGCAAGTCCACGGATAATACCAGTCTATCGCTTCAAGCAAACTGGAGCCCGGTAACCAGCACCACTTACTATAACGGTGGGAACAATTATAATACCGATGTTACCCGGGGGATCGATCAGACCCTTCGGGTCGCCGAGTGGGGCGAGGACCTGGTGACCTCGATGGCTACCGGAGATTGGGGGGAATTAAGCGTTGGCGGCGCATTCCGGCAAGGTCTGGCCAGCGGCAGTGATTTTGACGATCAGCAAGAGGAAACCTATTCCATGTTTGCCGCCCAGACCGTAAGCGGACTCGACGATCATATCAGTCTGACCGCAGGGCTCAGGGCCAACATCAATTCAGCTTTTGACGATGCCGTTAATCCGGAAGCCAAGCTGACATACAAGCGCAAGCACTGGCGGACCACCGCTGCCTACAGTCGGACCAATAACACGCCGTCATTTCGCCAGCGGTACAACCAGACCAGCTCCACCAACCCCAATCCCGACCTGATTATGGAAACGGCCGACAACTACAGCGTCTCTCTGTTTGTCGCTCCATGGGACATCCTGTCCGGCAGCGTTTCGTTTTTCTACAACCGGTTGTCCGACCGCATCACCTATGTGACCGGTGACGACGGTATTGGCCAATACCAGAACTTCGGGCTGGTGACCTATACGGGGGGGGATATGGCACTCACCTGGAAACCCCATGAAACCATCAAAGTCAAAGGAAGCTATACCTACATGGAGGCCGTGGATGAGGAAACCGACTTGTGGCTGGCCTGCAAAGCGAAACATAAAGTCAAGCTGGATGCATACTGGCAGCCGGCCAAACCCATCTCCATCGTGCTGACCGGTAATTATGCGTCCAAGGTCTACCGCAATAGTGCCAACACCAAGACCGTGCCGGCGTATACGGTTGTCGGCCTCAGGGCTGAATACGCCTTCGATCGTTTTTCCCTGTTTACCGATATCGATAATCTCTTCGACAAAACCTATTACTATGCCGACGGTTTGTTGGCACCGCCGTTTACCTGGGTGGCGGGGATTAATTGGAAAATCTGACGGAGAATTGGTGATGGGGAGATGCGGAGATGCGGAGATGGGGAGATGCGGAGATGGGGAGATGGGGTGAGTGGGTAAGTGGGTGAGTGGGTGACAGGAGGATGAGGAGTGGGGTGTATTCGACATTTTCGGGATTTGGATGTTTATCAATTGGCCATGCAAACGGCGATGGACATATTTGTTATGAGCAAAACATTCCCTGTTGAGGAACGCTATTCATTGACCGATCAGATCCGGCGGGCTTCACGATCGGTATGTGCGAATATTGCCGAAGCGTGGCGTAAGAGACGATACCCCAAGGCCTTTGTCAGCAAATTGAGTGACGCAGAGGCTGAAGCCGCCGAAACCCAAGTGTGGATCGAGTTTGCTTACAAATGCAAGTATCTGCAAAAAGATCAGGCAAAAGCGCTGGATACGGATTATGAGAATATCCAGGGAAAAATAGTCAACATGCTCAACCAACCAGAAAAATGGAGCATCAACTAATGCTTTCAAATGTAAAAAAAGCAACTGGCGGGTCTACGCACCAACCTGCCTCCGCGTCCCCCCGTCTCCGTGTCCCCCCATCTCCCTCTCACCCCGTCTTCCCCTTCGCCGCAATAATAGGCCAGGACGATCTAAAGCAAAGCCTTTTGCTCAATGCCGTCAATCCGGCCATCGGCGGAGTGTTGATCCGGGGGGAAAAGGGCACGGCCAAATCCACGGCGGTTCGAGCCCTGGCAGCCCTGTTGCCCGAGATCGATGTGGTCGAGGGCTGTCCGCATGCCTGCCTGCCCGATCAACCTGAGTCCTACTGCGAGGGGTGCCGCCAGTTGGGCAGCCGGTTGAGAGCGGCCAGAAGGCGGGTGCGGGTCGTTAATCTGCCCTTGAACGCCACCGAGGACCGCGTGGTCGGCGGGATCGATTTCTCATTGGCCATCCAAAAGGGGCAGCGTGCATTGCAGCCGGGGCTTCTGGCCGATGCCCATCGGGGAATCCTTTATGTGGACGAGGTCAACCTGCTTGACGATCACATCGTGGATATCGTCCTGGACGCGGCAGCATCGGGCGAGAACATTATCGAACGCGAGGGGATTTCATTTTGCCATCCATCGCGGTTTATTCTCGTGGGCACCATGAATCCCGAGGAGGGTGAACTGCGCCCCCAGCTGCTCGATCGGTTTGGCCTGTGTGTGGAAACCGCCGGCGCTGAATCCCCTGACGACCGGGTGACCCTCATGCAGCGTCGAGAGGAATTTGACAATGACCCGGCCGCTTTTATGAGAGCCATTGCCGAGAAGAACCAGGCCATTGCCCGCCGGATCGAGACCGGCCGGGAAAACCTGCCGGGGGTGCGTATGCCCCGTCATCTGCGCAGCTTCATCGGTGAATTGTGTACCGAAAACAATGTGGCCGGCCATCGGGCCGATCTGGTGATGGAACAGGCCGCCCTGGCTGTGGCCGCTCTGGCGTCGGCAAACGAGGTGACCGTCGATCACATTCGGCAGGTGGCGCCCATGGTGTTGGTGCACCGGCGCCGGGAAGCGCAGCCGCCCCCTCCGCCGCCACCACCACCGCCAGAGGATTCTCAAGACAATGAGGACAACGAACCACCCCAGGAAGATCCACCGCCGGAGGAGGAGCAGCCGCCTGAACAGCAGGAAGGCCAGGAAAAGGAGCAGCCTCAATCGTCCCAGCCGGATCAGTCACCGGGCGAAAACCAGTCTGAGCCTGACCAGGCGACGCCGCAACCCCAGTCTGCCGAGGATCGCATCTTTGAGATCGGTGCGACCTTCAAGGTCAAGCCGCTCTCGGTTCCCAAAGACCGCCTGTTCCGGCGGGGTTCCGGGCGCCGGTCGCGCACCCGCGTTTCCCAGAAACAGGGGCGATACGTTAAAAGCTGCATGAACCGCCAGCATGGCGATATTGCCCTGGACGCCACCTTGCGGGCCGCCGCGCCCTATCAGAAATCGCGCAGCAACGGGAACGGCAACGGCCTTTGCGTCAAGCTGACCGATACAGACATCCGCGAAAAGATCCGCGAGAAGCGTATCGGCAATTATCTCTTTTTTGCCGTGGATGCCAGCGGTTCCATGGGGGCCCGGGGGCGCATGGCCGCTTCCAAGGGGGCCGTCATGTCGCTTTTGCTTGACGCCTACCAGAAACGGGACCGTGTTTCCATGATCTCGTTTCGGCGAAACGAAGCCATTGTCAATCTGCCGCCCACGACCTCAGTGGACCTGGCCGGCAAACTGCTTGGAGAATTGCCGGTTGGCGGACGTACCCCGCTGTCGGCTGGCCTGGCCAAAACCTTTGAGCAGGTGCGCAACATGCTGCTCAAGGACCCATCCGCCCGTCCTATTGTGATTCTGATCACCGACGGGAAAAGCAATGTCGCCTTGGGCGAGGGCAAGCCGGTGGATGAAGCCATGCGTCTGGCCACGGCCATGGGCCGGGATGAGCGGATTCAGCATATCGTGGTGGATACCGAGGAGGCCGGCCTGGTTACCTTTGGCTTGGCTCAGCGCCTGGCAGCCGCTCTTCAGGCCCGCTATTTCAAAATCGACGACCTCAAGGCCCAAAGCCTGGTCAATATTGTGAAAGGACAACAACTGTGAAAAAAGCATCGATCTACCCCTTCACCGCCATCGTTGGTCAGGAGAAGATGAAACTGGCTCTGATTCTCAACGTGATCAATCCCGGGCTCTCCGGCGTGCTGATCCGGGGTGAAAAAGGCACCGCCAAGTCAACGGCGGTAAGGGCCCTGGCCGATATCCTGCCGGAAATTGCGGTGTATGCCGATGATCCCTTTCAGCTGGCGCCCGAAGAAGAAGAGGCGGTCTATCTGGAAATCGCCCAATTGTTGAACCTTTCCGGCGATGGTGTCCCCCCCACAAAGACGCGCAAGGTGCGAGTGGTTGAACTGCCCGTGGGCGCCACCGAGGATCGCGTGGTGGGCACCATGGACCTGGAGCATGCGCTGAAAAAAGGAGAAAAACGGGTCGAGCCGGGACTGTTGGCCGCGGCGCACCGCGGCATCCTTTATGTGGATGAAGTCAACCTGCTCGACGATCATGTGGTCGATGTGCTATTGGATTCGGCGGCCATGGGCGTTAACAGTATCGAGCGGGAAGGGGTCTCTTTTTCTCATCCGGCCCGCTTTACCCTGGTGGGCACCATGAACCCCGAGGAGGGCGAACTGCGGCCGCAATTGCTCGACCGATTCGGGCTGTGTGTCAATATCGAAGGCATCACCGGCGCCGACGACCGCGTGGCGGTTATGGAGCGACGTGCCGCGTTTGATGATCACCCGGAGGATTTCATCAGCCAGTGGACATCCGAATCCGAGGCATTGACCGAACGTATCCTGGCCGCCAAAAATCTATACTCCCAGGTAGCCGTCGCCAGGGAACGACTTTATGAAATCGCTCAATACTGTCTGGATGTCGGTGTGGACGGACACCGGGGAGACATCATCATCCTGAAGACCGCCAAGACCCTGGCCGCCTACGAGGGCCGCACCGAGGTGGAATCAAAGGATATCCAGATCGCCGCCGAACTGGCCCTGCCGCATCGGGTGCGCCGCCAGCCGCTTATGGAGATCGCCGATAATGTTGAGAAATTGAAATCGCGAAGAGCGGTGGCCGGTGGACAGTGATAGGGTGATAGGGTGAGTGGGGATGGGGTGAGTGGGTGGATGAAAATCTCCCCATCTCCCCATCCCCGTTTCTCCCCCTCTTGTTCATTAATAGGAAATATTATGATTCACATACAAAACCTAAAAAAAACATACGGAAGCCACCAGGCCCTATCCGGCATCAACCTGCGCGTTCCCGAAGGCGAACTGTTCGCCTACCTGGGTCCCAATGGGGCCGGCAAGACCACAACGATCCGTATTCTCACCGGTCTGACCCGGCTGACGGCGGGAACGGCGGCCTTAAACGGGCATGACATCAAAACCGCATCCATGGCGGCCAAACGGCAGTGCGGCCTGGTCCCCCAGCATATCAATCTGGATAGCGAGCTGACCGTGGGCGAGAATCTGGATATCCACGGCCGCCTGTTCGGCATGTCGGCGTCAGCCCGTAAACAGCGCATCGAAGAACTGTTGACCTATATCGAGCTTAGTGATCGTGCGGGCAGTCTTGTCAAACAGCTGTCCGGTGGCTTGAAACGCCGGGTCATGATTGCCCGCGCCCTTTTGCATGATCCGCGTATTTTATTTTTGGACGAGCCTACGGTAGGGCTGGATGCCAGTATCCGGCGGCGTATCTGGTCGTTGATCAAGAAGATTCAACAAAAAGGCACGACCATATTTCTCACCACCCACTACATCGAGGAGGCCGAGTTTCTGGCCGATCGGGTGGCGTTTCTGGACAGTGGGCAAATCGTGGCCGTGGACACACCCACCACGCTGATGGCCGGTGTCGGCCATTGGGCCATCGATTGGGTCACCGAGGATGGAATGAAATCCACCTACTTTCCCAGCCGGGAGGCAGCCCAGGCGTCGGGTGCGGCCAGCAACAATGGGTTTACCCTGCGCCGGGTCAACCTGGAAGATGCGTTTTTATCCCTGACCGGCAAGAAGGTGGATGCCGCTCCAGGTGAGACAAAGCCGGTCCATGGCGGGCAGGCGCATGGTAGTCATGGGCATGGATCACATGGTGGCGGGCATGGTGGGCATGCGAGTAAGGCCCATGCCGGTCATGGTGCGCACTAAAAGCTATTAATCAGTGTTAAGTGTAAAGTTTTAAGTGTTAAGTAAAGGTATTCTATCGATTTTTAAAAATTAGATCCGATCCGCTCCTTAACACTTCAAACTTCAAACTTAACACTCTAATTACGTAGGTTGGGTAGAGCAGAGCGAAACCCAACAATGAGAGAAAGCAATAGTTACCTATAACGCAAGGCACAACCATGCAAGGATTCATCGCCGTATACCTCCGCGAAGTATTGATTCTCAAACGCCGGTTCAAACGTCAGATTGCCGGTATGGCGGTTTCGCCGCTGCTCTATTTAATCGCCTTTGGCTATGCCATGGGAGGCGCGGTGCGGGTCGATGGCCGTTCCTATTTGGAATTTCTCATCCCCGGCCTGATTGCCATGAGCAGCATGACCCAAAGCTTCGGCATCGCCACGGATATCAATGTGGCGCGTTTTTACTGGTATATTTTTGAGGAATTTCAGGCCGCACCCATCCGCAATATCGCCTATGTCGCCGGAGAGGTGCTGGCTGGTATGACCCGCGCGCTTATGGCTATCGGCGTGATTTTGATCCTGAGCCTGCTGTTCGGCGTGCATCTGAACTACGGGCCGTTGCTCTGGCTGGCGGTACTGCTCAACAGCTTCGTGTTTGCCTCCCTGGCCGTGGCCCTGGCAATGCTGGTCAAATCCCACGCCGATCAGAGCCTGTTGACCAGTTTCGTCATCACACCCATGGCCTTTTTGGGCGGCACGTTTTTTCCCTTGGACCGCTTGCCCGTCTGGGCTCAGAAGACCTTGTCGGTTCTGCCGCTCACCCATGCGTCCAATGCCATTCGCAGCACGGCCTTTGGCCAGTCTCCCACCTGGCAGGCCTATGCCATGCTCAGTGTGGCCGGGCTGGTGTTTTTTGTTTTGGCTTTGGGGACGGTTAATAAAGCCAGAGACTGATGAAAATGAAGGGGAGAGCGGGGGAAGGGGAGACGGGGAGACGCGGAGAAAAGGTTTAATAACTATAAGGAGCATTGAAAGAAGGATGCTGATCGAAACCTACTACGAAGGCGTAGAGATCCACCGCGAAGAGAAGATCATCTATGCCAGATTCATCCGGCCCCACCAGGTGCTTTCCACCTGTCGGGCGGCCGGTGGCCTGCAGGACGGGCTGGAGCATATCTACAACCATCAGAGCTGCGAGCCGGCCGGTCACAGTCACAGCATAGCAGCCAAACTGTGGCGTGATCCTACCCTCTACCGTGAGCGGACCTGCGAGCCATACGGCCTTCCAGCCGAGTCCTGTGCCACCATGGGCACGGCGGCCAATATGAACAATGCCGCCTTTGTGTGTGAACAGTTCCGCGATCTGCAGGTGGTGGCCGTGATTACCGGCGGCGTCGAAGGCAATGCCGGACGGGCCGGTGACCCGGCTTCGATTTTCGAGACTGCCGACGGGTTCGAAACACTGCCGCCGGCGGAAAGCAAGCCGGGACCGGGCACCATCAACAGCATGATCCTGATCAATAAGCCGCTGATTCCCGGCGCCATGACCCGAACCGTCATGACCGCGACAGAAGCCAAGAGTGCGGCCCTCCAGGAACTGGCTGTGAACTCGCGTTATTCTGACGGCCTGGCCACCGGCACGGGTACCGACCAGATTGTCGTGGCCGCCATGCAGACCGATGACCCGCCCCTGACCAGCGCCGGCAAGCATGCCAAGCTCGGAGAACTGATCGGGCGGGCGGTAAAGGCAGCGGTTAAACAGACCCTGGCTAATCAGAACAATCTGACACCGGCGGGTCAATGCTCGGCCAAGATTCACCTCCAGCGGTTTGGTCTGAATCGGGCCGGATTGCAGGACGCCATCTGTCGGCATCTGAATGAAACACAGGCCCGACTGCTGCGTGACAATTTTACCGAAATCGAGCGTGATCCGGTGACTGTGGCTGCCGTGGCTGCCATGGCGCATCTCAAGGATAAATTTGCCTGGGGCGTGCTGCCCTCCACCTGCTGGAGCGAGGTGATGGGTGCTTATGCCGCCCAGGTGGCCTGTGCGATAGGTGGTGATTACCGGCGCCTTGCCGAATACCGGGAGAAGTTGGCGCCTACCCGTTCGCAAGGTAACAACGGCGGGTTTGTCGATTTGGCTTGCCGGGCTTTTGCTGTGGGGTTTGCGGATAAGTGGAGTGATGATGAGAAACGGTGATCGGTTATCAGTGATCGGTGATCGGTGAGTGGGAGATTGGGTGACAAGGTGATTGGGTGAATCGGAGACGGGGAGATTGGGAGAGATAGCTTTTTCCCCGTGTCTCTCCCTCACCCTATCTCCCCGTCATTAGAAGTCCGGACTCAGAACCACTGAAAAGGAGGAAAAAAACGTATATCAATATAACCTGTAACCGGTCGCCTGGAACATATTAATGCCGGGCGATAATAGGGAATCCCGTGAAAAACGGGAGCGTACCCGACGCTGTAACGCTGTCTCTTGTATATTCCTATTCTGGGGAAGATCAAAATTGAGAGCCTGTTTGAGAAGTCTGGATCAGGCCCGATAACAAGGCGGAAAGTGGCTTAAAAGCGGAGCATATATGTAATATGTGAGCATTTTGAGTCACTTTCCAACGCCGTTTAGCGGGCCTTCGACGGATTTATCAAACAGGCTCTGAGAAATTCATGGGCGTTAATGCCACTGTCCTGTTGAAAAAGGATGGGAAGGCCGTCCATCGAACGGCGAAGCCAGAAGACCTGCCGGTTGCAGTCAAAAAAGTGAATCGTACTGACGTGGATTCGGTCGACTTTTTATATACCGGCAGGGGGAGCCCCTTGTCCGTTATCGAGAAGTTATCAAGCCCCGTTAGGGGCTTTTTTATTTCAGGTGTTCGCTATACGGACAATGCTGCCCCCTCTATCAATCAGAGAGGAGATGCAGAAAAGATGAGAGATGAAAACAGGACAGTGTTGAAGAGGATGATTACGGCAATGGTGATCATGTTGATGATGAGTGCGGCTGCCTTTGGCCAGCAAACGCAAGGCACCCAGTCCGTGGATGAAATGGTGGTCACCGCCACCCGCAGTGAGGAACGCGCTATCGATGTGCCGGTCACCACTCAGGTGATCGACAGGGAAAAGATCGAAATGTCCGGTGCACTCGACATCGGCGACCTGATCGGCAAGTATATTACCGGCCACTTCCACAAGTACAACGGCCTGCTGAGTCCCGTGGGCCTGCGGGGGTTCCGGACCGAAAGCCACGGAGATGACGTCAAAGGGTACGTGTTGCTGCTCGTTGACGGTCATCGGGTGGGCACCGGCAATGCGGCCAAGATCAATATGGACCGCATCGAACGGATCGAAGTAACCAAGGGGCCGGCATCGGCCCTGTACGGCTCGGCGGCCATGGGGGGCGTGATCAACCTGATCACCAAAAAAGGAGACGGGGATCTTTTCGTTTCGGTTGGCGGTGATGCGGGAAGCTTCGATTACTACAAGGGCCAGTTGTCTACCGGTGGCGAGGTCAATGACAGGTTGCGTTTCCATCTGACGGGTTCCTATGAAGACACCGATGACTATGATGATCCTGAATTCGGGACCGTATACAACACCGGCGTCACGCGGAAAAATGTCGGCGGCAACCTCGTGTTTACCGTCAACGAAAACCACGAGCTTCGGCTGGGAGGTAACTATGCCGATCTGACCAGCGAATCACCCGATTGGGACGGCGATGCGTATACCCGCTATCGGGAGGACGCCAGTCAACACAACGAGAAAGACCACGCCTATGCCGATCTGGAATACAATGGGGATTATTTCGGTAATGCGGTCCACTGGCGGGGCCTGGCCTATTACCTGCGGGATAAAAATCATTGGTACTGGGGAGACCCGGTTGCGGAATCCGATCAGACCAAATACATCGACGAAACATTAGGAACCGACCATCAGTTCGAATGGCACATGAATTCCTGGAACCGGCTGCTCGTCGGATTCAATCTGGAATGGCTGGAAAAGGAGTCCGAGGGCGTGTCCGATGGGCAGCCGTCCACGCCCTACACGCCGGGCATGGAGTATGATACCCAGGCCCTGTTCGCACAGGACTCCCTGGATTTGTGGGATAATCGCATCAATGTCATTGCCGCGGTCCGGTACGATCGCTTCGATGTCACCACGGTGAGACCCAAAACCGGTGATTTGCCTGATTTCAACGAAAAAAATGAGGTTTACGATCACGTTTCTCCCAAGGTAGGCATCGGCGTAAAGGTTATCGATGAATTCCTGCGCTTGCGGGCCAACGTCGGCGAAGGTTTCAAATCGCCATCCGCCGATCAACTCTCTGCCGACTATGTCCACAGCAACGGCACGCATTATCTGGGGAATCCGGATCTGGATCCCGAGACCAGTCTGACCTATGACGTGGGCGTTGATCTCTTTCACGAGTTTTTCACCCTGCAAGTCGGATACTTCCATACCGATTACGAAGACAAGATCGTGCAGGTTACCGATGAGGTGGACGGTGATGCGGTCAGCACCTACGAAAACCACGGCGATTCCGTAATGGCCGGTTTCGACGTCAACTTCCAGTGGTGGATTGACCGGATGTTCGATTGGACGGTCGGTGTTTCTGTTTACTCCAACGCCGCCTTCAATACCACCAAGGATGACAAAGATACTGGCGAAGACCTGCAATACATTTCCGACTACGAGGTGAAAAGCGGTGTGAGTGTCAGCTATGCCGGTTTCAGCACCCAGTTGAGTCATGTACTCGTGGGACCTCAGATGATCACCAACTACGACACCTATGAAGATGAAGAAAAGGGCAGTTTCGATTTTTGGGATCTGACCCTGCGCTACCGTTTTCTGGACCATTGGGAGGTGCGCGGCAGTGTGTTGAACCTGTTTGACGATCAGGTCGAGTGGGTTCGGGGGTACCTGATGGCTGAAAGAAACTATCGGGTTGGTCTGACGTATACGTTTTAAGCCCCATGAATGGTTTTTGTTAAACTTAAGGATGGCATTTGCCCTGACCGACCATTGGGGCGGATGCCGTTCGTTCGATGCCCTGCAACTACAACGGAAAGACTGAGACAGAGGACAATGATGCGAAAAAATGAAAGAACTGTTCTGAAACTGCTGATCATAATTGTGGCGATGGTGTTGACGACGGGGATGCCGGCGCTTGCTGAGGAGATTACCGAGGAGGCGGAAAAATCCGTTGAAATGGACGAAATGGTGGTCACAGCCACTCGTAGTGAAACAAATGTGAAAAAAATCCCTACTAAAATCGAGGTGATTGATAATTTGGATCTCGAAATGACTGTGGGCGAAACGGTCACCGAACAATTGAAAAAGAATGCTTCCATTGGTGTTATCGAATACCCTGGCGCCCTGGCCGGTATCGGCATCCGGGGGTTCCGACCGGAATTTTCCGGCATCACCAAGCGTTCGCTGACCCTGAAAAATGGTCGCCCGGTGGGCGCATCCAACCTGGCTACCGTTCTGGTCGATAATGTCGAGCGCATCGAAGTCCTCAAAGGGCCGGCCTCATCACTTTACGGCGGGGAGGCCATGGGCGGTGTGGTCAATATCATTACCAAGAAAAACACCGAGGAGCTGACCGGTAATGCCGAAATCGGCTTTGGGTCCTTTGAAACCAATTTTCAGAAGGCATCCCTGGGTGGGGGGCTTGGCTCGCGTTTTGACTTCGATATTTACGGACGGCGATACGATCAGCAGGACAACCTTACCATGGGCAATGGTGAAAAACGAGCCAATACCAGCTTTGAGACCAAGAATGGAGGGCTCCGTCTGGGCGCCGATCTGGGTGAAACCTGGCGTATCGATGTGAGCGGTGACCTTTACCAGGGCCGCGATATCGAAACGCCGGGTGATCTTGCTGATGGCGATACCCGGCCCGGAAACAAGGACATCGATAATTATGGCATGGATTTTACCCTTGGTGGCGGCCTGGGAGCAAACAACCACCTTTCCTTTACCGGTTATTACACCGGCGAGGAGTCTGAAACTTACAGGCGCTACAGCGGTTCAGAAATTGTGCCGGCCTATCGCAGCTATGACTCGGAGACCAGCTGGCGGGGACTCCAAATCAAGGATGAGATTTCCTGGTCCGCGCACCGGTTCCTTTTAGGTGTCGATTATCAGATTATCGACAAGGAAAGCCGTAGCTACAATGACGATGGCACGCGCAAGGCGCCGTCCTCTCCTGATGAGAGCCGTGAAAACTGGGCCGGGTATCTGGAGACTGTCTGGAAGTTCGTGGACGAGCGGTTGACCGCCACGGCCGGCGGACGTTACGATACGTTTAATGTGGAAACCGTTGATACGCCCTACAAAAGCGACTTCACTGCCAATTCAGAAGAATTCTCTACTTTCAGCCCCCGCGCGGGTTTAAATTATCTTTTTGATATGGGCGCTCGCTTGCACACCACTGCCGGCCAGGCCTTTGTTCCGCCCAGCGCCTCTCAGCTGGCCATATATTCAGAGCGGGAGGTAGAGGACGGTATCATGATCACAGAGGGTAATGCCGACCTGGATCCGGAAACTTCTTTCACTTGGGATGCCGGTGTGGGATTCGACCGGCCGGTATGGGGCCTGTCCTTGGATGTGACCTATTTCCACACGGATATAGACGATAAGATTGTAGATGTCCAGGTAAGCGAAACCTATAAAACGTATGAGAACGGCCTGGGTGCTGAAATCGAGGGTCTGGAAACCATGCTCTCCTTTGATCTTGGCGCACCCTTGGGTTGGGATCGTTCCCTTGAACTGTTCGCCAACTCGACCCATATCTTCAAGGCCGAGGAAGAGCAGTCAGACGGCACCATGAAAGATATTCACAATGTGGCCGAGTACACCATCAACTACGGTATCCAGTACAATGACGGCCTGTTCGACGGCAAAGTGCATGTCCGCAACCAGGGTAAGATGAAGGATACCGACTGGAACGCCATGGGCTATCCGGAAATCGAATACCCGTCTTTTACCGTTGTGGATTTGGCTCTTGGCGTAACGATGTTTGATCATCATCACCTGCTTTTCAAAATCGACAACATTTTTGATAAGGACTACTACGAGAAGAAAGGGTATCCCAAACCGGGTCGTTGCTTCTACGCTTCCTATAGCTTTGAGTTCTAGCCAATCGAACGATGATCAACCCGTGGCCCCAATCATTGGGGCCACGTTGTAGCAAAAGGGAATGGAGAAAAGATGAAAAAAGAATACTGTTTTGGATGGATGATAATTCTTGTAGTAATTATTTTTTTTCTTATTATCCCATTGTCGGCCTTTGCCGATGATAAAGCTGATACAACAGATACCCAGACCATTGAGGAAATGGTGGTTACTGACACACGTACCGAAACACCCATGGCCGAGACAACCAAGAGCGTCGATGTGATTTATGCGTCGGATCGGGAGGAGCAGCAGCAATATTTTCTGCCTGAACTGATTGACAATCAGCCGGGCGTTTATCTGAAACGCAACGGTGGCATCGGTCAATTTTCCACAATCAGCATCCGCGGCAGTGGTGCGCAGGATGTCCAGTATCAATACAATGGCCTGCCGCT
The DNA here is from genome assembly GCF_048565275.1 of Desulfosarcina variabilis str. Montpellier. Taxonomy (NCBI): domain Bacteria; kingdom Pseudomonadati; phylum Thermodesulfobacteriota; class Desulfobacteria; order Desulfobacterales; family Desulfosarcinaceae; genus Desulfosarcina; species Desulfosarcina variabilis. Next base: position 8,459,191 of record NZ_CP159846.1, on the reverse strand, counting down.
GCGCGATGCGGCCGACACCCAGAGCACCATGCAGTACTTTATCGAGGATATGTACGGCAGCAGCAACCTGGAACGTGTCGAAATTCTCAAGGGCACCAACAGCACCCTCTATGGCTCCCAGGCCATGGGCGGGGTGATCAACATCATGCCCCGTAAGTGGCACGCCGAGCCCGTGGTGGAGTGGCGCAGCGAAATCGGTCCGGACAGCACCTATATTGGCAATGCCCTTTTGGCCTATGGCCAGGAAAAATATTATGTCGATTTCAATCCGATCTATGTGACCACCGACGGTGAGGATTATGGTGGAGAGGACAGCTATGAATATGATAGCAAGGGGTTTACCCTTGGCGCTGGCTTTAAACCTACCGATCAGACGGCGCTGGAGTTCAGTACCTTGTTCTCCGACAATGATCTGGTCCTGTCCGCAAATTCACCATCCCTGGATGCCGACGGGAACCTGATCAAAAACCAGGCCAGTTCAGAAAAACATCGTGAAAGTCTGCTATACCAGTTGGGACTTGCCTGGAGCCATGCCGTGACCAATGCGTATAATTATACACTCAAAGGGTCCTATGGTGCCACCGAACGTCATTACTTTTGGTCTCAAACCGATGGTGACCAGTCCAACTATGACGGCAACACCACCTATCTTGAGATGCAGCACAATCTGGACGCTGCCGAATGGTTGACTTTAACCGTCGGTGCGGATTATGAAGAGGCGGTCTATGACGGCCGGGAGCCGCGAAACAAGTATGCCGGCGATTATTCAGCGGTCGACTATGACGAGTCATGGGGCAGTTGGGACGCCTTTGCCCAGGCTCAGACCAATTTTTTACAACGCAGTCTCTTCTTTACCCTGGGCGGTCGCTACAACAACCACGAGGAATTCGACGATCAGGCGGTATGGGAGGCTTCGGGTGCTTATATCCTCCAGGCAACGGACACCAAATTTCATGCCCACGTAGGGTCGGGTTACCGTACCCCAAGCCTCTACGAGATTTACGGTGGATATCTGTCAAACGGCACCCTGATTACCATCGGCAATCCGGATTTGACGTCTGAGGAGAGCTTTGGTTATGAATTCGGCGTTGACCAGCCCGTGTTCAATGGCCGGGTTTCCATCGGTGCCACTTATTTCATTACCGAATATGATGACCGCATTATTTACGACGGTACGCTCAATCGATACGAAAATGCATCCGAAGCGGAAGCCTCCGGGGTGGAAGCCTACCTTCGCCTGACTCCCTGGCAGATGCTGAAAGTCGATCTGGCCTATACCTACGTCGATTCCAAATACAAGGCAGATAAAACAGCTACGCAGTGGACCCGCAAGGAGTACCTGCCCCGCAACACGTTTGATCTGTTGGTCACGTTTACCCCCGTGGAGCCGCTGACCCTCACCTGTGATGTGAGCTGGCAGGATGAGAAGGTCGTAAAGCTTAATGATCCAAGTTACACCACGGTCCGTTGGGAAGAGGACGCCGTGACCACGGTTGATCTTGCCGCCAGTTACAAGCTTTTGAAGTTCATGGATGTTTTTGCCCGAGTTGAGAATCTGTTCGATGAGGATTACACCGAGTCGGGGTATTGCATGCCTGGCATGACGGTATACGGTGGTGTGAAGCTGCACCTGTAATATAGCCAAATCCCGGTCTTTGTCTCTCGTTCCCACGCTCTGCGTGGGAACGAGGGGTAACGGTGCATCGTGGCAGTGGCCTATGGTAGGGGCGAAAAATTTTTCGCCCTTACAGTTTGATATAGCAGCATAAGAGGAGCCTCCATGCGAATCCTATACATCCACAGTCTCATGTTTCACCACCGCACCTGGCGGCGGGTGGTCGACCGTTTGAAAGAAGACGGCATCGACCTGTTGTTGGCCGACCAGACCGCCGCCGGTGAGTTAATCGATGGCTCACAAGGCGACATCGATCTGCTGGTCGCCGATCTTACCGTGGGCATGCCCGGTTACGACCGGCTGCTAGTTGCCGGCCGGTCCATCCCCCAGCGTATCGGCCTGTCACCCGAGGCCCCTGCCGATTTTACCACCTTTGCAGGTGATGTGGCATCCGAATTCAGACGATATCTGTCGGCGGTGTCTGCGGAGAATTTTACCAATGGCATGCGCTTTCTGGCGGCCCAAACCGGCATGGCCGTCAATTTCGATCCGCCCCAGAATGTGCTCACCACGGGCATCTATCATCCGGATGCACCGCAGCCTTTCGAGGATGTGGCTGCCTACCGGCGCTGGTTTAGCGGCCGGGTGGATGATCCGGATGCACCCTGGATCGGAATACTGTTTTACTACAGCCAGTTGGCCGAGGAAAACACGGCCGAGGTGGATGCCGTGATCCTGGCCTTGGAAGCCCACGGTTTGGCGCCTTTGTGTGTGTTTGGCGCCGGTGCCGAAGAACCCAGTGCCGCCAGCCCCGACGGCCCGCCCTGGCTGGATTTGTTCAGGCAGGCACCGGGTATCGAGGTGTTGCTCAGTTTCATGGCTGGCCGCCTGCTCAAAACCAGCGATCAGGTGGACCTGCTCAAGGGGCTGGACGTGCCTATTATCCAGCTTCTGCGTGCCCACAGCCAGACGCCTGACCAGTGGCGCGATGATCCACAAGGGCTGCCGGGCATGACCACGGTTTTCTCATTGGCTCAGCCCGAAACCTTTGGTGCGGTAGCGCCGGTGATGGTGGCCGGCAGCCTCCCGCCCCGGCCGGGTGAGCCCATGCACGGCTGGCGGACGTTTATCCCTATTGCCGATCGGATCCACACCCTCTGCCACCGGGTTCAGCGCTGGGTGCGGTTGCGGGGCCTGAGCAACGTGGACAAGCGCGTGACCATTGTCCTGCACAACAACCCCTGCAAAGGCGTCGAGGCCACGGTGGGCATGGCTGTCGGGCTGGACACCTTCGACAGCCTGGCACTTTTCATACAGAAAATGGGCGCCGCCGGCTATGACATTGGCCAGGCACCGGCCACGGGCCGCGAACTGCTCGAGGCCATCATGAGCCGCAAGGCCGTGGCCGAATTTCGGTGGACCACGGTGGATGAGATCATTGCCAAGGGTGGGGATCTGTACCGCATGGACCGGGAAGAGTACATGCCCTGGTTCAACCGATTGCCCGAAGCGGCCCGCCGGCGCGTGCTGGCCGACTGGGATGATTTTCCCGGCCTGAGCATGGCCTACAATGACGACGGCAAGGACGTTTTGGTCATTACCGGGATCGAATTCGGCAAGGTGCGTATCATGCTCCAGCCCAAGCGCGGGTGCTACGGCCCCAAGTGCACCGGCGAGGTGTGCCGCATCCTGCATGATCCTGAACTGGCCCCGCCCCATCACTGGCTGGCGGTCTATAAGTACATTCAGGAGAACTCGGATGCGGTGGTGCATTTTGGTACCGAGGGCGCCCTGGAGTTTTTGCCCGGCAAGCAGGCCGGACTGGGAGAAAGCTGTTTCCCCGAGATTTCCATTGGCGATCTGCCCAACCTCTACGTCTATGCCATGGATGTCACCGGAGAAGGGCTGACTGCCAAGCGGCGCGGGCAGGCCGTGCTGGTGGATCATCTGACACCGGTCTATCGGCCCGCGCCCCTGGATGCGCACTTTCGGCAGCTATCGGTATTGTTGGAGGAATACGCCAAGGCCCAGGCCGGCGGCGAGTCTCGCCGGCTGGCGACAATCGGCCGGGACATGGCGCCGCTCATGGTCGATTGCGGCCTGGTGGAAATAGCCCCGGAAGGCGATACCCTGGAAGCCCTGGTTGATACGGCCCGCCGGCAAATTGCGCGCATGCGAAGATCTCTGATGCCCGAAGGCCTGCACCGCCTGTCCACCCCGCCCGAGCGCAAAGGCGTGACCAAAATGCTGGCGACCCTGCTTCAAACCCCGCCCCCGGGTCTGCCGGATATGCATGCTATTGCCGAATGGTCAACGGCTGATGAGTCGACTGTTTACGATCGTGCTGCGGCCGTGTTGGAAGAATTGCTGTCAGGCGGTCAGGTCCATGGCGCTGGGGTGCAAATCCGGCCCCTGGCCGATTTCTGCAATGATGTGGCCGACCGCATCGCCGGCTGCCATATAGAGATCGATCAATTGCTGCATGGCCTGGCCGGCGGTTTCATTGCTCCGGGCCTCAGTGGTGCGCCAAGCAGCGGCAAGATCGAGGCCCTGCCCACGGGCCGCAATTTTTTTGCCACGGATGTGACCGTCCTGCCCACCAAGGCTGCCTGGGAGATCGGCCGGCAGATGGCCGACAGTCTATTGCTCAAATATCTCACCGAGGAGAACCGCTTTCCCGAAAGCGTGGGCGTCAGCATCTGGAGCTCCGACGCCTTTAAATCCGACGGTGAACTGCTCTGCCAGATTCTCTACCTGATGGGCGCCCGGCCCGTGTGGGACAGCCAGGGCAGGGTGCACGAAACTGAAACCATCGATCTGGAAGAACTTACCCTTACCCTGCCCGATGGTAGCCAAACAGCGCGTCCGCGGGTGGATGTGACCATCCAGACCTCATCGATTATGCGCGATCTGGTGCCCAATTTCTGCGAGTTAATGGATCGCACCGTGATGCTGGTCAGTGCGCTGGACGAGCCAACCGATCGCAACATGATTCGCAAGCACACCCAGGAGCAGATGAACGCTCTGCGCGAGCGCACCGACCAGCGGCTCTCCGATGCCCAGATGCGGCGCATGGCCAGCGTGCGGGTGTTTTCTACCGCGCCCGGTACCTATGGTCTCGGGGTCGGGCTGGCCCTGGATGCCTCGGCCTGGCAGGAAGCCAAAGACCTGGCTGAGATATATATAAACTGGGGCGGACATGCCTATACCGCTGATGACAGTGACGCCCTGTCTTACGGCTTGGAGGCCCGGCAGGTGCTGGCCGATCAGCTGGCCCGCATCGATGTGACTTACATGAAGCAAGGTTCGGCGGAATACGACGTGCTGGACTGCGGATGCTATGCGGTCAGCCAAGGCGGCATGGCCGCGGCTGCGGCGGCGGTCGGGGGGAAACCCTCCAAGTGCTATTGGGGCGACAGCACGTTTATGGCGGACAATCCCATCGAGGATCTGGCTGATACGATTCAGCGCAGCGCCCGCACCAAACTGCTCAATTCCGCCTGGATTGCGCACATGCGTGCCCACGGATACCAGGGGGCCGAGAACGCCTCCAGCCGGGTCAACAACCTGTTCAAATGGAGCGCCACCAGCGGCCAGGTCTCCAAGCAGCTTTTCGATGACGTGGTGCGGACCTACATCATGGACGAAGAAAACTACCGCTGGCTGCGAGAGGTAAATCCGTACGCGTTAGAAGAAATTACCCGGCGTCTGCTGGAAGCCGCCTCCAGAGCGCTGTGGGATGCCGATGAGGAAATGCTGGATCATGTTCAGTCTGCGGCCCTGGAGATCGAAGGCGACATGGAAGAGATCATGGGTGATGTGGATGGTGAATTCCAGGGGAGTAAGGTGGAGGTGTTGACTGCTGGGGAAGTGGAGAAATGGTCGTTGGGGTGGAAGATTGGTGATCGGTGATCAGTAATCAGTAATCAGTAATCGGTGATCGGTGATCGGTGATCGGAGAATGGATAATTGAAAATGGAGAATGGAAAATTGAGAATGTTTGGGGGTGATAAATAGCTAATGTCCGTCCAGAAATAGGCAAATTTGGTCAAGATCAAGGCGCCCGAAAAATTTAACCACAGGTATATGGTTGATATTCCGAGGATTAAATTTTTCGCGCAACGCCGATATGGGGCAAATTGGTCATTTCTGGATGGGCACTAACTATAGTATTAAGTGGTTACGTTTTAAGTGTTAAGTTAATGTATTCTGCCTATTCTAAATCGATTCTTATCCTTCCCTTAACACTTTACACTTAAAACTTAACACTCGTTTTAAACCAAACCGCCAACACGCACTGCCAAAAACAACAGTTTACCGACAAAAACACAAAACAGAAGGAAAAAAATGAAAAAAGGACTGCTTATCGTCAATACCGGTGACGGCAAGGGGAAAACCACGGCTGCTTTGGGGATGGCCATGCGGGCCGCCGGGCATGGCCTCAAGGTCTGCTTTATCCAGTTTATCAAGGGGAGCTGGAAATATGGCGAATTGGATGCCGTAAAAAAATTCTCGGATACCATCGATTTCCATGTTATGGGCAAAGGGTTCACCTGGAAATCAGACGATCTGGAAAAAGACCGCGCTGCGGCGCGTGATGCCTGGGGATTGGCTCAGGCGGCCATGACCGGCGATAAATACCAACTGGTCGTTTTGGACGAGTTCACCTACCTGTTGATGTACAACATGGTTGATCTGCAGCCGGTTATGGAAACCTTGACCTCCAGACCGAAAGATCTGCACGTGGTAGTGACCGGACGGGCGGCACCGCCGGCACTGATCGAGGCCGCCGATCTGGTGACTGAGATGCAGCCGGTCAAGCATCCCCTGCAGGCGGGGGTAAGGGCGCAGAAGGGAATTGAATTCTAAATGAAAAAACTGCTCAACATCAGCACTCATCCGGGGGAGCCGGAGATGTTCAATGATGATTGGGGGCAGGCCGCGGGTTTTCTCACTCACTGGGGGTTTGACGGCTTCGAGCTGTATCCGGTGGGCGATTATCCCTGCCAGCGCATTCCGGCCTCGATTATTGGTGGTGTGCATCTGCGCTTTTTCGTCATCCTGGCCCCTATCTGGCGAGATGACCGCCGGCGACTACTGGAGATTTTCGGCGACTGGCAGACCGTCGAGCATTTCTACGGTGGACGCGATGCCGCCTGGATCGCCGAATTCTATGCCCGCCAGCTTGACCTGGCCCGGACCCTGGGCGCGCCGTATGTGGTCTTTCACCCGGTACATTGTGAACTGGACTATGTGTACAACTGGCAGTTTCCCTGGCAGGTGGAAGAAACCCTGGACCTGTGCGCCGAGGTGATCAATGCGGCCACGGCCGCCAGCTGTTACGATGGGCTGATATTGTTCGAGAATCTCTGGTGGCCGGGCAGCTTCCGGCTGGACAGCCCTTGGGAGTTCGAGTATCTGCTTTCCCGTGTCGACTATCCTAATTGTGGCATTGCCCTGGACACCGGTCACCTGCTCAACAAAAATCCACGATTGACCGACGAGCGGCAGGCTACCGACTACCTGCTGGCGTGTGTCGACCAATTGGGCAGCCAGATCGATTACATTCACACCGTGCATCTGACCAAGAGCCTTTCCGGGGATTATGTCCGCCAGACCCAAAGCATTGCCGAGCCCTATGCGAACGATCAAACCTTCTGGCAGCGCCTGGATCAGGCCCGGCGGCACGTAGGCCGCATTGATCGCCACGATCCTTTTGGGACCGCTTGCGTAGGTGAACTGTTCGACAAGATCGATCCGGATCATGTGGTGTTCGAGTTTACCTTCAACAGCAAAGACCAGTGGGAACAAAAGATTGCCACCCAGAAAAACGCACTGCAGGCCTGCCTGTGGGACAGATGAATCCGCAGCTTGGAATTAGACAAATGAATCGCTTCTTCTGCTGTAAAACATATGTTCTCATCCTTTTGTTGTTTATCTCTGCGGTCATGCTTTGCGCAGTGGCTGCCGGTGTGGTGCGGGCGGATGACAAGGGTTTCTCGCTGCAGTATGCCCGTGGTCTTCAGATGCAGCATCATGCGCTTGGAATCCTGGTGACCATTCATCCGGCATGGGATAAAAATGAAAGCGCGGTTCGCTATTTGCTGGTACCCAGAGGAAAGAAGATAACCGTTAAAGACCCGGCGCTTCAGATCATCACTGTTCCGGTGCGGCGAGTGGTATCCTTATCGACCACCCACCTGGCCTACATCGATGCTGCCGGATGCACGGATCGCCTGGTAGGATTGGCTGATTTCAAGCATGTCAACACACCGTCGGTGATCCAGCGTATCGAGGCCGGGAATGTCAAAGCGGTGGGGAACTTTTCCAACCTCCGGATCGAAACCATAATGGATCTATCTCCTGATCTGATTCTCACCTCGGCGTCGGGGTCGATCTATGATAGCCATCCCAAATTGATGGAGGCTGGATTGCCGACCGTGATGGTGATCGACCATATGGAAGCCCATCCCCTGGGACGCCTGGAGTGGATCAAATTTTTGGGATTGCTTTTGGGTACGGATGCGCATGCCTGCCAGTTGTTCGATCAAACCGTAGCCGAGTATAAGCAGTTGGTGGAGAAAACCGTTGCCGTAAGCAAACGGCCGCGGGTACTGACCGGCGCGCCGTTCCAGGGTCACTGGTGGGTTGCCAGGGGCGGCAGCTTTATCGCGCGCTATATCCGTGATGCCGGTGGCGATTACCTGTGGGCAAACATTCCCGGCGTGAGCAGTGTTCCCATGGATATTGAAAGCGTCTATGAACGGGCCCTTTCAGCCGACGTATGGATCAACACAGGAAGCTGGAAACGGGTTGATGAATCTCTGGCCGCCGATCCGCGTTTTGGCATCATACCCGCACTGGAAAAAGGGCGCATGGTCAACAACAACAAACGCCTCAATCGCTGGGGAGGCAATGACTACTGGGAATCGGGCATGCTGCACCCGGAAGTGGTGCTGGCCGATCTGATTGCCATTTTGCATCCTGGCCTTTTGACGGATCATAAATTGGTTTATTATCGGCGGCTTGAGAGGTGATGGGGTGAATGGGGGAGTGGGGGACGGGGTGAGTTCAGCGCAAATATATCTATTCGTATAATGATTCTGAAAATGGCAATCTAAAAACATGACATTAGGAAAAGAAATGAACAACAAATTCTCTCATTCACCCCATCACCCCATCACCCCGTCACCACGTCTCCCACTCTCCCACTCTCCCCGTCCCAATTTTGCCGGGTTTCTGACTAACGCAAGTTCATCCAGAAGCTGGCTTTTTCCAATTCTATCACTCATCCTGGCCGGCCTGTTCATGCTCGACCTGATGACCGGTTCCGTGCCTATTGCCCCGGATCAGGTGCTGCACATCCTTTTGGGAGGTGATGCCCAGCGGGCATCCTGGGAGAAAATCGTCTGGCTGTTCCGGCTGCCCAAGGCCATCACCGCTATCCTGGCCGGAGCTGGTTTGGCGTTAAGCGGTCTTTTGATGCAGAACTTGTTTCGCAATCCGCTGGCCGGCCCGTCAGTGTTGGGTATCAGCGCCGGCGCCAGCCTGGGCGTGGCTGTGATTGTGTTGTACAATGCGTCCGGCAGTATCGGTCCCCGGTTTGTGGCTGACCTGGGCCTGACCGGTAAAGCGGCCATGGTCTGCTCCGCCGGACTGGGGGCCGGCATGGTGCTTGCCGCAATTTTGGCCCTGGCCCGGCGGGTCAAGGATGTGATGACCCTTTTGATCGTCGGCATCCTGTGCGGGTTTGCCGTTAATGCCGCCGTGAGTGTGCTGATCCATTTCAGCGTGGCTGAACGCATTCAGGCTTATGTGAGTTGGACGTTTGGTAGTTTTGCAGCCGTCACCTGGACCGACCTGAAATTGTTTGTGCCGGTCGTTCTTATCGGGCTGACCGGTTGCCTGTTGATCCGTAAGCCGTTGAATGGGCTGCTTTTAGGGGAAGCCTACGCCCGCAGCATGGGACTGCGAATCAACCTGCTGCGTCTGGTGGTCATCGGCCTTACGGCCCTGTTGGCCGGCACGGTGACGGCTTTTTGCGGGCCGGTGGCTTTTATCGGCGTGGCCGTGCCCCATCTCGGACGCGTTGTTTTGGGCAGCGCCGACCATCGGCGCCTGCTGCCGGCCACGGCCCTGTTGGGGGCAATGACCGCCCTGGCCGCCGATTTGTTGGCTCAATTTCCCGGCAGTCAGGCAGTGCTGCCGTTAAATGCGGTTACCGCCCTTTTGGGGGCGCCGGTAATCGTTTGGCTGATAGTTCGACGAGGTAATCTTCAGAAAACGTTTGCCGGATAGTTTGTGTCTGCCCAGAAATAGACCAATTGGGTTATAATTATTATGAGCGTGTTTGAAAATTCTGGATAAGGCCCGATAACAAGGCGGAAAACGGCTCGAAAGCGGAGCATATATGTTAATATGTGAGCATTTTGAGACGTTTTCCAACGCTGATAGCGGGACTTAGGCGGGGTTTTCAAACAGGCGCTAAGGGAGGAATGATGCACTTATACTGGCGCGTACAGAACGATTTGGACTGTTTGGGGGAGGTCATCCATTTTCATGATCCGGGCCTGGTCCGATGCTTGCAGATGTGGGTGCGCAAGAATATGACCGGGTTGGCTATGGCCGCAGGCCTGTATTCGTGTGAAACGCTTGGCGTCAGCCGGAACTGATCTCTGGTAAGGGCTCGCGCAAAAATAAATTCACAAATTGTCAGTGTTCAGGCGCCCGCTCAGCAAGGCGCGAAGACAAAGGAATATCAGGCATATTCCGTGTTTTCGCAACGCCGCTGAGCGGGATGGATGGGCGCTGAAAATGTGAAGTTATTTTTGCGCGAGCCCTAAGCACAAGGAAATTAACAGTGATAAAAATTGCCATCTACGGAAAAGGCGGCATTGGCAAATCGACCATCGCGGCCAATCTGTCGGCGGCCTTGGCGGCAGACGGGCGGCGGGTGCTGCAGATCGGCTGCGATCCCAAGCATGACTCGACCCGGCTGCTCTTGGCCGGCCGCACGGTCGTCACCGCGCTGGATTACATGCGCCAGACGGTGCCCGCCGAACAATCGTTGAATGATTTGCTGCACACCGGATATGGCGGTGTGGTCTGTGCCGAGGCCGGTGGGCCGGAGCCGGGAGTGGGGTGTGCGGGACGGGGAATTCTCAGCACCTTTGCCTTGTTCGAGCGCCTGGGCCTCAATACCGAGGATTTTGATGTCGTGCTCTACGATGTTCTGGGCGACGTGGTTTGCGGTGGGTTTGCCGTGCCACTCAGGAAAGGTTTTGCCGATGCGGTGGTGGTCGTGACTTCAGAGGAGTTCATGGCTATTTATGCGGCCAACAATATTCTCAAAGGGGTCCACAATTTCGATGGCGACGGCCCGCGCCTGGCCGGCATTCTTCTCAACAGCCGCGGGATCGACGAAGACCCGCGGCCGGTCGAGCGGTTTGCCCAGGCCGTTGCTGCGCCGATCATTGGCCGGATTCCCCGCAGCGACCGTTTCCGCCAGGCGGAAAAGACCCATCGTACGGTGGTGGCGGCCTATCCCGACACTCCTGAGGCGGATCTGTTTTACGATCTGGCCCGCCGGCTGGCTCAGAATCCGGTTCGGGTTCCTGCTCGGCCGCTGGATGACGGGCTGCTTGAGCAAATCGTGCTGGGCGGTGATGGCTCAACCGTTATCGAAGACGCTGCCGTGTCATCCAGCGCATTCCCTATCGACCAGGATGCGCCTGCGCCGTTGGACGTCATTGCCCAGGGCGGGGGGACGGCCGCACTGCTGTCCAAAAGCATGCTTTTTCGCGAACCCTTGCACGGATGCGCCTTTACCGGCGCCATCAGCATGACGACCCAGGTTCGCGGCGCCGTTACCGTGGCTCACGGCCCGAGAAGTTGCAGCCATATTGCGCTGCGCACGATTCTGGCCGGCGGAATCCTTACCCGGCGTCATGGCGGCGATATCATGCCCCGCCAACTGGCACCGGCCCTGGTATGTTCCGACATGAACGAGGAAACCGCGGTATACGGGGGGGGAGATCGCCTGCGGCAGACCCTGAAGCGGGTGCTGGCCGAAAGTCCGAGTGCGGTGTTTGTGGTCAATTCCTGCCCGCCTGGGGTGATTGGTGATGATTTGGCAGCGATTATCCGCGACGTGACCGGCGATTTTCCAGGCGTTCCTATCCTGCCTATCACGGCGGACGGTAACATTCGCGGGGACTTCATGCAGGGCGTACTCAATGCCTGCACCGAAGGCGCCGAAGCCTTGATTGATCCGGCGTTGTCTCCTGAAGGAGATCGGGTCAACGTCCTGGCTGAGAAAAACATCGCCAACAATGCCGAATCCAATTTTAGAATGGTGGCCGATCTTCTTGCTTGCCTGGGGATCACGGTCAATTGCCGCTTCGTGCGTGACACCACCGTGGCCGATCTTAAAAACTTTGGCAAGGCACGCCTCAATCTGCTGGCCTATGACGATCATTTCGGGCGGGTGCTGCGCGATTTTTTTCTTGATCGGTTTGGTTCGGCTTTTGCCGCACATCCCTTTCCGGTGGGCTTTTTTGAGAGTGCACGCTGGTTGACGGATATTGCCGCCCATTTCGGTAAAACCGGCGCGGCCGAGCAATTGATCGCGGACCACCGGCAGCGCTACCGAGAGCAGATGGACCGGCTGCGCCCGCATTTGACCGGTCGTCGGTTGATGATCGTCAGCTATATTCACGATGTGGACTGGATTCTCGAAACCGCCTTTGATGCGGGAATGCATGTGGAAAAGGTCGGCATTCTGGATTACACCCAGGATCATCTGTTTCGCACCCGCTACGAAGGGCGCTTCGTGGTGCAAACCGGATACACGGCCGAGCAGCGGGACCAGGATCTGACCGACATCCGGCCCGATCTTTTGCTGTGCAATTATGTGCCCGGCGCGCTGCCCATCACCGTGCACGCCGATGGAATTCCGCTTTGCCCGGATGTGGGCTTTGGCGGCGGCGTGGCCCTGGCCCGCCGGTGGGCGACACTGCTCAAGGCCCCCATAAGGGAGGGATGGCGCGATGATGCCCCAGAAGCCGCCTGATCTGACACCCGACGGATTCACCGGGGCCATTATGGCTGTGGAGGGCATCCGCGATGCCGCCGTTTTGCTCAATGGTCCCACGGGGTGCAAATTCTACCACGGGGCCATGTCCGACGGTCAGCTTCCCAGGCAGGCGTCCATGGACCCCCTGCAATTCGCCGAGGAGTTTTACTTTGGTCAGCCGCGGGTGCCGGCCACCTACCTGGACAACCAGGATTACGTTTTCGGGGCCACCGAGAAATTGGAGAAGATCCTGCCGGCCGTGGCTGCCAAGGGCCACCGGCTGATTGCCGTGGTCAATTCACCGGGTGCGGCCTTGATCGGCGACGACCTGGAGCGCTTTATCGTCGCTGCCGGGGTGCCGGTTCCCTGCCTGGCCCTGGAGAGCGCCGGTTTTTCCGATCGTTTTTCCCAGGGGTTCCAGGAGGCGGTGGTGCGGGTGCTCCAGCGGCTGGCACCGTCCCGATTGCCGGTCCGGCGCGGGCAGGTCAATCTCATCGGCCTGTCGGTTTTTCACCGTCATTGGGCAGGCGATGTGGCCGAGCTGACCCATTTGCTCGGGCTATGCGGAATTACAGTCAACACGGTACTGTGCGCCGGTTGCACGGTTGATGAACTGGAAAGTATTGCCGCCGCCGAGGCCAACCTGGTGGTGCACGACGAATTTGCCGACCGCCTGATGCCTTTTCTCAGGTCTCATTTGGACATGCCATCGCTGGACCCGATTCAGGGTGCGCCTTTAGGATTTGGGCAGACCCGGAACTGGATCGAGAAGGTGTGTGAAGCGCTGGCCGTGGATGCCACCCCGGCGCTGGCGGCCATCGACCGGGCCAGGCAGCGGGCCTATGCCATCCTCAGCCGATTCAATGCCCTGACCGGTTTGCCCCGGGGAGCGACCTTTGCCCTGATCGCCGACGGGTCCATTGCCTTGCCGATGACCCGGTGGCTCTATGACTACCTTGGCATGGTGCCCGTGGCGGTGATCCTGCAGGAAACCACACCGGATTGTGCGGCGGTCTTAACCCGGTTTCTGACGGATATCGATTGTGCCGACGCCTTAAACGCTGACCTGTCCAGGGTTCAGCCGGACCTGGTGTTTGGTGGGGAAGGGGTGATCGGTCATTTTCGAGCCCGCGGCATTCCGGTGGGGGGCATCGATATCGCCCTGCCGGGAAGCGGTGCCATCGAAATCATTGACCGATGTCAGTTGGGGGCCACCGGTTCGCTCTGGTTGCTCGAACATATATCGAACGGCCTGTTGGAGAGATAATGGTCACAGACATGGCCAGGCCAGTTAAAGCGACCATTCGGGATCACTCTCAACTTTAGAGCGTTCGCAAACAACCAGCGCTTTAAGGCCAACGGCCGATATAGGCCCAATCGTTCCATTGTTTATGCTGTTTTACGATGCCCCGAACCGCCTTCCAGGTAATAGTAGTCCTGACACGCCTGGCAGATGGACGATATGCTATACTCAAGTTTTGAGAAGGGAGAGCGAAAGTGATCTGCCGGCTTACCGCAGATCTTGCAGGTCTGGGTCCCCCTGGCGGTAAGGCTGCGTTTGACGACCGCTTGGTCTTCTAATACTCGAATTAATTCACTAATTTTGTCCATATGATAGTCCTCGGTTGCAATATTCCGCATCGTTTTTTGGAAGTTGGAACTGCCCTGTCTGCCGTGGGATTGCTCGTGATAAGGCATGGCTGCAGAGCAGTTCACAGGAAAGGAGGAGGTCGGTTGTATGTCAACGGTTACGGGAGGAACCCGCAGCCGGTAGATATCGTGAGCGGCCTTGTTATCACAGATCGCATAACGTCCACAGAGGCCACCATTTCATTCCGATCACGTCTGAAGTGAAGGTATCCTGGCTACGTTACATGAATATTAGTGAACGATCAGAAATTTGTTAGCGATCCTTCATTTTTATCAACTGCTTTCTTTAAAAAATCTTTATCCTAACATAAATCTAACATTCTGCTAACAATGCTAACATAAGATAGATATAATAGACCTTCCGGATATTGTGCTGATGACTAAATTGTCGGATTTAAAAAAAACCTTTAGCATTAAAGGAGGTTCCGATGATTTCCAAAGAATTCAAGATTGAAGAGTTTGTAAATGCTGTAAAGGATAAAGATCCCAAAGAAGTTATTACATTAGCACTTCAGGAATCCACGAAAGCAGATCGTATTGTGATAAAGAAAGGTAAGCAATTTAATATTGAGGATATTCAGACTTACTCTCGTCAGCTGAAACAACTCATCGATTATCACCGTTATTCAGTGAAACCTCGTCGACACATAAAAAAAACCTACAATCTTTACATGAAATATTGGGGGGATGATAACCACCTCAATGAGTGCCTCCAAGCGAATCAATAGATGCGTTGAACCAACAAATCATCGGTTTAAGCGATTGTTACAAGAAAACATGAATGATGTTGAACAATAGGACAAGATGCCCTGAATGTGGTTCTGATGCATTTTACCGCTATGGTAAGACACAAAACGGCAAAGAGAGAAGAATATGCCTTGTTTGCAATAGCCAATATGTTGTTAACCACTCATGGGACGAGATCCCGGACAGGCCGAATTGCCCAGTTTGCGACAAACCGATGCACGTGTATCAGCGACGGTCAGATTTTATAAGATATCGGTGCAGTAATTATCCTAAATGCAGACAATATTTAAAGGTCGCGATCATTAAAAAGACTGATTGACACGCAATATATCTATCATATACGTTGAATATAATCTAATTTTATACCTTTTTAACTCTGAGCCCCAATGATTATTGCCATCGTCAACCAAAAAGGTGGGGTGGGCAAAACTACCCTATCTGTCAATCTTGCCGGTTTGCTTAGTGAACAATCGCCGATTGTTTGCCTGATTGACACCGACCCCCAAGGCAGTGTCTTGCAATGGCACGCGATCAGCAGTCGTCCCCGTTTCAATGTCAAACACTATCCTACCCCTTTCTCAAAACGGGAGCTATCCAAATTATCCGCAGTGTATAAACACTTGATCATCGATACGCCACCGGCGCTGTCCGGCGTGACCCAATCGGTCCTAAAATATGCCGACCTGGCGATCATTCCCGTGGCACCCATACTCCTTGAAAACACACAAAGAAGGAGATGAATGATGGCGAACTCACTTTCAATTGCACTTGAAAAAGTGCACTCCGGTGTAGGTCAGGGCAGTGTTTTAGAGCAGATCGATAAACGCTACCGTAAGCAACAACGATTGACCCTGTTTGGAATGCTTGAACAGATTGATAATAATAAAATAAACGATTTTCCTGTAATCCTTTATAAACATATTGCGCAAAACGGGAAAAAACAGCCGGCGTTGTTGCGATTTTTTCTCCCGAAATGGAAAAATCATGATGAAATTTTCTGGCAAGCGCTTGGAGATTATATAATTCTGGCAGTGCATCGAGTGAAAGATCTAGAATTTGATAGGATCAGAGGCCGGTTGAAATTGGAATACTTTGCTAAGATCAAAGGCCGAATTAAATATCCGAACGATATTCAGGCGATCATCAAAAAAATAGCTTTCCTTGTCGATACCGAAGCTTTACCGACAGATTTTACCCGCTTCAGAAGAATGGCAGAACGGCGTGGCAGTTTGGGCGAAATGAGCAAAGAACAAGCGGCTGTAATTGGGGCCGCGTTAAAGTTTATTGAAATCAGATAGGTGTATAGTGGGCATCTTGAACGGTCTGTTGGAATGAACCTTGACAATCCTGGGTATTTATATAATTAATAACATTCTCATATAAGGTGCGCCACGGCGCGTAAAAGGGAATTCCGTGAAAATCGGAAGCGGTCCCGCCGCTGTAATCCCGATCCTTCGTTTTGAGAGCCTGTTTTAGAAGTCTGGATCAGGCCCGATAACAAGGCGGAAAGTGGCTCGAAAGCGGAGCATATATGGCATATGTGAGCATTTTGAGACAATTTCCAACGCCGTTAGCGGGCCTTAGACGGGTTGATTAAACAGGCTCCAAGGAACCTTTACAACAGGGAAACGCCACTGTCGCTCGACCGGGTGATGGGAAGGCTGTTGTGAAGGCGGGAGAGCCAGAAGACCTGCCTTAGTTTGCCGACTATCTGCGATGAACAGTGGCAGTGTATTTTTGCTGGGTGAAGAAAACGGGTGTTACCCTTCATGCATGGTTTGTGTGTGAGGGGTTTTTTATTTTTATCGCGGCCCTAATACAGCTTTAACTTTTCTTTGCTTTGAATCTCCTTTCTGCTCTGAGCGCCGCTTCTGCTGGTCGTCAATGTTGTAATCAGTCCAATCCATCACTGTTTTTGTCCGCGATGCAATAACGGTTTTTATCCAATGCAATGAATTTGCATCGCCAAACGATCACACCAACCAAAGGAGGAATTTATGGACCAGGACGCTTATGAAATTGCCTTTCCCGACAATGCTCAAGACCTGGACCAGAACGAGGAATTCATTATCCTGCAGGCTGAAAAGGGCCACGAGAAAGTGATGCTGCACGATTACCAGCGGTTTTTTGAGGTACCCGGCCTTTACGAAGAAGTCTACAAACGCCTGAAGTGTTGTTCGCCGCAGATGCTCTGCGGTTTGCTCAACAAAGCCATGGACGCCCATGAAAATGATAGCGATGCACTCCGGGTACTTGATTTTGGGGCCGGAAACGGTGTCGCCGGTGAACGCCTGAAAGAAAACGTCGGGTGTGAAACCATTGTGGGCGTTGATATCATCGAGGAGGCAAAAGAAGCCGCCTTAAGAGACCGGTCGAAGCTTTACGATGACTATCTGGTGGCCGACTTTACCGACCTGGATAAAAAGGAAAAAGACATCCTCGAATCCTATGATTTCAATACCCTGTTCTCGGTGGCGGCCTTGGGCTACGACCACATCGGCACCGAGGCATTTTTAAACGCCTTTGAAATCGTCTCCGAAGATGCCTGGATCGCTTTTAACATCAAAGACCGTTTTCTCTCCGAGGAAGATTCCAGCGGATTCAGGGATACCATCCGTGACTTGGTGCAAGAACGGTTGCATATCATTGAATCCCAACGCTATGTACACCGACTTTCCATTTGTGAAGAACCGCTTTACTACATTGGTGTGGTTGGAAAGAAAACCGAGTAGCCTGTCTAAATATTTCGCGAATAATATTGACAAAAAGTTAGTTGTCTTTTAATAATGTGTAACTCTAAATAAACATTATTAAAGGATCGTGCCTTGATTCGCAAACAATTGCCAATCATTTGCCCCAGTTGTCAGGGCTTGCTCAAAGTCCAACGCCTCGCATGCGATACATGTGAAACAACGGTTGGCGGCAGTTTCGATCTGCCGATACTGGCGCGGTTGCCAAGTGAAGACCAGGATTTCATCATCCGGTTGATCGAGGCCAGCGGCAGCTTGAAGGAAATGGCCCGTGTTTACGGGCTTTCCTATCCCACCATACGCAACCGTTTGGATTCGCTGATTGATAAGATCGCTCAAATCAAGAAGAACACTGATGCCGAGGAGGATGGTGATGCATGAAGGCGTATGGGAAAAAGGCCCTGGCAGGCGCATGGAAATCAGCCGCTGGCTGTTCAATCCGTTTTACTATGTGGCTGGGGCAAAGGCATTGGTGATTGGACTGCTTGCTCTTTTACCAACCGGTATTTTGGGTTTTTTGGGGGGAACCCGTTTTGACGGTATTCTCGATTTTCACCTGGGACTTCCGC
The DNA here is from genome assembly GCF_048565275.1 of Desulfosarcina variabilis str. Montpellier. NCBI lineage: Bacteria > Pseudomonadati > Thermodesulfobacteriota > Desulfobacteria > Desulfobacterales > Desulfosarcinaceae > Desulfosarcina > Desulfosarcina variabilis. Next base: position 8,440,786 of record NZ_CP159846.1, on the reverse strand, counting down.
CACTGTCCATATGGGGTCATATCACCGAAAATTTATTGTCGTGGTTGCTGCTTGGCATGCTTTTGTTTTTGGCCGGCAAAATTGTTTCCAAAAGCAGGCCGCGTTTGATTGATGTGTTCGGTACGCAAGCCCTGGCGCGATTCCCCTATCTGTTGTTATCGCTGGTGGCGCTGATGCCCGGCGCCAATCGATTCACTCACGCGCTATTAGAGGGCCACGCGTTGTGGAATCAATTTTCCGCTGACATGGCGGCTTTCCTTTTTATGGTTTGTTTCGGACTGGTGATGCTGGTCTGGATGGTTTTACTCATGTACCGGGCCTTTGCCTTGAGTTGCAATGTCTCGGGAGCCGTTGGCGTAACCGTTTTTGTTGTTACTCTTGTTGCCGGAGAGATTATTTCCAAAATACTCATTTACCATTTGTTTCCCATCGTCATGGTTGCCTAATTGAAAAAAGGAGGCTCAGTATGGCGTTGTCGATAAAGATCATCGGTGTCAGCAATATCATGGTTGGCCTGCTAACCATCATCATCAGTTTTCCTCTCGTCGCCAACAAGGTGCCGATGAATCGAATATATGGCATTCGGTTCGAGCAATCATTCGAGTCTCAGGAGATGTGGGTCGAGATAAACAGGTATGGTGGCAGTCAGATGATGGGCTGGTCGATTCCACTGATCCTGCTGGGGGTGGCACCATTTTTTCTGCCGTTGGCAAGACGGTCGCTTTGGATTGCCGTGTTGTTTCTTGCGCCCTTGATTTATCTGATTCCTGTGCTGATCAGCTATTTTTATGCAAAGCATCTATGACTCAATGGTACGCATCGAAGATTAGAGAATGACTGTTTCAATTGGAATTAAAGAGGAAAGAAACCCACATGAAAAGCTGTTTTTTTTTATCTGGCATACTTTTGTTGATGATCTGCACGTTGTGTGAAGCTCAGTCTGAGACGATCATTAAACTTAAAACAGAAACAGGAACGATCGAAGGGTCACTGCTTGCTCCAAACGGTAAAGAAAAAGGTCCTGCCGCACTGATTATCGCCGGCTCCGGTCCTGTCGACAGGGATGGCAACCTTCCTGGGATGACCAAGAGATTGCCAAACTGAAAATGATCAAGGGTATGAACCACATTTTCAAAGAAGCGGATATCGATCGGATGAAAAATCTTCAGACTTACAACCAACCGGATTTGCCAATAAAAAGAGAACTGGTTGAAGTCATTATCGGGTTTGTCCGGAGCGTTTAGTTGCAGATTACTATTCGCATTGCCCAACCCAATGACAGAAAGGATCGGAGAAATTCGTGTTTGAAGATGAATGAAAATAACCTGTACCGGGACAGATATATTGAAGTGTATCCCGAGTTTCTGATTCTAAAAGGATATTTCTTCGGGCCGTTCGGGAAGAAGAGAATTGATTTTGATACGATACGAATGATCGAGCTTATCAATCTCAACTTCTGGACCGGACGGTACCGGATTCAAGGAACAGGAGACTTCCGATCATGGTTTGCTTTAGACATGGATCGTCCCTCAAGGGAAAACGCATTCCTTATTCATCGCCGCCAAAAATGGTGGCGAATCGGATTCAGTGCGGAGGATGTTGATCGTGTCGCAGACCTTTTCCAAGCGAAAGGGCTGCTTCGAAAAACTTGAAGTGAAGATATTAAACGGAACTCAGGAGTTTCGAAATGCCCCGATATATTAAGCAGAAGCTGGAAAGACCAGTGCTTTTTCCCAAAAGAGATGAACTGAACGAAATGTTTCTATCTGATTATAACCTCTCATTGTATGCCGGGCGATGCGAATTTGCTTGCCAGTATTGTGACGGCATTGCATTTGATGACGGTTTTGTTGAATCTGAAGTCGTTGTCGATACAGACATACCCAGACGACTGGCTTTGGAATTGGCGGATATCCCCTCTAATGAAGTATTGTGCCTGGGAAGAGGAGAGGCCTATCAACCCGCTGAAAAAAAGTACCGTCTCACGCGTCAGGTTCTGAATGTGCTGCGGGATCATCGCCGCCCGGTGGTGATCATTACCAAGAGCCCTGCCGTATGTGAGGATATCCCGGTTCTGACTGAAATCAACCGGTCGAGCTTTGTCATTGTGGCAATGACCCTGGTAACGCTCGACCCATGGTTGTCCAAGCATCTCGAAGGGCAAACGCCCTCGCCGCAGCAACGCCTTGACGCCATTGCCGCCTTGAAAAAGGCGGGCATTGCTTGCGGCGTGGCATTGATTCCCATTTTTCCTTTTTTAACCGATGATGATGCCTCCCTGATTCAGATGTTCGACGGCTTCAAAACCGTTTCGCCGGATTTTGTCCTCTGGGAGCCGTTGTGGATCCATGAAGGCCGCCATCAGCAACGGTTGCAGGCGCTTCTGGCTTCGATGGACGAAAACCTCATGGAAGACGTCGTCCAACTATACAACGGCAACCCGCAACCGCCGCTCTGGTACCGGCAGCAATTGAATCGCACACTGCTTGCCCTGTGTGAAGAGTATCATCTGCCACCACGGATCCCCAGTCATGTATACGAAAATACGCTTTCGCCTGAAATTGTTGCCGAGCTTCGCAGGCGAAACCAGCAGTTTGTCTATTAACGTTTTCATTCTATTCTCTTCTTTTTGCGATGTCGTCAATATCACTAAAGATATTTGATATCAAAACCGATAAGCTATCCACTGCCTGAGAATGTAAAAGCATTAAAGTTGCCTGAGTCGTAAAAAGTCGCAGTTCGGACGGAATTGTAAAAAGCCCGAGATCAAGGCTTGCGAATCCCGAGAATACCGCTATCGCGGGTGCCGTAGGCAGCGTACTGATCGTACTCCGCAGTGACGAGGGATGAAGCGTAACGCCGATATCGGACTTTTTACGAATCCGTCAAAATTGCCTGAGAACAATGCTAACGTAACATGCATGGAGGAACGACAGTGGGAAAAATGGATGCACAAAAGCGCGTCTGGGTGGATACGGATATCGCCATCGGTCATGAATCAGGTCTTTTCAGATTGTGTGATGTGGATGACGCATATGCCTTGGCCGTGTTGCTTCGCTCGGTGGAAGTCTGTGTGGTTGGCGTAAGTTCCACCCTGGGCAATACGGATGATATCAAGGTCACCACCAATACGGCCCGATCCTTTATCTCAACCTATGGTCCCAACAGCGTGTCCGTTTATCAGGGTGCCGAATCGACCCTGCCCGAGGAGTCTTCCAAGGCGACCACGAATGAGGCGGTCGAACAGCTGGCCGCGGCCCTCAGAAAAGGCCCGTTGACCATCCTGGCCATCGGTGCAGTGACGAATATTGCCCTCCTGCTGCTGAAATATCCGGATCTTGAGGATCGTATCGACGAGATCGTCCTGGTCGCCGGCCGACGTAGCATGGACCAGCATTTTATCTCCGGTCTCTGGCAGGCCAAGCCTTTCAGGGACTTGAATTTTGAATCTGATGTCCGCGCTTTTGAAGTTCTGTTGGGTAGTGAAGTCAAGCTGACACTGGTCCCTTTCGAGGCCTGTCATCAGGTATGGATCAGGCCGAGGGATCTGGCCAGGCTCGGTGAATCCAGCAAAATCGGGCGCTTTCTGGCTGAACGCTCCCTGGGATGGCTGGCCGAGTGGGAGGCGATCTTTGGTGCCAAGGGATTTAATCCATTTGACATGGTTGCCGCAGGTTATGTCATTAACCCGCAGTCTTTTAAATGGCATCAGTGGAAGGCAACGATTCAGGAAGGTCCGGATGACACCGATCACGAGAATCGCAAATCCTATCTTCTCTGCAATCCGGATATCAAAAAAGGACGTCAGGTGAATTATTGTGTGTATGTGGATGATATCTGCCGAACACTGATGCTGGAACGAATCTGCGTTCATGACATGTCAGATTTTGTTTTGGGGTTATCCCACGTCAACGTCGTGGTGCCCTGTGTGGATGAGGCGACTGAATTTTATGGACATGTCCTCGGCTTTCAGCAGGCGTATGATTCAGATGGTAATAAAATGGATTATACCGGCGTTGAGATGAAACCCTTCGCTCTGGATGCCGGGATTATGGATGCCAAGGTCAATGTGGATGTTCGCTTTCTCAAGCATCCCCAGGCCAATATCTATCTGGAACTGATGGCCTATCATGCCCCCAAGGGAAACCAGATGATCCCGCCCCAACCGAAAACCTACGACGTGGGCGGGCCGCGGCACATTGCCCTGGAAGTATCGAATTGTAAAGAAGTGTTCGAATTTCTTCGTAAGCAGGAAGGGGTCAAAATGATCAATCCCAGCGATAACTACCATCCTGTTAAACTGGACGGTTTCCCGATTACTTTCTTTTATTGGATCGATAAATACGGAATCCAATGGGAGATGGAGGCGGGACGACGCATCGGCATATCAAGAGGGATCGTCTAAAGGGCCGCGGTAAAAAATAATCACACCATCTTACTTGTTCTTTGGCCCATCTGCGGTGTTGCATCGACAGTCACATATTTCAATATGCAACCGCCAATGCGCCTTGCAGATGAACCAAAGTCCGGGGCAATCTGGTGTAATTCTTTTTTACCGCGCCCCTCAATCTTCCTTGAAAACCTCGGCATAGAGTTCTTTGGCGCAGTCGGGGCAGATGCCGTGAGTGAACTGGGCGCCGGTATGGTTCTGAATGTATTCTTCGATTTTGTTCCAGTAACCTTTGTCATCCCGGACTTTTTTACAGCTCGCACAAATCGGGATGAGTCCGCGCAGCGTTTTAATTTCTGCCAGGGCGGCCTGCAGTTCCTCGATCAGCTGTTCTCTCTCATTGGCCGATGTTTCCACCAGGCGATGGAGGGCTTTGAGGTCCTGAATCTGTTTGGTCTCCGGAGGCTGATAACGGGGCGGTAATTGACGGTCTCTGATTTTGTTATCCGTGGGGAGCTTCTCGGAAAGTGCCAATACGGTCATGGTCTGGCTCAAGAAATGGTTCCTGCCATTGCGGGAGTAGTATTCACCATAGCTGAAGAAACCGGCGGTGGGTGCCAGCTCTCCCAAAGGCGCCAATTCCAGTTCGATATCCTTTCCCAACACCCATTTACGCGACAGGCAGGAGAAGATAAAGATGGCTTCAGCGTTATGGGAGGCGAAAACATCGAAGGTGTGCCGCGCCGACTCGGCAACCAGCTGCGTGTGGCAGAAGGCAAAGCGGACTTTTTCGCCGGTGTGAAAGGGCGCCATGAACGCCAATGATCCGTCTGGCAGAACCCGGTTGGCATGCCGGGCCAGTTGCATGCCGTGCCGATCAACCATAAGCGGGAATTCGGCTGCCGAGTGAGGAAGCCGTTCGCCGACATTTTCGCCCAGGTAATGGGCGTAGACCTCCTTGGCCGGCTTTTTATCGATGGTGTGGACGATGGGCCCTTGCGCGTGGGTGACAACCATTTCCCTGCCCAGTGGAACCCAGCTCAAATTGTAGTGATTCTGGATGGTCAGGCTGGTGCCGCTCAATGACGCTGCGGCCGCTCCGCAGTCGGTAATCCCATCCTGAGTAAAGACGAACGTTCGCCTGGCCTGTCCATTATCTCCAGCCTGGGCGCCGGCGATTAGAAGGTCGGGGCGAGTGTTGTGAAAACCGGCTAAAAGTGGCTCGCCATTGATCGCACCGCCGTCTTTGATGCCACATCCGAAAACAAACGCCACCTGCGTGTCTGCCTGGACGGTCTGGGCGGCAAGTTGCCGGCCGGTCTGATACAAGTCATTGTTTTCCTTCACCAGGCCCGAACAGACCCATGTATTTTGAAACTGGGAGAAGGCGATGACGGTTTTTTGATCAAGCACGCCGCCGTCCATGATTTCACCGGCGGTGGTGGTGCCCAGCACGGCAGCTTCAGGGAAAACCGCAGTGAGTGCATCAATCAGATCCAGAATATATCCTTCGTGCGGCACGCCGCAAAAGACACTGATCAACAATTGCCTATAAGAAGCGGGTGAGAGTTTCTTCCTGGCCTCCAATAGATCCGTTTTCGCATTGTACTGAATGTTGAAGCATATCATGGTAAGCCACTCCCATCCCGCTCGAGTCAATAGATGCAATGCTCGGTTCGGCAGCATTTTTGACCAAACGAATCCAATAGTTGGATAACGAATTGTAAGAACAAATGTCTCATAATGATTATCATGTGTCAAGAAATCCTGACGGTTGGATGATCGTTCTACCCGCTATTTTTTTATCCTGGATGAATCAATTGAAAGAATGATTCAGACGATGGGCTCAAGGCCAGCGTGGAAGCGAACATCTGGGGCGAATACTACCTATATTACGCCAACCGGGTGGAGTATCCATCCAAAACCACCGTGGATGGGTCCGTTTCCTACTCCTGGAGCCGATATAAAATCTGGGTGCTGGTCAAGAACATCTTCGACGCGGAGGTGGAGCGCGCCATCAACAGTGACGGTGAACTGACCGAAGCCGGTGGTGGCCCGGCAACGGCCTATTATGTTCAGGATGGGGCCTATGTGGAGGCCGGGGTCAGTGTTGGTTTCTGATCCGGATCTTTCTGGCCGCTGACGCCATGATCCGGGTTCAGGTCGAACAAGGGCACGGCACGCCGTGCCCCTACGTGAACTCCCGTGTTTCTTGAAAATTCAATTTGCAGATGGAGTGAAACGTTGTCTGGCTATAGCCATTTTGATCTGTGTCTCTTCGCCCATGATCGTTGATTTTAATGATAATTTGTCGTCGTCAATCGGTTTTGAGCTTCGACCATTTTCTGCGATTAACCTCGATTACAGTTCACCGGCAACCGGCAACCGACCACCGACACTCCCAATCCCCCACTCTCCGTTTCACCCCATCACCCAGTCACTGAATCCACCCATCTCTTTGGTCACTTACCGTCTACTGACCACCGATAACCGATCACTGACCACTGATCACCAACCACCACCTAACCATTCACAATTCTCCATTTTCCATTCTCAATTTACCGATAACCGATAACCGGCAACCGATAACTGATGACAGATAACTGATCACCGATCAACAGCCTCCTCAATCTCCCCCTCCACATCCAAATACGCCTCGCGCAAGGCATCCAGGGTGTCTGCATCGGCATTCCACAACCCCCGGCCGGCAGCCTCCAGCAGCTTGTCGATGATGTTGGCGAGGGCATACGGGTTGACGTCTTTCATCCAGGCGGCCATGTCCGGGTTCAAGGGTACACGTTCAGCAAACCGCCGGTACATGTGATCGTCCACCACGTCGGCGGTGGCGTCCCATCCCAGGATGATGTCCATGGCCTTGGAGATATCGCCGGCGCCCTTGTATCCATGACGCTGAAGGCCTTCCAGCCATTTGGGATTGAGCAGGCGGGATCGGAAGATGTGCCGGGCCTCTTCGGTGGTGGTGCGCACAACAACATTATCGGGGTCGGCGCTGTCGCCGGCCAGGGAGAAGGGGCGCCGGCCTTGCACAGCATGCACCGCCGTGATCAGGCCGCCGTGATAGTTGTAAAAATCAGTACAGGCCATCATGTCCTTTTCTCGGGTATCCTCGTTTTTGACCGTGACCGACATGCGGCCCAGGGTGCGCCGGAAATCGGATTCGGCCGGTACACCAAAAGTTTTTTGGCCATAGGCGTAGGACGACCAGCGGATATACATCTCACCCAGGTCATCGGTGGTTTCCCACTGTTTGGATTCCACCAACTGAGCCACCCCGGCGCCATAGCTGCCCGGTGGGGACCCGAAAATGCGAAACGTGGCCTGGCGGAATGCGGAATCCGCATCCAATCCTTCGGCGGTGAGATCCTTGACATCTTTGATTACATGGCGGCGGATGAAATTGCTCTCCGGTTTTTCCGACAGCGCCGCCACCATTTGCACAGCCTTGTCGATCAAATCCATCAACAAGGGAAAGGCGTCGCGGAAGATACCGGAAACCCGCGGTGTGACGTCGATGCGCGGCCTGCCCAGTTCAGCCGCCGGGATGATTTCCACCCCGCGTACATTCCCCGAGCCTTTTTGCCACACCGGACGCACACCCAGAAGGTAGAGAATTTCGGCCACATCATCGCCCTTGGAGCGCATGGTGGGGCTGGCCCACAGAATCAGGCCCACGTTGTCGGGGTAGGATCTGTGTTCCTCCCGGTATCGGGCAATCAGGGCATCGGCCAGCTTTTTCCCCGTCGCCCAGGCCGCCGGTGTGGGAATCTTCTGAGGATCGACCGAGTAAAAGTTGCGGCCGGTGGGCAGGATGTGGGCCTGGCCCCGGCTGGGGGCGCCCGAGGGAGCGGGCAGCACAAATTTTCCGTCCAGGGCGTTTAGGCAGGCGGTTTGTTCGTCTCGCGTTTGCTGCACGCGGGGATAAAGGTCGTCACGGATGAAGGACAAAACCTGGGTGACGTCCGGCTCGGTTTTGCCCAGGTGGCGCTGCTGAACGGTTAACACGGCATCCGGCGCATTACTGCCGGCCAATAAATCGGCCACCAGTCTTTCACACAGGCTATGAACCTTGTCCAGAAGCTGGCCACCCGTGGCACCAGATTCAGTATCGATGATGCGGCCACGGTGTTGAGTGAGAAAATCCGCGTCATAGCCCAGGGCCGCGGCAACGGCCCGGCGCAGGGACGGCACCTCGCCATTGGCCAGGCGGGTCATCTGCACCAGGGTGCGGACCAAAAAATCATCGGCCGGTGGCCGGCCGAGGATGTGCAGGCCGTCGGCAATGGCCGTGTCGGCGATTTCGCTCAGGTAGTGATGCAGCGTTTCCAGAAACTCATCCACATCCCCAAGGGCCGTTGTTTTTTCAAGATTCAGATCAGTCGTGATCTCGGCCGTTTCGGCGGCCTCCCAGATCATGCGGGCCAACAGATCGAGTTTGCCCTGATCCTGAAGCCTTGCCGCCTGGTAATCCGACATGAGGTTTTCCACGTCGGCCAGATCCTCGTAGAGCCCGGCATTGGTCAGGGGCGGGGGCAGATGATCGATGATGCAGGCGTAAGACCTTCGCTTGGCCTGGGTGCCCTCGCCGGGATCATTGATGATGTATGGATAGATGTTGGGTAGATCGGCGATGGCCAGATCCGGGTAGCAGGTTTCGGAAAGCCCCACGGCCTTGCCCGGCAACCACTCCAGGCTGCCGTGCTTGCCCACATGGATTACGGCATCGGCCCCGAACACGTTCGACATCCAGCGGTAGTGGGCCAGATAGTGGTGGGGCGGCGACAGGTGCGGGTCATGATACAGTTTATCGATTTGTTCAAAATATCCCCGGGGCGGCTGAATGGTGAGAAATACATGGCCGTTGATCAGCCCCGGAAAAAAAAGACGGCCGTCGTGCACGAACAGGTCGCCGGGCATGGGCTGCCAGTCCCCGGTCATTTTTTCGCGCACGGAATCGGGAAGGCTGTTGTGCCAGTCGTTGAAATCTTCCGGACCGGCAGAGGCACTGGCCCGGGCCGCCATCTGATCCATGGGCAGCCAGCGGCGGTCACAGGTCATGCCGGCCAAAAGGTCGTGGGCCAGGGCATCACCATCGGGGTAGTCGGTTTCTACATGGTATCCCTGACGCTGCATGGCACCGAGCAGATCCACCACGCTGGCAAACGAATCCAGGCCCGCAGCACAGCCGATGCGATCATTGCGTGGTGGGTAGTGGTGGAACACGATGGCGATTTTTTTCTCGGCATTGGATTTATGCCGTAGTGCCGCCCAGTTCAGCGCCAGGCGCACCATTTTAGCCATGCGTTCGGGGATGGGCACGTATTTGTTGACGGCCGCGCCGGTCAAAGGATCGATGTCCACACACTGCTTGGAAGCCACCGGCACGTTGATGATCACACCGTCGAGTTCCGGCTGGGCTACGCTGATGGTGATGTCTACGTTGTTGAGGCCCTGGTCGCTTTGCTCCCATTCGGCGATGCTGCGCCCTGTGGCAATGGCCTGAATGACCGGGACATTCAGCCGCGCCAAAAGTCCTTTGTACTCTGGTGAGGCGGTCTGCAGACTGAACATGACCGGGTTGATGAGCACATCGATCACGGGCCGGCCATCTTGCATGAAAAAATGCTCGACCACGTAGTCGGCCCCCTGGTTGCCAAGCACCGTGTCCTTGAAGCGCATGTGGAAAACACAGATCACATTGGCGCCCTGGGACTCGATCTCCCGAACCATGGCATCGATGTGGGCCTTGTTGTTGCTGGTCCAGAAATTCTGGTAGAACCAGATGCCTACCGTGGGCCTGGCCGGGTCCAGGGCCGCTCGGTATTTCTCGGCATCAATGATATAGCCGTGATCCGGGTGATACAATCCCTCGTAGGGCGGCTGCAGGGGCGCCTTGGCGAGGATACTGCCCCCACACACCTTTTGATTTATAAAAATCAGTAGGTTGTGCAGGTTGTCAGCCCCGCCGTAGCGGTAATAACGACTCAGGGTTTGCCAGGCATCATCGTCCAGGCCGTCGGAATGCGCCTGTACCAAAGCCAGTGTTTCCGGATTGCTGCCGGTAGGCTGGATGTGCAGGTAAGGATGCTGTGAACCGCTTCTTCGTTGATTCTCAAGTGCTTGAATCAGCATTTCCCAGGCTGGGCAGGAATGACTTCCAGCCATCAGGGTGACCACCACGACATCGGCGGCCATGGCCCGTTGCACAAAATTCGCCTGGCTGTCCGGGTTGTCTTCTAACTGGCTGCGTGTACGAGCATAGATCTCAAGCGGGGCGACTTTTTCCATAAACAGCCGGGCAGCTTCACTAAGGTTGGGAACTTCGTTGGAGGTCACACTGAAGTAGACGAATTTCAATGGTGTTATCTTTCTTTCGGTTTTGGTTTCTATTTCACGTAGCGTTTTTCTCGATTCACCGACTCCTCCTTATAAATGGGCTGACGTGTAATCGTCAAGAATGACTGGATCGAAAATTCAATGATACACGATATGAGAAATTGATGTCGCAGGCATGGCCAGCGATTAGTATGTATAAGAAAACGGGTGGCGTGGAGGGAGTTTTCACAAAAGGATCGTGTCTTCCTTTCTTAGGAATGAAATCTACACAGGCTTGACTTTTTTAGTTGTCAATTGGTTTTGAGTTTCAAACATCCTTTCCCCATTAACCTATATCACCGATCACCGATCACCGATCACCGATCACCGATTACCGATTACCGATCTGGATGGTGGGACTATTTAAAGATTATTTTGAGCAGATCTTGCGTTATGATTCGCGATTCATTACAAAACAAATGCATGGCAAATCGAAAACACCTAAGCCAGCCCAGGATGAACGAAAAAGGTGATAATATGACGATTGAGAGCATGAAGGGATCGGTATTTTTTATCGATGATCAAACCGAGGGTTGATGGCAGCCATCCCAAACATCGACAATGCCCGGACCTACCAATGCGAAATAGGTACATGCGACAACCCGGTGTGTACCTGTATGGTCCTGTATTTGAGTTTCATGCTAAGACGCAAAAAGTGTAACGCTATCTTTCCCGTTACTTGAGGCTTCACACAAGGAATAATCATAAAATTTTAGTACCTTAATGCGCCCGAACCATTTTTTAGGCGTGGTAAAATAATGTCACGTTTCCATCGTATTTCATTATTTTAAATCACTTTATGCCGTTGCGCCGTTAGTGGTTATTAGAAAAACGATGCATCGTTACGTAATCGGCTACGCGAACGCGTTTAACAAAAGGTAAGATGTCGGTTTGATAGGTTTTGGGGGAAGGCTAATATGCCGCAGAGTGAAGGAAGAGATTATTTTTTGGAGCCTACATGGGATGAAGATTGGCGAGAAAGTCGACCACCAGATTTAAATCGACGAAGCTATGGCCCAGTTCTTTGGCTTTGTCGCGGCAATCCGTGCAAATCTCCTTGAACTTTCTCATATCTCCCCTGGTGGCAACGTAAATCTGTTCGATGGCTTCAGATTCAAAATCTTTATATTCCAGAATGAAATCCTCGACAACGATGGGATAGAGAATCAAGGTTTTCAATCGGCTGAGGATATCCGGATGCTGGCTGGTTAAATAGGTTCTCACCTTTGGCAGTCCGGCCAGAACGATGGGTACATGCGCGTCCATGATTCGCTTCAGGTAAGGCCAAACCCTTTTGCCGATGTCATTGGCCTCGTCGATGACGATGTAATAGTCGGTCAGGCTTCTGATCAGTTTCAAATGGTGGTGGGTGCGTTGGTAAGTAGCCACCGCTTCGTAGTTCAGCCCTTGAAGGATGGAAGCCAAAATTTCATGCACATTGCAAAGCGACTCGACCCATACGCCTTGAAGCTTTTTGGGTTTGAGCAGTTCAAGAAAACGGGTTTTCCCGACGCCATATTCGCCCTCGATCAATACGCTCTGTCCCCGGTAGATCCGGTTGTATACCGCGGACAGATAGGATACTCGGCGCTTGTCATTTATAAAACTTTGTTTTCGCTGCATGGGGCATACTCAACCAAAGGGTTGTTTGACAATTGTCTTTCGCAATCCAAAATGAACGCATTGAAAAGCGCCTTGCCGGTGATGGCGTCAGGCTGGCGTAGTTTGATCGCGTAAGCGATATATCGTTTTCGATTCTGTCGGTAGATGGCTTTGGCGGCATCGAGGGTCAAGCCCCGAAGGTGGATGTCAATCAATCGTGGCCTATCCACCGCCATCTTTTTCTCCTGCAGATAAGCGCTGATCAATTCGACCGCGTTGGGTTCGGCAACTGCCTGGTTGACCGGCTTTTCGTAGGGTTCCCGTCGCAGCGCTTCACCCAGCAAGATACCGTTTTCTTTATGCTCGAAGATGAACAGCTTGTCGCCAAGATCGGAGATATACACCTTGGTACTCTTGTGGCGGCTGAAGTGTTGTGCACCAACGGCCACATGGTAGGTCTGATTATTGAAGGTGATGATGCCTTTCGCTCCCACGGTGGCCTTGATCTTGTCATAGCCGTATTTGGCGAAATGGCGTACGTCATCCGCACCGAACGTTAACCGTTCGCACTGGGCAAGGCCGGCGTCAAATTTTTCCTTCGGCACCCAGGCCGATGTTTTACCGTTCACAGAATAATAGTGCTTTTGCTCATTGTGCTGCCGGCGATAGGATTCGAGCAGGTCGCTTTGGCGCAGCGTTTCAAGATCGATGTCAAGATAGGTGACGGTGATTTTTTCCTTCTTGCCGTTTCTGTAGATATAGCCCGGTTCCGTCTTGGCGATGCGATCTTCAAAATGCTTGATGATCCGCATTTCAAAATGATGAATGCTGCGATGGGATGACTCCAGATGTGCTTTGTCCTTGGGCGCATGGATGCGTGAGAAGTCCGGTTGCAGATAAAACCCGCCTGGCAATGAAAACTTGATGTTCAGTTCGTTGATGGGGCGTTTCAGGTTGACAAAACCCTTTGCATTGTCCGGTCTCAGCCGTATCTTTTTTGCGGGAAAGGGGGTGCTCACCAAAAATTTCTCGAACAGGTCCACCGCGTTTAGACTGCTTTCGCTAAAATAGGCTTCAAGCACGAGCATGAAGCGTGATCCGGTGTCAAAAAACTCGATCACCTGGGGCTTGGCCCAGGCGCCCTTGCCCCAGCGAATCTTTAAATAGCGAAATTTGCACCCGTCCATCTGAATCAAGTCGAAAACCGGTTCGTCCTGAAAGCAGACGCCGGGATCCGCCTCTTCCTCGAAGTCCGGTTTTTCCAGATAGACCTTGAGGTGGGCTTGCCTGGCAAAACGCCTTAAAGCGCCAAGTGAAATTTTGCGGTTGAACTCTTGTTCGAGCCAGGCGTGGTAATTTTTGATGGTTCGTCCATGGCGGGTGATAAATACAAAACGATCGTCCAATGGATCGCTGGAGGCCTTGACCATCTCGATGAAGCGTTTTTGGATTTTTTCGGTTAAGACCCGGCGGCGGCCGCTGCACTTTCTGCCTTCCATGATGCCTTGGCTGGCAAGCAGCAGTGGTTTGGGAATGACGCCGGTCTTACGGTACTGATCCATGTAATATTTTTTGGCCCTGCGTTTGGCGCTGCCGGTCTTGTCCATGATCTTTTTGTGCAGCAAGATCAGAAAACGTTCGTCCATGGGCAGCCGTTCAAAGTCTTTGTCTTTCATGATGTATGATTTTCTCTTTCATCACTTTCAGCCAGAATAAAGCAGTTTGTCTGGAGGTCGTTTGCCAATCGTCGTTTTGCGCCGACCGAATCTGTTCCAGCATGGCCATTACAGCCGCTTTATAGTCAGCGCTGATGATATCGACCATGGGCGCATTCGCTTTTTTGACGGGCTTGTTTTTTGAGGCTTGGTAGGCCAACTTTCGAATATTTTTGGCCGTAAGCGCCATGCCGGATGCGATAAATGCACGCCAAATATTGCGTTGATCCTCTTTTGTAAAACGCGCTAAGACCCTGGCTTGGTATTCATTTTCCGGAAGGATGCCGTCGCCAATTGGGGACAAATTGTCGATGACATTTGCGGCCTTAATCAGGCGATATGCCTGGGATCGGGCCATATCCCATCGTTGTTTGACATAGGCTTCAAACGACTCGAACAGCAAATCGCGAAATAATCGATCGTCACGAATCTGCTTTAATGCCTTACCGGTTTGGTAAAAATGGTGTTGATTGGCAGCGATGATATCTTCCAATTGGATGAGTCGATTATCAGCCATCTGTTTACCCGATGCTCATCCGTTTCCCGATATCGCCCAGCAGTTGATTCAATTTTAGCCGCTGGTCTGTAGGTGTATCCGGTGTGTCAGGCAAAAGGGTATGCAAATATTTAACGCTGTCAACGAATCCAAGACCTTTCACGGTCATGACCAAATCAATCGGGTTGAAGTTTTTCTCGCAAAGAAAGCACCTGGCAAGATTGGTCTTGGGGTTGGTCGCGGTTTGAAATTCATTGCACAGCGGGCATAGGAACCGGAAAATACCTTCGATCACTTTAGATGGAATATGAAGCTGTTCTTTGATCAGCCAGTCAACCGGGATTCGATTGCGCAGTTGAAACAGCTCTCCCCCCTGTAAACCGTCGTTTCATGATAATGCCTCCTTATCTGCGTGAAAAATTCTGTGAAAAAGATCTTACCCATAGCCACGGCGAGGAAAATGGCTGACAATTTCACCTGTTCGACCGCAAAAATGGCAGCGGCATCGAGAACCTATGCGAAAATGTACTGGATTTTCTTCCCGTGACAGGACCGTACCCCATTGCCAAGGGCCTGTAGTAGTATGATCATCCATATTTTTTGAAGGTGGATTGATTTTCCGATGCCGCCGGCGGTTTTCGGCCAAACAGTGGGTCTTTTTGCCTTTTGGGGTTTGACGGTAGCGTCGCTGCGCTTTTCGGCGGGACTGGAGACGACCGGCGATGCGGCATGCATCGCAACAATAAGCATGCCCACGAAAGCAGCGCCGGCACATACAAAAAACGTTTTTGCACCAACGACAGGATATTTGGATCAACTTTAACATCCGGCCTTGAACGTCGCCGGAGTTTAAAGTAATTTACATATTGAACATCCGGCCTTGATACGGAGTTCACCTTGAAAGCCCGGAAGGGATAGTTCCGGGCTTTCTCTTCATTTTCCTGGACCATACGAATGCCCCATTACGGTTTACAATAGAACTGCAGAAAAGACGATTGCCAACGGGAGCTTTTACAGCGGGGTAGGCGGGGTACGTTTATTCATTTTTGGGGCGGGGTATCGCTGCGGGATAGTAGAACCAACCGTTACACTTTTGCCGCATAGGCGAGGTAGGCCGTTACACTATTTTTGTCTTAGCATTTCACCCCACTGGATCCCGCGGACCGAAAGGCTCCGGGGTTTCCCTATCGCGTCGACTTGGATATCGATCGAAAGGAACTCGCCTACAAGGATGAAAGCGGGGTTCCCAAAGACCACCTGGCGTTCGCGAAATTGCTGCTATCCAACATGGATGAAGCGGATTTTCAGCTATTGAGTCGAGTTCATTTCGCATACAAACATGAACAAACCGAAGCGGCGCCGCTCGATGCCATCGACGCCGTCTTTGACTTCGATATGGTCGAGAACCAAGGGGCTATGTACGCCTATTCGGAGGTCCTTCCTTACGGGGAGATGCTCCGTACCGAAATGAATGGCAGGGATTGTATGGTTTTCGATCAATATTGCCTGAAGTCGAAGTGTTCATGCAAAACCGCCACCTTGTCCTTTGTCCAAGAGGGCGGAAAGACAGATCCGGACTCCAAAGAACTGTTCGCGGTTGAAGCGGACTACCAGAAAAAGCGGTGGGCGGTGGTCGAATCGATTGGAATACAAGCTGATATCCCTGCCGCCAGGTCGGCCCGGCCATGGAAGCGGCGTTTCCCGATCTTTACAGGCGGCTTCGCAGCCGGCACACGCGACTCAGGAAAATTTACGCCAACTGCAAGAAAAAAAATTTCAAGCCGGAACCCATCAAGCAGGAATCGATTTTGCAAAAAGTCGGAAGAAACGATCCCTGTCCTTGCGGAAGCGGGAAGAAATATAAAAAGTGCTGCATGTGAAACGACAGCCCTGGTTGCCCAAAAGGCTCATACGCCGGTAGTTACTTTTTAGGAATGAAATCCACACAGGATTGACTTTTAAGATCCGCATCCGAGGAGATGATTCTTGAATGATGGGCGCGGGACACAGCAACGATGATAGCGTCGGCCATGGCCAATTTTTCTTGTAACGAAATGTCCGCAGCCGAAAGCGCAAGCGTCTCATCAATCGGTATGACCGTCGCGCTTTTCATATACCCTGAAGCGATAAGCGCTTTCTCCTCGCCAATCTCCCGTTTAAGAATTTTATATACCTCGTAAAGAATAATCGAAGGCATTAAGAGGTTATCCGTATCCTCAAGATAGGGCTTATAGGCGTCGGCCAGTTGTCCGTCGGTAAACCATTCCAGCCAGCCGCAGGAATCAACGATAATCATCAAGACCGTTCTTTCTTTTCGCGATAGTCGTCGGTTTTAGCCCCGGCGGCAATGCCTCTGAGGTCGTCAAGCGAGATTTGAGGGATCAGAATGAGCATTCGATCCTTTTCGATAACGGTCAGCTTTTGCTTCGGTTTGAGGTTGAGGCGTTCTCTGACCGGTTTTGGAATGACGACTTGATATTTGCTTGAAATCGTGGCGAACATAAAATTCCCCTTTTTGTTGATCGATACAGATATCGTAAGAAATCGACTGGCCATTGTCAAGGTTCAAATTCATGTGTCAATTGCTGGACATTCGTCATTCCTGGATGGTGGAACTATTTAAAATGCTTTCTGAAACCCACGATAATCATCCATATTGTAACCCAGCGAGCGGTAAAATACATGGGTATAGCTCGTTCCGATGGAAGACACCAAAAGCGCATAGCAGCAATTGCGCATGGCCGCCTGGGCGTTTCCCTAAACTTGCGCATAGCTGTTGTTGCCAAAAAAAATCCCGCACCGGTGAGGGCACGGGGATACCGCTGATTAAAAAAAAATAATTTCTATCGATATCGAAATTTACTTGTCAAGTAGTTTTCCAGCGTGTATCGTCCCTGACCTGCACCAATCCTGTTGATTCGTGAGTATCAGCGTTGTTAACGTGTCGGTAAGAATTTTCCAGACCTTGTTTTTGCATTGAGATATCGTAGGTCGGGTTGAGTGTAGCGAAACCCGACAATCGCTTGTTGGGTTTCGTGCCTCAACCCAACCTACAGCGTCCAAAATTTTATCATTCTAACCTTAAAAATATCCCCCAATGCTGTGAAAGCGGGAGTGATGAGACTTGTCCAATGCTCCAACTATTTGAAATAGCCAAAACATGTAAGTCGGGTGATCGGTTCATCTCAATCCTGAACGGAATTGATCTGAATATTTCTAAGACTGAATTCGTGGCCATTATGGGACAGTCTGGTGCAGGCAAATCCACCCTGCTGCATATCATGGGACTGCTTGATCTGGATTTTGACGGGGAATATTGGATTGACGGTCATTTGGTCAATGGCCTGTCGGAAACCAAGGCGGCAAAGTATCGAAATCGATTTTTTGGGTTTGTTTTCCAATCGTTCAATCTGATTCCGTTTAAAACCGCAGCGGAAAATGTCGCTTTGCCACTTCTCTATAAAAACGTACCGCATCGTGATCGAGCAAAAGTGGCATCAGGGTTGCTGACACGAGTCGGATTGAAGAACCGCCGATCTCATTATCCGGATCAGCTTTCGGGCGGTGAACAGCAGCGGGTGGCCATTGCCAGAGCACTGGCCACCCAGCCGAAGGTGGTTTTGGCGGATGAGCCCACCGGTGCCCTGGATTCACGCACAACTGTTGAAATCATGGACTTGTTCGGAGAAATCAACCGTTCGGGTGTTGCCGTGGTGATCGTCACCCATGAGAAGGAAGTCGCTGAGTGTTGTGATCGAATTATTCATCTGAAAGACGGGGTGATTGAAAAGGACTCAAACAATAATGTTTAGCATCGACCAGTGGAAAGAAATATATCTGTCCATCAAACAGCACAAACTCAGAACGTTTCTGACCGGGTTCGGTGTTTTTTGGGGTATTTTCTTATTGCTGCTTTTAATGGGTTTGGGCAGGGGGTTCGAAAAGGGGTTTGCCAGACAGTTTGCCCACCATGTGAGTAATTGTTTTTTTGCCTGGGGGCAAAAAACTTCACTCCCATACCAGGGAATGAATCCAGGACGGCGTGTCAGGCTTACGAATACGGACCTGGAGGCGATCCGGGAACAGATCCCCGGAATTCAATATCTGAGCGGGAGCACCTTCCTGAATGGTGAGTTTACGGTGAATTTCGGTCAAACCCGCGGCTCCTTTACAATTCTCGGTAGTATGCCTGATTTAAAGGTGATCGAGAGCATCACCATGGATGCGGGGCGGTATATCAATCAACTGGATTACACCCAAAAGAGAAAGATCGCCATCATCGGTAGAAACGTAATGCAGGTGTTGTTCGGCAACCATCGCCCTCTTGGAGAATATATCCAGATCAATGGCGTCTATTTCAAAGTGGCCGGTGTGTTTAACAGAATCATTCAGGGTGAAAGCGGGAGTGACCCGACAGCCTGCATATACATCCCGGTGTCTACCCTGCAACAGACCTTCAAGCTCGAAAACACCATCCACTGGGTTTGTGTCGGTGTATATGAGGATTTTCAGGTCCAGGAAATCGAAGAAAAAACCGTTGCTTTGTTAAAGCAGCGGCACCATGTATCACCACAGGATCGCAGTGGAATCATGTCGTATAACAGCGGAAAACAGTTCAACACAGTCAAAAATTTGTTTAAAGCGATCAATATCTTCGTATGGATCGTGGGCATCGGTACCCTGACCGCAGGTATTGTTGGGGTGAGCAATATCATGCTGATCATCGTGAAAGAAAAAACGCGGGAGATCGGCATCCGCAAGGCCGTCGGTGCAACGCCGTTTTCCATTATCAAGCTGATTTTGCAGGAATCGGTTATTATCACTTTTGTCTCCGGCTATATCGGATTGGTCGTCGGCGTTTTCATACTGCAATCCATTGGCTATGTTATGGAAAAATTTCATTTGCACAATGATTATTTCCAGAATCCGGAGATCGATTTGACCATTGCCTTATATGCACTTGCACTGCTGGTGATTACTGGACTCTTTGCCGGCCTGATGCCCGCTTACCGTGCGGCTAGTATTAACCCGATTGAAGCGCTAAGAAGCAATTGACTATGACCCAAGGTTAGCGATTAGCTTTTAGCAGTTGGCCCTTATCTGTTAAGCATTTATCAACAATTTGATGCTTACCTGTTCGGCTAGATGCCAAAATGCTGCAATTCTATTGAGTTAATTTGCTAATCGCTAACCGCTAATGGCTAATCGCTCAATATAGGTATGAATATGTCCAAGCTTTTAAAAATAACAACTTTATGTATGGTCTTGATGGCTGTCAGCGGATCATTCGTCATGGCCACCTACTATTTGTACCAGAAATCAAAATCACCGCCGGTGGTGATCAAGACCGAGTCTCCAGCATTCAGGGATATACGACAGATCGTTTTGGTTTCGGGCAGTGTTGTCCCGCGCGAAGAGGTAAAGATTACCCCGAAGATCCCGGGGATCATCCAACGTGTCGACGTGAAGCCGGGAGACGAGGTCAAAGAAAACCAGGTGTTGGCGGAATTGCGGGTGGTTCCAGATCAGGCCCTGCTCAATGAAGGCTACAATCGCTTAAGAAAAGCCAAAATCAATCTGATGGAAGCAGAACGCAAACTCAAACGAAGAAAATTTCTTCGTGACAGTAATTATTCATCCATGTCCACAGAGGATTTTGAGAAAGCCAAATTTGAGCATGAGCTGGCGGTTACTGATTTAAAGGCTGCTGAAAACAACCTGCAAATCATCAAAGAAGGCGGCTTTGGCGTAGAAGACAATAAAAACCAGACCCTTATTCGCGCGACCATTTCCGGCATGGTCCTGGACGTGCCTGTGAAGGTTGGTGACACGGTGATTGAAAGCAACACGTTTAATGAGGGAACCACGATTGCAACCATTGCGGACATGCAATCGCTGATCTTTGAAGGCGTGATCGATGAATCGGATGTCGGTAAGGTCGCATGCGGAATGAAACTGAAATTGAAACTGGGAGCCGTTGAAAATAAAGAAATAGACGCCATTCTCACCTATATCGCTCCAAAAGGAAAATCGGAAAATGAGGGGCAGGTTCAGTTCCAGATCAAGGCCGACATCACGCCTGATCCCGATATTTTCATCCGTGCGGGGTACAGCGCCAATGCCCAGATTGTGCTGGAGGAGAGAAAAAACGTATTGTCCATCGACGAGAAGTGTCTGGCATTCGATGGGGATGTGCCCTATGTTGAGCTTCAAAGACAAGGACAGACATTAGAACGGCGGGACATTAAACTGGGTTTGTCCGATGGTATTCGCGTAGAGGTGATTGATGGATTGACGGAAAAAGATAAGATTAAATTATGAGGGGATGGATGGGTACTATTTAAAATGCTTTTTAAACCCGCGGTATTCATCCATATTATAACCCAGCGATCGGAGAAACACATGGGCGTATTCCCGCCCCATTTTAGAGACTAAAATCGCATAGCAGCAATTTCGTGCTGCAGCCTGAAGCTCAAGCTCCTGCAACAGGGCCTTGCCGATGCCTTTATCCCTTGACTCGGGGCTGACAACAATGTTTTCGATGACCATAAATGGTCGGCAGTCACCGGACAGACTTGCACAGATGACGCCCATGGCGGAGCCGACAAGACGGTTGCCTGCCTTGGCACCGAGCAGCAAGTATCCAGAACTATTATTCATTTTCACAAATATCTGTTTCATTCGCGTCAGGGGCGTGGTTGTTGGAAAAAGCAATCCATATAAATGAGATAATGCCGACAGATCCGCCTCGGTTATCGTCGCAATTTGCACCAATTCTTCCCCATTCATCTGGTTTCCCCTCCTCAACATATTGAAACCTAAACTGGGCGATTCAAATTTTGGGATTCATGAAAATGGGCAAGCTTGGTAATACGATAGGCCATTATTACCTCCCAAAATTTGAACCCCTGACGGGGTTGCCGATCTCACCGCATCTCTGTCGTTAGATGTCTTCCCGCATAGGCGACTATAGCGGAAAGACATCTGCCTTGTATATGCGGCAAGCTCGACAATCGCCCAGTTTAGGTGAAACTGGATTCCGGCCTACGCCGGAATGACGCCAAATTGGAATTGTTGGCTTTGTACGGAACCGTCAAGCTTGGGCGTCCAGCAAAAAAAAAGCCACGAGATCATCCCCATCCTGTGGGCAGACCTTCATGGCCTTGAATTCGAATTATTAAGAAATAGGTTGAACCCGCCCGTAGGGTATAGGTCCCCTATCTTTTTATTTTCTCTATTGAGAGTAGATCGCAGATAGCTTCTGCTATCATCAATGACGTATATTTTTGTAGTATGCAATTTAGATAGATTTATTAGTAAAAGTCAATCGATTTCGGTTTTTCCTCATTGGGTAATGTTGTGAATCTTAAAACCCCGCCACCATGACATCCGTAAAAAGCAAGCTGGGAATTCTCCATTTGCCGTATATCCACGGATCGTTTCCCACGGCTGCCAGCTTTTTCCAGAAGTTCAAGTGGTTATCGGCAATGTTCATTTCGGCGATGGCTTGGACGGGCTGGCCTTTTTCAAACAACTGGCCGAAAATACCCATCGAAAAGTCGCCGGTGGTGGGGTTGGTGTTACCGCCGATAAAATCGCTAATCAATATGCCCCGGTCCACGTCGGCCATCATCTCTTTTATCGAACGGCTCCCGGGAGGGATCGTCAGGTTGGAAACGCTTCCGCTGGTCGGCTCACATTTCATCTTTTGGCTGTAATACCAGTCGATCATAAATGGATTGATCCGCCCACGATCGACCAGTGTGCGGGGTCTCGACGGCAGGCCATCATGATCGCAAAGGCGACTTCCCAGGCCTTTTACGATCAGTGGATCGTCGACCAGACAAAGGTCCGGTCCGCCGATGGATACGCCTTTTTTATCGGCCAAAAAAGAGCGTTGCTGCTGAATGTTGGCTCCCTTCAGGCTGTTGATCAGGCTTGACAGCAGACCACTGGCCGCCTGGTTTTCCACGATAACGGGAAGGGTCTCTGAAGGCATCTTTTTAGCACCTAAAAGATTCAAGGTCCGTTCGGCGGCCTGCCTGCCGATATCCGTTGCTTCAGGTAGATCATTAATATGTCTGCACCCGGCAAAATAATAGCCGGCCGGTTTTCTCTCGCCATGGTCCCTGGCCGTCATCGATGCTCCCAACCGGACGGTCGTGTCGGTGGTCGCTGCGCTGAATCCATTCGTAGACATGCGTAAATTTTTCTTCTCCGAAAACGTGACGCTGGCCTGAACATGGATCATTTGGTCGCCACCGTTATCCAGGCAGGCCTGGGAGGCTGAGGCGACCAGTCGATGGCGAGAGTCAATGAGCATTTCGGCCAGTTGCCGATCGTACAAATTGAGGTCGGCCTGGGGCTGATTTTCGATATACGCTTTCGGCGGCAGGGTTCGACAGGGGTCGGGGGGCATGTGACGCAGGTTGGCCAATGCCGAGGAAATAAATTCCGCCAGTGCCGTTTTTCTCATATCGGATGTGGATTGCGCCGTATATCGGCCGTTTGCGTAAAGCATCAGCCAGAGACTGCGGGTCGTCGCCTCCTTTACCGATTCGGGGCGATTCATGCGATACCTGATTTCAACCTGTAGATGTCTGGTAAGGCTCACCCTGCAGTCGGACGCGCCCTGTTTCATCACCGTTTCCATGGTCCACTGGCAAAGGTCTTCGTGCCTCATGCTTTCCCTCCTTGTTGGCGTGCGCCTCCGACGGTCATCGATTTTACCAGACAGGTGGGAAGGCCAGAGGCTATGGGAATCCATTGCCCGGCCTTGCCGCAGTTCCCGCCACCGCGCTTATTCAGTTCAAGGTCGCCTGCCACGCTGACGATGTTGGCAAGCATCTTGGGACCGTTGCCGATGATGTTGACGTCCTTGATGGGTGCGGTTAGCCGGCCGTTTTCGATCATTCGGCCCTTGGAGACGTAGAAGGCGAAATCACCCTCGCCGATTTTCACCTGACCATTGGTCACATCCTCAACATAGATGCCGTTTTGCGCCTGACGGATGACATCCTCCGGGGCTTGTTCCCCCGCCAGCATGTATGTGTTTCTCATGCGCGGAAGCGGATAGTGGGCATAGCTTTGGCGGCGGCCGTTGCCGGTGGGCGCGGTGCCATAGTGCCGGGCCGAAATTTTATCGTGCATATATCCGGTCAGGATTCCCTTTTCCACCAAGACCGTCTTCTGGCTCGGTGAGCCTTCGTCGTCGAAATTGATCGATCCCACGAGGTGATCGACGGTGCCGTCATCCACGATAGTCACGAATGGTTCAGCGACCTTTTTCCCCAGCATGTCGCTGTAGGTCGATATCCGCTTGCGGTTGAAATCAGCTTCCAAGCCATGTCCGATGGCTTCGTGCAGCAGAACGCCGGTAATGCCGGGGCCCAGGACCACCGGCATCTCACCGGCCGGCGGGGCGACGGCACCGAATTGCGTTAACAGGCGCTTTACCGCCTCATCGGCAATTTTTCGGGCCGTATCGGTGGTATAGAAAGAGAAATCATGCCGTCCGCCAAGCATCCATCTACTCCGCTCATGGCGTCCGTTTTTCCGGCCGATCAGATTGGCGTAAAGAAAATTGCGGGGGATCGTATCCTCGGCCACGGTTCCCTGGCTGGTTACGATCATGATCCGTTTGAGGCTGTCGTGAAACCCGGCGCTTACTTTAACAACGGATTGCTCTTTTTCAAAACAGCGCCGGTCGATCGCTTCGACCAGGGGCAGTTTTCGGTCCAGCGCAATCGGGTCGATGTTTTTCAGGGGGTAGTAATTGTCGTGATCCATCGCCGCGAATGTTAACGTTTTGGCTGTTGCCTGACGATCGGTCAGGGATGCGGCGGTTTTTGCCGCAGCGATCATGGCGGCCGGAGAAAGATCTTCCGTATACCCATACCCTACCTGATCGCCATTCACCGTACGAATGCCAACGCCCAGGGTGATGGTCGTGTGGGATTTATTCACGCTGTTGTCTTCAAGTATCAGCCAATTACTCACGGTGTGCTCAAAAAAAAGATCGGCAAAGTCGCCACCGTGTGAGAGCGCGATGTCCAGGAGGTTACCGCACAAACGCTCGTCGATGCCGAACTCACTGGCGAAGTAGCCGGCTTTCAGGGGATTGGGGTGTGAAGATGAGTGGTAACTGTCCTTGTATGGCGTTGTCAATGGCATGCCTCCTGTGTCGCAACAGTTTTTTATGAAAGAACGTCGGTTGACGCCATTCATGAAAGTTACCCCTTTTTCTGGATAATTCCACCGCTTTTTGCAGGGGCTTGCCCATGTTTAGCAGACCGAAGGCCACATCCTCTATGACAGTTGGGGAGAAAAGCTGATCATTGGCATTTTGAAACACAAAACCCATTTGCTGCCGGGCCAGCTTGAAATCCTTCTCCCCACGCATGGGCTGGCCGAGAATCCGGATCGTTCCGGAATCGGGCTTGTTGAGCCCCATCAAAAGATGCATGAGGGTCGATTTGCCGCTTCCGTTGGGGCCGATCAGGCGCAGGCGCTGTTTCGCTTTCAGTCTGAAATTCAATTGTTTCAGGACCTGGTTCCGGCCTGGATAAGCAAAACATCGGTGAATCAGGTCTTTTTGTGCCTATATTTGAAATAGGTTCCAATGCCCACCAGCCCGAAGATATAGCCAATGCCGCCGGCGATGTCCTTAACGTTTGGGCCGGTATTCTCCTTTACCGACAGTTTACGGACAATGGGACGCAGTTTTTTATCCAGGGATTTTTCCACGATGGCCTGAATTTCCGGTGCGCTAAGACCTGAAACCATCTGCGCATCAGCCGTTGCGGCTTTTGGTGTTTGGGTTGATGGCAATGCCGCCGCAGCGGCAGGTGCGTGCTCTCCTGAAAAGGCGGCTGCCACTTCCTCTAAAGGAATTAAGACCTCGGCTTGGTGCCCCATGCCGGCATTTATCTTGACAGTTAGGGCACTCTTTTGGGGAATCTTAAAGGAACAGGTTCCCTCATCGTCGGTGGTAGTGGAGAGAAGTTGCTTGCCTGCCTCATCGAAAACAAGGACCTCGGCATTGTGGGGCAGGTCACCGTTGCCAAAGGCCGACTCAATAAAAATCGAGTCCTCCTCGACCCATCCGCTGGCGAGAAACTTGTGGGCCAGGGCGGGACCGGCTGCTGCAAGCATGAATAAAATGATCGGTAAACTCGTCCGGAAGAGGAATCGCTTTGCTTGGTACAGTGTTGCTGGTTGTTTTCGTTTCATGATTTTTCCTTATTCGATCATGCTTGTAGTAGGACTCGCCGTAAAGCCGGGCAGCGAATCGGGTTTGACCTTTTTGAGAAATCCAACACAAAATGCAGTCATAATACCCTCAATAATCATTACGGGAAGGTGGGCGGTCACCACCATGGCGGCGACTTCAAAAAAGCTTTCCTCGGTAAAAAGCAGGGAAAGTGCGACCATGAGTGACGTCAGAAAAACCGACAATGCTCCGCAGGCAAAGGCCCCGACCAGGGCGAAGCTGTTGTCTTTTTTTACCAGACGGCCGAACAGGTAATAGCACAATACGGCCGGGCCGGCCACATTCAGGGTGTTCACCCCGAGAACGGTAATTCCCCCGAACTGAA
Organism: Desulfosarcina variabilis str. Montpellier; assembly: GCF_048565275.1. Classification (NCBI taxonomy): domain Bacteria; kingdom Pseudomonadati; phylum Thermodesulfobacteriota; class Desulfobacteria; order Desulfobacterales; family Desulfosarcinaceae; genus Desulfosarcina; species Desulfosarcina variabilis. The sequence continues at coordinate 8,414,593 of NZ_CP159846.1, read as the reverse complement.
AAAGCATGGCTTGCAGGGCCAGCCCCACGAGGATGGCCGCAAAGGCCCCCCATCCAAGCAGCAGTCCCACAATCCCGTTGAGTATGAGATGGACGCTGGACGGGCCGATGGGAACGTGGATCAGGGAGGCCATGAAAAAGGTTGCCGACAGAATCCCCGCCTGGGCAATGTGGTCATAGTCCATTTTTTTTAATCCTATGGCCGTGCCTGCCACGGTCAGGACACCGCTGCCGATGAGAACTGGTGCTGAAAGAACACCTTCTGATATGTGCATGACTTGTCCTCCATTGATTGGGTTGGTATTTTATTTGACCGCACGTTTGCCACATAAACTACGAACTCATTTCATTATTGATTGCTTTAGAAACCAGTCGTACAGTTCTGGATTATTGTAAGTTTCCGTCCACGAATCATGGCCGGCATCCGGATAGATTGTGAATTTCACGTCGCAACCGGCTTTTTTCAATGCAGCGACCATCCGTTTGGAATTTTCAATCGACACAATGTCATCCTTTGCACCATGAAAAACCCAGGTCGGCAGGTGGGCGACGCGCGGCGCCTGTTCGGGGTCACCGCCGCCGCAAACCGGCGCGATGGCGGCGAATCGATTTGGATAGGCCATGGCCAGGCGCCATGTGCCGAAACCGCCCATGCTGAGGCCGGTAAGGTAAATTCTTTGCTCGTCAATGCGTTATCCAGAGACGACTTCATCCAAATTATTCATTTTTCTCTTCGATGACGCCCTCAATATCCAAATAAATTTGCTGTAATTGCTGTTTCATTTCCTCTGACGCCTGCCACAATCCCCGCTCGATAGCCTCCAATAAGCGTTCACTCATGTTCTGCAGCGCATAAGGATTCACATCTTTTAGCCACTGCTGCATATCCGGGTCCAGTGCAAATTTTTCCGACAACGTATCCCACATCCAATCTTCAATGACGTTTGCGGTGGCTTCCCAGCCGAAAACGTAATCCATCTGTCTGGAAAACTCAGCCGCGCCATGATACCCATGACGCTGCATGCCCTCGATCCACTTTGGATTGACCAGACGTGACCGGAAACAGTATTTGATCTCCTCGGCCGTGCTGCGAATCTTGACGCGATCAGGATCGGAACTGTCGCCATAATACGATCGGGGGGAATTGCCGGTGACGGCTTTGACCGCCAGGTCCATGCCGGCATGATATCCATAGGTATCATCGATCTGCAGTGCATCGTACTCTCGGCTGCTCATGTTCTTTGTGGTTGCTTCAACGTGCTTCAGGCGTCTTTTGAATATTTCCGGCGCACTCAAGCCAAAGTGTTTCTTCCCGTAAACATAGCCCCCCCAGGTAATGTAAATATTGCCGAGGTCTGTTTGCGTCTGCCAGTTTTTTGACTCGATCGCTTCGCCAACACCGGTCCCATAATCTCCCGGTTTATCACCGAAGATTCGATAAAGGGCTTCCTCACGGGCAATCTTGGGGTTGACGCCGTGGGCCAGGCGCTCCGCCACCTCGTTTTCAACATGCTTTAAAATGTAGTTTTGATCATGGGCTTCCTTAAGACAGGCCGCCATTTCTACTGCCTCATCGAGAAGATGGGCAAGGTTGGGAAAATTGTCTCTGAACAAGCCGCTGATACGAACCGTAACGTCGATTCGGGGGCGCTTCAGTGTTTCCAGGGCAATCGGCTCAATGGACAACACCCGACCGCTGGATTGCTCCCAGACCGGCGTAATGCCCATCAAATACAAACACTCGGCCACACATTCACCGTTGGTGCGCATGGTGTCGGTCGCCCAGAGAACATTGCCGACACTTTCCGGATATTTGCCTTCCTCTTCCAGATACCGTTCCAGCAGGGCATCGGCCAAGTCCACGCCGACCTTCCATGCGGCAACCGAAGGGATGCACCGGGGATCGACGGAATAAAAATTACGTCCCGTCGGCAGGATGTCAGCCGTACCACGTGTCGGCGCACCCGAGGGGCCTGCCGGTACATAACACCCTCGGCAGGCATCAAGCGTATGGGTTAACTCGTCGGTCGTCGCTTGCAAAGCCGGAACAAGAAAATCGGAAATGTATTCCAGGCATCGCCGTACATCCGCATACTCCCGGCCGATCACCGTCTGCTGCAGCTCGTCGATGCATTGTGCTTTAAAGCCATCGGTATGAAAATTTGCCATCAGCTCAAGCGAGATGGTGTTCAGCGCATTGATGACATCGCCATTGGTTCGGCCATCAGAGCGCAGCCGCCCCCGATTGGATAGCAGATCCTCATAATCATAGCCTTTTAATTCTGCAAGTGACTGCCGTAGCGAAGGTACACTGCCGTTGCTTAACCGGGTCAAGGCAACCAGGAATTCCTCCAGGGCGGCACCGGTCGGCGGTTCGCCCAGAACATGCAACCCATCCTGAATATGGGTATCGGACAGCTCATTCAAGTAGGCATGCACCCGCTCCAGAAAACCGTCAAAATCTTCAAAGACAGCCTCCTCGGTCAGTGATAGGTCGCGGTCAAGGTTGGCCTTCACAACCGCCTCCCAGATCAGCTTCTGTAAAACCTCAGCTTTCCCCGAGTCCGAACCTTTTGTGGCATAATACTCTTTTAACTGAACATCCAGGCCGGCCAGATCTTCGTATAAATCGGCGTTATGCATCACCGGGGTGAGATAGTCCACAATACAGCAATAGCTGCGCCGCTTGGCACCGGTGCCTTCGCCCGGATTGTGGATGATATACGGGTAAACATTGGGCAGGTCGGAAATGGCGATATCCGGGTTACAGGATGCGGAAAGTCCGACGGATTTTCCCGGCAGCCATTCCAGGGTGCCGTGGGTTCCAAAATGGATGACCGCGTTGGCTTTGAATTCATCCCGAATCCAGCGGTAATAGCCATGGTAATGATAGGGGATGGGCACCTCGGGATTGTGATAAATGTCGGCTGCATCTTCTTCTGACGCACGAGGCGGTTGAAGACCGATGAAAACATTACCGTTCAGCAGTCCGCCGACCAGCAGATTGCCTTTATAGCTGAGAAGCTTTCCGGGCGGCGGCCCCCAGTGCTTCTCCATCTTCTCTCTGGCATCAACGGGCAGTTCAGCAAACCATTCTGCGTAGCGGTTTTTGGGCGTTTGGGCCACCGCTCTTCTTGCCAGCTCATCATCCGTCAGCCAGCGCTGATCGTTGGTCATGCCGCTGATGATGGCCTCCATCAGTTCTTTCCCATCTTCAGGAATACCATCCAGCTGGTAGCCCTGCGCCTGCATGCTTCGCAGCAGGTTAATGGCCGAAGGAGCGGAATCAAGAAAAGCCGCGCAGCCGATGTTGTCGTTGCGTGGCGGGTAATTGTGGAAAATGATGGCAACTTTTCGCTGTTCAGGGGGGATATGCCTCAGCCTGGCCCAGTTGATGCTCAAACGAACGAGTTTATCAAGCCGCTCAGGAATAGGCTTGTGCGAAACGGTTTTGGCATTGGTTATGGGATCTGTTTCAGATACGCATTTGGCGGCAATCGGCACGGTGATCAAAAGCCCATCGAATTCAGGCATGGCCACATTCCAGGACACTTCGCTGAAATTCAATCCCTGAAGACTGTCACGCCAATCCTCAAAGGTGTTAAACGTGACAATGGCCTTGAGCACAGGCACGCCAAGCGCTTGAAAAAGATCGTCCACCGATCCGGCGCCCTGCATGAATGCGGCAAGAGAATGCGCCTGAGTACTGACCACAACATCAACAATGGTTTCCCCGTTTTTCATAAAATAGTTGCTAACAACCCACGTCAGACTTTTTGCAGAAGAATCCGTCGCTGAAAGAAACACGACCAGCGCATTGGCGCCCTGACGTTCAATGGATTCGACCAAGCTGTCAAGATAACCTGAATCGCCGGATTTTACAGGGTTATGACCGCAAAGCACGCCCACGGTCGGTTTGTCTGGTGAATATCTTTTTCCCAGGTATTCATCCAGTGTGGGAATATAACCGGTTTGGGGATGATAGATGCCTTCCAACGGAAATTGTTTCGGCGGATTGACCTTGAACTCACTGCCTGTGAAATGGTTGGTCAGGAAAAGAAGAAGGTTCTCGAAATTCTCTGCCTCACCACATTTGATGTACCCGTGAATCGTATCATAAGTGTTTTTGTCAACGGTTGAAGTGGTAATAAATTCCTCGTCAAAGGGAACACTGGCAGCGAAAACCGGAATCTTCCACTGGCCAAATGTGGAAATGATCTGATCAAAGCCGGAAAGACAGGCCCTGCCGCCCATCAGATGCATCAGGGCGATATCAGCGCCTTCGGCCGATTGGAGAAACTCGTTTAACTTGCCTGAATCCGTAAAACTTTCAGGCGTACTGGCGCAGACGTCTATGGTTATATCGTGTTTGTTATATAATGCTTTTACAGCAGATGATACATGTGACAGCTCATGGTTGAATACAATAAAGACAGCTTTCATCTAACGTTTTCCTTCTTAGCCAGCAAATTAGGCATTAAGATATTCAGCTACCTTATCTGTGTGAACCTGCCAGATACAGTTTGCAATGTATGGTTTGAATCCCAATTCAGTATTAATTTTCATCATGGGAACATTCATATCTGCATTTCCGGTGCGCACAAACTTGGCCTGAGAGCGTTCTTTGAGAATTTTATCCAGCATTACAGCTTTGAGCCAGCGCCCCAACCCTTTGTTCCTGTATTGGGGAAATACCCCTGTAATTCCTTGACCAATGATGCCTGGTCGATTCGGATTCCAGAACACTTCCGTGTATCCGGCAAACTTACCGGTCTGTTTTTCTCTTGCATAGAAGGTCCAGCGTTCATAGCCACATGCGAACAAATCTTTTTCGTCTTGACGAATATGGTCAGCAGTCATCGTGAAATTTTCGATATCAAGATCTCCAAAGGGTTGCTGATTGATCAGATCATACAATTCGACGATAGTCTCGATGTCTTTTTCTGGGTAGCTGCCTTCCCAAGGCCCGATCTCAAAATCAGCGCCGCGTTCACTGGCCCTCTTCTACCATTGATGCACTAAATTAGGATCAAGATTAGCGATCGTAAGCTGATTTGTATGGCCTTCCAGTCCCCTTTCGGCGCCGATACGCTGCATGCAGGCTTCGCCAGCCGGAATTCGAGCCATGGTGCTCGTAATGAGTAAACTTCGATTTTCTTTCTCGGCAATATTAACGATCCTTGATAAAAACGCCTTGCCCAAACCTTGCTTGCGAAATTCTGGCAGAATATTGATCACAAACTGTAACATGTGCAAATTATCTTCTCGTGAAAACTGAACCAATCCATACCCTATAAGATCAGATGCATTTTTATTTCGTTTTGCCATCCAGGCAATTACTTCAATGTAATCGGGAAAATTCCGAAATCCCTGAATTGCTTCGTCTATTGGAATGGGAGGATCATCTGGTAATTGTTCACGCCGAATTTGGTTGCAGCATTGATTAAGTGCGGCGTACACAGCTTCAGTTGTGTCTCTGATGTCAAATTTTTCGATGTGGATATTCATTACTCCTTCTTATCTGTCTTATGCTATATAATAGATTTTTGTTCTTTATGCTTATTCATAGTTTCCTTGAATACCTCGGGATGAGCTTTTTTTATGACGGATTTGTAATGAGAAAATTTCTCAGTAGCTTTTTTTATTTTTATTCGTTCTTGTTGTGGTAACAATAAAATATTTTCTTTATTGATTATTTTTTCAAATAAAAGAATGTACTTATAACTGGCAGAGAATTCTTTTAACTTAAAGTGAATATCTGCAAGATTGGCTATTGCGGATTTATCATTATTCTTCAGCTCAAGGGTTTTTTCAAAATACTCAATAGACTTTTTGTACTCAAAAAGATTTCTATAAATCATCCCAAGATGGGCATAAGCTCTGTACTCGTATGGATTTATATCCTTTAATTTGTTGAAGTATGCTATCGCTTCCTCTGGTTTTTCTAAGTGATAAAGGGTTTGCCCAATAAATCTGATTGCATTTTCATCTTCCGGCCTAATCTCTTCCGCTTTATAGAAATATTTCAATGCCTGTTCATATTTTTCGTCTTTAGCGGCTTTTGCTCCGGTAATCATATTTTGGCGAAAAGCTATTATGTCGCTCGTTTCTGTGTCTTTTCCTGAAGTTAAATTTCCTGTTTCGTTTGAAGCACAGCTCGCGAAGAAAAAAACAATTAAGCAAAAATACATTCCTAATTTTAAACCTTTTAACATAATTTTTTCCTCCAAAAAAAGATCCAAATCGTTATTGGATTTGATGAGAAGCTGGTCTAACCAACGGCAGCAACGACAGTGGATCATCACAACTGACGCCCTTCACGCCCAATCTCACGGCCTGCCGGAAGCGCTTTTCAAGATCGTGGCGGCCCCGAAGATAGACCACGACCGGTATCCCTTCCTGTGCCAGCCCTTTAAAGCCGCATTTAGGGAAAAACCACTCGCTGGCGAACAGCGAATCCGCATCCAGGGCACGGGCGGCAAACAGGGGCACGTCCTCGATTTTCCACCAGGTGAGCATATTTACAGAGATTCGCAGTTTCGAATCAAGCCGTTTCAGGGATTTGGCCAGCTGCGTATTCATGGGATCGGCGATGGAAAAGAGAACCTGGGGCTGCATGCCCTGTGCCATGACCATGCCGGCAACCTCAACAGCATCTACGGCTTTTAAATCCAGGGCCAGCCCAAAGTCCGGATGGCCCTTAATGACCTGCAGCGCAGTCTTGAAATCGGGTACGCTTTCGGATGTAGGGCTGCCGTCGGGGCTTTTGAGCTTCAGATCGCGGATCTCCTTCCAGAGCGTTTCGTCGACCCGTCCTTTACCGGTGGTGGTACGCTCCAGCCGCTCATCGTGCATCAATACGATATGGCCGTCCTTCGTTGTTCTCAGGTCGATTTCCACGCCGTGGATGCCTTTTTGTATAAGCGATTGGATGGAGGAAATGGCGTTTTCGGGAAATTCCCCGTGTAAACCTCGGTGAGAAATAAGCTTGACATCGAGCAATGCTTGCTTGCCCCCAGCGCCAACTGCGCAGGGCACACCGGCGAGGATGATCATTACAATCATTGCCAGCAAATGGAATCGGAAAATTCTGGATCGTATCATTTCAACCGTTGGTTTTTAGTTCTTGAAAATTTCTCATGACCATCCTATTTTGCGATAACCGATAACCGATAACCGATAACCGATAACCGATAACCGATAACCGATAACCGATAACCGATATTAAGCCGTCACTTCCTCAATCTCCCCCTCTATCTCCAGGTAGATCTCCTCAAGCTTATCTTTTGTCTCCTGGTCAGTATCCCACATACCCCGGCTGATGGCCTCCAGCAGCCTTTCGGTAATATTTTGCAAGGCATACGGATTAACATCCTTGAACCATTCCCGCATGTCGGCATCAAAGGCGTAGCGGTCGGCCAGACGCTCGTACATCCAGTCATCGATGATTTCCGTGGTAGCGTCCCAATGAAAAGAGATGTCGATGGTACGTGAAAGATCTCCGGCACCTTTGTACCCGTGGCGTTTCAGACCTTCGATCCATTTGGGATTGAGGATCCGTGAGCGAAAGACGTGTTTGGCCTCCTCGGCGATGGTGCGGCTTTTGATACGCTCCGGATCGGACCCGTCGCCGGAAATCGTGACCGGCTGAACACCGCTGGCCATCTTTACCGCCGCGGTGAATCCGCCCATGTAGGCGTTGTAGTCCACGCATGCAAGGATATCATGTTCCCGGGAATCGACATTCTGCACCACCAGGCCGATTTTTTTAAGCCGGCCCCGAAAGGTCTCGCGCATGTCATCGCCGTAAGTTTTTCTTCCATAGGCATAGCCGCCCCATTCGACATAGGTCTCACCCAGATCATTGCTGGTTTCCCACATTTTGGCGTCGATGGATTTATCGACCCCGGCCCCGTAGGCCCCGGGCATGTCGCTGAACACGCGAAATGTCGCTTTTCGAAAGGCTTCCTTGGGATCCAGGCCCATTTTTTCGAAGTCCTCAACCTCGGCCACCACGTTTTTGCGCAGCATGTTGCTTTCTATAGGTTCGTCAAGGGCCGCCACGATACAGGCCGCTTTGTCGAGCAGTTCGCACAGGTTGGGAAAGGTGTCCCGAAAAAGACCAGACGTTCTGAAGGTGATGTCGACACGGGGAAAATCCATGGCTTTGAGCGGAATCACCTTCAGATCCTCCACCCGGCCGCTGGCCTCATTCCAGACCGGCTCCATGCCCATCAGGTACAGGGCTTCGGCCACATCCTCACCCTGGTTGCGCATGGTGGGACTGGCCCAGAGCACCATGCCCATGGTATCGGGCGCACTGCCGGTTTCCTCCCGGTGGCGGGCTACCAGATCCCGCGCCAGATTTTTTCCGATGCGCCATGCACCGGGACTGGGGACTTTGTAAGGATCCACGGAATAAAAGTTGCGGCCGGAGGGCAGCACATCCACCTGGCCCCGGGTGGGGCTGCCGCTGCCGCCCGGCGGAATATGTTCGCCGGAAAGCCCCCGGACGATGGTTTCCATTTCCTCACCGGTTTGCTGGATCTTCAGCAGCACGGTGTTTTTCAAAAATGCGTCCACGGCCTGGATGTCGCGGTTTTCGCGGGCCAGTTCATGACGCTGGCTCCCGGCTGTTTTGCGAACCACCTCCCGGCAGGCGTCGTGAATCCCGCGGATGGCTTCGGCATAGGTCGTATAGCGACCGGTATGGTCGATACGTCCGCGGTTGTCGAGCATCTTGTCGTAATCATAGCCCCAGTGGGCGCAAACCGCCTCCCGCAGCGAAGGGGTGCTCCCGTTGTTGATGCGCACCATTTGCGTTGCCAGTTCCACGAGCATTTCCCCTTCCGGTGGTCGCCCCAGGGTGTGCAGTCCGTCGGCGATGGCGGTGTCGGCGCACTGGCTCAAATAGTCGTGCAATTTCTCCATGAAGGCGTCAAAATCCGAAAACGCCTCATCTCTGGTGATTCCCAGATCCTTGTCCAGATCGGCTTTCTCCGCAGCTGACCAGAGCTCTTCCTGCATCACAGGCAGCCGTGTGGGATTCAGCGTCTGGGTCTGCACGTAGGAAAGCACCAGATTGTCGATTTCGGCCAGATCTTCATATAAATCCGCGTTGGTCATGACCGGTATCAGATGGCTGTTGATGCAGCAGTAAGACCTGCGCTTGGCCTGCGTTCCTTCTCCGGGATTGTTGATGATGTAGGGATAAAGGTTGGGCAGCTCCATGATGGCCAGATCCGGGTAGCACTCGGGCCCTAACCCGACGGTTTTTCCGGGCAACCATTCCAGGCTACCGTGTTTGCCCACGTGGATCACGGCATCGGCTTTGAAAACGTCGCGAATCCACCGGTAAAAACACAGGTAATGATGGGTGGGCGGCAGGAGCGGGTCATGGATCTTCTCCGGCTGCTCCATGAAGCCGCGTGGGGGCTGTATGCCGATATACACATTTTGATTGACGATGCCGTTGATCAGGATCTGATCGTCAAAAACGAACAGATCCCCCGGCGGATCGCCCCAATCCTTTATCTGCGCCGCCCTTACGGTTTCCGGGAGTTCGGCGTGCCATGCCGCGTGCCATGGGCGCTCCGCGCTGTCCGCGGCCCGCTCGGCCATGGCATCCGCCGTCAGCCACCGGCGGTCGGCGGTCAGGCTGCCCAGCATCCGGTCGGCCAGATCCTGGGGATCGTCCCAGGTCGTTTCCACACCGTACCCCTCATCCTTTAATCGTTTGACCATGTCGGCCACGCTGGCGAAGGAGTCCAGGCCGAAGGCGCACCCGATGCGGTCGTTTCTGGGCGGGTAGTTGTGAAAAATGATGGCGACTTTTTTCTCATGGTTGGGCTTTTGGCTCAACCTCGCCCAGTTTCCGGTCAAGCGCACGATTTTGGCGATCCGCTCGGCAATCGGTCTTTGCCGGATCACGGGCATGCCGGTCAGGGGGTGCTCACCTGCGAGCTCACGGGTGGAAAAGGGGACGCTGATCAGTACTCCGTCGAATTCGGGCTGCGCGGCATGGGCGCTGATGTCCATGGGCGACACCGCCTGGTAGGTGTTCGTCCAGAACTCCCGGTCCACGCTCAGGGGCAGCGCCTGGACGACCGGCACATCGAGGATCTGATAGATGTCCGCGTTTTTTGCGTCTGCCTGCCGAACGGAATGACCGGTGGTGTTGATCAGCCCGTGGATCACGTTGCGGCCATGATGCTTGAAATAGTTCTCTATTACCCAGCGATTGCCTTTCATGTCCTGCTCGGGATCGGGAAACCGCCTGGAAAAAACACAGATCGGCACCAGGTCCTGATGCTCCACTTCTCTGACCAGGGCATCAATGGCCTCAAGATTGGATTCGATGTAGTAGTGGGGATAAAACCAGATGCCCAGGGCCGTGCGGGAACCATCAGCCAGGTCCTCAACGGACACGCCCCGTTGATGCAAGTAGTCTTCCAGCGTGTCCACGGCGCCCGTTTCGGGGTGATAAATGGCTTGGCAGGGTTGGGGGCGGGGCGGTTTGATTTCCATGGATGGCTGCCCGCCGTAGCGCTGTAAAATACTTTTGAAAAGATTGCTCCAGTTTTTAACACCGCCGAATCGAATATACCTTGCGGTGTCCAGGAAAAAATCCGAGCCGTAGTCCGTTGAGATCCCGCTGCTGGTGGCGTCTTCGTCGCGGTCCGAGGGGTGCCAATAAACGTCCGTGTTTTGCGCGGCCTTCTGCAACTGGTCCCAGACAGGGATGGACGCCCGGCCGCCATAAGTCATGATCATGAGCAGATCGGCCTTGCGGACCGCCTTAAGGTATGCCTCCAGCACGGCATCGTTTTCAAGCTCATCCCGGCCGCGGATGGTCACTTTCAATTGCCCGGGAAAGGATTCGTTGATATTGGACAGGGCCAGGTTGAGGCTGTTGGCGCTGCTGGCCATGCTGTAGATCACCAGGTGCGTGGTTTTCATGGGTTGGTTTCCTTTATACCGCACAGGCCCGTTGGGCCGGCTGTTCATCCGTGTATTGGGCCAACAGGGCCGCACCGATCGCTCCGTTGAGTTGGGGGTGTTCCGGTACATGAATGTCCATCAACAGCGCCTCGTCAAGGGCGTCGGCAATACCGGCGTTGCGTCCACCACCACCGGTGAGAATGATTTCGGCGCGTGCACCGGCCTTGCGGGCCATGGCCGCGATGCGTTTGGCCAGCGAGTGGTGGATGCCGGCAGCGATATCCTCGCGTTTTTTTTTGCGGGCTACCAGGGAAACCACTTCCGACTCGGCAAACACCACGCAGGTGCTGTTGATATTAAGAGGCATGGTCGATTGGAGGGAAAGGGGGCCCAGTTCACTGATGTCCAGTTCCAGCACCCGGGCCAGGGATTCGAGAAAGCGGCCAGTGCCGGCCGCGCACTTGTCGTTCATGGCGAAATTGACGATTTCATTGTCCTCATCCAGAACAATGACTTTGCTGTCCTGCCCGCCAATATCGATGACTGTTCGAATGTCGATACCATCCGGAGCGGCCCAGGCCGCGCCATGGGCATGGGCCTTGATTTCCGTGACTGTATCCTGGGCCAGGCTGATGTTACGCCGGCTGTACCCGGTGGCGATGATCTTATGGATTTGATCCAATTGGATGCCATTGGCGTCGACCATGGCGGTGATCATCTTCTGTGATGTACCATCCGCGTCGATACCGGTGGGGTGCTGATCAAAGGCCACCAGCGATTTGTCTTCGTCCATCAAGGCGACTTTAACATAGGTAGAGCCGGCATCAATACCAGCAAAGTAGGTTTGGCTCATGTTTGTTCTCCATTATATTTTGGTTAATGCTTCAATAAAAATTTGGATAGGGGCGCAGTACTCAGTTTCAGATCAATACGGATCCAGATTCAGACTATTGAAAAGTGTATGGCGAAAAATGAATTTCATGTTTTTATGCTTCGGCAATTAAACACACAAAATGTCCGTCATTCCCGCGCAGGCCGGAATCCAGACATTCATTGCATGCCTGATCAAGTCCGGCATGCCGCGGTATCACCTATTTGTCACCGGGTTAATATGGACGATCATGGCACGCTGAATGTCAAGGTCGAGACAAAGTGGAGCTTTTCGCATTTTTCCTTGAATTCCTCAGAGGCAGGCAATTCGAGTTTGGCGGTAACGATCCAGGGGCCGGTGTAATCGACAACCCTGATTTTGGCTTCTTTCTTGTTGCTCAGGTTGTCGACCACCGTGACCTCCGGTTTTGCATAGGGCGATGCGCTGATTTCTGCCCCTTTGGCCGGCTTGCCGTCCAGCAGCACCTTGAAGGCAATCCAATCACCGGCTTTCAGATCATGAGGATTCTGAAGCGGAACGATTTCAAAGCGTTGACCCACTGGCTTGGAAAACGCGTCTGAGGAAGCATTGCCGACGGCAACCAGGGTTTTGGCATACATTTCGTAGCGCATTTTGTAAAAATTCTTCTTTCCCTTGACGTCACCGTAAAACCCGGGCTTGACCGACGCCGCGAAAATGCGTGCGCCTTCATCCTTCATGATGACCTCCGTTGCCATGAAGGCCCCGGTCCCCGGCTTCAACTCTTTTTTCTTCCCATCGGGTTCAATCATGTTCAGGCCGTTGAAATAGTCTGCACTGAAAGCGTCAGAAACCGGAAGCTTATGCCCCCAGCCGAAATAGACCATGATCTTGGCCTGGGGCACCGGCGCATATTTGGGATGTGAAAAAAGCTCAGGGTAGTAGTCGGTTGTGTTGATCCACAATTTATGGGCGAATGCAGATGGTGCCAGGATGAGACATAGGCAAGAGACAATAATCAGGATCACTGCTTTCGACATTTCTTTGTTCTTCATTGCTGATTCTCCTTATCTTTTTGAAGTCAATATCGAGCTTTACCCTGAAACTGCGCCCGGTATAGCAAGACTCTTTTGCGTGCCTGGACATCGACGTGTTGATTTCGCTCCATCAGCCGTTGGAAGCTGCCTTTTTCGCTCTGCTGCGTTTGGATTTAAGCATTTCAATAAACGCCTCGATGCGTGTCCTGAGCTGTTCCACATCTTCAGGATTGTAGTCTGTTTCGACACGCAGCAATGGGATTTGGTTATCTCGTAGCGCATTTTCAACCCGGCTTACCTCGAAATCATAGACCACACACCCTTTAAGCACGTGATACAATACCCCATCCACGGCAAAGTCGGTTATCATACGCTGAATAAGGGTCACCCGATCGTCGTTGGGCGTGAACGAGGGGCAGACGCACGGGGCCAGGTAACGTGAGGCCACGCCTAACATCTGGTCGTTGAGGTTTTTCTCGGTACTGCCCACCGGATCATATAGGTAGCGATCGCCGGCGCAGGACTCGTCGGCCACGACGATGCCGCCCATCTCCTCCACCAGGGTGGGAATTTTAAGGTTGGGAAAAATAGACGGACTGCCGGCAATGTAAATGCGTGGCCGATCATCATGATGCACCGGTTGATCGTCATCGGTCATGGCAGTTAGCCGGTCGTTCAGTCGCGCCAGTGCCTCGGTCCATCGGGTAACATGGCAAAAGGCATAGGCGTTGACTACCGCGGTGGCCTGACGTCCCCAAACCATCGGCGTTTGGGTGGCTCGGTGTGCGAGCAGCCGTCGCATTTCGGCTTGTGCACGGGCAGTGCTTTGAATCGCGGCGGCCATGCGTCGGGCGTTGACCCGTTTTCCGTGGTTGCCGTTGTGCTTGAGGGCTTCGAGCTTGGCTTTCAGGGCGTACATCTGTTCCATCCAGATGCGACGGGAGGAATCGGCATCTTTGATGTGGGGTGTTTCGATCATCCAGACTTCCTTGAACGCCGAGAGTTCCTCCCCGAGCTTGCGCTTTGCATCGCAGGTCGTGGGGATGATCACCACGTCGCACAGGTCGAAGGCCTTGAGCCCTTTTTGCATGGAAAGACCCATGGACGATTTCACCAGCGGGCAGCCGTCCCTGGGCACCCGGTCTTCTCCGATTTGTGAGGACTCGAAGCATCCGGCACAAAGCCGCACCGGAATCGCGCCGGCAGCGTAGATCAACTCTTCGGGTATCACCATACAGTAGACGCCCACAAACAGCTTCTTCTCGGACCGGGCGCCTAACATCGGCGTGGGAGCGTTACGCACGAAGGCCGCTTCCAGAACATCATAGAAAAAGTCTAACTCCTTTGGCGTGCCTGGAATCGAGCGCAGCTGCTCCAATTCGGTGGCGGCACTGCGGGCGACGCTTTTCAGCAGACGCCGGGATCGTTTATCCGCCATATCACTGAGTTTCATTTTTTTATCATCCCTTTTCAGCTTGATTTGCAGTTATGTCAAGGCAGCGCTTGGCGAAAAATTTGTCGGGTGAGGACTGGTAAATGGTTTTGCCCAGATATGTGGCTTTCAGGGCGCCTTCTTCAGGGCAATTTTCTACACATTTCAGGCACAGCATGCATTCGGATGTAGTGACATCCACTTTCCCTTGGGATCGAAAGACCTCCATGATTTCCGAAGGACAGACGTTGTAGCAAATTTCACAACGGGTGCAGGCCGCGTCGTTTTTCTTGAGTTTGAGGAAACTGATTTTACGGTACCACCCAAGAATCAGGCCCAAGGGGCAGAAACTGCACCAGAAGCGGCGTTTGATCAATGCTCCGAGAAGGGCCACGATGGAAAAACCCAATCCTAAAATGGACATCACCACATGCGTGCCATTCTCATAGTTGACTGATATCCGGTCCGGGTTGCCCACGCATAGCGGCAGGATATACTTGCCCGGGCAAAGCTGGCAGAACGGAATCTGCAGCCCCAGGGCCACGGCCGGGCACATCACCGGAAAGGCCACCCATAAAGGCAGGAGTAGGGCGACCGCGAGAAAGGCCCATTTGATCCAGGCCAGGCTGCGGCGCAGTTTTTCAGAGAAACGCACATATCCCAGGCCGGCAGCCTGCCTCAGGCGGTCGAGCAGGTCCTGGACGAACCCCAGCGGGCACACCCAGCCGCACCAGGCCCGGCCGATGATGATGACTAAAAGCGAGAAGTAGATAAACTGAATCAGTAAAATGAACATGCTTTCCCAGGTGAACAGGCCCAGGGTCCGTTGCAGGGTCAGCATGAAGCAGGTACCGGCCCGGGCGCGCACCCAGCAACAGGAAAAAGTCGGCAGAAAATAACCAAAATATAATCCGCCGTAGGCGCCAAAGAGCAGGATGACAAAGGCGGCGGTCAGGATGGTCCAGCGCAGGGTGGATATTTTCATGGCAGATCCTTTTGAATTTTGTGATTTTCAAATACGATCAAGGCTTGACGGTCCCGGCGCCGGCGTCGGCGGGTCAGGCCGGCCACCATCAGCAGCGTAACGCCGGTGCCGATGATAGACCAGAAGGCAAATCCCATGGCCTTGGATCGCCATTCAGGCTGGTTCCGATAAACAACCGTGGGCAGGGTTGCGACGTAGTAGGTGTTCTTCTCACGATCGTGGTGGGTCGCTGTGTAGAGGTAATTTTGCCATTCGTGCTGGGAAAATCGATCATCGGTAGGCATGATTTCGAATTTGCCGGCCTTGTCGGTTACAACGGTTTTCCCCCACTGGCTGCCTTCGGTGGTTACCGTGACGGTTGCCCCAGGCAGGGGGCGGCCCTGGTATTTGACCATCATTTCATAGGTGTTGTGAGGCATCTGCATGCTGCCGCCAAATTTAGATTTGGCCGTATTGATGGCCGGTCCGATTTCAAGGGGCATCTTCTCGCCATCGTCGAAAAAAACCACCGAGGCGCGTCCCATTCGGCCGCCATGCCTGCGATGAACGACTATGTGTTTGGCGCAAAGAAAGACGGATTCGTTGATACCGTCGGCGTCCACGTCACGTTCTCCCAGGGGAATGCGGGCGCCGAGTAGGTATCGACCCATAAGTTTTTTGTCTTTGGGAAGGCTGACGCTGTCATCTTCTGTGGTCATAGAAGGAACTTGGGAGATGTCTCCGTTGGGATCGCGTACCAGGATGCTGGCTTGCCCCAGGTAACGCCTATCCAGTTTTTGCATATCGCCGATATTGCCTGAAGGGGGCAGCGCATTGATCGTCAGAAACTTGGCCGCCTTGCCGGCATCCATGTTCTGACGGCGAATTTTTCTGATTGTTCGCCAGTCGAAACGTTCCAGATCAAAACGACGGATGTAGCGCTCTTCATCCATAAGTTTCCAGTAAGCAATGGGTACGGTGCTGTCGGCAAGGCTGATGTCAGGGGCACCTATAAAAACGGCCATGGCCAATACAATCGCGATACAAATTTTCATCTCAATGTTCTCCCCAAAAAAAATCCCCGCGCCTGTTAAAACGCGGGGATACCGTTTTTTATCCCGAACCGAACAACTATATTTGAGTAAAACACCATCCTCCACGTTGGGTTTTACCGATTCATCAAAGGCAGGTCTTCTGGTTTCATCCAACTACTGGCCGCCTTCCCGTTCGAGAATAATCGAACAGTGGCGTCTTGGCCAACAGCGTTGTTTCCAGCGTTCGCGGAAACATGGATGTCACAGCGGCGGGACCACTCCCGATTTGCACGGGATTCCCTATTAAGTCCTGATGGACACCTTTGATTGATAAAATAGACGAACTTTACTCCATAGCGATATTTTCTTTTGGTTGTCAAGTAGTTTTTTTGAGCTTTTACTCGGTAATATGCCGAATTATTCGCATTGCCAATACGAACATTGAGTCTTAAATGAAGGATCATCGCACAAGTCCTTTAAAGACCGAAAAAGTCTCAAAACAGGCTCCCTGATGCCGGCGTTTCAATTTAGGCATCACGACAAGCTGTCGCTATTCGACGGTTCGAAAAGATGTCACCCCAATGTTGCAAAAGTGGGGCAAACACAGCTATTTTGCGGAATCGCGCAGTGTTATTGCAAACCGGTCGATAAAGCTGGGTGCTACCAATTTGCCTTCATGGCGTGCGTTGTTATTGCGGTGGTTTTTCTAACTTTTTGAGAAAGGCATTTTCGAAATGCCGGTGAGATTTCTCTAATTTTCTGGTAACATCTTATATTGTCGGTGGCCCTTTATTGTCAAGTTCTTTCCAAAGACAGACAGAGTAACCGAATTTTACGAGTTCGTCAGACTTTGACGGACGCTGCGTTGGAGAAAAGGCCCTTCGACATTGGCATGTATATTATTGATTCGATGGACGTGCGGAATCGAATACCGGGCGATGCCGGGGCTGCCGGTAGGGGCACGGCGCGCCGTGCCCTTACGATACCATGAGTTCTTTATGCCGGAAGCAACTTACCAGGTGATCGTTGACCACCCCGGCGGCCTGTAAAAAAGAGTAACAGATGGTACTGCCCGCAAAGCTGAATCCTGCTTTTTTCATGGTTTTGCTGACCGTGTCGGAAAGCACGGTTGTCACCGGAACCGCGTCGGCAGTGCGCCAATGGTTGTGAATGACCCGACCCTCGGTAAATGCCCAGATAAACGCGTCAAAGGATTCATGTTTTTCCTGAAGCCTTAAAAATGCACGGGCGTTGGTAACGGTAGCCCGGATCTTGAGCCGATTACGGACGATCGCCGGGTTGATCATGGCTTTGGCGATAGCCGCCTCGGACATGGTCGCCACCTGGCATGGATCGAAATCATATTTTAAATGCGGTCGGCAAGGTTGGCACCTATCGTGTTGAATGCTATATTTATGCAACTATTGGGTTTCGTTGTATTTGTCTCATGGCCAATGGACAGCTTGTTTTTGTGCATGCCGCCGTTAAAATGTCAAGCCTTTGGCCTCGTTCAATGGATGGCGTTTTGCGGGAATTTGTGTTTTATTAACCTCAACCTTGATTTTCAGCATGTTCTGGATGCCGGATCAAGTCCGGCATGACGTGCCTGGCACTTTTTACGCGTTCATCAGCATCGGGTTTGACGACAATTCGGCAAATCATTCCGGGAAGGTTTTTATTATGTCGTTACCTGCAACAATGATCGATAGTCATGTTCACCTGGATCTGATCGTGCGCCACCACCCTCACCGCATTCAATGGCTCATGGACAAGGGCTGCGGTGTGGTGTCATGGGCTTATTTTGAAGGCGTACAATCGGTTTCCCATTTCAAGGAATGTCTTGAGGCCAAGGCCCGCTGCATCCATGAGCAGTCCGCATCGGGGCTGAGATGTCATTTTCTCGTCGGTGTTCATCCCCGTTCCATCCCACCGGACCTGAAGCCTGAGCAAGTTAAAGGATTGCTTGAAGCCCATTTGCAGGATCATTTGTGCCTGGGGATCGGTGAGATCGGCCTGGAAACAGGCAATGCACAGGAAAAGGAAGTACTTCTCGCCCAGCTCGAACTGGGACGATCGCTGATCACGCGTGGTGCCGTGGTGGGGGTTCACACGCCCCGATCCAATAAGCCGGCAATCACGCAAACCACCCTGGATCTGTTGCGTGGATTTTCTGATCTTGCCGACACATTGGTTGTGGACCACTGCACCGATGATACCATCGGTGCGGTTCTTGATGCCGGTTTTTGGGCCGGCGTGACACTGAGCACCGTCAAGACCTCCTGGGATGGGTTGAAACAGATTGTGGCGGACGAGGCCAAGCGGATTGAACGGATTATGGTCAACACCGATTCGGGAACTGAATTTTTTGAAGACCTGGTGCGTGGTCGTCAAAATGAGGATTTTCCTGAAAATATTCGTGAGCGTCTGTTTGAGGGGACGGCAGCACAGTTTTTTGCCTTTCCCGACCGCATGGGCTGATATTCATCATGCTGACCAAGAAAGAGAAAACCACACGACCATCAACATTTGGGGGACGACTGCGGCGGTTCGTTCTCATTACCATTGCGGCGTTTTTGGTTCTGACGCTGGCTGTGGTGTTGCTGTTTCGCTGGGTTCCTCCGCCCACCACGGCGTTTATGATCAGAGAGCGCATGGTCGGGGTAAAAATCGATTACCAATGGGTACCCATAAGCCGCATCTCTCCCTATGCCGCCCTGGCGGTTATCGCTTCCGAGGATCAGAATTTCTTCAAGCATTGGGGGCTGGATCTCAAGGCCATTGCCGATGCCGTCCAAGAGAATCAGCATCGTAAAACTCCCCGGGGGGCCAGTACGATCAGTCAACAGGTGGTAAAAAACCTGTTTTTATGGCCGGGCCATAGCTATGTCAGAAAAATCATGGAAGCCTATTTTACCATTGTAATGGAACAGCTGTGGCCCAAACAGCGAATTTTGGAGGTCTATTTAAACATTGCCGAGATGGGCAATCGTGTTTTCGGTGTAGAGGCCGCCAGTCAGCGGTTTTTTCAAAAAGCGGCGGCTGATTTGAACCGTCGCGAGTCCGCCGCCTTGGCGGCGGTGTTACCCAATCCCAAACAAATGTCGGTTTTGCGCCCGTCAGACTACGTGCGTCACCGAACCCGGCAGATTATGCAACAGATGAGGGCCCTTGGGGGGACGAATTCTCTAAAGCAGGGCTTAGAGCAATACTTAGATTAAAACCTGTCATGCGGGCAGGGGTATCCAGGGATAAGTAAACGCGACTGCGCTAAAAGTGTATTGTCTCTTGCTTTGATCTGCTTGCAGGTCTGTGGTAATAAATATATAAATATCTATAACCCTACAACTTAGATGATGGTGACCCCGTATCAATGCGTTACGGGCTATGGCTGAGGTTTGCCGTAACCCTAAACCGATGCTATTTCCAATGAGGAGGAAACGATGAAAAAAAGTTTTGCTGTATTGGTGGCAGTGGTGTTGATTGGTTTTGCCGTCCAACCGGGATGGGCGGCGGATGTGACCGGTGCTGCGGATATCAACTCGGCTTATGTGTGGCGGGGCCAGACCTTCAATGACGGGCTGGTGGTGCAACCCAGTGTGGATATTGTCAAGGGGGGATTCGGGCTCAACGTGTGGGGGAATTTTGATATCGAGGATTACAATGACAATTATGAATCCGCGGAGTTTTCCGAAGTCGATATTTCGGCAACTTATGTGTTCGATCTCGATACCGTGGATCTGGGCATCGGTTATATCGAGTATCTTTATCCTACCACCAAACGCAGCGGACAGTCGGGAACCCGTGAAGTTTTTGGCGGCCTGAAAGTTCCGCTGCCATTAAATATTTTCTTGGGAATCGACCTCTTCTACGATTTCGATGAAGTCAATGACCTTTACATCAACATGGGCTTTGACTTTTCCCATGATTTTACCAATCAGTTGAGCCTTGGCGCCGGTGTTTCCATTGCCTATGCCGGTGATGAGTATTGTGCTGATGGTAGCGCCGGATTGTATGACTATAATTTTTCCATATCCGGAGAATTCGCACTGGATGAGGCACTGAGTGTATCCGCGTTTATCAAATACACGGACAGCATGGATAATGACAATCTGCGGGACTTGAACCGGCCCGGAACCTTGGATGTCAATTTCTATTATGGGATCGGCGTTTCCTATACGTTCTGAAATCGCGTTGAAGCCATCGCCTTATAAGCAATCATCACGCGTTGCGGCTTAAAAAATCGCCTATAATGGTCAAGGCTTGTCCGGTGGTTTGGCCTGATAAAATTTCTCCGGCCAGCACATGCCGCCCCAGATCCTTATAGCCTCTGAAAAAAACCACTTTTTTCCGTCTGGAGGGAAAGCGTCTGAAACGCAGAAGGGCCAGCGTGACATTGATCACCGGGTCCCATGGGTTGACCAGCATGAGCACCGGCATTTTGCTCTGACGCAGGTCGGCCTGCCAGGCCAGGCGAACCAGCTTCATCATGGTTGCAATGGCTTTGATGGGGTATTTTGCCGTCCAATAACGGGCCTGCATCGGGTTGGTTACGGCAACGCTTCGCCAGGCGCCAAACACCTTTTCATATAAGCGCATGGCCGGTGGCCACAGGGCGGCTGCCGCGATCGGGTTTTTGGGGAAAAAGTTGGGGGACAACAGGATCAGACGGTGAATCCGCGGCGCTGTGGTGCGATGGGCCGCTAACCATGTCGCCAGGGTGCCGCCGGTGGAGGTGCCGATCAGAATGATCCGATGGCCGATGCGGCTGCCGATGGTGACCGCTTCCAAGCCATCGTCCAGCCAATTTTCAACCTGAGCTTTGCCCATGGCCAGGCCGCTTTGCCCGTGTCCATTCAGACGGGTGTAGAAAAGGTTGGCGCCCATCCGTGCTGCAAGTTGATCGCAAAGTGGCCAGGTTTCCATACGGCTGGCCGAAAAACCATGGATATAGACGATGGCATCGGCGGTTTTTTGTTTCCTTCCCCCATACCAGATGATTTTTTTCTCACAATTGGGTCTGATCGGATCAACGGCGGACTCTCGGGTGCCAAGGTAGCTGTCCAACCGGTCCAGGCGCTGGGGGATCAACTTGTCAACAGGTGCGGTCACAGTACGATATACCACTTTCCATGTGTCTTTTTCATTTCCGTCCACTTCAGGGCGAGCCCTAACCATCGGTAAACAAAGATTTTCGGCCGGGCCGTTGTCAGCGGGCCGGCCGACGGAATGCCATGTCATTGGGTAAGGGGTCATGTATCAGAGATCGGCGCACATGGTCAACGGCTTGTGCATCAGGGCAATCGCAAGTAAAAACAAAAACCGCTCGTTCCTTTACAATTTGGTTTTTACAGAACCGTCAATTATTGATGAACTCGTAAAAAATCGCCGTTCTGACGGATTCGTAACAAGCCCGAGATCAAGGCTTGCGAATCCTGAGGAATGAGGCGTACTGATCGTACTCCGCAGAGACGAAGGATACGCGTAACGCCGATATCGGGCTTGTTACGAATTCGTCAATTATCAAAAGCGACGGGCAACTGCGCCGTATAGTTGAGCGGCGCGTGGCCGGCAAGGAATTTCGGGGCCTGGCCCAATGGTCGACGAGAAGGGACGTGCTCTGTATTTTGGATAATCGCGCCGACACGGGAAAAACGAAAACCAGGGCTTGCTGGAGGAAGTTGGGTGACAACATCGTGGGGGTTGACGACGTTATAAATGCTGACGCTCGAAAGGGTGCGTGCAAAGGCGCGATCACCGATCAGGGGCGCACCAAAGGTATAAACCGCTTGCGGCGCATGCAGTGAGGCGGAAAGGATCGCTAATGCACCGCCAAGGCTGTGGCCGGTAAAAAATAGCGGCTGATGGATTTGGTCCAGACTTGTCGCGATATCCTCCCAGATTTGCATGAGCAGGTGGCCAAAGCCCCGGTGAACCCGACCGCCAGCCGGCCACGGACAGGCGGCCATGTCCAGGTTGAAGCGCCAGTTGGACAGACGTCCGGCGGTACCGCGAAAGACCAGGACGGCGAAGGATGCCTTGCCCGGTGCCGTTGATTCCACGAGTGCCGCCTGGATGTTGGAGTGATTGAAAAACCGGCTTTCTTTCAGACCGACACGACCCAGATAATGGCCGCGTGACAGGGGGGATACCATACCCTCGGTGTGATCCCGCTTGTAGATCAGCCGGGAAAGTTCGGACAGCCACCAGGCATTGATAGGGCTGAACCCATGGGCATTGGCCATAAATTGACTCGGATTGTCGAGTGTGAAAAAATCATCGCTTTGGCCCGGGTGCAGGGCCACTTGCCAGGAGTGGTTGAACGCCATGGGGTAATTGCCCTTTTTGTCCCCAATGTCGCAACATTGGGGGTGTGTTCGCAACGGCTTGTTATTGATGACTAAATTTTCAAGTTCACTATTGCTGAAATTAACCGTGACAAAAGGCGGGGTCAAGCGATTTGTTAGGATTTGATTAGTAAATGGTTAGAAAATGATGAGCGATATCGTCCCTGCTAAAGGTGAGCAATCAGCTGACAGCCATTATCGATTGAGTATTTATCGGAAATTCGATGGTCACCAATTCTATTTTAAATTACCTATATTTATGGCATAAACTCATTTTTCGCCATTTGTGTCGACAGGTATGGCCAGCGCTTGGACTGTTGACACTTTATGTGGATTTTGCAATAGATTACTATTCAGACAGTAGCTCAAATGAATTTCCACTAATTTCAAGTCCTTTTTCGTCCGCAATGCGGAATATAAGCCCTGGCGCGCTGATGGCCATGGCAGGGATTGGGTAAATCGGGGCTGCACCCGTTATGCCGCGGGGGGGAGTGTGGCCATATTGCATTTGCAGGATGGCTTTTCCATTGCAGCCTCAATCTGAGGAGTTCGCATGTTCCATCGGCAACCGGTGGTGCTGTACTGCCTGTGTATGGGGGTCGGCCTGCTTGGCGTTCTTTGTAGCATGTTGCCACTTTTTACGGATGCCGAGGAAAATTTGGGGTTGCACCTGCTCTACAGGCTGCGCGGGCCCGTGAAGGCACCGGCGGATATTGTCGTGGTCGCCATCGATAGTGAATCGGCAAGTGCTCTGAATATGCCATTGGATCCCCATCAATGGCCGCGGATGCTTCATTCGCAAATGATCGACCAACTGACCCGCCAGCACGTGGCGGTGGTTGCCGTTGACCTGTTGTTTCAAACCCCCCAGGACAAAGTTAACGATCACGCCCTTGCAGGCGCCATGCGCAGCGCTGGTAATGTCATACTAACTCAAGCGATCGATAGGCAGGCCATGCCGCTTTTTGATGAAAACGGTGTCCGGACGACTCACGTGATGATCGAGCGTTTGGTATCGGCGATTCCGATTTTCGCCGATGCGGCCATCGGGCAGGCGCCTTTTCCGCTGCCCAAGATACCGATCAAATTGAACCAGTTCTGGTGCTTCCGGTCCGCCTCGGGCAACAAGCCGACCCTGCCTGTTGTGGCCTTTCATATCTACGCCAAGGATGCCTTTGACGATTTCATTGATTTGTTGGCTGACGTTGACGAGCATTTGGCGGATGCGCTGGCCATGCCGGATGAGGGCCGGGTTGATATTCAAACGATGATTCAGCTCATCCAGCCCTTGCGGGCGCGATTTGAAGACGATGCCACACTGGTGCCCAGAGCCCTTGATCGGCTTGAACATTATCCTACAAAAACAATGCCCCCCCGCACCAAGGACTTGATTCGCAGCCTGCTTATGCTCTATGCGTCTGGAAACAGCCGCTATCTCAATTTTTATGGTCCGCCCGGAAACATCAGGACCATTTCCTACCATCGTCTGGTGAACGCATCCACTAGCCCCCAAGCCCATGAGAATTTGAAATCCCTCAAAGGGGCGGCGGTGTTTGTGGGACAGACGGACAGTAACTGGATCAAGACCCATGACGGCTTTTACACGGCCTTTTCCGGAGAATCGGCACAGGATATCAGCGGCGTGGAGATTGCGGCAACCGCTTTTGCCAACTTGCTGGAGGGCAAAGGGGTTTTTCCGCTGAAACCCGTGGGCACCCTGATCCTTCTTTTCGGTTGGGGGGCGCTTTTGGTCTGGATCAGTTTTTATTTCCCCACCACCTTTTCCGTCACCGGGTTGATACTGCTGAACGGCGTGTATTTCTATATTGCTTTTGTTCAATTCCAAACCCGCTGTACCTGGTTTCCTCTGGTGGTCCCTATTTTATTGCAGACACCGGTTGCTTGCATTACCGGTCTGATCTACAAGAATCGAAGGGGCATGGCTGAGCGTAAAAATATCCGTGAGGCGTTCGGCTACTATCTTCCCGATGACGTTGTGGACCGTCTGTCTACCAATCTGAAGGCCCTTAATCTGGGCGGGCAGGTGTTTTATGGGGTGTGTCTGTTTACCGATGCCCAGAATTACACCTCTCTGTCGGAAAGCATGGACCCGGCCAGCCTGACTGACTTGATGAATACATATTACGCTGCGATTTTTGAGCCCATTAAGGCCAATGGCGGATTGGTGCTGCAAGTTGTGGGTGATTCGGTGATGGCCCTGTGGACCGCATTGGAACCGAATAATGAAATAAAATATGCGGCCTGTAAAACAGCCGTGGAAATCATTTCTGCCGTGGATCAATTCAATCGGCGGGTGGGGCGGCATGCCATGCCGACCCGGATCGGTATTCATGCCGGAGACATGCTGCTTGGCAACATCGGTGCGATGAATCATTTTGAATACCGGCCGGTGGGGGACATTGTCAATACCGCCTCACGCCTGGAGGGGTTGAATAAATTTTTGGGAACAAACGTCCTGGTTTCCCGTGATGTCATCAGCCAGGATAATCGATTGCCGGCGCGTTCGGTCGGACGGTTTGTATTCAAAGGCAAATCCCGGCCTGTCCATGTGTATGAGCTGCTGACCCCGAATCGCGTCGTCATGGAGAGAAAAAAGGTGGTGGACCGCCTGTTTGCATCCGGGGTGGTCGCGTTTCAACGGGGGCAATGGGATGATGCCAATCATTGGTTTCATAAGGTCCTGCGGATCGATCCGGCCAATGGGCCTTCCCTTTTTTATATCGAGCAGTGTCGAAACTTCAAGCATCAGCCGCCAGACGGGGTGTGGAGCGGCGTGGTTCGTCTTCATGAAAAATAACAATTGCGTTCGCCTTTACTGAAAAATACGAAAACGGAAATGAAACAGCGCATGAAGAGCATCAGGATGATCAAGTGGATATTCGTATTGGCCGCAATCGGGTTTTTGGGACCTCCTGGGATTTTAAAAGCCGAAGAGTCAAATGGCGACGGGTGGGTGAGCAAAATCATCTCGCTTCAGGGTAATGTGCGGGTCAGGCGACAGGGAGAAACCAGCTGGCAGCCCGTCCAACTCAACGACACTTTCTTTGCCGGTGATCAGATTCGTGTCGAGACCAACAGCCGGGCCGGCATTGTGCTCAGCAACGACGCCGTAATGCGTTTGGATCAGGACACCACACTGATTCTCACCGCAATCGAGCAGAAGCGAACATTTATTTTTAGGCTCCTCGAGGGGGCAGCCAATTTTTTCAGCCACCGGCCGCGCAGTCTGAAAATTCTCACGCCCTTTGTCAATGGTGTTGTGGAAGGCACGGAGTTCTATGTTCAGGTGGATGCCATGCAGGCCCACATCGATTTGTTCGAGGGCCGGATCCTGGCCGAAAACGAGCATGGTGCGCTGAAACTGAAAAAAGGCGAAGGCGCCCTGGCTCAGGCCGGCAGTTCGCCGCAGCGGTATCTTCTCGTTCGGCCCCGGGAAAGCGTGCAGTGGGCTATGTATTATCCGCCGATCCTGGCTTTGGGGCCGGGCCAGCCATCCATCGAAATAAACGATGCCATGGTTATGGTTGAGGTCGGACTGATTACCGATGCCCTGCAGCGACTGGAATCCATTGCCTCCGGGAATCGGGATGCAGCCTTTTTTGTCTGTCGCGCGGCCATACGCCTGCATGTCGGGCGTATCGCCCTGGCGCAGGCGGATCTCCAAAAGGCTCTGGGCCTGAACCCGCAAAATGGCGATGCCCTGGCTTTGAGCGCCGTGATTGCCGTAGTCCAGAACCGGGTTGCCGAAGCCGTTGATCTGGCCCGCCAGGCCGTGCGATGCACCCCGGGATCCGCCTCGGTTCACATCGCTCTTTCCTACGCGCTGCAGGCCCGGTTCGATCTGCCCGGGGCGCTGGACGCAGCCCGGGAGGCCGTTGTCCAGGCACCTGGCAGCGGGCTGGCCTGGGCACGCCTGGCGGATCTGCAACTCTCGGTCGGGGATCTGGACAGGGGCGTGGATGCCGCCCGCAAGGCCGTGTCGCTTGCTTCCCGCACGGCCCATGCCCACACGGTGCTGGGGTTTGCCCACCTGACCCGTATCGAGACCAAAGTGGCCCGTGAGGCTTTTGAAAGGGCCATTATGCTGGATTCCGCTGCCCCCCTGCCGCGTTTGGGACTCGGGTTGGCCGACGTTCGGGATGGGGATCTGGAAAAAGGGCGCTCGGAAATCGAAATCGCCGCCGGCCTGGATCCCGGCAATTCTCTGATCCGCAGCTATCTGGGCAAGGCTTACTTTGACGAAAAGCGCGATCCCCAGGACGGGCAGCAGTTTGAAATCGCCAAAGCCCTGGACCCCAATGATCCCACGCCCTGGTTCTACGATGCCATCCGCAAACAGACCCTCAACCGGCCGGTGGAAGCCCTGCGGGACCTGGAGAAATCCATCGAGTTGAACGACAATCGGGCGGTTTACCGCTCGCGGTTGATGCTGGATGAGGACCTGGCCGCACGCAGCGCCAGTCTGGGCCGGATTTACAGCGACCTGGGGTTCGAGCAGCTGGCGCTGTCCGAGGGCTGGAAAGCGGTCAATACCAATTATGCCGATTACTCCGGCCACCGCTTCCTGTCGGACAATTACTCAAAGCTTAAAAGGCATGAGATTGCCAAGGCCAGTGAACTGCTCCAGGCCAAACTACTCCAGCCGATCAACCTCACCCCCTTGCAGCCCCAGCAGAATGACGCCTCGTTGCTCATTCTGGAAGGCGCCGGACCGTCGAAACCCTCGTTCAATGAGTTCAATCCGCTGTTTGTCGGCAACGATCTGGCCTTTCAGGCTTCCGGCATCGCCGGAAACCGCGATACCCTGGGTGACGAGCTGACGCTATCGGGGGTTCATGACAACATTTCCTATGCCGTGGGTCAGATGCATTATCAAACAGACGGCTTCCGCGATAACAACGATCTCACTTACGATATCTACAATGTGTTCACACAGTACTCGTTTGCCGGCCGGCATAGTATTCAGGCTGAGTACCGGTATAGGGAAACGGAGCGGGGAGATCTGAGCATGCATTTCGACCCCGACTATTTCGACCCTAACAAGCGGATTGAAGAGGAACGGCACAGCATTCGCGTCGGCGGCAATTTCCAACTCGGCCCGCGCGACAACATCATCGCTTCTTTGAACCATGTAAAACTGGACAGCCACTATACCGATTACAGCGAGACTATAGGCCAAGAGTTCCAGTGGAGTAACGAGCAGGATATCAATACAACGGCCGATGCAACTAGCGGGGAGTTGCAATACATCCGCCAGTGGGACCGGTTGGACCTGGTCTCCGGGGCCGGCACGTTTTACCAGGATGAAACCGAAGATACCTTTATCCGATCGATAGAGGTTATTCCTTCCCTGCCGCCGGAGTCAGATATTACAGACACCACCGAGGACCATGTCACGCACCATTCCAACGGCTACCTGTACACCAATTTTAACGGCATCAGGAATATGACCTGGACGTTTGGTGTTTCCTACATTGCCTACGACAGCTATATTATCGAAAACAATCGCTTCAATTTCAAGGGCGGCCTCATCTGGTCGCCGCACCGGACCATGACCTTCCGCGGGGCCTGGTTCCAGGATGTCGGTCGCCCGTTCACCGCCCAGGAGACCCTGGAGCCCACCCAGGTGGCCGGGTTCAACCAGTTCTTCGATGATGTGTACGGCAGCGAAACGGTCAGGTATGGCGCGGCCGTGGACCTCAAACTGCCCGCCGGTTGTTTTGCCGGGCTGGAGCTTTCTTGGCGGGATGTGGATCTGCCTTCCTATGACCGTACTACCGAAACTACCACCATTGAAAACCAGGAGGAAACCTTTCACCGCGCCTATCTTGGCTGGCTCCCCGTTGCCAGCTTGGCGCTGATGGCCGAGGCATTCCAGGAGGAATTCGATAACGTCGTTAGCCAGCCCGCCCACCTGACCACCTACCGGTTTCCGCTCTCGGCCGCCTGGTTCCTGCCCGGCGGTTTTTATGCCAAGGCGGTGTTAACCCTTGTGAAACAAGATTTCGAGAATTCGTGGAGTTCTGACAAGGACCGGTTTTGGGTGACGGATCTGTCTGTCGGGTTCCGGCTCCCCAAACGGCTGGGAACCATCAGTTTAGGTGCCAAAAATCTGTTCAATGAGAAATTTAATTACCAGGATTATAATTTTAATACGGATGAACCCTTAACCCCCATGTATATTCCCGATCAAACCATCTTCGCCAGGGTTGCCCTGGCGTTTTGAAGGGTGCGACATAGAGTAATCAGGTTTAAGAGGTATCGGTTTTTTATACATACAACCAAAGGAGGGCTGTAATGAAAAGATTTCAACTTTTTATTCCACTGAGCGAATTGATTTGGTCGGTTTCAGAAATCAGTTGATCGATTGTGGTACCTCGTGTAATTGGCTTGCTGGTAAGTTGGAATAGCGACTGTTGGATTTTGAAATACAATATTGAAATTGAAGAGGAATGGTATGAAAAGACTTACACTTGTCCTTGTGCTGATGTTTCTGCTCGTGGCTGTTGCCAGTGTCCCAAGTTTAGCGTTTCCAAAAAAGATACCCAAGGCATCAGTAGCTCACGAATGCGTGTATGTGTACGATGTCGATGGGGAAGAGCAATCCTTCACCTCTTATGCAGAGGAATGTCCTGACGATGAGGGTTGGTGGGACAACGGGCCCACGCGCAATGCTGATGTCACTGCCAAGTTAACCAGTTCAACGTCCCAGGAAGAGGCCTCTGAAATGTCGGATCTTCATGAATGCGTGTTTGTGTATGATGTTGATGGGGAGGAGCGAACTCTCACCTTCTATGCGGAAGAATGCCCTGAAGATGGGGTCTGGTGGGATAACGGGTCCATGCGAAATTCTTCTGTTGCCGAAGAAAGTACAATCTCTTCGGCGCGCCTGACAATGGCAACAACAACATTGACGGATTACAAATGTGTATACACGTATGTTTTAAATGGCGTTAAATATACGTATACTGTGTGTGCACCCCAATGCCCGGATTACCCGTCCTGGACTGATTATGGTACTCCCTGCCCCTGATGTCTTTACCAGAAAGACGCTATTGGGTTACCTTCGGATATCCGCAAACTAATCCTTTCGATCAACTGGGAAACTGGCTGATATCATTACGATGGAACAAAGTGCTTTTGTTGGTAAGAGGAAAAATCTATAACTGGTTCTAAAAAACAACATGAAAGAGGGAGGTGATGATTAGGTTGATAGCCATTTAGGCTGAAGGCTGAAGGGCGGGTGGAATGCTATTGGTTTTGTATTCCCAAACCGTCCTGCATGCCTCGGTTGGAGCTGGCTATGCCTGCGATAATAGGTTAATAGCTTTTTAGACTGAAGGCTGAAGGCCAGCCGGAATCCTATCGGTTTTGTATTCTCAGACTTTTCTCCATGCCCGTGACAATGTGCAATCGATCATTGTCTGGAGGACTGGGGACAGACCAAACTGGAAGTCCAATTGGTGCGGGTTTAGGCTAAAAACAGGGGCGTTTTAAGGAATCATCCGGTAAATGTTGGAAAAGGCGAATATGGACGGCGGTTGAAGATTCTTTTCTTTAACCACCGCTTCCTTGTATACACAAGGTTGGGTTGAGGAACGAAACCCAACAAAATCATGCCCGTCTTCCCTGTCTGTGTTGGGTTTCGCTTAAGCTCAACCCAACCTACAAATATCCGTGCAGCATCACTATCGGGATCGCCAACCGTGACCATTACAATCGAGTGGGAGGGGTATTTGTGGTCAAACACTATCCAATTAAAATATATCCATAATCTGCGTTTGCTGGTATAATTATAATAGTTATGTAAAAAAGCATAGCGCTTATAGGCTTGCGTCAATTCGGTGTAGCCAGAATCCTATTTAATTCAGTGTGTTGTGGGGATAAGGCAAGCCCGGTATGACGTATCCGGGACTTTTTTACGAGTTCATCAATATCAAGAGGTTGGTGTACCGAACAACACGCTTGCCAAGTAACGCCTGGATAATAAAACAGGATATCGATGGGATTCCAAAGTGAGCGGTTAGCTTTTAGCGATCAGCGGTTAGCCCTTAACTGCCTGTCATTTATTGGTAATTCGATGCTTACCTGAATCAGAAGTGACTTTCCGTCTTTTTAAGATCCACCAACTTTAAGATCATGATTGGATACCTGGGACAAGCATACTTTTAACTATTGTCCGTCCAGAAATAAGCGTATTTATTATAAGCTGTGCAATTAGCCATTAGTATTTAGCTGATATGTAACTGCACGGGTCAAAATTTTTCCTGCAACGCCGATATCGGGCAAATTGGGCATTTTTGCTTGGACATTAAAGAAGCCGGAAAAAGAAATGACACTGTTTCATAATAAAATGTGGATCATGTGGGGGGTAATCGCCGGGGTTTTTATTGGTATCATTGGGTCCTCGACAATGTCAGCCGCCAATGAGTCGGACAGTGCCGGATGGGTAAGCAAAATCGTATCGATTCAGGGAACGGTGCGGGTCAGGCGTCATGGCCAAACCCGTTGGCAGCCGGTTAAACTGAACGATACTTTTTTCGCCGGCGATCAGATCCATGTGGAGGTGAACAGCCGGGCCGGAATTTTGCTCAGCAACGACTCCCTGATGCGTTTGGATCAAAACTCCTTTCTGATTTTTACCGAGATCGAGCAAAAGCGAACATTTATCTTCAAACTCCTCGAAGGTGCGGCCAATTTTTTCAGCCACCGGCCACGCAGCCTGAAAATACTTACCCCGTTCGTTAACGGCGTGATTGAAGGAACTGAATTTTTTGTCCAAGTCGATAGCCGTCAGACCCGTATCGAATTGTTCGAGGGCCGGATTCTCGCCCGGAACGACCAGGGCATGTTAGAATTGACCAAAGGAGATGGCGCTGTGGCACAGGCCGGAAAAGCCCCCCAGCGCTATATTCTGGTTCGGCCGCGGGACAGCGTGCAATGGGCCATTTACTATCCGCCCGTTCTGGCCATGGAAGCAGGAATGCTTTCCGCCGATGTCAACCAGTCACTGGCCCTATTCAACGACGGGCAAACCACAGACGCTCTGGTCCGATTGGAATCCATCAGCCCCGGAAACCGGGATGCGAATTTTTATACCTGCCGAGCAGCCATGCGCCTGCATGTTGGTCGTATCGCCCATGCCCAATCGGATATCGAACACGCCCTGGCTATGAACGCGCAAAATAGCGATGCCCTGGCCCTGAAGGCCGTGATCGCCGTTGTTCAGAACCGGGCCGCCGAAGCCGTTGACATGGCCCGACAGGCTGTACAGCACCGCCCTCGATCCGCATCGGCGCATATCGCACTTTCTTACGCACTGCAGGCGCAGTTCAAACTGTCCGAGGCGCTTGACGCCGCTCAGGAGGCCGTCGTCCAGGCCCCTGGCAGTGGGCTGGCCTGGGCCCGTCTGGCGGATCTGCAACTTTCGGTAGGCGCTTTGGATAAGGGCGTTCGCGCTGCCCGGAAGGCCGCGGAACTTGCTCCGCGAACGGCCCATGCCCACACGATCCTGGGGTTTGCCCATTTAACTCGTATCGACACAAGGAAAGCGCGCGAATCCTTCAATGAGGCGATTGGTTTGGATTCCGCTGCCCCCCTGCCAAGGCTGGGGCTTGGGCTGGCTGTCATCCGCGATGGAAATTTGGAACTGGGTAGATCGGAAATTGAAATTGCCGCCGGTCTGGATCCCGGCAATTCCCTGATTCGCAGCTATCTGGGCAAGGCCTATTTTGATGAGAAGCGTGATCCCCAGGACGGCCAGCAATTTGAGATCGCAAAGACATTGGATCCCAACGATCCCACTCCCTGGTTTTACGATGCCATCCGCAAACAGACCGTAAACCGGCCGGTTGAGGCGTTGCAGGATTTGCAGAAATCCATCGAGCTTAACGATAACCGGGCAATTTACCGGTCTCGCCTGCAGCTGGATGAAGATCTTGCCAGCCGTGGAACGAGCCTTGCGCGAATCTACGACGATTTGGGATTTGAGCAATTGGGGTTGATCGAGGCATCAAGGTCCTTGGACCTTGATCCGGGCAATCATTCAGCCCACCGATTCCTCTCAGACATTTATGCCAGACTTCCCCGTCATGAGATTGCCCGCGTGAGTGAACTGCTCCAAGCGCAACTTCTACAGCCGATCAATATGAACCCAGTTCAACCGAGTCTATCTATTACAGATTTAAATGTCGTTGCCGGAGGTGGTCCAGCCGAAGCATCTTTTAACGAATTCACATCAATGTTTGAGCGAAACAGAATGCAACTTACCGGTTCCGGTTTATTCGGTAGCAACAAATCTATTGGCGAAGAGATCGTGCTGTCAGGCCTATACAATTTCATGTCCTTTAGTCTTGGTCAGTTTCATTTTGAAACTGACGGATTCCGAGAAAATAATGACTACAAACATGACATTTACGATGTGTTTGCCCAAGCGGCGATCAGCCCCTCCTTAAACATCCAGGCGGAGTTTCGCCACCGCAAAACAGATCAGGGCGATCTTGATTTAAATTTTATTATGGAAGACTTCTCATCGGAAGAAAGACGAACGGTTGAACAGGACACTGTCCGTTTCGGCGGTCGACTATCCTTGCATCCCCGTTCACACTTCATTTTTTCATTGGCACACAATGACTTCGATGGAAAACAAGGCCCCACCTCATCGACAAGCACTGATTATGGATTTGCCTTAACAACCGAAACCCGCCAAGAAGTGGAAGAACAAGGGTATCAGGTGGAAGCAAGATACCTGATGACGTTGCCTCATTTTGATCTGACTGTCGGTGGCGGATACTATTCCACCGATTCTGATGGAATTGCGTCATTCGAGTTAACGCCTCCAATCGCACAAATTCCTGATGATAAAACAGAATTTACCAGAAAGCATCAAAACGTTTATGCTTATACAAAACCAACTTTTGGCAGCCGGGTAACAACGACTCTTGGAATCGCTTATGACTCTCTGGAAGAGGATGCTCTGGATATGGATGATTGGAGCCCGAAAGTAGGCCTGGAATGGAACCTTATGGATAATTTGCGAGTACGGGCGGCTGCTTTTAAAACCATCAAGCGAGCGTTGATCGTGGACCAGACGATCGAACCCACGCAAGTTTCAGGCTTCAACCAGTTATTCGACGACCCAAACGGAACAGAAGCTCGACGCTATGGGATTGGTTTGGATGTCCATTTGACAAAGACGCTATACATCGGTGGCGAGGTTTCACGCCGAGATCTGGAAGTGCCAGTCCAAAACGATGACGTGATCTTTCAAGATGAGCAGGAAGATCTCTATCGGGCCTACTTGTATTGGACGCCGTTCTCATCGCTTGCGTTTTCGAGTGATTTTTATATGGAAAAGTTCAAGCTCGAAGAAGAGGGCGATGTCAATGAGCCAATAAAGGTTGACACGGTAAGCGTACCGATCAGCTTGAATTATTTTGGTCCCTTGGGTTTTTTTGGTAAATTCAGCCCCATCTTTATTTATCAGTCTGTAGAGCGGTCAGCGGGATCGAGTATGGAAGATGGGAATGAGTCATTTATTCTTGTGAACGCTACAATTGGTTTTCGTCTACCAAAAAGAAGGGGCATTGTCAGTCTGGAAGCGCAGAATTTATTTGATAAAAAATTTCGCTTTCAGGATGATAACTTTCGTAAACCGGAACCGACAAGCCCGGAGTTTATTCCGGACCGTGTCATCATTGGACGTGTGACATTTACTTTTTAGTAAGGCAATCAACTTGGCGAGTTCGCCAAACAAACAAGGAGGTGAGTATGATTATTGAAGAAAACACATATACAGAAACTGAATTTGATGAGTCGGCCGTTGTTACCAAAATTTTGATCGACCGTAATGGGCATATCGATATACGACCAGAAAAGGGGGCCCAAATCACAGACGGTGATTTACGAGAATCGGAGAAAATAAGTTCCAGGGTACTATGGTTTGATGTGTTTAAAAAGAATCCAACAACAATCCGTATTTACTATATGACGCCGACTGGAGATAAAAGATATGTTGATGTGATCGTTTACGAATAAAACAACATGAAAGGTGGAGACGATAATAGGCTGGTAGCCGTTTAGCTTAAAAAGTGAAGGTCGGGTGGAATGCTGTCGATTTTGTAATTCCAAACCTTCCTCCATGCTCCGATTTTTAGGCCCTGGCTATACCTGCTTCAACACTATCTAATTAAAATATATCCATAATTTGTGTTTGCTGATATAATAATAGTTATGTAAAAAGTATAGAATTACAGTTATGCGTCATTTCTGTGCATGCCGGAATTCATTCATTTAAATATGTTATGGATGCCTCCGGATCGAGTTCGGGTCAGGCTTACCAAGTCGGGTATGACGTACCCGCGACGTTTTGCGAATTTATCGACATTCATACGTTGGTGCAGTGTACAAAACACTTGGATCATAAGACAGGAGATTGGTGAATGTAAGCATCTGAGGCTTCAATTATTCAATCAATACAGTGAATAGACATGTTAGAACGCGTATCCCTTTTTTCAAACTTAAATGACCAGGACATCACCGACCTGGAAGGCATCTGCCTGGAGCGGACGGTGCCCAAGAACACCCTTTTGATCAACGAGGGAGATGAAACGGACTGCCTGTATGTACTGCTGAGTGGCAAGGCCCATGCCCTGCGCAGTGATGAAGCGGGCAGGCAGTTCGTGATCAATCGTTTCGGTCCCTATGATTATTTCGGCGAAATGAGCCTGTTCGACCGCAGCGCACGTTGCGCCACGGTAATCACCAAGGAAAAGTGCGCCTTGATGGTCCTGACGCGCAAGGCGTTTTTCTATTTTGCCGCCGATCATCCCGAAGTGTACCCCAACATGATCAAGAGCCTTCTGGAAAAAGTAAGAAAAGCCACTGAACTGATCGGGGAGTTGGCCTTCATGGACGTTTATGGGCGGCTTTCCCGATTTTTAGTGGAAAACCAGAATGCCGACGGTGTTATTGAGGAAAAACTGACCCAGCAGGATCTGGCCGACATTGTCGGTTCCTCCCGGGAAACGGTTTGCCGCATTTACAATGAACTCGTTTCCGGGGGGTATATTGCCAAAGAGAAGGGGCGTATGAAGATTATGAAGCCACTTCCTTACGAATTCTAACCCTCAAAGCTGCCTTTCCCCCACACCCCCCATCAGAAGGATTCTTCCCGGCTTGTGAAAATGCGCAAGGTGAGCCTTTAGCACTTAGCTGTCAGCTAACCGCTCAATTTGTGTGCCAGATCACATTTTAGGTGTGAATTGCATCACATCCTTGGACAGCCCTCTGCGTTAATTTAAACCTAACCCATCGCACCATTTCCATCAAGCAGGAGGGCATCATGACAACGATTCCCGTCGCCAGCCAGACCCAACAACAAACGTATTGGCAAACGTGCGCGTGTTGCGGCCGTCGCATCAGGCTTTTGGAAGATCAACAGAGTCTGCTGCTTTTCCTGGCAGAAAAAACGCTGCAACGGCGTGCCTTTCAATGTATCAACTGCAAAACCGTAATATGCCGGGAATGCCGGGAAAATGGCGCCACATGCGTTTGCAGAAGCAACGCATGGCTGGCAAGGCCGTATCTGGACCTTTCAATGCAGCATGCTGCCCTGAATGAAAACCAAGCGAATCGTTCTGGACAGTCCGATGGCTTTAAAAAAATCAGCGAGATAAGATAAAAGTGTTCACCTGGCGTTGGAGCACTATTTCGAACACCATCGCCTTGAGTTGACTTTTTCGCATATTGATGACGTTATTATCAAACAGGCGCTAAGGCTATTTCCCATAAACCACCACATAGTTACTGCGGGTTTCATCAGATGATCCAGGACCATAATTGCCTCCTAAATCGACAATTTCCCCGGCATCGAACATTTTGCGGTAGACCTTCAAATACGGTTGCGTACTCAAAGACGTATAGATTCGATAATCTGAGCGAAGTTCCCAGTCTTCCAACCAATTGGGGATTGATGCAGAGCGGCTGTCAAACAGCACATAAACCCACCAGTCAACTGTATTGGTAAAGTTGATATAACCGCTGGAGGCGCTATTGTATCTCTCATCATTGGGCGTTTGAATCAACGTGCGCCCGATCATCCAGTCTGGGATTCCACCCGTGATGTAGTAACTTCGGTCGGTGTATAAATATGCCCGGGTAGCCACTGAGGATTCTTCAAAACTGCCTGCTAAACTACTATCGGCCGATGTTGTTTCATCTGTGTTATCACTAACACCACCACTGCCATCGCTGTAAAAAACAATGTAATTGCTGACCGTATCACCAACAAATCCGGTAGCTTTGTTGGCCCCCAAGTTGACAATATCCCCTTGCTCGTAGACACGACTGTATATATTGAGATACGGCTGAGTAGACAGGGAGGTCTCGATAACATCACCGGTGTCGATAAAGCCATCCATCCAATTTGGAAGCGATGTCGCCCGACTGTCGTAGGCCACGTAGACGGTTCCATCGTAGGGCATTGTAAACGTCAGGTAACCACTGGCATCGGTGCGATTGCGGTCGTCATTGGGCGTGATTATCGCCTCCATATCGTCATAGAAAGAAGTTACGCTGGTCAGCTGATAACTCCTGTCTGTATAGTACTCGATACCACTGGTAAGCGTGGTTTCGGCAAACTTTGAGGCTAAAACGCCGCTATCACTACTGTCAGTGTCATCAGCGGGGTAGAAAACTTCATTGGAGCTACTGCTTGTCGTGCTGTCGGTATAGGCTCTGACCACGAAATAGTAGTCGGTCTGATCTTCGAGATCGTCTATCGTACAGGTGGCGGCCGTGCCTTGCCAGACGGGATCACTGAAATTGTAGGACTGTCCACTCTCGCGTGCGAATACCTGGTATCCATTGATATCACCATCAACGGCGTCCCAGGCAAGTGTCACATTAAACGCCATGGTGGGGGATGTTGTAAAGAAGATTGTCAAGAGAGAGAAAAGGATGAAAACGATGCAGGCAGTTCTATTAAGCCCTTTTTTCTTCATAAGCTAACCCAATTTTCCTGTTTTAAAGTTTGTTGTTGTGTAATTATTTGAATTAATTAAATAAAGCATCTATATTCGTTTGTGCAAAATTATCCTATAGTACTTCCTGCGGCACGTTTACTGTTCATGCCCAACCCGGAAAACGGTACCACCGGCGAACGCAAGTGATTTTCTCGGCTGACTCCAATTGCACAGTTACACGCTGTGTGACTGCCAAAATGCGTCTTTCAAACGCCAAAAGAGAGCTGGGTTGATCTACACTTTTGGCAGCCGATCGAGCCTTGAGAAAATGGATCGCCTATTTCAACCGATCAGGCAGCGATGGCCTGATCGTTAAAGAGAGACATGGCAGAATGGCCATAATCAATGGTTAAAAAGCCACAGCATTCGCTGGGCTTATTGACCCACCACAAAAGGCGGATTGGGCGTTTTGAGCGGCCAACGCTTTTCATGGCTATATTAGGGAGACCTATTGAATCGAACGTAGTGATGAAACCGTAGTGCGCTTTTTCACCCACAAAGAATTGCTCAAAATAAATATGGCCGCGCAAACAAGACAAAACCATGCCGCAAACCTTTATCGGTGATCTGAGTCAATGGGCCAAGCCGATGTCGACCTATGTTTTGCTGGTGGATCCAGCGTTGAAGATGATCGGTGTCCGCAAAAGCGATGGGAGAAAAAGGGGCGAAAAACACAGGTGTAACAGACGGAGGACATCTGCGTATGAAGGGCATTGGCATGATATGCTGTCGTACCGGATGTCTTTTGCTGTGGAAGCATTTCATCCAGATACACATGCCTTTTTTGAATCAGGCCCATAAAACAAAACGGTTTCATTTCAAAGAACAATCAGCATTTTGATCCTGAATACACTCAGAAAACAAACTGCTTCAATCAGGACGTTATCCTGAAGGCAGATATGAAAGCAATTACTTTGCCAAATTGGGATAAATATTACTATTCGGTAGTAATGTATTGTTTTAAAGCTTTTATTTTTAATAAAACAATGTGAATGGTTACAATTTTGACGTGAAGAGAAGCCGGATGGGAAAATTTTGAAACTTTACTGCGAAAAAGTCGTAATCGAAGTCGACAAATTTTTCAAGGTTGGTAGTAAAGCATTTCAAAATGGAAAAAAATATAATCGATTCTGCGCGAACAATAAAGGAAAAACAAGGCATGCCGCAGGGCAATCGCAAGTAGAATCAAAAACTGATTAAACCGTTGTCCTTTGCAAGATGCGCCTGGTATGGATTTATCTTGCCAACTCACGTATAAATAAAGCCAGTAAAATTATAAAAAGGGCCGCGGCCCAAATAATCAGGGGGATTTTTGGACCTTACGCAACTCCAGATCATTTATTGGGTCAGTGGTATCGCCGGTGTGTTATTGATTGCCGTGGTCATTCTTGTTGTGGCCCGTTACCGCATACAGGCCGATTTCGATTCCATGAAACGGCTTTGGGAAATCGAGCGGGCGGGCATTGAAACGCAGATTGCCGACAGCCGGCAACAGCAAGACGCGCTGCGCGCCGAGCTGGCTGCCGTATCCGATGCGCTGGATCAACGCCGTAATGAACTGGCCGACGCCGAGGCCCGAAATGCCGCGCTGGCGAAAACCGCCGAACGGATTCCCGCTTTGGAACAGGCGCTGGAGAAAGAAAGGCAGGGGCAGGATGCGCTCCAGGCGGACAACATTGGTTTGGAAAAACAGCTCTCCCAGCTTTCCACCGCCCTGGATGCCGAGCGCCGGCAGGCCGAGGAGAAAATTGCCTTGCTAACCGATGCCCGGCAGCGCTTGACCGTGGAGTTCAAGTTGCTGGCCGAGCAGATTCTGGACGAAAAGAGCAAGGTCTTTACCGAGCGCAGCAAAACCGATATGGACGGGTTGATCAGCCCATTGCGGGAGCAGTTGGGGGCGTTCAAGAAACGTGTGGAGGATGTTTACGACAAGGAATCACGCGACCGGGCGGCGCTGTTCAACGAGATTGGTCACCTGAAAAACCTCAATGAGCGCATCGGTAACGATGCCCTGAACCTGACCAATGCCCTTAAAGGGAATGTCAAGACTATGGGCGGTTGGGGGGAAGTGATCCTGGAACGTGTTCTTGAGGCTTCCGGCCTGGAGAAGGGCAGGGCCTACGAGACCCAGGTGAGCCTGACTGATGATCGTGGTCGCCGCTTTCAGCCGGACGTGATTATTCGGCTGCCCGAGGGACGGGATGTTGTCGTGGATGCCAAGGTATCGCTCAAAGCCTATGAACGGTATCACAGCGCTGCCGATGATGGCATCCGCACCGCGGCGATGAAAGACCATCTGGCCTCCCTGCGCAGCCATCTCAAGGGGCTCAGCGATAAGCACTACAACGATCTGGAGGGCATCCGTACCCTTGACTTCGTGCTCATGTTCGTGCCCATTGAGGCGGCCTTTTTCGCGGCTCTGACCCATGATCAGTCACTTTTCAGTGAGGCCTTTGAAAAAAACGTTATCTTGGTCTCCCCATCTACCCTTTTGGTGACGCTCAGAACCATCTGCAACATCTGGCGCTTTGCCGACCAGAATGAGAACGCCCTGGAAATTGCCCGACAGGCCGGTGGACTGTACGACAAATTCGTCGGTTTCATTGAGGCGTTAGAGGAGGTGGGGCGCCAGCTGGACCGGGCCAAGGGGGCCTTTCGGACGGCCCGGGACCGCCTTTCCACGGGCAGGGGCAACCTGGTACGGCGGGCCGAGCAACTCAGAGCGCTGGGCGTGAAAGCCAATAAATCAATGCCGGACGCCTATGCCGCAGTTTTGGAATTGGAAAACAAACATGTAAACACTCAATCAAGGAGCGACGATGTTCAAGAAACAAGCTAATCTGGCCTGCCGCCAACTGATCGAAGGCGTGCAGCTTGGCACCATGGTGCATGGAGAAAAAACCCTTATGGCGCAGTTCAGGCTTGAAAAAGGCTCGGATCTGCCGGATCATTCTCATCCGCACGAGCAGACCGGGCTTTTGATTTCCGGGCGAATTATTCTTACCATCGATGGCGTTGATCACGAGGCCCTGCCTGGGGACAGCTGGTGCATTGGGCCCGATGTTCCTCATTCGGCCCGAGCGATTGAGGATTCTGTGGCCGTGGAGGTATTCTCGCCGGTAAGGGAGGATTACCTGAAATTTAGCTCATAGCTCGTTTTCATGAACACTTTTTTGTGATATGCAAATTGATAGTGAAAGCCACAATTAAGTCGTGTTCTCTCCTTTTCCTTTAATCATATACGATGGAATCATTTTAAGTGGCAATTTATCCTTAAGCTCTATTGCGCTCCGACAATTTTGGTTTTCATTGCCCGCCGTTTTATCCATTGGTCCAACTTATACCTTGCTACCCAAGCGGTTTATGGTTTCGATTGGACTTGATGGAAAAGGCTTCAAATAAACGCGATGAAAAACGTGTGCAAAAGGAGGATCGGATGAGATTCAGGAAAAACGGTAAACCGTTATCGTGGGTGGGGGCTGTCTTTTTTTTCTGGTCACTATCCGTCGCTACGGTTTGGGGAGCGGATGATAAAGATTTGGACCGTTTGGAAAAAACGATCCAGGAACAGCAAATCCGAATAGGGGTTCAGCAACAATCGCTGGAAC
This sequence comes from Desulfosarcina variabilis str. Montpellier, assembly GCF_048565275.1. Taxonomy (NCBI): domain Bacteria; kingdom Pseudomonadati; phylum Thermodesulfobacteriota; class Desulfobacteria; order Desulfobacterales; family Desulfosarcinaceae; genus Desulfosarcina; species Desulfosarcina variabilis. The sequence continues at coordinate 8,373,340 of NZ_CP159846.1, read as the reverse complement.
AGTTACAATCGCAGGTGGATGCCCTAAAAGAGAACAACGCCGCGGCGAGCAGCCCTGCGGCCATAAAAAACGAGAATCCCAAGGCAATCGTCAAAATTTACGGGCAAATCAATAAAGCCGTGCTGATCAGCGATGACGGTAATGACACCAATACCTACCTGGTGGACAATGACAATTCCTCCACTCGCCTGGGCCTTGTGGGGAGCATTAAAACCAACCGCAGGCTTGAAATCGGCACCAAGATTGAAGTCGAATACCAGACCAATCCAAGCAATGTGGTCAACCAGGTCGTCAGGCGTCCTGACGATGCTGGGTTTGAAAAACGCCATCTGGATCTTTGGTTCGATGCCGGTCTTATCGGTAAATTGTCTCTGGGATGGGGGTCCACCGCCTCGGACGGCACGGCCGAAATGGACCTGTCCGGAACCAGTGTGGTGGGATATTCGGACGTTGCCGATATGGCCGGCGGCCAGCTCTTTTATGATGGCAATACAAACAGCCTCACGGGCGCCTCGGTGAGCGGTGCGTATTCCAACATGGACGGTCTGGGCCGCGACGAGCGCATTCGCTATGACAGTCCATCGTTTCACGGCCTCACCGGAGCGGCTTCTTATATCAACGATGGCGGTGGCGATGTGGCCGTCCGCTACACGGCCACAATCAATACCTTTAAACTGGCAACGGCGGTTGCATTTTCCAATCCGGGCAGTGCGTCGAATACGATTGACGAACAGCTGGCCGGTTCCGTTTCCACCCTCCACGAATCGGGATTAAACGTTACGCTTGCCATGGGGGTGCGCGGACATAAGCAAGCCGGTCGGGATGATGGGGCCTTCTTCTATTCCAAATTCGGTTACCGGGCCCGCTGGTGTCCCCTGGGTGCCACCTCCCTGTCGCTGGATTACGGTCGCTATTCCGATGTCGGGCAAGATGGCGATGATGCCGACACCATCGGTTTTCAGATGGTGCAGGATATTCCGCAGTGGGGCACTGAGGTTTACCTGGGATGCCGATTTCACAAATTGGATCGCAATGGGACGGATTATGACAGCATCAATGCCCTTATGCTGGGAACGAGGGTCAAATTTTGACGGATTCGTCAAAAACCCGATATCGGCGTTACGCTTCATCCTTCGTCACTGCGGAGTACGATCAGTACGCCTCATTCCTCAGGATTCGCAAGCCTTGATCTCGGGCTTTTGACGAATCCGTCCGAATGGCGACTTCTTACGAGGGTCAAATTTTAAATGGAAACCACATTGAAACATTTTTTCAGGATCGGTCTGGTCTGGATCACGGTGATCGTGATCACCGCCTGCGCCTTGACATCCACGCCCTTTGAGTATCACGACGATCGGGAGGAAAAGCACGGCCCGGGGCTTTTTTCGGGTGAGGATGGAGGATTTGTCATTACCACAGAGCCGGCGTCAAAGACCGCCGATACTGAAAAACCGGTCACCGCCGATCAATAGATTGGCAACAAAAAACAAGCGCCGCCGGATTCCCTCTCCACAACGGATCCGGCAGCGCCCTTTTTCTATTGACCCACCCATCACCCATCACCCATCACCCTTCACCCTTCTTAGTATACTTTTCGCCGCGAAAACCCGCGACCCAACACATTAAACGTGTTTTCGGTAATGATGAATGCTTCTGGATCGATGGAAAGGGCGGCTTCTTCCAACCGCTTGAGCTGGTAATTGTGAACCACCGTGAGGATAACCTGTTTTGACTTGCCGGTATAGGCCCCACTACCATTCAGAAAGGTCACGCCCCGGTTGAGCCGTTCCTTGATGGCGCTGGCGATCGTCGTGTTGAGATCGGAGATGATAATTACCATCTTGCGCTGGTTGGAAAAGGTCATCACATAATCCATGGTTTGGGACGAAATGAAACTCATGAACAGGGAATAAAGCACCAGATCCGCTTCAAGGGCACCGAAACTGAACGCGAACAACAGCAGATTGAAAGAAAAGAAAAATGATCCCAGGCGAACGGAATATTTCTGATTCAGGATGACGCCGATGATGTCAAGCCCACCGGCTGATCCCAAGGAGTGGAGAATCAGTCCTGATCCAGTGCCCATCAGCACGCCGCCGGCCAGCACGGCCAGTATCGGTTCCTGGATGGGGGCGATAAAGCAAACCATATCGATAGAAAACGACAGTGCGGTCATGCCGTAAAGGCTGTAAAAAAAGAAGCGACGGCTGACATGGAGCCAGCCGACCAGGAATATGGGGATGTTGACCAACAGGTACCATAAACCCGGTGACAGCAGGCCGCTGACATAGTAAATCAGCAAGGTCAGTCCGGAGACACCACCGGTGATGAATCCTTTGGGAATGGCGATGGATTTCAGACCGAGCGCAAAAATGATCGCGCCTGCGGAAATAAGGATCAGATTCCAGACGACGGATGAGATGATTTTGTGATAAAAAAGCTTTTTCATGCCCACGACCCTTTATTGCCAAAAAAATCGGTTAAGATGAACGGTAAATGGCGATGGTTTCTTAAAAGAGGCCACCAAACGGTTGCCCCCCAAGATGGATACGGCAACTTTTAAAGGCGAGGAGTTTAACCGCATATTTCCTTATGTCAAGCCACCTGGCATTAAAAAAAAATGAGTAACTTAGAAAAAACAGACCCGGACCGCACCGTAACGGCCCTGATCGATGCGGATCGATGTATTGGATGCGGCATGTGCACGCTGGTTTGCCCGCTGCAGACGCTGGCCATCGAAAACGGAAAAGCGGTAATCCGTGGCACTGACTCGCTTAATTGTGATCATTGTGCCGCGGTTTGTCCCACTGAGGCCATTCAGGTGGCCTCCATTGATTCCAGTCTGTACCGATTTAAAACATTTTCAGCCAATTGCAGCTGGTTGCCCCACGGCCGTTTCGACACCGCCTCCTTGGTTAACCTGATGGGGTCGCGGCGGTCCTGCCGCAACTATACCGACCAGTCGGTGGATCGTGAATTATTGGAGGATCTGGTCAAAATCGGTATCCTGGCACCGTCCGGCTCCAATTGCCAGCCATGGACGTTCACGCTTTTGCCGGATCGGGCCGCCGTCAGTCGGCTGGGCCAACAGGTCGGTGATTTTTTCAGGAAAATTAATCGGATGGCCGAAAAACGCTGGCTTCGTTGGGGACTTAAACTTTTTGGCAAGCCGGGGCTGGACAATTATTACCGGCTTCATCATGCGACGGTGCAAATGGGCCTTTACGCGTGGGACAAGCAAGGGCGTGATCTGCTCTTTCACGGGGCAACGGCTGCAATCGTTGTTGCCGCCCGAAACGATGCCTCCTGTCCGAGTGAAGATGCCCTGCTGGCCACCGGTCAGATTCTGCTGGCCGCGCATGCCATGGGGCTTGGCACCTGCCTGATCGGATTTGCCATCGAGGCCATGCAAAGAGACCGGTCCATTGTCCGCAACCTGGGTATTCCCGAACAGGAAACCGCTTATGCCGTGATTGCCCTGGGATGGCCCGATGAAACCTACCAGCGCACCGCCGGACGCAGGCCGGTGACGATCCGTTATGCATGATCCGATGCCGGTGCAGGCTGCGGGAGTGTTATTTTGACAAATTTTCGGCAAGCCGGATAGTTGCGGCATCGATAGCGGACCGCATTGGTTTCCCGGCGATAGACGTGCATGGGTTCGTTGCAGATTGGGCAGACCGGCCGCGTGGCCATTTCGCTTTGCCGTCGTTTGACAACATATTGCCGGTTGCAGATCAGACAAATGTGCCTTTGCTTGCCGTTTTTCGCCCGGCCGTAGCGATAAAAGGCGGTTGAACCGCAACGGGGGCACTTGTGGATGTCATCGACCATTGTATCTGACGTTTCTTGGATGTGAATTCCCCCTGTTGCAATATCGGGGGCATGTCGTGCCTTAGCCGGGACACCAAGGCCCAACAGCTGCATGATATTCGATTATTGTTAGGATTGTGTAAGCGCCTGTTTGATAAATCCATCTAAGGCCCGCTACCGGCGCCTACAAGTGGCTAAAAATGCTCACATATTACATATATGCGCAGCAATTGAGCCACTTTCCGCCTTGTTATCAAGCCTGATCCAGACTTCTCAAACAAACTCAAAAGATGGCAGGGTAACCGCATTTGGAATTTCTTTTCTATTTTTTCTGAATGCACGGATTTGCCCGCTGTTTTTGAGGCTGAAAAGGGCGGTTTAAGAAACCCAAGCTGAGCTGCCAGCTTTTAGCAATCAGCCGTTAGCCCTGCTTTTTCTTTGATGACATGGTGATACCTGGTTGAAGCCCATTCACGGCATTGTGGTTATCACGGCCACCGTAGGGGCAACCCCCCGTGGTTGCCCTTTAACCCTCCCAGTGATTTCGTTAGCCGATCCACACAACAAGATTTTGGCCCGACTTCAAAACCAAGGCAGGCACAGGGGCCTGCCCCTACGACCCGGGTAGCCGCATATTTTGAATTATTTCAAATTATTATAATCATTCGAATTTTTAGCCTATTTTTACTATCATGTGAGTCGGCATGGATTATTTTAAATGCGATTACCCTGGATTCAAAACCGATGGACATTGAAATCCATCGGTAACAATGTCATATAGAGGCCTGTTTTTGACGAGCCTGTTACCATTGATCCATGAAAGGGAGCCAATTAATTGCTTACCCAATTTTTTGCATTTGTTGCAGGGCTGCTGCTGCTTTACTACGGGGCCGGCTGGCTGGTACAGGGTGCATCCAGTCTGGCCCGCAGCCTGGGACTGACTCCCATGGTCATTGGTCTTACAGTGGTTGCCTTTGGCACGTCCGCTCCCGAACTGGTGGTCAGTCTGGTGTCGGCCATGAAAGGCAAAAGCATGATCGCTCTAGGCAATGTGGTGGGCAGCAATATTTGCAATATCGCATTGGTGCTGGGATTGACGGCAGTGTTCCAACCGGTGACCACCAGCCGCATTGTCATTGTTCGCGATATCCCTTTGATGCTGGGCATTTCCGCATTTTTACTATTGCTTTCCCTGAATTCGATGATTGGCCGGATCGAAGGGGTTATCCTGTTTAGCGGGGTTATTGCCTACACCTGGTTTAATTACGCGGTGGCATTGCGCGTCAATCGGACCCGGCCCAAAACCGGCGATGCGGATCAACCGGCCCCAGCCTCCGGGTTGATGGAAAAAAAATGGATTCAGGGGGCGATGGTTATCGCGGGCACGTCGGCGGTGGTGGTCGGTGCCGATTTGCTCGTGGATTCGGCGGTGAGCATCATGTCCGCCCTGGGAGTCAGCGAGAAAGTGGTGGGCCTGACGGTTGTGGCCTTTGGCACATCCGTGCCGGAGCTGGCCACGTCCATTGTGGCGGCCCTGAAAAAGGAGATGGATATTTCCCTGGGCAACCTGGTCGGCAGCAATGTGTTCAATCTTCTCAGTGTGGTCGGCGCCACGGCCATGGTCCGGCCGATACCCATTGCCGGCGGGTTTTTCCACAGCGGTCTGGTAATCGATTATCTGGTCATGATGATCGTCAGCGCGATGCCGTTGATTTTGATGAGACGGGACTTGACAATTACGCGCAGAAAAGGTCTGATTTTAGTTGCCTGTTATGTTGGTTATGTGATCTATTTACTCTTCTAGTCCCGCTACCGGTGCGATTGATTTTTTAACTGCCAGAACTCCTGAGCGTTTTTCCCTTTTGATATTGCTCTTTCCTAAGCCGAGTGACTGGTTGCAATACGTGCATCATAACAATCCATTCAATACTCCCTAAGGTAACATGTTGAGGAGGCTTTCCATGAACGCCGAGACAACTGAAACAAATGCATCCCCGCTGATTTTGGTGGTGGATGATGATGATGATATCCGCGATATCCTGTCCTATGGCATCAAAGGGTCCGGCTGTCGGTGCCTGACCGCCGACAGTGGCGAATCCGCCTTGGAGCTGCTCAAGGTCGAGCCGGTTGAGGTCGTCGTTTCCGATGTTCAAATGTATGGGATGAGCGGTTTGGAATTGTGCCGCCTGGTCAAGGCCGATTTTGATGCCGATGTGATCATTATCACCGGGCTGGTCAAAAATTTTCACTATGAAGAGATCATTGCCGAGGGGGCCAGCGATTTCATTGAAAAACCTATCCGCTTGGCAGAGATTGTGGCGAGGCTGAAACGGGTTTTAAACGAGCGACAGATCCGGGGCAAGCTCAAAGACACCGCCAGGGAACTGCGACACAATGTGGCCCGCTTTCAACAGGCCATGGAAGGGTTTGTCCAGGCTATTTCCCTGGCCGTTGAGATGCGCGACCCATACACCGCCGGCCATCAGGATCGCGTTGCGGATCTGGCCGCTGGCATTGCCAGGAAAATGGGACTTGCCGAGGATCGCATTTACGGGTTGCGCATGGCCGGCGTGATCCACGATCTGGGCAAGATCACCATCCCCGGAGAAATTTTGTGCAAGCCGGGTCGCCTCAGCGGACCGGAGTATGAGATGATCAAGACCCATGTCCAGTCGGGCTACGATATCCTTAAGAAGATCGATTTTCCATGGCCTCTGGCCGATATTGTCCTTCAGCATCATGAACGCTTGGATGGCTCGGGCTACCCGTGTGGTCTGAAAGGAGATCAGATCCTGCTCGAGGCCAGGATTATTTCCGTGTCGGATGTGTTCGAGACCATTGGCTCCCATCGACCCTACCGGCCGTCCTTGGGTGTCAAAAAAGCCATGGATGAGTTGAAAGAGAACAGCGGGCGCCTGTACGACCCCGATGTGGTCGAGGCCTGTTTGTCGCTGGTCAACCAACCGGGGTTCAAACTCAAAAGCCCGATCAAGGGCAATCGTGTGGTGGTCACCACCCAGATGCAATCGCTTTGACTGGCGATTATCACCAATCCGATTAATCCGTTCATATCAGGTTCAATGGCTTTAACCGTGTGATCGCGGCTTGCGCCTGTCCTGCCAGATTACCTGCGTTTTTAAGATGATCCGAAAAATTCAATGTGTTGACAATCACTGAATTGGCAGATAAGAAGTTTCGTCTTTGGAAACACGAAATGGGTGACGGTCCAATCATGTTGAATCAGCTGAACCAGAAGCACGAAATGATCCGCAGTACGGTAAGGGAATTTGCCGAAACCGAGATTAAACCAATCGCCGGCGCATTGGAAAACGAGGCCGTGTTCTCGGTGGAATTGACCCATGCCATGGGCGACATCGGCCTGTTCGGGATGGTTGTCCCCGAGGCCTATGGGGGCCAGGGATTGGATTATCTGGCCTACATCATCGCCGTGGAGGAGATCGCCCGCATTGATGGGTCCCAGGCCGCGACCGTGGCGGCCGGCAACTCCCTGGGCATCAACCCGCTGCTTTACTTCGGCACCGAAAAACAGAAACAAAAATATCTTCCCGATCTTTGCAAGGGCAAAACGCTGATGGGATTTGGATTGACGGAGCCGGATGCCGGGTCGGATGCCGGTGCTTCCCGCACGCGGGCCAAAAAGGACGGTGACGACTGGATCATCAACGGCAGCAAGATGTTCATTACCAATTCAGCGACCCCCATCAGCAAAGGCACCATCGTTCAGACCAATACGGGGGCCAGTGCCAACGGAAAGCCCGAGCACACCTGTTTTGTTGTTGAAAACGGCACCCCTGGATTTTCTGCGGTTTCCATGAAAAACAAGATGATGTGGCGCGCATCGAACACGGCCGAGTTATATTTTGAGGATTGCCGGGTGCCCGGTGACGCCATTTTGGGAAACGTCGGCGATGGATTCAAACAGATGCTGCACACGTTGGATGGTGGCCGCTTGTCCATTGCCGCCATGGGGCTTGGGTGCGCCCAAGGGGCCTACGAGGCCGCCCTGCACTACGCCCAAAATCGCAAACAGTTTGGCAAGCCGCTGACCAAACACCAGGTGGTTGCCTTCAAACTGGCTGACATGCACACCCAGATCGAAATGGCCAGGACGTTTTTGTATCAGACCTGCCGACTCCGGGACAGCAATCAGCCCTTTGCCAAAGAGGCGGCCATGAGCAAGCTCTATTGCAGCGAGGTTGCCAAATCGGTGACCGATGAGGCCGTCCAGATCCACGGGGGCTATGGCTTATGCAAGGAATACGCGGTTGAACGGTTCTATCGTGATCAGCGGCTGCTGCAAATCGGCGAAGGGACTTCGGAAATGCTTAAATTGGTTATCTCCAGGGCTATTGGCTGTTAGCGCCTGTTTGACAAATCCGTCTAAGGCCCGCTAACGGCGTTGGAAACTGTCTCAAAATGCTCACATATACCATATATGCTCCGCTTTTGAGCCACTTTCCGCCTTGTTATCGGGCCTGATCCAGACTCCTCAAACAGGCGCTTAGATCGTGTCCACCCAAAAATGACCAAGCAATCTTAGCTTTGGCCGATCTCGGCGTTACGCGAAAAATTTTATCCTCGGAATATTACGACCATGAACATAGTTGTTACGGTTAAACAAGTCCCCCGCACCCAGTCGGTCAACATTGATTCCCAAACAGGAATCATGGAGCGCGGCAGGGTGCCGTCCATGATCAATCCTGCCGACAAACACGCCCTGGAGGCCGCCTTTTGTCTCAAAGCGGCAATGGACGATAAGGCAACGGTGACTGCCCTGAGCATGGGACCGCCCCAGGCCGAAGGGGTTCTGCGGGAGGCGCTGGCCATGGGCGCGGATCAGGCGGTGCTGTTGTGCGATGCGGTTTTTGCTGGGGCGGATACCCTGGCCACGGCCTATACCCTCAGCCGGGCCGTCAGGAAATTAAGGGATGTTGGTATCATTTTGTGCGGGAGCCATTCCATTGACGGCGAGACCGGGCAGGTGGGCCCCCAATTGGCGGGATTTTTAAACGTTCCTCAGGTGACCCATGCCGATTCGATTGTCTGGCATCAGAGGAAACTGACCATTCGAAGTCATTTCGAGTGTGCGCATCGCATCATCCAAGTTTCACCGCCGGTGCTGATTACGGTATCGACAAGCCTTAACAGCCCCCGCTACAAGACCATGAATGGCGTGTTGCGGGCCTTTCGGGATAAAACTGTAACGATTTGGCAACACAGCGACCTTCATCTCAATCCCATACGCATCGGTATCAATGGGTCGCCGACCCGGGTCCAGAAGATTTTTTGTCCGACCTATGAAAATCGCGCGGCTGTTCATACCGGGGACCCGGTCGAGCTGGCCGAGGGGATGGTCGCCCTGTTAGCGCAAAACAACTATATCTAATGAGAAACATGTGATTGGAAAGCCCTAGTTATGCCAGTCGTAACCGATATGACCAAATGCAAAGGGCAGGCGTGTCAGCTGTGTTTGCCTGCTTGTCCCTACGGAGCCATTGTTTTTGCCGACGGGAAAAAGATTATTACCGATGCGTGTGTTCACTGCGGTGCCTGCATCGATACGTGTGCCTTTGATGCCATCCAGGTTGCGTCACCCGATAGCCGCCTGCGCATGAATATTTCCGCATTTAACGGCATCTGTGTGTTTGTCGAGCAGACCAATGGATGTGTGGCCGATGTCAGCCTGGAACTGCTGGGCAAGGCCCGCGAACTGGCCGATGAGCTGGCCGGGCAAAGGCCAGCGGTGACCGTCACGGCCCTGATCATCGGTGGGCCTTTTGGCGATCTGCCGGCCCGTTTGATCGAAAGTGGTGCCGACCATGTGCTGATGGTCACGGGAAATGATTTGGGCCCCTACCATACGGAGATTTTCACCGATGTGGGTGTCCATGTTCTGGCGGAACTGAAGCCGGAAATACTGTTGTTTGGGGCGACAGCCATGGGACGGGATTTGGCGCCCAGAATTGCCAACCGGCTGCAAACCGGACTGACCGCCGACTGTACGGCCATGCAAATCTGTCCGCAGGAGGGCATTTTGTTGCAGACCTGCCCGGCGTTTGGCGGGAATGTCATGGCCACGATTGTTTGCCCGGACAGGCGCCCCCAAATCGCCACGGTTCGGCCGGGGGTGATGATGGCGGCCCCTATCCAAAAGGACCGTCGGGGCACCACGGAAACGGTGGTGGCGCGCATCGATCGTCATGACTATGCCACGCGCATCGTCGATATCGTGGCTTCACCGCCCCCCCCTTGCCGACTGAGCGATGCCAAAATCATTGTTGCCGGTGGCCGGGGGGTGAAAGGGGCCAAAGGGGTTGCCATGCTCAGGCGGCTGGCCGATGCCCTGGGCGCTGAACTGGCTGCCTCCCGCGGGGCGGTGGATGCCGGATGGATAGACGCACATTGCCAGGTGGGACAAACCGGAGAAACGGTCCAGCCGGATCTGTATATCGCCTGCGGCATTTCCGGTGCGGTTCAGCATCTGACCGGGATGATGGGCGCCAGGCACATCATCTCGATCAATAAAGATGAAAAGGCGCCCATCAACCAGATTGCCCATGATGTGTACATCGGTGATTTGTTTGAAATCATTCCCATGGTCACCAAACAGCTCGAGGCCCGCTGCGCCTGCCAGGGCCAATAAGCCTGTGTTCGTTTGAATAGCACATTGCAGAAGCCATACGCTGTGATCTGGCTATGCCAGATCACCGCACGCCCAGCCCTTTCCACAGCAGACCCAGCTGATCTTTATAGGCGTCTTTACAATTCAGGGGCGTTTTATCAAAAGACATCAACGGAACGCCATAAAATATGCACGCCAATGACATGTAGGCGGTTTCTATGTCCGTTTTTTTAGGGAGTTCCTTTTTTTCTATGGCAGCCTGCAGATTGAGAAGGAAAAACTGTCGGAAATTTCCCTCTGGTATGGATTCGATGCCTTTAAGCTTGGGAAACCGTATCAGACGTTCAACAGTATTGACCTGATCTGTTTCCCGGCTGCCCATTTGAGCAAATTTTTGAGGTTGGAGAGCTCTAACCGCAATAATTTCCATCCACAGTGTCGGATGGTCTTCTACTTTTTTACCCAAGTCTTTAAAAATATAATTGATTGCATCAAGACCAGGAGATATCGTGGGCGACTTTGTTACCAGCCACATTGCTTCAAGGTTCCAAAGGAGTCCATATAAAACAAGCACATCTGTTTTTTGGGGGAAATATTGAAAAAATGTGCCTTTGGAAATCTGTATGCCGTCACAAATCTCTTCGACGGTTATGTTAGCGAGCGGTTTGTCATACAATAGCCCAATTACAGAATCTAAAATGGATAAACGGGTTTGGGCTTTTTTACGTTCTCTTAAGGGAAACTCTTTTAGATGGGTCACGTTGCCATTCCCGCCAAATTGAGATTTTAGATTGCAGTGCTACTATAGAGTATAGTTTAAATTTAATCCAGTATATAGAACATGGGTTCGGATGCACTCATCAAATATGAAGTTTGTTGTTGGTCCCCATAGGAAATAGGGCGCCAAAACCGTCAAGCCGAAAGCACTTACTCGATGGTAATGTCCACATGCAATTGATCCCCGACATCGTTTAATCCTTTTTCCACGACATCCATCGGGATCTTGACAGGAATGTCAACAAGCAGCCTCATCTGGTAAATAGCGGCGCCGCTTTCCGGTGAAGACGCCACGTTTGAATTCAGCGTCCGGATGTTGATCTGGTTGTCGGCCAGAAACCGACTCACCTTGTAAACAATTCCGGCGTGGTCCAATCCTTCCACATGGATGGTTTGGGTGTAGATCGCTTGCGCGGGGGGCGCTTGGCCCGGCGTCACCGGTCGGATAAAGGCGGTGATGCCCTTATCCCTTTCCAGACGGCGGCACTCCGTGGCAAGGATACTTTCCAGCTCGGCTTCGTTTCCGGCAGACAGTGGGGATACCAGAAAAATCATGGCAAACTCGCCGGCCAGGTTGGCCATTTCCGAGTCCTCCAAACTGCAGTTGTTTTCATAGATCACCTGGGCGATATCGGCCACGACACCGGGCCGGTCCTTGCTGAAAGCGGTCAGTAAAAATTTATTGGGCATGGTTTTCCTCCGTATTTATGAATGAAGCGCGACATTAGGGCGCAGGTAAAAAATAATTACCCCATCCTGCTTGTCCTTGCACCCGTCTACGGCGTTCCATCCGCCGGCACAGATTCCAAATATGCACCGGCGGATGCGCCTTGTAGACGAGGCGCAAATCCGGCGCAGTCTGGTGTAATTATTTTTTACCTGCACCCTTAATCCCCGTGGTCATGGAATCGTGTTTCAGCATTCCATGACCACGGGTACCGGCACTCAGCGGTTTTTTGTGGATATGGGCTATCGTCCGCATCCCGTCAGACATGGGTTACGGGCCGCCCTGGTTTCATCCATGCGCCGGACTTTGGTAATCCGGGGGGCTTCATGAAATCGCTCGGGGTCTGCTTTGGCTTCCTCGGCAATCGTGCGCATGGTATCGATGAAGGCATCGATCATCTCTTTGGATTCTGTTTCGGTCGGCTCGATCATGATGGCACCGTGCACCACCAACGGGAAGTATACCGTGGGTGGATGAAACCCATACTCCATCAGCCGTTTGGCGATATCCAGCGTGGTTACTTTATGCGCTTCCTGGTGTTTGTCGTTGAACACACACTCATGCATACAGGGCCGGTCATAGGCCAGATGATAGATATCCTTGAGGCTTTCCTTGATGTAATTGGCATTCAACACCGCATACTGGCTCACTTTCTTCAGATCGGCCCCTAAACTGAGAATATAGCTGTAGGCCTTTACGAGCACACCGAAGTTTCCGTAAAAAGCGTGAATCTTACCCACCGACTGGGGGAAATCCTCGGACAGTAAAAAGCGGCCATTTTTCTCGATCACCCGGGGAACCGGCAGAAACGGTGCCAGCGTTTCGGTTACGCAAATCGGTCCGCTACCGGGACCACCGCCGCCGTGGGGGGTGGAAAAGGTTTTGTGCAGGTTCAGGTGAAGCACATCCACGCCGAGTTTCTGGATGTCCACAATACCCATGACGGCATTCATGTTGGCGCCGTCGCCGTAGACCAGGCCGCCTTTGGCATGGACAATCTCGGCCACCTGCTGGATATTTTCCTCGAACAGCCCCAGGGTGTTGGGGTTGGTGACCATGATACCGGCCGTATCCTCATCCATCAGTTCGGCAACATTTTCGGTTGAGAGAATTCCCTTTTCATTGGATTTAAGGGGAATGGCTTTTAACCCGCACAAGGCCGCACTGGCCGGGTTGGTGCCGTGGGCCGTGTCCGGAATGAGAACCTTGGTGCGGCGCTGCCCGTTGCTTTTCATGAAGGCGTCGATCACCATCATGCCGGTCAGTTCGCCGTGGGACCCGGCGGCCGGCTGCAGGGTCACCGCCGGCAGGCCGGTAATCTCGGCCAGGAAGCGCTCCAGGTTGGCCATCAGCTTTAACGCCCCTTGGCAAAGCGTTTCCGGTAAAAGGGGATGGCCGCCGGCCAGTCCGGGCAGGGCTGCCTGTCGTTCATTGGTTTTGGGGTTGTACTTCATGGTGCACGACCCCAACGGATACATGCCGCTGTCCACACCAAAGTTCCACTGGGAAAGACGGGTGAAATGGCGCACCACATCCAGTTCGCTCAGGTCGGGAAAGTCAGGGCCGTCGCCTTTGACCGAATCCGCCACGGGATATCGGTCGACGTCGCGCAGGGGCATTGAGAAACCGGTTCGCCCCTTGGCCCCTTTCTCCCACAACAGCGGTTCATTGAATATCAGGCCGGTGGTACCGACGGGTTCTTTCATGATGCGACCTCCTTGACCAGGGCGTCCATATCCGCCCGGCGGCTGGTTTCTGTGACACATACCAGGCAGTGATCGGCAAGTTCGGGATAGTATTTGGCCAGCGGCAGCCCGGCGACAATTTTCTTCTCCAACAACCGTTGGTAGGTGGTGTCGAAGCCGGATGGAAATTTGACAACGAACTCATTGAAGACCGGGCTGTCAAAGGCGATGGTCAAACCGGCCTTTTGCAACTCGGCTTTCAGGTAGGCGGCTTTGTCATGATTCAGGGCGGCCAGCTCGCGAAATCCGGTCCCGCCCAGCATGGCCATGTACAGGGTGGCCGTGGTGGCGCACAGTCCCTGGTTGGAGCAGATATTGGACGTTGCCCGTTCCCTTCGGATATGCTGCTCGCGGGTGGCCAGGGTGAGAACAAAACCGCGCTTGCCGTCCTTGTCCACGGTCTGGCCGATGAGCCGGCCGGGCATGTTGCGCACATACTTTTGCAAAGAAGCGAATACACCCAGGCCAGGACCGCCGAAGGAACGCGGAATGCCCAAACTCTGACCTTCACCGCAAACGATATCAGCGCCGCAGCTGCCCGGATTTTTCAGGATGCCATAGGCCAGGGGCTCGGTAAAACAGGTCACCAGAAGGGTTTTGGGGTCGGCGTGAACCGTATCGGCGCAGGCCCGCAGATCCTCGACGCAACCGAAAAAGTTGGGCGACTGCACGGCCACGGCAGCCAGGGTGGACAAATCGCCCACGGCTGAAAGATCGGTTCTGCCGTCAGCGGTAAAGGGAAGCTCCACGATCTCATAACCGGTGGGCGCCAGGTAGGTTTTAACGACCCGGCGATACAACGGATGCACGGCGCGGGAGATGGCCACCGTTTTACGACGGGTGATCCGGATGGCCATCAACAGTGCCTCGGCCAGGGCTGATGCGCCGTCGTACATGGAGGCATTGGCCACTTCCATCCCCAACAGCTGCGCGATCAGGGTCTGGTATTCAAAAATGGTCTGCAGGGTTCCCTGACTGATTTCCGGCTGGTACGGCGTGTAGGCGGTGTAGATCTCGGACCGCAGGAGCAGATGTTTCACGGCTTCAGGGATGAAATGGTCGTAGCTGCCGGCGCCCAGAAACACCTTGTATTGTGGAGATGTCGCCATATCGGCGGCCAGGCTGTCCATGTGATCGTTGAGGTCCCATTCACTCAGGGGGGCCGGTAGATCCAGCGCTGACTGGCGGCGGCATGATTCAGGGATCGAATCAAAAAGGGCCTCCAGGCTGCCGACACCCACCTTCTCAAGCATGGCGGTGATGTCTTCGTTGGTATGGGGTAGATATCTCATCCTTCCGATCCTTTCAGCATGGCAAGATAGGCGTCCTTGTCTTTGAGCGCCTCGAATTCACCGATATCGGCGGGTTTGATGACGATCATCCAGCCATCGCCGTAAGGATCGCCGTTGACCTGTTCCGGCGTATCCGCCAGGGCCTCGTTGATGGCCACGATTTCGCCCCCGATGGGCATGTAGAGTTCGGAAACGGCCTTCACCGATTCGAGGGTCCCGAACTCTTCACCGTGTTCAAAGGTGCTTCCCACCTCGGGCAGTTCCACGAAGACGATATCTCCCAATTGATCCTGGGCATAATCGGTGATGCCCACTTTGACGGTCTCGCCTTCCTGGCGGGCCCATTCGTGATCGTCGGTGTAGCGAACGTCATCCGGAAAAACCAAATCGCTGATGGCTTTGCTCATGGTGTGTCCTCCTTAATGGTTGGGATTCAGACTTTTCAAACAGGCTCTAAGCACGACTCAAATCATTTCCTTGATCGGTCGCCGGGCGGTGCGATCCGGGCGGATATCCGTGACGATGGTCACGTTGAGTGTGCGCCGCTGATCCTTGAGCACCACCGTCGCTCCTGGTTTGAGGGGCGCTTTTACCTTGATGAAACCGCAACAAAGACCGCGGGGGCTGAAATCCTGGGGCTTGTCGGGACTGGCAATGCTGAGCAGCCGCCCCTGGTGATAGCCGATGCCCATGTCGGAGACGCAGGTGAGAACAATTCCCAGCGCATTGCCTTCTGCATCCAGCACTGTCGCCGGCGTGGTCACCTTGCGCAGGTCCCCCCCCACAAAGGCGTAGGTATATTCCGGACGGTCAACGGTGAGCAGCGCCTGATCACCGATGAAGGACTTGGTAAATCCGCTTTGATCAGCGTTAAAGGGCAGGGCAAAGGGCCAGGGGTGGTGGATGAAGGGCCAATGTCCGATATCCTGGTGAGACAACGGCAGTACGGCCCCGCCCCGCAAAGAGTCCCGGGCGGCCAGTCCGCAGGCCGTGAGTCCATATTCCTGACCGGCCGCATAGATCATCTCCCAGGTCTGCACCACCTGGTCCGGTGAGACAAAAATTTCAAACCCAAACTCTCCGGTGTAGCCGGTGCGGGAAAGCAATATGGGCGTGCCGTCGGACAGCCGCACGGCATCGGCCAGGGGCGAGGTCGGATCGAAATGACCCTTGAAGGAAAAATAAAACAGTTTATCAAAAGCGGATTCCGGTGCGGCAAGGACCTTGCTCAGAATCTTGGCGGCCATCGGTCCCTGAATGTCGATTTTGCCCAGTTTGTCGGTCAGATCGTTGATGGAGACGTCCCGGTCTCCGGCCTGGGCATTGAAATGATCGGCCACCACGGCTCCCATGCCGGCGTTGACCACCGCCATGTAGCGGTCTTCGGAAAGTTGATTGATGATACTGTCATCGATCACCTCGCCCTGTGCATTAAGGTAAGCGCCGTAAACGCAGCGGCCGGGGGAGAGGGGTTTCTTCAGCTGCCCCACGCAGGCATCCAGATCGTTGGTAAAGCAGTATTGCAACAGATCGCGAGCCCCCGGTCCGGTGACCATCACCGCGGCCATATGGCTGGTATCGAACAGTCCCGCGTGTTGCAGTACCGACAGGTGCTCATTTTTGGCCGATGAATACCATAACGGCATTTCGTAACCACCAAAATCGGCCATACTGGCCCCCTGGGCCACATGCCAGCTGTGAAGCGCCGTTTTTTTGACTCCTTGTTCCATTATTATCTCTCCTCTCTGGGGATCGAATCGGTCCTGATCGCCCTCAATGGTGTTCTATCCTTTATCCGTGTAGCGATCGATCCAGTGCTTTACATGAAACCTCCAGCATGATCTCGGCCAAGGTCGGGTGGGCATGGATCGTGGCGGCCACATCGGTGACGCTGCCCCCCATCTGCATGGCGAGCGCGGCCTCGGCGATCAGGTCCGTGGCGTGGGGGCCCACGATATGCACGCCCAGGATTTTGCCACTGTCCTTCTCGGAAACGATCTTGGCCTGCCCGGCAATTTCTCCGATTACCTGGGCTTTGCCCAGGGTGCGGAACAGCACGCTGTCGGCACGCACATCAACTCCCTTGTCTCTTGCCTGGGCTTCGGAAAGCCCCACATTGGCCACCTCCGGCGTGGTGAAGATCGCTCCGGGCACCACTTGGTAGTCCATTTCACGCTTGGCTCCCATGGCATTTTCGGCAGCCACCTGCCCCTCGGTGGAGGCCACGTGGGCCAGCATGATTTTTTCCGGTCCCAGTACATCGCCGATGGCGTATACGCCGGAAACAGCGGTCTCCATCCGATCGTTTACGGTGATCCAGCCCCGCTTGTCCGGCTCGAGACCGATGGTGTCGAGCCCCAGGTCGGCGGTATTGGGCTGACGGCCGATACAGACCAGCATTTTTTCCACCTGCGCCGTCACTGGTTGTTTGTCCTTTTCAGACGGTGCTTCCATAAAAGGGGAGGGGCCGATGGTCACGTTCAGTCCACCGTCACCGGCTTCGACTGTTTGAGCGGTGCGGTTGACAAGGAATTTGATCTTGCGCTTTTTCATTTCTCGCTGCAGGACTTTTGAGCAATCCGCATCCACTGACGGCAGCGGCAGCAGGCGATCCAGGGCTTCGACGACGGTTACCTGGGCGCCCAGGGAGGACAGAATAAAAGCGAACTCGCACCCGATCACCCCGCCGCCCACGATCATTACCGATTTGGGGACCTGGGTCAGGCTCAGGGCGTGGTTGCTGGAAAGAATGGTTTCACCGTCAAAGGGAAAGGAGGGAATTTCGAGCGGGCGAGTCCCCGTGGCCAGGATCAGCTTGTCCCAGGATACCTGGTTTTGTTCGCCATCCGGCTGGGTGACACGAACCCGGTTAGGCCCGTCGATCGTGGCGGTTCCCTTAATGTACTGGATCTTGTGGTGGCTGAAAAGCCCCAGGATCCCCTTGCTCTGGCTTTGGATCACCGACTGCTTGCGGGCCATCAACTGCTGCATATCGGCCTTAACCGTGCCTTCCAAGGCAATGCCGAACGCTTTGGCCTGGTGGAACCGTTCCAGCATGTCGGCCGTCGTGATCATGATCTTGGATGGGATGCAGCCCCAGTTCAGGCAGGTCCCACCGACGTTTTCCTTTTCGATCACGGTGACCTCGGCACCCAATTGGGCCGCCCGAATGGCGGCGATGTACCCCCCGGGTCCCGCCCCCAGAATGGTGATTTTGGTTGTCATCAGTCCTGCCCCTTCCCTTAAAAAAGTTTTTTTGCGTTTGTTTGTGGTCGCGTCCCAACGGTTTCGGCGACGGCTTCTTCGCATTATTTTAAAAATGCTTGGGTCAGCGCAACCCAGTAAGCGGCACCAATGGAGAGGTTGCGATCATCGAATTGATAGTCCGGATTGTGCACCATGGGGGTGTCGCCATTGCCGATAAAACAATACGTGCCGGGTTTGTCCTGGATAAAAAAAGCAAAATCTTCACTGCCCATGAGTTTAGGGGCGTCCATCGATACCTTGTCTGCCCCGAACACATCCCGGGCCACCTGGGCGGCAAATTCGGTTTGCGTGTCTTCGTTCACGAGCACCGCTCCCGGAGGTCCCTCGCGCAGCGTGTAGCTCACGCCGTAAGCCTGGGCCTGAGCCGCCGTAATCTCCCTGATTCGGTTCAGAACCAGCTGGCGGGTGTCGTCCTCGGTGCTGCGGATACTGAGCCGCAAAAGACTGCTTTGGGGAATTACGTTTCCGGCATCGCCGGCAATAAAGGCGCCCACGGTAACGACGGCCGATTGCATGGGGGCAACGTTTCTGGATACGATTGTTTGCAGTGCCATCACCAGCGACGCGCCGGCGACGATGGGATCAATGCTCTTCTCGGGCATGGAACCATGGCTGCCTTTCCCGGTCAGCTCGATCTCCCAGTTGTCCACGGCCGCCATCATCGGTCCGGCCCTGAAAAAGAATTTACCCTGCTCCAGCGTCGGCATGTTGTGCATGCCGAAAATGGCGTCCATTGGGAAACGCTCGAGAAGTCCATCAGCGATCATCGCCGAAGCACCGCTGATGGTTTCCTCGGCAGGCTGGAAGACAAGGCGTACCGTCCCGTTGAAGTTCTTTTTGTCGGCCAGGTATTTGGCCGCTCCGAGCAACATGGCCGTGTGTCCGTCATGGCCGCACGCATGCATTTTACCAGGCGTCTGGCTCTTGTAATCACTTTCAACCGCTTCGGTAACGGGGAGCGCGTCCATATCGGCCCGCAAGCCGATTGTTTTCTCACCTTGCCCGGCTTTCAGGGAAGCGACAATACCGGTTTTACCGATCCCGGTGACGACCTCATATCCCCATGATTCGAGCAGGGATGCAACATAGGCTGAGGTTTTAACCTCTTCAAATGCGGTTTCGGGATGTTTGTGGATCTCATGGCGCCACTCCGCCATTTGGTTTTGAACTTTGGAAACATCGGACAACAATGCGTTCATTTTATCACCCCTTCAGAAAAAGTCGATTATTCTTTTGCCTTATTTGCCAGATAGACCGCGAATGCGATGGCGAATGCCGCAGCCACACCGATCTGGCCGATGCTCAGCAGCTTACCCAGTGCCGGGGCAAATTTGCCGATAAATTTAATCAGTTGGATGACCACCAATCCAAGGATAACCGTATAAATGATATGCTTTATGCTCATCTTGATCCCAAAGGTAACGATCATCGCACCAATAATACCCGGGACCGCGTAGGCAAACGCCCCCAGTATGTTGGCCGGCAATGCGCTCACGAGGGCCGTGCCGCCGATGATGACGACAAATAAAATAGCCAAGTTAACCACATTGGATGCCGCCAAACCAAATACAGCCGCCATTTCCGCCTTTTTGCTGCCGGCTTCGGCGTCCAACGCATTTTGAACAGCGCCGACAACAGGCATTCTCATATTGCCGATATTGCCTGACAGAAAGGACATGTAGGTGCCGATCGGACCCAGCACCGGGAAGTAGGAAACCGGTTCGATAAAATAGATGATACCGACAAACCCGAGTACAAAAATGATTCCTTTGACGAAGACGGTCAGGTCCACATGGTGCCCTGCAATAAAAGTTAAATAAAATGGAATGGAAAAACTCATAAAAAAAGCGATGGCGATGGAGAGTCTTCCCCAGAAATGAACTTTGCGGTTAAATGTGTCGTTATACGCATCCATGTTTGATATTTCCATTTTTTCAATCCTCCTTAATCGACGATGATGCCCACAATCATGGCGATAATAATGGCAAAGCCCATGGACCACTCCCGCAGCCAATTGTATTTGCTGCTTACATGGGCGAGACGGTTAAAACCGTACATGGAGATGGCGCCGGCGATCAAAGCGGCCAGCACCCCAAAGGTGGGGGTTTCAGCTTTGATTTTTTTCATGGCCTCGCCATACCCCATGACGAAGAAAACCATGAACGGGGCAATCGATCCAACCATTGGGATCATTTTGGGGTTGGCCTTCTTCATCTTTTCCTGGGTTTTATCCAGCCCTTTGGTGAGGAAAAAGGTTGTGACCAACCAGCCTGACCCGCCTAAAGCCATAACCCAAGAAGCGGTTGCTAACATTGTAAACGTAAAATCCGGTGTGCCGACAGTCCCCCCCGATCCCGCCGAGGATGTCAGACTCTCGAAGGCAGCTGAGCCAATGACGCCAATGCGCGACAAAGTGATCGGTCCTCCGATTAAGCCGATCAAAACGACGGCAACCGTGAATACGGCGATTGCAGGGCCTACCGTGCAAATGACGCCGACTTTCAACGATAATTTGATTTCTTCTTGGGTCATCACACCGGTATCTCTTACGTAGTCTTTGGCCATCTTGAAGTAGAGCCAGGTTTGCCATAAAACGATGCAGATACTCGCGAGGGCAAGTATCCATAATGCCGGGCTGTTGGCCAACTGCATCACTGCTTCCATAGGTCCCCCCTATTTTTATTTATTGTTTAACAGTTCGGTCTGGCCTTGAGCAGGGCCAACCCTCTCATTGACGTTTCACGGTAGGCGTTTTTTACATCAAAACCGGTTTCGTACATGGTTTCGACAACTTCATCGAAACTGTTGCGGTTACGGCTATGGGAGCGCAGGGCGCAGGGACAGGAGATCTTTCGGCTGCAAAGGCGTTTCTTTTAGTGCAAGGAATCTGAACCAGGCCGGCTAACCAATCAAAGCCAAGCCCCAGGTTTTATTCGAGGCCCATCTTCAGCTGCCAGCCTATTCGTTCGATACCCCTTCTTTTCCAGGGCATAGAAATTAAATATTATGATCTAAAAAAATAGTCAAGTAAAAAATTAAACTAAAGTATATTTTTTATACTTGGTAAAAATTTAGAGAATGCTCGCTCATTTATCGGGGTATGGATGGGGGAAACCCTCTTATGACGTTCCATTCGCTTCCCAGAGTTGTTCAATTTCGATTAATGGACATTTTAATTTCGTGCTGGCAGCACGTAAGCCTTTAATTATGCGCAGATATTTCTCGTGTGTGTTGATTGCCTTGATCGAGGTAACCTTATGCGTATCGTTTATAATCGATTGATTTCCATAGAATCTATTGAAGACGCAACTCCATAGATCGGTGGCAAATGGTGGGTGTAAACAATTCCGAATATTTTCGCGCCCACCATCACCAACATAGCAATAGGTCTTTAGATACACATTTACGATCTTCGCTGCCCAGCCATATTGATTGTTTAGTTTCGTGGTCTCAATTACAAGCATATCCAAGACACTTTTATGCCATACCTCGAACTCATCCTGAGAAATACGGGCTCTTGTAGTGTCCAGAATCGGATCAAAATCAATTTTTTCAATTAGCTTATTGACGTCATTTCTACTTTTAATTGGAGCACCAGATCTCAGAGCGGAATGTGCCGTCCATTGAGAATAGGTCGATAATATCGTTTGTCTTTGTGGCATCATTGTTTATTCTCCGATATGCATCAGTGGCAATATATGGAAAGTGGGACGAAAAATTTTTTTCATTTTTTTTGTCCAAACCGATTAACCCATCTAATTCGGGGGGTTGGCTATCATCGACGAATTGGACAGGCAAAACTGCTCCTAAATGCTTCGTTTGTAAAATCGACCCATATCCCAATAAGTCGTGTATAGAAGGTTTCCATGCCCCAATCGATTATTGATGCCGGTGATCGAGTCACCCGAAAAACAGTATTCTCATTGCGTAGGAATTGCGAAAACTATGGACTGGATTAATATCTGTAAGATGTTTCGGATCTAATGTGCGCTGAAAAATACTTCTCACAGATTTCTAAAAGCTGAAATGCACCCTGCAGAACGTGTAGTATTGATGTCTATATTGACATAGTTAAGGTGTAAAAAACAATTCACAATTTTGACAGTCTCCTGAAAAATCGAAGTTTTCAGTTTTCCATTCTATAACCATCTGAGATCATTTCTGCTATTTTTTAGGAGAAACACCTCCCTGATCCTGCAATAAACCGTATGTAATACCGACATTGCTTGAAATAGTGAAGCTTTTCATCTTGACGAAGTTTCTGACATCCATTAATATTATTTTAAAGCCCAACGAACCTTGAATTAAGCCTTATTCTTCTCTGAACATATAAATTTATTCTTTTCTGTACTTCTACGGTGACTATCCATTCTACCATCGGCGCTGCCGGGCGAATTGGACTTTGCTTTTTGATTACCAGGAATCTATCGCATTCAAGATCATGTATTTGGCAAGGATAGAGGGAGGACGCTGTATATTCAATACCGCTTTCGACCGATAACGCCGCCCAAAAAATTATCTTGAATGCCATATCAACAGAAATCAAAAAAGGAGGGAACCATGAGCGAAAGTGTTTACAAAGTTATTGAATTGGTCGGAACCAGCCCCACATCTTGGGAGGATGCCGCTAAACAAGCAGTTGAAACCGCATCCAAATCTTTGAAAGATTTACGGGTGGCCGAAATTTCCAAGCTGGATATGAAGGTAGAGGGGGGTAAAATTACCGCATACCGGGCGCGCGTAGCCCTTTCATTCAAATATGCAGCCGATTGATCGATAAATTAAATTTTTTACGATGGTAGGAGGGCATTTTGCCCTCCACCGATTCCTATCCTGAATTCAACTTCCCGCAGGTAAATCCCACTGTTGCAACATTGGGATGAACAACACCCAAAAAACCAAAAAACCATTGACACCCTGAACGCGATCAAGTGTCCCAATCCATTTATTTAGAGGGGATAGCATATGTCGCAAAGCAAAATTCCGGTTGATTTGATCTTGTCCAAGATAGCCGAGGACGCACAGAAAGTTCAATCCCGCGCCAAGAAAGCATCGGAAGTGCTGCTGGGTGAATTGGACACCGAACTGGCCAAGACGCCGTATGATGTGGTTTACGAGGAAGATCGAGTTAAGCTTAAGCATTATCGGCCCCGTAAGAAAAGTTCCTATCGGACACCGCTTTTGGTGGTGTATGCCTTGATCAACCGCGAGACCATGCTTGATTTGCAACCTGGCCGCAGTGTGGTGGAACGTTTTCTGGATGCTGGTATTGATCTGTATATGATTGATTGGGGATACCCCACACGCAATGATCGGTTTCAGGGCTTTGATGATCACATCAATGGATATATGGATAATATTGTCGATTTTATTCGCCAACAAAACGAGGTTGAAAAAATCAACCTGATGGGGATCTGCATGGGCGGAACCTTCAGTGTAATCTATTCTGCTTTGCATCCGGACAAGATAAAAAATTTGGTCACAACGGTGACGCCCACCAATTTTGACACCCGCAAAGGGCTGCTGCATGTGTGGATGGAGCATATCGATGTGGATCGTGTCGTCGACACCTTTGGCAATCTGCCGGCAGACATGATGAATCTGGGGTTTCTGCTGTTGAATCCTGCCCGCCTGATGATCGACAAGTATGTCGGTTTTCTGGAGAATGTCGAAAACAAGCAGTTCGTCGAAAATTTTGTCCGCATGGATAAATGGATCTTCGACAGTCCTGATCTGCCTGGTGAAGTTTTTCGCCAGTTTATTCGCGATTGCTATCAGGGCAACAAGCTTCTGCAAAACAAGATGGAGGTCGGCGGCCAGCGCGTGGATCTGCGAAAATTGACCATGCCGCTGCTGAACATTTACGGTAAATTCGACCATCTGGTGCCCCCGGAAGCCTGCGATCAACTGGTGAAAAGGGTGGGCAGCAATGACACCGAGGATATCTGCCTCAACACCGGCCACATCGGCATCTATGTCAGTTCCAAATATCAGGAGGAATTCGCCCCCAAGATTGCCAATTGGCTCAAGGAGCGGGACCAAATACCTATCAATCAGCTTTCGCGCAAGCCCCCCTCCGCGAAGAAACCAGCCGCAAAAGCGAAGCGAAAACCAGCGGCTAAAAAAACCACCGCCAGTCGCGCGACTTCAAAGACTAAGGGTGCAGGCAAAAAATAATTCCACCATCTTGCTTGTCCTCGCGTGGTGTCTGCGGCGTTAACCCCACCGGCACATATCCTGATATGCACCGGCGGATGTGCCTTGCCTGATTTTATTAAGATTGGCGAACACAAATCCGGCGCCATCTGGAGGAATTATTTTTTGCCTGCACCCAAATACGAAAACAGCGTAATGGAAAGCGAATAAGAAACAAACCGCAGCCAATCCTTGCCGCGCATACGAATAGGAGGTGCTCCATGCCCCGTGAGATAGACTATTTCAAAACCTTTTGTAAAATTAGCAAGGCCTTCGGCACCACCGCCAAACAAGATGAGTTGCTGAAACTCATCGTGGACAGTGCCGTGGAATCCATGAACGGCAAGGCCGCCTGCTTGTTTTTGGCTGATGAACGTCAGAATGTATTTGTGCCCACGGCCCAGAGCGGCCTGTCGAAAAACTATCTGCACGCTAACCCTATGAAAGCCCGCAGGATCGTGACCGCCTTGGAGGGAAACGGCTATCTTGATTTTACCGATGCCACCACCGATCCGCGCCTTGAAAACCACGATGCTAAAAAAGCCGAAGGTATTGCCTCTTTGCTCACCGTACCGGTGCGGGTCAGCAACCGTACCATCGGTGTGCTTTCCCTTTACACAGGAAGCAGGCGCGAATTTAACCCTGAAGAAATAGAATTCTTGCAAGCCCTTGCCGATCAGGGTGGCATTGCCATTGAAAACAACCGGCTGTACCAACGGATGCAAAAAAATGCCATGCTTTTTTTGGACTTGGCTTCCAATATCAATTCATCCTTGGAGATCAAGGAAGTTTTCAAAAACCTAACCGAGATCATTTGCTATAATTTGGATATGCGCGGAGCAGCAATCCGCCTATTGGACGAAGACCAAAACGAACTGAATCTTGTGGCCAGTTACGGGCTCAGTCAAGGCTTCCTGGAAAAGGGGCGTGTTACCACCACCGAGACTGCCAAGCTGGCTTTAAAGGGGGAAACCATCGTCATCAGTGACGCTAGCGCCGATCATCGCATCACTTTTAAAAAAGCAATGAAGGCCGAGGGAATCGTCTCGATGATCGTTACGCCTATTATGGTCAGGGACAAGGTGATCGGCACATTGCGCCTTTACAGCGAAATCAAACGAGAATTTCCTGATGATGTTCTGTTGATGGTCAAAGCCCTGGCCCACCAGGGTGGCCTGGCTATCCAAAATGCTTCAATGTACCTGAAGCTTCAGGAAGATAAAAAATCCCTGGAAGAGGACATCTGGAGCTATCGCTCATGGTTCTAAAAACTACCCATCTATAGTGTTTAAGATAATGCTTTTGGACTGCGTTATCGGTCGTCGCGGTATTGATTATACAGCTTCCTCCCTTAAGGCCTTGCCAAAAACATTATCTTAAACACTATAAATAAGATCACTAGAAAACTCTTTTCTATCCTTGAAAAGTTCTTTCAGTACACCAGCAACTACCAATACTCCACAAAGCCCGTCACAGTCTGCGAAAATATAAGATATAATATCGAATTTATAAACAACTAAAAGATAAATTAAATTCAATGAAAGAAGGCACTTCATTTGCATTGGTATGGACTACCAACGCCCACGGTACCGGGTTAGGCTATCTGGAAATGATTTACACGCACACGAAATAAGGAGGACCAATGGAAAACGGACCGAGTTTGAAACAGGCTGTTTTTCTGGTGGTATTCGCGGTGGTTACACTGCTGTGTTGGTGCCCCATCGGTTATGGCGCCTATGGTGCGCCGACCCTGATTTTAGGAATGCCCAGCTGGGCTGTCGCCGCCCTGGCGATCGGTGCGGTCATGTTTGTGATCGAGTTGGTTTACCTTATACCTGATCGTGGGGGGGATGAAGGGCGCCGCCTGGGTCAATACGGTCCAAGGGGTCTTTTTCTCGATCATGGTGTTTGTGCTTTTCTTTGCCGTCATGGCCAAAAACGGCGGTTTTATGCCCACCATGCAATTGGTTCATGATGCCCATCCGCATCTGTTTGAACTGGGGGCCAAAGGCGGCAAACTGTGGAGCTATCCCATGGTGTTCGGGTTTGCCGCGGCCATGTGCCTGGGCTGCGTTTGCTTTCCCCAACCCTACATGCACGCCTATTCCAGCCGCACGGCCAAGGGCTTCAAGGCCATGGTGCTGAGCTTCGGCGGGATCTGTCTGATCATCATCACCATGCCGACCCTGGTGGGCATCGCCTCCACGGTCATCGTTCCCGGGCTGAAAGGCGTGGAAGCGGACAAGGTTTATGGCATCGTGGCCTCCCGCATCCTTCCTGACTGGCTGGCCGCGCTGGCGGTGGCCGGTGGATTCACGGCAGCCATGTCCACGGTCAACGGCCTGGTCTTCGGCAATGCCACCAACCTGGCCAATGATCTGCTCAAGCTGGTCGCCCCCAATACGGATCAAAAAGGACTGGTCAGTGCGGCGCGCTGGTCGGTGGCCGTGATCATGGCCATCTGCGTGGTCCTCGCCTGGAATCCGAATACCCCGGTAGCGGAGTTGTCCGTGCTTGCCTTCGGCACCGTGGCCGTCACCATCTTTCCGCTGTGGGGCGCCTATTTCTGGAAGCGTGCCACCGCCGCCGGTGCCATGGCCAGCACCATCGTCGGTTTGGGCCTGAACCTGGTCTTTTTCTTCTGGGGCGGCAAGAACATGGTGCTGTTCCCCCAGGCCAATCTTTTCCAGCTCAATGGTTTTCTGGCTGCTTTTATCGCTACCGGCGTGGTGTTCTTCGTTGTCTGCCTCGTTACCAAACCTGGACGTGTGGAAGAGAAGAGCCTGGATCTGTTCTTTCACCCGTCACTCAAGGCCGGCGTTAAGGTAAATATCGATAAAACGGTAATTAATGCTTAGTCCTTACCCATTTTTAGCAATGCCCCAGGCATTGATAAACTCGTAAAGAGTGCCAGATTCGTCATGCCGGACTTGATCCGGCATCCAGAACCTATTGAAAAGACTGGATTCCGGCCTGCGCCGGAATGACGCCAAATTGAAATTTTCGACTTTTTGTGGAACCGTCAGGCATTGAAAGGAGTAGATAGATGGAATTTAAGTTAACCCTACCGGAACAATTCAACGCAGCCGATTATTTTGTGGATCGCAATATTCGCGAGGGCCGTGCCGACAAGGTGGCGATCCTTTGTGAAGATCGGAAAATGACCTACGGCGAGGTCCAAAAGGGGGTCAACCGGGTCGGCAATGCGCTTAAATCGCTTGCTGTCCGGATGGAGGAACGCGTGGCCCTGTTGCTTCTGGATACCGAAGTCTATCCCCAGGCCTTTTTCGGCGCCATCAAGATCGGTGCCGTGCCCATCTGCCTCAACACCTTGATGCGGCCCAAAGACTACACGTATTTTCTCAATGACAGCCGGGCCAGAGTGCTGCTGGTGGACCAGAGCCTTTTGCCGATCATCGAGGATATCAAACCGAAGCTGATGTTCCTCGAGCATGTGGTTGTTGTTGGTGCCAATGCAGGCCAGGGCAATGTCACCTTCGATGAATGGGTTGCGGATAAATCCGATGAATTGGACGTGGCGCCGACCACACCCGACGATGCCTGTTTCTGGCTCTACAGTTCAGGTTCCACCGGATTGCCCAAGGGCACGGTGCATCTCCAGCACGACATTGTCTATGCCACCGAAACCTATGGCAAGCAGGTGCTGAAGGTCAAGGAGGATGACGTCTGCTTTTCCGCCGCCAAGTTGTTCTTTGCCTACGGGCTGGGCAATGGGCTCTACTTCCCCTTCAGCGTTGGGGCGACGACGGTCTATCATCCGGGACGGCCCACGCCGGATACCATGTATGCCACGATTGAAAAGCATCAGCCGACCATTTTCTTTGGCGTTCCCACGCTTTTTGGCAGCATGCTCACCGAAGCGGGCAGCCTGGGCCGCGTACGCGTGTGTGTGTCGGCGGGCGAGGCTTTGCCGCCGGAGATTCTCAAACGCTGGAAAGAGCGTTTTGATGTCGGCATCATGGATGGTATTGGGTCGACGGAAATTTCGCATATCTTTATTTCCAATCGTGTGGATGACATGCGACCGGGCTCCACCGGCAAGCTGGTTCCCGGATACGAGGCGCGGATCGTGGACATCGACTTTAACGATGTTCCCGATGGTGAGGTCGGCACACTTTTGATTAAGGGCGACAGTACGGCGGCGCTTTACTGGAACAAACACGAGAAATCCAAGAACACCATGATCGGTCAGTGGATCAATACGGATGACAAGTTCTTCCGCGACGAAGACGGCTATTTCTTTTACGTGGGCCGTTCCAACGATATGCTCAAGGTCGGTGGAATCTGGGTCTCTCCCATTGAAGTGGAAGCCTGCATCATGGAGCATCCCAGTGTGCTGGAATGCGCCGTGGTCGGGGCGCCGGATGACGAAAATCTGATCAAACCCAAGGCCTTTGTGGTCCTAAAAACGGGGACGTCTGCCACGGAAGAACTGGCCGCCGAGATCAAGGCCTACGTAAAGAAAGCCCTTGCCCATTACAAATATCCACGGTGGGTCGAATTCGTTGATGAACTGCCCAAAACGGCAACCGGAAAGATAAAGCGTTTCATGCTAAAGGATTAGGGTACCAGCACTATGGCAAACATAAAACTGACACACGATGAAACCAATAAGAGGTCTTGATCATCGTTTCGGCCAGAAGGCACCGGGTTCCCACGTTCTGCGCATCCCCGTCAACTTAACGGGTTCCCAAGCTCCGCTTGGGAACCCGCATCACGTTCAAGTGAACAGCGGAACGTGCTCCCACACTTCAGCATGGGAGGGAGATGAAAAACCCTTGGCGTAATATCTTCGTGCTCGTTATCGTCGTCGTAATCATCATTTTGCTTTCTCGATTACGATTACGAGCACCGTTTCACTGAGCACGAGCACGACGGGCATTGGTATTTTTCGTGCTCGTAATCGATCATCATTTTTTACTATCGATCGATGAAATTCCCGCTGAACACCTCCAAAATTACAATTGCTGACGATCTTACCGCTTAAGTCGACGGGGATGCGCGGAGCATGGGAGCGAAACGACGACATGGCCCATTGGCCGAAACGATGATCAAGGCCAAGTTGGGTGCTGATGATTATGTTGCCAAGCCATTTTCCAATAGGGCGTTGTTGAAAAAGGTTAATGATTTATTGTTGTGCCCTGACCCGAGCACAGTCATCATCGGGGCTGCCATTTAAACAAGTTGGTATTGGCTTGGCACTTTCGAATGATAAGATAACCCCAGCCATTTCAGACGCCTGAATTCGGAACGGAATGCGACTCTACCGCTCCCCCATTCCATTGCCTTGATATCAACCGACGGCGTCGCCGGCCAGGGCTTTGCGGGCTTCTTCCCGGCTTTCATAGATGTGGGTTGCCACTCCCCGTTTCTCGAGCTCATCGCCCAGCTTCATTCTGAGGACGGTGCTGGGTGTATACCGGGTTACGCTCTCATAAAATTCCGCCGTGTATTTGACCATCTCCACGTATTCGTCCACCAGGTGCGGTGAGACATTGAAATTGTCGTAGTTGGCGATGGTGTGGACCTTTTGGTCGAGGGGCGCCAATATACTTTCCACCACGCAGTCGACCAGGATGCCGGGAATAATGATGTCGCGGGCGTTGAGCGTCCCCCGGTCCGGTCGGCCAGGCGTTCAACCTGGACGATCACCACCCAACCGGAATCCCTGGCGGCTTGGGCCATGGAAAGCGCGTCAAGGACCATGGATTCCTTTTTCATGGTGATGTTACCGACCGGGGCCACCGTCGTGCCGCGTAGAAAAGCGACATGGATGGGGAATGATTTGTACAACTCTTCATACCCGTTTTCAAAAAGGATCTTTCTCTGTCAATAGACCATCGGTACGCGTATCAATGTCATCTCCAATCGCTGTTTTGAGGAAGAGCGCCAAACTTTAATTTTAATTTCAGATCCTTCGTCTCCGCGCAAATCTTCCTGTAAAACCTTCTCAAAATCCTTGCCACGGGTCAGTTTGCCGTCAATGTGAGTCAAAATATCACCGCGCTGGATGCCCGCCTCTTCAGCAGGGCTTTTCGGAAAGACATCCAATACGACGATACTGCCCCGGTGATCATCCCGGATATAGTCGTAAAGCTGCGCCACCTTCATACCGATGCCGCCGGTTTCTTCCAGGCCATAGGCGGAGAAGGCGCAGCCCAGTATCATGATCAATCCGAGTAAAATGGTGTTGCGGATTTTTTTATGATGGTTCACGGTAACCTCCTTATTGTGCATTGGCGGTAACAACCACTTTATATCCTTTTTTAGTCACATTTCTGGCATCCGAATGGATCAGGACGTAGTCGATATGGCGGCCTGTCTTTGGCGCCGTGACTGAAAAGGGGATGGTATGGGTTTTTCCGGCCGGTATGGACACGCTGCCCTCAAAGCAGACCGTTTTCGCTTTTTTCAATACGGCTTTGGTGATCTTCATTGGCGCATCACCGGTATTTTTAACGGTGATCATGCCGGACGCCGCCACGCCCACCTTGACCTCGCCCAGTGCGATTTTGCGGGGATCGACTTCGAGAACGCCCATGGGAATGGCTTTGACAAACCCATGGATATCGATGCGCAGTTTCTTCTGGTTGTCGATGTCGGTGAAGACAGTGACGAATTTATTAAATTTTCCGGGAAACTTGTAGGTGTTGTAAACGATTGTCAGTTCCGCTGTCTGCCCTGGCATAAGTTCGTGCTGACCCAGCACGGTAGAGGTGCACGCTCAGGACGTGGTGACATTGGTAATGTTAAGGGGGGCATTGCCGGTATTTTTCAGCTGGACCATCTTTTTGGCCACCACCCCCTCCACCATCTTGCCGAAATCGACATCCCGGACATCGGCCAAAAGGTGCCCGCCGTCCTGATCCTTGGCTGTCGCCTGGGCGATGGATGCTGACCCGCCACCATGGACAAATTGCGCCTTGACGGCGTAGTCGAAATTTTTATCCTGCCCTTTTGTGTGACACGTGCGGCACATGGCCTCGTCAGCCTTTACGAGAATTTCGGCCGGATCCCCGTCCGATTCCACATGCCTGCGACCCGGGCCGTGGCAGGCTTCGCATTGCACATCCTTCAACTCCGGGGTCAGGGTCATGTCGATAAAACCGCCATCCTTTTCAAAGGCCACCACATGGCACTTCACACATCCGGCAATGGTTTGCTTCTCCTCACCCTGCTCTTTCAAGGTGTCGAAGGCATGGGCGTGGCCGGTGGTTTGCCACCCGTCAACGATCTCTTCGTGGCATTCGATACACGCGGTATGGCCAAGGTAATCACCCATGATCTCGGCCTGAACCGGACTGCTGGCCAGCCCCATCACCAGGCAGATCAAAATCATTCGAATTGCTTGTTTCATGATCGCTCCTAACAGTTGCAACCCGCAGCAGCCTCGATGAAGATTTTCTTTTTCAGCTGACGGATCAGTTTGGCATCGACACCGTCGATATCGGACAACTCCTCGATATCGACAAACTCGCCATTCTCTTCACGCAGTTCGAGAATTTGGTCGGCAAGTTCCGCATCCAGTCCAACTCCCACCAATTGTTCTTTGGTAGCCGTGTTCAGATTGATTTTGCCTTCTTTGTCATCCGCGGCAAACGCAGCCGCCGACAACAGGAAACAGATGGCCAGAATCAGGCTGCCCAAGCGGATTACTGTTTTTTTTTGCATGACGCACTCCTCATTGTAAATCAGGTTGAAATCAACGTTCAGGGTGGCTGTTGGGGAAATCAACCGCACACCCTGTCGCTATAAGAAAACGACTGATGGCCCCGTTACCATCCCAGGTAATGAAAACTGTAAATGAAAAACCAGACGCCGGCCGAGGCCCCATAGCTGACCACACCCGAAAAGGCTTTGCGGCCCCACGACACGGTCTTTCCGTCAGCCTTGAAAAGACCCAGGTACAGGGCGGTACCGCCGGAAAGGACCAGTAAAATCAACAGACAGACACCTACAAACGACATGAACATGACAAACCTCATGATTAGGGATTCAGGGGGATTAGGCTTAAAGACTGAAGGGAAGGATAGCAGATACAATTGCTATGCTCGTACCCTTATCGCCTGCGATTGATAATCAGTACATCCCGGCGTATTGAATGATCGTTAAGGCCAATATGAGGAAACTGGCGATGAGCAGGCCGCACAGGTCCCTGTCCTGTTCTTCTTTTCCCTTATTGGTCATGTAGTCGAATCCGGTTTGATCCGTTGTGTGTGAATTGCGTTTCATGGCACCTCCTCGATCGTTATACATGGCAATTGACATTTATACGGTGAGCCAGCCGGCCTTGATGCAAACGCTCAAGGCTATCAACAGCAGAACAATGCGCAGGCCACCGGCAATGCAGGTTACGAGAAATCCTTTGATGCCGGCGGCGGTGATATCCTTGAATGACAGGCTCAGCCCCAGCGCGGCGGCGGCCAATGAGAAATCCCATTTGACCAGGTTGAATATGGCGTGGTGGGCGGGCTCCTTAAAAACGTGCAGGCAGGCCAGCACCCAGAAAAAGATAAACACACCTAACCAAGTAGGGAAACGTTTGATGCCGCGGGTGGCATGGATGGCCGGGTTATGACGGTTGCGCAATTTGCGGATGAACATGACGATAAACACATACAAAAAACCGGCGGGCATGATTACATGCCGGCCCACGTCATACCAAACGGCATAGCGGCCGGCTTCGTAACCGGTGCCAAAGGCGGCATAAAGGGCCTGGGCACCGTTGCCCACTCCCACAACCGAGGCCAGCCCCATGAGCGGTTCGGGTATGCCAAAAACCCTGCCCACAAGCGGCAGGACGATCATGGCGATCAGACCGAAACCGATCACACAGACCACCGCGTTGACCACCTGGCCGCCTTTGGCCTTGATCAGGGGCATTAAGATGGCACAGGCATGGGGATCGCCGGTGGAAAGCCCGCCGGCAATAATGGCGCCGTGGCGGTCATCCAGGCCCAGCAGTTTGGCCGTATAAAGGGTCAGGGAAGCCGTCAAAAACAGAAAGATGGTGCAGATCACGATGGGCACCACGCCGAGTTTGGCCGCCTGAAACACCATGAAATGGGGCGCCAGCATGATAATGCCAAGGGGCATCAACATATGAATATAGGACAGGCCGCGCTTCCAACGGTCGGGCACACCGAACAGGTTACCGATGATCAATCCCAACAGCAGCGGATTCCATACAAAATTGGAATTGAGCAGTTGGAACAGGGGCTGGTGGTGAAGCGGCCCCACCACGCCGTCCAGCCAGTAAAACAGATTTTGCAGGGTGAACGGATTCGGTACACCGGGCAGATTGTTGGCGAACACGGCGATGTAAAGCATGGCCAACAGGCCGGGCAGCACTTCCTTGAAACTGTACAGCGATGTGAGAAAACTGCGCCGTCTGACATCGTAATCGGCGGTAATGGTTGCGCTCATGGGTGTCGTCCTTTTTTATGCAAATCGATTCGCTGGCAAATATTGCTTCGGCAATTAAATACAGAAGGTGGTCGTCATTCCGGTGTAGGCCGGAATCCAGGAATTTACTGGATGCCGGATCAAGTCCGGCATGACGCTGTATTACCTATTTTGTCGCCGGGTTAATAAAATCCGTTTGTTTTCATCAACGCTTGATGTGGGCCGATCCACCGGTGTTGACGGCGCCTGACAGTTTGGTATGTGGGGCCTTGGCACTGGTGCGCCAATACTCCATGAAGCCTAAGCGCGGCAGCATGGAAAGCCGCAAGAATCCCTCGATGGTGCCGGTGACGCCGACTAGTACATCCACATTGTTCCGCGGTCGGAATGCCAGGTTGTCGGTCTTTTCAATCTCGTCCTTGTAATCGGTCTCGATATGCCAGGCGTGGATGCGCTCGCCGTCGAAATGGTCGATGACGATGCGGAACAGGGGCGTCCCGTCCTTTCTTTTGGGTCCTTCATACACCGGGTTGTCCGCATCCAGAATGATGGCCTCGGGGTTGTCGAGCAGGATTTCGTTGAACTGGTAGCAATGGCCGCACACATCGGGGCGGACCATGAAGCGATTGTCGAACTCGAAGGGCGTATCCCGCTCCAGCAGCTGAATACCGGTAAACAGGTAGAGCTTGGCCTTGTCGCCCTTGAACGGTTCGTTGATGTCCCATTCGGCCTGCACATCGGCGTGGGCAAGCTGCATGGCCCGCGCGGCAATCTGATGTTGGGGCAGCAGGGCCTTCATGTCGTCGTTCAGGGGACCCAGGTTTTTTTGGGCGACGATCGCGCCGCTGGCATCGCTAATCGTCAGGCTCACCGTCATGGCGGCTTTATCGATGCCGGTGCACGCAAGGGTAAACGGCCCCAGTTTGGCTGTTTCTCCGACCCCCAGGGTTTTCGCCTTGGGCTTTTTATAGGTAAAGCGGATCGACTCGATGGATGGGGTGCCGAATTCCTTGATCTTGGCGTAATTGGAGCCAATGTATTCCGGAATGATGTAGGTGGCGCCCTCGGCAAATATCTCGGGCAGATGATAGCGGTTGTCCCCCTGGGGATCGAGCCCCTGGGCCAGCAGAAAATGGGCGCCCCAGCGGTTGCCGGAGTATTTCATCAACGAGAGCTCGGCCACGGGCCGGTCGTCGAGATATTTATGGCCGGTAAACCGCAGGGCTTTGTTGCGTACCCCCAACAGTTCGTCCTGCCAGTACATGAGATTGCCGTCCCCCATGGGCTGATTTTTCCAGAAATCCAGGTGAACGTTTTTGCGCACAAAGGTGGTGGATGAAAATTCGGCCAGATAGGCTTTCTTGCCCAGCATGAAAAAGGATTCGCCAGCCAGGGTGCGGATATTGCGGGCATTGCGGGAACTGTAGCAAAGACCCGCCGGCGGGATGACGATGCGATTGTTGCGGTAGTCCACATACGACCCGCGAATGAAAACACTTTCCGCTGAAATCAGGCGTTCTTTTTTGCGGTTGCGGGCAAACTTGCGCATCAGCCCCTTGAGGCGCGGAACAAACGGGGCGGTATGATCCGGTTCGAAAAAGGAACTGTCCGATACCACCTTGGGATAAGAGGTAAAGTGGGATTCCTCGACCACGGTGCCGAACGAGGAGTCGGCCAGGCGGGTCAGGAAGGTGTCCTCGATAATCGGTTCCAGCACAGGCGAAGAACCAACGAAAAAATCGATGTTCTCGCGTCCCTCCCCCGGCCAGAAAATCATGTTGTCCGTGCGCATCCCGAAGTAGTCGCGAAGGTAAAGATTCTTGACCACATCCGCATCGAAATCCGTGGCCACGACTTTGAAGGCCGGCCGGTTCCAGACGTCCGAGTATTTGACCGGGCCGGTATGGGACGGGCTGTCACTGGAGAAGGTCAACGGCTGAGCGTTTTCGATGATCAGGCGCTGCAGCATGCCGGTCATCATGTGCGGTTCCAGGCGGACGGTATAGCGCGGGTCCAGGGGCCAGGGCTGGCCGTCCTTGACTGTCATCAATTCGCGGTAA
Organism: Desulfosarcina variabilis str. Montpellier; assembly: GCF_048565275.1. Lineage (NCBI taxonomy): Bacteria > Pseudomonadati > Thermodesulfobacteriota > Desulfobacteria > Desulfobacterales > Desulfosarcinaceae > Desulfosarcina > Desulfosarcina variabilis. The sequence goes on along the minus strand of NZ_CP159846.1, from coordinate 8,337,395 downwards.
ATCACGAAATTGAGTTCGCCTTTCTGGAATCCATGGGATTTGCCGGTGGACCAGGGCACCAAATCCGAGTGCTTCATGAACGAGGGATGCACCATGATTTCGATGCGCATGTTCAGTTCGTCAATGGTCAGATGGTATTTGTCTTTTTCCTTGGCCAGGCTCTTATATCCCTGGCCGGTAATGGGCTTGACCATTTTTTCGGCGATCACTTCGCTGCCGCTGAAATTGGTAACCCGTACCAAAAATCCATCCGGACGCCGGAACGCATAGATGCGTTTATCAAAGTAGAAGCGGAAATCCTCCTGGCGCACATCCAGGACGATAGGCCGATGCATGGAAAACACCGCCTCGCTGATGGCGGGAAATTCAACGCTGTCAAATTCCGCTGTATCAAAATCAATGCGGCGGGCCTTCATTTTCATGGCCCCATAGTAGTATTCGTTGTCCAGATAAAAATCCTTGAGTTGCCCCACATGCCCTTGCTCGTTTTGCAGCTGGGTGACCGCTTCCCGGCCTGGGAAAACCGTGGCAATGGGAAATTCCAGCGGCCATCCGCCCGAGGGCGAGATCAGGGCCAGTTCCGCATAGGGCTTGTCATAATGATCGGTGGCATAGTCGAACCACATGCGATAGCCGGTATCGGCAACAAACCGCTTTTCTCCTCTTTTCACGGTAAAGTCCTTGATTGCCCGTTTCGTTGGCATCAGGTCCACCAGATAGGTGTGCTCGCCCAACACCAGAAAGGGATCCCGGTGAAACGGCTGTGCATCACCGCTGGTTTCGGAGATGTAAAACAGTCCGGCTGCCGGCACTGTGGCGTGTCCATCCTTTATCGTACTCTGTCGCAGTACAATGGCTTCGGAAAGATTTTTTGATTTTCCGAAATGGTTTCGATAGGTCTTGTTGCGCAGTCCCGGCAGATGCGGCATGAAGGTCATGTTGCTGGCCGGCGCCAGACCGTGGGGCGATTCGGCGGCAATGGTCTCGGCTGTCCCGAATGCGCCCAACAGGATGATGAGGCCGGCAGCGAGCAGGGCTGATGCTTGATATCGGCAGGTTCTGTTCATAAGATGGGGTCCTCTGATTTTAACTTGGGTGTTTTAATCATCAGTCAACGTGTGGTTGTGTTTACCCCACCAATACAACATGTATGCCAATAGTCATAACCAACTGTAACCATATATGAAAAGTCTTGTTCCCGTTTGAAAAAGCAACGGTTGTGGGCATCGATGTGCGAACTGCCGCACAAATTCAAGAATTCAGTGTGCCGGTAGATGCTCACAGAGCCAATTCTTCAATCGGTATTGCCTTCAGACAGGCTGGCATGACTTTCGCTATAAACGAGGTTGGGATATAATATATTTGTTGTTTATCCAGAACGCTCAAGTTGGTTCGCCACCTTACTTCCATGCTTCGCGTGGGAGCACCCGTTGGGCTTCACCGGACTGAACAAAGGGTGCCGCGCAGGAGCTTGGGAGCCAGGCAACAATGAACTGATAGGGAAGTGAATGGGGACTTCCATGAAGACTACCGGACAATCGTTTTTTTTCGCCTGCATGATCGGTTTGCTGCTGTCTCTCACCGCCAGTCCAGCCTCATCACTGGCCGACACACTGCGGGTGGGGGTTCGTTCGGTTGCGCCACCCCTTTGTTTTCTCGACGATACGGTTGACAAGCCCAGGCTGCGCGGGATGAATATCGACATCATGGAGCAGGTCCGTAAACTGATGAAAGCCCGGATTGTCTATGTTGACATCGTGGATCTCGAACACCGCTGGGAAATGCTGGAAAAGAAAAGAATCGACGCCATTGTTCTCTCTACCATCGCTGGACATCACCTTTCCGGAGTCCATTATATTCCCGTGGGGATTACCCTGAAACGCCGCATCTACGTCCATCAAAGCTGCAAAACGGTTGTCTGCAACAAGGACCTGCGTGACAAACGGGTCGGCATTTTAATCGGCGAGGGCTATTCCCGGTATCCCAAGATGGGGGAGGCCGTTGCGGTCACATCGGAGCTGGAGGGGCTTCAAAAACTCAATCGGGGCGAACTGGACGCCATGATCGTCCCGTCGGAGATGATCGCCGAATACCACATTCAAAAAAAGAAGCTGACGCATGTGCGCCGGGTAGGCATGGTTTTGGATCTGATACCGCTTTACATTGCGGTGAGGGCCGACGACGATCAATTATACGTCGGTCTGTCCGATGCCATCAAGACGCTGGAGGAACGCGGCGTCATGCAATCCATTAAAGAAAAATGGCATGGGGTGGCATTTCCATTAGACTACTGGAGTCAATACGGCCGCTTGATCCTTATCGGGATTGGACTGACCGGCCTTGCCCTGTGCGCGGTTTTATTTTGGAACCATCAATTGAAGCGGCAGATCCGCAAAGTGACCCTTAACCTGCAGATCAGTGAAAGCAAATCAAGGGCATTGATCGAGTCCTCGCCGGACATGATCTTTGTGATCAATCCCCAAGGCGACATCGTCAATGCCAATAAGGAAGCCCGCTACCAGATATTGGGGGATGCGATTGACCCTCAGGAGTCATCCAAACTCATCGATTTCGCCGTGGAGGGCGACAAGGCGAAGCTTCAGGCGTTTATCGCCTCAATTTTTACGCAGGGACAGGCCGCCACGGAATTGAGTTTCCATAATACAACCCGACAGATCCGAGAATTGAGCATTGCCGCATCCCGGATTGCCAATGACGATCTGGTAACCGAGCCGGTGGCCTGCTTTTTTGCCAGGGATGTAACGGACCGGAATCGCATCGAGCGTGAACTCGTGCAGGCCGACCGGATGGCGATGATCGGTCAGATGGCGGCGGGCGTGGCCCATGAGATCAACAATCCGCTGGGGATCGTGCGTGCGAATCTGGAACTGATCGCCTCCAGGGGGTGGTTCGCCGAGGACGCCAACGATTTTGTGGACGCGATTCGCCGCAACACGGAACGGGCCGGTAAAATCACCAAAGATCTGTTGGCCGTTACCAAACCCGGCAATGCCGTCATGACAGCGGTCAATCTGCGCGAGCTGGTGGAACTGACCCTCAACATGATCCGGCCCCAGCTGAAAAAAGTTACCATCGAGCGACAGGATATCGGGGATGTACCGGTCGTCTATGGTGACCGACATCTCTTGCAGCAAGTCCTGGTGAATCTGTTTTTAAATGCCAAAGATGCCATGAACGGTTGCGACGCACCGGTATTGACCGTGACGTGCTGCAGCAATCCAAAGGAGGCCTTGGCCCGGGTCAAGATCATGGACAACGGGCCGGGCATCGACAAGGCGATGCTGTTGAAAATATTCGACCCCTTTTTCACCCATGCCAAAAAAGAAGGATTTGGTCTGGGCCTTTTTATCTCCCAGCGCATCATCGAGCGTCACAATGGTATGATCTATGCTGAATCGGAAAAAGGGAAAGGCGCGCAGATGATCATCGAACTGCCATTGACGACAACACCGAACCAGACAGGAACCGTAACATGAAACCGATCATCCTGATCATTGATGACGAGCCGGACTTTTTACATGTGCTGGAGAATTATTTTGAGTTTGAGAATTATGCGGTGAAAACGGCCGTATCCGCCGAAAAGGGATTGGAATTGGTCGCCCAGATCCAGTTCGATGCGGTGATCTCGGACATGTCCATGCCCCAGGGCATGAGCGGGTTGGATCTTTTACGTGAGATCCGCCTTTTCGATTCCATCCTGCCGGTGGTGATTATGACTGGTGTGGGCACCATCGAGAGCGCGGTCGAAGCCATTCAGCAGGGTGCGTTTCACTATATTACCAAACCGTTTGACCCCAAGGATCTCGTCCTGCTGGTGAATCGGGCCGTGGAAGCGGGGCGTATGCACCGAAGTCTGGAGCAGGCGGACGCCAAGCACGGTCAGGACGATGAATGGGTGGTGGGAAAGACGCCGGCGATCACTGAAATCCTGAATACGATTGAGAAGATCGCCGACTCGGACGCGCCGGCCTTGATCCTGGGTGAAACCGGCACCGGCAAAAGCATGATCGCCAAATATCTTCATGACAACAGCCGACGAAAAACAGCCCCATTTATTACCATTGATTGTGCCGCGCTGACCGAAACCATCTTGGAAAGCGAGTTGTTCGGGCATGTCAAAGGTGCCTTTACCGGCGCCATTTCGGCCAAGCGAGGTCTGTTGGAAGAGGCCGATGGCGGAACCATTTTTCTGGATGAAATCGGCGAATTGCCCACCGGCACCCAGGTCAAACTGCTGAGAGCCATTCAGGAGCTTGAAATCAAGCCCGTGGGCGGCAACCGGCCGATTAAGATCAATGTCCGTTTTATATCTGCGACCAGCCGCGATCTCGATGCAGAAGTCGAGGCTGGCCGTTTTCGCAAAGATCTATACTTCCGACTGGCGGTGATTCCCATCAAAATGCCGGCATTGCGGGAACGGGTGGAAGACCTGCCGATGTTTATTTCGTATTTTATCAAGAAGTACAATAAACGCTACAACAAGAAGGTGTGCCACCTGGATGCCGGGCTGCTGCCCATGCTTGCCCAAATGCCTTGGAAGGGTAACATCAGGGAACTGGAAAACGCCCTTGAACGGGCCGTTTTGCTGGCTGACGGCGATACGATTACGCGCGATCTGTTCGGATTTGCGCCCATGCATCCCGCCTGCACGCTTGCCCAACAAAAAAACGCCTCTTTGAAAGAAATCATGGAAGAGGTTGAAAAGGAGACAATCTGCCGGGCATTGGCCGATGCCAAGGGCAACCGGACGGCAGCGGCAAAAACATTGGGCATCGGGCGCCGCACGCTGTATGACAAAATGACTATGTATGGAATTGAGTAGCAGTGTGCAGATAACCGCATACCCTCACCTTGGTTCGTGTGCGTAGACTCGCACAATATGCTGGGCGTTTCACCGGCAGTGGCTTTGCTTTAACTCCCATCCTTTCGCCAACAAAAGAATAACCCGCTGAAATTTATATTTATAAAAAAAATTGATCAATTTGGACCGGGTTTTGCTCTACTTCTCTCTATATCAACCCCATTAAAGAATCGCTAACTTCAAAGCAATGTAAGCGTCCGGCCGAATTTATTCCAGGACATCATTTTATTTACAGAGAGGAGAGGTAATATGAAAAGAGCGTTGTTTGTTTGTACGGCTTTAGCGCTGCTCACCGCGTGGTTCACGCCCGCATATGCCTATGAGGCCATCACCGGCCCGACGGGTGTGCTTTACTATGACAAGGACAAGGCCTTTGACGGCTATACCCTGTTCAGTCCCATGGTCGCGAGCAATACGACCTATCTCATCGATATGGAAGGAAACATTGTACACCAATGGAAATGCCAGACGCCTCCCGGGCTATACGCCGAACTGCTTCCCAACGGCAACCTTCTGCGCGCCGGCAAAGCCAACCAGAAAAAACAATTGGCGGAACTCGGTGATAAGTGGCCACATAAACAGGATAGTTATGTCAATATCGGTGGTACTGGCGGCATGATACAGGAGTACGACTGGGACGGCAATGTGGTTTGGGAATACACCATGGCGAAAGCCAATGAAGAGATGCAGCACCACACCTTTCATCGCATGCCCAACGGCAACACCCTGATTCTGGGCTGGGAACGCATGAGCCGGGAAGAAGCCATCAAAAGGGGCCGCGATCCCAAAGCCCTGCCGCCCAAGGGCAAAGGCATTGTTTACAAAGGTACGAAACATTACGATTTCTGGAACGACTTCGTCCGCGAAGTAGACCCCGAAGGAAAGACCGTGTGGGAATGGCATGTCAGCGATCATATCGGCAAAGGCCCGGACAAGCTCGATTTTAATTATCAACTGCCCAGACCGATTGGTGAAATGTACCACTACTACGACTGGTCACACTTCAATACGGTTTTTTATATTCCCGAAACAGACACGGTGGTGCTGAACTCCCGCAACTTTGCCGAGTTCTATTTCATCGACCATAAGACCGGGAAGATCACCTATCGCTGGGGCAATCCCACCACCCACGACCCGAAGGCGAAAAAACCGGGCTGGTATGATGACGGCGATCAGATGGTTTGGGGGTCCCACTGCGCCACTCCTTTGAAAAACGGTAATGTGCTTATTTTTGACAACGGCTCCGAGCGGCCTGAATTTCGGCGTTCCCGGGCCGTGGAAGTCGATCCGAAAACCAGCAAAATCGTCTGGGAATTCGAAACCCGGCATACCAGCAGTTTTTTTTCTCATCGCCAGGGCGGGGTGCAGCGTTTGCCCAACGGCAACACCCTCATTTGCTCCACCCACGGTGGGCATGTTTTCGAAGTCACCCCGGACAAAGAGGTTGTTTGGGAATTCGTCAGCCCGATTCATGCCGGGAAGACCAAATGCGTGGTGGGCGAAAAAGATGCGCTTCCCCATACCAGCCATCTCAACGGCATGTCCAACATGATTCACCGGGCCTTTCGTTACGGTACCGACTATCCCGGCCTGGCAGGTAAAGATCTTACGCCAGAAGGCTACATCTGTGGAGATGACTGCCCCCGCTTTTTCAGTGATTTCAAGAAAGGCGCGGCCCTATCCGCCGATGAGGATGTTGCGGATGACGAGGAAGAAGACGAAGAAGATGGTCCCACCATGCATTCTTATTAGTTGATCGAATTTACAGCCCAAGAGAGGTTAATCACCCATGAACCGAAGACATTTTATAAAATACAGCGCCGGCGTGGCCCTGACCGTGGCGGCGGCGATGGTCAATCCCGGCAGCCTGCTTGCCTTTCCCACGGTATTTCCGCACGGCACGACGATTTACAAGCCGGAAAAATGCTGGAGCGGCTACACGGTTTTCGGCACCGAAGTCGAGTCGGAAGGCACCGTATTGATTGACATGAACGGCAATGTGGTCAAGCAGTGGAAAAACATCTGCCAGGCCGAACATCCCCCCAAGATGCTCAAGGGCGGCTATCTGGCCGGCACCTTAAGGCCGGCGCCCGAAAAAAAAGGCCGCATCTGGGGTGACCCGCACTCCACCGACCTGGTCGTGGTGGATTGGAACGGTAAAGTCGTGCGCAGGATACCGCAGGCCGGCATGCATCACGACTACCAGTTTGAAGGCAGCTCAACCGGCTATCATGCGCCGGGTCAGGTGGTGGACAATTTCAAAGGGAAAATGCTGGTGCTTTCCCATAAAATGGTCAAGAATCCGAAAATCACCGACAAAGACCTCTACGACGATTACATTGCCGAGGTGGATGCCGATGGGAAGATCGTCTGGGAGTGGCTGGCCAGTGACCATTTCGACGAGATGAATTTCCCGGAAAGCGTCAAGAAAACCATGCGTAAGTACCCCACTTTTTCCATGACGCGCACGCCTGGCGTCAAAGGTGGCGACTGGATTCACGTTAACGCAGCGTCCTATCTCGGGCCGAACAAATGGTGGGATGAAGATCCGGTAGCCTACAAGGTTTTCAACCCGGAAAACATCATCATTTCCAACCGCCAGACCAACACCAGCTGCATCATCGAAAAAGCCACCGGCAAGGTCGTCTGGCAGATTGGTCCCCTCTACTACAAAGACGTGAAATGGAAATTCGGCGGCAAGGTATACAAGAGGGCTTATAAAAAACTTGGACAGATCATCGGCCAGCACCATACCCACATGATCCCCAAAGGGCTTCCCGGAGAGGGCAACATTCTGGTATACGACAACGGCGGCTATGCCGGTTACGGGCCGCGCAACCCCGGCGCCCATTTTGGCTGGTCCGACGCCCGCAGGGATTTCTCCCGCGTTGTCGAGTTTGATCCGCGTACGTTGAAGGTGGTCTGGGAGCACTCCGCCAAGCAGATGGGAATGCGCAACAAATACCAGTTCTATTCGGATTATGTCAGCTCGGCCCAGCGTCTGCCCAACGGCAATACCCTGATCACCAACGGCGCCGTCGGGCAGTTTCAGGAAGTGACGCCGGACCATGAAATCGTTTGGGAATACATCAGTCCATACTACAATAAAAAAGGCAATTACAACCTGGTCTACCGGGCCTATCGGGTTCCCTACGACTATGTGCCGCAGCTGACCAAACCGGCTGAAAAAGCCGTGATTCCACCCGAGCGGTCATCCTTCCGTATTAAACCGCAAGGATAGACAATGCCGCCTGGTAGAGGAAAGGAGAAACATATGAAAAAAGTCACCCCGTTTTGCATGCTTTTACTGGCAGCCATGGCAATGATCGCGTTGGCCGCGCCAATGAACGCAAATGCCGACGATGGCATTGTCAACCTGAATACGGCCACCGTTGAAGAAATAGTGGCCATCGAGGATATCGATGTGCCCGAAGAACTAGCCCAGGCCATCGTGGATTACCGGGAAAAAAACGGGCCTTATAAAAAGCCCGAAGACTTGCAAAAAGTGCCGGGGATGACCCAGGATTTTCTGGAAGATCTGAATCCGGTCATGCAAGATGGCGATGTGGTCTACGACCCGGATGCTGAACCGGCCCTGGCGCCTTCTAAGTGTTAACGTAAACCGTCACCTTTCCAAGCGCCTAAATCCAAAAGGATGTCGGTCGCCCCCCCTGAAAATGTCGGTCCAATTGAGATTCCGTTGGGCCGACATTCCTTTTTTGATTATGTTCTGGATGCCGGATCAAGTCCGGCATGACGTGTCTGGCACTTTTTACGAGTTCATCAATTAAAATTGAAAAAATACAATCTGAGTTTGCAAGAAACGATGAAATGTTGACTTTATTTAAGGGGTGCCATGAACTACAGGTCAAACTGGTTTAGATAGAATGCAAAGCGTTCCTTTTCCAGGTCAGGACGCAAGCCCAGTTCATCTGCCGAACAGGTGTGATTGCCGAACTGGGAGCGGGGATTGTCCCGCAGCCAGACCTGCATTCGCTTTCGGGTGGTCCGGCTGAAGGGAATCCCAAAAAAATCGTAACCGGCTGCAATGGTGCCTACAGGCTCCCGGGCCAGATCCTTGTGGAACAGGTCAAACACCTGATCCGGTTTCAATTTTTCCCGGATTGCCAGGGCCCGCTTGAGCCCCTTGGCCCAAAGGGCCGGATACCACTGGGCAATGGCCGGTATATCCGCCTGGCCGGTGGTCAGGCGGGTCCAGTTGGCGACCATGCTCACCCCGGAGACCATGGCATCCAGGGGATTGCGATGGGTAAACACAATTCTGGCATCCGGGTAGGTGTCCACCAGACAGTCCAGGCCGAAAAGATGGATAGGCGCCTTGAGCACCCAGCGTTCATTGGGCGATCTCCATTGGAGTACCTGGAGCAGGCGTTTATGCCACACGTAGGCCGGTGCCATGTCACATTCTGCCAGCCAGTTGCCATGGCTGAACAGACTATGGCCTGCACTCCATCCGGCGTGAACGAATTCGTGGGCCATCAGATTCTGGCACTCTGCCGTGCCCAGGGCCATGAAGTTGATCCCGTTGATCCCGCGCAGCTGCGCTCCCAGGCTGAATAAACCTTCCATGGCCTCATGAATGGGCTGGATCCGGGGATCCGGTACACGGGGCATCAGTCCCGGTGGCGGGCAGATCGCTGCTATAGATTCAAAATTTCGCAGATACCGGGACATCGGATCCAATGCCATCAGCGTTTGAGTGATGCTGGTACCGCTTCTGGGAAGGCCCACAATAAAAACCGGGGCCTCGATTTTTTCGTCCATAATTTCGGGATGTTCCTTTGATAACTGGGTGACTTCCAGACGGTTCAGGAGCAGTTGGGAGATTATTTGTTGAAAGTGGACGGCCATGGCTTCCCCCAAGTCCAGATCGGTATTCAATGAATGGATCAAGGCGGTTAGGCCGGCTTCAAAACTGTGACCGCCAAAATCTTCCAGGCCGGATGTCTCAATGGCGTTTTGTACGAACGGCTGACATGCAATTGTAATCCCCATCGCCTACCTCGCTTTTTGCTTTAATTGTTTTTTTATTGCCGCGATACCGCCCAAAGAAAATTGATATACATGTTCCGCCCATTGCTCATATTGCTGGTCCGGGGAATAGTCCGGGAACAGACGAGAAAAAACAGGCCAGGCGAAACTGTAATAGAACAATTGGCCGGCCACAGACACCAAGCAGTCGCGGGCATTATCATCGCTGGCCCCATCGCCTAACAGTGCACGGAACATTTTGAGATGCCGCTTCACCCGAGGACCGTTGTAGGTGTCCACTAAATCCTTGATGAACGAAGACGGCCGGATCATCTCCGTCACAAAAATAGCGGTGACATCAGAGGCAAAGGCATTGTCTTCGTAGAGCATGGCACAGTAACTGGAAATCATGGATTTGAGCTGCGCCTTGGGTGTTTTGCGGTCCCATTCTTCCTGGCTAAACCGATCATACGCGGAAAAAATGGCCTCCAGGATGGTTCGATATAAATTCTCTTTGGAACCAAAATAATAATTGATGGAATTGATGTTGCCGGATCCGGCAACCTTGCAGATTTCACGTACCGTGGCGTCCCGGTATCCCTTTTCGGCAAACACTTTAACGCCTGCATTGAACAATTTTTCCCGGGTGTTGTCTGTTTGATTGGATGACATGAATCGCTCCTCGAATAATTAATACATGCGTATTAAATATGAATTTAATACGCATGTATTGACTTTGTCAAGTGCTTTAATGAAATTTGTTTGCGGCCCTACTGGCCACGATCCTTTCTATTGTTGCGGTTTGGTGGTAATATATATTTTAAATACTCTTTTTACTTCATTTTACAGAAGGAGAGGGGATGAAGACATTCTTTGCCAAAAGTGATCGACGACGGAAATTGGAGAGACGCAAAAATTATCTGACAATCCATTTTTCTGATCGAAGATCCGGAACGGACAGACGGATAAGAACAGACCGAAGAGGCGATGGGCTTCGCAGAAGGAAAAACGGCCAAGAGCGCAGGCTGGGCTTGTAATTTGGTGGGCCCCTGGGGACATCGCTGGGTTTTCGTCCGGTAGGAATTCCATTCTTTCAAATTGAATTGAAGAAAAGCAAAAGGTGTGTTGGAATGACGAATCAGAACCTCATCTCAACTTTGCTCACTCGAACAGACCGTGAAGAATTCAAAGCGTACATAACGCTGCTGACAGGCAAGGAGAAGAAATTTTTTCTGCGCAACGAAATTATACTGATATTCCATGAATATTGCGATGCCAACAACAAAAAAAAGCGCTTTCGTGAAAAATCCTCACTTTTTTCTTTTTTAAAACAGATCCAGGAGCTTTTTATCAGCAATGGCCAAATCGTGGTCGTTCATCGCTATGATATCGCCAAGTACCACTTCTACCTGCTGCGTCCGGACGGTGCCTTTATGGAGGCCATTGACAGTGCCCGCTATTTGGAACTAAAGGATTCTCACGTCCTGGACAACGGCCGTCGTCCCGCGTCACTCAAGATCGACTTCATGCCCTTTTATGACTATGTTCCTTCCATTAAAGATCCCCGCAATATCGGAGATGGCATTCGATACCTGAACCGTTACTTGTGCAGTCAAATTTTTACTGCTCCGGACAAATGGCACGCCAGATTATTTGATTTCATCAAGTTGCATAAATACAAAGAAAAACAACTTCTGGTCAACGGGACCTTGATCAAGGATTTTGCAACGTTTTTCAGCGCGCTTGAAACCGTGCTCAAATGGCTCAGGGAGCAAAAAGCGGATACACCCTACACAAAGGTGGCATCTCGATTGAAGCGGGCCGGATTCGAAGCTGGATGGGGCCATACCGCCGGGCGCATTGCTCAAACCATGCAACTGCTCATTGATCTCATCAACGAGCCCAATGCCACATTGCTGGGGCAATTTATCTGCCGGGTTCCCATGCCCTTGATTGCCAACATCGCGGTGATATCGCCCCATGGCTGGTTCGGACAGACCAATGTGTTGGGCAAACCGGACACCGGTGGTCAGGTCATCTATATCCTCGATCAAGTCAGGGCCCTGGAAAAACACCTCAAGGAAGAGATCAGGCTCACGGGGCTCGAGGTCACCCCCAAAATCATCATCCTTAGCCGGCTGATCCCCAATGCCGGGGATACGACCTGCAACCAGCACATGGAAAAAGTGTTTCAAACGGAAAATGCCTGGATCCTGCGGGTGCCGTTTAGAGATGCCCAGGGCAACATTCTTCAAGATTGGATCTCGCGGTTTAAGATCTGGCCCTACCTGGAAACCTTTGCCGATGATGCCGCCAAGGAACTGCTCGGCGCATTCCACCAGCGGCCCGATCTGATCATCGGTAACTATTCAGATGGCAATCTGGTGGCCAGCTTGCTATCGGATAAACTCAATGTCATCCATTGCACGATTGCCCACGCATTGGAAAAAACAAAATACCTTTTTTCCGATTTATTCTGGCAGAAAATGGAAAAGGACTACAATTTTTCCTTGCAGTTTACGGCCGATATGCTCTCCATGAACAAGGCGGATTTCATTATTACCAGCACCTATCAGGAAATATTCGGCACTGATGATACCATGGGGCAGTATGAATCCTATCAGTTTTTTACCTTGCCTGATCTATATCAGGTGGTCAGCGGGATCAATCTCTATGCCCCCAAGTTTAATGTCATTCGTCCCGGCGTCGATGAAACCCTCTATTTCCCCTTTGATAAAAAGGATGAGCGTTCAGCGCAGAAAACCAAGGCCTGGACCCAGCGGCTTTTGCATGACGAATCCGACGATATTTTCGGCCAACTGACCGATACCGCAAAACGTCCTATCTTTACCATGGCCCGTCTGGACCGGATCAAGAATATCACCGGTCTGATCGAAGCCTTTGGCATGAGTAACATCTTGCAAAAGCACTGTAATCTGATTTTTGCAGCAGGTACCACGCGGGTGGAAGAGTCTAAAGATAATGAAGAACGGGCAGAGATTCGTAAAGCCCACGCATTGATCAAACAATACGATTTAGCCGACAAGGTACGGTGGCTACCCAGTATCAATAAACTGGATACCGGTGTGGTGTATCGGATCATTGCCCGGCGCCAGGGCATATTTGTCCAGCCGGCCTTGTTTGAAGCGTTTGGACTGACCATTATTGAGGCCATGGCTTCTGGATTGCCGACTTTTGGACCCAAATTCGGCGGCCCCCTCGAAATCATCGAGTATGGGGTCAGCGGGTTTCTGCTCAATACCAGCGAACCGGCGCTGATCGCAGGCAGTCTGGAAAAATTCATACTGGAATGCGAGCAGGATTCCAGCTACTGGGGTAAAATATCCAAAAACAGCGTGCGCCGGGTGGAGGAACACTTTACCTGGAAACGATACAGCGATACACTGATATTCCTGACCCGCCTTTACGGCTTCTGGCGCTATTCAGTGGCCAACCAGGGCCGGGTTAAATTGGATCGCTACTGTGATTTTATTTACCATTTCCTTTTTCGCAAGCGAGCGGAAAAGATTGCTTAACTAATTGAAAAGCAGATGTTCTGTTACCCCGAGCTGCGTTGCCACATACCGGGCGACGGCCTGCCCCAGCCAATTGGGTTGATGGGCATCGGAGCCGAGGACAAACCTGAACCGATCCACAAACGGTGCGTAGTACGGTTTCCAATCGGAGCGCCAGACATAGCGATTGTTGATTTCAATCAGGCAGTCGGGGGGCACCCGATTCAGGTCGGTGGCAAATGCCGTGGGATGGGCGATGATCACCGGGCGGCCGGTTTTTAGCAGCTGCTCCAGGGCCATGTAGTCCGCATCCTGATCCCGGCAGTGGACGATGTAGTACTCCACCGGGTAATCGGCGGCCTCGGATGCCCAGGCATGCCCGTCCACCTCGACCCCGAGTTTGAATCCCGCGTTTTTAACTTCCCCGGCATAGCGTTCAAACGCGCCACTGACCAAATTCTCAAAATGGTCGCTGATACCCACCACCCGGGCATGACGGACTGCCGCCACCAGCTCGATGGTTTGCTCGGGAACAATGACGCTGTCGGTGGCTGAATAGATGGTATGGATATGCAAGTCTTGAGCTATCATAGAAATAATTGTTTCCTGTTGAACCATGATGGTTTCGTAAAATGCCGAAAATTAAAATATGGATATGTACTTGGCAGATAAAGGCTTAGCGCTAAAGGCCAACATCTCTTTTTTGGATCTGAGCAACCGATAACCGGCAAGTGTTACGGTATGATTAGCCTTAGATAATAGATTCCCATCAGTGCTTGAGCCGGAGCACGCCCGGCAGAACCCTGAATCCAAACCGATCACTGGTCCATCCCAGCTCCCCGTCGATCTGAACCGTCACCGGCGTATCCAGCCTTACGCTGACATGCTGGCCGGCCCGATATTCTCCGGCCCGGTTGCCAATTGTGAATCCGGTCAAAAGCCCCATTAATGCCCCAACGGCGCCTGAGGCGATAAGTTGGGTGTGCAGATGGCCGTCGTCCCACCGGGCTCGGGGCACCGCCTTGAGCCCCATGCCGAAATAGGGCTGTTTCACCACCATGAAGCTGAGCAACCGTTCTGCGCGTCGTTTCTTTCCATCCGTGCTGATCCAAGCGCCGGAAGCCTGATAATCCCTGAAAAATGCCACCAGCCCCGCCCGCAGATGGGCCTTGAATCCCCGGTACCCCATGTCCCGGTAATGCTCATACAGCCGGATGGCCGTGCCGTCGATTCCCAGTGAAACCATGAAGGCCTTTTTTCTGCCATCGCAATCGATCAAGTCATACGGATAAACCAGGCCTTTGCGGATTCGTTCGGCGATGGCCAACGGATCGCCGCGGTAGGCCAGGGTATGGGTCAGGGCGTTGCCGGTGCCGAAAGGCAGAAAGGCCAGTGTGGTCTGTGACAGGTCGACGGCGTTGAGCACCAGGGAAAACGTTCCGTCTCCACCGGCCACGACCAGAACGTCCGATTGCCGGGATGCTTTTCGGGCAACGCCGGCCAGCGCATCTGAACTGGTGGTATCCAGCCCGACAATTTTTGCCTTGAGTACATCACCAACGGCAGTCAGCAAACGACGGCGCTGCTCCGGGGGATATGGCCCGGAGGCCGGGTTGGCGATGATGCAGTAGCGGGTGTTGTCGCTCACCTGTCTCCTCCCATGACTTTCATTACTTACCTACGAATCCGTTGGTTTGCCGTTGATCCTCCAAATGAGAATTGTTAGGTTTGTGTTAGTGTATGATTAGAAGCGTGTTAGCAACCACCAACAAAAAACATATGGCGACAGACAACCATGGGCAGCATTCACCAGAATTTTCGAAAACACGTCCTGCTTTTTCTAATTGCCGTCGGGGTAGGGGTACTATGGCTGCCCAGGGCCTTTCATCCGGCATCCCCGGCCGCCGGCACGCCCCATAAGGTTCATATCGCCTTCGGGTTTCATGTCAATTTATATCATTCTTTTCGCGGCGATACCAACGACGAAAATGGATTCGGCCAAGACATCCGCGTGATCCGTCATACCATTGCCGAACTGGACCGGTTCAACCGGCAGGGCATTCCCGTGCATGGCGTGTGGGACTTTGACAACCTGTTTTCTCTCCAGGAGATTCTTCCCTCGCATGCACCGGATATCATAACCGATATTCAGCGCCGCGTCAGGGAGAACAACGACGACGTCATCCTGATGTCCTACAATAACGGCCTGATGTCGGCCATGACCGACGAAGAGTTCATGACCGCCATGCAGCGGGCCATGAGCAATGAACAGGGCAGCGGTGTGAAGGATCTATTCGCGCGGGTTGCTCCGGTGGTCCGGCCCCAGGAGATGATGACCACGCCGGGGAATTTCAAACGCTACCAAGCGTTAGGCATTGAGGCGGTATCCCTTTACTACAGTGCGACGCCCTTTGATGCGTTTCGCATGTTCTCACACGTGCTGACGCCCGCGCAGGCGCATAACCCGGTCACCTACCGCAACCCGGCCACGGATGAGCAGATCGTCGTCCTGCCCACTTACCATGCCGGCGACCTGGTGGAAAATGTTAGCCTGCGCGACTGGGCCGAGCGGCTGCATCGGCTACAGGACGAAGGCAAGATCGATCGGGATGTGCTGATTTTCATCAATTTCGATGCCGACGCCGAGTTCTGGACCGGCGCTGATCTGCCCTGGCATCTGGATTGGCTGCCCAATACTGGTGGGCTGGCCCAACTGGTCGAGTCGGTGGCTGATCTGGATTTTGTTACCTTCAGTAATGTGAGCGATTATCTGGCCGGCCACGAGCCGGTGGGAACGGTGCAGTTCAGCCAGGATACCGCCGATGGCAGCTTCAACGGCTACAATTCCTGGGCTGAGAAAGCCTGTGCCTCGGACTACTGGACGCGCATCGCGCGTAACCGGCGGATTCACCGCGTGGCGCGCAACCTGCTCGCCGCCAATGATGCGCCGGGCATGTCACCTGATCTTGCCGATCTGCTGCACGGATCATTTGAAACCCGGCTCAGGGCCCTGTCCACGACCAACTTCGGACTGGCCACCCCGTTTTTGACGCGCCCGCGGGAAGCGGCCATGGATAAGCTTTTGGGGCGTCTGGACTGGTACAGCGACCAGATCCAGTCCCGTCTCAACGATCGTGCCCGGAAAATGATTGCCTCGCATCGGCCGAATCCACTCTCAGACCCTTCGGGAGAGGCGCTGGAAACCTTTGTCTATCTGGCCCCGGAGGGTTCCACAGAGCGGCATCTGACCTTCAATCTGCCGATTCAGGTATCGGTGGACGACCGGTTCATCATTGCCGATACCCTTGGACAGGTCATCCCGACCACCCTGGAAACCCTTGATGGGCGACCCGCCGGACAATCGGCAGGGTTTTATATTTCCAGACATGAGCAGATGCCCGATGGCATTTACACCCTTTATCGAATGCCGCCTGCTGAAAAGGCGGCGTTGCCATCCGATAACCCTGTTTTTGCCGATGTAACGCTTTTGAAGAATGAATCGATCCGTGTTCAACTGGATGCCAACGGGCATGTGGCCGGCGTGACCTGTGACGGGGTGCGGCAACTGGATCCAGGCAGTCTGGTGCCGTACATCGTCTACCAGGGAAAGCAATACCGTCCTGGCCGCTTGACGGTCACCGTAGAGCAAACCGGGCGGCACGGTGTGGCCGCGCTGCGCCTTCAAGGCCCCTGGAACGGCCCGCAGGCCATGACCCGGGCACCGGGGTGGGTCGATTACCGGCTGCGGCTGTTGCAAGACGTCCCCTATCTTTTTGTCGATGGGTGCATCCGTTACCCGGATACCCGTCGCAACACCGTGATTCAGCCCGACAAACCCTTGCTGGCCCGTAAGGTCGATGCCGGCTGGCAGGAAGTGGCCCCGGTTGAACTGAGATTTTCTCACCGCACCAACCGGGCCCATCCCTTTGTTGTTCACAAACGTAATTTTCTGGGCAGCGAGGATGCCTATGCGGTGGATTACTTCCGGCATTCACCCGACAATGTCAATGTGGCCGATATCAACAACCATATTACCGCCGCGTATGTGGGGATAAGCGCCCGGGGACACGGCATGGCCGTGGCCATGAACAATGCCGTGAGGGCCAATTTCGCCTTCAGTCCGCTCAAGCTGAAACATTTGACCCAAAGCGATACATTTGCCATCCAGGCCAATCCCTTTGGCACCTATTACGGCAGCCAGATCGTTCCGCCGACCCGCGGGAACCGGTTGGGCTACGAGGCCGTTATCCTGTCGGCACCTCAACTGCACAGTGCCGGGCCGACCTACAACGGATACGCGGACCGTTTCGATCTGATGGTGGGCTTTTTCGACGGGGACGCCATTCCCGATCGGCTGAAGCAGGACCTGCTTGCCTTTGCCGACCGGCCGGCCGCCATTGGTCTGCAAACCGATGCGAAGCCCCAACCCGCTGCTGTTTCCGGTTTGGCGCCGGCGGGATTTTTGGCGCTTGCGGATGAGACGGGGGTGGTTTTTCATTGGGAGGGTGATCCCGCCAAAGGAGTGCGCTATCGCATTCACCTTGCATCCCCAAACGGAAGTGACTCCGCGACGTATGTGACCAGCGCAACGACCTACCGGGTCAATGCCAACGAATTTACAGGTCGCCATGAGTCCTTCAACGCCTTTATCCAGGCGGTCTATCCCAATGGACGAACATCGGCACGCTCACCCCAAATCCGTTTTCAGCGAACCCCCACTACCGACCATGAGCTTGAAATCCCCAACGATTTCAAACTGAAAATTCTTTGGGCCAATGTGGCTGCGTGGATGCAGAGAAACCTGTAATCTTCCATTTGACAGAATCATTTTGTTCAACCGGTCATCTTTACCACCGCCCGGCCTTTGCGTTTACGGCCAAGCATTCGTTCGATCGTCGGAATCAGATCCGTTAGGGGGATTTCCTCGATCATGGCCTCCATCTTGGGAACCTTCCATTCATCAGCCAATTTTTCCCAAGTTTTTTGTCGCAGCGGCATGGGGCAGTTCTGGGAATCAATGCCCGCCAGGATGACGCCCCGTAAAATGAACGGGTAGACGTTGATGGGCAGTTCGGGCGATGCGATATTGCCGCAGGTGGTGACCACACCATAAGGATTCATGGATTTGATTGCGGTAGCCAGAATGTCGCCGCCCACCGCATCGATGCAGCCGGCCCACAGGCTTTTGAGCAGCGGGCGCCCGCTATTGTCAGTGGCCTCATCGATACTGATCACACGGCTGGCCCCGATTTCCTGTAAGTATGCCGACTGGTCGGCAAGGCCGTTGACAGCGACCACCGTATAGCCCAGTTTGGCCAGAATGGATACGGCGATGCCACCCACACCACCCGTAGCACCGGAGACCAGTACCTCGCCGTGCTCCGGCAACACGCCGTGGCTGGTCAATTGGTGGACGGACAGGGCTGCGGTAAAGCCGGCCGTGCCGTAACACATGGCTTCCCGCTGGCTCATGCCGTCGGGCAAGGGGACCACCCAGCCAGCCGGCACCCGGATGTACTGGCCGAATCCACCGGCCGTGTTCATTCCCAGATCGTAACTGGTGACGATTACCGGATCACCGGGTTTGAAAGCGCTGTCCGAACTTTCGGCCACAACGCCGGCGGCATCGATGCCCGGCGTGTGGGGGTATTTGCGGGTCACGCCTTTATTACCGCTGGCGGACAGCGCATCTTTAAAGTTAAGGGAAGAGTAGTGGACCTCGACGAGCACATCCCCGGCCGGCAGATCATCGACCTGCCGAGTGAGAATTTCTCGTCGATATTGCTTGTCTTCGGTTTCCGACACCACCATGGCCTTGAAGGTTTTTTCTGTCATTGCTGATCTCCTTGGTTGCGTAAATAAACGTGGATTAACCGTAAATGTTGTCCAGATATGCGACCCGGGCGCCAATGATCAGATTCAGGTTGGGTTTGGATTTATCGGCTGTGTTACATGACACAGGCGCCTATAAGTCCAAAAATATCATTGGTTTTTTAATGATTGTACAGCCCTCCTTTGATTTCAAGAAAAAAATAACGACCCGGTGGGTAGGCATTCAGATCAAGGCCCACGAAAACTTCTACTGAACTGGGCGTTTCAAATTTTTTCGAATTACAGATTTCGCTGCCGCTATATTGATGATCATATTCAGGCCGTTTAAGGTCGGTGATTATATTGAGGGGGCGGGTGTTGCCGGAACCGTCGAATCCATTCAAATCTTTACGACCCAGCTGAAAACCAAGGTTAAAAAAGCGTTTGATGCTCAAGGGATAACCATTCCCTTCCCTCAGCGTGACGTTCATATTTACGAACAAAAAACAGACGCCATGTGAATGGCGCATGAAAGCGGATTGAGCCCGCTAAATTCAGGAATGCCCATTTGATCATGGTTTCAGATTGCGGCGACTCAACTCGCGACTGACTCGCTCGCGTTTTTGCTCCAACGCCCACGCTTCTCCACCGATGATGTAAGGCATTTTGGCGAGCTGGTCCTGCTCTGTCACCGTTCCCTGACGGTCCGCGTCCCGCGTTCCCTGCTGGATTTCTTTTAAGCGATCGTTGATGCCGTGGTAATAGCTGATCAGTTCTTCGTCGGACATGGCGGCCAGTCGGGTTGCCATTGGGTCGCTATCTGTGGTGGCACAGCCGATGACAGCCACGATGCCGAGCATAAATACCGTTATGATGATCAGGCGTTTTGATACGCTGAGAAATGACATGGGAATGCGCCTTACGCTGCAATGATGATTTTAACCCCACTCTTGCAAAAATTTTCGATTAGCACGCGTAGCATAACCACCGGCAATGAACAAGTCCTCAATTCCAATCGAACTAAAAAAGCAAGGTCGGTGAAAGTACGATATCAGAAAATGGTTTAATATTTAACCGCATGCTTTTTTAGACATAAAACACCATCCCACGCTTGCATCATCATTTGCGCCTTTGTGTAAAAACTTGACAAGGTATACGGAATACCGTACTCCATACATTTCATTTGAGGTGTAATATGAACATATTAAAAACAGCGGAAACAAAATCTAAACTGTACCGCCATATTGATCCAGCCTGTCAATCTCAGGAATCTTTTGGTACTCAGACTGTCCACTACCATTTCCCATTTTGACAATAATGAAAACCGGATAAAGGGGGGAACATGAAGTTTCGATGTCACTGGATTGTTTTTCTTGCCGTTGCCGTATTATTCGCCGGCTGTGCAACCAAAAAGGATTTTCAGCGCTTGGAAGGAAAGGTGGACCTGCTCATTCAGGCAACGAAACGATCAACGTTGGACGAACTTTTTGGGGATCAATCCTCCCAGATTGCCCAACTGGTTAATGACTTAGATGTAAAACAAAAACAAGACTTTGAAAATCTTCAGCAGGAATACGCTCGTGGAACCACATCGATTGAAGAGGCTCGGCAAAAAATGCTGGGGATCCTTGGTAATAACGACCGTGTCGTCAGCACACGGCGTGGAATCTACGTCCGCAACACGATGGGCGACAAACTCAAAGCCATACCCAATGATACCAAAATTGTTAATTGTTACCTCGTTGACAAAGCAAGTATTCCGGCTGCAATTCAGGAAAAAGATGTCTTGAATCGATTTTCCTGGGGACAGGGTGAATTGGATGGCCAGAGTGTTCTGTTCCCATGGGAGCTGACCATTTCATCCTTTACCAAAGAAGTTGCCGAACACACGGCCAGAAGAACCGCCCAGGAATTCATTAAAATGGGTGGAGAAAAACAGTGGCAACGCCCCATCCAGATCCAAATCTCAACTGAAAAAGATGACAAGGTTAAAATCTCGACTAATGAAGAAGAGAATGAAGTTTATTTTCAGTATGAGAATATAAAACAGGACAAGGTAGACATGGAGACACCCGTCACCACGACAGGAGAAGAAACGCTTCCCTTAACGACGGATGAAGGCTCAGAACAACAATAATGTTCGGCCAGCGATTCAGACTATAATGCTTTGCCGAAAGGGTAGAAAGATGTTGGAATCATTGTTGGTATGCAAATGATCGGCAATAATACTGACCGCCAATGATTTCAGCATCTTTCTACCCTTTCTACCACTCGAATACGGAAATCTTGGAGATATGGCCTTTTTTGCTGAATTGCCGGGTTGGATAATTCGCATTGGTAGATAATGGCTTTCCCGTTTCAGATTCGACTTCAAAAACCACGACGGTATCAAGACTACCATCTGGTTTGTAGGTCATTAACTCAGACGGTGAGAAATATTCGATTTTGTAATCATTCTCATCGATCAGCAATTCGATAGCTGGAAAAAATTCCAATAATTTTTCTATGCTCATGCCTGTGCGGATTTTATTGTTGAATGTAATTGTGGGTGAATAGATTTCAAAATTTCTTACGATCAGATCAGAAAGCCCTTTTTTGTCGTATAAAACAACCAATAATTCATCCTTGCTTTTGATTCCCCAACAACATCCTTCCTCTATTTGAATCCCATCATATGTAATATGCGCCAAGAATTGATTGAAACTTATCCCTAAAAAGCTGCTTGCCACATTGTTGGGGGATGGCGCCGGGATGTCCTTTTTGGTTTCGATAAGCTGCTGTTGCAGCGTACAGCAGGAAAAAAATAGAATCAACACAACCGTTATGGTAATTTTAATAAAAGATTTCATGCTGTTTTCACCTGTTAGGAATTACGCTTATGAGCCTATTTTGTATGCTTTGGTGTATGATGTCAATAAACTGGATCTTTGCGCATTGAACCAATCGCAATTTTAGCCTTCCGGAACTTCAGATAGCCTGAATCTTAGTTTCCTTATTTTCTCGTAAAATTTTTTTTAATTGCTCATATCTTAGCCGTAATCATGTGATTTATTATTTAATTACAGAGTGATATCATTGAGTGCGAATTAATCCGATAGGTGCAATCCGCACCAAAGTATGTTATATAGAACTACCATAGTTTGTTTTCTCGCTGACCTGGGAATTGTCTAAATCAATCATAATTCAATAAAAAAGTTGGGCGTGTGAAAAAAAATTCTTTTAGATTCGATAATGAAGTTTTATTCATTCATACGGAGTGTGGGGAATATAAATTTAAAATCGATAGCGGTACCAGCCTGACCAAAGCAGAGAAAATTGCTGAGCTGATGGTCAGTGAGATCGATAAAGTTGAGAGAAAATTTCAGAAGACAAGAAAAAAAACGAGCCCTTACGCCAAATTATTACTAACCAACTTAAATATCGCGGACAAGTATATTCAGCTTGAGAGAAAATACAAACAGCTTATTTTAGAGCGCGAGAAGCTGATTGCAGAAGCCTGGGGAGCAAAGGCGCCTGTTCGTCCCTTGCGACCTTCGGCTAAAGAAAAGCGTTCGTCGTCAGGTTTACCGCCACAGGATACCGCATCGATCCTGTCGTCAAGCCCGGCGGTTAATGCACCGGCAGATCCGGTGGCTTTCAGAAAGACACAAGGGACGACTGATTCCATTCAACCACCCCATGCCCAAGACGTCCCGCAACCTGACGTATCGGTCCAACGGTCAAACGTGGTGGCGAATGTATCGTCAGAGCCTGTGGCTTTAAGGAGGGCGGAGCGGACAGCCGATCCCATTAAAGTGCCTTCTTTCCAGGCCACTTCACAGCCAGTCCCGCCTGATGTATCGACCCCGACCGCTGCCGAGAAGACCCGCGCATCGTCAGCACCCATGGTTTTAAGGAAGGTGGAACGGACAACCGATCCCATTCAAGACTCTACCACAAAAGATACCTCACCGCCTGCCTTAACCGCCCAACCGGCTTTGGCGGACTTGGTGGGTGTGGCAAAAAAGCTTTTGCCCCTGCCTGATCCATCGCCGGTACCAACAAACGCCGATCGGGAGACGGAAGCCGAAACCCCATTTGCTGAATCACTTCGAGTCGAACCGTTGTCGATGCCTGCATCGACGATCCAGCCATCGGCCCCAGCGTTGAAAATTACCCCCCCGGATCGCATGGCATCGACTGACCGGCAAACCGTTGCCGACGATTTTGAACTCCCCTACCTGGACTTTTTAAGGACGTCTGATGAGACTGTCGTTCTGGACCATGATGCCATCCGTCGGGATGCGGAAATTCTTGAACAGAAGTTGGGATATTTCGGTATCAAGGGTGAGGTCATGGAGGTTTCGCCTGGTCCGGTAATTACCACCTTTGAATACAAGCCCGCGCCCGGTATCAAGATCAGCAAGATCGTGAATCTGGCGGATGATTTGGCCCTGGCCCTGAGTGCGATCAGCATCCGCATCGTTGCCCCGATTCCCGGCAAGGATGTGGTCGGCATTGAAATTCCCAATCCCAAAATGAGCATCGTTCCCTTTGTCGATATTGTGGGATCTGATGACTTCATTAATATCAGCTCTCCTGCGCCAATCTGCCTGGGCAAGGATATCATCGGCAAACCGGTGGTGGTGGGACTGGAAAAAATGCCCCACCTTTTGATTGCAGGTGCCACGGGAACGGGAAAAAGCGTGGCCCTGAACGCCATGATTGCCAGTATTCTGTACAAATCGCCACCGGACAGAGTCAAGTTTATCATGATCGATCCCAAACGAATCGAGCTTTCCCTGTTCAATGATATCCCGCATCTGCTCACTCCGGTGATTGTCGACATGAGAAAGGCCAATATCGCCCTGCAATGGGTGGTCCGGGAGATGGAACGGCGGTACGAAAATCTTGCCGCACTCCAGGTGAGAAATATCGAGCAATACAATAACAAGGTAAAAAGTGCACAGCGTTATGGATTGACAGATGAGGAGTTTGAGATTTTTCCCTATATTGTGGTGATCATCGACGAGTTGGCCGACTTAATGATGACCGCCAGCAAGGATATTGAATTTTCTCTTACTCGTATCGCCCAGATGGCCAGGGCGGCGGGCATCCACCTCATCCTTGCCACCCAACGCCCGTCCGTGGATGTACTCACGGGCATTATCAAGGCAAATTTTCCCACACGGATATCCTTCCAGGTGTCCTCCAAAACCGATTCCAGGACGATTATTGATTCCAATGGTGCTGAAACCCTACTCGGCCGGGGAGATATGCTTTTCGTTCCGCCGGGAACGGCAAGGCTGACCCGCGTTCACGGCACCTACCTGTCCGAAGATGAGTTGATCAGCATTACCAATTTCCTGAAAAGTCAGGGAAAACCAGAATATGTCCTGGATGTGATTTCGGAAAAAGAGGACGAACTTGAGGCCGCAGAGATCAGCGAAGATGAATACGACGAAAAATACCAGGCGGCCCTGGAATTCGTTTTGTCCAGCAAGCAGGCTAGCATATCCAGTGTCCAGCGAGCATTGCGGGTCGGGTACAACCGAGCCGCCAGAATCATCGACCTGATGGAACAAAAGGGGATTGTCAGTCCTGCCGACGGTATCAAACCCCGCCAGGTGTTGGTGGACCGTAGAGAATGCCTGCCTTATTAGGGCCTTATTTTTCAACCTTCAGGAAAGCCGGAGGCCACCAGATCCAGCGTTGCCAAGGGATTACGGTAGGCGACTACAGGTGACTACAGCCTTCACCCTTGGCGTCTTGGCTCTGGCGCCCTCCGGCTTTTGCAACATTGGGGTTAAAAAGCGGTGGCTTGAAGTTTGTAGGTTGGGTTTCGTTCCTCAACCCAACCTACATTACTGATAACCAAGTCCTCCACCGCGCTTCCAATCTCCCCTTCACCGTTTCTCCCCCTCTCAGACATCCCCTTTTGATGGTGATTTAAAGAATGCATAGGGACGGCAGGCGGTTGAGAAAAAAGGGAACCGCGAATCACACGAATGAAAATGCTTAAAAACGATTCGTGTGATCCGCGCAATTCGTGGTTGGTAAAACCCGTGAACACCCTCATGTCACATAAAGATTGATCGGCAAGGTCTGGAAATGACCTGGGGCAAATGAGGTTGCGCGCCCTCGATATTGGATCACTGACAGCTATCCGTTTTTTCCCAATAATCCGCTGAGACTTCTTGAAGTGAAGAAACGACCGAGTCTTGCAACCATCCCAGGTAGTCACGCGATCCGACCGCACAGGCACTCCAAAAACCGCAGCGATAGGCGCGTCCCTGGTCGACATGGTCCAGGTTGTCGGTGGTGATGCATGTGGTGACCGAATCGGAATCGTCATCCGTATAAGTGGCCGAAAGACTGACCCCGGAAAAGTCTCTGTAGGCTTGGATACCAATGTACCATGTGCCGGCTTGAGGATTCTCATGATTGCATTCTTCATTATTGCCGTATTGGTAAGGCTGGCAATCATATTCCGAAGATGTGGGGCGGGCGCCAAGCAGGGTATGCAGATCGGCGTCTCCTGAGCCGCCGGAAATACGCACATTCAGATTGGATACGTTTTCCGGTACATTGATGAAAAAATAAAGCCAGTCACCGCTTTCGGCAGACAGGTCAGAAATGGTCTGACCGTCTTCGATTTCTTGGTCTTCGGGGTCGGGTGAAGGCTCTGGATCCGGGTCTGGATCAGGATCAGGATTGGGTGAATCGTTATAGGATACATAAACCGCATCAGAGCCGATGCCGCTGACGCCGTATCCGATACGCATGTAGCCGTTTTCGCCCCAGCTGCTACCCCAGGAGTTGCGCATGATCCAGCAGCCGTCGTCGTCGTTCCATCCAACGAGGACCACGCCGTGATTCAATGTAGAACAACTCGTCCCGGAGAACACACCGCCGCTGTAGTTCTGGAAGTCAGCGTTGACGCAAACGGTCACACTCAAAGGGCCGTGCTCGTAGAGCGCCTGCTTCAGCTGGGCGATGGTCGGTGTGCAGCCTGGACATACATATCCCCACGAATCGATGCGGTATGCTTTGTCATGGGGCGGATTGCACGTGATATCCTGGGCTTCGTAGGGAAAGTGGTCCTCCAAAACCGCACCCGCTTCGGTCTCGCCATCCACTTTTGTGGACTGGAGGTAATCATGCGCCCAATAGCCGCCGTCGCACCCCCATCCCTCGTCGTTACAGGATACAAGATATTGTTCGGAGAGGTCCTGGGTTATCCCGTCATTGATCTGGATCAGACTCTCAAGCGGGCCCACGGTTGCGAATGCCCAGCAACTACCGCAATTGCCCTGGTTCTTGACGGGCGTACAGCCGTTATTGTCGCACCAGTTAAATGCACTGGGCAGCGTTGTATCATCGTCATTGACGCTGCTGTCCCGCACCGTGTCATCAGATTCTTGCACCGTTGACTCGGGAAGCGTAAATGTTTCCGTAAAACGTCCCGCAGTGGTAAAACTGAACTTTAGTTCACCCGATGCCTTTGATTCAAAGGCACGTCGGTATTCCAACCGCAAATCCGCCTGTCCTTGTCCGGCGGCCACGACATAAATTTTCTCTTTCACCCATCCGCCAATCAAACCGGAAGACGACGCTTCGAATTCTCTACCCACAATTTTCAAGCGGCTGTCAACATCATTGGGCGTTCTCCATCCATGCCCGGTCGACGGCTGGCTGTCCAGTTCGATCACCGCTACAGTATCCGGCTGGAGCGCTACCGCTTTATCGGCATCTCTTTCTTTCAGCTGCAATTGTCTTGGCCCGGCCGCCGCGATGGTTGCGATTAGTAGCAGCACGATTGTGCAGGATAACGACCAACCCCGCTTTCTTGTCATTTTTCTCATCCTCCTTTCAACTTGTCCGATTGTGATCCAGTGATTCAGATAATTTCTCGCTTACGCTGTCGTATTGCATCAATTCGCAGAGTGTGGAAAATAACATGCCCGAATTTATGCTGGTGATCACATAAAAAGGGTAGTTCTCAAACAGGCTCTTAAGGACCAAGGCCCTGATCCCGAATGTTGCCAGACCGGGATGGTGGAAAGCGCTCGACTGATCAAAACTTGCCTTACATACAGAAAATTGCCTGTCACCGCAACAGACAATATCTACGCGAGAAGAAGTCGAACCGTGCATTATATTTTTTCAGGCCATCGACGGTGGCGACGGCGTCATCGTTTTTCTGGTCTGACTTTCGAATCAATAACAGACGATACCCCAAAAGACCTTTAGAGACACACCACGCGTAAAGCGCGGAATGGCGCATTTACCTTGACGGATTGAGCCGTATATGCGAATGCCAGATCGATATGCGAGGCACCATGCCGGGGCATGACCGATCTGGCCCCGACCATTGATACCCCAATGCAGCCTAAGTTGAGCTTGGGAAAAAATAAGGAGCATTGACATTATGAGACTCGGCATCATTGGCCTTCCACAATCGGGCAAAGCCACTGTTTTCGAGGCCCTGACCCAGAGCGTTGCCGGTGATGGCAACCGCCAGGAGAGCCGCATCGGCACCATTTTCGTACCCGACGAGCGGGTAAATATCCTCAGTGACATGTACAACCCGCGCAAAACCATTTTTGCCCAGGTGGAATATTTTCTGCCCGGCAAAGGGGATCAGGGGGGGGCGGCCAAAAAGGACCAGAGCATCTGGACCCAGGTACGCGACTGCGATGCCCTGATTCATACGGTGCGTAATTTTAGCGGCTATGGGCTTGACGCTCCCACGCCCAGGGACGATGTGGCCGCCATTGACCAGGAATTGATCATTTCCGATCTGGTGGTCGTGGAAAAACGTCTTGAGCGCCTGGCTTTAGACGAGCGCCGGGGAAAGAAACCCAGTCCCGAGGAAGTGGCATTGTTGAACCGCTGCAAGGAGGCCCTGGACGAGGAGGTTCCCCTGCGGCGCTTTCCCGACATCACTGCGGCCAAGCTTTTGCGCGGGTTTGCCTTTTTGTCGGCCAAACCCATGCTGATCCTTTTTAACAATGACGATGAGGATGACCAGCTGCCTGATGCCAGTCAGCTGCCCGACGGGGAGGAGTGCATGGTCATCCGCGCCAAGCTCGAGCAGGAACTGGCCCAGATGTCAGCGGACGAAGCCACGGAGTTTCTGGCTGAATTCAACATCACCGCCTCGGCCACCGACCGGGTGATCCAGCGATCCTACGAGCTGATGGGGCTGATCTCCTTTTTTACCGTGGGTGAGGATGAAGTGCGGGCCTGGACCATCGGACGGGACACGGATGCCGTGGATGCCGCTGAAGTGATCCACTCGGACATCAAAAAAGGGTTTATCCGCGCCGAGGTGCTGGCCTACGATGATCTCATGGCGGCGGGCAGCTATGCCGATGCGCGCAAAATGGGCACTGTACGGCTTGAAGGCAAAACCTATGCGGTGGCAGACGGGGATATTATCAATTTCCGGTTCAATGTATAAATGATTGGCATGTTAACCTTTATTTGCTGGATCAAAACCATTATTTCATGACCTTTGTTTTGTCACCCTCGCTGCCCAGATGGAAGGCTTTGCTTGCCAACAGTATCACAACGGCTGAACAATTGGCCGAGCGTTTTGATCTGTCAACGGAGCCATTAAAACCGGTGATCGATGGTTTCCCCATGCGGATCAATCCTTACTACCTGTCTTTGATCCGGGAGCCCCAGGATCCACTGTGGAGACAGGCGGTGCCGGATCCGGCCGAACTGGCCGATGATGCCGGCAGCGACGATCCCCTTTGCGAAGAAACGCTGTCACCGGTGCCTGGGCTGATTCACCGCTACCCGGATCGTGTGGTGCTGCTGGCGTCCCGGCAATGCGCCATGCGATGCCGGTTTTGCATGCGTAAACGCTGGGTGGGGGCGCCATCCGATCTGCTGGATGGCGCAATCGACTACGTGCGCCGCATCCCGGCGGTTCGTGAAGTGATTCTTTCCGGTGGTGACCCGCTCATGCTGGATGACGATAGGCTGGCAGGCCTATTGGAATCAATCCGGAGGATCAACCATGTTGAATTGATTCGCGTTCATTCCCGCATGCCCTGTACCTTGCCTCAGCGTATCACCGATGATTTGGTGCGGCTGTTGCGGGCCTTTCACCCCCTTTACCTCAATATCCACTTCAATCACCCTGACGAGATCACGGATCGTTCGAAAGGGGCTTGTGCCCAGCTTGCCGATGCCGGCATCCCTTTGGGCAGCCAGACGGTGCTGCTCAAGGGCGTCAACGATGATGCCGCGGTCATGTATCGTTTGCTGCAGCGGTTGCTTTCCATGCGTGTGCGGCCCTATTACCTGCATCAGGTGGATCGTGTTTCCGGCACGGCGCATTTCCAGGTGCCGCCCGAGACCGGACTTTCCATTATGACGCACCTTCGTGGTCGCCTGTCCGGCATGGGAGTGCCGCATTATATGCTGGACCTGCCCGGTGGCGGCGGCAAAGTTCCCCTGACTCCTGACTATGTGGTGAAAAAACATCCCGACCACTGGATCCTGCGTAATTTCGAAGGCCGGCAATTTTATTATCCACGAGAATCGTAATTATTGCTGGTCATCAGATATGATTCGCGTATTGCCATACGGGAATGCATCATTTATTTATAACCATACATATCTCATTTAAGGAGGATAACAGATGACGAGAAGATACCTGTTGGCCATGGTGATGATGGGCACCTTGGTGATGGCGGTCGCTAGTTCCGCGGGCGCATTTGGCGTGGAGGTGGCCATCGGCGGATGGCAACAGAATCCTTCGGGATCGATTGGTTACAAGGTGCTTGATAACGAAGACCTTCTGGATTTGGAACAGGATTTGAACTATGCGGATGAAACGCGCCTATCGGTGCGGGCATCGATTGACATGCCCTTGTTTTTGCCGAACATCTATCTGATGGGAACCCCCATGCAATTCAGTGCCACCGGTCAAAAGGATGAGGGGTTCAAATTCGGGGATATCAATTTTGATCCGGGACCATTTTATTCTGAGAGCGTTTTGGACAATCTGGACGTTGGCTTGTACTATGGCATTCCTTTTCTCGAAACGGCCACCTTCGAGAAACTGAGCATAGACCTGGGAATCAATGTGCGCATTCTTGATTATGAGTTGACTGTTCGCCAGGAGGCAAGCGGGCTCAATGAGTCGGAGAGCGGCGTGTTGCCGATCCCGATGGTTTTTCTGGCCGTTCAGTTCAGTCCCATCGAAAAACTTTCCTTGGAGGTCGAAGGACGTGGGATCTCATATAGTGGCAACGATTTGTACAGTATCATTGGGCGGGTAAAATTCAACATCTTTGGACCACTTTTTGCCGCTGGTGGATACCGGTACGAAAAACTCAAACTGGATGAGGACGATGTGGCTGTGGACATTGAATTCAGCGGGCCGTTTTTGGAGGCGGGTGTAGCTTTCTGAAGCAACAGAGACGTATGCCCCAATGTTGCGAAAGCCCAAGGGCGACAGCGCCACGGCGTTGCGGACAACACTGTCTTTTCCATGTAGCATTGGGATGTATTGCTGTCGCCCCCGCTTCCCATGGGGGAACGAGTGGGACGCGGGGGCGTATGCTTGTCAGCCGTTGACCACTTGACGGACGGATTTTGATTCGGCGTTTTTATGATCGACATTGTCATTGTCATTGTCATTGCCATCGCTATCCGCTTTTAGCTGGTGTTGGATGGTTGGCGCTGCGGGTGGATTGTCCTGCGGGTCCTTTTGGCCGGAGGAATGCGTTTCACTTTTCGCGGGCTGTTCATCTCGCTTTTTAAGCCATGTGGCGATTTTCGGAGCAAAGGCTTCCTGGCATTTTGAGCTGACATAGATGCCGATATGGCCGGTATCAAGGCAAATATCTTCCGTGTCATCGCTTCCCACATGGTTCACCAGCTTATTGCATGCCTCAGGCGGAACCAGGTGATCGAATTTGCCATAGATATTCAAAAGCGGCATGGTCAGCTTGTTCAGGTCGACCCGTCTGCCGCCAACGACCAGCTCGTTGTGAATGAGTTTGTTCCCCTGATAGCAGTCTCTGATAAACTGGCGGAATACTTCTCCAGGCAAATCGGGACTGTCAAAAATCCATTTCTCCATGCGCACGAAGTTCTCAACAAATTTTTTGTTGTCCATGTTTTCAAAGAATCCGACGTATTTATCGATCATCAACCGGGCGGGATTGAGCAGCAGAAAACCAAGATTCATGATATCGGCCGATAGATTGCCGAACGTATTGACCACATGGTCAACATCAAGTGACTTCATCCATACATGCAGCAGCCCCTTTTTGGTATCGAAGCTGGTGGGGGTGACCGTGGTCACCAAATTTTTGATTTTTTCCGGATAAAGGGATGAGTAGATTACACTGAACGTTCCCCCCATGCAAATCCCCATCAGGTTGATTTTTTCCATCTGGGTGGCCCGGCGGATAAAATCGACGGCATTGTCCATATACCCGTTGATGTGGTCATCAAAACCGAGGAAGCGATCCTTACGGGTGGGATACCCCCAGTCGATCATGTATAGATCGATGCCGGCGTCCAGGAACCGTTCCACGACGCTGCGGCCCGGCTGCAGATCAAGCATGGTTTCACGATTGATCAGGGCATAGACCACCAACAGCGGCGTGCGGTAGCGCTTTTTGACCCGGGGCGCATAATGCTTCAGCTTGACCCGGTCTTCTTGGTAGACCACTTCAAATGGTGTGGGTGCCAAATCGGTATCTAAATCATCTAACAAAACTTTGGATGCCTTGCGGGCGCGGGTCTGAGCTTGTTGGGTATTGTCCGCAAGTTTGGACAGAATCAAATCCACTGGAATTTTGGGTTGAGACATACCTTCCCCCTGTATGATCAGTTTTTTAACGGTTGCCCATTAAACAGACACAATTTCAATCGACCGAATCGTGATGGGTAACATGGCAACCATTGTGTTTCAGACAACAAGGCCAACATTGACGGTAACGTCTGACGAATTACCCCAGCGTTGCAAAAGTTGGAGGGCTTCAGAGCCAAGGCGCCACGGATGAAGCCGTAATAATTTTATGCAACCTAAAGGGTTATTGGTCGACGGTTTGGTGCAGTATTTTTTCAAGTTGGTTCACCCGTTTTTTCAACTCATAGAGCTCACGGGCCATATCATCCAGATCGGTCTGTTTCGCCACTGGTAAAAGTTGTAAGACATCTTCGAGAACAGCATCGCGGGCCGTCGAAAAATCGGCCAGGGCATTGAGTGTCAACGCCTGGGTTTCTGCGTATTCCGGGGTCTGGAAAAGCGTCATAAAATGCCCTTCCAGCACCTTGATCCAGAGGTTATAATAAACGTGGGTATCATCGGGCAGTTCACCATTTTCCATCATCTCACTTAGCTTTTCCTGCATGACCCCGGCTGAACGCGTAACGGGGATGGACAGTAAATTTAGGTATTCAGAGAGTTTGGATTGAAACAGGTGATACTTGTCTACCGCTTGGTTGAGTCTTTCCTGGTACTGCCGCATCAACCCTAACTGGGGCAGTTGAAAAAACTGGCGAAACTCACTTTCATAAACATCGTTCCACATCTGGTTTGGATTTCCATCCATATCCTGAAATTGATAGGCTTCCACCGACTCGCCCAGACGGCTGAAGTGTTGCAGGAGGCGTTGATGATAGTCCATTATATTGTCCATGGAGCTTTTGGACAGCTGGGCTACCATTTCCGGCATGGTGCCGCTGCTTTTAATGAAGGCCTGCATGGATTCAGGGGTGGATAGGGTCTGAAGAAAGGCCTGCCAGTTTTTTATCGCGGCAGCAATGGTGTCCCTGGTTTTATGGCTGGTTTGGTTTTCCTGCTGATTTGAGTTGGCTTCGCTCGTTTGTGTAGTCGACTGGTTTTGCATTTCACTCCAAAAATTTCCCATGGATTGCATCCAGGTATCGATCTGTGAGGAAAAGTCAAAAGGATTGGCGGTTTTTTCATTCATTGGCGTGGTCTGCTTGCTAAGTGTTAATATGGGTTATTGTCAGATTTTCCTGGGAATTATTCATTCATGGTTGGCGTTTGCCAACCGCGCCGCCTGCCGTGCAGGATTATTTTGTCCTTGTGCGAGCGGTTGGTTTGGCCTTCATTGTCCGTGCTGCTTTGGGTTTGGTTTTCATTGTTCGCGATGCTTTGGGTTTGGCCTTTTTGGCGGCCTTTTTGGCTGTTGGTTTGCTTTTTTTCTGGGTTGCCGGTTTTGCCTTGACCGCCTTCTTGGCTGGCTTTGGTTCGGGTTTCGGCTCTGGTGCTGATGATGCAGCGGATCGCTTATCTTCATCCGAGGATGGCGTGGGGGCGGTGGAATCGCCCGGCTGTTTGATCGGCGCCTTTTCACCAGCAGATGCGGACGAGCCTGCCTGGTGCTTGGCCGCATCATCCATTGCGGCATCCAGGTCCATATGGAAGCGAACCGGGCCGCGGTAGTTTTCATTGCCAAAGCGGGTGTGCAAGGCGCAGCTGGATTCCGGATGCGACCATGAGGTGGCGATGGCCACATGGCCTTTGGGAAAAGCGGCCAACTCCGCATCAACATAGTCAAGTGGCGCCAGTGCCGTTTCCTTTTCAACCAGATCGTCATGCTGACCATAGCAGATCAACCAGGGAATTTTTTTCTCACTGATGCGTTTCAGATTGAGTTTGCCGCCAAACAGCTTAATCGGCAGGGTCCCATCCGAGGTGATCGGGATATTGTAGGAATCGAAGCTAATACGGGTAATGGCCAGGGGGAGGTCGTTACGTTCGTTTTGCAGCCAGTAGTTGAGTGCGGCGGCGGTTTTGCTGATTTGATGGGTTCCGTTTTTTTGACGGGCGAACATCATCAAATCCCGAAAAAAGGCCGCTGCAGGAATTTCATGTTCGATGCTTTTGAGCTTGTACACCCACCCCATTAACTTCCCATCGGCGACAAGATTGCCGTTGGGAAGAAGTTTGGTGCCATAGGATAGATCGTTAAAGCGTGTTGGCAGACGACTCAAAAAGTGTGCCAGTCCCTTGCTGCGCGTGCCGTCCATGGGGGAGACGCAGGTAATGAAGGCATCGATCAGATCGTCTACTTTGCCACTTAAAATGGTACACAAGGCATTAAATCCACCCTGACAATAACCGTTGAGGGTAACCGGCTTGCCATGGGACTTGAGGATGGTGGCGCAAAACTGTTGGGTGTCCAATGTATCGTCTTCCCCGCGCATCACCTGCAAGGCCGGGGTGGTCTCGATCGGTTTGAGGACGCGGATATACGTGGGGTAGCCTTGATTCGCAAAACAATGGGCATAGCTGCGTCGTTCACCGGGAAGAAAACCCAAAATATTGGCGCCCAGCACATAAGGGGGAATGATCAGAATCGGCTTGGCATCCTTTCTAATAGTGACCCCGGGAAGCGATGGGGCTACCTGGTAGAGGTAGAATCGATCGGTTTCGTCCACCAGTGGGTGATTGCCGCTTTCAAAATGGAACCCATATTCGGGGCCCACGGCATCAATGGCATCAGGGTAGACATTGACGGTCAGGTCCAACAATTTTGCCTGCCTGGAGATGAATTGCATCAGTTTGGTGGTATCGCCTGCCAAAAGCTGTTGTTGCAATGCATCATTAAGGCCATCCGCTTCGCTGCGAAAATATGCTTCCATCAGTTGGCTGCAGCCGCGGAGACTACGTGAGGCCAGTTCGATATTGTTGTCGATCAGTCCCAAATACGCTTTCAAGCTGTCAAGTGGGTCGGCCTCTACCAGACGCTTTGCTTCTACCTGCTGAAAATAATGGGTAGCGGCCAGATAGGGCAGATAAAAACTGGATGTATAGCGGGTCATTCCGGTTAAGCAGGAAAGATTGGCGGAAACGATATTTTGCAATGCGGAAAGTCCATCTCCCAACCATGCATCCACAGAAGGGACGGATCGAGAGAACATTTCGGCAATGGGCATGTTCATCCTCCTTTGGGTCAAAATCAAGACCGACCGGGTCTTCTCACTTGTAAAGGTGTTTGTTATCCTATCGATGGATCAGGCACTTTTATTTACATCTTGTTTGAAAAGACTGGATGGGCCCGAATAACAATGACATGCCAGCCGTAGTAAAATGGTTCCATTGATCCATAGCTGCAGCATACCAGCTGCGCAGCTTCGTTTAGGTTTGTCTCAGGGCTGATCCAGCGCGTTCAATTACGCTTTTATATAACGAGGAAAGCGGTTCACATATTGTCTGCCATTACAACCAACAAATATTAGCCAATGATTAGGCTGATCTGTAAAAAAACGTAATCGAACACTGCGTTGTAAAAACGATGGTCTTGAATTCAGGGCAAACCATTAGGGGAAAGGGATCGCCGGGGGAACAATCCGTAGCCCTTTAAAAACAGTTTGGATCGCTATCTCGCCTCAATTTTTCTCGGCGATCCATCCAGCCTACCATTTCTATATAGGCATAGCCTTGACTCTCATGGGTCCGCCGGTGATTTTTGCGCCGATCCTTTTCACCCGATTCAGTACCGGTACCATTTTTCTGGTGTTCTTGAATTTTGTCTTTTTTTTCCATGGCTTACCTCCCATAAGCATGGGCTTTATTGTGTCTTTTCAATTAATCACGCTAGCGCTTGGTGGTGCCTGGGGAACGAATTACGCTTTGAGATATGATCGTATTCCAAAAAACAGAAAGAACGAATCCATTCGATTGGATAATCGTTTTTAACACTCGATAACTTGTCAGCATTGGTTCTGCAACGTACCACTACTTCAGGAAGGGCTACGGCAAAATCAAAAAGATGAGGGAATACCTACAGAGCAAAACCTTTACATATAACTTATCGCGAATAACCTGATCATGCAAGCAAAAATCTTTAAAACGATGCAGGACCGGTATCAACCACGCCCGTCAATAGTGGTGTCCGTCCACTTTTAGATGAAAATGCTGCAATGCAAAAAAATAAAATTGACAAATCAATAAAAAGTCCTAAAATGTGAATACCAGTCGAAACCAATATTAATGGCGCGATGCAAAATCAATACAAATTAGGGAGTAAAGGAGGACCATTGATGAATCCGCAGAAAATCACACAACAAGTGCTTGCTTTTCAAAAACAGTCTTTTGAGAATTTCCAAAGCGTTTGGCAGCTTGCCCAAACGCAAACATCAAGTACCATGGATCGATTGTTGGATCAGGCCTGGGTTCCCCAGGAGAACCGCCAATTGATTGAAAACTGGCGTACATTAATCAAAAAGGAACGTGACCGCTACACCGCGTTCGTTGATCGGGGGTTTGCCATTTATGAAGAAATGATGGCGCCTTTGAGCGAGACTGTGTCGACCAATACTAAACAAAACAGTACTGAATAAAAAAGGAGGATTCAATGGAAGCAAAAAATGTGTTGCAGGGAATGATCAAATTCAATCACACGCTTTTTGACAATGCCTTCGATTTGTCTGTTCAATTTCAGGATCAGGCAGAAAAGCTCGGCGAAACGATCCTGGACAAAACAGGGCTGGCGTCAAATGAGTACCGAAAGTCCTATGACACGATGATGTCGGCTTATAAAACCGGTCGCACCAGTTTTAAAAAATTTGTCGATGAAGGATTTCAGAACGCTGAAACCGCCGTGAAGTAATGTTGTAGCCAAGCGCCTACCATCCCCCTCACTTTGGTTTGCATTATACTCCAGCCCCATTTTGCCATCGTCCAGAAAATGATGATCTTTTCTGGACGATGGCTTTTTTTATTATCAACAAAGCCATTCCAATACGGTACAATAAGCCTGATTCCTATGTTGACGGATTCGTAAGCGTTTTGTAAGGGTGCCGGTAAAAAAGACACGAAAAAACGCCTTGTTCATTTATTGCAAATTATTGTACTTCACTATGCATTGGATTAAATAGAAAAACTGTCGGTTGGGGATGATTATTAAGTTCCAAAATGAAAACGAATGACGACGTATGATTAAACAGCCCATCCTGGTCGTTGACAATGCTTCCTATACACGTACGATTGCGCCGGCCCTGGTGACCCTGGGGTACCGTGTGGTATCCGCGCGCAACGCTATTGAAGGGCTTCGTGAATATGAGACCATCCGTCCGGCCTGGGTGATTGCCAGTGCCCAGATGTCCGATGTGCCGGACATGATGGATGCCATTCGCCTTCGCGATCAAACGATTCCGTTTCTGGTGACGAGCGCCGGTGACCTGAAAACCGCTATGACCACTTTTGCAGACCAGGCCGACGAGTTTCTTGATCTGCCGGTTGATCCACTGATGCTCAAAGCCGTGCTGCGGCGCATGGAAAAAACCGTTCGGCTTCAGCGCCGGATTCGTTCCCTTGCCGAAAACTTTGAATCCCGCGCCAAAGACAGCGTGCGCAGCATCATCGAAACCGAGCGTTTTTTAGCTGTCCGCCAGATCGTTGAGAAAATGTCGGCGTTCATCAGTCAGGTGACCCGCGATGCCCAGGGCGGCGTGCGTTATTTCAACGATCTGCCGTATTTTGTTTCCATCCACGGCAAGGATCTGACGGTATTGGCCGCCAATGGGACTTATCTGCGCTATCTGGGCAACCGGCTGTACCAAGAGAGCTGGGGAATTTACGCGGGACGGCGGGGTACCCGTGAGGGCTGTCCGGTGGGACAAACCTTCAGAAAAGAAAGTGTTCTGGCCACGCGGGCCCTGGTGCGCTATGCCAGCGGTGTCGAAGTGCCGGTCACCGTCCATACGGCGCCGATCTATGATAATGACGGTAACATCGATCTGGTGATCGAAATTTTTGCCGGCACCAAAGAAATCGAACGCTTGGCCGAGGAAAGCCGCAATACCCAACAGCGTTACCAGCAGCTGTTCAATGCCGTGCCATCCAGCATCGTGGTCTTGGATCGGCGCTTTCGGATCAATGCCGTGAACCGGCGATTCCGGGAGGTCTTTGGCGAGCACTCCGGCCGGCTTTTTTTCGATGTTTTCCGGCCCGGGATTTTTCCTGCCTACCGGGATCCGATCACCCGCACCATGCGCACTGGAGAGCCCCAACAGGGCGAAATGGTGCTCACCAACAACGAGGGCCTCAAAACCAATGTCATGGCCTGGGCGGCGCCCATTAAAAGCCCGACCGGCAAACTGATTCAGGTGCTGGCCATTTTTGCCGACGTGACGCAACTGCGAAAGCTGCAGGCGAATCTGGCCAACCTGGGGTTGATGGTCAGCACCCTTTCCCACGACCTGAAAGGCAGCCTGACCGGTCTGGATGCCGGCCTTTACCTGATCGATTCAGGGTTTTACCGCGATATTCCCGGACGGATCGAAGAGGGGCTGGATACCATCAAACTAATGGCCGAGCGTATCCGCAAGCTGGTGACGGATATTCTCTATAATGCCAAGGAACGGGAACTCAATACGGTCCCCGTGGAAATCATGCATTTTGCCGCGAATGTGGCGTCCAATGTGGAGATGAAGGTGCGGGGGGCCAACATCCACTTTGAAACCAGTTTTCCCGATGCGTTGATAGAGATGGAGATTGACGCCGATCTGATGCGCACCGCCCTTTACAATATCATCGACAACGCCATCGAGGCCTGTATCCAAAGCACCGCCCCCATCGACCACCGGATCATTTTCAACGTACAAGCCGATGCGGAAGCGGTGACGTTCCTGATTGCCGATACCGGAGAGGGGATGAGTCCCAAAAAAGTGGGGTCGATTTTCGACCTGTTTTACTCCACCAAGGGCAGGGGGGGGACCGGCCTTGGGCTGTATGTGACCCGCAAGATCATCGAAAAGCATGGCGGCACCATTTCCGTTCACAGCCAGCCGGAAAAGGGCAGCCGCTTCGAAATTGTTCTGCCCAGAAAAAAAATTAAACTTAACGCTTAAGAAATTCTCCACGAACGGGTTGAGAAAAGTCGATCTGCAAATGGAGATCACCGTTAGGAGACGTTATGCAATGGAAAGAGAAGCGGGTGTCTGCGGACAGGGTCATCGAACGCATCCGTCCGGGGATGCGTGTCTTTCTTTCCACGGGCGCGGCCGAACCGCGGACACTGGTGAAACATCTGATGGCGGCCCACCACGCCAATCTTCAAGACCTTGAGCTGATTCAGATTGTCAGCCTGGCCGAGGCCATCTCGCTGAAAAACCTGCAGAGTCACAAATTCAGATTGAAAACCTTTTTTTCCGGCTGGGTCGCCGATGAAGCCATTGCCGCCGGTCATGTCGACCTGATTCCCTGCTGCCTGTCGCATATCCCCGGACTGATGGAGAAGAAAAAGATCCGCGTGGACACGGTTTTCGTGCAGATCACACCGCCGGACAAAGATGGGTACAGTAGCCTGGGCGTGTCCGTGGATGTCGCCCGGTTGGCCATGGAGCAGGCCAATCTGGTGGTGGGGGAGATCAATTCGCAGATTCCACGTACCTTGGGGGATACGTTTGTCAATATTTCTGAATTTGACATGCTGGTGGAATCGGATGCTCCCCCGGTGGTTTTTGAAAGACAACCCGCCGATCCGGTTTTTGAAACCATTGCCGCCAATATTGCCTCCTTGGTCGAGGATCAAAGCTGTATTGCCTTTTCCATCGGCCCCCTGTTCGAGGCCGTTGGGAAGGCATTGACCGATAAACGGCACCTGGGGATCCACTCGCCCTTTTTCAGTGATGCACTGATGGATTTGGTGAAAAGCGGCGCCGTTACCAATCGCTACAAGCAGCACCGTAAACGCAAATCCATTACCTCCTATGCGTGCGGTTCAACGCAACTGCTCGAGTGGCTGGATCAGAATCCGTGCGTTGAATTTCAGCCGGTGGACAAGGTTTTCGATCCGCTGAGCATTGGCCGAAATCCAAATTTTGTGGCCATCATTTCTGCCAGACGCGTGGATATTACCGGCCGCATTGCACTACACAGCGGCCTGGGCAACATCGCCTCCGGGCCGGCGGAAGTACTCGCTTTTATTAGCGGGGCCCAGATTTCAGAGGGCGGGGTGACGATTTTCGGCCTGCCAAGCCGCAACCAACGGGGCGTTGCCAATATTACGGTTTCCATCGAGGGGCTGAAAAACAGGTTCGATTTCAGAGAAGGGGTGGATTTTGTGGTCACCGAGTACGGGGTGGCCCGCCTCAAGGGACTCACCCTTCGTGAACGGGCCCAGGCATTGATTGAAATCGCCCATCCCGATGACCGGGTCGATCTGGTCAAAGCGGCCAAGGACGAGCGGATTCTGTACCCGGATCAAATTTATCTGCCGGAAAGCGTGCATCGCTACCCGTCGCAGATCAATGTGCGCCAACGGTTTAAAGGCGGGTTGGAGATTCGCTTCAGACCTATCCGGCCGTCCGACGAGGAAGAAATGCGGCGGTTGTTTTACCGGTTTTCGGATGAGGGGGTTTACTACCGATATTTTCACTCACTCAAGGCCATGCCGCATACCCGCATGCAAACCTACGTCAATGTTGACTGGAACCTGGTCATGTCCATCGTTGGCTTGGTTGGCCGGCCCGAAGAAGAAAAGATCGTTGCCGAAGCCCGCTATCTCGTGGATCCCAATAGCGGGTGGGCCGAGGTGGCATTTATTGTGGACGAACCCTACCAGAACCTGGGCATTTCCAGCTATCTGCTGAATCTGCTGATCGGCCAGGCAAAGCAAAGGGGGCTGAAAGGGTTCCTGGCCGACGTGCTCAGCTCCAATTTCGCCATGGTCAGGGTTTTTAAAAAATGCGGCCTGGGCCTTCACATGGAACGGGTGGCCGGCGTTTATCATATCCGCATCCCGTTTGATGCATCTGACCGGTGACCGGCAACAGTCAGTTGTGAAGGGGGGCCGCTGCATTCCCTTTATAATAGATCATTGCGGGGTGATACCGCGTTAGGCATCCAGCCAGATATCCGCTTCTCCGCCGCAATGGCTGCACACGGCATGGCCGGTTGTATTGCCCTGACCCTTGGGAACCACTTTGGGGGTGGATGCAACGATTTTTTCATCTTCCAGTGAACAGGTGACTACCATTTCCGCTTCATTACCGCAGTGCTTACACTCGCACACATGCTTAAATTTTTTTTCAGCCATTTTATATCCTCCCTCTTTTTCCTTGTTTCGGTTGGATCATACGCAGATAACTACTATTTTATTGGCCTGCTGGCACCGTTCGTTCGAACATCTAACTCATATAATAAAATAAGGATGGTCGAACAAAAGTAAATAAAACCATATCGTAAATTATGATTATTATCGAAAGTGGGCGGGGTCTACATTGACCCGCCCATTGATTGATTAGAATCCGGCGGTCGCCGGCAGCGGGTGATGGCCGACGCCGGTCCGGGCTTTTGTATGGCACAGCCGGCAGTTTTTGCGGCCGATGGACCGATTGTTTCCCTGGTATTGCAGCGGTTGGATGTTGTCCCGCTGCGCGTCGAGTATATTGGTGGCCGGGTATACCGCGTGGGTCGATCCATGACAGGCCTCGCACATCATGCTTTTGGTCTGGTCGTGGCGTATGCGGTAGAGTGCTTCAGGACCGCTGGTCCACTGGTTGAAGGCATTGGCCGTGGCCGGATCAGGACGTTTGAAATCCACATGGCAGTTCAGACAGTCCGGCTCGTTGATCCACGGTGTGCGGGCGTTGATTTGATCCAGGGTGGCGACCATGCGCGGCTCTATATGACGCATGAGCCGCTCGGCGCCAAGTTTGCCGGCAATTTTTTCGCCCTTGAGCAGGCTCAAGGCATGATCCTCAAGTGTACCATGACAGTGGGTACAGTCCATTGTTGCGGCATGAATGCCGCGCAGGCAGCGGGTTGGTCCGCCGGGGCGGGACGGGTGACACCGGTAACAGGCCTCGGTGCCGCGATCGGTCAGGTAGTTGGCGTGCCAGCCGTGTATGGCGGCCGGAAAATTCAGTAACCCCGGTTGGCCCTTGATCAGAAACAGGGAAAGCCAGGCAAAGATAAAGTAAAGCCAGCCGATGCGAAGGTGTTGGGCCGGCCGCATTTTCCCGAATGTATAGTAGTAAATGAAAAGGGCGATGATTTCGCCGACAAAACAGACCCATTCCGTGGCCCAGCCGAAAACGAACGTGTGAATCAGGCTCGAGGTGGCCGCGGGGTTGAGCAGGGCAATGGTAAACCAGATTCCCACGCCGGTAATGCCGCCCAAAACCATGGTCAGCAGCAGGAAAAATCGGGCGTGGCGCTTGAGGTAGCCGAGCAGTTCATCGGATTGCCGGGCATAGGCCTTTTTTTCCAAAAGGACCAGGAACAGTCCGCCGCCGACAGCAAAATGAGCGATATAAACATGAAAAACCGCCATCAGCGCGATGAGCAGACCGCCGCCGGCCGTGGTGAGCGCCCATACGGGATAGTTCATGTTACCCTTCCTCTCCGGCGGCAAGGGCCAGTTTCAACATGTAAACGATGACCCCGATACCGCCCGCGAATGCCGCCAGAAAGAGCAGCATGGGGCTGTATTGTTCCACGACCTTAAGGTCTGACAGGGAGAAGTAGGGTGCCAGATAGGCCTGGCGCAGAATGTCGCGCATCAGCACCATGACCACCACCGTGGTCAGTGCTGTTCCGGCGGCCATCCAGACCCGTTGAAGCAGGCCGGCAATCAAGGCGCCCAGGGATGTGCACAGCCCGATGCCGAGTAAGGCGGTGGCCAGGACATGGTTGCCGAGGAACAAGTGCATTTTATCGGTTGGCAGCGCCATCAGAAACCAGAACCCAATGAAAATTTGCACGGCCGTGGCTGCGGAAAACCAGCGCAGGCCCTGGACCACATCCGCTTCGCTAGTGGTTGCGGTGCGGGAGCTGCGCCAGTGTGCCAACAGGGCCTGGCCCAGG
This sequence comes from Desulfosarcina variabilis str. Montpellier, assembly GCF_048565275.1. Lineage (NCBI taxonomy): Bacteria > Pseudomonadati > Thermodesulfobacteriota > Desulfobacteria > Desulfobacterales > Desulfosarcinaceae > Desulfosarcina > Desulfosarcina variabilis. The sequence continues at coordinate 8,294,389 of NZ_CP159846.1, read as the reverse complement.
CCGGCAATGGCGATGGATGCCACGACAAAATGCAGATACCGGGGCCAGAGGGTGGGGTCGGCCATGTTCAGCAGGGTCCCCCGCGGGTTGGAAAAGTATCGCGGCCAGGTGTCGGGCCGCTGCATGAGGGTCATGTTGGTGGTGAAAAAAAATCCGATGATCAGCAGCAGGCCAGTGGCCAGGATGATGAAAATGGCGCGGCTGCCACCCAGTGCATCGAATTCCCAGCATGGTATTCATTACCAGAAGATGAAGCACAAAGGTAAGGAGAAGCAGTGCCTGAAACCAACCGTAGGCAACGGGGATTGCCTCTGGATGCGCGACCAATAAGGCTGGATCCATCTTTTTCCTCCTTCCATAAATTAAAATTGCCTGAATTTTTTGTGCTTTTCAAATCAGCAGTGATTGCGCAACTGAAGGTCGATGGGGTGAGGATTCAAATAGGTCTGGGTGCTGAGGTAAGGCTGCCGGTACTTGCGCACAAAATGATTCATCAGGGTAACCGGTACGATCAGGGGCAAATGACCTTGTCGGTACTTTTCAATTAATTCCAGGGCTTCCTGTTTTTCGTCTGCAGAAAGCGGTTTTTTAAAGTAGCCCAATATATGCATCAATACGTTGGTATGTTTGGCGGCGGTTGCCTTCAGACTGAGGGCTTTTGTCAGCTGAGATTCATACATGCCATAAAGCGTTCCAGATGGCATGGACTTGCCACTTGCCACTAATTGTCCCATGCTGCGATAGTGCTTGGGACTATGCGCCATGAGCAGGAGTTTTTCGCGGGTGTGAAAATCCACCAAGCTGCCGACACTGTGTTTTTTATTCAGGGTATCGCGCCAGCGTTTGAGGGCAAATACCTGCTCGATGAACATTTCTCTTAAGGTTGGGTCATGTAAACGCCCCTCTTCCTCGGCTGGAATGCGGGGGAATCGATCGGTAAATGCCGCGGCAAACAAGCCACGTCCGTTAGGCGCCGGATGACCTTTGGCATTATAGACCTTGACGCGGTGAAGGCCGCTGCTGGGCGAGCCTTTTTTGAATATAAATCCGCACAGGTTTTCACCGGCAAGCTGGTCCAGGCGCGGCCCGATCCAACGGGTCATCTGCTCGGTCAGGTCCCGTTTGGTTTTGTTGGTGATTAATTTCGGCGCGGACACATCGCCTTCCAGTCGCATCGGTTCCCGGGGGATTCCCAACCCACATTCGGTTTCCGGACAAACCGGGACAAAATCAAAATATTGCCCCAGGGTTTGGGTGATGTAACGGTCGTGCTTGTGTCCGCCGTCGTAGCGAACTTTTTCTCCCAACAGACAAGTACTGACGCCGATTTTAATTTTTTCTGTCATGGATTGATATCAACTGTATGAGGTGGAAGGGTGCCAGTTTCACAGACAGCATAACACGCCACAGGACAACTGAAAACCCCCGGTGTGGAATGCAACAGGTCAATCGCAGCTGGGGAGACTGCTTTGGTCGGAAGCGATCGGTGACTTTTGAATTCGGGCGAGTCGGAGGCTTCCATCTGCGGCGTTATTAAGGGCTTGCAATAGTCCACTATGGCGGCGCCCTTAAGTGCCTTGCAGATGAAACCCTCCGGCTCGTGCAAAATTCAGGTACTACGTTGGGGAAAGTTCGCCGTCACCCACCAGCGGCAGTTTTCGTTCAACATTAAAAAATACCAAATGGCGCGTGACGTCGGTGTTGTCCTTCATTTTGCATCGCCGGCATAGGTCCCTAACCAGCGGTGTGTCGTGTTCTTCGCGAATTTTATTCAAGTGCAGTCGGATACCGTTGTAGCCAGTGGCTTCTTCACGGAAAAGAAACGCAGCGTTGGGATTGGACTGGAGGTTATGGTATGACAGGCGGTCACGCATGATAAAGGCCAGAGAACCATCTTCCATCACATGGGGGCGTGCATAAACGGCAGCATTGACATGGCCTTGGTCATCAGCGGTGGACAAAACGCCCATTCCCTTGGTCTGTTCAAAATATGTCTCCAAATTCATAATTATCTCCTTGATTATCGTTGCGCTACACAATGGGTTGGACGATCAAACACATGCACTAACACGGCTTCCTTTTTCCCCAGACCGCGTAGACGGGGTCTGAGAACTGCAGTTCATGGGCATATTTATCGTCCCGTGGACGGGGCAATCCTCGCATCGAGTATGTCTGCACATCATCGAACGCGCCGCTGCGCAGAAAGTATTCCATCACCAGACCGATTCTTTCGAACTCGTGTAACTGTTCCCAGATTCGAATCACCTTCGGGGGAAACCAGCGATTGGAAAACACGACGACAAATGTGCCACCGGGCTTTAGAACCCGGCCCACCGCTTTCACGACTTCAAGCGGGTGAATCAGGTATTCTACAGAAGCCGTGCACACGACCAGATCGAACGACGTATCGTCATAGGGCAGCCATGGATTCGTATTCAGATCATGGACATGAATATCTGTCAATTGCGGATTCTGCTCTAGTTCGGCGCGGTTCAGGCCCAACCCGCTGACACGCTCAAAGCGAACCGTTTCGGGAAGGTGGGAAACCCAGCTGCTCATCAGATCCAGCACCTTGGCATCCGCTTTCACAAACCGTTTGTAGATGTCGGTAACCATTTCCCTGGCGGTTTGATCCAAGTGGTGAACCAATCTGGGGCTGCCATAGAAAATACTGTCTGCTTTTGCATCTGTTCGCTCAAAAGGGTTGTCACTGAAAAAATCTGTTGGTGTATTCGACCATCGCGCCTGCATTCCGGGACCGTCTGTAAGCAATCCGAGCCAATCTGCGCTACTGCCGCCACGTTCGGTTTCTTTTTGCGTAAGCTGCCCTACGGTCATATCAACGTTGAGCCGATGGTTAGCCAGCGGATGACTCAAGTCGACCTCCATATGGCCATTATTGAGACTGATACACCGAAACGGCTCGATGTTTTGGGGGAACACACCGGGCAGGCCACGCAATAATCCTTTTGGATAAAAACGTCCGGTCTGCGGTACCTTGAAAAAACGATTGCGGTCGATTTTTACTGGCGGCTGGTTTTTACCAAAAAGTTCACCTGGTCCAAATTCAACCGAGATTTTTTCCCAAGGGTGTTTGCCAATCAGTAAACGGTGAACATTTTCCGGCAACCAATCGCGCCACATGTTCACACCTCGAGCAGCATATGCTTCATTGTGCACTGCATCGCTACTGTTCCACCGGAGCTTAAAAAAAATATCAACAACACTATTTATGTCAATCACATTCATGATTCCCTCCGACTTTCATTCCGTGATGATTGGATTGACTATATATTAGTCACGAATTGCAAGCAGAACCATATGAGTTGGATGATGGGTGAGTGAGGGGAAAAAACTAACAATGTGTGGTTTGAAGTATCAGGCTGCCATCCGGACATCGATTCAGATTGAATGGTTTAATTTTCTTTTACTGTCACTGTGTTTTTTTTTGCACGGCGATGGCCGACGGAGGTTTCTTTTGGGAAAACCAACCTAAAGAAGATTGAGTAATAATAAGCTATCAAGGTTTTTTTGGGTTCTTTTTTAATGCTGGCATCTGTTTTGCTTTTTCGGATGCCAATGACAGTTTTTACCCAACTGTTGGAAACAGGTGCCCAGCGACAGTTTTTACCAAGCTGCTCGAAAATGGCAAACCGCCTGAAAAGGCGGGACGCAAAGCTTCTGGCCTAAATCCTCAATTTTGCAGGGGACAGGGTCGCAGAGCTGCCGAAGGCAAGCGGATGCATCCTCCATGGATTCACCGGTTGTCAAAAGAATCCAAGGAGGATGTATTATGTCTAAACGGTGTTGTAATCAGCTGTACAAGTTTGTCTTATTATGCCTTTCTTTTAGTTTTGTCTTGTTAAACGTCAGTTCAACTGTTTCTGCTGCAACCTACAGCGTCCCTGAAACCACAGGCGTTGAGCTCACATGGGATCACAATTCGCCGCTACCCGATGGGTATCGCGTATACCAGCGAGAAAGTGGTCAGAAGTATGACTATAGCAATCCGGTTTGGACCGGCAGCGACAATCTTGCCCAGGTCTATAACCTGGCATACGATACCACATACTACTTTGTGGTACGCGCCTATGATGGGAGCTTGGTGAGTGTGGACTCCGAAGAAGTGTCCTTCATGGCGCCAGCACCCAGTGACGGGACTGACACGGATTTCAATGATCCGGTGGTGAACGATGGCCAAACGACTACCGAAACGGTGATCAACGATGGGGATACCGGAACATCCACCAGTGGCAACTGGTCTGTGTCCGGCGGCGCTGATCCATACGGCAGTGAATCCTTCTACAGCAAAGAGGCTGGTGCAACGTACACCTATACCATGGGTGCGCCGGGTACGTATGAGGTCGAGATGTGGTGGACCGAGTATGCCAGCCGTAGCACCGCCGTACCGGTAAAAATCTATGATGGCAGCACCCTGCTGGAAACCATTTATGTCAACCAGCAGGTGGATGGCGGTCAGTGGAATTTCTTGGGTGTTTACGAATTCTTCAGCGAGCCCAGAGTGGTCATTGTTTCGGTCGGTAACGGTTATTCCACATGCGCGGATGCGGTTCGATTCCTCGAATCTACAGACGTCTCATCGGAAGACGTGCTTGACGATGGGGACGCGGGTACATCCACCAGCGGCAATTGGTCTGTGTCCGGTGGCGCCAATCCATACGGCAGCCAGTCGGTTTGGAGCAAAGATGCCGGTGCGACCTACAGCTATGCAATGGCTGCCAGCGGCAGCTATGAAATTCAGATGTGGTGGACCGAGTATACCAGCCGCAGCAACGCCGTGCCGGTCAAGATCTATGACGGTAGCACGCTGTTGGATACGGTTTATGTGAATCAGCAGCAAGACGGTGGGCAGTGGAATTCGCTGGGGGTTTACGAATTTTCCACCCAGGCAAGAGTGGTAATCGTCTCGGTGGGTAACGGTAACTCCACCTGTGCGGATGCCGTTCGGTTCGCCGAAACCACATCCACACCCACCTCATCGGAAGAGATCCTTGACGATGGGGATACCGGAACATCCACCAGCGGCAATTGGTCTGTGTCCGGTGGCGCCAATCCATACGGCAGCCAGTCGGTTTGGAGCAAAGATGCCGGTGCGACCTACAGCTATGCAATGGCCGCCAGCGGCAGCTATGAAATTCAGATGTGGTGGACCGAGTATACCAGCCGCAGTACCGCCGTGCCGGTCAAGATCTACGACGGCAGCACGCTTTTGGATACGGTTTATGTGAATCAGCAGCAAGACGGCGGCCAGTGGAATTCGCTGGGTGTCTACGAATTTTCCACCCAGGCAAGAGTGGTAATCGTCTCGGTGGGTAATGGTAACTCCACCTGCGCAGATGCCGTTCGGTTCGCCGAAACCACATCTACTCCCACCTCATCGGAAGAGATCCTTGACGATGGGGATACCGGAACATCCACCAGCGGTAACTGGTCTGTATCCGGCGGCGCCAATCCATACGGCAGCCAGTCGGTTTGGAGCAAAGATGCCGGTGCGACCTACAGCTATGCCTTGGCCGCCAGCGGCAGCTATGAAATTCAGATGTGGTGGACCGAGTATGCCAGCCGCAGCACCGCCGTACCGGTCGAGATCTATGACGGCAGTACGCTGTTGGATACGGTTTATGTGAATCAGCAGCAAGACGGCGGCCAGTGGAATTCGCTGGGTGTCTACAACTTTTCTACCCAGGCCAAAGTGGTCGTTGTCTCGGTGGGTAACGGTAAATCCACCTGTGCGGATGCAGTACGCTTTACGAAATAGTAAACAAAAAAATTAGATAACAGTCGTTGCCGGGGAAGTCATTTTTGCACTCAGTGCTTGGCTTCCCCGGCAACTTTTTTACTGCCGATCGTTTCATCCGTTCAAGACTTGGCTTTTTAGTGCATCGAAAGAAGATAAAACTCCCAGACCACAACAGCTCCGAAAAATGCGGCAAAAACGTGAAGTATACCGGTGGACACACGATACCGAATGCTGATCGGTTCTTTGGCAATGACAATAATTATCACCGATAAGACCGTAAAGCTGTATTTTGCCAGTAGAAACGCATTCGTGCCGTAGCTTAGAAAATAATCCATGATCGGATTGAGTTCTGTTGCACCTTGGGCGATTAGAATCAAGGTTAATAACCCATCCAACAGACTCAGGCACAGAACAACAATGATGGCGATCAGCAAGGGGCGTGGATATTTATCAAACGTGGTTATTCGCTGACGATCCTCAGCACGCCTTGCGTATTCACGCATGCCCCTTTTTCTTAAGCGTTTAATGAAAGAACGTCCATAATTTCGACGATCTTTACCGGAACGACGTTCTGGTCCTGCGTACCCTGTCATCAGATTTCACCTCACATCAGATATCACCAATCAACGTTTCGTTTTCATATCCATTCACATCCACCACAATCATATGCACATGCCGTTCAAAATGGTGCCCGTTTGTCTATGCCCCCTTTTGCAGGTAGTGGTTTTGACCAAGTTGTCTAACAAAAAGTGTACCAATGATGTTTATCACAAATAATCAATGGGTTGTATTTTTTTACCGTGGGCGGAGGAGGAAAACTGTGAGGGAAATGTATCAGAAAATAGGAATTTATTTTCCTGCATCGTATCCGCACGGGGATGGAAAATTCGAGCTGTTGATCAAGCGCGTCGAACCATTTTATCCGATAATACTGCCAAAGAAATGGACTTGGGGTTGAATCCTAACGTCATATTGTGTAACTTATGATCGTCTTGAAATCGGCAAATTCGCACTTTGATCAAGGTGTCCAATACAAAAACAACTTGATCCCCCTTAACATACCTAAGTATGAAGACTGATTTAGTTTGTGAATGTTAATAATAATATTTTTCATCTTGACATGCCCTATTTCTAATAATAGGTACAGAAAATTTAAAAAAGAAGTTGCCGGTTTATTCTAAAACCAACTAACCCTAAAATAACCCCTTCAAATCATTGTGAATACGTATTTGTCGGCGGGGAAGGAAGCGAATGAACAGACGATAGGCCAAAAGTACCGGCCTATCGACATACACGGGACAATCTTCTATTGATCAGTAGGGCTGCGTATTCTGTTAAACAATCCAAGTGCAAGCGACTGCGTTCAGACATAGTTCGACAATGGGTAAGCTGAGATGAAGACAGTATTGGTAGTTGACCGCGATATTTCGAATCTTTCTATGATTTCAGCGCTTTTTGAATCCTACCGTGATGTTCGGGTGTTAGGGACCGATTCAGTTAAGCGGGCGGCAAACATTCTGAATAAAGTAGATGTCGACCTCGTATTGTCTGAGTTAGTCATGCCCAATGAAAATGGCATCAGGTTGTTGATGTACATTCGTAAACGGTACCCGAACTTGCCGGTGCTGGCAATGACGCAGCACTTTTCACCCGCCATTGAAGATCGTATCCGTCCTTTTCAACCGCTGGAAGTATTTCACAAACCGCTACAACTCGATCGATTCATGGCCCGCTTGATTGAGCTGATGCAACTTAAGCGCGGCTACACCATCCAGGGAATCAGTCTGTCTTCTTATCTTCAATTGGTTGAACTAGAACAAAAAACCTGTACTCTTTTTGTAACGAAAGGAAAACGCACCGGTACGATTTATTGCCGAAACGGTGTGGTCATGGCTGCCAAAAGCAACGGCTCCCGCGGTGCGCAGGCTGTATACGCAATGCTGTTTTGGGAGGATGCCGTGATTGAAGTAGTGGAATCCTGCAAAACCGTTGAGCGTGAAGTCAACATGTCAATCACGCATTTGCTCATCGAAGGGCATTGCTGTAGAGACGAGTCCAATGACGCATCGTCTGAGCCGACTATGGAAGACGGTGCCGACCGGAAAACAGGAGCTTCTAAATATGGCAAATGCTATTTGGAATTAACAGGAGAAGGGGAGCTGGCTTCTGCCAATGGAGGAGAAGCGGAACCGCCGGCCAGTCGTGAGTCTGCCACAAAATCGGAAAAAATCTCTGCAGCCTTGTCGGGAGCGCCTGAAGAACCGGCTTTGCCGTTGTCGCTTCAATCGGCTGTGAGTGCAAACAAGGGAATCGATGCCTATGCCGTTTATGATGAAAATGACAACCTGAAGGCCAGAAGTGATGGTGCGGACCAGAGGTTGACGGCATTTACCCCCTCGGTTTACTTTAAGGCGGTTGGAAAGCTCAATGGTATGCTGGGGGGAGGGCTGAAATATATTAATATTCAATCGCGCGGAAAAACGCGCTATGCAATGTTTCAATGCCATCGTCATGTTGTGGTGGCCGCCATGCGTCCGAATTCCAGGCCGGCAGACCTGATTCGGACTTTTAAAAATGCCATCCCTGAATGACGAACGGATAATTGGTGGATCGTGACGGCCACAAGCCGGTCGGTATCATCGAAGATCATTGCGATGCTGAAGGCGACCAGCGGGGGAACAGATGAAAGAGATTCTGAGTGACACTCTAACCATCCCCGGAGTCATCGGTGGTTTTTTTTACCACAGGGACCGTGGTGTGTTGGCAGTCGAGTTACCTACCGTATTCAAACCGGATAAGTTGGAGCAAATGGCTCGCATGTTGCTGAAAATTTTCAGTAGCGGGCTAACCAATCTCAATGGGGTGGCAGAGGTTTCCATCTGTTATGAAGAAACCATCCTGGTCGCCCGAGCATTGGATGAAAACAGTTATCTTATCCTTCTTTGCGAAACCAATGTTAACCTGGAACTATTGGGAATGAGCCTGAATTTAAGTCTGGAGGAAACCCTTGGTCGGGTAAACCAGCAAATTCTGGTTGATGATTCGCCGGCTGAATCTCCACCGCCTGTCAATTCCCTATCCATCATGAATGAACAGCCCACCTTGATCGATAACCAAGAAGATCTGTCGGCGGTCAACAGTGCTCCCTTGGATGAAGTGCTGCAAGGCATGCAAAACTGTCTGGCCAAAGTTATCGGTCCCATTGCAAAGATCGTTTTCCAGGATGCTGTGCACCAATGGAAGCAGTATGCGTCGACTGATGCAAGTGATTTTCCGATGCTGATGAACATGGTGCTGTCCCATATCGACGATCCAGATCACAAACGGAAATTTCAGGAATTAATAACGGATTACATCGAGAAACGGCTATGATGATCGTTGCTCAACGGTTTTCTTGAATTCTTGTGCCGCCCAACTTGAAGATGTCTTAAAAGGGTGCACAAATGGATTCGCAATGGCACAATTTTACAGAGGATACAAATGACGACGGTACGTGAATTTCATAATATTATGGGGAATTTGAAGGGGATCGAACATTTTATCCTTACCCGTAACGATGGACGCGTAGTGACCCATGATCTCAAGAATCCTTCCGAGTTGTCCACCATGATTTCGTATTGCGGATTGAACGCCGATGTTATGCGTAAGTTCATTGGGACGACCCGATTTCGCTATATGGTGTTTACCCAAAACAACCATAAACGATTTTTTATCATTCCTTTGGGTGACTATTTCCTGGGCGCGCTGATGGTTTCCGATGCGTCCACATCGGCGCTGGCCGTCGGTATTTCTCGACTTTTCAAGCTAGATGAGGGTTTAGGCTAATGCGTCCATGCAAATGGAATTCTTTCCTTTGGCACCTTACGTGTTTGTTCCTTTTAATCGGAGTCTTCCTGTCTCCCGAGATTGCAATGGGAGAGAAAGTAACGGTCTTGGATGAATTCGACCAACAGGTAAAAAGCTGGGGTGGTGAGTGCAAACATGCGGTAATGGCGATACTTGATGACCTGCTTCAATCCGGGACTCTGACTGAAAACCAGCTTTTCGATACCTTTTACATCCCCATCCCCAATTCAGAACCACCAAAATATCACACCCAATATGATCGCGTCTTGGATAAAGTCCTTAAAAAAACGCTGGACAGTTACCTATCAAAGCACGATCGTCTGGTTTATGTGGTAGCCGTGGACGTCAACGGATATGTTCCCACGCACAACAGCCGTTATTTCCAGCCGGTGAGTGGAAATCCGAAAAAAGACCTCATGACCAGCCGGAGTAAACGGATGTTTAACGATCAAGCCGGGTTGGCGGCTTCGCGCAGTCTCGAACCTTTCTTCCTACAGCGCTATTTTCGGGATACAGGAGAGGTTCTGTATGACATGTCGCTGCCGATTTTTATTCGGGACCGCCATTGGGGGGCAATCCGGTTTGGCTATCGGCACCCTTAAAATTCCCAACCACCGCCCACATTATTGACTGGAGACGGATTTCTACTGTACACTTCGGGTCCTTCGTTCATGCTGCGGCGAGGAAGTATGTAATTCATTACGGGTTGAAGCGACCATTCATAGAGGAAGGGAGGCAATATGGGCATGGTGAACATAATACGGGAGAAAATTGGCGTTCGCATCACGCTTCAAGTCTGCTTGGTTATGCTGCTGCTTATGGTTGGGGGAACCCTCATCATAATGAAACAGCAAGGCAAACTATACGAAGACCAGCTTTTTGCTAGAGGAAAAATATTATCCATCATCGGCGCCAAGGGTGTGGGCCGAATTCTTGAAGAAGCGGTGGACAATGGTGTCCTGACCATTGATGATATCATGGATTATGATTATCAGGAGATCCCCGGCTTCGAGCCCAAAAAGTACCATACCAAGTATGACTGGTATACGGATAAAGCCATCTTGGCCTTTCAGGACGAGTTTCTCAAATCACCGGAATTATTGTATGCGACCTCAAGTGATGTCAGAGGGTATGTTCCCACCCACAACATCCGTTATCAGGTAGCGCCTTCCGGCAACCTGGAAAAAGATCTCGTAAACAACCGAACGAAACGGATCTACACGGACCCTGTTGCACTGCGTGCCTGTAAGAACACAACTGCGGGTTTTAGACAGGAATATCAGCGTGATACAGGTGAGATGGTCTGGGATATCTCATCTCCCATTTACGTAAAGGGCCGGCATTGGGGCGTTTTTCGAATTGCCATGGCCCATGAAGGGATTGAGAATAACAAGCGTCAGCTTGCCATCAGTCTTAGCAGCATTATGGGATCTGTACTGGTTATCTCAATCCTGATGATTTTCTTTTTGATTCACGTCGCTATCAGTCCCATCTCCCGGTTTACACAGATCGCCCAGTCCCTTGCGGATGGTGATCTGGACCGCAAGATTGAACATGACTCGCAAGATGAGATGGGGAAATTGGCCGATGTATTGGAACGATTACGGATCAGTCTGAAAACGGCCATTGAACGGATTAGTCGGTTTCGCTGATCAAATTGAGTGAACCCCAATGTTGCAACAGTGGGGTAACGCATATGAATGTCATGCTTCAATTCAAGCGTGAGACGTTTTATGCCCGGATCATACTACCAAGCGGTGAAACCGCTCGTCGGCCCATTGAAATCCGTACGCATCCGATCACCGGACGTACGTGCCGGATTACCTACAGCCGAAATGAAGAGCGAGAACACGGTGGCCAGGCGTTGCCTGAGCCACCGCCGTTTGCCGGGCAGCGGGACAATTGTCCTTTCTGCCAAGAAAATCTGGTGGGCGCCACACCAAAAATGATCAAGCCGTTGTGCGCCAAGGGGCGTATGGTTCGTGGAAACGCTACCCTGTTTCCCAATTTGTTTCCTTATGGCCGCTATTCGGCAGTCAGCCTTTTCGATGATGATCACTTTGTTGAGATCGGCACGGCCAGCCACCAGTCCTACACGGACAGTTTTTTAAATTGCCGGGATTATCTGAAACGGGTCATATCCTACGACCCGGCGGCTGTATTCATGGCCATTTCCCAGAATCACCTGCCTTCCGCCGGTGGATCACTGGTTCATCCCCATTTACAGGTGCAAGCCGATCGAATCCCTGCCAACCATCAGCGCTGCCTGCAATCTCATGCCGCTCGTTACCGAAAACAATCCGGTTCGCGCTTGTTTAGCGATTATCTATCGGTAGAGCAGCAGAAAAAAGAGCGTATCATCGGTATTACAGGCGGCTGGCACTGGTTGGCTGCTTTCGCGCCCGAAGGATTTTTTGAAATATGGGGCATTCTGCCCAATGTAACCGACTTTCGCGAGACCCGGGACGACCATTGGGCTGGTTTGGCCCAAGGCATCATCAACACCCAACGGTTTTATCGCAGTCTGGGGCGCAACAGCTACAACCTTGGGTTGCTTTTTTTTGCCGATGGCGCTGATGATGCGGAATTCAGGGTCGTTATCAGCGTTCGCAGTAATTACGCGCCGTGGGTGCGCAGTGATTTTACCGGTTTCGAGGTGATGTTGGGGGATATGGCCACCTTTACGGCGCCTGAGCATACTGCGGAAAAGGCGCGGGCGTTTTGGATGTGATCTTTTTTGAAAATACGTTGCCAAATTAATCAGCGAATACACCCTTGATCACACTTCTTTTATACTTGAAGAGGGCACCCGTTTGCCATAGCCGCCAATCACCTGCTGAGCCACCCCAATGACAATAAATGCATCCGGATCCACCGTGGCAATGGTGTGTTTCAGATCGGCCACCCTCGACCGCAACACTGTACAAAAGACCATTGATCGCGGACTTTTTGTATAACCGCCCTCAATTGTCCACAAGCTGACACCCCGTCTGAGTTGGTAGATGATCGCCAGGCGTACCGAATCCGGATTTTTGGTAACGATGGTGGCGGTCCGAACCTGACTTACGCCTTCCAATACCAGATCACTCACGATTCCGGACAGAACCAGTGTTAGCGTCGAGAGCAAGGCGATTTCCCAATGAAACACCAGGCCGGCAACAAATATGATTGCCATGTCCGTAAAAAGATAGGACTGGGATAGAGGAAAGCCCAGTCGCTCATAAAGAATCCGCGCCGGTATGGATGTACCGCCGATCGTGCCTCCCGCGCGATAGATAATCCCCATGCCAACGCCAAAGAGCACACCGGCGTAAATGGAGGCGAGTAAAAGATCATCGGTGATCGGCCACTTCTCATTGACTTGGGGCAGGTAGAGATTAAAAAGATCGACAGCGAAGGAGAACACCAGAATCGAAAGCACGGTTGACGCGACAAACCGCCACCGGCCGAGTTGAAAAAAGCCCAGAATGACAAGCGGAACATTCAATGCCAGAAAGATCATGCCGACTGGTATGGTTACAAAGTGGTTGACGATAATCCCAATGCCGGTCACCCCACCGGCAGCCAATTTGAATGGAAACTGAAAAACACTGAAGCCGACGGCGGCAATAATCGCCCCCAATCCTGTTTGAACTTGACGCCAGATTATTCGTCTGAGCCCGGCTGCCAGGGGCTGATCGAACTGGCTCCTGATTTCGCTGGGGATGTGGATACGTTTGGTTTTCTGTTTGCTCGTCATTGTTTTGATTCTTGAAACTGGAATAAGGGCCACTATACCCGCATCGTGGTGTTTGGCCATAAAAAATGTTCTGCTACCCCCAGCGTTTTTTATACAACCTGGGGGCTACCTGTCCAGCGGATCCGTCAGACGTCCGTTTTCAAGGTCGATAATATTTTGTCGGACGATGTCCGGGATCGGGGTTTTCTCGTTTTTTCGATAATCAAAGGATACGAGCAGGCCTTCCCCTTCGGCGGCAATCTGTCCCGATGTCTGGCTGGCAATGGCATACTGCATGGTGAACCGGTCGGATGCCATGTGGGACACCCTGGCCCCCACAGACAAGGTGTCCGGGTAGGTTAGCTGATGAAGGTACCGGCACTGGGTTTTGGACAGAATCGGCCCCACACCGGTTTGCTCCATGACTTCCATTATTTTCACTTTATGAAAATAGGCCAGGCGTGCATTTTCAAAATACCGGTAATAAACCACGTTGTTCACGTGGTTGAATGCGTCCATCTCTCCCCATGCCACGGGGAACTCAACGATGATTGGATAATCTTTCAACAAGTTGACCATACCTACCTCTGGTTGTGCTTGAAAAAAAAGCAAACAGGCTCTGAGTGATTATTTTGACCATTCGTTCAATGTGTTGAATAAATCATGTCCCAAATGCATTGCTACACGATCCACCAAATTTTAGCAATGGATGGCACAATCGTCTGTATCTATTCGAATGCCTGAATCGATTGGGATTATCATTTTGACATTTTATTGATTTCACCGTTAATGGCAACGCGATCAACCCTTTATTATTACCTATTAATTAATATTGCGAAACGACTCCTCAAGGTGATTGAAATGACAACACGCATCGAGCCTTTGCTGGTCGACGGTTTCGAAAACGAGCCACCGGCAAAACGCGTTCTTCAGTATGTCCAGTCCCACAAAGAACAAAACCATCCCGTGGCCGGTATCTATTGCGGCTACGCGCCCATTGAACTGATGCATGCCATGAACATTGTTCCGGCGGTGCTGTGCGCCTTTTCCGAAGCGCCCATTGCCACGGCCGAGACGATTCTGCCGGCCAACTTATGCCCGCTGATCAAATCCAGTTTTGGGTTCATCCAGGAGGGGACCTGTCCGTTCTATAGTCTGAGTGACGTGGTGGTCGCGGAAACCACCTGTGACGGCAAGAAAAAGATGTTCGAGCTGATTGCCGACGTGAAACCCACCCATGTGATGGATCTGCCGCAACTGGCCGATGAACCCGAGTCGATTACAAACTGGAAGGCAATGATCCGAAAGCTGCAGGCGTTTCTCGAAGGGCAGTTTGACTGTAAGGCCACGGATGAACGTATCGAGTCTGCCATTGTCTGGAACAACCGCAAAAACCGGTTGATGCGCAAGGTGTTCGATTATGCCGCCCGTACGCCACCGGCTATCTCCTGGGAGGAGATTTACGACCTGGCTTTCCTGGCCATCCCGGCCACCGGCGAGGAGATGGTGCCGATTCTGGAGTCGGTGCTGGAGAAACTGGAAAAGCGGGCGGCCGCAGGCATTGGGTTTGGTGATCCGGATGCGCCGCGGGTCATGGTGTCGGGATGTCCGGTGGGGGGCGATGCGACCAAGATTTTCCGCATCATCGAAGAGGCCGGGGCCATGGTAGTGGCCCTGGATGCCTGCTCGGGAATGAAAGCCTTTATGGGCGAAATCGAGGAAAACACAGGCGATCCCATCACCGCCATTGCCCGCCGCTACCTTGAGATTCCCTGTGCCTGCATGACTCCCAACCAGCGCCGCTTGGATGGGGTTTCCGAGATGATCGAACAGTTCCGTCCAGATGTGGTGGTCGATTTCATTCTTCAGGCCTGCCATGCCTATAATGTGGAATCCCACAAGGTTGGTGAACACGTGGCCGACAGGCACGGCCTGCCGTTCTTAAAAGTTGAATCCGACTACTCGGACAGCGACGTGGGCCGAATTCGTACCCGGGTGGAGGCCATGCTCGAGATTGTCAGGGCCGATGCCTGAGCCGGCATGGGATTGGACTGCAGTGCCAACCGTTTGATTCAACGATAAAATCGCTATCGCTATCGACTATTGATGAATCCGTCAAAAGTGCCGGACTTGATTCGGCACGCATAATTTGTGGTCAACCCGTTAGGGCGCCAAAAGTTGGGCGATGTGCCGGACCTGCACGGGGTGATTGTGCCGGGACAGATAGCCCTCGATGTTCATCAGGCAGCCCATGTCGCACCCGACCACGGTATCGGCACCGGTGGCCAGGATGGTATCCACTTTCTCGGCCACTATGGCTGTGGAAATGTCGGGGTATTTAATGGAGAACGCACCGCCGAACCCGCAGCAGCGATCGGAATCGGCCATTTCAACGAATTCCAGCCCGTGGATGCGGGAAAGCAGCGTTCGCGGCTGGGACCCAATCCCCAGAGTGCGCAGCAGATGGCAGGAGTCATGGTAGGTGACCCGGCCGTCAAAACGGGCGCCCAGATCGGTGACTCCCAGTACATCCACAAGAAATTCGGTTAGCTCAAAGGTCCGCCGGCCCACGGTCCTGGCCCGGGTTTGCCAGGCCGTGTCGTTGGTGAACAGGTCGGCATAGTGATGGCGCACCATGGCCACGCATGATCCGGAGGGGCAGACGATCAAGGGGGCATGCTCAAACACCTCGATGAAATGCCGGGCGGCCTTGCGTGCTGCGGTGCGATAGCCGGAATTAAATGCCGGTTGGCCGCAGCAGGTCTGATCCTGGGGATAATCCACGGCAATGCCCAGACGGTCGAAGATGCGAACCATGGCCTCGGCGACTTCCGGGTAAATGCCATCGACAATACATTGGACGAAAAGTGTGACCTGTTTGGGCATGGATGTGTGGGCCGGCATGAATGGTCCCCTTTCTCAAATTTGAAATTTCAAATCAATTCCCTTCAACTACCTTAGCCCCCGGGCGATAATTTCCACAGGATGGCAGACATCAAGCATTCCTTTGCGGGGCAGGTTGCCCGACAACTGCACCCGGCACCCCGGGCAGCCCGTGGCCCAGGAGCGGGCCCCGCTGTTGACGGCATTATCAATTTTGCCGTCGACCATTTGCTTCGAGATGTCGGGATATTCATTGAAAAAGAACCCGCCGCCACCGCAGCAGGCATCCCAATCCACAGTTCGCTGATAATCCACATGGGGCAGCCGTTGCATGAGGGTTTCGACCCTGTCCTTGCCTCGACCGTGATTTTTCAGATGGCAGGGCAGGTGGTAGGTTACTTTTTCCTTTGCTTGACCGGTAGCCAGGTGGGGTTCCAGATCAGAGAATTTTTCCAGAATGAATTCTCCAACATCCCACACCTTGGCGGCCAGATCACGGGCCGGGTCGGCACAAAGGCGCATTTCATCCATCAGCTTCGGATAGGCATGGCTAAGGGCCGATCCGCAGGTGGCACAATCCACTATCACGGCATCGCAGCCGTTGAGCTGCAACGCCTTGATGTTGGATAGGATCGAGCTGCGTGCCCGCTGGGTGTCGCCGTGGAAAAAAAGCGGCAGGCCGCAGCATCCCTGATCCGGGGGGATAATGATGCGGTACCCCATGCACTGAAGGACCATTGTAACGGCATGACCGGTGCCCTCGAAGATATGATTGGTGGCGCATCCGGTAAAGTAAACCACGGTGCCCACAGGGCTGCCGGCCGGTTTGATGACCGTGGGCACTTGATCGCGAAATGGGATACGGTTGGGCGTCGGAAAATTTTCGATGGGGATGTTGCCGATGCGCATGCGTCCGATGATGCGTTGGGCCAGACTGCCGGTGCCCACCCGGGCCGCCCTGGCGGCCATGCGCAGCCGGTTTTCCCTGGGCAGGATGGCGCCCAGGGCCTTGACTTGCCTTGACTGACCACACCAAGCGCCCATTTCATCGCGCATGCGCATGAAAAGGGTGTCGTGGTGCACCCCGCCCGGGCACATGGCCGTGCAGGTGCCGCACATGAGGCAGCACTGCAATTTTTCCTGCATACGGTCCGTGGCCGGCAGGCGCGACTCGGCATAGCTTCGGATCAGATGCACCTTGGCCCGGGGCGCGGCGGTTTCCTCACGGGTCACCCGGTAGACCGGACAGACGGTCAGACAGAGCCCGCACTTGCCACATTGATAGGCTTCATCGGCTTTCATGATTGCATTCCCTAAACGAATTTCCCGGGGTTGAGAATCCCCTGGGGGTCCACGCATTGTTTGATTTTGGCCATGAAATCACGCGTGGCGTCATTGAGGGCCATGGGCAGGTAGTCGGTTTTGGCCAGGCCGATACCGTGTTCGCCGGACAGGGTGCCGTTGTACGTCATGGCCTTTTCGAAGATTTCCCGATTGGCCGCCTCGACCCGTTGCCATTGTTGCTTGTCGCGGGTGTCGGTGGCGATCAGCGGATGCATGTTGCCGTCACCGGCATGGGCCAGGATGCCGATGCGCAACCGGTAACGGTCGGCGATCTCACGAATGTGACGGATCATGTCGGGCACATGGCTGACCGGCACCGTTGCGTCCTCCACGATGCAGTCCGGCGCCAGGCGTGCAAACACCCCGTAAGCCGAGCGGCGTGCGGTCCAGAGATTGTCACGCTCGGCGGCCGTGCGCGCTTCGATGACTTCCTGGGCGCCGTGGGCGCGGGCTTTTTCCACGATGGTGCGCATCTCTTTTTCCACCGCCTCTTCCACGCCGTCGACCTCGATGAGCAATAGCCCCTCGGCGTGACGCGGCAGACCGATGCCGGCAGAATCCTCCACCGCGTTGACCACGGTTTTGTCCATCAGTTCCAGGGCGGCGGGCAGGATGCCCGAGCCGATCACATCGGCAACCGTGGCTGCCGTGGCGTCCAGATCATTATAAACCGCCAGGATGGTGCGGCTGGCTTCGGGCAGGGGCACCACGCGCAGGGTGATTTCGGTGACGATGCCCAGGGTGCCTTCCGAGCCGCAGAAAAGACTCGAGAGCCGGTAGCCGGTCACATCTTTCACGTTGCGGCTGCCGAAACGGATCACCTCGCCCGACGGCAGGACCACTTCCAGGCTGAGCACATAATCCACGGTCACGCCGTATTTGAGACAGCGTGGCCCACCGGCATTCTGGGCCACGTTGCCGCCAATGGTCGAGGCCATGTAACTGCCCGGATCCGGTGGGTAGAAAAATCCCTCCTTGGCCAGGCGTGCCTGAAGGTCACCGTTGACCACGCCGGGCTGCACGATGCAATAGCGATTGGGGGTGCTGACCGCTAAAATGCGGTCCATGCGGGTAAGCGAAAGCACGATTCCACCACGGATGGGAACCGATGCGCCGCAAATACTGGTGCCGGCGCCGCGGGCGGTGACCGGGATGCCCTCATGATGGGCGATGGCCATGATCGCCGACACCTCGGCCGTGGACTCGGGCAGCAGAACCAGCTCCGGCGTCATCTCCTCCACGAACGCGTCGTAGGAGTAGGCCAGCAGGTCTTCCGGGGCATCGATCAGGCGCTCAGGTCCCACGATGGTTTGCAGGCTTTTTCTGATTTTGGCGTTAAGCATGTATTCCTCATATCAAAGATAATGAATGGTACCATACCCCCCAAAAAAAATTCGAGGATGTCAATAACGGTCAACGGGCCATTTCAGGCTGACAATTTTGTAGAAAATACAAACGGATTTGTAAATGAAAACCCTGCAAGACCCAGAATACCGCGAGTATATGCCCATTCCAAGGCGTTTGTTGACTTATCCATAACATGGCACAAAAGTTGACTGAACATTATCTTTTGCCTTGAAGCAACACAAAAAGAATCGAGCCAAAGGAGATGTCGATGAAACAAAACAGGAAGACGGTTTACACGACCTGTACCCGTGACTGTCCCAATACCTGTGGCCTTGAGGCCGTCGTGGAAAACGGCCGCCTTGTGGGGCTCACCGGATCTGACAACCATCCACTGACCCGCGGGCGGGCCTGTGTCAAGGCCGGCATGTATGTGGATCGGGTCTACAGTGCCGAGCGGGTCTGTTATCCCATGTTGCGATCGCTGCGCAAACACGGGGGCTGGCAGCGGGTCGGCTGGGATCAGGCCCTGGATGTGGTCGCCGGGCAGATAAAACGTATTTGCGCCCAAGATGGTCCCGAGGCGATCCTTTATTACCAGGGATATGGTGAACGCACGGCCCTGAAACTGCTCAACCGCTATTTTTTCAATCTCCTGGGCGGGGTGACCACCCTGCGCGGTTCGCTGTGCGGCGGCACCGGCCAGGCCTCACAAAATCTGGACTTGGGGGAACGCATCTCCCACGATCCCCTGGATCATCTCAACAGTAACGCCCTGGTGCTGTGGGGCCGCAATCCGGTTTCCACCAATATCAGCCTGGTGCCGATCATCAGGGAAATCAAAAAACGGGGTGCACCGATTATTCTGGTGGATCCGTATAAAAACCGGTCCGCCTCGTTGGCCGACCGGCATATTGCCCCTGCGCCAGGCCGGGATGTTTATCTGGCCATGGCGGCCGCCAAGCGGGTATTTGATGAAGGCGTCCAAAGCAGACATTTCCTTGACCATCATACCTTGGGAGCAGATGATTACAAACATTTGGTGGACCGTTTCAGCTTCAGTGAACTGTGCCGTCTGGCCGGTGTGAGCGAGGCCGATGCCGACGCCCTGGCCCAGGTCTTCATCCACCACAGTCCCACGGCCACCCTGCTCGGTTGGGGACTGCACCGGCACGCGCATGCCCATTACACCATTCGCGCCATCGATGCCCTGGCCGCTGTAACCGGAAATATCGGTGTGCCCGGCGGCGGCGTGAGCCAGGGCTTCGAGGAGTACGGCCCCTATGATCAAACCTTTTGGGGCGATCATCTCAACGCCCCCCGACGAACGCTTTTGATGCCGGCCATCGGCGATGAAATTCTCAAGTGCATGGATCCACCGATTCGCATGATTTTTACCACTGCTGCCAACCCGGTGTGCATGGCCCCCAACTCGGCCAAGGTAAGGCGTGCGTTTGAAAAGGCCGAGTTTGTGGTTTACTCGGGTCACTTTTTGGATGACACGGCCGATCAGGCCCACGTATTCCTGCCGGCCACGACTTTTCTGGAAGAGAAGGATATTATGGCCACCTACGGTCACAATTACGTGGGGCCGGTCAACCGCGCTATCCAGCCGGTGGGTGAGTGCTGGTCGGAGTTCGAGATGTTCTGCGGTCTGGCCCGGCGGTTTGCCTTTGCCGATCGGTTCGTGCGCAGTGTGGATGGGTGGCTGGAAGATATCTGTGCGCCCATTGTCCGCCAGGGATGCAGCCTGGCGCAGCTTAAACAAGGGCCTTTTCGCCTCAAGGCCCCCATGGCTCCTTATACGGACGGAAAATTTCCCACCCGATCAGGTAAATTCGAGTTCATGACCAGCTTTGATCCAACGGATTTGGCGTCGGTGGAGCCAGACTATCCCTATACCCTGCTTACCATTGCCCCCCACCGATTCATCTGCTCGGAGCGCACCCTAGCCGAGCACGATCGCCTGCCAACGGTGCGGATGAATCCGCAGGCCGCCGCCCGTCAGGAACTGGCCGCCGATACGACGGTTTGGGTGGAAAGCCCGGTGGGACGCATTCGTGCGCGACTTTTCATCGACCCAGATGTCCGGGCCGATTGCCTGGTGGCTGAGCGCGGCGGGTGGATCAAGGCCGGTCATGGATTCAACCGGTTAACCTTGGACGTGGCCAGCCGGGTGGGAGAGGGAACCCCCTACTATGATACGATGGTTCGGGTGCGGCACTGCTTGGAAAATGATGGTGACGAAGGATGAAGCGCAGACGCCGATATCAAGCTTTTTACGAATCCGTCAACATTAGGGTTGAGTATGTTTCATCCAGCGATTAGGGTGGAAAATGATTTCTGACTGAAAGGGTTCTGAATTCGTTTTGATGATCATGGATCGGGTTGGCTAGGGAGGTGAGATGACCATACCGCGACGGGACATTCCACCCAAAACAGGGCGAACACCGCGTGTTGTCATGAAAAGCAAACATCACTTCGGTTTTGGGGTCTTTATTTTATGCATCGCATGCTTTTTGTGCGGCTGTGCCCTGCTGAAACTCAAACAGGATATTGACAGGGGAAAAAGCGCTTCTCTTTTACAGGGCTGCGTAATCATGAAATCAGAGCAAAGTGGCCCTATTTTTATCGTTGCCTATGAACGCATCCATAGTGAAATAAACGTTTGTGGACATGTACGCCTTTCTCAAACGGGTTGCTATGAACTACTAGTTCCCAACGGAAAGTATTATGTTGGGGCATTCCAGGATGTCAATGGCAACGGAAAACATGATCCTAATGAAGCTGTGGGCCAGTTCGGCACCCCAGATCTTGTAGATGCCAAAACAAAAAATAATATCGATCAGTTGAATATTGTCCTGAATCCTCCAGAGCCCGATGCGGTTTCTCACTTATCCGGTATTTCGATCAACAAGACCGACATCGTTGATCGGGCCGTGGCAGGAGAAGTCGCCGACCGGGATCGGTTGGCACGCCTCGATAGTTACGCCAGTCAGGGGTATTGGGAGCCCATTAGCGCTTTTAATGAAGTTGGCGCCAACATCTGGTTTGTGCAACCCTATGATCCAAAAAAAATCCCGGTTCTTTTTATTCACGGGGCCAGTGGTACGGCTTCGGGATGGGAGTTCTTATTTCAAAAAATAGACCGCTCGGTTTTCCAACCCTGTTTTTTTTATTACCCATCCGGACTGGACTTGGAATTCAGCGCCTATATCCTTGCCTCAAAAATTTTAAGGCTGCATGCCAAATACCGATTTGACCGGATGGCTGTCGTCGCCCACAGTATGGGCGGACTTGTGGCGCGATCCTGCATGACCCGATTTAGAAAATATTTTCCATTCATCAAGCTCTTTGTCTCCATCTCAACCCCTTGGGGCGGTGTAAATATGGCAAAAATGGGTGCTGAAAATTCTCCCGTTGTGATTCCTGCCTGGAAAGATGTCGCCAGTGGCAGCGATTTCATCTCAACACTGTATCAAAACCGTCTGCCGCAAAACACTCGCTTCTATCTTCTTTTCAGCTACCGGGGCAACCGCAATCCCTTTGAGCCGAATAATGATGGCACCCTGACGATGGAAAGCATGCTGGATCAACGGGCCCAACAAGAGGCCGTCCGTATTTATGGGGTTAATCAAGACCATGCGGGGATATTGAATTCTCAAGAAACTGCGACACTACTCAACGATATTATTGAGCAGGAGATGCCCGAAAAAAAAGGCCTGAAACAAAGCGGCACCATTTCCATTTCGGTGGACCTAAAATCTCAAGAACACAGGCCAAACATTGTTTATATGCTTTTGATTCTAGAAACCTTGGGGAAAAAATTCCATGAAAAGGTAATCTATCTTGACCCTTTTCAGAAAGAACAGACCATTGATGGTATTCCAGACGGTGAATACCTGGCCAGTCTTCTAATTCCCGCTTTTCATGTTATTCCCATACGAAAAGCAATCAGAGTAAGGGCAGGGCAGACGACCTCAATCCGCTTTGGAGGCTCACCCGAAGGCATTATCACAAATTTTATTTGGTCTGCGAGTGGCCTTCATGCGCCTAAAAAAATTGTATCCATTAATTTGTACGGTGCGGGTGTCGATCGAACGATTCTTCCCGATAATTTCGCTTTTAACAGCATTTATGACGCCGCGCTTTCCCAAAAAGATTTTTTCCATGACAATCTTTTTTGTTTTTATGGCTTAGCCGAAGGGATATATCGCGTGACCGTTGTTGCCGATGGGTACCGCGCTTATTCGGAAAACTACCGGGTGACGCCAGGACAATTTGGAAACATCCCTCACATTCAACTCTCGCGCAACCTGAGATGGTAGGGCTTCATATTTTTTTGCCGTAGCCTTTAACGGCAAAGATAATCAGGATTTAACAAAGAGCTTAACACCATGCAAAGCAACCCTAACCACCTTATTTTTAAACATTGCCCCAAATGCGGCAATAATGAGCTACTTCCCGCTTCTGTCAAATCCTTCCGATGCCCGGCTTGCGATTTTGTTTTTTATCTCAATCCAGCCGCGGCTGTGGCCGGATTGGTGATGAACGCAGATGGTGAATTGCTTGTGGTCACGCGCAATCGTGACCCGGCCAAAGGCACATGGGATTTGCCGGGTGGTTTTTTAGATCCCGGTGAAACCTATGAGCAGGGGTTGAGGCGGGAACTTCGTGAAGAACTTAACCTCGATATTTTTGCTCTTCGTTATTTTTGCTCGGCACCCAACGAATACGACTATGGTGGCGTTGTATACTCAACAGTAGACGTTGCTTTTAGCTGTGAGACCAGCCTTTCCTCGACTCCGCAGGCCGATATGGATGAAATCATATCGGCCAGGTTTCTACCCTTTTCCGAGATTAAGGTGGAAAATTTCGGCCTGTCTTCGATTCGAATGATTGTTGCCGAATTTTATAATAAAATAAATATGTTAAAATTTAGCTGGCGATAAATCGTAAAAATTACTTTTTGTCAAAATGATCGGTAATACGATCAAACTCAGACTTGATCATGACGTGATAGTCCTCTGGCTTATATCCCGATTCGATGAAGGCCTGATCAAATTTTTCCACCAGCATTTTCCCTCGCTGAGTTTTGCTGAAAACCGTATAAAATGGCCAGGGGGCTTCAGGAAGAAATAGAATTTTGACCTGATGATCGATGTTCATGAGTTTTGCCGTGAACAACAGGGTATATTCATCCAATGTGTGAATCGCATCGATCCGTTTGTTGATCAGCTTGTTCAACTGGTTTTCAAACAATGTCAGTCCCGCGGATACGATATCGAACGTCAATGATGGGTGATTTGCCGTAATGAATCTGGAATTCGCGGCTTTACTGAACTGCCCGATGGTCATCTTTTTCAGGTCATCGACCGATGTGATTTTTTCCAGGGTGTTGTCTGATCTTACAATCAGATTCGGTTTGCAAAGGTAATAGAAATGTTTTGGATAGTAGAAAATCGCTTTTCTTTCCTCGGTCATCGACATCAATGGCGTTCCGTCGATCATCTCCTTAAACTTTAAATGAAATATCAACCGACTGAATGGCAAAGGGCCAATCCATTTTACATCGCACCCCATTTTTTCCGCAATTTTTTCAAAATAAGCGACCGATGCTCCTTTTACCTGCCCGGTTTTCTTGGATTTATACATGTGGGGCTTCAAGTCAAAATACCCCATGACGATGGTTTCCGCACCGGACATCTGGGCAAACCCGAACGAACACACATAAAGAGTCAGAACAATTATTGTTATCCGTTGCAATGGCTGCCTCCGTTAACACTAAACGCAATCGGTCCCTTCTATACCACTGTCGGTAGAATAAATCCAATCTCAACACACTTACCGGCCAGGCGCGCATGTACCGATCCGCCATGGGCTTGCACCAGTTCCTTGACGATGGAAAGGCCGATGCCGGCACCGCCATGATGCCGGGAACGCGATTTCTCGCCGCGGTAAAACCGTTCGAAGAGAAAGGGCAGATCTTCAGCCGGAAGATCCACCGCTGTATTGAGATAGTCCACCCTGACGTTGGAGCTGTCTAACGCCATTCGGATTTCCACAACGCTTTGATCCGGGGCGTACTGGATGGCGTTGTCCGTCAGATTCCGAAGGACCCGTGCCAGACGATCCGCGTCGGCATGAATGACCATCGACGGCGTGTCGGCCTTGATCCGGACCGTAAGCGCTTTATCCTCAATGGTCAGGGTATGGGCGGCCAGGCTTCTCTCGACCAACCCTTTCAGATTCACTTGCGTTCGATTGAGACGACCGCCGGCGGCATCGGCCCGGGCTAATGACAGTACATCTTCCACCAATTGCGCCAGCCGCAAGGTTTCATCCTGGAGAAGCGCAAGCGTCTCAGGAGCTGGCGGCAGCACACCGTCGTTGAGTGCTTCCAGGTATCCCCGCATATTGGTCAGGGGCGTACGCAACTCGTGGGCCACATCGATCATCAGGGTGCGACGCAGGGTTTCGATTTTTTCCAGGTTTTCGGCCATGCGGTTGAAAGCCAGGGCCAGTTGACCCACCTCGTCGGCCGTGGATACCGGCACGCGTGCCGAAAATTGACCGGTGGCGATTTCTTCGGTGATGACGTTCATTCGGGTGAGCGGCTTCAGGATGCGACGATTGATGACATAGCTGAGCACCACGGAAAGGGCAATGGCACCGCCCAGCGCCCAGACCAGGTACCGGTGGACCGAATCCACAAACATGGCGTGGGCCGGTTCGGGTGAGATGTGGTATTTTTCCATGAGGGTGACGAAATAGCCGGCGGCCAGGGTGTCGATGGCCAGCCATACGACAACCACGGCAAATCCGGCCACCAGCAGATTGACGGCCAGCAGTTTGACGATCAGGTAACGTTTGACCATGATCACAACTCCAGCCGGTCGGCGAAACGGTAGCCAACGCCGCGAACGGTGAGAATATAAGTCGGTTCGGCCGGGTGGGGCTCGATTTTTTGGCGAATTTTCCCGATGTGCACATCCACCACCCGATCGATGACCGCTGCCTCACCATGGGGATAGAGCCGATTCAACAGTTCGTCCCGGGTAAAGGTGCGGCCGGGGGTGGCCATCAGGGCTTCGAGCAGGGCGTATTCATGGGGCGTCAGGGCCACGGTCCGGCCATCAACGGTCAGGCGCCGCATATCCAGATCCAAACGAACCGGGCCATGGACCAGTACCTGGTCCGCTGCACGCGAAGCGGGTGAAGTGCGCCGCAGCACCGCCTGGACCCGGGCCATGAGCTCGCGGGGACTGAATGGTTTGACCACATAATCGTCGGCTCCGAGGGTCAGGCCGGCCACCCGGTCAATCTCATCACCGCGGGCGGTGAGCATGATTACCGGCACCGATGAATTCCGGCGCAATCGGCGGCACACTTCCCAGCCATCGATTTTGGGAATCATCAAATCAAGGATGACTAGGACCGGGTGATGCCGGGCGGCCAGCGCCAGGGCTTTTTCGCCATCGCCTGCGATCAGGCACGCAAATCCATCCTGTTCCAGGTAGACGGCGATCAGGGAGGCGGTGTTTTCATCGTCCTCGACCACCAGAACTGTTTTTTTGCTCTGCGGTTCCATGATTATGTTTTCCCCTGACCTCGTTAGATGAAACGGGTCAACAAATTTTCCCCAAGGTGATCGGTCAACCTTTAGCAATAAACTGTTAGCCTTTATCCGCAGTTAATTTATCAGCAATTCGATGACCACTGACTGAGGTTCATGCAAAACGTTAGGGTTCGCGCAAAAATAAATTCGCAAATTGTCAGTGTTCAGGCGCCCGGCTCAGCAAGGCGCGAAGACAAAGGAATATCAGGCATATTCCGTGTTTTCGCAACACCGCTGAGCGGGATGGATGGGCGCTGAAAATGTGAAGTTATTTTTGCGCGAGCCCTTAACAATTCTTTGAAATTATATTGCTAATCGCTAACAGCTGACAGCGAATCGCTTTTTTAGGTATTGTATTCAGCATGGGCATTAAAAACAAGAGCACGGGGGATTGAGCGCAGGGTAACCGCATGTGGGGTGAATTATTGATTGTTATCCATTACTTTTTGCAGTGCAGGCGGTCCAGGGCCACCATATCGGCATACAGCCCTTTGGCATCCATGAGCACCTGGTGGTCACCGTCTTCAACAATGCAACCACCTTGCACGACCAGGATGCGCTGTGAGTAGCGGGCCGTTGCCAGGCGATGGGCAACGGTAATGCAGGTGCGGTCGGCCATGATGGCCGGCAGGCGTGATAGGATCAGCTTTTCGCTTTCCGGATCGATCTGACTGAAGGCCTCGTCCAGGATCAGGATGCGGGGATCGCCGGCCAATGCCCTGGCCAGGGCCAGCATTTGGCACTGCCCCTGGCTGAGCGGTCGGCCACCCTCACCGACACGGGTGGCGATGCCTTGGGGCAGCGCTTTCACCCAGGTGCCCACACCGCTGATTTCAATGGCGCTTTCCAGCATGGATGATGTGACCTGACGGCGGCCAAGGACGATATTCTCCTCGATGCTGGCCGACAGGAGAATCATTTCCTGGCTGACCAGGGCCACGTGGCGAACCAGCTCGCGTGGCGTGATGGTCGTCAGGGGCCTGTCGCCCAGAAGAATTGTTCCACCGGATGGATCATACAGCCGCAACAACAGGTTGACCAGGGTGCTTTTGCCGCCGCCGCTGGGCCCGACGAGGGTGACGGTCTGGCCTTTTGGAACTGTCAAATGAAATCCATCCAACACCATTCGGTCCGGGTGATAACCGAATTCTACCGCAGCAAAGACAATGTCGGTATCGCTGTCAAGGGGGGCTGGTTTTTCGGCGTCTGATGTTGATAGTGTGCGCTTATCGTCCAGCAAGGTGAAAATGCGTTCGCTGCTGGCCAGGGCGCCCTGCAATTGATTGTATTTCTCACTCAGGTCCCGGATGGGGACGAGCAGCATCTGAATGTAGGTGAGAAAGGCCACCAGGGTTCCCAGGCTAAGCCGGTCCTGGACCACGATGCCGCCACCGTAGCAGACGATCAGGGCAATGGCCAGGCTGCCCATCAGCTCCATCAGCGGGGTAAACACGGCGAATAGTTTGGTTTGTGCCATCCCGGCCTGAAAATAGCGGTTGTTGAACTGGATCAGTTTGCCCAGAACGGTGGTTTGCGCCCCCAAAAGCTTGATTGTGGTCGTGCCGGCAATGGTTTCCTGGAGTCCGGTATTCACGCGTCCCGTATAACCTTTGATGCGATGAAAGATACGTTTGGAGATACGGGCGAAAAACCAAGCGAGCACGGCCATTGGCGGGACCACCAGCATACAGGCTGCCGCCAGCCGTGCATTGAGGGCGAACATGACCACCGTGATGCCGATAAACATGACCAGATCTTTGAACAGCCCCACCACCATGTTGCGGAACAACTCGGCCATGCTTTGCACATCGTTGTTGACGCGGGTGACCAGTTTTCCCACGGGATTGGCACTGAAAAAGGATTGGGAGCGCGTGAGAATATGGTGAAAGAGAAAAAGCCGCAAATCTTTCATCATCTGCTGGCCGGCGCGTTCCAGGCAGACGGTTTGAACAAAGGAGACCGCCAGCAAGAGCGCCGCCATGGTTGAAAAAAGCGCGGCCATGGCGATCAAGCCAATGGCGTCGGACCTGCGAAACTGTTTCAGGTCCTCAGTCGGTAGCTGTTTCAGGTGATCCTCGGCAATCAGCATTTGGTCCCCCGAGCGTTGAAAACGATCAGGATAACGCTCGGCCAGCATCCGGGCCGGCCCATCGGCAGGAGCGGCATACCAGCGCATGGAATCGACTGCGCCAGCTTCACGCACCCGGGCGATCAGGGCGGGATCCAGGTCACGCCATTCGTTTTCAGGCACATACCAACTGTTCTCATTTGTTGAGATTTTCCCGGATGGCAGGGCCTCTGATAAGGTCTGTCCCAAGGCAGGCGTCAGCCGGCCGGCATCCACGCGCAGACGATAAGGCACCAGGAAACGATCGATCGCCGTGCGCGTGATAACGGGTAGTAAAAGTTCCAGCCCGATGCACAGCGGGATCAACAGCGCAGCGATGATTACCTGGCGCCGATGAGGCGCGAGAAAATTCGCCATGCGTTTTACCAGATCGCTATTCAGGGATTGGGTGGGCCGGTCGCCTTCGAGATAGTCAGTGTCGTGATTGCTCATCAGCCCCCCTTTACCCCGACATCGCAGCCGTGGGGTTTAGTTTGGCAGCTATCTGCTGTGATAGTACCAGCTGCCTATACAATCGACAGGTCTTGATCAGATCATCATGGTTGCCCTGGGCCTCGAGGCAACCGCCATCCAAGACGACAATATGATCGCAAAAGGACAAGGATAAAGGACGATGGCTGACAATCAGGTTGGTCAATCCCTTCCTCAAGTGAGACAATTGTTCGAGTATGCGGGCTTCGGCCTTTGTATCCACTGACGATAACGGATCATCCAGTAAAAGCATGGACCTTGATGGCAGTATGGTTCGGGCAAGGCACAGGCGCGCTCGCTGACCACCGCTCAGGGTCTGGCCTTTTTCCCCTAACAGGCTGTCCAGCTTTTGGGACAGGGCACGGATTTCGGGGGTCAGGCCGGCTGCCTCAATGGCCTGCCATAGCTGGTCATCGCTTGCTTGCGGAAAGGCCAAAAGCAGGTTCTCGCGAATAGTATCGGAGAAAACGAAAGGGGCCTGAGCAGCCATTGCTATGGTGGATCGCAACCGGTGCAAAGGCATTTGGGTGATGTCCGTATGGCCTATAAAAATCGTGCCTTGGGGGGGCTCGTGGATGCGGGTGAGCAATTGCAAGAGGGTGGATTTGCCGCTGCCCACCGGGCCGACAAGGGCCGTGGTGGTACCATGTGGAAACCTCAGACTGATATTGGTAAGGACCGGCCGGCTTTCTCCAGGGTAGGTGAAGGTGAGATTTTTGATCACAATATCCGTGTCTTTGTCTTGGCAAGGTACGACTTGGCCTGGAGATGACTTATCCAACGCTTCGATGAATTGGTTTAAGATTCGATCCACTCTTGTGCAGGAACTCTTGGCGCGCTGATACAGGTTGATCAAATAACCGGAATAAACCAACGGCGTTTTGAGCATGACCAGATAGGCGGAGAAGGCCACGATCTCACCGGCCGTGAGCATCCCCAGAACCGCCATGGCGCCGCCACAGCCCCAGACCACGGCCTGACTCAGGTGGGTGACCAGGGTCATGACCGGCAGGTACAGGGCACTGACCCGGGCCAACTGCATGTTGTTGTCCAGGTGCGTCTGGGCCAGGCGGTCGAACTGCCGGTCCTTTACCGCGGTCAGGTCAAAAACTTTGATCAGGCGAATGGCGTTGAGGCTGTCCCGGGATTCCTCGGTCAGGGCGGAGAAAGACTCCTGGATCGATTTGTGGCATTGATGGAAACGAATACTCTGGCGGCGGGTCAGCCAGGGAATGGCGCCCATGGGAACCATGGCCAGCAGGGTCAGGACCGGACTCATCCAAATCATGTAGACCAGGGCCAGAATCAGGGTCAATATAGAGTTGATTGCCGCCTGGCAGCCATACCCGGCGGCCAAGCGGATGTTATCGATGTCATAGGTGGCGCGGGCCATGATATCACCTGCCGGCTGTTTGTCGATAGCCGAACGGGGCAGGGCAATGACCCGCGCGAAGAAATGCCTACGCAGATCCCTTTCTACAATGCGGCCAAAGGCCAGCATGGACGGCCGACCCACGGCCCGCAGGACGGCGACGCCCAGGGATAGGGCAACGATGGCACCGGCAATCAAGCCCAGGCCATGGGGATCTGCCTGGCCGGCAGCCAAACGGTCGATGGCCTTTTTGATCAGCTGGGGAGAGTAAAGGGCCAACATCTCAAGCACAAATATCGCCGTCAATCCACCGGCTACCAGCCACCAATACTTGCGAACATCTTTGGTTATGATTGCGATTGTGCGCATGAAAGACTTACTATAGTGTTTAAGATAATGTTTTTGGCAAGGCTAGAGGGAGGAAGCTGTATAAATAATACCGCGATGACCGATAACGCAGCCAAAAACATTATCTTGAATGCTATAAAATAAAAAATCCCCGCTTCCATCGTTAGAAGCGGGGATTCCGTTTTCAATCCCTTGGCATATATCCATTGCTGCAAACCATTCCATCTCCAGGGAACAATTGCAGCCCGTCCATGGGCAGGTCTTCTGGCTTCACACACCTTCTCGGCGGCCTTCCCATTCAAGCGATGTCGAACAGTGACCAAAATTGCCGAAAGGCTCGCTTTGAAACGATCAAAGCATATGTGTTACAGCGGCGGGTCCGCTCCCGATTTTAACGGGATTCCCTTACGTCCGTTCTCAACAGACACCCATGATGGCGTAAAACAAAACGAACTTAATCCCATAATGGAATTGTTTTCCGAATGTCAATAGAAAAGATAATCCAAAGGTGGTTACACTTTACGCCCGATATCCAATACCATTTCTCCAATTCCATATGCGCCGGAGAGGAAAAATTTAAAACCAAATCCCGGGGGCACGGCATTGATGGCCATTCGGAAAGCGTTGTTCGGGTCATAGTCCATCACATAAAGGACAAGATCGG
This sequence comes from Desulfosarcina variabilis str. Montpellier, assembly GCF_048565275.1. NCBI lineage: Bacteria > Pseudomonadati > Thermodesulfobacteriota > Desulfobacteria > Desulfobacterales > Desulfosarcinaceae > Desulfosarcina > Desulfosarcina variabilis. The sequence goes on along the minus strand of NZ_CP159846.1, from coordinate 8,262,892 downwards.
GTTTCAGACACGCTTTTATCAGGTAGCCTCGGCCCAGGTCGGGTGATAGGTGCCAACAGGTTTCAAAGGCCATGTCTTTTTTATGGATGGACCGAGTTTCATCGATCTTTGCAAACGTTTTTCCGCTTCTCGCCATGTGAACATCCATATCAACATCCTCATGCGTCTATTGGCATTAGGGGCACGGTGCGCCGTGCCCTTGTAAGAGCCTGTTTGGTAAATCCGTCTAAGGCCCGCTAACGGCGTTGGAAACTGTCTCAAAATGCTCACATATACCATATATGCTCCGCTTTTGAGCCACTTTCCGCCTTGTTATCGGGCCTGATCCAGACTTCCAAAACAGGCTCTAATACATTTTGTTTGAACCGCAGCAACCGGTTCACGAACAGGTGAAGCATCCTGGCGATGGCGGTTAAGATTCAGATACCGACTACCAGTCGATCATCACTTCTGCAAAATAACTCCGTTCCCGGCCCACGCTGCTTTCGAAATATTCCTCGTCAAAAAGATTGTCAACGGACAAAGAGAGTTTCACGTGTTTGAGCGGAGAAATGGTCACCTTGGTTTCCCACAACCAGCACTGGGAATAGGCCCCGTAAACATCGTCGATGCCGTCATTGTATTCCTGTGTATAGATCCTGCCCAGATAGCGACCCATCAGGCTGGCGCGCACATATTTGGAACTTAGCGCCAATCCCAGATTGATGGTGCGCTCGGGCATACCGGTGATTTTTTTCCCTTCCATGTCCGGATCATGGACGTTTTCCTTGATTTCCGTATCGTTGTAAGTGTAATTGCCCCACAGGTTCAGCCATTCAAATGGCCACAACGAGGCTTCTACTTCAATCCCGTCAATCTTGGCCTGGCTGGCATTGTCTTTGAAACGATCATTGCCGACTTCATAATAGTAGATCAGATCATCGATATCCGTATGAAATCCGGTTACCGAGAGTTTCAGTCCGCGATCGAAAAGATATTGAGTCACGCCGACTTCATAAGTCTGCAAGGTTTCGGGTTCAAGTTCCGGGTTGGAGTTGACCATTCCATCGCCGCTTCTGTAGGTTCGGTACAATTCATAAAGTGACGGCGGCCGGAAAGCCTGACCCGCGGATCCCTTGATGATGGTGTCGTCAAATAGTTTCCAGACGGCCGACAGTTTGGGATTGAACGAGGAATCATCGCGGTCATCAAAGTTGATGCTCTCATCCTCGACCACGGCCAATCCGTCGAATGACTCCCAGTAGTCAAAACGCGCCCCCAGGAAAAGCGACAGGCTATTGATGATTTTCCACTCATCTTGGAGATAGATGGCATACAGACGATCCTCGCCCTGGGTGATATCGCTGCGTGAGCCATATTTGGAATTCTCGTCATGATAATCGGTCAGCTCATAGCGACCGCCATCGAATTTATCATAGCGAATGGAAACACCGGTGGTCAGCAAGTGGCTTTGGCCAACAGAAAGGTTGGTCTGGATATCGCCATACCACACGTCCGTATCAAATTCTTTCAAATAGCCATCCGCATTGTCATAGGTCTCGTCACCACTGATCCTGGGTGTGGTATACCACCGGTCCTCATGGTGATAACCGGCCTTGACGACAAGGTCGGCCGGTCCGAGTGTTTCCTTATAGGTCAGAAGGTATGACGGGGTGCTGATCTCTCCAGGGCCGGCCGTGATGTAATTCGACAGGGATACCGAGGCACTTTCGCCCTCTCCCGCATCGATGCTGCCGCTGAACGACGGATTGCCGTCGGCGTCCTGAAGGTATGTGTTGGGACGGTCGTTGCCGTATTCCCTGAATCCCCACTGAAAGTTAAAGGCCAGGCTTCCCGTGTCCGTCAGATCGTATACGGCATCCAGATTGGTATTCCAGCGCTCGTAATATTCGTCACCTTTATCCCCGGCTACCCATTTTCTCTTGCCGGTTTTGTCAAGGGTCTCATAGCCACCGGTTAACTCTCCCGTACCGGACGAAATGCTGCGGGTGACCAGGGAATCCGGATAACCGTCTGATTCCTCGAACTCGTACCCCAAGCGGATGCTGAACTTGTCCATGAAACGGTTTCCCAGGGCGAGGCTGTGGCGGATCGTCTCGTCGCTGCCGTAGCCAACCTTGGCCGTGGCTTCCAATTTTTCCGGCGCTGCGGTGATTATGTTGATCACGCCGCCCATGGCATTGCCACCGTAAAGGGCCGATGCCGGGCCGCGGATGACTTCGATACGCTCAACATTATCGGTGGCAATGTTTTCCCAGCGCACATGGCCGCGCCAGCCGGTATTGAGCGGCATGCCGTTGAGCATGATCAGGGTTTGATGCGCCTCGGGCATGCCGCGCAGTTTGCCGTCAAAGAAGCCGCTTTCATGAACCAAGGCATCTTCGATGGTGTGAAGGTCCTTGAGCGCCAGATCCTCTTTTGAAATGACGGTGGAATTGCCCGGCGCGCTATCCACATCCTTTTCCGTGCGGGTGGCCGTCACCACCATATCGTCCAAGGCGGCAGCCTTGGCAGTGGTTTTATCTTTATCCTTGGTCAATTGATCTTCTCCTACCGCAATTCCTGAAAATACCGTAACGATAAGTGTCATTATCAGTATTAAAATCGCTGCTCTCCATGATTCCATATACAGACTCCATCTCTCTGGGGTTCGTTCAATGTATTGAGAATTGCTTTCTATATCCTTTTCAAACAGCTCAAGCTCTGTCTGCCGGTTTACTGCCAAATCCTAAGGTAAAGAATGGTTTCCTTAAACGTTTATCCTAACATTTAATTAGGCTTGCCGTTTTACACCCAAGTCTTGCGTGAAAACAGGCAACCGTTTGTAGTCGGCACAGGGGCAATGCACGCCGGTCTTTACCAATTAATCGATACTTCTGCGAAATAGCTGCGTTCCCGGCCCAGTTTGTTTTCGAAGTATTCCTCATCAAAAAGGTTGTCTACGCAAAACGAGATGGCCACGTGATCGAACGGTGATAACGTCAGCTTGCCTTCCCACAGCCAGCACCTGGAATAGCCGCCGTAGACATCGTCGATGTCATCATTGTTTGTTTGCGTATAGATTCTTCCCAGGTAGCGACCCATCAGGCCGAGGGTCAGAAAACGATAGGTGATGTCCGTTCCCAGATTGATGGTGCTTTCGGGCATGTAAGTGATTCGCTTGCCCTCCATCTCAGGGTCGTGCACATTCTCTTTAATTTCGCTATCATTGTAGGTGTAGTTGCCCCAGACGTTCAGCCAGTCGAATGGCGTTAGGGATGCCTCCAATTCGAAGCCGTCGATGGTCGCCTCGCTGGCGTTTTCCTTAAACCGGTCATTGCCGACTTTGTAGTAGTAGATCAGATCGGAGATATCCTGATGAAAGGCGGTAGCCGACACTTTCAGGCTGCGCTTGAAAAAGTACTGGGCCACACCCAGTTCATAGTTGATCAGGGTCTCGGGGTCCATGTTCGGGTTGGAATTGACCGTCCCGTTGCCCATCCGATAATTGCGGTAGAGTTCATACAGCGATGGTGGACGGAATGCACGGCCGACCGAGCCTTTGATCACAGTGTCCGCCAGCGGCCGCCAGACCGCGGATATTTTCGGGTTGATCGCCGAATCATCGCGCTGATCGAAGGTTTTTATTTCATCGCCGATGACCGCCTTGCCGTCATAGGTTTCCCAGTAATCCAGCCGGGCACCGATGAACAGCGACAGGCTGTCCAGGAATTGCCACTCGTCCTGAAGATAAAGCGCGTAGAGCCTGTCCTTGCCTTCGGTGATGTCGCTGCGCGGTCCGGTCTTTGAATCCTCATCGCGGTAGTAGGTCAATTCATAACGGCCGCCGTCGAACCCGTCATAACGAAAGGACACTCCGGAGGTGAGCAGATGGTTGTCACCGATGGAAATATTGGTTTGAATATCACTGAACCAGACATCCGAATCAAATTCCTTGATGAAGCCGTCAGCATTGTCATATGTTTCACCCTCTCCCACCAAAGGCGTTACGTACCACTGATACTCATGGTGGTAGCCGACCTTGGCGCTAAGGCCGACGGCACCGAAGATTTCCTGGTAAGTCAATAAATAAGACGGGGTTTCGCTTGCTCCTGGGCCTGTGGTGATGTAGTTGGCAAGGGAGACATCGGCTGCCTGACCGTCGCCGGCATCCACACTGCCGTCATAGGCCGGGTTGCCTGCAGCGTCCACGAGATATGTATCCGGGTGGTCAAATCCATACTCTCGGGATCCCCACTGAAAGTTGAAGGAGAGCGTTCCTGTATCGGTCAGATTTAAGACCGCATCCAGGTTGACATTCCAGCGATCGTAGTATTCATCACCCTTGTCACCGACCGCCCATTTGGATGTTCCGGACGTGTCTAAGGTGGCATATCCACCGGTCAGTGTCCCCTCGCCGGATGAAATGCTGCGGGTGACCAGATCCTTGGCATAGCCGTCGGACTCTTCCATTTCATACCCCAGACGCAGGTTGAGTTTGTCCATGAAGCGGTTGCCCAGGGAAACGCTATGGTGGAGCGTTTCGTCGCTGCCATAGCCGATCTTTGCCACCGCCTCCAGCTGCTTGGGCGAATCGGTGATGATGTTGATCACCCCGCCCATGGCGTTGCCGCCGTACAAGGCGGACGCCGGGCCGCGGATGATTTCGATGCGTTTCACATTGTCGATGGCGATATTTTCCCATTTGATAAGCCCCCGCCACCCATTGTTCAGCGGCATGCCGTTTAGCATGACCAGAGTGTACTGCTGGCCCGAAAGACCCCGCAGCTGGCCGTTGAAAATACCGACCTCATGGATCAAGGCATCCTGCAGGGTGTGAATGTTTCTGGCATCCAGATCTTTGCGGGTAATGACCGTAGAATTGCCTGGTGCACTGTCCACATCCTTTTCCGTTCGTGTGGCCGACACGACCAGATCATCCAACGCAGAGGCCTTGGTGCTGGTTTTATTTTTATCCTCGCGAGCCTCCTCTTCACCCCGCACAATTCCGGGAAATATCGTAAATGTACTCACCATCAACAGTAGTAAAAAAGCGCTAAACCCTGATTTCATAGGCAATTTCCATAATGATTTATCCAGCTATACCTATTCGCTCTCGCTTTGCTCGGAAACCGAGTAATCACCATCGGCCGGTGTAGGGGCACGGCGCGCCGTGCCCCTACGCGGCTGTCGTGACTTCGGAATAATTGTTTTGTTCCCAAAATGTTTCTTATAAAAAGGATTCGAGAAGACCTTCAAAAGCACCCGGAATTAAAATCAGCAAGGCGCTTTTGACGCCAGTCGACGCCATCAGCGCACCTCGAAGGTCAGCGAGGTGGTGTAGGAGTACTCGTCCGCCTCTTCCGGCTTGGGGTAGGGCGCCTTGTGGTTGGCCTTGAGGACCCACACACCGGACTGCAGCATTTTTACTTCACCCTCGCCGTTCGAACCGGTGCGGGTGCTGTAGGCCCAGACATTGTCCTGAGAGAATCCCACGTAGGTGGCGTTGATATATTCGGCAACGGGTTTGCCCTGGTACAACAGCTTGAAGCGGAAATAATCACCGACCTTCAGACTGGCAGGGTTGACCAGAGGCACGATCTCGAGGGCATCGCCCACGGGCTTTAACATTGCCTGGCTGTCGGTAGGCGCACCCACATTGATGATAGCCTTGCCATACATCCCGGTGTAGCGTGAGTGAATTACGTTTTTAAGGCCTTTGCGGGACTGGTGTTTGTAGCCGTCCACGGTTTTGGTCGAAAAGCCTTCCTTGCGATTGACCATGGCCAGGTAGGTCCCTTGAGGTAGCGGGCGCTCGGATTCGTATTGAAAACTGTTGAATGGCTTGATGGCAATGGTCTTGCCCTGCGGGTCGATCATGCTGATGCCGCCGAGCATATCACTACCTTCCAGAATGTCGCCGACCGGATTGTAAAAGGCGTGTCCCCAGCCGACCGTGAAGCGGGCCGCTTGATTGGCCTTGGGAGTGTAGTCGTGGGCGTTGAGCCACAGGAAGTGGGCCTGGGCAACAGTAGTAAGCAGAAAAATTCCGGAAAACATACCGGCCAAGATACTGGGTTTCAAATAGCGCATGGGATTTCCTCCTTTGTTAGAAATTCATGGTCAGTCCGATTTCAAAATAACGGCCGGCGTAGGGATAATAGTTGGTGTCCAGGCTGCCGTCATCATTACGTGTGCCGTAGGAATTGGAGTAGTACGCATCCTTTTCGTCGGTCAGGTTCTTCACCAGGCCGTGGATGGTAATGTCCTGCCACTGCACCTGGCCGAGAGATCCGCCGTCGAAGGTGTAGGAAAGCTTGAAATCAAGGGTGGTCACCGACGGCTGGACGACGCGTTCTAAATAGTCGACATATTGATCGTCCACATAGGTGAGATTGAACCAAGCGGTCAGATGGCTGGTCGGATAGAGGTTAACCGTAGCCGTGACCTTATGTTCCGGAGTGCGTGAAAGTCTATATCCGTCAACCGAAATGCCTGTCCGATAATCATCCGCCGGGTCATCCGCCCAGACATAGGAACTGTAGACCGCCTCCGGGTCATCCCATTTTGCATTCATGTAGCCGTAGTTCACGCGGTATCCGAGCCAGTGCCAGGGCCTGCCATCCAGTTCGATTTCAATACCCTTGTGAACGGCTTTGCCCAGATTGACGGCACCGATAGAATTCCACTCTCCTCCTTCTTCATCAAATTTAGATTGAAAGATAAATTTATCATCGATGTCCATATAGTAAAGGGCGATGGAGTAGTTGAAAAATCGGCTTAATTGCTGTTTGAAGCCCACTTCGTAGGTGAGGATATCCTCTGGTTTTAGATTGCTGGGGTCATTTTCCGGATACTCGTCATTGGCCTGGGCCGACATGCGGGTGTAGTCGATGTTAGGATAAAAATAGGACTGGCTGACGGTGAAATAGAGATTATCCTGGCCGCTGAAACTATAGGCGGGGGAGACATGCCACGATGTTTCACGGTAGTTGTTTTCCACATCCGGGTCCTCCGGGTATTGATTCTCAAAGCAAAGCTGCACATCATCGTAACGCACGCCGGTCTGGAGACTGAAATGATCAAAAAGTCCCAGATCATTGACCAGGAAAACACTTTTTCGATCGATGGCAATATTAAGGTCGTATTGCTGGATTTCATCCTCCCGCCGTGTAGTGTCGTCCAGAAAGGGATAGGAGCGTACCTGATCATAGTCGTGACCGTCATACTCGACTCCCAGGGTCAGGGTGTCCCAATAATTGGCCCCGGAAAACTTATAGCCGCCGGAAACCTTGAATGTCAGTCGGTCTTCATCATAGTCACGCAGATAGCTGCTGGTGTCGTTGCCATCGGCGTAGGTCGGGTTGTTTTTGTTTTTTTGGGAGAGGTATTCTGTCTCATTATGCATGAAGCTGAGCAGGGATTTGGCGAACCAGTGTTCCTTCTCGGTATTAAACTCGGCGAACCCGTCGTATATCTCGATGTCGTAGTCATAAGGGCTCAAATTATAGGTGGGATCGTCCGGATCATTGGGCGGGGTGTTGTCACGCGGATCACGGTCCCATTGCCATTTTTTCAAACTGGTAAGGGAGTAATAATCCTGCTTCTGGTATCCCCCGCCGAAACCCAGCCGGGTCTCTTCGTCAAAGTTATACCCGGCCTTCAGATTGACGCCTTTGCGTTCGTCATCCGTGTGGCTGTAACCGTCGCCGCCCTGGTTGTTGGCGCTGATGCGATAGTCGATAGCCGACTGCCTGCCCCAAGCTGAGACATTCTCGCTATGAAGCCCCCATGAGCCGTATTGGGCCTTGATGCGCTGGCGATGACCGTCTTCCTTGGCCCGCTTGGTGGTGATGTAGATGATGCCCCGGGAGGGCTCGGCGAATTGAACGCCTGGTGTCTTGATGACCTGAATCTGTTCAACGTCGTCGATATCCACGAAACCAAGATCCCCATAGCCGATTCTGCCGATGGTGATTTCACGGCCATCCACGTAAACCGTGGCCCCTCTGGAGTGCGGATAGGCCGTGCCGCGAAAATTGTATTTGGGCGTGGCCGGATTGGTCGTGTCATTGGTGATGCCGGGCAGCCCGTTGATGACATCGGCCACGTTGGTATAGCCGCCTTTTTCAATGTCCTCGGCGGTGAAGATGTTGACTGTGCCGGGCGTGCTTAGCACCTTGACCTCGCTGGCGCTATCCGAGACCACCATCTCATCCAACACCGTTGTCTTTTCCTCGGCCATCCCCATCGTGGGCCAAATCAGCATCAGGATCAGCCCCAGCGTGGGCGCAGTGCGCCTGATCGTCATGTTCATTTTTTGCGTCCTTTCTATTTTTCGCAGCAGATTGAAAGAGAATTAAAGCCAACGTCGATTCCACATTGGGATCGGCTACAAGTTGAATTGTACCTCGGCAAAATAACTGCGTTCCCGGCCGATCTCGTAAGCGTAATATTCCTCGTCAAAAAAAATCCCCGCGTCCACTATTGGACGCGGGGATTCCGTTTTAAATCCCTTGTATAACATTATATTACCGCAATTTACCCCATCACCCGGGGGCGATCGCAGTCAATCGATGGGCAGGTCTTCTGGCTTCACACACTTCTCGGCGGTCTTCCCATTCAAGCGATGTCGAACAGTGACCCAAATTGCCGGAAAGCTCACTTTGATTATACCAAAGCATATGTGTTACAGCGGCGGGTCCGCTCCCGTTTCTCACGGGATTCCCTATTATGTCCAAAGCGGACACCCATGATTGGTGACGCGATTGTTCTACCAAAAATCAAACGCTGACACATAATAAAATTGGTTTTTAATTGTCAAGCGAAAAGATCAGTTCATAGTGACTAAATGTATCTGCTATTGACACCCATTTTTCTCTTCACGCAAAGCTTCAAAAGCATAAGAGGACTTGCTGGTAACCAGCGGAATATCCATTGATCATAGAGAAAAACGAGCATTATTATTGACGATCAGAACCTAAAGCACAAACCGGCGCCAAAGGTTCGGTCTGCCATCGGGAACCCCTCGGCGTTTTCATATTCTGAATCAAAAAGATTGTTCACATAGAGTGTTAAAACCGCATCCTTGATGAATCTGCGATTTTTAAAAAGCGTCTGTTCTATCCCAAAATCAAACACATGATACGCATCTATGGGATAGTCATAGCAGACCCAGTTCCCTGAGTTTGGTGGAACTTCTTCGTTGACATGAGAAATTTGTTCATCCTGGAATTTATAATCCAGCATAAGCAGGGTGTTCTCAAAAAGATTGTAGCGAACACCTGCGGTTACCCGGTTTTTGGCCCGATCTCCCAGCTCAGCGCCCTGCGGTTCCGGGCCCTTGCTCTCCCAGTCATGATAGGCGTAGCTGACATACAATGAGAGATCATCAAGAATATGCCCGTTGAGTTCTACCTCCACTCCGTTTTTATGTACCTTTTCAAGGTTCATCCGAGTATTGCCATAGATGGGAGGTGTACCCCCATATTTGCTATAGTTACGCGATACCACATAGTCTTTTATTTCATAGTGGAAAAAATCGACCTTGATGTTGATGTCTTGCCAAATTCTTCTTGAAAGGATGAAATCATAGCCAACGCCATGTTCGGGATCGACCTCGACCCCCACGCCCCCGGTTCAGACGATGCAATAGGATATCGGCGTCCATATCTTGCTGACACCAGCGGATATGGATGTGTCCCTTAACGCATCAGAAAGATCATCGAGTTCATAGGTGGCAAAAAATTTCGGTACCACCTGATCATAGTCCTTTGCGACAAAATCCTTCTGGACCTCAGGGTTCCTGTATTCCTGGGCCTTCTCGTTCCAATTCCTCCAGTTAATTTCAACCATCTCATATCTCAACCCTGGCATGGCGGAAAGGCGTGGAAAGATTTGCCATTTATCTTGAATATATAATCCGGACAGCGCGATGATTTTCTGATATTTTCCGCGGGATTCAGGCCGGTCCCAGGATGCCAGCCCGAGGTTTCTATATAGATTGTTCATGTCATAACCAAACGTTATGAGATGATCTTCAAAAAGCTGTATCTCATCCTGGATTCTTCCTCCCCACTCTCTCCATTTTTCATCTCTGGATGATACTCTTTCAATTCCTTGGGACTCATCATCTGCGTCGATATAATCCCATTTTTCGCCGGTATGATGCTGTTGGTGGTAATACGCTCCCAATGACCAGAGCCCAAAAGGCGTCGGTTGATTGTAATCCAGTCGAAAAGAATCGTCTTCTTTGTTCATGGCCGGGTTCTGCCAGGCTTCATACGACCGCCACACTGATGGTGTGACTGGATACCCGGCGTCATAGTCACTTCTTGAAGGGTCATTGATCACGTATTCTTCATAGTCCGAATTGCCGTGTGTGGCGGTTAAATAAATATATCCATCAGATGGAAGCAGATAGCCGAGACGACCGCTTACGATGTCCAAATCCGCCTCATGATTCCTGAGATATCCATCAGTATGATATTTCTGGTACCAGAAGTCATAAACAAATGAGCCCGCGCCACCGTTGAGCTCAAAACTGTAGTTCTGGGTATTATAAGATTTGTAACTGGCGGCTGCCTTAACATCCGGCTTTACGGTCTCGTATCGCTTTGGTCCTAGTGTTTTTATGTTGATCACGCCTCCAATGCTATTGCCCGAATAGAGCGCCGAATGAGGCCCCGGAATGATTTCAATACTTTCTATCAGTGGTAATGAAAGTTGGTTGTAGTCCACATCGTCATTTCCATGGTGGGCCGTTTGAAGAGATAATCCGTCAACGGCGACACTAAACCGTTTGCCATCGAACCCCCTCATGTAGATAGGATCTCTTTCCAGAAATAAATCACTTCCGCCCCTGAAATCGATTATTGCTCGGGTTTTTAGAACATCGACCACATTTTGCGAAGTGCCCGGCGTCTTGAACTCTTCAACATTGATTGTTGTGGATCTTGGCTTAAGCGTGACGCCTTTGTTTTCTTTTTCTTTAGGTGCCGTTACCGTCATTTCTTCAATTTCAACCACATCCTCTGCTTTTTCTGCCAAACTGATCCGGGGCGTCGACAGGGATAAGACCACAGCGATAAACAACATCATCTTAACAGCTTTTTTCAACTTGAACCTCCTTTTTCATAGGACAATTGGTGGTGGATTTTAGCTACAACGTTGCAGAATGCGGGTTGTTCAAAGCGCGTTGAAAGTCAGCAAATAAAAAAATCCCCGCTTCCATTGCTGGAAACGGGGATTCCGTGTTCAATCCCTTATGGCATAACTGTTTACTGCAATGTGCTCCATCTCCCGGAAGCGATTGCAGTCAATCTATGGGCAGGTCTTCTGGCTTCACATCGATCCTTTTTGAAATAAAGGATCTACCTTCTCGGCGGTCTTCCCATTCGATCTGTATCGAACAGTGACCAAAGTGGCCGGAAAGCTCGCTTTGATAGAATCAAAGCGGTTGTGTTACAGCGGCGGGTCCGCTCCCGTTTCTCACGGGATTCCCTATTATGTCCTAAACGGACACCCATGATTGGTAATGCGTTTGTTTGTATCTTACAGACGAACACTACTTAAAAATTGAGCATTAGCTCAATAGAAAATTGTTTTTTAATTGTCAAGCAAAAAAGATCGGTCAGTACCGAGAAGACGTATTTGTCGTTTTTCCAAATTGAGAATTTTAACGCCATACTGTCATTTTGCTTCGCAAAGGCTCTTGACAATTGAGAGCATTTGTACAACTAATGCTATCTTTGATGTTCGGTGCGCTGCGGCGCATAATAGGGAATTCCGTGAAAATCGGAAGCGGACCCGTCGCTGTAATTCCGACCCTTTGAACGAGGGAACCTTTACAATATCAGGTGGTAGGCTTGCGTTCGGCCAGGGAATAAAACCAATAGGCCCTGGATCGACCTTCAGTGGGTTGTCGAACCCGCTGGCTTATCACCTCTAAGAGCCTGTTTGAGAAGTCCGGATCAGGCCCGATAACAAGGCGGAAAGTGGCTCGAAAGCGGAGCATATATGGTATATGTGAGCATTTTGAGACACTTTCCAACGCCGTTAGCGGGCCTTAGACGGATTTGTCAAACAGGCTCTAAAACGCCACTGTTGCCCGGATCGGGTCATGGGAAGGCCGTTGTAAAGGCGGGATAGCCAGAAGACCTGCCGAATAGTTTGTTTTACACAGGGAGCGTGTAAAACACATAAACACAAGAGGCCTAAAACGGGGCTTTTATATCTGCTGACTGGAGATATAAAAGCCCCGTTTTTGTTTTGGGAAAACGTGTATCCACTGAAGCGGCGTTGAAGGTGATGCTGATGAAAAAGCTTGGTGTTGTTGCTGTGATTCTTCTACTGGTGTGGGGTTTGATTCTGACTTTCCAAGACAAAGACACAGGAGAAACAGATTCTGATATTCTTACAATCGCAACAGGCCGTGATGCCACCCGCACCAGTGATTATTCCCCATACGGCATGTGGGAGCCGGCAGCACTGATCTATGAGACATTGGTTAACCTGGATGCGGGGTGCAATCCCGTGCCTTGTCTGGCCGAGTCGTGGACGGTATCGCAAGATGGGAAAACCTATGTGTTTTCTTTGAGAAAAGGCATATCTTTTCACGACGGTACCCCGTTCGATGCCGCGGCGGTCAAGGCAAATGTCGAGAAACTGAAATGCGGGAACTGGTCGAACGTCGTACGCATATTACAAAGTGTGAACGCGATTGACTCACACACGGTCGAATTGGTTCTCAATCGTCCCCATCCTACCTTGTTTACCCAGCTGGCCAGTTCCACCAGCGCCATCGTTGCCCCAACCAGCATAAAGGCCAAATCGCCGGCAGACAGTGCGTCAATGATGATGAAAGACAAACCCGGACCTGGCGATGAGAAGGCCATAGCAATGATGAAGAAATCCGTTGCGGCAAACGCGACGGCTTCCCCCGGTTATATTGTCGCCTGGCCGGTGGGCACCGGGCCGTATGTCTGGGACGGGGAGCGGCATCTGAGAAACCGGAGCTTCAGTGTGGTGCGCAACGATACCTACTGGCAGGGCATGCCGCGATTCAGCCGGATCGACTGGCAGGTCGTTCCAGACGCCGCAGCCCGGGCCATCGCCCTGGAATCGGGAAAAGTGGACCTAACCGGCGAGACACCCAACAGCACCCTGAGGCCCGAAAACATCAAGCTGTTGAAAAATAATAAGAAGTTAAAAGTAACAACGGCCGACAACTGGGGTACGCGTCTGATGATTGTCAACCACACCCGGCCGCCGTTTGATGATCCCGAGGTCAGAAGCGCCTTGAAGTACGCCATTGATGTCAATGCAATTCAGGAAATGATAGGCGATACGGTGACGGTCTGCCCCGGTCCTTTGGGCCCCACCTCCCCCCTGACCGACCCCGCGTTGAAGCTGCAACCCTATGATGTGCAAAAGGCACGTGCCATCCTGGACGATAAAAACATCATCGATACGAACGGTGACGGTATCCGGGAATATGACGGCAGGGAACTGCGCCTGTCCATCCTGTCCGGAAAAGTGCCCACGGTCAGCGTGCTGATGCGGGAATTTTTCCGGGACATCGGCATTGATCTGGCCATCGAGCAGAAGGAAACGGGCAGTACGTTCCAGATTCTGGCCCAGATGCAGTTCGATATTGCCACGCACAGCAATATTCCCTCTTTTTACCTCAATCTCAGTCAGCAATTCTCGAACAAAGGGGGGCGATGGTCCATGCATATCGACGACCCGGTGCTGGAAAAAATGATCGAGAAGTATAATCAGAGCACCGATTGGGATGACTACAAACAGTGTGCCTTTGAGGTCCAGCGGCGCGTGCATGAAAAGCAGATCATCCTTTTTGCCGTCAACGAGCAGAAAGTAGCCGCGTATCGACGTGATCTCGGTGAGTTCGTGTTCCCCCCCGAAGAGTGGGTGGGGGCGGATCAGAATCTCTGGAACATGAAAAACAGCTGAACCATGGCCGGCTTTTTTCTCAAGCGATTGATCAACGCCGTGCTGGTGCTGGTTGGGGTGGTGACGCTGACCTTCTGCCTGATGCGTTTTACCGACGGCGACCCGGCAACCATTATTGCCCTGGACAAATACGGATCATCATTGATTTCAAACACCGTGATCGACAGGCTGGCCGCCGAGAACGGCCTGTGCGACCCGTTGCCGATTCAGTATCTGAACTGGGTGCGCCGGGTGCTGGCCGGCGATCTGGGACGATCCTTGAGAAGCGATGCGCCGGTCTGGGATGAAATCATGCAACGGTTTCCCTACACCCTGCAACTGGCGGTGCTTTCCATCCTTCTCACATCAGCGATCGCCATTCCCTTGGGGATATACGCCGGGGTTCACCAGGACAGCCTCGTGGACCGGCTGACCCAGTGGATTGCATCAATTACGGTTTCGGTCCCGGACTATTACCTGGCCATCGTTTTGATCTACGGCCTGACGGTCAAATGGACCCTGCTTCCGTCCTACGGATACGGGTCCGTTGCCCATTTTGTGCTTCCGTTGGCCGTTTTGGTGAGCGCCAGAGTCGGGTATACCACCCGCCTGGTCACCTCGACCACCGCTGACCTGATGTCGGCGGATTATGTGGCCTATGCCGAATTGCGGGGGCTGCCCAGTTATCGAATCTTCTTTGTTCATATTCTGAAGAATGCTCTGATTCCCATTGTTACCCACCTTTCGCTTCAGTTTCTGATGGCTCTGGAAGGATCGGTGATCGTGGAGAGCATTTTCGCCTGGCCGGGCATCGGCAAATGCTTGACCGATGCGGTGTTGGGCCGGGATTTTACCATGATTCAGGGGCTGGTATTGTTTATGGGCGTGCTGATCGTGGGCATGAACGTCATTGTCGATTTTTTCTATATTCTCATGGATCAGCGCGTGCAGGTCGCCGGGACCCAGGTGCGTTCATGAATCTTTTCATCAAACCGTATGTGCTTTTCATCCTTTTGCTGATCGTACTGGCTGTCGGCGGCCAGCGCCTAGCGCCCAATGATCCCTATCAGACCCACATCGATCAGCGCTTGTTGCCGCCGTCGGCTGCTTTTCTTTTCGGCACCGATGAGTTGGGCCGGTGCATGTTCAGCCGCCTGATCTGCAGTGTGCGGGTGTCGCTGGGCCTGGCGGCATCGATTCTGGTCATCTGTCTTGTCACCGGTGCATGCATCGGGATGATTGCCGGTTATTTCGGCGGCCTGGTGGATGAAATGCTCATGCGCGTGACGGACACCATCATGGCGCTGCCCTCGTTTATCGTGGCCATGGTGTTGATCGGTACCCTGGGGGCCGGTATCGGGAACATGATTTTTGTTTTCGCGCTTACCGGGTGGACCCGCTATGCCCGCCTGACCCGTTCCCTGGTGCTAAGCGTTAAAAACGCAAACCATGTGGTGACCGCCCGGCTGACCGGGCTGGGCAGTTTATACATCTTGCGCCGGTACATTTTACCGGCCATTGCCCGACCGTTGATCGTGCTGGGCACCCTGGGCATGGGGATGATGATCCTGATGACCTCATCCATGAGTTTTCTGGGACTTGGCATCACCGAGCCGACACCGGACTGGGGCGCCATGATGACCAACGGTACGACCTATATCCGAACCGCTGCGCACTTGGCGATTTTCCCCGGCATCCTGATCTGTCTGACCGTTCTCTCTTTCAATCTTTTGGGAGAGGCACTCAAGAAGGACAACGCATGAGAAAAGATCCGATCGTGCTGGATGTCCGGCAACTGCAGGTGAGCTTTACCACTCCTGAAGGACCCGTGCGGGCGCTGTCAGGGGTTTCCTTTCAGGTGGGCAAGGGGGAGGTGTTTGCCATTGCCGGTGAAAGCGGGGCGGGGAAATCGGTCATCTGCCGTGCCATCGTTAACCGGCTGGAACCGGGTGCCTCGGTGAGGGGCGAGGTCCGGTTCAACAACCAGCCGATGCTTGACCTCGGGAAAACAGCGCTGCGAAACCTTTATGCCAAAGAGATCGCCGTGTTGCCCCAGCATGCGACGGCCCTGAACCCTTTGCTGACCATCGGTGAGCATTTATCGGAGACGCTAAGCGCTCATATCCCGAACATACAAAAAAAGATACTCCAGGACCGGTCGATTCACCTTCTGGAGACATTTGGCTTGCGGGATGCCGGCAGAATCTACCGGGCCTATCCATATCAACTGTCGGGGGGCATGAAGCAGCGGGTGCTCATTGCCCTGGCCTATTGCTGTGATCCCGTGCTGGTCGTTGCCGACGAACCCACCAAGGCACTGGACCCGGTACTAAAAGAAACCATGCTGGAAACACTGCTGGAAATCAAGTCCTCCAGACGCGCGTCCATGGTGCTGGTGACCCATGACCTGACGGTCGCCCACCGATTGGCGGACCATGTCGGCATTCTCTACCAGGGGCGTTTCATGGAAAAGGGGGGCAGCCGGCAGGTGCTGGAGCAAAGTGCCCATCCCTACACTCGCATGTTGATTCGGGCCATGCCCGAAAACGGGCTCGCGCCCGATCTTGAGGACAATGTAGAAGCCGCGCATGGTGATTCCCACGACCGTTGCCCGTTTCAAAACCGGTGCCGGTGGGGAAGCGTTGACGCCCCGCATCCCTATGCAGCCAGAAAAATAGACGATAACCACACGGTATGGTGCATCAATGCTGAAAGTCAGCAAGATTTCCAAGACCTTTGACGGCGGCCTGTTTTCAAGGCGCAAAATAACCGCCCTCGATGATGTGTCCTTTGACCTGAAGCGGGGTGAGGTTCTCGGGATTGTGGGCGAAAGCGGATCTGGAAAAACAACCCTGGCGATGATCCTGCTGCGGGCAGTACTTCCGGACAGGGGCCAGGTGATTGTGGATGGAAACGATATTTTCGGCAAACAACGGATGCACGAAAAGGAATTCAGACAAAGGGTGCAGATGATCACCCAGAATTTCAGTGACGCCCTTCATCCGGACATGACTGTCATGGAGAGCATGCGAGAGGTGTTTCGAATGCTTGGCAAAAAGACCTATCAGCCCATCAGCGAGACGGACATCGTCCGCCGGCTAAGCGCCGTTGGCCTCGGCCGGGAATTACTGCACCGCCGGCCATGCCAGCTTTCCGGCGGGCAGCTGCAGCGTATCCTGATCGCCCGTGTGATTTCCATCAGACCGCAACTGATCATTGCCGACGAACCCACCTCCTGTCTGGATACCTCGGTGCAGGCCAGAATCATCCGTCTGCTGATGGATCTCAAACAGGACCACGGGTTTACGATGATATTCATTTCTCACGATCTGCCCCTGACGGCCACCATCGCGGACCGGATCGCGGTCATGCAGCAAGGGCGCATCGTGGAGATGGGCATGCCCAGAGAAATCCTTGATGCCCCGCAACATGCCTACACGCGCCGCTTTGTGCGCAGCGCCGTGGGTGGCTGTTTTTTAAAGAAGGAGTCAATATGTCTTGCCGTTTAACGTTTGTTTGCATCTCCAGTGCCGGGCTGAAATATGTGGACGAGGTCGTCGCCTATTTCAGAAAATCCGCTGAAATCAAAAGGGTGCTTGCGGATGAGGTCAAGATCAGCAGCTTTTACATCGGCGAGGCCAAGGACTATTCGGCCAAGCACGGGCAAATTCGGGAGAGCATCATCGCATCGGATTTCGTGTTTCTGGATCTCATGGGGGCCGATGGAGCGACGGTGAAGGTCATCGAGCAGGCAGTCCGCGACTACCAGAAGGACCTGGCGGTCATGGGCAGTGGTACGGAGTACTTGAGAAGCCGAACCCGGCTGGGCGCCTTTGCATTTGACGAATTCTCGAAAAAAATGAGCAAAGGTAAAAACAAGGCCGCGTCGGGCATGCGCAACATGAACCTGGAGCGGATGATGAAAATGACCGCCGTGGCCGGCAAGATCAGTCGCTCCGCCAGGGGCATGCACGACTGGCTGCTGCTGCAGAAGGCCTGGACCTTTGCCGGATTCGAGAACATCCGCAACATGATTCTCTTGGTGTTGAGGCGCTATTGCGGGATAAAGGCCTTGCCGGCGCCCGGGCCGATTGTGGATTATTCCGACCTGGTGCTGTTCGATCCCCGCACCCAGACCGGTTACAAGCGCTATGACACATTCCGGCAAAACGCTGCCTGGGACGACGGGCGGCCGACCGTGGGCTTGCTCTATTCCCTGAGAAACTACCCCTATTACAGTTTCGGCATCGTTTCACAGATCATGGATCGTCTGGCCGCCAATTGGAACGTGGTGCCCCTGGGCATCTACCCGGGCGAGAAAAAGTTCATCCTCATCGAAAAGCACTTGGCCGATGGATTAAAACTGGATGTGGTGTGGGATTTTCTTCCCTTTCGCTTTGGCGCCGGTCCCATGGGCGGCAACGAGGAGGCCGGGCTTGCTGTGTTCAGGCAGCTTGGCGTGCCCGTCATGCACCCGATTTTCATGAACAAACGCAAAATAGAGGACTGGAAGGAATTGTTGACCGGCTTCGGACCGGCAGAGCTGATTATCGGTATTATGCTGCCGGAGCTAGACGGCGTGGTCGATACCATTCCCATTGCCGGGCTCCAGTCCGTTCCCAGCCAGACCATCCCGGATCTTTCCGAACTGACTTTGATTTCCGACCGGTTCGATAAGATCGAAGAGAAGTCCCATCAATACGCCCTGCTGCGCAAGAAAAAAAACAAGGATAAGAAAGTTGCCTTTATTCTCTACAATTATCCGCCGGGGGAAGCCAGCGTCGGCGGCGGGGCGTTTCTGGATACCTTCCAGTCCGTTGAAAATATCTGCCGGTTTCTTGGTCAAAACGGCTATGCCGTGGGTGATGTCACGGCCAAGCGGCTCGAAGCAGCCTTTATGGACGGGGGCTGCTGCAACACGGCCCAATGGTCGCGGCATTCGAAGGATATGCTGCACGTTGATCGGGAGGCGCTCTTGCCCAAGCCTCACGAGACTCTGAAACAACGTTTTCTGGAGCGCAGCATTGCTGAATGGGGAGACCCCACGGGATCCATCATGGCCGACGGTGAGCAGTATTTCATTCCGGGCATCATCGATGGGAACATTTTTGTCGGGCTGCAACCCTCCCGGGGACGGTTTGAAGACCCGGCCAAAAATTACCATGACAAGGTAATGCCGCCCCAGCACCAGTACAGCGCCTTTTACCAGTGGCTTCGGGAAGATTTCGGGGCCGATGCCATCGTTCACGTGGGCACCCATGGGAGTCTTGAATTTCTGCCCGGCAAGGAAAGCGGCATGTCAGCGGACTGCTACCCGGATTATCTGATCGGGACCTGTCCCCATTTTTACTATTACTATACCGGCAACCCCAGCGAAGCCACCATTGCCAAGCGGCGCACCCACGCCTGCCTGGTCTCTTATTCAGGACCGGCCTTTAAACGCTCCGGCGCCTATGGAGACATTCTGGCCCTTGAGGAACTGATCGCCGATTACGAGGCGTCCGAGAGTCTTGCACCGGTGCAGCGCAACGATCTGTATGAAAAGATCATCGAGAAAACCGAAGCAATGAAGCTCATCGTCGATGACCTGGAAGATGTGGATTGCATCGCCAGTGAGCTGATCCGCATGAAGACATCCCTGATGCCTTTGGGACTGCACCGCATCGGAACGGTGTTTTCAGATGCCGAAAAGGCAGCTTTTCTTTCGGCGATCTTGAGCTGGAGGCGCGGTGACCTGCTTCCCCTAAGCGAAATCGTCCAGCCTCTGGTGGAGGCGGATGTCCCGCCTATCCGGCGGGAAGAAGGGGCCTGCGAGATCGCTGAGGCATTAATGGCGGACCACTATTTTGGCAACGGCCGCCATGCAAAAGAAATCCGAAAGAGGCTTTCCCCCGATCAAGCGCAAGCGCTTGACAAGGCCCTGGCCTTCGGGAAGGATTGCCTTGGGCGGCTGGAAACCAGCGATGAGCTGAACGGGCTGCTTCGCTGCCTTGACGGCCAGTACCTGGAGGCGCATCTCGGGGGCGATGTCATTCGTGATCCGGAGGTCTTTCCCACGGGCTTCAACATTTTCCAGTTCGACGCCCGCCTGGTACCATCCGAGGTGGCCGTGGAAAGAGGGCGTCAGATCGCCGAGAGTACCCTGGCCTTTTTTCACAAGGAAAACGGCCGCTATCCGGAAACCGTGTCCCTGGTGCTGTGGGGGCTGGAGACTTCCAAAACCAAGGGGGAGACCATCGGTCAGATTCTGCATTACCTGGGGGTGAAGATCATTCCCACCCAAAACGCATTTGAGAAAAAGTTTGCCCTGGTTCCCCTGGAGGACTTGGGTCGGCCGCGGATCGACGTGGTCATGACCATCTGCGGGTTTTTCCGGGACATGTTCCCCAACATGATCGATTTTCTGGACGAGGTGGTGGACGCCGTGTGCACGGCCGACGAACCGGATCGGATGAATTTCATCAAAAAACATGCCGACCAGCGGCAGGCCGAACTGCGCGAGACGATGGATGAAGCGGAGGCCGTACAACTGTCCCGGGGCAGAATCTTCGGTCCTCCCGAAGGACAGTACGGAACGGGTCTGACCACCATGATTGAAAACAAGGCCTGGACCGATGAATCCGAGATTGCCCAGGGCTATTTGAGCGCCCAGAAGCATCTGTATACCCGGACCCGACGGGGCCAGGCCCAGCGCCACCTGTTTGAATCCAATCTAAAGCAGGTGGAGGTGGTTTCCCAGGTAAGAAGTTCCGTGGATTACTCTATTACCGATCTGGATCATTACTACGAATACTTCGGTGGCCTGTCCAAAGCCGTCGGCGAGGTGAGGGGAGAAATGCCGGTCATGCTCTATACCGATTCGTCGTCGAGCAAAATATACGCGGACGAGGCCGGCAAGGCTGTTCAGATCAGCGTCCGCACGCGGCTTCTGAACCCAGAGTACATCAACGGCCTGCTGGCCCATGGGGTGCACGGGGCCCAGCACCTGGCCGACCGGGTCGAAAACCTGGTGGGCCTGAGCGCCACCACGGGACGGGTGGAAAACTGGATTTTCAGCGCCGTGAAGGAGACCCTGTTCGATGACCGGGAGATGTTCGAAAAACTCAAAAAGAACAACATCTATGCCGTCGGCGATATCATCCAGCGCCTTTTCGAGGCGCAAAAGCGGGGCTACTGGGACGCATCGGATGCGGAATTGGACACGCTCAGGCAGATGTATCTGGAACTTGAAGGCGATATCGAAGATAGAACGGACCAAGATTAACGCGCACCTGGCCGGTTAGGCTCTTGCGTTCATGAAAGTTAAAAACTAAACGTGAGCCGTCAGCGGTTAGCTTTCTGGCACTTCAAAATGACAATTGCGTATCGATTTACTTACAACAACCTTGACATTCATATCTTTATAAACCGGGGGACTGAACCTGGCCGAAGCCGGATCTGTTTTTCTTTTCGACCCCTGGTGGAACCCGGCCATCGAGAACCCAACCATCGACAGAAGCTACAGGATCGGCCAGGAAAATCTGGTCATCGTATACCGTATCCTTACGAAAAATTTAGTTGAAGAAAAGGTGAGCCTTCTGAAAAAGCGTAAAAAGCAGGATGAAAAAGCGGTTCTAAAGCAGGATGATTTTCAGTCCCCGTTTTTTCGGAAAAAGAGCTGGCGGAACTGATCTCTGGATATGGGGCACTGAAAAAAGAATTACCCAAAATCAAAAAATATGGACTTAAAAAGAAAGGCGCTTTCAATGAAAAATGCACGTGTCCCCGAACGGTCGGATATTCCGAAAGAACAGACATGGAATGCCGAAGCGGTGTTCTCCAGCAGAGACGCCTGGAGAAATGCTTTTGGTGAACTGAAAAAAGAACTGCCCGCTATTGGAGGGTTTGCCGGAACCTTATCGACAAGCCCCAAAAATCTGGTAAAATGGCTGAACACCGAAGAACGTCTATCACGGAATGCCGAAAAATTGGCATTCTATGCGTATATGGCGATGGCTGTGGACGGTGATGATGCCGAAGCGACTGCAATGCTGGGTCAGATTCAGAGCCTGGGGGCCGATATAACCGCCAGCTCCGCTTTCGCGGATCCCGAAATTCTGGCCATGGATGAGAAAATTCTGCGGGGATGGCTCGAATCCGAAAAAGATCTGGCGCCCTATAATCACAGTCTTGAGAATCTTCTCCGCACAAGACCACATGTCCGGTCCGGAGAGGTTGAAGAGGTGCTTGGCTTTGTATCCGATCCTTTCGGCAGTGTGGAAATGACATTTCAGATGCTTTCATCCATGGATATGAAAATCGAAAATGCTCAGGGTGTCGACGGAAATGCCATGGATGTAACCCAAAGCAATATCGAGGAGATCAAGAAACATCCCGACTGCAAGATCAGACAAAGCGGCATGGATCATTACGCCGACGCCTATCTCGGTCTCCGCCATACTTATGCGGGGAATTACCTGACTGCAGCCAAACAGGCAGTTACCCTGGCAAAAATCAGAGGGTACGATTCGGTTCTCCAGTACAAACTGGCTCCCTATAACATTCCCACGGAAGTTTTTCACAATCTGACTGAAACGTTTAAAAACAAACTGCCCATTTGGCACCGCTACTGGGATGTAAAAAGCAGACTTTTGAAGCTGGATGAGATGCGGCCCTACGATATATGGGCGCCTTTGACAAAGAAGCAGCCCGAATATTCTTTCAAAGAAGCGGTTGATCTGATCAGTAAGGGGATGACGCCTCTCGGTAACAAATACGTCGATTCGATCCGAAAGGGCTGTCTGGAAGACCGGTGGGTCGATTATGCCAGAAATAAGGGAAAGGCTCAGGGAGCGTTCTCCCATGGGACATACGATACCTACCCCTGCATTATGCTCAGTTATGACAATACGCTGTCCGAGGTTAGCACACTGGCCCATGAGCTGGGACATTCCATGCATTCCTACCTGACGCATGAGAACCAGAGTTATTCCGATTCCCATTACGCCATGTTCGTTGCCGAAGTGGCGTCCAACTTCAATCAGGCCATGGTGCGCGATTATCTGTTCAAAACCCGCGCTGACAGGGATTTTCAGCTTGCGGTCATACAGGAGGCCATGGACAACCTGCACAGGTATTTCTTCATTATGCCCACACTGGCAAGGTTTGAGTTTGAAGTTTACAGACGGCTCGAAACGGGTGCCCCCCTAAATGCCGATATCCTGCAGGAGATTATGAAAGGGTTTTATGCGGAAGGTTACGGCGATACGCTTAAAGATGATGAAAAGAGAACATCCATCACCTGGGCCACATTCGGACATCTCTATGAGCCGTTCTACACGTTCCAGTACGCCACAGGAATTTCCGCCGCGCACGCGCTGTGTTTCACAATTCTCGAAGGCAAAGACGGCGCAGTGGACAACTATCTGAAATTCCTGAGTCTGGGAAACTATGTTTACCCTCTGGAAGCATTGGCTATCGGAGGTGTCGATATGCTTTCGACAGAGCCCGTTGAAGCTGGCTTCAAAGTTCTCGAACAGCTGATCAACCGTCTCGAAAGCCTGGTCGAATAATAACGGAAAGGCGCAGCGGCGCGTATGTAATCCATCATCATTGCGCACAATTCGTTCCCTGTACGGGCAGACCTATGTGTCTGCCCGTTTATGCGTCTGTCCTTGCCCTCTTTATCCACCCTGTTTGCCGTGGTTTATGGGGGTGGATGTTGGCGGTGATATCAGGGCGGACACATAGGGCAAGGGTGGACACATAGGGCAAGGGCGGACACATAGGGCAAGGGCGGACACATAGGTCCGCCCCTACGCAATATGGAGGGGCGCTAAAATGTGGCCTCCACCCCAACCCAATAATACCGCTCCGGGCCAAGGTTGGATCCGTGCACCTGGTATTCTTCGTCGAGGATATTGTACATGGCGAATTTAACGATGTGTTTTTCCAGTATCGAGAGGCGCAGGACAAGATCCATGACCGTGAAATCGTCCAGCTCCTCTATGGTTGTGCCGGTCATGCTGTCGACGTAGGTGGTTTCCCCACTGTACCTGGCATTAAGGGCGGTATACAGGCAAAGATATTTTCCGATATCGTTATTGGTTCCCAGGCTGAAATTGGCCTGATGCAGGGGAACATCCGGCAGACGGCCGGCGCCCTTTTCAATCGAATGGGTGTAGGTGTAGTTGATGTTGAAGGACAACCATGAGGTCAACCTGCCCTTGAAGCCGGTTTCGAAACCGTCGGTTTCCATCCTCAACACCTCCTGCTGCTGCCCATGCCCCGGATGTCCGTGGAGAACCATCCTCCCGGCCCGGTCTGCCCCCGGTTGTCCATGCCGGGAATTCCCCGCAGCAGATCCAGTACGTTGTTGCTGGAAGAATTGGCGATATCCTCACTGCCAATAACCTCCACATCGGCATATATTTCGGTTATTGTCGAATTTGAACGAGAGTTTGCAAAACATGCCTAAAATGAACATTGTTCCATAATAAGAATGCTTTTGACTTGTCAACTGAAATATGATCCTTTTTGGTTATTGGAAAAACGTGCACATTGATCGATGGAGACACGACCATGGCGAAGCTATCGCCCAGACCGGCGGCCTTGAAAAGCCGCAGAAAAAAAGCGAAAAGCCAGTACTCAAAAGATTTGTTAATGCAAAACGACAATCTACTTGCCCGGACAATCCTTGATTCGTTGTCCGCGCATGTGGCTATTTTGGACGAGAACGGCTTTATTCTGGAAACCAACCGGGCCTGGAAACGATTTGCCCACCAGAATCAGTTGCGCATGCGGCCGGAAACAAAAAACCTCAACTATCTTGAAATTTGCGATAGTGCCGCTGCCGAAGAGGGGGGGGAGTCGAATGTGGCCAAGGGCATTCGTGATGTAATCGCCGGCGGCTTGGAGGAGTTTGTCCTGGATTATCCCTGTCACTCACCTGACGAGCAGCGTTGGTTTTACATGCGGGTGACCCGGGCCAGAGGACCGGGCCCCATGCGCATTGTCGTCAGCCATGAGAATATCACGGCCCTCAGACAGACGGAAAACTGGCTGCGCGACAGCAAGGAAGCCTTGCATCAGGAAAAGAAAAAGCTCGAAGAGGCCAACACGGCCCTGAAAGTCCTTTTACAGAGAACGGAAGCGCATCGGCAGGATATGGAAGCCGACGTGATTGATAACCTGCATCGGCTGATTCGCCCGGTGCTCGCTCGGCTAACCAAGATGAAACTGCAAGGGCCGGCCCAGGCGTTGATCGCCAGCCTGGACAAACGCTTGGCTGAATTGACCCGGCCGTTTTTAAGACGGCTGTCCACCCTTGAATCCGTGTTGACGCCCCAGGAGATCGAAGTCGCCTCTTTAATCCGGGAGGGGCTGAGCACCAAAGAAATCGCCGCCCAACTCCATCTTGAGATCACCACGGTGAATTTTCACCGGCGCAACCTGCGTAAAAAACTGAGCCTCAGCAACACCGCCACGAATTTGCAATCCTTTCTGATGAACCTGACACAGTGACGGTTTTTGCCCGTCAGTAGACCGTCATTCTTCAGGGATTGTCTGTTTGCCGCCTTGTTTGTATAAATTATCCATCAGTCAAGGTCTCTGGCCAATTGCCAATCATCGACGATTAACTGGCAATTCTACCGCTTTCAATCAAAGGAGGACATTATGATCTGCTCACTTACCAATAATATCGATGCCGCTGTTTTGAAGACAATTAACGATCTTGAAAAGGATCTGGGAAAAACCCTTCTGGCCTTCAGCTGTCATGCGTTGAAACCGTCGGCCCTGAGTGCCGATGAACTGCAGAAAGTTCAGGATACGGAAAAGAAATTGGGGGTTTCTCTGGTGGCCGTAGAGGCCTAAGCCGACAAACCGCTTATAATCGGAAAACGGCTCAACACGGTTAATTAAATATTCTTTATTTGCCGTGTTCGAGCCGTTTTTTTTTGCTGGCGGGCTTAATCCAGGCATTTTCAAAACCTTTCCAAGAATCATCACACCGGTGTTGACAATCCGCCTTTCTCCAGCTATGCATATCAGCTAACCACAATCAGATTCGGGTTTGACGAGGTTGGGATAGATAAAAGACCCAACCACCGTGATGAAAAGGGAACACCGTGAAACTCGGTGACGGGCCCGCCGCTGTAATCGGTGACGAAGGCTGCCATATTTACCACTGTCTCTAAAAAGAATAAGTGAGATGGGAAGGGGCCGCCGGTAGGATGATCCGAAAGTCAGAAGACCTGCCTGAATCGTAACACGTTGATGTGCAATTGGCGCTTCGGGTGACGACGAGGCAATCGTTTATACCCCAACCATTTCGCGGAAGAGCA
Source organism: Desulfosarcina variabilis str. Montpellier (assembly GCF_048565275.1). Classification (NCBI taxonomy): domain Bacteria; kingdom Pseudomonadati; phylum Thermodesulfobacteriota; class Desulfobacteria; order Desulfobacterales; family Desulfosarcinaceae; genus Desulfosarcina; species Desulfosarcina variabilis. The sequence goes on along the minus strand of NZ_CP159846.1, from coordinate 8,236,637 downwards.
GGGCCGACGCGGATCGATTTATCGATCCGTTTTTTTGTCTATTTTTTACTACGAATCTATTATGGCCATCCGGTATCTAATTCTTTCACTCACCAGTCGCTGCAACCTGCGTTGCGTTTACTGCTACAACGGCGAGGGGAACGGCAAAACCGTGGATATGCCCGAAGCGGTAATAGCGCAGGCGATCCAGGAGGTAGCGTCCCAAAAAGAGCCGTTTCATCTTCAGCTGACTGGTGGTGAACCAACCCTGGTGGCGGAATCTATAGAAAAAGCGCTTGTCCTGGCGTACGATACCGGACGCTGCCGTAGCCTGGGCATCCAGACCAACGCCACTTGCCTGACACCGGATCTTTTAAGGCTTTTCAAAACCCATGATGTGCAGGTGGGGGTCAGCTTGGACGGGCCGCCCGCAATTCATCAACAGCAACGCGGTATGGCTGCCGAGACCCTGCGCGGGTTGCAGATGTTGGAAGCCGCCGGTATCCCTTTCCGGGTGACCACGGTGGTTACCCAGACCAATGCTGACGCGCTGGACCGGTTGGTGCTGACCCTGGCAGGATTTGGCTGTGCCCGGGGCATCGGGCTGGATCTGTTGGTGGGAAAAGGGCGCGCCGGCGCGTTCGGTGCTGTGGCACCGGCGGATGCATCAACCCTTGAAAAGGGGCTTTTCCGCATGCTGGACGTGTTGGCGGATGTTAACCGTTGCAGGTCATTGCCTATCCGTTTGCGCGAACAGGATTTGATCGTTGGAAAAACCAAGAAAAAACCTGTTTTTTGCCATGCCTGTCGGGGAGAAAGCCTGGCTGTTGATCCGGACGGAGGGCTTTACCCTTGCGGGCAGACCCTGGGGGATGAGACCTTTTCCGCCGGTACCATCTGGCAGCCGCAATACGACCGCCTCACATCGCTTCGGGAATTCAAGCCTTTGGGGGTATCCTGTAACAGTTGCGACATTGCGGCGGTGTGCCCTGGCGACTGCCCCAGCCGGCTGTATTATAACCGTAAGATTAATGCGGACCTCATTTGCACGGTATACAGAACAATTGATAATGGAAAATGGAGAATGAAAAATTAAAGAGCCGGAAACCACAAACCTTGGACAAGCAACAAAAAACCATAATGCTGTGAGATTAAGATGAGTAAAACTTTGAGAATTGCTCTGCTGCATGCCGCCATTGCCTATGGGAAGGTGGATGAAAACCGTCAGGCCCTGTTGGATATGATTAGCCGTGCGGCCGGGGCGGGTGCAGAACTGATCGTTGCGCCTGAAATGGCCTTGCCCGGTTATTCCTTTGACAGCCGTGAGGCCATCGCACCGCTTGTGGAAACCATTGACGGACCGACCGTTACTGCCGTGGGCGAGCTTGCTCGCTTGTATGGCGTTTATGTGTGCGTCGGTTTGGCCCTTGAGGAGCCCCAGACCGGTATTTTTCACAACAGTGCCGTAGTGGTCGAGCCCACCGGCAAGGTGGCCTGCCGTTATGATAAAATCAACGCCGAAAGCCGTTGGGCCTGCCCGGGAGATGCCCGGCAGGACAATACTTTTGAAACGGCTTGGGGACGCGTCGGCCTTTTGATCTGCTCAGACTCCTATTACGGCCTGATGCCACGTGTTACCGCCCTGCGGGGTGTGGATTTACTGCTGGTGCCGGCCAACTGGCCACCAACAGGACTAGATCCCAGGGAACTGTGGCGCGCCCGGGCCATAGAAAACGGCATTTATCTGGCGGCCTGCAATCGTACCGGCATCGATCGAACCATGGATTGTCGTCAGGCCGCTTCATGCGCCGTTGATCCCAACGGCGGGATCCTGTTGGATGCGAGCCATGCTGACTCGCAAATCTATACTGTGGATTTGCCATTGACGGAAAAGGGCCGCCTGGACGATACGATGCGTCGGCAGTGCATGGCCAGCAGATGTCCTGACCAGTATAACAATTGTTATCTGAACCTGCGTCCCATCCAGAACCTGACCACGTTTTTAAACCTGCCGTCGCCTGACATCCTGGATGTTTATGGCGTCGTGCCCGAAGCGGACGAGCATCCCATCGATGCCTTGCTGCGCAGTCTGGATGATAAAAACGCCCCGCCCGGATTGTTTCTTTTGCCCCGGTTTGCCTATGCGGATGAGGCACTGACGCGTATCGCTGAGATTGCCGCTAAATACCAGGCAGGCGTAATCACCTGCCGCCGGGAATCCAATGAATATGATTGTTTTGCTTTCCCGGCCGATGCCGACACCCAGCACTGGCCTCTGGTCTCCTCCACCGGCGGGCAGGCCGCCGATTTCTCGTGGATCGATTTTGGTTCGGCCCGACTGAAACCGGTTACCCTCGACCTGTTATCCCACCCCGAGAATGCAGTGGCGGCCGCCAAACAGGGCTGCGATCTGATGGTCACCTTTGGCGAAAGCCTGGATGAAAACAAACGGTTGCAGGCTGGTGTGCGTACCATCGAACACCTGGCCGTAGCCTGCGCTACGCCCAGCATGGCAGGCATCTGGCTGCCTCCCGATGGACATCAACGCTGGCAAGAGCGGGTGGCCGGATCGGGCGCGGTTTGCCACGTTGCCCTGGATACCCATCGGACCCGCCAAAAGCGATTTCAGGATAATATCGATTTTGCCACGTTGTTGCAAAGAAATGGATCCCAATGAGGTGGCCTGGGCCGACCGATTTTCACATGGCTGATCCTGGGCGTAAGTAAGTCAAGTTTTTCACCATGTGAAATTTCTTTCATAATAATTATTACTTTCATTTCTTATTGATTGTAGAAAACACACAATATGTAGGCCTTGTCTCTAAGACGACAACTATATATTGATTTTGCATGGTTTTTGCTTCAGTTCCTATTCATATCCCTTTCTATATTAAAAATGAGCTTCCTTATATCGTAATTCAAAGTGAAAACGATTATCATGATCGTTCTGCATTTAATTTAATAATCAATGAGCAAAGCAGCTTGTTACTGTTAGGTATTGGACTTTTTGGACTTGCAGGGGCATCGAGAAAAAAAAATAAAAAAAACAATAAACTTTGAGCAATTTATGATGATCTCAAAAAATATAGATTTTCCATTGATCCCTCAAGAAAATAAGAAAATTATGTTTGTTGAAGATCCTTATAAAAAAGATCGAAGGATAAATCTTGAAAGACGGCAATATCTATACGATATACACATCCCTGAAAGAAGATCTAACAATGAAAGAAGAGCTGGATCTTGCTTCAAAATTGATTCAGTAGATAGTGATGGTGATACACCCAAATAATCCATAGTTCACTTGTGCTTATCTCCTTTATTCACACCAGATTTTGTCGAGCGGGACCTTTTCCTTAACGCTTACCTCCCTATCCCTTTACCGACGCTCTATTGTTAAACTAAGCTGGGCGATTGTCGAGCTTGCCGCATATACAAGGCCCCAATCATTATTGACCAAAATTATCAAGAAGCAACTCAATTTATTAGATGAATATTAGCAGTATTTTTAATCAAGTTTTTTTGGAATTGAGCGATAGCAGAATTGATTATGCCGAATTTGATATAAACTCAAAAAATTAAAAAGGTGATCACTATGGCAGAATGTGAATGTTTACCAACATGCCCATTTTTTAACGACAAGATGGCCAACAAGCCTGGTACCGCTGATATGTTTAAGAAAAAATTTTGCCTGGGGGACAACACAAATTGTGCCAGATATATTGTTATGAAAAAACTTGGCAAACCAAACGTGCCACCTGATCTGTACCCGAATCAGAAAAAAATGGCAGAGCAACTTATTGCGGTTAACTAACGACGGTTTTTCTTTTTTAAAGCCTTAGCTTGTTTTCGTTCCATGTCGAATTTCAATTTTTCAAGGCAATTATCTTTATCCCGTTCCAAGGCTTCTTCGAAATCACTGTAATGGACCATCCCGGGGGCGATTAACTCGTCCGCATAAACCTGTTGGATTATATCCATGATTTCCTTTGTATATAAACCATAGGCAGCTATTGCCAGCAGTCCCCAGAATCTGACATCATATCTGCATCCTTCAATTGACATTTGGATTTTTGTCTTTGTCATTTTTTCTTTATTTTTTAAGGTCACCCATCGCTTTGGACCAAAGCAGTCACCCCAAATGCGGTTACCCTGGGCTGTCCCACATTCATTATTGACATCTAAAAAATCAACAGACATACTCGCAGGCTTTAACGGTTAATTTACAATTTCCCGGAATCACCCCCTTCGAACTACAGTGAAAAATGGCGAAAAAAAACAAAAGCCGCAAAGCGCGCAAGCAGGCCGATCAAAAACTCCAAAAAATGAAAGTGGGGCACCTGGTCCAAAAAGGCGAGGCACTTTTGGCTTCCGGCAATTTTCGCGAAGCCCTTAAAACCATTAAAATGGCTCATCAAAAGCAGCCCGCCGACCAACCGATCCCGCTGAATCTCAACGGCATTCTCAAGATCAAGGCCGTGGAAAAGGACTCCGACAAGCATATAATGCCCTGTTGAAAGGCGCTCCGGTTTGCCGGCGCTGCAAAACGGATCTGACCCGCACACTGCAGGCGCAAAACGATGCCTATACACACTATCAAACAGCGCTTCAGGCCCAGGCCAAGGGCCGCTTTGAAAAGATGCTGCGCCATGCCGGGCGCTGTTTTTCCCTGCACCGTACGATCGCCCACGGCCGTTTGCTGGCCTGTGCGGCCATGCTCAATGGGGACTACCGGTTGGCGCTTACCACCTGGGCCTGTATCGCCGGCCGTCACCGGCAAGGTTAAAAACTGGATAACCAGCTTTTTAATCCGGTCTCAGATCGCTCATCTCATCGAACCGGCAATTGAGAATCAACGATTCCGCATCGAACGACGTTTTTACCTTATACGGAAGTGTTTTGAACAGATTGATCATGGCCTTGTTTTTCGGCCATGTGTAGGCCACCAGCCCAAAAATGCCATTCTCACGGGCCGCCCGGGCCAATTTGCGCAATAAAAGCTTGCCCAGGCCTTTGCCCTGATAATCAGCGGAAATGGAGAATGCCACCTCGGCCATATTGCTCTCGATGAGCAGGAGATATTCACCGACCCCCACGACCCGGCCGAAGCCAAACTCACCCACCACCGCCACTAGCGTCAAATCTTTGATATAATCAATCTGGGAAAGGGTTTCCACATCGCTGCGATCAAAGCTATGCTTGTCATGAAAAAAACGCAGTCGTACGTCTTCCTTGTTCAGGCTGTAGTAGTGCTCTTGGATACGACGCTCGTCCACGGGCTTGGACGGTCGGATGGTAATCTGCTCACCGTCCCGTTCGATGGTCTCCTCCAGGTGGATGGGATAGATGCCTTTGGTCGCTTCCCCCAGACGGCGATCATTGCCGATCAACCGCGCTTCCTTGGCCTGGCTGAACAACCAATCGCGATGATCTGGATGGGCGATGCCGATCAAGGCCAGCACCCGTTCCTGCAGGCTTTTTCCGAACAGGTTGACGACCCCGTATTCGGTGGCCACGTAGTGCACATCCCCCCGCGGCACCACCACGGCCGCACTGCCCAGGGACGGCACAATACGGCTGCGCTTACCATCTTGCGACGCAGCGTACAGCATGATAATCGACTTGCCGCCTTTGGATCGTTTGGCACCGCGTACAAAATCCGAGATACCGGACACACCGGCAAAAAAAGTATGCTCGGACGCCTCGGCCGCCACCTGACCGGTAAGATCTATGGAATGGGCCACATTCACCGAGACCATACGATTGTGTTGAGAAATAATGAAGGGGTCGTTGACATAGTCCGACGGCCTGAATTCCACGCCCGGGTTGTCGTGTAAAAACTCGTAGAGACTGGGGCTGCCGATGGCACAGGAGGCCACCAGCTTTCCATCGTTGAGTCCTTTTTTGAGATTGGTGATTACGCCTTTGGCGTATAGGTGCATGATATCATCGGTGATGTATTGGGAGTGAAATCCCAGGTCGTTTTTCACGCCAAGCCCCTTGATCGTGGCCTGAGACGCGGCGTCCAAGCCCATTTGGAGGGTGGACCCGTCCTCGATCAAGCGCGAAATATGCTTGCCCGCCCATTCGGCGGCACCGGAGCGTTTGCGCAGATCAACCGATAAAATCGGCTCCTCGTGTTCCACGATGACATGCACACGGTTGACATGAATAAAACTCTGCCCCATGGTGCGGGGCATCATCGGGTTGACCTGGGCGATCACCAGATCGGCGCTTTGGGCGGCGGCCAGGGTGATATCCACCGAGACCCCCAGGCTCAGCCATCCGAAATCGTCGGGCGGTGCGACCTGAATCAGGGCCACATGGATGGGCAGCTTGCGGGATAAAAACAGACCGGGCACCTCGGACATGTTCATGGGGGTAATAAAGCGCATGTAGCGCGCGATACTCTCCGTGTCCGATGATCCCAGGTAAATGGTCCGGATATTGAGGCTGTGATCTTGGGTTTTGTCGGCAATTTCAGATAAGGACGTGGTTTCCCGGCTCATCAACCGCACGATTTCAAGACCGCTTAGTCTCAGGGCCGCTTCGGACAACGCCTTGACCAGTGCCTTGGGTTCTCCACAGGCACTGCCGATGAACACCCGCTGCCCAGGACGAATTAGGGATATGGCCTCTGCTGGTGTTCTGCGTTTTTCCACATAGCTATCTGCCCAATAAAAGGATTGTGATCTTGTCATGGCCTGACTCCTTAAAAATGATGTCAACAACTGCGGTGGCTTCAAATTTGGATAGGTTTGTGGCATCTTTCAATGATTGGATCAACAATGAAAACGCCAAACCAACGCAGGAATGGATCTGACTGTTTTCTGTTTGTCGGTCTCGACTGATTTTCCATGAACCTGACTCAAATGTTGTAATTTTGCGATTTTGAAGGTATGGCGGAAAGGTCGCCCATGGTCATATCTGCTTTAACAAAAATTGGAATGCTTTAGATGAAGACAATTGAACAACGGTTCAGTATTCAATATCGTTTTTCCGTTTTTTTCGACCGGAAGGTCTTCAAGGAGGAAAACCCGCTTTTGGCCTCGACATTGATGCAAGGCGGGCCAAAACGCCATCATGTCCTTTGTGTGGTCGATTCAGGCCTTCTGGATGCGCATCCATCGCTTTGCGAACAGATCGACGCCTACGCGGCGAAACATCAGGACGTGATGCAGCTGTGCACTCCCATTCTGGTTGCCCAAGGGGGGGAGCGCTGTAAAAACGAGCCGACGATCATCGAAACGCTATTGAAAAGCGTCCGAGAACATCATCTGTGTCGGCATTCGTATATTTTAGCGATCGGCGGCGGCGCCGTCCTCGATGCCGTCGGCTATGGTGCGGCCATCGCCCATCGCGGGCTGCGGCTGATCCGCATGCCGACGACGGTGTTGGCCCAGAACGATGCCGGTATCGGTGTGAAAAACAGCATCAATCTGCTGGGCCGCAAGAATTTTATCGGGACGTTTGCACCGCCGGTTGCCGTTATCAACGATTTTTCCTTTTTAGAGACGCTTTCCCCCCGGCAGCGGCGAGCCGGTATGGCTGAAGCGGTGAAGGTGGCCCTGATCAAGGACCCATCTTTTTTTAACGCGCTTTATGATCAGCGCAGTGATCTGGCCCGGTTCCGTCCGCAATCGATGGAAGAAATGATCTATCGCTGTGCGGCTTTGCATATGCAGCATACCGGTAACGGCGGCGATCCTTTTGAACTGGGCTCGGCCCGTCCCCTTGATTTCGGGCACTGGTCGGCGCACAAACTCGAGGAGATCACCCGTGGCCGGCTCAATCATGGCGAAGCCGTCTCCATTGGCATGGCCTTGGACAGCCTCTATGCAAACCGCTGCAACATGATCGAAGATGGTGAGTTGCAGCAAATTCTGGCCCTGCTGGGCGATCTTGAACTGCCTTGCTATGATCCGGCACTGTCCGAAATGGATGTCGCTGCCGCCCTGGGTGAATTCCGGGAGCACTTGGGTGGGGAACTGGCCATCACGCTGTTGACCGGCATCGGTAGCAAAAAAGAGGTCGACCATATCGACGCCGCCTTGATGGAGCGCTGTATCGAGGCGTTGCGGGACTATGACGATGGCCGGGTGCAGCGCGTTGATCACACCGGCGACGCTGCCGCCCTGGCCGGAGAACTCAATTGACAACCCTTCCTGGCAGCTGCAAAGGGATGACTAATCACATGGCAAGCAAGACGCACAACACAGCGGGAGGCCGTCCAGCGCGTCCGGCGGTTACCTATTGCACCAACATCCATCCCGGCGAGAGCTGGCGGGAGATGGATGCCGCCGTCCGTCAATATGCGCCGGTGGTCAAAAAAGCGGTCTGTCCAAGCGATTCTTTTCCCATCGGCCTGCGCCTTTCTGGCCGGGCGGCCGGGGAAATCACCGATCGGGATGCTGCCGATTTTTACGCCTGGTGTCAGGAAAACGGGTTCCATGTGGCCAGTGTGAATGGGTTCCCCTATGGCACCTTTCACCACACCCCGGTCAAACAATCGGTCTATCTACCGGATTGGCGGTTTAGCGAAAGGCTCGATTATACCAAACGACTTGCCGAGTTGCTCTCCCGGTGGCTGCCGGAGAACCAGACCGGTTCCATTTCCACGGTGCCGGTGGGATTCCGACGCACCATCGATCGGCAGGATTTTCCACTGGTGAAAAAGAATATCCAGGCCGCCCTTGACCATTTCGACCACCTGGCCCAGCGGACCGGTAAGGAAATTTTGCTCTCCATGGAGCCGGAGCCCGGTTGTATTCTGGAGACGACGAATGATGTCGTGGAACTCTTTGATCGTCTCGCCCTGCCGCCGGCTCAGCAGGTAACGCTGGCGGTATGCTACGACTGCTGCCACCAGGCGCTGCAATTCGAGGATCCGGCAGATTCCCTTAAACTTCTCGCGGATAACGACATCCGCATCGGCCATGTGCAGGTTTCCTCCGCCCTGCGGCTGATGAATCCCAACATCGGTCGATTGCAACATTTTCACGAATCCTGTTACCTACATCAGACCGTAGGCAGGAAGGCCGGCGGCGAGCTGCTGCGCTATGATGATCTAGACCTGGCCGTGGCCGATGATCCGGTCGATGTCAAGGAGTGGCGGGTCCATTTTCATGTGCCGGTGTTTATCGATAGGACAACGGATTGTGACAGCACTCGCTTTTTTCTCCAGCAGATCCTGCCCCTGTTCCCCGCCCACCTGATTTTGGAGGTGGAAACCTACACCTGGACCATTCTGCCAAAGGAACTGCAGGGGGGCTCCGTCACGGATTGCCTGATAGAGGAGATCGCGTGGGTGCGCCGTAACCTCTCATGAATGGTAACGCACAGGTCAAAGGATAGTCAGCCTTTTGTGGCTGGCTGGTGATCGCCACGGCGGGATTCGAGTAGCTCCTTAAGGTATGAGCGGCCGAATTAATTGTTGTAGCCGCACGCACCCAGCCCCCAAAATCTTCAAAACTCATCTCATGGGGTCACATACCCTCCCCAATATTACCATGAAAAATATCAACCACGTCGAATTGTGGGAAAACATCTTGCGAAAATACATCAAGCTTTGATAGGTAAAGCTCAATATTTTGAATCTTATTTTGTTAGCGTTTAGAAGTTTGGTAGAGAAAAACATTTAAAATGCGCTTTTTTTGGTCTTGATGTCAGGCTATTTCACGAAAAAACTACGATTCATGAGGAAATTAAATAATGCAACTAATGCTACATTGTTGATACTGTGATAAACTTTTTTCTGCGAATGAGGGAGAGTAAGCTTTATGTTGCGAAGAGGATTGTGCCTTATTTCTGTTTTGTTACTGGCCTTAACAGTGCAATTGAATTGCAGTAACATTGCTCATGCTGATGTGACAGTGGACAATAGTGAAATGAGCAATACCGAATCTACCGGTAGTTGGAGTGTGTCGAGCGGATCTGATCCATTCGGTCCGTCTGACGCGACGGCCAATTCCCTGTGGGCAAGTGGCGGAGAAGACACCTTTACCTGGTTATTTCAGGCACCTCAAACCGGCACCTACGAAGTCTGGGAGTGGCATTCGGGCTGGTCATCCAAGTGGTCATCCAGGACCACTGCCGCCCCGCATCAAATCACCCATGCCAGCGGTACAACCAATGTATTGGTCAACCAGCGCATCTACCCCGGGCAGTGGAACAGTTTGGGGATGTACCCGTTTGTCGCCGGGGAGACTTATGCGGTAACCGTCACGTCAGTAGCCGATAGCTTCAGCACCTGTGCCGATGCTATTCGGTGGACCTTCAACCAAGATGGTGCCACCACCCCCATGGCAGTCATCGATACTGTGTCACCCAATCCAGTCAATAAGGGAGATGCAATCACCTTTGCAGGGCATGGCAGTGATTCGGAGGGAACAATTACAAGTTATCAATGGCGTTCCAGTTTAGACGGTGTTCTGAGCAATAGCGAACAATTTTCGGTTTCGAATCTGTCAGCGGGCACTCACACAATCTTTTTCGAAGTGCAAAACGAGACTGGTGTATGGTCAAAAGCTGATTCTATAGTACTGGAGATTGATACGACAGTAACTGAGACATTCCCAGAAGAAAACTGGAACACAGCAACGCCAGAAAGTCAAGGTGTGGATTCTGCCTCATTGCAGCAGGCAATGAATTATATGGATAATAATTTTCTAGGAAACGGTTCTGATAGAACCGTAGTCATACGGAATGGATATAAAATATGGGAAGGGAGTGAATTAGATGTAAAAGAAGGAATATACTCTGCAACTAAAGTTTTTACAAGCACTGTCTTAGGTCTTGTCATTGATGATGGGCTCGTAGATATTGATGCATATGTAAAAAGCTACCTTCCCCAAATAGATGGTACCTATTCTCAATATGAAAATTTACTGGTGAGACATCTGGCAACGATGACATCTGGATATAATGGATTGGAATTGCCAGATTCACCATGCCCTATACAAGGCAGCCCAGTATATGCTCGTTGTGAATACGATTTAATTCCTTCTGCGCCTGAAGTAAATCCTGGTGAACATTGGGCTTATAGGGATCAAAATTTACGAAAGCTTGCGGAGATAATAATTCAAGAGAGTGGAGAGTCGCTGGAAAGCAAGTTTAGAAATGAGATTGCAGATCCTATAGGTATGACAAATTGGGATTGGAAGACAGAAGCCTGCAACATTGATGGTGTTGTTATGAATGAACCGACAGGATACTGCCTGCAGGGTATCCATACTGTTCCAGAGGATCTTGCAAGATTGGGCCTATTATATCTTAACAAAGGAAACTGGAATGGTGAGCAGTTGCTAAGTGAGTCATTTGTTAATAATGCGACAACAAACCAAGTGCCGGCTTCAACACCCTGCCCAAGTAGTGTGTGTTATAGTGGCCGGTATGGATATTATTGGCGTGTCAATGGTTTAAATTCTGAAAATGAGAGGTTGATGCCAGATGCTCCTCCGAATGCATATTACGCCTATGGCTATAAGGGCAATTTCCTTTTTGTAATACCTGAATGGAATATGGTAATCGCACGGCAATCAGCAGAAGAGGGATCTTCATTAGTGGATAAATGGAACGAATTTTTCAAGATATTAACCATGGGCATAACGATTTCATCCCAGAGTAGTTGAGCAGATAGAAAGTTTGGTGAAGGATATTTTCTGGCTAAGGGTTCGCGCATAAATAAATTCACAAATTGTCAGTGTTCAGGCGCCCGCTCAGCAAGGCGCGAAGACAAAGGAATATCAGGCATATTCCGTGTTTTCGCAACGCCGCTGAGCGGGATGGATGGGCGCTGAAAATGTGAAGTTATTTTTTCGCGAGCCCTCAGGGCCCACTCAAAAATAAATACATACTGGGCTTGATCCTGATGTTTGACTAAATTTACCATTGAAACCAATTATGATGGGTGTAAATTTTGTTATTCCGTTATAGCCGATTGTTGAAACACGCTATAATTGCACCCACTCTTCAGGCGTATGGGCCTCACCCGCCTTGATCGTCCATATCAATGAACGCAGGGCCGTCAAGTCCTCAAGGGGGTCATGCTGCACGACGATCAGACCCGCCTGCTTGCCGACTTCCACGGTGCCGATCAGATCCTGAAGCCCCATCATTTTCGCCGGAATCCGTGTGGCCGATGAAATGACGTCCATGGGAGCCATGCCAGCACGGCCCAGCAGTTCGATTTCTCGGAGCGTGCTTGGTCCATGGAAATTTTCAACATCGTCCAGGGTTCAAACAGTCCACGCCTATTTTTTTGCCAATATCGGAATGTATCTGCCTGTATTCTGCACATAGGTTTTGTATGGTTTTCCGTGAACTTTCCTTAAATATGCTTCTTCTTCCAAAACCATGCGATGAAATAGAAAGATTGTAATCGTTACCAACACCAAAATCAATATACTGGGACGGATCAGGAACAGGCTGAACAGCATGATATAGTAGGAAAGAAAATAGGGATTCCTGACATATCCATAGATGCCATCCTGTATGAGTCTGGTTTTTTGATCGTGATGGATCCCCACACGCCATGATTCATTTAGCTGAGCGGAAACAAACCAGCCTAAAATGATGCTGATTGCAAACAGCACTATCCCGGAATACGAAATGATGGGGAATCTCAAAAACGAAATCGCTATCGCGTATTTATACAACCGGTCCGAGCTTGCAGAAAGAATGGTGACCACGAAAGACAAACTGATAAACGCAATGGAAGCGGTTAAGATCGGATTGCTCGATCTGATTCGTTCCTTTGTACGTATTTTTACCAATACATTCCTCACAATAAAGGAAACCAAAAAAATCACCGGCAGGAGCACGACCAATTGTTTTTCAATCATTTGTTTTTCCTCAACTTTTTTGCGTTGTGAATAAGGCCTAATTTTTTCATGCGCGAACGCAAGGTTGACGGGTTAACACCCATATTCCATTTCAAGGCTGCTGCTGATTTTCAAAATGGTTTCCTTGAAGAAAACCTCTCGATTGGCTTTTTGCCCCATTATTCCTCCACTGGATATATCGTTTTCGCCGTGATATATCGCAATAATAATGCGAAATACAACGCCATGTCTGGTTGGAAAATATAAAATGCTGGATTGATATGAAAAATATGTGGCATGGTTATGGCTGGAACTAATGCGATTTTGATCAATTCATTTAAATCCTACCGATATAATGGGAGACAATCATGACGCGAAGAATCGCCCTTTGGTGGTGGCCGTTGTTTGTCCTTGCCAGTCCTGTATTGATTCCATTTCTGGTTATCAAACTGGCCATTTTTAAAAACAGACAGGCAAAAGCACGCCAGATCAACCAAAAAAGAATGTCGACGGCCGACAAGCTTGACTTGCCCCTGTTGGAAACACTCGAGTTGACACCTGTAGTGGAATGGGAACGCAAAGATGGATTCCACGGTGCGCCGGGTGTCTCATACTTGTTTCGAACGGATCAAGGAACGCTTCTGTTCGATGTCGGGTTCGGACCCGAAGACGGTGTACTTGCTCACAATGCTAAGCTTAAGGGGATCTCATGGGATCAGGTGGATGCCTTGGTGATTTCGCACCTTCATCTGGACCATATGGGAGGAAGCAAAGCCTCACTCAAAAAAACGGTCCGTGTGCCGGCAGAACTTGGCCAACCATCAACTATTCCCTGTTTTTTGCCCGATCGATGCAACGCACCAGGTTTTCGGCCAATCCAAGTCACCCAACCGACATTGGTGGGCGCCGGTCTGGGATCAACCGGCCCCCTGGCCCGCAGTTTGTTTTTGATGGGGTGGTGTGAAGAGCAAATTCTCATGGGGCGTTTAAAGGGCAAAGGCCTCGTCGTTTTTACCGGTTGCGGTCACCCGGGCATTACCATTATCTTGGAAATGGTGCGGAAAATATCACCAGAGCCCATTTATGCATTGGGCGGTGGCCTCCACTATCCAGTTACGGCCAGTCGATTGAAAAAGCCGGGATTGGAGGCGGCGATGGTATTTGGGACGGGAAAACCGCCCTGGCAGAGAATTACCGACGATGATCTGACCGATTGTATTCATGCAATCAATCGGGCGAACCCACGGCATGTTTTTTTGTCGGCGCATGACACGTGTGATTATTCCCTGAAGCGATTCAAAAATGAATTGAACGCGAATACTCACGTCCTTCGGGCAGGAGGCGTGTACCAACTATAACATTTTAATCCATTATAATCAGGGCCTTTTCAGGCACGAACACATTGGCGGGCCGGTCAGAAGACCGGCCCGCCATATCGTCAAGTCCAGCGGTCGAAAATAAGGGTGGAAATCAGCATTTACACTCTATAGATTCAACGCCCATCACTGTTTTCGATGTGTTCTCCATCTTTTTTATGCAACCTGGGGGGTTCAATCAGCCGCCTGGGCGACTTCGCTGGCGATTTGAATGACCCGTTTGGGGCAGTGAGACGGGATCACACACCCCGGAGCCAGAATAAAGCGTTTATTCCCACCTTGTTTTTTAGCCGTGATGATCTGATCTTAGTGGACAGTCTATCTGCGTCCAAATTTTCGCGAAAACGCCTTGTTGGACAGCTAAAAAGCTCAAAATGAGGTATGGAGAGATTCATTGGGCGGAATGTTCTCAATCGCCAAATTCGTCAAGTCTTGCTGTGCACTACATATTGCGTCATCATATTCCTTGACACCCAATTGACGCCTTGGCATACTCGGTCCAACAAAAAGCAAGTTCCTATCTTTTAAATTCGAAAATGCGACCCCCCATCTATCCAAACGCAACAACAACTGCAACGTTCAGCAACACAACAGGAGAATTCGATAAGGTCTTTAAAGTCAATGACGAGGTCTGGGTCGTGGAGTTCAAGGGCGGAACGTCAGCGCCCCAGTCCCTTGGGAAAATGAAACTCAACGGACAGTACTACGAGCAAGGAACAACCCCATACGCCCAGGCGACTACCCGAAATATGGCGTCTATGAAACCTGGCGGCAATGTTTCGGTTGCGGATGCTGCTGCAGCGAAAAATGCCGCAGATGCCATTAAAAACGCCGCCCGCAGTGGCAAACTGAGATACTACAAAGTCGAAACACAAATCGGTTTCGACGCCCAGGGCAAGGCCATGGTCGAGGACGTGAAAATGAGCGAGTTCAAGATCGATCAAAAGGCCATCGCCAATTCACAGTAAAATAAGGAGCAGAACCCATGGAAGTGGATCACCGGCGGGTATATGAGCCGTGGCAAGAAGGACTTGATATAACAATTAATCACGTAATCAACGGGGATGTCCGAAAAAAGATAGGTATCGTCAGAAACAACATCAAGAGTATTGGGGAAGACGCCCTTGTACTGGCCCGTCATCTGAACTACCGCCGGTCCGAGGAGAACGACCGCCTGGCCGTGGAGTGGCTGCGCTACGGCAGCAAGGCCTATGCGGCCTACTTCGAGCTGGCCCGCGAGCCGAAAAAAAAGCAGACCATCCGTATCCTGGACCTGCCGCCGGTCACCTGGGACGGGCGCGGGATTATCGACGATGGAATGATCTCTGCCTTGGACTGGCAGGAGGCCTACTTTCTAGCCGCGGTCATGCGCGACCGGGAGAGCATGGATTCCCTGGCCCGTTTTCCCGTGGATCTGCTGCGCAAGAGCGCCACGAAAAACGAGTCGCCGGAGTACCTGCTGGTAGAGGCCATTCAAAGCCTGCACCTGGGGCGGCCCGACTATGAAACCCGGATGACCGGATTTACGCGCACGTTCGATATGCGATCCGCCAGCGACTGGATCATGTACATCACCATGGGCAAATTCGAGACCCTGGTTGCCCTGACCCAAATACTGGATCTGGACTTTAACGCGATCCTGGCCAAGCACCTGGGCTCTCACCGGCGTTACTACGAGCGCCACACGCCGGAAAATATCGCGCCGGTGGACAGCTGGATCGCCATCGCGCTTTTAGGCATGGCCTGCATGGCCCATGACAAGGGCGAGCCGGTGACCGTGGAATCGGACTATATTCCCCGCTTTCTCATCGAAGGCACCTATCTGTTTTAGAAAAACGAAAGTCTGCCGGCATCATTCTGGAAAAATCAAAAACCATGAAAAGGAAACAGGATGAACAGTAAACTCCCGTCAACACCGCAAGGTGCCGGGGTGAAACGCGCCTGGACCATGAAGGACACCTCCGTGGCCGGGCACATCTGGGAACTGGTGATGCTGATTGCGCCTGGCGGGATGATACCGACGGCCGAGCCGATCCTGATGCGTGAACCCGAGCTCGACTACGAGGCGATCATGGCCGAGCTCGAGTCGGTCTGCGACAGCATGGAACATGATATTTTCAGCCTGCCCCGCACGGTGACCTTCAAGGACGCCGATCACGAGGCGGAGTGCGTGGTGCGGCTGAACGCGCTCCTGGCCCAGGCCGGGCGCATTTCGCGTGCCGGGGCCGAAGGCCTGGCCGACGACATCCGGTTTTACGAGAACTGGTTGACCTGCATCGCTCCCTGCGCCAATATTTTTCCCGGCGTTGACGAGGCGGTCCGGGCGGGCCAGGATGCCTGCCGCGTCAACCTCAACGATGCCCCGCTTCACGGAGACCTTGCCGAGCTGAGTGCCTGCCCCAACATCATGTCCCTTGCTCTGGGCGGCCACTACAATGACGATGAGATCGGCTGGCCGGTATCCTTTGATTTTTCCCAGCTCACGAAACTTCGCGCCCTTTACCTTGATAACAACGATTTCCCGGATATTCCCGAAAGCGTGCTTGAATGCCGTAACCTGGAGTGTCTCAGTCTTCGCGAGAACCAGATCGTCTTCCTGCCGGAAAAAATCGGCCGCCTGACCTCGCTGCGCTGGCTGGACCTGCGTCGCACACCGGTGGAGCCAGACCAAATTGATTATGCCCGGGCGGTTCTCAAAGATTGCGAAATATTGGTAACGGAGAGAGCGTATGGATAAACCGTCTGCTAAGACGCAAATAGTGTGATGGAGCCTTATGAATTAATCGTTCATGTACGTGACACAGATTGACGATGTACCGGGGCCGCCCATTAAAGTGCGCCCATTAAAGTGCGGGCCGCGCTAACCAACTGCAATGAAATTGAAAAGGTTAAAAATGTAGCCCTATTTTGGGCCTATTTGGCGATTTTCGGGGCTGAAAATCGCAATATAGGCTGATGGTCAAACAGAGCGCTTTAAGGAGTCCTCCGGTCAAGTTTGTGAAAATATGAAAAAGGACGGCAGGTGAAGATTTTTTTCTTTAGCCGCCGCTTCATTTTCTGTTTTTTTGGATGAATTTTGTTTAAGGCGCAAAGATCGTTTCTGACAAAGCTATTAACCATTAATGTTTGTCATCCGGGGCTATGATGGCTATGTCCGCCATGGCTGCCTTTTTCGATTGACATGCTGTATATAACCATAATATACGGAATGTATGGTGAAACCCAACACAATTCTATCCCATTGTATTGGTTTTGAGTGGGATCAAGGCAATATTACCAAGAGTTGGGAACTCCATGACGTCTCAACCAGCGAGTGTGAACAGATCTTTTTCAATAAGCCAATTATCGTTAACCGTGACAAAGAACATTCTAAACTTGAAAATCGATATTACGCTCTTGGCCGAACGAACCTGAACCGATTCCTATTTGCAGTGTTTACAATCCGAAATTCAAAAATAAGGATCATTTCCGCTCGGGATATGACCGATTCGGAGATGGAAAGGTACCTTAAATGAAAAAGAAACCACCAAAATTTAACAGTGAGGCCGAAGAACGCCTGTTCTGGCAAAAAAACGATTCTAAGGATTATATTGACTGGACTGATGCGGAGGAAGTGGTTTTTTCTCGCTTGAAACCAACGACAAAAACCATATCCATCCGTCTTCCTGAGTCCATGATTGAAGATCTGAAGCTGCTGGCAAACAAGAGGGATGTCCCTTATCAGTCATTGTTAAAAATATTTCTGTCGGAACGCATTGATTCTGAATTACGGCAATAATCCACTCGTCAGTTCAAACATCTTTTTCAATCCCACAAAGAGAAAAAGCCCAAAGCGGTAAAGGGGCTTGATGTGATATTTTCGTTGAAGCGGCTGTCAGAAATACTTTAACCGCCGATTTAATCTACACATCTCAATTGCGCCTTACGGACACCCCCGTTCAATTCTCGAATTCAACAGTGTGGCTGCTATCCGGTAGCGCTATGGGGCTTGGCTGGCTCGATTGGTCACCCATATCCCAAATCGTTACGAGCAGATGGTGCGATATTACGGCTACTATTCAAACAAATCGCGCGGCATGCGGAAAAAGGCCGGCAGCGATGATCAGGTCCCAGCGCTGGTCGAGTCGTCAGTATCCTCGGCGGCATTTCGGAAAAACTGGGCTCGATTGATCCAGAAAATATACGAGATCAATCCGCTCACCTGCCCGAAATGTCAAGGCCTCATGCGGATTATCGCGTTCATCGAGGACGATTGGATTATCAAAAAAATACTGAAGCATCTGGGGCTATGGGAGACCCACAACCATGACCCGACGGCCCCCGATTCTTCCCTATCAATCGATGCGCTCACTTACGCCGACGCCTATTCTCAGCTACCGCCCATTGACTATTGGCTTGAATAGTGAATCTTACTGGACAGTCTATCTGCGTCCAAATTTTCGCGAAAACGCTTTGTTGGACAGCTAAAAATCTCAAAATGAGGTATGGCGAGATTCATTGGGCGGCATGTTCTCAATCGCCAAATTCGTCAAGTCTTGCTGTGCACTACATATTGCGTCATCATAGTCCTTAACACCCAATTGACGCCTTGGCATACTCGGTCCGACAAAAAGCAAGTTCCTATCTTTATCTTTTGAACAGGTCCCGAAACTCTTACCGGCACACGCTGTCCGCATTCAGGGTAAATTTGCAGGACGCTTTGGATCTCCATAAATTAGCGTCCATGGCTCTGCTGCAACCGGCATCTTCCAGTAATCCACGCTTGCCCTTCTTATCGCAGACCAGCACAATGCCGTGCCTGTTTTCCTGCTGCACTTTAAGCGTATATTTTGAAAAAGGTTCAAGCAGCTTGGGATCGTGCTGGGTTGCCAGTTTCAGCAAATCCGCGTCACTGATTCCTTTGGGCGGTTTTTTATATCGGACCGTTGATTCCACGGCCGATGAAAGTTTAGTCAGGGCCGAACCCAGCCGGCTCATCTCCTTTTCATCAATTTTCTCTTTTTTCCCGCATCCTGCCATCACCAGTACGATTATAAAAAAAATAAAAAAAAGTTTTTTCATGACTTATTCCCCATCCCAGAATACCAGTTGGCCATCTTCATCTCTGCCGGTATCCAGATTCCAGTTGCCGATGGTTTCAAGATACGCATCATCATCGCTCAGCACCCCGCGGGCAACCCATGACCACATGGTCCCCACATGGCCGACAGCTTTGTCAAAAAGGTCATCAAAATGGATGGGCGCTTCCGGGGTTTCCAGGGCTTCCACATACTGCATATCAACATCCTCGGCTTCAGGATACAAGAGCCCCAGGCCTGCTGAAACGTGACGGGCAAGGGGCATGAGAATATTGTCTGCACCGGCAATTTCTTCCACCATGAACTTGAATCGTCTGTGCCACTTATTCATATCCGGCGGCCCCGCTTCAAATTCATCAGGATAGACGTCCCGGAGCATTTTTTCCCACAATTCCCGAATGTCCGGATCGAGTTGATCCGGGTCTTCCAGATCTCCACATCGCCCGATCCCCGAATCAAGATGCTCCGCCAGCACGATATCTCCCAGATTCATTCGCTGAAAGATATAGGCATCCTGGTTCATCTCACAGACCCGGTGCATGGTTTTGTTCTCATCATAAGGACCGACTTTCATCTCCACCACAGGATGAATCGTGACATCGGTGGCCACATGGGCGCAATACCCCAGCAGCCAGGCCAGACCTTTCTGCTGCGCATCACCGTCCATTTCTTTAAGGTACCGGATACCTGCATGAATCATCTCACCGGTCTGGGTATAGTGCATGGCATCCGCCCACCTTGCGGCACTGCTGTCATCCATGGCAAGATAGGGATAATCAGGACTGACGGCTCCCAGTTCACAGAATTTGAAATAATCCAGAATCGTGATGATCGCATCCTCCGGAAACCCTGGAATTGCTTCCAGTCGCATGGGCTCTCTCATCTCATTTTCCAGTGTAATGTGAGTATATGCACCAGACATGAAAATCTCCTTGTTGGCCGAAATCAATTATTCCACAAATAATTGCAGACACATTCCGATAAAAGCACCTGACAGGATCCCGTCTTTTATTCAAAGCATGTGGGATCCAGAGACTTCAGAAAAACCGACAACCATACCCCGGCTTATCCATCCAAGTGTTTTATGCGTATTTTGGACTGCGGCTTCCACCTTGGGGGGGTGAGTAAAAGATGTATTTTTACCATATCCCGCATCTGGAATCCAATATGAGTCTATTTTTTTTGTGGAATTACCTGCCACCGCCTTTTTAGCGGTGAAGGCCGGTCGTAAGGCGGCTTTCCGGAATCCGGTAAGAATCAGGATCACCAGCGCCGAGCACCGGGTTCATATCCTTGACGATGTCAATCAAAGAAAAGCCTTTCTTGATCAGGCGAAGCGCGTTGACCTCTCTTACCAATTGATCAAAATTTTTCAAGACTTCCGTCTCATTGACCATCTCCGGCCGCGGCCTGAAAAGCAGCCATCACCGAAAGTATCAAAAAATAAATTCCTATTTTGAAAATCCGTTCATCCATTATCAGCCCTTTGATTTTCAGATTATAAAAGGACCAGATTGAAGTGGTCGAGGAGGCCATCGGCCATCTGATTGTTTTTGAGAAGTCTATACCATCGATCGATCCTTCTACCAGATACGAGGTAATCTTGTTCATGAGCTTGCCGTACCAAACCCTATTTCTAAAAGATGATCCTTTTTATTGATCGCCAATGCGTTATATACAAAATCATTGAGCTCGACGTTTCCCTTGTCAAATATGATGGGCGCAATAACCCAACCAAATATGCCGCTTGGCTTTCTTGCCTGCTGAGAAAAAAAAGATGAAAAAGTCATTTGGATCCTTCATTGAAGCCGTTGCTCGGTTTAGGTGATTGGAGAAAGATATACTCCAGAAACCATTATCTAGTTTCTCCTATTAAGCAAGTTATCCAGAGGCAAGGGTGACAAGGGCCATGCTCAGCATTTGACCGATTAATCTCATTGTTGCCACAGTTCTCGAAGCAAGCCCATACTGTTTTTTTTTGGACACTGCTCATGATGGCGTTCATATTGGGTGGGGAAAATAAGGAAAATCTCACCAATAGGACCCTGGAATCCAACATGAGCCTAAATAATAAGGTGTGACTTCAACATACAATAACGCGCCGATTATATCAAAGCGCTTATTTTCCGCATCGGCTCATTCTTTTTCCCTAAGATAGAGGCTTCATAGAATGTTGCGCATCATCCAAGACCTCTCTCCCGGGCCATCCGCATAAATTGCGCAGATGTGTCGACCGGAACTGCATGCCGTTTTGACTCTTCCTTGGCAACCAGAACAGCCGCGTTACATTCACACCGCGCCACTCAGAGCCCGCAGCCGATGCATCGGTCTAAATCGACGACGGCGGATTCGTCCACCACCGTGATGGCATTCATCTGGCAAATGGCTTCACAACGCCCACAGCCGGTACAGCTTTCCGTGTCCACCATGGCATAATGATTTGTGTTGGCGATTTTGGCCGGCTGATCCAGCCGATTGAGATTTTTCAGGAACAGGCAACAGCACCCGCAACACATTCAGATTACAAACGGATTTTGAGAATTCGAGGGCTGAAGCACCAACCCGGCTTCAACACCCTGGCCGATAATCGCCAGGGCCTCCGCCTGGGAAATGCGGCGCCCCAGGCCCTTCTGTTTTATACTCACTGGGCTTTCGCAGAAGAATTTAAAAAACGCTACCCCCAGATCAAACTCAAACCGGAACGGTTGATTACCGATGAAGGGAGCTTGTTTTGCTCAGGCGGCTACAGCGCCGGACTCGATTTGTCGCTGTATCTGGTGGAAAAATACTGCGGGTATGAAGTGGCTCTGCAATTAAACGACTGCTGGAAAATGGCGCCCACTCCACTCCTTTGATGAAATCACCGACCGGGTCGGTTATGCAGACAGCAGCACCTTCCGAAGAATCTTTGCCAAACATACCGGCCTGGTGCCGACAACGTACCGCAAACAATTTCGACGCATTATCGACTGATTTCTGCCTCCCTTAGGATAATAACTATTTGACTTTTATTCGCTTACGAAATACGTTAATAACGTATCATGAAAAAAGTAACGTTAATAACGTATTGGTGTCAAAATGCGTAACCCATTCAAATACGGCGGCATCGTCACTGGGCCATATTTTGCCGATCGGTCCGGGGAAATCAAAACCTTGAAACGCGAAATCGAAAACCTCAATCGCGTGTTCCTTGTTTCACCCCGCAGATTCGGCAAAACGTGTCTGCTGCACAACCTCATGGGCAGCCTGGATCCGGATGGCTATGCCGTTGCCTACATCGACCTGAACGCTTTTCCGGACCTGCGATCTTTTGCCGGTGCCGTCGCCAGTCTAACAACAAAGGCGCTTGAAACAAACACGGATAAACTGATTAAACTATTTGCCGGCTTTAAACGGTTACGGCCAAATATCAGCATTGGTTCTGAAGGCGACGTCAGCGCCAGCCTCGAATTAGCTGTTGAGGAAAAAGAGGCCATAGCGGCACTGATCGAAGGTTTCGCCCATGCCGATGCGCTGGCCCAGCGAAAAAGAAGGACACTTGCGATTATCATTGATGAATTCTCCGACATCGAAAAATACAATGGCGGAGCGGTTGAAAAGGCGTTACGCGCTGAGATCCAGACGCATCAACACACCAGTTACATCTTTTCCGGCTCGGAAATGTCCGTGATGCTTTCCATGGTGCAGAACAAGAAACGGGCCTTTTACAAGATGGGGCGCATCATGGCCCTGGAACCAATCAAACAGGAAACGTACGAAGGGTTTATAAAGGGGTGGTTTGAAAAGGGGGGGTATTCGATTTCCACCGACTGTGTTCGCGAAATTATCGATCTGGGCCAGGGTATCACTTATAATGTCCAACGACTCTGTCATACCGCATGGGAGGCTGCCATTGAGTCGAAAACGATTGATGCGCCGTTGACCGAAACCTTGCAGGCAATCATCGTCAAGCAGGATGCCCCCCACTACGAAGTGTTGTGGCAAACGATCAGCGCCACGCAAAAGGTTTTGTTGATCGCGTTGGCGCAGGATCCCGACACACCGCCTTTTTCCAAAGCGTTTCTGTTGCGTCATAAGATCGGCCCCGCATCCTCGATCAATGCATCGCTTGCTTCACTGGTAAAAAAAGGAATCTTGGTGCGCCAAGGCCCTGGCGCCCAGTACCGCTTTTCCGATCTGTTTTTCCCGTTTTGGATCAGGGAAATCGGAAAGCTTTAGGCACCGTTTTTCCTCATATAGCATTCAAGATAATGTTTTTGGGCTTCGTTATCGGTCGTCGCAGTATTGATTATGCGGCTTCCTCCCTCTATCCTTGCCAAAAACATTATCTTAAACACTATAGCACTGTTACAGCGAATTCATCGCGGTCGGCGCCGGATGATTCCAACCACACCGCCAAAGAGCATGAGAAAAGTGCCGACCCATAAAAGGGTCATGCCCGGTTTGATGCTGACGTCCATAATCACCGATGCTTTCGGCTTTTCGGCATTTTGCGCGTTCTCAGCGTCGACGCCGGGCCCGTCGTAAACCAGGGTGACGGTTTTCTCATCGGCATTGATTTGTACCAGGCTCACGAATGCCGCTTCATTACCGGGAAGTTTCTCGCGGCGCTCGGCGGCCTTGGGTTGTCCTTGCCCCATCTTCATCACCGGCAATAATTCAACGGAATCTTCCGTTTTGTAAGCGACCGTCAGCCGGGCGCCCACGGATACGCCGGTCGTTGCGTTTTGTCCCATACCATGGATATCGTATCCGTTGAAGGTGATGGTGTAGGGATCGCGGTGAATGGTCTGGCCTTTTTTTATTACGATCTGATTGGCCGGTGCTTTTTTTCGACCGGAATCATAGTCCACCGGAGAAATATAAAGATCCGAGAAAATTCCCCGTTTGATATACGGATGAATAAACCGCTGGGGTTGACCGCCTTCTTTTCTCTCCACGTAAATATCCGGTCGGGCAAGAAATCTTGCCTTTCCTTTTTCAATGTCAAGCGGCAGTTCCAGGCGTTCTCCTTTGCCGTGGTTAAAAATCTGAGGCGCTGACAGGGTGATGGCATAACCAAAGACCGGCTTCGTTTCCCCCTGGAAAAAGCGCTGTTTTTCCGATCGGTCATACACAGATGAGGCAATGATGCCCAAAAACATCAGGCCCACCCCCAGGTGAACCAGCGCGCCGCTGGACAACAAGAAACGCCGGCGCGCAAGGCCTGTGACCAGTGCCAGGTTCAGGCCGGTTGCACCGCCGGCGGGAATAGCGACGAGCAGGCTGCGAATGTCAAAAGCGCCGTGCCAAACCGTGACAGCCAGGGCGATGACGGCGCCTGCGGCGGCCCAGGGCAGTTTTTTGATCAGTCGGGATGGCTGATTGCGGCCAAAGGCCATCAAGGGGACGAATGAGAGTAAAAGCAGGATCAAAACGGCCAGGGGCAGGTTGGTTTGCACATAAAAGTCCGTCGATACCTTAGAGGCCTTGGCCATCATGCGTGTGATCAGCGGTGCCGAGGTGCCCAGGCCGGTGACCAGGCAGGACATGCATAAAAGGGCGATGGCCGCGATAAAACCGAATTCACGGGAAAAATAGGCGATTTCAGTGTTGGCGGGGGCGGGCAGATCCTTCCAGCGCAGGGCCAGGAGCCAAACCGCCAGAGCGATGAAGACGCCCATGAACAGCACGAGCAGACCGGTAATGCCCAGGTCGGTGAACGAGTGCACGGAGAAATCGGCCAGGATTCCGGAGCGCGTGAGAAATGTGCAGTAAATAACCAGAACAAAGGCAAACGTTACTAAAAAGAAATTGGTTTTACGAAGCTGCTTTTTGGTGTCCTGCAGGATCATGCCGTGCACCAGGGCCGTGCCGGCCAGCCAAGGCAGCAAAGAGGCGTTTTCCACCGGATCCCAGCCCCAGTAGCCGCCCCACCCGAGGACTTTGTAAGACCAGAATCCGCCGATGATGATCCCGGCTCCCAAGGTGACGTAGGCAAAAATGGCCCAGGGCAGTCCGGGCTTGATCCAGCCGTCGTAGTCCCGGCTCCACAGGGCGTTGATCGCAAAGGCAAAAGGAATGGCATAGGCGGCGTACCCCAGAAAAACAATGGGCGGGTGGATGGCCATCCAGGGGTCCTGCAGCAGCATGTTCATTCCGTTTCCGTCGGCCGGCGGCACGGCCGACATATGAAACGGGCTTTGCTTGATCAACAGGATCACCAAAAACAGGTTGCTCAGGTTGTAAACGAGCATCACGCGCGGTTCCTGGCGTCCGGATTGATAGATAAGAAAAAGACCCAGCCAGGCCCCCAGAAAAACCCAGAGCAGAAAACTGCCCTCCTGGCCAGCCCAGAAGGAACTGATCCGATAGATAAGGGGCAGATCGCGTGATGAATAGCGGGCCACATAACTGAAAACAAAGTCGTTGCCCAGAATGGCCAGCATCAGGGAGATGCTGGCCACGGTAACGCAGGCGGTAAACGCGGTAAACCCCAGCCGGGCGGTGGTTTTGATACCAACCGGGTCTGGTTTGAGTAGTAAAAAGAGATAACCGATTGAAGAAATGCAAAGGGCCGCCAGTCCAAGCCACATGCAAAGCCCGCCAAGATTGTTCATTCGCCGTTAACCCGCCCTTCATATTTGGTGGGACATTTGACCAGTAATTCACTGGCTTCGAAAACCGCTTTTTTTTTCGCATAGCAGCCGATGGCCACGATTTTGGTGGCGTCGTCAAAATTTCCGGGCCTTGGGCCATCATATTCCACAACCATCTTTGCGCCACCGTCTTCCCGAAGCGTGAAAACCAGCTTATTCGTATCAAGATCGTATTGATCCGACCCCTTGACCGTCATTCCGGCCACCTGCACCGATCGTTCATGAGCCATGGCTTCTGCCACGGTCACGTAAGGGGTGAGGGCGGACTGAAAGGCGTTAAAAGCCAGCCCCATGGCAAGGACGATAACGATGCCACCGATGATATGCGCTTTTTTTAATTTCATCGGTGGTCGCCCTCCGCCAAATTCTCAAGGCGTTTGATTTTTCGATCCAGGATAAAAAGGTACGCCGCAATGCCCAGCCAGATGACCAGATTCACTCCCAGGACAAATCCCAAACCGTCTTTCATGCTATTCCTCCAGCGACTGTAATGGTCGAATTTGATGATTAACAACAAACGTCATATACGATCACCGATCGTTACCAAAAGGCGTCACCGATGCACGGCGATGCTCCAGAACCAGTACGCGCATCCTGAGCCGCAGCATCCAGACGTAAAGTCCCGTATAGGCGGCCATCGATCCGATAAACACCTTCAATGTCACGGAATCCATGCCGGGGCTGACCGGGTTCATGGTATCTTCGGGATGCAGCGACAGGGTGATGCGGGGCATGATGAAGACCAGAAAAGGAACCGTGACAAAGGCCAGAATGGCATAAACAGCGGCAAAGCGCTTTTTTTTCTCTTCATCCGGGACGGCCGATCGAAGGGCAAAATAGGCCCCGTAGATCATTAGCAGCAGAACGATGGAGGTTTCCCGGGGATCCCAATTCCAATACGATCCCCAGGTGACCTTGGCGAAAATGGAGCCTGTGGCCGTGGCCAGGATACAGAAAATAAACCCCAATTCAGCAGCGGCCAGGGCCAGGTGATCGGCCCGGGTGCGCCGTCTGGCCAAAAACAGCGCACTGCCGATCATGGAAAGCAAAAAAGAAAGGCTCGCCACCCAGGCCTGGGGAACATGAAAAAAAAGAATCCGCGATGTCTGCCCTGGAAAACCCTGGGCCGCCTCGGTTAGCCGGAACGCGGCGATGATGATGAATCCCATCCACAATAATAGCCCTATTTTATATACAATTTTCACCAGCCGGTTATTCCTCCCAAATCAGCGGAAATAAAAATAAGGACATGACCGTCATGATCACGGCGTAGGCCAGGGCGATGCGCACCTCAGGCCACCCGGCCGGGTCCAGTCCGATGGCGGCCCGCTCACATCCCTTGATGGCCGTGATCATCAGTGGCAGCAAAAGCGGAAAGGACAGGGCGGAAAACAACGCGCCCCTGGCGCTGGCCTGGGCGATCATGGCTGCGACGATGGTGGTTGCGGCGGCAAGGCCCAGACCCGCGCTGACGATCATAGCCCAAAAACACCCCAAAAGCCGGATGTCGTATCCCATCAAGACCACGAAGGCCGGCACAATAATGATTTCCAGCGCGCCCAGCAGGGTCAGATTGAAAAACAGCTTGCCCAGAAACACCGCCTGTGGCCTTGCACTGAGCTTGAGCACATCCATGGTGCCGGCTTCCTGTTCCTTGACAAAGGACCTGGAAAGGCCCGAAAGCGCCGAGAAAACAAGGATAATCCAAAGCAATACGGCGTTGATAAACGGTTTTTCAGTATCCGCGATGCGATGGGCGCCGATGGAAAAGCTGACCGCAATCAGGGTGGTCAAGGCAAACATCAGAATCGCGTTGACGGCATACCGCGTTCTAAACTCAGCTTTAAGATCCCGCATCCAGATCGCCGTCGCTTCACTCAGACAGGTTGATGATTCGGTCTGCGTATTTCACCTCCTGCGCCCGTATTCACAAAAAACGCCCCGAACCTTACAGAAAAAGTCGCGGTTTTCAAGTCATGTTTGATCATCAAGAAAAAAATACGATAGGCATCCAAACGATGATGTATACAGACTGCAGCGTAAAATAATAGGTTCTCTCCAAAATTTTAAATCTTTTATAATCTCTATCGCTGATCATTCAAACTTAATATCTTGCCATGCGCTAAGCAAATTGCAGCTGTAGCGGGAGTTTCTCATGGTGTCATCGACGCTTGTCGAAAAAGGGCAAAGACCGCATTCCTCAAAGTCTACAGAGACTGCATACAACGAAATACTTGTGAAAAAAATTAGGGTGCAAAAAAAAAGGGAAAACTGCATCCGATTGATCGTATAAATAGAATAGTAACATGGCCGATGACCAAAACGGGAAAAACTCAGCAGAAAACTCACTGAGTGGATCAAATTTGAATAAAGATCAACAGAGTTGGATAAATACCGTTAAGAATTTTAATGTTTCTCAACCCAGCATATGGAGCGAAAAGTGAAGGGAACGGGAGAGAAGGGGATGTCAAACTACTTTGTAGAGAAAAAGATAGTGTTTAAGATAATATTTTGGGCAAGACTATATGAAGGAATCTGTATAATGAATACCGCTTTCGACGGTAAAGAAAACCCAAAAACTTTATCTTGAATGCTAAAATAACCCTGATGAATGAATTAACGCCATAACTAACAAGAAAGGAGGCTCTATGAAAAATAGTGTGATTAAAATCTTGGTTATATCTTTTGGAGAGAAAATGCTGCGAATCTTCAACAAAACTATCAGAGTAAAAGGGGTGCTGACCACGGATGTCATTTTAATGTCAGCATTCATGCTTATATTTTTTATTTCTTGTGGTGGCGGAGGAGGCGGCGGAGGTGGAACTGATTCTTCAGTTTCATCCGAGAATTATGAAGGTGAATGGCTTATTACCCGAACGCCCGATCCTGTCACTCTGGATAGTAATTATTCCTGCAATATTCATAATGAAAGTACTTATCTTTCTAACATTACGATTGACGGCAATGCGGCGACTATTTCCATTCCCGATGTAGCCACATTGAATGGAACATTAAATGGATCACAATGCGATTACATCAGCTCCTTTGAAGCAGATGGGGGCAATGTCTCTTTTGAAGGAACCTTAGAATTAACCTCTTCAACTGAGTTTACAGGGTCGGGTATCTTCCGCTATGAAATAGAAGATCGGTATTGTGAATGGGTCGAAGACTACCATGGAACGAAGGAACAGAATACTCAAGACTGTGTCTCTGTTGTTACAGGCGACTGGGAGTTCGCATGGCAGTACAGAGGTACAACGCTTTTAACGTTTACCGGTGGCCAGCTCAGAAAGTCAGAATGTTATCTTGCCTACGATACGGATAATATTTTTTCGGGAGAATTGATCAACAGCCAATGGTCAGGCGAGAATACAGCGCAAGGATTTAGTTTTGAAGGCACATTTTCAGGTAATCCTGCCACGAGCTTTAGAGGAACAGCAACCACGATTGATGGAGTGACTTACACGATGGTGGGCGCACAAGGCGTGAATCAACAATTTTAGGGTTCGCGGAAAAATAAAATCGCAAATTGTCAGTGTTCAGGCGCCCGCTCAGCAAGGCGCGCAGGCATATTTCGTGTTTTCGCAACGCCGCTGAGCGGGATGGATGGACGCTGAAAATGTGAAATTATTTTTGCGCGAGCCCTTAGATGCTTCGCTGCGGGTAACAAACTAAAATGCTATGGTTTGATTTGAATTCGTAACGTTTATTATTGCAATTACTGAGGCGTTGATCAGTTGAAATGCGATTTTTTATGTTATGGTTATTGTTTCAATATTAGAAGAATGCATCACTACCGTAATTTCTCGTATTCATCACCTAAAAACCACTAAAATCGGCTCAGTCAAACCGATGACCAAAGCACTCTTCACCCTTGGCGTTGCTGCCTTCCGGTTTTGCAACAGTCATTCATGCAAGGATAAAAAATGATACTATAAGAAAAAGGTACTTTCCCTCCATAGGAAAAT
Source organism: Desulfosarcina variabilis str. Montpellier (assembly GCF_048565275.1). NCBI lineage: Bacteria > Pseudomonadati > Thermodesulfobacteriota > Desulfobacteria > Desulfobacterales > Desulfosarcinaceae > Desulfosarcina > Desulfosarcina variabilis. The sequence continues at coordinate 8,206,780 of NZ_CP159846.1, read as the reverse complement.
TCAAAATCTGCCCAGCCGGGTCAGAAAACACCGCAATCATCCGAAGCTTGCCTATGCCGCTTAACCCTTGTCTATTCTGCTGCCAGATTAATAATGTTCTCACTACTCCAGCATTGGTTTAAAAGTTGCAACAAAAATTTTGTACCATCAGACTTGTTCTTTTGCATCATCTGCTTACGTTGCATTGACGGCCAAAAATTTCAATAGGCGACGCATCGATGCGTTTTATCCTTGAACCAACGTCCGGCGCAATCTGGTGCTATTCATTTTTTCCGCGGCCCTGACAATCAGCCAGAGCTTCGTCAAAATAATTTTTATGGAAAGGAATTGATTTTATGACATTATATAGACGGCTATTTTGTATTATTTTCATCAGCATTTTTCACTTTAACTGCTTGGATGCCAGTACCCTAACAGTGAACCATGGGCAATCAGAGGTTGAATTCAGGCCCGACAAAGATTTGATTTGCCTCCATCATGATTTTGCGCCAGACCCGGATGATGGTCATGCCACCGTTGCCAACAAGACCATTGTCTCGCAATACGGTATAATCCCGCTGGTTGTGGCGGGCGCCCATGACCGATACAATGAAACTGGCAAGAATAACTATCAGACCAAAGGCGAAGTGGTTATGCAGGCCGCTTGGGGCAACAACTGGCTGAATGCTCATGCCGATTGGCAAGGATCCGTAAAAAAGGCGGCGGATGCCTGGCGGAAGACACTCGACAACGGCGGGCATATATGGATTGCCGAAGGCGGGATGGCCGACTTTACGGCGGATGTGCTGAAATCAGTAAGCCATACGTATAATCGGCAAACAACCAGAAAACGCATCCATATTATCCAGCACAGCCGTTGGAACGAAAACCATTCCACGCCGGATAGGCTGACCTATGTGAAAAAAAACACCCATTATCTTAAGATTGATGATGGCAATTCCGACCAAAATGATACAGCAGGATTGATGCTGAAATATAGCTCCAATAACAAGTCGACTATTGAACGCTTTATGCGGCAGGCGGAAAAATCCAGATACGCGGATATTTGGCAAGCGGCCTTTGATTTCCTGAGCCTGGTCACTGATCAAGGTTGGCCGGAAGGCCGGAAGCTGGACTTTTCAGATACGGTGGAGCTGTTATATATTTTGGGTATTGAAAAAACGACCATTGATAATTGCACTGATTTTGCGACTATTTTTTTGAAAAACAAGGAAAGCGTTTTTCCCGGAAAAAACTGGCAAAAGGCTTCCCCTGACAGTCAAGGCGTTGATGGCGATGCACTCGATAATGCAATGCAATACCTGGATAAAAATCTGGCCGGAGTCGGCACCGATGAGATGGTCATCGTACGTAACGGCTACATCATTTATGACGGTGCTGCCGCAAATTCCAGGCACTCCATTTATTCCGGCACGAAAACATTTACGACGACGGTTTTAGGCCTATTGATCAAGGAGGGGCGCATATCCTCGATCAATGATCGGGCGGTAAAATATCTTCCACGCCTGGATGACGAGTATCCGGCATATTCGGCGATTACCCTTAAGCAGCTGGCGACGTTCACCTCAGGATACACTGCAGATATAACGGCGAAACCCGACATGCACTGGGGTAATCCAAATGGCTACCTGACACCAGGAAGACCGTCGGCACCTCCCGGGACCCAATTTAACTACCATGATCCGGGCATGCATCAGCTGGGTAACATCTTGACCAGGGTATCCGGTGAAGGCCTGGAACAAACCTTTAAAACAAAAGTGGCCGACATCATTGGTATGCAGAATTGGCAGTGGCACCACTGCGGTTATGGTAATAACGGAGAATCCACTACCGTTGTGGCGAATTTCCTCAATCCTTCCGGCATCTATGGCGGCGGAATCCACGCAACGGCTTTGGATATTGCCAGATATGGCCTGCTATATCTCAATCGGGGCAATTGGAATGGCCGGCAAATACTCAGCCCTGGCTGGGTCGATGAGGCGACAACCAACCAGGTCCCCCTGGATATATCCAACCAAGGACCGGATCAGCGGGGTAGAATGGGATATTTATGGTGGACCAACGGTATCGGTGTGAATGGTGCGAGGCGCTGGCCGTCGGCACCGGCTAAAACCTATACTTTCCATGGAAGAAGCAGGAATTTTTGTTTTGTTGTTCCAGAATGGAATATGGTCATCGTGCGATTGTCTCCCCCTGCTTCTACAGCAACGGAAATGTCTGTCTGGGATGGTTTCTTTTCACGGTTAAGCCCCGGTATTTCTGACTAGTCCCGAGACAGGTTGATGGTTCGGTCGGCGTATGCCACCTCCCGACCATCGTTTGACGCGATAATGGTCATGCCGCTTCCCCGTTGCTTGTGAACAATACGCTCAACGATTTTAAATCCCTTGCTGTCGAGGTTGGCGCCGGGTTCGTCCAAAAGCAGCAACGGGGGGGCATGAACCAGTGCCTGGGCCAGCTTGAGGCGTTGTTTCATCCCTGAAGAATACTCCCGGCAAGGCTTGTCCGCCTGTCCGGTAAGGCCGGCTTCCGCCAGCATTTCCAAGTGACCCGACCGGTCACGCAAAAGCCCCCGAACCTTACAGAAAAACGCGAGGTTTTCAAGTCCTGTCAGCTCATCGTAAAGTGAAATCGCAGGGGCCGCCAGACCTATATATCTGCGCCTGTCGGTTTTTGGGATGGCGGTATTGTCTTTGGTCAGGCTGATTTGCCCTGTTGAAGCGCTTGTCAGCCCGGCAATGATGCGCAACAGGGTGCTTTTTCCCGATCCGTTCCAGCCGGTAATGGCAAGCACATCACCGCAGCTCAACGAAAACGAGATGTTTTTAAACAAAAGGGTGCTGGCGTAGTGTTTGCCCAGGCCTTCGACTTTTAGAGAATACGTTGTGCCCATAGGTTTGCAGAATTCAGTTCCAGTTTACTACATAAAAGCAAAGTTCAAATCCCCCATTTCGGGGATTTTGAAATCAAAGAAATAAACCTTACCAAAACTCAGCCGTCAGGATGGATTTCTCAAACAGCCTCTCAGGCACTATTGATAACCATTATTTCGATTGACGGATGGTCTCCGACAGCCCCCGGGTCAAGGTCAAAACGCGCGTGGCCAGCTCCGGGGTCAGGGACCCCAGGCCGCAACTGGGGGTAATCAGCGACTGCTGAAAAAGGGTCTCAGGCGATACGCCAAGGGCCTCGACCTGAGCGAATTGATCCTTCCAGACGGCATGCAGGTTGTCGACCGTTTCGCGTTCGATTTCCTCGGGTTTCAGGGTGGGGACGATCCCCCAGGCAATGATCCCGCCATCTTCGATAAACGATTTGATCTGTGCCCCGTAAAGAATAAACCGGTCGAAATAGGCATAGGCGTCAAAGTTGACGATGTCGGCACCGGATTCCAGTACCAGGGACCAGTCCGTGTTGGCGCACACATGAATGCCGGCCAGTCCGCCCTCGGTGTGGATGGCGTCCACCACCTCTTTCAGGCAGGCCAGAATTTCGTCCTTGGACACGCTGATCATTTCCGATGATCCAAACCCGGCCAGTGCCGGCTCATCGATGAAAATGATTACCGGGCAGCCCGGTCCCGACAGGGTGCGGATTTGCCACCGGGCGTTGAGCCCCAGATGCTTGACCGCCGCATCGCGCAGGGTCTCGTTGTAAAAAATGGCCCGGTCGTCCTGATCCTTGGCCCCCATGCAAAAGGTGATCGGGCCGGTCACCTGGCCCTTGACCGCTGTTGGCGTGTCCTTCAGATGGCCAAGCGTATCAAGCAGCGTGGCAACGCCCTTGCCCGTGGATTCAGCCAGGGCAAAGCGGGAACCGGCCAGCTGCTCCGGCGCCTCGCTCAGCGCCATGTAATCCTCGAAAAAGGCCAGCAGTTCGGCGTCAAAGTTTTGTGCAGTCGTGTCGATAAAGGTCTTGCCGCCTTGCTCCACCACACCCGGCATGCCCGGCATGAACTGCGGAATCATGCCTTCCTGAGCAAAAACCGGCAGCTGTACCCACAAGGGGATGGCCGGCGTATAATCCATAATTAATCGCGATGCCGCCGGATGATCGTCCAAAGGGATACTGCCGATGAGCATGGGCAGGCAGGCGGGTTGTAGGCGTGATGACATAAGGTTCTCCTTTAATTGTAATTTTTTGTTGCAGTCAGTCAAATGGGTGCTTGCGAATCAGAACCCTCAGGTTCCCATATCATAGGAATTAAGGTATTGTCTCTGCTCCTTAGTAAGATTATCGATATGAATACCCATGCCGCCCAGTTTGAGCTGGGCAATCTCGGCGTCGATGGCTTCCGGTACACTATAGACGCGATTGTTCAATCGGGCCGCCTCGCGAACCAGATACGCACTGCACAGGGCCTGATTGGCGAAACTCATGTCCATGACACTGGATGGATGTCCTTCGGCGGCCGCCAGATTGACCAGGCGCCCCTCTCCCAAAAGATGGATGCGGCGGCCGTCGTCAAGGGTGAATGCTTCCAGGTTGTCGCGAATGACATCCCTGGTGATGGCCATGGCGGCCAATGCTTCAAGATCGATTTCAACATTAAAATGGCCGGCGTTGCACAGTATGGCGCCATCTTTCATGGCTTGGATGTGCGCGTGAGTGATGACCCGCGTGTCGCCGGTCACCGAACAGAAAAAATCACCGATAGGCGCGGCCTGAGCCATGGGCATCACCTGGTAGCCATCCATTACCGCTTCCAGCGCCCGTACCGGATCGGTTTCCGTGATGATCACGCGTGCCCCCATGCCGGCGGCACGCATGGCCACGCCCCGCCCGCACCAGCCGTATCCGGCGACAACAAAATGGCTGCCGGCGATCAGCCGGTTGGTGGCCCGCAGAATGCCGTCGATGGTGCTCTGGCCGGTGCCATAGCGGTTGTCGAACAGATGTTTGGTGGCGGCATCATTGACGGCGATAATCGGATATTCCAACACTCCTTGCTTGGCCATGGCACGCAGACGGATCACACCGGTGGTGGTCTCCTCGGTGCCGGCAAGGATGGTTTCCATCAGATCACGGCGCTGGCTGTGAACGGTATTGACCAGATCCGCACCGTCATCCATGGTCAGGTGGGGCTGAGCATCCAGTACGGCATGGATGTGGCGGTAATAGGTGTTCCGGTCCTCACCGTGAATGGCGTTTACGTCGATTCCGTCATCGACCACCAGGGATGCAGCCACGTCGTCTTTGGTGCTCAAGGGGTTGGAGGCGCACAGATGGACATCTGCGCCGGCGGCCTTCAAGGTCTGCATGAGCACAGCCGTCTCGGTGGTGACATGCAGGCACGCGGCCAGGCGTTTGCCGGCCAGCGGTTGCTCCCGGCTAAAACGGTCCTTGATGGCGGTCAGTACGGGCATGGATTGTGCTGCCCACTCGATTTTTTTACGGCCCTGTCCGGCCAGGCTTTTATCGTGAATATCCATGGTCTGATCCTCCTTTTCATATCCCTTCATTATTGACAATAGATTCTGATTACCTTTATAGCCGGAGAAGATGCATTAGTGAAATTAATTGATTTAATCTGTTAACCCAGTGTGGCTTATGCTTCCCGATTTCAATCGCCTCAAAGTTTTTTATCATGTCCATCGGTTGGGCAGTATTGCCGCCGCGGCCGAGCCGTTGCATCTCAGTCCGTCGGCCGTCAGCCAGCACATCCAGAAGCTGGAGGATGAGCTGCGCACCCCATTGTTTACCCGCCTGCCGCGCAAACTGGTGGCAACACCCGCTGCGGACCGCTTGTTCGCCATCCTGCAGCCTTTTGTGGTCGGCCTGGAGCAGGGGCTTCAGGAAATTCAGGCCGCCCGTGGCAAGCCCCGCGGATTGCTGCGCCTGGGTGCCCCAATGGCGTTTGGTGAAAGTGTGTTGCCCCGGTACATGGCCATGTACCGCAAACGGCACCCTGAGGTGCGGTTCCATTTGCAGCTGGGGCATCCCAGTTTCCTCCTGCCTGCTGTTCGCCAGGGGAAACTCGATTTTGCCTTTGCCGACATTTTTTCCGCTGATGATCTGGATGATGACGGCAAGCATGGGCTCAGTTCGCGTCCCCTGGTTGCAGAGGAATTGATTCTGGTCTGTTCGACGCCTTTTTTCGAGGAGCGGATCAAAGGCAAAAAGATCCCGGATGTTTTTGATCAGGTTTCCTTCATTGCGTATGATCCCTTTGCGCCGGCCTTGCGCAGTTGGACGAAGCATCATTTCGGTCTGTTTCAGTTCAAGCCTGATATCGCCCTATCCGTGGAAAGCGTGCGGGCGGTAATCACCGCCGTCGAGCATCATCTGGGCCTTGGCGTCGTGCCCGCCCATCTGGTGCAAGCCGCTTTGGATCGGGGAGACCTGACCGGTATCGAATTGGGACACCGGCCGATGATCAATCATATCGCCGTTGTCCAGCTGGCCAACAAGATTCCCACCATTACGGAAAAGAGCTTTATCGGGTATGTGGAAAAGCGGTGGACGGTGGAATCCGAATAACCCATGAAAAACTTTGACCCGGATCAGCGGGCTTGTTATACATCAAGATTCCTGCCTAAACTGGGCGATTCAAATTTTGGTATGCATGAAAATGGGCAAGCATGGTAACACGATAGCTCATTATTGCGTCCCAAAATTTGAACCTCTGACGGGGTTGCCGGTCTCACCGCATCTACGGCGTTAGATGTCTTCCCGCATAGGCGACTATAGCGGAAAGACACCTGCCTTGTACATGCGGCAAGCTCGGCAATCGCCCAGTTTAGTTAATCACGACTCAGTGACAGCAATGGACAAGGTGGGTGAGAATGCGAAAGATAGCAAATCAAGACGAACAGATTTTAAGGGCAAGCAAGGAGATCGTGGTCAAATTCATCGAAACCGGGCGCCTGTCTCCGACCGGTTTTCCCGAAGCGTTCAAATCCATTTATCGAACGGTGAATGACACCGTCAAGCAGGCGGCCACCGTTCAGGACACGGACGCTTGTTCTGATGATTGATGGATCCATTGGCTGGATAATTAGTGTCCATCCAGAAATAGGAAAATTTGGTTGAGATTAAGCCTCCCGAAAAATTTTACCACAGGCATATAGTTGATATTCCGAGGATAAAATTTTTCGCGCAACGCTGATATCGGGCAAATTGGCCATTTCTGGATGGGCACTAATCAGGCGCTGACCGCTAATTCAAAGCCACCCGTTATGCTGGCCAATTCCATTTTCTGAATATATGCGGACCGGGTGGTTTGCAGAACCTGGTCGGTCAGATGCTGCATGGTTGGGCTGGCCGTGTTCTCATCACGGCGGCTGTGCAGCAAGGCGGCAACGGATGTGGCCAGTCGATCCTGGCGTCCGCCGAAATCCTTGACGGCCTGAACCAAGTCATCGGAAAAGTTGTCGATATGACGCATCAGTGCCTGGAGGCGACCACGCGGCGCATGATGCATGGCGCTTTCTATGACGACGGATTCTTCTGTTGCCACCATGGCCTGACGATCGTAAGAGAATGACGCCTCCAGGCTGGAAATCGTATCCAACTCCTCCAACAGGGTTGCGTCCTTTACCATTTCATCGAGATTACCGTTTAAAAAATCGTCAATCATCGTGCCGATGGTTTGAAGGGCCGCCCGGATATCTTCCCTTTCATCCGCATTGAGATCGCCGTTTATTTCAATGGCCATCTCATCCTGGCGGGAAGATTCAAAATAGGTAGTCCGGGAAAACACCTGTCGATCGCCCTGGTCAAGCGTGCCCTGATCAATACCGGCATGGGTTTCCACAAACGATGCCAGGTTCAGTGTGACAGTGTCGCCTTCATCGGTGGTCAGGGTCACATCTGTGCTTTGTGAAAGGGATGCTGAGCCGACGACCGTCTGCTGACGCTGAGCATTTCCGGTGGTGGCAAAGGGGCCGCTCGAAAAGGGGATAACCGATTCTGAATTGAAAATGGGATTCATCTGAGGCACCTCATGGATCGATTTGCTTATGATAACATATCGGCCGTCGATATAAATTCTTTATCAAAAATGATTGTCAGATCCGTTTCAAACGATGAATTCCTGGGACAAAAGGCCACTTCAGCCTCTTTCCCATTAGGCTGGATTGGCCTCTGCATTAAAAATTTGCCAACATCCATACCATATTCCATGCTCTCTATTAATTGATCCATTTTCTGGCACGTGTATTGCCAGTGTACCAGAAAAATCTACTCTTCTCTTTTCATTTTTTTAAAATGGATGTCTAAACACCGGGCAGCATACGTTTCAATCTTTGCTCCGCTAATCGGCGCGGTTTTATTGATTGTAGCCGGTCAAGTTCCTCCCATGATTGAATGAAATAACGTTCTCCACCTTGCAACAATAGTCTCATTTAAAGATCGGGTTCGGCAGGCCGTTTTGCTGAACGATTTCCTGTTTTTGCAAGATGCCTGCGATGATAGCCCAATCCATAACAATTGTCAGTGTAATCATTGATGGTGATTTACCAAAGGAAAGGAACGTGTGTATGGCATCAACATGGAAGAAGAGGGGTTGTCTCGGGTGTATTGCCGTCTTGGGAATACTCTTGTTATCAACGGTAGGCTGGGCCACAACCGGTCTTGATGCGCCGATTACCCGTTCGGCTGAAATCGCGTCCCTGGCCCATTTAAAGAAGTACTACAAGATCCCAAACTTCAAGATCGGCGGTGAATATGATCTTGATGATCCGGCCTCCTTTGCCAGTGGCGGCAACGGCGGCGTGACGCTTGAATCCCTGGGCCATGGGTCGCTTCGCATCGGGTACATTGCCCTTGGCACCCTAAAGAAGGATTAAAAAGGAAAGATTGTCAATGCAATAATTGTCAACAGCTACTATTCGGCAGATTCCACCTCCGTGTATGAAAAATGGGTGGATGGGCAACCCGGCAATGCCTTTTGCCAAGGCGCGGTAATCGGGCCGGGCAAACTGATCGATACGGATCAATTCTTTGTGGTCCTTTTGGATGCCATCGGCCTGTGGGGGGCCAGCAAGCCCAGCGACGGCCTGGGCATGCGGTTTCCTCAATACAGCTATTTCGACATGGTGCAGGCCAGTTATCGGCTGCTCAGGGACAAGCTGAACCTCGCCCGGATCAAGCTGGCCACGGGGGGGGCTCCATGGGCGGATCGGTCTGTTATGTCTGGGCCCTGCTGCATCCTGAATTCGTCGATGCCATCATGCCCATTGCCGCCAACTCGACGCCCGACAACGTTGCCCGCTTGATTTTTCTGCTGATGAATGCCGGCCTGCAGTCCGACCCGGTCTGGCGCGCCACCGGGGGAAATTACTACCACCTGCCCCGTAACAAACAGCCCGGCCAGGGCCTGATGTTTGGCTGGTCGATCCTGAGCCTCACCGCCCTGACTTTTGACTATCGCTCACAGCAGGCCTGGGATGATGTCAAGGGCGATGTGTTTTACTGGCAGCCCCGAAACGGCGCGGGCGAGAATCTGGTTGCCCGGGCCGAGGATTTTGACATCAACGACATGATCGTGCGCAATCGAACCTGCCTGAAATACAATTTCCAAGCCGGTCTTGTTCGTTGATTTTGACGAGAACCCGCAAATCCTGGCCAGTTTGCTGGACCATTTGCACGTCGAGCAGACCTATCTTGGCGGCGTCTCCTTCGGCGGCATCATCGTGCTGCGTTTCGGCATTTTGTATCCCGAGCGGGTCAAGGGCTTGATCCCCATGAGCTGTTTTACACAGATGGACGCACAATTGTACAAGATCGGCGGCAACCTGTACACCGGGATGGTCAATGTCGGTTTCGAATATCTGGTCAGCCTGCTGATTCCCATTAACTTCAGTTCCCGCTGGATGGCCGAGAATCAGGAGAGCATCCCGCTTCTGGAACGTAATGCCGCATCCTACAATGACCTTTACGGCATTCAAAATCTCATGGAATCGATCCGGGATTTTAAGCCGTTTACTCATGAACTTTGCAAGATCGCCTGTCCGACGCTTATTCTCAACGGCGAATTCGACTGCCTGACCCCGCGCTGGGCCCATGAATTGTTGCGCATCCATATCAGCAATTCCAGACTGATGCTCATGCAGCATGTCTGCCACGCCTTTACCATTGAAATCCCGGAGATCACCTGCCGGGTGATTGCCGATTTCGTCGATCAGGTGGAATCCGGTAAGTGGGTGGGCGACAAGTCCGTCTGGGTGGCCACCGATGATCCAGAGGCCGATGAGATCGCCTTGCCGTGCCAAGGGGATCACACACGCAACATTCCTTTTTTCAAAAGCTATCGTGCGGGGTGAATATGTTAGACAATGCCAGGGATATCAAAGCCATTGCCACCGATTATTTTGCCACCCATGCCTTGGGGGCGGACGCGCAGACCCGCATCAGCCTGTTTCTGACAACGCTCAAGCAGGCCGGAGCAGATTGTAAATACGAAACGGCAAATCGTCGGCGACCTTTTTTGCGATCTGCTGGCAGCGGTGTGCCGGGAGGGAACCGATGCCACTGGATTGCTCAACCCGCTGGGTGGCTGGTGGCCGTTTGGTCAGTGGTGATCCATTTTTTATCATCAAACAGGCGCTAAAGGAGGGTATGATGCCATTTGTAAACGCCGGAGATATCCGGCTCCACTATGCCGAGTTTGGCTCGGGTGACAAAACAATCGTTTTTGTGCACGGCAACCTGGGCTGCCATGACTGGATGAACCTAGTCTGGCCGGCACCACACCGACCCTGTTCGATGCCGACAGTCTCAAGCCCGGTCAAATGCCGTCGTTTTCCAGCCAAACCACCGATTCCCAAAAAGAGCTGTTTCATACCATCGTGGAAAAGACCAGGAAATTGAGTGATGGCATCTGGTTTGGCACCCCCATTCAACTGGCCAAAGAATTCAACGCTGGCGAACTCACCGATCAGCTCAAACAAATTACGCATCCGCACCTGGTCCTGTGGGGGGAATCGGATGCATGGATCCCCAGAGCCCATGTAGAGGAAATGGTCAAGCTGCTTCCCAATTGTGTGCTCAAAGTGATTCCCAATGCCGGGCATTCGCTGAACCTGGAGGATCCAGACGCATTCGCAAAAATTTTTGAGGAATTCTTCGAGGCCTGATTCAGAATTTTCAAACAGGCGCTTAGCGCGATCCAAGCGCCTGGGGCCACAGATAATAAAAGCCGGCGTCCAGGGCGAAAAGGTCGGCAAGGGGGCCCATATCGACCAATGCCACCGGTTCGGTTCGGGCGGCGCTGGTAAGGGTGTTGTAAAGGTTGTCGTCGGCATATTCAGTGCGCCGGTAGGTGACCACCCGGGCATCGGCATCGATCCCGGCAATCTGTTTGGCCTGCGCAATGGCATCCGACAGGTAACCGATTTTGTCGATCATTCCGGCGGCGAGCGCTGCATCGGCCAGAAAGAGACGGGCGTCGGCCACAGTGGCCAGGTGCTCTCCGTCCAGTTTCCGGTGCTGTGCCACAAGGTCGACAAAGCGTTTGCCCAGTGTATCGGCCAGGTCCTGCAGCATGTTTTCCTCGGCCGGTGTGATGGGCCGAAAGGGTGATCCCATGTCTTTGTTTACGCCGGATTTATTGACCTGAACGCCCACCCCGATTTTTTCCATCAACTGTGACACTTCCGGCCGTATCAGGATCACGCCCACCGATCCGGTGACCGTCGTGGGGTGGGCCATGATCATCTCGGCCGGCAGGGCGACATAGTAGCCGCCGGAGGCGGCGATATTCATCATGCAAACCACCACCTTTTTGCCGGTACGTTCCTTGAAAGCGACAATCTCGTGGTAAAGAATATCACTGGCTGTGCTGGAGCCGCCGGGGGAGTCGATTTTCAGCAAAACCGCCTTGACCTTTTCGTCTTTTTCAGCCAGACGCAAATGAGACACGACTTCTTGGACCACACTGGGCTTTGTTCCCACCATGCGCTCCTTGGGTGTATCGGAAATAAATCCGGTGATGGGGATCACCTGGATTTTATCGTCGGCAGTGCCTTCCAGCGTCACTTCGCGCAATGGGTCCGACGCACTGGGAAACAGGGTGATGCGCGGTCCGGCGCAGCCGAAACATAGGATGACAACGAATGCGGCCACAAATGTCCATTTGAATGCTTGCATGGTTATTCTCCTTTTGTTAACTAATGGGCTTCAGCCCAGTTGACACCGCTCTCCATATTGACTTTCAGGGGAACAGCCAAATCCCAGACCCCTTCCATCTTTTCGCGAACCAGGGCCTTGGCATCGTCCAGCTCTTCGGGCGGCACTTCGAAGATCATCTCGTCGTGCACCGACAGCAGCATGGTGGTGCGCATCTTTTTCTCATGCAGGGCTTGGTGTACATGGATCATGGCCAGCTTGATCAGATCGGCCGCCGATCCCTGGATGGGCGTATTGATGGCGGTGCGTTCGGCAAACTGGCGGACGTTACGGTTGCTGCTGGCAATGTCCGGCAACTGGCGGATGCGCCCTAACAAGGTGCTGGTACGGCGAGTTTCGCGAGCCGTCTCGATGGTTTGATCGATGAAGGCCTTGACGCCCTGGTAGCGGGCAAAATAGTGATCGATGTAAGTCTGGGCCATTTTGTTGCTGATCTCAAGGTCTTTGGCCAGCCCGTAAGCGCTCATCCCGTAGATGATGCCGAAGTTGATGGCCTTGGCCTGGCGGCGCAGATCGTCGGTGATCATTTGCGGAAACACCTGAAAAACCTCGGCCGCCGTGCGGCTGTGGATATCCTCGTCTTCCTGAAAGGACTGGATCAGGATCGGATCGCCTGAGCAGTGGGCCAGGATGCGCAGCTCGATCTGGGAGTAGTCGGCCGAGAGAAGCTGCCAGCCTTTGCGGGGAATGAAGGCCTTTCTGATCTCACGCCCCTCCTCGGTTCGGATGGGAATGTTCTGCAGATTGGGATCACTGCTGCTCAGACGGCCGGTGGCGGCCACGGTCTGGTTGAAAGAGGTGTGGATGCGTTTGGTTTCCGGGTGAATCAGTTCGATAAGCGCGTCGGCATAGGTGGACTTGAGCTTGGCCAGAGACCGATGCCGCAGTACCAGAGCCGGCAGCTCATGCTTGCGGGCCAGGGTGGTGAGGACTTCCACATCCGTTGAATAGCCGGTTTTTTTCTTTGTCTTCTTTTGTACCGGCAACTTCATTTTCTCAAACAGGATATGTCCCAACTGCTGGGACGAGTTGATGTTGAACGGCTCACCAGCCTGAGCGTGAATTTCTTTTTCCAGTTGATCCAGCTGCCCTGCAAAGGATTTGGACAGGTCATGCAGCTTGTCCTGATCCACGCACACGCCGCTCATCTCCATTTCCAGCAAGACCGGCACCAGCGGCATCTCCACGTCCTTCATCAGGCCGGTCAGCCCGCCTTCCTCGAGCAGCGGTAGAAATATTTCATAGGCCGAAAGGGTGACGTCGGCATCTTCACAGGCATAGGGCACCGCCTTTTCAACCATCACCTGGTCAAAGGTGACGGCGTTTTTGCCCTTGCCGGCTACCTCTTCGTATTTGATATTCTTGTGTCCCAGGTAATCCAGGGCGATCTGGTCCAGGCCGTGGGCACGCTTGCCGGGACTTAAGAGGTAGGAAGCGATCATGGTGTCAAACGTCACCCCACAAAGGTCCGCGCCGTGGCGGCGCAGTACCATCCAGTCGTACTTGATATTCTGCCCGATCTTTTCGATGGTCGGATCGCAAAGAATCGGCTGCAGACGGTCCAGCACTGTTTTCAGGTCAAGTTGGTCCGGCGCCCCTAAATAGTTGTGACCCACCGGGATGTACCAGGCCTGGCCGGGCGTGATGCAAAAGGAGAGTCCCACCAGCCGCGCCTGCATGGGATCCGTAGCGGTGGTTTCCGTGTCCAGGGCGAAGCGCTTGGCGTTTTTCAACTGTTCCAACAGCGCCTCCAGCCCCTTTTCGTCCATGATGGCCTGGTAGTCCCGTTCGATGGATTTGTCTTTCTGGGCGTATTCCTGCTGCAACTGCCTGAATTCCAGCTCGGCGAACAGACTGCCCAGCGCTTTCTCATCCGGCTCCTGACTTTTCAACTGGTCTGCATTAAATTCGATGGGCGCGTGCCGGTCGATGGTCACCAGCTCACGGCTGAGCAGAGCCTGCTCCTTGTTGGCAATCAGTTTTTCACGCTGTTTCTTGGCCGTGATGGTATCGATCCCCTCATACACGGCGGCCATACTGCCAAAGGTCTTGATCAGCTTGACCGCTGTTTTCTGCCCCACACCGGGCACGCCGGGAATGTTGTCGGCGGTGTCGCCGGACAGGCCCATGACGTCGATCATCTGGCTCGGCGTAAGCTCAAAGGATTCCTGGACAAATGCAGGATCGATGACCTTGTCCTTCATGGGGTCCCAGATCGTGCAGCGATCGGTGACCAGTTGCATGAAGTCCTTGTCGCCGGTGACCATGACCACCTGAAAGCCGTTTTCCTCTGCCTGCCGGGCCAGGGTGCCGATCAAATCGTCGGCTTCGTAGCCTTGCTGCTCGAAAATGGGGATGTTGAATGCCTCGGTGACTTTATGGATCCAGGGCAGTTGGGATACCAGGTCATCGGGCATGGGGGGGCGGTTGGCCTTGTATTCGGTGTAGCGTTCATGGCGAAATGTGGGGCCTTTGGCATCGAAAAACATGGCCACGTGGCTGGGCTTGCGGTCGGCCATGAGCTTGATCAGCATGCGGGTGAATCCAAACGTGGCGTTGGTGGGCAGACCCGTGCTGTTGGACAACCCTCTGACCGCGTGGTAGGCGCGGTAAATATATGCACTGCCGTCGATCAGGTACAAGGTCGGCGAGGAATTGTTCCGGCTTTCATCCATTGGCGTTGACACGATTGCGCTCCTGCATTAAGTATTTTTTTCTTTGATGGGCCTTGAGATGAGATCGAATATTGATTTGGCGCATGGTACCATTAACCACTACAAACAACAAGATGTGGACGAACTAACGATAACAATGAACGATCAGACACCAAAAAAGAAGCGTCGTTACGGGCGCCGTAAAAAAGGACCCCAAATTTGCCACTGCTGCGGAAAAGAATTTCCTTTTTGCTGGACCTGCCGTTGCGGTTTTATGATGTGCCAGGACTGTATGTATGAAAATGTGTGGGGGCTGTCCTGCAACGGGATTACCTGGCAGTGCCCGGATTGTGGGGGGCTGAACGGATTCGGCAACCAATAGTGAGAACACATTACCTCAGATCCGATCTCCTGTTCCTCCTCAGCGCCACCATTTGGGGATTTGCCTTCGTGGCCCAGCGGATGGGCATGGATCATGTCGGCCCCTACACCTATAACGGCATCCGTTTCTTTCTGGGCGCCATCGTCCTGGTGCCCTTTATCTATCGCCGTCGACACCAATCGGTTTTTGCCAATCAATCCCTTGGTCCGCGCAGCACAGGAAGCGTGATCGTTTATGGGGGCCTGGCCGGTCTGGCCCTTTTCAGCGCCGCTTCACTTCAACAGGTCGGCCTGATCTATACCACCGCAGGCAAAGCCGGCTTCATCACCGGGCTGTATGTGGTCATCGTGCCCATCATGGCCCTGTTGTGGCGACAGCGCACCAACACCGGTACCTGGATCGGCGCGCTGCTGGCTGCTGTGGGCATGTACTTTCTCAGTATCAACGAAGACCTGACGATCGGTTTCGGAGATTTGCTGCAATTGATCGGGGCCGTGATCTGGGCCACGCATATCCATTTGATTGGTTGGATGTCACCCAAAACAGACGCATTGACGCTGGCCTTCACCCAGTTTATGACCTGTGCGCTTGCCAGCCTGCTGACGGCAGTGGCCATCGAATCGGCCGGAGTCAGCGATATCCTGGCCGCAGCGCTGCCAATCCTTTACGGCGGTGTGCTTTCCGTAGGCGTGGCCTACACCCTTCAGGTGGTGGCCCAGCGTAACGCCCACCCGGCCCATGCCGCCATCCTGCTCAGCCTGGAATCGGTATTTGCCGCCGTGGGCGGCTGGCTTATCCTGGATGAAACCATGACCGGCCGCGGCATGTTGGGATGCCTGCTGATGTTTGGTGGCATGCTGGTATCACAGTTGTATGGATTTGTGGTTAAGGGCGAGCCTGCGCCGGGATCGGCGCAATAAGAGGATCTGCTGATATCTGATTGATCCTTTGATTACTCCCGCTGAATCCTGAACTTTTTCATCTTGTAGCGCAGCACCCGCTCGCTGATACCCAGGTGTTCGGCGGCACGGGTCTGGATCCCGTCATGGGTTTCCAGGGCGGTGATCAGCATCTCCCGCTCGACCGCCTCCAGACGCTCTTGGAGAGTGCCTTTGTCGTCGGCCGTGTGGAAGCGGACCTCGGGGGGCAGATCGGCGGGACGGATCACGCTGCCCCGCACCAGGGTGGTCATGCGCTGGATCAGGTGTTCGAGCTCCCGGACATTACCGGGGAAGCTGTATTTGACCAGGGTGGCCAGGGCGTCGGGATGCAGGGACATGGGGCGGCCGCTGTATTTGTCAAGAAAAAAGGCCGCCAGGGCGGGGATATCCTCCCGTCGCTGCCGGAGGGCGGGGATGGGGATCTCCAGGACATTGAGGCGGTAGTAAAGATCCTCGCGGAACCGGCCGTCGGCGCTCATTGCCTTGAGATCCCGGTTGGTGGCAGCCAGCACCCGCACATCCACGGCCATGTCGGATTCGCTGCCCACCCGGGTAATGCGGCCTTCCTGGAGGGCGTGCAATAGCTTGGCTTGCAGGGGCTGGGGTAATTCCCCCACTTCGTCCAGAAAAAGGGTGCCCTGGTCCGCCAACTCGAAGCGGCCCTTGCGCCGGGATGCTGCGCCGGTAAAGGCGCCTTTCTCGTGGCCGAACAGTTCGGATTCGAAAAGGTTTTCGGGGATGGCGGCGCAGTTGACCTCGATGAACGGCTGGTCCCGCCGGGGGCTCAACAGGTGGACCAGGCGGGCGATGAGCTCCTTGCCGGTGCCGGTCTCACCGGTGATAATGGACGCCCACCGGGTGGGGGCGACGCGGCTGACCAGGGAGAGCACCTCGCGCATGGCCGGGCTGTCGCCGATCACCTGCAGGGGCAGCGGTGCGGATTCGGCCGCATCGGAAACCTCCGCCGCCTCTTCCGCAATGCTGATGGACTCTTCGATACGGCGGATACGCTCAAGAAGATCGGTCAGGTCCACCGGCTTTTCCAGAAAATCGTCCGCTCCCAGCTTCATCACCGTCACCGCCGTATCCACACAGCCGTGGGCGGTGATCATGATGCTGCGTACCATGGGATTGAGGGCTTTCATCTCTTCCAAAAGCTGGTCCCCGGTCATGCCGGGCATGCGGTGATCCAAGAGCACCAGCTGAAAAGGGACCTCCCGAAAGCGTTTAAGGGCCGCAGGGCCATCCTCCGCGTCCTCGACCGGGTAACCCTGGTTTTCCAGAAAGCCCTTGAGCAACTCCCGCTGCAGGGGCTCGTCATCCACAATGAGAATCCGCATGGCGCTCCTTTTCCGTTCAGGCGTCCGCCGAAGCAGCCGGGCGTGGTTTTAACAGGGGCAGGGCCACGTCGATGCGCAGCCGCTCCGGAGGAACCTGGGTGAGGGTGATGGTGCCACCGTGGGCCTGGACGATGCGCTGGGCAATGGCCAGGCCCAGGCCGGAGCCTCTGGTTTTGGTGGTAAAATAGGGTTCCATCAGACGCCTGGCCACATCCTCCCCTTTGGAAAAACCGCCGTTTTCCATGCGCACCACGGCCTGCTCCTGGGTACGCCAGGCGCTGATCTGCAGATCACCGCCCTGGGGCTGGGCCTCCACGGCGTTTTTGATCAGATTTTCGAAGACCTCGGCCAGAAGATCCGGATCGCCCACAAGACTGCCGGCGTCATGGGCGCTGCCGGTCACCGCGATGCCGTTTGCGGCGCAGGTTTCCCGGTAGAGAATGAGGATCTGCTCCACCAGCGTCCCCGGCTCGACAGGCTGGTGCCGGGGAGAGAGGGGACGGGTGTAGCGTTTCAACTCTCCCACAATGGTGTCGGTACGACGCACGGCCTGTCCTAAAGAATCGAGCAGGGCCTGGTGTTGGGGCGTCAGCTCGGCCGCTTCCATACGCAGGCGCTGGAGCCCCATGCTGATGGCGTTGAGCGGGTTGCGGATCTCGTGGGTAATGGTGGCGGAGGCCCTGCCCAGGGCGGCGTCCTCCTTTTCGCGGGCCAAACGCTGCTCGAAGCGCTGCACCGCGTCGATGTGGGCCCGCTGAAAGCGGTTCAGCAGCCAGGAAAACAGCAGGCCCAGGGCCACGATCACTACCGTGAAGGCCAGAAACTCATGGCGGAGTTGTGTCATCCTTATGGAAAAATGGCTGGCTTCCACGCCGACCACCAACAGATTCCGGCCCAACCGCATGGTGGCCCGAGCCGTTTTGTTTTCCCCTGACCCCTCGAAGCGGACCTGGGGAATCGCCTCCGGCGGCGCCGTATCTGCCTTGTCGGCCTCGACGATGGGGGCGAAGTGAATGTAGCGAATTCCCGCCAGGCGGGAGATCTGTTCGATCAGCGCGTCCAGGCCGATCCGTTGCTGCAGCTCCGCCAGACGGCGGTCGGCCAGGGCCACCCGGATGCAGCCGCCACCTCTGGTCGCCGGTGCGCTGAAAAGATAGAGATGGTGGCCTGCAAAATGGCGCAGGCGGTTTTCAGTGCATTCGACAGCCTCTGCCTCGGCCGGGAACCAGCCGGCCGGGCCCTGGGCAACCCCAGCAGCACGCTCCACCCGGATGCCCAGCAGCCCCGCTTCCCTGGCGAATGCAGCAAGCTCGTCATCGGAAAAAGGCTCGACGGCGTCCAGATAATCCACAAACCGGGCCGAGCTGCCCAGAAAGGTCGTCAGGATCTCCTCGATGGTTTCCCGGGATAAAAGGGCGCGGTCCGCGTTCATGCGGATGGCTCCGGCAACCATCTGCACATGGTCCTGCACATGGCTGGAGAACGCCTGGGTCGCTTGACGAATCTGCCAGTAGTAGTAAGCCAGGAAAATCAGAATCAGGAAGGTGATCACTACGGCATTGGTCTTCCACAACGGCCGCAAGGGGGCAACAGAAGTCACTGGCACCCTCCGTTACCACCGCCACGCCCCATCCTGCGGGTGCGTCCGATGCGGGAGCGCACCCCGGTGGGATCCACCCGACCGTGGCCGTATCCCATGTGGGAGGCATCGAACCGGGATGGGTCCGAGGTTGAATAATCCCCCCGGATGCGCACCAAATCGCCTTCTTTCAGCCGGCGCGGGATGCCATCGGGGGGATACGTGACCCGGATTTCCTGATCGTTCACCATCCCCTCGCCTTTGGCTTCGCCACCTACAGGGGTCACCACCACCTCTGCTCGCTCCTTGTCGATAGAGAGGACGCGGCCGAGCATCACCTGACCTGCCAGAAGGGGATTCCCACCGGCAAGGGCGGTCCAGACGGTCAACAGCGCTAAAAATAACAATGTACGCCGCATCGGATCACCATGTTGGAATCGGATTGTCGCACCCACGTCGACTAATATACACGAACGGTCATGATTCCAGAAGCATCAAAATATCGATCTTCCGCTGCGGGGAGGATGCCACGGCGGAAGATCGCACAAGCCAGGTTGAAAAATCTGCATCAAACACTGGAGCAGTCACCGGCGGTGCTGCCGTTACCGGTGCCATCTCCCGGGCCATCACCACCGTTTCCGGAGCCATTGCCGGAACCATGGCCGCCACCACCGTTACCGCCACGGGCCAGGATCATGTCCGCACCCGCAGACACCGCATCCGTGTTGATACAGGTACCGCTTTTGCGGCCATTGCCACTGCCATCTTTGGGTCCCTTGCCACCGTTTCCGGTACCGTCACCGGGGCCGCGCCCACCGCCACCATTGCCGCCACGGGCCAGGAGCATGTCCGTACCCGCAGACGCCGCATCCGTGTTGATGCAGGTACCGCGCTTACGGCCATTGCCACTGCCATCTTTTGGCCCCTTGCCACCGTTGCCGGTGCCGTCACCGGGGCCGCGTCCGCCGCCACCTTTGCCGCCACGGGCCAACAGCGGTGTGTGGTCGATCGGCAAGATGGCCGACAGGTTTGTGGAGGTGTCCGCTTCCGTATCATCGGTAATGGTGGTAGGACAATCCCCGGTGCCCTTGCCACGGCCGCGGCGTCCCTGACCATTACCGGTAACCACAGGATTGCCATCCGCATCCACCAGACCGCGTTCCCGGGCCGAGGTGACGATGGCCGTGAACGTTTCGGTTGAAATGTACTGAGGCGTATAGGTTTCCCCCAGGACCCCGAGTTGGTACACGAAGCTACGCAGGTGGTTGCGGGATCCTTTGAGCAGGTTCTGATAAACGGCCACCAAATCTTCATCGTCGGCTTCATCAATGGCATCCAGCAGGTCGGCAATGTCCAGGTCCTCGATGGTCGCACCCATACGCAGGGCATCGGCCAGGGATTGGGTCCCGGTTTCCACCATCTGTTCATACAGGTCTGCCATATCAGCGTCTGCAAAGGTGCCGGTTGCATCATCGGTAACCGGATCGGCCACATCGTACTTCTCCATCAGTGCCAGAACGGCATCCATGTGCCGCTGTTCACTATTGGAGATCCGTTCGAAGGCCCAGTGGTTCCAGGTATGGTAAAGGGTGGTGTAGACGTCACGGGCCAGCTTCTCCTCCTCCCGCATGTGGAGCAGGGTTGCCATTTCGGCCTCGCTCAGCTCGCCGGCCGGCAGGGTCATCACGTAAGCCGTCATTCCCGATCCCTGGCCATAGGGCTGAGAGGTTCCCATATTGCCCGCCCATGCCGTGGTCGCCATCAAACCGGCCATTGCACCGGTCACCGCCATTTTGATCATCGTTTTTTTCATTTTAGTCTTCTCCTTGGGGGTAAGAATTTTCAAAATCTTGCCCAATACTACTACAAAGTTCGTGCCACAATAAAATATGATATTATTTCAAATATTTAATAGCTATTTGATGGGATTTGATTCGACAAACGGCTGCAGGGGCTCGACAATATTGTCGACGGGGACGGTGTCAGGGATGGGGTAGGCATTGGGGGGGATTAATAATTGAAAAACTTGCAACCTACCCTATTTCTTTAATGATCCAAACGAGCTACACGGCAATATTCAGCATCTGCCCCACATCTTCGGTGCTGTAGGGGCGTCTGCCCGGCATTGCGCCGGCGGTTTGGGGGGCAGTGTCTTCCTCGTTTTGGGCGGCCTGTTGTTCTTCCTTTTCAAGCTTGGTTTTTTCCTGGCGTGCCTGGGCTTCGATTCGGCCGGCCTGAGCCGCCACCGCACGATCGGTGCCCGATGGTTCAGCCGGGGCCAGGGCCGCCCGTTTCACCTGCTGCATTTTGCGGATCGTATCATCCGGGTCGGATTCCGACGAGGTGTCAATCTTGACTTCACCGCCCACGGCGTAATTCCGGCCGTCCGGTCCACGCTGGTAGGTAAAGCTGGCGCCCCCCTGAACAACACCGGCACCGGCCGCCATATGGGCGTGCTCATGGGCACGGACTTCCCGATCCCGCTTTTGCAGCTTCCGAACCTGCCGCTCTTCGGATTCCGACAGCTCGAGGCGGTCTCCCTGGGCTTGGCTTTCGTCTGTCTGATCAGGACTTGCCGTGCCGCGCTGGAGACCGCCGGATTGACGGGTGCCTTCATCTCGGGCAAAAGCATTAGAGACGACGGCATGGTTTTGCACACGATCGATCATGATTTACTATTAACGTTTTGTATGCCCATCGTCAACCAACCGCGCTGCAAATGGCGTTGGCGGCCGATTCAATGGATAGCGTTCCGGTATTGAGTATCATATCATAATTTGCCGGATCAGCGATGTCACTATGAAAATATTTGCGAATAAATGCCCGGCGATCGGATTCAGTCCGCATGACCCGCCGCTTGGCCTCTTCCTTGGAAATGCCGAAGGACTCCGCCACACAATCCACCCGTTTTTTCATGGGGGCGATGATGCGTACCCGGAAGCGGTTTTCCGGCGGAAGGACGAAATTGGCGCCCCGGCCTACAATGATTGCCTTGCCGTGGTTGCCAATGGCTCCGATTACCCGCATCAGTACCTTGGCCATTTCGTCCGGCCATAAATGCCGGTCGCTGATGGCGGCCGAGACCCAGTCATCGATCATGGAGATGCCGCGTTCATCAAGGGTCCGGATGACGCGGGTCGTGGTGTCCGCATTTTGGGCCATGGCATTGATGATTTGCTGATGAAACAGATCCAGGCCCAATCGGTCTGCAACGGCTTGGGCCACCAGTCTGCCGCCGCTGCCCGGTTCACGGGAAAGGGTGATGACGGGCTGCGGTTTGAGATCTTGTTTTTCCTTTCTCTGGATTTCCCAGCGCCGCACCTGTTCTTCGATGAGTTGATGAATGGCTTTCATGGCGCCTCCTTCCTGTTTATGGGTTATTCTGTCGGCCGGTCGTTAGGCCGCTAACGAGGGCACAATCTGCCACCGTTCATTAAAACAGAAGTGATGCCCGATGGCGGTTATTCACCGGGAGCTGAGGAGGAACCTTGAAACCAAAGCATAAGCGGGTTGAATCCGGAGCGTGATATGGATGTTACCAAATCGATGGAGCGAAGCACCCTTGGAAGAAAGGAACGAGCAGGTTAAAACCAGGCGCTGTTGACTCACCGGTAAATTACCGACTTCTAAGAAAACTATAGTCAACAACGCCAATATAGTCAACGAAAAGCCCGAAGCCGCTTTCCAGCGGGTTCGGGCTTTTTTTTTGCGAATGGCAACTAAATTACAGGGTGGATTACTTGGCCGCGTTACGCGCCTCGGTCAGCCAGCCGTTCCATTTGTCCGTATTTCGGGCAATCCATTCATCCACATGTTTCTGGATGTCTTTTTCGGACTTCTCGCCTGCGTTCATGCGCGCGTTCTGGGCGTTGATGTCTGCCAGTGGCAGGGTGAAGACCTCGAAAAACTTTTTGACGGCCGGATTCTTTTCAACAAACTTTTTGTTGGCCACAATGCGGATGTCGGAAACCACAAATCCGAGTTTGATCGGATCACTGACCGCACCTTCGACGCCGGAAACAGTCATACGGTCGACGGCCGATTTTTGAGAATCCTTGGGCATAATTTCGGGAACGTTAATCCACATCACGTCCTTGCCGGGTTCCAGCTTGAAGATGGTCCAGTTGGGGGCCCAGGTGTAAAAGAAAATCGGCTTGCCGCCTTTGAAGTCACCCAGGGCAGAGGCCATGCCGGCTTCATAGGAGGCTTTGACCGGATTGATGTAGTCGTCCAGACCGTAAACCTTCATATGGTGGGCAATCACGTTTTCACAGCCCCAGCCCGGCGGGCAGGCGGTCAGATCGGCCTTGCCGTCACCGTTTTTATCGAAGGCTTCCATGACTTCAGGACGCTTGAAATCGTCCAGGGATTTGATCCCGAATTTTTCCACGGCGTCTTTGGACACCAGATAACCCTGCAGGCCACCGGCTTTCACAACATAGCCGTATACACCGGCATCGTCATAGAATCCCTTGGGCAGCTGGCTGTCGTGGTTGGGGAACCAGCCGTTGGTCCAGTAATCCACATCGCCAAGGGCGACGGATTTGTAGAAAATCGGGTTCTGCAGGTCTTTGGGGGCTTTGACCTTGTAGCCGAGCTCGGTAAGGGCCTTGCGTACCAGGGCTTCCTGGAAAAAACCGGTGTTCCATGTGGCCCGGGCAGGCTCGACCTTGATGCCCTTGCCGGGCTTCATGTCATCCGCAGATACGGGGATGACCGCCAACGACAAGCAGACCGCTGTCAACAGTACCAGACGAACTAACCTTTTCATTCCTACCTCCTCTTTGTTTTTGGCGCTATATTGGGATTTGATATCCCGAGTCCCGATGATCCTATCGGGACACGAGTCCTATTTTCTCTGAGCCACGGATTGGGTGATTCGATCGAGCACAATAGCCATCAGGACGATGCTCAGGCCGCCGATTACGGCGCGACCGATATCCAGGGTGTTGAGGCCCAGGATAACCGGTGAACCCAGCCCGCCTGCACCAATGAGTGCGGCGATGACGACCATGGACAGCGCCATCATGATGGTCTGGTTCAATCCGGCCAGGATAGTGGGCATGGCCAGCGGGACCTGGACGCGGATCAGCACCTGGCTGCGAGTGGCGCCAAAGGCCTGCGCCGCTTCGACCAATTCGGGATGAACCTGGCGGATACCCAGGCAGGTAAGGCGGATAATGGGGGGCAGGGCGAAGATGATGGTGGCCAGCACGCCGGCCACATTGCCGACCGAAAAGAGCATGACAATGGGCACCAGGTAGACGAAGGCCGGCGTGGTCTGCATGGCATCGAGCACCGGCCGGATGCCGGCCTCAAAGGCGTCGCTGCGACCTGCCCAGATGCCCAGCGGGATGCCGGCGATGGCGCAGAAAATCACCGATGATAACACCATGGCAAGCGTTGTCATGGTTTCTTCCCATAGACCCAAGAGGCCGACGAAGGTCATGGTAATGGCGGTGAAGATGGCCAGCCCTTTGCCGGAAAACCGCCAGGCGGCCAGTACCATCACCACGATGACAATGATCGGGGAAAGGGCATTCAAACCGGCGTCCAGACCGGAAAGGGTTTGCTCTACCGGCCATTTGAGGGCCTGGAAAATATCCCGATAATTGTCGACCAGGTAGTCCACGAATTGGGACACCCAAATATCCAGGGGGATAACTTTGTCTTCAAACATAATTGATTCTCCGCTCACCAGGTGATTTGCCTGGTTTTAATGAGTTGTCGGTGACCGGGGGAAGCCACCGCTTAAGTCCATTTCCTTTATGAGGCCGATGCCTCCAGTTGCTCTTCGGTACGGTGCAGGGTGCGCAGGAAACGATTTTTAGACACGACCCCTTTGTACACGTTCTGGTCGTCCACCACCGGAATCGGCCAGGCGCTGGAAGCGACCTGCGGCAGAATATCCTGCATGGAGTCGCCTAAATTCACGGCATTTGCGTCATCGATAAACGCCTGACTGACCGGGTTGTCGGGCTTGCCGCTTTCCAGGGCCTCACGCACCGAATCCGAGGAGGCAATGCCAAGAAACCGATGTTTGGCATCCAGCACATACAGGTAATCGCGCTCACTGCTGCTCAATAGTTCATGGGTCGTGCGCAGACTTCCCTTTTTGGTAACGACCAGAGTCGGGTAAGTGTCACGCACGATATCGCCGGCCGAAATCACGTTGGTCGGGTCGACGCCCCGGAAAAAGGCACGGACGTAATCGTCTGCCGGGTTCTGCAGAATTTCTTCGGGGGGGCCCACCTGAACGACTCTGCCGCCCTCCATGATGGCAATGCGGTCACCGATGCGCAGGGCTTCATCCAGATCATGGGAAATAAATACGATCGTGCGCTGGTCTTCTTCCTGGAGTTTGAGCAGCTCATCTTGCATTTCCGTCCGGATCAGGGGATCCAGGGCGGAAAAGGCTTCGTCCATGAGCAGGATGTCCGGGTCAACGGCCAGGCCACGCGCCAGGCCCACCCGTTGCTGCATGCCACCGCTGAGTTCCTTGGGATACGATTTTTCCCAGCCGGCCAGGCCGACCTGCTCCAGGGCTTCCATGGCGCGTTTATTGCGCGTTTCCTTGTCGACCTTGGCAAGCTGCAGGCCGAATGCGGCATTGTCCAGAACCGTCAGATGCGGCATGAGGGCAAAGGATTGAAAGACCATGCTCATGTTCTTCAGGCGAAACTGAACCAGTTCATCCTGGTTCATTTGGGTTACATTTTCACCGTCCACGATAACATTGCCGGCGGTGGGTTCGATCAGCCGATTGAGCATGCGTACAATGGTGGACTTGCCAGAGCCGGACAGGCCCATGATAACGAAGATTTCGCCGGCCTGAATGGTAAAGTTGGCATTGTCAACGCCGACGTTCATACCCGTTTTATCGTGCACGGATTCCTTGTTGTGCCCCTCT
This sequence comes from Desulfosarcina variabilis str. Montpellier, assembly GCF_048565275.1. Lineage (NCBI taxonomy): Bacteria > Pseudomonadati > Thermodesulfobacteriota > Desulfobacteria > Desulfobacterales > Desulfosarcinaceae > Desulfosarcina > Desulfosarcina variabilis. Next base: position 8,180,845 of record NZ_CP159846.1, on the reverse strand, counting down.
TTTAGGAGCTGCATGGCTTTTTTCGGGTTGTCACCAAAAATTTTGTACAGATTTTCGACTACGATTTTATCCACGGATACACCTTTTCCGATTTAATGGTTTGCTTAACACGATGGCCTGTCAAAACGATGTTGGCGGTTCCTCCCCAGATTTGTCGGTTTGGCTGTCGACCGGGCCGGTCGATAAAAAAGGTGCCGCATCGATCGCTTTGGCATCCATGATGGTGACCAGACGCTGCAGTGCGCTCAGAATCATTGTCTGTTCCCATTCCTGAAGGCTGGAAAATTTTTCCACAAACGCTTCCTGCATCAGGGGCGGTCCGGTTTCCAGAATCTTTTGGCCGGCTTCGGTGATACTGACCATGATGCGCCGCCGGTCGCGTTCACTGCGCTGGCGGACGAGCAGACCCCGCTTTTCCAAACGTTCCAGAATGCCGGTAACCGTGGCCTGACTGAGACTTACCGCTCGCGCGATCTCTCCGGCGGTGACTTCACCGGATCGTGCGATTTCCTGAAGCAGGACAAGTTGTGGTCCTGTCAGTCCCACACGTTTATTCAGCTTTTTGGAATTCATGTCGATTGCCTGAATGATTTTGCGAAGGCTGATGATGACATTGTCGGAGACGGATCGGCTGGAGGAGGAAGCTTGGTCTGTGGGTGGTGCCATTGTGTGTCGCTCATTGAAAGATACAACCCTATAATGTTGAGTTCAAAGAAACTAACTATAATTTCTTCGATAAAATAGGGCTAAAAACTTTCCTTTTCAATTTTTTGAATAGATACTGTCTACCAGATAAATACTGTCAACTCAACAGAAATATTATAATTTTTTAACTGAAAGGTCAATCGTTGGCTTACTTGAGGGATAGAAAACAGCTATATTTTCCTTTTTACTAAAGGGAAATAAACATTTTCAGCTCAAATTAATTTAGCGATTTTTTTCCTGCGCCCTTAGGGCACAACGTTCCTCAAGACAGGAATCTGCCTGAGCATGGCGACCACCAAAAAGGATATGGCTATGGTGGCCATTACCGTTAACGGGATGCCAACGACCGGGTGAATGATCATGGCATGCAGTGAAAAGCCGAGCCATCCGGCATCCAATAGTTCGATGATGGCAGGATGAAGCAAATAGATACCAAAAGAGTACATTGCAATGTGCTTAATCGGCACGGCAATGCATTGCTTTTTTAAAATGCCGGCATGGCGGCATTTTAACAGCAGCACAAACATACCCATGGAGATGACATTGATATTGGGCATGTAAAGTCTGATGAATTTGTCCTGGTATTGTCCATCGGAGTGCAGGGTCAGCCAATGGGTGCCGGTGGCCGTGAAAAGGGTTGCCGCGACAACGGTAATGGCAATCCACCAGCTATATTTTCTTGGTACATTGAATTCCTTGAGCAAGGGGCCCAGTAAAAAATAACCCACCAAACTGTTGAACAGGACGTTGCGAATACCGATATGGGATCCGGTAAAATACGAAAACAAAGGGAAAAAGCTGTAAAATATCGCCCAAACAGCCACAAAATAAAGGATATTGGCAACGGGTGCATTTCTTGTATAGGAACGCAAAATCGGTGTCGCCAGGTAAAGCCCGATGATCACGTAAACGAACCACAAATGATAATACATGGGGCCTTTGACCACGAGGGCAAACGCATCACTGGTGGTGAGGTTCTGGTCTTGATAGAAAAGTCGCCAAAAATAGTAAAACGCACTCCAAAACAGGAAGGGCCAAAGAACTTTACTCATTCTTTTCCGAAAAAAAGTTGTCGTGGATTCGGTCTTTTGGGGATCAAGCAGCAGTAAACCGCTTATAAAAATAAACAACGGAACGCCTTGATGCGCAAATGAAAACAATATGTTGGTAACCCACCAGGAGGACGTGGAAATCGATGAAAAATTCAACATGGCCGGCGCAGCGGTATGCAAAAGGACTACCATGATAATGGCGTAGGCCCGGATCATATCGACATAAAAAAGATTGCTATTCGGTTGCATTCCATCTTTTAGCTGGGATGGGAGCGTTGATCTAAGACGATTACGAAATGGGGACATGCGCTTTCCTTTCAACGGGTCGCTGGGAACAATGGGCACGTACAACTCAACAAATTCGCTTTAACAATGGGAACCAAACCAGGAACTGGAGCTTGTCCAATAGTCGTACTGATGCGGGTATCAAATCGAATCAACCAATTTTTGACAGATTCGTAAAAAAGCCCGATATCGGCGTTACGCTTCATCCTTCGTCACTGCGGAGTACGGTAAGTACGCCTCATTCCTCAGGATTCGCAAGCCTTGATCTCGGGCTTTTTACGAATCCGTCCGAACAGCGACTTTTTACGAGTTCATCAATTTTTGGGTCACCTCATCCAGATACCCAAAGAAAAAGTGGTCTGCGTCAGGCAGGACCTCAAGCCGGGCATCGGGATTCCAATGGTCAATGGCCCGGCGAATCAGCTTGGGTGGGCCAAATTCATCGCGGCCGCCGGCCACTACAAAGAAAAGCTGTGGCAACCGGATGTCCGTTCCAAAATCCATGAACGCCACCGGCGGGGCCACCATGGTCATGGCCTCGACGGTCAGGCCGCCCGTCACGGCCATGGCGTTGACCCAGGTGCCAAAGGAATAGCCCGACAGGTGGACGTGCTGGCTGCCCCTGGATTTTAAAAATGTCACCGCGGCCGCGACATCGGTCTGTTCGCCAATTCCCTGAGCATGGCTGCCGGTGCTGTTGCCCGTGCCTCTGAAATCGAATCGCAGCGTGGCAAATCCCTTTCTTGTATAGGCCGTGACAATGGCCTCCACCACCGGATTGTACATATCTCCACCATACAACGGATGCGGATGCGTAATGGCAACGCCCATGCCGGTATTGCCATCCTGATACAAACCTTGGATCTCGCAATCACCGGATCGAAAATGGACTTTTGTTTCTTGCATGCTTTACCTCGGTTATTGGGGAACGGGTAAAATGAATGATGCGTTGGCATATCATATTTGAGGGTGGGTTTGAAGGGGGAGGGGGTGTTCGGAGTGCCTAAAGTTACAAGTGCGCTAAAGTGCCTAAAGTTGAGGGATTCTGTCTATTTTTGTTTTCCGATTGATGAAAATAGGGCGAGCAGTTCTGAACATTCACTGTGAATCGATTGTATATTTTCCCCGGTAATCCACGCAATTTCCATTATGATTTCAATCCAGTATTGCGTTTCACTGGCCTCGCTTTCGCAAATGCGAATTCGACTAAAAAACTCTGACCTAAGTTGAGCGATTGTCGAGCTTGCCGCAGGTACAAGGAAGATGGCTTTCCGCTATAGTAGCCTATGCGGTAAGCCATCTAACGCGGTTCGAAGATCCCGCCGTCGAGAAGATGCGGTGAGATCGGCAATCCCGAAAGGGTTTCAAATTTTGGAAGGTGGTATTATCGTCACGTAGCACGTTGCCATTACAGTAAATCTCAATCTAACCAAAATTTGAAACGCTCAGCTTAGGTCTGGTTTACTTCTGGACTTGTTTGCTTCCCGATAGTTCGCACCAACAGAAGTGCCGGACTTTGTCAATTGATTACGGAGGACTCGTCCTTCTTGAGTATCCGGCAAAGTAGCAGAAAGTCGTATTATGTTTCAAATGCAGTTACCTTGGGACTTGACAAACCATTCCTGGTGGCTGAAAATATACAATAATTTCAATAAAAACAGCAATTCAGAAGAGGTTTGGCACCCATGCGGATTCTGGTTGTCGACGATGATCGGGTAAACCGGCAGATTATCTCTCATCACCTGACGGCGTCGGGATACGAGGTGGTCGCCTGTGCCGACGGTGAAGCGGCCTGGGAGATCATCGGGTCCGAGGAGATCTCCCTGGTGGTGACCGACTGGATCATGCCGCGCATGGACGGCATCGAACTGTGCCATAAAATCCGTCAAACCCATTTTGACCGCTACATCTACACGATTATCGTCACCTCCAAGGATGAGCAACAGGATCTGATTCACGGCATGGATGCCGGTGCCGATGACTTTCTGGTCAAACCGGTCAACCGGGAGGTGTTGGGGGCCTGCATTCGGGCCGGCGAACGCATCCTGGCACTGGAGCGCCGGCTAGAGGAACGGAACCGCAAGCTCAAGGAATCCAGAGACCGCCTGCAGCATGCCTACAGCATCATGCAGAAAGACCTGGAGGCGGCGGCACGAGTTCAAAAGAGTCTGATCCCCAGAAAAAGCACCGTGCATCCCGGTGTGCGGTTTCACTGGATGTTTCAACCCTGCGCGCACGTGGCCGGAGACATCTTTAACTGCTTCTCCATGGACGAGAACCATCTGGGGTTTTACCTTTTGGATGTCTCCGGGCACGGTATCCCTGCGGCCATGCTGTCGGTGATGATCGGTAAATTGCTGGTGCCGGACACCGCCCAGGACAATCTACTCAAACGATCCCTGCCCGATCCGCCCTATTACCAGCTGGTGCCGCCGGAGGACGTGGTCCGTGACCTGAATGACCGCTTTCAGAGCCATGAGACATTCAGCCGCTACTTCACCATGATATACGGTATCATCAACCGAACCACCGGTGCGGTGCGGCTGTGTCAGGCGGGACATCCCCATCCGGTGCTGGTGCAAGGCAGCGGACAGGCCCGGAGCGTTGGACAAAGTGGATTTCCCGTGGGCATCCTGCCCAATCTGGATTACTCAAGTTATGCGGTGCAACTGGCGCCAGGGGATCGGCTGATCCTATACTCGGACGGCATCACCGGATGCATGAATGCCCGGCAAGAGGAATTCAGCCAGGACCGCCTGATCCGCCTGTTGGTCAAAACCCGCCAGGAAAGTCTGGTGACCACCGTGCAGACCTTGAGCCGCCAGTTACGCCAGTGGAATGGCCCGAGGGTATTTGGCGATGATATGACCCTGCTTGCGATTGAGTATACCGGTGCGTCGATTTTTTTTGCCGATGCAGAAGAACCGCCGTTGATTCACCGGGTGATCGAGATTGAGGGGACCCTCGATCAAGCCGTAATGGTGCGTCGTTTTGTGGACGCGTTTTGCAAACAGGTTCGTTTTGCCGAGAAAACAGACCAGGCGGCGTGGTCGATGGAACTGGCCGTGCATGAGACGGTGACCAATATTATCCGGCACGCCATCGGCGACGGTGGAAGCCATATGATTCGAATCGATGGGTTGGCCTTTAGCGACCGCACCGAATTCTTGATCACCTATGACGGCCGGGCCTTTGATCCGGATCGGGTTCCCGAACCGCTTCTGGACGGGTCGCAGACCGCCCATTTTGGTCTATACCTGGTCAACCGCTGTGTGGATGTGATTGACTACCGGACCAAACGGCCAGGCGAGAAGTGCATTCGTCTGGTTAAAAACCATTCTGCCCAATCATAACGGATTCGTAACAGGAGCATTCCTATGTCCCTGAAAATTGAGAAAATCGATCGGACCACCATTATCACCTTTGTCCAGGCCACCGTTGAAGCCGGCAATGTCCCGGCGCTATGGGATGAGATCGACCCGTTGCTGGATGACGCTACCCAACTGATTTTTGATTTGTCACAAGTGGATTTTATCGACAGCACCGGTTGTGGAATCTTTCCCAACTGTGTCAAACGGCTGAGTGAAAAAGACGGCGAATTGAAGATCTGCGGGTTGTCGGACAAACTGGCGGCCCTGTTCCGCCTGATGGCGTTTGACCGCTTGATGGATATTATGGCCACCCGGGAGGAGGCCATTGCCGCTTTCGAGGAGTAAAAAGGGTGGCCAATAGTGTTTTACGGGATCAAGCCCCTTTCCATTCTATTTTAAATACGGTGACCCTGATAACCATCAATGCCCTTTTTTTTCGATGATGGTCAGCATCTCACGGGCGGCGGTCATCTCCGGCCTGGCGGTCTGAAGGCGCTCGGCCATCAGCCGCGCTTGATCCCAGCGGCCGCGCTGCATGTAAAAGACCGCCAGCGCATAAAGATAGTCCGGATTGTCAGGCTCCACACCAAGGGCGCGCTTCAGCGCACTTTCAGCTTCATCGTCGCGTTTGATCTTCTGCAGAAGAAGCCCCAGGTTGTATTGAATCCGTGAACGCTGCGGCAAACCGGCGGCTGCATCACCCAGGAACACCACTGCTTCATCCAGTTGGTTTTTCTCGGCCAGCAAAAGCCCCAGTGAGTATTTGATTTCGTAAAAGTCGGGGTGGTCGGCGGCGACCTCCCTGAGCAGCCGCTCCGCCTCACTGTTTTTGCCCTGGCCATTGTAGAGCATGGCCAGGTTGACCTTGGCCGGGTAGAATTGCCGGTCGATGGCAATGGCCTTGAGGTAGTGCTGCTCGGCGTCGGATAAACGACCGAGGCTGACGTATAAATTGCCCAGATTGTGACGGGAGGGGGCAAAATCGGCGGTTCTCTCCATGGCCCGAAGGTACTCGGCCAGGGCTGTTTCGAACTGCCGGCGGGTATCCGGGGGCAGTTCCTCTTTGGGAATGGCGGCCAGCGCAGCCGCGGCTTCGATGCGCACCGCCCGGACCGGATCATAGAGCATGGGCGAGAGCAGTTTCAGCCGCTGGCCGGGATCACCCTGGGGCAGCCGGCGCACTGCTGTCTGCCGAACCATGGATTCCTCATCGCTTAGCGCTGCCGCCAACTCAGAAAGGGCCGCATCACCCCCATAGCCTGCCAGCTCGGACAGGGCCGTGGCCCTAACGATGGTCGGGTAGAGCCGGTCCTTGGCCAAAGATGCCAGGGCATTGACCGCTTCCGGCCGGCGCTTCCGACCGGCATCGAGTACTTCTCCATAATGGGGCCGCCGCGTTTGTCCGTACCACTTGGCCATGGCGTCCACCGACCACGCGGTCTTTTTGTCCACATGGCAGCGATCGCAGGCGTTGGGGACACCCATGCGCAAGGTCAAATCCGGTCGCGGCAGGCGGAAGCTGTGGTCTGGACGATAATCAATGCCCATGTAATGGCGGCCGGGCATGTGGCAGGCTTCGCACCGGGCACCGCTGCCGACCTCGAAAAGCACCGCTCCCGATGCGGATCGAATCGGCTCGCCGGCCTCGTCCTTGGTCTTGTGAAAATGATGTCCCTTCTGGTCGTAGATGGCTGCCCGATGACATTGCAGGCACAGGTCATTTCCGTCCTTGATGCGCCGAATGCTGTGCACGTCGTGGCAGTCGCTGCAGCGAACGTCCCGGGCGTACATCTTGCTCTGCATGAATGACCCGTACACATACACTTCATCCAGGATCTGCCCGTCGGGATAATACAGCCCTTCGGTCAAAAGCTGCGGGAGGCCGTAGTCCAGAAAATCGGCATGACGATGGATGTTGTCATCCATGGACATGCGCCGGGAGTGACAGGGGGCGCACAGGTCGATCTGTTGCCCGGCGGTGAGATCCCGTGTTCTCACGGCAAGGGCCAGGTTCTCCACCGCCGGGCGGCCCATTTCCGGAAGCCGGGCCCAGGCGACATGTGCCGAGCCGGGCCCATGGCAGGCCTCGCAGCCCACGCTGATTTCCGAGAAGGTGGTGGCATAGGTGTCGGTGCGGTAGTCGTACCCTTTTTTCAGATCCGTGGCGTGGCACTCGGCACACATGCCGTTCCAGTTCTGTCCATTGTTGGTCCAATAGAGCCAGTCCCCAGGATCCAGGGGCGTGTCCGGATAAAGATGATACCATCGCTGTTTGACCACGTCCCAGGCAATGGGCAGGCATTGCAGGCGTCCGCCGGGAAAGGGCACCAGATATTGCTGCAGCGGATACCAGCCAAAGGTATGGGTGATCTGGAAATCGCCAGGCTTGCCGTCCACGCCCTGGGTATGCACGAAATAATTGCCGTCGCGGCGGTAAAACCGGGAGGTCTGGCCGAAGTGGGTGAATTCGGCATTGTCAAAATCGCCCAGGACGGTGTTCTCGCTTGCCGGTGCCATGGCCCAACGATGGTGCGAATCGGACCACTTGTCGTATTCTGTTTTATGGCAGTCCCGGCAGGCCTCGCTGCCCGTGAATTCGGCGGCCTGTTCATGATTGTCCCCCATGGAAACGGAAAGGGAGGGCCGGTTTTTGAGGTGATAGATCGGAAGGCTCAGGACGATCACCAGGGTGGCAATCATACCGACGATCTTCCAGGTGGTGTTGGGGTCTTTGATCATCGGCTGGATTCAAGCCTTTTTCGGATAGACGACCTGGTCTTGTCTGAACCGGTCCCTTTTGATCGTTCTGGCTGTATCCACCAGTACAACATTATTTTCGATGACCACCGGATGCAGGGCCATGGCCCGGGGGGCCGGCGAGCGCAGGACATCGCCATGGATATCGAAGGCCGAGGAATGGCAAGGGCACAAAAACTTCTTCTCTTCCGCAACCCAGGGAAGCGTGCACCCCAGGTGCGGACACCGCCGGGACAGCGCCAGAAATCCGCCGTCGGCCAATCTGGCCAGGTAAAACCGGCCCCTGGGAAAAGCGGTCACTGTCCCGCGCGCAAAGGTGTCTACTCCTCCGGCTTTGATGAATGTTTCCGGTTTCCCGCCCTGCCTGGTCCAGCGGCCAGGGCGCAGAAAAGATCCCATGACCCAGAAAAGCTCCACCAGGGCCGCCAACCCCAACCCCACCCAGAGAAAAGACAGGAACCGCCTGCGAGCCAGCATATCATTATAGTTGTTTTCCGATTTTTCCAAACGCATCTCTTTTCTTACCAAGGCAACGTCAGGACCATTCCTTCCCCCCGAAACCACACACCGGTAATGGTCAGGATGGCATACGATGTCACCAGCAAAATAAAGACCGATTGGACGGTATCGTTGGTCGTGGCGGCAAAGGTTTTTTTGATGATGATGGTATACCCGCCAATGGCCAGCAGTACCGCCAGGGTTGGAATCCATCCCTTTACCAGGACCGGGGCAATCGCGCCGGGAACTGATCCGGCAGCGGCAAACCAGGTGTCGGCCAAAATCAGCAGCGGCACGGCGACCATGGCCGTTGCAGCGGCCACGCCCGCCATCTTCCGGCCCCTGCGGGATGCAAACCAGATTCCTTTTGTATCTGCATCGTACTTCAAATAGGGAACCGCCAGCAGTCCCAGACCGACGATGAGCGGAATGATAAAAACCGCAAACACCGGATGGAAATGCAGCAGAAGCTCTTGCAAACCGGCAAAGTACCAGGGGGCCCGGACCGGATTGGGGCTCAGGCCGGGATTGCCCGGGTCGCCCAGGGGGGCGTCCACAAGACTCGAGAGCAGCAACACGGCGGCAATCAGCACCAGCGCTGTGGTGGTTTCGCGCAGCAAAAGATCCGGAACCACATTCGCACGGACCGGTTTTTCTACCACCGGTGTATGCAACGGCCGGGGGATCACAAGGCCCTTGGCTTTACGGATGCGCCAGAAGTGATAGGCCATCAGGCCGATTAGCAACGCCGGCAACACAGCGGTATGCAGGGCATAAAAAAGTTGCAGGGTCTGTGGACCGAGTTCTCCGTTGCTGAGGATTGTTTCTCTAAGATAGGCGCCAATCGGAGGAATATATTCCAGCATGCCGGTGGAGACGGTGACGGCCCAGTAGGCGAGCTGGTCCCAGGGCAGCAGGTAGCCGGTGAAATTGGCACCCAACACGACAGCCATCACGCCAAGACCCACAACCCAGTTGAACCGGCGCGGCCGGTGAAAGGCGCCGGTGCAAAAGACCCGCAACATGTGCAGAAGCATCATGGCCACCAACAGGTGGGCGCACCAGTAGTGCAGGTTGCGGATCAATTTGCCGTAAGGCGTGCCGGTGATCAGGGCCTTGACGGAGGAATAGGCGGCAGCCGGTGTCGGCTCATAGATAAACTTGAGCAACAAGCCGCTTCCCAACTGGAGCATCACCAGGGTGGCGGCCATGCCGCCCAGGCCCCAGGTGAGAGAAAACCGCATGGTTTCCCGCGGGATGGTCGTCGGCCTGAAATGAAGGGCCAGATTTCTCAACAGGTAACGGCGATGCCGGTGCCCGGCGTGGGGGCCCCATGACGGGGGAAAAATGGATTTGAAAACCTGCTGCGGCAAGGTTGTTCTCCGTTGAGGGGGTCGCCTTTAAGAGCCTGTTTGGTAAATCCGTCTAAGGCCCGCTAACGGCGTTGGAAAGTGTCTCAAAATGCTCACATATTACATATATGCTCCGCTTTTGAGCCACTTTCCGCCTTGTTATCGGGCCTGATCCAGACTTCCAAAACAGGCTCTAAGAGCCTGATCCAGACTTTTCAAAAAAGCTCTAAGAGCCTGTTTGGTAAATCCGTCTCTAACACCTTTAGCCAATTGCTTGTTGGCATTATTTGCCCGGGTAGATTTGCTTCCAGTCGTTTTTCATATCTACTACGGTCCAGCCTTTTGCCCGGGCTTCATCGAGGGCCTTGTCCAGGCGGCCGATGTGCGATTCGCGATCATAGGCCCACTCGCGCTTGCCATCCGTGTGGTGGACCAACAGGGCGAGTCGAGTACCTTGCCCGGCCATGGTCCATTGCAGCATCTGCAGGTCGCCGTCGGAGTTGCCGAAGGCAAGAATCGGCCGCCGGCCGATATGTTGGTTGATACCCACTGGTTTGCCTTCTTTGTCGTCAATAAAATGAACCTTGGGCTCCCGCACCAAAACCGGCTTTCCATCGCGCATTTCAAATTTTGTGACAATCGAACTGCCCACCACCTGCTCCGGTGGGATACCATAGACTGCTTCCGTCCAGGGGCGCATGAATTCGATGCCGCCGCCCGAGACAATATACGTCTTGAAAAATTTTGCGCGCAGGTAGTCCAGCAATTCGAGCATCGGCTGAAACACAAGACTGGTGTAGGGCCTGTTCAAGGCGGGGTGCCTGGCGGTTTGAACCCAGTCGGAAACAATGCCGGCAAATTCGTCGGTGGTCATGCCGGCATGGGTTGCCATGATCAACTCAACCAGCCCTTTTTTGCCCGATGTTGCCAATGCCTTCATATCCCCTTCCAGCACGGCCTGAAAGGGGTGTTGGGTTTTCCATTCAGGATGGTTGGCGGAAAGTTCCTTGACGCGGTCAATGGCAAAGTAAAATTGAAAATAAAGCGGCTGCTCAGACCAGAGGGTTCCGTCGTTGTCAAAGACGGCGATCCGCTCGGCGGGCGGAACATAATCGGGCGAGCCCGGTATGGTAACCTTTTCGACAAAGGCGATAATGGCCCTTTTGGACATCGTGTCGTTCCAGGCGGGTAACGGGCCGGCCGCCTGGGCGGCAATGGCACTGATGACAATGATGATTGTGCTGAGCAGCCAAAAGAAGCGCATTTTCATGGTCCGTCCTTTCCTTTCTATATTGGGAAAATAAGAAAGGGCACCCCATTAGGGCGCCCTGCGGTGGAGACCATACGATTAGAGACCCCCCATGGTCATGCTGCGTGTAATCTTTTTCTCAAGAGACGACGGTTTCAAAGGAATTATAGACAAGTCTAACCTTAAAAGCCCGATCATGCAATACTTTTAGGTTCTCAGGAGGCCACCGGCTGCTGGGCAAAGGTAATATACTCCAGATCACGCACATTGACGTGCAATTGATGAAAGGCCACCATCAAGGCGATCAGGCAGGCGTAGGTATAGCCATAGCCGTAAAACGACATGCCCAAGACAATACTCAGGGCGCTGAGCCCTGCATTGGCGACGACGAAAACGACGCTGACCAGCAGGACTGACCGTCGCAGGTCGAAGTAAAACAGAATGATGACATTGATACACAGCAGAATCTGCAGAAATGAGCCGATCAATACGATGCGGAACAAGGGGACCTGCAGGGTTGACAGACGTGCCCAGGCCACCAGCCGGGGGGCGAATATCAGGCAGAAGACGGATACCGTGCCCTGGATCACGAAAACATCGCGCATGCTGCCTTTTAGGGCATCCACCATGGCTTTTTTTTCGGCCAGGATATCGGCCAGCGAGCGTTTGCCGACAACCTTGGCGTAGTATTGACGGTAGTGTTGATAGAAAACCGTTTCGATTTTGAGCAAAAAGATGGCCATGGCCGGCACAATGGTCAGGTAGGCGAAAAAGACCGGCCCTTCGTAAATATCGTGGGTGGTGAACCAGGGGACGATTACCCGGGCGTCCGGCGCCAGCCAGAACACGAACTTATCCGCCCAGATGCCCAGGTTGAACAAAAAACCGATGCCCACCAGATCCCAGTAACGGATGAAATAGCCCAGAAAATCGGCGTTCCAGAATATGGTTGGCGGAAATTCCACCATAATCTTGGCCATGATCCAGAACAGGGTCACTGTTTGGCCCAGCAAATATCCCGCGATATATCCTTCGGTTCCCAAAGGGCGGCCCAGATAAATCGCTCCGGCAATGCTGATGCCGGCGCCCAGCGCAAAGGCGTTGACGATGCCGTTGTAGTCCTTGATGGCCGACAGAAAAATCATGCACAACCAGATCAGGCTGACCACCAGAAACAACATCACGCCCAATACCTTGTGCAGCAGGGAAACCTTGAAGAACAGATAGCTGCCGGCGGCAAACACGCTACCGGCAAACAGCACCAACAGCGTCAGGGTATACAGGGTCGGCAGGATGACGTCGATCTTTTTCTCATACAGGCGATCGGCCATGTAACGGGTGGCGATCATCTGAACGATGCCCACCAGGATCAGGGAAAAGGCATAGGTGTAAACCACTGTTGACCGGAACAGGGCATGTTCTATGCGGGTCAGGCCGGCGCCCTGATAGACGCCGAGCACGGCCAGGCAGACGATGGACATCAGCCATGGGCCGGATGAGACCATGGCGGCATACAAATAGGCCGTCAGATCGCCCAGAAACGTCTGGCGATTGAGGATTTTTTTCAGCTCGAACCCGATGCCGGCCATTATATCTCCTCTTTACTCATATACTGTTTATAGATGGCATCATACTTTCGGTTCAGATCCCGTTCCTGATAATAGCGACGCACCCGTTCACGGCCGGCCAGGGCCATTTGCTCCCGTGTTTTCGGATCGGACAGGATGCGAATGATGCCGCCCGCCGTGCCGACCGGGTCGGCCACGGGGGTGACGATACCCGACGGGCCGATCATGCGGTCGTTGCGGGTGCGACCTTCGATCAGTTCCCGGCATGATCCCACATCCGAGGCGACCACGGGGATGCCGGCACAATTGGCCTCCAGGATCACCAGGGGCTGGGCTTCGCTGACACTGGTCAGCACCAGCAGATCCAGTTTGGGATAGTATTCCATGACATTGATGCGACCGCTGAAGATCACCCCATCCCCCAGGCGCAGCAGTTTCACCAATTCCTTGCATTCCTGGTAGTATTGTGGATCTTCATCCGTGGGGCCCAGGATGAAAAACTGCACGGAAGGCATTTGCAGGGCTACGATTTTGCAAGCCCGCAAGAAGGTTTTGACATCCTTGATGGCCACCACGCGGCCCACAAATCCCACCTTAAACCGGGTTTTGCTTTTCTCCGCTTCATCGAAGATCGCTGGTTTCAAGGTGCTGAAACGCGCGATGTCGATGCCGTTGGGAATGATTTCAATTTTCTCGGGATCCGCTCCCTCGGAAATTTCCAGTTTGCGGTTGCCGCTGTAAAGCGTGAAAATACGATCGGCCATCTGGTAGGTCATGCGTCCCAATGATTCGAACATATTGATCCACAACTGCTGAAAGGCATTGACGTCCTTTTTGACCCGTACCCGTTCACCACCGGCAACGTAAATCCACTCGGCCTGGGCGATTTCGATCTTGCGCTCCTTGGTGTAAATCCCGTGCTCGGTCAGCAGCATGGGGCGCTGATGGACATGCTTGGCCATGGCGGCAAGCATGCCGGCAAACCCTGTCGAGATGGTGTGGTAGACCCTGGCACGGGGGATCGGGGCGCCCAGCAATTTAAAGACGGGCAGATGCGTGAAGCGGAATGTCCAGAAGTAGTCGATAAAGGAAACCGTGTTATCTTCAGGGCCATACTGCTCTACCAGAAAGGACCAGGCCTTTTTGCCGTGAATCAGATTGTGAACGGCAAGTCCGCTTTTCTCGGGATGTTGGAACAAGGTTACGATTTTCTCAAACTGGCTGAAATCGCCACCTTTGATCCGGTGATGGAAATCGGCGATCGCGGCCACATGTTGCCGCTGTTGCCGCCGGCTGGCAGTGCCGGCAGGGCCCAGGTCGTATTCGTGAATGTAGACAATCTGCGCCAGGTGAAAATTCTCCGGCAGGTCGTACTTGAGCTCCCGGGTTTCCTTTTTTGAAGGGAAGATGGATACCGCGCAAAAGCGAATGTCCGGCAGGGCCCGGATCAGATTGTGGACCCAGGTGCTCACACCGCCGGATACGAAGGGGTAGGTCCCCTCCAGAATCAGGCACACATCATATGGCTGGGATGATTGCATGGGTCAGGTCGCCTTTTCCTCGAATGCCCAGAAATGGAGCAGGATGCTTTCGTTGACCGATTCCACGTTGGTGGTCAACGCGGCGTTCATCCGGCCGGCAATGGTTTTCAGCCCCTGGGCATCACCACGGTTGTAGTGGACTTCGGCCAGGCCGATCAAGGCGTTGATGTTTAACGCATCCTGATCCAGAATGGATTGAAAATGGACGGCAGCATCATCATAGTCGCCGAGCAGTATTTCCAATCGCCCCAGATCCAGGGCCAGGGCCGCATCCCATACCCCCTTGGCCTGGGCCGCCATGAATGCATCGCGTGCCATCTGCAGGTAGTGGTGACGGGTATCCTCATCCAACAGACCGCTTTGACCGTAACGAAGGCACTGCCTGGCGTAATCCAAATCATGGGCTGGTGTTGACCGGCCGGTTTCAAGGGCCGCCGTGGCTGCCTTGATTGCTTTGATGTAGGTTTCGTCCAGCCGGGTCAGGGCCGTGTGGGCGCTGTAGCGGACTTCGGGGCTGGTGTCGGTGAGACATTTTTTGAGAATGACGATGGCCTCGGGGGTGCCGATCCGCCGCAGGGTGTCGATGGCGCCGCGTTTCAGGTTGTCATCGGAGCCGGCCAGAATATCCATCACGGGCTGCACGGACAATTCTTCATCCAGATAGGCTGTCAGGTCCTTTTGAACGTCCATACGCCGGGGTTCGATGACCCGGTGTTCGGTTTCCGCCTGGAAATCCTCAACCAGTCCGCGGGCGCGGATCCACCGGTCACAAACCAGTTGCAGAATCAGGCTGCCGATAAGGCCTACGACGGGAAGAAGCATGGCCAGCCAGCCGTACAGGCGCGCGCGGTATTGATCCGTTGATACGGCCTTTGCCGGTGTGCGTTTGGTAACGCCCAGAGCCAGAAGGGCGCCGGCGCTAAGTAGATGACAGATAGCGGCACCGATCCACCATCCATATCCGCCGGCCGGCGCCACCCGCCATGCCAGGAACACGGCTGTGCCTTCAAGGACCACGGCACCCAGCCAGGCGCCTGCGATATGCGCGGCTGCATGCGGTAATGGATCGGTGGCGGTAGATCTATTGGATTTCATTGACGGCCTGTGTAATCATTTCATCGGGTTGTTGCATGGTTTGCGCAAAGGCGGTGGTACCAGTACGGATGGCCAGTGCCCGCTCATCGTTATCCGTGTACGGCCGGAATTTAAATGCGTTGATCTCTTCTATCATTTTTTGGTTGGCCACCTGGGCGCCGGCGCGCGGTGTCCCCGGCAAAAGGATAAAATAGCGTGATGCGTCATGGTCATGGAAGAAAAGATCCACCGCCCGCAGTTTGTTTTTAAAGACCAGGCTGACCACGGTGAGAATGTCTTGTTGATGGCCCTTGTCGATTTTTTGAAAATCAGCAATTTCAAAGGCGATCAGGCTCATTTCCTGGCTGTAGCGCCGGGCGCGCATGAACTCTTCCTGCAGGCGTTTGAGAAAATAGGTGTAGGTGTAGGCGCCGGTAATGTCATCGGAGATATTCTTATCCCGGGTGTCCTGGTAGGTGCGGGCATTTTCGATGGCACTGCCGCACCACTCACCGATGATGGACGCCAGCCTGACGGTCTGGGGGTTGAATTTGATAAAGGGCAGCCGTTCGATGTTCAATACGCCCAGAACCTGGTTCTTGCTGTTGAGCAGGGGCACGCAGATGACAATACCCTCTGCGGCCAGGTCGGTGAAATTTGTCGATGGCGTAAGGGCATTGAGCGATACGGTCTGGCGGGAGGTCACGGCCTCGGCCACCATGCCTTCGTCCACAATCAGTTCATTGCGGCGCTTGAATTCGCCTTCCGGATCATGTCCGGCAGCCAGCACCAACCGGTCTTCGGTGAGTACATACACACTGCAGGCTTCGGCCGCGAGAAAATCGACCATAATTTCCACCACTGCCGGAAAAATATCCTCTTCGTCAAGGGATTTGAGGCCCTTGGCCGCCTCGTAAACCGTGGTCAGGGTTTGCTCCTGGGAGATAATGTGGGTGTCGAGCTCCTGTTTGGCCCGGCTCAAGGCATCATAGCGCTGGCCCAGGTCCGCGTGGGTGCTGGTCAGATGATTGAACGCATCGACCAGCGTCTGGTAGCGTTTTTTCTGGGCTTCACGGATTTCGCCCAGCAGGATGCCGCCGCCGACGAACAGGATCGGCAGGGTCAGGTTGGACAGCGCCAGCAAGGTCCGCCACGACTGGTGGGGACGGTCCAATTGCTGCAGACCGAGCAGGAGCAGGCCGGCCAGAAGACCGCTGGTGGCTCCGGCCTTGAAACCATAGCGCGCCGCCATGGGCAGCACCACCAGCCAGAACGGGTGGGGGGAAAAACCGCTGAAGCCGAGGCGATCGGAAAACCAGAGAAAATTGATCGCCACCAGAACCGCCAACCCCAAAATACTGCCGGTGTACTCGGATTTGGGCAGCTTCAACAACACCGGTGTGGGGTTGGTGTCGGCTGCTGTTAATGTGGGTTGAGCGTTCTCAGTCATTTTTTCACCGAATTCAAAAATGATGGACTTGTAAAAAGTCTACGTTCGGACGGATTCGTAAAAAGTCCGAGATCAAGGCTTGCGAATCCTTAGGAATACCGCTATCGCGGGTGCCGAAGGCAGCGTACTGTTCGTACTCCGCAGTGACGAAGGATGAAGCGTAACGCCGATATCGGACTTTTTACGAATCCGTCAAAAGTACAGGCGCGCCGCCACCTGAAACGTTTGGGTTTCGCCGCCCACGGTTCCCGTGGATTCACTGGCATAGTCATAGCTGGCGTCCAGCTCCAGGCGGTTGCCCAGGGACAGGTTGAAGGCCGGCTGGACGAACCAGCCGCTTAAGTTGCGCACATGATCATAGCGCAACCCCGCATATGCCCCCCAGGACCCGTAGTCCCAGGGGCGGTGAGCCAAGGATACAAAAAGGCTGTGCCAGCCCTGATCTTCCACCATGGCCACCGGGCGGTAATCATCCGTTTCGTACTCAAACCCGGCCCGGTAGTAGGAATACCCGGCGACCAGTTCCGGGGACGGCAAGACCCGCAGGGAAAGCATCGCCAGAATCGTTTGCTGCCGGCCATAGTGGGCGGCGCCATCGGTATGGTAGCGCCAGTCTTCCCCTTGTACCAGCACACTGGTTCGCCGGCCGTCGTTCCAGTCCACAGACAGGCGTAAGCGATCATAGGCCCCGCCGTTTTCCACCGCATCCACCGGATCATACCAGGGACGGTTCACCTGGTATTCGGCATTGATGTTGATGCCCGTGAGCGGTGTCAGCCCTGCGCCGACCAGGACGCTGGTATCACGCGATGCGCCCTTGTATCCGCCGATGCCGGCAGCGGCCGACCAGCGTTGGTTGAACTGGTGGTCCAGTTTCAGCACAATATCGCTGAAATACCCGTCGACGCTGCCGGCAAAGGGCTGTGCCGGACGGGCCAGGTCAATATAGCGATAATCCGCGAAAAGACGCGTGGCTTCGGAAACAGGGGTGGTCCAGCCGATGGACCCGGTGTCGATGGTTGTATCGTCGGCCAATTGTTCATAGCGGCGATGGGTGATGTCCAGTCGGGGGCCATGGGTTTTAATGATTTCATGGACCAATTGACGAACATCCCGGTTGTCCGGGTCCTGCTCCAGTACCCGGCTGTAAGTGGCCAGGGCGGCGGCCCACTGGGCGCTGGCCAGGCGGGCGCCGGCATAGTCGGACCAGACGTTGCTGTCGTTGGGGTCTGATTGAACAATGCGGTCATACAGATAGACCGACCAGCCATACTGTGCCTGTTCACTGTACAGGCGGGCCTGCAGGTGCTGGGCGCGCTGATTCATGGGATCAACGGTCAACAGATCCGTCAACTGAGCCTGAGCCAAGGCATATTGTCGCTGATCCACCAAAAAGGTGCAATATTCCATGTGAATTTCGCGATCCGAGGGATCGGTGGCCCTCAGACGCCGGTAGATGGCCATGGCCTTGGCCACGTCGCCGGCATGGCTGTAAATGCGGGCTTCGATCAGGGCCGCCTGCCGGTGGTTGAAATCAGGCATGGGTGCCTGGACAGCAGCGTTTGGCTCTGCGCCCCAAACCGGCAGTGCGGGGGCGCCGATGCAAAAGGCCGGCAGCATGAGCATCCATACCCACCACCGTTGGTTCCCCCAATGGAAAAGATTCCGGTTCATGGTCGTGCTGGCTCCTGGACAGGCGGGTCGGCGCCATCTTCCCGCCTGCCGGAATTGATCAGTCGCATGGCCTTGCGGTACTGTTTCTGCGCATCGGCGTCACGGTGGGCCGCCATGTAAAGCTCACCCAACAGGTACTGGGTTTCATAGTCGTGCGGATAAAGCCGGTTATAGGTTTCAAGGGCCTTGATGGCCGGTTTGGGGGCATGGGTCCAGGCATAGATCTGGCCGCTGCCCTTCAGGGCCTTGAGATTGACAGGGTCCTTTTGCAACACCGCTTCATAAACGAGAAGGGCCAGATTCAAGCGTTGCTGCCATTGGGCCCGCTGACCCAGATCGGCCAGAAAAACCGGATCATTCCTGTTCTCATCAAAAAGGCGCTGGATCAGATCCAGGGCCTGCGCCTGCCTGCCCGTCTGCATATAAGCATCAACCAGCTTGAGTCCTTCACGGCGGGGAAGCACACGTTGGTTTTCAACGGGAACCAACAGCGTTACCACATCGGCCCAGCGGCGGCGGTTTGAATACGACTCGGCCAGAAGCAGGGTCTGGCGCTGATCCAACCCGCCGGTGGCGGCCAGGTGCTCGAGCGCGTCGATCAACCGGTCAGACTCGCCGGTCCATTGGTAAACATTGGCTAATTCCCGCCAGACGACGGATTGACCGGGGGCCAGTGCCGCAGCCCGCTTCAGATACAGCGCGCCTTTTTCCAGCTGACCCTCGGCCACCAGCGCCCGCCCGGCGGCCAGGGCCAGGTCGGCATTTTGCGGGGCGGCGTCGGCCTTTTGTATGGCAAGCGCGATCAGGCCTGCCTGGTCACCGGTTTCGGCCATCAGGCGGGCCAGCGTGGTGGTGGCCGAAGCATCCTCGGGGTGATCGCGGACAACTTGCCGGTAAATGGCCAGGGCCTGTTGCGGTTGGCCCTGCCATTCGTAGACCTGGGCCAGCTCCTTTTGGACCTTGACATCATCAGGTTTTATCTCGAGATACCGTTTAAAGGCGTCGATGGCCTGGGGCTGCCTGGACTGGGCCAGATGAAGCCTGGCCAGGCGAAGTGTCAAGTCGGCATCCTGGGGCGCAAGCGCAATGCCGGTTTGCAGTGCGTCGCCAAGCAGGGCCGGTTTCCCTGTGTAACCGGCCACCTGGATCATGGCTTTAAGATCCGCTGCTGACCCATCGGGTCCGGTGGCAATGCGTTTTAACAGCGGATATGCCTTTCCCGGCTGGTCCATGGCCAGGTAAAGGTCAGCTTGCTGCTTGAGCAATTCCGAATCATCGGCATCTGTCCGGGCAGCCAGGTCGAGGGCGCGCTGTTGCAGCTTTGGATCACCTGATTGCCGGGCCAGTTTGAACAACTGATCGATCAGACGCGCATCGCCCGTGGCATGCAGCTGGCGCTCGTATTCATCGAACAGGGAAGCGGTTTGACTGGTTTCCTGGTAAAGCGACATCAATTGTTGCCGGTAGCCGGGCTTGGACGGTGCCATGCGTATCAGGGCCTGATAGGCGGCGATGCCGGCCGCTGCGTTGTCCGCCAGTTTCGCGGTTTCGGCCATGGCCACCAGCACCCGGCGATTCTCTGGAGCCTCTTGATGAAGTTGCTCTAACAGGGCAAGGGCTTCTTGGTCCATCTGGGCCCAGCGCAGTACATCCACCAACCGCATCTGCTGGTCGATGCCGGTGTCCCACAACTGATCGGCGCGTGCGGCAAAGGCCTGGCCATCGGCAAGATGCCCGGTCCAGACAAACTGCTCCAGACAGCGATGCATGGCCGCTTGGTCACTTGTCGTTGCTTGCATTGAGGGCTCGGCCAGTTCCTTTTCGTATAACTGGTAAAGGCCGCTGGCCAGCATGGC
Organism: Desulfosarcina variabilis str. Montpellier; assembly: GCF_048565275.1. Taxonomy (NCBI): domain Bacteria; kingdom Pseudomonadati; phylum Thermodesulfobacteriota; class Desulfobacteria; order Desulfobacterales; family Desulfosarcinaceae; genus Desulfosarcina; species Desulfosarcina variabilis. Next base: position 8,160,413 of record NZ_CP159846.1, on the reverse strand, counting down.
GGTCAGCGGCGGCACGGACGGTTGGGTTAAAACCGGTTCCAGCCGGCTGATCTGCACCGCGATCAGGTCGGTCAACCGCTTCCCATTGTCCTGCCACCGGCCCAGGGTTCCCTGCAGGCGGACCAGTTGACCAATGGTGGTGCTTTCCCGGGTCAAATCGCCGTTGTAGCGATAGTATCCGATCAGCCGTTTCAAGGCTGCCGGGTGATCGGGGGCGATGGATAGCAGGCGCTTCCAGGTGTCTTGGGCCTTTGCCGGCTGGCGGTTCCATTCGTAAAGTCTGGCCAGCTGTTCAAAACGCTCGGCAGTGAGCGGCGCTTGCCGGTGGAGTGTTTCCAGGCAGTCGATGGCCTTTTCCGGATGGCCTTGCAGGAGGTACAGCCGAACGGATTGGTCCACCACAGACCCATCCCGGTGGGTTTTGTTCAACAGCTTTTCAATAATGATTCCGGCGGCGGCGTATTTTCCGTTATCGATCAGGTGGGGCAGCATGCTTCTTTGGGTGGGAAACACCACGATCGTCGCCCCTATGATAACGGCCAGAAAACATAGAATTTGCCATAGGTTGACATTCAACGGCGTCCGATCTCCACAGTCCCGGTTTTTAGCGGTGATAGAACCAGACGGCCTTGTTGATCTACTTCATGGATAATTGCCGATGACGCCTTGGTATTGCCTGCGGGCTGCCAGCGACTGCCCGGCGGCATGCCGGCCAGCTCAACCATACCATTGCCGAATCCTTCAAACTGGAAAGCAATGTGCTTGTCCGTGGACTGGAAATCACGGACCCATCCACTGGCCTGATGCAGGTAGGGGCGGGATTCATCGGCCGACGCTTGCTTTGACGGGTCTGCAAAAACAATTTCAGCGCTTGAGGCGCCCGGCGCCAAATGAACGTAAAGGCCCTGCGGATCATTGACAAAGCCCAGCACGTTGCGCGACTTTCCAAGATCAGGGACCCGTTTTTCCGCGTCAAAACGGACGGTCAGGCATTGGCCGTAATTTTTCACCTGGTAACGCCCGCCCGAAGGATCGGCCAACAAACGGCAGTCCAGCCAGCTTTTGACAATCTGGATGTAGGCTGAGGTGAACATGGGCGCGATGGGCTGGTCCAGCGCCCACTGGTAAACCGTTTCAAGAGCCTGGACCGATGCCGCGTACTGACCCGAGTAAAAGTGGTAGTAAATATCGATGGGCTTGACGCGCCTGGGAGTTCCCGTGCGCTGCATGGTGGTGATGATTTCCCGGAAACCGTAATAAGGCCCTTCCCACAAATTGGTCAGGATATTTTCATTGGCCTGGCCGGTATAGTATTGATAGCGGCCGCCCACCTTTCGATACAGGGGCGCCACACCGGTATAGGAATCGAAGATGGCATCGAAGATCGTATCCCCACCGTTCATGTTGAATAGCCCCAGATCGTCGCAGCGCTTGATGTGCGTGGCCAGCGGCTCGCAGTTGCCGGTCCATAAAAAGACCCGACAGGGCTTTGACGGTGGGGCCAGGACGTCGCTGATGTAGCGCACACTATAGTCGATCTCCATGCCGGCATCGAATTCATATCCGGGAATTTTCATTCCATATTGGCTGGGGTAGTCGGCCTGGGTGTTGTCAAAATCCGGATCCCAGTAAAACGGATGGGAGTACGCGTGTGAGGCGGGCTGCACGTTGGGCAGAGCGAATATCTGACGCGCCAGGGCCACGCGCTTTTCGCTGCCCTTGGCCGATGGGTCGATTTCGGCAACGATCACCGACACGGTGACCGGAAACGGATAGCGTGTCAAAATACGGTCACGAATGATATCCGCGCACACGGCATTGTTTCGCACCTCGGTGAAACCGGCAAAGGCGTCGCCATCGATGTGCGAAAAGGCGATGCGACGGCCGTTGAGGGTCGTAGGATCGGGTTTGGGCAGGGACACTAGATCAAAAGCATGGGTGAAATAGGCAAAAGGGTTCACATACCATTGCCGGCGATAGGGCGGCCCGGCCTCCCGCCAGAGCATATAAGGGCCCCAGATCATGCCGCCGCCCGGGCTGGTGGAGACCACCACGCTTTCGTTGCCGGGGCGATCGGTCCGCGTCAGACTCAAGTATGTCTTTACCGAAGGGGTCAAGGCAAAAAATTGTTCATACTGCATGGGCACCGGTGGATAGGCCCGCTCGAAGCCCACCATGGCTGTATCTTTTTTTGCGTACCGCAGACGCATGCGCTGGTTGGTGAAATCTCCGCCATGCCCAAGTCCCAGGTGAGCATAGATTGCTTTGGCGAGTTGCTGGAATTCGGCGGGCAAATTTTTGTCAGTGACGCCCAGTGACCCAAAAACAACCAGCTTCGTGCCTCGGCGGATCTGCTTGTCCAGCCAGGACAGGTAGCCCTGGGGCTTTTTGATGCCATCGGATTCAAACCAGGTTAAAATGCCCCGGTAGCCGGCCATGGCCTTGTGATCGGGAAGGGGCTGGTTGACATCCTGGTAGTCCACAACCAATCCAAGATAATTGAGAATCGTCTGACAGTTTTCAACAATGGTGTTGGTGTCGGCGGTAACGCCTTCATTGCTGTCGTAAAGGGCCAGGATCCGGCGCGAGACCGGTTCCATCCGAACCGTTTCGGCAGCCCGTGTTCGGTTTGATGATCCCGGTATCACCAAGAGGCTAATGATCAAGGGAATAATAAAAAATCTGATCCAGTTCAATGGTGCTGACATAGGGGATGAATCCTTTGCTGCGGGCGAAGCGGATCGCTTCCAGGGCCATCTCCGGCTGGTCGGCATCAGCGTAGTCGATACTGAGCAGGACCAGATTCGGATTGGCCGCCAGACCCTTTTTAACGTACGGCATGAGTGCCGCCCGTGATGCGTCGGATACTTTTTCATAGGTCTTTGTTTGATCGTTGTAGTAACTGTACAGGTCTTCATAAACAACGAAATCAATCCAGGGGGCGATCTCCGGCAGAATTGGTAGCCCCCGGTTGACGGCGATCCACTTGTCCGGAAAGGCGGACTTGATGGATTTGACGATTTTTAAAAGCGCATCGTCAACCCCCTTGAAGCGCTGACCATCGCCAAGGGTGAGCAGGTGCAGACTGGAGTCAAAGGTGTCCAGGAACACCCCCTCGAATCCTTTTTCAAAAATGGCCGGCACGGCAACAGACAGCAGCAGCCGCTGCCAGGCCGTATCGCGGACATCGACCATCCAGGCATTCCAGAATGCGTTCTTGATGACCAGGAAATCCTGATGGCGGGCCATCTTCCAATAGGGGCCATTTTCATCCACCTCGCCGACAGAGAGATAGCCAAGCATCGGGGGGTGCTCAGATGTGGTGGGAAGCGGGGGATGATGATGGCTGTCCAGCACCACCAGATCGAATCGGGAATAAATGTCAGGGCCGAACACATCGCCGTAATAGCACAGCCAGTTGTGGATTACCGGCGGCGTCTCGGCTAAGCCGCCAAGCGGCCAAAGGACCATAATAACGATCCATATCAGGCACCAACACGGATGTCGAATGGTCTTCAATGCTCCTCCCGGTGGTAAGGGCGGTCCTACCGCGATTCATCCGCCAGCATGGTGGCGACGAGTTCGTGACAGACCTGTTGGGCCAGCCGGTTCAGCGAGTCTTCGCAAAACCAGAAACAGCCGCCCGTGCGGGATTTGCTCCCGGCCCACAGAATTTTTTGTGTTTTAACATCCAGCATGCGCAAATTGACGCCCACGACCGGATCTTCGTTGAGGCCGCGTTTGTAGCGGTACTCACTGACCGAGCCATAAATCACGGTGTCGACGCCCAAATCGTTGGCCGCATCCATTACCACCATTTTGTCGAGCACGTCATCAAGATCAAGGGCATTACCTCGAATCTGGTTGATGACCGCGGATTCCTCCATGAGCTGAAAGGTGGACTGTGCGTACAATTCCGTGGCCAGGATATCGCTCACGATACGGCCGGCGTGGGGATAGGACGACAGGTTGACCATGGGCAGCACCGCGACATACCGGGCCCTGGATTGAATCTGTGCGTGGCGGACGTACTGTTGTTCGTAGGCGCATGCCATCAGCATCAATAAAAGGGGGGCCAAAACCAAATATCTGACAGATGCGGACATTTTTCGATATCTCCCTGGCGATGATAAAGATTGTTGCTGTATTGGGACGAACCTTGACATGTGACCGAATTGTTAACGATATCGGTCATTCGCGAAAAAGATTAAGTTTTCGCCGATTGCCTACAGGTTAAAATCTAAGGATTGGTAAATTTTCTGGCCAGGTCATTGTCAATCACATATATACCGATCGCCTTGGCGCCAGCTTCGGTGTAACGATATTTTTTCATCAGGTTGTCCATCAAAAAGGTGACATCATCGCGGATTTTTTTATCGTAGGTTTTAAAATCCTCTTCGGCATAATCTTTGATGGCCCGCCTGAAATTTTCGTTTTCCAGGAAGGGGTCCAGGACCTTTTCTTTCAGGTTGAAAACATATCGGTCTTTGAGTGATTCAAACAGGCGGGTTTCGGTGGGGGGGGTGCCACTGACCAGGATTTCCTGGGTCAGCGTTCTGGAGGTATATTCTTTTTGCGTGTCTTTGCGCAGGTTGAGCAGCTTTTCTTTGTCTGCCTTGCTGCCCAGCATGCGCCGTTCAAATCCCTCCAGCAGTTCGTCGGTGATATGAACTTTGTCACCGGTAAACTTACAGGTTTCGGAGGTTCCCGGTTCGAAATTGACGGCAAACATGTAATTTAAGATTTCACGATGAATCTGGTCCTCGTTGTAATAATACAGCGACTCTTTGACTTCCTGAAGAATGGAGAAGTCGTAAAGCAGGAGCAGGGAGTCCAAAAAACCATCCGGAATGGAGGACTTCAGATCCTTTTGCGAGTGGAAAAACTTGCAAAGCATGGCCATGTCGATCATTTCACCGGATTTTGCGTACGCGGTGTAGAAGCTATTGAAAATTTTAATGGAGTCGCGGCCTGAAATGCCCTGCCGGCCCTCATTTTCCGATTCCCCGATGATCCGGCGACGCCGTTTGGCGGTCAGGGCCTTGCGATCCTCTTCCGAGAGCCACTCCGGGATATATCCGGTATAGATTTCCATTTTCAGCAGCTGAAGGTTTTTATCACAGTAGCGACTGTATTTTTCCGGTTTGGGGATCCATTCGAGCATGGCTTCGGATCGCAAACTGATCCGGGATGAGATGATCACCCGGGCAAAGTTATGCAACACCCGGGGCAGGAAGCTGTCATCGATGCGCACACCGAAAATGTTGCGATAGATTTCCACCTCGGTATTCAAATCAAGCACATACGGAATGTTGATGTAGACGATCCGATCGGAAAAAGACTGAAACTCCTTGATATTTTTTTTATCTTCGGGGTTCATCAACGCCATGAACAAACTGCTGACGTTTTCTTCGATGTCTTCGACCTTATGCACCCCCTCGCTGATGATATTGTGCAGCTCGATCAACCGCTCGATATTGTGGGATTTGATGTCCATCAGGGCGTAGATGCCGTTGTTGGTTTTGGCATACCGGGAATGGATATAGCGAACCTGGTTGCTGTCGGAAAACAGCTGATTGATCGTGCGTTGCAGATACTCGTTGGTCAGGATGATCTGCTTGACCGGGCGGTCTCCGGGAGAAAATACACTGATGCCTTTGCCCAATCGGCGATTAAAGGTATAGGGAACCGCATGCACCATCTCAAAAACCTTGGCCGGGCTCTTCAGGCGGGTCAGCAGCGCATCGTACAGGGACCCGCAGATGGTACAGGGGACATCCTGAAAAATCCATTCATAGGCCTTGTCGGTGAACAGGGTGTATTTGAATTCATTGTTGTCGAACAGGTCATCCAGAAACTGCCGGCGAAGGGCTTTGGGGATCAGCAATAGCGGGTTATCATGGCAGGGGCAGGGGACCTCGATGAATTGCCCGTCCGATTCCGGCAGGGCCATGGTGCGAATGGTGTCAAACTGCTTTTTGTTGGGGTTTTGTTGCATGCGAAACAGACTTTCCAGAATGGAAGCGGTTTCATTGCCGCCCTTTTCCGCCAATTGCCGGCGGTCCAGGCGCCACACGGTTTCGTATCGGGTGCCCGAATCGGTGTTGGCGTACTCTTCAAAGCGTTTGAGCAGGTTGTTGAGGAAGGTGCTTTTCCCGCATCCGTGAGGGCCGTCAAAAATATAGATCTTATTCTGCTGGGCCCCGGTCCTAAGGGCTTCGACAATGTTCACCAGCCGGTTGGCAAACAGGCGGTCGGCAAAAAACGGATGGTCAGCGCCTTCGACAAGCAATTTGCTGCAATCATAGCTGACATATTGAATCGATTCCGGATCATTGGGATATTCATCCACGCCTTCGCCAACGTGTTCGGTGAACAAATCGTGAAACACCTGAAACACGTTGCGTATTGTACCTGTCGGGTTTTTCAGCACCACCTCAAGAAATTCGCTGAATGGGATAGCGTGGCGATGATTCGATCCTTCATCACTGATATCGATATGCCGCATGGCTTTTTTGATATTTTCCATGGATAGCCTTTTTAAACCAATGGATTGGGGTTACGGTCTACAGGGTATTTTTGCTCAGCTTCCGATTTTTCATTGTGTATAACACCCGTTTCCATTTTATTTTGCGCGGTTTCGGAGGATCTGTGGCCGGTCCGGGAAGGCCCGGAATGGAAGGCGTCCGGCTTGCCTGGGGGGTGGACACGACTTCCATGGTTTCCAGTTGTACCGGCCCTCCCCACAAGTATTCAATCCCCAGCATGGTATTGGGAATGTATTCGGTCAGCAGGGGCTTGCCTTCAAATTGATGAATCAGATAAAGCGCATTGTCTTTGGTTTTTTCCAAATCGATCTCGATGTGGGGTGGATGGTAAAGGGATTCCATGAGCATCTTACGGTAATCCTGGGCACTGCGGCTTTTCACGAAATATTCCCAGACCATCTTTTTCTGGTTCAAGCGTCTGCCGGCCACGAAAAGTTTGTTGGTGGTCACAAAATCCTGGTCGACAAAATTATGGATGAAGGTAAAATCGCAAAAATTTTCCCGGACCTTGAAAATAAAATCTCTTCCCTGGCCGGTATGGGTATCGAAATCATCGCGCATTTTGGCATCGTTCATGCGCTGGAAATCCCAAGAAATTTTGCCTTTTTCGGCCATTTTTTCCAGGAAATAAAACAGGCGCATACCCAGGGCGTAAGGGTTCAGGCCCACGCGGGGCATGGCCGTCACGCCGGCATTGACCCTGGCAAAATCAACTTCATGACCTTTAATGCGGTCATCATTCAGGTACAGGGTTTCATGCCAGTAGGATGCCCATCCCTCGTTCATGATTTTGGTACGAATTTGGGGCTGAAAAAACAGACCGGTCTTGCGCACCACATGCATAACCATCAGCATCCACTGATTCTCTTCCTTGCGAAGCATTTTGGAATGCTCCATGAGGAACTGAATCAGATCCTGAGGTTTTTTCCGTTTTTCTTCCTGATACTTTTTAAACAGATTGCCGAATTCCGGGTGGCGGCGTTCGATTTTTGAAAAAAAGGTCTCTTCACCCAGGACCGGGTCTTCTGTAACACAGGTGTTGTAGGTTTCCAGCTGTTTGATGTATTTACTGATGTTGACCTTGACGATTTCCTGCAAATAAACATCAAAATAATAATTGACCTTGGCCGAAAATCCGTTGTTCGGAGATGAAAAAAGATCGGAAAGCAGGCTGTGGTAGCCCACGAGATTATCGATCCCACGGGTGAATTCGATCACATAATCCACCCAGCGTCCCCGCTCGGAGCGCAGCTTGGCGATGGTGCGCTTGTCCGACAGGGCTTCGCCGTTGAAATCATAGTCCCAGGTGTGCCGGAAATAGAGGTTGTTCTGGAAAAAATCAATATGGCCGATCACGTGGTAGAAGATCATCACGTTGAGCCAGTCCGGATTGTTGTCATTGTAAAAAGAGATCGCCGGACGGGTATTGATCACCGTTTCGTAAGGGTTGCCGGGATAGAGTTCGTATTTCCCTTTTTCCTTGAGCACCTCCACGTCCTGGACCCAGTAGTCGTATAAGGTGGGAATCATGACTTTGGGGGACAGCTCGATAAGATCCCGATTGGTGACAATATATTCCAGGCTTTCATCTTCAAAGGTCAAGCCGGCGTCGCGGGCTCGGGCCTTGCAGCCTTCCATTATTTTTTTGGTGTGCTGATCAATCAGTTCCATAATCTAACCGTTTCGCCTCAGGAAATCAGTTTTTTAATCCCCTCTATCAGTCTGGGTTCATCGCTGCTTTCATTGATGACATCCAATCGGATATGTTTGGGGTGCTCTTTCAGAATGCCTGATTTTTTCAAGTAGCGTTCGACTTCTGTATTATTCTGGGAGGTGCTGGCATGCTCGGCGATGGTTACACCAATGCGGCTGGCATAGCCGATCATCTCTTTGATGGCCGGTAGGGCTTTTTTGCCTTCCGTGTCCCAGTCATCGCCATCGGTGCCATGAAATACATAGATATTGTAATCCGAGGCCAGATTTTCCTCTTTGACGATGCGGTTGACCATTTCAAAAGCGGAGAACACCTGGGTGCCGCCGGCCACTTTGGAGTTGTAGTAGGTATAAAAGTTTTCAACTTCCTTGGCCTCGGTGTCGTGCAGGATAAATCGGGATTCCACCTGGTTGGCGTACTGATAGAGCAGCCAGCTGTAAATCAATACGTGCTGGGTGACCACCAGCTCGGTCACCTTGCCGGACATGGAGCCCGAGTAATCCCGCAGGAAAAAGACCACGGCCTGGGATTCGAAATCTTTCTCTTTGGACAGGATGCGATATATCTTGTCCTTGGGAGAAATGATAAACGTGGAGGGGTCGATGTTGGTCACATCGGGAACATTGCCCAGGTGAATGTTGGTCTCCAAAATTTCACGCAGGGTCGCTTTTTTATCGAGTACCTGACCAAAACCGCGATTGCGATCGGTCATGTCGTAGGTATAGCGGGTCAGGGATCGTTTTTTGCCTTTTTCCTGGAGGTTGGGCAGTTCAAATTGTTCAGTGAGGATTTTACCCAGGTCATAGGCCGATGATTCCATTTCATGCTGGCCGCCTTCCCCTTGGCCCGGCCCGCCCTCACCGGACTGGTCAGGATCGCGTACCGGTTGTTCGCCGATGACTTCACCTTCTTCTCCATCACCGCTGCCGCCTTGCCCCTGGCCTTCTTCCTGCTCGGCAAAATTGGGATCATGAATAAACTTCTCTTCGACCGTGGTAGGGACAACCACCACTTTGCCTTTTCCGGCCTTGCCGGGTTTGATCATTTTGCCCACCCGGATTTTGCGTGGAAATCCATCTTTTTCCCGCTGACGGTCTTTTTCCAGAAGTTCATCGATGGAGCGAATATGGCTGACATACGAGCCTTTGGGCTGGCTCATGGCCTGCAGGGTCATCAGATCGTGATAATCATACAGGTTGAGCAGCCGAATCTCACCTTCATCCGTGGTGACGATGGCCATGTTGCCCGCCACCGCCGGCATGCCGTGCTGCCGGTCATCGCTGAGTTCCAGGAGCATTTTCTGCTCCTGCTCAGGCGTGAGTCCGGCCTTTTTCAGATCGCTATATAGTTTTTCGAGTTTAGGTTCCATGGCTTAAGTTCCATATTTGCAGACACTGTGGGCGTGCAGTTTAATTTTCGTCCTCTTGCGAACAGAAATATTCGATCGTTTTCTGCGCGCAAGTCTGACAATAGCCCAGCTTGTTGAGCATGGTGTCCACCATCCGATCGTAAAGTTTCTGGTTTTCTTCGTTGGTCCGGTTGGCCAGGGCCCCGATCAGGCTGCCGGCACCGGCAATGTCCGATTTCAGGCGCACGTCGGTGACCGCCTTGACCAGTTCCAGGTTGTCCATGAAATCGTAGTTGGGATCCACCGAGATTTTTTGACCATAGATCTTACGGATGGAGGTGCGAAAGGTTTCCCGCTGTTCCGCTGTTTTCAGCCCCAGGCGCTCTTCCACGCTTTTGATATAGCGTTCATCGATTTTCAGTGCCCGCAGTTCACCGGTTTGCGGGTCTTTGTATTTCCACATCTTGTCTGGCCCCAGGTTCTCGGCATCAATGCCGATGATCATGTTGACATAGTTCATCACGTCTTTGCGGATGGCCAGGGGTTCATCCATGTAGGCATTGAACATCTCGGTCATGATGCGTTCCCGGTAAAGCCCTTTGGCGGTTTTCAGGTCTTCCAGGTATTTGGCGCGATCGTTGGCTTCGGTCACATAGTCCAAAATGATGCGCTCCAGGGCCTTGAAAATGTCATAGGCAAACATGCACTTGCCTTCATTGGTCTCCGAGCTTTCAAAAAGCAGCTGGATGGCCCGCCCCAAATTGCGTTGCCCCAGCCCTTTCTGACCAAAGCGTTTGGTGATATCCGGGTTTTGATTGAGCGTATCAATGACTTCGGCCAGGGTTTTGATGCTTTTTTCACCGGCCACTTCACCGGCGGCCAGTTTCATGGTTTCTATGGGGGTCAGTTTTTCCGAGCGGGCCAGGCGGGTCAGCACCACGGCAACCGAGGCCGCGTAGTTGACGTTGGGATCCTGATGCAGATACTCGCGGTTGAGGGTCGTGCGGGTTTCATTGCCGATGGCATAGGTGGTCAGATCTTTTTGAAGCTTGTAGTTGGTGTTGTGGGACACATAGCAGATGCGGCAGCGGTCGACAATGGGGGCTTCTTCCTTTTCGGCCAGAAAGCGGTTGAATTCGGAGCTGTTGCTGGTGGCGATGATCAGCGTGTCAATGGGCCATTTGTACCCGTCAATTTCAATATTGCGGTTTTGGATCACCCCTAAATACACCTGAACCAAATCTTTTTTATTCTTGAAAATTTCATCGGAGAAATGAACCCCGCCACCGGCGACACGGGCCAGCGCACCGCGCCGCAGATCAAACCGGTAGGGATTGTTGGTTTCCGTGATGTGCATCAAGCGCTGGATGGACTCCTCTCCCAACAGATCCACCGCCGAACTCGTGATTTTGTCCTTGGCCGGGTATTTTCCGGTCACGGTACCCAGACTCTCGGTCATGGGGACCGGTATAATCTCCACAAAATCAAGCATTTGAGATAGGTCTCCGTTGGTAACGTTTCTGATATCGTTCCATATGAATGCCGAGCAGGCGCCCAATGGCCGATAATCCACCCAGAGTCTTTCCAACTCGTTATCGGAAAAGCCGATCTCTTCGGCTAAAAATTCACGGTTTTTATCTGAATTATCGTGAATGTTCATCCCCAATATCATGGGGTCTTCATAGGTTTGGGATTCAATGGCATTGATTTTGCCGTAACCACCGATTTTATCCAGACCAACGAAGCGGAAAGAATATTTACGATTGCCGTCAATAGACAAAAAGTTTCTGTATTTATTGCATATATAATCCACCAAAAAGGTCTTCCCATTGCCGGGCTCGCCGACCAGCACGAAGGCCATTTCTTTGGAGGACCCATTTTCTGCGGCATCCTTGACATAGGAAACAAAACTGTTGATTTCATCATACATGCCGATGATATGTTTTTTGCCTTCTCTGAAGATGCTGAAATCATAGGTCGTTTTTCCATTTACAACCACTTTTTGGATGTCGCTTTCAAGAATCATCCGGGCTACACCCTGAAAGGCGTTTTCGAAACAGCGTTTTCCCTCCTTGACTTCCAACAGGTGCTGGTGAAGCGCTGATGTGTTCTTTCCCATGGTTTCCCCCTAAATTTTAGATGACCGGCACAAAAAAGGTATAATCCGTTTCCAGGCATCACCTTGTTATCGCGTCGTAACAAGATCGTGATGAAGAGATTTCCCGCCGGGCTCCCGATCTGGTCGTCAATTCATTGCATCCGCGGATATTGCGTGGTCGACGACATTCGTCATTCATCCGGATGCGGGTAAGGTTCCATTTGACTTCAACGAAAGGTGCAGCTGGCAAGGATCGGTGCTGGGCGGCAGCCTACAATGCAAAAAGAATTTATGGTACAGACAAATCAGAATGAGAAATCCATTGCCATGAAATGAGTATAGCACTTGATGGTTAAACTTCAACCCGAAAAAAGGCAGCAATTCATCAGAAGGACGGCGCGGCTGACGACGGTGTCATTGCTATGGACAAATGATGCCGAGCGTGGCATGCCATTCTTGGTGGTGTTGGAAAATCTTATTTAGGCAAAACCTTTGTGTATATAAACGAATGTATGGCCGGTTGAAGCCGCTGTACAAAAAAATTGTTGAAATCACAGGTTATCCAAAATGACCCAGACCACCGGTGATAGACCGACGATAATGCTTGATTCCCCGGGTTGGCTTTTTTATGATGACGGCAATCTGTCAAACGATCCCCCGGCCGGAGAAAACCATGCTCAGAGAGTTGTTGATCAAGAATTTTGCCATTATTGATGACTTGAATATTCGTTTTGACGATGGATTAACTATTTTAAGCGGTGAAACCGGCGCCGGTAAATCCATTATTATCAACGCCGTGAATCTGTTATTAGGATCGCGGGCCAGTGCCAAAATGATTCGTGACGGCTGTGACAGTGCAGAGTTGTCCGCCTTTTTCGATGTTCCTAAAGACTCCGCCGCTGCCGCAATCATGAACCAAAACGGTTACGATCCCGATGAAGGCCTGCTGGTCCGGCGGGTGATCGCTGCCAATGACCGCCACCGCATTTACGTCAACGACCGCATGGCAACCATGCAGATGCTGTCTGCGGTCACATCCGGTCTGGCCAGTATTTCAAGTCAGCATGCGCATCAGGGACTGCTCAAAGAAAATTCCCATCTGACGATTTTGGATCAGTTTGGCGCGCTTTTGCCAATGGTTCGAAAAGTGTCTGATTTGTACGAGAAATTCGTGCCCATGCTGCAAACGCTCAAGGCGCTGATCGAAAAGAAAGAAAATCAAGACAAAGAAAAAGCGCTTTTCCAGTTCCAGCTCGATGAAATCAACGATGCCGACATCCAGCCGGGGGAAGACGAACAGCTGGAAAAAGATCGGCTTCGCCTAAAAAACGCCCAGAGCCTGCAATGGTCCATTCAAACGGCCATTGAAACCCTTCAGCGTGCCGATGGGGCCATTGTCGAGCAGCTGGGCGAAGTGCGCAAGAGCCTGGAGAAAGCCTCACAGCTGGACGATATGCTCTCGACAGCGGTAGACCGCCTTTCCGATCATTTATATGGCCTTGAAGATGTTACCCAGATGCTGCAAGACCGGCTGAACACAATGGATATGGAAGGGGATCGTCTTGAGTCGGTGGAGGCCCGGTTGGATCTGATCAATCGTTTAAAACGAAAATACGGCGGAACCCTGGAAACGCTTTTTCAAACCCGTGATGGGATCGACGCCCAGCTGAGGGCGATTGATCATCTGGATGACGATATCGAAACGCGCCGGGGGCAGATTAACGATTGCTATGACCAGATCGCGGATCTGGCCAGGCGGCTTTCCAAAAAGCGCAAGCATGTGGCTGCGGATTTCGCCCGCGCCGTAGAAACGGAATTGGGAAGTTTGAGGATGTCCGGAACCCATTTCGAGGTTCAATTTTCCTTATTACCATATGGCTCTTCCGATAGCGCCTGGCTGGGTGTGGATGGCAGCCAGTTATCGGCCACGGGCATTGATCAGGCGGTGTTTATGATCGCTCCCAATGTCGGGGAGCCCTTAAAGCCCCTTTCAGCGACGGCATCAGGCGGGGAATTATCGCGTGTGGTGTTGGCGTTAAAAGCCATTTTAGCGTCAACCGACATGGTGGGCACGGTCATTTTCGATGAGGTGGATGCCGGAATCGGTGGTGCCGTGGCCGATGTGGTGGGAAAAAAGCTGACGGCCTTGTCTAAAAAGCACCAGTTGATTTGCATTACCCACCTGCCTCAGATTGCCCGCTACGGTGATCATCATTATTATATTCAAAAGCAGGTCAAAAAAGGTCGGACGATCACCACGATCCGGCCCATGGACACTGAAGAGCGGATCAAGGAGATTGCCCGGATGTTGGGTGGCGAAAAAATAACCCCGACGGCCCTGGAACATGCTCGCAATTTGGTGGCCACACGAAGCCATGCTGCTGATACTTGACAATTTACGGATAATGTAAGAAAAAAGACCTTTTTATTTACAAGGAGACCAATATGCCCATTTTCGAATTCAAATGTGTAGATTGTGACCAATATATGGAAATTTTGGTCATGAACAAACAAGAAGAAATTGAAATGGTTTGTTCGCATTGCGGCTCGGGGAACCTGGAACGGATCCTTTCGACCACCAACCATGCCATTGCCGGCGGGGGGGGCGGGGCCTCGGCGAATTCCGGTGCGACGTCACAAACACGGACTTGCAGTTCGGGATCATGTACGACCTATACGATCCCTGGCCCCTGATTGGCGTTTGTTTCCACATCGATTGTATTGTCCAATCAAGGTCATTGCATGCCACATAAATTGCACAAACGGGAAAAAGAACAATTCAGCAAACTGTTTAAACAGGATCAGATCACAGACTTTGAAAATCGATTCGCCGTGATGGAAGCCTTCTTGCAAGTTGAAGGGCACATTTCATCTTCGCAGATGGTACAGCGGCTAAACGAATTGGGGTATCAACTGGAACCTGAATTTGTCCGTGACACGCTGAAATTGATGTGTCAATATGGTTTCGCCAGCAAGCAACAGTTCAATAATGGTGAAACACTATACGAGCACCTGCATCTTGGACAACACCATGACCATATGGTTTGCACCAAGTGCGGAAAAATCGTGGAGTTTGAAGATCCCCAGTTGGAACGGATCCAAATCCAAACTGCTGAGCGCCATGGTTTCCACTTGTTGCAGCATAAAATGGAAATGTATGGCATCTGTGCACAATGTATGGCCAAGCGCAAGGAACTGCTCAGGCTGTCCGAGGCCCCCAACGGTGAGCGGTTGATTATCGCCCGGATTGACGGTGGCCCCAGAGCGCGTGCCCGGTTAATGGCCATGGGGCTTCGTATTGGCGATGAAGTCGATGTTATTGTTAATTCCGGCCAGGGGCAACTGGTTATCGGTGTGGATTACAAGCGGATCGTGCTGGGTCGCGGATTGGCTGCAAAACTATTGGTTCAAGTGAAACCCAACGACGCAGAATGAATCCTATGTTTAAACGTGTTTATTTTTTTTTAGCAATCAGTCTGATTTTGAGTGGGCCTACTGCCGCATGGGCGGAACGACTCAGCGTCAACGTCGGGGTTGCCAATATCCGTACGGGACCTGATACCAAGGAAACCGTCATTTGGCAGGTGGAAAAATACCATCCATTGAATGTGACGCAGAGGCAGGGTGCGTGGTGTTTGTTCGAAGATTTTGAGGGTGACCGCGGCTGGATTGCCTGCTCACTGTTGGACGATACCCGAACGGTTATTGTAACAAAAGAAAAATGCAATGTCCGAACGGAACCAGACACAAATGCCGATGTCCGATTTACCGTTGACCGTGGCGTCCCTTTCAAAGTGTTGGGAGAACAAGGCCGGTGGATCCATATTGTTCATGCGGATGGCGATGACGGGTGGATTCATAATTCGCTGGTTTGGTAGATAGATACGATACAGTTTTGATTAAAAGATGTTTCCATAATTTAAGTCTTCAATTATGATCCACCAATGGCGATGACCCTTGATGGATAAAAGTTGGTAAGGAGTCAGTTTGAAATTTCAAAATGGTAAAAATCGGATCGCAGGACTTGGATCCGCGCTGGTGGATATTCTGGTTCATGAAAGCGATGATTTTATTCAGCGTGTCGGTGTTGAAAAGGGGGGGATGACCCTTGTGGATGTATCGGCACTGGAGGACATCTTATCCCAGGTTTCAACGGACACAACCACTGTCCCAGGTGGATCGGCATGCAATACCGCTGTGGGGGTTGGGCAATTGGGGGGCTTGTCACGCTTTGTGGGAAAACGCGGAGATGACGACCTTGGCCGATTTTTTGAGAATGCATTGGTACAGTGCGACGTCGACCCTCAGCTGATGATTTCGTCACTTCCTACCGGCCGGGTGCTGTCCATTATCACACCCGACGCGCAGCGCACCATGCTCACTTACCTGGGAGCGTCTGCGGATACCCAACCAGAGGAGATTACATCGGATTGTTTCGCTGACTGTGCGGTTGTCCATATCGAAGGCTATTTGCTGTTTAACCCTGATTTGATGCTGGCTTCCTTAAAAGCCGCCAAATCAGCCGGGGCACTGGTTTCTTTGGATCTAGCCAGCTTTACCGTGGTCGAGCAGTCTAAATCGGTTCTCGAGGATATTGTCCATGATTATGTCGATATTCTTATTGCCAATGAGGACGAAGCCTTGGCCTATACCGGTATTAAGGTTGAAGAAGAGGCGATCCAGCGATTATCCAGGTACGTGGACATCGCTGCTTTGAAAGTTGGTGCCAAAGGCAGCTACATCCAAAACAGTACCGGAATTTGTCGCATTGCCCCCTTGGGAAACGGTGCGGCGGTTGATACCACGGGTGCTGGTGATCTCTGGGCGTCCGGCTTTTTATACGGATTGGTTCAAGGCTTTACCCATGAGAAGAGTGGTGCATTGGCCTCAGCCTGTGGGTATGAAGTCTGTCAGGTGGTTGGTGCGGATATACCCGACGATGGATGGATGAGAATCAAACGCAATTTGGAGGCATAATGGCCAAAGGGGGCGTGTCAAGAAAACAACTGCTCAATGAGCCTGACAAGTTTATGACTTTCACAGGTAAATTGATTGCCTATGCAAAGTCCCATCTTAAAGTCATTTTGAGCTGCGCGGCCGTCATTTTTGTTTCGCTGATCATTATTGCAACGGTGAGCCAGGTTTCTCGCCGCAATGAAGTCAAGGCGTCGGAGCGTGTTGAAAAATTGGTGGCCAAATACAGTTCTGTTTTGCAAGATGAGGATGCCAAGGTGGCTTATGAGCAGGTGAAAAGCGATTTTAATGATCTTTTTGATGTTTACGGGTCGAAGCGTGCGGTCAAAATTGCCCGTATCGTTTATGGGGATATGAGCTATTCCGCCGGTGACGCCGACACCGCCATCGCTATGTACAGTCACGCCCTCGACGATTTCACCCAATCCCAAGGATTGAAAAATATTATTCTAAGCGGCTTGGGGTATGCTTATCTTTTGAAGAAAGAATACCCGCAATCAATTCGCTATTTTGAAATGATCACGGCTTCCGAAGAAAAAACGCTACGCAGCGACGCCCTTTTTAATTTGGCTTGGCTTTATGAAACCAACGGTGAAAAAGAGCGTAGCGTTGCCCAATATAAACAGATATTGGCTGACTTTCCTGACACATCGTATGGGGAACTCATTAAAGAAAAGATTGGGGGATAAGCCTTATTTGTGGGCACTGGCAGCCCAATTTTCTTTATCTTACGTCGGCTATAATTCTCCGCCTGCCTTGATTTTAGTCAAATAAACCTTCACGCAAGGACATCGGTGCTTACCATTTGTCATGGCCTACAGGCCATGGTGCTTTTTTTGAAACAATTTGTATTTCTTTATTTTTTGATTTAATCCACTTTTACCAATACCCAACATGTCCGCTGCATGTGTCTGGACATAATTGGCTTTCTTCAGGGCGCGGATGATCATGTTCTTTTCGACCAGGGCCAGCGTGTCATATAAATTGGCATCCACGGGGATACCGTCCATATGAAGGGTGCTATGGGCGTTATCAACAAAGTCTTTTGGAAGATCAGAGACTTGAATAATCGATTCAGGGCTCAGCACGACGGCCCGTTCAATCACATTTTCCAGTTCCCGAATGTTTCCCGGCCAATCGTATTCATAAAAAAGGCGTTCGACTTCTCGATCAATCCCGGTTATCGGTGCGCCCGTAGTTCGTTCATTACTGTATTTGTCGATGAAATGCTTGACCAGCGGTCGGATGTCCTCTAACCGGTCGCGAAGTGGGGGAAGGGTGATGGGCACAACATTAAGACGGTAAAACAGATCCTCTCTGAAATTACCTCCGGCCACCTCTTCCTTTAATGACTTATTGGTGGCCGCGATGAGGCGGATATTAACGGGAATAGGCTTAACCCCGCCAACCCTTTCGATCACTCTTTCCTGCAATACGCGTAGCAACTTTACCTGCAATCCGGCGGACAACTCTCCAATTTCATCCAAAAACAATGTTCCTTCGTCGGCAATTTCAAAGCGGCCCTTTTTCATGGATACCGCACCGGTAAACGCTCCTTTTTCATGACCGAATAATTCACTTTCCAAAAGGGTTTCTGCCAAAGCTGAGCAATTGACAGCAATAAACGGCTTGTCCTTGCGGGGGCTGTTAAAGTGAAGCGCATTGGCCACCAACTCTTTCCCGGTACCACTGGCCCCCTCGATCAAGACTGTTGCCGACGCCGGTGCAACTTTACGGATGGTTTGGAAAACATCCTGCATGGATTTGCTTTTGCCAATGATATTGTGGAAACTATAGCGGCTTTCCACGGCGTCTCTGAGGTGGCGGTTTTCTTTGACGACCCGATACATGGAAACGGCTTTGTTTACATACAAGACGAGTTGTTCATTATCGAAGGGTTTGAGAATATAGTTGTAAGCCCCCTTTTGCATGGCCTCCACGGCTTTTTCGACCGTTCCGTGAGCGGTCATCATAATGACGGGAAGGTCGGCATCCGCTTTTTTTATATGCTCGAGTAATTCGATACCGTCCATGGATGGCATTTTCATGTCCGTCAATACCAGATCCACATCAGAATCAGACAAAATGCGAATGGCTTCAGGACCGCTGTTGGCCGTCAACGTTTCGAATCCGACATCCTCAAGCACGGCTGCGAGAATCAGTGTATAGTTTAGCTCATCATCCACAATCAAAATGGTTTCCATTACGACGTCTCCTGGTTTAACGGGAATTGGACTAAAACCCGGGCACCTTTTTCCCGGCGATTTTCAAGGTGAATCATTCCATCATGCGCTTCAATAATATTACGTACAATTCCCAGGCCTAACCCTGTCCCCTTTTCTTTAGTGGTAAAAAAAGGATCCCATATTTTTTCCATAACAGATGGAGAAATTCCCTCTCCTAAATCTTCGATCGTGACACACAACAACCGGTCTTTATTTTTAATCGTTACATCAATCAGCCCCCCTTCGGGCATGGATTGCATCGCATTGATCAACAAGTTCAAAAACGCCTGATACAGCATGTCTGCATCGCCCCTGATTACCGGCGTATCCGCACTAAAATCAGTTCGAATGACATAACCGTTTTCCTTGAGCTGTTGATCCAGGAAATGGATATTTTTTGCGATTACCTCATCAATCCGGCAAGGATTTTGGTTCGGGGCTTTGGGCCGCGCGTAGTCTAAAAAATCGGTGATGATATCATTCAACCGATGCGACTCAGCCACGATGATATCGGCGATGGCATTTAAAGGTCCCTCTGGATTCATTTTTTTCTTTAATAATTCTGCAGAACTACTGATAATTCCCAATGGATTTCGAATCTCATGGGAAACACCGGCCACCATTTCTCCCAATGATGACAGATGTTTGGCTTTTGATAGCTGATCTTTGAGCCGGATCCGTTCAACAGCCCGCTTTTCGATGATACTTTCTCCCCGTTTCACGACGAAAATCAATATCAGCAGCAAAATGCTCATTACAAAACTAATGGTACATATCACAACAACTTGAAATTTGAATATTTTTCTGTATTCCTGATACAGGTTTTGCCTGATTTCGACGACCCCCAATACAGGCCCCGAGATGGGCGAAAGTGGCTTTTCCGCTCGCAGTGGGGCAAAGGTAACAATACTGATCTCTTTGGGAATACCTAACAAAATTTCCCAGAATGTACCGTTTTGAACCAATTTGGAAGATGCTTTGCCTTCCAGGGCATTTTTATAGAAAGTCCCTCCAGCGTTTTGCATACCAACCAGCTCTTTGGAAAAGCTATAGGCGATGATGTCGTCTTTACTGTAGATGTTGACCATTTCAATCTTAAAGCTGTGCAGGGTGCTACGAACAACACTATCCATTCTTTCGAATTGTTCCTGGTTGCTCAATTCGATTTTCCCATATTTTAACCCCACTGGAAGGATGAATTGCAAAAATACCTGATGGTTTAGGTTCTCGATCAGCAAAAGCGCATAGTCTTCGCTTTTTTCGTATTGCATTGATCGGACCCAATGGGTGCTGAGCACGGAAAGAATAATGGTTCCAATAAAAATCACAATCAAACTGGAAAAAGTAAAATATTTTACCAGGCGAAATGGTTTAGCACGCTCTGTCAGTGTGGACGGTTCCATAAATCCGTGGCCCTCATACATCGAGATCGATCGATGGCTCAGGCCTGATGACGTCAAGGTCCGTGATTTGATCAGGCCAGGAGATGTTTTGGATCTTTTTTTATTGAGAAGTTAATATCACACTAAAGTTTTGGACATTAATGCCGAATTTGAAATTGTACCTCCAATAATAACCGTATTGCCATGTAAAACAACAGGTGCTGCATGTCAATGTGCGGTGACCGAAATGTATCACAAATCGTTAAACGGGATCGTTAACAGGCAAATTAATAGTATACCATGAGAATGAAGTATTTAATCATTGAATTAACGTTCCAATCCATCGGCAGTTCACACGCCATTATGGAATTGCCAAAAATAACGAAGAAAAATGATACATTCGCTTCATGTCTAATGTCTAAATAAAAATTAAAAATACAGCCATGTCACAAGATAAAGGTTATGAAATTTTATAGCACCACAATATAGCTTAAATAGATAGAATTATATATAAAAGTTATTTAATTTTACTTGACAACATATAATTTTGGGTTTTGAATCATCATAAGAAGGTGACAACTATTTGCAACTTTTAATGAAATGCTTGATTGGTGTAGACAAGCGAAGATGGCAATTATTTTAAAATGATTGCCATAAAGACGATGGTTCAAATGGCGAAGAATTCTTTAAAAAAAATCAGAGAATCCCTTTTGATGAGTAAATCGGAGCTAGCCAGAGAAGCGAATGTATCGCCGATTACGATTTCGCGGATTGAAGAGGGAAAACCGTGCCGGTTGGAAACAAAAAGAAAAATTTTGCTTGCACTGGGATATAGCCTTTCAGACAGTAAAAAAATTTTTAGTGAATAGAAGAGCAAACCATGTTTTTTGGAAAAAAAGACCGACTTATTGGCCTGGACATTGGATCAAGATCCATTAAAGCGGCTCAGATCGCAGAAACCAAAAAAGGGTATGCGCTTGGACGCTTTGGCATCGTTGATATTCCCCCTGGTCTCATCGAAGATGGTGCCATAAAAGATGCAGAGCAGATAGCGGGAATGATCCGTGGCCTTTTTAAAGATTACGGTATAAAAGGCCAAAATGTTGCCATGTCGGTTGGCGGATACTCGGTCATCGTTAAAAAAATAAATGTCCAATCCATGTCGGAAGAACAGCTTCAGGAGACAATCAGTTTTGAAGCGGAACAATACATCCCATTTGACATATCAGATGTAAATCTTGATTTCCAAATTTTGGGAGAAAATATAAACAATCCCAACCAAATGAACGTTTTGCTGGTTGCCGCAAAAAAAGAGATGGTTAATGATTATGTAAACCTTGCCCAAATGGCTGGATTGAATCCCTGCATTGTCGATGTTGATGCGTTTGCACTCCAAAATATTTATGAACTTAATCATTCTCCTGAAGATGGTGAGAATATTGCGTTGATCGATATTGGTGCAAGCAAAACATCGCTTAATATACTAAAAGGTAAAACATCTGTTTTTATGCGGGATGTTTCTCTTGGATGTGGCCAGATCAATCAGAAGATCGCTTCGTTGATTGACTGCTCGATTATTGAAGCAGAACAAATAAAATTTGGTGGTCAATCAGATAAAATAACCAGTGGCGATTTATCCGACATCATTTCATCAGTTGTTTCAGATTGGTGTACGGAGATCAGGCGAGCTCTTGATTTTTTCTATTCAACGTATCCTGATGATCAAATAAAGAAAATAGTGTTGAGTGGTGGTGGTGGTAATATTAAGGAACTCAGACAGTTGTTGTCTGTTGAAACATCTGCCGAAGTGACCACCATTAATCCATTTGAGATGTTCTCCATAGATGAAAACCGGTTTGATGTGGAGTTTTTAAAACGAATCGCTCCCCAGGCTTCGATTAGCATGGGGTTGGCAACAAGAAAAGTTGACGATAAATGATACGCATAAATTTACTCCCATTTCGAGCAGCACGAAAGAAAGAGAACATAAGGCGGCAGGTATCCATATTTTTCTTGTCGCTTGTATTGGTGACCATTGCCGCCTTATGGTTTAACTGGCTGTTGTCCAGTAAAATAGAAACATTGGATAAACGGATTAAAGATACCAAGGCACAGGTAGAAAAGTACAACAAGATCAATAAAGAAATTGCCGAAATAAAAAAGAAGTTGGACGTGCTGAATAAAAAGATTGATGTGATTCAGTCACTGGATTTGACGCGAAAAGCACCGGTTGAACTGCTTGATGATATGTCGAAACTCGTGGTCGATAAGCAAATGTGGCTGATTGAGCTGTCCGAAAAATCAGATGGTGTGAAAATTGTTGGAATTGCTTTAGACAATCCGACGATTGCAGAATACATGACTCGCATCGAGACATCGAAAAAGTATATTGATGTCAAGCTCAAGTCAATCAATCAGGATAATAGTATCAAAGGGCTTCAGCTCAAACGTTTTGAAATTAGTTTCAAAAAAGCAACCCCCGACAAAACAACCTAAACAGGTATACAGGAAATGAAAAAGAATAAAGCGGTTGCGATCGAAAAAGCTTCCCCGGTTTTTGAAAAGCTTGAGCAACTTTCAAAAATACAGCGCATCGCCATTTGGGCCGGAGTAATGGTTTTACTCATCGCTGGCTTTGTTTATTTCGCATACGTTCCGAAATATACGAAAATAGACAGGTTGAATACAAATTTAAAAAAAGTTGAGAAGGAACTCCAGGTTGCCAAAAAAAATGCGCGTCAACTCAATGAATACAGAAAAAAGATGCAGGATGCCGAAGAACAATTCAAAATTGTAATGCGCGCCCTTCCGGAAAAAGAGGAAATCCCGACGTTGCTTACCGGAATATCAAAGGCTGGCAAAGATTCTGGTTTAAATTTTGTATTATTTCAACCCAAGCCTGATGTTGAAAAGGAATTTTATGCTGAAATTCCGGTCGCGATGAAGGTGAGCGGAGACTATCATGGTGTGGCCACCTTTTTCGAAAGTGTGGCGGGTTTGAATCGAATCGTAAACATCAGAGACATTACGATAACGCCTGACAAGGACAGTAGTAATCTCAGCACCACCTGTACGGCGGTAACATATAAGTTCATTGAACCCTCCAAAAAACCGGAAAAAAAGTCTAGAGCCAGGTCTAGACGAAAATAAAATCAATAGAGGCATGCGAATGCAATATAGATATTTTCATGGAATTGTAGCGCTTACTTTGCTTGCCACGTCTTTGCTTTGGAGCTGTGGTGACCAACCCACAGAAAAATCCAAGCCTCTCGTCGTCAGCCAAAAGATCTCGGATAAAGACAAACCGAAACCGAAACCGGAAGCTGTGGCGGATACCAAACAAGAAGAAGCTCTTGCAAAGGATATCGCCGATACAGAGGCTGCTGAAGAGGTAATCGCCTCAAAGCGAATATACGATCCTGCGAACCGCTTAAATCCGTTCATTCCTTTGTTTAAGCCCGACCAGGAGAAAAATTCAGCTGCATTACCGAATACCTCCAAAAGAAAAAAACGAGTGCCACAGACACCGCTGGAAAGAATAAGCCTTGAACAACTCCATCTCAGAGCGGTTATCCGTGCACCCTCCGGGAATAGGGCGCTTGTCGAGGACAATAGCGGCAAAGGATATATCATTAAAAATGGGACCTATATCGGTCTGAATTCAGGGATTGTCACCCAGATCAATGCCGAAAGTATCGTCATTGAAGAAGAAATAGAAAACTTAATGGGTGAACTGGTTCTTCAGAATACCGAGATAAAACTTCAGAAAAAAACTGGAGAGTAATATGTGCATTTTCAGGATCACACGTTTAGGGAGATCGGTACACGCCTTTTGCTTTGGATTGGCCGTTACTATCTTGCTCATAGGCTGTGCAACACAAAATTCAGTAAAACAGACAGGCGCTGCTGATGTTGATCCTTCCTCATCTTTGGAAATCATTTCTGTTGGCTTGTCAGAAACAATCGATGCAGTCAATGTAAGAATTAGCGGTTCCATGCCGCTTACTTATACGTCGGTCAAGCAGCCGGTGCCACTTGGTGTGGTCCTTTATTTCCCCAACACCCGGTTAGCCCTTGACGATACCAATCTGCCAGTCGGGATTCCACCGGTTACTGAGATTCACGCGGACCAGGTTGATTCGGCCAGCAATACTTCAAGAGTCGAGATCAATCTGGCGTCTGATGTCGCGTATAATGTAATTCAAGATGGCAATGCGCTTAAACTTCAGTTTGCCAAACCCAGTTTGGTGAAAGACCAAAGCGAGGACGTTTCTGCGGCCCTGGCCGAGGCTGATGCACCTGTTCCGGCGGAGAATAATCCGCAGCCTGTCCAACAATCTCAAAATGAAAAAGGGGTCGTTAGGCCGTCTGATGTATATCAGGGCACGGGACGCCCAGTTGGGATCGAAAACCAGATATGGGTCAATCGAATTGACTTTCTCGGTGAGCCCGGCGGGCGGTCGACCTTATCTATTGAAACAACGGAAAAGGTTGATTTCGATATCCGAAAGGTATCAGACACAATGCTGGAATTGCGGTTGCTAAATACGAATATTGCTGAATTTAGGCAGCGTCCCCTAATCACTACCCGATTCCAAAGTGCGGTAAACCGCATCATGCCGGTTCAACTACCGACAATGAAAGATTTTTCACTGTTCTCCATCGAGTTGCGCGAACCAGTGGCTTACTATACCGAGCAGGTCGAAGGACTCCTTTTGATTCACTTTGATGCGTCATCGATTCCACCCGCGCCAGCCGATGAGACTAATCTGCCAGCATGGAAAAGGGCGCTCGAGGAAGCCATCGGCCCGGTTGATGTTGCATCACTTGCCTCCGCCGAGAATCTGACTGGCGATACTGAAAAAATAGAAACGCCAGGTTCGCCTGGGCAACTCCAGGATGCTGACACCGCTGAGAAGGTCTATGACGTTGATGAGGCCATGGTGTTAAAGAAAAAGACCAAAAAGTTTACCGGTGAAAAAATCGCCCTGGATTTCTTTCAGACAGATATCAAAAATGTATTTAGGATTCTGCGTGAGGTCAGTGGAAAAAACTTTGCCATCGATAAGGACGTCAGCGGCAAAGTGACCTTGACGTTGGAAAAGCCGGTTCCCTGGGACCAGGTGTTGGATTTGGTGTTGCGCATGAATCAATTGGGCATGATTGTCGAAGGTGACATCTATCGAATTGCCACCCTGGCCACACTGAAAAAGGAGAATGATCTGAGAAAAGCCCAGATTGCCGCCCTTCAAAAAGAAAAAGAACAAATTAAAGCTCTCGAACCATTGGAAACGCGTTACATTCCAATCAGTTATTCGGATGCCAAGACGGAAATCCTTCCTCATATCGAAAATATTCTTACCAAAGATAGAGGAACTGCGACGGTGGATGAAAAGAACAATCAAGTGATCATTACCGATACCGCAGACAAGGTCGGTCAGGCAAGCGAAATCGCCATGCTGATTGATAAGGTGACCGCTCAGGTGATTATTGAGGCCCGTGTGGTGGAAGTCGAAGAAAACTTTACCAAAGAGATCGGTATCAATTGGTCGGGAAGTATCGGGCCGGTAAATATGAACGAGCATGGAACCGAATATACAAATAATATTGCCATGAACTATGCTGCCGCCAATACGACCAACGGCTTTGAACTGATTTACGATAAAATTGCCGGGACACCGTTTTATCTTGACGCCAAACTGACTGCCATAGAAGCCAATGGAAATGGAAAAATTCTATCAGCGCCCAAGATTGTCACGCTCAACAACAAAAAAGCGATGATCAGCCAGGGGTCGGAAGTCGGATATCTTGAAAGGGATTCAGCGGGTGGATCATCCGTGAAATTCAAGAAGGTCGATCTGAAGCTTGAAGTGACGCCTCACGTGACGCCCGACAATCGCATTTCCATGACGATCTTTATTACCAAAAACGATGTTACTGATTATGTCGACGGCGTACCGATTATTTCCACCAACGAGGCCACAACCGAGCTGCTGGTCAATGATGGGGATACCGTGGTGATCGGTGGTATTATCAAAAATTCTGAAACCAAAGAAAAAACGGCTTTCCCTGGACTTTACAAGATTCCGGTTTTGGGCTGGTTGTTTCAAAACAATCTGGATGAAACAGAGAAAAAGGAACTGCTCATTTTCATGAATCCCAAGATCGTCCAGTTGGAACAACGCCAATATGTTAACTAAACAATTCTTTGGGTACCTGAAAAGAATACCGTCATTAGCTATAAATGGGGCCATATCCGGAGGAATTTAAATGAAATACCGTTTTGAGATACCGTCAATGAAAATAGTTTTCGTTTTTACATTGATGCTGCTTTTTGTCATAGGTTGTTCTTCCGGTGCCGATGATGATGAAGGAGACGGAACTATAGTCGATCCGGAAGATGTCAATATAACCGAAATATACGTCGAAGCCGATCCGAGCTCAATCAACGTATCGGAAACAAGTGCAGTCACCGCCACGGTTTACGATTCAAGCGGCAGTCCCATATCAGGTGTTCAAGTTCAATTCTACCTTGATTTGCCATCATTGGCTTCAATTTCACCGAGTCTTGTCACAACAGATGCAAACGGCGTCGCTCGTGCAACATTGACCGCCCGCGATAACCAGGGGAACGTAGTGATCACCGCCACCAGCGGAGACGTGACCAGCAATGAAGCATCGCTGGGCATCCTTTCGGGGGTCTCACCCGATACGATCAATGTGACGGCAACCCCAAGTACCATATTGATCCGCGGAACCTCAAATATTGAGGCTACAGTGGTTGACGAAACCGGCGCTTTTATTGCGGATGGTACGGCGGTGTCTTTTACTGTTTCCAATTCTAACTTTGGCACCATGTCAGCAGACCTGGCAACCACTTCCGGTGGAACGGCCTCTGCAACCTTCACCGCTCTCGAGCAGCCAGGCACTGCTACCGTTGAAGTATCGGTTGGCGCCATTAACAACAGCGTTGATATCCTGATCAATGCCACCGAGCCGGCTGCCCTGCAATTCGTTTCCGCTGATCCCCAGCGGATTGCGCTCCAGGGATCCGGTGGAAACGAAAGCTCGGATGTAACATTTAAAGTGGTTGATGGTAATGGCGAGGCTGTCCAGGGTGTGAGCGTGGCCGTGAATATCGAAAAAGGGCCAAACGGCGGAGAATATATCGACGACGATGCAACACCCAAAGAAATTGTCATATCTTCTGATGCCGATGGGCTTGCCCTTGTGACCCTTCGAAGCGGAACGATACCCGGCGCGGTGACCCTCAAAGGGGCCATCACCGTGGACGGCGTGACTTTCTCGACCAACGCCTCGGTGGTTTCCATCGGTGGTGGGGTGCCAACCTCGTCGCGGTTTTCCATTTCCGCAGATCCACGCAATATCCCTGGGTTGGATTTAAATGGCGTGACCACCGATATCACGGCCTGGATGTCCGATCGCTACGGTAACTACAACATTTTGTCGGGAACAACGGTTTCCTTCTGGTCGGAAACAGCGCTGTCCGTTGACGCGTCGGAAGCCACGGTGGATGAGGACGGGACCGCCACGGTCAGTGCCCGGACGCAGCATCCGGTTCTTGCATCCAGCACCGGTGGACTGAATGTCGAACCATTGCAGTGGGAGCTTAATCTTGCGTCCTATTTGCTGACAACTTACAATTTTACTTCTCCCAGTCTACCCAATGCAACACATCCACGGGATGGTCAGGTTTCCATACTGGCCATTACCCAGGGAGAGGAATATTTCCGTGATGATAATGCCAATGGTATTTACGATACTGGCGAGGATTATGATGACACCCACGATGATCCCTTCATCGATGTCAACGATAATGACACGCACGATGACGGAAGCGGCGTTGATCCCTTTGAAGAGTATTCCGACAGCAATGTCAATCCAGGCTGGGACAGCTATAACGGTGTTTGGGACAGCCAGAAAGATATTTTCAGCAGTAACAGGCTCCTGATCACAGGAGAGCCGATTATTACCTATGTGCCGACAATCCCCGGTTTTTCTATCGCTAATGCCGGAAGTCAATCGTTTACGTTTATCGTTTGTGACCGCAACCTGAACTACATTAGCGCGGGTAGTACGATATCGGTGGCGGCCGAAGGTGGGGGAAAAGTCAGGATTAATTCAGGCCTGACAGAACCTCCGGATTACAGCTTCGTAGCAGGCGAAAAAGACAATCTTGCCGATGCCACGGCCTTAGCGCTGCATTTGGGCCGAATCGAATATACGGCCACCATTTCCGACGATGCAGCCGATGAAACAAAGCTTAGGAATGTTACCATTGTCATCACGGTCAGTTGGGAGGGCGGTACCTATGAGACTGCGTTCTCCGGTCAAATCTACTAATTCCACTGATTCTCGGTGTTAAGGGATACAAAAATGGCTGCCGGATAACCGGCAGCCATTTCTGTCTCCAGCCTTCCCATCATCCCTCGTAAAGCACCGCCAGAATGGTTGCCGTTCCAATGGCCGCAGCGATCAGATGCGGTGTGGTTGACAAGTAATAGGCGCTGTCTCCGGGTGAAAGCTCAAAATGATCGTCACCAATATCCAGGGAGACGCTGCCCTCCAGCACATAGATAAACTCTTCCCCATCGTGGATTGAACGATCCGCATCCGAGGCGGCCTCCTCCAGTTCGACAATCAAGGATTCCATGTGTCTGCCTTTTACTTCCGGAGCCAGACTTTTGTAAGTGTACGCTTGTTTTTTACCTTTCTGTGATGTCGAGCGATGCACGATTTTCTGATCGCTTTTGCGGGTGATCGCGTAAAGCTGCTCGCCAACGCCTGACACCAGCCGGCCAAAGGCACTGTCCAGGGCCTTGGAAAGCTTGATGGCCGTTCCCAGTTGGGGTTGGACCTCACAGTTCTCGATGCTTGCCAAAAGGTCAACGTCAAAACCGGTCAGGTTGGACAGCTCATCCAGTGAAATACCTTTGGCTTGGCGAATGGTTTTAATTCGTTGGCCGATATCCGCCTCGCTGCCTTCGGCCTGGCTGCACGTATCAGGGGTGATGTCTCCGGTCAGGTCCTCGAAATAATCCACATTGATGTGGGGTTTCTTTTCGCCTGTTTCCATAACAATGCTCCTGGCTTGGGATTTTATCCCTTGATTACGGTTGTTTTAAATTCAAAGCGTGGGTAATTTCGCATACCGGTTCCATAGCATATAAATCAATCAGGGGCGATACTGTTCAGGAAGGACCGCCTTTTCTCTCCATTCGGCGGGCAGATTCTGCCCCGGCTTTTCACCGAACTTTTCCTTGAGCGTCTTCAATCCCGGTCGGGCAAATTTGGGATGGCCCTTCTTGAGGGTACGGCCGTTGATCACCGCTTCACTCCTTAGGCGTTGGCCAACGGTGCGTTCAAGCTGGCGGCCCAGCCACAGCACACGATCCACGTTGTACCCGTGATCGATACCCATCTCGTCAATTTGGACCAGCATATCTTCAAGGCAGGTCAAGCCCACATAACGGGGGTCTTCATAGTAGTACTCACCGGTTCCCGGTACCGGGCAGTCATCCAAAAAATTGGCTGGCTGTCCACCCAATCCACCTAGGGTGCCTTCGAAGTGGCAGATGCCGGCCTGCAGGGCGGCCAGCACGGAAGCCGACGCAATGCGTTTGGTTTCATGAAAATGAGCGATATGCACCGACGTATCGGGAATTTCGTCGAGAATCATGGAAAAATAGCGGTACACCTCGGGTGCCGATGCGCTGCCGTCGTGGTCGGCATGCTCGATGTCGGTGGCGCCGATTTCAAGCCAGCGCTTGGTGAACTCAACGGCATCTTTAAGCTCGGTTGCCCCGGCAATGGGACTGCCCCAAATGGTACTGACCGTGCCGCACATCTTCAATCCGGCATCCCGGCATTTTTTGATGGCGCGTTCGCATTCTCTCCAGTAGTCGGGTAATGTGGTGCCAGAGTTGGCAAAATGATGCTCTTCTTCGGTGGAGACCATCATCAAACAGCGGTCCGGGCCAACCCCTTGCCCGGCCAAGGCAATGGCGCGGTCCACGGCTGATTCGCGGATGGTTACGGCGGTGATGGTCAGATCATCCGGATTGACCCCTTTTTTAATGCAGCGCTTACGGAAACGCTCACTGCGCAGGTGGGCCAGGATCGCTTCTGCATCCGAAAACTGAGGCATCAGATAGGCGTTGCCCAGGTTGGTTACCTCGATGTTTTGGCAACCGGCAAAAATCATCTCTTCGGCGTAAAAAATTTTGGCGCGTGTGGAGATAAATTTTTCAAGGTGCTGAAAGCCGTCCCTGACGGTAATATCGCCAAGGGTTACTTTTTTGGGCATCCGCGGAAAGATTTTCCAATAGTCGTATTCAGTCATGATTCCTCCTGTTGGGGTGCATTTGAACTATTGTCCTTTGAATACGGGATTCCGTTTCTCCCTGAAAGCAGCCAGACCTTCGAGCCGATCCTCGGTGGGGATGCAGACCCAGTAGGCATTGGATTCAATGGACAGCCCAGTGGAAAGGTCGGTTTCCATGCCGTAATTGATGGCATATTTGGCCTGTTCGATGGCGATGGGAGCATTTTCACATATTTTTGCAGCCAGTTGTCGACAGGTCTCCAACAGTGTGCCCGCTGCGCACACACGATTGACCAGTCCAATGGACAGGGCTTCGTCCGCATTGATTCGCTTGGCTGTGAAAATCATTTCTTTGGCATGGCCCTTACCCACCAGACGCGGAAGACGTTGCGTGCCGCCGGCACCGGGGATCACTGCCAGCCTTGTTTCGGTGAGGCCCATACTTGCCGTTTGCGAAGCAATGCGGATGTCTGATGCCAGCGCCAGTTCGGTACCGCCTCCTAAAGCGATGCCGTTGATTGCCGTAATAACCGGCTTGTTGAGCTGTTCAACGGCGGTAAACAGGTTGCGAATCGTGAATACGTATTCCTTGACCTGCATGGGCGTATAAGAGCGGCGCTCTTTCAGATCCGCACCCGTACAAAAGGCACGCTCACCCGCGCCGGTAATGATGACCACTCTGATGCTCGGATCGAAGCGAATTTCGGCGATTTTGGCTTCCATGGCGTGCAACAACGCCCAGTTGAAAGAATTCATCACCTCGGGTCGGTTCAAGGTGATGACCATTACGCCATCCTTCTGCTCGGTAAGCAAAATAGAATCGTTCATCCCATCCTCCTTGAATGATAGTGGGGCAAGTTCAGCAACCGATGTGCCGGGAGATGACAATTCGCTGAACTTCGGAGGTCCCTTCTCCGATGTCCAGCAGCTTTTGGTCGCGGTAGAACCGTTCCACGTCATACTCCTTCATCAATCCATAGCCCCCATGAATCTGGACGGCATGATTGGCCACCCGGCCCATGAGTTCGGAACAGTAAAGTTTGGCCATGGCGGCCTCTTTCTCAAAAGGCCTGTGTTGGTTCCTAAGCCAGCAGGCTTTATAAAGCAGGTTGCGAGCGCATTCGATTTCCATGGCACAATCCGCCAGTTTGAACGCCACGGCCTGAAATTTGGAGATCGGCTGGCCAAACTGCTCCCGCTGCTGAGCATATTTAAGGGCAATATCATAGGCGCCCTGAGCCCCCCCCAGGCCCATGGCACCGATGGAAAGCCGGCCGCCGTCAAGCGTTTTCAACATCTGATGAAAACCATCGCCCTGCTTACCCAAAATGTTTTTTGCCGGAACGCGAACATCATCAAAATAAAGCTCGGCGGTGTTGGAGGACCGCCACATCATTTTCTTTTTCATGGGCACGGCTTTGAATCCGTTGGTCCCGCTTTCAACGATAAAACAGGTGTATTCGGGCTTTCCGCTTGGGCGCGTGCCGGTGATAGCCTGAACCGTTACGCCCAGCGTCATTTCACTGGCCGCATTGGTGATAAAGATTTTGGAACCGTTGATCACCCAGGCATTTCCATCGCGAACGGCTGTGGTTTTCGATCCACCGGCATCGGACCCGGCAGTCGGCTCGGTCAGTCCGAATCCCCACAGTGCTTCACCGCGACACAATTTGGGCAGGTAGCGTTTTTTTTGTTCCTCACTGCCGAAATAATAAAGCGGGCCGATGCCTAATGAATTGCCTGCCGCGATAGTGGCGGCCTGGGATCCATCTACTCTGGCAATTTCTTCAACAGCGATGATATAGGAGATATAGTCCATGGCTTGTCCCTCATACGCTTCGGAAACAAACATGCCGAACAGCCCAATCTCTCCCATTTTTTGTGTGAGTTCGCAGGAGAATTGCTCATTCTCGTCCAGTTCGAGGGCCACTGGTGCGATCTCGCTTTGGGCGAACCTGCGGACCTCTTTGCGGATCATTTCCTGCTCTTTGGTTAAGTCAAAGTCCACGAAGACCTCCTTTCCGCGCCATTTTGGCTGGCAGCGCGATGTTTTCATGACGCATTGCCGGCCTTTTTTAAAACGTCGTTGAAGATAGAGAATTTCAGGGGCTGGCAGGGGCGTCAAGCGATCCCTGTTTCAGTCCGCTGATGATAAAATTCTCATAAATATCAGATATTTCATCAACTTTCAGGCGCCCGCCGGGTTTGTACCATGAGGCGCCGGCTGTACACAGGGTCAAGATGGCATAAGAGAGAATCTTGACGTCTGCCTCCTTGAACACCCCTTCTTCAGCGCCTTTGTGGATCAGATCCTGAAATATCAACTCGTACTCGTCTCGAATGTTGACAATGGCCCGGTAGTGCTCGGCGCTGAGGCCACGCAGTTCGCTGTTGGCAATGAAGTTTTCCTTTTGACGTTCCAGGTGAAAACGAACGTGACCGCGGATGGCGGCCCGCATCTGATTCTCAATGTCTTCGGTTCGTTCCAGACATTTTTTTAAAAAAGCGGTTAACTCGAGCATGGTGGATTCCAAAATATGGAAAAGCAGTTCCTCTTTGCTGGCATAATGATAATAAATGCTGGCTTTTTGGATGCCACTGCCTTTGGCGATGTCACTGATACTGGTTGCAAAGTAACCTTTCTTGAAAAAGAGATTGATGGATACCGCTTTTATTTTTGCTTTCATCTCGGTCATGGTGAGGTTGGAACTCCTGACATAAGAGGGCATGAAAAGATTATTTTACCGACCGGTCGTTAGGTATATTTTAATTAACGTAGTCCTTGTATTGTTGTCAAGTCTAAAAAGTGAAAGTGATTCAGTTAGATGATGATCATTATCTGCCACCATACATCGCGCCGGCATGGTAGGAGCTTCTGACAAACGGCCCCGAGGCCACTTTTGCAAAACCGGTTTGCAGGGCGAACTCGCGCCATTGGTCAAATGATTCCGGCGGAATGTATTCCACCACGGGAAGATGCTCGGCTGTGGGCTGAAGATATTGGCCGATGGTGAGCATGCGGCAGCCGGTATGGTGGATGTCACGGATGACCTGCCGGACTTCCTGTTTTGTTTCACCAAGGCCCAGCATGATACCGGATTTGGCAGGGATTGACGGCGCCATGGGCTTCACCCGGGCCAGCAGTTCCAAAGAGCGATCGTAATCGGCCTGGGGGCGCACGCTGCTGTAAAGGCGCCGAACGGTTTCCATATTGTGGTTGAGTACATTGGGACCCGCCTCGAGTACAGTCTGAAGGGCTTTTGGATCGCCCTGAAAATCGGGGATGAGGACTTCGATTTGTACACCGGCGATTGTTTCTTTTAAAGCATGGATGGTGGCGACGAAATGCCCGGCCCCCCCATCGGGCAGGTCGTCGCGGGTCACCGCGGTCACAACAACGTAGCGCAGCTTCATCCGGGCTGCGGCTTCGGCGACCCGTCGGGGCTCGTCGGCATCCAGGGGACCCGGCTTGCCGCCGTCGATATTACAAAACCGGCAGTTACGCGTACACGTGGCCCCCATGATCAAAAAGGTGGCGGTGTGGGCGCTGAAGCACTCGAACTGGTTGGGGCAATTGGCTTCCTGGCACGCCGTGTGAAGCTGGCCTCTGTCGATCATGCGGCGGATTTTTTCGTAGTCGGCACCGGTGGGCAGTTTGCGTCTTAACCAGGCAGGCTTGCCGGTGCGGATAGGTCTTGTGGCGGATTTGGTCATGATGGGTGGCCTTTATTGGTTAAGGGGTCGAGGGTCACGTTCAGATCTCTACAAAGCTGCTCTGGTGATAGACAGTCTAAATCGAAACCGAATATTTCGGCAACGCTTTTCGCCATGACCCGCCTGGCCTCTGCCATGGAAACGGCGTGGCCCAGGAAGCGTTCAATGGATGTCATGCGGACCTGTTTCAACCCGCAGGGATTGATCCAGCCAAAGGGGACCATGTCCGTGTTGACGTTCAGCGCCAGTCCGTGAAAACTCACCCCCCGCCGTACGGTGATGCCGATGCTGCCCAGCTTGTCGCCGCTCAGCCAGACCCCGCGATTGGCTGGATCGGTTTGGGCACGGATTTGCCAATGGGCGGCGGTGCGTATCATGGCCTGCTCAAGTCCACTGACGAATTCCACCACTTTCAGCCGACGCCGGCTTAAGTGGATGATCGGATAGACCACCAACTGGCCCGGGCCGTGATAGGTGATGTTGCCGCCGCGATGTGTGGGTATCACCTGTACACCTTTTTCGGCGAGAAATTGATCACTGACGCACAGATTTTCTCGGCCGCCGCGCCGGCCCAGGGTGAATACGCGGGGGTGCTCCAGGCACAGAATCACGTCAGCAACAAGCCGTCCATCCGTTTTGGCGGAAACAATGGCCAGCTGTAATTCAAGGGCCTTGTCATAGGCGGTTTCAGGCAGATCGACCCACCAACAAGAAGGGATTGGCGATGATGTATATTCCGTTTGCATAAGCCCTTTTAAGATCCCTACCGGAAAAATACAAGACAGGCCTATCGGCTACACTTTTTCAAATTATTGCTTTACCCCTTAAGGCAGGGCTTCCTGGCTGCCAAGGTTTCATCCAACCGACGCACTTTGGGATATTGAGGCGATTCGTGCAGGCAGTCGGGACAGGCCTCGGCCTCCTGGGCAATCTGCCGCATGGCATCGATAAAAAGGTCCAGCGTTTCTTTGGATTCGGATTCCGTGGGCTCGATCATGATGGCGCCGCTGACCACCAGCGGGAAATAGATCGTGGGCGGATGGAACCCGTGGTCCATCAGCCTTTTGGCAATGTCCAGGGTGGCCACATGATGGGCCTGCTGATGCTTGTCGGTGAATACGCATTCATGCATGCAGGGGCGGTCATAGGGCAGGTGATAGACGTCCTTGAGGCGCTGCTTGATATAATTGGCGTTGAGCACGGCGTATTGGCTGACCTTTTTGAGATGCCTGCCTAAACTTCGAATATAACTGTAGGCACGGATGAGAATGCCCACATTACCATAAAAGGCGTGTACCTTGCCCACCGAAAGCGGATGATTGTCGTCCAAGCGGTATATCTCTTTCTCTTTAACTATCCGCGGAGTCGGCAGGAAGGGCTCCAGTTGCGGGGTGACACAAACCGGCCCGGCCCCCGGCCCCCCCCCGCCATGGGGCGTGGAAAAGGTTTTGTGCAGGTTCAGGTGCAGCACATCCACGCCAGTCTTGCCGACATTGACGATTCCCATCACCGCGTTCATGTTGGCTCCGTCGCCATAGACCAGCCCGCCTTTTTTATGAACGATGTCGGCGACCTGTCGGATATTGTCCTCGAAAAGGCCCAAGGTGTTGGGATTGGTGATCATGATCCCGGCCGTATCCTCGTCCATCAGTGCGTCCACCGCTTCCGGCACGAGAACACCGTTCGGACCGGACTGCACCGCCACGGCCTTGAATCCACACAGGGCGGCACTGGCCGGATTGGTGCCGTGGGCCGTATCTGGTATGAGAACTTTACTGCGCGGCTTGCCCTGGTGTTTATGGTAGGCGGCAAAAATCAGCATGCCGGTCAGCTCGCCGTGGGAACCGGCAGCCGGTTGCAGGGTGACCGCCGGCAGACCGGTAATCTCACCCAGCAGGTGTTGTAGTTCGAACATCAGTGAGAGAATACCCTGAGAAAGGCGTTTCGGCAGCAAGGGATGGGCGCCGGCAAAACCGGGCAGGGTTGCCTGACGTTCATTGGTCTTGGGGTTATATTTCATGGTGCATGATCCCAGCGGATACATGCCGCTGTCGACACCAAAGTTCCACTGGGAGAGTTTGGTAAAGTGGCGCACCACATCAAGCTCGGAAAGATCTGGAAAATCAGGGCCGTCACCCACGAGCTGTTTGTCCAACGGGGCTTCATCCACATCGCGCTTGGGCAGGGAAATGCCCGTGCGCCCGGGAGAGCCTTTCTCCCAAAGCAGTGGTTCGTTAAAAATCAGGCCGGTGGTTCCCATTTTTTCTTTCATTTGGCCACCTCCTTGACCAGGGTGTCGATGTCGGCTTTGTCGATGGTTTCGGTCACACACAATAGCCAGCAGTCGGAAAGCTCGGGATAGTACGGTGAAAGGTGCAGACCGGCGACGATCTTTTTCTCCAACAGCCGCTCCCAGGTGCCCTCAAACCCACCTGGAAAACGCACCACGAACTCGTTGAATGTGGGGGCGCTGAACGGCGAGGCGTAACCGGCCTTGGCCAGGCTGGCCTTGAGATATTCTGCCCGGTCTCGATTGAGCCTTGATAGTTGCCGGATACCCGTACCGCCCAGGGCCGCCATGTACATGGTCGATGCCGTGGCGCACAGTCCTTGATTGGAACAGATATTGGACGTGGCCTTTTCACGCCGGATATGCTGCTCCCGCGTGGCCAGGGTGAGAACAAAACCCGTCTTGCCGTCCCGGTCCATGGTTTTGCCGATCAAGCGCCCTGGCATGGTGCGCAGGTACTGCTGTTTAGCCGCGAACATACCCAGGCCGGGACCGCCGAAACTCTGGGGAATACCCATGCTTTGGCCTTCGCCGCAGGCAATGTCGGCGCCGCAAATACCGGGGCTTTTGAGCAGGCCATAGGCCAGCGGCTCACTGAAGGCAACCACAAAAAGCGTCTTGGAATCGGCATGAATGATTTTGCCGGCGGCGGTAAGGTCCTCGATGCAGCCGAAAAAATTGGGGCTTTGTAGGGCCACACCAGCCAGTTCCCCAAGATCCTTCAAGGTTGAGAGGTCCGTACGACCGTCTTTACCCACGGGAAGCTCCACCACCTCGAAGCCGGTGGGTGCAAAATACGTCTGTACCACTTTGCGGTACAGGGGGTGAATGGCGCTGGACACGGCCACTTTCTTGCGTCGGCTAACCCGGATGGTCATCAGCATGGCTTCGGCCAGTCCCGATGCCCCGTCGTACATGGAGGCATTGGCCACATCCATGCCCAGCAGGCGGCAGACCAGGGTCTGATATTCGTAGATGGTCTGCAAGGTGCCCTGGCTGATTTCCGGCTGGTAGGGGGTGTAGGCGGTAAAAAGTTCACCCCGCAGCAAGAGCTGGCGGGTGATTTCGGGAATATAATGATGATAGCTGCCGGCGCCCATGAACACCTTATGGGTGGAGGCGGCACCCATGGCGGCGGCCATCTGATCCATATGCCGGTTGAGCTCCCATTCGGTCAGGGGCTCGGGCAGGTTCATCGCTTCCTTGCGGCGGCAGTCGTCGGGGATGCTGGCGAAGAGCCCATCCAGATCCTTGGCGCCCACCACCTGAAGCATCTGCTTGATGTCTTCCTGGGTATGGGGCAGGTATCGCATGGTAATTATCCTTTCAGCATTGCAAGATAATCGGCCTTGGATTTAAGCGAATCCATTTCAGCTGGATCGCTGGCCTTGACTTCAATCATCCAACCACCGCCATATGGATCCGTGTTGACCAATTCAGGTTGATCGGTCAATGTCTCATTGATGGTGGTGATTTCGCCACTGATGGGCATATAGAGTTCTGACACGGCCTTGACGGATTCCACCGTGCCAAATTCATCGCCCTTGCTAAATGTGCTGCCGACCTCGGGCAGCTCGACGAAGACAATATCTCCCAGTTGATCCTGAGCGTAATCGGAAATACCGATGCGCACCGTATCGCCGCTTTCTTTGGCCCACTCATGGTCATCGGCGTATCGGACATCCTCCGGCAGATTCAGTTCACTGATCTCTTTCATGGTTTTCCTCCCTTTAAAAAATGTACGGTATCTTTAAATTATAGCTCTTATAAACCACAAATGTCTCTACCGACTGTACGCCATCCAGTTTAGAAACTTCTTGGGTGTAGAATTCGAGTAGACCAAAACCTTCTTTGAGCAGCACCACAAGGATCAGGTCGAAACGACCGGTAACCACGCTGACGGATACCACGCCACGAATGCGACTGAACTCCTCGCCTTTTTTGACCAGGTCCATGGTGCTCAGTTTGACACCCACCATTACGATTCGATGTCGGGGGATGGCCTCTGGATCCACCAGGCCTTTGATTTCAAGCACGTGTTCGTATTCCAGTTTACTGACTCTTGACCGGACCGTATTTTCCGATACGCCAAGTTCATCGGCGATGACCTTGTAGGATTTTCGCCCCTGTTGCAGATGCCGGATGATGGAGATGTTCAACTCGTCGATTTTCATATGTATTTTTTTAGGGATAGTGGATTTTCGGAAGCTGTCCTTACCTCCATTTTAAATTATACCGAATACCTGGTTAACAACCTTGGAGATAATTTTAATTTTACATGCTATATGAAAAAACTGTCAAATATATTTTAATTTTATGCAGAAATCTTCAGAATAAAATACAAAAACAAATGAAAGGCACACTTTTATGGAAAAATTTTTCCAGGCCAGGGGGCAAAAAACATTTTTGGTTCCCGTTGATGGCCGCAGTAGATCTGGCTGGCAGGCTGGCTGCATACATTCAACGTGAAACCCTGATTTTGAATATTGTCATCGAGGGCGTGTTGGCCATTTTCGATAAATGTACGTCTGTAGAAATATCTCATCTGTTGCTATCGTATGTTGAAACCGACGGGATGATTACCCACGCCGTCGGCTCGTCAAAGCCGTTTGGCATCTGGCAAAAGTGGTCATCAATGATGAAAACAAACGGTTTGGTGAGGTAAAAAAGTGATGCAGGCAAGCAGACCATCTATTGCCTGGCGTATTCACCGAATTTCCGGCTGCACGAAGGAGGCCAGATTTCAGACAGCTTGTGGCCAAAAGAGCGGAGAAAACGACGCTTTTTTGTGGAGTCTTGCCGATTTAATGACGCTCTTACTTGTTTTCTTTATCATGCTTTATTCCAACGCCGTCAGTCAATTGTTGGATGGGCCGGTACACGCTGCGGAACAAGAAAAACCCGGTACAACCATGTCCCATGATAGTCTGGTTGGCGTATTTTCAGAACGCAGCAAAGAAATGCCGGTGCTGGACATCGAGGCGGGTGAGCCTGGTAACAAGCAACCTGAGATGTCAGTGGAAAAGGCGCCTGTTGCCATGCAGCCTGACGTGCTTCAAACGGATGAAGGCGTGAACCATCGGATGCTGGCGAATCTGGAGGATGGGTTTAGCAACGATTTTTATGTGCGATGGGATGACCGCCAGCCGGTCATTGTACTCGGGGAACGGATCACTTTCAATGCTGGCGAGGCAATCCTGCTTGTCGACGCGCATGATGCATTGAGGCGCGTGGCTCAGCTGATCAGTGAGCTTGACAACTGCCAGGTTGTTGTCACCGGGCATACCGATAACTGCCCCATTCATACCAGTGCCTTTCCATCCAATTGGGAGTTGTCTGCAGCTCGTGCCGCCAGCGTGGCCAAAGCGCTGGTGCAAAGCGGTGTCTCTCCTGGTCAGTTGGTCATTCAGGGACAGTCGCAATTCAATCCCCTTGTTCCCAATACGAATCAAGAGAATAGACGCCGCAACCGACGAGTGGAGATCTCGTTGATCAGTAAATAAAATATTTGCTGGGTCAGGGCTCCAGTTGTTTATCAAGCTGATCGAGTTTGTCCTGAACCTGCTTGATTAAATGCTCTTTCTGGCCGGTGGAAAAGGTGGGGCCAAGGCCTCGGTTGCGGATGCCTTCGAGCTCTTTTTGGAGTTTTTGCCGTTCCTGTTCAAGCTGTTGGATATGTTTCTCATCCTTTTGCTGCTGTGCAGCTTGTCTGGCCTTTGCTTTTCTTTCAGACTGCTCTTCAAAATGACGGTCGGCTTCCTGACTCGCTTCTTCTACCATGCGGTCATATTCTTGCCGAAGCTGATCGCTGTGATCTTGATCAGTCCGAAATTCATTAATAATTTCAAAATCCTGAGCATCTTCCGGAGGCTGGGCGTTGGAATACCGTTTGACGCCATCCGCATCCGTCCATGTATAAATGGTGCCCGCCAAGGCCGCATTGCCGAGCATGAAAAAGCCAACCAAGCAGAATAATGCTATTATTCTATCCATTTGTGCCTCCTGTGAAGGTCAAGCGAATATTGACTGAAAGCTTGAAAACTTGTTTGACGCTTCTTTCTAAAAATATTCAACTATATGAAAATACAAGTAAATTATAAACGATCAATACTGCAAGTCAACCCAAATATGACAATCTGCATCAAATATCGTCACTGGCCATGTGATGATTCGGCCATGATTTATTGTCAACAAATTGGGTTCTATGGTAGAAAAAATATCAACTCATACTATATTTACTTTACCCAAGGTTAGATTCGCCTTTAGCGATG
The DNA here is from genome assembly GCF_048565275.1 of Desulfosarcina variabilis str. Montpellier. NCBI lineage: Bacteria > Pseudomonadati > Thermodesulfobacteriota > Desulfobacteria > Desulfobacterales > Desulfosarcinaceae > Desulfosarcina > Desulfosarcina variabilis. The sequence goes on along the minus strand of NZ_CP159846.1, from coordinate 8,119,504 downwards.
AACTGTTAGCCCGTTTCTGCTGAGCATTAATCAGAAATTCATTAAGGAAAGCGCATGGATAAAAAACACCAATTCAATCTGTCATATGTCTTGATGGCCATCTTGGGCGTTCTGATTTTGCAGAATTTGCTCATGGCCCAGTTCAGGCCCCAAATTATTCCTTACAGCGAATTTGTTCAGGCGGTCATTGACGATCGGGTAAAGGAGATTTCTATCAGTGAGACCGCTATTCATGGAAAAATGAAAGATGAAAAAGGCGATGAAATTTTTTTCAAAACCGTCCGCGTAGATAATGACCTGGCCAACAAGCTGTCGCAGCACCAGGTAAAATATTCCGGTGAGGTTGAAAATACTTTTTTCAAAACCCTTTTTTCCTGGTTGATACCGATCTCCATCTTTTATGTGATCTGGTTTTTCCTGATGCGGCGTATGCAAACCGGTGCAGCCGGGATGATGACCCTGGGGAAGAACAAAGCCAAATTGATCGGTGAAAACGATATTGAAACCCGCTTTTTAGATGTGGCGGGTGCCGACGAAGCCAAGGAAGAGCTTGACGAAATTGTGAGTTTTCTTACCGAACCCCAACGTTACCAAAACTTGGGTGGCCGTATGCCCAAGGGAATCCTTTTGGTCGGACCGCCGGGAACCGGCAAAACCCTTTTGGCCCGGGCGGTGGCCGGCGAGGCCGGCGTACCGTTTTTTTCCATCAGCGGCTCGGATTTTGTCGAAATGTTCGTGGGCATGGGCGCGGCTCGGGTTCGGGATCTGTTTACCCAGGCCCGGGACAAAGCACCATGCATTATCTTTATCGATGAACTGGACGCCCTGGGCAAGGCCCGCGGGGCCGGAATGGTTGGCGGGCATGATGAACGCGAACAGACCCTCAATCAACTGCTGGTGGAGATGGACGGGTTTGACTCCCGTAAAGGGGTGGTGATCATGGCCGCCACCAACCGTCCTGAAGTACTTGACCCGGCGCTTTTGCGTTCCGGGCGATTTGACCGCCAGGTACTGGTGGACCGTCCGGATGTGAAGGGCCGTGAAGAAATTTTAAAGATTCACGCTAAGAATATAAAGCTGGATGATACGGTCGATTTAGTGGTGATCGCTCAGAAAACACCCGGGTTCTCTGGTGCCGATTTGGCCAACGTGATCAACGAAGCGGCACTGCTGGCAGCCAGAAAACATAAATCTGCAGTAGGTCTTGAGGAACTGGATGAAGCGGTCGACCGGCTGATCGGCGGGTTGGAGAAGAAAAACCGGGTGATCAATCCCAAAGAAAAGGAAATCGTGGCCCATCACGAGGTTGGCCACGCGCTGGTGGCCGCCCTGACGCCGGGATGCGATGCCGTTCACAAAATTTCAATTATTCCCAGAGGACTTGCCGCCTTGGGCTATACTCAGCAGCGCCCCACGGAAGACCGATATCTGATGAGCCGTCAGGAGCTGTTGTCCAAAATCGATGTTCTGTTGGGTGGCCGTGTGGCCGAGAAGATCATGTTTGAAGATGTTACTACCGGTGCGCATAATGATTTGCAGCGAGCCACGGATATTGCCCGGGCCATCGTTTCCGAATACGGCATGGGGGAGACGCTGGGGTTATCAACCTACCCGCGTAACCAGGGGCCGGGGTTCCTGAATAACCAGTTTGGTGGTGGCGGATCACGAGAGTACAGTGAGCAGACGGCTGCCAGGCTGGATGATGAGGTGCGACAGATTCTTCATCAACGTGAAACGCGGGTGACCGACTTGTTAAATGAGAAAAAAGATGTGCTTGTTGCTGTTGCAAGACTGCTACTCGAAAAGGAAGTGATCATGGAAGATGAATTCATGAAGATGGTCAATTCCAATGGATGATAACAAAAGCTTGGTGATATGCCTTCAGTAGAATTGGTGATTGAATATTGGGTGCTGCTGGTGCCTCTGATTCTTCATGGTGTGGGTATCGTTTTTATTTTCGATGTCCTCATGCACGGTCGAACCAGTCAGGGAACCATCGCCTGGGTGATGGCACTGTTTTTCTTCCCCTATTTGGCCGTTTTTCTCTATATGATGTTCGGTGCACGGCGCATCGACGATTATGCTGCCGCCCACCAGTCCGGTACAACCGACATCCACCACCTGGGCAAACAACTGCGGCAGGACCGTCAACTGCGCAATCTGATGGTCAGGGAAACGCCGCAGATTGATGTGCTCAGTGATATTTACCAGTTTCCCATTATGAAGGGGAACCACTGCAGCCTCCTGATTAACGGCCAGGCCACGTTCGATTCCATTTTAAATGGCATTGCCACTGCGCAACATTATATCCTGATTCAATTTTTCATCGTCCACGCGGATGACTTGGGCAATCGAATCAAGGCCGCCCTGATCGAGCGTGCCAGGGCCGGCGTTAACGTCTATTTTCTTTATGACAAGGTCGGCTCGGTGCGGCTGCCCCGCGCGTATATCGCTGATTTGAGGGATGCCGGTGTGCATGTGGGGGTTTTTCGGGTCGGGCGCGGCTGGTTGAACCGCTTTCGTGTCAATTTTCGCAATCATCGCAAAGTCATTGTTGTCGATGGTGAAAAAAGCTGGGTGGGTGGTCACAACATCGGTGATGTTTACCTGGGGAAAAGCCGGCGTTTTAAAACCTGGCGGGATACCCATGTAATGATGGCGGGACCGGTGACGCTGGCCGTACAGCTATCTTTTGTGGAGGACTGGCACTGGGCTTGTGGCAGACTTCCCGAGGTCTCCTGGGCGCCGCCACCGACTGTGGGCGCCGAACCGGTGCTTTGCATTCCCACCGGTCCAGGCGATCTGGTGGAGAGCTGTTCGCTGATGATCGTCCAGGCTATTAATGCCGCTACACGGCGGTGCTGGATGTTCAGCCCCTATTTTGTGCCGGACGTGGCCGTAATCAAGGCTCTGCAACTGGCGGCCATGCGCGGGGTGGATGTGCGGATTGTCATACCGGCCAACCCGGATAAACGGGTCGTGTGGTGGGCCGCCCACAGCTATTTGTCCGAAGTTGCCGTGGCGGGTGTGAGGATGTACACCTACCGGGAAGGCTTTATGCATCAAAAGGTGTTTTTGGTTGACGATGCGCTTGCCGGCATCGGCACCGCTAATCTTGACAACCGTTCGCTAAGAATCAATTTTGAGATCACCATGGTTTTTACCGCGCCGGCCTTTCTTAAAAAAATAGAGAAAATGTGCCTGGCTGATTTTGCCGTATCCAATCCCCTGACCACGGATGATGTTTATCGGCGCTCATTTGGTTTCCGATTGGCAATCCGTGCCGCAAGACTATTCTCACCCATTTTGTAATTTTACTTCCCAAGCCAATCATTCACAACAGCAGAAAAGCAATTAAGAGCAAATCTTTAACAATAAAGTGAATGATTAAGAAATGAAACAATGCTAACAAAAGACCTACTAAAATTTAACAATATTGTAACGCTTGGCTAACGCATTCAAGTTAAACACATCGTCGTTTTTTAGAGAAAGTCACCTGAATCAAGGCTGTGATAAGACTTTCATCACGTTCTGTACCAAAAAAGATACGTACAATTCGTTGATCGTTGGGTTCATCGATCTGGTGTTAGAGATAGCATTTTACACTTCAAGCTTAAACAAAAAAACGATGATACGGATTCTTGTTGGATTAAGAGACACATCTGTTAATCATTTTTGAAATCAACCACCGGTGAATCACAGGCTGAAGTGAATTTTTTCATATTTTTGTCTCAAGGCTTCTCATAAACACGACCTGACAAATCGGAAAGTGAAAAGGACACCAGATCAGACGTTGCCAATGGATCGCGGCCAGCGATAATAGCCTTCACCCCTGGTGCGTTCCCTTTCTGGCTTTTGCAACTGTGGGATTAAGTGTGTAAGGTGAGAAAAAATCGTACTTTTTTAAGAACCAGTTACCATTTTTTCCCTCATTTAAATAATAAGGCTGTAATGAGTACTTAGAAAAAGAATGATTACTTCGAATACCTAACTTAGTTAGCAGGTATTGTCTGATTTGTAAAATTCATTATCGGTGAAAATATTTATTTTTAGATCTTTAAAAATCATTGAGAATCTATGATTCTTGTTAAAACAAACAAAACGTATTGATATTAAACCCTTTATTAGAGAGTAGTGGATTGATGCGTGTGTTGACATAATTTTTTGTTATCCATAGGCCATTAAATAGAAAAATAGGATAGTCAATAAAAACATGTAGATAGAAAGTTTTCGGGTGAATCAGAGAGAAGATAAAAAAGTAATATTACATATTGAAACAGAGCTTGACAATAGCGATTATGCCTGATAACTCAAATTCACATTTAAGCGAATGATTGGCTTATAGATCTTCGGTGAGAAGTTGAGTCAATGGCACCCGAAAGGCTTTATTCTCATGGTTCATGACCATTCGTGAAGGAGGCATTGGGACGAAAAAAAATAGCATCATCTTGATAATTTCGTAACATCTATTTAACATTTATAAGTAAAATTCACCATTGCTCTACTTTGAGAAAGTCAGATTGATATAAGAGGTATTAAGACTGCTCTCAAGTTCCACAAAAAAGAAATCAAAAATAAACTAGTTTTTGATTCATCGATTAATACGCTGCCCTACAATTCCACTCTCCGATCTCCGTTCAATAATCGATGATAATGGATCCTTTTTTTCTATCAGGTCTTCAAGGAACCAGGGATATGTTTGTGCCAAACAAACCGTTTGCCCAGAGTAATCGATTAAAGTTGACAATTGAACATCTATCTGAATCCAAAATTTGGCATAACCTCCCGAAAAATCGTTATTATCAACAATCAACGTCGCATTTTTTGCATATTTTGCAGCTGGATGTAAGCGAAAGGGCGGAGCTATAATATTTGCTTTGAAAAACGACAAGTTGGCAACATAAATTTTTTCTATTCCTTAGGTTATAGTGTATGTCATTTAAAGATATTTTCGAATCGTACTTAATCTATGCTTAAATACAAAAAAAAAATTATATCATCTATTTTAGACATTGTCTTATTTCTCTTCATTGTGATCTTTATATGGCAAAATACAAATGCTCTTGGATCTGAGGTAAATTGGAATAAAAAAAGATATAGCCATTATTCAGAAAAAGAGGATATCAAAGATTTGCTGACAGATTTTTTTGCATCTCAAGGTATCGGGGTCGTTTTTAGCGAGGATGTGAAGGGGGCAGTAAGCGGAAATTTTAAGAATGAAAAGCCAAAAAATTTTTTTATTAACATTTCTAATGCATATAATCTGATTTGGTATTATGACGGCGCAGCAGTATATATATACTCTGCACATGAAATGACGTCGAAAATACTGAATCTGAGATACCTGAACATGCAACAGCTTAGAAAGAACTTGGATGAATTGGATATTCTTGATTCTAAGTTTGTTGTTCGAATAATTGACAAGGATCGCATTGTCTATATTTCGGGCCCCCAACGTTACGTAGAGCTCATTTCAAATTTGGCTGAACAATTAGATGAGAAAGCCTGGGCAATGCGAGGTGAAAACGATATCGTAAAAGTATTTAAGCTTAAATATGCATGGGCGGAAGATAAAACCATAATATTTCGTGATAGGGAGTTAACCGTTCCAGGAGTGGCAACAATTCTTAGAGATTTATTATCTGGAAATACGGCTCCAAACCAAGTGCAAACCGAACAGCCAAGGCAACTAAGCACAAATCTTATAAAATTAAAGGGTCAAGGATTAGCGAGGAGAAAAAATAAACAGGAAAAAAATATAAATAGGGAAAAATCAGATAATGGTCAAACAGACGAGCAATTAGAACAAGAGATTTATCAATACCCTACTGTATACGATGAAGAAAATGACATTGGTGTGATTAAAGCAGATATAAGGCAAAACGCTGTTGCGGTTAGAGACCGTGAAGAGAAAATGCCCTATTATAAGGAAATAATAGATTCGCTGGATGTACCGACTGGATTGGTGGAAATCAAGGCAACCATAATCGATATTGATAGAGGCAGTGTCGAGGATTTAGGCGTAGAATGGGAGTTTAAATCGACAACCGGAGATGGTGAGAATGTATACCAAGGGGTATGGAATACTAGTGATACTAGCGATCAATTCTCAATGGATAACGGATTGCAACTTCCGGTAGGAAATGGCTTGAATCTGGCTACGGTTATCGGTGACGCAGCAGATTATTTTCTTGCGAAAGTGCATGCTTTGGAAGAGAGAAATCATGCAAAAATATTATCTAGGCCTTCAGTATTAACCCTTAACAATATCGAGGCACAATTAGAAAACAGCCAGACCATGTACGTTCGTTTGGAAGGCGAAAATGAAGTTGACCTCTATGACATTAACACAGGTGTGGTGCTAAAAGTTACCCCGCATATTATTGAAGAAAATTATTCATCCCTGATAAAGCTTTCCATACAGATAGAGGATGGAGAGTTGTTGTTGGATGAACAGGTCGATGATATCCCGACAGTGAAAAAAAGTGTGGTCAATACACAGGCCATTATTGGTCACAATGAAAGCCTATTACTTGGTGGTTACCTAAAAGAAACCAACGTTGATATCGATCAATCAATTCCATGTTTGGGAAAAATTCCTTTCATCGGTTGGTTATTCAAAACAAAGTTCATGGAAGGCAAGGAAATTGAACGGCTTTTTCTTATAACACCAACCATAAAGCCTTATGGCAGTAGTGATACAAGAGTAAGATTAAATAATAATGAAAATCGAAACAATTTTAAATTTAAAAGAAGCAATTAATATTTAAAATAATGGTGCTGTCAATCAGTCGAATAGTCAAAATTTTCGTTAATTTTTTATTAATTAAAATGATCATTTCGATGTCAATAGACTACCGCGTTATGCAAATATGTCAATTGTCAATAGTGATGGCAGAGTCCAATTTTAAAATATCAAATGATAAGACAGAAAACAAAAAATTACCAAAGAAGAAGAAAAAAAATATAAAATTATTAAAGAAAAAAAATAATGAAGGTGTTGCCAAAAAAACAAAAAAATATGATGAAAATAAAGCGTGGCTAAGTAGGATTAAAAATAACAGAAATCTGAAATATGATCAAGAATTAGAAGAAAAAACTGATAAAGAAAACAAAGGAAAAAACAAAAATATTAGTCTTCTATCAGAAATTTTTTATAAGACAAATAACAATGTTAAAAAATATAAAAAGAAAAGCATTTGTGGTTTAAGTATTGGGAATCTTCCTTATGTTATTCTTAGTAACGGTAAAAAAGTTTTCGAAGGTGGTAGGTTAGACAACCAATGCATTATTGAAGAGATAGATACAGATTCTATTGTTATCAATTGCAATGGACTAAAGCAAAAAATAATTTTGTAAATATATGAGGTAATGAATTCGGATGTTTTAAAAATACGCGGCAAATATATAACAAATTAGTGCATAGGATAGATTGGAAAGATTATGAATGATTCAATCAATAGGCTTTTTGCATTTGATTCCGGAATATATAACTTGGAAGAGATATTTAATGGTATAACAACAAACCAGATAGGAATAAACAACAATTTAATTACCAATGAAAATTCGGATTTTATACCATCGGCCATGTCCACAGTTTCGGGAGAATCTTTGGAATATCAAATCGAAAAGATAATTCTATCTGTTATCGATGATATGGAAAATATTGATACGAATAAGTTTTCAGTATTGTTAGAAAAAACGCTTTTAGCAATAAAACATGAAATTGAAAATGTACAGGATTCAAAAATACAACAATCGCTAACCGATCTTGTTGAGCTGCTTATGGAAAATACCAATTTAGCATCACTATTTCAAAGTTATTCGAACTGGTTGCAAAAGGCTTAAACTAATGAATGAGTATCAAGAAAGGAATCCATTAATTAAGGAACAGCAAAAGAAATTCCTATTGCTGCTTGGATATAATTATCTAAAAAGTAATAAGCTGGAGAAATCTGTCATTATTTTTAAAGCGCTATATCATTTATATCCAGACATTGATATTTTTTGTTTGTGTTTGAGTTATATATATCTCAAACTTAACAATTATGAGGATACACTTTTTTATGCAGAGATTTATTTAACAAACCGGAAGGGTAAACTCAAACAAGGGCGTCTTATTAAAAGCAAGGCCCTTTTTGCGTTGGGACTGGTGGATGAGGCGAAAGAATGTGCAAGAAAAATTTACGATACAAAATAAATATAAAGATATTGAAAAATTAATGGATCATTAAATTTCGAATATTCGATAACAAAAAAATATATATCAAAGGTGTTTCATAAAGTTCTTTATTAGGCACAACCTATGTTACTAAACAACGCAAAAACGTTTGTTATCTACATTACTCGTCATAATGATATCCTTTTGGCAGTGCTTGTTGTTGCTATAATTTCTCTTATCGTTTTACCCCTTCCAACAGCTTTAATGGATACCTTTATTTCTATAAATCTCGGCGTCTCAATTAGTTTATTGATGTTATCTACATATATACCAAACTCGACTGCTCTATCAACTTTTCCAACTCTTTTGCTTTTGGCAACACTTTTCAGACTCTCCTTAAATATTGCCAGCACACGGCTGATTCTGCTTGATGCAGATGCTGGAAAAATAATTGATACTTTTGGCAATTTTGTTGTAGCAGGCAATTTTGTCGTCGGCGCAGTTGTATTTTTAATCATCACAATTGTTCAATTTCTGGTAATTGCCAAGGGAACTGAAAGAGTTGCCGAAGTTGCAGCAAGGTTCACGCTGGATGCAATGCCTGGAAAACAGATGAGTATTGATGCCGATTTGAGAGCTGGAATAATCGATATCACAGAGGCTAAAAATAGACGAACATTGATCCAGATGGAAAGCTCTCTTTATGGCGCCATGGACGGTGCCATGAAGTTTGTCAAAGGAGATGCCATTGCTGGGTTGATTGTAACTGTTATCAATATTTTGGCTGGAATATGTATTGGCATATTTCAAAAAGGAATGCAAATAAATAAAGCCGTAGAAACGTATTCTGTGTTAACTGTTGGTGATGGGTTGATAGCACAGATACCGGCTTTGTTAATTTCAATTGCCGCTGGAATAATAATTACACGTAGTAATGATAATAAAATTCCTAATTTGGGAAGTGAAATCGGTTTTCAGGTTTTATCTCAACCAAAAAGCATATTAATCAGTGGAATTATTCTATGCTCATTTTCAGTGATACCAGGCTTTCCAGCATTTCAATTTATGATTATAGGTGGGCTGATTTTGACAATTGGTCTAATATTCCATATTAGTTTTAAAAGCCCCTCCAATAATCAAATTGATATCAATGAATACTTATTATCTCACATTTCAAAAGATATATATACAAAAAAAGATAAAGAAGATACTTTATTAGTAACCATACCATTACAAATTGACATGGATATGGAAATTCAAAAGTTTCTAAATCCAATTAGCTTCAATAGTAAATTAATACAGGTTAGAAGAGCGCTATATCAAGATATTGGAATCCTTTTTCCTAAAATAAATCTAAACATCACTGAATCAGGTAAAAATGGACAATATACAATTTTGGTTAATGAAATTCCTGTCTCCCATGGTTACATAATCCCTGGACATTATTTGGTGATGGAGTCCGAAACTACGCTATCAATACTGGGTATAGAAACGAAATACGAAAAACCATTTATATCAGACAAGACATCTATTTGGGTGCCCAAAGATTACAAGCGTCAACTTGAAATAGCTAATATTAAACATATGGGGCCATCTGAAATATTAACCTATCACCTTGCGGTTGTTTTAAAGGATAATGCTTCAGAATTCATAGGTTTACAAGAAACAAAATATTTAATAAAAAAGACCGAAGAAAAATACCCTGATCTAGTTCAGGAAATGAATAAGATATTAAATGTATCCCAAATAACAAATGTTTTAAAAAGATTGGTAGAAGAGGAAGTTTCAATAAGAAATTTGAAACTTATATTTCATCATCTAATTGAATGGGGACAAAAAGAAAAAGACATTATCCTGCTTACGGAATATATAAGGGTTGAACTTAAACGGTATATAAGTCATCGATACAGTGCCGGAAAAAATATGATTGCGGTTTACATGTTTGATAGGCAGATAGAAGAAGAGATACGGAATTCCATACGAAAAAGCTCGGGTACAAATTATTTGGTTCTTGGTCCAGATAAAAGAAAAAAAATATTGGATGCAATTAAAAAAGAAATTGGTACAAATAATGGTAATGCAACAAATCCGGTTCTGCTAACTTCGATGGATATTCGAAGGTATGTAAAAAAATTTATTGAGCAAGAAATTAAAAATTTATCAGTTCTTTCATATCAGGAAATATCTCAAGATGTTTTGGTCCAGCCGTTGGGCCGTATACAACTTACGTCATAAAGCTCATGAATATAAATTAAACAGATGGTTGAAATAAATGAGTTATGCTTCGAAATATAAATTAAAAGTGTTGGCGGGAATCCACAAAAGTGCTGAACTAATCATCGATCCTAATGAAAAATATTCAATTGGCAGCAGTGACAATTGCGATATCATTTTGGTTGATAATGGAGTCGATAAAGAACATATATGTTTATACTCACAAGAAAATAATTTTATGGTCGTCAAAAAATCCAACAATATTTTTATTGATGGAGAAATCCTGATTGAACAAGAAAAGAAAATAGACGCATACCAAGTAATCACTATTGGAGATGCACATTTTACCATTGGACCCGTTGAGGAAAAATGGCCCATATTAGCTCCTGCTATAATAAAAAAAGGCCAAAATTTTTCAAATTGTCGAGATTTAGTTCCGATTGATATTAAAGGCCGAACATTGTGGTTGCAAGATTTTAAAAGGATTTCGAAAGATCTCTCTCAATTAGCTAAAAATGCAATTCAGAAATTCGATAAAAAATTGATAACGGGAATAATAATATTTTGTATTATATTTCTCTCGTTTTGGATTGATTTTGTGCAATCTGGAATAAATAAATCTTGTTACTCAAATGGAAATTCAGCACTAAATAAAATAAACGATGGAAGTTTATTTATAAATGCAAACTCAATATTAAACAAATTTGCTGACTGTGGATTGGTTGGGTCTGGAATTAAAGAACCGGCGTTAAAGATAGATACGGATGGTGCATGTAAAATAGAGCCATTGCAAAAAGTGAGAGAATATCTTTATGAAAAATGGCGATATAGATTGTTAGAAGATATAAAAAGTGGAAAAGAGATTAATTATCAAGGAAAAAATATATTAAATATAACAGACCTTGATATTACTTTAAAAAAAGAAAGCGATGAAACATTTACGGTTGAAGGCTTTACATTGAAAAAAGATGATCGCGAAGGGCTATTGGCTAATTTAGGGGATATTGTAAGGTTTCAAGTTGTCGCGGCCGAAGATATTTCAGATGCATGTAAAAAGATATTGAGGAAAAAAGAAATTAAAGATCCAATCGTTGAATTTGATATTGAAAATAAAATAGCAACATTAAATGGAATTACGGAAAATCTAAATATTATTCCAAAAATTGAAAAAGTTATTGCTAAAACTATTCCTGAAATAACGGTAGATAATCAAATCCGGTTTTTACCTAAGGAATTGAATATTGTTGGAGCAAATACAGGCGTTAATGAATATGTTAAATTAGATGACGGCAGCAAAGTATTTAAAGGCGGAAGGCTTGAAAACGGGTGTATAATTGAGCATATACAATCCAATAGAGTCCAACTTGACTGTAGTGGCTCGAAAGTTGACTACAAGTTAGGAGAAAAATCATGAATAGCCAGAATTCATCTGATGATGTAGAGACAAAACTTGCAAAAGATACAACAGGGAATTATAAAAATTGGCTTCTTGATGAATTGAGGCAGCATAAAAATCATTTCGAGGAATTTAAAGGTAAAATGCTTCCAGCAGACGAGTATGAACAATGTGAATATTTGATCCATGCAATAAACGCAGCGATTAATATTATTGAAAGCAAAAGACCTGGGATCGAACAGAATGGTGTTTTCAATAATTTATTTTATTAACCCGAATGAAAGGAGGAAAATAGACACGATTAATTTCTGCTAAAATAGATATAAATGTAGTTAAATTGTTAAATATCAAAAAAGGAGAAAAGCAATGTCTTTAATTAGTGTTGATGTCTCTGGTATTGGTTCTCAACCAGAGGTTGATACTAGCTCATCACAATCGTTGTTGGAATCGCAACAAGCAGTTGCAGAGTGGACGGCAATGTATCAGACAGCATCAAGTGCCATTGAATCTGAGGAAGAAGCGGCCAAGACTGCTGCGAAAAACCTTGGTCAGTAACATGGCTGTTTACGCGTAATTAGTACTACAAAAAGTTGGAATGAAAGGTAATTATAATTTGCTAAAGCATATTTAAAGGACGCGTAAGTAGAGTGTCTTTCATTCCAGCTTTCCTTCTAAATAGCAAGTTATAAATTAATAAATGAATGATTGAAAATTGTATATCGATAAAAAGAAAACGTGAAACCATGACAAATGTTGATGGAAAGCTGCTCAGTTTGTTGATGGAAATCGCTATGTTGAATTATAACAAAGGATTCCTAAATGAATCCAGTATTATATTTGACGCTGTTTCTTATTGTAAGCCGGAAAGCGCTTATCCATTAATTGGAATCGCGCGCGTACAAATGTATAAGGGAGAGTTTGAAAACGCGATAAGCACTCTTCGCAATGCGTCTTGTCAGGATTACATGCAACGAGAACTTCGCGATAGTTTCTTAGGTAAAGCCTTAATCCTTGCTGATTACCGAGAGGAAGCTTACACAATATTAAACAATATAGTTGAGCAAGGGAAATATGATGTTGCGATAAGGTTCGCTAGTGATCTATTATTTGAAATCAAAAAGTGAGGATTTCAGTAGGTTAGGTTTATTAATGAATTTGGTTAAAAATAAAATGGAGAAAAGAAAGGGATGGAGATATATCAAAATATAGGGTCTATCGAATCATATGGAAATATGGTTCAACTTGAAATAAAGCCAATGAAAGGTGTTGATTTTGACCAAGATGTTCAAGCCTTCGAACAGGCATTCAAATTAAACGGAATTGATGAGTTTAACAGCCTTAACGTTGAAAATGTTGTTACCAATTTCGATAATGCTTTATTTGAGAAAGTTGGTGAATATAAATTATCCGTTGATCAAAAAAGAGATGAACTAAGTAGCTTTATTAACAGCCCGGCAGAATACAGTTTAACGGATTTGCTTAAATTGCAATGTGAACTTGGATCATATGTTATTGAAGTCACACTTGTTACTAACACAAGCGATAAAGTCAGTAATGGAATTACTACACTTTTTCAGACTCAATAGCATTATGTTTAGTTAATGCTATAATATGAAAAAAGAATCTGATAGAAAAAATGATTACGTTAAACTGATAAAGAATAAGAATGAATTATTTCATTTAATTTATGAGTTTAATATGGCTCCAACAAGCTACGCACATATGAGCTGGATTGCGCCCATTATCTCAAATCACTGGTTCACCCGGTTGTCAAAGTCAAAAAGAGGTCTGAAAAAACTATCAAAACTGATTTTGCAGCATCACAATCTTGACCAAGATTTTTATTACAATTTCTATGAAAAAAAATATCGATTAGCGTTGCTACCTTGTGATGTACTAAAAAAATTGACTTTTTATGGTGGTCTTGCATTATGGCACAAAGAGATAAAAACTTGTATTTCTAAAAATAGAAAAGTAAAAATAGTCGAAAAGATCGGAGATAGTGCATATCGATTCGCTACTGTAAGTTCTCCTTTACTGGTTGGAAATTTAATGCCTAAACCGGATACAATAATTCAGTCGGATGATCCAAAAAGATTTTTACAAGAATGCGGATCTGCTTTTCTTTTATTTGCATATAAAAACGAACAGAACTCATTTTACAAGCGCTTATTGTTAAAATTTCCGAAAGATATAAATATCGATCTGGTTGATAACTTTCTTGAATTCGGTATTGATCCGTCAATCATTTTAACTTTTTTCTTACGAATTATGAAGCATGTCATTGATACGCGCTGGCAACAGTTCATATGTTAGCTTGTGGTACACTATTTGTTGGCGCAATAAAAAAGGCATTCAATGGATTTGAATGAACATAAATTCAATAAAGATTTGCAATATATTGATAAATCCCTGAGTGCAGCCTTAAAAAGAGTACAACCGCTTAAGATTAACGGGAGAGTCATTCATGCGTCCGGTACGATGATCAGGGCAACCGTTTCAGGTCTAAAAATCGGGGAATTGTGTATCGTTAAGAATCTATTTGAAAGCTCACATCTTTTTGCCGAAGTCGTTGGGTTTACCAAAAATGAAACTTTGTTATCTCCCATAGGCGATATTTCCGGACTTGCTCATGATGCTCATGTCTATCCATCTGGCAAATATCTGATGGCTCCTGTTGGGGCAAACTTGCTTGGTCGAATTTTGGATGGATTGGGCTATCCGATGGATGTAAAAGAAAAAGGCCCTATAAAGCCGGTCGGATACTATCCACTACATCAAAATACACCTACGCCTTTAAGCAGAAGGATAATTTCAAAGCCACTCTGCTTAGGTCTTCGTGTAATGGATGGATTGTTGACTTGTGGCGAAGGGCAACGCCTCGGGATTTATGGCGCAGCAGGCGTTGGTAAAAGCCAGTTTTTGGCAACTTTGGCGAAAAACGCCATCGCGGACGTCAATGTTCTGGCCCTAATCGGGGAGCGTGGCCGGGAGGTAAGGGAGTTCATTGAAAAAGACCTTGGAGAAGAGGGCATGAAAAGGTCCGTGGTTGTGGTCGCTACTTCGGATAAATCCAGTATGGAACGGTTAAAGGCTGCTTATACGGCTACCGCCATTGCAGAATATTTCAGAGACAATGGAAAAAGCGTGTTGCTTATGATCGATTCAATAACACGATTCGCGAGAGCACAACGCGAAATTGGACTTTCCGCTGGTGAGCCACCCACACGAAGAGGATTCCCTCCTTCAGTTTTTAATATTTTGCCGAAACTACTAGAGCGGGCCGGAACATCGGAAAAAGGCTCTATCACAGGAATTTATACGGTATTGGTTGAAGGGGATGATATGAACGAGCCGGTAGCTGATGAAACGCGATCCATTTTAGACGGACATATTGTTCTGTCAAGAGAATTGGCAGCGAAAAATCACTATCCGGCAATTGATGTTCTTAATAGCATCAGTCGTGTAATGAATTCCATAGTTGATGAAAAGCACAAAAAAAACGCCTCTAAAGCCAGACAAATAATTGCTAAATACAAAGAAATGGAGTTGCTGGTAAAGGTCGGCGAGTATAAACAAGGTGCAGATAAATATGCTGACGAAGCGATATCGAAAATAGGTGCTGTCAATAAATTTCTCAAACAGGATTTTAGTGAATCATCAAATTTTAAGCAGACATTAAAAACGCTTGACCTTATAGTGGATCAATGACCTACATTTTAGAAGATTTGCTGAGAATACGTAAGCGCAGAGAACAATCCGCTTTGAACAGTATAATTCAAGCCAGAAAAAGTTTGGTAGAGGCGAAAGACGCAGCAAAAAAAAAGGCCGACCAATTATCAAATTTTATTCAATGGCGCAAGAATGAAGAAGATCGGTTGTTTGATGAAATACAAAGAAAATATAATACCATTTATCAGTTAATTTACTACAATCAATGTGTGGATTCATTAAGAAAGGAACAAAACAAACTTACTGATCAACTAAACCAAGCTAAACAGAACGTAGTACAAGCCGACGAAGCAGTTAAAAAATCATATGAAGATTATCAATTATGTCATCGTGAAAAAAGAAAACTGGAAGAGCATAAGGAACAATGGTTGATGAATAAAATGACGTTTGATCAACACAGTGAAGAAAACAAAATAGATGAGATAAACAGCATGAGATTCAATGCTATGCGTTTACTCTAAAAAACAACTGAAGCTTCATGGAGAACCGGATAATAATTAAAAAAATTAACCCCAAATACATCCATATATTTAATCGAATGTTTAAATGCAAACGGCATTTAGAATTTGATTTAGGTGAAGAAAAATATTCAGTCAATTTTTCATTCTTTAAGAAAAGAATAGAGTCAAGCACTAATATAGTTGTTTGTATTGATGATCGCTTATTCTATATTTTAACTTTGGAAAATGAATTTATCAGCAATACGTTCGGTGAGCATCAAAGCATGGCGGAATTAAATAAAATTCCAGTTTACCTTAGAAATATTGCATTAGAAATCGCTGCAGAGCAAATTCTTGATAGTTTTGAAAAATATTGCAATTGCAAAAGTACCATCGTTGAATCTTCAAAAATAGTTGAGTCTGAAGAAGAGCGAATTTACCTTCAATTTGAACTGTTGCGTGAAAAAGATAGTGCATGTTTTCATGGCAGTATCGAAACCAATCCTGAAGGAATGGTTTGGTTTTTGGAAAAATATGATCAATTACCAAGTCTTCATGAAAGAAAAGGCTTTCAAATACCCTTAAAAGTCAATTTTGAAATCGGGTATACATTAATGAGTATAGAAGAAATCGATGGCATCGAACTAAATGATATCATCTTAATTGATAATCGATTATCGCCGCAGAAATCGCATGTCATCGTTAATATGGGTGACTTAATTATTTTCGATGGTCACAATAATCCGGCAGGAAAAATTGTACTCGGTAACAAAGCCATTCAAAGAATTGGGGAAGATATGGAAAAAGAAGAGAATAAACCCAGGCGTCTTGCCGAACCGTTAATTGGTGATATCCCGGTTAAGCTTACCTTCAAAGTGGGTGAGACTCAGATTACGTTCGCCGAGTTGATGGATCTTCAACCGGGTTACATATTTGAAATGAATAATGGTCTGGAAAAGCCAGTGGAAATAAAGGCCAATGGTAAATCGGTGGGGATGGGCGAATTGGTGGAGATCGGTGATCGGTTGGGCGTAAGGGTATTGGAATTTGAAACGGAAAAATAATGTTCTCAGCCAACAGTTTTGATCCAGTATATATTACAATCGTTTTGCTTGGGCTCGGCTTGGCACCATTTGCCGCGTTAATGGTAACCTCATTCATTAAAATTTCAATCGTCTTGGAACTGGTTCGTAATGCATTGGGTTTACAACAGGTTCCTCCAAACATGGTTATTCATGGCCTTGCTTTAATTTTGACATTCTATATAATGGCTCCGGTTGGACAAGACATGTTCAACATTGTAACTGATGCTTTGAAAAAAGAAGAAAATTTTCAGGAGCTGATGAAAGAGGTTGTAAAGGCCAAGGAACCACTAAGAGAATTCTTAATGAGGCACTCCAATGCCAAGGAGAGACTTTTTTTTGTTCAGTCATCGATAAAGCTTTGGAAAAACGAGGAGGCCAAAAATCTGAAGGAGGATGATCTAATTGTCTTGGTTCCTGCATTTACTGTAAACGAGCTGACAAGGGCCTTTAAAATTGGCTTTCTAATTTATCTTCCATTTGTAATCATCGACCTAATTGTATCCAACATATTATTAGCCATGGGAATGATAATGGTTTCGCCAATTATGATTTCCGTGCCTTTTAAGCTTCTGCTTTTCGTATTGCTTGACGGCTGGACCAAACTCATCCACGGTTTGGTTCTATCGTTTCAATAAAGGATTGAAGACTATGGATGCACGGATAGCCGAGCTTACCTATAAAGCGCTAATATTGGTTTTAGTTGTCTCATTGCCACCGATTATCGTGGCATCTTTGGTTGCGGTTGCTGTAAGTGTTATTCAGGCTGTGACACAAATCCAGGACCAGACCATTTCCTTTGCATTTAAACTCATCAGTGTTACCATAACATTAATATTCACAGTGCGATGGCTTGGTGGGCAGGTATTGATATTTGCGGCCAACATTTTCGATAATATCCCATATTTTGTTCAATGAGCGATTCATTCAGCGCGTTTACGCAATTAGTCCTTGCAGTGGCACTATGCATGCCGCGGATCCTGGCCGCTTTTACTGTAGTGCCTTTTCTTCGTCAGGGGTATGTTACCGGAGTCACACGCAATTGTATCGCTGTAAGTTTTTCGTTGATTCTCTTCCCGATTATTTTTCCTGTGGTTAGAGAGAAAAACATCTCAGCACTGGTTTTTTTAGCCATAATAGCAAAGGAAAGTGTCATCGGCGCAGCCCTGGGGTATATGGTTGGGCTATTATTCTGGGGTATTCAAGCTGTTGGGAAGATTATTGACTACCAAAGGGGGGCTCATGTCGCAGAGGCATATGACCCGAGTTTCGGGGGAGAGATGTCGCCCATTGGAAATTTGCTCATGCCGCTATTCATAATGATTTTCTTTTCAAGCGGTGGCTTTATCGTCTTTTTATCCGCTATATACGAAAGCTTTCAAGCATGGCCGATATTTTCTTATCTGCCTGTACCAAGTTCGAAGGTGGCAATTTTTTCTTTAAACAAGATTGACGATTTTATGGAGATGGTACTCCTGCTCACTGCTCCCTTGATTATCCTAATGTTTATTAGTGATATTGGCATGGGGATAATCAATCGGTTTGCCCCACAACTAAATATATTATTTCTGAGTATGCCAATAAAAAGTGTTTTAGGAATACTTTTATTAATACTATACCTGCCATATTTTCTCTTTTACCTTAAAAATTATATCGTCCAAAATGCTAATGTTCTCAATATATTAAAGATTGTGATGAAATGAAAGAAAAAACGCAGCTACCAACACCCAAAAGACTGCGAGATGCTAGAAAAAAAGGACAGATCGCAAAAAGCAAGGAAATTGCTACTTGCGCTACAATCGTTACACTATTTTTAATATTGTGGATTTGCTCAAAGCATTATTTTTCACACCTTTGCAAAATAATCAGCACACCAACTGTTTTATATGAAACTGATTTTTCATGGGCTTACATTGAAATTTCAAAAATATTAATCAAAGAGTTTATTCTGTTGTCAGTCCCATTTGCAATTTGTGCGACAATAGCTACAATGCTTTCCTACATGCTTCAATTCGGTGTCTTATTCGCCTTCGAACCTATAAAACCCGATTTCAATAGGATCAATCCGGTCGAGGGGTTTAAAAGTATTTTCTCATGGAAAAACATGCTCGAACTTATAAAAACAATTCTCAAAATAGGATTGCTCGGAGGAATAATCTATATCATTATACGTTCTCATATCAAAGTTCTTGTGCATCTTCCTAATTCAAGTGTTAAAGAGATTATGCCTCTTCTGGCAACGATTTTTGGGAAATTGATGCTGTATGTATCATGTGTATTTATTTTTTTTGCGATTTTAGACCATTTTTTTCAAAAAAAAATATTTATGCATAAAATGAAAATGAGCATCGATGATGTTAAACAAGAGTACAAGGATAGAGAGGGGGATCCAAAAATAAAAAGCAAACGGCGGAAAATCCAGCAGGAATTCGCAGTTGTTGAAAATCTTGTTACTCGCATCCAAAAGTCTGCTGTCATCATAGCAGATTCAAATGAGACAGCCGTTGCCATTCACTACGTACATGGAAAGACCAAGCTACCCATCGTTTCTGCAAAAGGGAAATACTTTGTGGCGGAACGAATCATTGAAATCGCTAGAAAAAATAATATCCCTATCGTTCATGATATGTATTTGGCTAATAAGTTATTTGAAATTGGAAAGGAAAATGGGTTTATCTTTGGTGAATTGATAGCTCCCATGGCAAACTTGCTTCGATCAATTGTCCGTGTTTAAACATCAAAATGAAACGTGATTTGCAAGATATGAAGAAACATTCGCTATTAGTAATTTTATTTTTAGTATGGGCTATCTGTTTGGGTTGCGATGATGCCAATTTATACTCGAACATTGAAGAAAAAGAAGCTGTGGAGATGCAGGCGATTTTATTGCGGCAAGGAATTGATTGTGACAAGATTAACAGAAAAGATAACCTATGTGAAATAAGGGTTTCCAAAAACCAATTATCAGAAGCTATTGATATACTGAAAAGCAATGGTTATCCAAAAGATGAGTTTTCTGATATGGGAACAATGTTTAAAAAAGAAGGGCTTGTCTCTTCGCCTTTGGAAGAGAGAATCAGGTATATTTATGCTTTGTCCCAAGAAATGGCACAAACCCTGTCAAAAATCGACGGTGTGATAACTGCCAGGGTTCACATTGTTCTACCGGAAAATGATCCTTTGAGTGAATATTTTCAGCCTTCGTCTGCTTCTGTATTTATTAAGCATCTGCAAAATTTTGATATTCAATCTCATGTTCATCAAGTAAAACAGCTCGTAGTCAATAGTGTCGAAGGGTTAAGCTATGATAAGGTATCTGTCGTTCCTTTTGCAAGTTCTGTGGTGAAGATAGCCACGCAGCGACATGCAAGAATTTTTGGTATTGAAGTAGTCTATGAATATTTACCAAGATTACGTCTGTTGGTTTATGGGTTGATTTTCTTTCTTGCTATCGCATTTCTTGCCTGCGGTTATCTGCTTTGGAAAATATATAAGTTCGAAAATTCTGTAAACAAAAAGATGCTATTAAAAGATGGTGTTAATCAAATTGTTAGATAGACAAATACCCAAGGTGAGCGGTTAGCTTTTAGCAATTAGCTGTTAATCTTTTATCATTAATTTCACTTTTTAATTTTACTTTAAATGCCATGATACATTGATTTCTTTGACATTTTTTTGCTAACTGATAAACGATCAACTTATTCAATAACAACCAAAGTGAAACTGTTTTTTTGATCAATATGTATATATTTATTGAAAATAATAAAATTAGAGTCCCTGCCTCAACACAATTGATAAAGTCCAATGAATATACTGTAATGGTTGAAGTAGAAGATATACTTTTGAAGGCCAAGGAAAAAGCGGATGAAATTATTCATGATGCCAAAATGGAATCTGAGAAAATAAAATTACAAGCAAACAAAGCATATGTTTTAGAAAAAGAAAAAGGCTATAAGGAAGGCTTAAAGAAAAGCCAGGATAAAATGGCAAGTGTAATCAATAGAACTATTATTAATTCAGATCGATATATACATTCTATTGAGGATAAAATTACTGAACTTGTTTTGGGTACAGTAAAAAAAATCATCGATGGAATGGACAATAGGGAGATGATTAGTGGTTTGGTAAAAAAGTCGCTCAACGTGATGAAAAACCACAAGAAAATTAAACTTAAGATTTCACCGATTCATTTAGATTATTTAAATCTAAAAGTTGATGAAATTATAATATCATACCCAAATATTCATGAAATAGAAATTTTAGCTGATGATCGACTGGATGAAAATCAATTGATTTTGGAAAGTCCTATCGGTATTGTGGATGCAAGCATTGAAACGCAGTTGGCTGCTATTAAAGATGCTTTTTCTCATTGTTTTAATGAATGATAAAAAAATAAAATAAAATATAATTTCCATTTTTCCGATTTATTCAAAATACAGGAACTTAAAAGGAGTTGTAATAATGGAAAAAAAAATAAACTATAATCGTGAACTTTACATGCTTCAAAAAAGGCTGGGCATTTTAAGCAATAAGAAAAAAATGATATATACACAAATTTCAACGACTGAAAAGGCACTGGTTGAGTTGCATAAAACCGATGAAACCCATGTCTATAAAATTATAGGCAATATCCTGATAAAAAAGAATGTCGATATGTTAATTAAGGAACTTGAAGAAAACAAGACAATGATGGCATCAGAGCTGAAAAAAACCGAAACGGAATTTGAAACCAATCTTTTAAAATATAAAAGATTTGGTGCTGAATTCAATACAAATCATAACATGCCTTCAAATGATCATACATTGGATGATGATAAATCTATATTTGATATGTCCAAGCTCATCAAAGATACAGATAACTGATCCCCCTCCGAAAACAACCCATTTGCCAGATATCGGCATTAAAAGAAAATCCAACAGCTTTTAGAATTTACACCTTTCATCTAAACTTCGGCCTGTAGGCGTTGGCCATGCCTGCGACCAATAAAAAGGAATAACCAGACCAATTTTTGGCACAAGCGTTAAAAGAGAATAAAAGAGGAAAACTATGGGCCGAGTAAAACCAGCCGTCCTATCATTCATCGCGCTGATCTTTTTGACAACGATCGCATCGGGTGCGGTATCTAAAAAAAACGAAGCAGAGGTAATAACCAAAGTTAATCGCATTAAGATTCCGTTTGTGGAAAACAAAGGTCAGCTGGAGGATTCGAAAACTTTATTCTATTCAAATACGTTTATCGGCAGAGTGTCGGTAAACAAGGATGCAAGCATCGGCTATGAGCTTGGAACATCCAGTGGAGATAAAGAAAAACAGCACCATTCCATAAGGGAAAAGCTTGGCGGCGCATTGAAACCGTTACCCTCAGGCGAGCAGAAGGCCTTCGCCAAGGTTAGCCATTTCAGGGGCAAGGATCCTGCAAAATGGGGCAGGGATCTTTCCACATTCAACACTGTTGATATGGGAGAAATCTACAAGGGAATCCGGCTCAACCTGCAAGCCCACGGCAATAATGTAGAGAAAATATTCCATGTTCAACCGGGTGCGGACCCGCAATCGATCCAGTTGACCGTTGAAGGGGCCGATGCACTGCAGCTGACGCCACAAGGGGAACTGGAGGTCACTGCCGGTACGAGATCGATGCGTTTTACCCGGCCGGTGGCCTATCAACACATCGAAGGCAAAAAAAAACCAGTGGATGTGGCTTACGCGGTAAGTAAAAAATCATACGGGTTCCAGGTAGCCGCATACGATCGTACAAAGGAGCTGATCATCGATCCACTGATCACTGCGGTTTTCCAAGGCACCACGGATGAATGCACGATGCCCAAATGCATGGCTGCTGACAGCCAGGGTAACATTTATGTTGCTGGGCATTCAGCAAAACAGCTGGTTGTTTTCAAGTTTGACAGCCGGCTAGAAACATTGCTGGGATCTGCGCTTTTCAGTGATTCCGGAACCTGGTCCAGGGATGGTAATCCCAGTGTTTACGACATCGCAATCGACAGTCAGGATGCCGTTTACCTTGTCGGTGGTACAGAAGATGAAAATTTTCCTGTTACCGAGGGCTCATTTGACACTGCTTTACAACGTGGAGATGACTATTACTTCGATGCGGATGGATTTATCATTAAATATAATGCCGATCTAAACACGATTCTGGCATCGACGTTCATTGGTGAGGATGGGGGTGATGTTGCCTTTGGACTGGCAATTGACGCCAACGACGATGTGTATGTGGTAGGCGGAACGAAAAATCCGGTAAATAGTGCTTCAGCTGCTGAAGACGACACCCCTTTCCCAACCACACCTGGTGCCTATGACACCAGCCCCGGTCAGTATTGTAAAACAAAAGCGTTTATCGCGCGACTGGACAGTGGATTGCAGACCCTTCAGGCCTCAACCCTGCTGGGCAGTAATGGTGAAGAGAACGGAAATGACTGGTATGTGAATGACAGCGCCTTTGACGTTGTCATCGACGCCGATGGCAACATCGTCGTGGCGGGTAGAACCCGCTCAGCGGATTTTCCGGTAACCGACAACTGCGCGGACGCGAGTTTTCAGGGAGAATCAGAGGCCTTTGCTGCAAAGTTCGATCCAAACCTTCAGCAATTGCTGGCATCCACCTTTTTGGGCGGTGCCAATGAAGAAAAAGCCAATGTGCTGGCGATCGATGCGAACAACGAGATCGTTGTCGCCGGATGGACCAAGTCTTCTGATTTCCCGGTCGTTCAAGGCAATTACGATACCAGCTACAGCGTGTATGAAGACGGTTTTGTGAGCCGGCTGAATAGCGACCTTACCGCAATCTCGGCGTCCACTTTTATTGGGGGAAGCGGCACCGATCAGGTAAGCGATATGGTGATTCAGGATGACGGCACGGTGTTTCTGTGCGGCGGTACAGGCTCTTCCGACTTCCCTGTGACCGAGGACTGTCATGACGGCGCTTTCAATGGGGGCAATACGGATGACTTTTATGAGGGCGATGGATTCTTAACCATTATGGATCAAGCGCTTACTACCTTGATCGGATCAACCTATCTTGGCGGAAACTCGCATGACCACGCTGCGGCAATTTTGGCTAACAATGATGACATTCTTGTTGCCGGAGAAACATGGTCCTCTGATTTTCCCTATATGATAGAGACCATTGGTATTACTACGTCTGATGCCTTTGTCTGCCGGTTCAATGCCGATGAAACGCCGGAGACCCTGCCATCTGCAGGGCCTGGATATTGGCTGTCGCACGAGACTGGCAGCGCAGACAGTATTCACCTTGATGTCAATATTTGCGATGATGGCACGTTTAGCGGTCAATGGCGAATGTACTATTGCATTTCATCGACTATCTGCAGCATTGCAGATGAATTCCAGCCGAACCCGGTATCCGGCACCATAGATTTTGATAATTCCAAGGGGACAATAGATATCGGTGATGATTGTACGAATGTCCCCTTTGTTATTTTTAAACAAAATGAAGAACGATTAGTCCTTCACATTAATCCGGGTGGTACGGACAGTAGTTGTACCGTAGAGGACTTTTGGTCAGAGCTCGATTATCAAGGAGAATGTGAAGCCGGCACATGTGAAAATGATGACGTCGATGACGATGATGACAACGACAACGATAACGATGACAACGATGATGGTGGTGGTGATGGTGGTGGTGGTGGTGGTGGAAGTGGCGGATGTTTTATTTCAGCCTTATTTTGATCGGTAATCTTCCATTTTTGCCCCCTCACCCTGTCCCTCTCCCCCCGGGGGGCGAGGGCACGCAACAATGCGAGATTTGAGTGGACTGAAATTATGGTGGTGTCCTGGGAGGAATAAAATGACGATGGCGGCGGCTGTTTTCTAAAAAGCATCAGTGAGCAGCACCGGTAAAATCCAGGAGATTTAACAGATGCAGCGTTTAATGGTTCCATGTGCCATTGTTTTGATGATAGCGCTTTTCACTTATCCCTGCAGCGGCGAAGAAAGCCTGTCAGCCATCAGGAAAAAGGCCGAAAAGGGGGACGCCGAGGCCCAATACGAGCTCGGAGGGATTTATTTAAATGGCCGCCTCAACGGCAGCAAGGTGGAGATAGACGATGCCGAAGCCGTGAAGTGGTATCGCAAAGCTGCCGAGCAGCGGGTAACGGCTTCCCGGTACACCCTGGGAGTGATGTACGAAACGGGGCGCGGGATCACTGCGAGCGATGCCGAGGCCGTGAAGTGGTACCGCAAGGCCGCCGAGCAGGGCGATTCTGTTGCTCAGCTTGCCCTGGCGATGATGTATTTAAACGGACAGGGCATTTTGCCAAACGATACCGAGGCCGCAAGGTGGTTTCAAAAAGCCGCCGATCAAGGGGATGCCTGCGCCTGCTACATGCTGGGTGAGATGTATCTACGGGGACGCGGGGTTGAAAAGAGCGATGCCAGGGCTGTGAAATGGTATCGTAAGGCTGCAGAGCAGGGGCTGACCGTCGCCCAATACACCCTGGGTGGGATGTACGAAGCGGGACGCGGGGTTAAAAAGAGTGATGCCGAGGCCGCAACATGGTACCAGCGGGCCGCGGACAAAGGGCACACCAATGCGCAGTACAAATTGGGAGAAATGTATCTGATGGGACGCGGGGTGGCGCCGGACGAGGCCGAGGCCATCAAGTGGTACAAACGGGTGGCAGGCAAAGGCGTGGCCGTCGCCCAATACAAGCTGGGTGTTGTTTATGAAGCAGGACGTCGCGTTGGTCCAAACCATGCCGAAGCGTTGAAATGGTATCGACAGGCCGCCAATCAGGGTGATGCCGGTGCCCAGTATTCGTTGGGGATGATGTGTTTAAATGGGTGGGGTGTTGAACAGAACGATACCGAGGCCGTCAGCTGGTTTCAAAAAGCCGCAGTCCAGAGCTTTGTTCAAGCCCAAAAAAATCTGGCTACGATGTACGAGGCGGGGAAGGGCGCTGAAAAGAGCGATACAGAGGCTGCGAGGTGGTATAAACGGGCCGCCGAAAAAGGGGATACAATCGCCCAGTACAACCTTGCCGGGATGTATTTTACAGGTCGCGGGGTTGAGCAAAGCGATGCCGAAGCCGTGAAGTGGTATCGTAAGGCTGCCGACAAGGGGTATGTCGATGCTCAATTCAACGTGGGTGTCATGGTCGAAAAGGGCCGCGGTATTGAGCAAAACTATCCAGAAGCGGTTAAATGGTACCGAAAGGCAGCGGTTCAAGGTGATGCCGGTGCACAGTATACGATGGGGAGAATGTATTTAAACGGACTGGGAGTGGAGCAAAGCAATACCGAGGCCGCCGGATGGTATCACAAAGCCGCCGACCAGGGGCATGCCATTGCTCAGTCCAAATTAGGAGATATGTATTTAACCGGCCACGGCGTTGAGAAAGACAGAAATGAGGCCTTCAAATGGTGCGAACGGGCTGCCGACGCAGCGCTTGCCGACACCAGATACGATACCGGTGATATGTATGTTGCCGGTCTCGGGGTTGAGCAAAACGATGCCAAGGCTGTAAGGCGGTATCAACAAGCGGCAGACCATGGTCATGCCGGCGCTCAATACGCACTGGGTGAGATGTATTCAAACGGCCGCGGGGTCAGGCAAAACGACGCCAAGGCCGTGAAATGGTACCAGGCAGCCGCAGAGCAGGGGCATGTTGATGCGCAATACCGGTTGGCAATCATGTATCAACTCGGCCGGGGAACCGATCGAAATGATAATGAGGCGTTGAAGTGGTATCGGAAGGCCGCCGATCAGGGGGATGTCAATGCCGGGAACACATTTGACAAGATGCTTCAGGCTGGCCGCGGGACCGAGCCACGCAATGCTGCAGCTATGCAATGATAACATTGAGGGCAAAGCATAATTAAACACGCACCACTAACCACTTCTCTTTTTCAATACTACCGTCATTAAAAAATCGATGGGAAGCAAGAACGCTTAATGCCTGAATCTTTCACAAATCGAATGGCCTTATTCTTTTATGAAAGATTCAGTTACTACTTTTTTGCCTGCACCCTGAATGCGGAATCAGCCATAACCACGATAAGCTGAAACACCCTGGAATTCACTACCTTGGAGCAAAGGCGCAGGCAAAAATTAATGAGTGCCCTTTAACGTTTTTCACCGGTATCGGTTCGGCAACCGATGCGTTTAATATACACCCATTATTACTATCGGTCATCATTGGTTTCGGCTGTTGCTACCAGTTTATATTTTTGCTGATGCTTTTCTTGTCTCGAACTATTCCTTTTTTCATCTCTCGTTCCCACCCTCTGCGCATATCCGCCAACCTGAGCGTGTATGAAGGGCTGTTGTCCATCGTGCTCCCATTCTCCGCGAGGGATCGCGTACTTCTGTTTACCATTTGCGGAATAAGAAAAGTATTTTGAAAGGAGGTGGTAAAAACAACCTATTACAACTTGGCAAAATAATCATTTTTCTAAAACAAACCAATTGGAAGGAATTCAAACATGGCTACTAGTTCAGAGGTAAATAATTTATATAACTTTTGGGATAAAGTTACTGGTGAAGGAGACTGCGTTCTTTTAGAGGAAGAAATAGGAAACTTTGATGAATTTACAAATTCGGATGAAGGTATAAAAGAACAGGCAAGTAAATTTAAACTGCTTCTTTTTGATGCGAACGGTAATTTAACTGAACTAGGTAAAAACATTGCCGCCCAGGATGGTGAAGACGGAATCTCTTGGTCGGATCTTATGCAACTTGATGGTTTTGATGGTTCAGAACGCGATTGCTATATATCTAATAGTGAATTGCTCTCATTTCGAGATTCCAATAATTCAGGCGGTGATGATACCGCTCCAACGGACGACAGTGATGATACCGCTCCAACGGACGACAGTGATGATACCGCTCCAACGGACGACAGTGATGATACCGCTCCAACGGACGACAGTGATGATACCGCTCCAACGGACGACAGTGATGATACCGCTCCAACGGACGACAGTGATGATACCGCTCCAACGGACGACAGTGATGATACCGCTTCAACGGACGACAGTGATGATGATACCCGAGCCTCTGAATATGAGAATACATATAATGATGCTGATGACAATAATAACGGAATCTCATTCCATGGGGATGAAAATCAAGATTACATGGACTCATGGTATATTCATGGAGATGGTGGTGATGATAGTATTACCCTTCAGACTAATACTGAGGGAGGGCAGTTGGAGGTTGAAAACTCACTAATTGAGGGAAATGATGGTAATGATCTAATCATTGCTGATACTGTCAGAGCAAGTACGGTTGACGGTGGCACCGGAGCGGATGTAATTGCTATCACTTGTGCGGAAGGAAGCAGTAATATTGCCGGCGGTGAAGGTGTAGATGAGATTAATGTCACGCAATTAGTTAACAGCACTGTTGCCGGCGGCGGCGGCAATGACAATATTGCCGTTGGTTTTGCAGCCTCTGATGAAGGATCAACTAGTGATGTTGATGGTGGTGCCGGTGATGACTATATTGATCTATCAATTTATAATCTTGAAGGTAGAGTAGCGTCTTTAGTGAATGGGACAATTCCAACCTTTACAGGGAATGTACATGGTGGTGAAGGAGAAAATGACACTGTAAGATTGCAGGGTGCTTCAGGTGATTATAAAATTCAGGCACATCAAATTACTACTGATAATGGTGGAACTCACACCATTGACTATACCGATTATATTCAACGGCAAACTGGGGATGTAATCCGTGTATATGCTGATGTTGAAAATGTAGAGTTTACAGTATCGAACACCGGTCTTACCACTGATGGTGTTCCTTCTTATGGTGTGAATGCAGGTGCTCAGGCCAAATTGAACCATCGGGAACCGGGATCTGGATTCGAAGCTAATAAATCATATACTTTATTTAAAGAGAGAAACCTCGAGATGGTGGCTACGATCACTGCCCATGGTCGTATTGGTTCTCAGCGGATATATGCGTACAGTGATGATGGAAAGCGCATATCGATTGTTGATGGTAATAAAGTCTTTCAGGGCACTCGGAACAATGAAGGTATTTACGTTTGGGAGGATGGAATAGACTTGTCTGAAACACCCATTGAGCTAGCAGATGGCAGTACCGTTGGTATTGAAGCTCGTCCAGGAGATCAACCTAATCCTGTTATTCATACAAATGGTGGGTATACCATTTATGAGAAAGCTAATGTTAACTGGGAAGATTTAATTATAATTGATGTAGGTGATCAAGGTACTATGGCAGATGGCGTTGCGCCGGGTGGTATTTTGGGAGCAAGACTTAATGGTCAAGGAGATTCTGAACAGGCGCAGCCCGCTAATAATCTCTGGCAAACACCAGCATGGATGAACACTCCCGAATTCCAGAATGCTTGATAGTATCTCTGGTGTAATGATATTTTTGTGGAAGACTACCCCCACAAAGGAATCCTGAGTAGTTATGGAGTGTAGATTGGGTTAAGCGGCATTCGGTGTTGAGTTGCGTCACGGCAAACACACCTTTATTAAAATCAGCGAAAAATCATGCTGATAAAAGGTGGTAGGCGCAACCCGACAATACCGCCGCTTAATCCAAAACCTGCATAAAAAGGGAAGGCCAGGTCTTTTCCTGTTAATTTTGATAAAAGGGTTGGCGAGGGATTCTCTTCCTTCGGTGAACTTTTTATCTGATCGTTTCGGTTCTCCGGCATGACCCGAAACGGCGGAACCACTAATCATTCCTTAGCCAGATTCTCAAGTTCGGAAGCGGCCCTGTCAGATCGTTGGTAAAAATCAGGCGCCGCTACAGTGACTGCCCTTTGGGGGGCCGAAAAAAAGCATCGTGCCTGTCCTTGGAAATATCGATTCCGACGATCAGGTGGTTGTCCAAGCCGCGAATCTGGTTGCGCAGTCTGTGCAAAACCATTCGAAGCGTGTAATGCCGTCCATTTTCGTTTTTCCTGCTTTTCAATTAGCAAAGGGTTTGGACTAAGCGGCCTTTTGCCATCACTCCCATGGCTTTTTTTATGTGTTGGATGAAAGTATCTGAGTGATCCGATACGCCGGAACTGCGTGTGAATCAATAAAGAAAATGAAGATGAAGAAGTTATGAAAAGGGTTGGAATTAAGCCAAATAGTTTGAGGGTTGGATTGTTTCTGTCGACACTTGTTATTCTTGTTGCATGCTGTGGTGGTGGCGATGAAGGTTCGCCTACTGATGATCAAGAGATAAGTAGCACATGGACATATATGGTCTATATGGGGGCCGACAACGATCTTTGTGATTATGGCTTTGCCGACTTGAACGAGATGGAGATGGTGGGATCCAGTGCAAACGTGAACATTGTGCTTCAAACGGAATTAAGTTACGCTCTGAGTTGGAGTGGACATATGGATTTTTGGCAAAACCATTTGGAATACATGGGTCATACAATTCGTATGCTGGTGCAAAATGATACCAATGAAGATGATCTTGATCTGTCGTCTGCCACATCCATCGGGCTGAACCTGAATTCGGCATCCCCTGATAAGCTAAGCGATTTTATCACTTGGGCCAAGGAAAATTATCCCGCGGATAAATACGCACTCGTCATTTGGGATCATGGGGCGGGATGGAAAGCGGCAAGGTTGGCGGCGGCGCCGTCGCGGGGGGCGGTTGTCGATACAACGAATAACTCCATGATGACGCTGCCGGAACTGGCCCAGGCTGTTTCGGATTCAGGGGTCAAGTTTGATCTGATCAACTTTGATGCCTGTTTTATGGGGATGTACGAAGTCGCGTATGAATTCAGGGGGCTGACCGATTACATGGTCTTTTCCGAAGAATCGGAGCCCGGAGTAGGAGATCCCTACGATACCATCCTTGCGGCGCTCAACGCAGATCCGACCATGTCTGGTAGTGCCCTGGCGAAGACGATTGTGGATAAATATTATGAATTCTATAGCTTTTCACTTTCAGAAGATAATGCGGCAATCACCAAGTCTGCGATCGATATGTCAAAAATCGACTCGCTTCACCAAAGTCTCACCGCGTTGGCTGACGGAATCATTGAGGAGTACGATAATGTCTCTACGGCCATTTCTGAAGCGCAGGCTGGAACGCAAGCATATGTATTGCCGGCGAATCACGATCTATTCGATTTCGCAAACTATCTTGATCAGGCGCTTGAATCGGGAAATGCCAAAACAGCCGCGGCTACTGTTGCATCTGTGCTGGACGAGGCCATCATCGCCAATCAATACCATGGCGATAGGGTGGCAGGTTCCAATGGACTGGCGATCTACGTGCCCACCGAAGATCAACTTGCTGACGGTGACTTATCGCAATACGGTCAGCTGGCCTGTAATGCGGACGGAGGAAGTACATGGCTGGATGCGATTAATATGATCGTTGAAAATGCTCCGGATGATCCGGATCCTGACATTGATGGCGCATCCTTTGCGGTTGATATCCAATGGGATACCGATGCAGATGTCGATCTTTTTGTCCGTGAACCCGACGGGACTTGGTATGACGGCAGCAATACGGTACTGACTACTCCCAATGGGCAGTTTTCGTTGGATTCAACTTTCAGCGGTGTGTCTGAAGAGTATTACGTCGCCAATGAGGACAGAGAAGCAGGCGAATATGAAATCACGATCAATTATGATGGCAGCGGGGTCGATGCCGATTATGCGAATGTTTCTTTGCGATATATGTTGGATTCGACGGGGTGGCAAGAGATAGATCCCGTAAGGATGGACCTCAGCAATCCAAATCCGGATGATTTCGACGGTACATTGGAAGATCTTAACGATTACAGCAACTGGTGGTGGCCAATGACAATCACCGCAGGTGAAGGTGATAGAAGCGAACTCACATTTGAGTCAGGCAATAAGAAATTTAATTTACATTTTATCCCTATGAAATGAGGCCCGGCATGCAAGAAGAGCGAGTCGTTTTTTCGATAGCGCTAATCATTCGTAAAGCAATATGTCAAGTGATCAAGATTGCGGATGACGAGCGTACAGTTCGAAGCCGTATAGTCCCTCTTTTCTGAATATGGATCCTTCGACCGACAATCTCACCTTTCAGAAAACTCTGGGAATCCTCCCCTGCATAACAACGGTGCCCATATCCGAATAATCGAAAGGGTCATTCCGTTTGCCCGAACATCTTCTTAAACCACCGCCCCGGTAGTGTCTATAGCCCGGGGCGGTCATATCATTCGTACATAAAAGAAGAGGATGCTGAAATGGTTGACAGTATAGATAGTGAGGGTGATTATAGTGGCCTCGGAATTGGCAATCCGGGCTCTTATGGCGGATCAAATTCTCTTTATTCGACCTTCTTCATTTCAAGCCCCATGATGGCAGCCGTAAACACAGGATGCCCTAAGTACTCCCACAGGGATCAGTCCTTTTAAAGTAGTACTATAAAAACTTGCAACAATTATCATTTAATTAGCAGCAAAATCAATTACAATGTAGCATTAAATACTGCTAAAAGCTGGCCGACGAGTTTGCTGCTCTCTTTACTTAATGCTCGCCTATTTTAGGATTAAAGGAGGTGCTATGTCTGATTACGGTTCGTGGGATACGGGCTCTGATTACGGTTCGTGGGATACGGGCTCTGATTACGGTTCATGGGATACGGGCCTTGATTTCGGTTCATGGGATACGGGCCTTGATTTCGGTTCATGGGATACGGGCCTTAATTTCGGTTCATGGGATACGGGCCTTAATTTCGGTTCATGGGATACGGGCCTTAATTTCGGTTCATGGGATACGGGCCTTGATTACGGTTCATGGGATACGGGCCTTGATTACGGTTCATGGGATACGGGCCTTGATTACGGTTCATGGGATACGGGCCTTAATTACAATTCGTGGGATACGGGCCTTAATTACAATTCATTGGATACGGGCCTTAATTACGGTTCGTGGGATATAGGCTCTGATTTAGGTTCGTCAAATACAGGCTCTAATACAATTTATGATCCTGATACAGGAACTTATCTTACAATATCCAATAACACATTTAAAGATAGTTTGACGGGGCAAAATGTAAATTATATTGATTTAAGTACTCGTCCTCCAGGCGATGATAGTGGTTTAGGCAGCTCAGGTAATAACCCAGGTATTGGAGGAATAGATAGTGATAGTCCGTCAAGCTACGACAGCCTCGTCGGTCTTGCCAACCCGAGCTCCTATTTCAGCGGACAAACAGACAACAGCAGCCCCGGTAATGAAACAAATTTCACGAACTTGTTTAGTGGTTATCCTATAGACTCATCCACTGCCGGCGTCGATATCCAGATGGTTGATTCCTTTGATCCTGATACCTTTCAGGAAGGCGGTCCATTAGAAGTTGTGGATACCTCGCTTGCTCAAAATTCTGCATCAGATCAGAATTATTATCAAATAGATGCCTACGTGGATAATTACTCCTATGGTAACAACATTGCCTTGAACGCATTGAAAGTGCCCCCAAACGCCGCCAATAATTTGTGGAATCAGTATGTTGATACGACAAATACCGTTTTGCACGATTCTCAATATATTATGGATAAGGGGGTGGGGCCCTATATCGAAAAGAGAACAGATGATTTAATGAACTGGGCTGGCGAGACGACAAGCACAATCAATACAATTGTTAAAGATGGCCCGACAGAGCTCATGAATTTCCTGACCGACCCTGATATGGATACGATCAGGGAGATCCTTACCACTGGTTTTTCAGCTGAAAGCTGGGAAAAATCCTTGACTGTTGGCGCTGGTATTGGTTTAGGTAATGCGGGTTCCGCTGCGCTTGGATCGATCAAGGGGGCTGCGGTAGTTGCAGGTGTTGCCACAAAAGGTAAAAATGCCTTTAAAGGTTTAAATGCCTTGCACAAATTTAAAGATAATTCCGGCTATGTTGAAAAATATTTGGATGGTCGGAAACTCTCCGATGTATCCGAAAACGTACTTACGAAGGGAGGGTACCACAAATACACTTACCATAAAGGCGACAAGGAAGGTACCGTTGAACTCAGAAGAAATGGAAACAATGATTTTTCTACCGAAGAATTAAATATCAACGAAAATGGTGTAATCGAAAGACAATACCCTTTCAAAAATTTAAGTGCCAAAGAAAACTTGGCAGATAATTCCGGCTACGTTGAAAAGTATTTGTTAAATAATAATTTATCGGAAGTATCTAAACAAGAACTTAAAGATGCAGGCTATTATAAATACACTCACAATTCCGGTGGCAAGGCTGGTGAGGTCGAACTTAGGAAATCGCCGGGAGCTTTTTGGTCCACCGAAGACCTTGATGTTGTCAATGGGAAATTGAAAAGGCCGGATGTAACAGTCAACAAAGCAAGCTATACATCTTTTGATTCGGGTATTGATTCTTCGGCGGTTATAAACGATGCCATGGGTGACGCTAAGTTGGGGCTTGAGACCGACCTGAGCACCTATGACAATCTATTAACGAAAAGGAACAATACCACAACAAAGTCTGAATGGAATAAGGTCAACGGCGGAGAAATTGCCCCCTTGTCGGGCAATATCGGTGAGAAAGTCGGGTCGGCTTTTATGAGTAAATTCGAAAATGCGACCCCCATCTATCCAAACGCAACAACAACTGCAACGTTCAGCAACACAACAGGAGAATTCGATAAGGTCTTTAAAGTCAATGACGAGGTCTGGGTCGTGGAGTTCAAGGGTGGAACGTCAGCGCCCCAGTCCCTTGGGAAAATAAAACTCAACGGACAGTACTTCGAGCAAGGCACAACCCCATACGCCCAGGCGACTACCCGAAATATGGCGTCTATGAAACCTGGCGGCAATGTTTCGGTTGCGGATGCTGCTGCAGCGAAAAATGCCGCAGATGCCATTACAGAGGCCGCCGACAGAGGCAAACTGAGATACTATAAAGTCGAAACACAAATCGGTTTCGACGCCCAGGGCAAGGCCATGATCGAGGACGTAAAAATGAGCGAGTTCAAGGTCGATCAAAAGGCCATCGCCAATTCACAGTAGAACAAGGAGCAGAACCCATGGAAGTGGATCACCGGCGGGTATATGAGCCGTGGCAAGAAGGACTTGATATAACAATTAATCACGTAATCAACAGGGATGTCCGAAAAAAGATAGGTATCGTCAGAAACAACATCAAGAGGATTGGGGAAGAATCCCTCTGGATGGCCCGTCATCTGAGCTACCGCCGGTCCGAGGAGAACGACCGCCTGGCCGTGGAGTGGCTGCGCTACGGCAGCAAGGCCTATGCGGCCTACTTCGAGCTGGCCCGCGAGCCGAAAAAAAAGCAGACCATCCGGATCCTGGACCTGCCGCCGGTCACCTGGGACGGGCGCGGGATTATCGACGATGGAATGATATCTGCCTTGGACTGGCAGGAGGCCTACTTTCTAGCCGCGGTCATGCGCGACCGGGAGAGCATGGATTCCCTGGCCCGTTTTCCCGTGGATCTGCTGCGCAAGAGCGCCACGAAAAACGAGTCGCCGGAGTACCTGCTGGTAGAGGCCATTCAAAGCCTGCACCTGGGGCGGCCCGACTATGAAACCCGGATGACCGGATTTACGCGCACGTTCGATATGCGATCCGCCAGCGACTGGATCATGTACATCACCATGGGCAAATTCGAGACCATGGTTGCCCTGACCCAAATACTGGATCTGGACTTTAACGCGATCCTGGCCAAGCACCTGGGCTCTCACCGGCGCTACTACGAGCGCCACACGCCGGAAAATATCGAGCCGGTGGACAGCTGGATCGCCATCGCGCTTTTAGGCATGGCCTGCATGGCCCATGATAAGGGTGATCCGGTGACCGTGGAATCGGACTATATTCCCCGCTTTCTCATCGAAGGCACCTATCTGTTTTAGAAAAACGAAAGTCTGCCGGCATCATTCTGGAAAAATCAAAAACCATGAAAAGGAAACAGGATGAACAGTAAATTCCCGTCAACACCGCAAGGTGCCGGGGTGAAACGCGCCTGGACCATGAAGGACACCTCCGTGGCCGGGCACATCTGGGAACTGGTGATGCTGATTGCGCCTGGCGGGATGATACCGACGGCCGAGCCGATCCTGATGCGTGAACCCGAGCTCGACTACGAGGCGATCATGGCCGAGCTCGAGTCGGTCTGCGACAGCATGGAACATGATATTTTCAGCCTGCCCCGCACGGTGACCTTCAAGGACGCCGATCACGAGGCGGAGTGCGTGGCGCGGCTGAACGCGCTCCTGGCCCAAGCCGGGCGCATCGCGCGTGCCGGGGCCGAAGGCCTGGCCGACGACATAAGGTTTTACGAGAACTGGTTGACCTGCATCGCTCCCTGCGCCAATATTTTTCCCGGCGTTGACGAGGCGGTCCGGGCGGGCCAGGATGCCTGCCGCGTCAACCTCAACGATGCCCCGCTCCACGGAGACCTTGCCGAGCTGAGTGCCTGCCCCAACATCATGTCCCTTGCTCTGGGCGGCCACTACAATGACGATGAGATCGGCTGGCCGGTATCCTTTGATTTTTCCCAGCTCACGAAACTTCGCGCCCTTTACCTTGATAACAACGATTTCCCGGATATTCCCGAAAGCGTGCTTGAATGCCGTAACCTGGAGTGTCTCAGTCTTCGCGAGAACCAGATCGTCTTCCTGCCGGAAAAAATCGGCCGCCTGACATCGCTGCGCTGGCTGGACCTGCGTCGCACACCGGTGGAGCCAGACCAAATCGATTATGCCCGGGCGGTTCTCAAAGATTGCGAAATATTGGTAACGGACAGAGCGTATGGATAAACCGTCTGCTAAGACGCAAATAGTGTGATGGAGCTTTATGAATTAATCGTTCACGTACGTGACACAGATTCGGAAAATTCGATTTAAAGATTCGGGACGGGCAATGCCAACCAATTGAAATTAAAATTTAAAGTGTCAAAAAAAGTTAGTCTATTTGGGGCCTTCTTGCGATTTTCAGCCATAAAAATCGCATTATAGGCGATGTGTAGTTTTGGGATATTCTGTATTCCTTATGTCAACAAAAATAATATTTTAAAAACAATTGGTTATAAACGATCTGGTTCTAAATACGCACCTCTCTTGTTGATTTTATAAAAGGGTTGGCGAGGTATTCTCTTCCTTCGGCGAACTTACGATCTGATCGTTACGTTTATCCGGCATGATCCGAACCAGCGGAACTGCCAATCATTCCTTATCCAGATTCTCAAGTTCGGAAGAGAGGCCAATTGATTGTCCCTCTCGCGGTCATTTCGCCTCAACGTCTATAAACGGGCTCTCTCGCCGAAAATGTTAAAGCGGTGCTTGTGTCAATTTTTCAATCGCCTCTTCACTTCATAGAGATGAATTACTTCTTATGGTGCTGGCAGGCCCAGGATTGTCCCTCCCGAAATCAATGTCTCTACATTGTTACATGGGCTCTGCCAGCAGATAACCAGGATTGAAGGGTTCGTTCTTTTTCAGCATAGGCCAGACGATCACCAACATCTTGGCGGCGATTTTGACACGGGCTTTGGTCCTGATCCCACGCTCTTCCTGGCGGCCTTCCAGCATCCGGTTGTAGATGCGGCGGAAGGCATCGTTGTGATAAGAGGCGATCTGGGCGGCCTGATACAGGCCGTAGCGCAGCTCGGCATCGCCTCTTTTTGATGTGAGCGGTAACAGTGGAGTAAAATCGCAGCACGATAAAAACCTTCTCTTATTTGGCGCATCAGAACGTGGCAATATTGCACAAGCACAGACTGCTTTGGATGAGGGTGCCGATATCAATGCCAAATGGAATCATTATCACAATATCACGGCGCTTATTATAGCATCGGCCAACCATCATTTAGACATGGTCAAATTCTTATTTGTGATAGGGCAATAAAAATTCAAACAAAATCATGAAGAGGTGGTAACACTGCTCTCCAAGTTTTTATTGTTCAGGAACTGACAAAACAGCTCCCATGCCTTTTGCTTTTGCTCGATTGTAAGATTGCTTTTAAAAATGCGGCTTCAGTCTACCGAATAGCTTCGAGTTCATCTGCCTTTATGCTTCGCTGGGCGCGCTTCAGTGCCTCGGGTGACACATCGAGACCATGATGGCGAATAACCCAGTGGAGCCGATCAAGCTTCAACTGGTCTTCCTCGCTACCGGCTCATTGCCGCCACATGGTTTCTGAGTTCCTGACGTTCCCGATTGCGCTGCTCATTCGTGACCGGCACGGCCATATGTGCAGCCGGATGGGCGCTGGCTCCCTTTATGGCCATCCGGTTTCTAATGTAAACATAAACAGATATCAGTGCTTCCAGGACACTTTTGGATAAGGCCTTTTTTTTATTTTTACTCAGTTCGATGAAAGAGGGATGTCTTGCAATCTAAAATAAACCAGATTCTCATTTCAAACAGGATGTTGTTCATCATTGGGGCTGTTTTCATTTTGGCTTCATGCACTATTAACAGCGGAGATAACTCACAAATAGAGAAAAATGATCGCCTGTTAGACGCTATACAAAATGCCGACTTGGACAAAGCGCAGGCCGCCATCCATGACGGTGCCGATGTCGATGCAAAATGGAGTGATCATGACGACATGACGTCACTTATGCTGGCATCGAAGAAAGGCCTTCTTAAAATCGTCGAACTCCTCTTGGACTGCGGCGCAGATCCTAATCTATATCTAAAAAGCACCAAAGATGGTGCAACGGCTATTATGCTAGCCTCCTATAACGGCCATGCAAAGATTGTTAAACTGCTGTTGGATAAAGGGGCTAATACCGACCATAGAGAAACGGTAAACGGCAAAACATCCCTGCTGATCGCTTCGGAAAAGGGCCATGTGGATGTTGTTGACCTGTTATTGGCCGGGGGGGCTGATGTTGAAGAAAGACAGACGAGAAACGGCGCCACCGCCCTTATGAAGGCATCACAAAATGGTCATGCAGATGTGGTTGAACTGTTGCTGGCCGGTGGAGCGAATATTGAAGCAAAGGGAACGAAAGGCAGTGACACAGCCCTTATGTTGGCTTCCTTTAACGGCCATACAAAGGTTGTTAAACTGCTGTTGGAAAAAGGGGCTAATATCGACCATAGAGAAACGGTAAACGGCTATACATCCCTGCTGATCGCATCGGAAAAAGGCCATGTGGATGTTGTAGACCTGTTATTGGCCGGGGGGGCTGATGTTGAGGCAAGACTGCCGAAAACCGGTGCCACCGCCCTTATGCTGGCATCACAAAATGGTCATGCGAAGGTTGTTAAACTGTTGCTGGAAAATGGGGCGGATGTCAATGCCAGGAC
Organism: Desulfosarcina variabilis str. Montpellier; assembly: GCF_048565275.1. NCBI lineage: Bacteria > Pseudomonadati > Thermodesulfobacteriota > Desulfobacteria > Desulfobacterales > Desulfosarcinaceae > Desulfosarcina > Desulfosarcina variabilis. Next base: position 8,080,233 of record NZ_CP159846.1, on the reverse strand, counting down.
AACCGATAGGCTTCAATTAACCGCCTTAGGGGTCGCAAATAAAGCAAAGAAAAAAGCCGTTTCAAAAATACTCGAAGAAGTTGGTGCGGTGGAATAGAAAACGCAGGTTGAAGTAATGTGTTTAAGTGAAGCTATACGGGACATGGGCCGCATCGCGATAGACTCGAATGCAACTGGTGTCTGGTCAGGAGACTTGAGTCCGAAGTTCAGAACGGATATCACGTTTAAACTTTATGGTCTATTTCTCCAACCATAAGCGGTAGTGACCAAGGATTTAATGGTATTGGTATTTCGGGTGGCCCCGGCTTGGGCTTATCTGCTTCTGCGACTTATACGGATAGCTATTCATTTGCCGATATGTATGAAGATCTATCATCCTTGTGGGATTGGATCACTGAATAAGGAACCAATATCATTTTTGACATGAAAACAGATACGTATTATTCACCTTTTTCAGAAAAAAGAATACTTCGAATTCTTGCCGAGCAGATCGATCAAACGCCCAGCATTTTTCAGTGTGTTGTTTCTCTCAACGCTGCTAGATATATTGGAACTTCAAGTGTTTGCGGCACTTTTGCTGGGAACATGTTTGAATTGAGAAACCGTAAGGACCCTTTTTTTTCTCTCCGGGCACATGGCTCACTTAAGGTCGGTAACTCGGGTACGCTCATTGAAATCCAATGGGTAAAACCAAAGATTCCTGATCTCTTTGGCGTCCTTTTTCTTGGAAGATACTCCATTGATAAAGACACGATTCTAAATTTTCTTAGAGAACAAATGCATATAAATCCATAAGATTTTGGTTTAACTTTAGTAGCCTAAAAAGTTTCGGATAGCCGATGTAGAATACCGCAATTAAGGGTGTAGTAACCGCCTAAATTTCACAATCATTGATAAACGGAAATGGATTTTCGAATTAGATGAGCCTATAGCAAGGGGGCTGGAAGACAAAATTTGCTAATTTGAGTACTATGCTAAGCTCAGCCCAAACACGCAAACAAGTTGCTACGTCTGGACCTTGCTCAGCAATAACGCCCAATTTTTATTCCGCTTCGGATCTATTGGACTTTCAGGTTTGATGCAAGGATCATTGACTGGATATGTGGTCAGCTTTAACCGTTGGCATCACCAGCATCATGGTAAATTGGATATCGTCAATCTGTTAGTTTTATAAGATTTTTGGTTGATCTATTTGGAGAATCAGAACTGATGCAATGCATATTAAGTACTGGACTGTCATAACCATTTGAAAAAAAGTTTTTCAGTTCATGCGACAACTATCTTGACACAGGGGGGCTACCTTCTGCGCTTCAAGGACCAGTTTTTGATCCTGAAGGTCTTTCAGCCTGAGTCTCAACACTTCTCCGCCCCGTGGACTTCCTTTAAATATATGTGTTTGAAAGGCAGGCTGGCTGTGCCCGATTACCACCATTATTTCCCGGTGCGAAAAGGATGTTCAATAATCTGCAAAGGATATTGGATGGCGATACTGGTATGTAATCACAACTTTTACTTGCTTTGAGCCGACCACAATATCTTGGGGTTCCTACTTCCGGCTGTAAACTGCAGATGATGGCAAGCTATCTGGAAAAAGCGTTGAGCCAGATAGATTCAATTTTTGTGATCTATTCTGCACCCTGCTTTCTTAAAGCAATCAATTCCCGGTTATTTTCAACAGCTGACGTTAAACGCTGAGCCCTCTGTGCCAATGTAAGTGAGACACCTACCCATTGAAAAATTAATGTAGGGCGGGTATCAATAATACAGATGGAATTTTCATTTTACATGGAGAATTGATGACTCAACGACTATTTGTATACGGAACCTTGGTCCCGGGAGGACCGAACGAGCAGGTTCTCAGTGAAATAGGAGGTACTTGGGAGGCCGGTACCGTCACTGGAATATTACACGAGGAGGGTTGGGGCGCTGCGATGGGTTATCCAGGAATAATACTGGACAAACATGGCAATGAAGTTCAAGGGTTTCTATTTAGCTCGAAAAAGCTATCCGACCATTGGGCTCGGCTCGACGAGTTTGAAGGCGAAGGTTATGAGCGTGTACTGACCGAAGTAAAGCTTGAAAACAATAAAACCGTGGACGCTTACATTTATGAGCTTAGAGAAAAGTAAGTTGCCGAAGCCGTTGCATAGAAGGCATGCCTGCAACTATAACAATTAATCCACTCCGTTTTTCTATAGGGTTTTTGTATTTGGGCAGCACGTAAAGATTGACTATGATATCCAGATGCTAAATGCAAATTCTACATGATCCTTGATAGTTAAATTCGATGGCAAGGTATCTGTTGCCAGACCTTGTTTTCTTCATATACAACATATGGTAGTCGATCTCCGGACCGGTTGCCGAACATCCCCAGAATAAATAAACCCTCCCTAATTGAATGTCTTTTCCAATTGTTTCACAATTTTTGTGTAGGCGCTTAACCGGATGGAGAAAGCAGAGCTACTTTCGTCGCACTGCTTTCCCCAATCCGTGTTCAGTCTGTTGATAGGTATCTCGTGTTTTCGCTCCCCTTGTCAGTCTACATGAGGCAGCGTGGCGGGCAGGGTAAATTTGTTCTATTTGTAACTCATTGATTTTACATGCCTGTGGAATGCAAAGCGAATCCATCATTTCAGTGGGTTAGGATTAGAACAAATTTACCGTGGCGTGGCGGGCGATCCCCCTTGATTCGGCTGAGAACCAGGAATCCCACCTCCGGAATCGATCGGGGAGGCATAGTAGGTCTGGGTCCACCCCTCTTTGGTGAGCGGCTCGAACTTGCTCTCAACCGGCTCGAAGCGGATCGGCTGTCCAGGATTCACCCCTTTCAGAGGTTCCTGGTCTTTCATGACAATCGTCCCGTTGACAATCACATGCAGAATTCCTGTGGACGGAAGCGTCCCTTTGGCGTAGGTCGAATTGTCCCTTACCGTTTCAGGATCGAACATCGTGATGTCGGCCACCATGCCTTTCTGCATACGGCCGCGTACCTGCATGGCTTTTAAGCCCATATCGCCCAGAGGCTTGGCATAATTATAACTGGTCATGGATACGGCCTGCATCAGCGGAATATTGTTTTCCCTGGCAAGGCGAAGCACTGTGGCAAAAGACCCGGAAGTCCGCGGGTGGGTATTGGGCAGATCTTCATAGGGAGTGTCCCAGGTCAGGTTGTCGTCGGGGATCATTGGCATGCCATCACTGCCAATGGCAACGCCGGGCATTTTGATCCAGTCAACAATCGCCGATTCGGGGATCTTGTAGACAACCACGAGACGTGTGGGTTCTTTTTTGAGCATCTCCTCACGGGATTTCTGGGTGTAGAATTCGCCGGTGGCAACATCCTGAAGCGTCTCTTCGTATTTGTGGCCCAGGGCCTTTACCCAGACTTCAGGTTCGAGAAACACGGCATTCAAAGCTGTAGAACCTGCAGCGTATGGATAGATTTCACCCCAGACGTTGTAGCCCCGTTCCCGCATCCGCACCAAAAGCTCATGCACCATATTGTATCCCGGATTGTTGAAATGGGAGGCGATGGCCGGTGTCCCTAATGCCGCCGCATTGGCCAGCATCTCCTGGATACCGTTGACTTCGCTGGTATCATCACCGGGCGTATAACGGAAATGCATGGCGATAAAACGGCCATAGCGCCCGCCCAGCTTTTGCAGTTCGAATATCTCGCGGGCCGATACCCCCGCGCGCATGTAGCCAACGGTAGAACCAATTCCCAGCCCTCCCTGCTGCAGGCCTTGGTCAATCAGGGCCAGGATCTGGTTACCCTGCTCCAGGGTGGGCCGGGTCTTCGACCACCCCTCCTTTGTGGAACGGGTTTGCGCGGCGTCGGGAGTGTAAAGATGTTTCCAGTCTTTAAAGCCATCAAGGACCTCCGCACGGGCAAATTCGTGAGCCACCGCCACACCGAAATTCACCGGTGCGTTTCCTTCTCGTCGTTTGTACCACTCGCCCAGCTTTGGTCCGTGAGCACCGATCTCTGTGTCCAGAAGCGTCGTACGACCGTCGCGTAGCATCAACCGGTATTGATAGGGCTCAATACAATGTTGGTGGCCATCGATAAATCCCGGCGCAACCACAAGCCCTTTGGCATCGATGGTTTCCTTGCCTGTAATCTTGTCTTTAGTGATGACAGCGATCTTGCCGTCCTTGACACCGACGTTGGCGACGGCGTCATACTTGGTTTCCGGGTCCATGACCCGGCCATTGTTGATAACCAGGTCATAATCGGCCGCCATGGCCGGCATGACCATCATCAGGCTGAGTGCTATCAAGCCCAAAACCACTTTCAAGTTCTTCATTTGAATTCTCCTTTTTAAGTTAATATATCGATTCATTTTACCGGTAATACTGACTGCTCAAGTATTCGTAAATAATGATCAACCTCCAATCTCGGGGCTGAGCCCGTCAGAGAGTGAACGGCGGTAGCAACGCATCGCTGGCAATATCCCCACCACCACACCGCCAAGGGTGTCCGACCACACTATGCCCTTGCGACGCGGGATGTCGCTCGTGATGAAGAAGAAGGTCAAGAGCGAGGCAGCTACACAGACAATCAACTCGATCGGATCATAGGTGTTGAAACTTCTGAAACAAAAGCCCCTGGCTTTTTACTTATTTCTGCAATTTCTTTTTGGGCTTTTTCCCATTTTTCATCGTCTGTTAGTTTTTCATTTTTACACTCCTTTATGGATTAGCGACCTTATCGACAACATCGTCACACCAACAAATATGAGCTTGATGCCGAGGAACACCCCAATCGCAACCGTCCCGGCCAGCGGAAAGCCTGTAAAAATCATGATGCTCAGGAGAATCGTAACCACTGCGTCGAACAGCAGCCAGCCTTTACCATCCTGTAATGAGAATGCCGCGAACAACTCGGAGAGCCCATCAACGAAGAAGTAGATACTCAAAATGATGGTCAATATTGCTGACGACACCAGTGGACTCGCGATAACGGTAACGCCTGCCAGCAAGGTCAAAACGCCGATCAGGAAAACCAGGACACCCTTGCCCAGGCTGCCTGCCTGGAAAGCCCAGATCATGCGCATGATACCTGCGGCAATGACCAGTGCGCCGACCATCAGCAGTATCGATTGACCTGCAATCCAGGGCATGGCGATCGCCAGGGCACCAAAAATGATGGACAGCCAGCCCATGAGTCTCATCCTGCTGCTAACTTTCTGTAAAATGGGGGGTTCTTCATTCATTGTTTTAACCTTTAATTTTTCACTCTCCGTCAGCGTATGGCATCCGGCTGTCATTTTAATCGAGCCTGTCGTCCATGGACGTCTATTAGCGGAGCATTTGGTTGCTTGCGGATGAATCATGAAAGCCAAGTGTGGCGCCATATCTGCAAGCTTACTTCCAGACCTGCTTCATGACACGGTACATATTGCCACCGATGAATTTTTGACAATCTTCTTCAGTATAACCTTTTGATAGCATCTTATCTAATAATGCTGGGAGGATCTGATAAGAAGAAGGTGTTGGGAATCCTTTGTACGCCGTTTTGGTGGTATAGCCACCATCAGGGAAGATTTCTTGGCCAGCCGGTGTTTTCATCCCATCAGCTGTGAAGGTGATGTCCGGGATATAATCAGAACCGAAACCAACATGGTCAATACCAACAAGGTTAGCCATATAATCGATATGTCTGAAAAGCATGTCAGTCGTCACGATATCCGGGTTGGAGGTATCAACAAAAGCACCAACCATATTGATGGAACAGACCCCACCGCTCTTGGCGATCGCTTTGATAACCGAATCATATAAACTACGAGGATAGTTTGCTATCGCCATGGCTACTGCGTGGGATGATATGACCGGCTGACTACTACGCTCAATAGCATCTAGTGATGTACGCTCACCCGTATGGCTCACATCTACGAGCATGCCGTAATGGTTGTAGGCATCAATCAATGTCTTTCCATAGGCAGTAAGCCCTCCGTTTTCTTTTACAAAACAGCCGTCTCCCACAGGATTTCGCTGATTGTAAGCCAATAAACAGTATCCATAACCGAGTTGACGCCAAATTGCGACATTATCGACATCACCTTCAAAAAGTCCTGTACCCTGATGCGTAAAATACAATCCTAGTTTCTTTTCCTTGATTGCATCATCAATATCTTTGGTTGTACGGACAATCTTGTACTTGTCAGGGCGTTCGTTGATCTTCTTTAGATAGAATTGCAAAGCCTTCATCGCTACTGCAGAAGAGGTGTTTAATGCATCAGCTGAGGGGCATACAGCCATGATCTTCATGCCTCCAGCAATACAACGATCCATCTCGTCATGAAACTCAGGGGCTTCAGGAGTTGACCACTGCTCTGGCCAAGTACCGGAAAAGAGAGTGTCTATGGTTATGGAGTCATGTACGATTTTTTTCGCTTTATTAGAAGAGGGGTATTTGTGTAAACGCTGTGGTATTTTGGAATAATCCGTGCCAGTTGCATATGGATTATATTGAGTCGCACGCGGATTGTCTTTGGTTGCGTATGGATTGTCTTTGGTTGCGTACGGATTCCTCCCCTGCGCAGCGTTGGGAACCACATCGGCGGCACGTGATATGCCGGGCGAGAGTAGCATTGCTGCGGCCCCTCCGACCATAGTTCCCATCACTGCCTTGAGCATCGTCCGGCGGCTCAGGTCTGTCACCTCTGGAGAGAAAATTGAATCGTTCTTCTCCTTTCCAACCAAGTCAATTGAACCTGTGTTTTTTACAATTTTATCTGAGTCAATCCCAGGGAGCGTGTCTTTAGTCATGATTTAATCTCTTTTATAATTTGGTTAATATCAGGGTATAGTCAAAGATTATTTGTCTTGTGCCGTTAAATAATAAAAGTCGTATAAAGTCCGGCTAACTTCCGCAATGGCTCGATCCTGGTCAGCTGTGGAAGTTGTACTGCTATTGGTGAATACCACAATCGCAAAACGACGACCATCGGGTAGAGTAATGAAGCCCACGTCATTAGCAACACCGCCAATAGTCCCTGTTTTGTGGGCGACTGGCGTTCCTTTTGGGAGAAGACCTTTTAGCCTACCTGGGCCTGTACGTGTGCGAGACATTGTAGCAAGCAGGAATTCGCGCCTTTTCGCACTTAAGCCCTTTCCGCTGTCGATAGCTAGAAGCAGTTGCAACATTGCTTTGGGTGTTGAGTGGTCACGTGGGTCCTTTTCGAACTCCATGTTTGGTTGAGTCATCTTTACTAGGAGTGTGGGGTCATTAGCAATGGCTTTTGTCACGACGGGAAAAAAGGCCTTGTCGGGCAAACCATAGAAATCTCTTAAGATTTCGGAAGTAGACCGATCAACGCGTTGATCTGTAATCCCAAGGCTGCGCAATTTCTTAGTGACCGCTTCCGGACCTCCCGCTATCTTTAAACTGAAGTCCGTCGCCGTGTTGTCGCTTTCCGTTATCATCACTTCAATCAAGTTGGCCACAGAAAACTGTACACCGGGATGAACGTAGCTCTCTGCGATCGCATTGGCACCTACGACCATCTCGTCTTGTGGGAGATCAATTAAATCAGAGAGTTTAATTTGGCCCTTATCAACGCGGTCTAGCAAGGTGACCGCAATTGCCACTTTATAGGTGCTCGCCATAACAAACGTTTCGTCACCGTTTACTGTGACACTCACACCTGAGCCAATTTCCTGTGCAGCCACACCAATGCGGCCAACCAGCCCCTGCGAAAGTTTCTCAATCTTCTGAGAAATATCTTGGAAATTATGTTTCTGAGCAAATGCCGGTTGAACTGCAAAAAATGACGAGACCATTACAATAAAAATTAGTGCTATGTTTCGTTTCATGGGACTTCTCCTTTGAATCATTGTGTTTATCTCATTAGGGCAAAAACCATGAAACCTATTCCGCACGACGGAAGATCCGGTGCTGCATGCTAAGGAACGCCGGCTTTCCGGACTTGTCACGCAGCAACTCACCAACCGTTCCTTTATAGGGACCATCTGTCATGATAACCATGTCTTCACCCGCGCTACTCATCGAAATCGGTGGAGGGTTCTCATAAATTTGGACTCCTCCTAGTGGTTTGTACAAGCGCTCAGCCATGAGCTGGTCGTTGTCAAAATAGATTTTGTAGTCTTCATTATCCCCTAACCAAAGACCTTCGAAAGGTTCAAGGGAACTACGATCTGCAGTGATTGCAACCAAGGGTATTTTCTCAATATCTAAATACTTTTTGAGAGCCAGTGCGATTACCGCATCGTACACCTCAATACCACGGTCGCTGTTCGTAAGAACAACGATCCCAAATTTCTTATCCGGTGCAAACAGCATCTTGGCGGTAGCCCCTGCCGACCGACCGGCATGAAAAACGGTTCGCACACCGCCGATATCCTCAACGAACCACGTAACGCCGATGTATTCACTCAGCTCGCCTTCGACCAAGGGACTGTGCGCCATGTCCAGCAACTTTGTAGACAACAGTTGAGTGCCGTCCTTGTCCTTACCGTCAAACTGAAATTGGATCCACTTCATCATATCACTGGCATTACTGAGTATGGCTCCGGCCGGATAGACGCTGCGCGGAAAAGGCGCAAAGCTGACCTGAGGTTCGGACGTCCCGTCATATACTCCGGCATGGCCAACAGCAAAGCGGTCTGCCATTAGTTCCGACATGAAGAAGGAGGTGTGCGTCATACCCAGGGGCAGAAACAACTCGTCCTTAACTTTTTGTTCATAAGATTTTGCACGGCTTACGACTTGAATGAGGCGTCCTGCAATGACGAAGTTGATATTGTTGTAGGCCCAGACCTCGCCATAAGGTGTGCGTTGCGGTAGGAATCGAAAAGCCCGCACGGCCTTCTCCAAGGCATCTTCCCCCGAACTGGGATCCTCAAAGTAGTCGCCTTGCCAGCCAGTCCGGTGCTGGAAAAGGTCGATGACCTTCGCCTTTTCTGAAGCCTCTCTATCCAGGACCGAAAACTCCGGGAGATACTTCCGAACCGGGGCTTCGAGGTCGAGCTCTCCGCGTTCTGACATTTTAAGAACTACGGTGGACGTAAAAGGCTTCGTCACGGAACCGATATAAAACACGGTGTCTTCAGTGACAGCCTGAGGATCGTTAAGATTGGTAATGCCGAGGCCGGCCATTTGGACCTTGCCATCGCGAATGATCCCAATGGCTATACCTGGGACTTTGATCTCGTCCATGAGTCGCTGAGCTTCGCTCCTAATTTCCTCAAACCGCGTGTCCATGTTTTTCTGGGCAGCTGCCGGCACTGGAACGGTCAGCATTACGCCGATGACCAAACAAGTGAATAATGCTGCTATCTTTTTCATCATGTTTTCCATTCTCTATTTTTAAAACTTACAGGTTTCGAAGCATTACGAACCAGTTACCTAGTGAAGAGTGTTTTTATAGATTTTCACTAATCCTTAATATTAAAAGTCGTATTTGCGTCCAGCGGATAGATAGGACTCTTTAGCTGGGTATGTTTGAAAATACTTATGTCGCGACTAGTGGTTCCGGGAACATCAGCGATCAACAACTTGTCGGTGAAGTTTTCATAGAACGCTCGAAAGTGCATCCCGCTTTTGACACCTATAACGTCATATTCCTGAATGATGATGCCATGTGGCCGTCCCTGCGTATCATCATAGGTCTGGCATAGGCCGGAAATAACGATGACATCTACTGTATTCACCGCTTCGATGACCAACCTGGCGGTAGGGCCAAGCTGGAATGGGCCGTTGAAAGCGGTCCCTCCACGAACGGTCTCATTCCCATCCGAAATTGACTTGACATAGGCTTTGGTCTTGATCGGTTCGCCCGCCAATGTCTCAAATTTTCCACCGAGGCTCACATCGATTGTCGCTCCGACACCGGCAGCGACTGCGGCCTTTGCGGTTTCCGGATCGTGTATGGACATGAAAGCGACTTTCCCCAAGCCTTTGGTCTCCATAAGGGCCTTCAGCAGGTGGGTGCCGCCACCACCGGCTCCGCCACCCGGGTTATCCGCAGCGTCCCCAATCACGATCGGGGTATGGTCGATGACATCGCCTTTCGTTGGCAATTTACGCACATAGTGGCCGTCCTTCTCGAGCATGGCCAGCACAGTGCTCATCGTTTTGTCCAAAGTTTCCAGTTGGAGGATGGATTCTTCTCGGTGATCCCATATCCACTGCGCCAGTTCGTCCACCAGTTCTTGTGCCAGCTTGAGGTTGTTTTCGGTAGTGGCCATCGGGTACACGCCACAAAAATCGCTGTCCTGGTATGGAAAACCATGCATAACAGAGCAGTTGAGAACACCGGGTCGCTTTTCTATTTCAATGCACTTTTCTTTAAGTCGATTTGCAAAGGTGCCCTCCTCTTCGGTATTACTCACCGGCATCATCAGGGGCACTTTGCGATAGGCGGGGGTAGGATGCGATTGTCCTGCCAGGATAGCAGCGCCACGATACATTGCATCACGTGCGCATGCATTCATATCCATATGAGGATATTGTTTGCAGGCACTGAAGAAATTCATATTGTCCTTCATTTTATCTGTGATCTTGCCATGCAGGTCGCCCGACCAGACGATCATCGTGTCCTTTCCGACCAGGGCTCTGACCGACTCCGCTAAGTCTCCTTCAAGATCGTGCGTGCTATTCACCATACCGGCACCGTGAACACCAAGGTAGACGATGTCCATCGGTAACTGTGTTTTCAGCGTGTCCATGATCTCCTTTTTCGCATCTTTCCAAGCCTGATCATTCACCGTGCTAAAGCACCAGTCTATATAGAACAGGACACCCGGGAGCAGCTCCCAGCCTTTTTTCCTCGCACACATCCACTGCCCCGCCAATGGCAGTCCCTTTCAACTGCTTCTTGATCTGATCGCCCCGGAAAGTGCGCATTCTGTCGAGCGTGGTTTCGCCCATGCCTTCGGTAAGGTAGGTGTTGGTTTCATGGAAAAAACCAACATAGGAGACTCTTAACTTGTCGTGGATATTCCGAGAGTTCTTTGGATACGGCCCGCCTTGTTGTTTTGGCTCCTGTTGTGCCAATAAAGACCCTGGTAAAGCAACGCCAATTCCGCCGGCAATTGCGAGTTTGGAAAAGTCTCTGCGGGTCATAACAACATTCTCTATAGTCTTCATCTTCATCTCCTTTTTAGTGGAGAAAACCATTAGCAAGGCTCTCGACCAGCTTAATTAACAGCGTTCATTCGCTTTTGTGCAACAACTGCAGCCCTGCGCCAGTGTCGTCATGCAACTTGATCTTAGCCAGATCGGGGTTTAGACCGATGGTGTGTTCGTTCAGCCAGCCGTCCGCTGCAACCAAGGCGTCAGACATGACAAAGGTTATTTGTCTTGTGCCGTTAAATAATAAAAGTCGTATAAAATCCGGCTTATTTCTGCAATGGCTCGATCCTGGTCAGCTGTGGAAGTTGTACTGCTATTGGTGAATACCACAATAGCAAAACGACGACCATCGGGTAGAGTAATGAAGCCCACGTCATTAGCAACACCGCCAATAGTCCCTGTTTTGTGGGCGACTGGCGTTCCTTTTGGCAGAAGACCTTTATAAGTTTATTTATGTGACCATACCGCCAACTGCAACGCATTGAACCATTATTCCCCGGCCAACATCTTGGCTGCGGCACGTTGATAGGCGCCCGCTTTGAATTCGCCGTAGCCGTCAACGAACGGGATGGTCGAGAAATAGACGCTGACGAAATCACGCTTGGGGTCGATATAGATCATCTGCCCCATGTTGCCGCTCTTGGCGATCGCACCGTCATCCCAGACGTAATCGAACTGAAGTGCGTAGCCCTGGGCCGCTTCGTTGAACTGTGCTTTCGACGACTTCAGCTTGGCCCCCTTTGCGTAACGCTCCTTGTCGACATTGTCGTACAGGATCTTCATCATCTCGTCGGTCACGACGCGCTTGGACGCCACTGCACTCCAGCTTGGCGTGAACATCACCCCGAATTTCGCATAATCCTCGGGGGTCGCCATGGCTAAACCCACCGGCAGCGCGGTTCCATCGGGCGTAAGGCCGAACATCATCGACTGACGGGCATAAAGCTTCGACCAGAACCGTTCCTCGAAAACTTCAACGAAGGGTTTGTTCTCGATATTCTCGATCAACCGTGTCAAGACAGTCGTGTTGAGCGAGGCATAGCGCGTCACATCACCTGGCTTCTCGCCATTACCCAACTTCTTCTGGTCACGCGCCACGTCGATCCAGCCCTCGACTACACCCGTGGTCGCACGAGGGGAGCCCAAGGTGGCGGCGAGGAAGCGCGTGACGGGCGAGTCCGGCTGCAGAAGGGCTTCGACCGTTTCCTCGTTGTCGAGGCCCGTGGTCATATTAGCCACGGCGTAGGTGGACACATCATCCCAGACGGTGCCCTTCAGTTCCGTCACATACTCGGTAAACGGTTTCTTGAGATCGACCTTACCCTCGGCGATCAACTGCATAAGGACCGCGCCAACGGTGATCTTGCCGGTCGAGGCCGTCAGGTGACGGTCGGTCGGGCGCATACCCGGATAGTTCTCGTAAACGACCTTGCCCTTATGCACCATGATCATGGCCTGTGCACGGTAGAGCGGATCGACCATGTATTCCTGGAGCGTTAAATCGCCCTTGCTCGTGGACTGCTTGAGATGGAGCAACTCGGGCCGGAGATCCCGTTCCAGAACCTTATAGTTGACGTTTGGCGAGGCTTCGGCCGAGGGCATGAACTCGCCCAGGTGCATCGAGTAGTAAAGCGCGTGATCGCCGCCCATCTGGAAATGGAAGTTGCCCCAGTTCTCGCGCGCGCTGCGAATGAACTCCGGCGTAAAGACATCCTTGGTGATTGCCACGCTCACCGGCAAGGTTACGCGCGCACCCTCGACCTTCAGGGCTTCCACGACCTGAGGCGGATCCTGGGCAAGTGCGGCCGTTCCAGAAAGCGTTAGAATGGTGGCAATCACGGCCACCGAGTTTAGAAACTTGTACATCAGCACACTCCTCGTTTTTTTGGTTTTACTAGAATTTTACCCGTTGAGTTCGGAACGGCATCTGCGAGATCCTGTTCCGAGTCCCGTCAGGTTGGTCGTACCGTCGATGACCACCAGATCTTTGTGAACCTGCATGTAGTTCGAGGTGACAGGTTTGTACGTGGCCGAGGAAGCCTCCTTCGCAAAGGCGGGGATTGCGCTGAATCCAGCGCCTAACGCGATCGCACTCAAGCCCGCGGTCTTGATAAACTCACGGCGCCCCACATTCGTTTCGTTGGCGGAGGACCACTGGTTGCTTACCGCAGCTTCTTGCATTTGTTTGTCCAAAATATCGTTAATTCTGCCTTTGTTTTTCATTTTAAGCTCCGCTATTACGCTTTACTTTAATCATGGTCTTTGTTCAGTTCTGCATGTTTACTCAACGGTGTTCCAGTCTGGCAAATGAGGCCCACCAAAATGTCGGCCTCACGACTCTTTAACTCAACCCCAGACCTGGCCCATAATACGCAGCCAGTTACCGCCCCAGATCTTGGCGATATCCTCCTTCTTGTAGCCGCGGGCAAGCAAGGCCCCGGTCAGGTTAAAAAGCGTGCTTGGGAGTTCAATTCCCTCGGGGTAATACCATGGCGGTGGCGGATAGGTTTTAGGGCTCCAGTCCCCTTTATCGACTAATTGCTTATAGAGAGCCTTGGCATCTTCGTCGGGAATTGTACCAGCCTGTCCCAGCATGTAGTCCATACCGATCCCAACATGGTCGACTCCAACGAGCTCGACCATATAGTCGATCATGCGAATCATATCGTCCATACTCGGACGGTTGTTGTTAGAAATGAACGGTGGCCAGCCCGCAACGCCACATATGCCGCCTTTTTGAGCGACGGCTTTAAGCACTTCATCGGGAAAGTTACGGTCGCTATTGATCACCGCGCGCGCGTTACCGTGGGAGCAAACGACGATAGTAGATCCTGCATCGATCGTGTCCAGCGCCGTTTTTACACCACCGTGTGCTACATCCACGATTATTTTCGCCTCATCCAGAACTTTGATCAAATCACGACCTTTCTGGGTTAGTCCCTTGTCCACCTTCTCACCACTTCCGTACCCGAACTCAGTCTTCTGGTTGTAGGTCATTTGGCAGATTCCGATGCCAGCCTGCTTGAAAAACCAGGCCCACTCGAGGTTGCCATACAACGCATGGGGTGGTTGAAATTGGTAGACCACGCCCAACTTGCCAGTCTTCTTGGCCTCATGGGCATCGGCGACCTTTTTGATCAGCAATGTGTCTGGGTCCTTAGCCATATGCTTGGCGACATAGGTTAGAAAGTTCAATGTATCTTCTAAATTGCCGCTGCTTACTGTAGTAAAAACGATGTCAGCGCCTCCCTTCTTATAGAGGTCCCAGGGATCGACTAGGATTTGTCCCGGCGGTGGGTAGCCAAGCAACGGAGCAGTTCCATCGATGGCGATCATCTCGTCGTGGATAGCCCGAAAGTTCGCTGGATACGGTCCGCCTGGTTGCGCAGGCTGCTGCGCCCATACAGACCCTGGTAAAGCAGCGCCAATTGCGCCGGCAATTGCGAGTTTGGAAAAGTCTCTGCGGGTCATAACAACATCATCTATAGTCTTCATCTTCATCTCCTTTTTAGTGGAGAGAACCATTAGCAAGGCTCTCGATCAGTTTAGTTAACAGTGTTCTTGTAGATTTTGCCGTCCTTCATGATCAGGGCGAGGTTCTTTTCAGGCTCATCGAAGAGGTGGAGGTTCTCGAGCGGATTGCCATCGACCAGCAGGAGATCCGCATAGGCGCCTTCCTCGATCACTCCGAGTTTGCCCGGGTAGGGATTGCGCGGTCCGGACATGGCCAACAATTCCGCGTTGTTCGTCGTGGCCTGGTTGAGGATTTCCACGGGGGTGAACCAGGGGAGACGGAATGAGAGCTCCTTGGCCTGTTCCGCCTTGGCCGCAGGCGGACCAACCAGATCGCTTCCCAGGGCGATCTTCACCTTGTACTTTTTCGCCGCGGCAAACATGGTGTCCAAGCCATCCTTTGTGGCCTTTTGCTTGGCTTTCTGCTCCGGGTTCCAGTCGGCTGGTGCTTCGCCGAGGAAAAGTCCGGTCTGGGTGCTGAGGAAGGCACCTTTTTCGGCAAGCAGTTTCATCGTTGAGTCCGTCAGAAGATTGCCGTGCTCGATCGACATGGCGCCGGCCTCGAGCGCCAGCTTGACGGAGGCGTCCGTGTAGGAGTGCACCGACAGATAGGTATTCCAGCGCTTGGCTTCGTCCGCCGCCGCCTTGATCTCGTCGAATGAATACTCGGTGATATCCAATGGATCACGCAGTCCGCTGACGGCGCCACCGGTAAACATCTTCACGAAATGAGCACCCTTGCGCATCTGCATCCGCGCTGCGGTCAGCACCTCCGGGACGCCGTCCGCGAAGATGACCAACTGGATGCGTTCGACCTCAGTGAAATTCGAACCGCCCATCTGGCGAGACTCGGTATTGAGCGTCCTGAAGTCCCCATGCCCGGAGGTCATGCTGATCGCGGCGCCGCAGCCCCAGATGCGCGGCCCCGGGAAGAGCCCCTCGTCAATGGCTCGCTTCGTACCGAAAACCTGCCCGGCAGTATCACGGATACTCGTGTAGCCGCGCATCAGCATGGCTTTTGCCTCCACGAGCGCGAGAGCGGCCTGGTAATCAGCCGGAGTATCGAACATGGCATACGGGCTCGAGATGACCCAGGCAAGGTGGACGTGACAGTCGATCAGCCCCGGAGTCATCGTGCGGCCTTTCGCGTCGATCACCGTCGCCCCGGCAGGCGCTTCGATCGACTTGGCGATTTTCGCGATCTTGTTGCCCTCGACGAGCACGCTCATATCGGCGACGAGCTTGTCGCTGCCGTCGAAAATATTGACGTTGCTGATGAGCACGAGCGTCGGCACCTGTTGCTGCTCCTGAGCAAATGCCGGTTGAACTGCAACAAATGACGAGACTATTACACTAAATAATAGTGCTATCTTTTTCATCATGTTTTCCATTAATGAACCATGACTGAATGCAAAGTTATTTTTTGTCGCCTTTCAGAATCACGCCAGCACCAGTGTCATCATGCAGATGCTCAAGAAGATCAGGGTTTAGACCAATCGTATGTTTGTCCAACCAACCATCAAGCTTAAGAGGCTTAAATCTACCCTTAGCTTCGACTGGAAAGCGAATTTCCTGACCTGGTTTCACGCGAAGCACCTTGCTGTCCTTCACCACAATCGTGCCGTTAACAATAACATAAGGGATACCTGTTGATGGAATACCGTGCTGACCGACTTTAAAGCCTGAATTATCTGTAATCGTTTTTGGGTCAAAAATGGTGATATCGGCAACTTTACCTTTTTGCAGGCGACCACGTTCTTTCATGGATTCAAGGCCTGAATCACCTAAGTGTTTGGCTGGCCAGTAACTTGCCTGTGCAATCGTAAACATCAGTGGAATACCCTGTTCACGTCCCATTCTAAAGCAAGCACCACGCGATCCAGACGTACGTGGATGGCCACGGTATTCAGACCAATCCGCATCCCATGGCAGCAATTTACCATCTTCACCAACACCGGCCATGGCATCACTCGCAATGGTCATGTGAGGAATGGCCAACCAGTGATTCATCCACGCTTTTCGATAAGGAAATTCAACCACAACCGACCGACCTGGATCATTTTTCATCAGTGCTGCATAGGTTTCGTTAGTAAGGTATTTATCATCAATAGGGTCATATATGGTATCCTCATATTTATAGCCTTTTTTCTCCACCCATTCAGAAGGTCTTAAGAACGCTGCTGTGATGGCTGTTGAACCAGCAGCATAAGGATAGTATTCAGACCACATATTCAGTCCTTTTTCTCTTGCTAATTGCAATTTTTCCTCAATTTCCCACCAGCCATAATCATTGTTGTGTGCCATGAGTAATGGGGCGTCTAATAACATTGCATTTGTAAACACCTCATCAAAGGCTATCGGCGCTTCAGTGGGTGTTTCTGATAAAAGATGATACCTTGTATGAACAGACGTGAGACGACCATAATTTGCACCAACCCTTTGCCCTTCAAAAACTTCGTAGCTGGTCATCCCCTTAGCCATATAAGCAAGAGGAGCAGCAATACCAATAGCTCCTTGTCGTAAATCCTCATCCACTATCTGCATGATTTTATTCATTTCTTCAATTGAAGATTTTTTATCTGCCCAGCCTTGAACACCATCTGCTAAAGCTTTGGCTGCATAAACTTGAATATCCGCAAAGTCGATAGGAGCGCTAAGCTCAGTCTCAGGATCAAGGACAGCCATTCTGGAATATAACAAGCTCGCAGACGTTCCGTAGTTGACTTGCCAACCAGACTTTGCTTTCTCATCGTACCAACCCTTTACATTGAATGAACCAGCTTCAAGGTCCATACCTGTGGTGACACCATCTCTGAGCGCCATCTTGCTTGCGAAGACGTCTGTTGCATGGTAGTGCGTGTCAATGAAACCGGGTGCTACCACATGCCCGGTGGCGTCGATGGTTTGCTTACCTTTAATTAGGGCTTTAGTTATGGCAACGATTTTCCCGTCTTTGATCCCAACATTTGCTACATCATCAAACATAGTTTCCGGGTCCATGACCCTGCCGTTGTTGATCACGACATCGTAATCCGTGGCCACTGCCGGCAGGACCATAATGAGGTTTAGAGCCAACAAGCTCATAAGTACTCCAAGTCGTTTCATTTCATTTTTCCTTGTTAGGGTTGAGAACCTTGAGCAAGGTTCTTGATCAGCTTACTGAATATTCAGTTTGAATAAGATACCAATGTTGTTTGGCTGCCAGCCAGCGGAACTGCCCGGTAGGCGACCTACCTCAATTAATTGGCTCCAATCAGTCGATTAAACCCTTTCTGGAACGGGTTTTTGACGACGGGAGAAATGTCGAAGCCGATCATCCATTGCGGGCCGAAAGCATCCGGTTGCTCGACGTAGTAATTGGCTTCCAGAGCGAACTTCCAAGGTGTCTTGCCGAGTATGACTGTCTTGGAAACATTCAGGTTGATCGGGATGGTCCAGTCGGAGCTTTCCCAGTTGTAAAATCCAATGGGTGAAGTCCCTACTGTCCATCCATCTTTCAGAAGGAATTTGAGAACGGGTTGGAACTGGGTCGTGCTGAAAGATTCATCAGACCAGCCCGTAACATTCCATTGGTGGCTCGGGAAGATACCGTAGATACCCCACTTCTCAAACTTTGCCAGCAGAAACTCCGGTCCAAGCCGCAGCTGTTTTCCTCCCACATCATCGTCGGTTGCGGTAGGCAGGGTACCCACCATGCCCACAGCCCATATGAAACCGCTTTTTGATGAGACGCCGTAGCCGATGTCAAATCCAATATCACCGAGCGCCGTTATCCCGTCCCAATCGAGCGCACCGTTCTCCACCCGCGGTACGGGTTGATCGAAAAGCAGCGGAAAGCCTGGCCGAAAGAACACGGTCCTGGCGTTGCCGTTGTCATCCTTAGGCATTGAAAGAGGAAAAATGGGCTGGAATACCATGGTGAAGTTGTTCTGGTCATCGGCACCTGGCAGGTCCCCGGTGTACCATCGATACTGGTTTTTCAGTGTCAGGGTTGCCAAAGAGGAGTTTGGATTGGCAAGCTCACGTGCCACGGCATCAGCCGATTGTTCCTGCCCGCTTGTTTCAGAAACTGCAGCAAACGAGGAAATGCCAAAGACTAACAACGCAAGAAAAAATACGGTAAACGGTAAGTGGATGCCACTTTGATATTGTCTGTAAATGGGTTTGTCTGTCATCCGCAGTCTCCTTTATTACTGGTTTTGCAATTCTTCGATAAGGGTCATCAGCGAGCTTGCAAGAAAAGGCTTCTGCAGGAACCCAACCGCGCCCCCTTCCATGGCCAGATCTCGTGTGTTGGCCTCCGTTTTCCCGGTAACCAGAATCACCGGCATGCCGTAGCCCATTTTTTTCATGCTATCCATCAGGGAAAATCCATCGAACAAGGGCAGATGGATATCTACGATGGCGATGCCTTTCTGACCGGATGGGACCGAATCCAGGAAAGCCGAGGCCGATTCGAAACAGCAAACAGACATGCCCCTGCTTTGCAGCATCCGCTGGAGGGATTTTCTGAAAGAACAGTCATCATCGACAACAAATACGCATATTCGAGGCTTTTTCATTATTCGACCTTGACACCTGCCGCCGGCTACTTAAAAATTGATCATTTCCCGATCATCGAACGATTTATATGGAGGAACCGAGTCTAATGGGAGTCAGAATGAAAATGGGGAAATAGGAGTGTCAGATAAGAAGGTCCTACCCGTTTTGAACGACTCAGCCCTGAACGAACTGCCGCCCAGCCACGCGATCCAAGGATAGGAAATTCGCATAACCGGCAATAAAACCGTTTTTTCAAACAAACTGTTTGTAAATTATGTCACCATGCGTCTCTTGTCTATTGGACCTTAGTCCAATACCGGTTGCCCCGGCGGTTTGTCGCGACCCGTCACAAACGTGCCGATAAAGCGGATTCCAATGGTGCGGGAGCTTGTCAGGGTTTCAGGAAATTTGGCAGGCAGTTACGACAGGGGGATCGCCGGGTGATCATTCAGCCGGGGAAATACCGGCTTTTTCCGCCAGGCGGACGAGCTCCGCCAGAGAGGCTGCACGCGTTTTTTGCATGACGCGGCTACGGTGGACTTTGATGGTTTTCTCGCTTGTACCCAATTCATAGGCAATCTGTTTGTTTAATTTGCCGGCGATCACCCACCGAAAAACTTCTTCCTCCCGGGGGGTTAAAGTGCCGATCAGCGCGCGGATACGTTCCGTTTCGCGTTTTTTTTGCATGTCGCCGATATTGAACGCGAACGCTTCGTGGATGGTGCTCAGCAGTTCATCCGGTTTGAACGGTTTGGGTAAAAAATTGATCGCTCCGTTTTTTATGGCATTGACACTCATGGGGATATCGCCATGTCCGGTCATAAAAACAATGGGCAGATAACAGCCATTTTCTCTGAGGGACTTTTGAAGGCTCAGTCCGTCAATATCCGGAAGCCGAACATCCAACAGAATGCATCCGGGGTACCTGATAGCGGCGTTCGCCAAAAAGTCTTCAGCCGACGCGTAGGCCTCGACCGCAAACCCGCTGACCTGGATCAACCGTGCCACGCTGCGGCGGAAAGCGGCATCGTCCTCTACAATATAGACAATCCCTTCGGAATCATTCATTGAATAGCTCCTTGATCCGTCGGCAATGTGAAGTGAAAGCTTGCCCCCCTGTCCGGATTGTTTTCCGCTATTATCTGACCGCCGTGCTCCTCGATGATGGAACGGCAGATGCGAAGCCCGACACCCAAGCCGGACTTTTTTGTGGTAAAAAACGCTTGGAACAATTCATCTTTCAATGCGCCATTGATGCCGGGACCTGAATCAGTGATGCTGACGACAACACCGGCATCAGGTTTCACGGCTGAGCGGATGGTCAGGATCATCGGGCTGCTATCGCGCATGGCTTCCACGGCATTGGTCACGATATTGATCACCACCTGCTGCAAACGGACGCGATCCCCTCTGATCAGAGGCAGCCCCGGGTGTTTATCCAGCCGAACTGAGATACCATCCAGACTGAACACGTTTTGAAGCAATCCCACAACCTCATCCAGCAGGTCATTGATATTCAATCGCTCAAATTTGGCTTCCTCTTTTTTGATAGTGCCACGAATCTTGCGCATGATCTGTCCTGCGCGATAGGCGTCTTTGGAAATATCTTCCAGAATCTCGCCCAACACGTCATCCCTCTCCGACAACTGAGAATGGATCACTTGAGCGGCGGAGGCATTGTTCAGGATGGCACCCAATGGCTGGTTGATTTCATGAGCCAGGTAGCCGGACAGTTCGCCCATGGTCAAGACCCGGTTGAGATGCGCCAGATCACGCCGCAGCATGGTTGCCTCAATTTCAAAATTCTCGCGCTCAGTGACATCCTGAAGGGTCCCGATCGCCCCCTGTGCCTTACCCTCGGGGCTGTCTGCGGTCTCACCCTTTGCGCGGACGTATTTGATCCTGCCATCCGGCAACAGGAGCCGGTGTTTGATATTGAATGATTTTCGCGCTTCCAGTAACGATTTGAATGCACTGTCGGCCCTGTCGCGATCATCCGGATGAATGGCATTCAAATACGCTTGGTATGATGTACTGAAATGCGCCGGGTCAACTTCAAGAATCCGGAAAACCTCATCCGACCATGTAAAAGTGCCGTTCAAGGGATCGAGTTCCCAGTTTCCCAGATGGACGATTTCCTGTGCTTTGCGCAGCCTCTCCTCGCTCGCTTTGAGATTTTCTTCCATTCGCTTGCGCGCGGTAATATCGTGTGCGAACAAAACGGCCTGATGCTTTTGTCCAGGGGGTGTCTCGATCGGATAGATATGGACATCGTATGCCTTCCCCCCCTGCGCTTCATCGGTCACTTTTACCGTTTTCTTTTCTGAAATAGCCCTTTCCAGCAATTTCCTCCGCAAATTGCCTGTTTCTTCGGCAAACCTGTCGAAAACACAAGTGCCGATCAGATCCTCCCGTGCGCCCCCCAGCACGTCCGCCATGGCATCGTTGAGATCTATAATCGTGCCGTCTTCGTCGAGAAGGTGCGTCAGGTCGGTGGTTGCGTTCAGCAGCACGCGCGCCAACTGCTCACTTTCTTCAAGCGACGCTTCCGCCCGTGACCGCTCGCCAATTTCGTCCTGCAGGTGTTTATTGGCAAGATCCAGGTCAGCCGTGCGGTGGCGAACGCGCCTGGCCAGGGTCCTGTTCCAGAGGAAGGCCATCACCAGCAATCCGCCGAACACCCCGGCGACAATCGCTATCCACTTGATCACATCCCGGGGGGAGACGCCGTGATCGTACCGCATGGCCATGTACTGGTTGCGAATCTTCGTGCGCTCTTCCTCCGAAATGCTGTCAAGCCCTTTGTCGACGATGCTGAGAAGCTCGGGCCTGTCGCTGCGGATTTCGAAAAACAGTTCCAGATCCTTCAGCCCTGAAGGACCGGCCACCTTGAGATTGGTCCAACCGTTATGCGAAATCATTTGGGAAGCCATCATCAGTCCGCCAATATAAGCTTCGGTCCTGCCTAATGTCACGGCTTTCAGGGCATCTTGTTCCGTCTCGAAGCGCCTCAGTTTGATCTGGGGATACAACCGCGAGATCAACGCCTGCAGGGTGGACCCTTGTTTTACACTGACGGTCCGCTTGAGTAGATCCTGCATGCCGTTGACGGGCAGTGCGTTCTGATCGGTGAACACGACCAGGGGGGTCTGCATATAGGCTTTGGAATGCAGTATAGAATCGCTGGATTCCGCTGGGGTTTCCAGGCAGGGGACCAAGTCGGGACCGACAGGGCTGGCTTCGGTTTCAGTTGCGTCATCCACAGGGGGTGACAAATCGTCATAGCTGAATTTCAGTCCGGTTCGCTGAGCGATCCTGTCGAGGATGTCAATGGATATTCCGGCAGGCCGCTGCCCTTGCCTGGCGAAAATAAACGGTGGAAGGTCAATGAGTCCAACCCGCACCGTGTGTTTTTCTGCCAGCCAGCTTTTTTCCTGCGCAGAGAGAACCAGCGGAAATCCTTTAATAGATCGGGGGAGTTTTACCCATCGGGCATAAATGGCGTTGCGTTCGTCATCCGAGATGGCGGCCAACCCTTTGTCGAGGATCCCGACCAGCTCCGGCCAGTCATCTCTAACCCCCATCACAGCGTCGAACGTATGGTCCGTCAGAGCCAGGATCGGCCGAATGCCCACGAGCTGGTTGGTATGAACGATGTAATTGTGCTGAGCAAAGCCGATAAAAAAATCAACCTTGCCTTCGTAAAGCAGTTTGAGGGCTTGGTTCGCCGTCTTGGTTCGGGTGATCGTGATGCGGTCATCATAGGGTTTTACCAGCCTTTCGATCTCCGGACTGCCGCCGATGATGGCACAGGTCCGGCCGGAGAGGTCTTCGACCCCGCCGATCGTGCCACCCGTATTGGACCTGGCATAGACCACCGGGAAGCTTGTTAAAAGGGCGCTGGTCTGAAGCAGTTGATAGCGTTTCCCGGCGATAGGACTCATGGCCAGGGGGCCGGCCACCTCGCGGTTTTTGATCATGTTGCGAATAGTAGGAAGATTGTCGACAACAATGGTAAAATCGGTCCCCAGCCGCTGGTTCAGAAGATCAAGCATGTCCCTGAAGATGCCGGTCAGGCGGCCGTCTTCATGAACAATCAGGGCCGGGTGAAAATCATCCGAATAAGCAAATCGGATATCGGGGTGGGCTTTCAGCCAGGCGCGCTCTTCCGCGCTCAAGGCGACGGTAGCCTCAGGCCTTTCATTGTGGATAAAGCCCTCCGGAACGTCGGGCGATGTGCACAGGCCGAGACGATAAAGGCTAATTGCTACGAACCGATAGCGTCGGGGGTTGATGTCCCCGATAGGTACCAGATCGGCCATGATCATCTGGTCGATCACTTTGGCCTCGAAGGCCAGCTGGTCGCGGGTGAGGTGCGGATTGTAGCGGGCCAGAATCAATCGGATGATTTCGTCCTTGTTCTTCAGCGCATAATCCCAGCCCTTAAGGGTGGCCCGCAAGACCTTCTCTACCCGTTCGGGATGGTCGGCGAGCTCACGTTCGGTGGTAAACAGGTTGTCACCGTAAAAGTCGACGCCGAAGCTGCGCGGATCGATGACGTTGACATCCACGCCCATTTGCTTCAAAAAAAAGGGCTCATTCGACAGATAGCCGGCCATGGCATCCACTTTGCCGCTGATCAGGCCTGCAACCCCTTGGGTGCGGGGAACCACGCGAACACGGTCCATCCCGCCCAGTGTTTCCGTTATCATGGTGGGAATGGCTGCACTACCGATGGCGTCGCCGGACAGCATGATCTTTTTGCCAGCCAAGTCACCTGGGCCCAGGATATTGCTTGACCGTTTGGCAATCAGCACACTGGGGGAATTCTGAAAAATCTGGGCCAGCACGACCAGTGGGAGGCCGTCGGTCCTCAGTGCCAGGACCCCTGCATCACCGACCCCGTACTGGGCCCGTCCATCCAGTACCGGCGAAATCCGATCTGTTCCGGGGGCCGCCGCTGCGAGCGTGACCGCAAGCCCTTCGTCAGCATAGAAACCCTTTTCGATGGCCGCATAGTAACCGGCGAACTGGAATTGGTGCGACCAGCGCAGCTGAATCGTCACCGCCTCCTTTTCGGGAATTTCCACGGTGGCAACACTCGTGCCCGAATCAAAAAGGCAAATGAGAATCCCAACAAAGAGAAGGATCTTCAGTCTAAAATCTTTTTTCATGGTAAACCATCCGAGCAAACGACCACCGAGACATCTGATGGTTTTCGTTACGGTTGGTGGTTGGGATTGCCCTGTCATCTTTTTACGTCTTGCTGACTGAACTTAAGCGATCGCCATTATTAAAATAGGGTCTCTGACCGGTGAATGTCAATGAATTAAGGCCGGACTGGCCGCCAGTTGTTTGTTCCTGCAAGCTCGGGGACGTAGTCTTGAGTGAAGCCAGGCAAAACAATGAGCACGGTTAGAGCGTGCATCTACCAGTAACAGGGCCAGAGTACTCAAAACCGCAATGACAGTTTTCATTTTGATTCTCTTTTTCTACCAGCATGAAATGATAGTTCAGCGCATACCGAATGTATTACAGACAGGTGGACACAACTTCGGCCAATAGATACTCGGCAATATGCCTTGAGTTTCCGCTCAATTGCTGTAATGACCGTTTCAGCTCTTTCTTACCTTTCAGGTAGAGGCCGGCCAGCCGCAAACCCGTAGCCCATCCTTCGGTTTTGATTTCCAGGAGGGTGGCCGTGGTTTCATCAACCACGACATTGAGCATCCGGCTCAGGAATGCCGCCGCTTCGTCGGGAGTAAATCGCAAATCGGACGCACGGATCTCTGTCACCAACCCGCGGCCCCGCATGGTGGCGATCGGCAGTGAAGGATCATGCCGTGTCAGCAGGACCAAATGCATGGTCTGGACTGGATGTTCCAGCAGTGAGGCAACCAAATCATGGACGGAGATCTCTGTAATGTGCTGGTAATCATCAAAGACTATGATGAACGAATCTGGCACCTGGCTCAGGTCATTGAGTAGGCATCGTGCCAGCTCCTTGGTAGCCGGCAGCCGGTCGGCATCCAAAAATGTTTCGCTGCGTAGTTTGCTTTTGGGGAAGCGTTGTTTAATGCCGGCAAGTAGATAGTTTAAAAACTGGCGCAGGTCGTTTTCGTCATTGTCCAGCGACACCCACACGCTCGGGCGATCGCATGCAACGACCCAGCGACTGGCCAAGGTGCTCTTGCCATAGCCGGCCGGCGCCGAAATCAATGTCAAGGGCCGGTGAAGCCCCTCATTAAGCTGATCCAGCAGACGGTCCCGCGGCACAATATCCGTCGCCACGGGCGGCCGTTGCAATTTGGTGTAAAGGATAGATCCTTTCATCCCCAATTTTCACCCGTCGATATCATGGCAATTCCCGCAGTTCATCAATTTTCCATCCCATATCGGAAATTCGGGCATGGAAAAAATCATTGAATTTCAACGCCTACGGCTTCAGCTTCGTCGCTTGGGCGGGACATGTTGGCCCTATTGCCGGTCACATCTCTGCTCTATACACGATTCACAGGTATCCGTCACTCCGCCTTGCCGAGCGACCGGATCCATAGATTGATTTGTACTGGAGACACAGAAACACAGGGATGGTGTGGCTTCAGCTTTCGAAAATAACGGCAATGATCTACCTTGGGGTCACCCATTAAAGTGCGGGTCAAGTAAAAAAACACCATCCCGTCCGAAAAAATAGACTTTTTTCGCTTGGCCAATATTATTTGTTTAAACGACGTTTTCGCTGTTTCTTTTCTTCCGCGCCCGTAGCTTCAATTTGGTCGGTTAGATCGACTGTGGTCGATCCGCACCAGTCACCCATCGGGATCAAGATGGTCTATGCCATCCCTGGCTCAAAGAGCCCCAGAAGACCTTCGGTACCATACCGGTTCCAAATGTATTTTCAGACCTGTGGTTGATGCCACCCATTGTGTGGTTCACGCCCATTGTGTGGTTCACGGCATGGGCGGACGAATCGAAAACAGACGGGATACGGCAGCACCAATCAGACCATATGGATTGTACCAGTCCCTACGCTTGGGTTGCTGCCGTACCCTAATTTTACCCAAACAACAGCGATGGATCGTAAGTTGTTTGATCTCGCATGATAAAATACGATGCTTTACTCAGCTTGTTGGCAAGGGCCTTGATAGCCACTGTGTAGTTTTTCTCGGCCGTTTTGCGCTCGACAAATTTCCGTGCACGAGGGCAATTTCTCTTGTTATGATTAGCGGCTTCCACATAGGCCCAAGCCAAGTAGCGGTTTCCGTTTTTACGGTTGTTGTTTCCTTTCTTTTTTCCGTTGGATGTGCTCTGCGCCTTGACGCAGCGGCAATAAGATGAATAGTTACCCACATTTTTAAATCTATGAATATCTCCAACCTCAAGCATGATGGTTGTGGCCAAAATTCTCCCGATTCCGGTAATGGTGAGTAAATTTTGATAAGCGTTGTCTATTTCTACGATGCCCTCTATTTCTGCCTCAATTTCTTTGATTTGATTGTCGAGAAAACGAATTGTTTCCATTTGGTGACGGGCGGTGGATACCAGATGTGGGCTATCGAACATCTGATTGATGAAATCGTCGCGGAATCGAGCTATGGCACTTGCGCTTTGCTCCACCCCTTTATTGCGGGCAATCATGCTTTGTAAACTGAGAATTTGAGCTGTCCGTTGTTTAACGAACATTATTCTCCTCCGAAATAGATCTCTTATCGGACGTAATGACTTGGGATAAATGTAGCCTTGTGGCAGGATGCCAAGTCTAAGCAAGTGCGCAAGCCAAAATGCATCATATTTGTCATCCCTGTTTTTCAACCCCTTGTATTGCTGGATGGCGGCCGGGTTGGCTAAATGAACCTTGTACCCCTGCTCCAGCAACCCATCTACCAGCCAATACCAGTTATAGGTTGATTCGACGACAACCCCTTGAAGGCTTTTTTTATACTTTCTGAGCACCTTCAAAATCTCTTTGAGATTGTTGTTATGACGACGACTGTGGAGCGTTTCGTCATTCTGGTTGATTACCCCGATAAAACTGTTACTTGAATGAAGATCGATTCCAGCGTAAGTTTTCATATGGCACCTCCCAATTTGGTTGATTGGTTACTCTATTATTCCACAGCGATGGTCGCTATGGAAAGGAGGTGCCTTTCTTTTTAGCGGCCAGCAGAGAACCATCATGCATTGAGGTAAAATCGTAACAGCTCTTCAGAGTTCATGATGGTTCTCTGCTGGCCGCAACCGCACTTTAATGATTATCACACCAAATTAACCGTTTGTAATTAAATGAAAAAGGTTGATTTTTATACCCGTTATTATTGCTTAGCCGGCCTGTTTTGACCGCAAAAACACCACTTTAAGGTCCTGACTGGAAAATCCACGGGAAAGTATTGTTCCAAGATATTTTAATGTCGTCCCTGTTCTGCGGATTACCGTCCTCATTGCCGTAGTTTTCTATGGCTTCTCGTAGAGGATATTCATCACTTCGCAATTGACGCTTCTTTTTACCTAAAGCATTAATACCCAAAACTGTCTGGAGTCTCTTGATAAATGGTTCGCCACCGACAGCAATACTTTCCACGAAATGTTTTTGTCGCTCAGGTTTGTCTTTCAACTGGCTGGATATCCATCCAGAGTGGGATATGGCCACGGCTTCATTTGAATCCACGTTGAGAAATCGTTGTAAAGCATCGTGATCGATCAAGCGGTAACGGTCCTTAGGACGTTGGATTTCATGATATCCACTCCATTTCCATTCTGATGGGTGATTCACCACTCCTGCCCGAACCATGTTCAAATCGACATATACCAGGCACCGCCACAGATGTTCTCCGGACTCGATGGCGGTCGCATGGTAACGGTCTTGCCAAAACGCGCCTTTTCTTTTTTTGCGTCTATTATATTCCTGCGCCGTTCTGCCGGCTATAAGCTGCATGGCTTTAGGAATGGCCTGGATATTTTCACTTGTAGAAAGAATGAGATGGGTGTGATTGGATGTAACGATAAAATTGAGGATGGACAGCCGAAACTTCATTTTTGCTTCGAAAAGGAGTTCGATCCAACGGTTGCGATCTTTTGCAAATTTTAAAAGGAAATCTCTCTTATGGCATCGGTGGGTAAAATGTCGATAAGCGCGTGCCATCGCTCATATTCGCTTAAAATAGGTTTTTTAACCCCAAAAGTGTTCGCCTAAGACTATTTCAGGGCTTATTTTTCCACCATTTATCTATTTATGTCAATCGGTTAATTTGGCGACCCCACGGTAAATTTGTTCTAATGGCTTAATTTGCATGGCATGGCATTTTTAGTCATGCGGAGAAAGTCAAATACCGCTCGGATGTTGCGATTAAGTTGCTGCATTTTTTGAGAGACACTGCGTACCCCTTTGGATTTGATGAGCCCTACAGCAAAACGGCGTAAGCGGGATACGTTTTCGGGGCCATAGCCGGTACGAATACGGCTTCGGTCCTCGTCAAAATTCCAATCGATGATGTAATGGCAACTGTTCTCGATACTCCAGTGACCACGATTAGTTTCAAGGACTTTTTGGGGGGATGCTTGTTCCGGGGGTTGACTAGTGATGCCGTATGCAATGTCATGAGAGACGTTGCCAGTTTTTTTGGTTGTGGATTCTCTCTCAATGACAAACGCTTGCCGGACATAAGGGAATTTTAAATACCCGTTGAGTTCGGTTGTTATCCAGATTTTTCGGATTTCAATGCGGCCATGGTCTGGCGGATCACAAATTATAAAATCGGGTTCTTCTCGATCGTCAAAGTACAAGGCGATGTCTTGAAAAAGTCCTGGCTGATTGTTTT
This sequence comes from Desulfosarcina variabilis str. Montpellier, assembly GCF_048565275.1. NCBI lineage: Bacteria > Pseudomonadati > Thermodesulfobacteriota > Desulfobacteria > Desulfobacterales > Desulfosarcinaceae > Desulfosarcina > Desulfosarcina variabilis. Next base: position 8,051,262 of record NZ_CP159846.1, on the reverse strand, counting down.
TAACGGTAAAATGGTAGTGGGCGTGGCGTTCTTCGACCAAGTAAGTGGCGACTTTGCGTTGGGTCAATAAAGCATCCGTGGTGATGTTCTTGCCTTGGATGTTGATGGCATCCAACATAGGGATGATCGTATTGATTTCATTAGTACGTTTTACGGTGTCATCGTTTCCCGGCAGAGTGCCTACTTTTTTTGGGTATAGCAGTTTTTACTCTGATGCCCGATGGCGCTTAAGATATGGGTGCGATATCCATCGGCATCAATCGCATTGCACATTGTTTTGCCATCGATAGCCAGGCTTTCGTCATCTTGTGCATGCGCTGCATTCCACTGCCCCAATGCGCGATCAAGATGGACGGGATCGACGCGGATGAGTACATCACGGATGATACTCAGGCTAGGGACAAGGAACTTTCCGTTAACTTTACGGCAACCAAATCGGCGTCGCGCTCTTTGGCCGAGGTCTTTGGCCCAATCCGCGATGGCCTGGTATCCGTGCATCCCACAAAGCGTTGCAGCAGCGGCAATAGCCAAAATCGTTGTCAGTCGATGTCGCCGGCCTTGGGCACGGCGCGGATCAGGAATCTCGGTAAAAAAGTCTGGTAAGGTTCGCATATGCTGTGCCGTGAGCATCATTTTAGTACCTCCGATACGATAGTCTGGATGAAGGGATGGTTGAGATAATCGTATTTGCGCGTGGGAAGTTAACGGCTTAACAAAAACCATTTTCGGTGAGTTGTCTTTGGCGCTATAACCTTCTCGAGTTCGTCGGAAGCCTTTGGTTTCGCCTAAATAAATCCAGTTGGTGGCTTTATAGATGGTGCCGTGAAATCGCTGTGGGTCGACAAATGTCTCCAGCAGTAATAAAGGGTGACCAAACCTTTTCTGCCAGTCGTCCGGTAGTCTTTTTTGGCACAATGATAATACCCGGGAGGCCAAGTTTGGCAAATGCCAATCGGGAAGGATTAAAAAACGACTGTTATTGGTGATCAGTTTTAGGCGACCGTATTGATAACGAAGATCCCAACCGATCCAACGGTCCCTGACTGAGCATTTTAAAGCTGAGGCGGAAAAAGTAAGTAACGCAACCCAGGCGTCACCACAAGTGGCAATGTACCAGATAGTTTCACTGATTTTGGGTAAAGATCCCAGATAATGGTGGGACTGCATCAGGTGTTTGAAACGATGCTCTTCAGACGGAACAGCAGGACGGACAATGATTTCGCTTAAATCAGACACTACGGCCTCTGAATGAAATGTCATAATGACTGCTTACATACCTCATTTAGAGGGGATTGTCCATATATGCATACAAAATTTTGTTAATTCGGATATTTTTACATCAGAACAAAATCACCGTGTTGGCGACCCCCAGTAAAACCCCAGTAAATTACCCATTCGCCCCCATCCTCCGTGCCCCCATGTAGACAATATGGTTGAACGTTAACCAACGCAGCCAATAGAAAAGCCTGCCAAACCTTGAAAACGTGGGTTATAGTAAGCATTTTTACAAACCCTAACTACAGAGCCAAAATCAAGGAGGCAGGCCGTGAGCAAGATAATAAAGTATGTTGGTTTGGATGTCCACAAAGATTCGATTACCATTGCTATTGCCGATGAAGGCCGTGACGGAAACGTTCGGGTGTATGGTAAAATCCACAACGACCTGGGGCAGATTGATAAGGTCATGCGTAAGCTGATTTCAAAAAACAGTGAATTGCATTGTGTCTATGAAGCAGGTCCCTGCGGCTACACGATTTGCAGGCATTTAACAAATCAGGGGATCGATTGCGTTGTTGTGGCCCCGGCGCTGATCCCCAAAAAAACGGGCGATCGGATTAAGAATGATCGCCGGGATGCGACCAACCTGGCAACGCTTCACCGCTCCGGAGATCTCACGCCGGTGTATGTCCCTGATGAAAGCGATGAAGTCCTTCGTGACCTGGTTCGTACCCGAAAAGATATTACAACCGCGCGTAAAACGGTTAAACAACAGATCAATGCATTCGTGTTGCGCCAAGGGATGAGCTATTCGGGCAAAAGCAAATGGAGTAAAGGCCATTTGACCTGGTTGGCAGATTTGAAGATGCCGCATCCGGCCCAACAGATTGCCCTTACCGAGTATCTGGATGCCATGGAAAACCAAGAGGCCCGAATCAAACGACTCGAAAAATCAATTGTGGCATCTTGCCAAAACTGGCGTCTTCTTCCGGTTGTCGAGGCCCTGCAAGCGCTCAGGGGAATCAGTTTGATCAGCGCGGTAACTGTCGTTACTGAACTGGGAGATCTAACCCGTTTTGATCACCCCTCACAACTGATGGCCTATTTGGGCCTGGTTCCATCGGAACATTCAAGCGGCCCAACCATCAAAAGGGGACCCATTACCAAAACCGGTAATAGCCATGCCCGGAGGACATTGATTGAATCGGCCCAATCCTATCGCTTGCCGGCACGGAAAAGTAAGGCTATCCGCAAGCGTCAGGAAGGCTTACCCGAAGAAGTGCTTGAGATCGCCTGGAATGCGCAGTTGCGGCTGTGCCAGCGTTACCGTCGGCTGATCGCAAAGGGAAAGAACCATAACGTGGTTGTCACCGCGATCGCGCGAGAATTGTCCGGCTTCATCTGGGCCATTGCTCGTGCCGTTCCAATAGCGGTTTAAAGGTTGAGATGGACGCCGCTAATTGATGCGGAGGTATAGCGTGGAAACCCAGGACTATCAAGGCCAAGCCCTACGGGTGCTCGCTTAAGCTCGCAGCCTTGACAGTCCTGAATTTCCACGCTGGATGAAACTTAGCGACGGCGAGAGAAGCGCGACTGTCGCTCCGGCTCAAGAAGCTGGAAGAATACTTCTTCTTAAACGGTTTTAGCAACCCAAAAAATAGAGCTGAAAGGACTCGCTTTATCAAAGAACAAACATAGCCATCGAGCGTTTGGATGGAGGCGCGGTTGCGGTTTGGAGAACCCTCGTTGCTCCTATCGGAATAAGCCTTGCGGCTGAAACTCCCGCTTGTAGACCGAGGCAGCTCCACGACGAAGCCTAGTCAGGCGGTACCCAATCCGCGAATATCAGAGTGCTCAACCGTCGTTATTGCAAACCCCGCCTCAATCCAAACGCTCGATGAAAAGCATCAACCCATTTTTTTGGTTATGGATCGGTTTTTCCCTTGACAAATGTTCAACCATATCAGGAGCTGGCCATGCCTGCGATTATAGGCCGTAGCCGTTTCGGCTGAAGGCTGAAGAGTGGCCTTGATCATCGTTTTGGCCACTCGGTGGGTTGATGGTGACGGATTTTTTGTTTCAACTTTACTCTGATCGGCAATCTTCCATTTTTGCCCCCTCACCCTGTCCCTCTCCCCCGGGGGCGAGGGAACGCGATGATGCGAGAATGGAGTGGATTGAAATTCACTATCTGCTAATAAAACACCAGATAATTGCTAACCGTCTGTCCCGAAAAACCTTCGCCTTTATTTGCGCCAAGGTTAACACATTCTCCGGCGTTATAACTGCGACTGTAAACGTTCAAATAAGGCTGTGTGCTCAGCGAGGTATATATCCTATCTCCGGTACTGCTAAAACCGCTCATCCAATTCGGTAAAGCGGTGGCACGGGCATCATAGGCCACATATACCATGCCATTGTCGGGCATGGTAAAGGTCAGGTAGTCGGTGGCATCGGTGTAGTTACGCTCATCGTTGGGCGTCAGGATTGCATCCATACCGATATAGCCGTAAGGAACACTGGTCAGCGTATAATTGCGATCTGTGTAGTATTCCATATTCGCTGCAAGGGATGTCTGTTCGAAATCGTAATCCAAAATGCAAGTAGGAGAGGGCAAATTTGCTCCATCACCATAAAACACCATAAAATTGCTAACCGTATTGCCTGAAAAACCGCTGCCTTTATTTGCGCCAAGGTTAACACATTCTCCGGCGTTATAACTGCGACTGTAAACGTTCAAATAAGGCTGTGTGCTTAGCGAAGTATATATCCTATCTCCGGTACGGCTAAAACCGCTCATCCAATTCGGTAAAGCGGTGGCACGGGCATCATAGGCCACATATACCATGCCATTGTCGGGCATGGTAAAGGTCAGGTAGTCGGTGGCATCGGTGTAGTTACGCTCATCGTTGGGCGTCAGGATTGCATCCATACCGATATATCCGGAAGGAACACTGGTCAGCGTATAATTGCGATCTGTGTAGTATTCCATATTCGCTGCAAGGGTTGTCTGTTCGAAATCGTAATCCAAAATACAAGTAGGAGATGGCAAATTTGCTCCATCACCATAAAACACCAGATAATTGCTAACCGTATTGCCTGAAAAACCGCTGCCTTTATTTGCGCCAAGGTTAACACATTCTCCAGCGTTATAACTGCGACTGTAAACGTTCAAATAAGGCTGTGTGCTCAGCGAGGTATATATCCTATCTCCGGTACGGCTAAAACCGCTCATCCATGTCGGCAAAGCGGTGGCACGGGCATCATAGGCCACATATACCATGCCATTGTCGGGCATGGTAAAGGTCAGGTAGTCAGTGGCATCGGTGTCGTTACGATCATCGTTGGGCGTCAGGATTGCATCCATGCCGATATAGGCGGAAGGGACACTGGTCAGCGTATAATTGCGATCTGTGTAGCATTCCATTCCATTATTAAGGGTATCTCTCAAAAAATAGGTGTCTATTAAGGCTCCGCAAGCAAAATTATCATTAATAGGTGTGTTTGATAACGCTAAGCCTTGCTGTTGAGTAACAACCGTTATTCCTTGATTTTCCACCCAGGTGGCCAGTGCGTCAAGTTTGGATTCAGCCCAGGGCGCATACCCGCATGTTTCGCTTTCACAAATGTTGTGGAACATCAAGATTAACCATTCATCATTATTAACGGCATTATTGATCCAGGCAATAATATCGCTTACACTATATTTAGCATTGACACATCTGCGTTTTATCGCCCATCGATTCTCCAAGGGCAATGTGTTTGCGGATACTCCCCCTGTTGCTGCACTATTGTAGTACCTGGCTGCAATGGCAGCCAAGTCATTATTCCATCGACTACCTGGAACAACAAAGTTTTGCACGTTCAATCCCAAGTCATTGAAACCGATTTTTGACATTTCCAACTCTCGTTCAGCAGAGTTAGAAGATCCCGAAGTTTCATCTTCATAAGTTAATGGCAGGTATTCCATATTTACATGAATGACACTATGAGAGCAAATTTCCCAACCTGCTGCTTGAAGATCAAGCAACTGCTGAACATTCATCGAGGAATAAGTGCCTGAAAGAACACGATTTAGCACTGGATTCACAGTTCCAATCTGTCCATGGGCGGCGAGGATAGGATAGGCTACATTGTATGTGTTTGTATCGCCGTCATCAAAAGAGTAAGTAATAAATCCTGAAGCGCCGACATTAGCAACAGAATACAAAAAACAGCAGATTGTCATAATTAATATTGTTTTTTTCATACATTCCTCCTGTGAATATTTTGAATTTGAAGAACTTGTTTTTATTATTACTTCAGAAAGTTAATGTATGATTAATCACAACCGTAAGATGCAATGACTCCCTCGAAAGATATAATCGTCTATCAACTTATATCTCCTAAACTGGGCGATTCAAATTCTGGTATACATGAAAATTGGTAAGCATGGTAATACAGTAGGTCATTATTGCCTCCCAGAATTTGAACCCCTGGCGGGGTTGCCGATCTCACCGCATCTACGGCGTTAGATGCCTTCCCGCATAGTCGACTATAGCGGAAAGACATCTGCCTTGTATATGCGGCAAGCTCGACAATCGCCCAGTTTAGGTATCTTTCTGGTATATCTGTGCTATTGCTGTCCAGCGAAGCAGATCAAAAATAACTATCGAACACTTTGGAATTTCTACCAAAGAATATAAGCTATATAGTGCTTGACTGGAAAGATGCTTTTTAATTTGATATCAGCATCTTTTTGTCTTTTGCAAACCGAAGATCTGTTGTGGCAAAAGTATCTATAGTAGAATATAGAACACAACATTTTTTATTGATTAGCATGTAGCAGAAATAATACTTACAAGAATTACTTCTTCACGTGCAAATCTTCATTTTATGGAGATGCTAAAATTGGCCTTCTATGAATGTAACTATTTATTATATTAAACGAAAATATCTAAAAAAGGTTTTCGTTTAAATAGTATTTAATGATATTATTTTTACTGAAACATGTCAATAAAAACGAGATACACGCAGCATCTCTCAGTGAATGATTTGTTTTCTATCGGAAAGCAAAAAATAGAGCAACCATTTGGGCACACTATCAACATTGAGGGGCAGAACCGATCAAGACCAGCAAAAAGGGAATGACCGTTGGTAGTATTTAATCTGTTATCTTTCGAAGTCTCAAAACACTTTTCGGATTTTCAGGGATACCCCGAAAAAGATTTTACACATTCATGGCTTCCCCCCCAAATTCTATGGAAACGATTATTATGGCAGACACGCTGGGAAATGATTCCGAAAAATGGCGAGTCATTCAAAAGCAAGTTTGCTCTCAGTATAGAAATGATTGTGGACATCGCCCGGGTTTTTCGTCAAGTGTGAATTATCATTACCACGGATTCTTGGTTTGGTAATAACGGCCTCTGGAAAAGGACTTCTAAGGAAGTCACCCACCGAAAATTGGACTCTTTACGATTTCATTAAAAAGTGGTTGGACGTCAAAATCGGTTGCATGCCACTCCCATGGTTTTAGACCTTGATATCGGAAATCGGTCAATCCCCCTCACCCTATCCTCTCCCCGATGGGGCGAGGGGACGTTTGGATGAGGGTACCGGCAATAAGCCGGTAACTTGGTGTTGCCTGACGATGCCGAATGTTGATCCCGGGCACGGTACCACCAGACCATCACTCCCTCGCCCCGCGAGGGGAGAGGGCCGGGGTGAGGGGCGATAAAACCGGCCTTATCTGAGCTTATAGCTTTCCTGAAGCCGGTGCGCCAACATTCCACCGATCATGGCCAGGCACTCCATATCCAGATAACCGGCCGCATTTTTCCAGAACAACAGCGTGCACTGGGCCGGGAAATCATCGTCCGCATCGTTGAAAAGCAAAAAGATCGGCACCCGGGGCAGGGCTTGGAATTGAAAGGCCGTCTGGCAGGCCACATCCGTGTCGAAGGGCTGTCCGTCCAGTGCCTGGCAAGCCATTTCAAGTGCATCTAACCGGCCTGAAAATGTCTTGGCGATTGCATGCTCGGCCGTGTTTTTAAAACCGATCACATAAGGGGCGGCGTCCTTGAAATCCTTGTAGGTGACCAGTGTGCGATCGGTTTGCGGATAGTCGGGGCAAAGCAGCAAATATTGGCAGACCAGGACACTGGCCGAATGGCTGGGGGGAACACCGTTTTCATCAACGATTCGATCCGGGGTGATGGTGATGGACTGGTTGAAAAGGGGAACCGTGAACCCGGTTTGCGTTTGCGTGACCCCCAGTGTCTCGCACCGCCCGGCGTCCTCGCCAAGGTCTTTTACCTTTTGTCGATAATCCGCTAAAATCTGATCAAAAATAGGTGCCCGTGTTGTCATTGAATACCTCCATTTTCAGCTATGCGCTTATGCCATGCCGCAGGGCAAGCTTTTCAAACATGCGAGTGATCCCGGCGCCCAGAGCATACAGGCCACCAATACCCAGATTTTCCTCGGCCGTGACATCAAAGAAAAGATTAAGGTTGGAATCCATGCCGTCTTCCGCCTGCCAGTAACAGACCAAAAGCGGTACCAGCGGCAAGGGAAAAAGAATCAGGGCCACATCCGACTGAAATTGCTCCCCGGCCGGCCGGCCATTGAACAGGTCCACCAGATCGCTGAACAGGTCAGGATATCCATCGGCTACTTTTTGCATGGGTTTTTCGCAGCGCTGGCCGAACAATCGGTACCAATCCGCGCCGCTGGGCAATTCGCGTAACGGGACCCATTCACCTTTGACCGGGGTTCCTTTGCAGTGCAGAATATAATTGACAATCGGGGTCGTCACCCATGGATTGGCATGGATGTCCGTGTAGACCGTGCCGTCGGCATCCAACCCAAAATCCTTACCCATCACCTTAACAACCAGTCTCCTGCCATCATACGCAGCGCCAATGCGTCGGGCGGCATCGGTGAAATCGACTTGCCGCAGCTGCGCTTTGAGCTTGGCCAACTGGTTTTCGACTTCCTGTTGGACATTGACCCGTTTGGGGGCTTGGCCGTCAACCTCTCGGGCGATCTCGGGATCCACCAGGGGACAATCCGAAAGCGGCCGACGACCACCGATTACGGCGGCGGCAAAGGCCAGGCAGGTTTTTTCATTGCACTTGCGGCAATTGGATTTTTCCAGCAGCTTGAACACATCCATGAGCGTGTTGAATCGGGGCATGGGGAGCTCCTTTCTATTGATTGGTCAATGCCGGCGATCATAAAAAGAAAGGCCGCGTCTGAAATCCCCCATTTGGGCGATTTCCCCTTTTTTTTGAGCATTTCATTGTATTTTTATGAAACCGTCGGAAGGAATAGGGAATGGTTTACCGATCGGCCAGCCTAAAAATCTTTACTTTTTGGGGAAGGGAATATAGGAGGGATGAATGCAGCTTCCCAGGCTCTGAGTATTTCAACGACTGCTCAATTTTTTTACGAATCCGTCCGAACAGCGACTTTTTACGAGTTCATCGATTTTAGATGATTTCGTGGCAACCCCCATGGATGGCGATATGCGTCAAGACATTTTCCTTGCGAACCATGATTTCTCCACAGCCTACGCAACCTTGAGCCTTTTTACATCCGGTCCGTTGGCTGGCCAGAACGCGGAAATCGATTGCGGAGCCAATGGTGCGCGCTTTGAATTGGACTGCGAGCTGGCCTCGCTTTTCCCGTATATCAATGCTGTGGCCGATCATGCCCAGTACTATGAAAAGCCGGTTTACATCAGATTCATGCTTGCGGAGCGGCTTTGTGCCTTTTATTCCACCGAAGGCGCGTTTGCTCCGGTGCGGACATTGACCGAGGCCATGGCGTTTTTGCCGACCCTTTTGGATTTTATTCGGGATCTGAGCAGACGCCGTCCGCAGATCACCCCCAACCACAAGAAGTTCAAGCCTGTTTCAGCCTTGGATATCTACCGGCTGTTGCCTGGTTCCAATTGCCGGGACTGTGGCTTTCTCACCTGCATGGCCTTTGCCGCAGCGCTTTCACGCGGGCGTACATCCATGGTCAACTGCCCCCATCTGGCCAACCCCATGGAGGAAAAAGCCACATTTCCGGTCTATGACGAAAAAGGCGGCATTGCTCGTACGATTTCACTGGATATCGATACCACCTGCCTGCGCCGTAAAATAAGTCAGAAACAAGCGCACATCGAGGCCCTTGAGGCGCAGGTGTCGGCCTTTGAGCGTCGCCGGCAAGCGGACATCGCCCTGGCCAACGCCCAACTGCCAACCCCCCTCACCCCGCGTGAAATCCAGGTCCTGCGTTGGATCACCAAAGGGGCCACAAACAATGAGATTTCAAGACATCTGGATATCTCTCCGCATACCGTGAAAAGCCATGTGATTCATATTTTCAACAAGATCGGGGTCAATGACCGCGCCCAGGCCTCTGCCTGGGGAGCTCTCAACGGGGTCGTGGACCTGGCGGACCCTATAGAATTTTAAATGTCACCGATGGTTTCTCGAACCTTTCAATGAAATCGCAAATCGGTTGAATCTCCTGAAAGTCCACGTCCAGGGGGTCACCGTTGAGGCTTTTCGTGAACAGCACTTCACTTTTGGGGATGGCGGTGAGTACCTGACGCGAATCCAGGCGTTCGGTCATGGGCTGACGGACGGTGTCGTCGACCTTATTGAGAACATAGGCTACCTCAATGCCGGCGGACTCGGCCATGCGCTGGACGCTGTCAACAAGGGTGAAGGATTCGAAGGTCGGGTCGACCACGCACAGGATCAAATCGCAGCCGGCATCCACGCGCCGCCCGAAATGCTCCAGGCCGGCCTCGGCATCAATCAGCACAATTTCGTTTGGCTTTGTTTGCAAACGATTGAGAACGGTCTTGGAAATGTTACCGATCATGCAGGCGCATCCTTCGCCAAATGCACGGATTTTGCCCACTACCAGCAACTTGACGCCATTCGCGTCAGCCAGACATGCCTCGGGGATGTCGGCAAGCGTCAACGGATCTTTCAGAAACGCCTCCTCCGGCTGAACCGGCAGCGGGGGATTCAATTTTTCCTTAACCCCTTTTCGTCCGCCCATGGCGTCCATGAGAACATCGGGCATGCGGGCACCCAGTAGCCGGTTGAGGCAAAGATTGGATTCGTCCGCATCAACCACCAGAACGGTTTTTCCGTTTTTATTCAATGCCCGGGCCAGAATCGAGGTCAGGGTGCTTTTTCCGCTGCCGCCTTTTCCACAGATCAATATCTTCACGATGGTTTTCCTTATTATTATAGCGCCAGTGAACCGGCGACTTCCTGCCGCGTTGCCTGATCATATAGCGTTTCCACCAGCGCCAAAGCAAATTCCACGGCCGTTCCCGCCCCCCGGCTGGTCAAACAATTGCCATCCAGCAGGACACGCTCGTCCTTATGGTGTTTTTCGTTCATCTCCTTTGCAAAACCCGGGTGGCAGGTGGCACGGTGTCCTTCGAGTAGCCCGTGATGATCCAGGACAATGGCCGGGCTGGCACAAATGGCGCCGTACAGTTTTCCATCTTCACGTTGTTTTTTAAGGATGCGAATCAGATCCGGGGCGTCACGCAGGTGCTGGGCACCGGGGATTCCACCGGGCAGTACGACCAGGTCGTAATCGCTGTCCACGCAGTCTTGGATCAGGGTGTCGGCGGTGATGACAACCCCTCGCGAGGCGGTGATTTGCAGATTACCGCTGACCGAGGCCACAGTGACCGTCGCTCCGGCCCGGCGCAGAATATCGACGATGGCCACGGCTTCCAACTCTTCGGTCCCGTCGGCAACGGGCACCAATACGGATTTTTCCATGTCCGACTCCTTGATTGGGATTGTAGGAAGGAATTTCACAGAATTATATACACCAGCAAGGCGTCTTTTTCAAAGCCCAGGTGCCTGAAACCGTGAATCAGGCCAATAAAAAACCACCGGGCATATGCCCGGTGGTTTTCTGCTACGCGGTTCTCCAGAAAGCTCAAGTTAGAGACGAAAAGCTCGCGGCAAGGTTGTTTTGTAAAAGTGTTAAGTTTCAAGTGTTAAGTTTTAAGTGGTGGATCGGATCTGATTTTATATAGGAATCGATAGGATGCCTTTCCTTAACACTTTAAACTTAACACTGGCCCATAGACCAGCTTAATCATGTAATATGTGAGCATTTTGAGACACTTTCCAACGCCGCTAGCGGGCCTTAGACGGATTTATCAAACAGGCTCTAAGGGATCAATCGCATGTAAGGATATCGATTGTATCGGTTCCCGTAATTCCTGTTGCGTATGTGGCGGTTACCTGGAGCGCTCCGATCTGGGTGCTATCCAGGGTTGTATTGTAGGTCAATACATACTGGTTGGTAAACAGAAGGCTTGCCAATTGCTGATAAACGGTCGCCAGATTGTCCGACGTCGTCGAAGCAGAAAAGGTCCCGCCGGTCTGATCCGCAATGAACTGCAAAAGATCAGGGTTGACTCGATCACCGAGACCAACGGTAAAAACCGGAACTCCGTCTAACTTGGCATCAATAATGACCTCTTCCAGTGTACTGTCCGACAGCGGTTCGCCCGAGCCGTCATTATCCTCACCGTCAGTGATGATGATGATAGCGGTTCTATCCTTGGTGCTGGCCGAAATATCCTCGACCGCCAGTGCGATGGCGTCGTAGAGGGCTGTTTTTCCACCGGCGCCGCTCCAAGTGGATTGAATTGCCGTACTCAGCGATGTTTGATCACTTGTAAATGGTTGGACTCTCTCTATTGTTGTTGAATACTTAATGACTTCCGCCTCATCGTTTTCTCCCAGTTGAGAGACAAAGCTGAGCGCGGCATTTTCCATATCGGTGACATTGTCGGGTTCTTGCGTAATACTGAAGCTGTAGTCCATTAACAGTGCGATGGAAATGGTGACAGGGTTGGCGCTATCCGCGTCAATGAAAGTGGCATCCGCTGATGGACTGTAGGCTGTTGAGGCGCCTCTCACGGTCTCGGTCAAGGCAAAATCGGTGGCCTCCAGTGTGGTTACCGGGAATCCGCCTTGATCCGTAACCGATACATAGGCCTTCACCTGCTCGCCGACACTACGCGGGCAGGCATCGATTTGATTGATGGTGACATTGATCTCAGTGATATCCTGCCGCTTGCCCGCTAAGTCGATGTCGACCTGCGGTGATGTGGTGTCGTTGGACAGGACGCTAAGAACCGCTGGATAATCAATACCCTCTGCGGGGATCGTCGTATCTTGAGGATCAAAATCAATAATCACGGTACAGTTTGCGTCAGCCGCGATGGTGGGTGTGCTGGATCCGCATGGGGTGGTACCACCGTTTAAATCCAGGCTGAAGTTGACTGTATCCGACAACGTGATGTCAGATACAACCAGATTCGCCGCACCGTTGTTCTGGATGGTGACTTCCAGAGGCTCGACAGAATTAACATCCGTTACGATGCCGAAATCAAAGCTTTCCGGTAGCACCGATATTTCAGGTGCCGTCGATGTTGTGGTAGTCGTCGTGGTTGTGTTCGTCGTTGTGGTTGAGTTGGATGCCGCCGATTCATCAGAATCATCGCCACCGCCACCGCCACAACCCATCAGTGAGAAGGAAAAGATCATTGAAAGAAATAGTGCCAAAAGGATAAAATTTTTCTTGGTCATCATAATTCTATTTGCTCCTGATTGTAATGAAGTTTGTTTTGCGGTAGTAAAAAGCAAAGAGCGTGCCTCTTTTTCTTTTTTGATTATAAAGGAATTAATTTAAGTACTTGTAGCATGTTGCTGTTCCCATTAGTGGCGGGTTTAGGAATTTTTTTTCTCTACCCTTATTGCTACTATTTACTATTTTTCCTATCGGCTGTTGGCAGTATTTTCCTCTTTTGTGTGTTGGAAAGTTATGCGCTTTTGCGAATAGGACTTTTTGTCGTTATTGGTAAATGCAAACTTTGCTTTAAAATGGAGCAGACAAAAAAAGAAGGAGGGGAAATTGATTGTTATTGTTTATAATAAATTATTTTGCTTCAAAACAATGCAACGCATAAAATGCTTGAAAATGAGGCAGGGATTAAAAATTATTGCATTGATAAGTAGTAAAACACGAAAGCCGCAAGGTTTCAAATACAAGGCGCGAGTGGGCAAAGCGGTACTGGTTTCTACCCCCATCACTCGGCAACACGATGTTTGAAGCCCTCACGGCTTTGGTTATGAAAAGGCAGCCATGGGACGGTTGTTTTATTGAATCCTTTTAAAATCAGGATCAGGGCAATATATCAGCCCATTCAACAGCCATAACCTCATATCCGGCGTCGTTGGGATGCAGGCTGTCATAAAAATAAGCAGCAACAGCGGGATTATTATCGATGCGAAACTCACTATCATAAAAGTTCGGCCCAACGCTGATATTCGAATTGCCTGCGACAACGGTATTGATATCTGTAATAAAGTCCTCGATGTTACCGTTTCTGGTGCCGTCCAGGGTCGTTGGCGGAGAATCCGTATAGGTCGGCAATGGATAGGCGATCCAAAGGTCCTTGCCATTGTTGACGATGGCCGTGGCGATGTTACTGATATGGCCTTGGTAAGCTGCTAGCGTTGCAGCATTGCCGTCGCTGTCATTGGTTCCGATCATCATCAGCACCCGGTTCGCCCCGGGGTGACGCTCCAGAATGGAAGCGATTCTGTTTTCCAGATCACCGCTCTCGTCACCGGGGATGCCTTCGTTGAAAACGATCTGTGGCCGACCGGTTGCGTCTGTGAGCAAATCGGCCAGCGGGGCCTCGTAACCCCGGTTGGCCACGATCCGTTCGGTCCAGTTGTTGGAATCGTCCTCGTCCCCCTCGCCGTTTGTGATGCTGTCTCCGATGGCGATATAATAGTTACCCCCGACACCGACGGTGTCATTGGTCGCACTGGCCACGGATTGCCCCTCGGCATCCCTCAAGACCGCCGTGATCGTGTGATTGCCATTCGCCACACCGGTGTACTGGGTGGTATAGTAATCATCTGATGACTCTGCTGCAACTTCCGCATTATCGTTGAGGGTAAAGCCGACGCTTCCACCACTGGGCATGTTGAGCGCCACGGCCTCAACCGACAGCGAGCTGCCATCGTCCTCGGTCAGCGCGACCGAATAGGCCAGCGGCGTGGCGATGGCCACGGTTGGTTGCAAGGTCGCTTCGGTGATCACGACATTGTCGAACTGGGCATTGTCCTGGCAGTAGAGCGCCACGGTTCCCGAGGTGATGGGATCGTCATCCACCACCGCAAAAATTGGTACATCATCGATCCAGACGATAATGGTGCTGCCGTTGACTTCAGCCTGCATGGTCAGTTGCTGGTCTTCCACATAGCCGATGGCATTGACCGCCAGGGGTTCAAAACTGCCCCCGCTGTATTTTTCGAACCGGGTATAGCCGAATTTGGCGTTCATCGCCACGCGGTAGTAATTACCTGAACTATAGCGGAACATGATGCCCACATCATTGCCCTGGCTGGCGGCCTCGCCGGTACCATTGGTTAGTGGGGTGATATCCACGCTGACGCGATACGAAGCGCTGGTGATGTTGGATGCGCCAAGCAATGCGTAGGTGCCCAGCTGATAGGTCGTGGTGTCGGAGTCAAACCGGCCGACATCGTACATGGTTTGACGAAGCTGGCCGTTTACCACGCCCCAGTTGACCCCCCCTCCGGTGTCATCCGTGTACGTCCAGTTGTTAGCGTTGGCAAAATCATCCGCGTACATGATGCGGGTGACGTAAACGGTAACCGTGTCGCTGGCCTGGGCCCCGCCATCATCGGTTACCGTGTAGGTAAAGGTATAGGCATCGGTCGTTCCGCTGACCGTGAAGGTGGCTGTTGCCGAATCTGCTCCGGTTAGCGTGACTGTTGTTCCGTCGGTCTGCTCCCATTGATGAGTGGCGATGGCGCCGTCACTATCAGTGGCGGTTCCTGAAAGCGTAATCGTTTGTGAACCTGAAGCGGCCAATGTAATGGGCTCGTCAATGCCGTCATCCGCGGTGGCTTCGGCGGTTGGCGATTCGTTGAGGGTGACCACAACACTGACTTCATCCGAGCTTTGAACGCCGTCGTTGTCGGTCACCGTCAGACGGAAGGTGTAGGTTTGCGCGGTTGCCTCAGCCGTGAAGGTGGCCGTTGCCGAATCTGCTCCGGTGAGCGTCACTGTTGTTCCTTCGGTCTGCTCCCACTGATAGGTGGCGATGGTGCCGTCGCTGTCGCTGGCTGTCCCGGAAAGGGTGACCGTAAGCGTTTGTGAGGCGTTTATGGACAGGCTCTGATCCGTACCGGCATCCACTGTCGGGGGATTGCTGTTGATTACGGTAACGCTGACTTCATCCGAGGCGCTGGCCCCATCACCGTAGGTCACCGTGTAGGTGAAGGTATAGGTCTGGTTCGTCGCATCAACGGTAAATGTGGCCGAACTGGTATTGGCGCCGATTAACGACACATCGCCATTGGTGCATTCCCACTGGTGGGAGACGATGGCCGCGTATTCGTAGCTGGACGTTCCTGAAAGCGTGATTGTTTGCGTTTCAGAATCCTCGATCAACACTGTTTGATCCGCACCGGCATCCACTGTCGGTGCACTATTGTTGATCACGGTAATACTGACTTCATCCGATGCACTGGCCCCATCATCGTCGGTCACCGTGTAGGTGAAGGTATAGGTCTGTGCCGTCGCATCAGCGGTAAATGTGGCCGTACTGGTATCGGCGCCGCTTAAGGACACATTGCCATCGCTGGATTCCCACAGGTGGGAGACGATGGTGCCGTCGCTGTCGCTGGACGTTCCTGAAAGCGTGATGGTTTGCGTTTCAGAATCGATAATATAAACGGTTTGATCCGCACCGGCGGAGACCGATGGGGTACGGTTCTCTGTTTCTTCCGAATCACCGCCACTGCCACCGCAGCCAAAAAGCAACAACACGATAAGACAACAGCCGATTGATTTTTTTACCTGTAAACCCACTATTCCTATCCTCCTTGAAATCCCATCCTGATCCGCTCAAACGCTATAATTGATTTTCCTGTTCCGGTGTGGTGGTGACTAATTCGATCTGCGGCACATTAACCATATTATCCCTTTTTGACAACATGCTTATTGCCGGCATGTGTGGCGTGACACTGCACGACTTTACTTTTGGCCGAAGGGGCAAAACGGTCCAACCTGCCATCAGGAATCTATCAAATGGTTGAAGCAGCGTATCTTGTCAAGTGTTATTAAGCCAACTAATCTGTTTTTTATCTTTGACGATTGTGGTACATTGCCAGGCAATATCTCCAGTAACGACAGAATTTTTCTAAGCAAAAAACAAGCCACTATACTTTAGCCATACTCACAAACATATGAAGATGCATTGCCGGTAATGCTTTTACCATCAGGGTTGCGTTGGATCAGGACCTATAAACAGCAGGAAATCGGCGTTTGGTTGTCTGCTGAATTTTTTTGGATACCGTTAGGAAAAGCAGTGCGGTTCCGACAGGTTGATGAGGATCAATGAAAGATGTTTCCCATGCTATGGGAAAAAAAATACCATTTTTCCTAATTTTTATGCTTGAATCAGCCTTTTCTTTTTGCGGACATGTTTATCTGAAAGTAAATGGCCTCAGTTGGCCTTCGCCATTACTACCTGAAATAATATAAAATAAATGATATCACTTGAATGTTTTGTGGCGTTGGTATGCCAATTGCTATCGTGAGGCTATCAAGTTTTATTGTAATCGACACCATTACGAGATCACCTTCCCATCTGGCTATAATAGGTGGCTGGTTGATCAAGAAAAACAGGTGGATTGGGTGATCGGTATTGATCAATTTATCAACAAAGGAAGGTAAAAATGAAAAAAATGAGAGTGTTTTTGTTCAGCCTATTTCTGACTGGGATGGCTGCCATGTTTACATTGACGGTGACCGGGCTTGCCATGGCAGCCTGTCCGGATGGGATCACCGGTTACTGGAAACTGGATGAGACCTCTGGTTCGACGTTTGCGGATTTTATCGGCGGCAACGGTGCCGTCGTGCCCGAAGGTGCCAATGGCCCTGATCCTGCTGCCGGTCTTCTGATCAATGGTGCGCAGCGGTTTGTGGCCGGTGATCAGGACAGGCTGCAAGTCAGTGCGAGCAGTGCTTTCAACTGGACCAGCAACGACGATTTTTCCATTGAGCTGTGGATTCAGACCGAAGGCGACATCGACCCCTCCGGCACCATGGTCGCCATTGCAAGGGACGAGGGTAACAGCCAGTGGTGGATTGGGATGAACGGTGACGGGCTGGCTTCCGTTTGGGTGCAGGACGGCAGTGGTGCGAGGATCTCCGGCGTCGGCGCTGGGGCCGACATTTCAGACGGCAATCCCCATCACGTGGTGTTTACCAGAGACGGCATCAACAATATCAACACTTTTTATGTGGACGATAACGCGGGCGTGGAGATAGCGACAACGGGCGGTGCCGGGGACTTTGTAAATGGTTTTACCTCTGCGGATGCGCCGCTTACCCTGGGGCACATGAATAACGATGGCTCGCTGGGGTACTATTTTGACGGGTATATCGACGAAGTCGCCGTCTACAATAAGGTCCTGACCGCTGCGGAAATCAGCACCAATTATGCGTCGGGAACAGATTACTGCGGAAGCAGCGCCGCATCCTCCGCCTTTGCGCCTTACCCGAATAACATCACCGGCCTGTGGCATCTGGATGAAACCGGTGGATCGACTTATACGGATGTCATTGGCGGCAACAATGCCGTGACGGCTGATGGTGACCCTGGTGATCCGGATCCTGCTACCGGCGTAATGATCAACGGCGCGCAGCGGTTTGTGGCCGGCAGTCCGGACGGGTTGCAGGTCGGTGCGAGCAGTGCTTTCAACTGGACCAGCAACGACGATTTTTCCATTGAGCTGTGGATCCAGACCGAAGGCGACACCACCCCCGGCAGCACCATGGTCGCCATTGCAAGGGATGAGGGTAGCATTCAGTGGTGGATTGGGATGAACGGTGACGGGCTTGCGTCCGTTTGGGTACAGGACGGCAGCGGTGCGAGGATCAACGGTGTTGGCCAAGGGGCCGACATTTCAGACGGCAATCCCCATCACGTGGTGTTTACCAGAGACGGCGTCAACAATGTCAACACCTTTTATGTGGACAACACGGCGGTGGATTTGCCGACAACGGGCGGTTCCGGGGACTTTGTAAACGGTTTTGCGTCCGCGGATGCGCCGCTTACCCTGGGTTTCCTGAACAATGATGGCTCGCTGGGGTACTATTTTGACGGGTATATCGACGAAGTCGCCGTCTACAATAAGGCGCTGACCGCAGAGGAAATCGATGACAACTACACGGCCGGCTCCGGGGGCAACAGCATTGAGACGGCCAGACCTGCGCCGACAGCCAACGCCGGCACAGAGCAAACCGTGTCTACGGGTGCCGAGGTTACGTTGGATGGCACCGGTTCCACGCCTGGCTATGATGATGCTCAGATCACGGGTTACCAGTGGACGCAAACACCTGAAGAAACGGTCACGCTCTCCGATGCCACTGCGGCTCAACCCACATTCACCGCACCAGCAGAGGAAGGTACATTGACCTTTGAGTTGACGGTCACCGCCGCAGACGGCCAGACGTCCAGCGCAGCCAGTGTCAATGTGGTGGTATCCGCCGCAGCGGTCACGGCACCCACCGCCGATGCCGGTGCGGATCAGAGTGTAACCGAGGGAGATACCGTCACCCTTGACGGTCGGGCGTCCACCGCCGGTGCAGGCGGCACGTTGACCTATGCCTGGACGCAGACCGATACGACTGGGCTTGCTGTGACACTGTCTGATGCGACCGTTGCCCAACCGACTTTTACCGCACCGGAGGTTGATGTAAACGGCGCCGTTTTGACCTTTCAATTGATCGTTACTGAGGACGGCACCAGCAGCGCTCCGGCCACGGTCAATATTACCGTGGGGGATGTTACGACCAGTCCAGATGCTGATGCCGGCGCGGATCAGGAAGTGGAAGAAGGGGCTACTGTGACCTTGGATGGCAGCGCTTCCAGTGCAGCCAGTGCAGACGGGACCCTGACCTATGCCTGGACTCGGACGGATAACACCGGTCTTGAGGCGCCACTGTCCGACGCGGCCATTGCCCAGCCCACCTTTACCGCACCGGAGGTCGATGCGGCGGGGGCGACCCTGACCTTCCAGCTGACGGTCACCGACGACGGCGGGCTAACGGCAACCGACACTGTAGATATTCTTATTAACGATGTTGCCTCTTCAAGTGATAGCGACAGTGATAGTAGCGGCGATAGTAGCGGTGACAGCGGCGGCGATGGCGGCGATGGCGGCGGCGGCGGTTGTTTTATCGATTCCATGTTCTAAACGGAAATTACCAACAAACGTATCCTGTCAGCAGGTTCATTGATTCACCATAAGCGGAGTGGCGACAAGTTCCCGCTCCACTTATGGTGATTTCATTTTACGTTTACCCGAAAAATGGATAAATGATCGATTGGATATGGCCATTGGCCATGCATAATATTTTGCGATACCGTTTTTGGGGTCGATTGATGTCCTGTTACCTATAGGTGATAGTTGTTCCTAAAATGGTGGTAAATATTACTCAAGGATATTGTCGCTTCGCTGTTCGTCCTGCGCAGGTGTTTGGTTAACCGCTTACAATTAATGAAAAATTCTGCTTTTTTTAAATGATTTGATATCTTTGCATATTTTTTGCTTTGTTTTTGCACTTCAATATCTTTGTAGATTGGTATATTAATATCGGTTTACCGGTCGATATTAACTGAGCAAGGAATTGGAGCGATCAGCATAGCATCCAAACCATATTCATGATATTGATCGTGCACTGGCAAGCGCCTACAATACTAAGTTTTTGGCAGATCAATACGATTAGATGACAGCGTTTTCCGTTTGACAGCGTTCGGGCTGGAAGGCTTGGTTCGATGTTGTAACTGAGAAGGCGGAGCTATGTGACGATTAGATAGTAGACGAGTCAAAAAATACGTAAGGAATTTATAGGGGGTATGATGAAGGCAGTGATTTTGGCAGGCGGCTTCGGAACGCGATTGTCTGAAGAAACGGGCGTCAGGCCGAAACCGATGGTTGAAATCGGCGAGCGACCGATTCTGTGGCATATCTTGAAGATCTACTCAGCACATGGGATCAACGATTTCATCATTTGCCTGGGGTACAAGGGCTATATGATCAAGGAATATTTCGCCAAGTACACCCTTCATTGTTCTGACGTTACCTTTGATCTGCGCAACAACGGCATTGAGGTTCATCAGAACGGCACCGAACCGTGGAAGGTGACGCTGGTCGATACCGGCGAATCGACCATGACCGGCGGCCGGCTCAAACGGGTGCAAAAGTATATTGGGGATGAAACCTTCTGCCTGACCTACGGCGACGGTGTGAGTGATGTCAATATCAAGGAACTGGTTGATTTTCACCACGCCCAGAAGGCCCTGGCAACGCTGACTGCTGTTCAACCCCCGGGTCGATTTGGTGCGTTCAATTTAAAAAAGAACAATCATATTGTGGATTCTTTCAAGGAAAAGCCACACGGCGACGGCGCCTGGATCAATGGCGGCTTTTTTGTGCTGGAGCCTGCCGTCATGAATTTCATCAGCGGAGATGACGCGGTTTGGGAACGTGAGCCGATGGAGGCCCTGGCCCGGGAAAAGAAACTTGCCGCATACCGTCACTACGGGTTCTGGCATCCAATGGATACCCTGCGGGACAAGAATGTTTTGGACGATTTGTGGCGTTCAGGCAAGGCCCCCTGGATGGTCTGGTAGTCTAAACACCTTCAATTTCATGAATTTTTTAATACCATAAACTATAGACGAGACAATGGAAAACGCAAATACGATCGTCCAACAAGATTTAGCCTCCATGTGCCGGCAGTTGGAAACGGAATTGGGCGCCATGGGGGGCAGAAAATTGTTAATCACCGGCGGTGCCGGCTTTCTCGGGTATTACCTCGTTCAAGTCGTCGATTTCTGGAATCGTGAATTTCGCCCATCGGAAAAGATTCCTCTCACCGTTTTCGATAATCTGATTCGCGGGCTGCCGGAATGGCTCGCGCAGCTTGAAGGGCAATCCGCTATCCGGCTCATCCAACATGACATTTCTCGGCCCCTTCCGGATGACATGGACGATGATTTTGGATTCATCATTCATGCTGCGTCCATCGCATCTCCGACATTTTATCGGAAACATCCCATTGAAACGATGGATGCCAATGTGAATGGTCTGCGACACCTGCTGGAGTATCTTAAAAAACAGCAGGCCAGCGGCCAATACCCTCCCGGGGGGTTCCTTTTTTACTCGAGCAGCGAAGTTTACGGTGATCCGACACCGGATCAGATACCCACGGCGGAAAACTACAATGGCAATGTATCGTTTACCGGCCCGCGTGCCTGTTATGATGAATCCAAACGATACGGCGAAACCCTTTGCGTGAATTTTGCCCGTCAGTTTGATCTGCCGATCAAAATCGCCCGTCCATTCAACAACTACGGCCCCGGCCTGAAAATCAGCGATCGCCGGGTGATTCCTGATTTTGCGCGCAACATTTTGGGCAACCAGGATATCGTCATGCTTTCGGACGGCAAGCCGACGCGTACCTTTTGCTATGTCGCCGATGCGGTGGTGGGATATTACAAAATCCTCGTCAATGGCGGCAAGGCAGAGGCATACAACATTGGCACAAAGACACCGGAAATTTCCATGGCCGAGCTGGCCCGGCGCATGGCTGATCAGGCAAAACAGTTGTTCGGCTATACGGGGCGCGTGATTACCACCACCAGTGATGAAAAAGAGTATCTGGTGGATAATCCCAACCGGCGCTGTCCGGTGATCGATAAAGCCGTCAACGAAATCGGTTATTGCCCGCAAACCGATATTGACGAGGGGTTGAGGCGATCGTTGCTGTGGTATCAGGGCAATCCGGTCGCGGAGGAGGCCTGATGAAAATCTCAGTTGTCGGTACAGGATATGTGGGCCTGGTTTCCGGTGTTTGCCTGGCGGAAGTGGGACACACGGTAACCTGTGTGGATGTGGATGCGTCCAAGGTTGAACAGATCAACAACGGTGTGGCGCCAATTTACGAAAAAGGCCTGGATGCATTGCTCGAAAAGAATGTCGGCACACGCCTGACGGCATCGACAAACCTGGAGCAGGCGGTTCACGACACCGATTTGTCGCTGATTGCCGTGGGAACACCCTTTGACGGTCAACAGATCGATCTGACCTACATTCGTGAAGTCGCCAAGGATATTGGGCGCGCGCTGAAAACCAAACCCGGCTACCATGTCGTGGTGGTCAAGAGCACGGTGGTGCCCGGCACCACCGACACCGTGGTGACGCCGCTGCTTGAAAGCGCGTCCGGTAAAAAGGTCGGTCCGGATTTTGGTGTGGGCATGAACCCCGAGTTTCTTCGCGAAGGCGATGCGGTCGTCGATTTCATGTCGCCGGATCGGATCGTGCTGGGCGCCTGTGATGACCGGACTCTGGCGGTGATGCAACAGCTTTATACTCCCTTTGAATCCGTGGATGTTCTCAGCACCTCGCCCAAAACCGCGGAAATGATTAAATACACCGCCAATTCCCTGCTGGCCACCATGATTTCCTTTTCAAACGAGATCGGTAATTTGTGCCAGAGATCCGGGAATGTGGATGTTACCGAAGTGATGCAGGGCGTCCATCTGGACAAGCGGTTGAGTCCCATTCTGGAAAGCGGCCGGCGGGTGGTTCCCGCCTTTACCACCTACATCGAGGCCGGGTGCGGTTTTGGTGGCAGTTGTTTTCCCAAGGATGTCAAAGCGCTGATCTCCTATGGCAAGGCCCTGGGCGAACCGATGCATCTGCTCGATTCCGTGATCAAGATCAACCAAATGCAGCCAGGGCAGATCATCGCCATGCTGCAAAAACAATTCCCATCCCTCAACGGGCTGCGCATCGCCATTCTTGGCTTGGCATTCAAGCCTGAAACCGATGATATGCGGGAATCCCCGGCTATCCCGGTGGTTCGTACGCTCGTCGAGCAGGGCGCGACGGTATCGGCCTTTGATCCCGTTGCCAGGCATGAAGCCGCCAAACTGTTCGGAGATACGATCCACTATGCGGACACCGTTGAAGAGACGTTGCAATCCTGTGATGCGGTCGTTTTGCTCACCCGTTGGGAGATATTCCAGGATCTGCCCCGCTTGATTCAGTCCATAAAACCCCAGCCGCTGGTCATCGACGGCCGGCGAATGCTGGACAAAACAGCCTTCGAGCGCTATGTAGGCATCGGCATGTGAGAACTTTATGATTTTTACACCTACTGAAATAGACGGCGTAGTTGTTGTTGAGCTCAAGAAAATCGAGGATGAGCGCGGCTCTTTTGCGCGTGCATTTTGTAAAAAGGAATTTGATGACCAGGGTCTTAAATCGGATTTTGTCCAGGGCAATACCGCGGTCAGCCACCGCAAGGGGACATTGCGGGGGATGCACTATCAACAGGCGCCCTATGCGGAAGCCAAACTGGTCCGTTGCATCCGTGGTGCCGTATTTGATGTCGCCATTGACCTGAGACCTGCATCTGCAACCTACTGCCAGTGGGTCGGCGTTGAACTCACTGCAGAAAACAACCGACTATTATATGTTCCCGAGGGCTTCGCCCATGGGTATCAAGCGCTGGCGGACAATACGGAACTGTTTTACCTGGTGTCCCAGTTTTATACCCCCCAGGCGGAAAAGGGCGTGAGATGGAACGATCCACGGTTCGACATCGCATGGCCGATCAGTGATGACATCCTGTTATCGGACAAAGACCGTGCATGGCCGGATTTTAACCCCTGAATGATGGTATTGCGACCTGTCGAATCGTGAGCTATCCATGAGTCACTCGCTTTCAACGCCGCGTCTGGTCGGTCTGCTGCCGGCTGCCGGGAAAGCCAGCCGAATCCAACCCCTGCCTTGCAGCAAGGAGCTGTTGCCCATCGGTTTTCAACCGGTGGGAGGGAAGGGAGAGGAGAGTCTGCGTCCCAAAACCGTCAGCCATTATCTTTTGGAGAGTATGCATCATGCCGGCGTCCGGCAGGCTTATGTGGTGATCAATCGCGGGAAATGGGACATCCCCGCCTATTATGGTCCCGGTACGTTGACCGGAATCGATCTGGCCTATGTGGTTACGGATTACCCTTATGGAGCGCCCTTTAGTTTGAAGCAGGCATTCCCTTTTGTGTCGGATGCCACCATCCTGCTTGGATTTCCTGATATTATCATGTCTGCGGTGGATGGCTTTGACCGCTTGTTGGAAAAAAAAGCCGGTACCGGTGCGGATTTGGTATTGGGGTTGTTCAAGGCCACTGAACCGGCAAAGATGGACATGGTTGATTTCGATGACAACAAAGCGATCAAGGCCATCGAGATCAAACCGAAAGCAACGGACTTGATTTACACATGGATTATTGCGGTTTGGTCACCTGCATTCACCGCCTTCATGAAGGCCTATCTCGATCGGATTGAGCCGTCTGTGCGACGTGAATTTCAGCGCCCACCAACGGACCGATTATCCGAGTACTATGTGGGGCAGGTAATCCAGGAGGCGCTGAAATCGAATCTTAAGATTGCGCATGTGATTTTTGACAATGAAACCTATACAGATATCGGAACACCTGACAGTCTGGTGTCAGCAATGACGAACAGGATAATATAATTAAGGAGTAGAGATGATTATCGTCGATACAGCGTTAAAAAAACGAGACGAAGCCAATCAGCCCATCAAGGTGGGCCTGGTGGGGGCTGGATATATCGGACGCGGAACAACCCTGCAAATCGAAAAGCATGTGCCCGGGATGACGGTTGCGGCCATTGCCAACCGGACGCTGTCATCAGCGACCCGTGCGTTTAACGAAGCCGGTATCGAATCGGTGCGAACGGTGACCAGCACCGACCAGATCAATGATTGCCTTGCCAAGGGCGAGCGTGCCGTGACCGATGATCCCCAATTATTATGCGAAGCCGAAGGGATCGATGCGATCATCGAAGCCACCGGGCATGTGGAATTCAGCGCCCATGTGGCGTTGAACGGGATAAAAAACAAAAAACACATGATCCTGATGAATGCGGAACTGGATGCCACGGTGGGGCCGATTCTCAAAGTCTACGCCGACCGGGCCGGTGTGATCGTGACCAATGCCGACGGTGATCAGCCGGGGGTAATGATGAACCTTTACCGGTTCGTAAAATCCATCGGGTATCATCCTGTGCTTGCCGGAAATATCAAAGGGCTTCAGGATTATTACCGGACCCCTGAAACCCAGAAAGGATTCGCCGACGCGCATGGCCTTTCTCCGGAAATGGCCACCTCTTTTGCGGACGGGACCAAAATTTCCATGGAAAACGCCATCGTGGCCAACGCTACCGGTTTCAAGGTCGGTAAACGTGGCATGTACGGCCCCCGGTGCAAGCATGCCAACGAGGCGGTCAACCTGTTTCCCATGGATAAGCTGATGGCCGACGGTCTGGTGGATTATATCATCGGTGCGGAACCTGGCCCCGGTGTTTTTGTGCTGGGATACAACGACCATCCGGAACGTCGAAACTACATGAAATATTTCAAGATGGGCGATGGCCCGCTGTATTCGTTCTATGTGCCTTACCATCTGCCGCATCTGGAAGTACCGCTGACGGTTGCCCGGGCGGTGCTGTTTCACGATGCAGCGGTGGCGCCCATTGCCGGTCCGGTGTGCGATGTCATCACCATCGCCAAGCGGGATCTTAAAAAAGGCGAAACCCTGGACGGCATCGGCGGCTTTACCTGCTACGGCATGATTGAAAATTCGAGTGTCTGCCGAAGTGACAACCTGCTGCCCATGGGCCTAAGCGAAGGTTGTAGATTGACAAGGGATATACCCAAAGACCGGGCCATTGGCTATGCTGATGTTCAAGTGCCCGATGGACGTCTATCTGATAAATTGCGTAGGGAGCAGGACAGCTTTTTTCCTGCGGTGTGATCTGATCTGCACCGGCAATCGGCATCGTCTCAAATGGAAATGAATGGGTATGTTTAGAAAAGAAAAACAAATGCCTCCCGATGCGGGGCTTTCTGAAATGGTTACGCTGATCGCGCCCACATCGGGTTGGCAGATAGCGAATTTTAGTGAACTCAAACAATACCGGGATCTATTTTTCTTCATGGTCTGGCGAGAGATCAAAGTGCTCTACGCCCAGACGATCATGGGGTTTTCATGGGCCATCCTGCAGCCGTTGGTTCAGATCGTGATTTTCACGATTGTTTTTGGCAAGGTGGCCAAGGTTTCCACCGATGGTTACCCCTATATGCTTTTTTCAACGATTGCCATCATTCCCTGGACCTATATTTCCCAGGCCATGAGTCAGTCGAGCATGAGCCTGGTGAGCGGCCAAAGCATGCTGGGAAAAATTTATTTTCCCCGTCTGATTTTCCCGGTGACGCCGGTACTGGCCCGGCTGGTGGATTTTGCCATCTCATTGGTGGTCGTGTTGGCCGTGGCCATCTACTACAAGGTCATGCCGACCTGGAATCTGCTGTTTTTTCCCCTGTTTTTTGGAATGATGATCTGTATCCCATTGAGTGTCGGGTTATGGTTGTCGGCGATGGCCATCCGTTTCAGGGATGTGAAGCACGCCATGCCCTTCGTGATCCGGATGTTGATCTATTCGGCGCCGATCGTTTATTCGGCCTCTTCCATACCCGGCAAGTATCGTTTCTTATATTCCCTCAACCCGATCGTTGGTGTGATCGAAGGATTCCGCGCCTGTCTTTTAGGCACACCCATCCCCTGGACCTATATTTTCCCGGGAATGATCACCTGTACCATTATGTTGTTGGGCGGTGCCCTATATTTCAAACGCATGGAGCGAATCTTTGTCGATGTGATCTGATCAGGATCGCGTCCACGGGCAAGACGACCAGAACCCTACCAAACGAACTTTAAATGCATGTGAAAACAATGATTGCCAAAGACCTTGCTATCAAAGTGTCCGATATCAGTAAGATGTACCGCCTCGGAATGAAGGAAAAACAGCATGACAATTTCCTTTCATCGGCGATTGAATTCATCAGAAGTCCCCTGACCAATTACCGCTACTACCGGTCTCTCTACAAGTTTGATGATGTAGTGATGGCCGGTGATCAGATCCAAGAGCGGGATGATGTGCTCTGGGCATTGAAGGGGGTTTCCTTTGAGGTAAAAAAGGGGGAAATTGTCGGCATTATCGGCAAAAACGGGGCCGGTAAGTCAACCTTGCTGAAAGTCCTTTGCAAGATTACCCACCCCACCAGGGGGACCGCCAGTATCCGGGGGCGGATTTCCAGCCTGCTGGAAGTCGGCACGGGGTTTCATCCGGAACTCACCGGCCGGGAGAACGTCTACCTCAATGGTACCATTTTGGGCATGACCAAGCGTGAAGTGGACCAGAAATTCGACGAGATCGTCGATTTCTCGGGGGTGGAACGGTTTATCGATACGCCGGTTAAGCGCTACTCCAGCGGAATGCGCGTCCGTCTGGGGTTTGCCGTTGCCGCCCATCTTGAACCGGAGCTGTTGATCGTTGATGAAGTTCTGGCTGTGGGTGATGCAGCATTTCAGAGAAAGTGCATCGATAAAATGCAGGACGTGGGCGAGGGCGGACGAACCGTGCTGTTCGTGTCCCATAACATGCCTGCGGTCACCCGTTTGTGTCAGCGGGGGCTACTCATCGAAAACGGCCAGGTAAAAGACGACGGGCCTGCCGGTGATGTCGTCGGCCGCTACCTGACTTCCGAGCTAGGTACATCGGCGGCGCGTGAGTGGAACGACTCCCAGAGGGCACCTACCGGTAAAGCCGTACGACTGATTGCCGTGAGGGTCCGCAATGCCAAGGGCGAGGTGTCGGAAAACATTGATATCAAGCAGACGTTCAGCATTGAAATGGAATATGAGACATTGGATGCCGGCTACATTTTGCAGTCCCATATTCATCTGGTCAATGATCAGGGCATCAAGGTTTTTGTCACCATTGACAATGACAATGCATGGCGCGGCAAAAAACGGCCGGCAGGTGTTTTTGTCAGCCGGGTATACGTTCCGGGTAATCTGCTGGCCGAAGGCATGTACATCATTAACAGTGCGATGATGACCCTGGAGCCCAATGAATCACAATTTATCGAACGGGCGGTGGTCTCATTCAACGTGAGTGATAATCTAGACGGCGACACGGCTCGGGTCGACTACAGCGCAAAGATTCCAGGGGTTGTGCGGCCCTATCTCAATTGGGAGACCATTGTGGCCTAATCATAGACGTTGTTTATTGCTGTGACCCAACACGAACATGGTAACTCCAAGTCTGATTCTTTCCTGAGATAAGAAATCATGAATATGCGTCTCGCCAAGAATACTTATTTGATGATCAAAAAACGTCTGGTCCGACACTTTGACACCAGACTGTTTTTTATGCATTTTCCCAAATGTGGTGGTACATCGGTGGATTATGCCATCCGGCTTCACCGCCATAACAATAGCGTCCGGCATCAATTCCACATGAACGCAGAGGCTGCCGCTACAGCTGCCCGTCTAAGCAAAATGACATGGAAAGCTTACAACGAAACCCTATTGCTTTATGCCATGGCTAATCCACAGACCACCTACATCACCGGTCATTATTTTTTCAGCCAGACCGCCCATGAACATTTCGGCGATACCTGGGACTTCATCACGATTTTAAGAGACCCTGTGGCGCGCTGGTTTTCACAGTATTATTTCAACCGTAATAAATCGAATCAATTTTTAAAAACCGATTTAAGTCTGGAGGCCTATCTGGCATCGCCCCACGGTCAAAATTCGGCCGGTACCTATTCCACCATGCTAGAGGGGGATGAGAATAATTGGGAGGTGGATCCTGAACAGACGGTACAAAATGCCATTGAGAACTTGAACCGTTTTCATTTGGTGGGATGCCTGGAGCATATGGATCAATTTGTCACACGCTTCAAGGAGCGCTATGGAATTTCACTGAATATCCGAAACATGCGCAAAAATCCGACGCCCAACTATACCCAACGAAATGAGATTACCCCCGCCGTTCGCGAAAAAGTCGAACACCTTTGCCGCTATGACCTTATGATCTATCGGCATGCATTGGAACATTTTTGTTAACAATCAATGGGACGTGCCTTGCCATCTGGGTGAATAATTGAAAATCGATAATCTCAGACATACTACAGAAAATAACCGGCCGGGAGTGGCAGCGGATATTACATGGGAAGATTGCCAGCGATCGCCCTATACGCTGTATTTTGAGACCGACGCCGCGTTTGCGGACGATCTGACATTGAATCCGCATGCTTTCCTGGTCGGCACGTTGCTGCCGGCAATGCATTATGGAGAAAAAAGGGTCCTTCTTAATCACGACATCTGCCCGGAGCTGTATGAGGGGCTGGTCAGCGCCATGCAATGGATCCGGCGCTGGTTTTATCCGCCTGCCAAGGATCTGGTCCGTATCGAGGCACCGATCAGCAAAAAGGTGATGTACGCAGATAAAGTGGGGCGGGCAGGGCTTTTCTTTTCCGGCGGTATTGATGCATACTCCTCTTTTTACGGTAATCGAAAACGATTTGCCCCGGACCATCCTTATTTCATCAAGGACGGTCTGCTGGTGTATGGTCTGGAAATAGATGACCCCCAGGCCTTCAGCTACGTCTATGACAGTTTGAAGCAGGCTACCGAAGCGTTGGGAATTATGCTCATTCCGGTGTATACCAATATTTATTTGGAATATCGGGAAGAAGATACGAGGCAAAATTTCTCATTTTGGATCAATGAGCTGATGGGGGCGACGTTTGCCGCCATCGCCCATGCGTTTTCCAAGCGGTTGTCGGTGGTTTCGATTGCCTCCAATGCCGATATCGCCCATCTGGAACCCTGGGGCTCCCACCCGCTGCTGGACGCCAACTACAGCAGCTGTGATTTAAAAATTCGTCATGACGGCGCCAATCGCAGTCGCTTCGAAAAAACAGCGTTGATTCATGATCAGGCGGTCCCGCTTAAATATTTGAGGGTGTGCAATCTGATCAAGCAATATACTTCGAATGCGCAGAATTGCGGTGTTTGTGCAAAATGCGTGAAAACCAAACTGGCGCTGCTGGCCCTGGATGCACTGGATAAAACCACGGTGTTTGAAGATCCGAGAATCGATCCGGGTCTGGTGAGGGGAAGTGCCTACATATATGATGATTATACCGAAGCTACCTATCAAGACCTGATCGAACCGCTGGCTGCAAAGGGATATCCTGAACTTGCCGACGCGGTTCGCTTTTGCCTGAAGCGATACCAGGATAAAGCGTCATTTTTGAAACGCGGCATCAAACAGCTCGATCAAACCTTTTTTAATGGAAAATGCGTCAAGGCGTTTTCCAGTTTGCGCAAGCTACGGTCCGCCAGGCGGTAACCCAATTATTTTGTAATGAGGCGTGATGAAGTTAGACAACAACGATGAAACGACGGCAGGCTCACATCAGGAACACAGGCCGAACCGATACTCTCCGAAATCGTTCTACCGGCGATTCCGGTCTTATATTTCCTCCCAGCGGACAAATCTTTGGCGTTTGAAGGGCGCTTGGAATGAAGACCATCAACTGATGCTTGGTTATGCGGGTAGTGAGAAAAACAAGGAATATCTCAAAGAAGTGATTTTCGACGGCAACTGTCAGGAAGAAAATTTAGGACGGGTCTGGAACCATCGGCTGCGCCGCGCCATCGGTCCTGATGCATCGCTTCTCATTTCCGAGTATGATGCCGATCAAAATTCCATGGATTCAAACCATGCCGGATTCATGCTGCCGTTCTGGTTGGGCTGGATCGCTGATATTTCCGGCGATATGAAAAAAATGGTCAAATCCGCCCGGACGCTTGAATACAATCTGGGCAAAATCAGAACCAACAACCTGGAGTACGAAATTGTGGACAACGATGAGGCCCATGCGTTGTTTTACGATTCCATGTATTTGCCTTACATCAAGAGGCGATTTGACAGCACGGCGCACTTTTTGACCCGAGAAGAAATTCAGGCTGATCGTGAGAACTGCGAGTTGATGTTTATCAAACAGGGGCAGGAATATCTCAGCGGCATGTTAATAAAATATGAGACGGAATATTCCAAAAACTGGGATGTCGGCGTAAAAAATGCCGGGCCCAATATCGTTAAAATCGAAAAATATCCCCGAAACTGGGCCGTGGGAGTAACGGATGCCAATCCGGATTACATGAAAACGGGTGCGGTGGGTGCGCTTTATTATTACCTTATCGTGTATCTGAAAGAGAAAGGGTATGATTGGGTTCATTTTGGCGGGACGCGTCCGTTTCATAGTGACGGCGTGTTGAACTATAAAAAGAAATGGCCACTGCAGAACGCCGGTTTCACCCAGCAGGGCTTCAATCTGCAGGTCCTCTCGGCATCCGCCGCAACCATACAATTTCTCACTGATTTTCCTTTCATCTATCTTGAATCAGGTTGCCTGAACAGCGCGGTGTTCATCAATCCCGATCAGCCGTTGACACCTAAAAAATTCAAAAAGGTGTGTAAATCGTATCTGATTAACGGGATTGAGAAGATGGTGCTGTATGTCTTCGGCGATCAGGCCGGTGCCATTGAAGCGGCGATTCCTGAAGCATATAAAAACCGCTGTATTGTCCGTCCGGCGAACAGTCTGTTTACTCGTTGAACTTATAATATTCCCGATTCTAAGGGTTCGCGCAAAAATAAATTCGCAAATTGTCAGTGTTCAGGCGCCCGCTCAGCAAGGCGCGAAGACAAAGGAATATCAGGCATATTCCGTGTTTTCGCAACACCGCTGAGCGGGATGGATCGGCGCTGAAAATGTGAAGTTATTTTTGCGCGAGCCCTAAGCCAAAAGGATGGATTGAATCATGCTATTTGGATTGGCCGGTAAAGCGAAGCTTTACATTGCGCATTACAAGAGAATCAACAGACTCTTTGGCGGTTTTTGGTCAAAGAGCTTTCTGGAGAATCCGAAAGATAGAAAATCACTGGCCGAGAAGGTGATGGACTACCTATATATTTTTTTCGGACTTAAAATAATGCCCGAGAACTACCACCTTTTCGGGTTCGATGGCAAAAAGCGAAGTGAGTTTAAAAATTATCTTGGCGAGCCCTGGGACGAGCCGTTTGTCCGGCGCAAAATCGGAACACTCTGGCGTAACGGCATTATTCTTCGGGATAAGGAAATTTTTAAACTGATATGCGATTATAACAATCTGCCGATTCCCCGTCACTACGGTCATTTGAGATTCGGAAAACTCGAGGGGGGCAAGGAAAGCCCGTTGACCCTTATTGCGCGGCACAACCCCAAGACATTGGTTTTAAAACCGATCCTCGGCCAGAACGGTGTCGGTATCCAGTTTTTCAGTCCCGACCAATTGGAATCCATCTGTGCGGATAAGAACTTGCACCGGGAAGCCTTTCTGATCGAAGAGGCCATCGAGCAGCATCCTGAATTGAATGCAATTAATCCCCACTCGGTGAATTCCATCCGGCTCATCACTTTTCTGAGTCCGGATGGAACGGTCGATGTCATGTCAGGGATGCTCAAGGCCAGTGCCTCCTCGATACCCATCGACAATTTCAGCTTGGGCGGTATCGGCGTCGGCATTGACTTGACGACAGGACGGCTGAGAAGCGATGGCTACGTCAAATTTTATTCGCCGGACGCTGTGATCGACAATCGCCAGACCACCGACCCGGATACGATTCAGGAGATTTTGAACGAGATAAAGACGATGACGTCCAAGCATCCCGGCAGAGTATTCAAACGCCATCCGCTGACCGATTTTAAATTCGAAGGATTTCAGTTGCCATATTGGAATGAGGTCCTCAACACGGCGATCAAAGCGCAGATGGTATTTAGCCATGGCAAGGCCAATGCCATTGATATTGCGATTACGCCGACGGGTCCGG
This sequence comes from Desulfosarcina variabilis str. Montpellier, assembly GCF_048565275.1. Classification (NCBI taxonomy): domain Bacteria; kingdom Pseudomonadati; phylum Thermodesulfobacteriota; class Desulfobacteria; order Desulfobacterales; family Desulfosarcinaceae; genus Desulfosarcina; species Desulfosarcina variabilis. The sequence continues at coordinate 8,018,077 of NZ_CP159846.1, read as the reverse complement.
TTATTCTCGAAGGCAATGAAAGCTGGGGAACCACCGGGATTCAGGCGGCCAATGGCGGGTTGCTCACGGAAAAGAACCAAAAACTGTTCGCCCAATATGGGATTCAGTTTTATTGAATTCGGGTGAGGCGTGAAGATGGCGTATTCCCAATACTTGAATCCGACGTTGAATAGCTGGAGGACTGCCGTTTGATTACCGACGCACGAGAATTGGCCGATGGCCATTTGCTTGATACCGATGTGTGCATTGTCGGTGCAGGCGTGGCGGGAATCACCCTTGCGCGCGCCTTGTCCACCGATACAGTGAATGTGCTGGTCATTGAAGCTGGCGGACGACGTCCCGAAAAGCTGGCACAAAGCATGTTTTGGGGGCGCAATGTCGGGCACAGCTATTACGGATTGGATACCGCGCGTTGTTGCGGCGTCGGTGGGTCCAGCCACAAATGGCTGATTCAATTGCCCGACAAAACACTGGGGGCGAGACTCCATCCCCTTGAACCGATTGATTTTGAAACCCGATCCTGGGTGCCCAACAGCGGCTGGCCATTCAGTTACGAGCAATTGGTGCCTTATTACGAGGCTGCCCAGCAATATTGCATGGCTGGCCCATTCAGCTATGATCCCAGTCCATGGTCCCAGGCGGATCGAACGCCGACGCTGCCCTTGCCGGGCCGGAACGTCGAGTCAACGGTTTTTCAGTTCGCATCAAGGGATGCGTTTATTCATCATCCCCTGGAAGCAATCAAAGCATCGCCAACGATCAATTTATTGACGCATGCCACGGCCCTTGATCTTGATACCAACGATGCCGGAACCCAGGTGCAGGGCCTGCGCCTGGCTACTGGAACGGGGCAGATGCTTAAGGTCAGCGCCAAGCGTTTCGTACTCGCCGCCGGCGCATTGGAGTCTGCCCGTTTACTGCTTTTAAGTGACCGGGTTCATCAGCGCGGTCTGGGCAATCAACACGATTTGGTCGGACGCTATTTTATGGAACACCCCCATGTCTGGACCGGCCGCTACATGGCCTCATCCCAGATGAATGTCGATCAGCTCCGGTTTTATTCACATCACCAGGCCGGGAAAATGTCCATATTGGGGAAACTGAAAACAACGGATGCCGCCCAACGAAAATATGAATTATTAAATCACTGCATCTCACTGCATTTGAACGTGAAGCGGCATCGGACCAATGTCGCCCCTCAGTGGCCCATCAACAGCTGGCCGCTTTTTGTTTCGGATGCCTACCGGCAGGGCCATCGAGCGGAGGGAACTGGGATCGTTGCTGCCGATGGGGATTGCCAGCCCCCAACGTCGATGGTGACCGGGGAACTGGTGAAAAGAATCCGGGCCCTGCGTGCGGGAGGGGGCAAAATTGCCCGCCACCTTTTGGGGGGGCTTGCTGATCGGCTGCGCCCCACCCCCATGGACTTTAAAATCAACCATATGTCCGAACAAGTGCCGAATCCGGACAGCCGGGTCTATCTTGGATCGGAAAAGGACCGCTTTGGGCGGCGCCGGATCGAACTGGACTGGCGCTTAACCGAACTGGACCTGCGCAGCATCATCCGGTCCCAGCAACTGATCGACGAAGAATTGCGCCAGGCCGGTCTGGGGCATCTGAAGATCGATGCGGATGTGAGGCGGTTGGATAATAATATCCAGGGTGGATGGCATCACATGGGAACCACGCGAATGCATGCGGATCAACGTAAAGGCGTTGTGGACTCGGATTGCAGGGTGCATGGTGTTGATAATCTTTTTATTGCCGGTCCCTCGGTTTTTCCGACCAGTGGCTACGCCAATCCACTGCTTACGATCGTTGCGCTATCTGTTCGGCTGGCTGACCATTTGAAACAATAACGACCTCTTGTCCCACGGACACCCGCATCGCGGGCTGTCGGCGGGACGGGGATGAATATACAAAAGGAGTTGCCATGGCTCGCTGGGCCATGATCATCAATTTAGACCGATGTATTGGATGCGGTGCTTGCGCGGTTGCCTGTGGGATGCATAACCATGTTGATTCCAACTCTTGGAGAAGGGTTTTCGATTGTGGTTCAGGTCCCGGGCCGGATCGAGTGCACCTTTACGTTCCGATGTCTTGCATGCACTGCGCCGATCCTCCCTGCCACAAGGTTTGCCCTACAACGGCAACCTACGTGCGTTCGGATGGAATCGTCGATATCGATCCGGAAAAATGCATTGGATGCGGCTATTGCATGGTCGCCTGTCCATACCTGGCGAGGGTAATTCTGTATCAGAATGAAACCGCCAGTGAACAGGCGCGCATGGCATCTGACAATGAAAACACCCTGCCCGAGAACACCTACCTGGGGGTCTGTACCAAATGCAATTTCTGCCGGGATCGTGTCGAACACGGGATGTCCGCGGGGCTGGTTCCCGGAGTAGACAAAGAGGCCACCCCGGCCTGCGTGATCAATTGCACATCCGAGGCCCTGACTTTCGGAGACATCGAGGATGCCGACAGCCCGGTTCGTCGCCTGATGGCCGAAAGCAAGGTCTGCACGCTTCAACCCGAGCTCAATACGAATCCCCATCTTTTCTATATTCATACCCTTGAAGAGGACGAGAAATAGATGGCACGATTTTTTCCGTTCGTCGGTGCCGTCCGACACACGATCTGGGGCTGGCCGGCGGTGCTGAATTTTTTTCTCGGGGGAATGGGCTCGCTGTTCTATGCGGTTTCTTTCCTGTTTGATGGTTCTTTGTCGGCCCATGCGCCTGGGAACGAATGGGGCTTTTGGCGGCTGATTGGTCCCGGCCTGAGCGCGCTGGGCTTTTTAGCCGTGGTCACCGAAGCCGGTAAACCCCGGCATGCCGTTTTCTTGTTGCAGCATCTGCACCGTTCATGGATGTCGCGCGAGGTCCTGGCCGGTGGTTTGTTTATCGGTGGTGCCGTGGGATATGCCCTCTCGTCTCTGCCGGCTTTAAAATGGCTGGCCATTGCCGCTGCCGTTTGCCTGTCTGTCTGCCAAGCCATGATGTTGTACGACAGCAAGGGCGTGACATTATGGAGCGCTGCCATCGTTCCCCTTCAATGCCTGTCGGCGAATCTGCTTGCGGCTGCAGCCCTCCTGCTTGGGGTGGCGTTGTGGACGGGCACGGCACAGATGGTGTTGATGGCCGCAACCATGGTGCTGATACTTGTTGATGGTGGGGCGTGGGTTGTGTTGCTTCGCCACCGGCCGACAACTGAGCACCGCAATGCCCGCATACCGCTCTTCAAGACCTCATCTTTCCTCATCGCTCTCGGCGTCGGTCATCTGCTGCCATTCCTGCTTTTGGTTGCAGTATTGGTGATCAATGCCATTGGAGACGGCCAAGGCGTTCTGATGCATTCGCTGATACCCATGACCGTACTGATGGTGCTGGCCGGCGGGTTGGCTCAAAAAGCGGATGTGGTCCTGGATGGGAACAGCCTTCGTCCCATCCAGCGTGGCGAGAACTTCTTCCATCGATACGGTGCCCATGGTGAATAATCTATCCCGGCAAACGGATTTATTACAGAAAAACGCTTACCATCGGTGCCAGTCCATGAAAAACAGCCGGTGGCAAATGCGCTGGATGCGGTTTTGGATGCGATGGGCGGGAGTGAGCTGGCATGGTCGTCTGGCCAGCCGTCTGGCGGCCCTTTGCGCCCACCCACACAAGGCCCGTGTGTATCTGGCGCGCATGAACAAGCAGGGATTCATTTCTCCCAAGGCGGTCCTCCATCACGGAGATTTCTACCATGGCGGGCATGTGTTTCTCGATGACCGGGTGGTTCTGTTTCAGCGGGAACAGGGCAAGCCCATTACTTTCGGAGACCGGGTCTACATCTATCGTGACACTATTTTGGAAACGGGGTATGGCGGGGGACTGCAGATCGACGACGATACCAGTATCCATCCCCGTTGTCAGTTGAATGCCTATGTTTCGGATATTCGCATTGGGAAAGGGGTGATGCTGGCGCCCAATTGTGCCCTTTATCCCTATGATCATGGTATCGTTCCGGGAACGCCGATTCGTGAGCAGGCCCTGGTTTCCAAAGGCCCCATCATTATCGGTGACAACGCATGGCTGGGGGTTGGCGCGATCGTCCTCGGCGGTGTCACCATCGGGGCCGGGGCGGTTGTCGGCGCCGGTTCTCTGGTAAGCGAAGACGTTCCCCCCGACGGCATCGCGGTGGGTAATCCGGCCCGTACAGTCCGTTTGCGCAGCGAGTTGTCCAAAAATCCCCCCATACCGGAAGGAGCATCCCAGCAATGAGCCCAATGGCTAAACCGGATAATGGCATGCCTCATCTTCTATGCCATAATCAATTTGTTCTCGGGCCTGAACCACTCACCCGCTATGGCGGGTGGCAGCATGTGCCGGTGACAAGCACCTGCCACCTGAGCGCTCATCCAAACCTGCACGTGACTCAGATTGAGGCGGGGGGAATTGCCCTGACCGCGGTGGGCTATATGATCGACCCGTTGAACCCGCAGGCTTCCGACGAAGCGGTTCTGCAGCGGGTGCATGAACGAATGGCGGCTGGCCAAGGGTATGTCGATGCGACGGGTGACCTGGGCGGACGGTGGGTGTTGATCGCCAGAACGGCTTCAACCATGGAGTTGATTACCGATGCGGTGGGCCACCGGCAGGTTTTCTATACGGCCGTGACCGAAGGCCTTCCCCTGTGGTGTGCCTCCCAACCCCGTATCCTGGCCGAGCTGACCGATCAACAAATGGATGCCGACGCCGCATCTTTCATCGACAGTTATGAATTCCGAAAAAATTTAGAGTATCGCTGGCCAGGTGCGGGATCCCCATACAAGGGGGTATTTCATCTGTTGCCAAACCATCGTCTCGATCTGAACTCGGGCAAATGTCAACGCTACTGGCCGGATCGGCCCCTGCCGCAGGTGTCGGTTGAAGCGGCGGTGCCGAAAGTGGCGGCCTATCTCAAAGGGGGCGTGGAGGCGGTGGCGCGTCGGTTCGACCTGGCCGTGTCCCTGACCGCAGGTCTGGACAGTCGTACCGTCTTGGCGGCCGCTCGGAATGTGGTGGGGAAGAACCCGGTCATGACCGTGCGTCAGATCGACAAGCCGGACGATCATGCCGATGTTCAGGTGGCTTCCCAACTGGCATCCCTGCTGGGGCTTGGCCACGATATCATCAAGAGTTCACTGATCATCGATGACGCCTTTTTGCAAAGCTTCAAACAGCACACGGCCTTGCCCCACTATATTTATGTTCCGGATGCGCAGGCGATTTACAACCGCTATCAGCGCAAGCGAGTGGCCGTGACCGGTAGCATCTCCGAAATCGGTCGGCTCTCTTTTCGAATGCTGCTTAGAAAACCCGAGACCGAACCGATCGATGCCTACGATCTTGCCCGGCTGCAAAAAATGGGACGCCAGGCCTATGCGGTGAAAGCGTTCGGTGAATGGCAGTCCGGTCTGGGCAATATTCACAATGTTCCGCTGCTGGACATGTTCGAGTGGGAGCAAGGGCACGGTAACTGGCTGGCCATGTGCCACACGGAATTCGACATGGCCTGGAAGGATCTCTACTCACCGTTCAATTGCAGAAACCTGCTGACCTTATTGCTTTCAGTGGACAGCCGGCATCGCCAAGGGACGGACTGCAGGCTCTATAACGAGCTGATCAACACCCTTTGGCCGGATGTTCTGCAGGTTCCCATCAACCCTCACTATCAAAGCAAACCCAGGCTGACGGCGGTGGTAATATCCAAGATTCCATACCCAATTAAAAAATCAATCAAACAACTGCTGAGAAGAAGATAAGCATTGCCGACGAGGATATCGAATGCCAGATACGCAACACCAGTCAGACGGTCCCTTGGTTTCCATTGGAATTCCTACCTACAATCGTGCCGATGGGTATTTACGGGAGTGCATTGAAAGTGCCATCCAACAGACCTATACGAACATCGAGATTATCATCTCGGACAATTGCTCCAGTGACGGAACACCGGATCTGGTCAATGGTATTGACGATCCGAGAATTCGCTACTTTAGGCACGAACAAAATATCGGGGCCAACAACAATTTTAACTATTGCCTGGAGCAGGCCAGGGGCGTGTATTTCCTTCTGCTTCATGACGATGATCTGATAGACGAGGATTTCGTTGAAATTTGTATGCAAGCTGCCGGCAACCAAAATATGGTCGGCTTAATCCGAACCGGAACCCGCCTGATTGATTCAAAAGGGCACTCTATAAAAGAGATGCCCAATAATGTTAACGGCCTTTCAACTGAGGATTTTTTTCTTGGCTGGTTCAATGACAAAACAGCATTGTATCTGTGTAGCACATTATTCCATACTGAAAATTTGAAATCTTTAGGCGGATTTTCCTCCCGGCATAATCTTTTCCAGGATGTGATGGCTGAAGTCCAAATGGCTGCAAATTATGGTCGTATTGATGTAAAGGATGTAAAAGCGGGGTTCCGTAAACATGAAGAAGAAAGGACTTTTAAAGTCAAGGTCAAGGCGTGGTGCGAAGATTCCCTTGATTTGCTTGAGCTCATGTGCAGAATATCGGAGGAGCAGGTCCCCTTTATTCGAAGAAAAGGAACTCACTTTTTTGCACTTTTGAACTTTAAACGGGCGATGGCGGTTGCCTCCCCTGTCGGTAGATTTAAGGCATTGTTGACTGTGCTGAACCAATTTGGTTATGAATATTTCGTTTTGCGTCGGTTTGTTCAATGTTTGCGCACCTCTGCCATTGAATTCCTACGACCAAAAAGATTGATGAAATCGTAATGAAAATTGCATTTATCGTTTCTGAATTTCCATCGTTATCCCAGACATTTGTTCTAAATCAGATAACGGGTCTCATAGATCGTGGGCATGAGGTAAGTATTTTCTCACGAAGGGAAGGAAAGGATATAAAAGTTCATGATGATGTAATAAAGTACGGGCTAATAAAATGCACCCACTATTTTCAAAAACTACCGCAGTCCAGAGTGTTTCGCGTAATAAATGGATTTAAATTAGTCGCTAAATATCTACCAGGCAATGTAAAAGCAATACTAAATGCATTGAATATTGGTAAACACGGAAAACTATCAGCCTCACTGTCTCTGCTTTTCCAAACCATACCATTTTTAAAAGATAATAAATTTGATATAATTCATTGCCATTTTGGAATCAACGGGAATATCGCTACTGTGCTGCGGGATGCCGGAGTCATTTCTGGAAAAATTGTAACCGTGTTCCACGGTTATGATTTAACCAGTTATCTGGAAAAAAATGATCCCCAAATTTACCAAAAACTATTTTTAAAAGGTGATTTGTTTCAACCGATAAGCAATCGGTGGGAGAGAAAGCTGATTGAGCTGGGGTGCAGTAGAAATAAAATCAAAGTTCATCGAATGGGCATAGATCTTGATAAAATTAAAACGATAAAAAAAGAAACATATCATGATAGATGCCTGAGGATATTGTCGGTTGCACGTCTGGTTGATAAAAAAGGCCTGGCGTATGGAATAAAAGCTTTTTCAAAGGTAATCGAGAACTTTAGGGATATTGAGTACTTGATAATTGGCGGCGGACCTCTTAAAGACGAACTTCAAAGTCTGATAAATCGTTTGGGATTGAACGAGAATGTTAAACTCGTGGGAGAGATGAAGCAAGAGGAAATTTTTGATAATATGAACCGTTCAGATATTTTCCTCGCACCAAGTGTAACAAGTAAAACCGGTGACCAGGAAGGTATCCCGGTTGTGATCATGGAAGCGATGGCCCATGAATTGCCGGTGGTTAGCACATATCATAGCGGCATTCCAGAACTGGTGATCAATAATAAGACTGGTTTTCTCGTCGACGAAAGAGATGTAAAAGGATTGGCGGAAAAAATAACCTTTCTTATTTCAAACCCTGATGTGTTGGCGAGATTTGGAGCCGAAGGGCGAAAAATAGTGGCGGCTAATTATAATATTCAGACACTGAATGACGATTTGGCTAAATGTTTTCGGAAGTTATCCCAACAATGACAAAAAAGGCGGCCTCCTGATGGTTATCAAGAGGGCTGCATAGCCAACTTGATCGTTCCTATTCCTGATAGCGCCATATTTTATACAGAATTTCTTCTTCTGTATTTGAATCGCCCCGTTTAGGGTTTATTTAGCTCGGAGTTTTTAATGGAAGTATCAGTTGTCATACCAATTTACAATGCAGAAAGGTATATGCGACGAGCCGTTGAATCGGCACTCGCACAACCAGAAACGGCGGAAGTTCTGCTGGTCGAGGATGCTTCTCCGGATAACGCGCTGAAAATTTGCCGGGAATTAGAAAACGAATTTAAGCGCGTCCGTTTGTTACGACACCCAGATCACGGGAACCATGGTGCGGGCGCGTCTAGAAATTTAGGCATATTGAACGCAAAATCTTTGTATATCGCCTTTTTGGATGCCGACGATTTTTTTTTAGAGAACCGTTTCGCGCATACCAAGGTGCTATTTGAAAAATCTTCCGATGTAGACGGCGTATATGAAGCTGTGGGTTTTGAGTTCCTCACCGAGGCGGGAAGGCAAAAGTGGCTGGCCAAAGGCTTTCATCATAATGGTCACATGGTAGATTGTGCTAAACCTGATAACCTTTTCGAGACATTGGTCAATGGAAAAGGCACAATTCATCTAAATGGTCTGACGGTCAAGAAGAGCCTATTCGAAAAATGCGGGTACTTTCCCGAAAGCCTAAAAGTGCATCAAGATACCGCTTTGATTGTAAAGATGTCTGTTTGGGGCAAACTTGTTCCTGGGCATTTAAGTAAACCTGTGGCCATGCGGACTTTTCATGATGAAAATCGTATTCTGAACCAAAAAGATAAACACCTCGATAAGTATCTCTACTGGAAGATGCTGTTCAACTGGGCTTGCGATAATAGTCTATCCAGTAATCGCTTGACCTTTTTGTTTAATCGCTATCTCTACTCTGTATTGCGGTCTTTGAAAAGCCAAAATCTGGAGTTTAATAATTATTGCCAGCGAATTATATCTTTTTCAAAGGATATTCTATCCCATCCCTTTCTGTTCATTGTGGCGGTATCGCAAGCGATATCCGAACGGGTTTTACACAAATCCTTTAACTCTTCTCTCTTTGGAAGAGGGGCGAGGTGAGTGTAAAAAAGCGAAAATTGTGAGTATATAGTATAACAGTAATTTTGAAAGCTTAACAGCTCGCCTTGAGATTAATATATGAATCCTTCCGGAAAAAAGAAAATATGTTTTTTATCGTATAGAAAGGTCCAGTGCACAGTTGTTGATAATTTTTCAAAAGCGGCAAATAATGCTGGCTATGATGTAACAGTTATCAGGTTACGTGGAAAGGGAGAAAAGGAATATGAGATAGATGGCGGACGGACGTTTTACAAAATTTCTCTTTGCAATAGATTTCATACTTACCATTTCTTCAACCGCTTAATTTTCTTGTGGAAAGCCATCCTAATAATTAATCGCAATCGTTATTCGATTGTCCAAATTACGAGCACATGTTCATTCTTCATTCTTATCAGGCTATTAACATTCTTTTATGCTAAATCCATTTTTCAGATTCTATCTTATCCGATTTCCAGCATCTTACGTAAATCACAAAGGCGTATGCTGGGCACAGCATTTCAATGTTACTTTTTAGATAAAGTGGCAGTCCAAAGCGAAGAGCTGAAAAGAAACTGGATTGGATTGCGTAAATTCAGTAGAGCAATAGTCATACCTGTGGGGTTTAACAAGGATGACTTTTATCCTGGATCGATTGCCGAACGATCAAGAATGAGAGCAAGGTTCGGTTTGCGGGAAGACCAACCGGTTTTGGTTTATTGTGGGGCGATTTCCCATCATCGACGAATTGACTATTTGATTCAAGCTTTCAAACAGGTGCTGGATTCTCAACCAGATGTAAAATTGCTAATGGTTGGATATGGCGTTGCGCTTTCGGATATTAAGGCATTAGTAAAAAGGATGAATATTGAAGAACAGGTTATCTTCACCGGAAGGGTTCCTTATCGCTATGTCCGGAAATTGATCGCAATGGCGGACATTGGGCTGTCTTATATTCCGGTGAATTACAGCTATAATTACAATCCACCCCTCAAAACATATGAATATATGGCCTGTGGTTTGGCGACCATTGCGACGAACACTGAAAGCAATTGTAAGGTCATCGTAGATGGCTATAACGGATCGATCGCCAGCGATACTCCAGATGATTATGCCATGGCGATCAAAAAATTATTGACCGATAAAAATCTGCGGACACTAATAGCAAGGAACGCACGTAATAGCATTTTGCATTACGATTTCAACTATATTAGCAAAAAGTATTTTCTTCCACTTTACGATGAGTTGCTGTCGTCGATATGAGCGAAAATGATGTTCAATTGCCACTTGTAGCCTGACATCGCTAAACCATGGAATGACGAGTTTATAAGAAAAATCCGAAAGTAAAATGCAAGGATTGTGGTTGACATAAATATTTTGCAAAATATCTATCTTTTTAGAAAAAATGACTTAGAGAAAATAGGAATAGAAGATGAAAGAAATAATGATTAACTTTTCTAAAAAAAGTCCTTTAGGGACATGGATTTTTTTGAAAATAGATTGGTTAGCACAGTTTTGGTGGGGACTCGAAATTTTAACTTATGATGTTTGGCGTTATGTAGTCTGGTCTTCATCAATAAGACGCAATTATTCTCAAAGTAGTTTAGAAAATCGTTTGATAGTGTTGTCGCATCGAATAGAAAAAGCGTACGCTTTGTCAGAGACAAGAAATGGGTTCGGCCGTGATACAATTTTTGAATTGTCGAAGCTGATTGGCATATACAAAAAGAGAAACTATTCGAAAAATACACTTGGTTATCGTATGGCCATCAGATCCTTACGTTACTATCTTGACGAACATAATCGCGTTGGATTTCCTTTGGGGAAGTTAGAAAAAAAAATAGAAAATTTGTTGCCTTCAGATACACCATCAGTTGTAACAAAAAAAATTAAAGCTGATGATTTTAATGATTTGAATGGTTTTGAGAAAATAGCAAGAAAGCGTTCAAGCATTAGGATTTTTACTAAAAATCCAATTAGACGAGAAGTTATAGAAAAAGCGATCAGTATAGCAAGGTTCACACCTTCAGTCTGTAATCGTCAAGCATGGCGTGTACACGCTTTATCAGATGAGAATATAAAAAATAGGCTTTTAGATATTCAAGGGGGCTGTAGGGGCTTTGGATGTGACGCATCCTGGCTACTCATCATAACAATGGATTTGGCTGTGTTTAACAGCGTCAAAGAACGCAATGAAGCATACGTAGATGGCGGGCTTTTTTCAATGTCATTAATTTATGCCCTCCATGATGAAGGATTAGGTACATGTGCCCTGAACTGGTGTGTAAAAACCAAAAAGGATCGAAAGGTTAGAAAAATACTTAACATTTCCGATTCGGAAGTTATTATCATGTTTATTGTTGCCGGTACTGTTCCTGATACAGTGACAGTTGCAAACTCTGAGAAACGTCCAGTTGAAGAACTTTTTATCGTTCATAATAATACATAATAATAGGCTTTTGTGCGTTATGTCTGTCAGCATAGTCTGATGCAAGAAACACCTGACAGAAGGTACAGAATAGAATGTTAAAAAATAAAATCTTTTTTATTCAGCCGGGGTATGCTCACTATAGAAAGCGTCTTTTTGAGTTACTTTCTGAGCGACACGATATACATTTTTTCTTTGAACGTTCAAAAAATACCTATCCTGGCAATATCACAACCGGAAAATTGCCTTGCACTTTCTTAGATCAAGAATTTAGTAAATGGTGGATAGGTCTAATATACTATCTGTTAAAATTTAAACCTAAAATAGTCATTTCCTCAAATCCAACTTCAATGAATAGCTTTATTTCATTTATCTATTCAAAAATTTTTAAGAAGAATTTTATTCTTTGGAGTCTTCAATGGAAAAATAGACCTTCATTTTCGAATCGAATTCTGGTTGATTTTTGGAGATTTATTAGATGGACAGTTAGTACTAACCTCATAAAAATGTCTGATGCTCTCGTTGTTGGTGGATCAGCATCAAAGAATCTAGCTCTATCTTTAGGAAAAAATAAAAATAGCATTTTTGTTGCATTTCAATGTTCAAATGATATTAGTAGAGGAAAAAGTACTATATTTTTTAAAACTCAAAATAATAAAAAAAATTTTACATATCTATATCTAAGTAGAATTATACCGTTAAAAGGTTTGGATTTACTTATAAAAGCCTTTTCAAAAATAGAAAAATTACAGGAAGATGTGTCGCTAGTTATAGGTGGAGATGGTCCTTTTCGTTCACAATGTGAAAGATTAGCAAAAAAGTTGAAAACTCAAAACATTACTTTTTTAGGTGTTGTCGATCGACAAAATGTTGGAGATATTTATGAACAGGCTGATGTTTTTATTTTACCTTGTTATTTTAAAGATAATCAATATGAATCTTGGGGCCTTGTTGTAAATGAAGCAATTAGTATGAGTCTTCCAGTCATTTCGACCACAGCTGTAGGTGCGTCATTTGACCTAATAATAGACGGATATAATGGATTTATAGTAAAAGAGCATAATATTAAATCATTATACAATGCGATGACTAAAATTAAAAAATTAGATACGATAAAAATGGGCAATAACTCTAGAATGCTTTTCGAAAGTAAAAACAATTATATTAAAATGGCTGATGGTTTTAGTTCTGCAATAGAACTTTTTGAAACTTAAAGAGGAGAGAATTTTTAATTGCCCAAAGTGAAATTCCCTATATGGGGTCATCGCCAAGACATTGCTAAAATTAGCCTTGTAAGCATAAAGACAGTTTGGCCGTAATTGCTTCAGTCCGATCATTGACGATTTGGATCAAGATGGCTGTAAAATTTATGGTGAATATCTTGGCGTAAAAAATCAGATACATTGAGTGAAGCGTTCTGTCTCTATAATTTACGATTTTGATAGGCGATTTCATGAACTTATAATCTTTTTTCACCTGACAGCGATGGTGATATAAATCGCCACAATCATCGTGCGGATACTTTTTCTAGTCGGTTAACGAAGTGGTCAACACTTCGGTTCCACCCGTCGGCAGATCAATGCGCACCAGACGGAACTGCAGCGGTTTTTATTCAAGTTAAATTCGTCGTACTTGCGTGCCAAACTGGGCGTACAGGCGTATTTGCTTGTGCGCTGCGGCTCTCCAGACCGTAAAAACGCCTTGACAATTTTAAGATTATTGCAAGATATGCGGGCACGAATATTTGCTCAACTTTCCAGGATCAGCTAAAATAGCCAAAAACTCTCATAGCTATGATCAGCAAAAATAAATCTTCAGAATTGAGATAGATGTTATGAGCATTTGCGATTTTCTCTGGTTTTGATTAGTGCCCCTTTCTTTTTTATAATTTTGTGCAGCGCTAGTTAAATTTTTGGTATAAAAAATATAGTTAATTTATCAGAATGTTATGCAATGAGAATGCTTGATGTCGATGACATTGACTAAACACAGTCAAAAACTGCAGCGTTTATAATGGGAGACAGAAATTCAGATATAAAGACAGCGGCAGACAATTTTTAAAAAATCCAAGCAATAAAGTTATCCTTCTGTGAATTTGCGTATCCTCTAATGCGACCTCATCAATCCCCCCCACCTTTTTGCCCACTTTTTTTTGGCACAGATCCTGTATGGCTGATAACAGTTCTTGTGGTAGTGATGAATCAACGGGTATTTTGAAAGTTTAAAGGAGGAGCTTATTGAACTAATATTACAATGATGATAGATGGTTGTGTTGTCAATGGTAGGAAAGAGCATATATCTGTTTTAGGTGATTTATGATTTTGACTATTATTAGATTCTTTTAAATTGGGTTTCAAAAAATATTACAATTTTTCTTCGAATTGGTGCTATACAAAGGTGGTAAAATGAAAATAATTAATTTTTTAACAATTTTTTTTATTATCGCTATCCCTGTTTCTTCCTTTGCAGGAACAGCCTATTATGTTGATTGCAGTTCAAATACGAATGGTGATGGCAGTTACTATAATCCATGGAATACGATTGAGGCTGTAAACCAGCACAGTTTTCAATCAGGTGATGATGTATATTTTAAAAACAATACTACATGTAAAATAAATTCAGATAATGATAGACTTAAAATCGAGTGGTCAGGAACTTCAAATGATAGGGTTATTATAGGTAGTTATGATGAAAAAGATGACTTTGAATGTGGGGCCGTCCCACATGAAAGTGGAAACAGGGCCATTATAAGTGGGGACAATAATAGCTATCCTGAAACGAATTATTCTTACCCTGTAAGAGTCTATAAACAGTCTTATGTGACTTTCCAAGGCATTCAATTTGAAAATATTGGTAAGGCAGGTGTTTCAACTACAGCTTTGTTTGTAGAAAGTAGCGATTACATAGATGTTGACAATTGCTACTTTTATCAATCACGTGGAGGACTAGTTTACATAAAAGTTGAAAATGGAACTATAAGTAATTCAACCTTCGAACAGATAGGATATCCTGATTGGAACGGTGTGGGGGCAGCGCTTGAATTGACTTCTGCATATGTAGATGGTGCTACACATGACATAACCGTAACTAAGAACAAAGTCTTTGACAGTAAGCATGAAGGTATAGGCCTATATAAAAATGTAAATGGCTGCATCATTGAGAAGAATGTAGTATATAATATAAGATCTTATCATATATACAATGGCGCTTCAAAAAACAATATTTTTAGATACAATATAGTTTATGAAGAATCTAATTCTAGATGGTCTGATCCTTCCTCTCCACAGTATAAAGGAAGTCGATCCTCATTTGCTTTTGCTAGTGGTATTGAAGAAACAAGGTCAAGTGAGAGATATAATGGCTATAATGAGTGGTACGGCAATATCGTAGCTGGAATGCGTCGTGGTATGAGCCTTAGTTGCGTTGTTGAATCTGTAAATGATTATAATGACATTGTTTGCCATCCTAACGAGAAGATTTATAACAATATTTTTATAGACAACGACATAAACATCCATCTTGGTACACGGACTGTTGGAGATTCATACGAAATAAAAAACAACATATCAATAATAACTAATGAAAACTTGAGTTCGTGCAAGCATACTGACCGAGCAAGTGCAACTGGCGCTGATTGGGATAACAACATATTTTACGGTGGGGCTATTTCTGGAAACGCAGCAAAAAGTGCAATCACGGACAATCCAAAGTTAACAAAAATGTCCGGTTGGAGAAAAATTGTTGGAGAATTGACTGGAAATGAATTTATACCAAATATTGACAGTATTGCATTCACAATGGGTAAATACTTTGAAGACCATAAAAAGGATAGACTCCATAGTGTTGACTTCAAAAGTAATCCATTTTCTGTAAGTACGACAATTGCAACTAATGAAGTAATTGGTGCTTTTTTTAATAATTCCACGGTTGAACTAAAACGAGTGGAAAATGTAGAAATTTCTCCTTTAAATTAAAAATATTAGTTTATTTGGTTCTTACTTACTTTTGATTTTAAATAGCGGCTATCAGTTTGAAAGGAAATTTACATAATTATGGACTCAGCCATGGTTAAAAAAACCGTAAGTGTGTAACCACTTTTTCTGGTTATGATCTTTTCTTTTAAACTGCCAATTCGAATGTATTTTTCTGATCAGCCCATGTCAAGGAAGCTACGCTTTGGTCGTTCTTCTTTGATGTGGGTAGATTAGAAATTTATATTGATAACAGAGAATCAATATGAAGTATGCAAAAACCGATGAAACTAATTTTGCGAAATAATGTTCTCCACCTACATAGCAGATGGTATCGGGATGCCCCCTCAAAGGCGGCGTTGACGTCGGGAAAAGCCCGCTGGGGCTTGGTTCAATTACCTATTCGAAATCAAGTTCTATTTGTTGTTTCTCAAGCGCTTCTTGCTGGCGGATATAGTTCCTTATAGTTGCTCTTCAAGACCAACTGTTCCAGAAATTCCAGCACTCTTTGCCTGCACGGGTTTTTCGATATTTCACCAACCTTGCGTTTGAATTTGCCATACAGGTTTCTCTTTTAATGTATTAGTATAATTACCAAATGCTAATTACCGTACAATCGTACATGAGATGAACTTTGCCTGTCAGGATAGGTTCTTTCTCCTTTATGCCTCCAAGGTTGCTTTCCTATGTTCCCAAGGAAGAACCTATTCTATTTCTCGCTGGATCGGTGGAGCCTATCCGCGTCACCAATAAAAGTGGTGGCTTAATGCCAGATTAAATCAAAAATTAATTAGAAATTATCTTTATCAAAAAGAAAATCCTTAAAAAATAATACATTTAGTTAATGACTCGTCAGTCCATAAACAAGCGACTATTGGTAATATATCCATTGGTTCTATTTTTTATTTGGCATACTTATTTGATTATCGTGGTATCGCTAAATACAGTAAATTTATGATAGCACTCTTTCTGAATGAACAACTTGAAGACTACTCATATAAAATTGGTTGCAGTTGGCTTACGTTGGTATAATTTGCTTTCTTGTCCAAATGTCTATATTTGTAAGCAGGAATTAGTCAATAGAGGTGGGTAAAAGCACAGAGAAAAAAAATAAAAACAATATTAAGTATTTATCTGAGTCTCTGATAAAAAGTATTGTAAAATGATTAATCAGCATTCAAGATTGAATGTTGGTGTATCTATTTATAAAAAGAAAATAGTGATATGAGTATGTTAATATCAGAAAAAATCAAAAAAGTTTATGGTAAAGTAAAATTTATTAAATTTTTGCACAAATCTTTTATTAATTTTTGCCATGATATAATAGACAGAGGACTTTTCGGATTAAAACCGCTTGAAACTCATGTTGTAATATGCGGTTTTCCGCGTGGAGGTACAACTCTCCTTCAGGCAATTTTAGAAACTAATCTTCCTGGTGCTTTATCTTTTGGCAAAGAGCTCAATGCATTAGATGTAGCAAATTTTAAATTAAGAAATCACCCAATACTTGTTACTAAAAGACCAAATGATATATTTTTAATAGATGAAATACAAAAATATTATAAAGATAAAATAACTTCTCCAAAGTTTATCATTTTGGTAAGAGATCCACGGTCAATTTTAACATCTTTTCATCATAGCAGTTCAAACTATTATGTTTCTGTTGATAGATGGCGATCTATATATTCCGCGCTTGTTTCTCTAAAAAATACAAAAGATTTATTTATTTTACGCTTTGAAGATTTAGTAAAAGAAACAGATAAAATTCAAAGAGAATTGATGGGTTTTATAGGCTGCAATTTCATTAATTCTTTTAGGAATTTTTACAAAATAATTCCTGATAAATTTCGAACGGACGCATTAAATAGTATTAGACCGATTGATTTATCAACTATCCAAAAATGGAAAAATCCAAAGCATCATAAAAAAATTAAGTCTTTGATTGAGAAGGAAATGCCTGAATTGTGTCAGGTGTTAATTGATCTAAATTATGAGCCAGACAATAGTTGGTCATTAAAATATAAATAAAATATTTTTTGATTTATCCATTTGAAAAAGAACTATAAATTTTGTTCAAAAGTTTTTGTATTTGTATACCTTTACATAATTATTAGTAAACATTGGTAGCAATTATCTAAAATTTTAGGATATAACTATCAAATGAATGAAAACTGTAAAAGAAAAAATGATAGTAGAAAATAGAGATATTAGTTTTGATATTTTCCGTTCATTAATAATTACATCAGCCATTGTTTTGCATTTTAACAATCGATTCACATTAGGCGTTTTTGCATATCCCTTTAGATTTATTGATTCTCATTTATTCAATGTTGGGAATTTTTTTTTCTTTACTGCAGGGTATATGGGGTATTTAAATTATTACAAAAATAATAAACGAAATATACAATATGATTCTATAAAGTCGATAAAAAAAGGATTTTATATTCTTTTTGTATACTGTTCATTTGTAACATTTATGAGAGTTTTAACGAATACAAATATTCCAAATAATTTTTTTGATTTTTTTTGGAATCATAGATTTTATGCAAAGGTGTTAGTAACTTTTTCTTTTGTTTACATAATGTCTCCAGTAATACTAAAAATATTCAAAGTGAATAAGATTGTATCAATTATCTTATTTATAATAGTTTATTTAGTATATGTGCAAAATTATTCAATGTAAAATTCTTCTAATAATTTTTTAGGAATATTTTTCGGAATAGGGTATAAATCAATTTATTATCCTTTTGTAGCTTCATTAATAGTATACTGTTTTGGATTCTACGTATCATTTTGTGAGCATAGATATAATGTCTTGTTTAATAAAAAAATAGGTTTTATTTCTATGCTCACAATAATTTTACATTCATTTTTAATTGTGTCATATCCAGAATATAAAGAAATAATACATTTTAGAGAGATATGGTTATTAATAACATCATGTTTAATAGTAGCATTTATTATAACATTAAGATTGTGTTTGTCTTATAAAAAATTTTATGTTTTTCTTAATAGTAAAAATTTAACACTGATAGGAGTTAAAAGTCTCTCATTTTACGTGATTTCTAATCTTTTTTTAGGTTTCATTTTAGTGCCGGAAAATTCCGGAACTATATATAATTTTATAGTTCTTGCTATGATTTTTACAATGTCATATATTTTTACAAAATGGCATTATTATTCTGATTTTAAAATAGGAAAAATTAAATAATATAATAAAAAAGTTTATGATAGGCATTGCTTGATAAAGAAAACAAAGCTCATATTAATATTTTAATTTTCAAAAAAATACTACTTTTATAGATGACTTTTTCTCTAAATAAAACAATTATATCTTTTGTACTTTTTATCGCTTTGTTAGGCGGTATTAGACTATATTTAGGCCTGCCTAATGTTATAGTTATCTTAACAGAAATACTGATATATACTCTTTTTGTAATTTCTCTATTTTCTCGTAAAATTAAAGGGTTATATTTCCCCCATTTGATTTTTAGCTTATTTATAATGATAATGATAGGGCTATGTTCTATATCTCTGAATGAAACATCTTACCATAGAATGATTTTTAGTATAAGGTTGCTATATAGATTTTATTTTTTTTATATTGCAATTACGCTTCTCGATCTTAGTGATGATTCATTAAAATTTTTAAATAAGATATTGTTTATTTATTTAATATTACAGTTTCCTGTAGTTGCTATAAAATTCATAAAATATGGAATCGCTGAAAGAACCATGGGAGCATATTCGACTCCTGACGGTTCTTTATCTACAACTATTCCTATTACCGTAATTTTTTTCATGGCTTCTTTTTACAGATTTCATAAGAAGAGTATTATCTATTTGCTTGTTGGATTAGTTTATATAATAATTTCTATTGTAGGTGCTAAAAGAGCAGTTTTGTACCTTTTTCCAATTCAATTTGTTTTTATTTACTATTATTTTTATTTTAAGGGATTTGAAATAGATTGGACAAAAAAAATCAGTATTTTCGTGTTTTTTTTAATCTTCATTTTAATTTTGTCTAGTTCAGTAGTCTATTTGAATCGATCATTAAATCCTGAAGAAGAAGTTGGTGGTAGTATTAATTATAAATACGCTTTGAATTATACAAAAGACTATATGGATGGAGTTGATGGTTATGGTTATTCTTATGGCCGAACTACCACTACTATTAGAGTATTTGAGATATTATCAAAAAAAGGTATCATAAATATATTTTTGGGTTTAGGTCCTGGATCTAGAACAAAATCTTTTTTTGACACAAAAAAAGATATTAAAAAACAAATTGAATTGAAAGATGAAATAATGATTAGCTACGGTATGACTGCATTTACAAGAATTGCTTTTGAATATGGTGTATTGGGTGTTATAGCATATTTATACATAATTTTAAATCTCACAATGATGGCTATTAAATATTCAAAACAAGAAGATGATCCATATTGGAAAGCCTTTGCTTATGGATCAGTAGGCTTTTCATTTTCAATGTTATTCTTCTTTTTTGCTTATAACACGTCTTCAGTTTGGGGAGATACTTATCCAGCGTTATATTTTTATGTAATGGCAGTTATTTATACAAGAAAGAATCGTCATAGTAAATATTATGGCGGTTTAGAAACATTTCCACGAATTAACCCAATATCTTAGCTGTTTGGTCGAAAAATAAATTTTAAAGAGAAAAGGAATCCAAAATTTCAAAGGATTTAAAATGAAGAACTGCAAATGCTTCTGGCTAAATATAGCTATGATAGATCGTGACATTGAGGTAAACTTTAGAAAAAACATTTTAATTGAATTATCAAAACAGGGAGTCTCTGTCAGAGCAAATTTTAATTATATAAATGATAAAATAGCTATAAATGAGATAGATAAAGTTTATTATATTAAGCTAAGGCAAAAAGGTATCTTAGGGAAAATTTTACTTAATATTGAACAGCAAATTACTCTCATAAAAAATTTAGATGCTGATGTTGTTGTTTTAAGACCATTCAATTTGATCGAATCTCTTCCAATATGGTTCTTTTGGAAAAAAATTTTGGGTCGGAAACTTCCTAAATTCGTTTTAGACATCAGAAGTATAGTCACTGATGACCCTGTTTACATAAAACATCTTCAGCGCAAAATGAGATTCTGGTTTAGCGTAAAATTTGCTTTTTGCTATTTTGATGGTCTGACCATGATCACAAAGATAATGAAGAAAGATATTCAAAACGTTGTAAATAATTTTAACAAAAAGATTGGAATTTGGTCTTCTGGAGTTAATCCGGATATGTTTGATCCAGAAAAAGCAATTGATATTAGTGACAAATTAAAAATAAATAATCGTTTTGTCATAATGTATCATGGAGTTTTTTCTTTTCAAAGAGGTCTACAGCAGGCAATAAAGGCAATTAAAATTGTGAAGAAATATCATCCAGAGGTTTTGTTTCTTCTATTAGGAAAAGGAAGAGCTAAAGCAGAGCTCGAAAAATTGATAAATAATCTAAATTTACAAAATAATATAATGATTCACGATGCAGTTTCGTATGAACATGTTCCTGACTATATTAAGTCTGCAAAAGTGGGACTTTTACCTTTTCCTGATATACATGCGTGGAATACTAGCAGTCCCATTAAATTGACTGAATATCTTTCAATGGGGAAACCGGTGATTGTGACTGATATTGAGGCGCATAGGGAAGCACTTGGAAACCTAAAATGTGGTATTTTTGTCAAAGATCATCAACCAGAAAATATAGCAAAAGGAATATTTAAAATTATAAATAGTAGATCAGAATTGCACGAATTAGGAAAAATAGCAAGATCTGCTGCTTTGGAAAAGTTTACGTTAGAACAGCAGGCTTTAAAAATTAAAAAATTTTTTAACGAATTGTTAAACGAATAAAAAATTTAATTGGTATTTTATCTATGTATAGAGTCTTACACTCAGTAAGTTTTTTAAGACGAGCTGGAATTGAAACAATGTTGATGAATTATTATAAACATATAGATAAAAAAAGAATTCAATTCGATTTTCTTGTTAATTCGGAAATTGTTGGTGAATATGAAAAAGATGCAATAGATTTAGGAGCACGTATTTTTAGATCTCCTGGTTACCAACCATATAAATACCACAAATTTAGACAATTCATGGATACTCTTTTTCGAAAAAATCCGGAAATAAAAATTGTTCATGGACATAACGGCGCTTTATCTTTCTTTCCTTTATTTGCAGCTATGAAATCAGGAGTACCTATAAGAATCGCTCACAGTCATAACACTAATATAAATTTCGATGCAAAATGGTTCATTAAAAAATTCTGTAAAAGTAGATTAACTAAAACAGCCAATATTTTTTTTGCTTGTAGTGAACTTGCAGCCAGTTTTTACTTTGGATCAGATATAGTAAAAGAAAAAAATTATACACTTATAAGGAATGCTATTGAATTAGAAAAATTTACTTATAATATAAGTGTTAGAAATAATATTAGAAAAAGTAATGGATGGGAAAATAAACTCATAATCGGTCATGTTGGTAGATTTATGCATCAAAAGAACCATTCTTATCTTATTGATATATTTAAAAAATTAAACAATAAAAACCCAAACTCTATATTAATCCTTATCGGTGATGGAGAATTAAAAAATAGAATTCAAGAGAAAGCTTTTGCTTTAGGACTTTCTGATAAAATATATTTTCTTGGTTCAATTTCAAATGTTAATGAATACTACCAAGCGATGGATGCTTTAGTGATGCCATCTTGGTATGAAGGATTACCTGTTGTTGGTATTGAAGCTCAAGCATCTGGTTTGCCATGTATTTTCTCAGATACAATAACACTAGAAGCGAAGATTACAGATAGCACTGAATTCTATTCGCTTAAAAAGCCTCCAGAAAGATGGGCGGAACTAATATTAAAGACTGTAAATGGTTATGTAAGGAGAGATGTAGCGGAAGAAATGAAATTTGGGGGATATGACATAAAAATCGAAGCAAAAAGATTGGAAGACATATATATAAAGCTCGCAAAAAATAGTTGTAATAATAGGATAAACTAAAAATAATTATTTAAATAAATTCTAGAAATAACATGATTGAGAAAATTATTTTATTCGACTAAATATATTAAATTTTTTATGGCTTTTCTTTTTTAGAATGGTAGAAAAGTGAGATCCTTTTTATAAAAAGAAAATCTTCCTTTAAACGAATGAACTTATTTTAAAGGTAACGCATGAAAATAGGAATTATCACACACCATTACATTAAAAATTTTGGTGCATTTCTTCAGGTTTATGCTTTGCAAGAATATCTTAAAAGTGCTTTCCCCAATTCAGAGATATTCATTATTAACTATATAGTTCGTAAACATAAAATAATCAATATTGGTGGTTATTTTAGAATATCTTTAAAAAATGAACGTCTTAGATCATATTTTGAAAAAATTAAACTTATAAGTTCTTTTAAAAACGCTGAACGTAAATATTTAAATTTAACCAAAAGGGTTTATAGTATTGAAGAAATAAACAATCAAAATTTTGATTGTATTATAATTGGAAGTGATGAAGTCTGGCACTACGAATCAGATGCTATAGATCCAGTAAAATTTTCTTTAGGCTTAAAAGCGAAAAATATTATATCTTACGCACCTAGTTCTGGTAGTATTAATTTGAGTCATCCAATACCTGATTTTGTTAGAGAAGGACTTTCTAACTTCTCTTTTATATCTGTTCGTGATGAATTGTCGGAAAAACTTGTAGAAAAAGTTTTGGGGTTTAAGGCTGTGAGAGTTTTAGATCCCACTTTAATGTATAAATTTCCAATTATTGAAGATGATTTTACAAAAAGGATTAAAAAAGAAAACTACTTTTTGATGTATCATTGTGTTGGCATGCCTAAGGAATTAATTGAAAAAATAAAGTCATACTGTAAAAGGGAAAATTTAAAGATATATGGTGCCGGAGAATATGCAGCATATTATTCTGATATTACTGTAAACATGTCGCCTTTTCAATGGGTTGAAATGTTTAGAAACGCAAAATTTATTCTTTCAGGAACATTTCATGGAGCTGTCTTTTCTATAATTATGAATAAAAACTTCCTAATGTATTTGACACCTAATAATAAGAGCAGATCTACAAAAGTCAGATCGTTGCTAAAACAATTTGATATAGCAGAAAGAATTATAGAAGAGAGAAATTATTTCAAAATTGAAAAACTTTTTAACTCAAAAATTAATTATGAAAAAGTTAATGGTATTAGGAAAATCATGGAAAACAATAGTGAACAATTTATTAGAAATGCTATCGGTATGATAAACTAATTGCCCTTACCATAATAACAAATGGAGGGCTACAGTGTGAAAATAGCATATATTGCGATAAAAGGGATGCCTATTGGCGGTGGTATTGAAAAGCTTACCGAAGAAATCGGTTCGCGTATGGCGGCCCGCGGTCATGAGGTTGTGGTTTATTCCAGTCGGGACTATGGAACAGTGGACTGTATTTACAAAGGCATGAAAATAAAGACGGTGCCTTCCGCAAATACTAAAACACTGCACAAACTATCCATTTGCCTGAATGCCGTTTTGGATGTTCGAAAAGATAAAAGACACTTTGATATGGTGCATATCCACGCCGTGGGTCCTTCTTTGTTTGCCCTGTTTACCCGCCTGATGGGCATTCCAACCGTCGTTCAGACTCACGGGCTGGAGTGGAAACGTGACAAGTGGGGACCGGCTGGTCGATTGTTTTTCAAACTCGCCGATCTGACGGCGGTTTTTTTTCCCCATGCCACAACCGCCGTATCCCAGGTCCAAAAAGCATATTACGAAAAAAAGTTCAAAAAGCCTATCGTATACATTCCCACCGGAGTAAATCGGGTCAGGCGGCGGGTGCCAGACTGGATCATTAAGCAGGGCCTGATGCCGAACCGCTATATTCTATTTGCTGCAAGGTTAGTTGAGGAAAAGGGAGCCCATTTTTTAATCGAGGCATTTCGTTCCATCAATACGGATTTTAAAATGGTCGTGGCAGGTGATGCCGCCTATTCGGAAAGTTATAAATCAAAACTAAAAAAAATGGCCGCAGGGGACGATCGATTCCTATTCCCTGGTTTTGTTTCTGGGGCGAATTTGGAGGAACTGTTCAGCAACGCGTACATTTTTTGTTTACCATCCACTATTGAGGGGCTGCCAATTGCCCTACTCGAAGCGATGAGCTATGGTAACTGTTGTTTGGCTAGCAATATCCCTGAAAATGTGGAAGCTATGAAAAATTATGGTTACTTTTTTGCAAATCGTAATGTTGAGGATCTCAGGGCAGTGCTCAATGATCTCATAAAACATCCTGAAAAGGTAGAAAATATGAAAAGAACCGCTCAAGAGTATGTTATCCGGAATTATTCCTGGGATAAGATAGCCGATCAGTTGAATGATCTTTACATGACATTAATTTCTAAATAATGTACTGGTTTTCTCTGATTTTCACTTATGAAAAAAGTTTCCAGGATTTTATGAAAACATTTTCTCAGTTCACCATTCAATTTGTTCCGTGCCTTCCATTTAAGGATGAATAATCAAAAATATTAGCGATTAATCTGGTTTGATTAAATTATCTCTTTGTTGGCTCAGAATTTGCTGTCCAGCTATTACCTAGTAGAAAAAAGATCAAATACAGCAGAAATTATAAAATAGAAGCTAATGACATATTTAACTACCTTATTGGTATCCATAGTTATAACAATAGTCATAATGCCATATTCAAAAGCACTGGCAGTCAAGCTACAGGCTATGGATAAGCCAAATCATCGAAAAATTCACAAAGGTATCATGCCTAAATGCGGTGGCATCGCGATGGCTGTTGGTGCGTCCGTTCCGATAATGCTCTGGGCACCGAAAACGAATTTTATGAATGCCCTTCTGCTCGGCGCCTTGATTATTGTTATCTTCGGTGTTGCCGATGACATGAAGGACTTGGCGCCCAACTTAAAACTATTGGGTCAGGTTATGGCCGCAGTGGTTGTTACGCTGGTTGGCGGTGTCCAAATTGCCGATTTAGGAAACTTAGTGGCAGAGGGAATCCGAATGCCTATCTGGGTTGCCATACCGCTGACCATTTTTGTTATCGTAGGGGTGACCAACGCTACCAACCTTTCCGATGGACTCGATGGCTTGGCAGGTGGCATGTCGCTTATGATTCTGTTATGCATCGGCTACTTGGGCTTAAGTCAGAATGATTGGGTGACGACAATGATCGCTATTGCCGTGGGTGGCAGCGTACTCG
The DNA here is from genome assembly GCF_048565275.1 of Desulfosarcina variabilis str. Montpellier. Taxonomy (NCBI): domain Bacteria; kingdom Pseudomonadati; phylum Thermodesulfobacteriota; class Desulfobacteria; order Desulfobacterales; family Desulfosarcinaceae; genus Desulfosarcina; species Desulfosarcina variabilis. The sequence continues at coordinate 7,992,312 of NZ_CP159846.1, read as the reverse complement.
GTTTCTTAAGATTTAACAGTTACCCCGCCCAGCTTTTTATGGGAGACGCAGGCAGTCAGCTCCTTGGCTTTGTTGCCGCCGTGCTTTTGATCAAGCTATCACAACAATCGTCAGACATTAGCGCAACCCTGCCTTTGGTCATACTGGGCGTTCCTGTTCTGGATACTTTAACGGTAATGTTTAAAAGAATGATCCAAGGCCGTTCTCCTTTTTCAGCGGACCGGAATCATTTTCACCACCAGTTGATGAAAATCGGTTTATTTCATACTGAATCAGTATTGACCATTTACTTGGTCCAAGCAGTGTTGATATTATTCGCGATCTTGTATCGCTCGGCAAATGATTGGCTTATAATCTCATTTTATTTCGCTTTTTCCATCAGCGTATTGCTGATTTTTCACTTATTTAATAAGACAGAATACCGTATTAACCGTGATGGTTTTATTAATTCTATCAAATTGCAACTGAGCCCATTAAAAGATAGAGGTCAAGTAATAAAGTATTCTTTCGGGATCGTGAAAATTGGTGTCCCAACGCTGCTCATGTTTAACATAATTTATCAACTTCCTGGAAATGCAAACTATTTTATTTTATCTATCATAATATTGATCTTTTTGTTGGTTGCCTGGTCAACGAATAACGATGTTTTAAATAAGATTTCAAAAATTGCACTTTATCTTTTTACACCATTCATTATTTTGAATTGTGATCAAGAATTGACTGCATCCATTAGCATTTTTTTAAATATGGTATATAATTTATTTTATTTTATACTTTTATTGGCCGTTTTTGTAACGATGAAATTTACAAGGAGGGCTAATGGTTTTAAAAGCTCAACCTTAGATTTTTTAGTGATTTTTATAATTATCTTAATCCCTAACTTGCCGGCAGAAAATATCAAGGGGCATCTTTTAGGACTTGTTGCAGTTAAGACAGTAATTATTTATTATAGCTATGAGGTTTTAGTCGGTGAGCTAAGAAAAAGGCCTTCTGTGATGTGTTCCATTTCGATAGCTCTGGTATTAGTGATCGCAAAAGGACTATTTACAATTTTAAAATAATCTATAACAATTATATATAAGCAATATTACCATGCTTATCAATTGTCATGCATACCAGAATTTGAATCGCCCTGTTTAGGTAAGAAAAAATTGAAAGTATGAAGGAGAACGGATGAAAAAAATTATATTTTGCTATGTCATTTTTATATATTCATTAATATCTATGGGCTCTGTGGTTTTTGCTGCACCTTATCATGTCGGGCCCGGCGATGTCCTGGAAATTTCCATATGGAGAGATGAAGAGCTTAGCCGTGAGTTGATTGTTCCTCCGGATGGAGTACTGTCTTTCCCACTTATTGGCGATGTGGACGTGAACGAAATGTCTGTAGCCCAAATAAGGGAGACTATTAGGCAAAAATTATCAGAGTATGTACCGGAGGCATCTGTTGCCGTCATACTGAAAGAAATCAATAGTCTAAAAGTGTATGTGATCGGGCAAGTGAAGAACCCAGGCGCTTTTTCCATAACACAGGAAACCCGTGTTATGCAGGTATTAGCTCAGGCGCAAGGATTGACACCATTCGCTTCGGAACGGGACATTCATATTCTTCGGTATATGAAGGGCAAAACGATAAAAATTGATTTTGACTACAAATCAATACTTAAGGGTAAAAATTTAGATCAAGATCCCATATTAAAACGTGGTGATGTGATTGTTGTTCCATAGGCTATTGGTGATGAGAAATTTGAAATTTTTGGTTATTAAAACCTAAACTGGGCGATTGTCGAGCTTGCCGCATATACAAGGCAGATGTCTTTCCGCTATAGTCGCCTATGCGGGAAGACATCTAACGACGAAGATGCGATAAGATCGGCAACCCCGTTAGGGGTTCAAATTCTGGGAGGCAATAATGACCTATCGTGTTACCATGCTTACCCATTTTCATGTATACCAGAATTTGAATCGCCCAGTTTAGGTAAAGGTAAAATTTTCATCTATAGTAGCTGGTTATATCCAGGTGGAGTATAATTGAATGTCCAATGAAATAAGCATCGCGGAATTAAAGGGAATTATCAGGCGCCGTAGAAATGTATTCCTATACACGTTTATAGGGGTTTTTAGCATGTGCTTGATTATTGCCTTTGTTCTGCCTTCCATGTATGAATCAAAGGTGATGATTGTTGTCGAAAATCAAGAAATTCCAGAGGAATATGTTAAATCGACGACAAGGTCATATATCAGTGAACGCCTTGAGTTACTAGAAAGAAAAATACTAAGCTATACAAAATTGTTAGAAATTGTTAAGGAAAATAACCTTTACGCTGAACTGGATTCTAACGGTGAGAAAGTTAGTAGGTTCCGGAAGGATACCACCCTAGAAACCATTGATGTTTCAGTGGGTGATCAACGCCGAACCTCGGCAACCATTGCGTTCACACTTGCGTATATCAATAAATCCCCGGAAAAAGCAAAAATAGTTGCTGATACCTTAGGGGGGCTATTTGTAGAAGAAGACCAGGCTCGGCGTAAAAAACGAGCAAGTGCAACAACAGTCTTTCTTGAAAGGGAATTGGAAGATCTTCGTCGGTTGGTCAAGATGAATGAGGAAAAGATAAGCCGCTTCAAAGCTGAAAATATCCATCAACTTCCAGGGTCAACAGGTATTTTTCAACAGACAATCCTACGGATGGATCAAGAATTAGATGGAATTACCACTAGAATCCGCACATTAAAGGAAAAGACGGTTTATCTTAAGAGTCAACTAGCGAATATCGATCGGCTTGTCCCTATTCTAACCGAGAACGGAAAGGTTGCCAGCAATCCTAATAATCGGCTGAAATATTTGAGGCTGCAATTGATCCGCATGCGAGCCAATCTATCTGACAAACATCCCGATATTATTCGATTGAAAAGTGAAATTGCCAAATTAGAAGCTCAAGGCGGTGGACAAGACACGACATCTGAAAAAATAGATCGCCTTACTATGGTAGAGAAAGAGATTGCGGAATTAAAGGCCACATACGGAGATAAACATCCTGAAATCATAAGGTTGACCAACGAAGCTGAATTGTTGAGAAAACAGATAAATGAAGCTCCATCCAACCAAAATATCGAAGAAGATCGAACCGATAATCCTGAGTACATGAACATCAAAGCACAAATTATCGTTGCTGAATCAGAAATTAACGCTTTAACCAAAGAAAAAGAAAATCTCGAAAGAAAAAGAGATGATTATCAAAAAAAATTAGAAATAGCTCCATTTATTGATGAAGAATATAATTCTTTGACTTTGGATTATGACAATGCGAGAAAAGAATATAACGAAGTCGCAAATAAACTGCATTCCGCTAGAATTGCGCAAGAAATGGATGAATCGGAAAGTGGAGAACGGTTTCGGATAGAACATCCTGCCCATTTACCAGACAAGCCTTCAAAACCGAATCGCGTATTTATCATCCTATTGGGGTTTGCTTTGGGAATTGGTGGTGGAACTACATTGGCTGCATTATTGGAAGGTATGGACTCCTCCGTAAAAGAGGCCAAGCAATTGGAAAGTATCGCAGGTTTTCCGGTCTTGGCTGCGGTTTCTTATGTTGATTCTCCATTTCAAAGGCGTAGGCGTCGCAATAGAAGGCTGATGTTATTAACTATAGTATTGTTAGTTATCATGACAGTTTCTTTTTTTGTCAATTTGCTCGTTATGCCAATTGGTGATTTATGGGACAAATTTGAGGATCGGTTGTTTGAGATCGGTGTGCCAATCGAGAGAGAATCAATAAAACTACAAACTATCGATCAGTCATAGACTAATGTCTGTCCAGAAATAGGAAATTTGCTATTTCTGGATGGCCACTATCCTATTTTTTGGAACCTAAACTGGGCGATTCAAATTCTGGTATACATGAAAATTGGTAAGCATGGTAATACAGTAGGTCATTATTGCCTCCCAGAATTTGAACCCCTGGCGGGGTTGCCGATCTCACCGCATCTACGGCGTTAGATGCCTTCCCGCATAGTCGACTATAGCGGAAAGACATCTGCCTTGTATATGCGGCAAGCTCGACAATCGCCCAGTTTAGGTGGAATTCATGATTCATCGACCTTTGGTGGGATAATAAAATGGGAAAAATTTTTAAAGCACTTGAGAAAGCAGAAAAACAAACAACCCGGCGACCGGTTCCAAAGCGTGCCATACCGGAAATCAATACAAAGTCTTCCGTTGCTCAAAAAAAGACATCACCGGGTCAGCCAGGCAAAGTGGTCCTTGACGGAGCGAAGCATGGGATGCGTGCTAATACAGTGGAGCATCGGCTTAAGCAAAGAGCACACGACATCTTGCTTAAAGAAACAAAAAGTGCCGTCGATTCGGGGCTCCAAAGGGCGCAGCGGCAAAATGTCCAGCGAAGATCAGATTTTTCTAAAAGTACGGATACTCAATCGCGCGTAGAAAAGGTTCAGGGCTACGTTGAACCATTGAAAAAGGAGGCTCCATCTGCCAGGCCGGCCATGACTCAAGCTTCCGAAAGTGTGAATATAACACTGCTAAAGAAAGAACTGGCAGAATCGGTCGCTACAGAGCAACCACATGCCATTGAACCACAAAATAAAAAGAAAACTATTTCAACAACGCCAACGGGCAAGCCGGTCAAAGTTCGTTATTCACGAACTAAAGTTCAAGTGAACGATCCTCACCAGTTGGTAGACAATAGAATTTTTTCCATTTTTGATGATTACGAATCTACCGATCAGATAAAAATGCTGCGAACGCAGTTGTTGCGAAAACTAAAAGTGATGGGAGGTAACAGCGTACTGATTACCAGCGCCAATCCTTACGAGGGTAAGACCTTTACCAGCATCAACCTTGGTGTGAGTATTGCTAAAGAGTTTGACCGGACCGTTCTGATCATTGATGCGGACATTCGAAAACCCACCGAGAATCATACGGCTTTTTCCACTCAATTCTTTTCATTGGAGGTTGAGAAGGGGCTCACTGATTATTTAATGGGGGATGTGGATATTTCTGATATTCTAATCAACCCTGGAATTGAAAAACTCACGCTGATTCCGGCAGGCCTCCCAGTCAATAATGCTCCTGAGTTATTGAATTCATCACAGATGGAAACAATGATGGCTGAAATCAAAAGCCGTTATCCCTCGGATCGAATTGTCATTGTTGATGGGCCGGCGCTTTTGCCATTCCCTGACGTGATGATCCTCTCTAAATACGTCGATGGCGTTTTAGCCGTTGTCGAGTCGGAACGGACATCCGTAGATGACCTGAAAAAGATGGTGGCACGATTGAAAGATGTTACCGTATTTGGTACGGTGCTAAACAAAAACAAAAATAAAGAGTAAGACGCTTTCTTCCTTCTAAACAATTCCTTTGGAAAAGGTTGTGTGGAAATGACAAATGGTCAAAAAGCCAGTGGCGACCCATGGCAGAATTTCAGGATACGTGGAGGTATTTTTATGCAGAAACCGAATCCCACTGTTAGATCGGTAATAGCCGTTGCCATTTTTTTGCTTGTCGCCGTCATCGTTTTGTGTCTTCCTGCGCCTATTATCGCCGCTGATTGGAAACTGGTACCAAAAATTGGTGTTTATGGAGGATATGATGACAATATCCTATTTAAAGGACAAGAAAAGCTTTCCTCAACTGTCGTCAACGTAGAACCTGGCCTTGAAGTGGAATATGAATCTCTCCGCTCTTCCATCCATCTCTCCGCTGATTTGGAAGTTTTACGCTATTTAGAGGAAGAGGAATTTGACCGTGAGAATCAATATTATCGTTTGACGGCTAACCACCGTTTTGGACAACGATGGGATTCAAGGGCTGGCTTTAACTATTATAATGACAATATCTTAAGAACTTATCTTGAGGAAACAGGTCGCGTTGAGGAAATTAATCAAATCGATCGTGAGTATTTTTATGCGATGGGAGGTATGGCGTATAACATATCGACAATATCCACAATTGATACTCAATATCGATTTGAAAAATCAATTTATGATAGTAGCCGTTACACCGATTACAATCGGCACCGGGTCGACTTGAGATATAAAAGCCGCTTGAAAAATCAGCAGGACGCGATTTCCATCGGACCCTCTTTCTACCACCGTACCAATAATGTAAACGACACTGACTACATTTCCCTTGATTTGGGTTGGGAACGTGATTGGAGCCCAATCACGAACAGCCTCGCTACGATTGGTGGCCGATACGCGATGGTCGAAAAGCAACAGAGCGATGATGATCTTGATAAATGGGGGGTTCGGGCCAGCTTAAGAGTAAGACATAAAGGGCCTGCTTCCTCATTAGAATTTATGTATTACCATGATGTTGATACAACTGCTGCAGGCACCGACATTAATGTAGACAATTTTAAATTGCGATACAATTACCGATTGACTGAGCGATTTAGCATGGGATTATACAGCCGATTCGTACTGAGCTACGATCTATTGGGCACGAGCAGCGATGAGGAAAATTATGTTGAGGATTCAAGGTATTTGGAAATAAGACCTTTTTTGGGTTACCGGCTGACTGAAAATCTAGATGTGTCAATAAATTACGCATATCAAAACAGCTCCGAGGATATCGTCGATAGTGAAAACACAAGAGAGCGTAACCGGTTTTGGATTGAGTTCGCTTATGAAATTCCGTTAATCTTGTAAAGATATTGAAATATAGCATATAGAAACTTAGGCAAGCTGATACAGGAATAATAAGTGAGAATTTTTATACTGTGAGAAAGCCCGTGAGCATGAAATGCTCACGGGCTTTTTATTGGGTTACGAAATTTTCACTTATTGGGTTACGAAAATTTCCCGTTTAATTTTTTTATTTGGTAATTGGCCTGGATTTTGGGAGCATGGAGAATATAATATATTTATTTTTCAAATATATACTAAATATAAGGTGATGGTTCATATTCGTGGCACTTAATTTGCTCACTATAATCGTGTTAAACATTTCCCTGTGCATTTGTTGACTTTGAAATATTAATTCAGATCTGAAACTGAAAGAGCTGCTTTTGACTATGGACAAGAAAAAATTTCTGTGCCCGGCCGTCCTGTTCCTCCCTTTCATTTTACTCATTTTAGCCAATACAACCTCTGTGAATGCGGCTAACGTAAGTATCCAGTGGGATGCTAATACACCATCACCCGAGGGTTACAAGGTTTTCTCTCGCCTTGACAATCTAGAATACGACTATGAGAACCCGACCTGGCAAGGCTCATCTAATTCGTGCGTAATAAATAATTTAGAAAGCGGGAGCACGTATTGTTTTGTCGTTCGGGCCTATGATGGCAGTCTGGAAAGCATAGATTCTGATGAGGTCACTGTTACTGTTGCTGATGACACAAGCTCTGAAACAGATACAACCCCCCCATCCTGGAGCGGCGCTACCAATGGCATCGGTGCGGTGGAAAGTAACGGTTCAAGTGGCAGCGTCACCATTGAATTTGATACAGCCACAGATGCGATTGATGGAAATAACTTAAATTACAACGTTTATTATGCTCCAACGCAAAGCTGGAATCAATCAGACTGGACACAAAACAGCACAATCACATCTATTAGCACATCAACTGGCAGTTTTTTTACCTATGCTGTAAGTGTGAATAACCTGACCAATGACGTGAGTTATACCATCGGTGTTCGCGCTGAAGATCAGTCCGGCAATGAGGATACCAATACTAGTACCATGACGGTCATTCCGACCGTCAGCACGGATTTAGCATCTGACAGTAATACTAATACTAAATCCCAAGTTCGAGGGCGTTATGTTAGTCAGTAAAATGGCATTGCTGTGCCGATAGACAATAAAAACTCAACAGTGCCCCCCCTGGTTTATATTATATGAATGAAGGCGATTCGAATTTAGCTTTCTGGAACTAAACGCACTGAGATATTTTTAAGAAACCCTGTGAGCATAAAATGCTCACAGGGTTTTTTTTGTTCATCCAGTTACGATATTTTTACTTGGGTGGTTACGAAAATTTCCGGTTCAAATTTTTTTGATTGAAGATTGGTTTGAATTTCGGAGGGTTTGAAGATAAAATGTATAAATATTTTAAATGATTATGGATTATAAGGGAGAAGTCTGTATGAGTGGCACTTAATTTGCTCACTACAGTTATTTTAGACATTCCCCTGTGTATTTATTGAATTGGAATTATTTATTCAGACCTGAAACGGAAAAACTGCTTTTGACTATGGACAAGAAAAAAATTCTGTGCCCTGTCGTCCTTTTACTTTCTGTACTTTTTTTTATTTTAGCTAATACAAACTCTGCTAATGCGGCTAGCGTTAGTCTAAACTGGGATGCCAATACACCATCACCTGAAGGTTACAAGGTTTTCTATCGTCTTGCCCACCAGGAATACGACTATGACAATCCGACCTGGCAAGGCTCATCTACCTCATGCGTCATAAAAGATTTAAAAAGCGGGAACACGTATTGTTTTGTCGTTCGGGCCTATAATGGTAATCTGGAAAGCATGGACTCCAACGAAGTCACTTTCAAAGCTAGTGAGAACACTAGTTCTGAAACAGATACAACCCCACCATCCTGGAGTGGCGCTACCAGTGGCATCGGTGCCGCGGAAGATAACGGTGCGGGGGGTAGCGTTACCATCGAATTTGATACAGCCACAGATGCGGTTGATGGAACAAACTTAAATTTTAACGTCTATTATGCTCCGACTCAAACCTGGAATAAATCAGACTGGACAGAAAATAACACAATAACACATATCAGCACATCCACTGGCGGTATTTTTACCTATGCTGCAAACCTGAATAACCTTACCACTGGCGTGAGTTATACTATCGGCGTTCGCGCTGAAGATCAATCCGGCAATGAGGACGCCAATACCAGTACCCTGACGGTTACTCCGACCACCAGCACGGATATATCCAAATCATCTGACAGTAGTATTGGTTTGAGCACCAATTTCGAGAATACTACGCTCACCAATAAATTGGCATACTATACCGATAGAGACTACAAATTAACCAATGTCCCTTCCGATTACTTGGGATTGAGTGCCATCCTTTTACCTAATGATGGCCGGAACAATACTATCAGTAGTGGCTATCTGACCTTTGTCATGCCAGATGACGGCATGGTTTATGTGGCCTACGACAGCCGGGCTAAGAGTCTTCCCAACTGGATGAGCGGATTTTCCGCAACAGGTGACAGAATTTATACCTCCTTGAGTTCTCAGCCCTATTTGGTGGTCTTTGAAAAGTGGTATGCCGCTGGTGCCACTGTGAATTTGGGCGGCAACAAGGCAACCGGTTTTTCCGGCAGCACAGTGAGCAATTACCTTGTTTTTTATGAGACGGGTGTCGATAACACCAGTGATAGCACATCAACTACACCGACCACACCGACGCTCAGTGTAAGTTCAAAGTTTACGAAAACCGTTCTCAGCAAAGGGATGGCGTACTATACCGATCGTGCTTATACGTTGAACAATATTCCTTCTGATTATTCCGGTTTGGGTGCGATTTTGACACCGAATGATGAACGAAACAACACCAAAGTAAGCGGCTATCTGACCTTTGAAATGCCGGATGACGGCATGGTTTATGTGGGTTATGACAGCCGGGCAAAGAGTCTTCCTAACTGGATGAGCAGTTTCAGCGCAACGGGCGAGAGAATATACACATCTTTAAGCACACAGCCCTATCTGGTTGTTTTTGAAAAATGGTATGCAGCGGGTGCAACCGTGAATTTGGGTGCCAACAAGGCGACCGGTTTTTCTGGAGGAACGGTTAGCAACTATCTTGTTTTATATGAGCTTGGAATAGACGGCCAAAGCACTGATACAAGTTCCTCGACCACCTCAAGTTCAACCAACGATTTGGCTTCCAAGTTTGAGCAAGACATTCTCACAACAAGCATGACCTACTATACTGACAGGAACTATACACTGACCAACATTCCTTCAGCCTACCTGAATTCTGAAGCTATTTTGACGCCTAACGATGAACGGAACAATACCGCAGCCAGTGGTTATCTGACCTTTGCAATGCCGGAGGATGGGGTGGTATACGTGGCCTATGACAGCCGCGCCAACAGCCTTCCCAACTGGTTGCGTGGTTTCAGCAATACCGGTAAGCGGATATACACCTCTTTGAGTACTCAACCTTATTTAAAAGTATATCAGAAAAGCTATGCTGCGGGTGCAACCGTGAACTTGGGGGCCAACAAGGCAACCGGTTTTTCCGGCGGCACGGTTAGCAATTATTTAGTGTTTTATTAAAATGTCTAAATTATAGATTATTGCAGAAATTTCACTGTTTGTTTCCTAATAAAATGGTACGGGAAAATATTCTTGCCAGTCTCATCACATCCTACCAATTATCTCACCATTTGTAACATATTTGCATTGTATCGAAAAATTATCGATCATCCCTGACGTTCTAACAGCTTATTAAAATTACACTCTTTTTTGCTAAAAAATGGGGGCTTCGCCTAATGGTATAAAAATGCTAAATATGTTAGATTTATAAAAATTAATTAGCCGGTAATAATGATTGCGTTTAAAAACCCTGAATGTTTATACAAATCAGAGGAAGCGATGATTAATATTTCAAAATTCAACCCAACCTATCTTCAGGCAAAGGCGCCGGAAATTTTTACCATCGCCAACAATCTATCTGAGGTGGACGATCTCAGGGCTAGTTTGTCCAGATTAGCCAACGATATGATGTTCGACGCCTTTGATGACTATGACAGTTTTTCTGAAGGGTCCGTCATCAGAGTCAGAGACTGTGCAAAAGTGATGATTCGGTTGATGACAAGGCGCAGCGAAGATATGGCAAATTTTTCTGTTGCGAAAGCCATTATGGATTTAGCCCGTGGGAAAAGGAGGCCAGATCTAACGCCGGCATTCTATGCCGAACTGCTATATTTGATACTCGGCCTTCAGGGACGTGGTCCGGGGACCACACTGGCGGATTTACATTTGATTCCAAGCCGCTATGAAAATCGTGAGGCGGCTCTGGAACGATCCCGACAACTTGATGAACTGCATGTCGAAGTGCAGTGGCGCCTGTCAAAATTCACATCCGGTTTGGACGATGAATCCATCAAGCGCAGGAAGGCGCGTCGTGATCGGCTTTTGGATGCCATGCAGGGATCGGAATCCGATTGGAACGACTGGACATGGCAGGTCCAGCATATTCTTCGAGACGCGGATGAGATCGCCCGTTTGCTGAACCTGAGTAAATCAGAGTACAACGCCATTAAAATGGCGCGGAAAAAAAGGATACCATTTGGTATCACGCCTTATTACTTGTCCCTTATGGATGACGAGCCTGAAGATGGGCGGGATCGAGCCATTCGGGCCCAGGTGATCCCTTCGGGCTTCTATGTGGAAAAAATGGCTGAGGCTCAGCGTTTCGGACATTGCCTGGATTTTATGCTCGAATCCGATACGTCACCGATTGATCTGATTACCCGTCGGTATCCGTCCATTTGCATTTTCAAGCCATTTAACACCTGTCCCCAGATTTGCGTTTACTGTCAGCGCAACTGGGAAATTGACGATGCCATGGAGCCTGGCGCCATGGCTCCACAAAAAAAGATCGACGCAGCCATTCAATGGATTCGCAGCCATCCGGCCATTCATGAAGTGCTGGTGACGGGTGGGGACCCCCTGGCCATGACCGATGATCAAATTGAACAGATCCTAACGCGTTTGGCCGACATACCCACGCTTGAACGCATTCGCATTGGATCACGTACCCTGGTTACCTTGCCGATGCGCATCACTGACAAGCTTGCCGATATTTTTGCCCGGTTTCGGGATCCTGGGCGGCGCCAGGTCGCGGTGGTCACTCACGCTCAGAGCAGCTATGAACTTACCCCCCAAACCGTTTCGGCAGTGGAACGACTGAGAAAAAGAGGCATACCGGTTTACAATCAACTGGTCTACACGTTTTTTACCTCACGTCGATTCGAGGCCGCTTTTTTGCGCCGGACGCTGACCCGGATTGGGATTGACCCTTACTATACATTTAATACCAAAGGCAAGGAGGAGACCATCGACTATCGGGTTCCAATCGCCAGGTTGCTTCAGGAACAAAAAGAAGAGACCCGACTTTTACCAGGCCTTTCGCGAACGGACGAGGCGGTTTATAATGTTCCCGGTTTGGGAAAGAATTATCTCCGCGCCAATGTTCACCGCGATCTGATATCCATTTTGCCGGATGGGTCCCGTTTATACGAATTTCATCCGTGGGAGAAAAATATTTCCAATGCGGCCAGAACGCACCTCAGTGAAGATGTGCCTATCCTCGACTACCTTTTAAAACTGGATGCAATCGGAGAAAATGTTCACGATTATGGCACGATATGGTACTACTATTGATGATCCATGCAGACCGACTGATAATTCAATTCAAACGAATCATTCCACAAAAAACAAACGCCAACTGCCTCTAAGCGGTTGGCGTTTGTTTTTTATTTAAATCGATCATATCTGTGCGGAAAGCAAAATCTCCAGCGTTCCGGTCCTGAAGAAAATGGTGCAAGGTCTTTTCAATAACCTTGAAGGCAATATCGTCCCATGGAATTTCAGCAACATCCACCAATTTTACCTCGGCACTTTCCCGGGTGGGATGAAAGGTCGGGGCTGAAAGGTGGCAGCGGTACATCAGGTAGATTTGCCCAATATGGATGATATCGACCATCAGGTAGGGAACCAGATCAACGATGGTGGCACCGGTCTCCTCCAATGTTTCGCGCCGAGCGCCATCGGCGGCGGTTTCGCCATTTTCCAGGTAACCGGCCGGCAGGGTCCAATACCCTTTACGGGGCTCGATATCTCGGCGGCACATGAGAATTCGATCCTCCCAGATGGGGATGCTGCCGACAACAACCTTTGGGTTTTGATAATGAATGGTGCCGCAGGATGAACAAACATAGCGTGGTCGGTCATCATCGGCGGGTACTGTCAGCGATACTGGACTGCCGCACTGGGAGCAAAAGTTCATCCGGTTAAATCTCCAATTGAGTAGGGGCTGTTTCTAAAAAAATCAATCTAACCAAACCAAGCAAGCAGCTATCATGACAACGGCTTTAAATGTTAGGGCCAATTTTTCATAACGAGTGGCAACACGACGGCATTGTTTAATCTTGGCAAAAAAGCATTCCACCAGATGCCGCTCTTTGTAAATATGGCGGTCGTAATCCCGCATTTCTTGTCTGTTGCGTTTGGGCGGGATTACAATCTTTATTCCCTGAGATTGCACCTGAGCAATGAACTGATCTGCGTCATAGGCTTTATCCCCGAGAAGGTTATCAGCCGATTGGCTGGAAACCAAATCCGGAGCTGGAACAATGTCGTGAACGTTTCCACCGGTCAAACCAATACGCAAAGGATTGCCCAATGCGTCTACCAAAGCATGGACTTTAGTTGTCAGGCCACCCGCGCTTCGGCCGATGTCCTGATTGAAGTGCCCCCTTTTGCGCCGGTCCCATGCTGGTGGACCTTTACATAAGAAGCGTCGATCATGATCGATTCTAAGTCGGCATCCTTCGATACCACCAAGAGGATGTCATCCCAAATGGCCAATTTGGCCCACATGGCAAACCGTTTGTAAACGGTCTGCCATGGGCCGAACGATTCAGGCAAATCGCGCCAAGGAGCTCCTGTTTTCATGATCCAAAGAATTCCGTTAAACATTAATCGGTCGTCTTTAGGCGGTCTGCCACGCGGATCCTTTTTTTCACGAACCAGCAAAGGGCCTATAATTTTCCATTTCTCATCTGATATCTCATGTCTTCTCATGCTGGGCATACCAGCATAACTGAGTAAAAATGTTAAGGCTTTTTTTAGAAACAGCCCCTAATGGAAATCATCCCTTTAAAGCAGATGTCTACATCGCTGCCTGTCGACCGGGGGCGATTGTGGATAATGCCCTCATAATGATAGACGCCCTCATCTTCAATGTATCGATAGTGGTGGGGATGTTTGTCCAATGGACACCTGTGGTGGGATAATGTGGAACCCACCGTGATGGGACTGGGCAGGTTGATATTCCAGAATTTCCCTAAAGCCAGAGGCTTGGACACGAATTGAGGAATCAACCGGATGGCTTGCTCTGTTGCCGCTGGCCAATCGACGGTCCAGTCCGGTGCGATGTATTGGGATACGGCCATGGCACGAACACCAAGGATGGCGGCTTCCCGGGCTGCAGCCACGGTTCCGGACTGATAGACATCACTGCCCAGGTTGGCACCGGGGTTGATGCCGGCGATGATCCAATCCACGTCCTTGACCAGCGATTTGATGGCCAGCCGGGTGCAGTCTGCCGGTGTGGCATGAACCACATAGGTGTCACTAGTTGGCTGTTCAACCTTGATCGGGGTTCTCATGGTTACCCGATGGCCCACGTTGGATTGGGGCGTGGCAGGGGCAACAATGGTTACCGATCCCAATGGTCGCACCGCGTCCGCCAGGGCCGTCAATCCCGGTTGATCGTATCCATCATCATTGGTGACAACAATTTTCAATGCTGACTCCATGCTCAAAATGAGGGGGACAAAACCGCTCAATCATACCAGCCATGGGATAGAATGCAAGCCCATGATTGTGCTATACATTGGATGGTGAACCGGATACCGTCGTTGATATCCTGCCGGACAGCCGATCCCAGCGATTGAGCAGGGCCGTGGGAGCCAGTTCACCCATGTCGTTTTTCCTAAAGAAGGAATCGATGTCCAGCTGATTTCCCTGTTGCCAAAGTCCTTTGAGCCATTTGCCGGCACGTTCGGTCATGCACCAGTAACGACCCAGGTGGGTTTGCAGATACTGCTCCAAAAGCGCCTCACCGATCCATCCCAAAAGGTAATCCGCACAGTAAAATTCCGGTACCAGATCGAACAGATGACTTTCCGGTTGATGATAGAAACCGGTAATGCGGGCCATGGTATCGGCATAGGGGACCCCATCGGAAATATCCCCATCCCGAAACATCTCATATTCACTGATAAATTTGGCGGCATACCGGCGAAATACGGAAAGATCCTTCAAATCTTTGTATAAACCGATTGTATCAATAACCGATTCTGGTAGGTCCATCAGGGCCTCCAACACCGGCCGGGAAAGGACCATGCGCTGCAGCAAAAACGCATAGACCTCGGAGAGATTGAAGGCGGTTGCCAATTCGCGATCCACCAACGGCAAGCTCGGATCCGTAAACACAGCGGACAGCCCGTGCCCCAATTCGTGCCATAGGGTTTCCAGGTCACCCCAGCCGCCTTCCGGACGCATCAACAGATGAATTTCATCGGGAATGGCGATTATCATGGTGATGGCCTGGGCGCTTTTTGCGGGTGATGCGTCAATGTCGAGATACAACCCGGGGTGATGGGCGGGATCGATTTCCCAGCGGTTGAAAAAGTCAAGGGTTGTCTCCACATGATCCACCGGACACAAATGATCCCACTGGCTCAAACTGAGCAGGTTCATGGCATCGAAGCGGGTCAGGTGGTCCAGCGGAACGCGGAACCGGTCCTGACACCAGGCTTCCATGGCGTTGTAATAAAATCCATCGGTATGGTGTACCATTTGCTGGGTTAATTGATACAGGTGGTGGTAATCAATGCCCTTTTTCGATTGGCAGTAGTTGATATAGCCATCAAAGCCCAGTGTGTTGGTCAGGGTTTTCAGAACAATGTCCCAATAGTTGACGGCAAAGGGCCTGAGCAGTTTGCAAAGCGGACTGGTTTCCTGCTGGAGCTTCTGACGTTTGGCCAGGGTACTGGATTTCTGGCACCAGGGAATGATATCCCGAAAATATATTTTTTCACCATCCACATGGGCGGCCGCGCCACGGCTCCAGGCTTGCATTTCCGTTTCATGGGGCATGAGTTCGCGCTGCAGGTAATGATCGATCAGGCCGTGGCGGATACGCAGACGGTGGCTGGAGTCGGGAATCGTTTCCGTTGCAGCGATCATTTCAGGCGTGAGTACGGATTCAAAACCATTGTAGATTAGCTCGGGGGAGGCGGCTGGTCGATGCCCCTGCCAAATGGCAAGGGCATGTTTGCCCCAACGCCGGTTAAGGGTGTGAACGGCGATTGCCAGTTGGTCGGAACGGATTTCAGGTGCACGGTAAATCATGGCGATCCATTGGTAAGGGGTTGTTGCACAGCCGGGCAATGTGGTAAACCATTTCCAACTGTGATGATAGTTACAATACGGATGTTACCCCGATTTGAGCTGGTCACCCTCCCGCCATTAAGTAATCGAATAAAGATGGCAGTGCAACCCTATTAAAGCCAAAAAGGAGACGAATGATGAGCAACCCAATTCCCTCTCGGGAAACCGCCTTGAGCCTTTTAAAAATGTACAACAAAAGTGAAAGTCTCATCAAGCATGCCTTAGCCGTTGAAGGGGTGATGCGCTATATGGCCAGAAAATACGGAGAAGATGAAGCGGTGTGGGGCGTCGTCGGCCTGATTCATGATTTGGATTATGAGCAGTTTCCTGATCAGCACTGTAAAAAAACAGAAGAAATTCTCAAGGAAAACAACTGGCCCGATGATCTGATCCGCGCTGTGGTCAGCCATGGGTGGGGCATCTGTACGGATGTGAAGCCTGAAAGCACCATGGAAAAAGTGCTGTTTGCCATTGACGAGCTGACCGGTTTGGTGGCGACTTCAGCGCTTGTGCGGCCGACAAAGAGCGTTATGGACATGAAAGCCAAATCAGTCAAGAAAAAATGGAAGGATAAACGATTCGCTGCTGGTGTGGATCGCACGATTATCCAAAAGGGGGCTGATATGCTAGGCGTTGAGCTGGGCGATTTGATCACCGATACGATCATGGGCATGCGTGACGTGGCCGAAGACATCGGCTTGAAAGGAGATGCATAAGATGGAGTGCAAAAAAGAGACAAACCTGCAGCGATGCAATTGTTCCTACGAGCCCTGCTCACGCAAAGGCGTCTGCTGCGATTGTATTAAATACCATATTAAGATGCGCCAGCTCCCGGCTTGCGTATTCCCCAATGATGCCGAACGAACCTATGATCGCAGCTATGAGCATTTTGCACGCCTGGTAAGCGAAGGGCGGGTGTAGATCGTTTCGATAAAAAAGGGTCGGGGCAACATACCCCGACCCTTGGCTGAAGTTTTATCCGTTTGGTTTACATCATCTTAATTTAATTGGCTGTTTGAAGTTTCTTGGCACCTTCGATGGCCAGATCAACGGTGGTCGGATCGGCCAGGGTCGAGGTGTCGCCCATTGCAGCCTTGTCAAAGTCGCCGGCGGCGATTTTTTTGAGGATGCGCCGCATGATTTTCCCGGAACGCGTCTTGGGCAGAAAATCCGACCATTGGATCATTTCCGGTGTGGCAATCGGACCGATTTCTTTGCGGACATGCGCCACAAGCTCTTTTTTCAGTTCATCGGTTTTTTCAACACCGGAGTTCAGGGTCACAAAGGCGTAAATGGATTGACCCTTCACCGGATGCGGGTAGCCAACGACCGCTGATTCGGCAACCATTGGATGGGAGACCAGTGCTGACTCGACTTCGGCGGTTCCCATGCGGTGGCCGGAAACATTGATCACGTCATCCACGCGGCCGGTGATTTGATAATACCCGTCCTTGTCCCGTCGGCAGCCATCACCGGTGGTGTAGACCCCGTCGAACTGGGTGAAATAGGTTTCAAAGAAACGCTGCGGGTTTTTGTACACGCCGCGCATCTGTCCGGGCCAGGATCGTTTGATGATTAAATTGCCCTGGCATTCGCCTTCCAGCTCGGTGCCCGCATCATCCACGATGGCCGGCTCGACACCAAAGAACGGTACCGTGGCCTGGGCCGGTTTGATGTCAATGGCCCCGGGCAGCGGTGTAATCAGGATACCGCCGGTTTCTGTCTGCCACCAGGTATCGACAATGGGGCATTCGCTGCGGCCAATGGTCTGATAATACCAGTTCCAGGCTTCGGGGTTGAGTGGTTCCCCAACGGAGCCCAGCAGACGCAGCGATGAAATATCGTGCTGTTTGACCCAGGCGTCGCCTTCCTTGGCCAGGGCGCGGATGGCCGTGGGGGCGGTGTAAAAGATATCGACTTTATATTTTTCGACAATGGCCCAGAACCGGCCGAAGTCCGGATAGTTGGGCACCCCTTCGAACATAATCGAGGTGGCACCGTTGCACAGCGGGCCGTACACAATATACGAATGACCGGTCACCCAACCGATATCGGCCGTACACCAGTAGATGTCTCCGTCGTGGTAGTCGAAGATCATCTTGTGGGTGTAGGACACATAGGTCAGGTAGCCACCGGTGGTGTGCATGACGCCCTTGGGCGTACCCGTGGACCCTGATGTATAGAGAATAAAGAGGGGATCCTCGGCATCCATCTCTTCGGGCGGACAGTCGGCGTCGACCTTGGCGACTTCCTCATGATACCATTTGTCCACATCCTTGTTCCAGTCCACCTGAACCTTGTCAGCGCCCACCCGTTCAACCACCAGATGCGTTTTTATCGACGGACATGCTTCGATGGCCTTGTCCGCATTGGCTTTTTGGGGGATCGCTTTGGCACCGCGGAAGGTGCCATCGCAGGAAATGACCAAGACACTTTCGCTATCATTGATACGGCTGGCCAGCGCGTCGGCGGAGAACCCTCCGAATACCACCGCGTGGATGGCGCCGATGCGTGAGCAGGCCATGATGCCGATGGCCAGTTCAGGAATCATGGGCAGGTAAAAAGTGACCACATCGCCTTTTTTGATACCGTTGTTTTTTAATACGTTGGCGAATTTACAAACTTCGGCATGCAAGTCT
The DNA here is from genome assembly GCF_048565275.1 of Desulfosarcina variabilis str. Montpellier. NCBI lineage: Bacteria > Pseudomonadati > Thermodesulfobacteriota > Desulfobacteria > Desulfobacterales > Desulfosarcinaceae > Desulfosarcina > Desulfosarcina variabilis. Next base: position 7,973,482 of record NZ_CP159846.1, on the reverse strand, counting down.
TTGTAGGTGAATTGCTTGCTTTCGCTGGGATCATTGCCTTCCCAGATGAGCGCCACCTGATCGCCACGGGTTTCCAGATGCCGATCCAGACAGTTATAGGACACATTGAGTTTGGCATTGGTGAACCACCGGATGTAAAGATCATCGGCATTGGTGCCATAATTGAAATCTGCTACTTTATCCCATTTTTTAAACCATGTGACTTGCTCTTCGGCGACCTTGCCCCAAAAGCCATCCGGATTGTCGATGGACTCCTGCCACATTTCTTTGTACTGATCGTAGCTGTTGATGTAGGCTTTTTTTCTGAAATCTTCGGGAACCGGATAAATCTCTTTGAGGGTCACTTCTGTCATAAAAACCTCCGCGTGATAAAAATAGTGGGTGGAATGACCTATACGACATGCGCGAGATTGCGCAAACTAAACCTATTTTTTGCAATTACCGGCAACGTTGTTGCAGACAAACTTCTGAAAGCTGCAAAATGAATATAATTCAAAAAGTTTTTTGCAACCAGTATTTGATACTCATATACAAATTGCATGCCATCCGAATATATATGTCCTCATACTGCAGGCTGAGTTATTTAAATATAATATAAAAACAGCATGTTAATGGGATATAAAGATGGGACAGATAATTGGCTATGAAAAATTGAATTTTAAAAAGATGACGAGTATCGGCGGAGTCCACAATAAAAGTTGTGGTCGGTGAAAGTGGATAAATGTGTAAGGTGCAGATTATTAAATGAATGCCTTTTATTTACAACTAATGTTGTAGGTACAACTGTGATGGATCCGGTGGCAAAAATATCTATCAAAGTCCTAAGTTGTTGTTAATAAACAATATGCAAAATAATCGACAAAACTATCCAAAACAACGAACAACAATTGTTGAGGGAAGATGTTAGCGGCAGAGTAATCATTCCGATAGTCTCCTAACTCTTCTACCCTTTTTCCCGTATCGGTGTTATGTTTTATGATAATCTGCCGATAAACTAATATTCCAATAAAAAAATAAATAATACAACAATTCGATTAGTACTTGAAAAAAGGCCTACTTATCAGGCATGATTTTCATCACCTACAAAAGTCCTATGCCACAAAAAGGATGCCTTAAGATGGTACGACACGTAAGATTGCTGGAATAGCTGGTTTCTTTGTTTGATTAGGCTTTATTAGCTGGGGGGCAGTGTAATCAGGAGCCGTGGTTTTTTGTGAACTTGTCCATACCAATCGTTAAAGTGAAATTTGTGCCGGATTGTCATGTTGATGATGCAAATTCTACCAACTAACAATCAAAAAGGCGTCAATCTGTTCACATCATCCTAACGGTATAATTTTTATCACCAAAAAAATTAAAATAAATACTACTACTATTTTGTCATTCTCAACAATAATGATCGAAGAGGAGAATTTAATGAATTGGCTTTCGAATCGTATTTTGAAAGGTTGTATTTATTCGATTTTAGTATTTATTTTCACAAATTTACCAGTACTTGCCGACCCCTGGATAAGTTACCCTGGGACGAGGGCAAGATCAATGGGGGGAGCTTTCACTGCAGTTGCAGATGACTCATCAGCAATATGGTATAATCCAGCGGGGTTGACCGGCAAAAAGGGAATTGATGTAATCGTTGAATATAGCCAAGCCGTTGATATAGAAAATTCAGAATTTACCAATGGGGAAAACAAATTTTTTGTAGCGGCAGATTTTAGAGGTAAAAAAATTGGATTAGGCATAGCTTATTTTTCTCCTTATACAATTAGTTGGAATTATCCGGAATCAACCAACTCAATATATGGAACCTTAAAAGAAGATATAAATGTTCTAAGCTTTGGATTAGCGTTTCCATCATTTAATGAAAGACTGAAAATAGGTGGAACGGTTGAGCTAGTGACAATCGATTATGGCGACAGCAGCTTGTATCGTGATAGTTACGGATATACGTATCAGGAGTCAAACAGTGATAGCTCAACCTCGGGATTTTCAGGTTCAATCGGAGTCCTTTTGGATGCGATTAAAATTGATTCATCTGCATTTACTATGAAAATTGGCGGTGTATATAGATTCAAGACTTCTGTTGGTGATACCAAAACAGATGATGAAATAGAAGATAATATCTTATTTGGAAGGCCGCCAAGCTATGAGCTTGGATTGTCCATGGCTAAAGGAATAACGAGGTTTAAATCAACAATTACTGCATCGGTTCAGTATGGCAATACGGATTGGTCAGAGGCAAATTCCAACGATTATTCCTACCGGGTAATGGAAAATAGATATGATAAAGTATCATTTGGATTAGAATGGACAAAAATGCTGGAAGGGGGCATTAAGTATTTATCATTGAGAGCCGGGTATTACAGTTCAAAACCAGATGAAGATTATTATTATCCTGAAGTTACCGGAATAACGGGAGGTGTTGGTCTTAAATTGGGAAAATATTTCGCAATAGAGGCCACCTATGAGAATAGAAATATGGAAATGGAATCGTATTTTTACAATTATAATCAAAGGGTTGGGTTGTATTCTGTTGCGCTTACCTGGTCTAAATGATAACTGCTTTAAACAAATGATAAATATTTAAAATTGAGAATAGTTAACTTGAAAAAAATAGATGTAAAAAAACTGCTTTTAGAAAAATTAAATAAAATGAATTTTTTTAAAAAATGTTACAGTGTCGAAAGATTAATTTCCTTTATGTTTTATATTTTATATTTTTCATTATTTATCAGTGTAGAGTCTTCGATCGCTGAAGGTATAGAAAAAAAAGCATGGAAATTATACGAAGAAGGAAAAAAAATATATGAGTCTTCGGTGGATAAAAAAGAATCCGATATGTTTAAAGCTGAAAAAATATTTATGAAAGCAAGACAGATTGTACCTAACGATAATGAAAGATTAAGCTGGAGTGAAATTGAGAGTAAAATAATACCAGGAAAAGGAAGATGGCCAGAATTTGAGGATGTTAGAGTCAATTACATAAAACAATACCATCCAAATCGATATATAAAAAAAATCCGAGGTCATTTCCCGCCATCGCCATATTTTTTAATGGTTATAAATCCAAGTAAAGGAGAAGGCTTTTTAAAAATTAGTAATATTGGAAAAACCAGAATGGAAAATGTAAAAGTTTTAGAACAAAATTTCGCAGTGGGTACTAAAGAATTAATGAGTATCGATGAGATATTGCCTGGTAAGTCGATGAAAAATAAATTTATTTTTCCGGAAAAGATAATCAAAACAGGCAGCACAATAAAAATATCGGAAAAATACAATTACAATCCCTGTAAAATCAATTTTTTATTTATGAAAATTGAAAAATTTCAAGCGTTAAACCCAATATTAGCGGTTGGCTTTTATCAAAATAATTAATATGTTTTGTTTAAATAATTTAATATTAGATTTTAAAGATATTTTATTATTTGGAGACTGTATGAAATATTTTATTCGTTTAATATTCGCAATTTTTTTATTATTTAATGGGGTTGAGCATTGTATAGCAAAAATTAATTTTACGGCAGATTACAATGTTTTAGTTAATAACAAAGAAAAAGGTGCTTTTACGATTAAATATTCTGATAATAAATTCTCTTCACGATTCTACAATATTAAAGAAGATGATCGAATACCTTTTTATAGTGAGAAAAAAGAAGGATTTTTTAAGGAAAGTAATAAAGCCGTCAAGCTGTCTGTCGATGATAATGAATTTTCTGTTTATTATGACTTAAAATCGGGTTCTGTCCCTGAACAAGTATTAGATTATATTTTAGGTGACAAAACCAATCGATCCGTTATCGTAAATGATAAAATAAATAAACCAATATTAAGTTTCGATAGAATCCCTTTGGTAACAATTGAAAATATAATTTATGCTTTTATGAAGGGAAAAATTAAAGAAAATAAGAAAATGATTTTGTTTGAGCCAGGTAGTAAAACAAAATTTAGAATATATTTTGAAAAAGAGAAAACACTAATTGAACCAATTAATTATAGTGATTACAAATGTAACGGAGTAATTCGGTTTTATGCGGTTAGAACAATGAGTGACAAAGATGATCAAAAAATTTTTTCGATAGACGTGACAAACGAAGGAATCCCAATAACTATCTCATCCCTTTCAAGACGATGGGAATTTAGGATCAATCAGCTTGGCGAGGAAATAATAAACAGTTATGACACGTCAAATGATTTCTTGAACATTGCTGAAGAAGAATTAAGCAGAAGAATTGGAAACGACTACAAATTAACAGTAAATAAAACAGAAATAAATAACGCAATGATGAAATATGATTTTTCCATTAACAGTAAGCCAATGGAAAAAATCGATAGGATTCATTATCGTAATTATTTATTTGAAAATTTAACAGGTTCTACCGGAGTTTTTTCATCAATTAAATTAAATGATAAATTACTTTTAAAAAATATAGATGATAAAATTTACATAATTATACCAGAAAAAGTTCTGTGTGCAGATATAAAAATTAGCTATAACTATGAATCATGTAATTATAAAAAAATAAATAAAAGCGTCGTCTATAATGTTGAAGACTTAATAAATTATAAGCACAAATTGTTGGAAGGTGAAAAATACGAAATCAAAAATAAGTATCTTGGACTTGGCAATGATCTGTATGCTGTCGTTTTAAATTCTCAAAATGAGAAAATAACTGAGGTGGAATTTAGACCAATAATAAAAGTAATTTTAGAAACAAAGCTAAATAATTCAGAAGTTGATATTTACAACATGGAAAGATCATATTCTGATAGATCGCAAGCAATAAGTATTCAATATGCTTATAAAGAAAATATTCAAAACTATGAATACTTGGATTTTGCTGCAAATTATTTTTATAGGCAGATAATGGGGTATGAAGGAAATTTAAATCGAGTACAAATATTAGAAAAAATTAAAAAACAATTATTCATAGAAAACGAAGCGTATATCTATTCCATTGAAAGATCTGATTTTGAAAAATATTTGACCAATATAATTAATCTTAAATTCAATGAAATCGTTCATACGAAATTAAGAGGCTGCGATGCAAATGTAAGTTGTAAAGATCGTCAATGTTGGATTTATGGAACGTCTTCAATTGATTTGAAAAAATATGGAGAAAGAGTCAAGCAGAATTTTCTGCTTAATAATAAAAAGGTTAGAAATAGATCGCACGAAGTCGTGTACAGCGAAGATTATATGTTATTGCAATATCCTATTATAAAAAATGCTAAAAAAATTTGTAATTAGGAGCTTTTTCAATGAAACATCTATGGCTTTTATATTGGATTGTTTTAACAACTTTTTCTCTTTTAGTTATTCCATCTGTAGCTTTGTCAAAAAGTCCTAATTATATAATATTTGCAAGCATGGAAAATTTTAATGACATAAAAAATAAAGAATGGGCTTTAAATTTTGAAGATTTGATGGAAGAAAGCTATTGGATGAAATACACTTCCTTTAAAAGGGTAGCAGCCAAAATCAATAATAAATCAATAAAGCCAAAAAGTGCAGTGGAATGCAGCTTAAATAATATTGCTCTTTTACCAAGTAATAGCAAAGCAGTCAAATATTTTCACGATTCAGTTCGACGTTCTGCTGATAAGTATCTTCAGTTGATTACAAAATGTAATAGAGCAAAACTGTTAATTTTTGACCAAATAAAAAAACATCATATCGAAAGATTCATAAACGGAAAAACAGATGAATTGAATTTTGTTATCAGAGTTTATAATTTGGATAGCAATACTTTAGGAATGCAGTATATACAAATTGATAAAAAATCATTTGTCCATTTCAATAAACTAAAACAAAAAATTCATTTGGCGATATCTGAGGCATTTGATGAGGCACTTCAAGAGAACTTTGAGCCATCCAATTATGAAGAAGATATAAAAGATGAGAATTCTGGTAACAACATCAGTGTTGATGACAGTGGGAGAAAGGAAAATGAGCCAAATTCGTTTTGGGATTGATTATTATTTGACAATATTGTTATCTTTAACAGCTCTTTTTTCTATAGATGCCAACTTATTATATGCAAAAAATATACTGATAATACCTCCTCCTTATAATTATTGCAACGGTAATGAATATGACGGAAATTTAAATCAGTTTTCAAATAATCAATTAACAAAATTAAAAAAATGCAAAGTTCAATCTAAAAAACTAATCAACACCGTATTATCCGATATCGGCCTTGACGTATATAATAGTATGAGTGCTGGTATAAATAGATATAACCGGGAGTTGAGCAACGTAAATAACAATGAAAAATACGTATTAATTGGTATTGGTCCACGTTGTTTGACAAAAGATGATATTTTCAAATTTTATAATATAATCAATAGTGATCAGTACAAATTACAACAAACATTAATACAAAAAAAAATAGATAAATTGGTATGGTCAATTTTTGAGAAAAAATTGCAAATGAAAATTGAAAACAGCCTTTTTAGGGAAAAAAAAGATAAATATGTCGAACTAAATTTATATTTATATCAAAATGAAAAAATTACTGAAAAGACGGTTTTGTTAAAATTTAAAACTGATTATATGGAATTTTCAGGAAGATCTAAGAATGTATTGGAAGAAACGATATACAATTTTCTAAAGCAAAATCCAAGTGAAAATATTAATATTGAATTTACATCAGATTTTATAGGTCAGAATGAAAATTACTAATATATATGTCTCGGTTATTAGAAATCATTTTTTAACTTCCTATAGACAGTATTTTGTATTTTTTAACTTAATTCTTTTTTTTTCAATTTTTTTAGTTTGTAACAATATTGTAAAATCTTTTAAAAACACATTTATCGAACAATTAAAGGGTTTATATCCGAATGCATTTTTGCTGACGCATGGGCAAAAAGTAGACATCGATGATGTTGGATTAGATTTAGAAAAAGAAATTCTATATTTATCTAAAAATTTAGAAATTAAATTTAGCGAAAATACGAATAGTGTCATAATTTTTAACGTTGGTTTTAGATCAACAAAATCTCAGTTTGCACCCAAATTAGTTCGTAAATCATTAAAAGATGAAAAAAGTGTTTTATTTAATAGCGACTTGTGGAAAAGAATTTATAAGAACCATGAACAAGACCAAAAAAAACTGTATTTAGTTGGTGATAAAAATAAGTTGGTTTATGTAAAGGTTATGAAATTTGATATGGCAGGAAGTAAGCCATGGATCTATATGCCTGATTCATTAAGTAAAGAACTTAATTTGGGAGAGAATATTACATCAATCTATACTGAAAATTATGACAATATAGAAAAGATAGTAAGTAATAGTGGGATAAATTTTCAAGTTGTGCGGTGGACAGAAAGAATACCATTTTCCGATGAAATGTTTTATAAATTAATGAATATGGCATTTTATATCTTTACTATATGTTTATTTATAGTCGTATGCATAATGATTATGGGAATCACAAAAGATTCTATCGATGAAATAAAAAAATTAATATCTTTTTCTGTATTTTATGGAATTAGTAAGAAATTTATACTTACTTTTTTTTGTAGTGCTATTAATGTTTATTTCCTAGCAAATTTGCTTTTGTCATATTTTTTAGGCCTGTTTATTTTGTATTCAATAGAAAAATTATTGAAATTTAACTGTTCAAATATCATAATTTATAATCAATCTTCTCTATCAGTGTTGATAATGGTTTTGTTATTATGTAATTTTGCATGTATTCGAGTTGTTAATAATGAAAGTAATAAAAATTTTATAAGCTAGGGATATGAATTTCATAAAAATTCTTTATAATTTCATTAAAGGATATCTGTGGCAAATTTTTGGATTATTTCTTTCATTAATATCATTATTTGTTCTACAGTATTTAATTTTTTTAACATTAGGCCTTTATAGCTATTATTACTCTTTGAACACTGGATTCACGCCTAATATTTCTGCTCAATTCAATAATAGTATAAGTAAAAAAGAAGTAGACAAAATTATAGAAAATATAAAAAGCAAAAATGATGTTGATATAACCTATAAAGGCTATTTTAAAGAATTAGACGATGGTTTTTTTGTGCTTGAAAATAAGGATACAGGAAACCTGTGCCAAACTTTAAAGAAAAATATAGTGTTATGGGCTATTGATTTTGATGATAAGCAGGAAATAGAAATATATCAAGATACTAAAAAATTCCGGTGCAAAGTTATTAATATTGGAAAATTTGGACGATGGTTTATCGAAATATCAAAACCTGAATATCTTCAAGATGGAAAATGTACAATTAGATATAAAGATAAAATTATAGATATGGAAGTTTATAATAAAGATGATAATGCAAAGTTAAGACTGATTAGTAATGAATTTTTACCAATTTTTGGAAACTTTCTAAACGATTTTTTAAATCGTTTTATAGATATTCGATATACTGGTATAGGCATTGATAATTACGCTCATAATATTAATAAGAGTGAAGAACAAAATAGTTTTAGTGTATACTCAGAAAAACGCATCCTTGCATATTTCAATTTGATCTTCGGGAAATCATATGATTCTAATCCAGTTTTAATAACAAGAAACTTAATGAGGGATGTTAGTTCATATGGCTATATTACAAGCACAATTCTTCAAAACGATAATACAACCATTGATTTAGAAATAATAGAATCATTTGAATTCGAGCCAGAAAAAAATTATAATACAAATCTTATTTTAATGAATAAAAAGAATTTTGATTCTATTTTTAATACTAAGAATAAATTCAATTTAATCAATATTTATTGTGATATATTTAAAGAAAAAAAATTTTCGAATTTATTAATAAAAAATTTTCCAATTTGAAAGTCGTAGCAAAAATAGAAAGCTATCCAAATATGGGACTTCAACGAAAAGTTATCTATATTGCACTCTTTTGCCTAACTTTGTTATTTAACATAATAATGATTATTGCTGTCACGGTTAGATTATTTAAATTTTATATAATATTTAAATCGGATTTGTATTTGATGATAATAAATGGTCTAAAAACCTATATTTTTACTTGGTTAACAGCCGCTATATTGCTATTGTCTTTAGCCTTTTCGCAAATACTAATTTTAAGTATTCATTATTACAGCAATAAAATTTTGAAGCAATTTTATTTTGCACCTCTAAAGTTAAGTATCGATAATTATATAGCGATATTTATATCAACAGTTATTATTTTATTTATTGTAATGATTTTTGAGAAAACACTTAACAATAAAATGGTCTGTAGTGAGAATTGATAATATGAGTATTTATTGTAAAAATTTAAGTGTTTATTATGATAATCGCTGTTATCTTGATAATTGTGATATTGAACTTTCTGAAAAAAAAATTACTTTGCTTTATGGTCCTTCAGGATCCGGAAAAACAACCATATTCAACATACTTTCCGGATTGGTAAAAGCCCAAAGCAATAAATCCGAAATCTACTGGAACAATTACAAGGTCAGGAATATTTATGAAGCAAATAAAGTTAGATACAAATATATAAGTATGATTTATTCTAATTTTTATTTTCTAAACAATCTTAGCGTAGTAGAAAACATTATCCTTCCAGCGGTATTTACTAAACAACCAAAAAATATAATTGAAAACAAACTTTCGTTATTATATGATGTTTTTTCCTTTGATAAAGGGAGTGAAATTGACAACTTTTTAAATCTCAAAAGTTTAGCAAAAAGAAAAAAGATTATTGGTTTGTCAAACGGACAAAAAGAAATGGTTTCAATTGCAAGGGCCTTAATGATTGATTCTCCTTTCATCTTCGCAGATGAAATGTTAAGATCATGTCCTATAGAAGATGAAATGGCGATATGGGAAAGGTTGCTTTCAAAAGAAATAGGTATAGGAAAAAGAAAAGGTCTTTTTTTCATTTCACATAAAGAACATCTAAAGAAAGATCATAGAATAGATCGTTTATTGACAATAAAAAACAAGAAGCTTTTTGAGGTATAGTTTGAAAATTAAGACATTAATACTACTTTTTATGATTGCCACAATGATGGCCAATATTGGAAACTGTGATGAGAACAGTTTTACAAAAATTATTTTATTGACTAAGTCAAAAAAAGGTGAAGTATCACTTTTTAATTACAAATTAAAAATGATACTTAAGGATCATTTTAATTCAAATATAATTTTTCATATCGACTCTAATTACAATGAAATTATAAATCATATAGCTACAGATAATGAAGATTATGTTAAAAAATTTTTACTCCAAAATGAAGCTGATATATTATTATATCAAAGAAAATTAAAATCAGGTATTATTAGTCTCGAAGGGTGGAATGCAATAGGTGAAAAAATTGTCGAATATATTCCCAATGCTGAAAATCTTAGTAATGAAATTTTAGATGATATTACTGTGTCGTCATATCTTTCATTTATTAATATAATTCAGAAAAATAATACTGAACTACTATATAATAATAGAATTTATTAAAAATGAGAATTAAAAGCTTATCTATAATATTTGCTATAGTTATTCTTTCTTCTTATGGATGCAAGCAAATTTTAAAAAAAAATGAAAATTTAATGTCAAATAAAATAATTAATTTTGAAAAAATATTTAAAGAAAGAACAACAAAAGAAATTAATATTGATGACGACGGTGAATTAATCATTTTCAACATATACGATGTTCCTCAAATAATACAATTTAATTTCAATTTTGAAGGAATTGAAGATATTTATGCAATAAAGTTAAAAGAAAAATATAAACTGAATATTTCAAGATATCTTTTATATGGATCTGAATACCAAAAAGAAATAAAAGATAGTTCTGTAACCTTAAACCTGCATTTGGAATTGCCAATAATATATTTATTGGATAATAAAGCGCTTTTTGAAATTGAAATTATATGTTCTGAATACCTTAAAGAAAAAATAATTATCAAGAAAATTTATAAAAAATTGATGGCAATTTGGATGCCAGCTAAAATTGTTAACGAAGAAGGAATAACCTATTTTGAAAATCAAGAGGAATATATCAAATATCTTAAAAAAAATATGATATCAAATATAAAAATCGAATACAATAATACAAACAATACTAGGATTAACAAAAAATATAATGAACATATAAAAAAAATAATTAAATAAAAAAGAAAAGCAATGATAAATTATATTAAATTAATATTATTTTTAACAATATTTTTTTTAATTAATAGTTTATACGATACAGAAAATAAGTTCATTTATGCTTTAACTATTAACTTTAAAAATATTGAAGATTTCCATTTGATGGATCAAAAAATAATGGATAATATAAATCTAATTGATCCTACAGAAAACATCGAAAAAGAAACGGCGCAACAGATTAAGTTCAAAATTGCTAATGAATTTGAAGAAAAATTTGAAGTTTACAAAGATAGAATTAGAACCCTTAACGAAGAATATATTACCTTAGAAGAAGTTATTAACAATATAGACGAAATAAAATCGTTAAAAAAGCAAATTGAAATACTTAAACAAAATAAGCAGAAATCAATTTCATCCCTCATTAAAAGTAATAATGATGTCTATATACCAGTTTTATATGCTTCATTTATAGAAATTCCACTTAAATATGAACGATTTAAAAATAAGCTTATAGATTTAGAAATTGTTCCAGAAATCATTGAAGAATACGGTATAACTAAAATAATCAATCAATCAAACACAAATCTTTTTACTTTGAAAGATGATACAATAATTTCTGAACAGAATGGTTCTGTTGAAATTGATGGTGTCAGAAGTTTTGATGGAAAAGATTTGGTTTTAAGAATAAATAATATGTCTATGTTTCTTTTTAATCATATGTATAGATTCAAACCTTTTACAGAAAGGAGAAAAGGCGTTAAGCAGAATCTCGTTGAGAAAAAACTTCAAAACTATTCCACTAAGCATTGGAATTTAGCTAACCCAAAAGAAAAATCAGAATTAATTATATTTATAAAACAAATTTTTGGGCATGAATCGGAAAGATATTTAAATGAGCTTGATGGATATTTAAGATCCTTTGGTGACATCACTTCAAAAATTCAATCCGCAGAAAAAAGAGTCAATAATGTTTTAGAAAAAATACAAAGGATTAACCTAAAATACACAACAGAAATAAAAAATAAAATTTATTTAAAAAATGAAAAAGAAAGAACAAATTACAATTTACTGAGCAAGCTCAATCTTAAAAATACTGAAGACATAGATTTATTAATAAACATTCAAAAAAGTAAACTAAATGAACGTAAAATGATCGAAAAAAGCTTTGAGTATAAATTTGTTCATATGGAACAAAGATATTCAAAAGACTTTATTAATGGAGTCAAAAACACGCTTTCTGAAATACTAATTGAAATTAGTGACTTAATCAAAAAACAAACGATCAACATCCAAACTATTGTCAATAATGGAACACTAATAGAATATAATAAAGCATCATCAGTTTTTATACCTATATTCAAAAATAGTTATATCCAAACTTATACCGATAGAAGCGAAATTGGGGTATTGTTTACTTTAACTGTAAATTATGAAAAACGTAGCGCAGATTCAAGAAAATATTCAGATGTTACTCACACAAAACCTGATCCTTATTCTATTACAAAATATGATGAAACTTATAATGAAAATTGTTGTGGAATAAACATTAAAATGAAAAAAATAGCTACTGGAGATAGTTTTTTTTACATTTCAGAAAATGAAATAAGAAAAGCAACAGTAGATATATTTTTATCCCATAATAATTTAAATTACCACGATATTATCAAGGACAGAGATTGCATTGAAATTATAAAAGACTATCCAAAAGAGTATGCGATGTTATGCATGGAAAAACGAAGTATAAATCAATTCATTAAATGGATCAATCAAAATAGTGTTAAGAAATATAGACTAATGACTTCTAAAGATGAGATAAAAACAATGAAATATGGTATTTTCAAAGGTGAAGGATTTCGCATTATTTCAGATAAATAATAATATCTGAGGGCTTCAAATTTTGATTTAAAATGCAGTTTGTCGAAAGCTTGCTACCAAAATTTGAAACCCTATCGTAACTGTCGATCGAACTCAGATATTATACATCTGCTGGTAAACCATATCGGTGGAAATACCAAAAAGCCTCTTTTTTCCCTCCCAAAAAAATCGAAAAACGACTATATTATGAACAATTTTCCCTATCAAAAATAGATGAAGCCAGTTCAATATCTTCGGGGCAAAAAACAAACAGGCATTTTGCATCCGGGCCGGCGACCGAGCCGTAAACATAGTTGATGTTAATGCCTTCTTCGCCGAACTTTGAAGAGAGACGTGCCAATTCACCGGGCTTGTTATCCAGTTGAACAGCGATTACCGGCATTATGTCGAAGGTATAATCGTGCTGGGACAACAAATCGATGGCCGCATTGGTTTTCCCGTCTTCGGCCAGCAAGCGGATCAGGGCGAACTGCGCTGAATCCTTGCGCATGGAATTGTAGCTGGCTGCCGAGGCAATACGCTTGAGGGACTTGCCCCGGGCTTTGAACAGTTCCATCACATAGGCCGATGCATCCTGAATGGTCAAGGCATCGATATTGATGTTGCTGTCAGCCATCAGCTGGGCTAGTTTGCCCAGTTCACCGGGTTCGTTTTTTAGGAATAAGGATATTTCTGTTCTGACCATGACTGCCTCCTTTGTGGCCCTAAACTGCCGATACAACGGATGGTTGGTTTTTCAAGGCGTGCGTTTATCTTTGAGGATATTGTTGGAGATCACTACGCGCTGAATTTCGGACGTGCCTTCATAAATGGTAAACACCCGGGCATCCCGATAATAGCGCTCCACCGGATAATCGGAAATAAAGCCATATCCGCCATGCATTTGCAGGGCTTTGGCGGTAATCTGGTTGACCATTTCAGAGGCAAACAGCTTGGCCATGGATGCTTGCATGGTATAGCGCTCCTTGCGATCCTTCATGGCGGCCGCAGAAAGGGTCAATTGCCGTGCGGCTTCGATCTGGGTGGCCATATCGGCAATGATCCAGCGCAGGCCCTGAAACTTGGAAATCTTTTGCCCGAACTGGTCCCGCTGTTTGGCGTAGCGGACCGCCGCGTCAAAGGCGGCCTGGGCCACACCCAGACTCTGGGCGGCAATACCGATGCGCCCGCCATCCAGGCCTTTCATGGCGATCTTGAAGCCTTCGCCTTCCTTGCCCAGCATATCCGAGGCGGGTACCCGGCATTCCTCGAAATGCAGATCGGTGGTGTCCGAGGCGCGAAGCCCCATTTTGTCCTCCACGTTACCCACCACCAGCCCCGGGTTGTCCTTGGTGACGATAAATGCACTGATGCCCTTGTGGCGCGCATCCGGATCTGTTTTGGCCGTCACGATCACCAAACCGCAGTTTTTCCCGGTGGTGATGAATCGTTTGGTGCCGTTGATAATGTAGTGATCCCCGTCCCGTACGGCAGTGGTCTGCTGGCTTACCGGATCTGATCCGGCTTCCGGTTCGGTCAGGGCAAAGGCACCGATATACTTGCCCATGGCCAGGTCTTTGAGATAGTGCTGTTTCTGATCTTCGGTACCGAAATTGAGAATGCTTTCGCATACAATCGAGTTGTGCACGGACATGACCACGGCTGTCGAGGCGCAGGAATAGGCGACTTCAGAAAGGGCCAGCACATAGCCCACGCTATCCGAGTCAGACCCTTCATAGTCGAAGGGGACCATCATTCCCAAAAGGCCCAACTCGGCCATTTTTTTCAGGTTGGCGGCAGGGAATTCCTTGGTTTTATCCCGCTGCGCCGCAGTTTCAGCCAGAACCTTGCGCGAAAATTCACGCACCATGGACTGAATCATCAGTTGTTCGTCGGTCAGCTTGAAAGACATAGCCTCATCCTTTGTATGATATAACCATTGGCGACACGCGCTTCGACTAAGGGTGTGGATGGTTCGATACGTGCCAGCCCAATGACAGGGTGAGTCATATGCAAGGCCGGCCCGGGCAAGTGTGTATCGCCGTTTTGATGCAATCGATTATGGATTGACGGATTCGTAAAAAGTCCGATATCGGCGTTACGCTTCATCCTTCGTCACTGCGGAGTACGAACAGTACGCCTCATTCCTCAGGATTCGCAAGCCTTGATCTCGGGCTTTTTACGAATCCGTCCGAACGGTGACTTTTTACTATTTCATCATGGATTATATATGACCACAATCAGTTCGGCGTCCGTGTCTCCGACGTTGCGCAAGAGATGCTGGATACCGGAATTAAAGTGCAATGATTCACCGGCGGCAACCGTGTTGACATGTTCTCCCACCACCACTTCGATGGTGCCGTCAAGCACATAGACGAACTCCTCGCCTTCATGATTATAACTGACGCCTTCATGGTCTTTCATGGCGTCGATTTTTACACGAAACGCCTTGAGGTGCTTGTTTTCGGCACCCGGCGTAAGCGTCGTATAAGCATAGCTGGCCGTACGCTTGGTATAGGCCTTGATACGATCCTGCATGCGATCTTCTTCATCTTTGAGCAGATCTCCGGAGTCAATTTCCAGAGCCCGTGAAATTTGAAGCAGTGAGCCTACCGGTGGGGTGATTTTGCCGGCTTCCACTTTTTTTAAAAAGTCGATTGAAAAGCCGGTTTCGTTGGCCAGGGTGTCGAAGGTGATTTTCTTGTCGGTACGTGCTTTTTTAATCTTTTTGCCGACTGGTGTGAGACGGCCCGTTTTTTTGGGGGGCATGGGTTATCTCCTTGGGAGGATTCAAGGGGTCAAGGGTTCAAGGATTCAAGGGGTCGAGTGTTTGGGAGCCTTGATCCAGATACCCTTGAACCCTCCAATAATCAGGGGCCGAGGCGTCAAGGGGCCGAGGGCTTGGGGGCCTTGATCCAGCCTCCCTTGACCCCTCGAATCCTCAACCCTTTTTATTAATACTCGTAAAATCCTCTGCCGGTTTTTCTACCCAACCAGCCGGCTTCCACATATTTGCGAAGCAGCGGGCAGGGCCGATATTTGGAATCCTTAAAGCCTTCATACAGGGTTTCCATGATGGCCAGGCAGGTATCCAGACCGATCAGGTCGGCCAGGGTCAGCGGGCCCATGGGATGGTTCATGCCCAGTTTCATGACCGTATCGATGTCTTCCCGGGTGCCGACGCCATGGTAAAGGGCAAATACCGCTTCATTGATCATGGGCAGCAGAATACGGTTGGCGATGAATCCGGGATAATCATGGGACAGGGCAGGGGTTTTGCCGAACTTCAGAGAAAGGTCCCAGGTCGTCTGGAAGGTCTCGTCGGAGGTGGCGATACCGCGGATTACCTCGACCAGTTTCATCACCGGCACCGGGTTCATGAAGTGCATGCCGATGACTTTCTCCGGGCGTTTGGTCTGTGCGGCGATGCGTCCAATGGGGATGGACGAGGTATTGCTGGCCAGGATTATATCGGGCTTGCAGATTTCATCGATATCCTGAAAAATCTTGAACTTGAGGGTTTCATTTTCTGTGGCTGCCTCGACAACGAAATCGGCATCGGCCATATCTTTCAGATCAGCGGTGATTTTAATGCGGCCCAGGATGGCTTCCTTGTCCTCGGCCGTGATTTTGCCCTTATCCACACCTTTGCTGAGCAGCTTGGTAATGTTGGCCAGTCCTTTTTCGGCAAACTCGATCTTGATATCGCTCATGATTACGTTGAGACCCGCGGTTGCTGCCACTTGAGCGATGCCGTTGCCCATCTGACCGGCGCCGATCACGCCATACGTGTTGATTGCCATGTTTTCCTTCCTCCTTTGTTCGTCGTTGTTCAGCGTAAAATGCCGAATAGATATGCTGTGCGATGGCACAGCGCATAAAATTTCGGCATTTTAGCTCATTTAACGACTAAACTCCATAACGTATTATTGATATAAGCGTTAAGCTTTAAGGTGTAAGTTATAAGCTATAAGCTGTAAGGCTTAAGGTATAAGCCATAAGGTGTAAGGTATAAGCCATAAGGTGTTCGGTTCACGGGGCTATCGTTTGACCACCATGGCCACGGCCTCACCGCCACCCAGGCACAGGGATGCCAGTCCGGTCTTTTGATCGCGGCGAATCATTTCATACAACAGGGTCACCAATACCCGGCAGCCACTGGCGCCGATGGGGTGTCCCAGGGCCACGCTGCCGCCGTTGACATTGGTTTTGTCGGCGGAAAGCCCCAACTCGTTCATCACGGCCACGGTGGAACCGGAAAAGGCCTCATTGACTTCGTACAGGTCCACCTCGTCGATGCCGATGCCTTCTTTTTTCAGGCATTTGGGAATCGCCCAGATGGGCGCTACCAGCACGTATTTCATATCGATGCCATAGGAGGCCTGGGCACCGACAGTGGCCATGATCGTGCAACCCAGAGCCTCGGCTTTTTCCCGGGACATGAGCACCACTGCCGCCGCACCATCGCTGATAATGGATGCATTACCGGCGGTTCCCAATCCGTCCTTTTTGAATGCTGCTTTCATTTTGACCAGGGCCTCGTAAGGCGTGTCTCTGGGGCATTCGTCGCGGCTGAACAGTTTGGGCTCGCCTTTGCGCTGGGGAATCGGCACGGGAACGATTTCAGCATCAAAGCGTCCGCTTTCAATGGCTTCCATGGCCCGGCTGTAGGATTCGGCTGCATAGCGGTCCTGGTCCTCGCGGCTAATATTGTAGCGCTCGGAACACAGTTCATTGGACAGGCCCATATGAAAATCATTGACGATATCCCACAGGCCGTCGTGAATCATGGAATCCTGCAACTGACCGGGTCCCATGCGGTACCCGAAGCGCGCTTTTTCCAGGTAGTAGGGCGCCCGGCTCATATTCTCCATACCACCGGCGACCACGATATCGGCGTCACCCAGTTGAATGGCCTGGGCGCCCAGCATTACGGTCTTCAGGGCCGAGCCGCACACCTTGTTGACGGTGATGCACTCCGCCTCCCAGGGCATGCCGGCCTTGACCGCCGCCTGCTTGGCCGGATTCTGGCCGTAACCGCAGGGCAGTACCTGGCCCATGAGGACTTCATCAACACTCTCTTTTTCTATTCCGGCGCGCTTGATCGCTTCTTCGATTACCATGGCACCCAGATCCGTGGCGCCGATGCCGGCCAGGGACCCGTTAAAACTGCCCAGCGGTGTTCGCACAGCGCTGACAATAACTGCTTCGTTCATGGAATTTCTCCTGAAATCAGTGGACTGCCGGCTCATTCGGCGTTCGAATGAATGCTCAGCAGCTGTTGTTTGGTTTTAAGTGTTACGTTTTAAGTGTTAAGCAACGGCTCTGGGTCTGATTAATAGGTTAAAATCGACGATGTGCCTTTGCTTAACACTTAACACTTCAAACTTAACACTTTCGATCACATATTCCGCCTGTATTGCCCGCCCACATCATAAAGCGCGCCGGTAATCTGCCCCAGACTGCAGGTTTTGACCGTTTCCATCAGTTCAGCAAAGATGTTGCCGCCGGAAAGGGCCACGTTCTGGAGCCGTGCCAGAGCCTCGGGGGCCTGGTCTTTGTGGCGGGCCTGAAAGTCAGCCAGTCGCGTCAGTTGGGATTCCTTTTCCTCAGGTGTTGCCCGGGCCAGGTCGATGCACGAGGCGCCTTCGACAAGATCCGCACCGTCGGCATGGGGATCCCGGAATGTATTGACGCCCACGATGGGATACTCACCAGTGTGTTTGAGTATCTCATAGTACATGGACTCTTCCTGGATCTTGCTGCGCTGGTACCCGGTTTCCATGGCTCCCAGCACGCCGCCGCGAGAGGTGATCTTGTCATACTCCATGAGCACGGCCTCTTCCACCAGATCGGTCAAATCGTCGACAATAAAGCTGCCCTGGTAGGGGTTCTCGTTTTTGGCCAGGCCCCATTCGCGGTTGATGATCAGCTGAATGGCCAAGGCGCGGCGCACTGATTCTTCCGTGGGGGTGGTGATGGCCTCGTCGAAGGCATTGGTGTGCAGGCTCTGGGCGTTATCGTAGATAGCGCAAAGGGCCTGCAAGGTGGTGCGGATATCGTTGAACTGAATATCCTGGCTGTGCAGGCTTCTGCCCGAGGTTTGGATATGATACTTAAGCATCTGACTGCGCACCGATGCCCCGTATTTCTCCCTGAGGGCGACGGCCCAGATCCGGCGGGCCACCCGGCCGATCACCGTGTATTCGGGGTCCATGCCGTTGGAGAAGAAATAGGACAGGTTCGGTGCAAAGCTGTCCAGGGGCATGCCCCGGGACAGGTAGTACTCTAGATAGGTAAAGCCATTGGCCAGGGTAAACGCCAGCTGACTGATGGGGTTGGCCCCGGCTTCGGCAATATGGTATCCGGAAATGGATACCGAGTAAAAATTGCGAACGTTTTTCTCGATGAAATATTCCTGAATGTCGCCCATCATTTTCAAGGCGAAATCGATGGAGAAGATACAGGTGTTCTGGCCCTGATCTTCTTTAAGAATATCCGCCTGAACCGTGCCGCGCACATTTTCAAGGACCATGGCCTTGATTTTTTCATATTCATCGGCAGATGGCTGCCGGCCTTTTTCCGCGGTGTATTTTTCCACCTGCTGATTGATGGCCGTGTTGAGAAACATGGCCAGCATGATGGGCGCCGGGCCGTTGATGGTCATGGATACCGAGGTGCTCGGTGCGCACAGCTCGAATCCATCGTAAAGGACCTTGACATCGTCGATGGTGCAGACGCTGACACCGGAATTGCCGATCTTGCCGTAAATGTCGGGGCGCCGGTCCGGATCATACCCATACAAGGTCACCGAGTCAAAGGCCGTGGACAGGCGTTTGGCATCGCTGTTGGCCGAGAGCAGCTTGAAACGGCGGTTGGTGCGGGCCGGGTCCCCCTCGCCGGCGAACATGCGCGTGGGATCCTCGCCCACACGCTTCATGGGAAACACACCGGCGGTAAAGGGGAAGTAGCCCGGTAAGTTTTCCCGTCGCAGCCAGCTGTAGATCTCGCCAGGATCCGTATAGCGGGGCAGGGAGATCTTGGGAATTTTCTGATGAGACAGGGACTCGGTATACAAAGGAACGCGGATTTCCTTGCCGCGCACTGTATAGACCAACTCGTCACCGGAGTAGGCGGCTTTGGTGGTCTGCCACGCATTCACCAACGCTTCGGTTTCCTCATTGAGCGCCTTGCGAGCCTTGGCGATTTCGTTTTTCAGGCGATCGACCAGGGCTGCCGTATCTCCAGAGAGCGCCTCCTGCGACAGGGTCTTGGCGGTCTCTTCCAATTGCCATACCCGCCTGATGGCGTCGGCCTGGGCCTGGGTTTCCTTGTGATAATTTCTTACTGTGTCGGCGATTTCCGCCAGATAACGGGTGCGTTCCGGAGGAATGATAATGGTTTTGGAAGAGGACTGCTTGGAATCCGGACGCGGCAGGCTGGAATCGAAGGCCACACCGGTTTTTTCTTTGATGGTGTCCAGAAGGGCATGGTAAAGCGCGGTGACGCCATCATCGTTGAATTTGGAGGCGATGGTACCGAACACCGGCATGTCATCCGGCATACGATCGAACACCATGCGGTTGCGTTGCACCTGTTTGCGCACGTCGCGCACGGCATCTTCGCCGCCGCGTTTTTCAAACTTGTTGACCACCACCAGATCGGCAAAATCGAGCATGTCGATTTTTTCCAGCTGGGACGCGGCGCCAAAATCGCTGGTCATCACATACATGGACAGGTCCACCAGGTCGATGATGTGGGAGTCGCCCTGGCCGATGCCGGCGGTTTCGGCGATGACCAGATCATAGCCGGCGGCCTTGACCACATCGAGCACCTCCCCCAACGCCTCGGGGATTTCCGTATGCGAGCGCCGGGTGGCAATGGAGCGCATGTACACCCGCGGACTGCCGATGGCGTTCATGCGGATCCGGTCGCCTAGAAGGGCGCCGCCGGTTTTACGGCGTGAGGGATCGGCACTGACGATGGCAATCCGGATATCTTTGAGATCATGGAGCATGCGCAGGATCAGTTCGTCGGTGAGGGACGATTTGCCGGCGCCGCCGGTGCCGGTAATGCCGATGACGGGAACCTTGCGATCGGCGATCTTTTCTTTCAGCGTTTGCCGGAAATTTGCCAGATGACCGTTTTGTTTGGCTTTGGCCTGTTCAAGGGTGGTGATCAGATTGGCCACCATGAGTTTATTGTCGGATGTCAGATCCGACAGATCCGGGGCGCTCTGGTTGGCCCGGGGAAAGTCCATCAACTCGACCATGTGGTTGATGATGCCCTGCAGCCCCATGCGGGCGCCGTCTTCCGGGGCGTAGATCTTGGCCACCCCGTATTTTTCCAGCTCCTTGATCTCTTCGGGCACGATTACGCCGCCGCCGCCGCCAAACACTTTGATATGCGGCGCGCCGCCCTCTTTAAGCAGATCCACCATATACTTGAAAAACTCGATATGGCCGCCTTGATAGCTGGAAACGGCGATCCCTTGGGCATCTTCTTCGATGGCGGCATCCACGATTTCCTTGACCGAGCGATTGTGGCCCAGATGGATCACTTCTGCGCCGGTGCTCTGTAAAATACGGCGAAAGATATTGATCGAGGCGTCGTGGCCGTCAAAAAGGGATGTTGCCGTCACGACCCGCACATTGTTGGCTGGCCGATAAACCTGGATGGTGTCGTTCATGCGTCCTCCTGTGGCTGGTCCTGGTGATTGCGTGCCGTCGAGCGGGTGACTTTCCTTTTTTCCGTGATCAGACCGATGGGGTCAGTCCGGACAAGCATGGAAAGTTGCTGATTGTAACGGCTGCATGACTCAGGCCGCAGCGTCAATGAACACGTTGGGGTTACCCGGAAAAGGCCGGGAAACAATATCTTAACATTTTCAATGCAAACATCGTTAAATTCTAAAAAGCCAATTAAGATGCATTCTCATGGCACATCCCCAGAATGTTGCGGGTCTGATAATCGATATACTCCTCAATGGCATAGTGATTGGCCAGGAACCAGCGCCGGAAGGTCCACATGTGGCCCAAAACGGAGATGTTGTGGGCCATCAGGTCGAGCTGCTGCGGGGAAATCCGCGGCATATCTCCGGATGTCATGAGTTTGGCCAGAACACTGGTGAAAATGCCGGTGATGCGGATTTCGTTTTCCAGCACGATGCGCCGCCATTTGTTGGGCAATGATTGGGTTTCCTGGTAAATCAAAAGGATATGGTCGTTCATGCGATGGCAGACCATGAAATATTCGCGGATCACCTCGGCCAGCGGGTTCTTGCCCCGTTTGGCCCGTTCCAGTGCGTCGGCCACGCCTTGCTCGATTTCCGCGTGAATGGCATCGCACACCAGATAGAGCACATCATCTTTGGTGGCGATGTATTCGTACAGCGAGCCAATGGAAATACCGGCGGCCTGGGCAATCTGGCGGGTGGTGGTTTTATGGAATCCATTCTGGATAAAAAGGGTGACGGCGGCATCCACGATCTGGCGACGCCGTTGCTCCACCAATGCCTGGTTTTTGACCAGGGTCGGAATTTCCTTGTTTGTTTGTTTCTTTTGCGGCATATCCAAATCGTAGAAAATTAATTGAAATTCTTCAATACAAATGAAAAATCCGAGCGAACGCTCAGTCGTATTTCCTTGTAAGCCATCGACCCCGGTTTTGTCAATCGGAAATTGAGCGATTAGCCGTTCGATGTTAGCGATTAGCAAATTAACCGATGCCATTACCCTGCCGTGACGAGCAGGGTAACCGCATTTATAATAATTCATGCCGACTCACATGGTAGTAAAAATAGGCTAAAAATCCAGATTTTTATAACGAATTAAAATGATTAAAAATATGCGGTCGATCGGGTCGTAGGGGCAGGCCTCTGTGCCTGCCCTGTTTTTTCAGGCCCCTGTGCCTGCCCTGTTTTTTCAGGCCCCTGTGCCTGCCCTGGTTTTGAAGTCGGGCCATCATCTTGTTGTGTGGATCGGCTAACAAAATAAATGGGAGGGGTAAAGGGCAACCACGGGGGGTTGCCCCTACGGTGGCCGTGATAACCACAATGCCGTGAATGGGCTTCAACCAGGTATCACCATGTCATCAAAGAAAAAACAGGCCTAACGGCTGATTGCTGAAAGCTGACCTTGGGTTTCTTAAACCGCCCTTTTCAGACTCAAAAACAGCGGGCAAATCCGGGCATTCAGAAAAAATAGAAGAGAAATTCCAAATGCGGTTACCCTGGCCGTGACGAGTCCTGAAGCTTGCCTGGCGCCCGGTTTGATGATAATCCTTTAACATGCTTGAAAAGACATGCCATCGTTTCCTTTGTGTGGCCCTTTGGGTCGTTGTTTCGGGCGTGGGGATTGAATCCACCGCGGCGCAGGAGTGGGGGCTGGCGGTTTACGGAGGGCAGTTGACCAAGGAAACGTGGGAGCGGTCCATATTTCCGGGCGCTGAATTTGCCGATGCCGCCCTCTTCGTGGTTGCCGGCACCAGTAGATTTGCAAAATTCTGGTCCGGCCGGCTCTCCCTTGAAATTGAGGCTCAGGTGGGCAAATACATCGGTGATCAGGACCATTGGGAATTCAATCTGCCCCTTTTTGGACTACGCTGGCACCGGTTTCCCTGGGATCATTGGTTGGCAACGAGTTTCGCCTACGGCATCGGACTTTCCTATGCCACCCAAATCCCTGAAATTGAGCTTGAAACCAATGATGAAAGCAGCCGTTGGTTGATCTACTGGTTCGGTGAACTGACCTTTGCAAAACCAACAGCTGCCTGGGAATTTCTGTTGCGCCTGCACCATCGTTCCGATGGATTCGGCACCATGGCCGAGGATGGCGGGTCTAATGCTCTATGTGCCGGACTACGGTTGTTTTTTTGACGGTTCCGTAAAAAGCCCGATATCGGCGTTATGCGTATCCCTCGTCACTGCGGAGTACTTTTGTGTACGCCTCATTCCTCGGAATCCACAAGCCTTGATCTCGAACTTTTTACGAAACCGTCTGAAACGTGAGGTTAAACGCCTTATTCTTTTTGTTTAGACACCCCGGCCTCATCAAAGGAAGCCATTTCGCGCATGACCCGGCAGGCGGCATCGACAATATCCATGGTCAAGGCCGCGCCGGTCCCTTCACCCAACCGCATGTCCAGATCCACCACCGGGGTGAGCCCCATCATTTTTAGCGCTGCGGCCTGGGCGGTTTCCACGGACCGGTGGCCGCTGATCAGATAATCTTTTACTTCAGGCTTGATCAGATAGGCAATCAGACCGGCGGCAGTGGAAATGACGCCGTCGAGGACGACGGCAACGCCCTTGGACGCTGCGGCCAGGGTTGCGCCGGCCATCCCGGCAATCTCGAATCCACCCACTTTGCACAGGATGTCCATACCATCGGTGGGAACCGGCTGCTGGAAATCAAGTACCTTTCTAATGACCTTGATCTTATGGCGCATGCCTGCATCATCCACACCCGTGCCGCGTCCGGTGGCCTGTTCAGGCGCAATATGGGTTGCCGCGCTGATGATGGCCGATGCGGCGGTGGTATTGCCGATCCCCATCTCGCCCAGGCCGATAATATCCAGTGGCTGCCGGGTATGGGCATCCAAAAAACAGGTCATCCCAGCCTCGAGGGCCTGGATGGCTTCGGCATCGGTCATGGCCGGCGCCAAGGCGAAATTCCGTGTTCCGGGGCGCACTTTTTTGTCGATCAGAAGCGGATGGGGATCGATTGGGGTGCTCACGCCCATGTCCACAATGCGCAGGTCAATCCCATGATGGCGACACAGCACGTTGATGGCGGCACCGCCGTTCAGAAAATTGGTGACCATTTGCCCGGTGACTTCGGACGGGTAGGCCGATACGCCTTCTTCGGTGATGCCGTGATCGGCGGCAAAGACAAACACAAATTTGTTGTCCACCCGCGGTAAGAGGGTTTGCTGAATCCGGCAGATTTGGATGGCCAGTGCCTCCAGCCGTCCCAATGCGCCAAGGGGCTTGGTCTTGTTGTCCATCTTGTGCTGGATGGCCGGCAGCAGGGTTTTTTCAACAGCTGTGACAGCCTCGCCGATTTGCCGAAAAAGGCCGGACGTGGAGGAAGGGCCGGCTCCAATATCCGATGGCGGGGCGGCTGTCGGCGATGGCCGGACGGTTGTTGCGGGCTGATGGGCGGTTCCGGTAAAATCCAGAATCACTTTCAACACCTCGCCGGCCAGGACCCGGGGCAGCATATCACCTATCCGGGCCGGTACCACGATGGCTTCAACCAAGTGCTCAAAGGCGGGTTGATGGGACTGGATGATGGACAGAGCTGCAGTCATGTTCTGCCGGGTCAGGCCGTAGGCGCCAAACAGGGATGCTTCCCGATAGTGGATCAGATTGAGCAGGTTGGTTTCAATGGACTGGTTTTTGCCCAATCCACTGAAAAAGGCCAGGCGTCCGCCTTTGGCCAGCTTGACAACGCTTTGACTGAAGGCAATGGGATCCGGACAGGCATTGATGGCCGCATCGAATTCGCTCTGATGGGTTTCCCTGTGGCAGTCGATCCGGCAGGTTTTCAAAAACGGTTCGGCCTTGGCGATTTTTTGGGCGTTTTTTTCGATGACCAGGGGAATGCCGCCGCGGGATTGAACCACCAGGGCGGCAATCAACCCGACACTGCCGCCGCCGTAGATGATCACCCGCTCGCCGGTCCGTATATCCAGCTTGTCTATGGCGTTGATCGTGCAGCCGACCGGTTCCGCAAAACAGACCAGGTGCGGGGCCATATCGCCTGGCACCGCAATCAGGCTTTGCGTCGGCGCCAGCACGTGGTCACTGAACCCGCCGTCAAAATGAAAGCCCATGATCTGCATGGATTCACATAAATTTTCACGGCCGGATGTGCAGTACCGGCAATGGCCGCAGGCGCGGCCGGGCCAGACCGTAAAACGATTGCCCTTGGCATCCTGGCCAATCAGTTCATGGCCGGGAACCCGCGGAAAAATCAGGTCCCGGTGACCCTCGTTCCACATTTTGGCATCCGTGCGGCAGATACCGCAGTATTGGACCCTGAGGCGGGTCATGCCGGCTACAGATTCCAGCTCCTTTGCCGGACCCATATGGATCTGTTTCAATCCTCTGAGTATTAATTGCATGCGCCTGCCTCCTCAAAGGGTCGTTCGGTCAGGGTCAAGCGATAGATGGCCGCCTGGACAAATCCGCCGGACTGAACCTGTTTTAACCGATCCCTGACTTGATCCAGCTGATGCATTGGAAAAACACTGGCCTTGTCCAGGCCCACGGTAAAAAATGCGTCTTCCTTGATGCGGATATAGTCGTCGCCGCATTTGATGATTAACAGATCCATTGGCGCTTTTTTCCTTCTTCAGTCGGTTAGTTGCCCAAGCGTTGCCAGGCCCGCTTCCGGTTGACGATTCTGGGCCTTGACCCAGCGTTTGAGCGTGGCAAAGGCCTGGCCGTCATCGATGGCGTTGCCGGCCATGACCATACCTTCATCAATCGATGCCGCCTTGCCGGCCACATTCAGAATCAGGGCCGTGTTGAGGACCAAAGCCTGGCGGCGGGCACCGGTGCCGTTTTCCCGCCCCCGGATCAAGGCCACGAAACGCCTGGTTTCCTGCTGCGGATCGCTTTCCGGCGCCAGATCGCCCGGCGCATGGCGCGCGATGCCCAGCTCGGCGGGCGTTAATTGATACTCGCGAATACTGCCGTCTTCCGCTAATTCAGCGCACCAGGTGGGGCCGCATACCGAGGCCTCGTCCATCCCCTTGTCGGTTCCGTCAACAGCGCCGTGGTAAACCAGAGCGCGTTGATAACCGATTGCTTTCATGACCCGGATCACCGGCCCAATCATTTCCCGGGCATAAACGCCCCGTACGCCGTGGCGGGGCATGGCCGGATTGGCCAGGGACGCGGCGATGTTCAGGGTGGAACCAAAATGAATCTGGGACAGAATACGGCCCAGGGCCATGGGATGAATGGCCGGACTCATTCCATTGAACAGGCCGATGCCGGCTTCTGCAATGCTGTGGGCCACCAGCTCGGCGTTGCATTCCACGTCCACGCCCAGGGATTCGGCCATGTCCACGGTGCCGCAGACCGAGGTGATGGCCCGGGCGCCGTGACGCGCCATGGGCACGCCGGCGGATGCGGCCACAATGGCGGCGGCCGTGCTGATGTTAAAGGTGTTAAACGCGTCCATGCCGGTGCCGCTGTTTTCCATCAGGGGCATGCCGGATGCCGAAACTTTGACCGTGTCCAGTGCATAGATCGCTTCCCAGGCGCCGGCCACTTCGGCTTCGGTTTCCCCCTTGGCAGTAAGGGCCGCCAAAAATGCACCCTGCTGCATGGCCGTGGTTTTGTCTTCCAGGATAAAGGTGAACGCCCTGCGGGATTCATCCCGGGTCATGTCCTTCCGGGCGATCAGGTGGGTGATCAACTCGCCAAAGGATTTGTCCGTATGCATGCTCTTTTTTACTCCATTTAGGGTCAATCGAATTTAAGAGCCGGACAGGTGAGGAGACGGGACGATGCTGGGCGTATCAATTAAAAACCCGCTTTGAACCAATCCTGTATCCCTTCGTCTGAACGGCCGGACGAAATCGATACGGACAGCTTCCAGCGGGTATCCGTGGGGCGGCATACAGTGATACGATGATAACACGCATGTTGCCAGGCAATGGACAGGCAGGCTTTCTGGCTTACGGGCATTGGTAAAAGGGATTGTGTTTAACAATCAAGCAAAAAACACATACCCTCCCATTCATCGGTGATAAATGGGGGGCTGTTCCTACTGGCCGCGCCTTCCCATCGACACCCTGTCGACAGTGGCCTGGCAATGTTTTTTTAAACAATTGCGCAAAGCGGCACCTCGTTCCCGATCACAGCAATGGCTGGTATGCGATGGCTTTTCACCATCTTTCCTTTTAACGGGGCCGCATTTGACAATCGGCCCCGCACCTGTCAGCCGAGAAGGCTATAAGCAAAATTGATTGCTTTTGTCAATGTTTCAGTCTTCAGGCCGGGCCAGAAGCCTTTGAATGGATGAATTACTGGCCCGGTTGTCCATTGTCGAGCGCCACAGCGGTGGAACCAGGGCCAGCAATACCATGGCGGGATAACCAGCGGGCAATTGGGGACTGTGCGCGTGGTGGTGCAATAATTGGTAATGCCGGCCCGGATGGGCATAGTGATCCGAATGGCGCCCAAGGTTGAAAAGAAATCGACTGGTCAGGCGGCCTCCGGCATTCCAGCTGTGGTGAAAAGCGACGTCTTCATATCTACCGTCGGACGCGATTTCGCGGGCCAGGCCGTAATGGCCGATATAATTGACCGTCTCAAGCAGGCACACGGCGATCATGGCCTGGAAAACGAAGTAGAAAAAGCCCGGCGCACCAAAGGCCAGGGCAATTCCGATCAGCAAGACCACCTGCCCAAGCAAAACCGTAACCATGGGATTGTTAAGATTCCATACGGGACGCCGCTTTTGTTCCTGGCGTGCGGCTTCAATGCTCCATATGCGGTTGAACCCGCCGGAAATCGATCGGGGCAGGAAATGGTACAGCGATTCGCCCATTTTGGCTGTGGATGGATCCTTGGGGGTCCCTAAATCCTGGTGGTGGCCGATCACATGGTCCATGCCCCAGTGGGCGTAAAGGACGGTGGCCAGCACGATTTTCGAGAGCAGGTATTCAAGACTGCCTTTTTCCCGATGGGCCAATTCATGGGCCACGGTAAGGCCCATGACCGCTGAACTGATGCCCATGGACAGGGTAAACCCAATCAGTTCCTCCACAGACAGGGACCACTCGGTTGCCACCGATGCGCCCCACACGACCATGACCACCTGAAGGGGAACACACCCCCAGAAAACAAGGCGATAGATCAAGTTGCCGGAAAGGGCCTGTGCCTGGTCGGCCGTTGGATTGTCGATATCCTTGGCAAAGGCCAGGTCCAACAGGGGAACCAGGCCAAAAACAAGCAAAGGCGTTAAAAAGATAAACAGGTTGCCGGACATCAACCCGATGATCACACTGACGGGAACGAGATAAATCAACGCATACTCCAACGCCTTCATAGAATGCTCCTTATACGGTTTGGCTTCATGGGGGCTTACAAATAGGCTATGAAAATGAGCAACAGGTCCAGACCCGTTATTTCGGACTTTAGCTCAAACTGAAATTGGGTTTGAGTAAATGGAATCGCATTATAGCCTTGTCGCCGTTACAGTGCAACAACCCTGGCTGTTTATCGTCTGAAAAATGAGAATTATTCCAACCTTTACAAACCGCAGGTGAAAAAATAGCGTTGATCGGTTTAAACCACGATTTCCCAGCAACGATGAATGGTCTTGCGTTTGTGTACATAATCTTCAGGAATCGTGCGGGCAGTGATTTCCTCTATCTGAGATACGTCGAGGGCTTCCATGCGGGCGGTGAAATCTTGATGATTGGTGGAGAAAAACAGCCTGGCACCCGGGCGAAGAATCGCCACCACCGCCTTCAGGAGCCGGGGATGATCCTTGAGAACGTCGAAAGTGATGTTGCGGGTTTTGGTGCTCGAGTAGGAGGGGGGATCAACCACGGCCAGGTCGAAACGCATGCCTTTGCGGCGGGCGCTTTCCAAAAAATCAAAGGTGTGGTCATGTACCAGGTGGTGGGCAGACATATCGAGCCCGTTGAGGATCAGGTTTTTCTTTGCCCACCCGATGGTGCTTTCCGAACGGTCCACGGAAACCGTTGAGCGAGCACCGCCTTTGGCCGCATAACAGGAGAAGGACGCGGTATAACAGTACAGGTTGAGGAAATCTTTGCCGGATGCCATGTCGCGTATCATCTGGCGGGTGTCGCGGTGGTCGGCAAACAGGCCTGTGTCAACATAATCACTGGGATTGACCAGAAATTTCAGATCCCGTTCACGAAGGATGATCTTTTGATCGGTATAATCGATGCGTTGATAGCGCTGGCCATCCTGTTTGCCGGCCCAGCGCTGTTTCAGATGCACCCGATCAGGCGGCACGGCCAGTGCGTCGGCAACAAACCGAGCCATTAACGGCAGCCACTCGGCAGTAGACTGGCGCCGCATGTATTCACCAATGACCAGATGCCCCCCATACCAATCCACGACAGCCCTGATTTCGGGGATATCCCAATCGTATAGCCTGAAGACCTCGATATTCTGCTTGCTAAAGCGCTTGTAAAAATGCCGGAATCGCTTTTTTACGCGGTTGGCCAACATTTCTGCCTGGCGATGAGAGTGATTTGTCGGATTGACGTCTGTGCTCAATTTTCTACTCTATATCCACTGATATCTGCCGGGGTCTGTCTGCTTCGGGCTTGGGGATTTCAACAAGCAGAACCCCATTCTTGAACTTGGCCTTGATCTGTTCCGGTGAGACCATGGCATGCAGCGTGAATGAGCGTTGAAACTTCCCGCACAGGCGTTCACGGCGATAATAGTTCACGGCCTGTCCGGTGGGATCGGTGGTTCGCTCCCCACTAATGGTCATCACGTTGTCTTTGACCTCCACCATTACATCTTCTTTGCTGACACCGGGCAGGTCAATTGCGACAACCACCCCCAGATCTGTTTCGTAAATATCCGCACTGGGGGTCCAGGCACACAGGGACAAGTCGCCATTCTCGTCCATCTGCCGTGGAAATGAGTCGTCAAACAGTTTGTTGATGCGGTCCTGCAAGGTTGCGATGTTGCCTAAAGGATCCCATTTGATGATCGCCATGGCGGCCCTCCCGTTTTTGCTGAATTCAGGCGTTGGTGATTGTTGCAGCCAATAAGATAAAAGGTGGATATGGCAATCGGCGATTTTTCTCAATCTTTTTTATGCAACGTTGGGGAAAAGCATATCCATCCACCGATGCTTGTCAAGCCCCAAGCTGAATTGCCATCCATGAATAAGCCATTGACCATTGATGGAACGGTACTGGCTGGTCTGCCTCAAAAAGTGCCAAGGGGACCAATATCTGATGGATTCGTAAGAATAGAGACTTTTTAGGAGTTCATCAATATTTGGGTCATATGAAAATGCTTTTTTTAGTAGGGCGTGCATGCCACAATTGGCTTGCAAAACCAGTCATTTTCTGGTGAAGTTGCTGGATATTTTAATAAATGGGGAGAACACGCATGAACGAGGACGAGTTTGAAAAGGATGGGGTTGAAAAAGAACCTTCCGAGGATGAAGAAAGTTTTGCCGAGCTGTTTGAATCGTACAGCGCCGGCATGAACGAAAATATCAATGTCGGCGATAGCATCCGCGGGCGAATTATTTCCATCGGCAGCACGAATGTGTTTGTGGATACCGGCACCAAAGTGGATGGTGTGGTGGAGCGCAGCGAACTGCTTGATGAAAACGGCGAGCTTCCATTTGATGTTGGCGATGAGCTGGATCTGTATGTGGTTGCCGCCGATGAGAGCGAAATTCGGCTGTCAAAGGCGATTTCCGGTATCGGCGGGTTGAACATGCTAAGGGATGCCTGGCAGCAGCGCATTCCGGTTGAAGGCAAGGTCGTTGCCTCCATCAAGGGTGGGTTTCATGTGGAGGTGGTCAAGCGGCGGGCCTTTTGTCCAATCAGCCAGATGGACGTGATTTATGTTGAAGATCCCGCCACCTATGTGGGTCAGACCTTGACGTTTATAATCAAGCGGTTTGAAGAAAACGGGCGCAACATCGTGGTATCGCGGCGTGAAATCCTGCAAAAAGAATTGGATGCCAGCCGCAAGGCATTCATGGCCGAGATGACCGAGGATGCCGTCTATGCGGGCAAGGTGGTTCGCCTGGTTCCTTTTGGGGCCTTTGTCTCCCTGGCACCGGGTGTGGAAGGTCTGGTTCATATCAGTGAATTAAGCTGGTCCCGCCTGGACACCCCGGAGCAGGTGGTAAAAGTGGGCGACCAGTTGCAGGTGAAGGTGCTGGGTATCAAAGCAGGCGAAAAACCCGGTTCCCAAAAAATTTCTCTGTCCGTCAAACAGGCCATGGGCGATCCCTGGGCCGATGTGTTGCAGCACGTCCAGGTGGGACAAAAACGCATGGGCAAGGTGACGCGTTGTGCCAATTTTGGTGCGTTTGTCGAACTTTCTCCCGGCATTGAAGGGTTGGTGCACATCAGTGAAATGAGTTACACTAGACGGGTAATGCGACCTGAAGAAGTCGTTGCCCCCGGTGACGAGATCATGGTCATGGTCAAAGAGGTGGATCCGGATCGAAAACGCATTTCGCTGAGTATCAAAGATGCCGAAGGCGACCCCTGGGCCGATGTTGAAGAAAAATTCAAGCCTGGAAAGACCGTCAAGGGACAGGTGGAAAAAAAGGAAGGCTTTGGTATTTTTGTCAACCTGGCACCCGGCATCACCGGGTTGCTTCCCAAATCCAAAATCGCCGCCTCGGAAAAGGCGTCCGAAATTGAATCCGCCAAGCCCGGCGCAATCATCAATGTGACCATTGATCAGATCAACGTCGCCGAACGAAAAATATCCCTGGGCACCGGAGATGTCGCCGACGATCAAAGCTGGCAGGACTATTCCGGCGGCGGGTCTGATTCATTGGGGTCACTGGGCGACCAATTGAAAAAAGCACTATCCCAGAAAAAAAATGGAGGCTGATCATGGTAACTGACACGATTCACGATTTGATCATCATTGGTGGCGGACCGGGCGGGCTTTCGGCGGCCATCTATGCAATGCGGGCGGCCCTCAAGACCGTTCTGATCGAAAAAGGGGTGCCTGGCGGCCAGGTGACCATGAGTGATGAAGTGGAAAATTACCCCGGCTTCATCCATATCAGCGGCGCTGAATTATCCATGAAATTTTCCGAGCATGCCCAATCCTACGATTTGGAAATGATTTCCCAGGAAGTGACCGCCGTGGATCCGGGACTGAATTACCACACCGTACGAATGGCCAATGGGGACATGATAAAAGCCCATGCCGTCATTCTGGCCACCGGCGGTAACCCCAAAAAACTCAATGTTCCCGGCGAGCAGGATCTTTACGGTAAAGGTGTGTCGTATTGCGCGACCTGTGACGGGTTCTTTTTCAGAGGCAAGACCGTTGTCGTCGTCGGCGGTGGTGACAGCGCGGCGGAAGAAGCCCTTTATCTGGCAAAACTGTGCAAAAAGGTGTATATCGCCCATCGCAGGGATGAGCTGCGGGCCAGCAAGATCCTCCAACAGCGTATTTTTGATGACTGCAACATCGAAATGCTCTGGAACACCGTTGTGACCCAGATCAAGGCCGGAAGCGATGGCGTCGAAAAGGTCGGCCTGAAAGACACGGTGACCGCTGCCACGCGTGATCTGGACGTTGATGGTGTTTTTATTTTTATTGGCTTCAACCCCAACAATGAACTGGTCCCCGCCGGTACCCGGATGAACGCCGATGGTCTGGTGGTGACCGATGAAAAATGTGAAACCCGCACGCCCGGTATTTACGTGATTGGGGATCTGCGGGAAAAGTATGCCCGCCAGATCGTACTCTCGGCAGCTGACGGCTGCACGGCCGCGCTGGCGGCAGCCCATTTTGTGGAAGAAAAAAAATCGGTTCAGGGAGACACCTGTGAGTTGCCGCCGGGTAGTGACCAATAGTAGTTGGTCATGCGGCCTTGCCGAAAAAGGGCAAGGTCGACGCTGCTATTTCCCCTGCATGGTGCTGGGGACGGTTCTCCTTTTGCTAATTGTAGGCGGTGATGCTGTCAATGCCTTTGACGTGCCATCACCCGCCCGCCTGATGCGAGAAATGCGTTTCGGGGTGGCGGCCCACGATGTTGATGGGCTGTGGAGTGGTGATTCAAAAGAAAAAGGGCCGGACCTTTGCGCCGAGGTGCTTTTTAACCGGTCGTTGTTGGATTCGTTGTTCGATTGGATCGATATCGGCGTTTACCCGAATGCGGGTATCTCAATCAACACCCGTGGGGACACCAGTAAGGTGTATGGCGGTTTTCGGCTGGAATGGCAGCCGCTAACCGCCCTCATGTTGTCGACCGGTTTGGGGCTGGCGCTGCACAACGGTAAGCGCGACACGGATCTGGCTGACCGGAAATCCTTGGGGGCACAGGTGCTTTTCAGGATTCCCATCGAAATCGGTTGGGTGCTCAATTCCCGTTACCGGCTTGTGCTTGCTTTTGATCACATATCCAATGCGTATCTGTTTTCCCCCAACCAGGGGATGGATACGCTGGGGGTGATGGTGGGGTACCGGTTTTAAAGCGATTTCCTGCCGAAAAAATGATTTGTGTCCATCCTGAAATGCCCTGCTGATTCAATCTCGGCCTCGTCTAAAAAGTTCTCAATGTAATAACAGAAGGAATTTTAAGCCGATTATGTTTGAACTGTTCAAACAGTGGAAAGACAGACACTTTTCCGATCCCCAGCGAGTGATTCTGGGCTTCATGCTGCTGGCCGGAGCGGGCTTGATTTACTTTCTGGGTGGTCTGCTGACGCCGGTTTTTATCAGTATCATTATCGCTTATCTGCTGGACGGCATGGTCGGATTGCTCCAGCGGTCGCATTTGCCGCGAATCGCCGCCGTCTCCATTGTTTTTGCGGTGTTTATGCTCAGCATGGTGGTGATGCTGTTGTGGCTGATGCCTCTGACCGTCAAACAGATCAGCCAGCTGGTGCAGCAATTGCCGGGTATGCTGTACATGGTCAACCACCAACTGCTGCAATTGCCCACCCGATATCCGGATCTGATTTCCGAAAGCCAGGTTCAGGAGTTCATCAGTTTCCTCAACACCGGTATCTCCACCCTGGGCCGACAAGTCTTGACCCTTTCATTGGCCTCGGTGGTGGGGCTGATGCATCTGGTCGTGTATTTGGTGTTGGTGCCGTTTATGGTCTTTTTCCTGCTCAAGGACAAGCGGATGATCCTGGCTTGGGGGAAGCGTTTTCTGCCCGACAACATGGACCTGACCGAATCTGTCTGGCTAGAGGCCAATGATCAGGTGACCAATTACATCCGTGGCAAGGGATGGGAGCTGCTGATCATCTGGGGGATCAGTTATGCTGTGTTCCGGTTGTTGAACCTGCAATTCTCACTATTGATCTCGCTTTTTGTGGGCCTTTCCGTGATCATTCCTTATATTGGCGTGACGGTCATGGGGTTTGTCATGGCCCTGATTGCATTTATCCAATTTGGCTGGAGCAGCGAATTTGCCTGGGCCATGGTTGCCTATGCGGTGATCCAGATTTTAGATGGCAACGTGTTGGCGCCGCTTCTGCTGTCCGGGGTCGTCAACCTTCATCCGGTGGCGATTGTTGTGGCCGTCCTTCTTTTCGGAGGCTTATGGGGCCTTTGGGGGCTGTTTTTCGCCATTCCATTGGCTACCCTGGCCAATGCAGTGATCAAAGCCTGGTTTGCCAGATTGGAACATCGCTCTGATGATACTATTTAGTTACTTTCCTGATTTCCCATCCTAATATTTGTTGTTTTTTGTCAGTTTTGGTTTGTAAATTGCAAATCGGCTGCTTCAGGTATGAAACAGATCGTTGTCGGTTTGGAATGCGCCTTGAAAATCAACACCATTTGCTTTTGTTCAGCGCAGTCCGGAATTGATATTGTCGACAAAAATGCAAGATACCTGTAACCAATAGTTTCGTTAACCTTTATTCATCTCGGCGCCATGCTCTGCGATTGATGGAGAATAGAGGGGCCAGCGAGGACCACCATGAAAGAAACCAGTTTTTTGACGCACAACACCAGAGTTCTGAACGACATTAGAAAGTTACCTGTTTTCGAGCCCTTTCAGGAAGAGGAGCTGCTCAACCTGCTGTCCATGAGCAAGATCCGGCAGTATAAGCCTGGAGAAGTTATCTTCAACCAAGGCAGCGCCGACACGTGGCTCTATTTTTTAATCTACGGAAAAGTGCGGTTGGTCAAGGACGGCAAGCCCGTGACGATGCTCGAAAGCCGCGGGGATGTATTTGGTGAAATGGGGGCCATCGATTGCGCGCCACGCAGCGCATCGGCGGTTGCCCACGGAGAAACGGTTTGTCTGGCATCGGATATTTATTATATTGAGCAGCTTTCTGGAACGGAAAAGCTGGCGTTTGGATATGTGATTTATCGAGTTTTGGCGAGCGTTCTGGCCGGGCGTCTCAGAACGACCACGTCGCAACTGTTGGGGGGGCGTAGTTTGTTTGGGGGTTAGTTTCGAGTCACTGGAAAAAAGGTGTCGTTTGAGCTATAAGGAAACGAAACTGAAATTGAACACCTTTGATCAGGAAAGAACCTTATGGATCTCGACACGAAATTGACAATACTGGCAAGGCTGGACGATATTTATGAAAAATTTATCAGCCAATTTGATCTGGCATGCGAAAAATACTGTGCCCACTGCTGCACCGCCAATGTTACCATGACCACACTGGAAGGGGCTCGGATTTTCGCTCACCTGGAAAAGACCGGTCAACGCCAATATCTGGAAACAATCAGCAAACACGCGCATCCCGACCGTTTTGTGCCCCAGGTGACAATCAATCACCTGGCCGACATCTGCGCCAAGGATGGCGATCCTCCGGAAGAACATTTTAACCCTGAGGCCGGCCCGTGTCCGATTTTGGAAAAAGACGCCTGTCCATTGTACGCGGTACGGCCCTATGGGTGTCGGTGCATGGTGTCGGCCAGAAATTGTGGGCAGACCGGTGCTGCCGATATGGATCCCTTTATCCTGACGGTCAATGATGTGTTTCTCCAACACCTGGAACATATTGACGCGCAGGGATACACCGGTAACTTTGCCGATGTGATGAAATTCCTGGCATCCGCGGAAAATCGCGCCGACTATGCCGGCGGCAGGCTTGGACCGGCACCAGACGGCCTGATTGCCAATCAACCCGTGTTCGTACTCATGATCCCACCAGAGCACCGCGAGCGGATTCAGCCCCTGCTCGAACAGATCAGAAGCATCCAGGTTTAATTTTACCCTATCCGAGAAAAGGGACGTCATGCAAACCTATCCCATTCCCATGGTTCCCGGACCCGTTCTTGTCCCCGAAACCATCCGGCAAGTGTATCTACAGCCTTACGGTTCCGGTGATTTGGAAACGGAATTTGTTGACCTCTATACCCGCGCCCAGCGCCGGTTGAAGGAAATTTTTACCACCCGTGACGACATCGTGATCATGTCCGGAGAGGGCATGCTCGGCCTGTGGAGCGCCTTGAAAAGCTGTCTGGTACCGGGTGACCGCGTATTGGCGGTGGCGACCGGGGTGTTTGGGTATGGTATCGGTGAAATGGCCCAATCCATTGGTGCCGATGTGAAAACCATCGGATTCAGCTACGATGAGACCATCAATGATATGGCCCGCATCGAAGCGGCCATTGCTGATTTTAAACCGCGCATGATAACGGCCGTCCATTGTGAAACACCATCAGGCACCCTGAACCCGCTGGAAGCGTTGGGAGAACTGAAAAACACATCCAACGTACCGTTGTTTTATGTGGACACCGTGGCGGGTGCCGGTGGTGTACCGGTGCTTGCCGACGACTGGCATATTGATTTGTGTCTGGGTGGATCCCAGAAATGCCTGTCCGCGCCACCGGACATGACCTTTTTGTCGGTAAGTCCCAAGGCCTGGGAAATTATCGAGGCCGTCGATTATGTGGGATATGATGCCTTGAAGCCTTTTAAACAGGCTGTTGATAACCGCTATTTCCCCTACACGCCCAGTTGGCAGGGCGTGGCCGCCCTATTTGCCGCAGCCGGGCTGCTTTTGGATGAAGGCCTGGAAAACAGTTTCAAGCGTCACGATCAAGTGGCCCGCCGGTGCCGCCAGCGTTTGGTGGACCTGGGGATCGATCTGTTCCCCGCACCCGGTGCCGTCCCGTCGCCCACGGTAACGGCGGCAAAGATTCCCGAGGGGTTTACCTGGGACAGCTGGGATCGGCGCTTGCGCGACGGTGGACTGGTGGTGGCGGGAAGTTACGGTCCGCTGGCTGAAAAAGTATTCCGGATCGGACACATGGGGTCCCAGGCGAATCTGGAAATGGTCGATGAGGCATTGGATGTGATTGCCGCCGCACTTTAAGACGGATTCGTAAAAAGTCCGATATCGGCGTTACGCGTATCCTTCGTCACTGCGGAGTACAATAAAGTACGCCTCCTTCCTCAGGATTCGCAAGCCTTGATCTCGGGCTTTTTACGAATCCGTCCGAACAAAGACTTTTTACGAGTTCATCAAGATTAACGCCCAATAAACAGCTGTTCTTAGAGTATACGCTGAGATGTTGTTGCCATTGTTTAAGCTGCCCTCTCTTTCTAAGTTGCCCCCTCGTCAGAAGCGGATTGTTATCATCGTCGCTTCTGTTTTTATTTTCTATCTTCTTTTTGGCTTTTTCGGTGCACCACTGATCGTGCGTGGTGTTCTGGAAAAAAAAGTGGCCAAGATTATCGGCCGCCCCGTGTCGGTGGCAACGGTGCGTGTCAACCCACTGACCTTGTCGGTTACGTTTCGAGATTTAAAAGCCAGCGAAAAGGACGATACGCCATTTATCCAGGTGGATGAAGCCTATGCCAACCTTCAGGTTTCATCCGTTTTCAGGCGGGCGGTGGTGCTGAAAACCATTCGGCTGATCACCCCGGACATCCATCTGGTGCGATTTGGCGATACGGCGTTTAATTTTTCGGATATCGGCCAGGACGCTGCGGCCCAGCCCCCTGATGCCGAGCAAACAACCGATGCCGGCGGGACCGGGCTGATGATCGGCGATCTAACCATCACGGGCGGTCACATCGCCCTGGACGATCGGGTGGTCTCGGTGAACCACCGTATCGAAGACCTCAATCTGAACATTCGGCATCTCTCTTTTCGGCCGGCGGATGTGGATGACGCCACCGATTTCGACTTGTCGGCGCGCATCAACGATGCCGGTGTTGTTTTGAAAGGGCAGAGTCGACCCTTTCGGACTGACCGTCAGACGCACGCATCGATGCATCTGACGACGGTCAGCCTGCTTTACTATCTGCCCTACGTGACCCTGCCGCCCAATTTGATCATCCAATCCTTCGGCCTGGAAACGGAAAACGAAATCGATTTCAGGTTGCTGGCCGATGGTCAGCCGGAACTGGTGGTGGCCGGGCAGACCACATTCAATGATGTACGGGCGACCGACGGCCGTGGTGCCCCCTTTGTTTACCACCCCCGCCTCTCATTTGACCTGCTGCCCTCGAAAATACTGACTGGCGAACTTCGGTTCGGCAGGATCGAAAGCGATAGGCCGGAATATCACTTGAAACGCCTTGCCTCGGGTAATGTGTATCTGCCATTTTTGGCTGAAACCGCATTCGAAAAAGCCGAGGAGAAGGCAAAAACCGATGCCACGGGGATGTTCCAGCCAGAGGTGACCATCAACACCTTGAACCTGTCCCGGGCTGTCGTGCACCTGACGGATCTGTCGAACCGTCAGCCGTTTTCCACCACCATTTCCCGCCTTGACCTGGCCGTTGAAAATATTGAACTCAACAGCGACCGAATGGCTGCTTACCGGTTGTCCCTGGAAACCGATGCCGGAGAAGCGGCAAGCCTCCGGGGGACTGCCTGTTTAAAGCCCTTGCAGGCTGTTGGCAAGGTCTCTTTAACGGACATCAAGGTCCCCCGTTATGCACCGTATGTTCAGGACCGGTTTGGGTTCAAAACCACCTCGGGGCGGCTGTCGCTAAGTGGCAACGTTCGTTTTTCCCAGGCTGACTCCACCCAGGTGACCTTTTCCGGGCTTCATCTGCAGGCTGAAGACCTGAACCTGCAAGATAATAAAAACGATGCCCCGCTGCTTTGCCTGGGCCGGTTGGATGTGGCCGACACCACTTTCGATCTGTCCGGCCAACAAATCAGCCTGGGCCGTGTTGCCCTTGACGATACCCAGCTTTTTTGCCGCCGGGAAAAAGACGGCCGGCTGAATTGGGTGGAGGCCTTCAGCCCGTTTGCCTGCGACGGTTCCAAGACGCATGGGAGGACACCGACCCCGGATGTTGAATCCGAAACAAAACGCCCCGCCGAGTCCTTTGTGGTCAACATGGCCAACCTTGGTATTTCCGATGTGACGGTGGATGTCGTGGATGCCGTGCCTTCAGAACCGGTTCACCTGCGGATGGACAAACTTACCCTGTCGGCCACGGATCTATCCAGTGCCTCGGGCCAAACGGGCCGGGCGGAGTTGGGTTTCAATTGGGCGGACAAGGGACAGGTCCAGATCGGGGGCAAGGTGGCCCTCAATCCGGTTGCGCTGGATTTGAGCGTCAATATCGACTCCCTGGATATGCGTCCTTTTCAGCCCTATCTTTCCGAGCATGCCGGGGTTATCGTCACCCAGGGATTGTTCAACATCGGCGGACAGTTGCAACTGAGCCACAAAAAGACCGATGATCTGCCTGAGATTGTTTACCAGGGGGATGCCCAGATCGGCCATTTTGCCTCCATCGATAGGAAAAACGCCAATGACTTTCTCAACTGGGAGGGATTGCGGTTTGATACGCTCCGCGTCACGACAAATCCGTTGGCGGTATCCGTGGGTCAGATTCAAATGAATGATTTTTTTGCCCGCGTGATTGTCGATCCGCAAGGCAATCTTAACCTGATCACCATGCTTGAGCCACCGGTCGCCCCCTCAACAAACGACGATCCGTCCACCGCCTCAACCGGGACGGTTGACAATGCGGGGGACAACAGTGACCAGCCAAAAATCCAGATCGGCCAAATTCACTTCAACGGTGGCGATGTGGACCTTTCCGACCAGTTCATCAAACCCAATTTCAGGGCACGATTCCAAAAATTAAGCGGACAGGTATCCGGCCTTGCTTCCATTGAAGAAAAAAAGGCCGATGTACTTCTGGAGGGGATGTGGGGCAGTCATGCCCCGGTGAAAATCAGCGGCCAGATCAATCCGCTGATCGACAACCCGTTCGTGGATTTGACCCTGAACATCTCAGATATTGAGCTAAGCCCCTTCTCGCCCTATTCTGGAAAATACATCGGCTACATTCTGGAAAAAGGGAAACTGACCTTCAATGTGGATTATTTTTTGGAGAACCGCAAACTGGAGGGAAAGAACAGCATTTCCATCGACCAGCTGACCCTCGGTGATTCGGTGGACAGCCCGGATGCCGTGGACCTGCCCATCAAACTGGCCGTTGCCCTGCTCAAGGACCGTGATGGAAACATCCAGTTGGATCTGCCGGTGAGCGGCAGTCTCGACGATCCCCGTTTTAAAGTCAGCAAAGTCGTCCTGACGGTCCTGAAAAACCTCGTCGTCAAAATCGTTTCCTCTCCCTTTGCCGCCCTGAGCAATCTGGCCGGCGGACAAGGCGAAGCATTGCGCTTCCTGGAATTTGAATCCGGCGGCAGTGTAATCAATGCAGAGAATTCCGCAAAGTTGGACAAACTGGCCACCATTTTGTTTGAACGGCCCGCATTGAACCTGGATATAAAGGGCGAGGCCGTTTCACAGGCGGACCGGCAAGGGCTGCAATCCATCTTGCTTGAAAACCGTCTCAAGGCCAAGAAATTGCGGGAGATGATGAAATCAGGAAAAAGTGCTGTGCCGCTTGAAGATATTACGATCAGTGCTAAGGAGCGAGTGTCCCTGATCGGCTCGGTGTTTGATTCCGCCGACATTCCTGCGCCGGTGGACAGCAGCGGAAAACCGGTAGACCTGACGCCTTCAATCATGGAACAATTACTGCTTGAGCATACCCCCGTCACTGAGAATGATTATCGCCATCTGGCGA
Organism: Desulfosarcina variabilis str. Montpellier; assembly: GCF_048565275.1. NCBI lineage: Bacteria > Pseudomonadati > Thermodesulfobacteriota > Desulfobacteria > Desulfobacterales > Desulfosarcinaceae > Desulfosarcina > Desulfosarcina variabilis. The sequence continues at coordinate 7,931,828 of NZ_CP159846.1, read as the reverse complement.
ACCTGCGTGCCTTGAATGCCAAGGATTACCTCATCAAGCATGGCCAGGTGGCGCGGCACCGCCTTTTTATCGTTGAGCCTCGAATCGGCCTTGCCGATACGGGGCAGGAAACGGCTGCAACCGGCCGTGTTGTTTTCAGCCTGAGATAGTTCTGTAATCATTTTGCTCCAATTGTTGCCAACATGATTACATGTATGTTACATATCAGAAAACAATACCAGCGGTTGATGCACTTATTTGTTATAAACCGTGACAACCGTCGCTTCTGAATTTTTCATTGTAGGGGCCTTTTTACTGTAAAGGGTAGCCCATCACTTCTCTTGCTCTTACGATGCGGGTTTGCTTGTGTGTCAGTAAGTTTGCTGATTTACTGGTGGCAAATCATCGTATGTGTTCATCTTGAGCGTGATTATCTGACCCCTTTCTGCGTATCTTACTCCGACTGTACGTTCCGGATTCAGCTTGCCGGACATGATACTGTTCTGAAGATTAACCAAAATCTTTAACAAGGATGGTTTCATGAAGACAGTCATTTTTATTACGTTGGGATTCATGATGATCAGTCTTATGATCGTTGTGGATCGATGGCAAACCCATGACTGGCTCAAGGACCGGGAAAGCGCACTGAACGCATCGGCTCAACTGCTCAAGGTGCGTATCGAGGATTCAATTACTGCCCGGCTCAATGCCGTCGAGGCACTGGCCGCCCTTTTTGCGGCCCATCCAAAGACCAATGCGGATGGTTTCTCTGGGTTTGCTGCCCATCTGCTTCAAGCCAATCCCCCCATCCGTGCGCTTCAGTTCGCAGATCGCGATACACGTGTCAAATATGTTTACCCGGCCAGGGGAAATGAAATAACAATTTCACAGCCCAACGTTTTGCTGTCGGACGCCCAACGCGGACCTTTTGTGAAAAAAGCCATCGATACTCGGCAGGCAACCCTTCAGGGGCCTTTTGCCCTGCGTCAAGGTGGAAATGGTGTCGTTTTGCGGGTTCCCATCTTCAGCGCAGACGCATTTTTCGGCCTGGCCATTGCTGTCTATGACGTGCCTGTTCTCCTTTCTGAGGCTATGGATGGAATCAACTTCGATCAGTTGAACTGCTGCCTGTTGGACGGGGAAGGGACCATTTTTTCCGGAAAGGACTGTTTTAGACACGGTGCGGTTCACCTGCCGGTTTTTGTTGCCGATCAACAATGGACCCTGATGCTCAATTGGGTGACCCATGCCGCCCAGCCGCCATGGTCAAATCGTTTGATTCTGTGGTGCAGCGGGCTTGGCTGCCTGATTCTGATGTCCTTTTTCGTGCAGATCATCTGGCGACTGGTAGACCGCATAAAAACACACCATGAAGACCAGAAGGTGTCCAAAAGGCTTCGGCAAACGCAAAAAATGGAAGCCATTGGAACCCTGGCCGGCGGAATTGCCCATGACTTCAACAACATTTTATCGGCAATTCTCGGGTACACCGAGCTGGCCCAGCTAAAATTGCCGGATGACAGTGAAATCCAAAAGGACCTGCATCAAGTTATCGTGGCCGGCAACCGCGCCAAGGATCTGGTCTCTCAAATTCTCACGTTCAGCCGTCAAACGGAACAGTCTTTCAAACCGGTGCAGATCAAGATTATCATCAAAGAAACCCTCAAGCTTCTTAGAGCCTCACTACCGGCGACCATTGATATCAAAGCACACATCAACAGTGATGCCTATGTTTTTGCCGATGCCACCCAAGTGCATCAGGTGATCCTGAATTTGTGCACCAATGCCGGTTACGCCATGCGAGAAAACGGCGGTACCCTGGAAGTCGAGCTGGAAAGTCTGGAATTGGATGCTGAATTCGTCAACCGGCACCCCGGACTGCAGGTGGGGTATCATATCAAACTGACCGTCAGTGATGACGGCTGCGGTATTCCCCATCAGGTTATGGAACGGATATTCGATCCATTTTTTACCACCAAGGAAAAAGGGGACGGAACGGGAATGGGGCTGGCGGTGGTGCATGGCATTGTCAAAAGCCACGGCGGTGTTATCAATGCTTATAGTGTGCCGGGAAAAGGCTCTTCTTTTCATGTGTTTTTGCCCGCCATCGAAAGGCGCGTGGCCATTGAAACCAGGCCTCTGAAAGAACTGCCCAAAGGAACGGAACGTATCCTTTTGGTGGATGATGAAGAACCGCTATGCACACTTGGAAAATGTATGCTCGAGACCCAGGGCTATCAAGTGACGGCGACTCGAACCAGCTCCGATGCCCTGTCCCTTTTTCAACAAAATCCTCACCAGTTTGATCTGATCTTGACCGATCTGACCATGCCCAAACTGACCGGCGATCGGTTGGCCATGGAAATGCTCAAAATCAGAGCCGATATTCCCATCATTCTTTGCACTGGCTTCAGTGCCACGGTTGACGAAGAGCGGGCCAAAGCCATTGGCATCCGTGCGTTTGTGCATAAACCGATTCTCCGGCACCAAATTTGTACGACCGTGCGCCAGGTGCTTGATCAAACCATCGGTAAAACACTGCTGAGAAATTGAGCGGCCCGTAAAGTTAAGCATTCATGAATAGTGTCGCGCCAATGTTTCCAGATAACGGGACTTAACCTGATCGGTGGCCATGGCCCGTTTTACCGGCCCAAGGCGCAGGATCGCACCCAACACGGCGGCAAGCGCACGATGATACCACAACACGCGGTTGTCGAAGATCAAATGCTGCAGTTTGCCGCGTTCGACCGCCATGATGACCGAGCGGTGAACCGTGTTCAAAGGGGTGAGAACTCTTCTTGAACGATGTTTTAATTGGAGACTCTCTGTTTTCTCACATGCGTCAATGCATACGCCGCAGCCCAAACAGCGCTCAGGGTCGACCTGGGCCACTTTTCGCTTGGGATGCTCCGGATCATTGGCCGATACCAGGCCCATGGCTGCCACCGGACAGCGTTCTACGCATTTGCCGCAGCCGCTGCAGGTGTTTTTGTCCACCTGGGGTAGAAAGCTGGTGGTATGTACCGGATGCATGAAGGCAAACCGACGCGCGGCCAGCATCGCCTCACAGCAGCATCCACAGCAATTGCAGATAAAGTTGACCCCTTGGCGCACATTCTCGCCGAATTGCACCAGATGATGGTCGCGCGCTTGGGATAGTAGGTCGAGGGCTTCGGACACACCGACTGCCCTTGCATGACCATGGCGGATCAATGCGGCGGCCGAGGTGTTAAAGGTCATGCAGATTTCCAGGGGCGCATCACAGGCCTTATCCAGATGCGACATTTTATGACGGCAGTAGCAGGTACTGATCCCCCGGTGGGAGGCGGTTTGGATCACATGGCTGGCACGCTCCCAATCCAGAACGATCAGGCTCTGCTGGTCGGGAAGCACGGTTTCATTGACAAAGGCGCGGCCCAGCTGGGTCTGGCCATCGGTAAACAGGGCCCGGACGAAATCCTCTTCCACATTCAGGTATTGGTAGAACAGCTCGGCCAGCAGTTTCTGGTCGACGTCTTTGCGGATGCGCATCATGGAGAATTCAAAGAATCCGGCCATGGGCGGCGGGAGAACATAATTCATCTGTCCATGTACTTCTATGTCCACCAGCAGGGCCTTGTCGGCCAACCGGTCCAGGGTCCGGCGGGTTTCGTTTTCCGGTCGGTGCCAGATACGGGCTGCCTGCCGTGCCGTAAACGGCTTGATCGGCAACAGTGAGACCAATTCGGCGTCCCGACGGTCAAACAGGACCATCAGGATACGGGTCAGCAGTTCAGACGGCGGTGCCCCCTGAGGAAATCGGTTAAGACGATCGGTGAGACGCTGATAGGCGGATTGAGAGACGATATGAGCCATGGTATGTTCCTGTTCGCGAACCGTTTACGGGTCAGTGATATTTTTCGTCTCATATATGAACCATAACTCATTATATCAAAATTTGGCCTGAGGTTCAAACTCTCAGATGCGTCTTCAGCGATTGGTATTATGCCATGTCGACCTTTCCGATTACGATTATGAGCACGAGTACGACGGGCATCGGCGCTTTTGGGCTCACCCGTGATCCGGGGTGAATCCCAGGCCTGGCTGTCCGGTGGGGTAGAGTACACCCTTTTTCAGGATCACCGCACCGGCCGCCGGGTCATCCAAAAGATCCAGATGGCCGTCCAGATCGGCATAGGCGACGTTGGGCCGGGCCAGGGCAAAATGCAGGCCGGCGGCAATGGCCAGGGCCGACTCGTCCATGCAGCCGACCATCACTTCCATGCCCGCAGCGCGTGAGACGGCATTGATTTTCATGGCTTCGTCGATGCCGCCCACCTTCATCAGTTTGATATTGATCATATCCACCAGTGACCGGCGGGCCAGGCGAAAGGCATCCTTCAGATCCATGAGGCTTTCGTCGGCCATGATCGGCAAAGGCACTGCCTGGGTAATGCGGCCCAAAAGCGCGTCCCGTGCCCTGGGCGTAGGCTGTTCGACGAGCTCAATCTTTACCGTGCGGACCGCGTCGACAAACCGCAGTGCATCGTTTTCCGTATACCCCTGATTGGCATCAAAGCGCAGTTCGATGCGCTCACCCACGGCCTGCCGTACCCGCATCAATCGCTCGATGTCGGCGTCCACATCCATCCCGCCTTTGATTTTCAGCGCTTTAAAGCCTTTTGCCACCCATTGCCGTGCACGATCCACCGTTTCCTGAACCGGCAGGATACCAATGGTGATGCTGGTGCGCATGCGGGTGCGAAAGCCGCCGAGAAGCCTATAGAGCGGCAATCCGGCAGCCTTGCCCATGACGTCGAAAAGAGCCATGTCGGCCATGGCCATGGCCGATGGATGCGCCTTGAGGGGCTTGCGGAGTCGCGTCATGAGCATGGCCGGCCGCAAGGGGTCCGATCCCTTGAAGGCGGGCACGATCACATCGTGGCAGGCGGCCATCACGGTATCAACGGTTTCTCCAGTCACCGACAGATCCGGTGCGCCGCAGCCGTACCCAATGATCCCCGATGATGTTTCCATGCGCAGGAACACATTGGCCGCCGTGGAAACGGTTTCATAGGCGATGGTGTACGGCTCGGCCAGTTTCATGACCACCGGCCATGCTTCAATGCGTTTTATTTTCATATGCTTTTGTTTTTTGGACGACTTTCTTAAGGCGCCTGAGATCAAGGCTTTCGGATCACCAAGGAATGAGGCGTACATACAAGTACGCCGCAGTGACGGGTGATCCGTATAACGCCGATATCGGGTGTCTTAAGGAAGTCGTCAGTATTTGCGCTGGTAGATTTCCTTTAGCGTCATCTGTTTCAATTGGTCCACAAAGCTGACCAGGTGGCTGATCATCATGGCCCACATTTTCTGGCCTTTTTCCCGGCTGGCCTTGGTGGGATCGCCCATGACCCCGCTGCTCGAGATTTTATGGGTATGCGCATACCAGGACACCCCGCGTTTGGAAGAAAAATCCAGGTAGCGGCTGGTGAAGGTGGGCACTTCCATCTGCAGGTGGTCCATGCGCACCAGGTGGGGTCGGATGGCCAGGCTGGTACTGGTTTCGATCTCACCGGCATGCACATCGTTGGGGGTTTCGATGAGATTGTCCACATCCACATCACTGGTTTCTCCGGTGTCCACGCACACGAAGATGCGGGCATCCTGGTTGATTCGCTGGGCCGCGAAATTGAGAGACGGCGCATTGCCCCCATGACCGTTGATGATTACCAGTTTTTTGATCCCGTTTTTGGCCACGCTGATGCCCACATCGTAAACCAGGTTGGCCAGGGTGTCGTTGTTGATGCTGATGGTGCCTTTGAAGGCCTCGTGATGGTAGCTCACACCATAGGCGATGAGCGGTAAGACGAGGGGTTTGGGATCACTGCAGCCCTCGGCAACCTGCCTTGCCAGGTATTCGGCGTCAAAGGCGTCCGTGTCCAGGGGCAGGTGCGGACCGTGCTGTTCCACCGCCCCGACGGGAAGCAGGGCCGTGTCGACAATATCAAGACGCCGGGCGGCCTGGGGCCAGCACAGCTCCCCCCAAAAGTAGGTGCCCGAAGATGTGTCCGCCTCCGGTTGGGCCGGCGTGTGCCTTTCTCCTGTATCAAAGGCATAGGGTGCCTTCAGGGCCGGATGGGTGAGCGCGTCGATCGGCTGCCAGCCTTTTCCCTTGGCTTCGACCGCGCCGTCGGCATATTCCAGATAAATGCGATACAGCGCGGTGCGCAGATCGGCGGGAATGCCGTTTATGGGCGACACTTTGGGATCGAAGCGCAGCTGCAAGATTTCGGGATATTCCTTGACCGTTTGCACCACATCATCGGGAATTTTGATGTGCTCGATCTGTGAAAGCAGGTAAAACAGCTGGCCGGCTTCGGCCGATGCCTGGGAGTAGACCCCCTTTTTAAAAAGATCGTTCAGGCAGGCATGGATCTGCTCAGTGGTGTATCCGCAGCGGGTGGGATCCTCGGCAAGGGCCGTCAGCATGCCGACAATGCGGCGACACTTCTCACACCGTCCGCAGGGCCGTATGCGGTCATCCTTTTTGTGGGTGGCATGGCATGAAGTCTGGTGCTCCTGAAGATGGGGATAGCGCTTGACCAGGATTTTCTCGATGAGCAGCTCGGACAGGGGACGCAGGATCGAGAACTGGGCGATGGACCAGCCTTTGCGCATGAAATAGCGGCTTAGGGCGTCATCGAACCAGCGGCTCTGATCGTACAGGCCGTCATAGTGGCGGATACCCGAGGTCGTGATCCGCCGGGACGTGTCAAATTCATCGCCGATGATCAGGCGGCCGATGCCGCGTTTTTGCATCAAGGGGAGCACGCCAAAGAGAAAAACCGCCACGGTCCAGAGCCGAATCGGGTATTCGTCGGCGCGCAGGCTGGCAAAATCCTTGCGGATGAAGGGCATCCGGCGCAGCATCCAGGCGAAAAAGCGATCCGCGTTGACCCACACCCGGGCGGTGCCCGGGATGTTGTCGCGAAAGTGGCGGTAGGCATTCAGGGCCGTAAACCAGTGGCGACCCGATTCATTGACGAATATGGGATGCACGTCACATCCCAGTTCATCCATCAGGCCGAAACTGAGCAGACTGTCCTTGCCCCCGCTGGAGAGCACACAGTGGCGGTCGGCATGGGGATGCCAGGGCCGCAGGGACACCACCCGCGGTGAACGGGGAAAAACCAACCGGGCTTTCAGATAGGATTTGGCCACTGTTGCCGGAAGGCCGACAACGGCGCCCACCAGAAACGGGTTGGGCTCCAGAAATTTTTTGACGTAGATTTCACGGGCCGTGTTTTCCGCCATGTCGCGCAGAAACTGCCGGTCGGTTTTGTCGAACAGACCATTATAGACGATTTCGCGGCAGAACAGGCCGTAGTTCAGGGCCACCTGAGCCGCGATCATATCGGCCAGGTTGCGCGACTCGGCTGTGTCGGGATCGAAAACAGCCTCTTCGTAGGTGTAGATCAGCTCGGTCTGCTCGGTGTTGCCGCCGGTCACCAGACGATAGGGGGCCACCAGCCGTTTAGGTTCCAGTTTGACCGGTCCCACCTCCAGCCGGTCAAAGACCACCAGAGCTGACAGCGGATCATTTTCACTGTTTGCTTTGGATATTTTTTCATCGGCCATGGTCAGGCTTTTCCTTTGAGATAAGGGGTCAACAGGCTCACCAACCGGTCGGCGCGATCCCGTAGCACGTCCAGGGTCGGCAGCCCCACCACCATTTCAATGGCTTCACAGACCGCCGGCACCTGATCATCGCTGAGATCTTCATGGTTGACGGTAACGGCTGCCACCGGTTTGCCGGACAGGATTTCGATGGCTTCGATCTGCCTGGCCAGGGGTTGGATCGGATAACCGGGAAACCCGTCGTACTCCTTTCTGGCCGGGGCATGCTGCAGAACCACCAGATCCGGGCGGCCGGCAGCCAATAGCTCGAACCCGCCCGGATAGGCGGGATTCATCAGGCTGCCCTGGCCTTCGAGGACGATCACATCGGGGTGCAGGTCGTTCCAGGCCGACCACACGGCATGCTCGATCTCACCGGCCACGAAATCGTTGATCAACGAATCCAGAATCATGCTGTAGCGGGCACCCTGCATCCATGCGGTCTGACCGGTGCCGACCAGCTCGGCCTGGTATCCCAGACGCTCGAACGCCTGGACGATCAGCCAGGCCGTGGTGCGTTTGCCCACGGCCGAGTCGGTGCCCAGGATGGCGATCTTGAGTGCGTCCACCGCCTCGATTTTGCCCGAGAAAAAGTGCAGCTGGTTCCTCTCGGGGGGCTTGCGGATATCGCGGATGATGATTGACCGCTTTTGGGCCAGAGCGACGATTTGCTCATCCTCGGTCAGAAAATCGTGCAGCCCGCAGTCCACGTTGAGTCCCTGGTCGATGGCGTGCATGACGTCCTGCCGGGCGCTGGTCGACAATCGGCCGCCGTCCGGGGCAATGCCTACCACCAGATGAGAGGCGGGATTGCCGGCGGCAGCAGCGGTTTCAAGGGCCGCGTCGATGGACGCCGTCACGGGAATGCCCGCCGGCTTGCCATCCAGCACCTGACCCGCATCCTGACCGGCATAGGTCTTGTCCACCACGGCCACCACCTGGTAACGGCGGCAGAATCTTACCAGGCCATGGGCGGTTTTTCCGTTGAGGGTGTTAAAGGCGCCTTGGCAATAAACGATGGCGTTGCCGTCGGTGTGGATTGGCTTGTTCATGATTTCCTCCCGGTCAGCACAACCACATAGCGGTCGTTGGGCAGTGGATTGGATTTATGATGTTCGATCAGGGCGATCAGACCGGCCGTGGAGGCGGGAAGCACATCAAGCCCCTCCCGTTCACGGATCAGGCGTGAATAGCGACGCATGGCCTTGTCGGTGGCATTGCCGGCCCAGCCGCCGGTGTCGCGCACGGCCCTTAAGGCCAGGTTGCCGTCGATGGCATGCCAGTTGATCAACGGCTCGTTGACCCGGGTTTCGTGGATTTTTCCGGGAACCAGATCTTCACAGGTGGCCTTGTTTTTGAGCACCGCCTGGACAATGGGATTTTTTCCAAAGGATGAGCCCGCTACCATGCGGGGCATCCGCGAGGTCTTGCCCCGGCGGTATAGACTGATAAATCCTTTGTAAATCCCGGCAAAGGTCGTCCCGTTGGAGACGGGGGCCGCCACTGCCGCCGGGGCATCGCTCAGCTCATCATAAATTTCATAGGAGATGCCGCCATACGCCGTGAGCTGCATCATGGTGTTGCTGCCGCCGGGATTGGCGTCATACCATTCATTTTCAAGCGCGCGCTGGCTGGAGATGTTGACCGCCCCCTCATAATCACCCGGCACACGGACGATTTCGGCGCCCAACTGCTCCATTTCCTGAATGCGCCGTGTGTGATAGGTGCCCGGAATAAAAATCACGCAGCGGATGCCGGCCAGGGACGCGGCCAGGGCCTGGGCCACGCCGAAATTTCCGCAGGTGGCCAGAGTGATCGTGTCAAACTGCCGTCTTAAGGCATCCATGGCCTGGGCAAAGGCCACCCGATCCTTCTGAGTGCCGGTGGGATTGCCACCCTCGAATTTTAAATAGATCTGGCGCAGGCCGGTTTCACGCTCAATGTTGCGGGCGCGGATGAAAGCCGTATCCCCCACTTCCGAATCGATGATGTCCTCATAGGCTTCCAGCCGCTGCGCCATCGGTCGGGATATATCGGCGGCAATGGCGCGCTGCCGGTTGACATCCTGCTGGATCTGCTGAAACTCGCCCACGGCACCGTCCATCAGGTCGAAAGGCCCGTCTGATATTTTGTTTTCATCTAACATTTTGAATTCGATCCCCAGTTTATAGAAAGGCTTTTAAAATGGGTCCATCCATCAATGGTCAGCCGACCTTCCATAGTGTTCAAGATAATGTTTTTGGCAAGGCCTTAAGGGAGCAAGCTGTATAGTCAATACCGCTTTCGACCGATAACGCAGTCCAAAAACATTATCTTGAATGCTATATGCACGTTGACGGACACGACCGGGGCAATGGTCCTTCATGGGTGCAAACGCTGCCGGAATAGCAATAACCGTGACAATACCCCGGATGGATCACCCTTTTTACGGGTAGGGATATGGCCTGTTTTTCAATTGCTGTTGGAAGTCATTTTAAATCATATGGATTACAAGTTGTTAAGCTTTTTTTGATTTGGATGGGCATTGCTTGTGATGAAGACTTTTGCATCGTTTCGGAAAGGAAAATCGATGGTGAAGATGAGCAATTGCCAGCCATCCATGCCGTGCAATGACAAATTCGGTCCAAATGCGAACAACGAGTTCCGGTTCGATTTCGAGCTGATGGAAATGAATACAATATCGGATGGATACTGTTTTGGCGCGTAGATTGCTATGGTAGAAAAAAGCTGTCGGACAATGACCGGCCGGGAGATATGATCCGAAAAAAGACGGACAAGCAACATACGATCAGTTCCAAAAATAACTTTATTTTCGATTGAGTTCCCAAAGCCTGGATCGGGCTTTGGCCGGAACTCCCTTTTGGGGTCAGGAGTACACATGAAAAAGAAGTTAAGCGCCACCACCCAGACACTCGTTGGTATTGTTACCCCTTATGCATGGGATGAAAGCGATCAGGTGTGTGAAGTATCGCTTTCGGCAACGGATGACGAAGAATACATTATTGAAAATAGTCAGGGTTTTCTGGATCTGGTGCAAAAACCCATCCGGGCCGTGGGATTGGTCAAAATCGGCAAAAAAGTTCACCGGGCGATCAACATAAAAAAATACGAATTGCTGGAAAGCGCGCCATTTGACGAATAGACGGCACCCCGGGAAGGGGAGGTGGATATCATCACCGCCCTTTCCCGGTGCCTAGCATGACCGTCTTGTGACCCTAAGTTTGCCATGCCTGTTTTCCCATCAAGGATTAAATCCCATCAACACACCCGGATTTTTCTGAAAAGGTCTCACCCGTAAGCCTTTTTTGCTTGTCTTTGTAAGGCCTTTGTGACAAAGGCGGTTGGGTAGTGTCCATCCACGAATGACCAATTTGCCCGATATCGGCGTTGCGCGAAAAATTTTATCCTCGGAATATCAACTATATGCCTGTGGTTAAATTTTTCGGGCGCCTTGATCTCGACCCAATTTGCCTATTCGTGGATGGACACTAGGTAGGCGGCAATGACCGATATTCAGCCTGGTTCAGGCTCTGTTTTCGCCATTTTTCTAATTGCATACCATGGATAGCATACTCATATCGACGCAAAATACGCGAACGATTAACACCATCCGGCACATTTTTGCCCGGGATTGTCGTATCCAGATCGTCGACTCGGCGGATCAGTTGTTCGATGCCATCAACGTTAACACCTGTGATTTTCTTTTTATCGACCTGATCCAGCTTGAGGCGCTGTCGGCTGACGCGCCCCATCTGGCAACACCCAAAGCACTGATCAGCCATTTCAAACGCCTGCGGCCGCTGATGGCCGTTGTCATCATTGTGGCCAACGTGGACGTCCGCAAGGCGGTGGATTACGTCAAAAACGGGGCCAGCAACTACATTACCGCTCCCATTGATGCGGAAGAGGTCAGGTTGGTGGTCGATGAGATTGCCAAGGAGCGGCTTCAGCAGTCCGAACTGGCTTATCTTCGCCAGCAGCTTTGGCAGGATGATTCCCTGGACATTATCAGAACCCTCAGTCCCATCATGAAGAAGGTTTATGATAACGTGCTTTCCGTAGCGCCCACCAAGACAACTGTTCTCCTGTTAGGTGAAACCGGCACGGGCAAAAGTTTTATGGCCAAGCGCATCCACCGCCAAAGCAACCGTAAAAATGGGCCGTTTATCAGTGTACATTGCGGTGCCATCCCTGAGACCCTGATCGAGAGCGAACTTTTCGGCCACGAGAAAGGCTCTTTTACCGGTGCGCATCGACGAAAGTTGGGAAAGTTCGAAGTGGCTTCCGGTGGTACGATTTTTCTGGACGAGATCGGCACCATTTCAATGGCGGCGCAGGTCAAACTGCTGATGGTGCTCCAGGAGGCAATCTTTCAGCGTGTGGGCGGCGATCAGACGTTGACCGCCAATGTGCGGGTGATTGCGGCGTCCAATGTTGATTTGAAAGACATGTGCGACCAGGGGCAATTCAGAAAAGATCTTTATTATCGTCTCAATGTGTTCCCGATCCACATTCCGGAATTGTGCCGGCGCAGTGAGGACATTCCCCTTTTCGTGGAAAACTTTCTGAAAAAATTCAACCAATTTGGAACCAAATCCATCCAGGGCGTTCACCCTGAGGTCATGGATGCCTTGCTTGGCTACGCATGGCCCGGCAATATCCGAGAACTCGAAAATTTACTTGAGCGCGCCTATATCCTGGAGACCGGTCCGGTTCTGACACCGGAGAATTTTCCTTCCGAACTTTTCGATTCATCCCCACCGTCAGGGGACATCCCCATTGACATCACAGCCTCATTGGCCGAGGCGAGGAAAAGAGGTCTGGCGGCCATCGAACGCCGCTATCTTGAGGAACTGCTGTCGCGCAACCAGGGGAAGATCAACGCATCTGCACTGGAAGCGGGGGTGGGCGCACGGCAGTTAAACAAGCTGATGCACAAATACAATCTGCAAAAATCCGCTTTCAAGCCCCGTCATACTAAATAGCGCAGCGTGGATTATCCGGTTGAGGCCGCACGAAACCAGAACTCACAATTCCTATTGCGCCAATTTATCGGAACTCTTTTGTCTGGATCGGTACGCTAAGATGGGATGAGAGTTTCCCGCCTGCCCTTATGCTGCGCCTTGAAAACCTGCTCTCCCACGCCCATCTGGTTCATAAAATCCAAAGAAATGAATCGGTAGCGACACCTTTTACCTGACCTTGGCGGGGGCTGGCCTTTCCAACCGTCTATTGCTCATTAATTGGTTGTTGAATGTGGTACGATTTTTGATTTGAGTGTTTTTGCGATTCCAACTCCGTGTGGGTCGGACTCATCGATGGCGCTGAACGATTCCGTGCAGCACGGCCAATATCGTTGAACGATGGAAAGGGTACCAAACAATGAACTGGAAATTCTGGAAAAAACAAGACGCTGGCAGCGGTGGAAGCGCAACCGCCATTAAATTTGACAAGCCCAAGGACTTACCGGATGCGGTGGGGCGCAAGATGGTTGTGGAGATGAATATGGATCCGGATCTGGTGTGGTCGCTCAAGTATGTGAGCCGGCCTCTGGAAGGTAACTCGAAAAATAGAGAATTCAGAATCTATAACCCTTCGAAAGTGAACCTGGCGGGACTTGTGGTCAAGAACTGGACTTCTTTGGATGAAAGACCGGAACTGGTTATGCACACCGGTCAATTTGATAGATCTTCAGGCCAGGTTAAATTCCACGACGCCTGAACTGTTATTCGAAAAGTGCCCTTTTCAAGGTAAATATTGGTAAAGCCTGCCGAGTTGATGATAAAATGCTCACGATAGAAGAAATTGTGGGCATTTTTTATCCCATTGCCATAGGGGGCCACCGCTTGTCTTCAAGTACTTTCCACTATTTTATCAGTGTTTGACGAAAATTTTTTAACATGTTGAAATTGATGTTAATAAAATAGTTCAAACAGGGCTTGACAACAATCAATTCAGCTTTAATTTGGCGTATCTTTTTTGATCAAAAGGCGCCTTTACTATACCCATTGACAAATGGACAGGTGAGCATTCTTGCAGTCTTTCACGGTTTGTCCGTCCGTGGTCGGTGGACGGCATTCATGTTAGTTGGTTTTTAGCACGTTTCGTAAAAGAGGAGGAACAAATGAAGGTCAAACCAATGAATGATAGAGTATTGGTTGTTCGTGTCGAAGAGGAACAAAAAACTGCCGGGGGGATCATCATCCCGGACACGGCCAAGGAAAAGCCCATGGAAGGCAAAGTCGTGGCCGCCGGGCCCGGCAAGCTGGATGACAAAGGCAAACACGTTCCTATGGAACTCAAAGAAGGGGAGCGGGTGCTTTTTTCCAAGTATGCGGGCACTGAAATAAAAATAAACGGTGTTGAACATCTGTTCATGCGCGAGGATGATATCCTCGGCGTTATCGAATAAGGCAGGAGGAAAAGAACATGGCTGCAAAAATGATTATTTATGGGACCAGTGCGCGGGAATCGATGCTCAAAGGCGTCAACACCCTGGCCAATGCGGTGAAGGTCACCCTTGGCCCCAAGGGCAACAATGTGGTGTTGGACAAATCCTTTGGCTCTCCGCTGGTGACCAAAGATGGTGTGACCGTTGCCAAGGAGATCGAACTGACCGACAAGTTCGAGAACATGGGCGCTCAGATGGTCAAGGAAGTGGCCAGCAAGACCAGCGATATGGCCGGTGACGGAACCACCACGGCCACGGTGCTGGCCCAGGCCATCTATACCCAAGGGCAGAAACTGGTGGCTGCCGGCGCCAATCCCATGGCCATCAAGCGGGGTATTGACATGGGCACTGCCGCGGTGATCGATGCCCTTAAAAAATTGTCCAAACCCACCAAGGACCGTATGGAAATCGAGCAGGTGGGGACCGTTTCGGCCAATAATGATGAAGCCGTGGGCAAGATGATCTCCGACGCCATGGAAAAAGTGGGCAAAGAGGGCGTGATCACCGTCGAAGAGGCCAAGGGGATGGAAACCACCCTGGACATTGTCGAGGGCATGCAGTTCGATCGCGGCTATCTATCTCCCTATTTTGTGACCGACACTGAGAAGATGGTTGCCGAACTGGAGGAGCCTCTCATTTTGATCAATGAGAAGAAAGTATCCAACATGAAGGACATGGTTCCGCTATTGGAGTCGGTCGCCAAAACAGGCAAACCCCTATTGATCGTTGCCGAGGACGTGGATGGTGAGGCATTGGCCACACTGATCGTCAACAAGCTGCGTGGTACCCTCAAGGTCGCGGCTGTCAAGGCGCCTGGTTTCGGTGACCGCCGCAAGGCCATGCTGCAGGACATCGCTGTATTGACCGGTGGGCAGGTGGTTTCCGAGGAGTTGGGGGTCAAGCTGGAGAACATCACCATCAATGATTTGGGGAAATGCCGTACGGTCAAGATCGATAAGGACAACACCACGATCGTCGACGGCGCCGGTACCAAAAGCGCCATCGAAGGCCGCGTCAAGCAGATCCGTGCCCAGATTGAAGAAACCAAATCCGATTACGATCGTGAGAAATTGCAGGAACGTCTGGCCAAACTGATCGGCGGCGTGGCGGTGATCAACATCGGTGCGGCGACCGAAACCGAGATGAAAGAGAAAAAAGCCCGCCTGGAAGATGCCCTCAACGCCACCCGGGCCGCGGTGGAAGAGGGAATCGTGCCCGGTGGCGGCGTGGCCCTGGTGCGCTGCATCAGCGCCCTGGAGGCGGTGGATGCCAAGGGCGAGGTAAATAACGGGATCAAACTCCTCAAACGCGTCCTGCAGGAACCCTTGCGTCAGATCGCCTGCAATGCGGGAGTGGAAGGCTCGGTGGTGATCAACAAGGTGATCGAGGGCAAAGACGATTTCGGTTACAACGCTGCCACCGACCAGTTTGAAAACATGCTGGCTGCCGGTATCATCGACCCGACCAAGGTCGTACGCTATGCCCTGCAAAATGCGGCTTCGGTCGCGGGGCTGATGCTGACCACCGAAGCCATGATCGCCGACAAGCCCGCAAAGAAAAAAGGCGGAGCGGGGATGCCGCCCATGGGCGATGATATGTACTAGCGTCCGTCCTGTTGCTGCGTAGATCACCTTAAACAGGGCACCCGCATTTGGAATTTTTTCCTGCCTCTCGCTCCCATGCTTCTGCGTGGGAGCGCGCCCTTCCTTAGGAATACCATCGATTGATAGTACAAAATGATGATCGATTGCGAGCACGAGCACGAAAAAACGCCAATGCCCGTCATTCGTGCTCGTGCTCAGCGAAGCGGTGCTCGTAATCGATGACGCGAAACAGGGCGGGGTTGCTTTTTTTTGATCGACAACAGATAATGGCGCACGCTTATTTATCAGGGAGCCGAGAATGTACAAGTCCATGCGCCAATGCATCGATGAACTGGAACAAACCGGACAGCTGCTGAGAATAGGGCAGGCCGTCGATCCCTATCTGGAGATGGCTGCCATTCACCGTCAGGTTCACCGTGATCATGGCCCGGCCATTTACTTTGAGAAAATCAAGGGAACACCATTCCCGGCGGTTTCCAATCTGTTTGGCACCATGGCGCGTATGGAATTTCTTTTTCGTAAATCCCAGGGGCCGCTGCAGTCGCTCATGGATAACTACGGTAATCCACTAGCGCTGTTGCCTCGGGTCAGACAATGGGTCCCCCTTGCCGCAACCGCCCTGAACGCGCTTCCGCGCCGTGTTCGCACAGGACTTCCGGCTGCCATCCGGTTAAGGGATGTGAATGCCGACATGCGCTCCCATTGGCGTGCGAGGCTGCCGGTTTTGGAATGTGAATGCCGCATCCAGGACCTGCCTCAGATTCAATCCTGGCCCATGGATGGCGGCAGTTTCATTACCCTCCCCCAGGTTTTATCGATGGCCCCGGCAGACCGACAGAGAATAATGCAATCCAACCTGGGCATGTATCGGGTACAACTGTCCGGCAACGATTATATTACCAATCAAGAAGTGGGCCTTCATTACCAGATCCACCGGGGGATCGGCATCCACCATACCCAGGCCATCGAATCGGGCCGGCCGCTGAAAGTCAGCATCTTTGTCGGCGGTCCGCCGGCGCATACGGTTGCGGCCATGATGCCCATGCCTGAAGGCCTCAGCGAGCTTACCTTTGCCGGCATGCTTGCTTCAAGGGCTTTTCGATATGCCTTGATTGATGGCTGGGTGATCTCGGCCGACGCGGATTTTTGCATCCTGGGCACGGTTGCACCGGACACCAAACCGGAAGGTCCTTTTGGCGATCACCTGGGATATTATTCCTTGAAGCACCCGTTTCCCTACCTGAACGTGGAAAAAGTCTTCCATCGCAACGGTGCCGTCTGGCCCTTTACCGTGGTGGGGCGTCCGCCCCAGGAAGACAGTGTTTTTGGCAAATTCGTTCACCGCCTGACCGGAAATGTGTTGCCTACCCAGGTCAAGGGCGTACGCGAGGTGAATGCCGTGGATGCCGCAGGGGTGCACAGTCTGCTGCTGGCCATTGGATCCGAACGCTATGTCCCCTATGCGCCGAGGCAGCCCCGTGAGATATTGACTCAGGCCAACGCACTATTGGGCTTCAATCAAATTTCACTGGCCAAGTACCTGTTTATCTGTGCCGGTGAGGATGCCCCCACGCTCAAGGCAACGGATGTAAAAGCGTATTTTCAGCACATTCTGGAACGGGTGGATTGGCGCAAAGATCTTCATTTTCAGACCCAGACCACCATGGATACCCTGGATTATACCGGTCCTGAACTCAACAAGGGATCCAAGCTGGTCGTTGCCGTAGCCGGGGAAAAGCGTCGTTCACTGTGCTTAGAAGTCCCGGAAAGTCTTGTTCTGCCGGATGGTTATGACCACCCGCGTCTGATTTTACCCGGCCTTTTGGTTGTGCAGGCACCATCGTGGACGTCCAATCAAGAAGATTCACACGACGGGGCATTGGCCGATCCAAGGACACCGGTCAAAGATTATTGCGCCCAAATGGATCGTCTGACCCCCAACCTCATGCGCCAGCAAGGCGTCGCCTGGATCGTACTGGTTGACGATAGTGAATTCTGCGCGCAAACCCTGGACAATTTTTTATGGGTGTGTTTTCTGCGATCCAACCCCAGCCACGATACATACGGTATCCAGGCCTTTTTCGAGGCCAAACATTGGGGCTGCCGCCAATCCTTGGTCACCGATGCCAGAATCAAACCGCATCACACCTCTTTGTTGCAACCCGACCCCACTGTGGAGAAACGCGCTGCCGAGCGATGTTCAAACTTCATTTGATTTTATAACAAGAACGGCACAGCAAATCAGCGCGACACGCATCGACGCACGTCTCCCGATGACGGGCAATGGTGACGAATTGGACCGATTGGCCCAAACACTCAACGACATGCTAAACCGGCTGGATGATTCCTTTAGAAGGAGAAATAAAATGTTTGCCAACCCTAAACCCATAGATTCCAAGGGGCCGGTTCCGGGGTAATTATCAGCGGTGACGGCATTATCCTGACCAACAATCATGTCGTCGAAGATGCCAGCGAGGTAACCGTCATCCTCGCCAACAAGAACTATCATGAAGCTCAGGTCGTAGGGCGCGGTCCCAAAACAGACCTGGCCATGCTGAAAATCGACGCCAAAAAGCCCTTTCCTGCAGCCGCCATGGGCGATTCCGAACACTTACAGGTCGGCGATTGGGTAGTGGCCATCGGCAATCCATTCGGGCTCAATCACACCGTTACCTCTTGTCCAAGCAAGGTCAGGCCCGAAGACTTGGTGCCCCAGGCTACTTTCTGACCGACCAGATCGGAGAACGTATTCGCCGGGCAGCCCCTCTTGACAGCGAAGGTGCCGAAGGTGGGGTATATGGCAGTGATGATCTTGAGCGGGGTCGGTGCATCGCGCTCGATTCCTTCGAAAGCTTCGCGGGCAGGCAGACTGGCAGCCAGAGCCACATCCAGAGTGCCCTGCTCCAACAACATGAGTAACAGCCGAATCCTCTTCGGGTAAAGAGGTTGAAGGACTTCAGGCCGAGGGCTTCAGACATCGTAGGCACCAATCGATCCAGCTTCAAACGGGTGGTTTCCGGGTATTTTGCAAACTCAGGCCCCAGGAAAGCATCTCCGCTGAGACGGGGCAGATGAGTCGTGGGCATGTTGAAATTCCCGGTGTAGGCGCCTGCGCCATGGCACAAGGTGCAGTCCACCCGGGTAAAGCGGTCGGGCCGCCAGGCACTGAAAAGTGCGGCCGCCCATGATTTACCTTTCATGGGGAATCCGCTGGGTCGAGGACCGCGTCAATCACATGGATCACACCGTTGGCGCACAGCACATCGGTTATGGTTACCGTTGCCTGCCGATTCCCGCCGAGGTTCAAAATCAGTTCACTGGCTGCCAGGTCAAGGCTCATGGTTCCACCATTCAACATGTCAACGCTTTGTCCATCCAAAGCGATCGCTGCGGTTGACAGTACAGATCCATCAAAGACGTGGTACAGCAATACATCAATCAACGTCGACTGATTGGCATCAACCGACTGAATTCAATGATAAGCGAAAAGGATTGCAATGGTAGGTGGAGACTGCCAGTATAACGATCTCAATGATCGTTTTGTTGGGGAGACGCACCCAAAAGATTTCAACGGTTATAATTGGTTGAGCAGAACCTCCAATCATGTCTGACCATTTTGCGCCTTGACCTTTACATTATCTCTATTCTATTTTTAACAGTAGTATTTGTAATTGGTCTTCTTTCCTGTTTAAAAACCAAAGTTAGCCATCATCGACCCTAAACCAAATCGATTTCGATCATTCCGGAGATAAAATGTCATTGTCATTGTTACTGAAAGTTGAATTTTATATCGGTTGTCTATGCGTCTTAACATGGTTCGGGGCCATTGCCGCATCAGCGGATGAACAGAACGATTGGAGGCGTTTTCGTTTCGAGTTGGAAGGCGGGCCAGTTTGGCAAGCCAAGAATGACGTGCGCATACCTGGAAACAGCGGCACCGATTTTTCTTTCAAGGACTTGACTGGAAGCGGGCCCTATGCTGCTGGTCGATTAACCGTCGACTGGAATATCAGACAGCGGCACGGATTGCGTTTGGAGGTGGCTCCGCTGAGAATCGACGGAAACGGTCAGCTTGATCAACCGGTATCCTTTGCAGGCACAACGTTTGCGTCTGGGACGCCAACCGAAGGCCAATACAAATTTGATACATACCGGCTTTCCTATCGCTATTTATTTCTCAACAAAAGTTCATTGCGCCTACATGTCGGCGTGACCCTTCTGGTGCGTGATGCCAAAATAGAACTCGAGCAGGCCGGCATAAAAGCGTCTGACAGCAACGTGGGCGTCGCCCCTCTTTTAAACTTTTCAACCGCGTGGGCCTTTGCCGAACGGTGGGCAGCCATTGTCGACTTTGAAGGACTTGCCGGGGGACCCGGTCGGGCACTCGATCTGGCTTTGAAAATTCGTTACGATCTTTCGGATCGATGGAGCATCGGCGGTGGTTACCGAATGCTGGAAGGTGGCGTGGATAATGATGATGTTTACAATTTTAGCTGGTTCAATTATGGATTTGCGAATGTAGGATATCAATTTTAGCGTTGTTGAATACGGTAGTTTATTTTCAATACGAACAAAATGAAAGCACTCGCCAGAAAGCTCCCGGTAGCCAAAGTAAACATCTCTCCGGACATCGGCACAAGTGCCGGGCTGGGTGCCACCGCTGTAATCTGAATGTCCGATTGATCCCAAATTGTCGCCAACGCCGGCAGCAAAGGCTGCATCAAATCCCAGATGGGTGGAGACGCAAGCAGTGATCGTCAAAATGATAACAATTATTTTAATTTGTGTCGTGGCTTTAATCGGCTTTGCGCTGATCCGTGGTGGACAGTATTTACATAAAGAAAAATTTTTTAAGACCGGACTCAGAGAAGGACTGCACAATACGACCATTGACGACTATCCAGTGCATGAAGAAGGGTGTAATCAATTCATTGATTAGGAGGAATTATGGATCTGTCTACAAAGTATATGGGACTTGAGTTAAAAAATCCGATCATTGTGGGTAGCTCAGGGATGACCAGTTCGGTGGAGAGCGTCAAAAGGGCAGAAGCAGCCGGAGCCGCTGCGGTGGTCCTGAAATCGATCTTCGAGGAGGAAGTGGCGTTGGAGTACGCCGACTTCATGAAGACGGCCAGGCAGTTTCCCAAGGAGAGCCAGTATTTCGATTACGACGGGCGAAAAATTCCCATCGAGTACTACGACTATATCGTTCGCGAGGAAAATCTGAAAAAGTACGCCACCCTCGTCGCAGAGAGCAAGAAGGCCGTCTCGATACCGGTCATTGCCAGCATCAACTGCTTTCTGCAGTCTGTTGAATGGATATCTTATGCCCAACAACTGGAAGCAGCCGGTGCCGATGCGTTGGAATTGAATATGTTTTTTCCTCCCACGGATTTCAAGAAAACGCGTGTGGATCGTAAAAGCATCTATTTCAAGGCCACGGAGGCGGTCACCCAAAAGCTTGCCATTCCAACGGCGCTGAAGATCAGCTACTATTTTTCCGATCTGGGTCCCATGATCCAAAAATTGTCGCAGACCGGAATTGCTGGCCTGGTGCTCTTCAACCGCTATTTCAGCCCGGACATCGACATCGACAAATTTACAATCACCAAAGGATTTGTTTTCAGCACACCCTCGGACCTTTCCATGTCTTTACGCTGGATCGCCATTATGGCTGGGAAGGTCGATTGTGACCTTGCCGCTTCCACGGGTATCCACGACGGGGACGCAGTGATCAAACAGCTCTTGGCCGGCGCGGATGCAGTTCAGGTCGCCTCTTGTCTGTACAAGAACGGAATCGACTACCTGGGTGAAATGATCGGACGACTTCAATCCTGGATGGCCGATAACCGGTTCAATACGATTGGTGATTTCAAAGGCAAAATGAGTCAGAAAAAAACTGTAGACCCGTCCATTTACGACCGGGTTCAGTTTATGCGCTACTATGGCGGAAAAAAGAACGTCGTCACCTAAACGGCAGGTGAACCGAAATTATCAAAAACAACCACATGGGAGAAGAAGTGAGGTTACACTGATTCCGTTTTCATGGTGAGGGCGGCGACTGGTTATCCACGGTCGGTTCGAGGCGAATGAGATGGCCGTCGGATTCATCCGTGAGAACGTAAATCAGTCCATCCGGCCCTTGACGAACGTCTCGCACCCGATGGCCGATGCGCAGGGCCGTTTGGCCCATCACTTGGCCGGAATGATCCAAGTCGATTCGTCGGATGTCCTGGGATTTGAGTCCGCCAACGAATATATCGCCGTGCCACCGGGAAAACCGCTCGCCGGTGTAGACCATCAACCCGGAGGGGGCAATGGCCGTCATCCAGACCACCTTTGGATCCACCATGCCAGGTCTCGAGACGTGGTCTGAGATTTTGAAACCGCCCAAGTACTCGCGGCTGAAGGTAACCGTCGGCCATCCATAATTCCCGCCCTTGACAATGCGGTTCAACTCATCTCCGCCAAGCGCCCCATGTTCCGATGCCCACACCACTTTTCGGAGTGAATCGTAGGCCAATCCCTGGATGTTCCGATGGCCATAGCTCCAAATTGTTTTCTCGGCATCGACCATGCCGGAAAACGGATTATCCGAGGTCGCATTGCCGGTATCGTCAAGCCGCAGTATTTTCCCCAAATGGCTTTGTTTGTTCTGGGCCTGCTTGCGGATCCAATCACCCGCGAGTCGAACCGGTGGATTCCCACCATCCCCGATGGAGACCAATAGGCTTTCATCGGGAAGCCACAGCAACCGCGAACCAAAATGTTGTCTGCCTGATTTCTGAATTCCGACCTGAAAGATCATCGTCCAGCGTTCAAGGCGGTCACCATTGAATTGGGCCGCGGCGACTCGCGTATGGTTCGCCTTGGCATTGCCGTGAGCATATGAAAAATAGATCCGGCGATTTTCAGAAAAACGGGGGTGTAAACGGATATCAAGCAGGCCACCCTGACCAGCGGCAAATACATCGGGGACACCATCGACGGGAGCAGCTACAAGTCGTCCGCCTTTCACCAAGCGCAACCGCCCCGGCCGTTCGGTGATAAGCAGATTCCCATTGGGCAACCACGCCATCGACCATGGATGTTCCAACCCTTGCAGCAGAGTGACGCTACGAAAACCACCTTCGGCAGGGACCTCGCCATCAATGACCACGGGTTGTGCCGCAAGACCGGATGCGACAACCGTTGCCATAAATACAATCATAACCTGAAATGGGAGTGCTTTCATCAATCGATCCTTTTCCCTGTATTCTGAACGATCAACGGTGGGCTTATAGTAACGAATGCCAGCGATTACATGCGGTTTGGATCTGGTAATATGCATGCCAATCGCCCTTAGGTCTGGGGTTAAATGAATATATCGTATCGGAAACGCTTATGTTGTAGCTACCGCATCCGTTCCCGGTCCGTCAAGCCGGAAGTAAAATGATTGTACCGTCTATGCCGAATTCGCCGCATCCTATCTTTTTTCACAGGCAATGGACCACCGTCATTCTCCCCACCAAAAACAGGCCAATGGAATTTCGTGCAGCCGCGCCGGCGCCACTGACCAGAATCAGGGGAAAATATCCCACGATGGAAAAGAATCTGGAACCCTATGCCAGAACACTGAAAATAAAAGTTTGCAGAATACGGCCGGCCGAAAACTCGGCGATCAGAATGATACCCATTGCAAATTCCACTTTGATGCGTAAACTATTTCCATGATGGAATCCGATTGTCGACATACGCAACCCTTACGCGGCCTGCGCTCTCTTTTCATCGCTGCCGTGGCAAGTCTGTGCATCCTTTTCCCGGCGGCCTTCGGTTCCGCGGCCCAGCCGGCCCTCCACCACGCGCTCGAGGTGGAAATCCTTCACGATGCCAAAACCCTGCGCGGCATTGACACTATCCGTCTACCAAAGGGGATGTCGCGCCTTCGCGTGGCCTTGCGCCCCGGTGTGCGCATTCTTACCGTGCAGGGCGCCACGTACACACTCAAAGCGGGTGTGCTGCATCTGAATACAGAGACCGCAGATGCGCCTTCGCAGACCGTGGTCCTGCGCTACGAGGGTGTCTTCGACGACCCCTTCGAGGCTGAGCCATTTTCCATGGACAACCCCGGTCAGGGTGTCATGGGGACCATCACCCGGGATGCTGCTTTTTTCCTGGCCGGCAGCGGCTGGTACCCGATGATTATGGAAGATATCCCCGAGACTTTTCGGGTGGTTGTGACTGCGCCCAAGGGCATCTATGCGGTGATGGAAGGCAAACTCGAAGCCCATACCGATGACGCAGACAGGAGCCTTTCGATCTGGTCGGTGGATCGGCCATCGGGGCCGCTGGCCATGTTTGCAGGGCGCTACGTCGTCGGCGAACGCATGCATGACAAGGTGCGCATCGCCACCTACTTCTTTCCAGCCAATGCCGGGCTTTCAACCCGATATCTGGACGCCGTGCAGCGTCACATCGGCCGCTATGAAGCGCTTCACGGGCCCTATCCATTTGCCAAATTCGCCGTGGTGGAAAATTTCTTTCCCACCGGATACGGTTTTCCATCGTTTACGCTGCTGGGCAGCCGCGTGTTGAGACTGCCCTTCATTCCCGATACCAGTCTCAGACACGAGGTGGCCCACTGCTGGTGGGGCAACGGCGTGTTGGTGGATGCCACCGGGGGCAATTGGTGCGAGGGGCTGGCCACCTATGTGGCCGATTACCTTTCCAAGGAGGAGCAGTCCTTGGCGGAAGCCCGGGGCTATCGCCTGCGCACGCTCGAAAAGTACGCGCTCCTCGCCGCAGGCGCGCAGGACTTTCCCCTGTCGATGTTCCGCAGTCGCTACAATCCAGCCAGCCAGGCGATCGGTTACGGAAAGGCCATGTTCGTGTTCCATATGATGCGCCTTAGAATCGGCGACGCGGCGTTCTGGGCTGCTTTGCGCGACATTTATTCCAAGCGGCTTTACCAGAGAACCAACTGGGGCCATTTCATGGATGCTTTTGCCGAACACGGCGGCTTGAGTCGCGTTGCGGTGCGTACATTCCACGATCAGTGGATCACCCGCCCAGGTGCTCTGCAATTGGCCATGGATCGTCCCCGGGTGGTTTCCGCGGCAGGTCGTTTGCAAGTGGAGGGGGGACTCATCCAAAAATCCCCACACTTCAACGCCCGCGTGCCGGTAGCGGTGACCGGTGCCCCGGTGAGCCGAAAGGAGATCGTTGTTCTGGATGATGCCACGGCGACATTCAGCATCCAAATGCCAGAGGCGCCCAGAACCGTAGCCGCCGACCCCAACTTCGACGTTTTTCGTCTTCTTTACCCCGAGGAAATTCCGGCCACCGTCGACGCGGTAAAGGGCTCCGGCGCCCTCGCCGCCGTGATAACCGAAGATACCTCCCAGCCCTGGGCGGAAGTTTTCCGAGGCCTCCTGATGGGGCTCAACCACGGTGGCACACCCGTCTGGAGTGAAAGCAGATTCGCTGCCGAGGATACCGCCAGTAAAGACGTCCTCTTCTTCGGCATGCCCAGACGCGAAAAGGGCCGGGCCATGCTGTCGCAGCTGGGCGATGGGGTGGCGCTCTCATCCGGGGCGTTTCGGGTGGGTGAGGAAATTTCAAGCCGCGATGCCGACACGCTGTTTGCGGTCTTCAAGCGCAAACAGCGGATGGTGGCCGTGTTCCTACCCGTCGCGGGCACCGACGTCGAGACTGTGGCACGGACGGCCCGTAAGATTACCCATTACGGCCGCTATGGCCGGCTGTCCTTCAAAAGCAGCGTAAATATCGGCAAAGGCGTCGGCGCGGTGTCCGGATCGCCCCTTGTCGTCGATCTGGGAGACGATTCATGAGAATGCGTATTGTTGCTCCAACGTTACTGTTTTTATTCCTGTTCATCCCCGGCACCATTCTTCAGGCCGCGGAAATCGCCCTGTGGGACGTTGCCGGCAAAGCCGAAATCAGCCTGGACCAGGCCGCCGGGAAACTGCCGTCACCGGGCATCGTCTATGTCGGCGAATTCCACGACAATGCCGCCCACCACGCCGCCCAGTTGGCTGTGATCCAAAGCCTGGACAAACGCAAACGCCCGCTGGCCGTGGGGCTGGAGATGTTTCAACACATCGAACAAAGCATCCTCGACGCCTGGATCGCCAGAGCGTTGAGCGAGGCGGAGATGCGCCGGGCATTTGCCCGCAATTGGAGCGAGGATTGGGGTTTGTACCGGGATATCTTCTTGTACTGCCGGGACCGGCGGATCCCTATGATCGGCTTGAATGTGCCGCGAAGCATCACGCGCAAGGTGGCGCGAAACGGCTTCGAGTCCCTGACGCCCGAGGAGATCGGCAAACTGCCCCCCATCGTTTGTCGCGTGGACCGGGAATACGAGGAATTTCTGCGCCATGTACTGGGCAGCCACGGCTCGGAGTCGGGCTTTCGCCGCTTCTGTGAAGCCCAGCTCGTCTGGGACACCGCCATGGCCGTTTATGCCCTGGAACACCTCAAGAATCATCCCGAGCGCACGGTTGTCGTTCTTTGCGGCATGATCCACGCCTGGAAGAAAGCCGCACCCGAACAGGCCGCCCGAGAGAATGCCGGGGTCGAACAGGCAGTGATTCAACCCTCCTTGAAAGGCCGCTGGACGCCCGGAAGCGTATCAAAACAGGACGCCGACTACCTGATCCTCGGCCTGGAGGATTAGCCCCGCAGCCGGCCGGGGAGCCTTTTGGGTTCGATGATACCGTACACGACAGGTCAATTGCATGCATTTTCGACGGTTTTCAAGATAACGATACGGCGAACTCGATCCGCATCTATGTCCAAATAATTACATATGTTCACAAAACTTGTAAACGATTCCGGATCATTGACTTCAATCCAATGCAGCGCCTGTCTTCTGCAAAGATCATAATCGTCACAGGTGGGTTTGAATATGTCCTTGAGTGCCCGTGACAATATGGCGACAAACAGGGCTCGGGTGGATCTCATGATCGGCTTTATGTCTTGATCGGAAATGGTTGATATTGAATCGGAAGTTGAAGTTTTCATAAGCAAAACCATCCTATGGAAAAATGGGGCCAATCTTGATTGAATGGGTCGTTTGATGTGATTTAAAAAGAACGAAATCAATGGAACTTGTGCATGGTCAGCTTAGTATTCAAATTGGTTTACCATTCTATTGCCTGAACCTTACGAATATGTGACACCAAGATTACCGGATGGTCATGTTAGCGATGGTCGAAATTGCCGCAGTTACAAGGAAGATGGCTTTTCGCCATAATCGCCTATGCGGTAAGCCATCTGACGCCGCAGATGCGGTGAGATCGGCAGTCCCGAAAGGGTTTCAAATCCGAATTCATAATTAAAGATGATGTAAAACGACAACCCTGCTGATTTTATCTCGAATGAATAATATGCTCGCAAGAAAATGTCGGTAGGATTCACCTATCATTTTGCCCCACTTTTTTCCCGCTTGTCCAGTGAGGATCTTGTTCGTACTTTAGGCCTGCAGTCGATGACGGTTTAGCCAACCGTTTTTTCCATTATCACAAACAATCTCAACCAAGAACAAGTGAGGATGCACTATGAATACTCTAATCAAAGCTTCGATTTTTATTCTTTTGATATCGGTTCCCGCGCTGGCAGTAGCCGGCAACTACACCCAATCCAAGGCGACCAAGGATATTGTGGATACCGCAAGTGCTGCCGGTTCTTTTGAAACATTGGTTGCGGCAATTCAGGCCGCGGATCTCGTTGATGTTCTGAAGGGAAGTGGGCCTTTTACCGTCTTTGCACCGACAGATGATGCGTTTGCCAAATTGCCCGAAGGAACGGTCGATGATTTGCTTAAACCCGAAAACAAGGAAAAGCTTCAATCAATCCTAACCTACCATGTCGTTCCCGGCAAGGTAATGGCCGAGGATGCGGTAAACTTGACTTCGGCAAAAACGGTCAATGGCAAGGACTTCAAAATAACCCAGTCCGGTAACGATTTGATGATCGATAATGCAAAGGTTATAAAAACAGATATTATGACGAGCAATGGTGTCATACACGTCATTGATCATGTGATTATGCCTTGAATCGTAACCGATTTACAGGGGTAATTCAGATTGGGCGGGAACCGTTATGGTGTTCCCGCCCTTTTGTTTTCTTTACGTATTCACCGAAGGGAGGGAGATCAATATTTTAGAGACATTATTTTAGGCGATGTCGAAAGCACGCTATCATTTCATCCCATTGGGTGTCTTGGGAGAATCGGGATCTCGAATACATGAATTGATGGGCGTCATAGATGTTATCCGGGACCAGCGGATTGGACAGATAGATGGACATACCTTTTCCGCCGTAATCAAGGGTGTGACGTTCGTAGATCACGATTTGGTCTGCCAACCGATGAAGCACCGCATTACAGGCTCGAATCGTCTCCACTTGCTGCAGGTTATTCCGTAAATTCTGTACAAAAAGATGGAGGTCATAATATTCCAGATTCAAGAAACTGGGAAACCGGGGCGTACGATTCAAGGCATCACGCATTGCATATAAAACCGAGGGATCATCGGCATGCGCTATCATTGATCGAGCCAGTTCGTCCAAATTTTGAGCCAATATTGGCAACGCTTTGCATGCCACCAATGCCATGCCCGCCGAGAGTTGATTGCCGGCAGGTTTTGACGAATCGGAATTCACCGCCACTTTGTGTATATAGCTGTCAACATGACTGTCCACCAACATTCGGCCGAGTTCTGTCGCGTTTATATGGGGATCCTCGATAAGTGATTCAATTGCGGTTTCGAATTGAAGGCCGCGAATCTGGAAACTTCCGGACGGTTCATTAAGAAGCCTTATTTCATCTTGGCTCGCTATGAAATAGTGTGTGATATCAGAAAACGCGTATCCGATCTCCACCATGTTTGTCAGACACGAAAAGAGGACTATTAAATCAAATTGACGACCATCAAGTCCACGCTTTATCGCATCATGAAACTGTTTCAGATCCATTTTTTGCTTGCTGGTGTCATCGTTGGAGATGGATAGGTTTTTTACTTGTTGTTTTATGGAAAACGTGCGGGTATCGATGATCCCCTGGCTGTGGGCGAAGGTATATAAAATATACCTGTCGGCTGGATAACGATCGATGGCGGCGCTAACAAATTGCTCCAATGTTTTGGGGTCTGCAAGATTGGCTTCTTCCCAATCCTCTAAAACAGTAGCGTTTATCACTCCAATTTGGGCGTCGAATTCGACTTTCAACATTCGTGTGTCCGCCCATGAAATATCATATTGTCCCATCCATTCCGGGTTTCCATCCACAAGGGCGATTACATTCACGTTATCCGATGAACCGGCGGTTTCGATTAAATCGAGGGAGTAAAACACCTCTTCTGAAAGATCATTATCCCCGTTCATATAGCAAAGGACAGTGACCGTTTGGTTACCGGCCTTTTCAGATACCGTACCGAGTACGGGGGCAAAACTACCGAAGCAGAGGACCAAAAAAGTAAATAATAGTGTAATGGTGGTAATTTGTCTGATGGTCACGATCAAAATCTGAATCTCGACTCGATTATGATGACAGCTTATCTGCGGAGCTGACTGACTTTCTCAACCACGGGCCTCTTTTGCCATTTCAACCAAGAAATGATTGTATGTAATCTATTTATCGCCCAGTTTGCGGCTGACTTGAGCAGGATTAACTATCCAAAATTAAATCAAAAATATAGAACTGTAATCCGCTTATTCAGGAACAGTGAGTGGATGTATCATCTTGCTCCCATGCCGAGCACAACCCCGCCAACGGAACGGGTTCTAAAGCTCCGCTTGGGAACCCTCATCCTGTAAAAGTGAACAGCGGTGGGTGCTCCCACGCGGAGCATGGGAGCGAGATAACGGCTCTTCCTATGCGCTTAAGTTGACGGGGATGCGCATCAGCGTGGGAACCCGTCAACTTGAGCTTCGCAGAGAACCGGAAACATAAAATACGAATCCCCGTTGAAAAAGAATTCGAAGATGAAAACGGCGATACAGACATTCTAAACACGTTCTGTATCGCCGTTTTTATATCCATCCAACTGGCCAACGCTTGCTATTGCTTTATGATCATACGGGTTACGGTGAATCGGCGGGGTCGAGAACCGCATCGATGACATGAATGACACCATTGGTGCACTCAATATCGGTGACCGTCACCATGGCCTCCCTGTTTCCGTTAAGATTAAGGATCATGTCGTCGTTGACGACATCGATCCTGACATTCAGCGCGTTGAGCATCACCGCACTGGTCCCGTCCAAGGCAATTGCATCGCTTGCAGGAACTTCGGCGTCGATCATGTGATACAGCAGCAGATCGATCAGCGTGGCCTTATTGTCAGGCTCAAGAAGCGCAGTCACGGTTCCCACAGGCAACAGATCGAAGGCGTCATCGGTGGGGGCGAAGACCGTGAACGGGCCGGTTCCGGACAGGTCATCGTCAAGCTCGGCAGCCTGCAGTGCGGCCACCAATGTGGTAAATCGTCCGTCGTCTACGGCGGTTTCCACGATGTTCAGCGTCGGTTCCGAACTAACCGGTGCATGATCATCGCCGTCACTGCATGCAAGCAGGGAAACAGATAGTAATATTGCCAGAACAAGTGTACCTACTTTGTGGTTGGTATGTTTCATTGTCTTCCCTTTTTCATTCGCTGCTCTCCTTTGCCCTCAACACCAAGATGCTCCACCCCATGGAGGTGATCCAGGCGGCCATCGCCCGTGCCCGATCCGCATCCGGTCAGGCGGTGAGCATCGAACAACTGGAAGGCTTTGTTCGCCAGATTCTCGGCTGGCGGGAATACATGCGTGGCATTTACTGGGCCCGAATGCCCGACTACGCGTCCCTGAACCACTTCGGTCACACCGCCGGCCTGCCGGATTTCTACTGGACCGCCGAGACCCGCATGAACTGCCTGCACACGGTCATATCCCAATCCCTGACGCAAGCCTATGCCCACCATATCCAGCGGCTCATGATCACGGGCAATTTCGCCCTGTTGGCGGGCATCGATCCGGACGAGGTCGACCGGTGGTACCTGGGCATATACATGGATGCGGTTCAATGGGTGGAGATCGTCAATACGCGGGGCATGAGCCAATATGCCGATGGGGGCCTGGTCGCCACCAAGCCTTATATTTCCTCCGCCAATTATATCCACAAGATGAGCGACTATTGCGATCGCTGCCATTACCGGTGGCGGATCCCCGTGGGGACGCGGGCCTGCCCGTTTAACAGTTTCTACTGGGCCTTTGTCCATCGTCACCGGCAGACGCTGGCCGGCAATCCGCGCGTGGCGATGATGGTTCGGACCTGGGATCGGATGTCGGCCGGTAAACGGGATGCGCTGCTGGCCCAGGCCGACCATTACCGGGCGGCGCTGAACACCCTCTGAGGCGCAGATTTTACGAACCGCTTCAGGATTGAACCGTGTCTTCCCGGATCGCTGACCGGTGCTTTTCCAGGCGGCCTGCACGGCAAGCCCATGGGCACCGGATGCCGGTTGTTGCGATTTTTCGCCAGACGGCAAACCGCATACGGGTATGGGTAGGATTGGCCTACCGGCAACCGATCAAACATTTCATATTGCAGCCATCTCGAGCGGCCATATTTTTTTTACGAGGATATCGAACAGAGGCCGTGTCCTTTTCAAGATCGCTCGCTTGCAGGAGGTGTTACCATGAAATGGTCCATTAGAATCGGAAAATTCGTCGGCATCGACGTGTATATGCATCTTACCTTTCTTTTGCTCGTCGGTTGGGTTGCGCTGGTGCACTGGCAGCGTGGTCAAAGTGTGGGCGCCGTGCTGGTGGGTGTTTTGTTCATTCTCGCCATCTTCATGTGTGTGGTGCTGCATGAATTCGGCCATGCCCTGATGGCCAGGCGGTATGGGATCGCTACCCGTGACATCATTCTGCTGCCAATCGGCGGTGTGGCGCGTTTGGAGAAGATTCCTTCCCAACCCATGCAGGAATTTTGGGTGGCCCTGGCCGGACCTGCGGTCAACGCGGTTATCGCCGTGGCCTTGTTTGTCTGGTTGCAGGCAACGGCCGCCTGGGAGCCGATGCAGCGTCTGACGGTCACCACGAGCGGTTCGACGTTCCCTTTGCCATGATTGCCGACCCGGAAAAGCGGCTTTTCGAGGCCTTTCGTCTCAAACGGGCCGCCACTGGGGCGCTGTTTTCTGCCAAAACGGTATTCCGGGGGGGCACGGCCATGGCCAAGGGTCATGGTTTGGGCGCTCCCCGAGGTGACGTGCGCCAGCTCCCAGGAGTCTTCATCATCGGCACCGACGGCCGTATCCTGTTCAGCCACCATGCATCCGGACCGGATGATCACCCCCGGCCAGAAACGTTGCTGACGGCACTCGGTGCCGATGCCGTCGCCTGAACCACCCCTTCTTTTACCGGCGCTGCAGGGCGGGCCTGCCCGTCATCACTACCGCCGAATGGGCTGGCCATGCAGATGAGCCTGGACGGCATCGGCGGCTCGCCGACCGGACAGCAACGCCCATTGAATGCCCGGCAGGCTGACGTATTCCCCGCAGACGAAGACTCCCGACGGTCGCCGATGAATGTGTGTTTATGGTCTCCATGGTCAACCTAACCGTGGTCTTCGACAAGCGCAAAGCAAAAAGAAGGAGTTTGTCGGCATGCAACTGAATTGGATCGAACGTTTGTTTATTCTCAGTCCCGTTCGGTCCTTTTTGCAGCGTCACTGGGAAGCCCGGCAATTGCTGGTCATGGGCGGCCCACTGACGGGTGCCCATGTATTGGAAACCGGCTGCGGGCCCGGTTTAGGCATCGATTCGCTTTACCGTCGGTTCAAGGCGGTCCGGGTCGATGCCTTCGATCTCGATCCGAAGATGATTGCGCTTGTTCGCCGGCGACAACGGGCCGGCAGTCGCCGGACCCGGCTGTGGGTGGGCAACCTCCGGCACATTCCGGTGGCCGACGCGTCCTACGACGCGGTCGTCAATTTCGGGGCGATCCACCACGTGGTGCGTTGGCGCCAGGCAATCGGCGAAATTGTTCGGGTCCTGAAACCCGGCGGTGCGTTCTACTGCGAAGAAATTCTCAGCCGCTACATTACCCACCCGTTGCTGGGCCGGCTCATGGATCATCCGCAAGCGGATCGCTTCGATCGGCCCCAGTTCATCCTCGCATTGCAGCGCAGCGGGTTCCAGATCCGTGCCTGCCGGCAATGGGGGGACTTGTACCTCTGGGTCGTGGCGATCAAGCCCGACGTTGCGGTTGCGACCCCCCGATGATTCTCAGCAAAACCGCGGAACCTGCTTGAACCTGCCGCCACGCGGTGCGCATTTGGCCACCGGCGATGATCGCGCTGCCGGGAATCAATCGATGGCCCGGCGACGCTATCCCGGAAGTGGCCGCAGAGGGCTGATTCAGACAGCTTGCCTTCCCCGGTTGCCCTGTTAATTAGCTGGCCATGCGATCGTACATGGAAAAACTATACAAATATTAGACAAACAATAGACAAAATATTGACAATAAGGTGTGCGAACCTATTTTAGTCCAGTGCTATGATGGGCATAGCTCGAAACGTGACACGGATCGCCACCGGACCACAGATGGCTTTCCGCGTCGCATTCACTCGAACAGGCAAGGAGGGATCATGCCGAGTTTCGTGATCGCTGAAAAATGCGATGGTTGCAAGGGCGGGGACAAAACCGCGTGTATGTACATTTGCCCCAACGACCTGATGGTCCTGGATCCGAATCAAATGAAAGCGTACAACCAGGAACCCGACCAATGTTGGGAATGTTTCTCGTGCGTAAAGATCTGCCCGACGCAAGCGATTGAGGTCAGGGGATATGCCGATTTTGTGCCCTTGGGCAGCAGTATCATGCCCATGATGGGGACCGAGGACGTCATGTGGACCTGTAAGTTTCGAAACGGGACCATCAAACGGTTCAAGTTCCCCATCCGTACGACGCCTGAAGGCCAGGCCAATGCTTACACCGACCTTAAGGGCAAGGACCTCGAGAGCAACCTGCTGTCCACCCAAGAGGCCGATGGATATCTCATTCCGCGGCCCGAGACGGTAGGTTGAGCATCGACGGTTTTTGACCGCAGGGCGCCTGCTCAATCGCGCATGGGGAACGCCGGTTCCCCATGCCCGCTCAACAACCGGAAAGGATATTCTTATGGATGAAACAACCTTTTTGAATGTACTCCAGATGACGGTTGAGAACCATGGTTGCCGGATCGTCGACCTGGATCTTGATCGTCGCATGATTAATCTGGATGGGCCGGACGAGGCGGTCGACGCCTGTTTCCGTGCCATCGCCGATCTCGTCGGAGAATAGTCGCCGGTGCGGCTGCGACGACGACGCGTATCCACCGGCCGGCATCACCCGCAACCGGGGTGGTGTCGAACGCACATAAAGGGGGGAACCCATGGACCACACAACCCACCGCTTGGCCCCCATCCCCATGGACGATCGGATCATGGCGCTGGCGCTGCAAATGAAACAGGCCGGCCTGCCGTGGGAACCCGAGGTCGGATGTTTCGTCTGGGATCGTGAGGGGATCATTGCCCAACCGTCGCCTTTTCCCAAACGGATCTACTTCATTCTCAGCATGCAGCGCTTTCTCGCCATTTTTGGCGATCAGGAAAAGATGAAGCGCCATCTGGTCTGGCTGCCCACCTGGTACCAGGCCCGGCAGGTCCTCCGGCGCCTGCGGATTGCGGATCCCGGCGCGGATTGGGACCGATCGGCCGGCCAGTCAGCGACCGGTGAAGCGGAGATGATCCACCTGTATCAACGTATCTTGCAGGGGCTCAGGGCCTCTGGCCAAGAATCCGCCGGCAAACGCCATTCTGTGTCCAGGGGCCAGGAGAGCGGCTGGATCCGTGCGGTGATGATATCCGATTTGGGGGATGTGACGCGGCTGCCCGTGCCGGTCCAGCGGCGAATTGAGGCGGTTTACCGCGAGGTTGCCTGTGCATACCTGGGGTGGCGACGCATTCAGGAGGGCCAGGCCGATGATTGGCTGCCACCAGAGACTGCCTTCGACAACGATTTGCTCTGCGAGCTGGGCCATTTCTATTCCGACTACCAGAAGTCGATCCAGTCACTGGACCGCATTCGCAAGGTGGCCCACCTGTTGGGGGCGATCGATCCACACACGGACCGCGAAAATTTCGACCGGCTGATGTCCCTGATTCTCGAGCGTGACTACCCGCAGTCGCCCCAGCAGAACATTATGAATCAGTTGACCACCGGTGAAGCGATTAACCCGGTTTCCTGAGGCCGGCGCCCTTTGTGGGGACATGGCAGAGGAGGAGGAAATTGCTGCCGGCCCTATTTGTTGCTTTCACCCGGACGGTTTCGTTGGGTATGCCTGTCCACGAGAACCGTTTTTGCTTTTAAACCGCATGAGATCGACGCCCATCCAATGCCGCGCTGACAAAAGGCTCCAGGTTTGGCGGTGGATGACGCAATCCATCCACCCACGCTTTCGGGAAAGCCTGAGACCCGTTTGCCGCCCCCAGCAGCGCCCCCAACACCGCTCCCCGTCCGGCGTTGTCGCCGCCCAGATTGGTATTGGCGATCAGCGCACCAGCGGCATTGTGAGGATATTTCAAGGCCAGGTATATGACTGATGGCAGGGCGTCTTCGACGTAACAGGCGCTGCTGAGGCGGCTGCCGATGACCGTTTCGTCGGGGTCGGCCAGCCAGCGCAAAAATGGGAAGCCCATCAGGGGATTGTCCTGGCTTTTGATCTTGTCGACGATGGTATCTTTGAGCGACGCTTCCTTTAAAACCGGAAGCAGAATATCCAAAAGCAAATCACCCGCCGCTGCCATTTTACCCCCCAGGTGGGTGAGGCGCAGGTGCTGAAGCGCCAGCCGCTTGGCCGTGGGCGGATCGTCGGCGTAGCGCACAATCAACGGAATCATGCCGATGATGCCGCTGATATGCTTTTCGACGATCCCACAAGCCCGAAGCGGCCTGCCATTGGCATAGTTGGTAAAAAAATGGCGGTGATATTCCTCCACATAGGTATCCCGGTGCCTGCCTGGCGTGGTCATAAAATCGATGTAGCGTTTCAGGAACGCATCGCTGTCGTAGGTGCCGTTTTCGACAATGCTATCGATCAGCTGTGCACAGAGTTTCAGGTTGAGCGTGTTTTCACCCGCTTTCAAAAACTGATGGTAATGAACCCCATGTCGTCCCCAATACTTTTTCTGGTCGTGGAGAATATCGGCCGACGGGTTGGCCGCCTCATACGCCGAGCGCCACAATATGCTGTCAGGGTGAGGATTTCTGGGGGCCTGATAATCGGTCACCCGGCCGTAATCCCGGTACAGCGCCCGCCGATCATAGTACCAGTGCACCGGCATGGCCAACGCATCTCCGATGAACATCCCAAGAATCGCGCCTTTTTGTCGGGATTGAAAATCAACGCTTGCTTTCATCTTGCCTCCTCGATGTGCGCAAAGCAAAACAGTCAGGTCCGGGGTTGCTGTCGGATCGGCGTCATTTGAAGGTCCGTAGTGCGCCCATACCGCCATCCACGGCCAGGATCTGGCCGGAAATCCATGAGGATGAATCCTCGAGCAGGAACGTTGCCGCGGCAGCAATGTCGGCAGCACTTCCGAATCGCTTGAGGGGGTGCCGTGCCGCGGCTGCAGATCGCTTGCCGTCATCGGACAGCAGCGTTTTGGCCAGATTCGTATCCGTCAGTGAGGGCGCGATGGCATTGACCCTTATTTTGGGAGCCAACTCGGCAGCCAGGGAACGCGTCAACCGTTCGATGGCGCCCTTGGCGCTGGCGATGGATGCATGAAAGGGCATGCCCGTTTCTACGGCCACCGTGCTGAAAAGGACGATGGAAGACGGCTCGGTGGCCCTCTTTAAACCCGGCAGGCAGGCCTGTATGGCGTTGATCGCTCCCAGCAGGTTGATTTCAAGGTCTGCCAGGAAATCATCCCTCTTTAGCCGATGGAATGGTCGCAGACGGATGGATCCGGGGCAATACACCAACCCAAATCGGGTTATGATTTCGTGAACGGGACCCCCAGATGACGGCCAAGTACATGCGGCAACTCCTTACGGCATGCATCGATGTCTTTAAACTGATATCCCGCCGCCAGTTCTCCCTGGTCATAGACGTCAATCGCCGGGGTGTATGGGGGATATGCGAACAATGCGTTGACGATGACATCGAATGCACCGTGGTGACTGGCGACCACTACCCCGGCGTCAGGTTGACCGGTGCCATCGATGGAGGCCGGAGCCTCACCCAGCATCTGTTGCCGGACGCTGGGCGGAAGGTAAATCGCGACCGCCGATTGCGGTATGCGTACGCCGCGGTGCAAACGCTCGAAGAAAGCGATTTCCGATTCCAACAGGTCCTTGAAGGTGACCAAGACCCCAGGCCGCATGAACGGTCTCATTCGACGCAAGAGATCCACCAACATCGCCTGCCATCCGGCAACAACTTCCGTGGTACCAACCCCGGCGCGTTCTTCAACCACACGCGCGATTCGCTGGTTCTCCTGAAATCGATTGTGTCCCATCAAAATCCATCCTTTCGTCAATCGTCAGCCGTCAGTCTCTACTGGAAGTCAGGTTTTTCCGTTGTTTGTACTCCCATGCTATACACCGTGTTCCGGATCTGCAAGCCGCCGTGATCGGGTTCATGCCAGTGGTGTCGTGATTGAGGGAGTCGATAGGTACCTGTATTGATAGCATATTTAAAGTGGATAGAATGCTGGGCGGTAGGTTCGGCCTATTACTGAATGCCCAAAAGACTCTTGGTGCGTCGATTCTGGATGGGGAGTTTTGTCCTGCCAACATACGGTCAACTTGCTCGTATTGTTTGTCCGCGAAAACTGCCAACTATATATTGATGAGAAACAAAAAAGCCAACCGGGACCGAAGCAGGTCAGCCGTAAATGGCTGTGTCTGTTGTGGTGCGGTTGAGAAAACAAAATGATCAATGGGATCAATGGTGGGGAGAAAACACAAAGATGGTATAACTCTTCAGAATCAACAGGTGAGGTGTAAAATGAAAGTCACAGTAAAATGTTTTTCTACACTGGCAGATGGTGATCATTGCCGGTATGATCGGTCAAGAATGATATCAATGGAAAAGGATGCGGCCAGGGTCGACCAACTCGCCCAACAGATTTCGATCTCCGAGAAGGATGTCTCCGTGGTATTCGTCAACGGGAAGCACGCCAGCTTGGATTCAACACTCTCCGAGGGGGATCGCGTCGCGTTCGTGCCACCCACCGGAGGCATGTAGATCGGTTTCGTATGCCAATACCGGTGGTTGGGTGCTGTCACTGGTCAATCGATCGTCGTTGGGCCGTTGTGAAACGTTAGGGTGAAGGACCGTTTGTCATTTGCGAACGGTCCCAACGATTGGCAATATGTCGCAGAGTCACGGCGCCACAGGCTGATAACACCCCGACGGTATAGGGATGAAGGTTTTTGGTCGTATGAATCTTGTCGATTGAATGGCGTGGGCTTCGCCCAAAAGCAAAAAGGGGTATCGCCGATACGAACGATCTAATCATCGGATCAGAAACAAACCCCTTCTGCGTTTTCGAGCGAAGCTGGCTGGAGAAAAGAACGCTAAGAATTACGTTTCGGAATCCTTCTTCAGTATCATCCGGCATACCTTGCTTTCAGGTGCCGCAATGAATGTGAATGCGAGAATAAACAGGGGCACGGAAAAGATGAGCCCCACAACAGGAACAATCAGAAACCCCAGAAAGCCGAGCGCCAGGGCCAGTGGCAGCATGATCAGGCCGATCACACGGCTGGAGTATTTTTCAGTTATGCAATTTATTTTGTTCATGTTTAACCTCCCATTGGTATCGTCAATTTGCTTTGTCTAAGCCGGTCTTGAATTTTATCATCGCGAACAGTCAATCCCTGGGGAACGGTTGATGGACTTTTAATCGTCAGCGTCAAGTCAAAGAGGCAACGTAGAGAGATGCGGCCAATAGAAAAAGTCCGATCATGATCAGAAGCAAGGACAGTTTCTGATTGCTTTCTCCGGATGCATGTCTGGTTTTTTCTTTTTGTCGTCCGTTGACTGTTTTGCGTTCATAGAGATCCTGTACCTCATCGATCGGCAGATAGTCCAAGTCCCAATGCGTGACCTGCCTGATTTTCTCTTTTTCTTTGATGACGCGAATCTTGTGAATCCCGTTGTTCATTGTCTTTATTCCTCTAAATTTTAACCCTTTTCATCGGCATAGAGACCCGTTCATTCTTGCTGCCATGCTGAAACAGATGTCATCGGGAGCTTTCCAGTATGCAAACTTGGAAATCGGCCAATGCACCATTAATTCCGGTTTCTGGCCCATAGATCAACATACGCACCATTAATTTAAGACATCAGGAGGGAGATACAACGATGGGCGGCTAATTGTATTGTAGCAGTCTATACCTACCATTTCACGAGTGGCGGTTCAACGGTCGCGGAAGCGGTCATGGGGTCTTGCCCTTGGGATTCTTTTCGGTAAGATATCGCCAATAGCGGCGCGGCAGCTGCCGGCGGTGCAACCGGGGATTGTTTCGGGATCGGATTGTAGCGGCGGCAAAGTAGCGCTGCCATAATGCCTGGCAGTCCAT
Organism: Desulfosarcina variabilis str. Montpellier; assembly: GCF_048565275.1. NCBI lineage: Bacteria > Pseudomonadati > Thermodesulfobacteriota > Desulfobacteria > Desulfobacterales > Desulfosarcinaceae > Desulfosarcina > Desulfosarcina variabilis. The sequence continues at coordinate 7,892,508 of NZ_CP159846.1, read as the reverse complement.
TTCCTGTTCATCGGCTTCCAACTCGATTGCGTCCGGCACCGGGCCGTCCCAGCGAATTTCTCTCGTCGTCTGCCGATGGTATCCAAGACCGTATTTTCTGGCCGTATCGTAAATGATCCAATCCTGGTCGGCGTAGCGGATTTCGAAGTGGCGCCGAATCAAAGGCAGCACATCATAGCGGGGTGCGATCAGCGCCAGGTAGGAATCGTCGCCGGCCTTCTGGAAGCGAATGAAACCTTTCATCCGATGGGCCTCGCGGCGAACCTTCTGGCTGAGTTGATCGATGCGGATGCCCACCGTCAGATCGACTGATGGCGCGAGGCCTCGGCGGCCGGGAATGGCCTCTGCGATACGCCGCATAATCAGCGTTTCCACGTCGGCATGTTCCGAGAGATGGGCCTGGACCAGCCGTTGCCGCTGGCTGGCGCCCAGATGTCGCTTCAGCCCACGCCACACACGGCCGGCACTCGCCGGGTCGGTGTCGATTCGTACGCAGTCGTCGAACAGGCCCCGCTGACCGTTGCCGGTCGATGCGATCGCATCGGGTATCAGAGACGTCGCGTAAGCATGAAAGACGGCGGTCAAAAGCCCCTCAAAACTGCCATCGGTTTCGAATACCGTGCGGCGGGAAGGCGCTGCAGCCTTCGGCCGGTGGCGCGTTGGGGGCCCCGTCCACTGGGTCGTTTCCATGCCGTCGCAGCGGATGAAGGGCTTGGCGCGAGAAACCACGGCGCCCAGCTGTTTGAGGTGTTCGAATCGAAGCCGTCCCTTTTTGCGTAAGCCAACGATTCGATGGGCCGTTTTCAGGCCGATGCCCGGTGTCCGCAATATCATCTCCCGGTCGGCGGTATTGATGTCCACCGGAAACAGTTCCGGGTGCTGTCGGGCAAAGGCCTGTTTGGGATCGATGTCCAGCTCCAGCCAGGGCGATGACCGGCTGATCACCTCATCCATGGAAAAGCCGTACAACCGCATCAGCCAGTCGGCCTGATAGAGCCGATTCTCCCGTTGCAGGGGCGGTTGATTCACATCCGGCAGACGACCGCCAGGGGGGTAGACCGGAACGTAGGCCGAATAGTAGACCCGCTTCAGAGACTGTTGCCGGTACAGCCGATCCGCCAAGGCCAGCACCTCGAAATCGGACTCCGGACTGGCGCCGACGATCAGCTGGGTGCTCTGGCCGGCGGGGGCAAAAGCGGGTACGTGACGCAGCCGCTTGCGGTCTTCGCGGGTCTCGGCGATGGTTTCTCGGATGACATCCATGGGGGTCAGTACGGCCGCGAAAGTCTTTTGCCCGGTGAGGCGCTTGAGGCTGGTTTCGGTGGGAAGCTCGATATTGACGCTCAGTCGATCGGCATGCCGTCCGGCCGCCCGAATCAATCGGCGACTGGCAAAGGGGACGCATTTGAGATGAATATAGCCGTTGAATCCCTGCTTTCGAAGCCCTTGGGCGGTTCGGACCAGACGCTCCATGGTATCGTCGGGACTGCGCATGACGCCCGAACTCAGAAAGAGGCCCTCGATGTAGTTGCGACGGTAGAAGTCGATCGTCAGGTCGACAATTTCTCGGGGGGTGAACATGGCGCGGGGGATGTCGTTGCTGCTGCGGTTAACGCAATAGGCGCAATCGTAGATACAGGCATTCGTGTACAGAATCTTCAGCAAGGAGACGCAGCGGCCGTCTTCGGTGTAGCTGTGGCAGATGCCCGAGGCGGCGGCATGCCCCAGTTTCCTTCCGCTGTTGCGCCGCCGGCTGCCACTGGACGCACAGGACGCATCGTATTTGGCCGCATTGGCCAGTATGGTCAGCTTGGCTTCAATTCGCATCGTCTCGTCCTGAGGGTTGGAATTGGATCACAACCATCATCCTGGCATCGCAAAGCCGGGCGGCAATTTTGATAAAACATGAATAATGCGAACCCGCATCATCCGTCAAGCCAATACCGATCAAGCCAAAAAACCGGCCGACACATCAGATCGAATTGACGCCTCTGGCTCAGGAGGCATTGTTGGCATCGGGAAGCCGTCCTCATTATCCGGTCAGATGAATTGCGCCATGTACGCGCTATCCGTCGGCCGCGATTCCACAATCGCGTGCAGGGCATCCTTGTCTTCCATGAGGTAATCGAACAGTGATTTTTGCTTGATTCCCACAGAACAGACGCGTCCCGGCGTGGTATTCACTCCGGACGTGGATATCTTTGAGAATGCAAGCAGATTACCCTGCTGGCCGACATGCCCGGTGTGGCTTCCGATGATATCACCATCGATCTGAACGACAACGTGCTGAGCGTTACGGGATAAGTCAAGGCCTTTGAAGACAAGGATGAAGATGATCCCGAAAGCTCAGATGCATTATTGTGTTGTGTATTGACCATGATGAAATCCCATTCCCCGACATCTTGCATTTCCCAATCAAACTGTTATGCTCATAAAATCATACCCAACGCTTTCGTTATTCATGCCCACTCGGAGCGCTTGTCATTGATAATTTCATAGGTCAGAATTGACGACAGGATACCAATTCGAAGGTGAATAAATTGCCGAAATCATGGATAATGAAAGTATTTTTGAATAACAATTGTTTAAAACACCACCAGAATGATGCTGCCATGGCAGGGAGGAAAAGATAATGCCGGTAATTGTCTCGAAGGCGTGCGGCACCTTTCACGTAGATGTCTTACATAGGCATGATGCCACCATGGGGTCGTCCACTGCCGCCTCATCGATGAGAGGTTTTTCCATATGCCGGTGTCCATGATAAAGCAAACCATTACTGCGCTGGGCATAGCGATTCTGGGATCTTGCCGTGACCTTGCACCGATTGTGGTCGTCATCGCCGTGTTCCAGGTGATAATCCTGCGTCAGCCCTTTCCAGCGTTTTTTTCTATTGCAATGGGGCTTGGGCTGGTTGTCGTGGGGCTGGCCCTCTTCGTCGTTGGGTTGGATATCGGCCTTTTCCCTTTGGGTGAGGCGCTTGCCGAAGAGTTTGCCCGAAAAGGAAGCCTTACTTGGCTGCTGGTGTTTTCCTTTATGCTGGGATCAGGAACAACAGTGGCCGAGCCAGCGTTGATCGCCATTACCCGCGAGGGTGCACTCGCCGTGTCGGATGCCGGACTCATTCCCCGCACCCAGGCATCCATTACGGGATACGCACTGGGTGTCCGCTTGACGGTGGCTGTCTCAGTGGGCGCAGCGATCGTCATCGGTGTTTTACGAATCCTTCGTGGGTGGCCCCTGCCGTATTTCATTTTAGGCGGTTACGGCATGGTCATGCTGATGACCCTTTTCGCCCCGAAAGAGATCATCGGACTGGCCTACGATCTCGGTGGGGTGACGACCTCGACGGTGACCGTGCCCCTTGTGACCGCTTTGGGCGTGGGACTCGCCCGCACCATACGAGGTCGGGACCCGTTGACGGACGGATTCGGCCTCATCGCTCTGGCGTCGCTGACGCCGATGATTTTTGTTATGGTTTATGGCCTGGTCATGCACTGATCGGATGGGTCGAAAAGGGTCCCAGGTTGAAGGCGCAAATACCGCCATTCGAAAAGGCCACCCGCCACATCGGGAGATGACGATACCATGGAAATACTTTTCAATCCGGTTCGACTGCTTCTTGCCACCGCCAAAGACGTGGTGCCGGTGCTGGCGCTCCTGGTCTTTTTTCAGATGGTCGTGCTTCGCCAGCCAATCCCCCGGCCCAGGCGCATTGTCTTCGGTTTTTTTCTGGTCCTCGTTGGGATGGCTTGTTTTCTGGGCGGCCTCGATCTGGCGCTTTTCCCCGTGGGACGAAGCATGGCCAAAATGCTCACCGAAAATGCGGGTTTCGTCAGCGCGGTGTCCTGGACGGCTTACGGGTGGGTGTATCTCTTTGCATTCCTGGTGGGGTTTTCCACCACCATTGCCGAACCCTCCCTGATCGCCGTAGCCAACAAAGCCCAGGAGGCATCCAAAAGAACCGTGTCGGCCATCGGTCTGCGTGTCGCCGTGGCCCTGGGTGTCGCCGTCGGTATTTCCCTGGGCACGTTTCGCATTGTCACCGGCACACCGCTTTATCTTTACATTCTTGTCGGTTATTCTGTGGTGGCCATTCAAACCGTGGTTGCTCCGAAGGTCATCGTTCCACTGGCCTACGATTCGGGGGGCGTCACCACGTCCACGGTTACGGTTCCGCTGGTGACCGCGTTGGGGTTGGGGATCGCCTCCAACGTACCGGACCGCAGTCCGGTTCTGGACGGCTTTGGCCTGATTGCCTTTGCCAGCCTGTTTCCCATCATAAGCGTACTGGGCTACGCACAGTTTGCCCATTGGATGGCCCGGAGGAAAGACCGATGGAATGATTTCTCATGATGGGGCCTGATAAAACGAGGTAAAGTGCACCGCCAAAAGCAACCGGTTGGCAACGCCCAATGGAAATGTAATGTTATCGTGTATCTTGCGGAAATTGATTCACAGAGGAGGACAAACGTGGCCTTTAAATGCATCGTAGCCATGGTCAAACCAAATCTCACCGACAAGGTCGTCGACTCGGCGAAAGGAGCCGGCGCAACAGGGGCCACCATCATCGACGCAGCAGGTACCGGTGCGCGAGAAGCCAAGACGTTTTTTGGATTGAGCCTCGACATTCGCACTGAGGTGGTGCTGTTTCTTGTCAGTGAGGATGGGGTTGCACCGGTGCTGTCGGCCATTCACAAAGCCGGTCGATTTCAAGAACCCGGTACCGGAATTGCTTTTGTGCTCGGTGTAGAATCGGCCATCGGCATCGAAAGCCAGATGACCAATGAGCAATAGTTGACCTTTTTGGGGTCATGGCAAAGTACGCAAAAGGCCTGTAACGCACTATGTGGAGGTATATTGATGCTCTATAAAAATCCTGCCGGAATGAAGCCCACAGTGGCGGATTCGGCTACTATCAATGAGTCGGCCAAGATCATTGGCAACGTTTATATTGGCGAGAACGTTTATATTGGGCCCAATGCCGTGATACGCGCCGACGAACCCTGTCTTGAAGGAAATTTCGAAGGAATCGTTGTTGAACCAGATGTGCACATCCAAGACAGCGTCATCATTCACGCATTGAACGGAACTTTGGTTCGTATCGGAAAGGGGGCCACATTGGCACACGAAACTGTGATCATTGGTCCTTGTGATGTGGGGGAAAACTGTTTTATCGGTTTTAAGAGCCTGGTTTTCAAGGCCTATTTGGAAAAAGGGGTTGTCGTTCAGCACCAAGCTTTGGTCGAATGGGTTTCGATAAAGGCTGATAGGGAAGTCCCAGCCATGGCGACGATACTTACCCCGGAAGATGCTTCCAAACTAAAACCGGTTTCCGGCGACTCAACAAAATTTGCAAAGCAAGTGCGATGTGTCAATTCTATTACCAAGGGTAGCCGGCAATGATCAGCGCATCACCATCAAGACCCATCGTGTTCACTTAATCAGATAGGTGCGCGAATCGTTTCTTTATGTTCGTCAACGGCTTTATTGCGGGATTGCATAAAGAGTTCGTATACCACACTGGATTTTTCCATGGTAATCATGGTCTGGTGAATTTCGTTGACTAACTTCCCGCCTGAGCCTCTACCTGACGCCGAAGTTCTGCGGCCAGATCAGGCGGAATATTCAGACGGGCGGCGAGCATAGCCAAATACGACTGCTCGGCCGGCGTGTCCATATCAATCGCAAGCAATGACGCAATATAGATTTCGGCTGCCACTTCGGGACTAGTCGCACTGTTGACGATTGCATCCATATCAACCGGACGGCCCATTTCCGCTACTATGAGGGATTGGCTATCGGGATCGAGCCCCAACGTTTCGATGCGTTGGAATATGGCCTGGCTTTTCTTCGCATCGAGCCGTCAATCCGAGCGTGCCGCTGCAATCATTGCGCGAACCATTTAGCCTTTAGACATCCACTTTGCCCTGGGGCGTTTCGCCCCGCCGAGGCCAACTTCCCCGATCTCCATCACTCGACATGATGAAACAACGATTTGTCAATGTATTTCGTAAAAACAGTATTAAAATATAAAAACAAATAGATATTCAGTCAAATGGCACATGAGATTGTCAATAATTGATGTGGCACAAATACTGCTCCACTGAACGATTAAAAGTTGAATTGATGATGTGCCGACAAATTTTGGGAATAGTCTTAGGAATGAATACCGAGATACAAAGAAGCAGTTATTACAGATCGCTTATGCGAAATATTGTTCTCACAATATTATTAACGTCAATTACACCCACTGTAGTGATCAGTATCTTTATCCTGGATGCATTTCGCGTTTCCTATGAACAAAAAGTCTATGATCATTTCGACGTCCTGACCCGAAAGCACAAACGCAGCATCGATATCTTTCTGGAAGAAAAGTTAATGGACATTCGCCTTTTAGCAAGGACAAACCGGTTTGAGGATTTGACTGATCAAGCCATCCTGAATCAACGGTTCAATGAACTGCAGCGAGCCTTTGATCGTTCATTCGTTGATTTGGGGGTTGTGGATCATCAGGGTTACCAAATTGCCTATGCAGGTCCGCTGGAGCTTACCGGAGTGAACTATTCCAGTGCCAAGTGGTTCGAAGAGGCGATCAGCAGCCCGTTTTTCATCAGTGACGTGTTCAAGGGGATGCGTGGGGCGCCTCATTTTATCGTATCGGTGCGCCAAGAACGCGATGGCAGGCCATGGATTCTCAGAGCAACCATAGATTTTAGAGAGTTCAATGATCTGGTTGAATTTCTACGCATCGGTAAAACTGGATTCGCTTTCATTCTTAATACAAACGGCCAGTTTCAGACCAACCCCTTCGCCGACATCAATACTGATGAATGGGTTGGTCTCTTTGAAGACAGCAGGATCGTCAATCAATCGAACATGATAACCAGGAAACGCACACCCGGTGGAAACGAAATCATATATGCCATGACCACCCTGAAAAATGGTGATTGGATTCTGGTGATTCAACAGGATGCGTCGGATGCCTTTTCAGAATTGAAGAAAACCCAGAGAATTGTGTTGTTTTTCATTATGATTGGTGGCCTTGGCATTATCGCCGCAAGCCTGATCCTTTCAAATCGTCTTGTTAACCGTATCTCGCAAGCTGATATGGAAAAAGAACAGGCGCTTAGAAATAAGGAAATGATGTCTCAGCAGGTTATTGAAACCGGCAAGCTGGCATCAGTCGGAGAATTGGCTGCCGGTATCGCCCATGAGATCAATAATCCAATTGCCATCATGATCGAAGAGGCCGGCTGGATCGAAGATCTTCTGGAGGATGAGGAACTTAATGGAAGTAAGAACGAAGAGGAATTCTATCGTGCATTGTCTCAAATAAAAACCCAGGGCCGGCGGTGTAAGGAAATTACGCACAAACTATTGAGTTTCGCCCGTAAAACCGACTCGCGGATAGTTGAAATATCGGTGGCGACCCTGCTTGCAGAAATTGCCCATCTTTCATCCCAGAGAGCAAAGTACAGCAATGTCGAGATCAAAACCGATTTCGAAGAAAACCTGCCACCGATTCCAGCATCCGAAACCGAAATGCAGCAGGTCTTCCTGAACCTTGTGAACAACGCACTGGATGCGATGGAAAAAACCGGAGGAATCATTACGCTGGGCGCCAAACAAACCGTTAACCATATCATCATCACCGTAAGCGATGACGGACCGGGAATTGCGGACGCCAATATAGCACGCGTGTTCGATCCGTTTTACACAACCAAACCCGTCGGCAAAGGAACGGGCTTGGGACTTTCTATCTGTTACGGGATCATCAATAAAATCGGCGGGGACATTAACGTCCACAGTACAAAGGGTGAAGGAGCGACATTTGAGATCCGCTTTCCCATTAAACAAGCATCCGCATCGCCCAAGATAGATTTTGACAATAATGAAGCTCAAAAAGCGTCAGTAAACTCGAATACGCAGCAGTTAGAAGGGTAGCGATTACCAACCGGTGGGTGGTCCACCTAAGACGCCGGTCATGTCCGGTAGACACGGAGGTAGCGAATATGAACACGATTAAGATTCTTTTGGTAGACGATGAAAAACCTTTTGTCGATACCATGACAAAACGTCTGAAAAAGCGAGAAATTGAGGTTATTCCAGCCCATGACGGTTTTGAAGCATTATCTTGCTTGGAGGAGAACAGGGGTGTCGAAGTGGTCATTCTGGATATTAAAATGCCAAACATGGATGGAATGACTGCTCTCAAAGAGATTAAAAGCAAGTTTCCGCTAATTGAAGTGATTATGCTCACCGGTCATGCCACAGTTGAAAGCGGAATCGAAGGAATGAAAATGGGCGCTTTCGATTACCTTATGAAACCCTGCGATATGGACCAATTGATTGCGAAAGTAAATGAAGCGGCCAAACGCAAACGGGACCAGGAAGAGAAAATAATGGAAGCCCGGATGCAAGCGATTACCTTGCGTCGGCCCTAAGTAAACGACAAAATAGGGGAATAGGATGCTGACCGTTGAGGATACCCGGAATTCACCAGTAAGATTGCTGCTAATTGATGACGAACGTGATTACGTAAACGTATTGTCCAATAGGCTTTCAAAGCGTGGATTCGACGTTGGTAAGGCCAACAGCGGTTCTGAAGCGCTTCAGATTCTGCGCCAGCGCAGTTTTGATGTCGCCATTTTGGATTTAAAAATGGCTGACATGGACGGTATAGAAGTCCTTAAAGTCCTAAAAAAAATGGCCCCTGAAATGGTTGTGATTATGCTCACCGGACACGGCTCTGCGGAGGCAGCTCAGGAAGGGATTCGCCAAGGTGCCTACGATTACCTGACAAAACCGTGTGAATTGAATGCGTTAATCCCGAAAATCATGGAAGCGTACGAGAAACGACCCATGCTATGACCGGTGGCATGGGTGAAGCCGAAAAACGTTTTTGTATAGGCATACCGCCAATCAATGAAGGTGGCTGCGCGATTTGTGCAACTTCTGTAAAAATGACAATTGAGCGGAGATGAATAGATGACGATGATCCTTAAACATAGAGGGCTTCAGCTCTGTATATCGATTTTATTGGGCGCTATCATCTTGGTGCTACCCAGGCCCGACGGGACGACGTTCAAGATCGTAGGCGACATTGATCGCTCTTTTTTCCAAAAGGTTAGTGACCGATTTGAAATCATATCCAATGCTGGTTCCAATCCCGACGCTTATACCGTACGCGCCACAGTAGACCAACAACCGGAACCGTTGGGCACGTACCTGAAACAGCAGGCGTCCAATCATCCAAACAGCGACATAGAGGTGGTGCATCAGGACGGACTTTCACCGAAGGCACAACGATTTCTGGCGATATTGGCGGTGCTGATTTTCTTGTTTATGTTTGAGCCCATTCCGTTGGAGATTACTGCCATTTTGATCGGTGTTCTTCTGGCTGTGATGCAAATCGTAGATGTCAAAACCGCGTGGGCGCCCTACATGCATCCGGTCGTGGTCTTCATCATGTGCTGCCTGATTTTCGCCATCGCGCTGGATAAGGCGGGAATTACGAAACGGCTGGGACACTTCATTGTGGCCAAGGCGGGCACCAGCGTGACGAAATTTACCTTCATCATCAGCGTGGGACTGGGGCTGGCCTCCTCTTTCATGCATGACGCGGCGGCGGTGTCCATCGGTATCGTTACCATGCTGCCACTCATGCGAAGCGCCGGTATCGAACCCCACTCGCGTACAGCCAAGTTTATGTTGATTTCATTGGCATTCGCTTGTTCATGCGGTGGCATGGGCACGCTGGTTGGCGGTGGTCGAACGATGGTTTCCGCGGCTTTTTTAAAGGAGTTCACCGGTATTGAGATATCCTTCATGGACTGGATCAAGTATGCGATGCCCATGGCCATCGTTACCGTACCGGCTGCAGTGGGAGTGGTCTACCTTGTCTTTCGCCCCGATCCCGCGATAAGATTGCCAAAATTTGATGACGAGGTTCCACCGTGGTCAAAGAATGAGATCGTGACACTCATTATCATTGTGAGTAGCTTCATATTGTGGCTGACCAAGGAATTTCATGGGCTGCACTACTCGGTGACCGGTATGTTGGGTGTGGCTGCACTCGTACTTGCCGGAATTTTGAAATGGGATGACGTCCATGAAAACTTAGAATGGGGAACCGCTCTTTTCATATTCGGAGGCGGCATTTCTTTGGGCTTGGCGATGGGGGAGTCTGGAGCAGCGACCTATTTTGCCAATCTGTTTTTTCCCCTTGTTGAAGGGGGTGGCTGGTTGTTGCTCTTCGCCGGTGTAGCCATTTTCGGGGCCCTCGTTACCAATGCCATGGCCAATGTGGCGGCGGCAGCGTTGATTTTACCCATCGTCATTCCGATGGCACAACTGGAAGGCGTGGATCCCAGGGTACTGGCCTTGTGCATGGGAACCGCCACGTCCTTTGCCATGCTGCTGGTCATCGGCTGTCCGCCCAATGCAATCGCATACAGTTTCAAGGAGTTCAAGGCCGCTGATATCACCCGCGCCGGATTGGTGGCGACACCCGTTCTGCTGATCTTGCTGATCGTCGTCGCCGTGGTATGGTGGAACATTCTGGGACTCGTATAATACCGTTTCTGCAACTTCGAGGATACAGACATGGACCCGGATCAATTGAAACAAATCACCTTGATACTGGTGGATGACGAAAGCGAGTTTCGAAATGCATTGGCCAAAAGGCTGCTGAAAAGAGGACTTCCTTTTCAGCGGTGATGCACCCGGTCTCAAGTAATCAATCTTTGTAAAGAGGAGAGGGTGACAATGATTCATGTTCCCACAAACATATTACTGGTCGACGATGAAAAAGATTTCGTGGAAATGCTGTCGATGCGGCTCGAGGATGCTGGTGACAAGGTTACACCGGCCTATGATGGCAACATGTGTTTAGAAACGCTCAAAGATACCCCCATTGATGTGATCATCCTCGATATCAAAATGCCGGGGATGGATGGGATTCAAACATTAAGAGAGATCAAATCCCGGTATCCGCTGATCGAAGTCATTCTGCTAACGGGGCATGGAACCACAGAAACCGCCATACAAGGCATGAAGCTGGGTGCCTTCGACTATCTCCTGAAACCCGCCGATTTCGAGGAACTGAAAAGCATTCTTGATCGGGCCAAACAAAGAAAGGCCGAACAGGACGAACGCATCAGAAAAGCCGAAGCCAGGCAACTGCTTCGCAAAGGCGGCAACATATAATCGGAGTGAATTATGCAGACAGTATCAATCAAGGAACTGATGGTTCCGTTAGACGAGTATGCAACGGTTTCCAATGATGCAACCTTGGCGGATGCCATTCAGGCGCTGGATCATGCCCAGGAGACCTATTGTCAGAACAAATATCGCCATCGGGCGATCCTGGTGCTGGACACCAACCCGCAGCCGATAGGGAAAATCAGCCAAATCGATGCGTTGCGAGCATTGGAACCCAAATACAAAGAGATACAGAATCAAGATACACGAGGGGCATTTCGTCATTTCAGCCGCATGTTTCTGAACTCAATGATCGAATACGATCGCCTTTTTGACGGCTCGTTGGAGGATCTGAGGAAAAAGGCCGCCAATATCCATGTCCGTGATTTCATGCATACGTTGTCTGCAGATGAATGTGTGAGCGAGGATTCAAGGCTGGATGAGGCCATCCATTTATTGGTTATGGGGCACCAACAATCCTTACTGGTTCGGTGGGATGACAAAATCGTCGGTATCCTGAGGCTCACCGATGTCTTTTCAGCAGTTTTACAACCGCTAATGTCTCCGGCTCGAGTCTGATGCCAAGGTACTCAAACACCGAGTTAAAGACATTGTTCAAACCTATGATCGGTTCCAGGGTGTGAGCATTAACGTTACCGTCAAGGCCGGTGCGGTGAATGTGCTGATCACCCTGAATCATCCGGAAGACGTTCTTTTTTTAAAAAGAAAAATTGCCGATATTGATGGTGTCGTTTCCATTCTTATCATGGCCAATTTCGTTGCCTAACGTCCCGTCTGATCCTCTACCTGACACCGAAGTTATGCGGCCAGATCAGGCGGAATATTCCAGACGGAAGGTAAGTATAGCCTAATAATACTGCATCGAATAAGAAACAGCCGAGTTTACAGCCTGTCCAGGATGAATATGAAATCTACGATTTTAGTATTTAAAAAATACAGCTTGCTGTTGATAACCGGATCATTTCTTGGACTATTAATACATCTGGGTGTGGTGGGAATAGATGTTTTTCTGATTGAAAAGCCGGTCAATATTGATTTTGAAAAAAAATTCATTCAGTCAGCTTTTTCATTTCCATTTTTACCGATTCTCATTGCTGAAATTCTGTTTTCCATACTGACCTGTTTTTTATGGTTTTCCATGCAAAAGGCCTTAAAGCGTGCTCATGAATTGGATGTGAAAAATGAAAAACATGAAACAACCGTAGAAACTTTTCAGAAAATTATGGCGCTTATGGCAGAGCATATTGCGACTAATAACAATCAGATTTTAAGCAAAATAGAATATCAACGCCGCCAAGGCCTGAAAACCTCTGAAGCCATTGAGACAGCCAGTCAAAACATATCAAAAATTTTGCATATCTTATCTGAGGTTAGCTTTGTAGATCCGTATCTTTCAGAGAAAGGACATAATCCAAGCGATTTGCTAGAGAAATTGGCTACCCACCGAGAATGGGACGGCATGCAAACGGGGTGTTTCCCAAATGTAGCTGAGTCACGAACAAAGCCACCTGAACCGGCGTGACATCGTCACCATATATTCTCCAGCCTTCCGTGGGTAGCTTCAAGATAAAGCACGCCGATGGCTGATAGGTGAACCATTGAACAATAAAAGAGGGAATTAGCATGAAAACAAATTGGCAAATGACGTATACAGGGTCAACCCCTCCGCTTTAGGATGTTGACGAACCAAACCTGATGCGAAACATGTTCTCCTATGATGAGGTTCCAAAAAGAAGAAATTTGTGGAGAAATGCAATCGATTGGGGACTCTTTTTATTGCTTATTAACCCGAATTTTGTAGACTGATTATAAAATTAACCAAAAGACTTCAAATGAAAAAGAAAACCAAAGGGCAGTTAGAGGCAGAAATTTGCGAGACCGTCATTAAATTTGAAAAGGAGTTTATGGGCAGAGGCCCCCTGGAAACCAAGGCTTATATCATTGATGGCATGGTGTTGGTGAGGCTAAAAAATGTTCTCACCCAAGCCGAGTTGAAGCTGGCCGATGTGCGCGAAAGCAAGGACGGACGAGAGCTGGTCAAGCGCATTCGGATCACACTCTTGGAACAGGGCAGACCATTGCTTGAGGCAGCGGTGGAGAACATACTGGGCATCAAAGTAAAGAGCCTCCATACGGATATCAGTACGGTCACCGGAGAACGGGTGATTCTTTTCACTATGGATTCGTCGGTTTTATCCCTGCTTGCCCTGGAAGACGGCCGGGTCTTTGAGTACCGCTCGTTTTCCGGCCCTGGAGAAGCACCCGGATTTTTCCGTTGTATAGCGATTGGGGAAAGATTTCCGTGAGGTGGAAAGACATCCTGGATTACGGTGCAAGACAACGGTGTTATTACAATCAAAAGCAGAGAATCATGGTTATGAACAGTTCTCTTTTACTTTCGGTCACAACTTTTGTCTATGGTACGGCCGCCCTTCTTTATATCATCGCCTGGATCTTCCCCTTTTACCGGCGCTTAAAAGCAACTGGCTGATTGCGCATGTTGTTACCTGCTTTATCGGTTATGCGGGATTTGCAATTGCATTCTGTCTCAGCCTGATGCTTCTCGCAAGGAAGGAGACGCGGGACGGTAGGGGATCGATCTGGACAAAAATTCCTGATCGCCGCTCGCTGGATGATCTGACACACAAGATGGTGATGCTGGGCTTCTTATTCCTAACACTGGGGATTATCACCGGCGCGGTTTGGGCCAATTCCGCCTGGGGCCGCTACTGGGGATGGGATCCCAAAGAGACCTGGTCACTGATCACCTGGTTCATTTATGCCACGTTCCTTCATGCCCGTTTAATGCGCGGATGGCAGGGACGAAAGGCCGCGATCCTTTCGATTGTCGGGTTTGGCGCCGTGCTGTTCACCTATTTAGGTGTCAATCTGCTGCCTGGCCTGCACAGCTATGGAAGCATGTAAGTTTGGTCGGTTTGTGCAGCCAGGCTTTTGGTTGCATACAAGGCGCAGCATACCTTAGCCGCAAGGCGCTTTGCTTTCATCGTCGGCGAGGTGCGCTTCTTGAAAGGGCAAGAAAAACCGCAGTGGGCGGTCCAAATAACTGAAGGTACGCACCTCATGAAGTGGAAGATCATATTCAGATGGTCCTGCCTGTTCCTCTTCATCCTCCTCACGGCCTGTGAAGACGCGGATGTCGGGATGATGGTTCAGGCCAGCGCGGACGCCGTGCGGGCGGTCACTCTGTCGAATGAGGATGTCAGACGCCTGGGCGATGAGGTCGCCAAACAATCGGACCGGAAACACGCCGTGGCGCCGGCTGACAATCCCTATTCACAAAGGCTACAGCGCATCATCGGCACCAACGTTGAATATGATGGCCATGAGTTCAACATTAACGCGTACCTGTCCCCTACGGTAAACGCCTTTGCCATGGCCGATGGTACCATTCGGATATACAGCGGGCTGATGGATATGCTGGACGACCGTGAGCTGCTCTTCGTCGTCGGCCATGAAATGGGCCATGTGGTGCAAAGGCACATCCAAAACAAGATCCGGCTGGCCTATGCAAGCAGCGCGGTTCGCAAGGCGATCGCCTCACAGCGCAACGAGGCCGGCGAAATTGCCCGTTCCAGCCTGGGCGCTTTGGCCGAAAAAGTACTCAACGCCCAATTTTCCCGACAAGAGGAACGGGAAGCGGACGATTACGGCATTATATACCTGAGGAAGCTGGGCCATGACCGGCAGCCGGCGATCTCGGCCCTGACCAAACTGGCCACCCTTGGCAACGAGCACTCCTTCCTCTCCAGCCATCCGGCCCCGGAAGCTAGGGCAAAACGCCTAAGCAATAATCATTATGGCCCTCATACAGCGGCCAAACCGTCTGTTTGGAAACGCTATTGGTATTGGCTGAAAGACTTCATTAAATAACGTATCCGTTTGAATTTGTAATATATAGCCGAACGAGGCAATCAATGGATTGATTTTTAAATTTGATAAGCATCGTCATACCTGTGTGTAATATAATCAGCAAACATGCGGTAGTATTCTCTCTCGCCCAATATGCAGGCATATCGTTATGCGGCGATCTTAAACACCACGGCACATCGCTAAGTATAGTGCTTTGATGTAACGCAAATATAATGTTAACATAGAGCATTCCGAATAGTTAAGAACAGCGTCTTATCTTTGATGTTTCGTTCATGATGGTAATAGTGCAGGTTTTTGCGCCATTCGGTCTGGGAGCGTTCATGGGCGTGGTAATTGCCATGATGGATTAGCGCCTCACCCGGCAGGTGGAGCGGCAGATATTGGTGCTTGCGTCTGTGGCCATTACTACCGGGATGGCATTGCTCCTCGATGTCTTTGCCATGCTTGCAGTCTTGTTCGCCGGTGTCGTTGCTGTCAATGCTACGTCGACCAAGAAGCGGATCCTCAATGAACTTTCAGATATTGATTATCCATTCTACGTGCTTTTCTTCATCATGGCTGGAGCGGAACTCCACCTCGAAACCCTTGGCCAAATTGGTGCCATTGGAATGGTATACGTGGCCATGCGGGCCATCGGTAAATATTCCGGCTGTCGGCTTGGTGCCAGAGTGGCCAGGTCATCCCAAACCATACAGACTTGGCTATGACCGGCAATGTTAGCTCAAGCCGGCCTTGCCATCGGTTTGGCCAACACTCTGGCAATGGAATGGCCTGGTCCTGGTGATGCCTTGCAGACGATCATTTTGGCATCTGTGGTGGTCTTTGAGGTAGTGGGGGCCCTTACTCACACGCATATCCCTGATTAATGCCGGAGAGGTACCGGTATTGAATCTACTATCCCAACGAAGTCCGGTGGGGTATAGCGAGGGCGTGCATCAGATCATCATCCATGTCAAAAACACCCTCGGCATTTCAGCCATCTCTGCCGAAAAGAACCCTTCAAGCATACGAATTGGCCATATAATGCGACAAAACGTGGAAGTACTATCGAATAAGGCTTTATTTAATGAAGTGTTGAAAACGCTCGGTCACTCTCGTTACGATAGTTTGCCGGTGGTCAATGATCAAAACGAACTGGTCGGTGTGATCAAATACGCCGATATTGCGGATGCGCTCTATGACCCTATCCTAAGAAATCTGGTTGTAGCCGATGACATGACCACCCAAAGATACTTGACGCTCACTCCTGAGGACACTCTTGAAAGAGCCATGGCCTCACTCAAAGATCACCCGAATGACAAATACCGCTTTGTTGTAGATAAAGACAATTCCAAAAAACTAGTGGGTGTCGTACGCCACAATGATCTGCTGTCTGCACAGATGCGCCTTCTGTAGTACCCTGTACTATCCACTGCTGGAATCAAGTAGGCTTGAAAAATCAAGGAAGTTGAATAACTACCTTGAGAAATTATGCGGATTTTTTAGAAACTGAAGATAGGTTTACGTCAACTTTAATCTGGAGGAAAATCCGTGCTCACCGGCGTGGCTTGGCTGCATCCGGTGAAGCCCCTTTGTATGCCTTGCTCTGTTCAGCTATTTCACTACTGATACCCAGTGCCTTGACACGTTCAACCCATTTCTTCCGCGCCAGCGCTCGCATATCTTCGACATTGTCTGTCTCATCCACGATTTCCATTCCCATCAGTGTTTCGATCAGATCTTCGAGTGTTATCAGTCCTTGCGTTCCCCCATGCTCGTCGACAACGACGGCAATGTGCTGATGATCCGTGAGAAATTGTTCGAACAACGTTGATAACGATATCAAGTTCGGGACTGCAAGAATGTCACGCCTCAAAGAGTGGAGCTCTTTATTTCCCTGCCCCAGCGCATTCAATGCCAGGACATCGTCTTTGAGAACGAAGCCGGTTATGTCGTCTATACCGTTCCTGTATATCGGCAAACGGGAGAAAGGCGTTGTCGTTACGTTCGTCAATGCATCAATGAGCGACATGTTTTCAGAAAATGCCGAGATTACCGTTCGTGGCGTCATAATATCTGTAATTCTTATGGACTCGAAACGGAATAGATTTCGAATTATCCGTGACTCACGCTTTTTGATATGACCGGTGTGTTCGCCGATCCTTGCCATGGCGGCGAACTCTTCACGGCTAAAGACGTACACATTTTTTCTGCGTGCAATCATCTTCGTTATTTTTTCCGAAATCCACACCACAGGAAAAAGCAATACCATCAGCAGTTGCACAAAAAACGCTGTTGGGCCAGTGAGCTTTGCCCAGTAGACAGCTCCGACCGTTTTGGGAATGATTTCGGAAATAAAAAGGATCATGAATGTCATGAACGCCGAAAAAAGACCAAACCAATAGGTCCCAAAAACCACGGTGGCTTTGGCCCCGGCGCCGATGGCCCCAACCGTATGGGCAATCGTATTCAACGTCAAAATGGCTGCTAACGCTTGATCCACTTTTTCCTGCTTCAACCGTTTCAAAATTGCCGCGCGTTTTGGTCGTTTCTCTTTCAGTCCTTCGATGTATGAAGGTGTGACACTCAAGAGAACCGCTTCTGCAACAGAACAGAGAAATGAGAAGCCCAATGCCAGAAACACATATGCGATCAATTGCAAAATATCAGAACTCATAGATTCACAGTTTGGTTGCGCCAGACTCTATGCCTCACCCGCAAGTGCAGGACTGAGCAACTCAATGGCAAAATGTCGATCGATCTTCATTGTATTGGTTTTGGTGGCGTTATCATTTCGGCGGAGATGATTTCAATACCAACTGCCGGTGATCAATGCTTGCGCTCCCGAATCGCCTCCAGCCGGTCATGGTTCAACGTATCGCCGCGGGGCTTTCTTCTGACATGCAGGGCGGCCTTCGCCAGCATGTTGGCGGTGATCGGGGCCGATAAAAAAATAAACAAAATGATCAAAAACTCTTTGATGCTGATGCCGCCCTCCTTGAATGAGAAGAAGACGATCGATGCCATCAGGATGGCCCCGATTCCGAGGGTCGATGCCTTGGTGGGGCCATGCAGGCGCATGTAAAAATCAGGCAGTCGAAACAATCCGATGGACCCGACCAACAGGAACACGCCGCCCACGATGAGGAAAAATCCGGTGATCAATTCTGCCATTGGCATGGTATGCCCCTCCTATTCGACAATATCACCCCGCAGGATGAATTTACACACCGCGGTTGTACTAACGAATCCCAGCATGGCGATGATCAGTGCCCCTTCATAGTAAAGCGGGGATTCCATAAAAATACCCAGAATGACGATCAGGGCGATGGCGTTAATGTACATGGTATCAAGGGCGATCACGCGGTCCAGCGTATGGGGCCCTATCATGAAACGCCACAGATTCAACAGCAGCGAGACGCCAATGATCGCACTGACGGCCAAAATAATCGCGTTTAACATCCGAAAATCTCCTTCAGCGGTTTCTCATACCGATATTTGATACGATCAACCAACTCGGTTTCGCTCTCCACATGCAGCGCGTGCACATAGAGTGTTTTTCGATCTTTGGTGATTTCGATGCTCACGGTGCCCGGTGTCAGCGAAATCGTGCTTGCCAGTATCGTAATTGGCAGGGCCTCTTTCAGGTCCAGCGGTATGGCGACAAATCCGGGCTGCAAGCGCTCCGGCACCCCCAGCACCTGTTTGGCAACGACAATATTGGAGACAACAATATCACCCACCAGCACCCCTAAAAAAGCAAACAGTCGGATTGGTTTTCTGACGGGCGTCGTGGTCGTTCGAATTCTGCTGACACCCAATGGGATGAGCCAGGCCAGAATTGCAGCAAGCAAAAGATTGCCGACCGTAAATCGGTGGGTCAACAACAACCAGACGACCAACAACAATGCGAAATTAAATGGATCGGGAAAATAGCGCCTAAGATTCATGGGTCTCATGGATTTGACTCCTGTCGCTCTGGGTCTGCGGTTGTATGATTGTCGGCCGCTGGCGAATATCTCTGGCGGCACCCTGGCCGTAGGCCAAAATTGAATCAGCGAAAACGGTCATCAATACGGTTGCCGACAGCAAAATGGATATAGCAACCATTTGGTTCAACCGCACGTTCTGGCCGCCCGACGCGTCTTTGGGGGAAACGTGCCAAAAAAAAGTACTGCCCGCCCTCGAAAACGCGACCAGCACCATCAGGCTGCTGATCAAGAGGGCCGGCCACACCCACACCTGCTCTGCAAAGCGGCTCGTTGACTGCAAGAGTAAGGCTTTGCCGACAAAACCGGACAGGGGCGGCAAGCCGATGGCAGCAATGGCAAAGGCGAAAAACACCCCTGATAAGAGCGTTGCCTGGTTTACCGGACGTGCCCTGACCATCTCATCCATGGCGACTCCCCGCTGCTTTCCGATCAGATCGGCGATCAGGAACAACGCGCCGGTGACAATGGTGGAATGCAGCATATAGTAAAAACCGACGAACAGGGATTGCCCGCCGTCGATCACAACGGCAAGCAGCAACGTTCCAACCGAAACGATTACTATGTTTGCCGTTATCAACCGCAGGGAGGCTGCGGCATAAACCCCCACACTTCCAATGGCAATGGTGGCGATGGCCAGCGGCCAAATCCAGGGCGTGGCGAGATTCGCCAATGCACCGGCCTCGTTTCCGAAAATACCGGCGAAAACCCGGCAGATCGAATAGAACCCCACTTTGGTCATGACGGCAAACAACGCAACCACCGCGGCTGAGGCCGCACCATAAGTCTTGGGCAACCAGAAATGCAGCGGCAGCAAGGCCGATTTCAAGCTGAATACCAGCAGCAAAAGCAAGGCGCCGGTTTTGGCCAAAGTCTGATCTTCGGGCAGGAGTTGTCCGACCCGATAGGACATGTCTGCCATGTTAAGCGAGCCGATGGTTCCATAAAGGGTACCCAGACCGACCAGAAAGAGCGCCGATCCGATTAGATTCAAGGTGACGTAATGAAAACCCGCCTTTGTTCTCTCACGCCCGCCCCCGTGCACGATCAGTGCATACGATGCAATCAACAGTATTTCGAAGAATACGAAAAGATTGAAAAGGTCTCCGGTCAGGAACGCGCCATTGATGCCCATGACCTGAAACAGGAACAGCGGATAGTAGAAAGACCCCTTTCGATCTTCTTTTTCGGCACTGTACAACCCGGCGCAAAAGGCAAGCACTGCGGTCAGAGCGATCAGCAAGGCTGCCAGGCGGTCAACGACAAACACGATGCCGAACGGCGGTTGCCAGCCCCCCAAGGCGTAGGTAAGCGTTTCACGCTGTGCCTGAAGAACCAATATTCCCCCGATGGCCACTAGCGCGATGAGTACCCCCCAGGCAACCCAGCGTTGCATTTTGAGCCGTGTGGATAAGGGCGGCAACAGCATCACGATGCCTGCCAACGATGGCAACAATACCGGAAGAATCGACAAATGGTTCATCAACGCCCGTTCCCCTGTTGAATGATGTTCTCTATGGCTTGCGGCTTCCCATCGACATGGTCGTTGCCCCAGTCGGCACAGGTTCGCATGGCAAGTACGACGAGAAACGCCGTCATTCCAAAACCGATAACGATTGCCGTTAGGACGAGTGCCTGCGGCAGCGGATCGGCGATTCGCTGGGATACCCCCAATATGGGCGCGGCATTGAGATGAAGGCGACCACTGGCGAAGAGGAATAAGTTGACGGCATAAGAGAGCAAGGTCAGACCGATGACAATGGTAAACGTGGTCCCGCGAAGGCACAGATAAACACCGCAACTGGTCATCACGCCAACGCAGAGAGCGAAAATCAACTCCATAACGGGTATCCTTTCATGGTTACTCGGGGATGGTTGTTAAACGCCCGAGTCTGGACAGGATCATCATGCAAGCGCCCACAACGGTGAGGTATACACCCAGATCAAAGGCCATCGCACTGGCCAACTCGATCTCACCCAACACGGAGACGTGCAAATGACCGTGCCAGCTCTTCAAAAATGGTTGTCGCCAGAAAAAACTGCCGACGCCGGTCGCAGCAGCAATCAGTAAACCACTGCCGATCAGATATTGATAATTGATGGATAACCGGGCTTTCAACCAGGCGTGTCCTTGCGCAATATATTGCTGCACCATCGCCACTGAAGTGATCAGACCGGCGATGAAACCCCCTCCGGGCAAATTATGTCCACGCATGAAAATATAGACCGATACCATTATGGCCAGCGGCAATAACGCCTGGGAAACGACGGACAGCATCATCGGATGTCTGTCGCTCGCCCAACGCAACCCATCGGCATCCACCTCAGTTCGAACCGGACGCATGCCTTCAACCAGTTTGCTGATTCCCAGGGCGGCGATGGCCAGCACACTGATCTCGCCATAGGTGTCAAATCCGCGGAAGTCGACCAAGATAACGTTCACAATGTTCGTGCCGCCTCCCAGGGCTTTGGCATTTTCCACGAAATACCCGGAGATGGATTCGAGCGGTCGGGTGATGAGTGCAAAGGTGATGGTCCCGAAGACACCACCGATCAACACCGCCAGCGATGTATCTCTGATGATTCTGTTCGGGGAAGAAAAATTGCGGATCCGCTGAGGCAGGAAGTGAAGGGCCAGCAAAAGCAGCACAATCGTGACCACTTCCACGGCCAATTGGGTCAATGCCAAATCGGGTGCAGAAAACAGCGCAAAGGCAATGGCGAC
The DNA here is from genome assembly GCF_048565275.1 of Desulfosarcina variabilis str. Montpellier. Taxonomy (NCBI): domain Bacteria; kingdom Pseudomonadati; phylum Thermodesulfobacteriota; class Desulfobacteria; order Desulfobacterales; family Desulfosarcinaceae; genus Desulfosarcina; species Desulfosarcina variabilis. Next base: position 7,870,701 of record NZ_CP159846.1, on the reverse strand, counting down.
CACCATGCCCACCACGGAAAGCAGCAGGATCGCAATCAATCGCTGGTGATGCCAGACGACGGTGGCGACGGAACTGACACAAAGCAAGGTGGCACCAGCGATCATGACAAAATCGATGGGGATTTGGGGTCTTGCACCGATGGTCATGTCGAGTTCCATCAACGGCACCATCGAAAAAACCAGGGCCACGAAAAAGAGCCAAAACACGGCGCGCTGCATGGCGCCGTTGTCAAACCAGTCCAGGCTGCGGCGCATGCGCTGCTGCAGCCTGTTGAGCGCATCATCGAACCGTTGGCTCTCGTTGTACTCCGGAAAATAGGTTTGAAGCCTGAAGAGCCGCTGCCGGTTATAATAGAGGAGACCGCCGCCGAGAAGAGCCAAGACGCTCATCAGCAACGGAAGATTCAATCCATGCCAAATGCTCAGGTGGTATTCGGGCAAACGGTCACCCAACACGACCGTTGAGGCGGTGGCGAGCACATCCCCAACGGTATATTCCGGGAAAATGCCTACAATCAGACACAGCGCAACCAGGATCTCGACCGGTACGCGCATATAGCGGGGCGGTTCATGGGGCGTTCTGGGCAAATTCTTCGGCTCGCCGTTGAAGAACACATCGTGGATGAACCGAAGCGAGTAGGCGACGGAGAAAGCACCACCGATGGTGGCAAACACAGGCACCATCCAGGAAATGGACCCCAGCGTGCTTTGGTACAACGTTTCCGTAAAAAACATCTCTTTGGACAAGAATCCGTTGAGCAGCGGTACGCCGGCCATCGCCGCGGCGGCCACCATGGCCAGGGTGGCCGTGATAGGCATATGGTTCCAGAGACCGTTTAGTTTGCGCATGTCCCGGGAGCCGGTTTCATGATCAATGATGCCGGCCGCCATGAACAAAGATGCCTTGAAAATGGCATGGTTAATGACATGAAAGACGGCGGCTACCGCAGCAAGCGCGGTTCCCATGCCAAACAGCAACGTGATCAAACCCAGGTGGCTGATCGTGGAATAGGCGAGCAGTCCTTTCAGATCGTGTTTGAACAGTGCATGGTAAGCGCCAAAGAGCATCGTCAGCATGCCGGTAACGCTGACGATCAAGAACCAGCTCGTGGTCCCGGAAAGGACGGGGTACAATCGCGCCAGCAGGAAGATGCCTGCTTTTACCATGGTTGCCGAATGCAGATACGCGCTGACCGGTGTCGGTGCAGCCATGGCATGCGGAAGCCAAAGATGAAACGGAAATTGTGCCGATTTGGTAAACGCCCCCAATAAAAGTAGAAGGAGGATGGTGTGATATCGGCTGGAATGGCGTATCAATTCGCCGCTTGAAAGCACCTGATCGATGTTGAAAGAACCGACGATTTGGCCCATGAGGATAAAGCCGCCCAGCAATGCCAGTCCACCGGCACCCGTGATCGTCAGGGCCATGCGTGCCCCTTTGCGGGCGTCACTGCGATGGTGCCAGTATCCAATCAGCAAGAATGAACTGATGCTGGTGAGCTCCCAGAAAAACCAGAGCAAAAGCAGATTGTTGGCGAGCACGATACCAACCATGGATGCCATGAACAGCAACAAATAGGCATAAAATCGACCGGCCGGATCCGCAGCAGACAAGTAGTAGCGGGCATACAGGATGACCAGCAGGCCGATACCGAGGATCAGGGTAGAAAACAATAAGGAGAGGCCATCCAGGCGGAAAGCGATGTTCAAACCGAGCATGGGGATCCAGTCCGTATCATAGCGAAAAACATGTCCGTCGAAAATGCGCGGGATTCGGAAAGCCACGGCGGCCATAGCGATTGCCGGAGAAAGCGCGGTGATTGTCGTGCAGGCGCTGCGTCCCCAACGCGCGGCCATCAATGGTCCGATCGCACCCAGGACCAATACCGTGGGAATCCAAAAAAGACTCATATGTCCCCGATCTTCGCATCCCTGGCGACGGGGTGCATTTTAGAATGACGATGTATCATCGGCTTGTAAGATACGGACATCATTGCCATGTGAATCCGCTCCAGTGGCCGGCACACGTGTCGTCATCGCGATTCTGGTGCCGGGGGTTCACGCCGTCCCTGGTGGGAGGGGCTTATATATTACATGGTTTTTCCAGAAAGCAAAAGAGATACCAATTGGCATGCGGCATGACCGGCTCTGATCCAATGTCATTTTTTACTAAGATTTCAATACATAGTGCTTTCAGGGGGGCGACACGGAAAGGATGTCAGAGGGAAGGTGGCCGAGGGGAAAGCGGCCTCGGTGGGGAGAAACGCACCGCTATTGTTGATTGGAAGCTATTTTTTTCAGTTTTTCCCGCAAGGTCTTTCTGTCTATTTTCAAAATTTTTGCGGCTTGCGTTTTGTTGCCGCCGACACTGGCCAGCACATTCTGAATGTACTCGTGTTCGACAGCCGCCAATGAACGATTCAGGCCCGCCTGGTGTTCGATCGAAAAACGCATTCTCCCGGGTAAATCAACAATATCCACGTTATTTCCGTCCACGCTGACGATCAGTTTTTGAACCAGGTTTTCCAATTCTCTGACATTTCCCGGCCATGAATAGGCTGTCATGGCATTCATTGCGCGATCCGAGAAAGACAACGGTTCACGACCCATCTCCTTACAGAGTTGGGCCGCGAAGTGCTGGATGAGCAAAGGCACGTCCTCGCCGCGTTCGCGCAATGGCGGTATGGGAATGTCGATCACATCGATGCGGTAATACAGATCTTCCCGGAACAATTTCCTATTGATGAGGTCCAGAAGGCCTTTGTTCGTGGCCGCTACAATTCTTGCATCGACTTTGATGATCTGACTGGAACCGACTTTGATGATCTCCTTGTTTTGCAGCACGCGGAGCAGCTTGGCCTGAAGGTTTTGGCTGGCGTCTCCGATTTCATCCAGAAACAAGGTGCCACCGTCGGCCACTTCAAAAAAACCTGAACGGGTCGCATTCGCACCGGTAAAGGCGCCTTTCTCGTGGCCGAAAAGCTCACTCTCAATGAGACTCTCGGGGATTGCCGTGCAGTTCACCGGGACAAATGCTGCCGATGAACGTGGACTGTGGTAGTGAATGGCCCGGGCGACCAGTTCCTTGCCCGTTCCGCTTTCACCTGAAATCAGAACGTTGGCTGTCATGGTAGCCGCCTTGGCAATCAGCTTGGATACCTTTTTCATGGGGTCGCTGTTGCCGACGATGCCAAAGGATACGTCCAATTCCAATACACTCTGTGCCGCACGCTGCGCTGTCAACCGGTCAAGCGCCCGTCGAACAACAGAAAGCAATTCATCATCGGTATAAGGCTTGGCCAGAAAATCATCCGCACCGATCTTAATCGCCTCGACCGCACCCTCGATGGACGGATAGCCGGTGACCATGATAACGGCCGTATCGTTAAAATTTTCGCTCACGTGGCGGACGAGTTCAAACCCGCTGTACTTTGGCATTTTCATGTCCGTAATCACCAGATCAACTCGCTGATCATTCAATATGTTGACGGCCTCCGGTACCCCCTCACAGGTGATCACTTCGTAGCCCGACCGGGCTAAAATTCGTTTGATGATTTCCAATGCATTGCGGTTGTCGTCAACTGCCAAAATCGAAAATCCATGTTCAGATTGAGTCGTCATTTAATCCTTTTGTCTTATCTATATGGGAAACTTGATCTCAAACGTTGAGCCGTGTCCTCTTTTGCTGTCAACCTCGATGCATCCACCATGCTCATTGACAATCCCATAAACCACGGAGAGTCCCAGTCCGGTACCTTCATCGACGTCTTTGGTGGTAAAGAAGGGAAGAAAAATCTTATCCTTATTCTCTTCTTCGATACCTTGCCCAGTGTCCTCGACGCGGATCGACGCCCAGTCTTCCTGTGATATGGTCCTGATGGTCAGCGTACCGCCGTCAGGCATGGCCTGGATGGCATTGATCACGACATTGACAATCACTTGATTAAGCTGTGCAGGGTCGCCTTTCACGATCGGCAGTCCTTCATCTCTCTCCACAACGATCTGGATTCCCCTTTTTGCACATTGCGATTCAAAGAAATCGATCCAATCACCAACCAGTTTATTCAGATCGGACTGTGCTTCCTTTGGATGTGTCTGTCTACCAAAATACAATACTTTCTTTATAATTTCTCTTGCATACAACGTTGATTTTACTATTTTGACCAAGTCTCGATAAACATCATCATTCAAATCAGGAGAATTGGACGCCAATTGGGCAAACCCCAGAATATCTCCCAATGGGTTGTTCAATTCATGGGCGATTCCTGCGGCCAATTGACCGATGGTCGCTAAACGGTCCGCATGTCTGAGTTGTTCCTCCAGGATTTTCTTTTTGTCCAATGCCTCTTTTCGGTCGATGATGTAAGCAACCTTTTTTGCTACAGCCTCCAGCAGGTTGTTTTCTTCAATGGTACAGTTGCCCTCTGCGCTTAGTGCAAAGGATCCGTCCTCAACACAGCCAATTTCAAGCTGCCCACGAACTTCACCATTTACGACAATAGATTTTTGTGTGCTGGACGTAGAGAACTTAAAACCGGGGGATCGATAACACGTTTCGCCAATCGAAATAGACGCAGCAATCTTCTCGGGATATTCGAAGGCCTGCGGTACCAACTCGATGATGGATAGTATGGTTTTTTCAAATGCATTGGTACCATCGACCACCAGCTCGGAAATCTGATACAGGCATTTTAGTACTCGGATTTTTTCAATGAGTCCGGCTTTTTCATCAGTTGAAAGGTTGCATGAACGTTTGTCCCCGTGCTGATTGACATAATTAAGATTTTCGTCGTGTACCGCCATTTGCACTGTCCTCAAATTTCTAAATCTTTATCAAAGAATTTAGTGACCATCCGAAAATAGAAAAATTAGGTCGAGATCAAGGCGCAGGAAAAATTTTGCCACAGGCGCCCCGCAGGAAGTGCCACGATCAAAATTTGGATCTCAACTCGATTATGATGACAGCTTATTGGTGAAGCAAATCTACTTTCTAAAACACGGGCCTCTTTACCATGCCAAACAAGAAGTGATTGTATGTAGTCTATTTATCGCCCAGTTTGCAGCTGACTTGAGCGGTCATTAACCATCCAAAATTGCAGTTAAAAAATAAAAATGGCATACGAGTTCCAATAAGAGCAGAAATCGAAAACAAAAACGACGATACAGAACATTTCAAATCCTTTCCGTATCGCCATTTTTATGTATAGCCAATTGGCTGATTTTTACTATCACTTTATATTCATATAGGTTACGGTGAATCGGCGGGATCAAGAACCGCATCAATGACATGAATCACACCGTTGGAACAGAGCACATCGGTTATGGTTACCGTTGCCTGTCGATTCCCTCCGAGATTCAATATCAGCTCACTGGCTGCCAGGTCAAGGCTCATGGTTCCACCATTCAACATGGTAACGCTTTGTCCATCCAAAGCGATCGCTGCGGTTGACAGTACAGATCCATCAAAGACGTGGTACAGCAATACATCAATCAACGTCGACTGATTGGCTTCATCCAAAAGAAAATCAACGGTGCCGGCAGGCAAGAGGTCAAAGGCATCATCGGTGGGCGCGAAAACCGTGAACGGGCCCGTTCCGGATAAGTCATCGTCAAGCTCAGCAGCCTGCAAGGCGGCAACCAGCGTACCGAAATTTCCATTTGCAGCAGCAGTATCGACGATGTTATCCACCGCATCGCCGGGGTCGAGAACAGCGTCGATTACATGAATGACACCATTGGTGCACTCAATATCGGTGACCGTCACCATGGCCTCCCTGTTTCCATTGAGGTTAAGGATCAGGTCGCCGTCGACTACATCGATTCTGACATTCAGGGCGTTGAGCATCACCGCACTGGTCCCGTCCAAGGCAATTGCATCGCTTGCCGGGACCTCGCCGTCGATCACATGATACAGCAGCAGATCGATCAGTGTAGCCTTATTGGCCGGTTCAAGAAGCGCATCCACGGTTCCCGCAGGCAACAGGTCGAAGGCATCATCGGTGGGAGCGAAAACCGTGAACGGACCGTCTCCGGACAGGTCATCGTCAAGCTCGGCAGCCTGCAGGGCAGCGACCAAGGTGGTAAATCGTCCGTCGTCTACGGCGGTTTCCACGATGTTCAGCGTTGGTTCCGAACTGACCGGTGCATGATCATCGCTATCACTGCATGCAAGCAGGAAAACAGATAGTAAAAACAAAGATATAATTGATAAGAATTTTGAGTCGATAGATTTCATTGGCTTTCCTTCCTTTTGCTATTGATCAAATCGTTAAGAGACAGTATTGACATCAATTAACTGGATGCAATGATAGGAGAAAAGGAATGTAGTGGTAGGTGAATACTGCCGGAACACCTGTTTTACTGATACTTCATTCGAAGTAAATATAGGGAATAGTTCAATTGTCCCGATGGGTTGAGCTGAACATCCAATGATTCCTGACCATCTTGCGCCTTGACCTATACAACATCCATATTCTATTTTGAATAGTAGTATTTGTCATTGGCCTTCTTCATAGGACTCGGGCAGGGCGTTTATAGCAGCATCTGACGGCAACGTGGGCTTCGCCCTCCCTGTTAAACTTCACTACCGAGTGGGCCTTTGCCGAACGGTAAGCAGCCATTTTCGACTTCGAAGGACTCGCGGGCGGACCGGGTCGGGCATTGGATCTGGCGTTAAAATGGCGATACGATCTGAATGATCGCCTGAGCCTATGAGGCGGTTACCGGTTACCGGATACTGGAAGGTGGCGTCGATGGTGATGATGTATACAATTTAAGCTGGTTCAATTATGGGGTTGCAACTGTGGGATATCAATTTTGACGGGTCCGGTTGTTGATGCCAACACCAGAAGGATTCGATAAATGTCCATAACATGAAATGCCATTAAAACCGACCCTTTTTGACCCCTATCAGTTTCGTTGGGACGATTCAGCCGCCAACACACTACTTCAAACCTTGACCTTAGCATGATCTTGGTACTATGATCCAATCAATTGCTACAAGGATTGCTCCCAATCAAGATACCGATCCTATGGTTCGCGCCTCTCTTTTGTCTTGTTCATAAACAATCTTGCCGTTCTTTTTGAGCATGGTCCACCTTGTAGTTTTCTCCATATTTGTTTCGATGTCTCATTATTGAAAAACAAGGAGGAATGGGAATGGATGTTAAAGACTTTTGTTCGGCAATGGAATCGGAGATGACCTCGTGGAAAGCCAAAATGTACGATGCCATGCGAAAGATCGATAAACTCGGAACGGCCGAAAAAGAGAAGATGCTAATGAACATTCAGGATCTTAACATGCTGGTGGACGATATGGCCAAACGGGTTGAACAACTTCGTACGGAGTGTCCGTCGGATTGGAGCCCCATTAAAAAAGAACTGGAACAGGGTTCCATCGACATGCGCGGCAAGTATGAGGAAACCATGGAATACGTCGGCAAAGCCGCTCCGGTTTCCGTTCCCGGATAATCGAGGCGCCCATCGATACGATAAAGGCCGGATGCGATCATTCGGCCTTTTTACCATGTGATTATTGGGCCTTCCCGATACGTCTTGCCTTAACAGGGTTATGGTAAATATGATCCGACCCATTCAATTCGTTTTGCTCGGCGTGGTGACGTCAATCCTTTTCCTGAACGCTTGCACCGGATCGTTGCCATCGGCAAGCATAAAAGGTCCGTCCACTTACCGCCAAGACATGGATCTTGTCACCGGTGGATTTCAGCGCGATTACCGTGTGCACATTCCTTCCGGATATGACGGTTCGATTCAATTGCCGCTGGTCGTGGTCATCCACGGCGCCTTCGATACGGCCAAGGGCATGGAGCGGTTCTCCGGATTCAGTGACCTCGCCGATCGGGAACAGTTCATCGTCCTTTACCCGGAAGGCATCGGTATCTTAGGCTTTCTGCAACATTGGAATGCGGGACACTGCTGCGGAAAAGCCGCCGAAGACCAGATCGACGACGTGACCTATCTGAAAAAGGCCATCGACGATGTCTGTATGCGCCTGGCGGTTGATCGACGCCGTGTTTACATGACGGGCTTTTCAAACGGTGGGATGATGACCTATCGATTTGCAGCCGAACACAGTGATATGCTTGCCGCAGTTGCCCCCATCGCCGCCAGCATCGGCGGCCGCCCAACTGCCGACGCCCCCCAATGGTGTATCCCAGCCCCCCAAAAACCACTGCCCATTCTTATCGTTCATGGCATGGATGATGACGATATCCCCTTCGAGGGCGGACGATCGAGGGCCCGCAAGGGTGAACGAACATTTATCTCCGTTCACGATTCGGCTCAATTTTGGATTGAAGCCAACGGCTGCAAGGGCTCACCGGCCTTATCCGGTCTCTACCATGGAGCGGTCGAAGTCCAGCGGTGGGACCACTGCATGAATGCATGCGCTACGGTCTTGTGCAAAGTTAAAAAGTGGGGACATCGTTGGCCAGGTCCATATTTCACCGCCCAACTGCCAGATGATGACCCCCTGTTGGATTTTGATATCGCAGAAATGATCTGGTCATTTTTCAAGCAATTCCCTTGACCTCTATGTTTCACAACACGTAAAAATGACAGGCCGATCTTTCTATTGTCCATGCAACGGTTAAGGAGAGCAAACGATGAAACCCGGTCATGCTGTTTTTGATATATTCGATAGAGACGATGGCCCAATTTCTCATATGCATTTGAAGAGAATTCTCTTTAAACCATCATCGCGAATCGCATACAAGGACCTTGTCGAATGCAATCATCCCATCGCATCCTTTTAATTGTACTGTTTGGTGCTGCCCTTGCGGGAGGGCTTTTTTTCTGGAACCGCCAGGCCGATGAGCGCGGCCGTATTCAAGACCATACCCGTATCATCACCCCGCGGGGAAGTCTGGCGGATATTGAAAAAACGACCATCTCCATTTTCAACGCCGCCGCACCGTCGGTGGTCTACATCTTCACCGAAAACGCGGTCTCCGGTTTTTTTGGTGCCCGGCAGGTCCGCCAGGGCGCCGGTTCGGGATTTTTGTGGGACGATAAAGGGCATGTGGTGACCAATTACCATGTCATTGAGGGGGCCCGACGCATCCAGGTCCGGCTGGACAGCGGCGAAGCCATCGACACCACCTTTGTCGGCGGTGCGCCGGATTACGACCTGGCGGTGATCCGTCTTCGGCGGCAACCGACCGACATCCGACCGATCCCCGTGGGCACATCCGGCGACCTGCAGGTTGGCCAGAGCGTGCTGGCCATCGGCAATCCCTTTGGTTTGTCGCGCACGCTAACCACCGGTGTGATCAGCGCCCTGAACCGACGCTTGCCCACGGCCACCGGAAGAGAGGTGGCCGGCGTGATTCAGACCGATGCGGCCATCAATCCGGGCAATTCCGGTGGGCCGCTGCTGGATTCGAGCGGACTGTTGATCGGCGTCAATACCGCGATCATCTCCGGATCCGGCAGTTCCGCCGGCATCGGTTTTGCCGTACCGGCGGACGTGGTCAATACGGTGGTGCCGCAATTGATCGCCAGGGGCAAATTCCCCCGGCCGGGAATCGGAATCGCCGTTCTGGATGATCAGGCCGCCGCCAGTATGGGCGTCGTCGGCGTGGTGATCGACCGGGTCATGCCCGGCTCGGAAGCCGATCGCGCCGGGCTCGAGGGTATCGATTACCGGCAGCGCATCCTGGGAGACATCATTGTCGCCGTGGAGGACCAACCCGTCGCCGACACCGACGATTTCGTGCGCATGCTGCAGACATTTGAGATCGGTCAATCCATCCGTCTGACGGTTCGGCGGGGTGATCGCGAGCGTCCGGTGACGGTGACAATCATGGATATCTCCTGATTCAGCGGGTCGTCCGTCGGTTCCCGCAGGCGGTGCGACGACTGCGGGTTTCCGGCCACCCATTTCACAAGGACCGCATCCCTTGAAACGCCGCATTACCCTTGTTGGTGGCATCCTGGTTGACCAGGTGATGGTCAGCGAATTCAAGGCCTTCGCCCCCGATGACAGTTTGCAGCGCGCGGCGGCGTTTACGCTGGCCGGCACCCAGAAAGATTTCCCGGTCGTCAGCGACGCCATTCTGGAGGGGGTTCTGCGGCAGACCGACCTTCTCACGGCATTGTCCAGTAAGGATGACCAGGCAACGGTGGTATCGATCATCCGCAGGGATGCCGCTTCCGTCGAATCAACGGAAATGCTGGACTCGGTCGTCACCAAACTGAGTGAATGTCGATGCGATCTGCTGCCTGTAACCCGGGAGGGGAAGCTCGTCGGTGTTGTGACGACAGACAGCTTAAGTGCGCTCATACGGCTTCGGGAAGCTACGGCCAACCAATGAGAAAAGGAGTCGACCATGGAACTGGATATACATGCAATCGGCCAACAAGCGGTTCAGCTTTGGGATCATTCGCAGGCGTCGCTGGGCGACTTCTGGCGTCAGAAACCACTGGTGCTGGTTTTTTTAAGGCATTACGGCTGACCGTTTTGTCGCCAACAGGTGGCGCAGTTGCGCCGCGAAAAAAAATCCTTTGACCGCCTCGGTGCTGACGTGGTGCTTGTTGGGCTGGGCAGCGTCGAGCAAACGGCGGCATTCAAAGAACGGTTCAACGTTCCTTTTCCTATGATTGCCGACCCGGAAAAACGGCTCTTCGAGGCTTTTCGTCTCAAACAGGCCTCGGCTGTGGCCCTGCTCTCTGCCAAAATGGTATTCCGGGGGGTCACGGCCATGGCCAAGGGGCACGGTATGGGCGTTCCCCAAGGCGACGTGCGCCAGCTCCCAGGGGTCTTCATCATCGGCACCGACGGCCGCATCCTGTTCAGCCACCATGCTTCCGGACCGGCTGATCATCCGTCGCCTGATGTACTGCTGGATGTGCTGAGCAGTGAAAGCGCTACATGATCATTTGGTGCGACACTTATCTCAATAAATCTCAGGTCGGCATATTTCTGTGATAGATTCTTTTTGCTGGTCTAATCTGCACCGAACGGGCATTTCGGCCACCTCAATATCTTGTATTTTCTATACAATCTGATATGCTCTGCAAATCCATGCTTGAATGACCATCGTTGACGTGTGCACCATCGGGCCACTGGTGATTAGGCAGCAAGGATATAAAGAAAATCATTGAAACACTTTCATTTCATCAACCAGATAAGGAAAAAGCATTGGATGACTTTCAACTTTTGATAGACCTTCATAAAAATGCGAACCGGCAAGGCCCAGGTGGTGATGCAGAGTCGGAGAAAGCCCTCAATTTGGCGATGATAGACCGAACTGCGCCGTTAAAAATTGCCGATATCGGTTGTGGCACGGGGGCTTCTACCCTGTTGCTGGCCCGCTTATTGGACGCTCGAATTACGGCAGTGGACTTCCTTCAGGATTTTCTTGACGTGCTTGAAGGCAGGGCAGAACGCATGGGGCTTTCCGATAAAATAACGACCGTTTGCTGTTCGATGGACAATCTGCCGTTTGGCGACGAGGAATATGACGTCATCTGGTCCGAGGGATCGATATACAATATCGGTTTTGAAAAGGGCGTAAAGGACTGGAAGCGTTTTCTCAAAACGGGCGGAATGATCGTCGTTTCGGAGATCACCTGGCTAACGGCTGACCGTCCGTCCGGACTTCAGGAATATTGGAAAAACGAATATCCAGAAATCGACATGGCATCCTCAAAGATAGATATTCTGGAAAATAACGGCTATTCACCAGTTGCCTACTTTGTTTTACCGGAGCATTGCTGGTTGGATAATTATTACCGACCTATGCAGGACGGTTTTGAAGCGTTTCTAAAGCGGAACGGTAACAGTGAAAAAGCACAGGCAATCGTGAATGCCGAAAAAAAAGAAATCGCTCTGTATGAGAAATACAAAGCTCAATACAGCTATGGTGTCTATATTGCCAGAAAATTAGTTTAGTTGATATCGGAGGCCAGTTTGAAGGTTAGAAGAACTGAAATAAATGATCTGGATCAACTTGTCGAATTCACCGCAGCAGAAGCGCGAGAAGCTGAGGGACACGAAAAGGATACCAAGACATTAAGGGACGGAATCAAAGCGGCACTTGAGGACCGTTCAATTGCCATGTATTGGGTGCTGATGAATCAGAACAATGAACCGGTAGGCAGCGCATCCGCTCTGAAAGAGTGGAGTGATTGGAGTGCTGGATATTATTGGTGGATTCAAAGTATGTACATCAAACCGGACTATCGTGGAAAAGGGTATATGGATTTACTGTTGGATGCGATTAGATCGGAAATGAAGGAACAAAATGGTTTGGAATTACGGCTATATGTACATGAGAATAACCAGGCTGCCATAAAGGCCTACGGTAAAGCGAATTTCACTTTTTCGAAATACAGGATCATGATCCAAAAATAGCAGGTACAAATCAATCTGAATGACGAATTAATATGACAGCAGCAAAGGTGCTGCCTACGATATCCATTTGCTAAATGCATATTTTCTGTATTCCTTGACATTTATGGGTTCTGGCAAGATACATGAAATTTCGAACATGCCGTTTTTCGTGGGATAACCAAAACATACCTTCCGGGCCGGATGATTTTAATATCAATGCCCGCTAAGCAACTATTCAATCTTTTAATTAAGCTCGCCGCCCCAAGAAATTTCAATTTATAACATCTGAACTATCGCCATGCCCCAAATCAACACCTATCTCCGTTACAATCTGATATACTGCAATAAGTCTAACCTGAGAGATTGCTGTTGATGTGTATCCCATAGAATCGCTGGCAATTAACAGAATGACGGATTAAGATTGGTCTTCGAATAGCAACCCTTTTGTTGAAACATTCCTTATTCACGGATACTGAAAGTATTCGTGAATATGAGATTCATGAGACTTGAGGACGAACGAAAAATAAAAGGATAGTTATGCTGAGCCCGATAGCAAAAAAGGCGATTGAAGTGTATGGCGGTGCTAACCTTTGGCTAAATTCCGATGTTATTGAAGCAGAAGTAAGTGTTAAAGGATTAGCCTTTACACTTAAAAGAAGACAGTTTTTTAATCGCGCCAACATAAAAATGGCAATAAATCGGCCATATTCAATACTTACACCAATTGGTAATGATAAAAGGATTTCTGGAATACTTGATAATGGCAATGTTAGATTAGAAAATCAAAGAAATGAAATAATTGCAGAAAGGAAAAATGCCAGGACGTATTTCCCATATGGGCGAAGACTATTTTACTGGGACGACCTGGATATGGCATACTTTGCCAATTATGCGTTTTGGAATTATTTTACATTCCCTGCTCTATTAATGAATAAAGAAATAATCTGGGAAGAAAAGACCGATAGTTGCCTGCAAGCAACCTTTCCCAACTCGATTCCCACTCACAATGCCATACAATCGTTTCATTTTGATGTGGATAATGGACTTTTATTTCAGCATGATTACACAGCCGATATAATAAGCAAGTATGCCCAGGCAACCAATGTTGTTTTAAAGCATGAAGAAAAAAATGGCGTACTATTTCCTTCAGTAAGAAAAGTAACACCAAGAGGCCTCAGCGGCAAACCCATGAATTGGCCAATATTAATAGAGATAAAAGTTCATGCTTTTGAAGTGATAAGAACCGCCAGCAATAGAATTTGAAAATGCCACTGTTAAAGATCCAATTATTCGTAGATAACACTCAGTATAGCCTATTTATGAGTACCGAAAAAAACGCTATGACATGGGCACCAAATTTTTAAGAATCGAAATTAGATTTATTAGATGGAGATTAACGTCGTCGTAGCTTCTGGCTCGAAGGCCTGCCTGAAAGCTTCGACGTGGACACCGTTACGTTGGTGAATAAATCCAGCCCTTTCAAGGTAGTACTATAAATTCTCTAATGAGATTATGAGAACTCATAATAATGATTAACATTTCTCTCGGTTTGAGATAAAGCATGGCCGAAAATCATACTTGGGGGGATCATTATGTTGAGTTCTGTGTTCGAGCCGTTTGTGGAACAAAGCCCGATTTGCGTCATGGCCCGGGGCCTTATGGAACGTGTATTGAATCCGGACCAACTGAACGAGTTGTTCAACTATTCGTGATCTTGGGGGCACCATGCCGCCACTGTTGCCGGGAAAACGGATCAAACTGCTCGATGGCAATTGCATTGAAAAAAGTCAGCATCGGCTCAAAGAGCTGCGCGATATCAGTTCCGGTCCACTTCCGGGTAAATCATTGGTTGTATACGACATCGAGCGACGTTTGCCCATCGAAGTCATTCCATATCGGTTCACGGCGATAATGGCAAAGAACACATCTTCAGGCGCATTCGCGTAAAACTGAAGAAAAAAACACGCAATGGCGACACCGAGATATGTATCATTTCAAATTTATCCAAGGGTGCCGCCAACGCTAAAACCATTACTTTATTATATCAAGATCGGTGGACAATCGAAACAGCGTTTCAGCATCTGGCTCAAGATCTGAACTCAGAAATAAACACCTTGGGCTACCCTCGGGCCGCATTGTTCGGTTTTTGTGTCGCTTTGGTGGCGTATATCATCATGTCAGTCATCAAAGCTGCATTAGGTAGCGTACATGGTGCTGACGTTATAGACCAACAGTTATCGGGCTATTATGTTTCAAATGAAATTTCAACCATTTATCCAGGCATGAAGATCGCCATTAAATCTGACCATTGGCAAGTGTTTCATAAGATGACAGATGCCCAAATGGTGAAGGTGCTCAGAGATCTTGCATCAAAGGTAGAGCTTTCAAAATTCAAAAAGCATCCCCGAGGACCGAAAAAACCGAAACCAAAACGAAAAAAGATAAAAAACAAGCCACACGTTTCGACTTTTAAATTGCTCCAAGAAAGGAATAAGCAATAGTACTACCTATAAAGGGCTGGATAGCCAGCACCTGCATGACTGTCCATTAATATTCCATTCCCTTTATCATTGACCTTCTATTCTAACATTTGACAAAAAGCGTTTGCTGGGGCTACTTTATATTTGGAATGAGCGTAATTATGAGAATATTGATATCCCAAGCATCAACCAAAATGATCAAAACACTGTTACTTATAATTGGCATGAAGTCTTATTTTTGACGGACATCGTATATATTGATGTAATCGGATACGTTATAAGTGAATAGACCATATCGGCTGTTTGATTATGGATAATTTTGCATTTGTTTTACACCCTATAAACACAAAAGCCGATGTAGCGAAAAAATATAAATTTTTACGATATTTCCCAGAATCGTTGATCAATTTTATTTCTCGCTATTTCCCACCCGCATACCTGTCCCACATTACCGGTATTCGTTCAGCTGCAAACGGAAAACAAATCGAGGGCTGGTTTGTTGGTTGTCCATTGACTACGCGTCGAATGATGACGATTCCAGTCGAAGAAGCTTACCATAAAATCGCTCAAGCTTGCAGATTAGGCCAGCGAATGGGGGCCAAGATTATCGGTTTGGGGGCATTTACATCAAGCGTTGGCGATGCGGGTATCAGCATATCCCGCATGCTGGACACACCAATCACAACCGGCAACAGCTATACTGTAGCTGCAACCGTTCAAGCCATCATTGATGCGGCCCGGCTGGAGGGTTATCGTCTGGAAGAGGCTGTCGCGGCAGTTGTGGGTGCAACCGGATCAATAGGCCAAGCCTGTGTGAAAAAATTAAGTCCTCTGGTCAAAGAAATTATACTCATTGGTCGTTCCGACGAACGCCTGGCGGCAGTTAAACGCCTATCCACTCAATTTGGTGCTAAGCGGGTGCGATGGGCTACGACTTGCAACGCACTGGCTGATGCGCAGTTGATAATAACGGCTACAAACGCCAGACAAGGATTCATAGAGTCGTCACATTTATCCAGCGGTGCAATCATCTGTGATGTTGCACGGCCTTTTAATGTTACCGCCGATGTACGCCATCACCGCAAAGACGTTCGCGTTATCAATGGCGGGATGATAGAAATTCCGGGAAAGGTCGATTTTCGTTTTGATTTCGGTTTACCCCCTCGAATGGCTTATGCCTGTATGGCGGAAACGATGGTATTGGCATTGGAAGGACGTTATGAAAGCTATACAATCGGTCGAGATATATCCGTCGATCAGATAGACGAAATTTCTCATTTGGCTGAATTGCATGGTTTTCGTGTGCAAATCAATCAATGGGCCCCTTAGAAGAATGGAAGACAAAAGATGGCGTTAACATACATCGTGATCTGTCAAATGCAACACAACTGCTATGGACGTTTATATATATTAATTCAATATATTAAGCCACATCATACAAGATCTTGTGGCTCCAATTTCCCGATAAAATCAACGCTTAGTTCTGCGTATCTTTATTTGAAAGTCTGAGTGGGGTGAAGCCGGCAATCGGTTTTTTGAATATTCCGGGACAATACTGCCAGCCCAACATATCGGCTGAATCCGTCGAGGCCATGGTCGGGACAGCGGTCCAGACCATGGTTTTCCAATGCATTGATCGCAGACTCCACGGCTGCATGTTTACGCCGGGCATGGATAAAATCTTCTGTATTTTCGATTTGATGTGCTTCTTTTGAAAGTCGCCCCTTTCGCGGCAGCACGACTTGATCCAGCAGCGGTTTAAGTTCCTGTTGATTTTGCGGGCTGTGAAATCCTTTATCGAAGCTGCAGTTGGTCAGCCCGTTATACTTTTTCTGGGTATCAGCAACCATTTCCACTGCTATCTGATCGTCCGTCTGATCTACCATCACATGGTGATGAAGGATAAAGCCGTGCTGATCTTCAAGAATACAAACTTTTAGCCCCAACTCCTGTGGCACACCCGCCTTGCCTTTGCTGATCCATTCGGTATGTTCTTCAAATATCGAAAATACCTTTTCGCTATGGGGAATCTTTTCGCCTTTTACCACCCTGCGGAAAATCTGATCGATTTGGCGTTCTGCATGGAGGATAAATTTTTCGATCATCATGATTTTCGCTATATTTCCCATGCCGGACTGCTTTAAAAATGCAAGCGAAAATTTGGCTCGTTCAACATACGAACTGACCAAATCGATATATTGCTGGTGGGCCTTTATGATCCGCTGTTCTTGTTCCGCTTTGCGTTTTTCGCTTTTCGCATTCGACCGTTTGAGTCTAAGGGCCAGGTTAAACGCCTTTTTGATTTTACGAAGGATATACTCGCTTTGACGCCATTCGGTAATCCCCATTGAAAAACACTCCACGGCGATCAAGGTAATTATTTTTCGTATCGCATCCCAAAGTAAATTGATATCGGTTGGATAATGGACATCGGTTTCTACCACGAAGGAATCGCATCTTCCTCTTAAGGATTCTGTATCACATCCCAGCATTTTGTGGCCGGCCTTTACCACCACTTGATTGATCTGGTCGATATGCTCCGGGGTAAACAGGGAGACGTTGTCCTTTAGGGTTTGCAACGCATACCGGGCATCAAAATCGAAAATCGTATGGCCTAAAAATTCTCGCACGGTTTTATGATTGTTGGCGATCTCCAACAGCTTGTCGTAATCCCAATTGCAGTTGAGCCGTAACGTACCCAGCACTAAAATGGACCACAATTCCATACCGGGCCTGCCGTTTCCAGTATCGATATCATCCGGTACGACCTGTTCCAAAATCTCAAATACCCTCTGCCGAGTCGGACGATCATTGTAGATGGCCTGCAGACCCAATAGAAGTTGCGGGATTTCGTCCCGAGAGCGAAGATCCAGTTCGATTTTTGAGATATCCACTTGGCCAATTTTCAGTTGATTTTCGATGATTTTTCTCATAGCCTTTTTTCACGAAGATTTTTCGTTTTTGGTCTGAAAAGCTGATTCGCTAAAATCAGTAAAAGTTGATTTTTCTTGTTTAACCAACATGTTAACTATCGACTATGGCCTTCGGATGCAAGTAAAAACTGCACCGAATCGAAAAATCTTCGTTTTTATTTTCCAGGCTAATTCATTGAAATTCTATCCTTTTCGGCTTTCCGGCCAGGCACTAGTTAGACGGTGCCAAAAAAAATGTAAAAAAAACGGAAAAAGTTGATGATTTACAATTTTAAAGACACGACGCGCGTAGGCATCTTTATAGCAGCCCTGCTCATTTCAATGGGAGCGCCCGCCATGGCAATCGAAGAGCCAAGCTACCGCGTTCTGGAAACCCAAGGCGACTTTGAATTGCGCAAGTATTCACCATATATTGTGGCAGAGACCTACGTGCAAGGGGATTTCGAAGCGGTCGGGAGTGAAGGCTTTCGACGTTTGGCAGATTACATCGGGGGAAAGAACCAAAAAAAGGAATCCATTTCAATGACTGCCCCCGTCAGCCAGGATCCTGCATCCGAAAAAATTGCCATGACCGCCCCAGTCAGCCAGGCGCGGGAAAACGGTCGCTGGCGCATTGCGTTTATGATGCCATCCGCCTACACCATGGATACACTGCCAATTCCGGATGACGAGCGGATTGCGTTGAGGGAAGAGAAAGAAAAAACCGTGGCGGTTATCAGATATTCCGGAACCTGGGGTAAAAAGCGATATGAGGAACATGCAACCAAACTCATAGAATGGATATCCAAAAAAGACTGGAAAATTATCGGCGCGGCGATATGGGCGCGATACAATCCACCCTTTGTGCCATGGTTTATGAGAAGAAACGAAATTTTGATTCCAGTTCAAAGCCAATAAATCATCAGTGAGTTTTATCTAAAATCATTTTTTAACCAAAGCAATGATGGAGGGAAGAAATGACTCCCTCTTGACTGGCTTTTGAATTACATATCCCGTTCCATAGGCATTGGTACTTTTTGAAGAACTGGCTTCGGGGCGAAGTGTTACAAACACCGAACAATCTGGTTTTCGCAAGATATTCGGCTGTAAAAATCGATTTCAACGAAGTCTTCGCTGGATATGGGATGATAGTATTCCATATCGTCGTTGCCCTCCGGTTACTCTATAGCTGGGAATATACATGTTGTGGCTCTTAAAATAGTTGCCCGAGTTGGTTTGACAAGCATGAACAGCGGCCAAAGATTGAATTATTATTGGGATTAAAATGATAGGATTGACCAACCAGTTAAAGAAGGGACGGGTGAATGACGAAAAGCGTGTGGCACATCAACAAGACCATCGACCTGGACCTGCCTGCGGATCGGGTCTTCGCCTATTTGTGCCGGTGGGACACGGTGGAGGAGTGGGACCCCACGGTTTTCGCGGCGCGTAAACTCACTAAGGGAATGCCGGGTGTGGGCAGCCGCTTCGCGGTCAACCTGCGCATGGGATGGAAGCGGATCCCCATGATCTACCGCATCCGGGAGATGGCCCCGCCGCGTCTGATCGTAATGGCCGGCCAGGGGGCCGGCTTTCGCGCCGTTGATCGGATCCGACTGGAGCCGCGGCCGGTCGGCACCCGGCTGACCTACGCGGTCGAGATAACCTTCGACCAGCGCCATTCCCCATTGGCTGACCGCATCGGGCGGGCGCTCTTCGATCATTATGCCAGCTGGACCATCCGACGGTTGCAGGCGGTATTGAACGGATTCCCCCGATCCGTGCCGACGCTCACCCCCATGACCCGTTTGGCCGACCGGGCCATCCTGCCCGGCCTTATAGGTTTCACCTCCCTGGGCTACACGCTGGGAAAACATCGCCGGCCGGTGGCGTCCGCCCTGTACGCCGGGCGGACCATGGTGCTCACCGGCGGAACATCCGGCATCGGCAGGGCGGTTGCCCGCGAACTGGTTCGCCGGGGAGCCAAACTGGTGGTCGTCGGCCGGGATGCCGAAAAACTGAACCAACTGCGCAAAGAGCTGGCAGGGCTGCCTGCCGAGGGCACCATCGAAACCGAGCAGGCCGATTTGAGCCTGCTGGCCGAGGTGCGGGACCTGGCCGCGCGCCTGCTTCGCCGCCATGATCATATCGACGTCCTGATCAACAATGCCGGCGCTCTGTTCAACCGCTACCATCGAACCCGAGAGGGTATCGAGCGGACCATGGCCACGGATCTGGTTAGCCCCTACCTGCTGACCCGCCTGTTGCTTCCCCCGCTGAAAGCCTCCGGCGACGCCCGGATCATTAACGTGGCCTCCGGGGGCATGTACACCCAGGGGATGCGCGCGGAAGGGCTCACTCCGCGTCCCTCCGATTACGATGGTCCCACGGCCTACGCGCAGGCCAAGCGGGGCCTGGTCATTCTTGCCGAGACGTGGGCCCGGAAGTGGGCTGCTTCGGGAATCAGCGTGCATGCCATGCATCCTGGTTGGGTCGACACCCCCGGCCTGGAACGGTCTCTACCGGCCTTTCACCGACAGCTGCGCCCCTGGCTGCGGACACCGGCGCAGGGCGCCGATACAATCGTCTGGCTTGCGGCTGCGCCAGACGCCCATCGTGCATCCGGCAGTTCTGGCTGGATCGAAAAATCCGTACGACCCATGTTTTTGGCCACACACGCAGTTCATCAAAAGACAATCTTGAACTGGTAAAGGCTTTGGATGAAGTGTCCGGTCTGGCTTAATCAGCCAGCCGACGATTGCCTTCCCGGGTTAGCACCAACTGCAAATCCCCCAGCACCCGTTCGCGGAATCCAGCTTCGCAGCTTCCCAGATAGTATGCCCATTTCCGAAGAAATACGCGGTCAAAACCTAATTGGGTTACCTGGTCCTGGTTCTCTTTAAATCGACGCTGCCATTGGGCCAGTGTGGTGGCATAGTGGTTGCCAATGTTTTCCACGTGGTCGACCATCAGGCTGGAGTGACGGGTCATGGCGCGGGTCAGAACCGTCAATGAAGGCAACAGGCCTCCGGGAAAAATGTGCTTTTGAATCCAGTCATGCGTTTTTCGGTAGGTATCATAGCGCTGGTCGGGGATGGTGATGGTCTGGATGACAGCAATGCCATCGGAGGCCAGCAGGCGATCCAGCTGCCGGAAAAAGGTGCCATAGTAGGCATGCCCTACGGCTTCCAGCATCTCGATAGAGACGATTTTGTCAAAGTGTCCATTCATTTTGCGGTAATCACGAAAAAGGATGTGGATACGATCCTGTAGACCGGCTTGGCGAACCCGCTCCCGGGCGAGATGGTATTGGTCTTTGGAGATCGTAATGCCGGTGATCCGGCATCCGGTTCGTCGAACGGCTTCAATGGCAAACCCGCCCCATCCGCAGCCGATCTCAAGCAGATGATCCTCGGCGCGCAATCGTAGTTTATCCATGATGGTTCGGTACTTATTTTTCTGAGCCGCTTCCAGGTGCTCCCCCGGATGGCTATAGATGGCACACGAATAGGCCATGGAGTCATCCAGGAAGGTCTGGAAAAAAGCATTGGACAGATCGTAGTGACGTCTGATGTTGCGGCGGCTCCCGCTCAGTGTATTGGCGCGCGACAAAAAACGCAATTTCTCCAGCGCCTTTATCAGTATCCCTGCTTTAAAATCGCCATCTTTGACGGATTGGCGGTTACGGATAAAAAAGCATAGAACCGAGGAGATATCCTCGGTATCCCATTCATCGAACATGAAGGCTTCACCCAGGCCAATATCCGATCCCAGCACCACCCTCGAAAAAAAACGGTAGTCGTTGATCGTCATGTGGGCCTGGTGTTGAAGGTCCTGTTCCCCGAACGCGACATGCGAACCATCCGGCAAGGTGATGCGCAACCGACCGCGGTTTGATCGGGTCAGGTGATCAAGGATTAATTTCATGCAGTAGCGCTGGATCGTTGTGGGTGGCAGCCTCCCAATGGTCATGGGGCTGCGGGGTACCGGCTTGCTGAAGAAGTCAACCCTGCGAATGAAAAACAGTTTAAACGCTTCCCGATAGATTCTGGGAATGGTTAAGTGAGGCCTGATGGGGTGTCGGAGCACTGTTTTCATTTGATTGTAAGGTGTCAGCGGCAAAGGATCTCCCTGCAGGTGGGCTCGCAGGATATGTTCTCCCTTGCGATGCAGGTCAATGCAGATGTCCAGTTTCTCTCGAATGTCGGCGAAAGTAAACTGGTAGGCCCCTTCCATAGTGTTGAACGGCGATACGTGAAAGGCCTTGTCCGCCTGAAAACGGGCCGGAAAATCGCCGTCTGCCTGCAATTGGGTTGAGAGCGCATAGACATGCTTTTCACCAAACGTGTTGTTGACCTCAGTCACCGCAGCCAGCAAGCGACCGCTTGGTGAGAAACAGAAATAAAAACTCGCCGGATTGAAGACATAGCCCATCCATCTCGGGGACGTAACCAAAATGATCTGTTTTACATCGTCTGTCGAGATATGTGCCGATAAATGCTCGAGCACTTTACGACGAATACTTACCGATTGCTGACCCAGATAGTCCCGATCGTATAGCGAAACGGGTCGCAGGCGGTTGTATCCGAACAAGTGGAAACGTTGATCCAAGATCTCCAACTCTGACAGATCCAAAGCGTACATATTAAGTTTGTAGACCAGCCGATGACTGACCGGTTGGAATCGTTCGTGCTCCACGCTTCCGGTATACAGTTTAGAGTTCATGCCGAACCCCCATGGCGGCAGCTACCTGAACGCCGGACCGGGCCGCATCTTCATGGAAACCATATCCGAAATAGCTGCCGCAGAAAAAAGTGTTGCGCACGCCGTTCAGGTCGGGAAGCTCGGGCTGGGTCCTGAGGCTCTCGAAAGTAAAAACGGGATGCGTATAGGTCATCTGGGCAATGACCTCCTCTTCGGCGATTGGCCTGAAAGGATTCAAGGTGACCAGGTATTGATTCCTGGTTTTCAGCTGCTGGAGGCGATTCATATGGTAGGTCAGGGTTACGGGCGAACGGTTGTCAGAATGGATTCCACGGATAATATTCCACGAGGCCCAGGCATTGGGGTTGGAAGGCATCCATGCGAGGTCCGTATGCAGGTATATTTGATTGGTGCTGTATCGCCAGGTACCCAAAAGGCGTCGTTCGTCATCGGACGGGTCGGCCAGTAGTTGGCAGGCCTCATCCGCATGGGTGGCAATCACTACCCGGTCAAACGGTTGCGTCGAGCCGTCAGCATGTTTCAGGATGACGCCATTGGTATTGCGATGAATGGATACAATATCGGCTCGCGTATATACCTCGCCCTGGAATTGATCGAGAAACGCCTTGACATAGGTGTGGCTGCCGCCTGCCACATAGTACCATTGCGGATGGCGGTGGATTGTCAACAACCCATGATTGTCAAAAAAGCGTGCGAAGGTGAGCATGGGAAACTGGCCCACATCCACGTCCGGTGCCGACCAGATGGCAGCCACCATGGGGAACAGGTACTGCTTTCTGAAGCGGTCCGAAAATCGAAACCGACGCAAAAACTGACCGAGGGAAATGCCTTCCAGCAAGTCTTTTTGCAATCTGCGCCGTACCAGCCGGTTGAACAGCAGAATTTCAGCCAGCATGGACCAGTAACCGGGGGCGAGGAGGTTGCGGCGCTGGGCGAAAAGGCTGTTGAAGTTACTGGTGGCATACTGGAATCCGCCCTTCTCGTGGAAATAGCCAAAAGACATGTCGCTTTTGCGGCTGGAAACACCCAGCTCACAGAATAACCGATTCAATATTGGATAGGTGCGATCATTGAAGACGATGAACCCGGTGTCCACCGGTGTACCGGCATCCGGACCGTCGGGTATCGTAATGGTGTGGGTATGACCACCGATATAATCATTCTTCTCATAAAGCGAGACCTGATGAATTCGTTGAATCAGATAGGCCGCGGCGATACCAGCAACGCCGCCGCCGACAATTGCAATCCGCATTTGAGGTATCCTTATAAAAAAAAGTAATTAGAAAAAAACGATTTTAGAGGCTATTTTTTCGAGTATTCCCAATCATAGGCGGCCATTTAAAAAATAACAGATAGAAAGAAATCGTGCAACCAGTGGGTATATGTCCCTTCGCTGCACTAAAGAAACGAAAAGTGGTCTTCAGATCTGTTTGTGATATTCTAACATTTGATTGCTTTGCGCCGGCACAGCGTGTAATACTCTATGACAACGTTGGACCGATTAAAGATAGATAGTTCCAATAGCCGCCAGACTTGGCTGCCGCCGATACCAGTAAATGAGAATTAAGCCAAGGTGGAAGACCAATGAGAAAAAAGCTTGCCTTAACCCTTTGCCTGATGCTTTTATTTGGTTCCGTGGCCTGCACAGCCTCCGCAAAAACTGAATTCGCTCCCGACGCCGGAAACAACTTCGCCCTGGATCTGTATGGTCTATTGTCAAAGACCAATGGCAACCTGTTTTTTTCACCGGCGAGCATCCAGACCGCCCTGGCCATGGCCTACGCCGGCGCAAAGGAACAAACGGCCATACAGATGGCCAAGGCTTTGCATTTTGGCAACGCCGGTCAGGGAATCCACTCGGAAATCCAATCCCTGCTGCAACAACTCAACGCCCCCCGGATGATAACATCCTACGAACAGGTCGGCGATGAGATCAAAACGGTCGAAAAACCCGCGTATGAACTGGTTATCGCCAATGCGCTTTGGGGGCAGCAGGGCTATCCCTGGAAACAGGAATTTCTGAGCCTAACCAAATCCAAGTACGGCGCAGGCATGCGTGAGGTCGATTTTGCCAACCAGCCGGAAGAAGCCCGCAACACCATAAACAGCTGGGTTGAAGAGAAAACCCGGGATCAGATCAAGGATTTGATTGCCAAAGGCGCCATCAGTTCCATGATGCGCCTGATTCTGACGAACGCGATCTATTTCAAGGCTGCTTGGGACAACAGATTTCCCGACCATGCAACCCAAAAGATGCCCTTTCATGTTTCCGGATCCAGCCAGGTTCCTGTATCGATGATGGTCCAGAAGAATGATTTCCGGTACATGGAAACCGAGCGCTTTCAGGCCCTGGAGATGCCTTATAAGGCCAACGAACTGTCCATGATCGTGTTTTTGCCAAAAACCGTTGACGGTCT
Source organism: Desulfosarcina variabilis str. Montpellier (assembly GCF_048565275.1). Taxonomy (NCBI): domain Bacteria; kingdom Pseudomonadati; phylum Thermodesulfobacteriota; class Desulfobacteria; order Desulfobacterales; family Desulfosarcinaceae; genus Desulfosarcina; species Desulfosarcina variabilis. The sequence continues at coordinate 7,845,812 of NZ_CP159846.1, read as the reverse complement.
CGTGGATTTAGAAAAATCCCTGTCATCCGAGAAATTGGATGGCTGGATGGCAGCCCTTCGTCGCGAAGAGGTCAAGGTGTATTTTCCGAGGCTTAAGATTACCAGCAGCTTCAGTCTATCCAATATCCTAAAAGCCTTGGGCATGGTGGATGCATTCTCGCAGACGTTGGCCGATTTTTCAGGCATGACTACAGCGGAAAGGATCTTCATTGCCGAGGTCATTCACAAAGCATTCGTGGTCGTCGACGAAGACGGGACCACGGCCGCAGCGGCAACCGCGGTGATGCTGGGAGCTACCGCAATGCCCATGCCCAAACCAGACCCTAAGGTTTTCAAAGCTGATCACCCGTTTCTATTCTGCATTCGCCACAACCCCTCCAGAAAGATCCTGTTCATTGGCAGGTTGTCAGATCCCAATACCAACTAAATAATCGTCTTTGTCGATATCTCCAAGCCTAAAGAAAAAGGCTACAAACACCGATATTGATCGTTGATGCAACGCTGTTTTTACTGAAGAGACGGTAAACGGTAAATCCCTTCACTCAAATTAGGTGCCGAAAGATGATCAAGGCATTTGCAATAACGGTAATGGCCGCCTGGGTGGCCTTTGGAAATGCGGTGCATGCCGAAACCATCCGTTTCGCACCGCTGCCTATGGAAAACCGGGAAACCGTGGTCAAACAATTCCGGCCCATGACCACCTTTTTGGAACAGCGTCTTAACCTGATCATCGATTATGTCTACTCGGACAATTATGCCGATATCCTGGCCAAGTTTCGCCAGTCAACAGTGGATGTGGCCTACCTGGGACCATTGCCTTACGTGGAACTGAGGGCATCTTATGCCCAGGCTCAACCCATGGTTCATTTCAAGGAAAAGTCAGGTAATACGACATATACCTGTGCACTGATTACGGTGCCGGATGCCGATTTTCACCTCCAGAACGCAAACCAGAGGAAGATCGCTCTGACCCAGCCGCTGTCCACTTGCGGATATCTGTCGGTCAGCGGTCTGATGCGAGCCCATGGCAGTTCCCTGGGTAACAATTACTATCGCTATGTGGGCAAGCACGATGCTGTGGCTTTGTCTGTCATCCGGGGGGAATTTGACGCTGGAGGGGTGAAAACCGCCATTGCCCGTAAATATGCCCATCTGGGGCTGCAGATTTTGGTCGAGACACCGCCACTGCCTTCTTTTGCCTTGGTGGCCAATACCAGAACGGTGTCCCCTAGACTGATATCCAATATTTGCCAGGCGCTGATTGCCTTGGTCCCTGATGGGAAAGACAGCGCGCTACTTGCATCCTGGGGAGATAACATCCGCTTCGGCGCGGTAATGGCCAGCGATGATGACTATCAGGTGGTGCGGGATTTTTTGGCCGACGCGGTCATTCCTAACACGGGGAATTTCTAGTGCCTCGCTTATTGCAACGCCTGCTGAACAACGCTGTATTCATGTTCCTGGTGCTGAGCCTGGTGACCGTCGGATTGGGCTTTTTTTTGCATTATAACCGGATGGCCCAACAAAACAGCCATTTCTCTCAACACCAGGAAGTCCTATCCACAGCCTACAAGGCCAGTCTGCAGACCTATCGGCTGGCCATGGATTCCTTTTACGCCAATACGATCAGCCGTCCGGAAATCGCCGCGCTTTTTGCCGAGGGGATCAATGCTACGGACAAGGCAAAACAGGATCTGGCGCGGGGACGGTTGTATCGGCGGTTATATGCGCAATACGCGTCCATGAAGTCGCATAACTTGGTGCAACTACATTTTCATACAACCATTGGCAAGAGTTTCCTGCGTTTCCACAAACCAGACCGCTATGGGGATTCGTTGATGGACATTCGGCCTTCTGTTCATGTGGTCAATGAAAAGCAGCAGCCGGTATATGGATTTGAAGCCGGACGGGTCCGTTCCGGCTTTCGCTATGTCTACCCGATTTTCTGGCAGGCAAAGCATGTGGGCTCCGTGGAGGTCAGTGTTACGATAAAGGCCATCCGGGACGTCATGGCGGAATTGGATCCTCACCAGGAATACGCCTTTGTGCTCAGCCGCCAGCTTACCGAGCCCATTATTTTCCCTGAACAACGCTGGCTGTATCGGCCGTCCGATCTTCATCCGGATTTCATGGTCGAGGATGCCGATGCCTTGCTGCCGGACAGCCCGCCACCCCTTTCGTCAGCGGCGGTGATGCTTAACCGCCGCCTCGCGCGCAACGCGATGGTTCAAGATGTCATGAAAAAGGGAGAGGCCGTTACCGTCAGTACGTTTGCCGGTGGGCAACCCTATATTATCTCTTTACTGCCGATTCACGATTTTTTGCACCGGGTGGCCGGTTATCTGATTGCCTATGCACCGGATCCGGTATTGGCCGAGCACCAGCAGGAATTTTTCATTTACATTGCCACGGCAGGCGCCTTTATCGGAATGATCAGTGCGCTTTTAATGGGGCTGCGCCGGCGCACGATCGCACTCAGCCAGGAGCAGCATAACCTGAAAGTCATGAACGATACCCTGGCCGAAGGGGTCTATGTGTCTGATCGAAACGGCCTGATTCTGCGCATCAACCCCGCGGCTTGCCGGATGCTGGGGTATGCGCCTGACGAATTGATTGGCCAGCCGGTGCATGACCGTATTCATCGCCATGCGCAAAATGAGTATGTCGACAAGCACGACTGTCTTTTTTACCGCCACGTAAGCCAAGCCCAACACCATGATGGGGAAGAACTTTTCCAGTGCAAGGATGGACGCGTGTTGGTGGTTGAGGTGGCCAGCCGGCCGATTTTTTCTCAGCGTCGTTGGATCGGATCGGTAACGGCGTTTCATGATATTACTGAACGCAAACGCACGGAAGAAGCGCTGAAAAAGAGTGAAGAGACCGCCCGTAAACTGTCGACAGCGGTGGAGCAGAATCCAGCCAGTGTCATCATCACCGATCTTGATGGGACCATCGAATATGTCAATCCCAAATTTGTGGAGAAAACCGGTTATTCTGCCGACGAAGCCATCGGTCAGAATCCGCGCATTCTTCAGGCCGGTACGGTATCCCCGTCTGTTTACAGGCAAATGTGGACCGCGATTTCGGCGGGCAAGGAGTGGAAGGGGGAATTGCACAATCGGCATAAGAACGGTGAGAAGTTCTGGGAATCGGTTTCCATTTCCCCCATTCGGGATGAAAAAGGCCTGGCGACCCATTATCTGGCCATCAAGGAAGATATCACCGAGCGCAAACGCATGGAAACTGAACTGCGCGAAAAGGAGCATATCCAGCGCACATTGATGGAAAGTCTGCCCGTCGGGTTTATCATCATCGATGCCAAAACGCGTGTTATCGAACGGGTCAATCCAACGGCGGCCAAGCTGTTCGGGGCCCCCATGGACAGGATTGTCGGGAATCGCTGCCACCAGTTCATGTGTCCGGCCGATGAAACGTCCTGCCCGATTCTGGATCTTAAGCAGACCGTTGACAGTTCGGACCGGGTATTGATCCGGCATGATGGAGAAAGAATGCTGGTGTTAAAAACAGTCACCCGTATATCTATCCAATCAGAAGAAAAATTGCTGGAATGCATTATCGATATCCGCAGCCGGATTGCTGCAGAGAAAGCCCTTAAAGAGGCCAACCAGCAGCTGACGGGCGCCATTGCCCAGGCTGAGGCGATGGCTGAGAAAGCCGACGCCGCCAATCGATCCAAAAGTGTGTTTCTGGCGAACATGAGTCACGAAATTCGTACACCGCTGAACGCCATTTTGGGGTATTCGCAATTACTCCAGCAGGATCTATCTTTAGGGCCGGACCATCTCGAGCAAATTCGAACCATTAATCGCAGTGGTGACCATCTGTTGGAACTGATCAACGGCATTTTGGAGATGTCCAAAATCGAGGCGGGACAAATCAAAGTCAATAACGAGTCCATGGACCTGGCCCGTTTGATCGAAGACATCAACTCAATTTTTCAGCTTTCCTGCCAGAGCAAAGAGATAAGCTTGAAAACTGAAACCGACAGCCAGTTGCCTGATCGGATTATTGCCGATCACGGAAAGATTCGCCAGATTTTAATCAACCTGATGTCCAATGCGGTCAAGTTTACCAGTCAAGGCGGCATCACCCTTCACGCGGCGGCAACCGTGGATGGTGGGCAGCGATGGATGGTGGGCATCGATATCATTGACAGCGGACATGGTATTGCCGAAGACGAACAGGGGCGGCTTTTCCAGGCGTTTGAGCAGACTGAAAGTGGCCAGAAGACCTCCGAGGGAACGGGTTTAGGACTTTCCATCAGTCGCGCCTATGCCAGGGCCATGGGCGGAGACCTGCAACTGGTAAAAAGTGGGCTCGATGAGGGCACTGTATTTCGCTTAACCTTTCCGGCCGGCAAGATCGATAACGCCCAATGGGATGTTGAAAAAGGCTCATCACAACAAATTATCACTGGATTGATGCCGGGGCAGCCGGTACTGCGGACGCTGATTGTTGAAGATGATCCTGTGAGCAGCAAATTATTATCCAAATTACTCCAAAAAGTGGGATTTGATGTTTATGTGGTCAAAAGCGGCGAAGCGGCCCTGGATATGCTGGAACAGGTTGCCCCACAGGTGGTCCTGATGGACATCGTCATGGAAGGCATGGACGGTTACGAGACCGCACGGCGCATCCGCGAACTCCCCACCGGTCAGCGCCTCAAGATCATTGCTGTCACCGCCAGTGGGATCAACGTGGATGAACTGCGCCATCAGGCGGACGCCGTGGGAATTGACGCACTGGTGGTGAAACCCTTCAAAATTGCAGATATTCTTAATCATATTCAATCGCTTTGTGGGGTGATGTACACGGTTGAAACGCGGTTCGAGTCCGCCCCGGTTAAGTCTGAAAGGCAACAACCAGACAGTGCCGGCCATGTCGCGCTGCCTGGCGATTTGCGTGAAGCACTCAGATCCAGTGTGGAACTGGGCGATATGGTGGAATTCAACCGCCTGGTTGAACAGGTGGCAACGATTGACAACGGCCTGGAACGCCAACTTGTGGAATTGGCAAATCAATACGACTACATCAAACTGCTGGAACTGCTCGAAGCCTCGCCTGTGCCGGCAGAACAAGGATGAATCATGCAATCCGAAAACATCATGATCGTTGACGATACTCCTGAAAACCTCCAGATACTCAGTGCCATGCTTGGGCGCAAAGGGTACATGGTCTCTGCTTTTCCACGGGGTAAAATGGCCCTGGCGGCAGCGCAGCGCAAGCTGCCGGATTTGGTCTTGCTGGACATCAACATGCCGGAGATGAATGGGTATGAGGTGTGTGAAAGCTTCAAATCAAAGCCTAACTTGAAAGATGTGCCGATTATTTTCATTAGTGCGCTGAGCGATACCGATGATAAAGTGCGGGCGTTGAAGTGCGGCGGAGTGGACTATATTTCCAAACCCTTCCAGATGGAAGAAGTGTATGCCCGGGTGGATACCCATCTGCAATTGCATAATGCGCGAAAGGTCATGTATCAGTTCAACGAGCAGCTCAAGGCCAAGGTGGCCCAACAGGTTGAGGAAATCAACAGCGCCCAGTTGGCCATGCTTTTTGCTTTGGCCAAATTATCCCATACCCGTGATGATGATACCGGTCTTCATCTGGAACGTGTGCAATACCTATGCAAACTGCTTGCTTCCGCCCTTGCCGAGACACCGGCATTTATGTATAAAATTACGCCTGAGTTTATCACTACTATTTTTCATACCAGCCCGCTGCATGATCTGGGAAAGGTGGGGATTGTCGACGCAATTCTGTTAAAGCCCGGCAGATTGACCGATGACGAATTTGAAACCATGAAAACCCACACCACCATTGGGGCCGAGACGCTGGAGTCGGTGCACAAGCAATACCCGAAAAATGAATTCATCAAAATGGGGATTGAAATTGCCAAATACCATCACGAAAAATGGGATGGTAACGGTTATCCGGAAGGCCTGTCCGGTGAGTCGATTCCCTTGAGCGCCCGCATCATGGCCCTGGTCGATGTCTATGAAGCCCTTCGGGCCCGTCGGCCTTACAAAGAGCCATTTCCCCATGAAAAATCCAAAGCCATCATCATCGAGGGGAGTGGCAAGCATTTTGAACCGAAAATTGTCGACGGGTTTCTCAGTATCGAGGCGGATTTCGAAAACTTCTATGATTCCATGGTGGACGAATAGCAAATCCCACCTCAGGCAGACTCATCACCATCCCCTACTTTAAAGCTGCCAACAATGGTCTTGAGTTCTCCGGCCATCCGGCGTAGATTTTCGGCGCTGCTTCGGACCTGGTCGCTGTTGCCTGCGATTCCGCTTGAACTTTCATTGACCACAGCGATATCGTTGGATATTTTCGTAGCCACGGTGGAGCTTTGGTTGACGTTTTGGTTGACTTCCTGCATGCCCTGGGATGCCTGGGCGATATTGGACGCGATTTCGCTTGTCGCCGTGGATTGCTCCTCCACGGCCGTGGCAATGGTTCCCACAATTTCATTCACCTGTTGGATCACTTCAGAAATTTCACTGATGCCTTTGACGGTGCCGTCGGTGCTGCCCTGGATGTTTTCGATTTTCTCCTTGATTTCCAGGGTGGCCGCCGAGGTCTGCTTGGCCAGTTCCTTGATCTCATTGGCCACCACGGCAAAGCCTTTACCCGCTTCACCGGCTCTGGCGGCTTCAATGGTGGCGTTGAGGGCCAGAAGGTTGACCTGCTCGGAGATTTCAGTAATCGTTTCCACCACCTTGCCGATGCCCATGGCGGCCTGATTCAAGGTGTCCATCTGGCCAGAGGTCGTACCCGCCTTTTGGATCGCCTGATCAACAACACTTCTGGCCTTTTCGGCATTCTGGGCGATTTCGTTGACCGTGGCGCTCATTTCTTCGGTGGCCGTGGCAACGACATTGATATTGGTGGTGGACTCTTCCATGGCGGCGGCCACACTACTTAAATTGGCGCTCATCTCTTCGGCGGCTGTCGACACATTGTTGGCTCGGGCAGAGGTGTCACCGGCGCCCTCTGACAACTGGATCGCGATTTGGGAGAAGTCTTCGGACGCACTGTTGATGACGCGGGTATTCTCGGCGATTTTTCGGATCATTGACTGGAGCTTGTCGAGAAAGGTGTTGAACCAGCCGGCCAATTCGCCGATCTCATCCTTTTTTAAAACATCCAGGCGCTTGGTCAGGTCCCCCTCGCCTTGGGCGATATCTTTGAGCATCAACACCGTGCGGTTGATGGGCCCGGTTACGGAGCGGGCACTGAGAAACAGCGGAACGATGATCGCAGCCAGCAGGACCACGCACAAGATGGCGATTCTCGATTGGATTTGATCGACCCTGGCATACAGATGGCCGGCATCATAACTGTACACCAAGACGCCGATCTGCTTTCCGCTGAAATCCATGATCGGTGATGCCGTGGTAAAAAAATTGCCGCTCCGGACTGATTTCATCCCCGCCTGTCCCTGAACAAGGAGATCCGTGGTTACGATTGTGTCGGTAATTTTTTTATTGGTTGAGGAGATAAAAACAAATTGATTGCCGATAACCGGGTTTTTCCCAGGATCCTGAAGGCGGGTCGCAATGGGCAGGAAGGCCTTGTTCATGTAGACGGCAATATATTCCTTGTCATTGCTGACACTGAACTTGACCAGTGGGTCATAAGTGGACAGCGCCTCCACAGATCCTAAAAATTTGCCGCCATCGGCAATTACAGGGGCGATCCCACGAATGGCAAACCCCCCTCGACCGATTTCAATACCCGTGATCGGCTGATGGCTGCCGCTGCTGATGGTCGCCACGGTGTCGCGAAATGTGCTCAGGTCATCGCTTTTATTCTGACCTTTTTTCCACAGGCGCAGCAGGCTTCTGGCAGGCGGAACATGAAAATGGATGCGCAGGTCCGTGCCGGGATAAGTCTCGCGGTAACCTTTTTCAATCGCTTTAAAATAGTCCCGCAATTGCTGCCTGGCGGTTTCCATATTCGGGTCATCCGCATTGTTGAGATTCCCCTGATACGCTGTTTCATAAGCGTTCTGGACGGCTTTTGCCTGACTGAACAGAGCCGCCTGACCTAGCATCCTGTCGGCAATGCGTTTTTCGCTGCTCGTAATATCACCGAATTTTGAGCGGGCGATCTGGTGCAGGTTGTCTTCCACCATGTTGTCGACAATGGATACCGCAACAAAATAAAGGACAATGGAAAAAAGGAGGGTTGCGCTGATGGCGGGAAGTAAAATTCGGGTGCTTATTTTTTTCATATGCTTGTCCATCGATTGGCCGTTAAATCAATCAGAAATCCATTTTAAGCATAGTTCTGGATCTGTCTTGCCGTGGTATTAAGTGGTACTTCGGTAGTATTAAAAAAATACTTTAGTGTTAAAGCGTTAAAAGAAGTATTTATGGAAGAAAAGAAAACGACTGTTGTGGCCTGCCGGAAAACGCGGCCCACACCGAAAACGGTGCGGAAAACGCGATCCTATCGCTTACAGAAGTTCCTGCAGGAACTGGCCGGTATAACTTTTTTTGACCTCGGCGACGGTTTCCGGCGGCCCCTGGGCGACCACACGACCACCTTCCTTGCCGCCTTCGGGTCCCAGATCAATGATCCAGTCGGCGGTTTTGATGACATCCAGGTTATGTTCGATGACTACTACGGTGTTACCGCCGTCCACCAATCGCTGGAGCACGGCAAGCAGCATTTTGACGTCTTCGAAGTGCAGCCCCGTGGTGGGTTCGTCCAGAATGTACAGGGTGCGTCCCGTGGACCGCTTGGCCAGTTCGCGGGCCAGTTTGATGCGTTGGGCCTCGCCACCGGACAGGGTGGTGGCGGCTTGGCCTAATTTGATGTATGAGAGCCCGACATCCATCAGGGTATCCAGAATGCGGCGGATTTGCGGATGGTTGGCGAACAGGTCGCGGGCTTGCATGACCGACAGATCAAGGACGTCGGCAATGGAGTGATCCTTGTATTTGATTTCCAGGGTGGCCTCGTTGAACCGGCGGCCCTGACAGGTTTCGCAGGGAACATAGACGTCGGCCAGAAAGTGCATTTCCACCTTGATGTACCCATCGCCGCTGCAGGCCTCGCAACGCCCCCCTTTGACGTTAAAGGAATAGCGTCCCTTCTTGTAACCGCGCATGTTCGATTCCGGCAGTTGGGCGAAAAAATCACGGATAAAGTCAAACACTTTGGTATAGGTGGCCGGATTGCTGCGGGGGGTACGGCCGATGGCCTTCTGATCGATATTGATGACCTTGTCCAGGTGGGACAGGCCTTTGATCCGCTTGTGGCGGCCGGTTTCAAGCAAGGCGCCGTGAAGCTTGCCGGCCAGGGCCGGGTAAAGGATCTGGTTGATCAGGGTGGATTTGCCGGCCCCGGACACGCCGGTCACCGCCACCAGAAGGCCCAGGGGGATGTCCACCGTGAGGTTGTCCAGATTGTTTTCGACGGCGCCTTCAATGGTAATCCGCCGATTGCCGCTCGCTTTGATGGTGCGGCGTTGGGCCGGCATGTCGATGCATTCCCTGTCGCTGAGATAACGCCCGGTCAGCGAGGCCTTGCGGCGCATGATCTGTTTGGGTGTGCCCAGGGCCACGATTTCTCCGCCCAGATGCCCGGCACCGGGGCCGAAATCCACGATCCAGTCCGCTGATGCCATGGTTTCGCGGTCGTGCTCGACCACGATCAGGGTGTTGCCGATGTCCCGCAGGTGGCAAAGGGTGTGCAACAGTTTGATGTTATCACGCTGATGCAGGCCAATGGAGGGCTCGTCCAGGATGTAGAGCACACCGGTCAGTTCCGAGCCCACCTGAGAGGCCAGACGGATACGCTGGGATTCACCACCGGAAAGGGTCGGGCCTTTACGGCTGAGCGACAGGTAATCCAGCCCCACGTTGATCAGAAAACCCAGCCGGCCGCCGATTTCTTTAAGCAGTTCGTCGGCGATAATGCGTCGGTTACCGGTCAGTTTCAGGCCGGTCAGAAAATCCCGGGCTTCGCGGATGGTCATTTCAGTGACGTCGATAATGGACCGGTCGCCGACTTTTACGGCCAGCACCTCGGGTTTGAGACGCCGTCCCCCGCAGGTCTCGCAGGGACGCGTGGAAAGAAACCGGCCGTAATATTTCTTGGCCTTTTCCGATTCGGTCTGGGTATAGCGCCGCATCAGGGTATTGAGCAGCCCTTCGAAGGTGGTGGTAAAGGAACCCTGGATCTTTTCCGCATTCCAGCTGACGGTCAGCTCACGCCCACCGGAACCGTGAAGAATCAGTTGTCGCTGCCGTTTGGGCAACTTGTTCCAGGGCGTGTCCAAATCGATCCCCCACTGGGTTTCCATGGCCCGGAGTTGCTCGGCGGTCCAGGAACCGTTGAGCCGTCCTTTGCCGGTAAAATGGCCCTGCCAGGGAATGACCGCGCCTTGTCGGATACTCAGCTTACCGTCGGCGATGACCTTGTCTTCGTCCATGGCCAGCCGTGAACCGATGCCGTTACAGTCCGGGCACATGCCCAAAGGCGAATTAAATGAGAAAATCGGTGGGTCCAGCTCCGGGTAGGCCACGCCGCAACACGAACGCGCTTCGCTCATGGGAATGTCGCCACTGTCCATGCGGTGCACAATGATGCGGCCTTCACCCAGCTTCAACGCGGTTTCTACAGAGTCGGTGAGCCGCTTGCGAAAATTTGCCGTGCGGGCTACTTTCAGGCGGTCCACCACGGCTTCGATGGTGTGCTTTTTGTACCGCGCCAGACTTTGCACCGACTCGATCGGCTGCACCACGCCGTCCACGCGCAGGCGGGCGAATCCCTGTTGCTGGAGCCGGGCGATTACCTCTTTGTGCTCACCCTTGCGATTGTCGATCACCGGTGCCAGGATGAGAATTTTTGTCGCTTCGGGCATTGTAAGGATCCGCTCGACCATGCCCTGGGCATCCCCCTTGCCAACCGGCTTGTGGCAGTGGATACAGGTCTGCTGGCCGATGCGGGCGAACAGCACCCGCAGGTAGTCGTATATTTCAGTGATGGTGCCCACTGTGGAACGGGGATTTTTGCTGGCCGATTTTTGCTCGATGGAGATGGTCGGTGACAGCCCACGGATGGTATCGTAGCGCGGTTTTTCCATCTGTCCAATGAACTGGCGGGCATAGGCCGACAATGACTCAACATAGCGGCGCTGCCCTTCGGCAAAAATGGTGTCAAAGGCCAGACTGGATTTTCCCGATCCGGAAACACCGGTAAAGACAATCAGTTTCTTTTTGGGCAGGCTCACGTCAATATGTTTGAGATTATGCTCGCGGGCCCCCCTGACCTCGATCGTATCCAGTTCGATGGTTGAGCGTTTTTTACGTTGCCGGGGCGCTACCACCGGGGCGATGCCGTTGGGACGATTCTTCATTTGCTGCTTTCCGTGCGTGTCTTGAGTGTTCACGATCGCTTGTTATCAACTGATTTGGCGTTATACCGGGTGCCGCATGTTTCCCATGGGCCCATAAACCGGTTGCCAAATATCCGCTGGTTGTCATAGAGTCCGTAAAAATAAGTCCCGATCCCCGCTTTGTCTATGATAGTAGTTTAATGCAAAGCGGTTCTCCGATAAATGATGCAACCATGCTGGAACAGATGTCAGCTGGAGCTTTCCGATGAACCGGATAAATTAAAAGGGCGTTGTTATGACGCAGATCGCTGACGAATCGGTTTATGATCAGACCTATCGGCATTACCTGGACGAATTGAAAAACAACCCCTTGAAAGAAAAAGCGGATGTTCTGGGGATCACCATTGAAGGCGAAACTGTGGTGGTGCCCTATTTCAATCATCCGATCCGCTTGACGCCCGACGGGCTGTTGGATGAAAACGGACTGCGGCCTGATTTTTCCGACTGTGTGGTGATCTGCCGGTACCTGATCATGGCGCCGGCGGTCGAACCCAAAGACAAAACCTGGGTGGCCTATCGTGATTTTCCCGATGCCGGGCCGTTGACGGTATTCTGGCGGGATACTGTGGAGGCGCCAATCGCGCAGACCTTTGGCGGCCATCTCGACAAGCTCGATATGGCCTGCAATGTCTTGGCGGGGGATTTGCCGGACACGGATATTTCCTGCGACCTGTGCCGACGTTTTCTGCCCCTGCCCAACGTGCCCCTGCTGTTGGTGTTCAACGATAGGGATGACGAATTTCCGGCTGCAGCCTCCCTGCTGTTCGAAAAGCGCGCTGCCAGCTATCTGGATGCGGAGAGCCAGGCCATACTGGGCCATGCATTGACTCAACGGTTATTATTCGTAAAATAGATCAGCTATTGGAAATGCGGGAGAGGATTTTTTTCTTGAGGCGTTGAAACCAGTTTTCTTCCCCTTGCTTTTCATTTTCGGAGATAATGCAGGCGCGTTCCAGAAAACGACCGAATTTTGAATTGATTTTACCAAACTGGACAATCCTGTCGATGGAAAGCAGGTCTTGCATGGTTGGCAGGGGCATTTGTATATCGGATTCCCGGCGGATGGTTTCCATGGTGACGGACAGGGCATAAATGGTTACATCCTCGGCCAACTCATCCGATGAGATCTCGATGCCTTGGCCCTGGCTATGCCTGAGGGCCTCATGAACGCAGGCAACCAGAACCGGGTCCCCCGTATCCAGTGTCGAGGTGCACTGGTCAACGGCGAAATTCCTGTCGAGAAAATCGTCGCATAGTTTTTGAATCGTTTTCAGCCAGAAATGATCTAAGTTTTGCGGTAAAACAGCGCCTGGACCGCGGGAAAGGACTTCATTGGAGAACTTGGACAGCAGCATGCAAATGACTCCTTACACTCCGTCCATGGTCTGGACGGACATATCTAATATGTTTTGAACCGATACGGTTCTACCATACTTTACCTTTTCTGCCTACCCCTGTAACAAATTGCCAGAAATTGTAATTATGCCGCATCGACCTTTCCGACTCGCTGTCCAGTATGCACGTGCTGTCATCCACTGGCGAGAAGACGTACAGGTTGATGCTGCCGGGCGGCAGGCCGCCTGCTTCTGCGCCGGTGGTCTCATCAAAATCGATGCTGTCGTGGACCCCGTCCAGTTTGCGCGAGAGCAGAAACACCGACACCGTGTCTCCGTCGGTCAACGCATAGCTGGATATCAGCGGGATATCCTCGCCGTCGGTCTGGATGGTCGGCTGCTGGTTGTGAACCGTTGCCAGCATGGTTTCACCGGGTGCATACCGGTTTCTCAGCTTCAGAGCCAGCCAGCCCGGGTGGGCGCGGAACCCGCAGGCTTCGGGCAGGGTATGGGAAGACCACCATTTGCCACTGGAAAAGCCCAGATAGCACTGGTGCTGGTATCCGTCCACGGTGTGCTCTGGCTGACCGCCGCGTAGGTGTTGCTGTTGAGAAACATGAAGCGCACGTTGCCGTTATCGCCGAGGCCCTCCTGGCGCATCCACACCGACACCCGGTAGGCGGCGCCAGGATGCAGCTGGCTGTACCACTGTCCCTGGTCGTCATCGCACTTGTAGTACACATATTGTCCCATTCGAACCAGTTGGACCCGGCCCGGTCGATGCGAATGAATTTGCGCAGCATCATCGGCTCGAATCCGCTGTTCCAGACGTGGTTGTTGATGGCAAAATTGGTTCCGCCGGCGATGGTGGTCAGATTGGCGCCGATGGGCTCGACATTTTGCGTTAAAACGGTGTCGGTTACCCGAATGTCCGCTGGTACAAAGGGATCGGCAGCATACGGCGATCCCGCAGTCACAAGGGTTGCCATCAGGGCCAAGAAAAACAAAACAAATGGGTTGAAGAAAGGGAAAATGCTGTCGTGCGGCCGAGCCCGGAATGATTTGCGCGTGCACACCTCGTTTGCCATATCAGAATCAGTTATCGGTCAGATGAAGAGAGTTATCGCCGGCGTCCTGCACGGTATTGTTTGTGTAACGGCTTGAACCGTCTATACCGGTTGAAAAACCATTCGTTTTTCACTGTTATTGTAGTGGACCATCCTGGCTTTTAGCGTCCGTTCTTCCCCAAAAATGTTGACCAGATGCATTCCTTCGGCCACTTCTTCGATCAAATCCACATTTTCGAGGATTTTTTCTTCCACGCCGTTATTGAGGATAAATACGTTGACGTCACACATTGTAAATCTCCTTTGGTGGGTTGTTATGTAAAATTCATTTGGAACGTATTTCGCTCAAGGGATGACGATTGTATATCGGTTGAATCCAGACTCGTCAATGTGGATAATCTATTACCCATCGTGAAATGGCTAATTTGCCTGTTTCTGGACGAGCACTAGTCCTGTCGCCAATAAAATACGCAAACGGATTGCTCACCCTATCATATCCGTCTTGATGGCAATTGCCGGTTGATTGTTGTCCTAAAATGGATATTATGAGCAGGCATTTCAATCCATTTCTTTAAAATTAACCGTGCATAGATGTGATCAAAGACACCAAAGATGCTTAAACAGTCTGTTAAACAAGCCGTCATCATCCTTGTGGTTGCCAGTGTCCTCGGCCTTGTCGTGTATGGGGTCCGGCCCGATAAGATTACTAAGCCGGTCGGGATCGAGGACCCCGATCAGCAATCGTTGGCAGTGGAAGACCAACAGGTTGCCGATATTCCTATCGACCAGGCCTTTGACCTGTATCAAGCCAACAAAGCGATTTTTATCGATGCGCGCCATGCGGTTGATTATGCTGCCGGCCACATTAGTGGGGCGATTCACCTGACCACTGATCAAGCCGAATCCTGGCTTTCTGATTTTATCGCCACTACGGATCCGCAATCCGTGATCATCACCTATTGCGATGGACCGAACTGCCACCTGGCACCGGAGTTGGCCGAGTTTCTCTTTTTTAACGGGTTTGATCACGTCTTTTATCTTGAAAATGGGTGGACGCGCTGGCGTGATCATGGGTATCCGGTGGAGTAGGACCTTATTAACCCAACCAGAGGCTTGACTCCTTTCAGACGGCGGTTTGACAGCCTTTTCGATGATTTTTTCGGTGATCTGTTAAGCGACCCGCGTGCCGATTGGGTCCAGGGCTGGAATCCCAAAGTGGACATCTTTGAAGAAGACGACCAGTTTGTGGTCAAAGCTGAACTGCCCGGCGTCGAAAAAGACAAGATTGCCATCGACGTGGATGGCCGTGTGCTGACTGTAAAGGGCGAAAGATCGGGCGAAAAAGAGGTCAAGGAGAAAAACTACTACCGTCGGGAATGCACTTACGGAACCTTTCAGCGTTCTTTCACCCTTCCCGAAGAGACGGATTCGGAAAAAAACAAGGCTGAGTACAAGGACGGGGTGCTTAAGCTGAATATCCCCAAGCCTGAAACAAGCAAGGCCAAGAAAATTACAGTTCAGTAAAAAATGCGGGTCGGCATAAAAGCCGGCCCGCATTTTTTATTGCCGGTACGGATCCGCGGTGATGCCGTAGCGACGCATGATCTGCTGCAGGGCCTGGCGCTCGAGACCGCAGGCCTTGGCGGCCTGGGTCACATTGCCGTTGCTTAGGGTCAGCATGTGCCCGATGTAAGCGGCGTTGAAGGCCTTGAGGTTGTTTTCCTTGGCGGCTTTGTAAGGCAGGTCGAGCAGCGGCGAGATTTCCGCTACGATCGTAGGGATTGGCGGGCGGCCGATACCCACATCCTTGGGCGTTATTTCATCGTCCCCGGAGAAAAGAATGCCCTGCATGATCATATTTTCCATCTCACGTACATTGCCGTCCCAGCGCCGGCTGACGAGGGCATCCATCAGCTCCTGGGAAAAGTGTTTCAAGGGCTTGCCTAATTTGGCGCAGTGCTTTTCCAAAAGATGGGTGGCAATCAGCGGGATATCCGATGGCCGTTCGCGAAGCGGGGGCAGGTGTATCGGCAACACGTTGAGGCGGTAGAAAAAATCCTCCCGGAAATCACCGGATTTGATTTTTTCGGCCAATGGCTGATTGGTCGAAGCGATAATTCTGACATCGATATGAATCGGCCGTGCATCCCCCAACGGTTTGATTTCTTTTTCCTGCAGCACCCTGAGCAGCTTGGTCTGGATGGTGGGGGTGATGTCACCGATTTCATCAAGAAAGATGGTGCCTTTGTGGGCCTCCTGAAACAGTCCCTTTTTATCTCGGGTGGCGTGGGTGAAAGCCCCTTTTTTGTAACCGAACAGTTCGCTTTCCAGAATGTGTTCCGGCACGGTGGGGCAGTTAACGGCAATAAAGGGCCGCTTTTTGCGATTACTGAGTGCATGGATGGCGCGCGCTGTCAGATCCTTGCCGGTCCCGGATTCTCCGGTGATCAGCACGGTCAGATCGTTTTTGGCCACCATCTGGATGGTTTCAAAAACCCTTAGCATCTGTGGGCTTTTGCCGACGATGTTCTGAAACATATCAGAAGCTTGGCAAACATTGTGCAGCTGGATATTCTCCTTGAGCAGGCGGCTGCGCTCAAACGCCTTTTCCAGTCGCAGGACCAGCGCGTCGTGATCAAAGGGTTTGGTGATAAAATCGTAAGCGCCGCGTTTCATGGCATCCACGGCAAGTTCAATCTGGCCGTAGGCGGTCATCATCACCACGGTAATTGCCTCACCGTGATCGGTCTTGATCTGTTCCAATAAATCAAGACCGCTGATCCCCGGCATTTTGATGTCGGCCAGGACCAGATCATAGTCGGTGGTGCGGATCATTTCTAACGCGGCTTCGCCGGATGCGGCGACATCCACACGGCATCCCATTTCCGGTTCCAGGCTGCGTTTAAGCAGGGTGAGCATGTCAGGCTCATCGTCAACAATTAGCATTTGCTGTGGCATGATCTATCTCCCTGAAAGCGATGGCGGGTTGACCGGTAAAAGGATGGTGAACGTCGCACCCTGGTCTGGTTTACTCCAGACGGTGATGTTACCCCCATGCCCCTTAATGATGCCGTAACTGACCGAAAGCCCCAAGCCCGTTCCTTCTCCCGTAGGCTTGGTGGTAAAAAAGGGATCAAACACCCTGGGCAGGTTTTCTTTGGCAATGCCATGTCCCGTATCGCTAATTTCCACCATTACCCGATTGTTTTTTCCATTCAGCCCCGTGGTGATCCGAATGGTTCCCTCGGGGGTGACGGCATGGATGGCATTCATCAACAGATTGATCAGAACCTGTTTGATCTTTTTTTCATCCATGAGAACATCCGGAATGCCGAATGCAAAATGGGTTTCGATTTGGATGTTTTCCACATTACTATGGTGGCGCACAAAACCAATCACGTCGTCGATGATGGGGTGGATATCCAGGCGTTTTTTTTGAGAACGGGATGTCCGGGCAAAATTGAGCAGATCTTCGACAATGGCCTTGCATGATTTAACATGTTTTTCAATGGTTTTTAGGTCATTGAACCGGGCCGATTGCGGGTCTTCACCCCTTAACAGCAACTGGGTGTAGCCCAGGATAATGCCCAGTGGATTGTTGATTTCATGGGCGATTCCCGAAGAGAGCTCGCCAATGGACGCCAGTTTGTCTGCCTGGGCCATCTGTTTTTGCATCAGCCGGCGCTGCTCGATATCCTTGATCAGAAAATGGATGGTTTCGCCCTCTTCGCTGGGACTTTTTGCCAGAGAACCGGATAGCAGCACGCGCCGCCGGCCACCGTCTTCCAGACAAAGGTCGAATTCCTCACTGGAAATAAAACTCCGATTTTCGATATGTTGGGTGATCGTTGTCCAGTCCTCGGGCGCTGACAGGTACTCCTGGAAAAACCGTCCGCTGATATGGGGATCACTGACGGCAGACAGGCCAATCAGCTGTTTGCCGGCCGGGTTGATGTTGACGATGCGACCGTCGGTGCGGGTGACCAGGATCATATCCTTGGATACCTCGAATATGCGCCGGTATTTTTGTTCCGAGATGGCCAGGGCCTCGGTGCGCTGTTCCACCAGTTGCTCTAAATTTTGGTTGAGGTAAATCAGTCCCTCATGGGCGGTCTGCAGTGCCTGGCGATCTTTGAGAATGGTCCCATAGATGGACCATGTGCGCTCGAAAAAGAGTGTTACCGAGGCGACAACGATAAAGGTGAATGTGTTAACGGCTCCGGAGAAAGGCCGGATTTGTGTCCACCAGTCGTGATGGTCGGTCAGGATGAGAATCTGTTTGAGCAGATGCCCGGCGGAACGGGAAATCGCGAACACGGCCAGGGCAACGCATACCCACAACAAATAATTGATAATGATGTTGGTGGGGTCTTTTTTTTTCAGCTGGAGACAATAGGCCAGGCTGATGAAGGAAAAAAAGATCATCAGAACCGACCCGACAACATCGACGAACCAGATGGGAAAAACGGTGACGGTCATTATGGTGTCCCCCCACCCGGGTCGGTTTGGCGGGTTTCCCGAAGCATGTGGCGCAATCCCAGCATGAGGCAGGCCATACCCGGTACACACAGCAAATGATCCAGCTTGGTCAGATAGTACAATCCTGCCAGCCAATCCGGACCTTTCATGGCCTCAATGCGAATGTGCCAGGAGTCGATGGAGGTGACCGTCACGGCCAGGCACTGTTCGTCCAGATAATGCACCAAAAACGCATCAAGGTTCCAGAGAATGAAAAAAACGGCGGCATATTGAATGTAACGCCATCCCGGCGCTTTGACCAATCCGGCCTGGCGCAGCCAGAAAATCAAAAGCCCCATGGAGAAAAGAAAAAACAAATGGGCGAACTGGTGGACCAATACGCCTTCGATGCCGGCATGACCCTGAGTGGCCAGGCTATCCACCGGCCAAAGGACACAGACGATGATAAGCGTTACGATTGCGTGTGAATGATGCGAGGTCGGTTGCATAGGATCTCAAAACGGTCGACTGCAGCACCGCCAGCGCAAGGATAATACCTGCACGAAATGGCGTGTGGACAGATTATGAGATGGTTGAATCTGGCGCCTTGGGGCCGGCCAAATCGGAAAAGCTCATCATTTCCTCGGCTTCTGAATGGCTCACCTTGCGCCATTGTTCGAAAGATGAAAAGTAGGGGACTTTGTGCTTTATTTTTCCGAACAAAATGTACGTCAGCACATAGATGGGGAAGAACGTAAACATGAACCCGACTGACGTACCGAAACCGGGGAGTGAAATGGGAAGTGCAAACTCGACGTCACCAAAACGATTTTGCATCCATCCCAGAGCAAAGGGAACCGGCCATAGCGACGAAATATTAATCGCCACCTGGGAGAAAAAATATTTACCAAAGGCATCATTGGCCTGCTTGTTACAACTTTTATATGCTGCTTTGTTTTTGGCACCAAGCGCCTTGATGGACAAATTGTGCATATGGATCATTTCGCTGCTATCCGAGCTGAAAAACCGGTGATTGCGGCGGTAGGCCCAACAATAGGTCATCTGGCCAACAACGACGCAGATCAGGCACAGGACACCGGTCCCGATGTAGTACCCAAGGATCGGAATCTCGACAAGGCGGTAGAATGAAATTAAAAATCCGTCGATCCCGTTATATATGGCGCTGAGTAATTCCATTGACACTTTCCTTGGACGCTGTAATGATCCGAAATGTTCCCGGGGCAGCGGTCGGTGCTGACCCCGGGAATTGCAATTGCTTTGTATGCCTCAGGTTGAGGACATCAGCCGAGCGAGAGCGCCGGCCTGGACCAAAAGATGCTGTTTGCGGGTGGTATACCCATTAAACCATTAAAACGGCGGAACGATGCTGTACCCCAGGAAACCCTTGGTGGTGTAACGCAGCCCCACGTAAATGGCCAAAACGACGAACAGGCGTTTGAGCCAGATGTCCGGGATATATTTGGAGGTGCGCGGTCCGATCATGGAGCCCACGAAAATGCCGATTAGCTCGACGCCGATCAGGGGCCAGAACACCGGTATGCCTTTAACGACCATGTAGGTGAAGATACTGATGATCATGCCCACCAGAACAGTCAGGGCCGAGGTGCCGGCCACGAGGAACATGGGCAGTCCGGCAACGCTGGTCAAGAACGGAACAAACAGGAATCCGCCACCGACACCCAAGAAAGAAGCCAGCGCGGCGATAAGAAAACCGCCGATAATGGGGACAATGGGATTGAAGCTGAACTCGACGCCATAAAAGGTGAAGGTGATCTTGCCGAACCCCCAGGATTTGACCTTGACACCCTGTTCGGACTCATCGACCTTGGCGCCGCCTTTCATGTGAGATTCTTCAAAGGCCTTGGCCGCTGCTTTGGCCTCTTTTTTGCCGGCCTGACCCTTGGGCGTGGTTTCATAGAACAGAAAACCGCCGATGACGAACACCACCAAGCCGAAGTAGCCCAGATAGGCTTTCAGGGAAATCTTGCCGGCCGTGATGACGGGAATCAAAAAGCTACCCGAAATGGAGCCGATGGCCAGCATGAGGCCCAAAGGCAGGACCAGACGTCCCATTTTATAGTAATTCCAGCTCGATACGGCGCCGGAGAGGCCCACCATCCACTGGTTGGATACACGGATGCTATCGGTGATCAATTTATTGAGCATGGGCGAGGTCTGTTTGAATCCCTTACCATAGTCGGCCAAGCCGAAAACAGTGATGTGGCCGACACCGGACATGATGCCGCCAAAGGCGCCCACGGTGGAGAAAATCCAGCCGACCCAGATGGCCCAGAGAAAACCGGCGATCATACTGGGTGCGGGGGCACCGGGAATCCCTAAAAACCCGGGTTTGGCGTTGGGATCAATCTGGCCGGGCTCGGTTCCTTGGGGGGTGGCTGCAATGGCATCTTCCAGTTGTCCGGCATACGCATTGGTGTCGATCAATGCCGGTGCAACCATAATTGAAAACAGCATCAACAGTACGATGGGCAAAATACACTTTCTTTTCATGGTTATCCTCCCGGATGTTAATGGTGCTGGCCGAACACCCGCTCGACCAATTTTAAATTCACGGATGAATGGTTCTCATCCTCCTTTTCTTTCAGTCCTTAACGTGTTTGGGACATCACCTCCTGTCAGACTAAAACAAAAAATTGTTTGTTGACCAGCAAGTTGCATGCCAGGCAAAGATAGGCGCAAACAATGCTATAAATGCTTGAAAACGCAATATTAACAGTTTGATAGGAAGATCGTGAGTCAGTTTAGCGTGCGCGAAGGATCCGATACGTGAACCGCATCAAATATATTGTGCAATGTTTTTGTTGCCATTTGTTTATTGCATTGAATATACTATATTTTCAGTAAGTAAAAAAATGCAATAAAAATATTTCGGTGCTAACAAAAAATTGCGTTCTGTTGCTTGCGATCCGCCCCGGGCGTCATCCGTGTCTCTCCTGATTCTGAAAATCAAGTTGGATCTAATTGAATTTAAAGAAATTTTTTTTTATTGCGGTATCCATATACCCGTATATAATAGATTTATATGTGGTATAGCTCTTGCTTGATTGAACAATCGATTCTTTCGCGTTTAATCAACCGATACGTTGTCGGGTAACGTATTGGGGCCACTCAACTGTTCAGCTTTTTAATATAAGGTCTGCCCGGCCATTGGTCTTGGATGCCGGCCTTCACCGAGGATGCGAGGATTATGAGTAAATACTATTTATTCCAGGACACCAAAAAATGCATTGGATGTCATGCCTGTGAAGTGCAGTGTAAAGCCAATAAAGGGCTGACCATCGGTCCGCGATTATGTCAGATTATTCAGGTGGGGCCTAAAATGATCGGCGGGCTACCCCGTGCGGCCTATATTTTCATGCCCTGCTTTCATTGTGAAAATCCATGGTGTGTGGCGGCATGCCCCACCGGTGCCATGCAACAGCGCAGCAGTGATGGAATTGTCTTTGTTGATCACAACCTTTGCGTAGGCTGTAAAACCTGTATCTCAGCCTGTCCCTGGGGAGCACCGCAGTGGAATCCGGAAACCGGTAAAGTGGTCAAGTGTGACTATTGTATGGACCGCATCGATCAGGGGCTGGATCCGGCCTGCGTTACCACCTGCACGACCCACTGCCTGAAGTTCGGCAAAGTGGAAGATATGACACAGATTCGTCGAGAACGTCATGCCCAGACTGTTGCTTCCCTGGAGCACACCGCATTCTGACGGATTTTTTGATAGAAATATTTTATTACCGATGTTTCTAGCGCCACCCCGCCATCCTGGATTATTCTTAAGGGCCGGTCCCGAAGAGGGGCCTTTTCCATGACCGGTGCAATGATCATGGCATCTGTTGTTCCGGTACATGGCCCGAAAGTAACGGTTGGCGGGATCAAGGTGCCTTATGAGGTCATGCATGGTAAGCAACCAATGTCCGGTCACGGAAAGTATTCTTTTTATTGATGACACCATTGCTTCGGGGGGATTGACACACCCTCGCAGCCGGCGAATCGCCGAGGAAATCCACAGCCTGTTGAATGATGTGGCCTGGGGCCGTGCCGGTGATGATCATTTGCCGGCGGTTCAAGATTTAATCCAGGAATTACTGGAAAAAAAAGAACCGCAAGGCAGGCGCCTTGGCCAGCACCTCAATCAAACCCTTGCCGACAACATGGAGGTGTTTGAAAGTCACGTCAAAACCCACAACTGTCCGACGGAAACCTGCGAATGGTTGACGCCGGCACCCTGTCAGATGGCCTGTCCAGCGGGAATTGATGTCCCCACCTATGTGACCCTGATCGGCCAGGGGCGGGATGCCGAAGCCATCGATGTGATCCGTCGTGACAATCCGTTCCCTTGGGTTTGCGGTCTGGTGTGCACCCGGCCCTGTGAGTTCATGTGCGTGCGGGGGCGCATGGATACGCCGGTATCCATTAAATTTTTAAAAGCCTTTGCCGCTGAACGGGCCATGAGCGAAGGCACCTATCGCAATCCTGACAAGGAGCCTGACAAAGGCAAGCGGGTTTGCGTGATCGGTGCCGGTCCGGGTGGCCTTAGCGCGGCCTATTACCTGGCGCTCAAAGGCTATGGGGTGCATGTGATCGAAGCCCTGCCCATGGCCGGGGGGATGATCATGGTGGGGATTCCGCGCTACCGGCTGCCCCGGGAAGTGATCGACCGGGAAGTGGCCATGCTGGAGGAACTGGGCGTCACCTTTGCCTTCAACACCCGCTTTGGCCAGGATGTGACCCTGGATGCCTTGAAAGCCGAAGGGTATGTTGCCTTTTTCTTTGCCATCGGCGCCCACAAGGCCTATAAGCTTGGCATTCCCGGAGAAGATGACTTCCCTCAGACCATGGAAGCCATCGATCTGTTGCGTCGCGTGGCCCTGGGCGACCGGCGCAAGCCCGGCAAACAGGTCGTGGTGGTGGGGGGCGGAAATGTGGCCATTGATGCGGCCCGTACCTGCCTGCGCCTGGGCTGTCCCGAGGTGACCATTGCCTATCGCCGGACGCGCCATGAAATGCCGGCCGATGAGGAAGAGGTCGAGCAGGCCGAAGAAGAAGGCGTACGTTTTTCGTTTCTTACCATTCCAGCCAAGATTGTGGGACAGGATAACTGCATCACAGGCCTTGCTTGCGTGCGGGCCGAATTGGTGCAGCGCGATGGCTCCACCCGCATGTCCCCCGTACCGATTCTGGGTAGTGAGTATACGATGAACGCGGATGTGGTGATCAGTGCCATCGGCCAGAAGGTGGATCAATTGTGCATGGGAGAGATGAAAACTATGGGATGGACCCGGCGCGGGACCATTGATGTGAATTCAGTGACCATGCAAACGTCCATTGATGGCGTGTTTGCCGCCGGTGATGCGGTGACCGGGCCGGCCACGGTGATTGAGGCCATTGGCGGCGGTAAGCGAGCGGCCGAAGCCATTGATCGTTACCTGCTGGGGATTCCCCAGCCGCAAATGCCGCCGGTGCCGGTGCGCAGGCGCCGTGAAGAATGCATTGAAGTGCCGGCCAGCACCAAAACCGTCATCAAAAGGCCGGTCATGGATATGCTTGGTATGGACCGCCGCCGGACCACGTTTCAACAGGTGGAGTTGGGCTATACGGAAAACATGGTCCGCGAAGAGGCCCGCCGCTGCCTGCGATGCGATATCTGCCGCCGTTGTGGCCGCTGTATCGAGGTCTGCCGGGACAAAATGGGCATCAGCGCCCTGAACATGGGTTACATGGACTTTGATCATCCCGTGCCCACGGATCTGCGTATCACCGAGGAGCGTTGTATCCTTTGTGGAGCCTGTGCGGCCAACTGTCCTACCGGCGCCATGCGCATCGAGGATCGGGGCGATGAACGCCTGTTGCTCTTGTGCGGTACAATCTTAAACCGGCAAAAGCTGGTCTTTTGCGATTCCTGCGGCAAGGCCATGGGACCGCGTAAGTATCTTGACTTCATCAACAAGCGTGTAAAATCGGTGGGCCAGGTGTCTGAACAGGTCATGGTGTGCGAGGACTGTGCCCGTAAAAAAACCGCCCGGTTCAATGTGGACACGCTACCGGTATAGAAATATTTAGAATTTGTGATTTCCTTCGTTTGAATTGTATCTTAAAAAAAGGGGGCGCCATGGGGTTTCGCAAGGGACAGAAGGTTGAAGTGTACCAGCGCAGCAAAGACGAAAGCTGGGAATCCTATATGGACCGCTTTGTCGGCCTGCACGGCATTATCACGGATCCGGATACGGCTATCAACGACCCGGATGCCCTGGTGGAGGTGAGCCTGGATGGCAAGGGAACCCACCGGTTGCCCCAGGATTGTTTGCGGGCCATTGATGAGTGAATCAGAATACAAGTACAAGGAGCGCCATCACCATGCGGGTTCAAGACGTGATGAAGCAAGCAATCCGGACGGTGCATACCATTCCGGTTGAAAAAACCGCCGAGGACGCCATCGTTCAGATGACCGAGCAGCAGACTTCGGCCCTGATTGTCATGGATGGTGAAAAACCGGTTGGGATTTTTACCGAACGGGACGTGTTGCGCTGCCATGTGGCCTGGCGCGGCCGGCTTTTCCGGGAAATGCCCCTGCGGGAAGCCATGGTGGCCAAACTGATTGTGGCTCAGCCCGAGGACCTGGTCAGCAGCGCCATGGCCATGATGATCCAGGCCGATATCCGGCACCTGCCGGTGGTCAAGGATCGGCAGATTGCCGCAATGCTCACCATTTCCGATCTGGTCAAGCATCATGTGGGTGAACTGACCGCTGAACTCCATTACCTTCAGGAATACATTACGGATCTACAAGACGCCGTACAGGACTAAATTATGATTACTGTGGTTATCGACGGCACGGCTTACCAGGCAGAAGAAGGACAGAGTGCACTTGAGGTGGCGCGCGCCAATGGGATCAACATCCCCACCTTGTGCTATCATCCGGCCCTGAAACCATCCGGGGCATGCAAACTATGCGCGGTGGAAATGAGCGGCCGCACCGGTGGCCGTCAGATTGCCATGCTTTCCTGCATTCTCAAAGTTTCGGATGGCCTTGAAATCCAAACCAGTGGCCCCATCGTGGATGCCGCCCGCAGCAAAGCCTTTAAAAACTTATTGCGCATGGCGCCCCAGTCCACGCGGCTGCGCCGCATGGCCGCCGAGTACGGTGTTGACCTGGGGCCTCCGCCGGACGGTTGTGTGCGCTGTCGCCTGTGTATCCGGGTGTGCAAGGAAATCGTCGGGGCCGGTGCGCTCAAAATGAAGAAGATCGATGGGGTACCGTTTGTCGTGCCCGAGCCTGATCGTTGTATCGGTTGCGGAACATGCGCCAACCTCTGTCCCACCGGTGCCATACGGGTGGAAGACAATGAGAATGTCCGATCGATCATCATCCGTGACGAAATTATCGGCAAGCATCCGCTGGAACGCTGTCAGGGGTGTGGCCGCTGGTTTGCGACCACCCGATTTATGGACTTCATCGAGCGTCGTACGGCTCCGCATCCCCATGTCAAGGAAACCCACCACTATTGCCCGACCTGCGCCAAGCTGTTTTCCGATCGCACCCGGGCGGCTGTTGAGCATTCGATCAAGACCCGTATGCCCGGCCATTAAGACCCACCATCTACCAATAAAAAAAGCCCCTTCCAGCGGGAAGGGGCTTTTTTTATTGGTAGATGGTGGTGTTGTTAGACTTCCAGCCAGGAGTCGGAGAACAGGGTGTTGCCGAGGATGACATCCACGGTCTTGGCGTAGTCCAGCATTTCTTTGGAGAGGCTGCTGCGATCCGGCTGATTGCCGTCCATCATGCCGTAGATCAGATCAACGATGTCCTGACGCTCACCCTTGCAGATCTGGGTCAGCAGCTCGTCGCGGGGATCGGAGATGATGGAGTACATGCCGCATTTCATCAGCATCACGGTATAGGTCTGGTTGAGGATCGGACGCAGGTGATCGGGCGGTCCATTGGAGATGTTGGACAGGCCGCAGGTGCTTTTGGCGCCCGGTGCCATATCCGGAAGCATCTTCTGGAATTCCATCAGGCTGATGGCCTGGGGCTGCTGGATGTTGACCGGGGTGACGATGCCGTCGACCCAGATTTTCTCATTGGGAATGCCGGCTTCGTTGGCGAAGTAGAGCAGTTCCACGCACAGGGCGGCGCGTTCGTTCTCGTCACGGGGCAAGCCATCGGGACCCCACATCAGGGCGACGAAGTCCGCATTGTGCTCGGCGGTCATGGGGACCATGCGCTCGTAGCGTTCCGGACGGCACATGATGGAATTAACGATGTGCGGGGTTCCATCGGGAACCTGCTTGATGACCTTGAGGGCCGCTTCGATTGCATCGATATTGGAGGTGTCCAGGGCCAGGGGAACATCCGGAACCACATCCTGAACCACTTCAACCACCCACGGCATCAACTCGTGGCCGTCTTTCTTGGCCGGTCCGAGGTTGATGTCGATGTAGTCCATCCGTTTTTCTTTCTGGAAGAGGGCCTCTTCCTGGATCGGTTTGGGATCACGCTCTTTGAAGGCGCGGCCGATCTTTGTAGAGATAACGTTCAAGCTTTCGCCGATCAGTAACATACTCTCACTTCCTTTCTTTTACTCGGCATCATGTTCCGGCCAGTGTTCCGGCCACGAATGACGCTATTGCCAATAAATGGCCGGCAAGCCGGCCAGGAAATGACGGTCAGGGCCTGTGACCCTGACCGTTTGATTATCATGTAGCGGTTACGCTTTGAGGAAGCCGGGGATGTGCGCGGCTTCCCGGGGACCTACGGTGATGGTCCAGCCGGGCAGTTCCTCTTCCACGTCGCCAACGATGGCGGCGGCATAGCCGGGAATGACGATTTCCTGATGTTTGATCTTGTCGGTGATGCCGCTTTTTTTAACGAACATACCCACATCGTCGCCCGCGAATTTGCCGGCGGCCCAGGCCGTGAGAACCGACAGGCCTTCGGAATCTTTGATCAGCAGCCAGGTGGGAACCTTGCTGGCCTCGATTTCGCCGGAAACGATGAAGTAGGTCAGAGCAAAGTTGGTGGTTATCAGCACCCTGGAGTTCTCATCCGGGTTGTTGATCGGGTAGATGCCCTCGGTAACGGTCATGGGCCGCTGCGGGTCGGTGAAGATGTTGAGCCGCTCGAGCAGCAGCGGGAAGACGTTTTCACCGGTAAAGTCGGACAACACCACGATGCTGCCGTATTTGGCGATGTACATGGCGGCCAGCATGGTTTCCACGTCGATGTTGGAGGCCATCTCACACGGGAAGGCGATGGTGGGAAAACCCACGGCACGGTTGCTGTCCTTCAGGGCGGCGCGGCGGATGCCGATCATATCCTGGTTGGACTGCTTGGGATCACGGGAACCCGGATCCAGCACCAGGTCCTTGATGCCCATGCCGGTGAGTTTTTCCGACAGGGCGGTCAGGCCGTCAACCGAATCGGCTTTGATCGCCAGGGGCAGATCGTTTTCCAGGGCGATGGCACCGAAATCGTCGGCATTGGCTTCGGTGGCCGCGTACATCAGGGGCCGTTTGAACCCGCAGGCTTCCACGCCGGCTTTCATTACAGCGGCATCCTCGGTGATCAGGATCACGTTGAATTCCGATGTTTCGGCGATCTGTTTGGCCACGGCGGCAAATGCCGCAGCATCGCCGCCGGCATCCTTAACCGCCACCAGTTCGGGGCGCAGGTTGAATCCCACGCGTTCAAACTGGAAGGCGTTCCAGGTTTTGAGCTTGGTTTCCAGGTCCGCGGCAGCGATGTCGCTACCCACCTGGGCGGCCAACAGGGTCGGGCTGTAGAAGGTTTTCTCATGACGATACTGTACGGTTTCGCCACCGGTACCCGCCTTGCGCACACCCTTGCCGATCGTGAAGGGACGGATGGGGGGGGCGGATGCCTCTGAGAGTTGGGCCCGGGCTTCGTCGGAAACATAGGGGCAACTGTCCAGTTCGGCCTTACCGGATGCCAGGTTCATGGCAAAGGCAAGGCAGGTGGGAACCCCGCACTCTTTACAGTTGGTCTTGGGCAGGAGTTTAAATATCTGAATACCGGTTAATGCCATACTCTTCTCCTTATCTGTATGGGCAATTCACCCGGCCGCAATGGGCCGGGGAATCGTTTCGCATAAACGGGGCAGACAGCCCATGCCCACCCCGTCATTATGTCGTTTATCCGATGATCGGATCCATGGACAGGGCCGGATGGCCTTTTTCCTGGAGGTAGGGCAGGATCTCCTCCTCGGTGGTACCCACGGTTTCATCGGCGATCATGTCGTAAAAATTATCGATACCATTTTCCTTGCCGTATCTTTCTATACGCTCCTTGATCTCTTCCTTGAGGATTTTGGGCATCCAGACCATGCGGTGCAGGCCGCCGTCACCCTTGATGAATTTTTTCTGGGTGATGTTGAACTTGGAGTGGCCCACAAACCCGGGCGAAGATGCCCCACCGCCCATGACCCCGGCCAGGGTGGTGAATTTCATACCGCAGGGGGTTTCCCCGGAGTAGTCGCGGTTGACGGTCATGACGCCGTTGCACGAGGGCAGCATGGCGGCGATGCACTCGCAGCACCCGCAGGTGGTCATGGGGTCATGGACCATGGAGTAGAAGTTATAATGAGTGACGGCGCCGCGGGAGGCTTTGTAGACAAAGTCGTTGACGCCTTTCCACTGGCCCAGCACCGGATCGATGCACTCGCCCTTTTCGATGGGCTGGTTGGGGCCGGTGGGGTTGATCTCGTAAGAGGCCTTGCAGTCCATCCAGTTGTAGGCACCGCACAGACCGGTCCGTTCGGGGCTGACCGAACACACGTGGTTGGGGGCGAAGGACTGGCAAAGGGTGCAGGAGTAAAAGATCTCCACATCCTCGTCAGTCATCTTCTCAACGCGCTCGTCACGCATCTTGTACTCGGCACGGGCTCGGGTGGTGAGTTTGTCCACGTCTTCCTTCTTGGTCATCAGGGTGACCTGGACCTTGTCGAGGATTTTACCGAAATCCTGATGGAACTTGGCATGCAGCACCACGCCGATGTCCTTCAGGGTAAAACCCTTTTCGATGGCGCTGTCGCTGATGCGTACCCAGGAGATATCGCGCTGGCCGATATGCATGATCCCCTGGATGTAGTTGATCAAATGATGGCATTGGCGCTCGAGGATCGGCTCGAAGTCGGGCTGCATTTCGCGGCCGGCCACCTGTATGAATATACCCATGGGAAAGGTGTCGCCTTTTTTCAGATCACCTACATCGGGACCGTCGACGATGACCTTGCCGTCTTCGATCTCGTTCATTTCGGCCATCTTGACCAGCTCGGTGCACTGGGTCTTGCCGCCACCGCACTGAACATACAGGTCGGCGCCGCGCACACGCTCACCCTCGTAAGCCGGACCAAAGGCGCAGGGGATTTCGATGTCGGAGACGATGGTCTTGAGACCGCGGACTTCCACCGATTTTTGGCAGATCTCGTCATGGGGCACATTGGCGACCACATGCTCGTAGGTACAGATACCCGTGGGCAGGATCTCGGGGATGTCGGTATCGGCCAGGGTCGGGAAACCCCAGTTGACGCAACCGGCAGCGGCTACGCCCCATTCTGTGCCGATGTCGCCCAGGGCGTTGACGAAGGCAAAGATTCGATCCTTGTTGTAGAGCAGGATCTTTTTATGATCGCCGGGTTTTACCCCACCAAAGGACATAGCGGCGCGGTTGGCGAACCCGAGGGCGAACACGGCCGAACTGATGTCCGGGCCGAAGGGCACGATGCGCGTATTCCATCCGACTTGCACACCCAGTTCGAGCAACTGTTCGATAACGGAAGTGCCGTTGTGGTTGGCTGCACAGAACATGTAAAGGCTGCGCCGCTGATAGTCCTCGATAATGTCCTTGGCGATTTCCGGTGTGGGGGCGGCGCCCACGACGGCGGCGAAGCCGGGGGCAGAACCGTCCACGAACTCCACGCCACGCTTTCTCAGGATAGCGTCGTCGGCCGGTCCCAACCAGATCTTGCCATTGTCGATGTCCGGGTCCTCCGCTTCAGGCTGGTAGAAATCCGGCTGGTCCAGAATCCGCAGGGCTTCGATGATCTCGTAGGAGAAGATGGCGGCCATGCCGGCGTCCAGCAGGGGCCCGAGGTAGGGCAGGTGGTTTTTACCTTTGACGTGCGGGGGCAGCAGGCCGCGGGCAAATTCCAGGGGTTTTTTCAGGTCTTCCAGGGTCTCGACCTTCATGCCGGTCAGCGAGTAGATCACCGGCAGGTAGTAAGCCGTGTTGGGAAACCCGATCTTGGTATCGGCGTTGTAGGTATCCAGTGCTTTTTTGTAACGGCCTTCAGCGGTGGAAACCACCTTGTATCCACCCTGAATGGCGGCAAATGCGACTAATTTAGACATATCGTATTCCTCCTTCGTTGAGGATCTGGTTGAAGATCAACTACCCTTCCAGTGCCTGGCGGTCGGCCATATCCATGAGGACGCGTTCCCGGGCCTTGTCGATGCCCAGTTCCTGGCGCTTCTTGTCGATATGGGCGATCATCAGGTGGGCGTGCTTGATCGGATCGGCCTCGATATCCCACATGCCGCCGTAGAGCTTTTCATATTCCTTGCAAATGTGATTGTGGAACACCGGCGCACCGGAGGTGGGCAGGGTGACGCCGAAGACCGTGTACACGCCGGAAACGACGAAGTAGTGACCGATGGAGATGGCTTTCTCGCTCATCCACTCGGGCGCGCTACCCGCGGCCGGCAGGTCACAGATGTCTTTGCCCAGTCCGCCGGCCTTGACCACTTCGGTGGCCGCCAGCAGGATGCGGCTGTTGTCCACGCAGGATCCCATATGAAGGACCGGCGGGATACCCACGACCTCACATACCTCGGCCAGGCCCGGGCCACAATGCACCGCGGCGGATTCCGGGGTCAACAGGCCCGCCATGGCACAGGCGATGCCGTTGCAGCCGGTGGTCAGGACGATGACGTCGTTCTTGATCAGTTCCTTAACGACTTCGATGTGGGCTTCGTTATGACGGGTGCGGGCGTTGTTGCAGCCCACCACACCGGCGATGCCGCGGATGCGGCCGTTGATGATGTTGTCGTTCAGGGTATAGTAACTGCCGCGGAAGGTGCCGCCCAGGTGATACTGGATCGACTCCACGCCGAACCCGGCGATCTGGGTGCACTTTTGCTGGGGAATCATTACCTCGGCGCCGCGGTTTTCGAAGTTGTCTATGCCCATTCGTACGATCTTCTCGGCGTCTTCCAGGGCGTAATGCTCGTCAAATTCGATGTGGATCACGTTGTCCTGTTCCATCTTGGCGATGGGGTGGGTGGTGATCAGCTTGGTGTGGAAACACGCGGCCACGTTGGCCAGGTTCTGCATGATACATTGGATGTCCACCACCATGGCGTCGCAGGCGCCGGTGATGATGGCCAGTTCCTGGGACAGGAAGGTGGTGGCCGACGGGATGCCGTGGCGCTGCAGGACTTCGTTGGCCGTACAGCAGATGCCGCTCAGCTGAATGCCCTTGGCGCCCTTGGACTTGGCGTATTCGATGATTTCGGGTCGTTGGCAGACGGCCACGATCATCTCGGAGAGCACCGGCTCATGGCCATGAACGACGATGTTGACGTGGTCTTCCTTCATCACGCCCAGGTTGGCCTCGGACTGCAGGGGGTAGGGGGTGCCGAAGAGCACGTCCTGCAGGTCGGTGGCCAGCATGGATCCGCCCCAGCCGTCGGCGATGGCGGCGCGGGTACCCTGCTTCATCAGGTTTTTGTAATCCATATCCACGCCGATGTGGGTGCGGTGCATGATCTCGACGATTTCACGGTCGATATTGCGCGGAATCACGCCGTTTTTCTTCCATTTTTCGTACAGTGCCTCCGGGGCGCGCTTGGCGAAGAGCAGCTGTCCTTCGGCCTTGCCCCACTCGTTCATGGCCTTCTCGGCCACTTCCAGG
This sequence comes from Desulfosarcina variabilis str. Montpellier, assembly GCF_048565275.1. NCBI lineage: Bacteria > Pseudomonadati > Thermodesulfobacteriota > Desulfobacteria > Desulfobacterales > Desulfosarcinaceae > Desulfosarcina > Desulfosarcina variabilis. Next base: position 7,813,546 of record NZ_CP159846.1, on the reverse strand, counting down.
GCGATTTCGTCGATGTCGCGATCCTTGACCTCGCCGTCTTCCTCAACGGTGATCTCGACGCCCAGCCAGGGAGCGATCTGCAGCAGTTTGTTGGTGTCTTTGATCCTATACGCCTCGGTCTCCTTGCGAGCCGCGCTCAAAAACACCTCGGCCACGCAACGGCCGTGGTCGGAGTGCGCGGAGGCACCGCCGGCGATCATGCGGATGAAGTTACGCGCGGCGATGGTGTTGGCCGTGGCCCCGCACAGGCCCTTGCGGGTATCCTCGCCTTGGATGCCGCCCTTGGGCAGCGGCAGGCGGCAGGGGCCCATGGAACAGTTTTTACAGCAGATGCCCTGAACACCGATGTTACAGGGTTTCATCTGCACGGCGCGGTCGAATACCGTATCGATACCCATTTTCTGGGCGCGGACGATCATTTCCTGGCTGGCCGGATCAATGGTTGCGGCGATAGGATCGGCCAATTTCGGGGCCGCGGCTTTCTTCGCGACTGGTTTTTTAATTTCTGCCATCAGAGGTTCCTCCTCGTATTGGTTTTGGCAAGGGTTAGCGATTTAGTACAGCGGTACACGCCTGTGCACCCAGTTGAGCTTGTCCAGAATTTTTTCGACATCGCTCTTCTGTTCGGCGGCGGGGGTCATGGCAATGACCTCGTCCTTGGCACCGGTGGCACGCTGGGCAGCATGTGCCTCACGCTCGGCGGCACGCTTCTGGCGCAGGGCGTCTTCAGCGGCTTCACGTTCGGCGGCAGCCTTGGCTGCGGCTTCCTTTTCAGCCTTGACTTTGGCTTCGGCGTCAGCCTTGGCTTTGGCTTCTGCATCCGCTTTGGCCTTGGCTTCTGCATCTGCTTTGGCCTTGGCGTCGGCTTCTGCCTTGGCCTTGGCGTCGGCTTCGGCCTTGGCCGCGGCTTCAGCCTTGGCTTTGGCTTCAGCTTCGGGATCGGCTGCGGGTGCAGCCGGGGCAGCGGCCGGGGCAGGTTCAGCAGGTTTAGCAGCCGGGGCAGCGGCAGCAGGTTTAGCGGCGGCCTTGGCAGCCGGTTTGGCAGCAGCTTTCGGTGCGGCCTTGGCAGCCGGTGCGGCTTTCTTCTCTTCTTCCTCGATGGTCAGGTCCGGTTCCGGTGCCAGGGCGGCCAGATCTACGTCGACCCCATCCAGGCGTTTGGCAATGGGTGCCAGATCTTCGAGGCTGCCGCCATCCATGGCCACATCGATATAGGCCTTGACCAGGCGGATCGACTCAGGATGGCGCATGATCAAAACATCAGAGCCAGCCATCAGATAGGTGACTGCTCCCACGGCTTCCATCAGGATGCCACGGCGTTCCGGATCACCCAGGGTCGGGGCGTCTTCGACCGTCTGCTTGGCTTCCTTGCACTTCCAGACTTCATTACCCAGGTTGTTGATCATCGGCATCTGGAGTTTGTCATCCCCCTGAGCCATGGCCGCCATTCTGAGACGTTCCATAACCGAGTAGGAGTACTCCATCCCGTAGCCCAAACCACCGGTGGTTGGATCGATGATCACGCGGTCCATGGGCATACCCAGGTTTTCGAGCAGGATGTTGACTTGCTTGGCCAGGTTGACGTCGATCGGAGACGAACTGATAATGGCATGACCGTAGCCCATGGCGGCGGCGCCAATACCTTTATGGTTTTTGTCTTCGACGGGGCCCAGGGTCAGCTGAACATCCTGGCAGTCCTCAGCAATCTGCTTGAAGACCGCTTCGTCTTTTTCATGATTGGCAACACCCCAGACAATCAGGGGAACATCGACGGCGCCCAGTACCTTCTTGACTGTGGCCGATGCATCCGCCGGGCTGGCGTCATTGCCGTTGGGATCGGTGCTTTTGAGTTGCAGGACGATGATTTCAGCACCATATTCGTCCACGCATTTTTTGGCCCATGCGGCTGGATCGGATACCACGTCCTTGAACGGTTCCAAGGCTGCTGCTGGCCATTCCTCAGGTTCCATGTCCCAAATTTCCATGGCAATCCTTGGTTTGTGGGGCATCTCCCCCTCAAACTGATAGAATGGATAGCAGGTCTCGCCGCCAACGGTAATGGCCTTGTCACCCTTACCGATGGAGATCGCCTTGATCCCCCCTGCATAGGATTCTTTGTAAAATTCGAAACTCAACGTTACCTCCTTATCAGCTACCGGTTAATAATCGAGGTTATCTACAACTGTTTGAAATGATGCGTGTCGCGGCCGATGCGCAGAATATCAGCCTGGAACTGAAAATCTTAGGCCCCCTTTCATAATGTATTTTATATATGTAAAATCTACGACGGTAGATAGAAAGCCAGGGAATCGTATAGGTGGGCAGTGAATCAGACAGCGGCAGATGTGGTTGTTTTTTCTCCTATTCAAACAATGCCTCATCGTATAAACAGTCCTCGGGTGTGCAAATAATGACTTATTTGCCTGCCGCAACAATAGGTTGTAAAAATAACGAAATAGTCGTTTGGTTCAAGGTGGCTCGCTGCTTCCCTAAGGCAGAAAACCAGACGTTATTCTTATATCTTGGCTGGTTTATTTGTCAATAGATGAAAGTGATTAAATCCCAATTTCCTACTAGATTGGCTTCATCTATGGGCTTTGTGGGACGAGAAAAAAATGTGCTTTAGAAGAAAAAAACAAAAATGTATTTTTTGAACAAAAACTCAAAACTAAGCGGTGTGAGAAAACAGATCTTATCAGCAGATCAGGTCCTCGATAACGGAACCTTAAGCAACAACGCCGGTTTTGTTGTAAACCGGCGCGTCATTTTTTTCAATATCAGTTGACTTTCGATGATCGGTTGGCAAGCCGCGCCTTGAGACGCGGAAATTGGTCCAGATCCGTGTGGGGCAGGAACAGCGCGGCGATGTAGTTGTCCATATACGATGGTGTCTCGGAGAGCTCGAAGCTGGTCATGCTGCGGGTCACTTCTCCGACATCGCGTCGGATACGGTTGGTCAGGCTGCTCATTTTGGCCCCCATCAGGGAACTGTTGCCGATAAAGGTCACCTTCTCCGGATCGATTTCAGGCAAGAGACCAATGGTCATGGCTTTTTCCAGATCCACGTAGCTGCCGAACCCGCCGGCCAGGATGATGCGTTCGATATCCTGCATGCCCATGCCCACCTCGGCCAAAAGGGTCATGCAGCCGCTGTAGATGGCACCTTTGGCACGGATCAGGTTCTCAATATCGATTTCCGTGAGGGTAATGTCACGGTCGATCTGTGTTTCCTCGGCCCAGGCCAGCACATATTCCCACACGCCCTCATCTTCTCGCAGGCGATCGGTGGCCAGGTCACGGTTGAATTTGCCAAGGTTGTTAATCAAGCCCAGTTCGAACATCACGGCGGTCATGATGATCAGGCCGCTGCCGCAGATACCCTTAGGGCGTACATTGCCGATGGTCATGAGCATCGGTTCCCAGGTCACCGGGTCCAGTGAAAAATCCTCGATGGCACCCTTGGCCGCCCGCATGCCGAATTTGATGCCACCGCCTTCAAAGGCCGGTCCCGCACTGCAGGCTGCACAGGCCAACCAGTCACGGTTACCGATGACAATCTCGGCATTGGTGCCGATGTCCATAAACAGGGTCAGTGGCTCGTCGAGATATAGCCCCGAGCCCATGACGCCGGCCACGATATCGCCACCCACGTAGCTCGATACGGCTGGATAGACCAAGGCGGTGACATGATCTTCCACGTCCAGACCCAGATCCTTGGCCCGGATGGGCGGGTAGAGCGTGGATGCCGGCACATACGGGGCGCGCCGGATATAGCGCGGATTGACCTTCAGAAACAGCTGAGTCATGGTGGTGTTGCCAGCCAGGGTGATGGCGGAGATGTTGTCCGGATCGACCTTGGCCCGTTTTATGATCTTATTGATGATGGTATTGATGGTGTTGGCCACGACCCGTTGCAGCCGGTCCAGGCCATCGCCTTTTTCGGCAAACACGATGCGGCTGATCACATCCTCCCCATAGCTAATCTGGCCGTTGAACTCACCGTGATCGGACAGCACCTCGCCGGTTTTCAAGTCGATCAGCTGACCATAAATGGTCGTCGTGCCGATGTCCATGGCGATGCCGTAGTTGTAGTCGGTGGTGTCGCCGGGCTGGACGTTGATGATTTCGGTCTTGCCAGTTTCTATGATCGGCCTGGCCATGGTTGCGGTTACCCGGAATTCAGCTTCACGTAACACATCAGGAATTTTGCGGATCACCGGCAGGCTGACCGTCATGCGGTGCTCATCGTGATGAAGTTTCAGGTGGCTGACCAGCCGAGTCACGTCGGGCAGATGGTCCTGGTTGTCCGGTTTGGGCAGTTCAATATAAATCTTTTCCACCGGCGGCAGGAACAGACCCGCTTCTTTGAGATCGTTCAGATCCTTTTGCTGGATACGCGCCGTGCGCCGCGGGACATAGCTTTGGCGGAGCACACTGGCGTCGATGGTCGACTCCACCGGCACGCGGACCGTCACATCCCCGGTGACCGTCGACCGGCAGGCCAGGCGAACCCCTTTGTCACGGTCCTCGGGGCTGACCTGTTCACTCAGCCCGCCTTCCACCGTGCCGGCTTCGATGATAACCCGGCACTTGCCGCAGACCCCTTCACCACCGCAGGACGCATTGATATGCACGCCGGCATCCATGGCCGCGCGAATCAGCTTCTCACCGTCGTTTACCTGTATCTCCCGGTTATGGGGGAGAAATGTAATCGTATGGACCATCAGTCGATTCCCTCCATTTTTTGCTTTATGGATAGCTTTCCCCACAGTCGCCAGGGCAGCGGCGGCCATACAATTGACGTATCGGGTGCAGACCGGTTAAATTCGCGAATCAAGCTTTCTATTATCATTTAATGGCGAGGAATTACACATTGAAATTTGTCCTTAATTTCAGTAAAAGAAAGAAATAATGGTTTTTCTCCATGTTGATGCTCCGCGACACGCTGTTTTCTGCTTCCCCTCTGTTTTTCGATGCATTCCCGATTTTCAATAACATATTACCATTTTATTAACAAGAGGGTTAGAAAATGATCGGCGCGATAGCAGGCGACATGATCGGCTCTCCTTACGAGCACGACCCCATCAAGACCGTTGCCTTTCCCATGGTGGTGGCGGATTTTACCGACGACACGGTGCTGTCCATTGCCGTGGCCGACGCCATTCTGCATGGCCAGGACTATGGCCAATCAATCCAGTCCTTCGCCCGGCAATATCCCAATTTGCCATACGGGGGATCGTTTTGGCATTGGATTTGGGATCCCAACTGCCTGCCTTACTATAGCTATGGCAACGGCTCGGCCATGCGCGTGTCCCCGGTGGGGTTTGCCTTTGAATCCATTGACATGGTGATGGACCAGGCGTTGCGAACCGCTGCGGTGAGCCATAACCATCCTGAAGGCATCAAGGGCGCCCAGGCAACGGCGCTGGCCGTCTTTCTGGCCCGTAAAGGAGAGGATAAAGCCTGTATCCGCAGGCAGATCGAAAAATGGTTTGCCTATGACCTGGGCCGTTGCCTGGATGAGATCAGACCTGTCTATGCCTTTGATGTGACCAGCCAGGGATCGGTCCCCGAGTCGATCATTGCCTTCCTGGACAGCAAGGATTTCGAGTCCGCCATTAAAAATGCCATCTCCCTGGGCGGTGATGCGGATACCATGGCCTGTATTGCCGGTGCCATCGCCCAAGCCTATTACAAAACCGTCCCTTCTGATATCATTATCCAGATTCGTGAGAAACTGCCCCCGTTACTGCTGGCGGTGGTGGACCGGTTTGCCGAGCAATTCAACTGTGCATATTGACATCTCAGCTGGCCGGCCGGGCCTTTTCGTCCAACAGGCGCCGGACCGCCTCGGCCAGATCGTTCATGACCACCGGCTTCATGATAAATTCACAGATGCCCTTGGCCCGGGCTTTCTGATCGTTGATGGTCTCACTGAAACCGGAGCAGATGACAATGGGCAGATCCGGCCTGACGCCAATGATTTTCTCCGCCAGTTCGGCTCCGGTCATCTTGGGCATGGTCATGTCGGTCACCACCAGATCAACCTCGTTCGTGGACGACTGGAACGCCTCCCACAGGCTCTGACTGTCCGTAAAGACACGCACGGGGTACCCGAAATGGGCCAACATGCTTTTTTCCATGTGGGCGATCATGGCGTCATCGTCGAGGACCCAGATGGTTTCATGGCCGCCGCGGATCTGTTTGACCATACCCGTTTCGACAGGGACGTCAGACCGGGCGATCCGGGGAAAAAAGAGATGAAAGGTGGTTCCTTTTTCCGGCTCGCTTTCAAAGGTCAGATGCCCTTTGTGGCTTTTAACGATGCCGTGTACAACGGAAAGCCCCAGTCCTGTTCCCTCTTCGGCAGGCTTGGTGGTGAAATAGGGCTCCAGTATGCGATCTTTGATGGACGGATCGATACCGTGGCCCGTATCGCTGATGGTAAGGCGTACAAATCCATCATCGATCAACGCCGGGGGAACCGTGTCATCGACTGGGGTTGGCAGGGTATGGCTTACGGTGACCCCGAGCACGCCGCCTTGCATGCGCATGGCATGGTAGGCGTTGGTGCACAGATTCATCACCACCTGGTGAATTTGGGTCGGGCAGCCCAGGATGCAGCCGTCCGAGGAATCAATGGTTTCGCGGATTTCAATAGTTGAGGGGAGCGACGAGCGGAGCAGTTTGACGGTTTCCTTGACCAGCGGATTGATTTCGATGGGCCGTTTCTCATTCTCATCTTGCCTGCTGAAGGTGAGAATTTGTTTGACCAGGTCCTTGGCACGGTGGCTGGCGCGAATCACCTGCTGAAGATAATCGCGGTCCTTGGAACCGGTGTCCAAATTGCTGAGGGTCAATTCCGTATATCCCATGATGGGCATCAGGATATTGTTGAAGTCGTGGGCGATTCCGCCGGCCATGGTGCCGATGGCCTCCATTTTTTGGGACTGCATCAGTTGTTTGGCCAGATTCTCTTTTTCGATCTCCATTTGTTTACGGTCGTTGATTTCCTGCTGCAGGGTACGGTTGGCCATGGCCAGATCGGCGGTCCGTTCCTCGATACGACACTCCAGCTCGTTATGGGTCTGCTGCAAGGCCTCTTCCGTTTTTTTGCGTTGCAATGCGTTGCAGAAAATCTGTCCGACCGCTTCCAACAGTGCAATTTCATCGTCACTCCACACCCTGCGCGCCTGAGTGGATGCGATACCCAGAAAGCCGATGGTGCTGCCACCCATTTTCATGGGGATGCTTACAATGGCTTTGATACCCAGCGACAACAAAAAGTGTTTTTCATTGGCGGCGGTTGGCGGAAGATTATCAACAGCAGGCACAGAAAGCACTTCTCCTTTTTTGAGTAAATCGGTGAGAAAAGGCATCTGGGTCACATCCATTTCCTGAAACGCGTGCAAACTGGTTTTGGTCGTGCCGGAAAACCAGCCGTGGGTGTTGGATATACAGCTTCCGTCATCCGAGAGGCGAAATACAAAACCGGAATCCGCGGAGATGAATTCGGCGATGTGTTTCAGGGCAATGTTCAGTTCGTTGCTGATCTGTTCGGTTTTCAGGCTGATGAACAGCGATGACATCTCCAGCAGCAGGGTTTCGAATTCAAGGCGGTAGGTCAGATCTTGCTCGACTTTTTTGCGTTTGACGATTTCTTTTTTGAGCTGATAGTTCCAGGCCAGGATAGCGATCAGAATAAAAAGCGCACCACCAAGCCCTTTTAGCATGTATTTCCAGATATCACCGGGATTGAGCCCGGGTTTGTACTCCACATCGATCCATTTTTTTCTGATTTTGTCTTCTTTGGCCAAACTGATCGAGGACAGCCCCTTATCGATGATCCCCACCAGGGTGGGCCAGTCTTTGCGCACTGCGAAGTGCAGTTTCTGAACCTCATAGGAAACCGGTGCGGCGACTTTCAGATTGGTCAGATGCTGCTTGCGAATCCAATAGGTGGCCGATGCGATATTGCCGACAAAGGCATCGGCCGAGCCTTCGGAAACCGCTCTTAGCGCTTCTTGAAGGGTATCAAAACGGATGGGCGTGATATCCGTGTGATCCTTGAGGTAGCCGGCATGGGATGAGTTGGCCTGCACGGCCACACGGCGGTCCCGAATGTCGTCCAGGGAGGAAAGGAAAGGCGTATCCGTCGGCGTGATGATCACCCGGTGAAACTTGGCGTAGGGAATCGAAAAGCGGTGATATTTTTCTCTTTCACGGGTCCGGGCCACACAGGGCAGTACATCGATCTCACGATTTTCGGCCTGGGTTGTGACTTCCCTCCAGGAAAGACCCGTTGCCACCTCAAAGTTGAGCCCCAGCCGGCTGCTTAAAATGTTGATGTAGTCGGAGGCGATGCCGGCCATGCTGCCGTCCTTGGCAACATATTCGAATGGCAAAAACTCCGGATCAATTCCACAGCGAATGACCGGATGGTCTTTGATCCAGGCCGTCTCCTCGGCCGTCAGGGCATATTGGTGCTGCAGCGCCGCGGGGCCGTCAAGGTGGGCCCCCATGGGAATCCAAGCGTTGAACATCGCGATTTTCTTTTTTTCCGGAATGCACGTAAGGGCCTTGTTCAGAATCGCTATCAACTCGGGCCAATCGCTGCGGACGCCAACGCTCTGGCCGCCAAAGCGCATATCGTAGCGGGCCGCCACCTTGAGATTGGAAATGCCGTGTTGGTGCATCAGATAATCGTTGATGCCCAGTACCCCTACATAATAATCCGCTTCCCCCACGCAAACCTTGGTCAGGCCTTCGATGGGGGTGGGGACCATCACCGGATTCACCGTGGGGTGCGCTTTCATCACCTGCTCGGCGGATGCATAGCGGTTGACCAGGGCGACCGTCTGGCCGTCCAGGTCTTCCGGACCATCCATTTTGTCGTCGTTTTCCCGGGCCATGATGACCAGGGGGGTCGGGATATAGATATCGCTGAAGGCGAGATAATCTTTTCTGTCCTCGCGGTTGGTGGCGGTCAGCACCAAGTCCAGCGAGCGGTTCCTGGCGCCGTCCAGTATCCGGGGCCAGTCCAACCCATCGACCACCTCGATATTCAGTCCCAGGTGGTCACCGATCAGACGGATGAAATCCATGGCGACGCCCTGGTAGTGGCCATCCGGATCGATAAAACTGTACGGTGGATAGTTTGGATCGACGCCGATACGCAGCGTGGGATGCTGTCTGAGCCAGATCTTTTCGGTCTTGGTCAGTACAACCGTTCGCATCTCGCCTTTAAAGCGCCGGTCAAATTCAACCCCGGCCAGATAGGAATTGATGATTTCATGGAAAACAGAATCAGAATCTTTTTTCAGTTCGCCGACCACCTGGTCGATATCCCGGCGCAGATTGACCGCCCGGGGATTGGTTCGGGAAAAGGCAAATTTAAGCCGTACCGGATTGAAGATCAGGGGCGAGCGGGTAATGTCGTACTTTTTTTCGGAAACGGAACCATATAGCCGGTTGACGATTCCGGCTTCCACGTCGCCGCGATCGAGCGCTTCAAAAACCTGGCGATAGCTGTCCACATGCACGTAGGAGAGATTCAGTTCAAATTTATTATCCAATTGCTCAATGCCGTTATCGCCGACGGTGTGAATATCGGCGCTGACCACGGCAATGGTTTTTCCTTTCAGGTCCAGCAGACTCTCGGCGATGGTGCCGTTTTGAGTGTAAACGGCCGCCCAGTTCAAAAAGACGGATTCATCCGAGAAAAGAAATTTTTTCCCTCGTGCTCTAGAAAAGGCGATATCGACCATGATGTCGATTTTATTTTCTTCCAGTCGCTGAAGGCACTGCTCCCAGGTCCCGAATAAATAATCGATGTGCCATCCTTTTTCGTGGGCAATGGTATCAAGGATATCAGGGAAAATACCGGCCACGATACCGTCCGGATTGGTATACACCTTGGGTGGGTTTTCGTAGATTCCGACACGGACGGTTGTGGGGGGCGACGCTGCGGCCCGGGCCCATGGGATGGGTAAAACGATCACCCATACCAAGATCATCACTGCCCATAAAGCAGCGGTCCGAATGCTGAGAACCCGCTTGAGCATATGGTCACCTTGAAATCTTTTGATCTGAAGTTGAGCCATTGCCGCCAAGAGAAAAATCACTTCAGCTTCCGTAGCAGATGGGGTGCACAAATGGGTACTCAGTCATGTGAATTGACGGATAGGAAGTTTATATCTCTAATTTTATTCAATATCAAGGCTTATCTCGAGTGGTCGAACGAATCGGAAGGGAAGGGAAAGCGGTCAGAGGAGTTGATTCTGACCGCCATTTGATGAAACGGTCACGGTTATTTGGGTTATTTTACACGCCTGATTCGATAACTCTCATGCAATTCCTGCCAGATTTTACGTAAAACAGCTTTGCTGGTTTCATCATCTTCACGGGTCAGCTCTTCGAACACCGTGTCAAGCTGCGGGTCCGAGGCCGGGCCGGTATTGGCGATGGCGGCTTTATCTTTCAGAGACATATCGGTCAGGATTTCCTGTACAATCATATCAACATTGATGGGTTGCATGGGGCTCGTTATCCTTTCCTTTCTTTACACTTGAGGTGGGGGTAAAAGCCTCCTGGTGCAAAACCAGAGACGGTTAATTCGAGAAAACACCTTACCGCCCAAAGCTTGCACTAATGTGACAGCAGGATTATCAAATGGTAATATTCGATGCCTCGGATAGCGGATACGAAAACTAAACTGGGCGATTCAAATTCTGGGAGGCAATATTGACCTATCTTATTACCATGCTTACCCATTTTCATACATACCAGAATTTGAATCGCCCAGTTTAGGGAAAAACAAAATGTTGCCGGGGCCTTTATCATCAAGGCGCACAAGTGCTATGGGAGTCTTGATGGAACATACCCTATTCAGCGCATTCACAAACAGGCGCCCACATTCAAAAAATGGAAAAGAGGATGAGTTATGATTGCATCAGCGGCTAAAAAATATGATTTTGAGACAGGAATTTATCGGCCCCCCAGCGAAGGCGGCAGCAACTCCTTGCTGGTTCGGCTGACCCGCAACTGCCCCTGGAATCGGTGTACGTTTTGCGGGATGTACAAAACCGAGAAATTCCAGTTGCGGTCGGTCGACGAAATCAAACAGGATATCGATGCCATGGCGGCCGTGCGCGATGATCTGGCGGCGCTCTCACGGCAATTGGGTCACGGCGGTGAAATCACCCACCAGGCCGCTATTGCCCTGATCGAAAAAAATCCTCATCTCAATACCCACCAGGGTTTTGCCATGCTCTACCACTGGCTGGTGTCCGGTGCCAAAACCGTGTTTTTGCAGGACGCCAACAGCCTGATCATGAAAACCGATCAACTGCTTGAGGTGCTCGAATACCTGCGCCGGACATTTCCCTCGATTGTTCGCGTGACCACCTATGCCCGGTCAAAAACCATCGTACAAAAATCGATAGATGACCTGAAGGCCATTCGTCAGGCCGGCCTGGATCGGTTGCACGTGGGGCTCGAGAGCGGAGATGATACCGTCCTTGCGAACATTAAAAAAGGCGCCACCGCCGAGATCCATATCAAAGGCGGGCAAAAGGCCCTTGCCGCCGGGTTTCAGCTCTCGGAGTACTGGATGCCCGGGCTGGGGGGCAACGCCTTGTGGCAGGACCATGCCCGCAATACGGCCCGGGTCCTCAGCGCCATTGATCCGCACTATATCCGATCACGTCCCTTAAGGCCATGGAACGGCACCCCCTTGGCCGAGGCGGTGGCCGAACAACGGTTTGAAATGTTGACGTCACGGCAGCAGCTGGAGGAATTGCGCCTGACCATGCAGGAACTGTCGGTCACCGGACGCGTGTGTTTCGACCATGCCGGCAATCACTGGCGCAACCGGCAGGGCCGACTTTTATTTTCCCAAAGCTACGAAGGATACAAATTCCCCGAGGAAAAACAGCGGGTGCTGGATTTGATCGACGAAGGATTGATGCGGTGAACATGCGTCGGTGTTATCCCTTGCTTGGCATTTGCACCTCGTAAACCTGCAGTGGAGTTTGTCTTCCTCTGAGGGTTTGGTGGCCGTGATCGTGAATCCGGTAGCCGTCCTTGTTTTCCAAAGGCGGCGTTTGGTTCCTTCTCCCATTGGATTGACTCGACAATTCATCAATGACGTCTATATTAGTTGCAATAAACAGTATGTTAATACTTTTTGTGAGTCTTATCCATTAAAAGTGGGAGCCAATACGATGATCGATATATTAAAACGGCTTTTGGGTAACAACGACAATGGTCACAAAGCCGGTGGCCTGAACAATGAACATGATCTAACGGTGGCGATTTGCGCCTTGTTTGTTGAGATGGGACGTATCGATGAAACCTTCACCAAAAAGGAAATGGTGGCGGTGATTGATATTCTGACCGAAAAATACGGTCTCGCCCGGGAAGAAATCGATGCCTTGATGGCAGAAGCGGACCGTGAATTGAAGGAAAGTGTCGACCTATGGCAGTTCGCCCGGGTGATCAATGATAATTTCAGTAATGGCCGCAAGGAAAAATTGATTGAGCGCCTGTGGCGGATTGTTTATGTCGACGGGAAAATGGACGCGCACGAGCATTATTTGATGAACAAACTTTCCAATCTGCTGCGCCTTTCCCACAAACAGATGATCGATGCCAAGCTGAAAGTCCTGCACGGGGATGAATCCGCAGACCGATAACCTATCCTTGCCTGATGACGGCCATTGACGATACAGCCGGTCATACGTTAATTAGTGCCCGTCTATCAATGGCCAAACCAATTTTGGCGTTGGCCCATATCGGCATTGTAAAATATTTCTGCTCAAGGAGACGATAACGATGACCAGCCAGACCATTTGCGGAATGGATTTTGAACAATTTGTTTATGATATGGAGGATTTTCATGGTGCCCGGGCACCGGGTATCATTGTTGGTGCCCTGATGCTGGACACGGTGCTTGAAAAGGTCCCGGAGTCCCCTGATCTGGTGATTACCGTTGAAACCGTTACCTGCCTGCCGGATGCGGCCCAGGTGCTCACATCCTGCACCACCGGCAACGGCCGCCTGAAGGTCTATGACTGGGGCAAGTTTGCCCTGACCGCTTCCAACCGGGAAACCATGCAAGGCGTCCGTACGTGGGTGATTGCCGATGCCGTGGCCAAATGGCCATTGATCAACGACTGGTTCAACCCTGCCCAGAGAAAAGGGGATTCACCGAAATTCGATGACCTGGTGCCTGTTTTTTTTGAGGCCCGCAATGATCTGATCGGGGTGCGTGATGTTCGTATCGTGGGCGAGGATCATGTGTTTAAAAAGAAAAAGACCGGCATTTGTGAGAAATGCGGTGAATCCTACAACCTCAGGTGCGGCCCTGTGTGCAGCGCCTGCCAGGGTAAGGCGTATTACCTGCCAAGCTGAGCGTTTCAAAATTTGATTCCTTTCATGAACTGCACGACAACATTGAACAGCCGGGCCGGTGGCGGGCCCAGTCGGGCCGTTTGGCGGCGAATCCTTCTTTACCGGGCTGCTCGTCATAGGGATGGCGCAGCAGCTCAAGTAATTCATCGATCATTGTCACGTCACCGGCCTCGGCTTTGTCAATGGCCAATTGGGCCAGGTAGTTACGCAGCACATACTTGGGATTGACCGCATTCATGCGCGTGCGGCGCGCTGCCGGCAGCATGTCATCCTGACGGGTGCGCGTCATGTAGCGGCGGATCCAGTCGGCGGTTTGGCGGCGCAGGTCGGTCGTCAACTGGTCGGGAACGTAATAGGCCTCCATCAAAGGGGCCATCAGTTCATCATCGGTTTTTTCCTCCGCTGCCGGATCATGCCCGTCGAGGCCGGCGAGCCGGCGGAAAAAAATGGTCATGTCGGTTTCGGCCTGGGCAAGGATCGCGAGCAGATCCGTGATCAATGCTTGATCACTGTGTGGTTCATACCGGGTGAACCCCAGTTTGCCGGCCATCATCTCCTGCCAGCCGGACTGGTAGGCATGGGCATAGTGGTCCAGAGCGGTCTGCAACGGGTCGATTTCACCAATCAGTGGATAAATGGCGTTTGCCAGCTGGACCAGATTCCAATGGGCAACGGCCGGCTGGTGGCCGAACCGGTAACGCCGGCCCACGGCATCGGTTGTGTTGGGGGTCCAGGTGGGGTCGTAATTTTCAAGCCAGCCGTAGGGACCGTAATCGATGGTCAAACCGAGAATGGACATGTTGTCCGTATTCATCACCCCATGGACAAAGCCCACACGCATCCAGTGGACGATCATTTCGGCGGTGCGGCGACACACGTCATCAAACCATTGTGCGTATGTCCGGGCTGACGGTTTGCCTAAGTCTGGAAAATCGGTCGCAATGGTATAATCCACCAGCTTTTTCAACAGGTCGATCTCACCGCGAGCCGCATGAATCTGGAAATTGCCGAACCGCAGGAAAGAGGGGGCCACCCGGCACACCACGGCGCCCGGTTCCATTTTTGGATGGCCGTCGTAGAACATGTCCCTTTCGACTTTTTCGCCGGTCAGGGTCAGGCTCAAGGCCCGGGTGGTGGGCACGCCCAAATGAAACATGGCCTCACTGCACAGAAACTCACGGATGGATGAGCGCAATACCGCAAGGCCATCCGCATTGCGTGAATAGGGGGTGGGGCCGGCACCCTTGAGTTGTAAGATCAAACGGTCGCCATGGGTGTTGATCACCTCGCCCAGGTTGATGGCTCGGCCATCACCCAATTGCCCGGCCCAATTGCCGAACTGATGACCGCCGTAACACATGGCAAAGGGTTTCATGCCCGGGAGCAGTCGGTTGCCGGTAAAGACTTCTGTAAATTCCTTGGATTGGCAGGTCTCGGGTGAAAGGTCCACCAGGTCGGCCACTTCCCGGGAATATGCCGCCAGTTGCGGTGCGTTTACCGGAGTGGGCGCAACAAGCGAGTAACAGGCATCCGGTACCTGACGGCGTCGATTGACCGGGTCGGGATCACCGGGTAGCTGGTCTGTGAATCGGTTATCGAATATCAGCGCGTCAAGCCCCCCTGATGATTGCGTCGCGGCTTGACGGGTAGCGGTTAAACCCGCTGATTGCATATATTTCATGGCAGGCGTCCTTTCTTTTTCCGTTGGGATCGATGTTTGCAGCGCTGTGTTTCCGATGATGGCCAACCACACCGCGCGATGAGGGGACGCTATTGTTCTTTATGTTCTGCTATGCTGGAACAGATGTCAGCTGGAGCTTTCCAAATAACCAGATTGCTTTTTTTTGCATTGTTCAATCAGTGTAAGCATTGATTGGGTGATGGCAATGATACCTATTGGGGGAATGCGACGAGGGCGTGTGAATTTCACGGCCCAGTGACAGGACGGGGGATGCTATAGTAAAATCGATCCGTTGTAGTTGGTGCGCATCCAGAAATAGGCTTTGCCTGTTTCTGGATGGATACTAGTCAGCGCAGACCTGAATCGAGAGCTTGGTTGCCGGCTTTGGTTCCGGAACAGGACGAAAAAAGTGTTTGCCGTCAGTGATAATACCGGCAGCCGGGAAATTTCATCACTCATTGCGTTTGGAATCGATCAGGCGGCCAACGGCAGCGGGCTTTTTAATTGCCGGGTTTTTGCCTTTAGGACCTGGCTTGTCTTGAAGATCAGGTTGTTCTTTTTCATCGGCCTCATCAGCCTCGGCCTCAGACTCATCGTCTTCTTCACCTTCTTCCTCGAGCGATTCGTCATCGGACTCGATGGGCGTTAACTCTTCCTCCAGAATCTCTTGGGGAGGGGCGGCAAAGGAGATTCCACTGGACGTAGATGCGTCGGCCTTGCCATAAACCTTAATGACAACGACTTTATCCGCTTCCCAGAGGATCGTGTAGTTCAGGCTACGAAGCAGACGCTTGAGCACCTGCTCTAACGGTTGGTGGTCGATGGTGGCACTGACCATGTGTTTTTCCCATTTGGGGGTCAAGTCGAACTGGTATCCGGTTTGTGAGGCAATGGTCTCCAGGGCGCTGACCAGGGCTTCGTCCTTCACGGACAGGCTGACGATCGGGTCCGGTGACGGTTGCTGAGCCAGGGCCGGTTGCATTGCCATGTTTCCCAATCCAAAAAGGGCAAAAAAGTATAGGATCAAACGGACAATTGAATTCATTTGGTTACCAAAGACTTGTGGGTTGCCAGCTGGAACTGGTCATACAAATATGTCCCTTGAGCGAACGGTTCAGGGTCATCTTTCTTTAATCTATTTTATCCGTATTCTCAACGACTGAATGCTAAAAAATAAGCAAAATCGTCTGATCGTTTAATGGTGATCCATTTTTCGAAGGTAGTCGCGGACATAGTGGGGCAAGCGTCCTTTTTTCAGGTAGTCGTGAAAGTCCGCATCAGCCGTTTGTGGGCCGAGCGACCATGTGGCTGCGGCCTGTTTGAACACCTCGTGTTCACTGATTCGCTGGTTACGGGCGTGGTTCCACAGCCGTTCCTCATCGGTTAGCGGTGTGCGCTTGGCCCAGTACCGGTCAAGGCGTCGCATGATTTCAAAATAGGCGATGGCGGCCAGGAACCAGAGCAGCATTGACCAATGAAATTCAAACCCGTTTTCCATGGATCGACTCCGGTGTTGTGTCCTATGCAATCAAAAAGATTGACATGGATATTTTCTCAGAATAACAGATTGCTACTATATAAAACAATTTTAGGCCATTGATTAGACCAAAGGGAATCCAAAAATGAAAAACTATCGCAAAGAACTGTGGTTTGAAGTGCCCACCCGGAGAGCGTTTATCAACATCACCGGCCAGGTCCAACAATGCATTGACCAAAGCGGGGTCAAGGAGGGGTTGGTACTGGTCAATGCCATGCACATCACAGCCAGCGTTTTCATTAATGACGATGAGAGCGGCTTGCACCACGATTACGATGTCTGGCTGGAGAAATTGGCGCCCCATGAACCGGTATCCCAATATCATCACAATATTGGTGAGGATAATGCCGATGCCCACATGAAACGGCAGATCATGGGTCGGGAAGTGGTGGTCGCCATTACCGATGGCAGGCTTGATTTTGGTACCTGGGAACGGATTTTCTATGGAGAATTTGACGGGCGAAGAAAAAAACGCGTGCTGGTCAAGATCATCGGAGAGTAAACGAATTTCTCATTAGTAATCAAAAAAATCAATAGTGAATACTGCTAGCATTGACTAACACTCATTATTGTGCCAGCTAATGCTATCCGTATCTTGAATACTATAATAAGCTTACCACAATAAGCGGCTTTTAAAACCACAATTAATCGAATTTTGCGAAAAGGAATTTGCTGGCGATACGACATGTTGGGCGAAGGGCACAAAAAAAAGCCGGGGTCCCTGAATCGATTCAAGGACCCCGGCAATAAAACTTAGGTAAAGGGTTAATTGGTTTTTTTAACGTTTTTGGCTTCAGGGCCGCGATCACTTTCTTCTACGTCAAACATGACCACGTCCCCTTCGGAAAGGGTTTTGAATCCTTGCATGTCAATGGCGGAAAAGTGGACAAAAATGTCTCGTCCTTGATCCTCATTAATAAAGCCATACCCCTTTTTGTCATTAAACCATTTTACGATCCCGTTCGCCAAAACACTGACCTCCTCTTCTCGGTAGTTCTCCCCCAAAATGTCCCTTGCCCTTGCAGACGATACTCCGGCGCATGGAAAGTTACCGCTCAGAAGATATCAGATCAGAGATTGTTTACGGCCAAGATATCATCCGCAAATTTTTCTAACTTCTATATTTCTCGTTGTCAAGAGAAAAACTACATTGGGAATCTTTGAATATCTGCTTTTTTCTTTATTTTTTCTATGTAATCGCCAATCTGTTTCATTTTTTGTTCTCGCCGAAGAATGTTGGAAATTTCCTCTTTTACATCATTAAAAGCCATCATCTGAGCATCTTGCCGTTCGACGATACGAATCAGGTGATAACCGTATTGGGTAGTCACCACATCGCTGACCTGTCCGGGTTGCAGGGCAAAGGCCGCTTCTGAAAAAGGTTGAACCATTTGTTCGCGGCTGAAAAAACCTAAATCTCCCCCTTTGGCTTTGCTGGGGCAATCGGAGTATTCCATGGCCAGGTTGGCAAACGACTCTCCATTGTCGATCCGCTGTTTAAGCGACTTAATGGATGCCAAAGCCGTTTCCTTTTTAGCCTCATCGGCATCTGTTGGGACCTGAATCAGGATGTGAGAGGCCCTGACCCGCTCCGGCTGACGGAACAGATCGGGGCGCTTGTCATAGAAGGCACGAATCTCTTTGTCTGATATGGGCGTGTTGAGAGTGATGTTTTTTTCGAATACTGCTTCAATGGTGAGTTTATCTTTGAACCAATCGTTTAGTTGTTCCTCGGTGAAGCCCATCTGTTTTAGTTCATTTTGGTAGTCTTTTTCATTTTTGAAATTGGCTTTGAATTCGTTCACGGACTGGGTCACTTGACTATCTTTGACCGTGACGCCCTCGGATTCAGACTGTTGTAACAATAGCACTTGATTGATCAGTGTTTCACGGAAATTGCCCTCGTAGCGTTTCAATTCTTGGTCATTGATGGGACGTCCCTGAGTATTCAGTTTCAGGGCATACATCTTCATTTCCCGATCCAGGTCCTGGCGAGATACGGTCGCGTTGTTCACCATGGCAATCTTTCCGTCAGGTGGGGCGGCGGCCGCGGAAAATACAGGCCCGATAATCACGATGGCCAGGATTGAAGCGAGTATCGACAACACGGTGTTGTTTGCATGGATGATCATTATTTTCTTCATATTTTCTCCTTAATGGTTGTGCAGGGCTGTTCCCGTCATGCTTGTCAGCTCACCGGTAAACTTACCCACCACCACCTTGCTGGCCAGCTTGATGGGCAAATGCCGATGATCCGTGGTTACCCAAATCTGGATGCTGGCATCCGGGCTTTTTTCGAACACGCCACCCACCTGGGATAGTTCCGGCTCAAGCAGAAAAGTCTCGAAGGTTCCGGCCGGAACCGTTACTGTTTCCTTACGAATGATGACGGCCACCCCCATGATGTGTTTTTTGCCGTCAGTCACAGCACGTTGAATTTGTTTATTAACGGCCAAGTCGACCGACCGGCACCAATAGAAGATGGAAAGCGGGTCAAACGTGCCGCTTGAGATTGGAATGGGGGTGCCGACTTCGCGCTTGTTGGTTCCCCGATTGATGTATTGGGCGGTCATTTCATCCCAATCAAATGAGACGGTGATGTCTCGCCGGCTATCGCCTTCATGTTGTTTCTTGCGGTATAACAGTGACTGGTCAAGATTCGTGTCCGCCCAGGCATCGATACGGTCACGGACCATGTAGAAGACATCGACAAATGCGTTGGATTTTGCAGTGAGAACAAAATGATAAGCATTGCGCCCGGCCATGTGTTCAAGGGGCAATATTTCCAAAACCGCTTCTCCAGCGGGGATAATGGTCCATTTGAGCTCGAAGGTCAACCGTTCGCCGGGGGTGAATGCAACTGGAAGGATGGTTGGGTCACTGGCCCTGCCCGTTGAAATTGTGGCCAGACACAGCGCCACCACCAGTATCCCCATGCAGATCGCCTGTGTGATGATCGGCTGGATGCGTTTTGGATTGAACGGTCTGTTGACGGTGGGAGATGGACATTGCATCGAATCGCCTTCGTTAACCATCAGATGGTGCCGTACTCACAGATGGAGCCGTTTTTACAGTCATCGCCCGGTGGTGGGGTTTCATCCATCGCCACATACGGTAAATGACGGTGAACACGAATGCGGTAACCAACCGGGGAACCCATAGCCAGAAAGGATGAATACCCAAGGGTAAAAACAGTGCCGGATCTTCTACCATGGCATGGTTGATCCCGATAGAAATATGCAGTGTTTTCAATTGTTCCGAAGATAGATGACGATCCTCGGCCTCTTCCACAATCACAGCGCCGCCATAAGTGATCCCAAAGATTGCCGCCGTCAACCACAGCATGCCGACCTCTCGATCCAGGCCCAACACACCCATGAGCGGTTTGATGCCCAGGATCATTTTATCGATCAGAGAAAATTGCTTGAGGATTTCCATAACCATCATCAGGGCGGTGATAATGAGCAGAATTTTTAGACTCAAAATGCCCATTTGCCCCGCCCAATCGGAAAGTTCTGGCCAGAACGAATCCCTTGGGGCGATGATCACGTCTCCGGACAGCTGCTGTGTGGCGACCGGACCGATTATCCAGCCCACAACGATAACGGTCAATACGGCAGCGGTCAGTCGCACCAGGGTGGCCGTCCAGGCCGAGCACCCAGATCGGTGTTGAACCATTCCCTCCTGGATCAGGCTATGCGCGATCAGCAAAAAGATGGCCATTAACGTCATCTGCTCGACCGTGAAAGGAAGAACGCTCATGGCAGCAATGGCACCGTAAATGCCGGTCAAGAGACCGGCCAGCAATGGCAGTGCCGCCGTGGCCGGCAGATGGATCGCACCCATCAACGGTTCGAGAATGCCGTCCAACTGATGAATCCAACCGGAATAGTCCAGTAGAAAGGTGGCCAAAGAAACCGGCAGAATGATTTTAAGCATCCAGATAAATCCCCGCCATCCTTTAACGGCGCCACGTCGCGTTGCAATGGTGATGGGTCGAAGGGGGAGTGTCATGCCGTGCCTTTGTGCGGTATTAATGGATTTTTGTTAAATCGATCATAATCGTGCCAGTATAATCAATGATCGACTTAGTGATATCACAGCTTAAACAGGTAGGCAATGAAGGTCGGAATCCTTGATGGCGGTATCGGCCATTGTTGTTGATAATCTTCAGGTATGAGCGCATTGATCTTCTGTTGGTGTCGAAATGAAAATCGATCAAGGCATCAAATAAAACCCCAGGGCAGGGTCTTCCAGTTCCTTCGGGTGAAAGGATACACCGACAAAAGAACCGCTGACATTGCGGACAATGACCCGTTTTTCCATCAGGGTCCGGTTACGATCATCCAAGCAAAACTCGACCCGCAGTTCAGTGCCGGTCGCAAAATTACGGGGAACCGTGGTTTTGAATTTCAACCCGCTTGTTGAAATGTCCACGATGGTCATCAAACCGGTATCCGCAGGGCCGTCTTTTCCCAGGAGGATAAATTTCCCCGGGAAATCAACGGTCTTGCGATACTGCCGACGCTTCTCCAGCCGACACCGAAATTTGTGACCGCAAACACAGGTGCAGGTGACTGAAATTCTTTTGTTACTTGTAGCCTGTTGACTCACATCCGCTGTTTTTGTCTTACCACATTGCGGACAACGAAATGTAGCGGTATTGTTGCTGGATATGAATACAGTCTGATCCATAAATTAAGGCTCTGCCTGGTGGGCCATCAAATCCTCTGACGGCTGTGGTGGATGGTTGCGGACCTTTATAATTTCGGGTCTGTAGCTGTTGTCCTTGGCCAGACGTCGACCGGTGATGCGAATCACCACAAAGGCCAACCCGAAAAAACCAAATGCAAACAAAGCGGCCATGGCCGATGGGTCCGATCCACGCCCCTCGGCTATGCGTTGCCCGATGATCGCACCGGCCAACATGGCCAGGATCGGAAATACATACAATAAGAAGGTGGCTTTCAACAAAGAGGCGGTTTTGATGTTGAGCACGATGCGATCCCCCACCCGGGCCTGGGCGGTATTGATGGCTTCCACTTCCATTTCCTGCCCAGCACCCTCGCCCTGGCAGGTATCCCGGGATGAACAGGATTCACATGCGCTGGACCGGGTGGTTCGAACCCACGCCTTACCCGCTGTTCCCATTTTAAAAACAACACCTTCTTCGATGGCCATAGCTGTTTCTCTTTTTGTCGTTGTGCCTGAACGTGGTTACAACAGATCTTAGGGCAGGCCGACAGGGCCTGCAAGGGTTAATGTCGGGGCAGGCCGAAAGGGCCTGCTGGTTTGAGGGCAGGCACAGGGGCCTGCCCCTACAAATCAGGCGTTGACCGTCTCGCGAATCTGCTGGACGGACGGTTGATTTTCTTCGTGCTGATAACAGATCAATCCGCAATTGAGGCAGCGTGACGCTTCCTCCATGGCGGTTTTTGTTTCGAATCCTTTTTCCAGTTCCATCAGTTGCTCGATGTCGCGTTGCTGGGCCAGGGGCATGATCCGCCGCTGGTCGGGTGTGACGGTGTCCACATGGTCGACATTCTGAATCACCGCGTTCGGTTTGAGCACATTTTCCGGCAGATCAATGTCAATGTCATAAAGCAGCTTATGAACGGTGGCCGCGGCCCGGCGTCCGGCACCAATGGCTCTGATGGCAGCACTGAAATCGGTCAGGGAATCGCCCTTGGCAAACAACCCCGCTTCGGTGGCCAGGGCCGGATTCTTATACGGCGGGATCGCTGACCAGGCCTGCGAGTTCTCGTTTTCTGTTTCTTCGCCCGGGCGGGTGAAAATCAGTTCAGGAAATCGACCCGCGGAAAAGATCAGGGTCTGTACGGGCAGTTGGCTGATCTCCTTGGTCGCCGTATCCATCACCTCGATGGCATTCAGTTCGTCGCCTTCACCGGAAAGGCGGATGATACCGACACCGGTCAGAACCGTCGCACCATCCTCGGCAAGCGCCGTGGCAGCGGCTTCACCCGGATGATCACGGAAGATAAAGGTGACGTTCTGAGCGCCCAGCGAACGGGCTTTGGCCAGACTTTCGGCGGCCAGGTTCTCACCACCGACAATCACGGTATCGGCTTTGCAGGAGACCGTGCCATGCCCCTCTTTTCCGGACCGCAACAGGTCAAGCAGCAGATACCCACCCGGCAGGGGCGTCTCCACGGCCTT
Organism: Desulfosarcina variabilis str. Montpellier; assembly: GCF_048565275.1. Lineage (NCBI taxonomy): Bacteria > Pseudomonadati > Thermodesulfobacteriota > Desulfobacteria > Desulfobacterales > Desulfosarcinaceae > Desulfosarcina > Desulfosarcina variabilis. The sequence continues at coordinate 7,790,738 of NZ_CP159846.1, read as the reverse complement.
CTCCGCGCCACGGGACAGACGGCTGTCCCATCCGCCGGTAGCCAGAAATACCGCCTGATAGCCTTCGTCCAGAAGACCGGCAACCGTTACATCGCTTCCCAGCATCTGTCCGGTGCGGGCCTCCACACCCATTTCCAGTATCCCGTCGATATCCCACGCAAGGATATCTTCAGGCAGACGGTATTTGGCGATGGCGGTATTGAGCAGGCCGCCGAGACGGTCCGTGCCTTCGTACACCGTGGTCGTATGACCCAGGCGAGCGGTGAAAAAGGCTGTGGAAAGTCCCTGCACGCCACCGCCGATCACGGCCACACGCCGACCGGTCTCAGGTGCCTTGAACGGCTGGACCCGCTCACCCTGGGCCCGTTCGTAGTCAGCGGCAAAGCGTTTGAGAAAGTTGATCGCCACGGGTTCATCCACATATTTACGGCGGCAGTCATTTTCACACGGCCGTGGACAGATTCTGCCGATGACCGTGGGGAAAGGGTTGCGCTCTTTAATGGTTTGCACTGCACCCAGATAGTCACTATCGGCGATCTGCTCAATGTAGCGACTGATATTGATGCCGGCCGGGCAGGCCCGCTGGCAGGGCGTGGTGCAGTCCTCGGTGGTGTACTCTTTGAGGATGCGGCGGGTGACCGAGGAAAGGGTGATGATGTGTTTCGGGCAGACCCGCTCGCATGTCCCGCAGCCGGTGCATTTGATCTCGTCCACCACGGGCAGGCCGTTGGGCCCCATGGTGATGGCGCCAAACGGGCAGGCCGCGGCGCAGGTCCCGAGTCCCAGACAGCCGATGTTGCACACTTTCATCCCGCCCGCGAGCAGGGCGGCGGCCCGGCAGTCGTTCAATCCATCGTATTTGTATTTGACCGCTGCATCGGCCACGCCATAGGTACAGCCGGGCAGGGCGATATCCGGTTCCTTGGCTTCCACGCTGACACCCAGGATGCCGGCAATGGCAAGCGCCACTTCTTCACCGGCCGCCACACACGAGTTGGGCGAGGCTTTTCCGGCCACAATGGCTTCGGCATTGGCACTGCAACCGGGATAACCGCAACCACCGCAATTGGCGCCGGGTAGAACATCTTCAACGGCGACAATTTTGGGATCCACGTAGACGTAAAAAATTTTGGAAGCCAGCGCCAATCCAATCCCCACTACGAGTCCCAATGCACCCATCAAGATAATCGCTATTGTCATTTCCTCACTCCCCCTATTCCGGTATCGCATCCAATCCCCATCCATATCGACTTTGGATAGCCGGCGTTGAGGAGTGATGCAACTATCGCCTCCATTGCCGTATTGGGCCCTTTCGGAAATGGAAAGCAAAAATTAAAATATGACATCAAACCGGCTAATGTGTCAGCCGGTCGGACAATTGAAACATGTATTGTCATTGAGCGATTTTTACCAGGAACCGTCCAATCCTCGAATGCCGTTCATATAGAGCCTGCCACAGGCTACAAACAAGGAATAGTCGGTTACCATCAGAGGGATTTGGAATGATTTGGCCATATCAATGAACTCTTTGGGTGGGTTTTTCCCTCTGACGATAACGATTGCACCCACACCAACAATTTTTGAGGTCCGAATAACATGGTCGGTTGTGACACCCGTTAAAAGCGCACAGCCTTTGGCGGCCGCAGCCAGTACATCGTCCATCAGGTCCGCCGCCCCACCGGCCACAACGACTGTGTCCAGCTGATCTTCTCCGCAAAGCACATTGGCTTTTAGGATGTCTTTGATTTCTGAAATTTTCATGGTCATCTGTTTGTGCAAAATGGGTTATTGGTTAAGCTTTCATAAGAAGCGTTCTCCGCAATAAAGGATCTTGATCGGTTCTGTGTTCATCGATAACCGTATCGATTCGTGCCCTTATGTCAGCATTAATATCAGGGTGGTTCAAGTGGTGTTTCGGGTGGTGATTGTGGGGCATGTTTACACTATTCCGATGACCGTAAGGGGAGCAATCTTTCTGTTGGTGCCTTTCTCCACCGAATGGGTCATGGGCCCGGCAATCAACCCATGCCGTAAGTGACCGCATGAAAACATTTCATAATCGCATAAAAATGTCAACGATATCGTGGCTGTCAGTGTCTGCGGCAGACCGCTTGACGGCGGCCTTCAAGCTGGTCTATAACCCATTGAAAACCCGCGTATGATGACCCCGTTAAGCGGCCTTTTGACCAGAATCAAGCGTACGATCCCACAAAGAAAAATCGGAGGCGTCCTTTGAACCAACTCCAAGAAAATGTGAAAGAAGCGGCTGAATTTCTATCCTCCAGATTGAGCCATGCGCCCACCATCGGCGTGATCACCGGAACAGGACTGGGAAGCGCTGTCGGCACGCTGGAGGGCGCCTTTACTATCAACTATGGGGACATGCCCCATTTCCCCGTTTCCACCGTAGTAGGGCATTCGGGACAATTGATGGTCGGCACGCTCGCCGGGCAGCAGGTCATGGTTATGCAGGGCCGCTTTCATCTTTATGAAGGCTACACGCCCATCCAGGTGACCTTTCCCGTGCGGGTCATGCAGGCCCTGGGGGTGCGGCATCTGATTCTGTCCAATGCGGCCGGCGGGTTGAATCTCTCCTTTTCCCAAGGGGACCTGATGATCATTGGCGACCACATCAACCTTACCGGTGAAAATCCGCTGGTCGGGCCCAATTTAGATGATTGGGGACCCCGTTTTCCCGAGATGACGGCGGCCTGGGACCCTCTGTTGGTTGCATTGTGCCGACAGGCTGCCGATGGCCTTGGTATCGCGGTGCAGGACGGTGTGTATGCCGGGCTGAAAGGGCCGTCATTGGAAACGCCGGCCGAGATTCGTTTCTTGAAGACCATCGGCGCCGATGCGGTGGGAATGTCAACGGTCATGGAGGCCATTGCCGCAGTGCACGCCGGCATGCGGGTGCTTGGCATTTCCACCATTACCAATATCAATGACCCGGATCATCCCCAACCGGCAACCCTGGAGGAGATTGTGGAGGTCGCCAACCAGGCCGCGCCCCGACTCAGATCGCTGATCGAGGCCGTTGTGGCGGGGATCGGCCGGGGAGACCAGTCATGACCGTTGCGGACCTTTTCATCACCAACGGCATCGTTCTGACCATGGACCCACAACGCCCCATGATCGACAACGGTGCGGTGGCGATCACGGGGGATACTATCACGGCCGTCGATTCCGCGGCCAGTCTGGGGACGCTGGCCGCCAGAGAAACCATCGATGCGGCCGGCGGCATCATCATGCCCGGCCTGATCAACACCCATACCCATGCGGCCATGACCCTGTTCCGGGGACTGGCCGACGACCTGCCCCTGATGACCTGGCTCAATGAACATATTTTCCCGGCCGAGGCCCTGCTGGATCCGGACAAGGTTTATGCCGGCAGCCTGCTCGGCTGCGTGGAAATGATTTTCTCGGGCACCACCTGCTTTTGCGATATGTATCTGTTCGAAGATCGCGTGGCCCGGGCTGCCCGGACGGCCGGCATGCGGGCTGTGGTGGGCGAGGTGCTCTATGACTTTCCGTCACCCAATTACGGGCCCATTGAAAAGGGATTTGACTACACCCGCCGGCTGATCGACCGGTGGCGGGGTGATCCGTTGGTCACCATTGCCGTGGAACCCCATTCGCCTTACCTGTGCGCCCCGGAACTGCTTGTTCAGGCGGCGGACATCGCCGGAGAAAACGGCGTGCCCCTGGTGATCCATCTGTCCGAGACCCAAACCGAGGTCGATACGATCCGTGAGCGATACGGGGTTACCCCGGTTCAGCACCTGGCTGACCTGGGCGTGCTGGCACCCAATCTTCTGGCCTGCCACTGCGTGGTGGTCGGTGACGCGGACATGGCGCTGCTGGCCGAGCATGATGTCAAGGTGGCCCACAACCCGGAGAGCAACATGAAGCTGGCCTCGGGTATTGCGCCAATCGCCGAGTTGATCGGCCGCGGGGTGTGCGTGGGGCTGGGCACCGACGGCTGCTCCAGCAACAACAACCTGGATCTGTTTGCCGAGATGGACATGGCTGCCAAGCTGCACAAGGCCAGCAGCCTGGATCCCACTGTTCTGGATGCGGCCACGGTATTGCGCATGGCCACCATTGACGGGGCCCGCGCCCTGGGACTGGACCGGCAGATCGGCAGCCTCGAGGTCGGTAAAAAAGCCGATCTGATCATCATCGACACCCGCAAACCGCATCTGACCCCCATGTACAACCCGGTTTCCCACCTGGTATACGCCGTGGGCGGCGGGGATGTCAGTACCACCATTGTCGGCGGCCGGGTGTTGATGAAGGACCGCCAGCTGATGCACCTGGACCTTTCGAAAATCATGGCCGACGCCCGGCAGATCGCCGACCAGATCAGAGCGAAGAAAGCATGATGTTCGATACCATTATCTATAACGGCACCCTGGTGACCGTGGACATGGACATGCGGATTATCCGGTCCGGTTGGATCGGTATTGGAGATGGCCGCATTCAGGCCATCGACACCGGATCCGCACCGCCTTCAGCCCGGGAGCGCATTGATGCGGCCGGTGGCATCGTCATGCCCGGTCTGGTTAACACGCACACCCATCTGCCCATGACCCTGTTCCGGGGCCTGGCCGATGATTTGCCGCTGATGACCTGGCTGAACGAGCATATCTTTCCGGCCGAAGCCAGTCACATCACCCCCGACAGCGTGCATTGGGGCACGCTGCTGGCCTGCGCCGAGATGCTGTTGTCCGGCACCACCTGCTGCTGCGGGGGCTATTTTCATGAAGACGCGGTGGCCCGGGCCGTGGCTGAGACCGGGATGCGGGCCGTGCTGGCCCAGGGGGTGATCGATTTCCCGGCGCCGGGCGTGCCCGACCCGTCGCAGAACATCGCCCATGCCGAAGGCTATGCCAGACACTGGCTGGACCGGCATCCGCTGATCACGCCTTCGATTTTCTGCCATGCGCCTTACACCTGCAGTGACGACACCCTGCAGGCGGCCAAGGCTGCTGCGACGCGTTTGGGTCTTTTGTTCCAGGTGCACACCGCCGAAACCTGTTTCGAACGCGATCAATCGATTCAGGAAAAGGGGCTCAGTCCCGTGGCCCACCTTGACCGACTGGGACTGCTTGACCCGCAGACGCTTCTGGCCCATTGTGTGTGGGTCGACGACGCGGACATGAAGATCCTGGCCGATAGGGGATGCACGGTCACCCATTGTCCGGAAAGCAATATGAAACTGGCCTCGGGCATCGCCCCGATTGCCGGCCTGATGGCCCGGGGGGTGTGCGTGGGGCTGGGCACCGATGGCTGCGCCAGCAACAACGACCTGAGCCTGTTCGGTGAAATGGGCACGGCCGCCAAGCTGCACAAGGTGGCCACCGGTGATCCGACCGCTCTTTCCGCCGCCACGGTCCTGCGCATGGCCACCATCGACGGTGCCCGCAGCATCGGGCTGGACGATCGTATCGGCTCCCTTGAAACCGGCAAGCAGGCCGACATCATCGTACTCGACACCCATGCCCCGCATCTGACCCCTCTCTATCATCCGGAATCCCACATCGTTTATGCCGCCGGCGGCAGCGACGTATCCCATGTATTGGTGGCTGGAAATCGATTGGTTCGAGATCGACGGTTGACGGGCATCGATGTCGATGCGATCATGGGACAGGTGAATCGAATCGCCCATCGGATTCAGGCCGGCGAGGCCGGCTGAATTTCAAATCCCAAATTTGATGCTCTCGTAAAAAGTCGCCACTCGGACGGATTCGTAAAAGGTCCGAGATCAAGGCTTGCGAATCCTGAGGAATGAGGCGTACATAGAGTACTCCGCAGTGACGAAGGATACGCTTAAACGCCGATATCGGACCTTTTACGAATCCGTCAAATTTGAAATCGTCGGAAGGGAACCTATATGGATTTGAAAACCATCATCAGCGCTGCCCGGGGTGATGCCCCGGCTGATCTGCTTTTAACCAATGCCAGGATTGTCAATGTGTTTTCCGGTCGCATTGTCAAGGGCAGTATTGCCATCAAGGACGGCACCATTGTGGGGTTTGGTGATTACCCGGCGGACCAGACCACGGACATGCAGGGCCGCTATGTGGCTCCGGGATTCATTGACGCCCATGTGCACATCGAAAGTGCAATGGTTTGCGTCACCGAGTTCGCCCGTGCCGTGGCCCCTTTGGGAACGACCACGGTCGTGGCCGATCCCCACGAAATCGCCAACGTGCTGGGCACCCAGGGTATCGATTACATGCTGCGCTCGGCCGAGGGGCAACCCATGGACTGTCTGTTCGCCCTGCCGTCGTGCGTGCCGGCCACGGACATGGAAACCGCCGGTGCCCGACTGACGGACGCCGATCTGGCGCCGTTTTTCGATCATCCGCGCATTGTGGCCCTGGCCGAGATGATGAACTATCCTGGGGTAATTTTTGCAGATCCGGCAGTGATGGCCAAGCTGGACCTGGCCAGACGCCACCGCCGGCCCATGGACGGGCACGCGCCCGGTGTGTCCGGAGCCCAGCTGCATGCCTACGTGGCGGCCGGTATCGCCTCGGATCATGAGTGCACCCGGTGCAAAGAGGCCCTGGAAAAGCTCGAGCTGGGCATGCACATCATGGTTCGCGAAGGCACCTGCGCCCGTAATCTGGATGCCCTGTTCCCGGTCATCGATGGCAAAACCTGGCCGCGCATGATGTGGTGCACCGACGACCGCCACCCCCATGATATTCTTTCCGACGGCCACGTGGACGCCATCGTGCGCAAGGCCGTGACCAAGGGACTGGACCCGGTCACAGCCATCCGCATGGGCACCATCAACCCGGCCGATTATTTCGGTATCCGGGATGCCGGCGCCATTGCCCCGGGGCGCAAGGCCGATCTGATTGTTTTTTCCAACCTGACCGACATCCGGGCCCAGGCCGTGTATCATCGGGGACAGTTGGTGGCTGAAAATGGTCATCTGCTGCCGGACGTTGCCACCGTGCCGCCGGTGGCGGTGCCGCCGGCCATGAACATCGATCCTGGCCATCTCGATTTCTCAATCCGCAGGCAAGGCAAACGCATGCGCGTCATCCGGGCCATTGCCGACCAGGTGGTTACCGGCTGCGAGATCATGGATGTTACCGACCACCAGGGACTGGCCGTGGCCGACGTGACCCGCGACATCGTCAAGCTGGCCGTGGTGGATCGCTATACCGGTGAGGCGCGTACCGGTCTGGGGTTCGTGACCGGTCTGGGGCTGAAACGCGGCGCCGTCGCCTCCAGCGTGGCTCACGATTCCCACAACATCATCGTTGCCGGTACCAATGATGCGGATATGATTGCCGCCGTGGCGCGGGTCGCGGAAATGGGGGGAGGGCTCGTGGCCGTGAGTGACGGCCGGACCATCGCGGACCTGCCCCTGCCGGTAGCCGGGCTGATGTCCGACCAACCGCTGGAGACCGTCCGGAATCAGATGGATCGTTTGATCGCCGCCAGCCGTGACCTGGGTGCCACCCTTAGCGACCCTTTCATGACTTTGGGGTTTCTGGCCTTGCCGGTGATTCCGGACCTGAAGTTGACCGACAGGGGGCTTGTGGATGTTACCCGGTTTGAGGTGGTGCCGCTGTTTGTCTGATGCTCCTTTTAGCCGAGCCCTGCAAATTTGATGAACTCGTAAAAAATGCCCGGCCCGTCATACCGGACTTGATCCGGTATCCAGAAATTATTGAAGAGACTGGATTCCGGCCTACGCCGGAATGACGCCAAACTAAAATTTTTTACTTTTTACGAGAGCATCAAATTTGGCTATTTCAGAAAGGTAGTCCATCAATACCTTGTAACGCCAATATCACTCTTCAAAACTTGAAACCCTTCCGGCGACCGCTTCCAAGCTGCGAAGTTACGTGTACCTATCTTTCCCCAATATCGTTTGACCTTGCTGGATATCCATCCGGATCGGAGGCGTGCCCGGATCAGCATTAAAAGCGAAAAACATCAACGCGATCCAAATGCGGTTACCCTGGGCAAACGATAGACCGGCCGTTTTTATGGAAGTATGGATAAAAATGGCCGCTGGAGCTCTTTTCCCTTTACTTCTTCTGTCAACATCAATATGATTAAATAATATAATTTATTGATGTTAGTTTGATCTGTGTATTTTCTACCATAGTTTAACAAGCCTGTCGGATCTCATCCTGGAAGTTAGTCTGCTCTACCTTTGCCATCAAATACTTTTCCACACTGGTATTCATCTATTCAGATTCAGCAACAGTAGATCAGACTGCTGTCTTCAGACCTGACCAGCTCTGAAAAGACAGCAGAACCTTCATCTTTGCAGGAGGGATCTAATGTCTCGAAATCTTTTCTTTTATCTTGCTGTTTGTGTGGTCTCTTTAACTTCTATAACGGCCTTGTCGGCAAATGACCAGATCGTATTCGGACCTGAATCCTTACAGATCAGCAGATGGCATATGCACTTTTCCAACCACGTCTTTAGCGTTGATGATCCCGGCGACGGAAGCATTACTGTTACTAAAAACACGCCTGACAAAGAAATCAACGGCGGGTTTGTCCTGTTCAATGGCAGATATATTTCCCTGGGGTCTTTTTTCAAGGGAGATGAAATTACTTATCAGAAAGCATGCTTACCAAAGGCACGCAATCGGATAGTGGTGTTTCTGAGAGGCAAGCCTGGTGCCTCGGTGAGCATCTTGGTCAGTCAAGCAGGGGGGACGGTTATCCAACCACGGGTTACTTTTTCTGCCGATCCCGATACTATTCTCAGCGGTGAATCAGCCACTCTGACTTGGGAAACCTCTGATGCGGAAAGCGTCGGCATCGATAACGGCATCGGAGAAGTGGACACCAATGGCTCAACCGATGTCTTTCCGACAGAAACGACGACCTATACCATGACGGCCACTGGACCGGGAGGAACGACGACCGCTGCGGTCACCGTTATGGTCAATTATCCACCGGCAGTGAGTATCAGTGCCGGTGCCATTAGCATTCTCGCCGGTGAATCGACAACTTTGTCATGGACTTCATCCTATTCCGACAGTTGCGTGATCGAGCCGGATATCGGCAGTGTAGCCCCTGAAGGTTCGGTATCTGTGTCACCCAACGAGACCACCATTTATACCATTACCGCCAGTGGTTCCGGATGGACGATTACTGATGAAGTGACCATTACGGTTTACAATCCACCGACAGTGAGCCTTTCAGTTAGCCCGCAGACCATTACATACGGTGAGCCAACCACTTTGTCTTGGGATTCATCTGATGCGGATGCCGCAAGTATCGATCAGGAAATCGGCAGTGTTGATATAACCGGTTCGATCACGGTCACCCCTGAAGGGACCACCACCTATACAATCACCGTAACCGGTCCTGGAGGTACGGCCAGCGCCCAAGCCATGGTTATGGTAAAATCGGTCGTCGATCCCCAACCGGACGGCTCCTTCGGTCAACAGTACGAGGATCTGATTCCACCGGATGCGATCATCGAAGCCTATGATTCGAAACGCTTTTCGGTTATCACCGGTTTAGTCCAGGATGCTTTTGATCTGCCGATTGCTGGTGTATCCGTGACCATTCACGGCCATTCACAATATGGCACGGCAACCACGGATGACCAGGGGCGTTTCTCAATACCCGTTGAGGGTGGTTCCGTAATGACCGTCGTTTATCAAAAAGACGGACTGATCACTTCCCATCGTCAGGTTAATGTACCCTGGAACGACATCGCCATTGCTGAGACTATTCAAATGATACCCCAGGATACCGTGGCCACGACTGTAGTTTTCGATGGTAACGCGGATACGGTGGTGACCCATCGCAGTACACTGGTATCCGACGAATTCGGATCCAGATCTACCACTGTGATATTTACTGGGGACAACCGTGCTTGGCTGGTGGATGAAAACGGCAATGACATTCAGGAATTAACAACAATTACTACACGTGCAACAGAATTTGTGACACCTGAATCCATGCCGGCTAAACTGCCGCCAAATTCAGCATTTACTTACTGTGTAGAGTTTAGTGTTGATGAGGCCCAGCGGGTTCGTTTTGATAAACCAGTGGTGACCTATGTTGACAACTTTCTTGGATTTGATGTGGGAGAAGTCGTGCCGGTGGGGTACTATGACCGTGATCACGGCGTTTGGGTACCAGCGGATAACGGAATCGTAGTACGGCTATTAGATACGGATTCAGACGGGGTGATAGATGCCTTGGATTCGGATGGCGATGACCAACCAAACGATCTTGACAAGGACGGAAGATATCACAATGAAGTAATCGGCCTTAATAATAAAAACGTATACCAGCCAAATAGTACATTTTGGCGAATATTGGCCTCTCATTTCACCCCCTGGGATGGCAACTTTTCTCCGGGGCTTCCTGCACCTGCAATGATTCCAAACCCAAAAGGTGAGCCGGATATTGACCAAGAACTTGAGGAGGATTGCTTAACTTTTACCGGTTCTTTTGTTGAGGATAGAAGCCGAATTTTTCACGAAGATGTTTATTTGCCTGGAACTGATATTGAACTTCACTATGAAAGTAACCGAGTAGAAGGATATAAAACAATAGTATCCGTTCCTGCCAGTGGGGATAAAATTCAATCCTTTATCCAGAGAATACATGTAAAAGTAGAATTGGCAGGTAGACGGTTTGAAAAAGAATTGGAAACTTTACCAAATCAAAAAACACAGTTTATTTGGGATGGTTTGGACTATTTGGGCCGAATAGTCAGAGGCCGAACAATAGCCCATATTAGCGTTGGTTTTGCATATAAATACAACTATAGTGGTGCATCCACAACCACTACAAAAGCTTTTGCACAAGCTGGAAATGAAATCACAGACATTCCCGCCCGAAAAGAAATGGTTTTATGGAAGCATAATGAATTACTAGTCGATTGTAAATATGGAGGGGAAAATGACATTGCTAAGGGGTGGACACTGTCTTCATATCACCAAGTTAGCCCTACCAATCCTAACCTTTTAAAGAAAGGTGACGGTACAATACTCAAAAATAGTATCCGAATTATCGAAACTGTAGCGGGAAATGGTGCTGTAGGTTATGGTATCTGCGACGATGTTAATCCTTCAATCTTTTCTATTGCTGCAATCACAGGGGAGTTGCCTGAGGGTGGTGAAGAGGACGCGTCAGACGATGACTTGTGTGGCGATGGCAGTTTGGCAACTGACGCTAGCCTTTTTTTCCCCGAAGCTGTAGCTGTGGACAGTGCCGGAAATGTTTTTATCGCCGATACCGAGAACAACCGTGTTCGTAAGGTACATTGTAGCAACGGCATCATCACTACTGTAGCTGGGGTTGGTGCCGAGGAAAACAGTGAAGGTGAGGGGTTCCCCACTGATAATACTCTTTCAAGGCCTATCGGTATGGCAACGGATAGCCTTGGGAACCTCTTTATCGCCGATTCAGAAAACCATCGCGTTCGAAAACTTGACATTAACGGAAATATTACCACAATAGCAGGTAATGGATCTCCTGGGTTTAGCGGTGATGATGGTCCTGCAACTAACTCCGGATTGTGTTCACCGCATGGTGTTGCCGTAGACAATGTTGGGAATTTATATATTGCTGATTCCTGCAACCATCGAATCCGAAAAGTTGACCCAAGCGGTTGTATCACTACCATAGCAGGAAACGGTGAAGGAAATTTTGGCGGAGACGGTGGCTTCGCCATTGAAGCTAATTTGTATTTTCCGCGAAGTGTAGTTGTAGACCATGATGGTAACCTATTTATTGCCGATTCATCGAATAACCGTATTCGCAAGGTTACTCCGAGTGGAATTATCATTACTGTAGCAGGTACGGGGGAAGCAGGCTATAGTGGCGATAACGATCCGGCGATCACTGCCAAATTGAATGATCCACGTGGTATTACGGTTGACAGTGTCGGTAGCTTATTTATTGCAGATTCGAATAATCAATGTATTCGGAAAGTGGATGCAAATGGAATTATTAGCACAGTCGCAGGTACTGGCTCGTGGGGGTTTTATGGAGATGGAGGGATTGCTATAAATGCCGGTCTTTATCAGCCTTTTGGAGTTGCCATTGACAGTGCGGGGAGCCTTTTTATCGCCGATACAAATAACAGTCGTGTCAGAAAAATATGTCCTCCTTCCATATTTGAAGCTTCACTGAACATAGGAGATGTCCCTTTTGCGGAGAAAAGCGGTATCGGTCACATCATTTCCATATCCGGACTTCATCAATCCACAATTGATCTTGATAACGGAGTAACCCTACGTGAATTCGAGTATGATGAAAACGATCACCTTATATCAATTGCCGATCAGTTCGGCAATCAGATAACGATTAACCGGTTTGGAGATGGCACTCCCTCCTCAATTATTTCTCCAGATGGTCTTACAACGAAGCTGACAATAAATTCTGATAATGATTTGACTCATATCACATATCCGGATGGAAGCGCATATGAATTTGAATATACAAATGATGGCTTGTTGCTTGCTAAAGTAGAACCAGGAAGGAACCGCTTCGAACACCAATATGATGAATCTGGAAGGCTAACCGATGCCACTGATGATGAAGGTGGGCACTGGAGGTATAAAAGGACTGCTCAAGAAAACGGTGCCGTTCTGACAGAGGTGTTGACCGGCGAAGGAAATTTGACGACGTATTTGGATAAGTCTTACTCATGGGGGGCTTACAACTCCACCATAACCCAACCAACGGGTGCTCAAACGGTATTTAGTAGGACTGGTGATGGCTTAAAAGTGAACAAATCCCTTCCTTGCGGAATGGACCTATATTTTAAATATGATCTTGATTCTGAATACAAATTTAAATTTGTTAAAGAAATGACCGAAACTACGCCCAGTGGGCTGTCAAGGGTAACACAAAAGGATAAGAGCTATGAGGATACCGATTTTGATGAAGTCTCGGATCTGATCACCGAAACCGTATCCATCAACTATAAATCGATAACCATCCAGAATGATATCCTCCAATCTCAGAGAACCATATCCTCTCCTGTAGGAAGGACGGTTACCATCAACTATGACGCCGATAATTTATTGACCAACAGCATCAGCATCCCGAATTTATTTGATACTGAATATGGCTACGACAATCGAGGGCGGTTGACTTCGATTCTGACAAATGCCCGCCAAATCCGTTTTACTTATGATAATGAGGGGAACATTGAGACTATCACCGATCCGCGAGGGTCTACGACCACCTATGGCTACGATTCCGTTGGACGATTGACCGCTGCCTATCGACCGGATTTCAGCAATATCTTTTTCTCATACGATGGGAACGGTAATATGACTGTACTCACCAACCCGTCGGATGTCAGCCATGGTTTTGGATTTAATGGAGTCAATTTGACAAAGTCATATCAGACGCCCATTAGCGGCAGCTATTCATACCTCTATGATGCTGATCGCCGCTTGATTCAAACAAAATTTCCATCCGGCAAGCAGCTTTTCAATGTCTACGATACTACCAGGCTGATGCAGGTACAGACTCCGGAAGGTAATATCGACTACAGCTATTTATGTGGCACGAAGATCAATTCGATTACAAGCGGTTTCCAGTCCATTACCTATGAATATGATGGCAAATTGGTAACTTCCGAAATAATCAGCGGGACACTGAGCCAGACTTTGGCCTACGAATACAATAATGATTTCGCCGTTGCCGACTTTGCCTACGCAGGTGATTCCGCTTCCTATGAGTATGACAATGACGGGTTATTGACCTCGGCTGGCGCTTATACCATCACGCGAAACGCTGGCAACGGTTTGCCGGAAGCAATCACTGGAAATTCTCTTACTATCGACCGCACCTTCAACGGCTATGGTGAATTGGACGGTCAAACCGTTAATGTAAGCGGCAACACAATCGTGCAGTGGACCGTGACCCGCGACAATAGCGGACGCATCATCCAGAAGACCGAGGCCGTCGATGGTATCACCGCCAATTACGATTACTCCTACGATTTAATGGGACGATTGGTAACCGTGAATAAAGACGGTGCTCTGGTAGAGAACTATACCTATGATTTGAACGGTACGCGCATCTCGGAAACCAACACTTTAAAAGGCATCAACAGTCGCAGTCTCAGCTATTCAGATGAAGACCATCTACTAACAGCCGGCAGTGCAAGCTATCAGTACGACCTGGACGGTTTTTTAACCAGCAAAACAGCCGGCTCTGATGTTACCACCTACCGTTATTCCCTCCGAGGAGAGTTGCTACAGGTAAACCTTCCGGATGGAAGCGTCGTTATCTACGACCACGATCCCCTGGGCCGACGGATCGCCAAGCGCATTGACGGCATTATAGTGGAAAAATACCTTTGGCAAGGGATGACAAGGCTGCTGGCCGTTTACGATGGTTCCGACAATCTGATCCAGCGTTTTGAATATGCCGACGCCCGCATACCTGTTGCAATGATCCAGGGTGGGGTCACCTATTATCTGGCTTATGACCAGGTTGGTTCACTGCGTACCGTCACCGACGGATCCGGAAATGTGGTCAAGCGCATCGATTACGATTCATTTGGAAACATCCTGGCCGACACCGACAGTTCCTTTGCTATTCCCTTTGGATTTGCCGGAGGATTGCATGATCGGGACACTGGACTTGTAAGATTCGGCTATCGGGACTATGATCCGGATACTGGGCGTTGGACTGCCAAAGACCCAATCGGATTCGCCGGTGGCGATACTGATCTTTTTGGATATGCCCAAAATGATCCGGTTAATTCTATTGACCCCTTTGGATTAGTAGATTTTGGGCAAGCACTTCGTTCAGGCTCCGCATTAATTGGGAATTCTTTAGGTGTAATTGGTGGTGCTGTGTTTGCCGTTGGAACTGGTGGAACTGGCGCAGTATTAGGTGGTGTGGTTGTTTTTAAATCCTCTTATGCAGCAACAGCTAATTTCAGAAATTTAACAGCTGCTTTACAAGATGAAGGACCTGTCAGTAGAGGGGCATTTTTGAACGATATAGCTGATATCGCTGCCCCGTGTAATGAAACTGCACAGCAGCTTGCAACTATTACAGATTTAACAATAGACTTAATGAGTATCCGTGCATCAAGGATGGCGACAGTTCCTCATAGATACAATGAGTTTGGATATCGTTTACTAGAGGGAGGAGGTAAATTTGGTAATACTTACTGGGGAAATGCGGATCAGTATTTAAACAGCTTAGGCTCAATAAATGCAGCTGATGCCTTACTTCAAAATACCCCATATAATTAAATTTACTAAGGTATAAACAATGAAACTTGAACGAAATATAGTAGCGCCTTTTTGTATTTTCTTTATCGTTATGGGAGCTGGTGGGGTTGTTATTTTACCAATGATAAATGTAATTTATGAGTTCAGTAAAGAAGACTACAACCGTATTTTTGATATAATATGGATAGTTGGAGCTGTTACAGCTCTTTTGTATTCCTTGTTTGTACTAAAAGAGTTTTTAAGTAAAAGTTATGCAGAAAAAATTATTTACTGCTTTTTAGTAGTTATTTTTTTTGTACTAATTTTTATTCCAGTCTTTCGTTGAGAAAACAGCGAATGGGGCGCTTTTTTTTTGCGTAGAGGGTACATAACGTATATTCGGCACCCAAACCAGAAGCCATTTGGCTAATCCCAAAATAAGCGAGAATTTTTTACTCATTTCTCAAAAAAAACTCGAAATATCCTTTAATTCAGTTTATTAGATGTTTGATCAAAAAAAATAACTGAAGAGAAAGGAACATTTCGAGTGAAAAAAAGTATCATCAAAAAGTTGGCAAAACGCAAGCAAAAAATCAATAAGCGCATCAAAAAGAAACAATGGCCACATCAACTGAAACCGATGATGACCGGAAGTAATATTGTCTATGACATCGACGGACGTCATCAGGGTACTGCCTATGGCGGAATCGGCAACATCCATCAGTTAGCTGTTCGTAGTGGCTTGATCGATGAAATCGATAATCACATGCAATTGCTCGAACGCCACCTGCCATATCATGAATCTGACCATATCCTCAATATTAGCTATAATTACCTGGTTGGCGGATCCTGCCTACAGGACATCGAACTATTGAGAAACGATGAAGGATATAATAGGGACATTCTATATTCCTTATGTCAATAAAAAAATTAATACTGTAAAAACAATTGTTTATAAGCGGACTGGTTTAAAATACGCACCTCTCTTGTTGATTTTATAAAAGGGTTGGCGAGGTATTCTCTTCCTTCGGCGAACTTTTGATCTGATCGTTACGTTTATCCGGCATGACCCGAACCTGCGGATCCGCCAATCATTCCTTATCCAGATTCTCAAGTTCGGAAGAGAGGCCCACTGATTGTCCCTCACGAGGTTCTTTCGCCTCTACGTCTATGGACGGGCTCTCTCGCCGAAAATGTTAAAGCGGTGCTTGTGTCAGCTGTTCAATCTCATCCTCACTTCATCGAGATGTATTACTTCTTAGATGGAGCTGGCAGGCCCAGGATTGTCCCTCCCGAAATCAATGTTTCAACGGGGATGAACGGGCTCTGCCAGCAGATAGTTTGGATTGAACGGTTCGTTATTTTTCAGCATGGTCCAGGCAATCACCAGCATTTTGGCTGCGATCTTTACGCGGGCCTTTGTCTTGATTCCTCGCTCCCCTTGGCGGCCTTCCAGCATGCGGTTGTAGATACGGCGGAAGGCATCATTGTGATAGGAGGCGATTAACGCAGCCTGATACAGCCCGTAGCGCAGCTCAGAATCGCCTCTTTTGGAAATCACCGGAACCTTCTCCTTACTTTTTTTGCCGCTGCGGCTGGCGTTGAGATCCAGACCGGCCAGCCGGATCACCTGCTTGCGACTTTTAAACCGCATTGGATTGGCCAAGGCAGATAGTACCAGGGGCGCAATATAAACACCGAACCCGGGAATGGTCAGTAACAGCTTGTATGCGGGCAAACGATTACATACGGACTTTACCTGATCCATGACACTGGCAAGTTGTTCCTCGACAGACTTGAAACGCTCCACCAGCATTGTCGCTTCATATCGGGCTGCGTCATCCACGGGAAGCCCGATGGTATGTTCAGCCGCATTGTAGATTTTTCTCAAACGACTCGCCTGACGTGCGCCCCGGTCGGTGGTCGTGACATGGCGGACAAAAACGTCGAACTCGGTTGCGGCAATCTGACGCGGGTCCAGATACCACCGGACGATGGCCAGGTTTTCAGTTATGCACGATCCCCAGTGGCGATCCATTTCAGGGAAGTATTTGGCCAGCAGACCGTTGCGGATGCGCATTCGTAGGCGATGATCTTCTTTTTTCAGCTGCCGGCGGACTGACAAAAGGTTGCGCAGGGCCAACATGTCGGCCTCTGGATTTTCATAGAACAGGCACTTGCCCTGACTGATCAGATCAGCCACATTAGCGCTGTCCTTGGTATCGTTTTTGTCCCAGCGCCCATCGAGCAGTTCCCGGTTGTCCTTCACCGCCTTGCCACCCACAAGGACAACCAAATGACCTTGCTCGGTAAGCCAGTGGATCAGCGGTTTGTGGTAGTTGCTGGTCGGTTCCATGCCGAACACGGCCGATTTCAGGTTGTGCTGGGTCATGAGTGTATCCGCCTGTTCGATGAGCCGGTTAAACCCTGTCAGATCGTTGGTAAAAATCAGGCGCCGCCACAGTGACTGGCCTTTGGGGGTGCCGAAAAAAGCATGGTGCTTGTCCTTGGCAATATCGATTCCGACGATCAGGTGGTTGTCCGAGCCCCGAATCTGGCTACGGAGTTTACAAAACAATTCAAAGCGGGCAATGTCGTCCATTTCTTTAACCTCCTGTAATCCTATAAGCCCAATTTTTTCTCATTATCTATCAGGAGGTTTTCTCTTTTTCTACGCGAAAAAGATTCTATTTTTATACTACTTGTGGCGGTGTATTCTGTAATGATTTTAATATATAACGTCTATGCTTTCATACTTTACAGTGCATGCCCACCTATGATAAAGAGTAAGCATGCCACGGAAAGCAAGAATCGATGCCGCAGGGGCGTTGCATCATGTTATCATCAGGGGAATCGAGCGACGGAAAATATTCCGCTCCGATTTTGATCGGAAAAACTTTTTGAACCGTATGCCGGTTCTGGTTTCCGAGACGAGTACCAATTGTTTTGCCTGGGCAATGCTCGACAACCATGTGCATCTATTGCTGAGAACCGGCTCCGCTCCCATTTCCGTTTTCATGAGCCGCCTCCTTACTGGGTACGCCGGTTGGTTTAATCGTAAAGGGATATAATAGGGATATTCTATATTCCTTATGTCAACAAAAAAATTAATACTGTAAAAACAATTGTTTATAAACGGACTGGTTTAAAATACGCACCTCTCTTGTTGATTTTATAAAAGGGTTGGCGAGGTATTCTCTTCCTTCGGCGAACTTTTGATCTGATCGTTACGTTTATCCGGCATGACCCGAACCTGCGGATCCGCCAATCATTCCTTATCCAGATTCTCAAGTTCGGAAGAGAGGCCCACTGATTGTCCCTCACGAGGTTCTTTCGCCTCTACGTCTATGGACGGGCTCTCTCGCCGAAAATGTTAAAGCGGTGCTTGTGTCAGCTGTTCAATCTCATCCTCACTTCATCGAGATGTATTACTTCTTAGATGGAGCTGGCAGGCCCAGGATTGTCCCTCCCGAAATCAATGTTTCAACGGGGATGAACGGGCTCTGCCAGCAGATAGTTTGGATTGAACGGTTCGTTATTTTTCAGCATGGTCCAGGCAATCACCAGCATTTTGGCTGCGATCTTTACGCGGGCCTTTGTCTTGATTCCTCGCTCCCCTTGGCGGCCTTCCAGCATGCGGTTGTAGATACGGCGGAAGGCATCATTGTGATAGGAGGCGATTAACGCAGCCTGATACAGCCCGTAGCGCAGCTCAGAATCGCCTCTTTTGGAAATCACCGGAACCTTCTCCTTGCTTTTTTTCCCACTGCGGCTGGCGTTGAGATCCAGACCGGCCAGACGGATCACTTGCTTGCGGCTTTTAAACCGCATGGGATTGGCCAGGGCAGATAGTACCAGGGGCGCAATGTAAACACCGAACCCGGGAATAGTCAGTAACAGCTTGTATGCAGGCAAACGATTACATACGGACTTTACCTGATCCATGACACTGGCAAGTTGTTCCTCGACAGACTTGAAGCGCTCCACCAGCATGGTCGCTTCATATCGGGCTAAGCGCTGGCGAATAGTGTAACGCCAATGTTCGCAAAATAATAATGCTCGCATTTTGCATGCCCCTAAGATATCGATAGTTTACTTCTCTTACAAGATGACATCCAAATGCAAAAAACCGGCTCGGTTTTCTGTCATTTTTCATTTTTTGACTGATTCCGGTCAAAAGCCCCCGGAAGTATGCAATCTAAATGATGGGGATTTTGTTCAGATCCTCGGGTTAAAGCTTAAAATGAAGGGGGTTGGATCGGTATCGGCTAAAGTCGGATCAATGGTTGGAGGGAAGATCGGTGAGGACTGTCAGGGCTAAATTGATATCCACAAGGCTATACTTGAGCTCCTTGGCCTTATCCTGGCATTCTATGCAGATTTCTTCAAATTTTCGCATATCACCGTCGGTGGCGGCATATATCTGCTCAATGGCTTCCGAAGAAAAATTTTTATACTCGGCAATAAAGTCTTCAACGATGATAGGATAAATCGTCAGTACCTTTAAACGGCTGAGAATATCCGGATGTTCACTGGCCAGATACGTTCTGACCTTGGGCAAGCCTGCAAAAACCATCGGGATGTATGCATCAATAATTCTTTTAAAATACGGCCAGACCCGGCGATCCAGATCATTGGCCTCATCGATTACAATAAAAAAACCGGTCAGGCTGCAGATTTTTTTCAGATTCCGGGACGTGTGCCAATGGGTTGCCACACCTTCATAATTTAGCTCCTGAAGGATTGATGCCAGGATTTCATGTTTGTTGTCCAGTGATTCGAGCCAAACCGGTTTTAATTTTTTCGGCTGGATCAATTGTAAAAAGCGGGTCTTGCCGGCGCCGTAGGCGCCCTCAATCAACACGCTTTTGCCCCGGTACATGCGGGTATAGACGCTGCTCAGATACGATACCCGACGCTTGTCATTGATGAAGTGTTCTTTGCGCTTTTTTTTCATGGCCCACTCGCCTTGCCCGGTGCAAGCTGATTTCGCCGATACCGATAATAATCGATGGCAAATGCGTTGAAGCGCACAAAACCGGCTCTGTCTGGCTCGTCTAGCTTGGCCACAAGCCGATCATAGCGTTTCGTGTTGTTTTCAAAGACGGCCTTTGCGATATCAAACGTCAGTCCGTTTCGGTAGCAGGCAATCAGGCTTTTCATATCAACGCTCATTTGCCTGGCTTCAAGATATGCAGCAATCTGTTCAACCTCATTTTGTTTCAGCCTTTTTTCTGACTTTTCCACCACGGATTTGGGTTTTTCCGACCGCTGCTGGCACAATGCCTCGCCCAAAAAAACGCCGTCTTTTTGGGGCTCAAAAATATAGAGTTTGTTGTTGCAGCAAGACACCTGAACGGGCGTGCTTTTGTGCGAACTGAATTTCTCAGCCCCCACAACCACGGTATATTTCTGTTTGTCGTAGGTGATGGTTTTTTGCGTGGAGACAACGGCTTTTCGCTTATCAAATCCATAGCGGATAAAGCCCTGCACGTGATCCGGATCAAATGCCAGGGTATCCTGATCCGACAAATATGCCGCAAGCTTTTCCCTGGGTACCCATTTTACCGATTTACCGGCCTCGGTAAATCGGTGAAGGCTTTCATTGTGCTGCCGGCGATACAATTCAAGCATCCGGCTGTGTCTTAACTGATCGAGGCTGATGTCCAGAAAGGTAACGACAATGGGCTCTTTTTTATTGCCTTTAAGGCCCATCCCGGTTCGGTTTTTAAGATTTTGTCGGCAAACTTTTTAATGATACGGATCTCAAAATGATGCAGACTGCGATGGCTCGACTCCAGATGCACCTTGTGCTTCGGTGACCTTGGGCCGGTAAAGTCCGGCTCCATATAAAATCCATCGGGCAGCGAGTATTTGATGTTCAGTTCGTGGATAGCCGCTTCAGGTTCAAAAACCCTTTGGCGCGATCCGGACGCAGCCGGATGCGTTTTTTGGGAAACGGCCCGTACAGTAAAAACCGGGTAAACAGATCCAGCGCATTGAGGCTGGTTTCCGAAAAATACAGTTCCAATACGAACATATACCGCGATCCGGTATCATAAAATTCGATCACCTGCGGTTTACGCCACTTTCCGTTTTCATCTTTGATTTTGATGTACTGAAAGCTGCAGCCGTCAACCTGCACCAAATCAAAAATGTCCTCGGGGTTGAAAAACCCCTTGGCCGGCAGTTCATCAAAATCGGGCTTTTTCAAATACAGATGCAGGTTTTCCTGGCGAACCAGACGGTAAAGGGCGTGTATGGAGATCTTTTTCTCAAATTCTTCTTCCAGAAATTGATGAAAGATCGTGATCTTTCGCGCCTTTCGGGTAACGTAGATAAAATTGTCGTCATCGGCATCACAGGCGGCTTTGACCATTTGAATAAAGCGGTTTTTTACGTCACAAGACAGCGCACGCGGCCGTCCGCTGCATTTTCGGCCCTCCATGATGCCGCGGCCGGCAAGCAGCAGTGGCTTGGGGATGATACCTGTTTTTTTATACTGGTCCACATAATACTTTTTGGCGCGGCGCTTGGCCGAACCGGTCTTGTTCATAATCTTTTTATGCAGCAAGATCATGAATTGATCATCTAAAGAAAGCGTTGAGATGTCCTGCTCTATCGCCACAATATTTTCTCTTTCATCACATTGTTCCAATACAAAGCGGTTTTTTGTGACGTTTTTCTCCAGCCGTCATTTTGCGCAATGCGGATCTGACAGAGCATCGCACGCACGGCTTTTTGGTAATCGGTGCTGATGACCTCGCGAAAGGCCGCTTTGGTTTTTTGCTCACCCAAGTGAGCCGATACGAACTTTTTGATATTCACCGCGGTGAGCGTTTGGCCGGTTTCTAAAAAATCGCGCCACACCCTTCTTTGGCTAAAGGCATCTATCCGGGTGAGGGGCCGGGCCTGTGATTCGTTTTTGGGCAACACCTCCCCAATTGGCGACAGGTTATCGATCACCGCAGCGGCCTCAATGAGCCGGTAGGCAGTAGAGCGGCCCATATCCCATCGACGCCTGAGATAACTTTCAAAGCTGTTAAA
This sequence comes from Desulfosarcina variabilis str. Montpellier, assembly GCF_048565275.1. Classification (NCBI taxonomy): domain Bacteria; kingdom Pseudomonadati; phylum Thermodesulfobacteriota; class Desulfobacteria; order Desulfobacterales; family Desulfosarcinaceae; genus Desulfosarcina; species Desulfosarcina variabilis. The sequence goes on along the minus strand of NZ_CP159846.1, from coordinate 7,768,488 downwards.
GGTCAGCTTGTGATAATGCCGGCCATCGCGGATCTCTCTGAGCGCTTTTCCAACGGCATAAAAATCCTGTCGATATTGTTTAATCACCGATTCCAGCTGCGAAAGGCGCCTTTTGGACAGAGCCATTTTCTGTACCCGATTCCTATCCATTTGTGCGGGTATCGGTCAGATGAGGTTTCAAATACTCAACCGTTTCCACGAAGCTTTGGGCGGTGACCGCCATGACCAAATCAATGGGATTAAAATTAATTTTGCACTCGAAGCATCTAGCCAGGTTGGTTTTTGGGTTGGTCGCCGTGTGAAATCCGTGGCAAACCGGACAGCGAAACCGGAGGTAGTTTGTACCGGTTCGCGTTTCTAGTGCCAAGGTGTGGATCATCTGGTCAATATCGATCTCATTGCGCAGCCTTTTTAAAAAACCATCCGTGTATGAACCCATAATCGCAGTCTCCTTTTGTGCTCGCCCGTTCAAGTTGGGGCGTTATGAAGGCACCGTATATCAAGTTCACACAGATGTTATTGCAAAGTCGGTGAAATCCGATTTGTTCAAAAACGCCACCGTCTTGAAAAACCACCAGCAGACAAAAAGGCAATGCTTCCTTTTGGGGGTTTTGTACTTTCTTTCAGGGATTTGTATCAGATCCAGATTTTCAAAAGACTGTGCAACGCTGCTTTTTGGAAGTGATTTTTTTATCCCATCGCAGGTAAGATCGGCTAATGTGCTGATCCAGCGATGGACGCTCGATGGTGCCAGGGCCTGGCCGCTGACCGGCCGTTCGGGGACACCATCATCGGTCATTACCGCATCTTCGTAGGTCTTGTGATCATCTTGCACATAGGCGCGGCTGAAGCTTTCAATGCTCTGGCGGGTGTAATGCTTGTTAGCAATGGCAAAATCCGGATAGCACGTGATGGTCTTTCCGCAATCCGGGCACCTGAAGCGCACCAATGTGCAAAGCACGGCTTCGACAAGCAACTCAACGATAATCAAAAACCGGCGTTCGCGGTATGCATGCAATTTGAAAAATCTGGACTCAACCTGACAGCGCGGGCATGGCGGAAGGCTGTGCGGTGTGATTTTATCCTTTTCTACTTTTTCCTGATATGCTCTAATATCATTGTATGTCGCTGTCGGCGGCATCGCTTATCCCTCCTGTTTATTAGTGTTTTGTGGTGATTCACTTCATAATACAGGGGGGATATTTTTTCAAAAGTGCGGGGTATGTCCATTTCATTCCCGGGCGGGATATCCGGATCGCACAGCAGCGGGGTAGCTTTGCCAGCGGGGTATAAATTTGTTACTGTATTTTGTAAAACCTTCCGTTACACTATTCGCCAGCGCTTATCGGGCTGCGTCATCCACGGGAAGCCCGATGGAATGTTCAGCTGCATTGTAGATTTTTCTCAAACGACTCACCTGACGTGCCCCCCGAGTGGTTGTTGTGACATGGCGAACAAAAACGTCGAACTCGGTTGCGGCAATCTGACGCGGGTCCAGATACCACCGGACGATGGCCAGGTTTTCAGTTAAGCACGATCCCCAGTGGCGATCCATTTCAGGGAAGTATTTGGCCAGCAAGCCGTTGCGGATGCGCATTCGTAAGCGATGATCTTCTTTTTTCAGCTGCCGGCGGACTGACAAAAGGTTGCGCAGGGTTAGCATGTCTGCCTCTGGATTTTCATAGAACAGGCACTTGCCTTAACTGATCAGATCAGCCACATTGGCGCTATCCTTGGTATCGTTTTTGTCCCAGCGCCCATCGAGCAGTTCACGGTTATCCTTCACCGCCTTGCCGCCCACAAGGACAGCCAAATGACCTTGCTCGGTAAGCCAGTGGACCAGCGGCTTGTGGTAGTTGCTGGTCGGTTCCATGCCGAACACGGCCGATGTCAGGTTATGCTGGGTCATGAGTGTATTCGCCTGTTCGATGAGCCGGTTAAATCCTGTCAGATCGTTGGTAAAAATCAGGCGCCGCCATAGTGACTGACCTTTGGCTGTACCGAAAAAAGCGTGATGTTTATCTTTGGCAATATCGATTCCGACGATCAGGTGGTTGTCCGAGCCGCGAATTTCAGCGCGAAGTTTACAAAACATTTCAAAGCGGGCAATGTCGTCCATTTCTGTAACCTCCTGTAATCCTATAAGCCCAATTATTTCTCATTATCTATCAGGAAGTTTTCTCTTTTTCTACGCGAAAAGGCTTCTATTTTTATACTACTTGTGGCGGTGTATTCCGTAATGATTTTAATATATAACGTCTATGCTTTCATACTTTACAGTGCATGCCCACCTATGATAAAGAGTAAGCATGCCACGGAAAGCAAGAATCGATGCCGCAGGGGCGTTGCATCATGTTATCATCAGGGGAATCGAGCGACGGAAAATATTCCGCTCCGATTTTGATCGGAAAAACTTTTTGAACCGTATGCCGGTTCTGGTTTCCGAGACGAGTACCAATTGTTTTGCCTGGGCAATGCTCGACAACCATGTGCATTTATTGCTGAGAACCGGCTCCGCTCCCATTTCCGTTTTCATGAGCCGCCTCCTTACTGGGTACGCCGGTTGGTTTAATCGTAAATACAAGCGTCACGGACAGCTTTTTCAGAACCGCTACAAATCCATTTTGTGTCAGGAAGATCCTTACCTTAGAGAACTGGTCCGCTATATTCACCTGAATCCATTGAGAGCCGGTTTAGTGGATGACATTAAAGCCTTAGATGCCTATCCATGGTGTGGTCACAGTGTGCTTATGGGAAAAAGCGAACAGCCGTGGCAGAATATCGAATACGTCTACCGCCTGTTTTCCAGCCGAAAAAGGGAAGCCCGTATAAGCTACCGAAGATTTGTGGTAAATGGCATTTCCGAAGGGAAGCGCCCGGATTTAACAGGCGGCGGACTATTGCGAAGTATAGGCGGTTGGACAGGACTCAAGAACTTACGGAAAGCAGGCATTCGCGTCAAAGGGGATGAGCGTATCCTGGGTGACAGTGATTTTGTTGAAACTGTTCTTGCATCGGCCCAGGAGGCACTTGAAGAAAAGTATCTGTTGAAATCCCGGGGAATTGATTTTGACCAGGTGATACGAAGAGTTGCGGAAGTGATGAACATTGAGCCGGACCAGGTAACCGCCTACGGGAAGTCTCCCCAGACCGTCCAGGCCCGCTCGCTGTTATGTTTTTGGGCGCATCGGAAACTTGGTATGACCACCATCGAGATCTCCAAGCGGCTCAACATAAGCCAGCCAGCGGCGAGTCGCTCTTCAAAACGCGGCGAACGAATTGAAAAAGAGAATCGATTCGAGCTGATAACTAAGAAAGTATGAAAGCATAGACGTCCCTATTATACCCCCTTTCGTTGTACAAAAGCCAAATCGGTATTGAAAAAAATTTCAGTTTCCTGAAAGATCCAGCCATCGTAAACAGCATCTTTTTGAAGAAGGCCCGGCGGATCGAAGTATTGGGTTTGGTATTGTTAATCTCTCTTTTTATTTGGCGCTTGATGGAGCGTTCCATGCGCCAGTATGTCGAAACCAACGACTGCGAAATGCCCGGATGGGTGCGCCGGCAAACAAGAAAACCGACCGCCCTCATGATGACAACCAAGTTTACTTCGATCATGGTCATTACCATCGGCAAACACAGGCAGTTGGCGAAACCTTTAAAACCATTTCAGTTGGAGTATTTGAAGGCGCTGGGCGTCACTGCTGACGCGTTTACCGTTCCTTGAACAACAATTAAATGACCCACAGAGGTGTTCGTTGGGGTGCGGAATGTACGACTTATCGTTCCGCCTGTAAAGTTCTTGACAAAACGTACGTATTGGCGTACGTTATCTAAAAATACGTTGAGGTGATTTATGCCGACTTTATCAGCCACTGAGGCAAGATCGAAACTTTACCGTCTTATTGACCAAACATCCATTTCTCATGAACCTATTGTAATTACAAGTAAAAGAGGTAATGCTGTTCTGCTGTCCGAGGACGATTGGCGGGCAATCCAAGAAACAATGTACCTGTTAAACATCCCAGGCATGCGCGAGTCAATTCGTGAAGGTTTGGCAACACCAGTTGAGGATTGCAAAGAGGAACTCGATTGGTAAATTACAAGGTCGTTTTTACAAAACAAGCGCAAAAAGACGCGAAAAAATTGTTTGCCTCCGGCCTTAAGGCAAAGGCTGAACAAATTCTTGAGATCCTACGAGACAATCCTTATCAAACGCCGCCTTTCTACGAGAAGCTTGTGGGAGATTTGGCTGGCGCCTATTCCCGTCGTATCAATATCCAGCATCGGTTAGTCTATGAAGTAATTGAGGATGAAAAAATAGTGAAGGTTATCCGAATGTGGACTCATTATGAATAGTTGCGCAGAACAACTGCGGCCAGCGGGACTTTAGCTTTGAATCGGGGGCTGTGTGTGTTTCGCTTTTTACCCATGGTCAGATCCTCCTTAGACTTTGGCATAGTCTATAGCTTATCACATTGTCCAGTTTTTGGGTGACACCGCAATCGACTGAGTATTATACCAGCGGCACAACTTACACGGCCCGCCCCCATTTTGGGAGCAGGGCCTTGTCTCACTTAAAGGGTGATCTTTTAACGCCATGCCCTTTGGATGCGGATCTTTACTTGTCTACTCTTCGACACGCACCCCTCGGAAAATATAAGTACGGTTACCATGATGCTGCTCGCCGGCAGCTTCGATTTGCGTATGACCCTCGGCAGGCGACTCAACAGAGGATGTGTCGGAAAGGATCGCGTCGTCTTTTGTTTGGGTGTCATCCTCCGGGGTAATCAATCCCATTTTTTCAATCTGATCAACGATCGAGATCAGAGCATCAATTTCGTAATTATTCGTGCTGGCAATCGTCTCGAGGGAGCTTTTCCCATCGATTGCTAAAAAGGCTCTAATCAGTCTGGGATTTTGATTAATCAGGCTGTAATCTGTACTTGTATTCCGTTTGAAGACAGTATTTGCATCCAATGTTTTTCCCTTCTTGACAAGTTTGTATTCCTTCAGACTTTGAATTGATTGACCATTTCATTTATCGTTGCCGAAAGTTGATTCAACTCCTCGGCATTGTTGTTGACTTGCCCACTGGCATCGGCCACGTCATGCACCTTGGTACTGACCTGTGTTATATTTTCGGTAATGGTCGATGCAGCCTCGGAACTGTTATTGACATTTTCATTGACCTCATGGATACCGGTGGAGGCTTGGGCAATGTTGCTGGCGATCTCCTGGGTTGCGGAAGATTGTTCTTCCACTGCGGTGGCGATCGTTTCGACAATTGAATTAATGTCGTTGATAACACTGGAAATTTTATCGATTTGGGAAGTGCTTTCACTGGTCGTATGCTGGACACTTTCGATCTTGGTCTTGATATCCAGTGTCGCTTCGGCCGTTTGTTTGGCTAACTCCTTAATTTCATTTGCAACCACGGCAAACCCCTTTCCAGCCTCGCCTGCCCGGGCGGCCTCAATGGTTGCATTCAGAGCCAGCAGGTTGGTCTGCTCGGAAATTTCGGTAATGGTTTCCGTTACTTTTCCGATGGCCTGGGCGGCGTTCCCCAATTCGTTCATCTTCATGCCTGTTTTTTTGGATTTATCGACGGCATCCTCAGAAACCAAGCGGGCCTTCTCTGCATTCTGAGCGATCTCATTGATTGTTGATGACATCTCCTCGGCCGCGGTTGCAACCATTCCGGTATTGGTGCTGGCCTCTTCCATGGCTGCTGCAACGGAGTTCAAATTGGTGCTCATCTCTTCGGAGGCAGCAGCGACGTTGTTGGCCATGTTGGCGGATTCATCCGACGTGGAAGCCATTTGCGAGGATATGGTGGATAACTGCGTGGCGGATCCTGACAATCGTTGTGCCGTTCCTTTCAATTCGTTGATCATGTTCGAAAGATTGCCTTTCATCGTGTTCAGCGAAACAGAAAGTGTACCGATTTCATCCTTTTGCTGGATTTCCAACGAAGAGGAAAAATCACCTTGGGCAATTTTTTCGGCAAACCTTATGGCCTTAACGATTGGCCTGGAAATGCTGAGGCTCATCAACACACTGACGCACAATCCCACCAAAACGACGGACACGGCGATAATCATGGCTGTGGATGACATTTTCCTCGATTTGTCCTGTGTCATCTTTACAAATAATTTTTGATCATTGAATGCGGCATTCTGAATGGTTCCAATTTCCGATTCGAGGTCCATCAACACCTGACTCTCCTCTTCAATCAGATGCTGGATGGTTTCCGATGAATGGGAATTGTTCGACGCCGTCATCAAGCGGCCGAATAATTTTTCGTACCCTTCGTATTTTTTCATTATGGCGTCAAACACTTTCATCAGATCTTCTCGTCCGGAAGCCTTGGCGAGTCTCCGCACGTCCTTGACGATGGTGATCATCTGATTCATGTTTTCATCCATTTTTCTTAAGTTTTCGATATTTTGTGTATTTTTAAATTTTTCGCCATTTGTCAGACTCTGGTTGATTTGCAACCTGGCCTCATATAGGCGAAATGCCCCGGCGATGGGATTATCGATGGCAAAGTCATACCCTTTGATAATGGACTGGTTGGAGAACTGGTAGATTCCGGCGACAACCGTAAAAAGGATCGTCACGAAAAAAAAGGCAGCAATCAGTTTGAATTTGATTTGCATGTTGGCAAACAGTTTGAAAATACCCATTTCAGTTACCTTTTCCTTTCCGGTGATCTGAAATTGCTACATTTATGTTAACGTGTGGGGACCACCAACCATAAAAAACGTTTGCAACCTTTTAAAATATATCGCCTTTCACTTTCGAAACTTTACCTCAATATTGCATAAAATAGATTGAAAAAAATCGCCGTCTGTAAATTCCAAGAGATAATGTAGTTTCAATCGTTTTTTTGTGTTTGATAAATGTCGAGCTTTGCTTGGCACCAATACAAATGGGGCTTTTTTTGCGCAGAGTACATAAAGTGCCTGTCCCTTTTCTCTTTTTTGGGGAGCGGTTAATGGACTGCCTGACCGCTTAGAATCATGTCCACTTTCCCTTGGCGAAGGGTGGCAAAGGCTTTATCCCTGCCGCCGATCAGATGCCGCCGCATCTGCTCTGCAGGCAGCCAGAAGGGGTGGTGGGCCACCAGAATACGCAGATGCGTATCCGGCGCCGCCTTGAGGTGGTTGATTGCAGAACCGGTCTGAGACGAACTGATCCGGCCGCGGGTCTGATCGAAGAGGGTGGCCCAACGCCGGGCCGTGTTGACGCCGGCAACAATGAAATCATCTCCTTGAACCACCGGCGCAAGGTCAGTGGAAACAAAATGGGTCCAGTTTCCCCAGGGGCGGTGGAACCGTTTGAACAGATTGTAAAGGGGGCAGATCGTGATTGCCCGGTACGATCAGAAAGGGGCACGGCAGTCGATTGAGAAACCGTTCGGCCTTCTGAAATTGGCTGGCCCTGGCGCGTTGGGTCAGATCGCCACTGATGATGATAAGGTCCGGGGTCGCTTGATGGAGACTTTCCAGCAAGCCGTCGATCACCGCTGTAACTCCCCGCCCAAAATGCAAATCGGAAAAGTGAGCAAAAGTCGTCATGGTTCTTTACTAACGGATTAATGAAATAATCAATGGCAGGCGTGGTATTACGCCCAGCACGGCTTTAAGGCTTGCTAAGGTTTTTGGGGTTTCGGCTGATTTTTGGATGAATATTCAACTCAGATGGGATCTTTATTTCGCAATGAAATCTGAATCAGATGCATTGAATGATATAAAACCGCTGCCTTTGAACCATCTTGATACGAATAAGTCCAGCGCCCAACATCTATATGGCCTCCCCTTGTCAAGAAAAAACTTCACCCGCGGATCGGAAAGGTAAAAAAATCTAATGCGACTTGTTCCGTCTCTTAATTCAGATTTCTCAACAAGCAACTCGCTGGTTCTGACTTGCGTCTTCGATCGCGGGCGTCAGAGCGTTTGGATAACACGTCTGCACCAAACATCTATCGGGATTGACTGATCTGCCATAAAGGTTCTTTGACAATCAGCGTGCCGTCTTAGGACGGCTTCAGAATATATTTCGGTTCCCTTATTCCGGCGCAGTCAAAAGAATCGGCTCGCCGCTATGGGCGTCCAGTTAGGGTGTCACTCGGATAAGGGGCAGAACGTGATCATCACCTGTTAAGCAATCCGTATCCGTGTATGGAACCGGAAGGTGCTGCCAATCAATCACATTGAGTTTCGGGCAAATGGTCCACTCTTTTTTCGCAGTCTGGGCTGCATGTCATGAATCGAGAGAATCAGATCCGCCCGTATGATCTCAGTTAGGCGACAAGCTATCACCCTCCGGTTCCAAACCTATTGATCGAAGAATCGTTTCATATCGAATGCCTCTTTGTTTTTGAGCATGAAATAGATGACTCGGCCCATTTTGTGTGTAAAGATTCCCAAGTAGATACAAGGTATGATAATCATGCTGACGGGCGGTTTTCTCAATATGCCATTCGAGTTTCTTAAGGGTTTGGTTCATGGCATTGATCATTTCCAGATCCACCTCAATGCTCTTTCTGACTTCGGGATCGTCAAACCGTTCGGCAACACCGTCGTGATTATATTTGCGAGACAGCTTTTTCTTGAATGCCGGCAGATTGTATTGGGTGTTGGTATTGGTGATATGGGCGACCAGTTCACTGCATCGTCTTGAAATGTACATGCGTCTTCGCAAAAGATGCCGCGTGGCCCGCCATTTTGCTGGATAGGGATAGGCGGTTGGGAAATTGCCACCTTTAAGTAACATGGCGATCTTGTAGGAATCGATTTTATCGTTTTTTGTTTTGCCGCCATGTATGGCTTTCATGTACAATGCATGTCCAAGGACAAAGTCAATTTTGTGATCACTACAAAGATCAGCAAGCCAGTACCAGCAGAAGACGCATTCAACCCCGACAACGACGTCTTCAAGAAAGGAGAAGATCAGTTCGAAAAAGAGTTCGGGATCGGTTTTGATGTTTTCATGGACGACGACCTTTCCCTTGTGGTTCAGGATACAAACGTACATTTTCCTGGCATGCAGATCGATACCGCAATAATACTTGTGCTGCTGATTGTAAAATTTCATGCTATGCCTCCTTTTGCTTTGGAAAACTAATGTTAGGGGTAACAGAAGTTTACCGGTGCAAGTAAGAGGGGGCAACCCTGCATCATGTTTTCTGTGCATCAGATGTCATTTCATTCCAGTGACTCTTAAAAAGCACAGGAAACATGATGCAGGGTTTAACTTCGGCCCCGTTTCTTCGGGAGGCCATAACTAGTATCAATCAGTTTCACCAGAGCGCAGGGGCCGAGGCATTTTTAAATTGCATCTTTTTTTTAAATGCTATTTTTCTCATAAAGGCTAACAAAAAGCCCTGCGCATTGGCGAACTGAAACGTTGACAAAAGAGATGTCATGGAAATCATTGAAGCAAAATTTGATTTATATACTTTGAATATTTGCAATATATGGGATCCTGTTGAGGATAAGAACTTCTGGGAAGCTACCATTGAAATTCCAGACATTCTTTCTTTATTTGGTTTTCACCTTTTCATTCAAAAGATTGTTTCTTTCGATAATGATCATTTGTTTGATTTTTATGCAGGTCGAAACGATAAAAACCGCAAAGTAATTTTTTCTGAAGACTCCGGAACGCCATACGAGGGTGGAAAGTATGAAGATACCTTATTAAAAGACATCTACCCTCTTAATGGATTGAAACTTTATTATCTTTTCGACTACGGCGACAATTGGATTTTCGAAATACGCAAGAGCAGGAAAAAGACAAAACCTAATCAAGACAATACATATCCACGTGTTGTCTCGGACAACGGTGTTAAATTAATTCAATATAAGAACTATGATTTTTAGTTTGCCAACCAAACGCTTAATCGGACCGGGAGAAACGATGCCACTCAGACCGTCTTTCTTTATTGAAATTTGCGGTCTTCCGAAAGCATCGGTAACGTTTGTTGCCGGCCCGATTTGATTCCATAAAATGAAAAGAATGGCTACAAATCTGATATGTAGGATAATATCTCTAATTTCAGGGTTAGCCATAATAGTTTATGCTGGCATGGTCTGGGTTAATACGATATTCGAATTTATTCCTTCAGATTCTTCAACAAGCCGTGTAGCCTATCTTGAGGAACGCGAATTTCTCGCCTTATTGTTTATTGGCATAGCCTTGATCGTGTATTCAATCTTATCAATTACAATAGATATTCAAGGTGATAAAGCCTGTTCCGATGATTCGGAAACAAAGGGCGAAAGAAAAAAGCAATAGAGATGATTTTTTTATAGGCAGTTTGAAATCATAACAATCAGTTCCACCAGAGTGCAGGGGCCATGGCATTTTTGAACTACGTCGCTTTTTAAATACATTTTTTCTTTTAAAAGGCTTTCAACAATCCCTGCGCCCTGGTGAACTGAAGCGTTCGCAACCAAAAGGAATCATCCATGGAAAATGATTTCACAATATCCACTGATAAAAATGAATTAGATATTTCTACAATCCATGATTATCTATGCAATAGGTCATATTGGGGAAAAGGTAGAACAATAGAAACAGTAAGGAAAAGTATTGACAACTCTTTGTGCTATGGCGTTTACGACAAAGACGGTTTTTTTGTCGGATTTGCTCGCGTTGTAACGGATTATACTGTATTTGCCTATTTATTGGACCTTTTCATTTTGGAAAGTCACAGAAGTCGTGGGTTTGGCAAAAGTTTGGTAAATTATATCGTCAACGATGAATCTTTAAAAAATCTCCGATGGCTCCTTGATACAAAGGACGCTCATGGGCTTTACCAAAAATTCGGTTTTCAAGTACCTGCATTTCCAGAAAAAATACTGGAAAGACGAAAGTTTGCGAACAACCGGCTCCACTTGAGCACAGGGGCCGAGGCGTTTTGAAAGAATTTAGGTTAAACAAAGGTTTTGGCTCCTGCATGGTTTCTGCAAACCCCTGCGCCAAATGAGCCGGGCCGGGGGTGCCCCGCTGCGCGCGGCGCCACCGGCCCGAGTTGAGCGGCACGCCGCTCCAACGCCGTGGTGGCTGTCACTGGCTGGCGCTGATAAAGCATGTCAGCAACTCGGGTATAAAAGGATGGCTTGCCATCAACGTTCCTTATCGGTCCGGCAGGTCAGTTCGGGCCGGTGTGCATCAAAAAGGGTAAAATTTATTATGAAAGAGTATAGTGGTCAGAAAATATGCGAAAAGATATTTGAATATACGGAGTTAAAAAATCTGAAAATTCTTGAAATCGGATGTGGTACTGGGAGAATATCTTCAATTTTATCTACAAAAACAAATTTATTGGTTGCTATTGACCCGGATGAAAACGCGATCAAAAAAGCCAGAGCGAATGTTTCTGGGGTTGATTTTAGAACTGGTTCTGGAGAAGCGCTTGATTTTCCTGCCGCTTTTTTTGACATAGTAATATTTACTCTTTCATTACACCATCAGGATTCTCAAAAAGCGCTTAACGAAGCTACGAGAGTATTAAAAACAGGTGGAAAAATTTTAGTTATAGAGCCTATTCCTGAAGGAGAAATTGAAATAATATTTTCGTTTCTTCATAACGAAAACAAAGAGAAATATTTTGCTCAGAATTGCATCGATATGAGTGGATTGAAAATTGGAAAATCAGAAGTCTTTACATCAGATTGGGTGTTTGAGAATAAAATTGATCTGTTTAATTCTGTGTTTGAATATTACGATATGCCTTTTGATTATGATACTACTAAAGAAATTTCTAACTTTTTAGGGGAAAAGATTAATTCAGATCCAATAGTATGCGAAGACAAAATGATTATTCAAATCCTTAAAGTTGAAACTTAACAGACGGGAAAAATATATATCCTGTTTAAGCGACCGTCCACTGATTATTGGCGCGTACAAAGGTTCGCTTTTCAGCCTCGTTGAAGCACTTCTCATCCCATACTCTGACATCGATGGTGATGCGGTGACGGTCGTTGCGGATGATGTTAAAGCTGTTGGCCTGGCCGTGGTAGCGGTTGGATATACCGGTGCCGGCGTGAACAACGATGATTCCGTCGACCAGTTGGGAGAAGGCCACATGCACATGACCGCTTAGAATCATGTCTACGCCGGCTTGGGCGAGATCGGTCAGGGCTTTATCCCTGCCGCCGATCAGATGCCGCCGCATCTGATCGGCAGGCAGCCAGAAGGGGTGGTGGGCCACCAGAATACGCAGATGCGTATCCGGCGCCGCCTTGAGGTGGTTGATTGCAGAACCGGTCTGAGACGAACTGATCCGGCCGCGGGTCTGATCGAAGAGGGTGGCCCAGCGCCGGGCCGTGTTGACGCCGGCAACAATGAAATCATCTCCGTGAACCACCGGCGCAAGGTCAGTGGAAACAAAATGGGTCCAGTTTCCCCAGGGGCGGTGGAACCGTTTGAACAGATTGTAAAGTGGCAGATCGTGATTGCCCGGTACGATCAGAAAGGGGCACGGCAGTCGATTGAGAAACCGTTCGGCCTTCTGAAATTGGCTGGCCCTGGCGCGTTGGGTCAGATCGCCACTGATGATGATAAGGTCCGGGGTAACTTGATGGAGACTTTCCAGCATGCCGTCAATCACCTTTGGAACTTCCCGTCCAAAGTGCAAATCGGAAATGTGAGCAAAAGTAGTCATGGTTCCTTATTTAGTGTTCATCCACGAATAGGAAAATTGGGTCGAGATCAAGGCGCACAAAAAATTTTACCACAGGCATATGGTTGATATTCCGAGGATAAAATTTTTTGTGCAACGCCGATATCGGGCAAATTGGTCATTCGTGGATGGCACTATTTAGTAGATGCGCATCCCATCGATGACTCCTCTTACACCGCCCCGGGGGTTGGCGCAATCCCCGTCACGCCGCGGAATCAGATGAATGTGAGCATGAAACACGGTCTGTCCGGCCGAGGCACCGCTATTGGTGCCGATATTGAATCCGGTCACACTGGGATCATCTTTCTTGATACTTTCGGCGAGGTGGTGGATCAGTGCCCTGCAATCGGCCATCTCTTCGTCGGTCATGGAAAACCAGTCCGGGGTGTGTCTTCGGGGAATGATCAACAGGTGGCCGTCGGTGACCGGAAAGCCGTCCTTGACGGCCGCCACCGTGCCCAGGCGGTCAACCACGGCACCTTCCCGAATCCACCGGCAAAACAGGCATTCTTCTTCACGATGCGCGCCATGATCGATCATCACAATATTCCTATTGAGTGTCCTATTAAAAATGCCAATTGAAGAATAACGCCGATTGATAATGCTCCAAACGAGAGAATGCCTTCAATTGGCATGTGACATTGCTGTTATCGGGCCCGCATGTCACCGGTGGCCATAAAGCGTTCATGAAAGCCGAAAGCATCACTCAGGATGTGCGGTTCATGGCCGCCTGAGGCACGGATGGCATTCTGGTAATAGTCCCATAAAAGATCCCGATAATCCGGATGCGCGCATTTTTTGATCACCTGTTCGGCCACCTGACGCGGGGTCAGGGGGCGGGTGTCAACCAGGCCGTATTCGGTGACGACCACATCCACCGAGTGCTCACTGTGATCCACATGGGAGACCATGGGGACGATGGCCGATATTTTTCCGCCCTTGGCCGTACTGGGGGTAACGATGAACGACAAGGCGCCGTTGCGGATGAAATCGCCGGAACCGCCGATACCGTTCATCATCTGGGACCCCATGACATGGGTGGAGTTGACGTGACCGTAGATGTCGACCTCGATGGCCGTATTGATGGCAATCACCCCCAGGCGTCTGACCACTTCCGGGGCGTTGGATATTTCCACCGGCCGCAACACAACTTTATCCCGATAGCGATATATCTCATTGAGAAAACGGTCTCTGGCCTTGTGGGAAAGCGTCATGGCGGAACCGGAGGCGGCCCGCACCTTGCCTAAATCGATCAGGTCCAGGACGGCATCCTGCAGAACCTCGGAATAGATATCAATGGTATGAAAGAAGTCGTTTTCTATAAATCCGCTCAGTACCGCATTGGCTACATCGCCCACACCGGACTGCCAGGGCAGGGAAGGGGGCATGCGGTCGTGGCGGATTTCATGCATAACAAAATCCAGGATGTGATCGGCAATCCGTTTTGATACGGTGTCAGGTTCGGTGAACACCGCACAACTGTCCTCCTCCCGGCTGTAAAGAATGGCCACCACTTTGTTCGGGTCCATATCGATGAACGGTTTGCCGATACGATCGCCGGCGCGGTAAATGGGAATGGGCATCCGGTAGGGCGGGTCCTCGGGAATGAAAATATCATGGATCCCCTCCAGTTCGGGCGGTTCCGATGATATTTCAATGATGATCTTTTCTGCTTCCTGCACATAGGTCGGCGTATTCCCGACGCTCATGGTGGGAATCAGATGGCCTTTTTCCGTTATGGCGATGGCTTCCACCACAGCCACATGGGCTTCACCCCAGCCGCCGTCGCGAACCTGGGCGGACAATCGGGAAAGGTGGTCATCCTTGAAACGGATCTGCTCATGATTGATTTTTTCGCGCATACCACGGTTGCTCATATAGGGGCGCCGCCAGGCGATCAGATCGGCGTCGGCCAGCACGCCGTCCACGGCATCTCCGGTGGATGCGCCGGCAAACAGATTGATCTTGAACCGTTCCCCTTGATTGGCACGGCGAACCAGGGCCGGGGGAATCAGTTTGGGATAGCCGGCGGTAAAGCCGGAGATAAACACATTGGTTCCATTTTGTATGTGGCGACATGCCGTGTCCGGATCAGTGACCTTATCCAGCAGCGGCTTGAAGCGAATTCGATTTTCGAGCATTTGGTTCTCCGTTTTTTTAAAAGTACCCTTTGACCCTTGTGGGTGTGGTTTGTCTTGCCGGATGCATACTACAGCTATCGATCATCCCCCTTGCTTTAACTGACACCTCTATATACCATTTAACACCCCTTTTTTTGATAAATTAAATGCCTATCCATATCGTCCAGCCATAAAATCCCCACAACAACTTGATTGGGAACAACACGCTTATCGTCTGCTA
The DNA here is from genome assembly GCF_048565275.1 of Desulfosarcina variabilis str. Montpellier. Taxonomy (NCBI): domain Bacteria; kingdom Pseudomonadati; phylum Thermodesulfobacteriota; class Desulfobacteria; order Desulfobacterales; family Desulfosarcinaceae; genus Desulfosarcina; species Desulfosarcina variabilis. Next base: position 7,753,433 of record NZ_CP159846.1, on the reverse strand, counting down.
ACACGCGATGGTTAAGGTTTTGTTATGTTGCATTGGTCATTTTGCGTGTGAATTTAAAAAATCGATTTCTCTTGTCAAGGGGCGGTGAACAAGCTACATGACGAATCCCCCCATTTGGTTTCAGCCATGCAGCGTTGCTGCTTTTACATTGGTCATGGCAAAATAGGTGTTGACAAAATCATCGCGTCGATCTAATGTTTGCTTAACCGACCGACCGGTCAATACTAACACCAGCAAGGTCCACCACGATGTCAAAAAAGCAGGAAATCTGTGAAAAGGCAATGGAGCTTTTCTGTGAACGGGGCTATGACAACACGCCCATGTCCCACATTGCCAAAGCGCTCGGCGCCAGCAAAGCAATTCTCTACCACTATTTCTCCAACAAGGAAGAACTGCTTTTTTTCATCATTGATTGCTCGATGGAGGAAAAACTATCGCCGATTTTGGGCCATGCCGCAGCCATTGCGGATCCTGAGGAAAGGCTGCGTTATTTTATCAAAAAATATACACTACTGCTGGCCAGCGATAGGCAATCACGTATCGTACTGCATGAGGCCCATCGTCTGGATCCCCAACATTCAAAAATAATAAAAGCCCGTCATCTTCGGGTGTATCAACTGATTCACGACGCCATTGCTCAAATGGAGTCTCAGGGAAAAATCAAGGCACCACACAAGGCATTTTCGACGTTTGCCGCGATCGGCATGTGTTCATGGATCTTTTACTGGTTTGACTATGAACGCAAAGAAACTGCCGATCAGTTGGCTGAAACCTTTGCCGATTTGTTTTTTAACGGATTATTGAACGCTCATAACGACACACCTTAGTTTTTTGTCGCCATGGGTTTAAAGACGTACTACCCCATGGCGTGCTTTTTTTTGCATTCAGACCTGACCGGTCGGACGGTTACATCTGCCATTGGCAGATGTGCGCTTGTATCGATCGTCAAAAAGGGCGCTGACTCGCATTAGGCTGGGAGAACCGTGGGCTGAGCCGTATGGTTTCATTTTTATTCTTTTAACGCTGACCGGTCGGACGGTCACATTACAATGGTCATTGGCATTTGTCGCAAGGAGGAGGGGAGGCATGGACAGACATCAGTGTTGGGAGCAGGTATGGCCGGATGGAGTACCGCGTTACGCCGAAGTGGACAAACCGTTTACCGAGTATTTTCGGGACCAGGCAACCGAGAGGCCGGATGCTGTGGCGATCGGTTTCTATGGCTACGAGATCCGTTATGGGGACTTGAATCGTATGGTCGATCAATTTGCCAATGCCTTGATCGAAAGGGGACTGACCAAGGGGGACCGGGTTGGCATCTTTATGCAAAACAGTCCCCACTATGTGATTTCCTTTTTCGGGATCATCCGGGCCGGCGGCGTCGTGGTCAATCTCAATCCTATGTTCAAAGCCATGGAACTTGCGCCGATCATCGAAAAAACCGGTTTTAAAACGATCATCGTGCAGGACACGCTGTGCTCGGAATTCAAAAAGGCCGGCAACGCCGGCAAAATTGAAACGGTTATTGTGGCCCGGTTTGCTGATTTTATTCCTGAAGATCCATTGTTTTCACCTCCGGCCGAAGCCATGGGCGCCACCGACAGCTTTCCCGGAACGGTTGACTTCAAAGATATTCTGGCTGCAGGGGAGCCGGTGCCGGTATGTCGCATAGAGAATATGGACACGGATCTGGCCATGCTTCAGCTGACCGGCGGCACCACGGGAGTGCCCAAGGCAGCCATGATCAGCGTTCGGTCCTTTGGAATGGCTGTGGCGGTCTGCTGCAACTGGTATCGGTTGACGCCGGCGGATATCAGCTTGGGGGTGGCACCATTTTTCCACATCATGGGGCTGCAGGTGACCATGGTGCCGTGCCTGGTGGCCGGTTGCACCCTTCTGGTGATGAGCCGGTTCGTCCCACAAACCATCGCTCAGGCCATCGCCAAGCAAGGCTGTACGGTCTGGGTGGCGGCACCGACCATGCTGACCGCCCTGGTCAATATGCCGGACGTCGAAACTTTTGACTTTTCCTCCTTGAGGATCATCGTGACCGGTGGTTCGCCCGTTCCACTCAGTCTGCAACAGCGTTTTCAAGAACTTGCCCCCAACAGCCAGTTGGGTGAGGGCTATGGCATGACCGAGATCCTGGCCGCGGGCGGGGTCCATACCCCCCTTGGTCGCTGGAAACAGGGCTTTTGCGGGATTCCCATGATCAACGACCTTAAAATTGTTGATCTCGAAATGGGAACACAGGAAATGCCAGCCAACCAGGAGGGGGAAATTCTCATCAAAGGCCCTACGGTAATGCTGGGATACTGGAATCAGCCTGAGGAAACCGAGGCGGTCATCCGTGACGGGTGGTTCTATACCGGCGACATCGGGTTGTTGGATGAAGAGGGCTATCTGAAAATTGTCGACCGTAAAAAGGAGCTGATTCTGTGCTCCGGTTTCAATGTCTACCCCAGTGATCTTGAGAATATCTTGAGCCAGCATCCGGCTATCCTCGAAGTTGCCGTGACCGGCGTACCAGATGATTACCGGGGAGAATCGCCCAAGGCCCATGTCGTCTTGAAAGGGGAATATCAGGAAGAAGTGACGGAAGATGACATTATCAATTGGTGCAAGGAAAACATGGCGACCTACAAGCGTCCCCGAGAAATTGAGTTCCGGGACTCACTGCCAAAATCCGGCGCCGGCAAGATTTTAAAAAGATTGCTTTAATCGTAACCGCTCAAGATAGACCGTGTACATTGATGGATGAGCACGATTGGAAATACTTGCGCTCATCGGGACATCTCTTTGTGTCGTGTGTTCGGGCCAATCGGTTGGCCTTTTTTCTAATTCGAGGGGAAATGGAGGACTAAAATGCGTGGAAGAATGAAATTGTTTGCTCTCATCGTTGTTCTGTCACTGGGATTGATCCTGCCAGCGCAAAGCGTTGCCAAAAAGATCAACATGCCGACTTATTTTACGCCCACGGACGTCGAACGTTGTCTGCCCAAATTCATCAGCGTGGTATCGGAGGTCACCGATGGTGCTGTTGATATCAAGCCTTTTCCCATCAATGCGTTGATTCCGATCAAGGATTACCTGGAAGCTACCCGGCGTGGCGCAGTAAAGGTTTCGCTGTTCCCGGAAGGCTACTATGAGAAGCAGGTCCCCGTGAGCACCATCGCCTCCGGACTGCCTTTTGCCTGCCGCGATCTGGATGAAGCCCGGTACTTCATGCGCGAGAAAGGATTTGTTGATCTGCTTAGAAAGGCTTACCTCAAGCTGGGCGTTTATATCATCCCTTATGAAACCTACCGCGTAGGCCTGATGACCAATAAACCGATCACGAAAATGGATGATTTCAAAGGAATGAAACTGCGTTCCTATGGCCCCTTTGCCGAATGGCTGATGAAAATGGGGGCTTCGACCATCTACATTCCTGGTGGAGAACTCTACACGGCCTTGTCGACCGGTGTCGTGGAAGGCGCCCACTGGGGCGATGCCGGCCCCATGTACGTAATGCGGTTTCATGAGGTTTTGAAAAACTACATGGTGCCCGAGCCGGTGGTCTCCTGGGCCAGCCTGGCCTTTAACCTGAAATTCTGGGAGTCCTTGACACCGAGGCAGCGGACCATGATCGAAACCGCGGCCATGGGGTGTGGCAATGCTGTTTCATCCAGTGCAACACGTATTCTAGGCAAAAGCTCCTTGCATAAAATGGTTGATGAAGCCGGCGTAACGGTCAATGTACTTCCTGAAGCAGAAGTTGAGAAAATGCAGGCCGCTTCCATGAAAGTCTGGGAGGATGTTGCCAAGAAAGACGAACTCAGCGCCAAGGGAATCGATCTACTCAAAGTGTATATGAAAGAATTGGGATATCTGAAGTAAATTGTTCCATTGGTGAAGTGTTGGCCTAAATACTCGGCAATCCCGCCCGAAAGGGCAGGGGGGCCGAGTATCGCAGTGATCAATAAAGCGGTTTGCACGGTATCCTCTGATCGTAGCTTGAGCTACAGCGAAAGGTCCATCATGAAAGTATTGGATCACATTGAACGGATTGTCGGGGCGATCAGCCTGTGGTCAGGACGATTGGCCAGTTTTTTGATCATTATTCTTTGCAGTATCATTTGCTACGAAGTCGTTGCGCGGTATGCGTTCAACCGGCCGACCCTGTGGTGTCATGAATTGTCGACCATGTTTTACGGAACCTTCTTTATTATTGGTGGGGCCTATACCTTTTATACAAAAGGGCACGCCAACATGGATATTTTCTATTCACGAAGAAGTAAACGCGGCCGGGCATTGATCGATATCATCGGCTTTGCATTGGGGCTTTGCTTTTTAGGGGTATTGGTCTGGGAAGGGGGACGTAATGCCCTGCAGTCCATATCCGAGTTGGAGCATGCCTCAACACCGTGGGGACCGCCGATCTGGCCGTTCAAATTGATGCTGCCCGTGGGTGCATTTCTCTTTTTGCTGCAGATCACGGTCACGTTTTTCCGTGATGTTCTTATCCTCTTTGGCCGTGGAAAGGAGCGATAAGCATGGGTACTGGGATCGTGACCATTCTTCTTTTCGCCAGCATCATTTTCTTTCTGGCCTTGGGTATTCCGCTTGTCTTTGTGCTTGGCGGTGTGGCGGTCGTCTTCACCTATTTCTTTTTGGGGCCCGAGATGCTTTATTTCTCGGCATCCACTGCCTTCGGAATCATGGATAACTTTATCCTGATTTCCATCCCTCTTTTCGTCTTCATGGGCGTCGTTCTACAGCATTCCGGGATCGCTGAGAAGCTTTACGAGATGATTCAAAAATGGATTGGCGGTCTTCCCGGCGGACTGGCCATGGGGACGGTGGTGATATGCACCATTTTTGCCGCGATGGCCGGAATCAGCGCCGCTGCCACGGTGACCATGGGAACCATCGCCCTGCCGTCCATGTTTAAATACAACTACCACAAGGACCTTGCCGTCGGTTCCATATCGGCCGGTGGTGCCTTGGGGATTCTCATCCCGCCCAGCGTTCTGATGATTATCTACGGCCTTTTTGCCGATGAGTCCATTGGAAAGCTGTTTGCCGGAGGGGTTTTTCCCGGTTTGATGCTGGCCGTTTTTTTCATCGTTTATATCGGTATTCGGGCATGGATCAATCCGGCCTTGGCTCCTCCGGTGCCAAAGGACGAGCGCGCCACCTGGAGTGAGAAGATAAGTGCCCTGAAGGGGGTCTTGCTTCCGATTATCCTTGTCATGGTCGTTTTGGGAAGCATTTTCAAAGGTGTCGCCACACCCACCGAAGCCGCTGCCGTTGGGGCGATGGGATCATTGGTGTGCGCCTTGGTCAACGGCAGCCTGAACTGGAAGATCATCAAGATGGCCTGCTATTTTACGCTCAGCCTGTCATGCATGATCATATGGATTATCATTGGCGGTTCCTGTCTGACATCGGTCTACACCGCCATCGGCGCCGTTGACCTGATCAAGGAACTGGTTACCATGCTGCCGGTATCCAGATATGTAGTGCTGATCGGACTACAATCCTCTTTGTTTTTACTGGGCATGGTGCTTGACCCGGGCGGCATCATCATGATCTGTACGCCCGTTTTCGTGCCGCTCGTCAAATCGCTGGGATTCGATCCGGTGTGGTTCGGTGTTCTTTTCATCGTCAACATGGAAATGGCCTACTTGACGCCACCTTTTGGGTTCAACCTGTTCTACATGAAAACCATCGTGCCGACCGATGTAACCATGATGGACATCTACCGGTCGATCATACCGTTTGTTCTACTCCAGTTACTAACCCTGATTCTGCTCATATTTTTCCCACAGATCGTTATGTGGCTACCTAATTTGTTAATCAAATAGAAGGAACGTGAAGATGACAGACAAAGCAAATGACCCGATCATTGTATCGGCGGTAAGAACCCCCATCGGCGTTTTTGGCGGATCACTGAAAGCGGCCAGCCATGAGCATTTGGCTGTGACGGTCTTGAAGGAAGTCTGCGAGCGGGTGGATTTCTCCAAGGATCTGGTTGACGATGTGTATTGGGGCACCGTTATGGTCAGAAGTGATGAAAACGGCCTGGCCCGGGGTGCGGTACTCAAAGCCGGATATCCGGACAATGTGTCCGCTGTTCAGCTCAACCGTGCCTGCTGCTCGAGTATGGAGGCCATCCGCATTGCGTCCATGGAAATCCGGTTGGGCGAGTCCCAGGCGGTGGTGGCCGGCGGTGGGGAGAGCATGAGCAATGTCTCCTACAGCATCAAGAATGCCCGCTGGGGATTGGGCTGGCGCCATCAGGAACTGTCCGACGGCATCTGGGATGGCTTGTTCGACCATCACACCGGCCTGATCATGGGCATGACCGCGGAAAACGTGGCCGAGAAATACGGGATTACTCGCGAGATGCAGGATGAATTCGCCTACACCAGCCAGATGCGCGCCAAAAAAGCCCTGGAGACCGGCCGTTTCAAGGATGAGATCGTGCCCGTGGTCATTCCCGGCAAGCGCGGCAAACCCGATAAGATTATCGATACGGACGAGCATCCCAAGCCGCAGACCACCCTGGAGGAGCTGAGCAATCTGAAGCCGGCATTCAAAAAGGACGGCAGTGTTACCGCCGGTAATGCCTCGGGGCTCAACGACGGCGCCAGCGCGGTGCTGGTGATGTCCAAGGCCATGGCAGACCAGTACCAGATGAAAAGTCAGTGGCGCGTGGTCGGATCGGCGGCCGTCGGTGTCGATCCTAAGATCATGGGCATCGGCCCCATCGATGCGGTCCGCAAACTGTTCAAGCAGACCGGGTACACGATCGACGATATCGAATTGATCGAAATCAACGAGGCCTTTGCCGCGCCTTCGGTAGCCGTAGAAAAGGAATTGGGGCTCAACCGGGACATTGTCAATGTCAACGGCAGCGGCATCGCCCTGGGCCATCCCATCGGTGATACCGGTTGCCGCATCACGGTCAGCCTGATTCACGAGATGGAGAAGCGGGGGTTGAGCCGGGGGCTGGCCTCTCTATGCGGTGGCGGTGGGCATGGGCAGGCCATAATAATAGAACGCGTAGAGTAGTGCCCATCCAGAAACGGCATCTTTCACCCGATTTCGGCGTTGGGCGACGGTTTCGAATCCTCAAAATATTCCATATATTTACCCCAAGGGCACTTCCTGCGGGGCGCCTCCGGTTCGAAGCCGTCACCCGCCTTGAACTCGGGCGAAAGCTACCATTTCTGAATAGCCACGATTCTCACTGCCTGGTTCCCACGCTATTGCGTGGGAACCCAAACTGAGCAGCATCGTAGGTTGGGTTGAAGAACGAAACCCAACGCCTTTAAGAAAAATAACGCATTTGGAACACGGAAAGGCAATGCAAATGAGCAGTATTAAAACGGTTGGCGTATTGGGCGCCGGCATGATGGGGGCTGAGATCGGTCTTTGTTTCGCAGTCGCTGGTTGTGCGGTGATTTTGAAAGATGTGGACCAGGCCGCGGCGGATAAAGGCAAGGCCCGGCTGGTCAAGGTGGTGGACAAGGCGGTTAACAAAGGCCGTTTTCCGGCGGACCAGCGCGATGCCACGTTGGATCGCATCCAGCCCACCGGTGACTATGCGCCCATGGCCGATGCCGATATGGTGGTCGAGGCGGTGTTTGAGAAAATCGAGTTGAAGAAGACTATTCTGGCCGAGGTGGACAAGGTGGTCAAACCCGAATGCATCATCGCCACCAATACGTCTTCTATTCCCATTACCCTGTTGGCCACGTCTGTGGAGAAACAGCGGCATCCACGGTTTATCGGTGCCCATTTCTTTGCCCCGGCCTTCATCATGAAACTGGTGGAGGTGATTCCCGCACTGGAAACCGCGCCGGAGACGGTTGAGGCAGTGCTGGCGGCCTGCAAAATGATCAAGAAACAGCCGATCCAGGTCAAGGATTCGGCCGGTTTCGTGGTCAATCGGCTGCTTTTTTCCCTGTTCAACGAAGCCGTGCGCTTGGCTGACGAAGGGGTGGCCAGCCTGGAGGACATTGACATGGCCTGCCAGTTGGGACTGGGGCATCCCATCGGGCCTTTTGCCCTGATGGACATGGCTGATCTAAACATGGCCTTGGATGTGGGCAACCTGCTTTTGGAGAATTACGGGGAGCGGTTCCGCTTCGGCACAGCCCTGCGGCAGCGTATTGCCGCCGGTCACCTGGGACGCAAGACCGGCCAGGGATGGCATACGTACAATTAGAACTCCTCTCAAACCCTGTTTTTTGAGAAAGTTTCTACAAAATAAGGATAACAATTATGGCAAACTTGATTTCAGACCGGCGGGATATCGATTTTGTGCTCTACGAACAGCTGGACGTTCTGGCACTGACCAAACTATCCAAATATAAAGGTTACAACCGCAAGACCTTTGATCTGATCATCAATGAGGCGAGAAATTTTGCCCTCAAGGAACTATTGCCTACCTGGGTGGACGGGGATCGTATCGGCGTGACCTTCGAGAACGGTCAGGTAAAGGTGCCGCCTTCGTTTCATCGCGCCTTTCGGCTCCTGCGCGAGGGAGAGTGGTCTGCGCTGGCAGAGAGTCCCGAATGGGGCGGGCAGGGACTGCCGATCACCATTAGCGTGGCTGCCGACGAATTTCTCGTAGGAGCCAACTTGGCCTGTAACAGCTATGCGACCTTCGGTGGCGGGACCGCCAAGATGATCGAGCTTTTCGGTACCGACGACCAGAAGAAACGTTTTCTCGAAAAACTCTACACCGCCCACTGGGGCGGTACCATGCTGCTGACCGAGGCCCATGCCGGATCCAACGTGGGTGCTTTGAGTACATCGGCGGCGCCTAACCCGGATGGGACCTATTCCATCACTGGAGACAAGATATTCATCACCAACGGTGATCATGACCTGACCGAGAATATCATCCACCCCGTGCTGGCCCGTATCGATGGAGATCCGCCGGGCAGCAAGGGCCTTTCACTGTTCATCGTGCCAAAATACTGGGTCAATGACGACGGCAGTCTGGGTGAATTCAACGATGTGGTGTGTACAGGCGTTGAGGAGAAAATGGGCAGCCACGGCAGTGCGACCTGCAGCCTGGCCCTGGGCAGCAAGGGCAAATGCCGTGGCGTTCTGTTGGGCAAGCCTGGCCAGGGTATGATGATCATGTTCCACATGATGAACGAAGCCCGTCTAAAAGTCGGTTTTCAGGGACTTATTCACGGGTCGGCGGCTTATCAGTATGCGCTGGCTTATTCCCGCGAGCGTCGGCAAGGGTATGATCTGGGCAAAAAGCAGACAGGGGATGACGAGCAGGTGCCGATTATCCGGCATCCGGACGTACGGCGGATGTTGTTGTGGATGAAATCCCATGTGGAAGGCATGCGCAGCCTCGATTACTATATTGCCCGCAGCTTTGATCTGCTCGAAACCACAGACGATGCCGACGCCAAGGCCTATTACGATGGCGTGACCGCACTGCTCACACCGGTGCTGAAAACCTATTGTGCAGCTAAAGGATTCGACGTCTGCGTTAAAGCTATCCAGATTTACGGTGGTTACGGTTATTCCAAGGACTTTCCGGTGGAGCAGCTGGCCCGGGACGTCAAGATTACTTCCATCTATGAGGGCACCGATGGCATACAAGCCATGGATTTGATCGGCCGTAAGCTGCTCATGAACAAAGGCGCGGTGTTTCAGGCGTTCATCAAGGAAATGCGCGATGCCGTCGATCGGGCGGCGGCCATCAAGCCGTTGGAACCATTGGCCGTTGAGGTTGGCAAGACCATCACCCGTCTGGAAACGCTGACCAAACACATCCTGGAGACCATGCAGTCGGCATCGATGAAGGTCGCCTTCGCCAATTCAGTACCGTTTCTCATGGTCATGGGGGATGTGATCATGGCCTGGATGCTGCTCTGGCGGGCGAGCATTGCCGGTGAAAAGCTGGAGAAAGCCAGCAAAGGCAAGGATCAGGCCTTCTATCAGGGACAGATTTTCAGTGCCGAGTATTTTATCAAATCAGTTCTACCCGAAACCCTGGGGCAGATGGATGCCATTGTCTCCGGCGGTGATGCCGTGGTGAATATCAGTGAGGAGGCCTTTGGGGGGTGAAACGTAAAAAACAGGCAGAGACACCGATTTGGGTGCTCTGCCTGTTTTATGGTTGTTTGTAAATGCGTGTTGATTGCTTTGAGGGCGATGGCAGCGCTTACATGAGTTGCAGGGCAGCTATTTTTTCCAGAGCGATTTTAATGTTTTCTTTGGTAGCGGCTTCAGCCGCCCAATTGCATTTTGTTCTCAACCCCATCGCAACACCCCGTCCAACGGTATTGGTTGTCTCTATGGATTCCTGCCAGATGACTGCCTTTGTTTTTATATCGGTCAGCCACCAGACCATCTCTACCGCTACATTTGCCGTTGCCCCCATCAGTGGTTGGTCGACATCGTAGATGAAAGCCTGCAGACAATAGTCTGCATTATCTGCGGAAGTGATTTCATCAAAAAGTTTTGATTCCTTTACGGCTTTACTAAGTGCTTCCATTACCGCGCTATTGGGCATAGCCTGTAAACCGAGGATTGCTTCTTCCCACCCTCCGTCGACTTTAAACACCACACGGCCATGATGGCCTTGTGGGATGTTGACTGCATCGGGTGTGATTTTATCAGGCCTGATTGCATGGCTGCTGGGGCCACAAGCCGTCAGCATGGTGATGATCATAAAAAAGACGAATCCCCAACCGATGTTTTCCTTCAATCGTGATAACCGACATTTCATTTCTAATTCCCTTTTGTGGTCGCCAAAGAATCCGGTTTGGCGGTTGGTAGAACGGATCGTTTTATGCAACCATAGGGGGTAGAGACGCGGCCCCCAGGCCCCATTTACTCGGTTGCTGATGAGGGCTTCAATAGCGGTTCAAGGATCTCATTCGCCATTTCTTCCGGTGTTCGTCTCGCCAGAGAAGCTCGCCATGATTCTCCCCTTGCGAGTGGGACGCCGGTATTCGGGTCTCTAAGTTCGATCTCGAATTGCAAAAGGTAGTTGGTAAAATCCCAATACCAATGGAACTCATAGGTTATTAGAATGTCCGTATCTTCTGGAAGATCCGCCTTGTCACCATGCGTAGCGTAAAAACCTTGCTTGTTTAACTCCGCTTCGATGATAACATCAAGCGGGGTGGTATCGTCGGGATTGTGTGCAATGTAGAAACGCTTGGCTTGGGAAAGGTCCGCATTACCGACAACCTTGTGATTGACTTGATAGGGTGCACAGGCCGTGAAACATGAACCCAAGCATAGAAGAACCAGCCAGATTGAAAAATGCTTCATTGAATCTCCTTGCCATCCATGGGAAAGAAGCTGCCGTCAATTATAAACTTTTGCTCAAAACCAAACCTTTCCATAAAAATGAATTCAAATCAAGTTAAAAAGTACATTTTGAAAGGGCAACCGCATGAGTTGCTACTGCCCCGTGCCTTGCCAGGTGATCCAATGGGCTCGGGTAAATTCTTCCATGATATAATCCCCGTTGAATCGGCCGGTGCCGGAATTTTTTTCACCGCCAAAGGGCGCCAAGGGTTGGTCGTCCACGGTAATATCATTAATATGGGTCATCCCGGCATAGATGCCCCTGGCAAAGTTCAAACCCCGCTCCATGTTTTCGGTAAACACCGCACTGGACAACCCATGCTTCGTATCGTTGGCCAATTGCAGGGCATGGGCTTCATTATCGGCGATGGTGATCGGGACCAGCGGGCCGAATGTTTCCTCATGGCACAGTTGATGGCTTTCCTCCACCGGGCTGAAAACATGCGGCGGGAGCAATAACCCCTCTGCTTCACCGCCATACACCAACTTGACATCGCCGCTTTGCGAAGATTTTATCTTTTGGTTCAGCCCGTCCAACTGGGATTGGTTGATGATCGGGCCGATGATGGTATCCGGTTCCGCCGGATTGCCCACTTTTAATTGTTTTACACCGTCCACGAACCGCTCGAGAAATTCTTTTTCAACCGACCGGTCGTCATTTTTTACCGTCAAAAACCTCCATTCCCACCAGCACATAAAAATCCCCCACCCATTTTGAAAACCACTGGGGAAAGAATTCCTCTTTAAACGCCTTGGTCTGACTGTCTTTTTGCATGGCCTCCAGATCGGTGCAATCCACGATGCCGATATATTTGTATGGCGATGGTGTTTCTTCCGGTGCCATGCCTTTGCTGCCGTTGCCCTTGATGCCGCCGAGCATATTGACCAGCGTGAACTGTTTTACCGAGTCCAGGCCCAAAAGGAGCGGCCCTTTATACGTGTTGCACCATTTTGCGTAGTCCTCATCGGTCACATCGTCTCGCAGGTTGTACAGGATAATCTGTTTTGCCATTGATACCTCCATATTGATTAAGATCGTTGATGTGGAGCATTGAAAGAGCGCCTTTGATTAAATGGTCTGCGTACCGAAAAAATAGCGTGACAGTTCCGTCAGACGCAGCATGGGACCGCCGACGATGATCTGGGTGATTTTAAGATCCCTGAGCAGCTTTTCGATTTTGCCTTCCTTGGAGTAACCGTAGGATCCCATCAGGTCCAGACAGCGATTCACCACACGCCATCCCAGATCGCTCACGGCGTTCTGGCAGGCGCTGGCCAAAGCGACGTTTTTCTGACTCCAGGGAGGGCCATAGACCTCAGGATGATCAAACTTTTCGGCCACGGCGTATAAAAAGCTTTCGGCCATCAGCAATTCCTTGGCAATCGTGCCCAGTTCGTGAACGATCACACCGTGTTCTCTCATCGGTACGCCGGCAATCTCCCTGATATCAGCATATGCCTTAATGACTTCATAGGCTCTTTTCATAATTCCCATCGGAAATGCCGCCGAGGTCAGGCGACCGATGGCGATATTGCCCGCCACTGACAAAAGATCGTCCTCGGGATCCTCCTGGGCACGGTATGCTTTGGGCACCCTGACATCATTGAACCAGATGTCTCCGTTGGTGTCCAGGCTGGCTCCCATTTTTTGATAGGGTTTGCTGGTGGACACGCCGGGGGTATCGGCGGGAACGAATATCTGGGCAATGTTTCGCGGATAATCCTCCCCTTCGACCCTACAGATTACCCTGAACCATTTTGCTTCCCTGAACGCCGACGGCCATAATTTATGGCCGTTGATCACCCATTTGTCGCCGTCCAGACGAGCCGTGGTGCGGATATGCGCCCCCTTCAGCCGGATGTCTTCCACCGACCCGCCCGCATGGGGTTCGGTGATGGCACTGCAGATCATGCAGACATCGTTGCCACACAGCGCCTTGCCCAATTTTTGCAATAGTTCTGCATTGGGTTTGGGCATGGATATGGAGGCAATGGACCATGAACTGATAAAGCCTGAACAGGCCAAACCAAAATCGGCCCGGGACACCTCAGACACCGTTGCGCATGCCTCGACGATAGAGCCGCCCCCCATACCGCCGAATTCCGGTGGAATGAAGGTATGCTGCAGTCCAATATCGATCAACAACCGTTTCCAGATGCCTTGAACCAGTGAGGCATCATCCCGTTCGGTCCAGTCCCAGTAGTTGTCAAATTCATCCTCGTTGGGAATGATTTCCTTATTGGCGAATTCGCGCAAGGCTTCGCAGAACCTGCGTGTTTCATCAGAAATCAGATGATGCGGTTTCATGAAATCGTCGATGCCTTTACATTTTGTTTTCTCAACTTGGCTTAAATCTGCCATGCCCGACCTCCTTTAATTTGATTTGTGCAATCCGGGGTGATCTGCTGGAGCACGTCTTGTTAAATGTTGGGCTTGGTTCTAACTTCGCCCATTTACCCCTCGTTCCCACGCAGAGTGTGGGAACGAGGGGTAAATAATTTATGGATGCCGGATCAAGTCCGGCATGACGAGTCTGGCTCATTTTACGAGTCCATCAATTTTCGAACACGCCATTACGCGTACAATAGGAAAAACTGTGCCATGCTTTACAATTTTATTTAGATCTATAATATCAGTTTGTTATGATGGGATGAAGCGGGGCGACAGTGGTATCAGGATATCAAGATATCTTTATGCCACAGGTTAATCGGTTGATGAACAGGACAGACAACCGCAAGACAGGCAATATCAACATCTCTTGATTGATCAACGAATCTTGACGGGTCGCAGGCACCATTAGAGCAACTTTGAATATTATTTATAGACCAGCCTTGACCATTGGATTCAAAGCCAGAGTACTCATTGCAGTAAAGCCCATTTTTTTTTAAAAATGATTATAACTTATAAATAAAACAATCTTTTCATTATTAGCTAATAAAAGTATTACGTAATCTATATTCCCTCTCAAGCTGTTTTAAGCTAACCAGATGAAGACGGTTCAAGTTTTGAATTAAATCAAGGAGGGGATTGTGAAAGAAAAGATGTCTAAAGGTCATTTTATTTCAATCTTATTCAATTATACCAATACATGGGACATCCGGGATTTGATTAAAGAAAATAGCCGAATTCCAATAATGGCCAGCTTTTTCGTGCTGTTTCTATTTGCAAGTGGCTTGCAATCCCAGGCCGCAACCATGGGTTCGCACTACCCGTTCGGCGGCGAAGGCGTTACCGCGGGAAGCGCACCACCACCGGGATTTCATTACCGGGGTTATCTGACGTTTACCAATCCCACCAAGTACAAGGACGACAACGGTGATGCTCTACCCGTCGATGTCAACGTCGACGTCGTGGCCACGGTGCACCGCTTCCTTCACGTCACAAAGTTTCAAATCCTGGGCGCCAACTACGCTTACGAAGTGGTCGTGCCGATTGTCGAAAAAGATGTTACCTTCGGGGCGCTGTCCGACAGCAAGTCCCTGTCCTTGGGCGATGTTTTTTTCGAGCCCCTGGCCCTGGCCTGGAATCGCCCGCGCTGGGACGCCACATTTACCTTGGGCGTCTACGCCCCGACCGGTGAATACGACAGTACAAAACTCGCCTCACCCGGCCTGGGATACTGGTCGGGTATGTTGACGCTGGGCGGGACGGTGTTTTTCGATGCCGACCGGACATTGTCGCTGAGCGCCATGACGCGTACGCTGATGCACACCGAACAGGATGAAACCAAGGTGACCCCCGGTTCGGAATTCGTCGTCGAGTATGGGTTGGGCAAGGAGATCGGCATCAACGACAAGCTCTCCATCCGGCCGGGTATCTGCGGGTCGGCCTATTGGCAGATTGAAGACGACAGTGACGATGGGCCGGCAACCGTTGCCGATGAGCGCAAGGAGGCCTTTTCCTTGGGCGCGGAAATTAACTTTTTCTGGCTGCCGCCCAAGCTGTTTCAGCTTAACGTAAGAGTACTACGCGAATTCGGCGCCAAAAATACCACCCAGGGATCCCAGGTGTGCCTGACGCTAACCAAGTCGTGGTAGCTAAATCCATTAAAAGTAGTCTTAGAGGCTGTTTGAGAAGTCTGGATCAGGCCCGATAACAAGGCGGAAAGTGGCTCAAAAGCGGAGCATATACGTAATATGTGAGCATTTTGAGACACTTTCCAACGCCGTTAGCGGGCCTTAGACGGATTTATCAAACAGGCTCTGAGCGATACAACCTCCTGCATACCCCTTCATACCTTCCCAAAAAAAATCCTCCAACAGGTGT
Source organism: Desulfosarcina variabilis str. Montpellier (assembly GCF_048565275.1). Lineage (NCBI taxonomy): Bacteria > Pseudomonadati > Thermodesulfobacteriota > Desulfobacteria > Desulfobacterales > Desulfosarcinaceae > Desulfosarcina > Desulfosarcina variabilis. The sequence goes on along the minus strand of NZ_CP159846.1, from coordinate 7,737,823 downwards.
GAAGGGGCTTAAATCAGACAAAAGAGACAATGATTTAAAAAATCGTATTTTTCCAATACCATTTTTTGATGAACTCGTAAAAAGTTCCGGATTCGTCATGCCGGACTTGATCCGTCATCCAGAACATATTGAAAAAACTGGATTCCGGCCTACGCCGGAATGACGCCAAAATGGGATTTTCGACTTTTTACGGAACCGTCATTTTTGTGGAATACACAATTTCTTTTGAAATGTTTGTGCTTGGATGAAACAAATGCCTACTGCTTCCATACTTCGGGCTTGTAATCATCCAAAAGATCATGAAAATCTTTATTAAATTGCTTCTTTATCAATGAAAGAAAAGATCTGGCGGGAGGAGAGAGCTTTACTTCACGGTGGGTCATGACATAGAACGCGCCCATCCTTATTTCGTCATCTTCGGCTCGAATTATTCTCAGTTCGTCCTTTTCAACTTGTCGGCGTATATTAGGCTCGAATAATAGAGCGATCCCTTTATTTTGCTTGGCAAGCTCCTTGGCGATTTCGATATTGCTGACCTCGGTGCCGATATTAGGCTTCAAGCCTCTTTTTTTAAATTCATACAGCGTGATGGCTCTCCCGTCCGAACCTTCCGAAGGAATGATAAGGGGGTGAGAAGCCAGTTCTGCCCATTTCGCCGGTACTGACCAGTCAATCGGATAATTCGGGCTGGCCACGAAAACCATCGGTTTATCCCAATTGATTCGGTAACATTTTAACTGATCGCTATATAAAGACATTGTTCCGGCGATGCAAATATCATGCTGGTAACCGAGCAGTTCTTCGACTAAAATTTTGGAAGGCGCTTCCCTTAGTGAAACCTTAATAGAAGGATAGATCTCTTTGAAATGGTCGATCAGACTGGTAAAAGATAAAATCAACCCACCGGCGATGCCGATGGAGAGATTATTTGAGCGATAATTTTTTAGAAAATTTTCCGTCAAGACGGCTTGGTTGAACAGATCTTCAGCATAGGCAATTAAATTTTCTCCGGCCTTTGTAAGGTAGACCCGCTGCTTCTTTAAATTGATCAGTTTTATGCCAAATTGCGTCTCAAGGCCGCGAACATGTTGGGTAACCGCTGGCTGAGTGATCCCCAATTGTTCAGCGGCGCCGCTGAAGCTTTGTGCTTTTGCCAGGAAATAAAAAGATATGATGTGATGCAGGTTGAGCTGAAAACGTCCCATTTGAATTCCAGACCCGCCATGCTGTAGATTGTCCGATCCCAAATTGTTAAACGCAATTTTTTGTCTGGATTTATAAGATTTTGTAACCCATTGTCAATACACAAATTTATAATTTGGTTATATAAGTATTAGGTAATTGGTATTCTTAATAAATTCATTTCGCGCTAATAAAATAAACACTCTTCAAAAAATAAGCATTTGGTATCGCATCAAGCCGCGGCCTGTTTATAGACCATAACCAGATTGCGCAAAATGCCAACAGGGTTTGAAATATCACCCGGTTCATCGATGGCGGCATGTTCGAATAGAATTTAGATCAGAAAGAAAGGAATGCTGAGCATGAGCAGGAAAATTCATTTTGTAGATCAGACCATCCGTGATGCCCAACAAAGTCTTTGGGGCCTTCTGATGAGCACGGACATGATAACGCCCATTGCCCCCGTCATGGATGAGATCGGCTATCATGAGATTGCAACCAACGGAAGCAACGGTTTTGTAGTGGAAATTCGTTACTACGACACGGATCCCTGGGAGCGGATTCGGTTGCTTGCCAAATTGATGCCCAACACGCCGATTCGGGGATCTTTTATGACGGCGGCGCTTGCTTCTTTTGACGTGGATACACCCCGGGATGTGATCGATCTGTGGATTAAGAATCAAGTGGTTAATGGGGTGAAAAGCTTTTGGGTGTGCGATTACCAGACCGATATGGAACGATTTTATTATTTTGCCAAAACCGTAAAGGATCTGGGCGCACGCTGCGTCCCTTCCTTGATGTACTCCGAAAGCCCCTATCATACGCCGGAACTCTGGGCGAAGCGGACTAAGCTACTTGTTGAAGCCGGCGATATGATCGATGCCATCTACATTGAGGATGCCAGCGGGGTTTTAACGCCAGACAAGGCATATGAGTTTGTGTCAACCGTCAAGGCGAACAGCAACGGTATTCCAATTGAGTTCCATTCCCATTGCAACTCGGGGCTGGCGCCGCTGTGCTACTTGGAGGCGGTGAAGGCGGGTGCCGACATATTGCACACGGCAGTTGCGCCCCTTGCTAACGGAACGTCCTTGCCGGCGATTCAAAACATCCTGAAGAATGTGCGTCACATGGGGTATCAGACAGACATCAATGATGAGGCGCTTGAGACCGTGACGGCGCATTTTACAAAGGTTGCCCAAGAAAACGGATTTCCAATCGGTGTGCCCGAAGAATACGATCTTTTTCATTTCGAGCACCAGGTGCCGGGGGGCATGATGACGAACCTGAAGCGTCAGCTTGCGGAAATGAAGATGGAGGATCGGCTGGATGAATTTCTCACTGAAATCGTTCAGGTTCGCAAGGATCTCGGCTATCCGATCATGGCCACCCCATATTCACAGGTGGTGGGCACCCAGGCGGTGGAGAATGTAATGCAAGGTGAGCGTTACAAAAAGATACTTGATCAAACCGTCAAATACGTGATGGGACATTATGGTGAAGTTGTCGGCCCCATCGACGAAGGCCTCATGGAACGTATCAAAACCTCGCCGGAAACCCAGAAATTGCTGAACTGGACACCTGAGGGACGGGGCAAACCCCTTTCCGTCCTGCGGGATGAAATTGGGCATGCATATGATGATGACGAGTTCCTGCTTCGGGTTCTTATTCCGGGGCTGACGGCAAGACCCGGTACCGGCAAGAATCCCAGGCAAACGAGGCCGACACCAAAGACAAAACAGCAGGGCCTACCCATCGGCGGTTTTTCAAGCATACCGAACGCTTTTGCCATTGATGTGGATGGTGAGACCTTCAACGTGAAAATCACACCATTAGACGATGATGGGCAAGGGAGCGCGAGCGAGTCGATGGGATCGGCAAAGCCGAGGGAGATTTCTCCAGGGGCTGTACTGGCACCCATGGCCGGTCTGGTGGTCTCCGTTGACGCTGAAAAGGGCCAGGCCGTTTGCAAAGGGGATTTGCTGGCGAAAACAGAAGCAATGAAAATGATACGGGAGGTGTTGGCGCCCCATGACGGGACGGTGTCGGATATCTACGTTCAGGTGGGGGATATGATCGATGCCGAGGATCCGTTAATTGTCGTGGAGCAGAAAGATGAATAAAAAGATGAATAAAATACTCGTTGCCAATCGTGGCGAGATTGCCATCAGGGTGATGCGTGCCTGCCGAGAGTTGGGGATTGATACGGTTGCTGTCTATTCGGAAGCGGACAAGGAGGCCCTGTTTGTCAAGTATGCGGATGAGTCCGTTCTTATCGGTCCGCCATCGCCGAATTTGAGCTATCTGGATATTGAGAAAATAATTCAGGTGGCCCATGAAACCGGTGCCGAGGCGATTCATCCCGGTTATGGATTTCTGGCCGAGAATCCAACCTTTTCCCGGCGATGCGAAGAAGAGGGTATAATATTTATCGGACCTTCCCCAAAAGTGCTCGAAGTCATGGGAAACAAGATATCGGCTCGAAAAGAGATGAAAAAGGCCGGTACACCGGTGGTTCCGGGCACAGATGAGGCAACCGCCGACCATGAACAGGCGCTGCGCATCGCAGAGGAGATCGGGTATCCGGTGATCGTCAAGCCGGCCGATGGCGGCGGCGGGATCGGGATGTCGATTGTTCATTCCCGGGATGATCTTTTGAAGGCGATAGAAGCCTCCAAGGCGATGGCGGCCAACGCCTTTGGGACCGCCGACGTTTTTATCGAGAAATACGTTTTAAATCCCAGGCATATTGAAATTCAGATACTGGGTGACGCCTATGGTAACGCGGTTCATCTAAATGAGCGGGAATGCTCGATTCAGCGAAGATATCAGAAGGTGATCGAGGAAGCACCATCAACCGCGTTGACGCCGGAAGTCCGCCAAAAAATGGGTGAAACAGCGGTCAACGCGGCCAAATGGATCGGCTATCAAGGGGCCGGCACCATGGAGTTCATTTATTCGAATGGGGATTTTTACTTTCTTGAAATGAACACCCGGGTTCAGGTGGAGCATCCGGTAACGGAAATGATCACCGGGATTGATATCGTCAAGGAGCAGATCAGCATCGCATCTGGTAATCCCCTTAGTTTTGGGCAGGAAGATGTCCGAATCAACGGCTGGGCCATAGAGTGTCGGATCAATGCCGAGGATCCGGCAAATGATTTTGCGCCCTGTTTCGGAAAGCTGAAAAACTACCGGTCTCCGGGTGGAACCGGGATACGCGTGGACAGTGGTGTCTATGCGGGGTTCGCCATACCGCCGTTCTATGATTCCATGATATCAAAGCTCCTTGCCTGGGGCAGAGACCGGAATGAAGCCGTGGCGCGGATGCGCCGTGCGTTGTACGAATATATCATCAGCGGCATTAAAACCAACATTTTGTTTCATCAAGCGGTGCTGGAAAACCCGCGCTTCCTTGAGGGCAAATTTGACACCCATTTTATAGAGGAAGAAACCGGACTGTTTGAAGACATGAAGATGATTAAAGAACAGAAACAAATGCTTGTTGATAAGCTACCCAATAAGTCGATGCAGAAAGAACGGGTTGCCGCCCTTGCCGCGGCGGCCGTGGTGAACCAGATCTACCGTCAGTATAAAAGCTGAGATGAGCAATAGCAACGTCAAGTTGCAGGCGGCGAAGTGTTCATTTTCATGTAACCATGGGTAACCAAACAAATTCCGGCAACGGTTGATCATAATTTACAGGGAGGACAAGGATGACCGGGATAATATCATTAGGGACTTACATTCCCATATACAGGCTGCACCGCGAAGAGATCGCCAGAATGTGGGGAACGCGATCAATCGGAGGACAAAAAGCGGTGGCTGGATATGACGAGGATGCAGTCACCATGGCCGTGGCCGCGGCTCAGGAATGCTTGACGCATAATTCATCCGGACCGGACAGGCTTTACTTTGCGACCACAACCGCGCCCTACCAGGAAAAGCAAAGCGCAGCCATCATTGCCAGTGCCGTCCAAATGGGTCGCCATGCCGTCACGGCGGATATTACCAATTCCCTAAGGGCGGGCACAACTGCGCTGAGAACAGCCCTAGACGCTGTGGATTCCGGATCTGCCGGAAATGTACTGGTGGTTGCTTCGGATTGCCGCTTGGGTGCGCCCAAAGGAATGCACGAACAGCTTTTTGGTGATGCGGCGGCTTGTCTGGAAATCGGCCGCGAGGACGTTATCGCCGAAGTGGAATCCAGTCACTGTTTAAACAGTGAGTTCACCGGTGTTTGGCGAACCACAGCCGATCGTTTTGTCAAATCCGGTGAAGGGCGCTTTGTCGAGGAGCAAGGGTATCAACCCATCCTGATCGAAACCATCAGCGGGTTGCTGAAAGCCGGCAATCTACAACCGGAAGATTTCTCAAAAATTGTATTTCCGGCATCTGATTCCCGGACGCATGCCAAACTCGCTGGCAAGCTCGGTTTCAAAGCCGGGCAGATCCAGGATCCCCTATTTGACCGTATCGGCAATGCCGGTGCAGCCGGGCCAATGATCATGCTGAGCATGGCCTTGGGCGAGGCCAAGCCGGGAGATCGGATAATGCTGGCCAATTATGGTGATGGGGCAGACGCCTTTGTATTGCGGATAACCGAAGCGGTACGCCCATTTCAGGCCGGATTGGAGAAGCCAGTGGCGTCATCCCGGTCGATTGATTATGGTACGTATCTGAATTGGCGCAATCTGATGCAGCTCGAAGCGCCGAGTCTGCCTCCCAGGGGAGAACCGTCGCTATCCAGTCGGTGGCGCCAGCGCCATGTCATTTCAACGCTGTCCGGCGTTAAATGCAGAAACTGCGGGTTGCCGCAAATTCACACGCTGGGACAAAACATCAGAATATGCGTTGGCTGTCAGACAAAAGACGATTTCGACCCCTATTGTTTTTCAGATAAAAAGGCGTCTTTGTTTACCTATGCCGTGGATCATCTTCAACCGACCAAAAATCCTCCAGGACTCAATGGCGTTATTGATTTTGAAGGCGGTGGCCGATTGATCTGCGAGTTGACCGATTATGATCTGAACCGCGTTGAAATCGGCATGCCTTTGGAAATGACCTTTCGGAAGCTTTCCCAGGGAGAAGGCATTGTCAACTATTTTTGGAAGGCCAGACCCGTTGCACGATAAGAACAGGTAAAGAAGTATTTTCTGGCAAACCTACACGTCTTGGTTCGTAAAGAGGTAACTATGGAAAGTATCAGAGACAAAGTCGCCATCGTCGGCATGGGCTGCACGCATTTCGGCGAACGCTGGGATATGGGGGTTGAAGATCTTCTGGTTGAAGCTGCCCATGAAGCTTTTGAAGATGCCGGTATTGTGCCGTCAGACGTCCAGGCCGCCTGGTTGGGAACCGTCTTTTCAGGGGTTACGGCCATTACCATGTCGCCCTTGGGGTTGCAGTATATACCCATGACCAGGGTCGAGAACATGTGCGCCACAGGTTCGGAGGCGCTGCGGGGAGCGGCGTATGCCGTTGCCTCCGGCGCCTGCGATATCGCCCTGGCCATCGGGGTGGAAAAACTCAAGGACTCGGGGCAAACTGGCGTGAAGGGGCCGGCGATTGTGGGCGACAACCCCGATGGCAGTTCCGCAATCGGTTCGGGTTTCAGCGCACCTGCTTCGTTTGCCTATCTCGGTACGCGCTATTTCCATCACTACCATCTGGCACCCGAATACGGAAAAGAACTGATTGCAAGGATTGCGGTAAAAAACCATGACAACGGCGCTTTAAATCCCAAGGCCCATTTCCACAACAAGCTGTCGGTACAGCAGGTCGTCAAGGCCCCGATTGTGGCCTGGCCGCTGGGCTTGTTCGATTGCTGCGGGGTCAGCGATGGCGCCGCCGCCGCGATTGTCGTCCGTGCCGACATGGCCAAAAAATTCCGGCCGGATCCGATCTATGTCAAAGGTCTCGCGATCAGCGTAGGCGCCAGGCAAGGGGTCATGCGCCAGGATTATGATTACGTCCATGTGGAAGAGAACGTTCGTGCATCGAAAATGGCCTATGATCAGGCGGGTGTCACCGACCCCAGAAAAGAGATCAGTCTTGCCGAGGTCCACGACTGTTTTACCACCCATGAGCTGATTCTTTATGAGGATCTGGGGTTCAGCCGCAGAGGTGGGGCCGGAGCGGACATCGAAGCGGGAACCTTCACATTAAGCGGAGAACTGCCGGTCAATACGGACGGTGGGCTTAAATGCTTCGGCCATCCGCTCGGCGCAAGCGGTTTACGGATGATGTACGAAATCTATAAACAATTGCAGGAAAAGGCAGGCCCCCGGCAGGTGAAAAATCCAAGATTGGGCCTGGCCCACAATCTGGGTGGAAACGCCGGCATGGGCATCGCCAGCTGTGTGGTGCTTGGCAATGAGAAATCATAACCTGTGATGCAAAAGGAAAACCAAAGGATAACCATGAAAAAGTCTGATCTACCAAAGGTTCTCGGCGAGCTTCTTGCCGATAGAGTAAAAGAAAATGCCGACAAAATTTTCATGCGATTCAAGGATGAATCGATTACCTACAGGCAGCTCGATCTTTTTTCGAATCGCTGTGCGAACGCCTTTGCCGATTTGGGCGTCAAGAAGGGAGATAAAGTCAGTATCATGCTCCCCAACTGCCCTGAGTTCATCTACCTGTGGATGGGATTGTCCAAAATCGGTGCCGTCGAAGTCCCGGTCAATACCAATTATAAAGGTGAATTTTTAAGGCACATCGTCGACCAGTCCGATTCGAAGATATTGGTGATCGATGCACAGTATCTGGACCGGGTAAAGCTGATCGAGACTGATCTTGCCAAACTAGAGAAAATCATCGTTTTCGGTGCTTCCGGGGATGTTGACACGAAGAAATTCAGCATTCCGGCAGTTTTTTATGAAAACTTTTTCAATGCCTCTGACGCAGCCGTCGACATCAAGGTCTTGCCCAGTGATCCGGTCAGCATCATCTACACATCAGGGACTACAGGCCTTTCCAAGGGGGCCTTGGAGCCGCACAAATTCTGGATCGTTTGCGCGGAAAAGATGCTTGAGTATCGAAATGGCGGAAAAGACGATATCTTCTACACTTTCTTGCCGCTCTACCATTTCAACGCCCAGGTGCTCACAACCCTGACGGCCCTGGTGGCCGGAGCCCAGATGGTGCTTTCCGACCACTTCAGCGCTTCGGGCTTCTGGGACGATATCCGCAAATACGGGGCGACCCAATTCAATTACCTGGGGGCGGTCATGCCGATTCTGGCCAAACAGCCCAAAAAGGATGCCGACCTTGACAACCCGGCGGTCATCGCTTTGGGCGCGGGATGTCCGGCCGATGTGATGGCCGAGGTGGAGGCCCGTTTTGGTATCAAATGTCTCGAAGGGTTTGGCATGACCGAAATCGGCATCCCCATCCATGTGAAGGTGGGGGACCGGCGTAAGGGATCGTGCGGCAAACCCATGGATATCTATGAAATCAGGCTTGTCGACGATGACGACAATGAAGTGCCGGTGGGACAGATCGGAGAAATCGTTTTCCGGCCCAAGGAGTCCTTTGTCATGATGCTCGAATATTACAATATGCCTGAAAAAACCCTGGAGGCGTGCCGCAATCTCTGGTTTCACTCAGGCGACCTGGCCAAAAAGGACGCGGACGGATATTTTTATTTTGTTGACCGCAAAAAAGACGCCCTGCGCCGGCGAGGAGAAAATATTTCCTCCTTTGAAGTGGAAAGGGCCATCAACACGCACCCCAAAATCCTGGAGTCGGCGGCGGTGGCTGTGAAATCCGAGCTTGCCGAAGACGAAGTGAAAATCTGCGTTGTCCTTCAGCCCGGCGAGACCCTCGATTATGGGGAACTGATTGCCTATGCCAATGACCGGATGCCCTATTTTGCCGTTCCCCGCTTTGTCGAATTCATGGAAACGCTTCCCAAAACACCGACTGAAAGAATCCAGAAACACTTGCTCAAGAAAGCCGGTGTTACGGCCAGCACCTGGGATCGGGAACAGGCCGGAATAAAGATCGGCCGCGGGTAGCTAACGGTAACTCTAATATTGCGAAATAACGGTTGAAACGATTATCAAGGACGAAAAATGGGGAAAAAAATAGTCATTGTCGGAACCATGGACACCAAGGGCGAGCAGTTGATGATGCTCAAGGAAAAAATTGGCGCGATCGGTCATCAGCCCTTGTTGATGGATCTTAGCATGGGCGGAAAACACGGTTATGAAGCAGATATCGGGCCTGGTGAGATTGCAGCGCTCGCGGGAAAACAAATGGAGGATGTTTTTGCTGAAACGGACCGATCGGTCATCACCGGCTGGATGACCCAGGGGGCCGTGGCAAAGGCACGGGCGTTGCTCGGTGAAAATTCGCTTGACGGCATCGTTGCCGTGGGCGGCATGAGCATCGCGTTGATTGGTGCCAGGATCATGTCACAACTGCCGTTTGGGATACCAAAAGTGATTGGCACCACCGCAGCCATGCCTGCTTATGTCGGAAAATTGTTCGGGGCAACCGACATTACGGTGATGCAGCTGATCATGGAAATCGCCGGAACCAACGATTTGATTGAAAATGCCATTTCACAAGTGGCCGGTGCCATTTGCGGTATGGCTGCCGCATCAGCCGACCACCGCCAATTAAAACTGCCCAAAGGGTCCATCGCCATCACCCAAATCGGGTTTTCAGATCGTTGCGCGAAAAACGTGGAAACCTTGCTGGAAGAAAAAGGATATACCGTATTCCCGTTCCATGCCCAGGGAATCAGTGACCGGGCCATGGACAAACTGATCAGCCAAGGATTCTTCGATGGTGTGATCGACATCGTTCCTGCAGGGCTCATAGAAGCAAAAACCAACGGCAATCGAGCTGCGGATATGAACCGATTGGATGCCGCCGGGAATCGAGGCATCCCCCAGGTATGGGCACCATGCTGCCTGAATATCACGGGCGCTGGTCCGACGAGGGTAAACCGAGAAAAATACGAAGCCTCCGGTCGGGTGCTGAGAATTGACGACATGCGAGCCATGGCCCGTTTTCCGAAAGACGAACTCGAAATCGGAGCCAGCCTCTATGCCGAGAAGCTCAACAATGCCAAAGGGCCTGTAAAACTGGTGGTCCCTTTGAAGGGGTGGTCTTCAATCGATAAGCCGGGGAGTGTTCTTTATGACCCCGAGCAAGATGCTTATTTTATTGAATCGCTTAAAAACCAACTGAAAAAACCCATTGAAATCGAAGCGATTGATGCGAATCTGGAAGAGATGGAAACAGCAAAACGAATGGTCAACAGCCTGGATGCCATGATGGTGTCCGGGGCAATAAAAGGGGTCGTAAATGCCTGATTAATATATTGATTTAGGCTTTGGTGGCAACAGACGACTTGTGCATCAACCAGTTCATAACGTATGATCGCATTTCGCTGGCAAGTCGGATGGCAAAGGGGGGGGGGAACGGTTCCCGTTGAAGACTGATGGATATCGACAATGATAGCTTGCCGGGAGCCGGACATGGACAGCCAAATGAGGAGTGAATTGAAATGACACAGCCGCAAAAAACGATTCTTATTACAGGGACCTGTGACACTAAAGGCGATGAAATTCTCTATATGAAAAAACTGATTGAATCAAAGGGCATTAACTGTTTGGTTTTGGACCTTGGATTAAAATCAGACCCGGCTCAGTTTACACCCGATTATACAAGGTATGATCTAAGCCAGGCCATCGGGTCTTCTTTGGAAGAGCTAATGGAAGAAGCAAAGGCAGGGCGTTATGAAGTCGCTGTTGAAAAGCTAGGCGGCGGCGCTGAAATTATAATGAAAGAATTGGTGGAAGATCGAAAAATAGATGGTGTGTTGTCCATCGGTGGAAGTATGGGAACTGCGTTGGCATTGAGAACGCTCAGGGTCTTGCCCGTTGGTTTTCCCAAAGTATTGGTTTCCACTGTTGCCGTATCCGACTACCTTCACCCGCAGTTTATTCGATCAGACATCATCCTTGTTCAACCCATCTCAGATTTTTTTGGCCTGACCCAATGGTCCGAAAGGGATTTGAAACGTGCCGCGTTAAGCTTATGCACCGTCGTTGCCGAAGAAGATCCGCTGGAGGAGGGAAAATGGATTGGGTTGACAGCCATTGGCTGGGTGGCTTCCTGTGCGGGACCACTAAAAAAACTTCTAGAAGAAAAAGGTTTCAAAGTCGCCGTTGCCCACTCCATCAGCATGCAAAGTTCGATTTTGGAGGATTTGATTCGACAAGGTGTGATCAAGGGAATGATTGATCTATGTTCGTTTGAGATCCTTCACGAAATAACCGGAGCGGCTTGTCATGCCCAGAACAGGCTCACCGCTGCTGCGGAAATGGGGATCCCCACAATTGTTGGACCAGGGAACATCGGCGCCTTTGCCCCTACCGCCCGGGACATGACCAAGTTCGATAAGCAGGGGCGGTTTACGATTACCCACAATGAAATTATTGGAACAGCGAAAGCGACAATAGATGAAATGATCAAGACAGCTGAAATTATGGCGGACAGATTGAATCGATCCAAAGGCAAGGTGGCCTTTGTAATTCCAAGAAGAGGCTTTTTCATTTATGACAAGGAAGGCCAGATGTATCACAATCCTGAAGGAAGAGAAGCCTTTATAGAAACGATTGAAAAGAATTTGGACCCTAAAATTCATTTGGAAATATTGGATTGCCATTGGGATGATCTGGAGTACCTTGTCAGGGTTGGCGAATTGTCTGTTGAGTATTTTGCTGAAATTTAAACACTGGCAGATAGAACAATCGCTTACCGCGGGAAATTTAACTATAAATGAGGTTTGCCATGATTAACGCACCAAAAAAGATACTATTTGCAACCGATTTGTCGAAAGAGTGTCAACAGTCATACATTATGGCCGTCCATTTGGCCATGGCCTTAAACGGGTCCATCACCTTGCTGCACGTTATCGAAGATCTTCCGATTTCTCTAGAAGATCGAGTTAAAAAGCTGTTCGGTGAACATCGATTTGATGAAATCATGGAAGAGCATGAAAATGATGCAAGAAATATTCTGATTGCAAAGAGAAAAGACAGCAAGATTATTCTAACCGCCCTTTCAAAATTTTGTGAAGAGTCAAAAGAGAACAATCCTGAGTTTTTAGAACCCGACGAAATTCTGGTTAAAAAAGGCAAGGTCGTGGATGAAATCCTATCCACGGCTCATGAAATTGAATGTGATATGATTATTTTGAGTCCGCATGAAAGCAGCCTTCCAGGAACATTGATATCCCAAACCATTAAGGAGGTCGTTAAAGCCTCGACAATACCGACATTCATTATACCTCCCCCGAAAAATCCGGCGATTGCCGGGTTGGCTGACTAAAACCAAATTGGAACGGAATTGATCCAGCGAGGCATTTAATGACAGTCAATCGAAAGTACGATGTAATCGTTGTCGGCGCTGGTCCGGGCGGTTCATTAGCGTCGCTATTATGTGCTCAGGCAGGATTCAAGACGCTGATGATCGAAAAGAAAAGGCTTCCCCGTGACAAAGTTTGTTCAGGAATGGTCATGGGCGCGTGGGCCAAAAACCTGATCGAGGAGCACTTTGGAACCATACCGGAAGAAATTCTCACCCAACCAAAGTACCTTTCCGGGAACATGTTTCACGTTCCTGGCATGCAGCCAAAATCTCTTGAATGGCATACGCCAATTGCCTGGAGACTGGACCTTGATTCATGGCTTACGGAGAAAGCCGTGGCAGAGGATGTCGATGTTTGGGATAGAACCAGGCTGGTTTCCGTCTTGAATACCAACGGGAAGGTCAATCTCTCAATAGATCGGGGCAATGCATCCGTTGAATTGGAGTGCAGCCATATGATCGGTGCCGACGGAGCCGCATCACGAACCCGAAAGTGCCTTTTCCCAAAACTTTCGGTAAAATACACGACGCCCCTCCGAGAGTGTTACCGGGGCGCACTGGATTTGAAAAAAGACTACATCCATTGGTTCTTCCCTAAACTACAGCCACGGCCACGGTTCAATGTTAATCATAAAGGCGAGGTTTTCTTGATTGAAGGCAGCGGCATCAAGGAACTGCGGCCCGAAATCAATACCATCCTGGCGCAATATGGCTTTGATCCCAATAAAAAGCCGGTTTGGCGGGATGGCTGCGTGGAGCCGGTTCTGCATGAAGCACTGATATCCGGCTCTTTTGTACCGGTAAAAGGCAACGTCCTGCTCGTGGGCGATGCCGCCGGATTGATTTTGCCGATCACTTTCGAGGGGATCGGTACGGCGCTGAAAAGCGGGAAGATGGCCGCTGAAGCCATAAAGGCGGTTTCAAACAAAAAGAAAGAAACCGCCGATCAGTATCTTGAAAAAATACAACCCATCGTTCAGGCCATTGGTCATTTGGTGCATGTGAACAAAAAAGCTGAAAAAGAGGCAGCCGGCAATAAAGAAAAAATTCTCGATGCGCTTGTTCGCGCTTATGAAGAAACGCTTAAGCTACAACAACCGTGAGATGAAATCGAATCATCTGAATTACAATATAAATACTATTTTCCCCGTTGTTTATCCAAAGAGGTAAAAATATGAAAAAGGCTGTTATCATGCCTGGCCAAACCGGAATGGGTGCGCTTGCCATCCAGGACATGAAACCTCGCAAACCAGGCGCAAACGAGGTGAGAATCAAGGTGCATGCCGCATCGATCAATTATAAGGATATTGTCGCCCTTACACGGGGCGTGGACCAGGAATTGATACCATTATCCGATGGGGCAGGCGTTGTAGAGGAAGTGGGCCCAGAGGTAAACGGACTAAAACCGGGTGACAGGGTGGTTGGTCTCTTTTTTCCGTTATGGCAAAGCGGGGAAATCGATGAAACCAAATTTGGTTGTGTAAGAGGTAGTGCCGGCGTCGATGGCATGCTGGCGCAATCGGTAACCGGTCATGCAGACGGTTTTGTAAAATTCCCTGAATACCTTTCCTATGAAGAAGCCGCAACATTGCCGTGCGCGGCAGTGACGGCCTGGAATGCATTGATCGTCAACGGGAACTTAAAACCCGGTGAAACGCTGCTTGTTCTCGGAACAGGCGGCGTGGCGCTATTTGCCTTGCAGCTTGCAAAAAAGACAGGGGCAAGGGTTATTTTACTTTCCAGCAGCGATGAGAAGCTGGAGATGGCAAGAAAGCTGGGTGCCGATGGTTTGGTTAACTATAAAAAGAATCCGGATTGGGAAAAAAATGTACTAGAGCAAACCAACGGGCAAGGCGTTGATTTGGTATTGGAGTTGGGAGGGGTCGGAACCTTTAGCAAGTCGATGGCGGCTGCCAAGATCAATGGACGTATCAGCATGGTAGGCGTGTTGACGGGGACTGAAGGCGCTGTCAATCCCATGCCCATCATCAGGAAATCATTATCTGTAAAAGGGATCTATGTGGGAAGCCGTGATATGCAAAAACAGCTGCATAACTATCTATACGTGAACAGAATCAATCCAGTCATCGATCGTGTATTTTCATTCAACGAGATACACGATGCCTTTGAATTCATGCAAAAAGGCAAGCATTTCGGAAAAATTGTATTGAAGTTGGATACACTTTAAGCGAGTATGTGGAGGACAAAAAACAAGGTAAGACCCTAATCGTTTCTTCCTGCAATGAAAGATCAAGGACGGATAAAATCAAATCATGGAAAACAATAAAAAAAGTCCAACGTCTTCCAACCTGTTGTTTCTTTGCATACGTAACCGGGTTCGAAGTGTTTTTGCCGAGCTCTTTACAAGAGAAAAGCTCAAAACGATGGGGGGAGAATTATCACAAAAAATTACGGTCAGGTCTGCCGGCTTTTTCCCGGAGGAGGTCAAGGCGTTTTTAGATAAACTCAACGCTGCGCCTCCAGATCCGTTTTATGGGTGTGATATGAGCATGCATGTTCGCAACCTGCTACTTAAAAAAGGAATTGCCGTGCCCAATGTCTGGCAGTCAAAATACGTTAGCCCTGAAATGGTAAAAAAGGCGGACCTGATCGTGGTTTCCCTGCCTGAACAGAAAAAGGAATTAGCGGAGCTGTATCCTGATTACCAGCAAAACATGGTTACCCTCAAAGAAATTGCAAAATGGGAGGGCGCTGCAGTCAGCGAAGATGCTTCCGACGCCTTTAAGCAAGACCATATCTGGGAATATTGGGAGGAAAATTTAAAACATGTATCCAAAACAATTGAAGAGGTGGAAATGCTTTTGACCATGGGGATACCAAACATCGTCAAACGGCTGGTGGATAACCCGGAATTGAGTGTGTAATTAGGGGTGCCGGACCGATAAGAGAAGTTGTCTCGACCCCAATGTTGCATAAGAGCCTGTTTGATAAATCCGTCTAAGGCCCGCTAACGGCGTTGGAAACTGTCTCAAAATGCTCACATATTACATATATGCGCAGCAATTGAGCCACTTTCCGCCTTGTTATCGGGCCTGATCCAGACTTCTCAAACAGGCTCTAAAAAAATTTGGGGTCTATTCCGTTTCCAGAACATTCTCCTGTTTCACCTTTTCGATAATCCGGATGAAAGCGAGGGATGCCTCGGACAGGTCGCGTCTCTTTAAATAGCCTATGCCATAGGGAATGTCGGGCACTGATTCCTGTATATGAATCTCTTTCAGCTTTTTATTGGCAAGTTCTTCTTCAACACCTTGACGGCATACGAAGCTGACGCCTTCATCATTTTGAACCAGCGTCTTGGTAAGCACGATGCTTGGGGTTTCCATTACTATCTTGGGGGTCACGCCGTGTTGCTGCAGATATTTTTGGATGATCTTTCGAGTGGCGGACCCCTTGACCGGTAAAATAAGCGGAATCCTATCCAAATCGTTGACCGATATGTTCTCATGTTTCAGGTGGGAACACTGCGTGGCGGTAATCAAGGAAATTCTTTTTTTCCCCAAATACCTCATCTTGAGCCTTTTGTCGCCAGTCAGGTAGTGAGCTAAAATCAAATCAATTTTCCGATCCATCAGGTTTCTCAGCATATCATGCGTGGTGCCACGATCGATGATGACCCTGATTTCCGGATATTCCATTTGAAAAACAGTCAGAAGCTTGGGAATTACATATAATGCAGCGGTTTCCGAGCATCCGATTTTAACCGTTCCTGTTTTTCCTTTACTCAGGTTTGACATGAACACTTCGAGTTTATCGATTTTTTCAAATATTTCTTTTGTTTCTTCATACACCTTCCGGCCGGAATCTGTGAGGCGCATTGAGTGCCCCGATCGAAAAAGGAGTTTGAGTCCAATACTCTCCTCTAAAATCTTTACCTGTGAGGTTATAGCGGCAGGCGTCACCATCAATTCCGAGGCAGCCATAGTAATGCTTTCATACTTGGCGGCAGTATAAAAAGAACGCAGCTGATTGATGTTCAGAGGCATAAAAAATCCTATACGGTGTTTTTAAGTTTTTCTTAATTTTTATTTATTTTTTCTAATTTGCTTTGTCAAGAAGCTTCGTGGTTATCTTAGGATAAATTAGCTCATCAACAAATACTATGCAGAACGAAATGCTTATCATACGCCACTCCAAGATATTTCGTAGTAGGATTATAAAAAGAAGTTAGAGGAGAAATAACTATGTCAGCTCACCGTGTTATGTACTGGCAAATTGAACACACCTGGCTCTTTTATCTTTTGTCGGCGATCGCCGTCGTCTTGTTTCTCATTGGTGCCGGCAGCCACATATGGGTATGGAGAAGAAGCAGTAAATCGTTGTCCATTGCAAACGTTGGCCAGGCGTTAACCCGGATGATTGTCGATATCTTTAGCGGAAGACGACTGCTCCGGGGTGACCTGGCGGCAGGGCTGATGCATTTTTTAATCTTCTGGGGTTTTTTTCTACTCTTTGTTGGTACTTGTGTGCTGGCTGCCCATGAATACCTGGTTAAGTTCCTTGAGGGCAGATTATACCTTTGGTTTTCTTTGTTGATGGAAATTGGCGGGGTTTCGCTCCTGGTCGGTATTGTCTGGGCCATTATTCGTCGCTACCTGCAACGCGTTCCCCGGCTGGAAAGGCGAGCGGAGGATGCGGTGTTGCCGCTGTGGTTCATTTTAATGGTCCTTTCCGGGTTCTTGCTGGAAGGCGCTAGGCTGGCCGCGAATCCCCCTCAATGGGCGGCCTGGTCCTTTGTCGGTAATTGGACCGCCGGTATTATCCCTGCCGCCGCATCCGAAAAATTCTACCCAACCTTCTGGTGGGTGCACGCGCTGCTTTGCTTGGGTTTTATCGCGGTGGCGTGTTATTCAAAGATGTTTCACATTATCGGTGCGCCAGCCAGCATCTTCTTCAGCAGTGCCTCCCAAGTCTCACCGCCGAGCCTCGATGACGAAGCCGGCAAGATAGACGTGGCCGAGGCGGTTTTCTACGATGGTTGTATGCGCTGCGGACGATGTGTGGAAGCCTGCCCGTCCGCCGGCGCCGGAGAATCCTATGCACCGCGTGATTTTGTTCAGTGGGCGCGCAAACAGATGTGGCAGACCCAGTTTCCCTACCCGGACGTCCGGTTGCTTAGTGGCGGCAATACCGACGGTGTCAATGAGAGTTTGTGGTACTGCACGACCTGCCGGGCCTGCCTGGAAGTATGCCCTGTTTACGGAGCGGCCTTCGAGGCGGTGGCCAAGGAAAGGCGGCAGGCCGTGGAGGAAGGCACCCTGGTGCCCGCATTGCTGAACCAGACCCTGGAAAAACTGTTCCGCTATGACAACCCCTGGGAATCGTCCAAAAAGCAACGCGGCGCATGGGCTGACGGGCTTGAGATTAGCGATCTGAGTAAACGGGGAGCAGAGGCCGACCTTTGCTATTTCGTGGGCTGCACCACCTCTTTTGACGACCGGGCCATGGCGATCGCCAAATCGTTTTCGAAAGTCCTGCAACATGCCGACGTGAGCTTCGGCATCCTGGGTAAAAAGGAACCCTGCTGCGGTGACATCGGCCGCAGAGTCGGAGAATTCGGACTTTTTGAAGAACAAAAGGAAAAATGTGAATCCTTGTTTGAAAAATACGGCATCTCCGATGTCGTGACATCGTCCCCCCACTGCTTTCACACGCTGGCCAATGATTACACGGACACACCGTTCAAGGCCCGCCATTACACCATGGCTCTCAAAGAACTCCTGGACAATAAAAAGCTTTCTTTTGACAAGCGCCTGAACGTGACCGTCACTTTTCATGATCCCTGCTACCTCGGGCGGCACAACCGCATTTTCGATGAACCCAGGGATGTGATTCGCGCCATTCCGGGCGTCAGGCTGGTGGAGATGGAGCATACACGGGAAAACAGTCTGTGCTGTGGTGGGGGCGGGGGCCGTATGTGGCAGGACCTTTCCGGGGAGCGCAAGATGAGTGAGGTCCGCATCGGGGAAGCCGAGGCCACGGGCGCGCAGATTCTGATTACGGCCTGCCCCTTATGCCTCATCATGATGGAGGATGCCCGCAAGGCCGCCGGGACCAAGGAGGGGTTTCGGGTCATGGACCTCAATGAACTGCTTCTGGAAGCAATGCAAAACGAATAATCGCAACTCAGGCGAAAACGCATGGTAAGGAGGTTGGCAATGAGTGAGTTATTAATTTTAGGGGAAGTGAAAGACGCATCCCTGGACTCGAGAACACTCGAGCTACTGGGCGCTGGAAAAAAACTGACCGACGTCTCGGGGGACAAGCTGTCGGTCCTTCTCATGGGGGATGGGATAGGAGACCTCGCCGATGAGGCCACAGGGTATGGCCCGGACACCGTCTACAAGCTTGAAAACCCGCTGCTGAAAGGATTCAACCCGGATCTCTGGTTGGCGGCCTTGGAGCAGGCCTGCGCGGAGATCAAACCCACGAAGCTTATAATCAGTCATTCGTTTATCGGCATGGAACTGGCGCCCCGATTGGCCTGCCGCCTTGGCAGTCGTTTGACCACCGATTGTATCGACCTGTCCATTGATCCGGATGATGAAGGGCTGTTGGCAACCAAACCGGTATCGGGCGGCAATGCCATGTGCGTGTTTAAATGCAAAGGCGCGACCCAGATGGTGACGGTCAGGGGCAATGTGTTCGAGCCGGCCGAAGCCGGCAGCACCGGTGGTGCCATCATTCCCATCAACGTTACCATCGACGAATCCATGTCCCGCCTGGAATCGCTTGAAATTGTCGCAGAGGATACGATCGCCCTGGACAAAGCCAATGTCGTGATCGCCGGCGGTGCGGGCCTTGGTGATGAAGATGGGTTTGAGATGCTCGAGGAACTGGCTGAGGCCCTCGGCAAGTCATTTGGTTCCGTGATGATCGGCTGCAGCCGTATGGCCGTCGATAAAGGATGGATCTCCTCCGACCATCAGATCGGCCTCACCGGTACCATTATCGCTCCGGATATTTATGTGGCCGTGGGGATATCCGGAGCGATCCATCATCTCGTGGGCATGGTCCACTCCAAGAAGATCATTGCCATCAACACCGATCCGAGCTGCAACATATTCAAGGTCGCCGATTACGGCATTGTCGAAGACTTCGAACAGGTTGTGCCAGCCTTGGTAAAGAAACTGGAGGAGGTACTGTAATGAGTGAAATGAATATTATCGTCTGTGTCAAACAGATCCCCGACCCTGAAGCACCGCTGTCCGATGTGAGCATCGACGCCGACAACATGGAGGTCCTCGTTGATGCGCCCCAGGTCATCAGCCCCTTTGATGAAAATGCCCTGGAAGTCGCCATCCAATTGTGTGAAGAACACGATGGGAAAATCACTGTCTTGAGTATGGGCAAAAAACTATCGGACAGCGTGCTGAGAAAAGCCCTGGCGGCCGGCGCCGATGAATTGGTCCTTTTAGAAGACAGCGGATTCGAAAAGCTGGACAGTCATTCCACGGCTGCGGTTCTGGCGGCAGCCATAAAAAAAATCGGATACTATGACCTGGTGCTAACCGGTCGTCAGGCCGGCGATTGGGATTCCAGTCAGGTGGGATTGATTTTGAGTGAGATGCTGGATCTGCCCTGCATCAGCCTGGCACGCGAAATTCAAGTCGAAGACGGCAGCGTCATCGTCAAAAAGACCGTGCCCGAGGGCTACGAGCGGGTCAAGGCCAAGCTGCCCGCCCTGATCACGGTGAGCAACGAGGTGGGTGAGCTGCGCTACATCTCAAGAACCCGGATGCTGAAGATGATGCGTGGGGGTAACATCCCGTCTTGGGACGCCGGTGAAATCGGCATCGCCGGCGATGCCATCGACAAGATGCAGATCGTCTCCCTGAGCACACCGCCGGACATGACCCGGGATTGCCAGTATCTTGAAGGCTCGCCCGATCAGCAGGCTGCAGCACTGGCCGAGGTTTTTACGTCCCTGCGCTAGGGCACGATTTCAAGTTGAATCACATCGGTTATATTAACATTCAATAAGAGGAGGTAGATCCCATGGCTGACAAATCCTATGATGCGATTATTATTGGCGGCGGACATCACGGTACCATCATTGCGCCTTATTTGGCTAAGGCCGGCTTATCCGTCGGCGTTTTTGAACGGCTGGACCATCTCGGCGGCGGTGCGGTGACGGAGGAAGGGCCGGCACCGGGATACAAGATGAACTTCTGCGCGCATTTTACCCGCTTTTTCGGCCACCCGGCCTACAAGGAGTTCAACCTTCGCGATGAAGGACTGGAATATATTTTCCCAGAAACAAATGAGTGCATGATTTTTGACGACGGAACGTCTTACGCCAGCTATGCCACGTGGCGGTGCGTCGACCCTGATACCGGGCAGGTGGAATTCAGCGAAACAAATATGAAAAAAACATATGATCAGATCGCCCAGTTTTCAAAGGAGGATGCCGAAAACTATCTTCGGCTGACAGAGATATACAAGGAAAAATGGCGTCCGGCATTCAAACGGTTCCGCTATCGTCCGCCGACACCCTGGGGCACCCCTGACTCCTTTGAAGAGTTGTTCGATGATCCAGGCAGTCTGATTGAGCCGTCAATGCAGTTCTGGAACTGCAAACAGTTTGCCCGTTATTTTTTTAAAAGCGACGAGTTGCGAATCTTGGCCAATAGGGGGTTTTTGACCTCAGCTGGCATCTACCCCAATGATGTCCCGGGAATTGGCATGATGATCGCGGCGATCCATCTGGTGCTCGGATGGGAATCGGCCGCCATTGCCAAGGGCGGAACAGGAGAGATCACCAAGGCGCTGGTTTCCGCTGGGAAAAAACTCGGGGTAGAATATTTTGTCAATTCCGAAGTCAACCAGATCATCGTTGAAAACGGTAAAGCCACCGGCATCAGACTGATGGACGGTACTGAAATCGCCGCCAAGCAAATGGTCATCGGTGATATCGGTAACGCCCAGTTGTTCGATCGCATGCTTAATCCGGATCTCAAAACGGACGATATGCAGCGTCGACTGGATACCAATTTATATGACCGGGGTCATGCCTGGTGGGGAACCATGGGCGTCCATGAACTCCCTGATTATATTGCGGCAAAAAACAATCCGGATATCAATGCCACGCCTCGAACCTATTGGGGGCCCAAAGACCTGGCATACATTGAAGACAAATACATGCATGAAATCATGGTTTTGGGCATGGCCTCCAAGTTCTTCTGCCTGTCGGCGCCCGACAGCGTCTGGGATCCCACGCGCGTACCCGAGGGCAAGCATTCCGTGGCTTACGAGGATTACACCTGGCCCTTGTATTTTCAATCCAGGAAAGAGTGGCGCCAGATGTCGGAAGAATTTTTTACAGAGCTCCTCAGCCAATGGGTAAAATACGCCCCCAATATGAAAAAGAGCAATGTGATCGGCTACCGCGTGATCAATCCCGTCGACCTGCAGGATACCCACTTGGATATGAAAGGCGGGTGCTGGAGTGTGGGCAGCATGGCCGGTTCCCAGGCGGGTCGGTTTCGAGGAACACCTGTGGATGGTTTCCGGACATTTATCGATAACATTTACATGTGTTCGTCGGCCATGTTCGGTGGCGGCGGAATCGCACGGGGATCAAGCTATAATTGCTATAAGATGATCGCCAATGATTTTGGATTACGTCAGCCTGACTAGAGACAAAGGGCGCCACAAGGAAAGACTTCCGTGATTTCAGCAAGGGTATGCTAAATCAAGGATGGCTCATCCAAGATACCGGTTGATGGCTCAGAAAAGGGCCATCAACCGGAAGATAAAGTTGGGATGAACCAGTTTGTCAACGCGATCGCAATTATGACCGTAGTTCTTGCGGGGTTTGCTTAACAGATTGGAGTGACAAGAAGAATATAGGAGAAATAACGATGCCTTCGAAAAAAGACCTGTTCAATTTGGAGGGCAAAACAGCCCTTGTTACGGGTGCCTCATATGGACTGGGACAAAGTTTTGCGCAGACATTGGCTGAGGCCGGAGCCGATGTCGTCATTACCGCCCGGGACCTGGCACGCCTGAAAGAAACTGAAGGGATTATAAAAAAGGCCGGAAGAAAAGCCCTATGCATTGCTGCCGATGTTTCCAGACCAGAGGATGTGGCCAGAATGATCGACGAGACGGCATCCGTCTTTAAAAAGTTGGATATTGCTGTTAACAACGCCGGAATCGTCTCACCGCCGGTACGTTTTCATGAAATGCGTTTTGAAGACTGGGAGAAGGTTGTTTCCGTGAACCTTACCGGTCTTTTCCTGTGCATGCAAAAGGAGATCGAACTGATGATGAAGCAGGAAAGCGGAGGGAGCATCATCAATAATTCTTCTATCTTGGGGCTGGTCGGGCTGTTCGCCGATATGAATCCGCGTGTCAATTATATCGCGTCCAAACATGGCGTTAATGGACTCACTAAACAGGGTGCTGTCGAATATGCTGAATACGGCATTCGCGTCAATGCCATTGCTCCGGCTTGGCATTCAGGTACTTCTCTTTCAAAGGCTAGGTCCGATGTTCAAACAACAAAAGAGCAAGATGAAAGAGAAGAAAGGCTCGTCGCTCGTACCCCAATGAGAAGACGGGGGCGAATTGAAGAACTGCAGGGATTGTTGCTTTTCCTCGCATCGGATGCGTCCTCCTATATCACCGGGCAGGTCATCGCTTCCGATGGGGGGTGGACAGCGCATTGATGGGATGTGGTAATTACTGGCAGGCCGGCAGGCAAAGGGTGACCGTCGTTCCCTTGCCCACGCTGGAGTCAAAGGCCAGATCTCCTTTATGCTCTTTTACGATGGCCGCGCACACGCTGAGTCCCAGGCCCGTTCCACCGCTATCGGCTTTGGTGGTGAAAAAGGGGTCGAAAATGCGCGATACATGTTCCGGGCGGATGCCGGCGCCTTGATCACAGATGCGCACACATACAAGATTACGTTCAGGATCAACAGATGTCTTGATGGTAATCGGGCTACCTTTTCCCGAAAGCGCCTGACAGGCGTTTTGAATCAGATTGACGATGACCTGCTCCAGTCGCTGAAAATTTCCCATCACCGGTGGCAACGGCTCACACAGGTGTTGAGAAATCCCACCGGCGCTGCTTTTGATCTGCGTTGAGAGCAGGGTCAGGGCCGTATGGATCACCGTGTTCATATTCACCGGTTCAACGCTGGCCGGTTCATCCATACGCGCATAGTTTTTCATGTTTTTGACAATCTTGCGGATGCGTTCGGAGCCGTTTTCAATACCGTCGAAAAGGGCCGGTATTTCCCGGGACATCTCGGAGTAGGGGACATTGGCAACCAGAAAATCGCCACAGGCGTCATTGTATTTGTTTAAAATGACAGCAATGTCTTCCCACGCCTTTCTGAGGATGGGCGCATTCATGGCGATGAAATTATTGGGATTGTTGATTTCATGGGCCACTTCCGAGGCGAGAATTCCCAGTGATACCATCTTGTCTGCTTCAACCAGCTGACGCCGGCGAATATCGGCTTCTTCCTGGGCCGCGATTTTTTCCGTGATGTCCATGCCGATGGATACGATGTGCACGTGAGGATGCGGGGCGCCGCCCATGATACTGTTTGACCAGGAGATGAGTCGTTTCTCGGCCGATTTGGTGATAATCGTGCTTTCAAAAGCAGGAGGCAGTGTTTTGTCCCTGGTGAAAGGGAACAGATTTTTCATGGTATCCCCATCGCCATTGGTCTCGGCGATGCCGATTTCCCACACATAACGTCCAATCACGTCTTTGTAGGAGTATCCGGTCAACCGTTCACAGGTTTTGTTGAAACGCACGATGCGGCCCAGCCGGTCCATGACCATGATCAGCGGTCCGGCATTGTCCAGCACGGCGGTGGTAAAGTTGCGTTCTTCCCGCAGGCGATCCTCGGCCTGTTTGCGTTGAACTTCTGCGGCAAGCCGATTGGCAACGGTGCAGAGCCGTTCCATGATCAGGCGGGTTTCCATGCGCGGAATAAGGTCCGCCAGAACAATGGCACCAATGGTTCTGTCTTCTATTTTCAGCGGGACCGCCAAAACCGTTTCCGCCCCGTTTTGCTTGAGCAGGTATCCGTCAAATTCATCGATTTGACTCAAATGGGTGATATTCAGCATTTCACCATCGGCCATCACTTTGCCGGTAAAGCATCTGGACGCAGGCAGCCGTTTGCCGATGTTGGAAAAATTGCCGGAGAAATCGACGAGGCCCATGGCGATGATTTGCTCGGGATTGTCATCGGACAGGGCGATGGCACCATAGACATAACCGAAGCTACTGACGATGCTTCTGATCAATTTTTTGCAGATGCGGGGCAACTCATCCCGGGTATGAAACAGTTCATTGATCTGATTGAGAATTTCTGTAACGCTATATCGATTTTTCAGGTTGGAGATATCCTGGGCCACAAAAAGCCGGCTGGGGATCAGTTTGCCCTGCCTGAATACGGGATAGCTGCGTGTGTAAAACAGGCGGCCGACATACGGATTGTTTTCAATGGCTTCAGCACTGTCGGAATTCATACCCATGATCACCGGGCAGCCTTCGCAAGGCTCTTTGAGCATACAACTGACCTCGAAAAAAGGCCTGCCGATCATATCGTCGGGTTTCAGCCCATGATCCGCGGCAGCAGCATGGTTGGCCCACAACACATTTAAATTTTGATCATAGTAAATGATAAACTCGGGCATGGAATCGAGCAGGGATTCGAAAGGAATCTGTGAATCGGCGCCAGGCGATCGCAGATCCACTGGTGGCGCGGACGTGGAAAAACGACTCGATTGGAGAAGGCAAATCTTGGAAGAATCATCTGACGTTGCCATTAAACATGTCCTGTTATCGGTTTTGTTGAACATTAGCTATGCCGACTGCGGGTTACCTTAATATCATCTTCCAAAATTTGAAACCCTTTGGTTGGTCATGTAACCGTTTCGACAATCGGCACGACCATTTCGTAAGCGTAGTTGGCGCCCAGGATTTGAAACTTTGTGACGTGAAGGAAGCGGTGCACCGTGGCCAGGACGTCCAGGTCGACCTCGACGGGTAGATCATCACCGTTGTCGTCCTTGTATCGGGAGTGAGAACCCATTGTTGCCGCCTGGACCGGCATGATCGTTCCGGCCAAGAACAACGCGCAACCGATTAAGAAAACCCATAATTTTTCTCATTCCTCGGACATGTTTTTTCCTTTCATAACTTGTTGATATAAGGGGAACGGCGTCATCCGTACACCATGGAACGGCTTGTCTATCGCAGCCCTTCAAGGTGCCCCAAAATGCATTGGCATCATTTGCAACATGTCGTGGACATCTAAATAGTGTCGATCCACGAATAGGAAAATTTGGTCGAGATCAAGGCGCCCGAAAAATTTTACCACAGGCATATGGTTGATATTCCGAGGATAAAATTTTTCGCGCAACGCCGATATCGGGCAAATTGGCCATTCGTGGATGGGCACTAAATAAATGGCGTTTTCGGTTGTCAGCGAAAGCACAAGGTAATGGGAAGGAGTGATTACATCAAAAAGAAGAAGTCGCATTGAGAATCGGTATTTATCAAAAATCGCTATACAATCGGATTTGTTATATGGTCAACACAGAAATCCTTTTACTTCCTTTTTAAGCGCTGATTCAATGCCTGCGGGGTGATGCCCAGTATTCGAGCGGCCTGCCGCTGATTGTTTTTGGTTCGGCGCAGCGCCTCGGCAATCAGATCTTCGGTCATCGCCTTGAGTTTCGGTAGTGGCACCAGTCCGGAGAGCCATGCCTGACCATTTTCTCCGGCCAAAGGAAGGCTTGGGGACGAAGCGTCCAACAGATTTTGCCCGCCTTTTTCGATGGCGCCGGCAAAACAATGGGGGGAGATGATGTCGGCGGTGGTCCTGCCGACCGCGTCAAACACCATGGATTTGAGTTCCCGGACGTTACCGGGAAACCGGTACTGGGCCAGATACTCCACCAGCTCGGTTTCGAAGACGGGCGTTTCTTTCTGGAATTCCGCCGCGGCCGCGGCGATAAAATGATCCAGCAACACGGGCAGATCATCCCGGCGCTCCCGCAACGGGGGGATGTGAATGTGATGGGTCTGAAGCCTGAAGAACAGGTCCTTGCGGAGCGCGTTGGATTTGACAAGACCGGGAAGGTCTTTATGGGTGGCAAAAATAAACCGGGCATCGGTGGCCTTGGCCATATCCGCGCCCAGGGGAACATATTCGCGCTTGTCCAATAGACGCAACAATTTGACCTGGGAGGCCATCGACAGATCGCCGATTTCATCCATAAAAAGGCTTCCGCTTGCGGCTTTTTCGATATACCCACGGCGAATGCTGGCCGCGCCGGTAAATGCCCCCTTGATGTGGCCGAAAAGCGTATCGGAAAAAACATTGTCATCCAAACCGGCAACATTGACGGCGACCATTGCCTGCTCCCGGCCACTGACGGCGTGAATGGCTTCGGCCATCAGCTCTTTGCCCACACCCGTTTCACCGGTGATCAGAATTGGACGGCTGCCTTTGCCGATGGCCTCGCAGTATTTGAAAATCGACATCAGCTTGCGATTGCGGGTCAGAATCGGGGCGAAGGCCTCGGGATTCTCAACGGTATCGGACAAAAAATGCTCGGTCAGCCGAGCATTTTCGCGTCGCAGGTGGCGAAGTTCGATGGCCTTTTTCACGCTGGCCATCAACCGGTTCTTGTCAACGGGCTTGAGCACATAGTCGAACGCGCCTGCCTGCATGCAGCGCACCGCCGTTTCCACCTCGTTTAGTCCGGTCACCATAAACACCGGAATCTGTGGATACTGCTCGACGATTTGTTGAAGCAGCGCTTCGCCGGTCAGTCCCGGCATCAGGATGTCGAGCAGAATCAATTCAACTTCGGTATCCCCGAGGATATCCATGACCTTAAGACTGTCCGAGCATAGAATGATATGGTTCAGTCCGTGGGAGCGCAGGGATAGCTCAAAGCTTTTCAGGGAATGCGCTTCATCATCGACCACGAGGATCGGGAAGTCCGGTTTTTTTCTTTCTCTTAACACTTAACCGCTTCCGCAATTCGCCAGACGATGCGTCCAGTGTCTTGCATATCACCCAGACCGGAGAACAGCTGGATGACCCGCTCACGCCGCGCTTCATACCCAAGGCCTGGAAAAAGGGATGCGGATTGGGCCGGAATAGAGAAAAAATCCTGCAGGAAACCGACATCAAAGGGCCTGACCCATTGATGATGGCGGATGTTACCGCAACGGTCCTCCAGTGCCCGGCTGGCCTTGTCGTAATCGGTAATCACGCGAAACCGGGGTTCCGGCTCGCCCAATCGCTTATAGGCCACGCTCATCAAATCCTCATCGCTTTCGCCCAGCAGCTGAGGATAGAAGGAAAAGGCGATTTTTCCGCCCGCACGAAGGCACTTGACGGATTCATCGAGGGTGGCATCAACATCAGGAAAAATAAAGATCGAGGCGTTGTAAAGCACGTAATCAAAGCGTTGATCGTCCACAATCCGCGACAGCGTTTCACCGTCGCCCTGGATCAGGCGGATGTCCGGCGATGTGCAAAGTGCCTTTCCCGCGGCAATCATCTGCTCGGATAAATCCACACCCAGCACGCGGCAGCCAAACTGATCGTTGAGGGCCTTGGGGGAAATGCCATTTCCACAACCCACATCCAGAACCGAGGACCCTTTTTTCAAACCGATCGATTCGGCCATTTTCAGGGTCAGGCGGTTAAAAAACCGGTACTTATCTTCAAAGTCCTGATAAATTTGAAAACTTTGATCAAAATTGCCTGCAACGTTACGCTTGACTTTATCTTTGAAAGCCGTTTTGCTCATCCGTTCCCCCCATCGTTGAAACAGTCCGGCCCATGTCCGGCGAATGCGGCACGGGTGTGAATAATTGTCAATCAATAATCGAATCGGCAAGCAGTGTATCAAAACTTGAAGCGGATGTGCCAGAAAATTTTGACGGGACCATTTGATTGTGATGGTCAAAAAGTCAAAAAAAATCAAAAGCGGTTTGTTTCTTGGGGGGTAGGACTAAGGGTGCAGGCAAGAAATAATTCCACCATCTTGCTTGTCCTTGCGTCCGTCTACCACCGGCACATATCCTGATATGCACCGGCAGATGTGCCTTGTAGACGAACACAAATCCGGCGCCATCTGGAGGAATTATTTTTTACCTGCACCCTAACTTTGCGCGTTTTCCTCCGTTTCTTCCTGAGAGGGCGTATTTTCTGATTTATTCATCACCTGATGGCAAATCGCCAACCCCTCTGAAGCATCCTTGACACAAAAATCCGAGTTGACGTGGCGACACACGTGCTCATCTATACTGGTACCCCCAATGATAATCGACGGCCTGGGTTCCGGCAGGTGCTTGTGCAGCAAGGATACGGTTTCCTCCAGTTTCGGCCATCCCGTGGTCAACACGCAGCTGATGCCGATCATTGTGGGTTTGTGTTCCTGGGCTTTGGATAAAAATGTGGCCGGCGGTACATCCACCCCCAGATCGATCACATGAATCCCCTTGCAGCGGGCCAGGATGGCAAATAGATTTTTTCCCAGATCGTGGATGTCACCGGCCACGGTTCCCAGCAACAGGGTGCCGATAACAGGGGCGGTCTTCTCCGTTTCCAAATGGGGCTCGAGCAGTTCGGTGATCTGGCGCATGATGGCACCGGCCATGATCAGCGCGGAAATATAGTAGCGGCCATCTTCGAAGCGTTGCCCGATTTCCTGCATTCCTTCAAGACAGCTGTCCAGAAGATCCTGAGGGGGGGCGCCGGCGTCAAGCATATCGTTGACTTCGGCGATGCATTGCGTTTCCTTCAGATCGACAACCAGCTGAACCAGTTTTTTCAGCCGTGCTGCGCTGACCGAATTCGTTTTGCCTGGATTACGTCCCTTATTCATTCCACACCCCCACTTTGCTGATCAACGGCATCTTCTCTGGACTGACGGTGAACCAGCCGAATGAGGCGGGCTGGTCTGAGAAATCGTAGAATATATGTTCCAGCCTGAACGCACTATCTCCCGCCTTACTGTTGAGCAGTTCGGCTTCTTTTTCGTTAAAGCATGCGGGCAGCAGGCGAAGTTCACCTTTCATGAAGCATGAGGGACCATGTTCGAAAAAAAGCCCGGTGAGCATCTTGGTGTCCAGCATGGTCTCCACGATGGGGGACTCCGGATCGAAACGGGCGTATCCGACCTGGATGGTAAACGGGTGGCCCTGGTGTAAAATGAGCCGTTCGACCACCACCAGCCGCTCGCCATTTTCCACCTCCAGGGCCTTGCATGGGGCGCCCTGGGCAGATTCAACCGTGGCTTTAATAATGCGCACATCCAGGTGGTCCTTGTCCATAAAAACATTCCGTAGCGCATCGAGGCCAAAGTGGCTGGTGGCAACACCAATGCGCTGGACAAAAGTCCCGCTGCCCTGAACCCGTTTGACCAGCCCCTCTTCAGCGAGCACACCAACGGCCTGACGTGCGGTCATGGCGGAAAGACCAAAATGTTTGGCCAGGGATGCCTCCGACGGCAGACGGCTGCCCGGCTCGTAGGTGCCCGCCGAGATACGCTGTTTCAGTATAGTGGCCAGCTGGACATAGGCCGGCAAATAGCTCTTCTTGTCTATTTTTTCCGTTTTACCGGATTCAGTTGGTGATATCCGCGATTGATCAAAAAAACTTCGCACCATGAATGGCATCCTGCCGTCTGGAGAACTGACTGTAAATGTAAAAACGGGCCTTGCGCCCATCTGTTTTCAAAACCGACACGATCTTGCTCATATAAAGCGCCCCTGACAGATGGGAACACCAGCCGGACCGTTCGTATCAATTTCCAAAAAAACGCTTGACATTCCTCTATAAGACTTGTTTATTCCTGTCAAGACGATAAAGTCATCTATAAGAATATAAGTATGGAGTTTTGGTTGGATGCCAATGTGATTTTCCTTTTTAAATGAATGCAAAAGAGGTCCTAAGCATGATTATCATTGGAGAAAAAATTAATGGTACGCGCAAAGCCGTAGCCGCCGCCATTCGGGAAAAAGATGCGCAGTTCATCCGTGATCTGGCAACGAGCCAGGCAGAGGGCGGGTCCACCTATCTTGACGTAAATGCCGGCACGGCCCCGGAACGGGAACCCGATGACATGGCGTGGCTGGTCAGCACCATTCAAGCGGTTTGTGACCTTCCACTTTGCCTGGACAGCGCCAATCCCGCGGCCCTCAAAGCCGGCCTGGACGTCGTCAACACCTCCCCGATGATCAACTCGGTCAGCGGCGAGCAGGCCAGGATCGACGGCGTGCTGCCCTTGGCCCTGGCGCATCAGACCGACCTGATCCTGCTTGCCCTGGATGACAAGGGCATTCCGGAAACCGTGGAAGGCCGCATGGAAATCGTTCGCAAACTGGTCGGCATGGCCCTGGACGGTGGGCTCACCCAGGCAAAGTTGCATATCGATCCGTTGGTCACGGCCATCAGCACCGGTACGGGCAACGCCATCTTGACCTTTGACACCATCCGCGCCATCAGAAGCGAGTTCCCCGATGTTCATATTACCGGCGGGGCCAGCAATATTTCCTTTGGCATGCCCCTGCGGCCCATCATCAACCGCTATTTCATGGCCCTGGCCATTCAGGCTGGATTGGACAGCGCCATCATCAATCCCAATGACAGGGAACTCAAAGCCGCCATCATGACTGCGGAAATGCTGATGGACCGCGACAAATACTGTCTCACGTTTAACAAAGCGTTTCGGGCCGGTAAGATCGGTCCCAAACCCGATTAATTCCAATTCATAACGTTGCATCATAAAGATTGAGGAAAAGTAGCTGATCAAAATGAATGTTCTCGCTAAGCCACATCCCTTTTTTCTTCTGTGTTCTCCCAAAATATTTTTTATTTTTCTCAATCTTTTTTCCCTTTCGGGAAAATCCGGAAGATGCCGGCCCCGGCGTTGCCTACCGGTTGCGGCAGACGACGATAAGGGCTCCCCTAAAGCCCTGGTTCTGGTGTCTTCCGGGTTTTGCAACATTTCAGACCAGCCGGAAACTGTATAAAGGTGATTGTCGGCGGTGCCCAGCTGGATCAGCAGGTTTGTGACTACATCGGTGCCGATACAACAATGGATGACAGTGGCAACGCGGTCGAGGGTGCGGGAACGGACCTGATGGTTTATGCCAACGTGACCCAACTATGCTGGATGACCGAGAAAAAGCTGTTCGGTGCCGATTATGGCCTGGATTTCTTCATCCCTTTTGTTTACTCGGATCTTGAGGTCGTACCGGCCGGTATTGATGAAAATACGTTCGGTCTGGGCGACATGTTCATCGATCCGTTGGTATTGGGATGGCACGGTAAGCAGTGGGACGCCTTTCTGGCCGCCGGGGCCTACATGCCAACCGGCGAGCATGACGAGCCGACATCACCGGGCAAAGGGTACTGGACCTTTATGGAGCAGGTTGGGGGCACCGTGTATTTCGATACGGCCCGCACCTTAACGGCTGCGGCGCGGGTCCGGTTTGAACAGAGTACAAAAGATGATGACACCGACACGACCGCCGGTGATGAAATGATTTTTGAATACGGTCTTGGCAAGGATTTCTCCTTGAGTCAGAACCTTCTGGCCACGATCGGTGTGGCCGGATACTCCTACTACCAGTTGACGGCGGACAGCGGGCCGGAGGCAGCCGACACCAAGTTCTCCGGCCATGGCGTCGGACCGGAAATCCAGCTGACCATATTCAAGCCGTTTATCAATCTTACCTTTCGTTACGAGTTTGAGTATGGCGTGGAAAACCAGACCGAAGGCGACAATGCGACCTTCGCGATTACGGGGTCATTTTAAGGCGTCAAGTACCTTATGCTTGCGGAAAATACGGTCAACATTGGACCTGCCCGCCGGCATTGGCATCGCTAAACGAAAGGAATCTAAGTTTATGACTGATTCAGAATCTACCTACCAGGAGCGGGCGAAACGGATTGCGGATGCCATTTCGCTGAAAAAACCGGATATTAAAAAAAATGCTTGACATTTAGCCGATGGACTAGTTTATGGTGGGTCGGATGCTATAGTCATCTATAAGAATATATTGATTTGGCTGTTATTGGCTATGCGGCCCTGAAACCCGGTTGGAAAGACTCCTCCCTTGCCTGATCCAGCCGGGTTTCCAGGCCGCTTTAATCGGGTTTACTTATTATCGGATAACCAATTCAAACAACGTTGATTCAGGTGCATGGGAACTGAACAAAAAGGAGCCGCGATGCAAGAACTAATTGATGCCATGGTAGAGATGATGGAAGACAAGGTGCTGGAATTGACGAAACAGTATCTGGAAGACGGCAAAGATCCGGTGGAAGTATTCCGGGCCTATCAGAGTGCCATGGAAGAAATCGGCAAACGGTTTGAGGGTGGCACCTACTTTATTCCTGAGCTGATCATGTCCGGCGAAATGATGAAGTCCGGCAGCGAAGTCATCAAGCCGTATCTGAATGGATCGGAATCGGGCGCAGGCACGGAAAAAATCGGCAAGTTTCTGCTGGCGACCATTGAAGGGGACATTCATGACATCGGTAAAAACATCGTTGCCATGATGATGGATTTGAACGGCTTCGAGGTCCTGGACCTGGGCGTGGATGTACCGGCGGACACGATTATCGAGAAGGCCAAGGAATTCGGCGCGGACATCATCGGTGTGAGCGGGCTGTTGACGCTGGCATTCGATCCCATGAAGGGGCTGGTGGACAAATTGAAGGACGCCGGTTTGCGTGACCAATACAAGGTGATTGTCGGCGGTGCCCAGCTGGATCAGCAGGTTTGTGACTACATCGGTGCCGATGCCTTTGTGACCGATGCGGTGGCCGGCATCAACCAATGTAAACAATGGGTCGCCTAAGGCCGATAGTAAAAAAATATATCCAGTGTCCGTCTATAAATCAGCCATTTCTGGATGGGCACAACATAACCACGGGAGGAAAATTATGGTAGACCAAAACAACAAACTGTCGGTCACAGAGCGACAGGATGCGTTTTTAGCCCAGTGGGCATCGGGAGAAGGCATTGAATTCGCAAGCCCGGAAAGCAAGGCTGCCTATCAGGAGCGTGCCGGCCTGGTTGCCGATGCACTGAAGATCAGCCCGGACATCAAACGGGTGCCGATCATGCCCCTGACCACCTTTGCACCGACCATGCTCAAAGGTCTCAGCGGCCGTGAAGCCATGTACAATCCGGAAGCCGCCGGTCAGGCATATTTTGACTTCTGCACCACCTACCAGCCGGATACCGCCGGTGCCGCACCGATGCTGATGTATGGTCCGGCCCTGGAAACCCTGCAGTACAATCTTTACAAATGGCCCGGGCACGGGGTTGCCGAAAATCTGTCCTATCAGTTTAACGAAAAAGAGTACATGAAACCCGAAGAATACGATCACCTGATCAGTGATCCGACGGATTTCTACCTGCGTTCCTGGATGCCCAAAACCCACGGTGCCCTGGCACCCCTGGCCAACATTCCTCCCATATACGGCGCCATGGAACTGCCCATGCTTGGCCCCTGGCTGGTTGCCATGGGGACTCCGCCGGTACAGGAGGCGCTCCAGGCGCTGATGAAGGCGGGCAAACAATGCTTTGATTGGATCAACACCATGGGCCCGATCCTGGGCCAGATCATGGCCAGCGGCTTTCCGTTCGGCGCCGGCGGGGCCACGAAAGCACCGTTTGACGTGCTCAGCGACTCCTTCCGCGGCACCACGCCGCTGATGATGGACCTTTACCGTCGTCCTGAAAAAGTGATCGAGGCGACCCAGCGTCTGGTCCAGCCCATGATCGACCAGGGAGTGAGCGGCGCCGTGGCCAATGGCAATCCCATTGTATTCATCCCGTTGCACAAGGGGGCCGACGGGTTCATGTCCGATGAACAGTTCCAGAAGTTCTACTGGCCGACTCTCAAAGCCGTCATGTACGGTCTGGCCGAGGCGGGATGTGTGCCGGCCTGCTTTGTGGAAGGCGGGTATAATCAGCGTATCGAGTATCTGGGCGAGACCGCCGACATTCGCTCCATGTACCTGTTTGACCGCACCGATATGGCAAAGGCCAGCCAGGTGCTGGGCGGTAAAGTCTGCATCGCCGGGGGCTTTCCGGTGTCCTTGATTCTGACCGGAACCGTAGACCAGGTGAAAGAGGAAACCAAGAAACTCATCGACACGGCCGCCGCTGACAAAGGTTATATTCTCAGCATTGGATGCGCCCTTGATGAAGCCAAACACGATACCATGAAAGCATTCGTGGAGGCTGGAAAAACCTATGGTAAATACTAACTAATATCTGACCAGAAATGGTGAATTTCGCCCGAGTCCAAGGCGGCCAAAAAATTCAAACCGGAGGAATATTGGTAATATTTTGAGGATTTGAATTTGTTGCCCAACGCCGGAATCGGGTGAGAGGCGCCGTTTCTGTATGGGGACTAACCAGCGGCTTGGTGTTCTGCTGCTGGATGCCTGGGGACCGCGGAAAAAGGAAGATTCGCGGTCCCCAGGTTAGAATATAGAACCACGGTAATACGCACACGCAACATAAGAAAATATAGAGAGAGAACCTTGATGAAGACAAAAAAACTGCTGGTATTGACAATTGTTATTGCATCACTGCTGCTGCCTGCTCTTGCCATTGCGGATAATGATCCCAGAGACGGTGTTCCGGCGCCCGGTGGAACGGATATTTTTCTTTTTTACTACCGGCACTACAACGGGAACGATTTTTTTGTCGATGGAGACAAACTGGATGGCAAAACCGATTTTGAATTTGAGCTGGCCATCGCACGGTATGCCCATTTTGTCAGCCTTGGAAATTGGACCTGGAGCTACGATATTGTTCAGCCTTTCGGCAGCATGGATCTTGAAGTCGAGGCGCTCGGGATCGATGGCGCCGGTAACGGACTGGGGGATACCTGCGTGGCCACCCACATTAATACGCCGTGGTTGATGCCATCAGAAACCATGAAATACGGCATGTCTGCCGGCTTTTATCTGACGGCGCCAACAGGCGATTATGATGCGGACGAAGCGGTGAATTTGGGCGCCAACCGGTGGGCGTACAAATTCGAGTTTACTCCCGTGATCTGGCAGATGGGGCCCCTGGTGTTAGAGCTTACCGGTGATGCTCAGTTCTACACCGATAATGACGAGTATACCCCCGCCTTGTCCAACCAGGAACAGGATCCGCTGTTTGGGCTCCAGACCCATCTGAGCTATGATATCAACGACTCCTTTTGGGTCGGCGTCAGCCACTACTTTTATACCGGCGGTGAAACGACCGTGGACGGTGTCGATATGGATGACAAGACTGAAACCCAGGCCCTGAGATTCACCGGGGCAATAAAATTGGCGCCCCAGGTCCAACTGCTCCTTCAATACCATACCGAGCTGGAACGGGAAAACGGTGTCGAGCAGAATTACATCGGTACCCGGCTGGCATATTTTTGGTAGTCGTTTTTGTTAAATGATCAATGGGTTGTTTGAGGAATTGTTTTTTGATCATATTCATTGACTACCCCAAGGCCCGCCAAACGGCAGAATTGCTCTTTTTGCCGCGCGGCGGGCCTTTTTTTTGCCAAACGAATAAAGAGGAAAAAACAGACAATGGCGGCAAACAGGTGGATTGGATTTACGGTCGTTTTTCTGGCAAGCATCACTATTGCCATGAATCAGTTCAAAGTGCCCCCGGTGATGGTGGAGATGATGGGGGCGCTGAACCTGGATATGATTGCCGGCGGAATGGTCATGTCGGTCTATGCGCTGACGGTGATCATTCTGGTGTTCCCGGCCGCTTTCGTGTTGTCCCGGATCGGCGCGAAAACAACCGGACTGGTGGCCATCGGATGTTCGGCCGTGGGACCGTTGCTCGGCGTGCTGACGTCCAACTTCCATCTCTTGCTGATCAGCCGGGTGATCGAGGGCGTGGGCTCCGCATTTATCAGTGTGGTGGCCCCGACCATCATCGCCCGCAGTTTTAATGCAAAGGAACGCGGAAAACCCATGGGCATCTGGGCCGGGTGGGTACCCATTGGCGTGGTTCTCATTTTTAATCTGGCTGTTCCGTTGTGCACCATTTTTGGTGGCTGGCGTAGTCTGTGGTGGTGTTGTGCGGGCTTAAACACCATCTTCTTTATCCTTTTTCTCATTTGTATCGAAAAAGATACGCCGGCCAGCGTCAGCCGGAGCGATACGCAAAAAACCGGCAGCGGCCTTTCCGCTTTTAAGAATGTTGCCATTTTGGCGCTGGGACTGGCCTTTTTCGGGACCGCATTCAGGGATGTCGGGTTTTCCACCTGGGCGCCCAAATATTTTCAGGACGTTTTATCCATTGGCGCCTCGAGGGCAAACTTCTTAAACAGTTTTGCTTATCTGGTTCAGCTGGTGGGAACCATCGTTGGCGGTATGCTGATTGACCGGGGCGTCAGCCGAAAAGTGTTGCTAATGGTTTCGGGTGTGTCGACGGCGGTTGTCGCCGCGTTCTCCTTTTCCTTGCCCGCCTTATGGATTTTGCCCTTCATGTTTGTCGTGGGGCTGATGGCCGGATTTATTGTGATCAGCTGTTTTACGGGCGCGGCCGGAGAGTCCGCCGATCCGTCGGAAATCCCCTGGGCCGTTGCCATCGCCAATTTCGGTTGCTTTTTGGCGATCATGATCGCTCCCGTTGCTGTGGGCGCCATGGTGGAAAGCAAAGGGTGGGGCGCCGGTACACTGGTCGTGGAAATCGGCGCCATGGTTGTGATCCTTGCCGGCCTGGTCTACGCGCGGTTCAGCCGATGTGAGAAAAACATGGCCCCCGCTTCGGAAGGCAACTTTCAAGGCTGTTAAAAAAACGGTTCTTCTCATGCCGAAGCCGTCTTCCATGCATTTCGTTTTTCAGCGCGCAGTGAAATGATTTCGGCGATAATACTCACAGCAATTTCATCTGGTGTTTCCGCCCCGATATCCAATCCAATGGGAGAATAAACGGCGGACAAGGCGTCCGGTGAAAAACCGCTTTTCATCAGCACATCGTAAATTACATCACGCTTGTTGACGCTGCCGATCATTCCCAGGTAGGCGTGGGGCTTTGGTAGCATCGCTTCCAGAACGAGCCGGTCATGGGCGTGACCCCGGGTCATGATCGCGATATACGTGGCGTAAGTCGTCTGAATCTGCCTTACGGCCTGCTCGATCGGCATGGCATGAATCTCGTCGGCATCTGGGAATCGATCGGCGTTGGCGTATTCGGCCCGATCATCGACGACGATGATGCGAAACCCAAGCCTTTTCGCCAGGGGCGCAAGACAGATCGAAATATGACCGGCCCCGAAAAGCAGCAGTACCGGTGTCCGTTCAAGGGGATCGATAAAAAATTCCCGTCCGGTTTCAGGGCAGCGGATCAAACCCGGCGATTCGATGTGGGCCAGATCACCAAGCGAGGATATCCCGCCGGAAATGGTGCCGAGCGCCTGGCCGTCCATTCCCACAAACATCCGCTCACCCGTTAGCGGGGCTTCTCCTCCGGCGGTTTTGACCAGGGACACAAAGGTGCCGGGGATACCATCCAGAATGTGTTGCTTTGTCG
This sequence comes from Desulfosarcina variabilis str. Montpellier, assembly GCF_048565275.1. Lineage (NCBI taxonomy): Bacteria > Pseudomonadati > Thermodesulfobacteriota > Desulfobacteria > Desulfobacterales > Desulfosarcinaceae > Desulfosarcina > Desulfosarcina variabilis. The sequence goes on along the minus strand of NZ_CP159846.1, from coordinate 7,699,660 downwards.
CCTCAAAAAAGGAAACCACCTCAGCATCGGTATGCGGAAGCGGTACCATCAAAATATCGACGCTGCCACCGCAAATCATCCCGGAATCGTCCGCTTCTTTTCCGATCATGCTGTAATGGATGACCTGGGGACCTTTTTGCAGATCGAGTTGTCTGGCTTTTTCCAGCACCTCATATTCCATTTGGCCGCCGCCAATGCTGCCGACCAGTGTACTGCCACCGAGCAACAAACAGCTTGCCCCGACATCGCGGGGCGCAGATCCGTCCCTGTTGATAATCCGAATCCAGACCATTGAGCGGCCCTGGGCTAAAAAACGTGCGATTCTGACATAGTCGTTGCTCGAACTCATGGTAAAACTTTCCTTATGGTCGCTGATTGTATATGGACACGCCAAAATTCGGCAAGACTATAAGGAAAGGATTTAAGATGCAAACGATTATTTTTTTCCGCGCTGAGTAACCGCATTGGGTCGCAGGCATGGCCAGCGCCTACAGATCGGGTGATGGATTGCGCTTAGGAGAAATCGAATCGATAGCATTCCGCTTGCCCTTCAGCCTTCAGCCCAAACGGCTATCCGCCTATAATCGCCGGCATGGCCAGCTCCACAAAAAACAGTACATGAACAAGCTGTTGCCGGTTGTAAGAGCGGGCCATGCCCGCGAAAAAAAATAATCAATCCAGTTGATGCCCCCCTGCGGAGCATGGGCCCCAGACGCATCACGCATCTGGCACAATCAGCCTTTTTTTGTTATGAATGCCGAGGCGATGACGTCAAGCAACCGTCATTTTTTGTTTACCAGTTGAAAGGCAATGTCACGTACCGGACTTGTGTTTGTTTACGATTAAAAAAACGCTCAGCTTGGGGAGATGATAAGGATGACAGTCAACAAGATCGATCACATCTGTATCGCCGTAAAAGATCTGGCCGCCGCGCGTAAAATCTGGGAGCCGATCCTGGGCAAGAGCGCGCCGGATGATGAATACATCGATGAGCCGGAAAAAATAAATGTCGCCCGGTATTGGGTGGGAGAGGTCGGGTTCGAATTGATGGAATCCACCACGCCGGACGGCGATGTCGCCAAATACATAGAAAAACATGGCGAAGGCATCATGCTGCTCAGCCTGAACGTCGACGACACGCGTGAATCCATGGAAACGCTTAAGAACAAGGGCTATCCATTTATCGGTGGCGCCCGACCTTTCAGGGATTGTGAATATGCATTCATTCATCCCCAAAAGGTCAACGGCGTCCTTTTGGAACTTATCGATTACAAATGGGATGAACTCAAGAAATAACCCTATCCCTTGTCGTGGGCCGAACAACTGCCCTTGGGCGATTGACGGATATCACTTTGATGCTTGGCGATGGATATGATTGTTGAAATGCCTGTCTTGACCGATTCCGGGATCTCCTGGGCCTGAATTTTTTCTGCCTCTTCACAAATTGCCTTGAATGCGCTGGATATCTTATCTGTACTCAGCATGGCTGACGCTCCTTTGCTTGACGGGTTGGTGATGCTCGTCCTGTAAAATCGTTACACGGAAATCTAATACAGGCTCGTCTGATGTCAAAAACAGGGCGGACAGGGAACCCGTTCTTTACGAGGATCAGGTGGTTGTCCGAGCCGCGAATTTGACTGCACCGTTTGCATAGCCATTCGAAGCGTGCAATTTTTTTTAAAGAAGTATCCTTTTCAGCCGATATGTTCATGAGAAATCCTAAATCGTTTTCATCAATAGTTCTCATTGTTCTTTAAAATATTTTCTCAATGTAAAATTCAAGAATTGGGTAAATGACAATAAAACGTTTTATTTCAGATGGTTGTGAAAAATTGACTTGTTTTTCAAAAAACGGTTCAGACCATAGTGCCACAAAGTTGCGGTTTTTTTCCTAGGAATTTGATTTTAAATCATAGCAGGAAGGATGGACACCAAGATGCAGCGCTATACACTGACCGAATACGAAGATGCTTCCACACAAACGCAAGCAGTTTATGACGACTATCTGCGCACCACCGGATCAACATCGGTGCCCGTATGGCTAAAGAGCATGGGGCATAGCAGTGCCCTGACCAAGGCCTACTGGGAACGGGCCAAAGGAACGCTTTTTAGCGGTAGCCTCCCTCTGCCACTAAAGGAAATGATTGTATTTATCGTTTCCGCCAAAAACGGCGCCCGCTATTGTTCCGCCTGCCATGCCCAGTGCGTGTTGAATCTGGATAAGGCGTTCTCCCTCGACGACCTTAAATCTGCGGTCAAATCCAATTCTGATTTCGAGATGCCCGCCTACTATCGAATCGTCGTCGATTTTGCATCCAAGGTTGCCGAAGATGCGAATTCCATGACCGATGAAGATTTCGAAGATCTGCTGGATGAAGGGTTCAGCAAACAGGAGGTCTGCGAAATTATCGCTGTCATTGATCTGGCCGCCATGTTCAACATCTACACGAGTACCTTGCGGTTGGACCTGGATCCGGATTACTGCGCGGTTCTGTGATTTTTGACACATTTCAAAAATGCCAAAATTTAAAATGCTCAGTTCTTTACTACTGAGGTCCCGACCGCCATGGATACCGGATCAACCTGGAGAGAACTCGCCGCTCAGCAGTTGGTGAGATACGAAGCGCTTTTCAAGCTTCTCGATGATATCCAGGGGCTTGATGAAATTCCCGCGATGTCGCACCAGGTCGCCATGCAGTGGAAATATTTTGCCAGCGTCAGCAGTTGGCGGATGGTTGTTTTTCATGAGCGTCGCTTCTGCGTGATTGACGGCTTTCGGGGTGAAGCGCATGTCCAAAAAAAGACCACCCTGTCGCGCTGGGATGCCTATCACCGGTCATTGCAACGCCCGTGCGCCAGCCATATGCGGGGCAATTTGATTCCGGGGCACCCACCGCCGCCCGAGCACCTGGCCGGCAAGCGGATCGCAGAGGTCCGGGTGTTCCCGTTCAAACGCGCAGACCGCTGGATTGCGCTCTTGAGTGTTGCCGCCAGAAATGAACCTTTCAGCGAACTCGACACCAGGTTCATCCGTATCTTTGGTTCTCACTTCGCGGATCGGATTTCGGATATCTTGCTTCGCCGCCAGGCGACCGAAGCATTGATACAGAAAGCATCACACGATGCCCTGACCGGCCTGCTGAACCGCGGTGCCATCATTGAAAGGCTCCAGGCGTGCCTGGAACTTTCCAATCATAGTCATCAACCGTTGAGTGTGATTCTCGCGGACATCGATTTTTTTAAAGTCATCAACGATTGCCACGGGCATCTTGTGGGCGATGCCGTGCTCCGTGAAGTGTCACGCCGGTTTCAGGCGCAACTGCGTGACAACGATAGCGTGGGACGTTACGGTGGAGAAGAATTCCTGTTCCTCCTTTATCCATGCGATACCGAAGGGGCGTTAACGGTGGCCGAGCGTGTCCGACAAGCCATTGCCGACTCACCGATTATTCCAGGCGGGAACTCGAGCAGGCCGGTCGATGTGACGATCAGCCTTGGCATATCAAGCACCAGCATCCATGCGGGTGTGAGGACCGACGCCCTCCTCAAGCAGGCCGATGATGCGCTTTATCGATCAAAGGCAAACGGGCGCAATCGTGCGACCATGGGGGGGACAAATGGCAGATCGTTGTGAAACAAGGTAATATGAGAATGTCCTCATCTATCCCAGGAAAGGCGGTAAAAGCTACCATCAGCCTAATTCAGGCAGTTCAATCTGTTCTGGATGCCGGATCCAGTCCGGCATGACGCGTCAGGCACTTTTTATACGCTTATCAATGTTGATGCACTCGTAAAAAGTTGCCGTTCGGGCGGATTCGTAAAAAGCCCGAGATCAAGGCTTGCGAATCCTGAGGAATGAGGCGTACATAGAGTACTCCGCAGTGACGAAGGATGAAGCGTAACGCCGATATCGGGCTTTTTACGAATCCGTCAATGTTACCGGTATTGAATCAGATACAAACTCAACAGCAGTCCGGCGCATCCCAGAATGCGGGGAACACTGATTGGATATCTGGCCAGGCCGAATACCCCAAAATGGTCGAAAATAACCGACAGGATCAATTGACCGACAATGGTGGCCACAAGGGTGTTGGCGATGCCGATGCGCGGCGCCAGCATCAGGATCGTGGGGACGAATATCACGCCGTAGATGCCCCCGCGGTAGTAATACAGGGGAACCGATAAGATCTCCAGGTGCAAAAGATCAACCCATAGATTGAACGGTGAACAGCCGAAGCGGGTCACGGACGCCGCTGACGGAAACCGGTTCCAGTGGATGCAGCGCAATTTTCGATCCCGCCTTTTTTTGGACCGCATCACTGAGTAGAATGTCCGTGCCCAACGTTTTGTTGAGGTCTTGAATTCGAGAGGCGACGTTCACCGTTTCGCCAACCAGGGCATAGGAAAGCCGCTGCGCACTGCCGATATTGGCCGCTACGACCTTGCCGGCGTGCAGGCCGATGCCATGCTGAAGGGGCGGATAGCCCTGGCTGGTGAGCGTCTGGTTGACCTGAGACAGGCGCTTGCGCATCTCGATGGCTGCATGGATGGCGCATTCCTGGTGATTTTCCATGGCTATCGGAGCACCGAAAACCGCCTCTATTTCATCGCCGATAAACTGCAGCACCAGGCCGTTGTTGACGGTGATGGCCGCAGACATGGCCTCGACGGCTACATATGATGGTACCAGAATTTGAACACCTGCTTTTTGTCGCTTTCTTTAAGCAGGCAGATGACGCCGTATTTCCCCGGTTTATCAAAGGTGAAGTTCGCGGCCAGGATGCCGCTGTAGTTTTTCAAGGGACTGATCTGCTCCGTCTTGTCCGGAGCGATGACCTTGATCTTGCCGATGGCGTTTTTGATGGGCGCACCGCTTTCCGCCTCCTTCAAGTTGACCATGATGTGATGGGTGTCGCCCTTGTCCGAGGTCATGTTCATGCTGGCCAGGCTCATCACCTCGAACGCCGCTTCGATTCCTCCTTCGGTGGCCGTATGTTTGAAGGTGCCGCCCATGCCACCATGATCCATGGATTTACCGTGAGCCGTGTGATCCATTTGCTCGTCTGACTGCATGTCATGCCCGCCACCGGATCCGTGGCTGCCGTGCTCCTGCATCCCCATGACCGGTACGGCGATAAGAATGATGATTGAAAGTGAAATGAGAAATAATGGTTTTTTCATGGTTTGACCTCCAAGGTTGAATTAAATAGTGATTCGTCATCGCCGTTTCCCTCCGGCAGCCGCCATCCTTTCCATAGTGCATAGATCACCGGCACCACGATCAGGGTCAATACGGTGGCACTGACCATGCCGCCGATCATGGGCGCGGCAATGCGTTTCATCACCTGGGAGCCGGTCCCGTGGCTCCACATGATGGGGGCCAGCCCGGCCATGGTGGCCACCACGGTCATCATTTTGGGGCGTACCCGCAGGGCCGCGCCCTCCTCGATGGCCATGTACAGGTGGCGCCGGTTGAAGTGCCGGCCGTACCGGGCTTTGAAATTCCGGTACGATATGTCCAGATAGATCAGCATGACCACGCCGGTTTCGGCGGCCACGCCGGCCAGGGCGATGAAGCCCACGCCCACGGCCACGCTCATGTTGTATCCCAAAAGGTACATCAGCCAGAACCCGCCGGTCAGTGAGAAGGGCACGCTGAGCATGACCAGAAGACTTTCGGACATATTCTTGAAGTTGAAGTAGAGCAGCAGGAAAATGATCAGCAGGGTCATGGGGACCACGATCATCAGACGTTTTTGGGCGCGGACCATATACTCGTACTGGCCGCTCCACACCAGAGAATAGCCTGCCGGCAGTTCCAGCTTTTCCTTCACGGTCTTCTGGGCGACCTTGACATAGGTGCCCACGTCGATGCCGGTAATGTCGATATAGACGAAGGCGCTGTTACGGGCGTTCTCGCTTTTGACCACCGGCGGTCCCTTGACGATGCGGATGTCGGCCAGCTGGCCGATTGGGATATGGGCACCGGCCGGTGTCGGAACCAGGATGCGCCGCAGCTTTTCCGGTGTATCGCGCAGTTCGCTGCCGTAGCGCAGGTTGACCGGATAGCGCGCCAGCCCCTCCACGGTTTGGGTGATGTTCATGCCGCCGATGGCGGTCATGATGATGTCCTGCACGTCTCCCACGGTGAGCCCGTAGCGGGCGGCCGCTTCACGACGGATGTCGTAGTCCAGGAACTTTCCGCCGGTGACCCGCTCGGCATACACGCTCAGGGTTCCCGGCACCTGGCGGATGATGGCCTCCACTTTTTCTCCCAGACTGCTCAGCACGCTCAAGTCCTCGCCCATGATCTTGATGCCCACGGGGGTTTTGATGCCCGTGGAGAGCATGTCGATACGGGTCTTGATGGGCATGGTCCAGGCATTGGTCAGGCCGGGAAACTGGATGGCCTTGTCCAGCTCGTCGACCAGCTTCTCCATGGTCATCCCCTGCCGCCATTCAGACTCGGGCTTGAGGGTAATGGTGGTTTCGATCATGGTCAGGGGCGCCGGATCGGTGGCGCTCTCCGCCCGGCCGATTTTGCCGAAGGTATGTTCGACTTCCGGAAACGTGGCGATGATGCGGTCGGTCTGCTGTAGCAGTTCCCTGGCCTTGGTGATCGAAATACCCGGCAGGGTGGTGGGCATGTACAACAGATCGCCTTCATTGAGCGGGGGCATGAATTCGGATCCCATGCGTTTGATGGGAATCACGGTCACGGCCAGCACCACGAGGGCTCCGGCGATAACCAGGGCCTTTTTGCGCAATACCACTTTGATCACCGGATGGTAGATCCAGATGAGAAATCGGTTGACCGGGTTTTCGCTCTCGGGTTTGATTCTGCCCCGGATCAGGTAGCCCATGAGAACGGGCACGATGGTAATGGCCAATAGGGCCGCGCCAACCATGGCATACGTTTTGGTGTAGGCCAGGGGACGGAACAGGCGTCCCTCCTGAGCCTGAAGAGTGAACACGGGCAGAAAGCTCACGGCGATGATCAACAAGGAGAAGAACAGGGCCGGGCCGACCTCTTTTGCAGCCTCGGCAATCAGTTCCCAATGGGGCTTTTTGCCGCCGTCGCGTTCGATGTGCTTGTGGGCGTTTTCGATCATGACAATGGCGCCGTCGACCATGGCGCCGATGGCGATGGCGATGCCGCCCAGGCTCATGATGTTGGCGTTGATGCCCTGGCGCTGCATGATGATGAAGCTGATCAGTACCCCCACCGGCAGGGTGAAAATGCCCACCAGGGCGCTGCGAAAGTGAAACAGAAAGACGATGCAGACAATGGCGACGATCAGGTTCTCTTCGATCAGCGTGGTCTTGAGGTTGTTCACCGCCCTCAGGATGAGCCCCGACCGGTCGTATACACTTTTTATCCTCACCCCATCGGGAAGGCCGGCTTCAAGCTGCTGCAGGCGCGTTTTCACGTTGTCGATCACCTTCAGGGCGTTCTCACCATAGCGCATGACGATGATGCCGCCCACCACCTCGCCGTCACCATTGTAGTCGGCGATGCCCCGGCGCAGTTCCGGTCCGATCCTCACCGTGGCCACGTTGCGCAGCAGGATGGGAATGCCCCGCTGGTCCACGCCCAGGGGCACGGTGTTCAGGTCCTCGATGGTTTTGATATACCCCAGCCCGCGAACCATGAACTCGGTCTCGCCCATCTCCACCAGCCGGCCGCCCACGTCCGTATTGCTGCGCTGGATGGCCTTGCGGATTTTCTGGATGGGAATGTTGTAGGCGCGAAGCTTGTTGGGATCCACCACCACCTGGTACTGCTTGACGAATCCGCCGATGGAGGCCACCTCGGACACCCCGGGAACACTGGCCAGCTCATAGCGCAGGAACCAGTCCTGAATGGATCGCAGCTGGGCCAGGTCGTGGCGGTCGCTCTCTAAGGTGTAGGCGTAGACCCAGCCCACACCGGTGGCATCCGGCCCAAGGGTGGGATTCACCCCGTCGGGCAGCCGTCCGGCGACAACGTTCATGTACTCCAGCACACGGCTGCGCGACCAGTACAGATCAGTGCCGTCTTCGAAGATGATATAGACGAAGGAGATCCCGAAAAAGGAGAACCCGCGCACGACCTTGGCAAAGGGCACCGACAGCATGGCCGTGGTCAGCGGATAGGTGACCTGGTCCTCAACCACCTGGGGGGCCTGGCCCGGATACTCGGTGAGGATGATCACCTGCACGTCGGACAGGTCGGGAATGGCGTCCAGGGGCGTGCGGGCGATGGCATAAATGCCGGCGGCGACGACAAAGGCGGTGCCCAGGATCACCAGGAACTTGTTCTGGATCGACAGGTCGATGATTTTTCCGATCATGGTGTCGCCCCTTCCGACGTCTTCGAATCTGCCGGATTCTCCGCGTCCATATTCAAACCTTCCATGTCCATGTCCGCTTCCATGGTGAGTCCCTCTATGTCGAGATCGTCGTCCATGGTAAGCCCCTGCATATCCAGGCCGTCGGCATCCTCGCTGCCTGCTCCGGTGCGTGCCTCGAGCATTTTGGCGATGGCTTCCTTGAGCCGGCTCTCCGAATCCAGCATGAACTGGCCGGAGACGACGATCTGCTCACCTTCGGTAAGGCCGTCGATCACTTCAAACAGATAGTCGCCGCCCTCGACGCCCAGGGTGACCTCCCGGGCATCGAATTTGCCTTTGCCGCGGGAGACGAAGACCCGCTTTCTCACCCCGCTGTCGATGACCGCCTCCTGGGGGACCACCAGCCGTGGTCCGGGCAGAACGCTTTTCAGAACTACATTGGCGTACATCCCCGGTTTGAGCAGGTTGTCCGGATTGGGAAAGGAGAGCCGCAGGCGGGCCGTGCGGGTTTTGGGATCCAGAAACGGGTAGATGAAGAGTACTTCACCGGCATAGCGTTTCCCGGGAATATAGGCCAGCTCCATCTTGGCGGCCATGCCCTTATGCACCCAGGGCAGTTCGTATTCGTAGATGTCCACATCCACCCACACGGTGGACAGGTCGGCAATCTCGTACTGGTGTTCCCCGGCCTTGACGTAATGCCCCTTGAGGGCGCTTTTCTTGATGACCACACCCGAGGCCGGCGAGTAGATCGTTATGGTTTTCTGGATCTGGCCGTCTTTTTCCAGTTGGGCGATTTGCGCATTGGTAAGATCCCAGTAGGCGAGCCGGGTGCGGGAGGCGTCCAGCAGACTGTCGCTTTCCTGCCGGGCGTTTTTCTTGCGTCCGTTTTGCTGGCGAACGGCAATCAGGTATTCCTGCTGGGCGGTCAGTAAGTCGGGGCTGTAGATATCGAACAGGGGCTGGCCTTTTTCCACCGGTTCCCCCAGAAAATCAACGTACAGGGTCTCGATCCAGCCGTTGAACTTGGTGTTCACCGAATAGAGCCCGGTTTCATCGTATGTGATCGTGCCGAATGTGCGGATCGTTTTGGAAAGGCGCCTTTTTTCGACGCGCCCCAGCCGGATGCCCATGTTCTGGCGGGTAACCGGATCGATGCGGATCGTGGAGGTGGGTTCTTTTTCCCCGCCTTCTTCTTCGTAGACCGGCACCAGGTCCATGCCCATGGGGGATTGGCCCGGCTCGTTACGGATGTAAGTCGGGTCCATGGGCGCCACCCAGTACTTGATCTTCTTGCCGGTCGCAGGATCCAGCATGCCGGCCTTAAGACTTTCTTCCGCCCGGGCATTTGCCGGTGCCGGAAGAGAAAACAAAGACCCATCGCTTGCCCAAGGTGACGGATAAAGGGTCAATACAAGGGCGATAGACGATGCGGCAATGGCAGTGATGATTTGATTTGCAGACATTATCAAAATTCCTTTCCAATGTAACCCAACCAGACGGCCTCGCTGATCAAAAGGTCGAAGGGTGTCAGCGCCAATGCGTCAAGGGTGAAGCCGTAACCATTTTACTGCGATCCCCTGGCAACGCCGGATCTGGCGTCCGCCGGCTTTTTTAATAGTGGCGTGCCGACGCGGCACTCCAGTTCAAGCCGGGCAATGCCCACATCACTGTTGCGGCGCTGGCCGGCCAGGTTGACGTCCAGCCAGCCGGTGTAGGAGGCGATCACGTCGGCAAAGGATACCTTGCCGGATTCATACCCGCGGGTCGACACGTCCAGGGAGGTCCGGGCCAGTTCCAGCAGCCGGTTGTTGAACAGGGATCGCTCACGCCTGGCTTTGTCCAGATCGAACCAGCCGGTGCGGACCATCAGCCGGGTGCGTGCTTCGGCCTCGGCCAGATCCGCCTTCAGGGCGACCAGTTTGCGGCGGGTTTCGCGAAGATAGGCGTCCCGGCTGCCGAACCAGGCATTTTGGGGCAGCCCCTTGCCCCGTGTCGGCGACAGGTTGGTCGCGAACGACGGTTTCATGCCGCCGCTGCCCACCTGGACAGCGGCCTCATCCGTGAACAGTGCGGTATTCCGGGAAAGCGCCGGCTGGATCATGGTCTCGGCCATCTCGATCATGCGCTGCATCCTGGCGATCAGGGTGCGCATGCGGCTGAGCTCCTGGCGGTTGGCAAGCGCCAGGGGATACAAATCTTCCAGGCTGGGAATCCGGGTGTCCGGGACGGTCGACTGCGGCCATCCAAGAGACGGCCCGGGCTCCATATCCATCAGGGTCAGCAGTTCGGTTTCCAGATTGACGCGCTGTTTTTCAAGGGTGGTCAGCTGCTCGATCAATTTCTCACGGCCGATGCGGATCTTGACCACATCCTGGTAGCTGGCCTTGCCCGCCCCGTAACGGGTGGTGGCCACCGACTCCAGGTGGCTCAGCCGATCCAGCGTGTCGCGGGTAATGGCAAGCGCCTGGTGGGTGTAAAGCAGGTTCCAGTAGGCCTTGCTGCCCTGGGCAACCACATCCCGCCGAACTCGATCGAGCTGGTGAACCCTGTCTTCCACATTCTTCTCGGCGATCTGGCCTTTCAGGGCCGTCACACCGGGGAAAGGGAATTTCATCTGGATCGTGTCCGCCCCGCCGCGCATCGGTCCGACCCCGGCCATGACGCCTTCGGTAAAGGCGGAATACTGGCGCAGGATTGCATCCAATTGCTCGACCTGGCCGAAGCCTTCCAGTGCTGCCTTAACGCGGGTGGCAGCCGCTTTGATCGACGGATTGCGCAGCAGGATCAGCTGCCGGGTCGCCTCGAGTGAGAATTGATGCTTGAGAATGGAAAGTGTGTTCGCATCATCCCTGGCTACAACGGCCAGTTCTCCTGCATGGGCAGGCTGGATGCGGCAGCGCAGTGCCTCGGCCCAGCGATCGCGCATGGCATTGATGGACTGCGTCTCACCATCGAACGCATCGGCCGTGACTGTGTCCGGGGATTGGGGCGCAGCCGACACATGCAGCAATGCCGGCGGGGAATAGGCTTCAATGTCCTGTTTCAGATCACGGTATCCGCCAACGGCTGTCCCGGCCATCCCGGAAAACCAGACGGCAAGAATGCCGGCAACCAGTAAAACCAGGGTCTTCATTGCGCCTCCTTTGCATCGGGTGGCGACGGCAACTGAACATCACCGGTCAGATGGGTGCCGGCCAGGCGTTCGAGCCCGGCCAGGCTGATGCCGTAGTCCGCTTTGGCGCGGGCCAGGGCCAGTTGAAAGTTGTACCAGACGGACTGGGTCTCGATGAAATCGGTAAACGACGACTCGCCTTCCCGGTACCAGACCTCGGCGATCTGCATGGATCTGGCCGCCTGGGGCAACAGATCGTTTTCGTACAATTGAACCACGCGTAATGCATTGCGGGTCTTGAAATACAGCGTGCGAATGTCTGTCTGCACCGTGTTGATGCGCAGCTTTCTATCGGCCCGGGCCTTTTCTTTTTCCGCCATGGCTTTGTCCACGCGGCTGTTGTTTTTGCCGAACCACAAGGGAATGGAAAAGCCCGCCTGGACGCCGATCGCGTCCCGTCCGGCATCCTCGGGGGGGACCGGCATGTCGGGATTGCCGATACCGGCGTAAAACAAGCCGATTTTAAAGTCGGGCAGGTTCTGGAACCGGGCCAGAGACACCTGGGTATCGCCTTTTTCCACCCCCACCTGGGCCATAAGAATGTCTTCCTGATTGGCTTCGGCCAGGCGGTAGATGGCGGAAAGGTCGACTGCGAGGGGATGGATGACCGGCGTGACCAGATTTCCGATGGCTGCATCGGGATCACGGTCCAGGAGTCCGTTGAGACGGGTGATTTCCGTCTGCTCCAGTTCTTCCAGCAGCAGGGCATCGTATTGCAGCTGGCCGCCCTGGGACTGGGCTTTGATCACATCGGTGAGGGTGGCCCGGTCATCGGCATGGGCAGTCTCGGCGATTTTGCGGATGTGCTTCAACAGGTCGGTGTTCTGCCCGGTGATGGCTCTGGCCTGACGGATATACCACAACTCAAAGTAGGACGCCTTGACGGCCCGGATGGTTTCCTTGACGGTCTTGTCCAGATTGAGGCGGGCGATGCGGGCGTCGGCTGCCACCAGCTCCCCGGCCTTGGACAGCTTGCCCGGAAAGGGAATCATCTGCGAGATCTGGGCGTTCCAGTCCTGGGGGCCCAGGCGGGTTTCGATGGGTTCGGGAAACCAGGTCACCATCAGCTGCGGGTCCGGGTAACCGGTGGTCACCCGATAGCGTTCCACCGTTGCCCGCCAGGCTTCACGCGCCTTCCGGATCGATGGATTGTGGGCATAGGCATGATCGATAAGATCGGCAAGGCCCACCGTCGGTGACGTGGTGAGGCTTGCGCGGTTGGGATTAGGATTGACATCACCGGCCGATACCTGGGCCCCGACCAGAAGCATTATCATGGCAAGGGGGACCGTGACGCGCCGCCTTTTCCGACCGAACAGTGGCGTGGCCACCATAATCTGTAAAGAGCATAAAAATTGAAAACCCATGTTGAACTCCTGGCACTTGATGATGGGTGCGTGAAAAAGCCGATTCCAACCTTTTCAGAAGAATAGTCTCATCAATTGCCGTGCCACATTGATAACTATTTGATAATTCAACGATTACATGTTGATTTGGATTTTTTTTGCAGGGATGGGGGTGCGAAAAAATTACTCGCTTGAAGCGTATCATCCGGCCGGGTGCGAAAAAAATTTGCACCTGAAGTAATACCGCATTATCCTTATTGGGTGCTTTTACAGAAATGGTGAATCTCGCCCGAGTTCAAGGCGGGCAATAAATTCAAACTGGATGAATATTGGTTATATTTTGAGGATTTGAATTTGTTGCCCAACGCCGAAATCGGGTGAGAGGTGCCGTTTCTGGTTTTGGATATTCTGGGTAAAAGGATTCATCTTCCATGAACGCCGTACCCCGCCGACAACTCTATCTGACCGCACTTTCGATTCTGTTTGTCGTTCTGCTTTTGCTTGTCTTCATCAGCATCTCGACCGTGCACAATCTGAATCGGGAACGCAACGCGGCCAGGCAGACCGTCCATCGCCAGGCACTGACGCTGATAAATGCGCTCGAAGCCGGCGCAAGGGCGGGCATGATGATGCAGATGGCCGGGATGGATGCCATCGGCAGTCTGATTCATGAAATCGGACGCTCGGAAGACATCAATTACATCTTCCTGGTTGATGAAAACGGTCGTGTGGTGCACCACTCCATTCCCTCACTGGAGGGCACACTTACCTCATGGATTCCTATATTTGACCGTTTGGATGATGTTCACACGCGGGTAAGACAACTTCCGAACAGCAGCCGGGTGTACGAAGTGGCCAAGCCGTTCGACCCTCTGGGGACCCGAAAAGAAATTGCACTGCCATCCGGGAAGAACCCGGCAGACGGGACGCCGGCCCATTTTCACGCGCGTGCCACCGTCTACCTGGGCATGAGCATGACGGCCTATGAAACGGCCCGCCGATCGGATTTGCAGCATGCCGTCATCATGGGCGGCATCGTTCTGGTGCTGGGCGGCGGCGTGATCTATTTTTTCATCGTGCTGCGCAGTTACTATATGCTCAGCCGGACATTGCAGGAAACCCGGGATTACACCCGTCAGGTGATCGCCAGCATGGCCCATGGCGTGCTGAGTATCGATACGGATGGCCGCGTGGTCTCCTTCAATCACCAGGCCCTGGCGCTGCTGGACATTCCGGAAGCGGATGTGGACGGTCTGGACCTTGGTGAGATATTTAATTTCGATGCCACCGGCATCGCCCGGACATTAGATGCAGGGGTACCTGTACTGAACCATGAAATCCGGTTCGGGCGGCGCGCCGGGGACGCACTCCCGCTGATGCTCACGGCCACGCCCATAAAGGACGAAGCCGGCGATCGACGCGGCGCCGTGGTGGTCGTCAGGGACATGAGCGCCATCAAACAGCTCGAAAAACAGGTCCAGCGAACGGAAAGACTGGCGGCAATCGGTCGCCTGGCCGCTGGTGTGGCCCATGAAATCCGCAACCCCTTGAGTTCCATCCGTGGTTTTGCCTACCTGCTCGGTAAAGGCCACGATGAAGAATCCCCTGAACGCGAGTATGCCGATGTAATGGTGCGTGAAATCGACCGCATCAACCATGTGGTTTCAGACCTGCTCAACTTTGCCCGGCCGATGACCCTGGAACCGGAAGAGATCTGCCTTGCCGACATCATCGCGCATGTGCTCGTGTTGGTATCCGCGGATACCGACGCGAAAAGCATCGACGTTCAGACTCACATCGACCCCGATTGTTCCCGGATCATGGCAGACCCCAATCAACTCACTCAGGCGATCCTCAACCTGATACTCAATGCCATTCATGCACTGGAAGACGGCGGCGTGATCGATGTGCGCGCCGGCAACGCTGATCAGGAAAAAGGCGTTATTATTGACGTGGAAGACAACGGACCGGGAATCGCACCGGATTTAACGGAAAAAATATTCGAGCCCTTCTACACCACCCGTGAACGGGGAACCGGAGTAGGGCTGGCCATGGTGAGAAAAATCGCTGAGCACCATGGCGGCGGCGTTACGGTAGAAAGTCCGCCGCCAGGAAAAAGCCGCGGAACCCGGTTTACCATTTCACTGAAGGATATTGACCGATGAACACGCCCGACGCTGCCAGGATATTGATTGTCGATGATGACGCCGCACACCGGACCATGCTCAAGGCTGTGCTTTCCGATAAGGGGTACCATGTTCATGAAGCCGATGACGGCGACACGGCCTGCACCATGGTGGAGAACGATATTTTCGATCTGGTGCTCATGGATCTGCGCATGAAACGAATGGACGGGGATATCGCCCAGAAGAAAATGGTCCGCATCAATCCGGATCTTCCGGTGGTGATCATGACCGCCTATGGATCGGTGCGCTCGGCTGTGGAGGCGCTCAAATCGGGCGCTGAAAATTATCTGACCAAACCGATCGACATTGACGAGCTGATTATCACGGTCGCAAAAACACTGCGCCAGCATCAGTTGGAGGCAGAAAACCTCACCCTCAAAGAGCAACTGGGCCAAACGTTTGATCTCGGCAATATCATCGGCAGCAGTTCGGCCATGCGGGAATTGATCGAAACCCTGACCCTGGTGGCCCCGTCCGAGGCCACCGTACTGATTCAGGGGGAAAGCGGCACCGGCAAAGAGCTGGTGGCCAGTGCCATTCATCACAACAGTCCCCGGAAAGACAGGCCGTTCATCAAGGTTAATTGTGCGGCGCTGCCGGAAACGCTGCTTGAAAATGAACTTTTCGGGCACGAAAAAGGGGCCTTCACGGGTGCCACCGGTCCCAAAAAGGGCCGCTTTCAGCTGGCCGATCAGGGCACGCTGTTTCTGGATGAGATCGCCGAAATGACGCCGGCCACGCAGGCCAAAATCCTTCGCGTCCTTCAGGAGCGTGAGTTTGAACCGGTGGGCGGCACCCGAACGATCCGGGTCGACACCCGCATCATATCGGCGACCAATCGTCATCTGGAAGAGGAGATTGAAGCGGATCGATTCCGTGAGGATCTGTACTATCGCCTGAATGTGGTCACCCTGACGGTGCCGCCGTTAAGAGACCGGACCTCAGACATTCCTTTACTGGCGGAGCATTTTCTCAGCCACTATGCCGCCAAGAATCGTCGCACATTCAAAGGCTTCCAGCCCCGGGCGATGGATCTTCTCATGGGATATGCCTGGCCGGGCAATGTCCGGGAATTGGAAAACGTCATCGAGCGTTCGGTCATCATGGCCAGGAGTGAGCGCATCGGCCCTGAGCACTTCCCCGGCACCATTGGCGATCAGGACCGTTCAAAAACAGATTCGTCGGCCATCCTGGCATCAGGTCGTTCGCTCAAAGCCGTGGAGAAGGACATGATACTCAAAACTCTCGATGATATGGGCGGGAATCGGACGAAGACATCAAAAATCCTGGGGATCAGCCGCCGGACGCTGCAGCTGAAACTAAAGGAATATGGCATCAACTGATCAACTGCCTTGTTGGCCTATGAACTCAGTCAGAAGTCCAGCGTTCTGAGCTGCAACAAACTGTCTTTTATCAGAAGTTGCAAAAATTTCGGTCTGCCATTCAAGGGCGCAGGCGACATGCAAAGCATCCATTGCCCTTAAGTTATTATTTTCTAATAGCTGCACAGAACGGGAAATGACCGCGGGGGTAATTTGAAGAACGATTGCGTCACGGACATCTTCCAGCAATTGTCTCTTAATCGTGCGATATTCGCGCAACGATAAATTTTGCTCTCTCCGTCTTCGATTTAGCGCAGAAATTATTTCAGGCACTAAAATTGTACACAGTGCTAACTGAGACGCCTTCTGCAAAAGAGAGTCCATACTCTCAGAACCTTGCTCATATACATATCTTTTAGCAAGAGCGGATGAATCACAAAAAAGCTTCATGATTCTGCCTCACGATCCTCCACAATAGCCGATGATAAATCTGCTCCGCTAATCTGTAAATGAATACCTGGCTCTTTCCAGGATGGTGTTCGTGTATGCCGGTCAGTAAATGGAACAACCTCTGCTATTGGCTTTCCACGCCTCACAAGGATTATCGTTTCGCCATGCTCTACTTCAGTAATAAAACTGGATGCTTTTTTTCTAAAATCAGTAAAATTGACTGTTTTCATAATGCCCTCCCATGTGTACACTGTAATGTACATATAGGAGGGCATTATGTCAAGCTGTTTTAAAGGTCAATGGGCGCGAGATGAGCGGCAGTTCTGTCCGTTCCATGGAGGGTGCAGGATTCAAACTTGCGGACTACTGATTCGAAGTCCGGCGCTCTAGTGACCCACCAAGTGGTTTGAAACCAAGGCGATGAATGTCGGTGATGGGTGGTGGATGGTGATTATGTTTTGATATCAGAGGTGTGACCCACCTGTAATCTGACACTCGGTTTGAAACCATTTTACACTTGGTTTGAAACCGCGTAAACGGGCCTGTAGCGGTGGAAAAAATGAATTTGCCAGAAGGGTTGGCATTTTTTTGAAAGACAACCAGCGGTAATTGGACCTTCGACAGCATCGATGGCAACTTCATTGCCGCCGATTGATTACCGATCGATTTTACGTTACATTTAAATCGTTGATATTTGGCGAATGATGTACTGGGCGGCTGGCTTCAGTGTGTCCAAAATTGACCACTACCGTTTGATCGGGGTAATGACTGATTATTCAACCATTTTAATGCAAGTTCGTAATAGCGCGGCCAAAAGAATTCTGTTCCTTCCGCATGCAATACGGCAGATGGCCAAGCCGGATCGAATGATCACCACGGCAGAAATACGAATGGTCATTGAAACCGGTGAGATCATCGAGGATTACCCAAATGATGTGAGGGGGCATAGCTGCCTCATATTGGGGGGTGCGAACCTACGACCCCTTCACATTGTATGCGCACCCAAGGACGATTATTTAGCCATCATCACTGCGTATCTTCCCAGCGATCAGGAATGGGAACGCGGTTATCGAAAGAGGAAAAAACAATGAAGTGCATGCATTGCCAAGGAACCATGAAAAGAGGATCGGCACCGTTTCATATTGACCGCCAGGAATATCATTTGACCCTCGATGCTGTCCCGGCCTGGGTGTGCCAGCAATGCGGTGAGGTCTATTTTGATGAGCCGGAGGTTGATTCGATTCAAGAGATTATCCGGGCCATTGAGGATCGAACCAAGAAATTGACCGCCGCTGCATGACCCAACCCACCTATGCCACCGCTTAAGATCTGCTTCCCAAGAAGCGGACTGTCATGGCCGGCGTGGGGGGAGGTCAAATCGAACCTGGTAGATGACCGGATTTGGGCCTTATGTCAAATCGTGCCCCGCTAACGACCGGGGTGGGGTTACGTCAAATAAGGGCAAAGGCCGAGATCGAATGTTATGTAAAATCGTATCCCCGCTATCCAGAGGCTCAATAAAGTTAATGGGGTCGTTGGATACGTAGGCAAAGATGTAATCTGACACTCGGTTTGAAACCGCGTAATCTGTGACCCACCAGATGGTTTGAACCCAAGGCGGTGAATGGCGGTGAATGGCGGTGATGGGTGGTGAATGGCGATTATGTTATGATGTTGGTGAGTTGGGCGTTTTTGATGCGTTGGATAGTGGCAAAAAGAGGTTTGAAACCAATTTCGCGTTTTTAGGGGGATTTGACGGATGGTTTGAAACCAGTGGAATTGTCTACGGTGGGGGCTTGAAATAGACATGAACGCGCGTTGATTGTGGCTTTAAATGGCGTTTGAAAGGCTGTTTAGTGAAATTTCGAAATTAAAAAAGTCAGGAAATGTGAAGAAATGATTTCAAGCTGGGGTAAAAATGGTCTTTTTGTAATGTTTTCAAATCGTAAAGGTGCATTGTGTGGTTCGTGAAAGCTGGAAATGCTATTAGATGATTTTTTTCGAAAATCTACTTTACGCTATCTGACTAATCCTTGAGAGTTCGGAACCAATTCAGGTATTCGGTAGCTTTTTTATCCTGGATTCTGAGTGTATCTGAAATCAAGGCAATCAAAAGGTACGGTATTGTTATGTTGGTGCACTGGAAGGTTTCGGATGAATGAAATGTATTTATCTGTAATCAGAGCAGACTTGAACTTATTTGGAAATATCAGTAACGGGCTGCGAATTAGCGACAGTCATCAAGCGGATGGCAATCCGCAGCCCGATGGTGTGGCGCGAAGCGTCCACGCCATCGTATTGCCCACCAGAGAGGGCCGCTTTTTGGCCCGAATTTGGAGAAGCAAAAGGTTAGAAGCTATTTATCTAATATGTGTTTTTTAAATATTTCTGACCTAGTAACCCTTGCTTTTCTATCGTTTGTTCCAGAATACATATAATGGTAAAAAAGGCCTGTATCTGATTCTTTTTTATTCTTGCTATTTAAAACAATGCTATCAAATTCAATTAATTTATTTCGAAAATTATCAGGTAAAGAATCTGCATTACAGATTTCAATTACAAGTGTAAAAAAACAGGACTTCCTAAACCATATAGAGTCTAAATCAAGTTTTAGCTCCTGAATCACCGAAATCGCGTGTAATATTTTAGATTTTATTTTATGCGCATTTGGGAATTCATCATTAAATTCGGCAACACATTTTTCAAGTTCATTATCCCTAGGGAAATAGCCGCCGCGTTGTAGAGTCGCCATTACAATTAAAAAAAAATGAATGTCAGCCATTCGAGTGAACTCAGACTCATGAAAAACTCCGAATTGCTGTAATTCTACTTCCTTCGAAAGTTCTTTTGCAATTTGAATGAACTTCCCGTCATAAATCGCATTGTGTATTTCAATGTCTTCAAGCTTAAATTTCGTTAAATTAATCCTTCTAAATATTTCCTTTACTAAGTCCGCATCAACCTTTCCTATATCTCGAACTACAACTTGGTATGATAAAAAGTCATCTCTTTGGTCCTCTGACAAACTATCAAAGCTTGGGACAATCTTTAAATCTTTTTTGAAAGTGTGTTCAATATAATTCTTTATGGTTGTTAGGCGTTGCTGTCCATCAATAACTTTTTGTGTAGTGCGCAGCTTTTTTATGTCAGTCTCTCCTTGACATACATAAATTTCAGGAAAAGGATATCCATTGAGAATTGTATCAAGAAATTCTTCCTGGTGTTCATGCGTCCAAACAAACTTCCGCTGAAAGTCTGGTGATAGAATAAGTCGGTTTGTATCAATTTTTTCATAGATATCTGCAATTGTAGGATTTGTAACCGATGGTTTAATTTGAGTTGCCATTAACTTCCCCTCGCTACCTTGTGTCTCTTAAGATCTTTAATGCCAGAAAAAACATAAGATTCAAAATGTTGATAACTTTTAAAAACACCGGCATTAACCTGATAATTTCCAACTTCAGATTTTCCATATGAGATACTTCTAAAAAAATCAAACCAGTCATCTTTAAAAGCTTTCATCTGGAAAGAAATCGGAAGTTTATCTGGCCTAATCCAACCAAGAGCTGTGTATTCTAAAAAATCATGATACATCTTTAGTTCAACTTCCCGAACGACTTGCCTGTTCTTTCTAAATGACATCTGGTAATTTGAAATATCATTCATTATAGAATCGAACAAATTAAGAGAAATCAGTGCCACATCAATATCAGAATCGTAATCAAAACTCTTTCTTTTAAAAGGACTAAATCCTAATTTGGCCGAACCCGTAATATATATCTCATGAAAAGGTATTCTAAATTTATCACCAATTCTTTTTCGAAATTCATAAAAGTCATCATCTCTTTCTGCAAAAATAAAAGGGGTACCGTGCAAGACGTGTTTGCGACAAAAATCCAATATAGATTCATCAGAACTTATTGAATCTAATAAGGAAAAAAATTCTTCAAGCACCATTTTTAAACCTAATTTTTATCAACAACTGTCTTCGCGGTACTGTGCGGCGCGCCCTCTGCGTCCTCACAAGTGCCAGGTTAAAAGCTTGCTCACATCAGACTTTCACACTACACGCTCTTTGACTTTCACAGGACATGATAAAACTGCTTCCCAACAAGGTTGATCTGTCGGAATGCCACGCCAATAATTGTGGGCTGTGAGTGAGCCTGCAATGTTTTGAACACCAATACTGAGCCAACGTTGATCCGCACGCAGAATATGGTCTGATTCTATCAGATAGATAGGCTGGTCATCCTGCCGAAATTCGATCGCTTTTTCCAGTGATTCCCATGCAAAAAATGATTGAAACCTCGACCGTTCCTGTGGGAAATACGCACGCCTAACATATTCAAAAAGAAGCTCAACTGTAATTGCGTGATTTACATAAAGGGTTTCTATTTCCTCGTGAGCGTGAGCTACGGCGTTATGCATTTCTACTGAATAGTGCCAGCCATGCAGCGACAAGCCCTCAGGAAAAAGCGTTTGAAGATGGGCTTTGAGATCATCCTCTGTATAACATCCATCTAAATGCAAAAGAGGACGTTTTAATGGGTCTGCTTTCATAAGGTCAAGAGAAAGACCAGTTTGATAAAATCCTCTTCGATCAACTGAGTAAAATTTATCTGTCATTTATTCTTCAACTTATAACGGCCAAGCTTACCGGCTGGTGCGAAGCGGCAGCGAAGCACCAGTCCGAGTAAAGCATAAGGATCGATGTTAAAATTAAATTGCTTTCCAATATTGAAACACTATCCGAGAATTACATATAATAATCAGTAAAATAAGAGCTATAGCCCATATCCAGATTAAGCCTATTGCAATTCCTTTTTCGAAGGCGATCATCCCACCACTAACCCGGGTGAGCTCATGAATATTGGCATCTTTCGTATCAGGATCTGGGTAAACCTCTTTACTCCAGTCAAATTGTGTAATGTGGCGATTATTTATCTCCTGTACGGATGTTCCGGCAGAGCTTGTAATCTCTGTGCGTAAAGGCCCAAAGACATGCGCCTCAAGTGTAAAATATCTGAGAGGCACACCCAAATCAACGAGCTTTGACTCTAAGTTCCTAAGATTACGACGACAAAATTCCATGTACTGGTTCTGCTTCACATTTAGGGAAGACCAGTGCCACGATGAAAGAATGCCTAATATCGCTATCCCCATCAAGGCAAAAACCTCATAACACGATCCAGTTTTCACGGGAATAAATTTGAATGCGGCTGTCAATAAAGTTACTTGGATTACCACCATCAATATTTGTACTCTTTTAAAGTAATTGTCATTCTGTACTTTCCAGAAATCTAATTGAATTTTATAAGCATCAAGTATTCTTTCTGTTTTGGCCTCCAAGGTTGTATATCCAGAAAAAACTCCCTGATTTTTCTGATTCGCCATTGCTTGGCCTCTCATCCACACCGAACATTGATATTCTGAAGAGGTCTATTTTATATACCATATAGTGATGTTATATGGACGTCTTGATAACATTCCAAATAGGGGCATAAAATTGACTTTTTTAGCCTGTCATCGTATTTGGAACATATTTTTATCAGGAGATTAAGTTTACAGACACATAGAGATTACCTTGCGCCAGCCAACCATGTCAAATGTTGTGATAGATGGGGTTATGTAATCTCGTCAGAAATTGCTCAAAGATATAGATTTTGTACAGAGCGATCTGCAAGATGATTTCGCTTCAATTATTTGTGATATTGCTTAAAAAAAGCACTGAATCCTTATCAAAATCGATTGTTACACTCCTTAAGTTGAAGTTTTGATTGATTCACACCAACTTGTTAATCAGGCATTTACGCACCCTAAGTTGAAGGCGTTCTCCGTTGTCCCAGGCAAAGCGTTAGTCTTCCACCACCATAATACCACTCAGCTGCTGCAGCCGTTTCAAGTTTCAATGTGTTACAAAATAGTTGTCTTTGCTTAAATTGTGTCTAAAATAAATAACGTCAGGTAAAAACTATCCCTGATTCTCAATTTTTTCGAGAATATAGCAATCGCAGATCACTTTCCAAATGCAGTATTTATTTTCCGATACACAAACCTCTTTAAATGGGCACGGCCAGGGACCGCTCCGGTCACACCCCATCAATGATCGCCGCCCGCGGCCTTCCTGCGATCCCGGCCACTGCGGCGATCCTTTCCCCCTGGAATACTTTCTGGGTCTTTCTTCAAACGTCGTTCGCTCCTGCGCCGATTGGGATTATTATCCTTCGGAATTGCCTCGGTTTTAATTTTTTCCAATTCTATTTCTAATCGACCAAGAATTCTGAAGAACTGGCGTTCATCAATGCTCTCTATTTCCCTCAATATTTTGCTAATTTGCATCGCCTCTTCTTTGTTCTTGAAGTCTTTTACAATGCAAATATGGTCGACTGTTGTTTTGCCTCCCAGCGTTTGTGTGTCTGAGACTTGACCAGAAATCGGTGATCCTTCTCCGGTAAAAAGCCAATTTAAATCTACGTTTTCGTTACTTGCCCAACTTAAAAGTGCCGCCAGGTCAACACTACCTCTTCTTATTTTGTTTGAAAGGTTTTTGTCTGAAATGTCAAATATTTTTTGCGCAATAATTTTTTGAGAAAAACCAGTATAGTCTTTTATGCGCTTTATTATATCTTTAAAATCCATGAAAGTGTTTACTGTTTGCCTTGACAGGGTAACGAATACGTGTATATAAGCGCCGTATCCAATGCGTAACAAAGCCCGTGTAACGTTCAGATTACAAAAAGGACCACCATGCTACCCATCCTGATTCAAAACAGATGCCTTTCCCTATTCGAGGTCAATGGCCTGGTTGATTTACCTCTATCAAAAAAGGAGTCGAGATGTTTCATCAGTCATCACGATTCATAATGAAAACCGTCAAGCGGTATATTACGGAAATCATCCTTGATGATTTTCAACGGAACGGGCCGATTCACCAGCACCTTCAAAAGGATCCGGACCTTCAAACGGCCAATACGGTTCCGGGTAATTCTCCACATCGTCCAATGCCTGGGCCGCTCGAACAGCAGCGTCCCGGCCCGAACCGCCTGCCCACGGGAACAGACAGTGCCGATCAATGTGAAGAAGCATTCTGCGGGCCTGACGGACCCGTTGAATGGCCGCCAGCAGAAAACGTTGCCGAACTTCGTCCATCTTCCAGTGTGGCTGCCGCCGCCTTATCGAAGGTGGCTCGGCGAGAAACTCATCGATTGATGCGGCGTGCGTGCAAGACCAAAGCAGCCATTCATCTCGCCCGAGAGATTTCATTTCAGCGCGCAGCACTTTGATCTCCATCGGCGACAGACAACTGCGAAGTTCCGTTTCAACTAAATCACACTCTTTGATGCATTTTTTGAAATTCAGATCCAAAGGAAAATTCATCATGACCCCAAAGGACATCAAAATCGAATTGTTGAGAGCCGACATCACCCAGGCAGACATTGCCAGGGCGTGCAAACGTTCCCGTGCCCAGGTGCACCGCGTGATCCATGACCAGTGTGTGTCTGACCGTGTTCGGCGTGCCGTCGCCAGAGCAATCGGCAGACGAGTCGAGGATATCTGGTCCGAGTATTACCAATGCCGTGAAGCGGAATGCGCCTGATGGTTGCAGGTTATCCCGCTTTTCAGTGTCCGGTCAACGTCAATGCCGAGGAAAAAAATAGACGTCACAGGTTAACAAGTTAATCTAACCCACCAGGAGTCAACGCGTCAATGACCAAACGAGCCCGCCCCGATCCGAACCAGCTCAACTTCGAGTTCAGATTCGAGGACAAGCTTGACAGCTATATCAGCGCCAAACAGGACATTCTCGATGCAGTCGAAAACGAACAAGCGCCAACCCTGGCCATAGAGAACGAATTCGAGGCCTGTGTAGAAATCGCTGCTGCGGTCAAACGGGCCATTCGCCAGTCAGGCATGAGCCGGGACCAGGTTGTTGATGGAATCAACACCTATTTCGGCCGCAGCGAAGCGGGGGCAGCCGAAGATCCGCCAGTTTGTCGCAAACCGCTCTCCATCCATATGTTCAACAACTATTTATCGAAGCCTACGGAGTATCCCATCCCCGCATACTATCTGTACGCGGTGCACCATGTCACTGGCAGCCTTGAGCCGGCAGAAACGATTGTGTCTGCGGAAAACGCAAAAGTGGCTACCGGCGCGGAGATCAGGCAGATGAAACTGGGCAAGTTGGAGCAGATCCTTACCGAGACCCAGAGGCTTAAACGGGAATTAAAGAAGAGATGAAGGAGGAACCATGTCAAAACGGACCAACCCTTTAATACGACGTACCACGCCGCAGCCAGCTCTCGAGCCTGAAATCGTTGATGATGAAGGCGGCGCGGACATCATCCCCATGAATGAGACATTTCCCGGCATGCCGCCGATGTCGGTAAGGGAAAAGAAGCGCCTGGCGGAGCTGGAAGATGTCGTCACCAGGAATTTCAAGGCGTTTTATGAGGTTGGGAGTGCGCTGCGCGAGATTAGCGAGTCATTGCTTTATCGTGAAACGCATTCCAATTTCGCTGATTATGTGAAGGATCTCTGGGATATGGCCAGGGCACGCGCTTATCAAATGATTGATGCCGCTAATATCGTAGATCGTTTATTGCCTCTTGAAGAAGAGTTATCCACAAATTGTAGACGAAATGAAGTTGTCTACCATGGTGGACAATCAAAAATGGTACTCCCTCAAAACGAACGTCAAGCCAGAGCCCTGGCCAAATACCCCGAAGACAAACAAATCCAGATCTGGCGCGAGGCAGTTGAAACCGCCGACGGCCGTATCACGGCGGCCCACATCAAACAGACCGCGCGGCGGATCCACGGCGAGATCGTGAAGAATACGATTAAAAAGGCCAAGACAGAAACATCAAGCCCGGCCGTGAAGATGAGCAACGCTTTCCGCCAGGCCTTCAACGCCATGATGGACGCCATCAATGATGAACGCCTGAAGGACTGGAAGGAAACCGATCCCAACGAGGCGGCGCGGTTTGTTCATGCACTTCTGCAGGCGATACAGCACCCGCTGTGAAGATGATAAAGGCGACCGGGGAATATTCATGGAGCAGTGTTTGACCAAAGAATCAATCGCCGAATATGTCGGGCTGTCATCTCGGATGATCGGCATGCGGGCCAAAAGAGAATCCTGGCCGATGGTCCGCCAGAGGGTCCGCGGCGGGTACCGCTACCTGTTCCCGGAATCATCGCTGCCGGACGACGTGCGGGCCAAGATATATAACCGCGCGTCGGAAAGTTCGGCCGCCGGATTCTCCTGCGGTGTGAGAGTGAATGCCGAGCACATGGCGGCGCGCGAGGCCGGATTGGCCGCATATAACGCGCTACCGCCGGAAAAAAAAGCTGAAGCCGATGCCAGACACGCAGTATTGCAGTCAAGGGACGCCTTTCTGACCGCCACCAAACTGCAAAAAAAGAAAGGCACCCTCCTATATATAAAGGAACTCAAGGCCGGAACAGTCAGCCTGCCGGATGATGTAATGAGGGCCATCCCGCGCCGCAAGGGCAAGATGGTTCTGTCATGGTCGACAATCTGCCGGTGGGAAAAGGCATATCAGGAGCAGGGCCGCGCCGGTCTGGCCGGGCAGTATGTCAGCAAGCAGGCCACATCGGTGCCGGAACACATGCAGCAATTTATCCAGGCCATGCTGACCGATCACCCACACGTTTCCATTCCTGATCTGCGCCAGGCCATCAAGGCGCGTTTCGACGGCCAAAACATCCCCAGCAATTCGGCGCTGCGGCGGTTCGTGGTGCGATGGAAAGAGCAAAACAAATCGCTGCTTCTCTTCCTGACCAACCCGGACGAATGGAAGAACCGCAATATGTTCGCCTTTGGCGATGCATCCGAAACGGTTGTGCGACTGAACCAGCTATGGGAGTTCGACTCGACGCCGGGCGACGTGATGCTTACCGATGGCCGGCATACGCTGATCGGGGTGATCGACGTGTACTCGCGGCGGGCCAAGCTTCTTGTATCGCCGACTTCAAAAGCCGAATCGATCGCCGCTTTAAACCGGCGGGCCATGCTCCACTGGGGGGTCGAGGAAAACGCCAAGACGGACAATGGGCAGGACTACGTTTCCAAGCATATGGTCAGAGTGTTTGAGGATCTTGAAATCAAGCAGATCCTTTGCGATCCGTTCCACCCCGAGCAAAAGCCTCATATAGAACGGTTTTTTCAAACCTATCTGCACTCCATTGTCGAACTGCTGCCCGGCTACATCGGGCATAGCGTGGCGGACCGCAAGGCCATCGAGGCCCGCCGGACGTTCGCCAGCCGGTTGATGAACCGTGACGCGGACCCGGTGGAAATCAAACTCTCCTCCGAAGAATTCCAGTCTATCTGCGACCGCTGGGTCGATGCGATCTACCATCACAATCCTCACAGCGGCCTGAAAGGGAAAACGCCGGCCCAGGTGGCCCGCGAGTGGACCGGCCCGGTGCGCTACATCACCAATGAACGGGCGCTGGATATCCTGCTTTGTCCCGCACCGGATCAAAACGGCATGCGGGTTGTGGGTAAGAAAGGAATCAAAGTCGAGAACGCCTATTTCATCGCGCCAGAACTGGCCGGTCATGAAGACGAGACCGTGCGGGTGCTGATGGACCGAACAGACTACGGCACCATCTATGTGTTCGCCCAGGACGGGGCCTTTATCTGCCGGGCAGTCAACCCGGCCCGCTCGGGCCATGACCGGTCCGAGATTTCGGCCAAGGCCAAGGCAGTGCAGAAACGGGTGATCAATGAAATGGCCGCCGAAGCCAAAAAGGTCGCGCGCGAGGCCAAGACCAAATTCATCTTTGAAGAGATTTTGGGCTACCGCGAGGCCCAGATCGCCAACATCAGGGAAATGCCGAAGGCGTCCGAACCCTATACCACGCCCATGCTCGACCAGGCGGCGCGGGCCGTGGAGGATGTTCGCCAGCGTGAGTTAGGCCCGACACCCATCGGCATCAGCGAGCATGAAGAACGCCAGGCCAGCGCGGTGATCGAACTTGCCGAGAAGAAAACGCGGGCACTGGAGAACATGATGCCATTCGAGAAATACGAATACCTAATCAATGAATTGGCCGCCGGCCGCGACCTGGACGACGCGGACCTGGCGTGGATGAAACGGTACGAGATCTACATGGAAACGGGAAAGAAGGAAACGTTGGGATTTTAAAAGAGGGATCCGAACTGGACGCACATCGATATCAGAGAGGACAAGGCGCGATGGTAGAGAAAAGAAAACTGCAGATCAAGGATCTGCCCAAAGATGCCCTGGTGGCGATTGTGGAAGCGGCCGGGGTGCCGGTTCGCCAGGATCTGATCGCCGGGGCAATCATCGAAGCACGACTGAAAAAGGCGGCAGGTTTTGCGGACCAGTATGAAAAGACCGTCAAGAAGATGAAAACCTGTAAATCGGCTGTCAAACGACGCGGGCTCAATGTTGATGCCCGGCGCCAGATTTACAATGCCGAGACGCTGTTCGCCTCGGCCAAACGAATGGCCGCCGAGAACGGTCTGACGGAAAAGTATTTTGGGGCTGAAAAAGAGGCGGCCGGTGCGCCAACACCGGCCTGATGGGAACGGTCGAAAAAATCGACCCTACACAATGACAGGAGGATAGCAAATGAAGCACGAAATGGCAATGACCACGAACGTGCGGCGCTTTCTGGCCGCAGTTCGTGAACTGAACGACCGTTCTTTTACGGTAGAGGGGATGGGGCTTTTGTGGGGCCAGCCCGGCGAGGGCAAGAGCACCACGGTCGCCTATGCCACCAACACCCTGGACGGCATTTTCCTACGGGCCAACGTCTGCTGGACACTTACCAGTATGCTGGGCGCCCTGATGATCGAACTTGGGCAACCCCGTGGACGATTCCGAACCCCAATGCACGATACAGCTGTAAAATGCCTTATGGAGCATCCGCGACCGATCTTCATTGACGAGGCGGACTACTTGCTCCGCCAGACGAATATGTTGGATGAAATGCGCGACATATACGACAACACCGGTTCACCCGTTATTTTGATCGGCATGGAGGAGATGGCCCGCAAAGTCCAGGCTGAAGGCCGATTCGGTCGGCGCATCACCCAATGGGTCGAGTTTCGGGGAATATCCTTGAAAGACGCCCGCACCCTGGCCGACACGATCTGCGAAGTGGCGGTGGAAGACGACCTTCTCAACCGGTTGCACGAGGCATCGAGAGCCAATATCGGACGCATGACCACTGGCCTATCGCGCATCGAACGGTTGGCAAAGTTCAATAAATTAGAATCCATGTCGTTGGACGTTTGGGGTGACCGTCCCCTATTCTTCGATCAACCGACTTTTGGGAGAAAACGCTGATGCCCGGCATCAAAGGCATGACTGATAGCAGACCCAGAAGGACAGCTGTCCGCATGAAGGTATGGCAAAGCATGCGCATCATGGGCCGGTTTACCATACCGGATCTGTGCCGTACATCCGGGGCGTCGTCTAGTAACGTCCGAAAGTTCATCCATCGATTGGTAGAGCACGGTTACGTAGCCATGCATCAACCCAATGTCTCCGGCCAGACCGGATCCTACCATTGTTGGAGATTAGTCAAGAATATCGGCCGTGAATATCCGATGAAGTGCGAGCGCTGCGGCCGTGTGCTGGGCGAACCTTGCGAGCCGGAGAAAAACGATGAACGATAACATGGAACTGCTCTTAAAGGCTGTTGAAAGGCACGGCCAGGCGGCGGTGGCCAGAAAACTGTGCTACTCGCCATCGGCCATCAATCAGGCCCTGAAAGGCACCTATGGCAGCAGCCTGGAGAATATGCTGCAGCGGGTGGCCGAGACATATGGGGACGGGACAGTTCATTGCCCGGTGATGGGAGAAATCCCATTGCGGCGATGCGCCGCTGAACGGCGCAAGGCGTTCGGGGCGACCAGCCCCCAGCGGGCGAAGCTTTTTCTCGAATGTCAACGATGTAAGGAGAGATAATTATGGAAAACCAGGAGCAAGTGAAGAAACTGCATGAACTGATCAACGATGTCTTCTCCGATATCGTGGAGGTTAAAGTGAGTGATGACGACAGCCGAAAACGCAGAGAGAAGGCCATTTTCGGCGTTATCGGTTTACGCCGGCATGTGGATGACATGGGGCTGCGGCATGATCTGGCAATCCAGGGAGGTACCCATGGCGATCAAGGATGATGACGGACGATGGATAGACGCCGCCGGGCAGCCAGTGCCTCCGAAATATGTCAGCCCGGTGGATAAAAAACGGGATGCCCTTGTGGAGCGGCTGCACAAAACCGCGATGGATCTGAACAAGCGCTTGTCGGTGTTTCGCCGGAAAGTGTTGGACGACGTGGAAAAATATCTCAGTGACCTTGAGACGCACTATGATGTCGAGGCGCGCACCAAGGAAGGCAATAAGATGCTTTCCAACTTCTCGAACAGCATTCGCATGGAGGTGCGGATCAACAAATTCATCGAGTTCGACGAGCGCCTGGCGCTGGCCAAATCGATCATCGACGACTGCATCCGCAAATGGTCAAAAGGCTCTGATGACAAGATAAAGGCATTGGTCATGGATGCGTTTAAGGTCGACAAAAAAGGCAACATCGATCGGGACCGTGTCCTGGGCCTGAAGAAATTGAATATCAAAGACAAGGACTGGGCCAAGGCCATGGATATCATCTACGACAGCATTGTGGTTGTCGGGTCGAGAGCGTACCTGCGTTTCTCCACCAAGGATGAGAATGGCCGCTGGGAGACGATCCCATTGGATATCGCGGCCTGTTGATGCGAAACGCCCTGCGGGGCGTCGTCCGGGCGCGGCGGCCTGGGCCTGACGAGCAGCCAGAAACAGTAAGGACATGAAAGACAAACGCCAGCGGGATCTGGCCAAAATCCACTTCGCAGAACGATTAAAAAAACTTCGATGTGAGCACCATTTAACTCAAAAAGAAGCCGCAATGGCAATTGGTGTCGCATACAGCACATACCAACGATTTGAGGCTGGTAATTTCCCGAACAAAAACAATCTCAAACGTATATGCGAAGTTTTTGGATGTTCAACAGAGTTCCTCCTACTCGGAAGGACAGAGGACAAAAGACAGGTCAATAGACAAGATGGAGCATACGCTTTAGGCGATGGACTCGGTAGAATTGAATCAAGGCCAGGCATGGAATTTACGGCTTTAGGTTTGCTTTATGACATTTCAGAAAAACTGAATAGAATAATTAAACTTCTCGCAAAGAGAAATTAACACCATGAAAAATGTCAAAACCAATCGCCAGAAGGACCTGGCGAAGATACACATCGCAAAAAAACAGCTTGGCCTGGATGATGCCACATACCGCGAAATGCTCATGCAGGTGGCCGGGGTGGAAAGCGCCGCTGATCTGAATGCCGCCGGCCGCCGACAGGTGCTGGCGCACCTTGGCCAGGCCGGGTTCAGTGCCCGGCGCCGGAGCAAATATCCAGGCCGGCCGATGAATATGGACCGGGGCGGCAGCCGGGCCGATCAACTGAAGAAGATAGAGGCGCTACTGACTGTTGGCGGCAAGCCCTGGGGATACGCCCATGCGCTTGCCAAACGCATCTGCAAGGCGGACCGGATAGAGTGGGTGCCGGATGGCAAACTCTATAAAATCATCACGGCGTTGCGGTATCAGGCGCAGCGCGGGGGGTGGGACCTGTCCGGTGAACGGAGGCAGAAGTGAAACCACTGGTTGTGTTTGGGACCGATTTTCTGGAAGGAAGCGAATGAAGTTGATCTGCCCATCTTGTGGGGCCGTGGCCAGCGCCGAGGCGTGGACCGGTAATGCAGATGCCAGGCAATGCCTGAAGGCCGTTGCCGTAATGCCGTCCAGCGTATCGAGGAACATCCTGCCCTATCTATCGCTTTTCAGGTCGCAGTATAACGGGGCGAAAGGATACAGGGGGCTTGTATGGAACAGAGCCCTGCGCCTGGCCGGTGAGGTGGCTCAGCTTGTCGCCGAGACGCACATCCAATGGAAGGGAAAGCCATCCAGGCCCATCGACGCTCATCTTTGGGGGCTATCTATGGAGCGGATGGTCAATTCTCCGCCGCGTCGGTTGCCGCTTGAATCCCATGGATACCTGACTTCCATCGCCTATGATCTCGCAGACGAGGCGGACCGGGCCAGGGAGGTGCGGCACAATCAGGTGGAGCGAGATGGATCATTTCGAGCAGCCGTGATGGTTGACCGGCCGGCAGCCCAAGCGGAGTTGGAACCGGCGATGACGATGGATGAGATGAAGGCGATCCGGGAAAAGAACATGGGGAAAAAGCGATGAACAAACTGCAAAAGATAGCGCTTGAGAACGAACTGCGGGACATCGCCAGGGAACTTGTCGCGGAGGCCAGGGAAACCGATGGCTTCGGCTGGGATGGCGCCAATTGGTGCCACACTGTGGACGATCTGGCCGATATTATGGCCCGGCGGGCTGTCACGTCAATGGAGGCGACGATCACATCATGAAAATATTAAGATCACTCATAGCTCCGCTAATTCGCGATTGGGACCGGGTGCGGATCATCGTTCCATTGATCAGTCTGCTAATTTTTTACACTTGGTTTGTTTGGTAGTCATGGGGAGTTCGAAACCTATTGAGATGAAAAAAGCCGGTTATTGATCCGGCCTTATCGCTCTTTGAAAATTTGTGATGGTAACGCCTCATTTCACCAGGGCGCAGGCAATGAATATCAAAAGCTTTTGAGATGAAAAAAGCTTATATGAAATTAAGTACTTCAAAAATGCCAAGGCCCCTGTGCTCTGGTGGAAATGATTGTTATGTGCGGCCATAGGCCAAGACACGGTTTTCAATAATATGATTACCAAAAATAAAATCGTATTGCCCAATGTCTACAAAGCCGTATTTTTTATAAAACGCTATAGACTTATTTCGAACCCAAGTATAGAGCCAAAATTTATTTCCGTATCGAGCTATTATTTCGGACAGTAAATTCTGCCCAATACCTTGACCTCGGAAAGGACCATGTACATAAAGTTTCTGAATTTCAAAACCATTCTCAGCTTTCTCAAATTGAGATTCGAGATTTAAGAGAGCAAAACCTCTAAGATAAACCCCGTCTATAGAAACCAATAATGGACATTTGGGATCATTTAACAGAGCTTTGAAATAATCTTCTGTGAAAGTAGATAAAGCGTATTTTGAATTTTCAGTTCGAATGCCATCAATGGAATATGTTGTTAGCCACACCTCCAAAGATAGTGCTACCAAATTGATGCAGTCAGATTCTTTTGCCTCTCTAATCATTGAAAACCTTTGAAACGCACATTGTTGCTCACCGCAATACGATGAGCACCGATTATCAAAAAATCGATTATTTTTATGAAAACATGGAAATAACTTCGAATTTTCCAAATTATTAGCAAATTCTATCGATTAATCAATACACTATTCTATAAACTGCTGTGAATTCTCAATTAGTAATGTGCAAGAAAAACGGCGGATTTGACCCCAAATATGGTTACTTATCGTATTTACAGATAATTCCGGGATACGAGTTTGCAGGGAATGTCATTCAGTGCCATCACAAATTCTCAATAGGTTATTTAGCTACGATGCTTAAACGGACGCTCACAGGTCGTCTTTAATATAATGCAAGGATGATGAGGCCAGAATGATTTATAACGACATTCAATTAGAGGATCTCCCCCCAGAATTCCGTACCATTGCCGAGGCAATCGGTATGGATGCGGCCCTACACCTGGTGGAACTGCGCGGTGGGGACGGCATATACGTCCCAAAGGCCGACCAGATCAGCCGTGCAGCCAGGGACCGTGCTATCCGCGCAGAATTCGATGGGCACAATTACAGGGAGCTGGCAAAGAAATATGGCCTTACCGTGGTCTGGATCCGCACCATCGTCGGTGGCGGAAAGTCCAGCAAGACCGGCGTCGATATTATTGACAAGCAACAATCACTGTTCTAACCATCCGCAATATTTTCCTCACCTAAACCCCACCAGTAAACCCATTTTTTTAACTCCTTTTTTGGACACTTTTCGGCCAGTCGAGGTACCCCTTATCCAAGCATAGGGGTGTGCTTATGGCGAGTTTGTTCGGTGGGGAGGGCATTTTTAATGTCCTTCCCCACCAATGCTTTACCAAAGTAAAGGAGCAGAAAATGGCGGACAGCGAACAAAGTAGCAAAAACTGGTACCAATCCAAAACCGTATGGACCGGCATCGCCGGATGCGTTGCAGCAGCCGGCGCATTCTTTACCGGTGACATGTCATCCGCAGAGGCGATCCAAACCGGCATCACGTCGCTCATCGGCATCTTCCTTCGAACCGGCATGTTGAATTAATGGCATGGACGATGGCGATCGCGGCCGGGCGGCGGCCGATTTCATGCTGGCCAATGCCCTGGCCCATCAGCGATCGAAAACACCACGCGGGGATAGCCGGATGACGTGTATCGATTGTGACAAAGTCATTCCCGAGGAGAGGAGAAAAGCCGTGCCGGGTTGCCAGCGATGCATTTCTTGCCAACAGAAGGCGGAACAGGATGGGTGTTGATATCAACTACACAGCCTGGCGTTTTTGGTTCGATGTCGTCCAGACAGCCGGCACAATAGCCATCGGCGCTTATGTCTGGTGGGTCAACCGCAAAAAGATTACTGAAAAGCGCCTCTCCGGCATCGAGGCCCGCCAGTCGGAAATGGAGTCGACCATGACATCCATGCTCCCAACCATCGAAAAGATCGATGCCCGCTGCGGGCCACGGGAACGGCGCATCGACGATGTCGAAAAAGAGGCCCGTATCATGCGCACCAAGCTGGATCTCATGCCAAGCCACAGGGATATGAAAGAACTCTCCAGCCGCATTGACCAGCTGCATGGCTCTCTATCCGAATTCAACGGCCGTTTAAAGGGGATTAACCGGGCCGTTGATTTGATGAACGAATATCTCATCAATCAGGGGAAGGCGTAATCATGTTGAGTTTCAGCCAGCTTAAAACCGAGGACATGCGCCTGGTGATCCTGCGCAGCATCGATGATGACGGCGATTCCCTCAACGAGTCCATGCTCCAGGACGTGCTGGGCTATTTCGGCCATGCGGTCAGCCGGGACCGGGTGCGCACGGAAATGCGCTGGCTGGAGGAACAGGGACTGGTGCGCATCAATGAAGTGGCCGGGATCCTGGTGGCCAACCTGACCGGGCGCGGGGCCGATGTTGCCTGCGGCCGGTCCCATGTCGACGGCGTGAAGCGCCCCCGGCCGAAGGGATAGCCCATGCCCAGGGACCAGCAATCGAGCATCGACCGCCTTCCTGACGATATCCGCGAAAAGCTCAACGAGATGCTGCGGGATCCGCGCCTTACCCAGATCGCGGTGCGCGAGAAGATCAACGCCATTCTGGAAGATGATGGTCACGAGGAACAACTCAGCTACAGCGCAATCAACCGCTACAAGCTGAAAATGGACAAGGTGGGCGAAAAGATCCGCCAGAGCCGCGAGGTGGCCAAAATGTGGATCGGCCGCCTGGGCGCTGAACCACAGGGCGAGGTGGGCAAACTACTCAATGAGATGGTCCGTAATCTCGCCTTTGACGCCACCGTGGCCATGGCCGAGGGCGAGGCCCCGGTGGAACCCAAGATGCTCAAGGACATGGCCATTGCCATCGACCGGTTGGAGCGGGCGGCCAGCGAGAATGTGAAGCGTGAGGAGGAAATCCGGCGAATTGAACGCGAACGGTTGAAACAAGAAACCATGAAGGTCGTTGAAAAGGCCACCGCATCCGGCCCCATGACCGCCGAGGCGCTCAAGGAAAAGATCCGCGAGGTGTACGGTGTCTGACGCTTTGTTCTACCCATACCAGCGCCGCTGGATCAGCGAGAAAGCCCGGTTCAAGATCGGCATGTTCGCGCGCCAGACCGGAAAGACCTTCGGCACCACGTTCGAGGTGGCCGAGGATTGCCAGCTGGCCGACCTGGACGCCGGCCGGACGCGCTGGGTGATCCTCTCGCGCGGGGAACGCCAAGCCAAGGAGGCCATGGAGGAAGGCGTCAAACGCCACGCCCAGGCCCTGGGCAGCATCGTCAGGGCTTACGAGCAGGAATACCGCACAAACGAGGCCACCTACCGCGCCATGGAAGTGGAGTATCCCAACGGCAGCCGGATCACGGCCCTGCCGGCCAACCCGGACACGGCGCGCGGCTTTTCCGCCAACGTGTTCCTTGACGAGTTCGCCTTTCATCAGGACAGCCGCAAGATCTGGACGGCCCTTTTTCCCGTGATCTCCGCCGGCTGGAAACTGCGCGTGGTCAGCACGCCCAACGGCAAGGGCAACAAATTCTACGACCTGATGACCGGTGACGACAAGATCTGGTACCGGCAAACTTGCGATATCTATCAGGCCGTGGCCGACGGCCTGCCGCGCAACATCGAGGAGCTGCGCATCGGGATTGCCGACGATGACGCCTGGGAACAGGAATACGAACTGAAGTGGCTCGATGAGGCCAGCGCCTGGCTGTCCTTTGAACTGATCTCCTCATGCGAGCACGATCAGGCCGGCGATCCGGACGCCTACCAGGGCGGCCCTGTTTACGTAGGCGTGGACATCGGGGCGCGCAACGACCTGTTTGTGATTGTCGTGCTGGAGCAGATCGGAGACGTGCTGTGGACGCGGGAGATCATCGCGCGCAGGCGGATCAAATTCGCCGAGCAGGAGATGCTGCTGGACGATGTGTTCCTTCGCTACCGCGTGGTGCGCTGCTGCATGGACCAGACTGGCATGGGTGAAAAACCGGTTGAGGACGCCCAGCGTAAACACGGCGAGTACCGGGTGGAGGGCGTTCTCTTCACCGTCGCTAACAAGATCACTTTGGCAACGCGCGGCAAGGAAACATTCGAAGACCGCCGGATACGCATTCCCATGGGCGATGTGGCCCTGCGCGCCGACCTGCACAAGCTTCAGCGGGTGACCGGGCCGACCGGCACACCACGTTTTGTGGCCGAGTCGGACAGCGCCGGCCATGCCGATCGGACATGGGCCTGCTTTCTCGCTGTCAACGCCTCTGCCGTCCCGGCTGTTGAATACGCCTACGAACCCGTCGGCCGACATCTCAGAAACCACAATGACCGTCCGGTGCGGGCCACGGCCGGGCTCGGCATGGGGAAAGGATTGTGGTGATGCCTCTCTACGACGCGTACGGCCGGCCGATCAAAACGCAGGACCTGACCCGCGAGCACGCGGCGCCGACATTGACCGGCGTGCGCACGATCTGGAACGAAACCGTGGCTGGCGGCCTGACGCCCATGCGCCTGGCGGCAGTGCTACGCGACGCAGCCGACGGCGATCACGACACTTACCTGACCCTGGCCGAGGAAATGGAAGAGCGGGATCTGCACTACGCCTGTGAGCTGTCCAAGCGCAAACTGGCCGTGTCCCGGCTGCCGATCACGGTAGAATCCTACAGCGACGCATCCAAAGACGTGGAGATGGCCGACGCGGTGCGAGACATCGTGAGAAAACCGGGGTTCCGCAACCTGCTCAAGGACATGCTGGACGCCCTGGGCAAGGGTTTTTCCGTCTGCGAGATCATGTGGGACCGCAGCAGCAAGCGCTGGACACCGGCCGGATACGAATGGCGCGATCCTCATTTTTTCCTCTTCGACCACGTGTCATTGTCCAAGATCCGCCTGCGCGACGAGGAAAACATGGCCGAAGGCATCGACCTGGCGGCCTACAAGTTTATCCGCCATCTCCCGCGCATCAAGAGCGGCATCCCCATCCGGGGCGGCATCGCCCGCATCGCGGCCTGGGCCTGGATGTGCAAGGGATACACGATCAAGGACTGGCTGGCCTTCGCCGAGGTGTTCGGCATGCCTTTGCGGTTAGGAAAATACCAGGCCGGCGCCAGCGAGGACGATAAGGCCGTGCTGCGCATGGCAGTGGCCAACCTGGGCAGCGATGCCGCTGCCATTTTCCCAGCCTCCATGGAAGTGGAGCTGGTGGAGGCGGCCAAGGCCGGCAGCACCGACTTTTTTCAGCTGCTGGCTGATTACCTGGACGCCCAGGTGTCGCGCGGCATCCTGGGGCAGACGGCCACCACCCAGGGCACGCCCGGGAAACTCGGCAACGAGGAGGCCCAGAAGGAAGTCCGCGAGGACATCCGCGACGACGACGCCGAGCAGTTGGAAGCGACCCTGGGCCGCGACCTGGTCAAACCGTTTATCGATCTCAACTTCGGCCCCCAGGAAAACTATCCGGAAGTCCAGCTGCGCATGGCCGAGAAGGAAGACGTCGTTGCCCTGTCCGACTCCCTGGCCAAGCTGGTGCCCCTGGGCCTGCGTGTGGAACAAAGCGTGATCCGCGACAAGCTGGGCCTGCCTGATCCGGACGATGATGCCGAGATCCTCACCGCTCCGGGTGTGTCAACACAGGTTGAAGAGGCAATAAATCACGCATTGAAGGTGGCCGGCCGGTCGCCTCTACGGGCTGCATTGAACCGTGAGGATGATATCGACCGGTACGCCGAGGAGGCCCTGGACGAATGGCAGCCTGTCATGCGGCCCCTGGTGGATCCAATCCGCGAGGCCCTGGAGGCATCGGCGGACGCGGCCGATTTCCAGGCCCGCCTGGCCGGCATCTTTGAGAATCAGAATCCGGAATCGCTGGTCGACAGCCTGGCCGAGGCCCTGTTCCGCGCACGCCTGAAGGGGGCCGAGAATGTTGATTAAAGGCCCCGGACCTATACCATCCGACGCCCTGCAGTATTTCAAGGCCAAGGTTTCAAAACCAGAATTCGACTGGCGCGACATCTGGCGCGAGGAACACGCACACGCCTTTACCGTGGCCAAGGCCACCCAGCTTGACGTGTTGGACAGTATTCGCGAGGCCCTGGACAAGGCCCTGGCCGAGGGGCGGACCTACCGCCAATTCGCCAGGGAGCTGACGCCGGAGCTGCAGCGCATGGGCTGGTGGGGCAAAGCCATCATGGAGGATCCGCTCACCGGAGAAGTCAAAGGCGTGCAACTGGGCAGCCCCCGGCGGCTGAAAACCATCTACCGGGCCAACATGCGCACGGCCCGCGCGGCCGGCCAGTGGCAGCGCGCCCAGCGCACCAAAAAGGCCCTGCCGTACCTGATCTACGAACTCGGCCCCAGCCGCGAGCACCGCGCCGAGCATGAGGCCTGGCACGGCACCCTGTTGCCCGTCGACGATCCATGGTGGGACACCCACATGCCGCCCAACGGCTGGGGCTGCAAGTGCCGGGTGCGACAGGTCACCCAACGGGAGTATGACCGGCTGGTTAAAAACGGCACGCCAGCGCCAGGCCGTGCCCAGGTCATCGATTCGGATACCGGGCTGCCCACCGGACACCGGGAAGAGAAGACCACCCCGGTGAAGACCACGGCCCCAGCAATCCACCACGTGGCCTGGAAAAACAAGCGCACCGGCGTCACCGAAATGGTGCCCGAAGGCATCGATCCGGGATGGGACACCAACCCCGGCAAGGCCAGGCAGCAAAACCTTGAAGAAGTGCTGGCTGGAAAGCTGGCCGGCATGCCCAGGGAAGTCGTCGCCGTGGCGAAGAGAGACATTGATTTCTATCAAAACCGGGCGAGCGCCTGAGAAGCCTAAAATTGAACGATCTCGAATTTTACGCCTAACGGGTCGCACCAAGGCTCGAGCGTTAAATGTGGAGGAATTTAAAGATGGTTTTAATACGGTTTATGAGTATGGCGCTGAACGCTGAAAGCATTTCTGACGCGTGCGAGCATGTGGCGCTGAATTTCCAGCTCCCGGACGGCGATCCTCCGGAATGGCTTGAGCTGATCCCTGCCGACAGACTGGTGAGAGGTCGCGACGGCCGCCAGTGGTTGAACGACGTCCCTGAATCGATCCTGACCGCCTTCAACGCAGATGGGAGAGATATCGTTTTCGACATTGAGCACGCCACGGAGATCAAGGCGCCCATCGGAGAAGAAGCCCCAGCCGTTGGATGGATCGACAAACTGGAAATGCGTGACGGCGCCGTCTGGGGGCATGTCTCATGGAACGGCGAAGGCCGTGATCACATTGCCAACCGCCGGTACCGATACTACAGCCCGGCGTTCGCATACGAGAAGGACACACTTCGCATCCGCAAGCTGTCCAGTGTCGCGTTGACCAACAAACCCAATTTGCGCCTGAAGGCGTTAAACCATCAGCAAACACAGGAGGAAAACACCATGTGGAAGAGACTTTTAAAGGCCCTGGGGCTTTCCGAGGACGCCACCGAAGATCAGGCGCTCAATGCCGTATCAAAGCTGCAAAGCGATCTTGAAGTCGCCACCAACCGTGCCGAAACGCCTGACCTGGCCAAATTTGTCCCGCGCGCAGACTACGACGCTGCGCTGGCCCGTGCCACCAATGCGGAGAAAACGCTGGCGGACAAGGAAAAGGAAGTTCTCGAAAGCGAGATCACCGAAACGGTCGACGCGGCGCTCAAGGCGGGCAAGATCACCCCGGCCACAAGGGACTACTACACGGCCATGTGCCGGCAGGAGAACGGGCTTGTCGAGTTCAAGAAGTTCCTGGAATCCGCACCGGTGATCGGCGACCCGTCCGGGTTGGACGGAAAGCGGCCCCCGGCGGACGATGGAAAGGCCCTGAACACCGAGCAAAAGATGATCGCGGAGATGTTCGGCAACAGCGCCGAGGATATCGCCAATTACGGAAAATAGTTGCACCAAAAATAATCAAGGAGAGAAATCATGGCCGAGAGAAATACACACTTCAAGGACGGGCAGCTGCTGCCGTTTAAACTGGCGGCGGCGACTGAAATCGAAGCCGGCAATATGGCGGCGCTCAATGCTGACGGGTATGCGGTCATGGCGTCGGATACGGCGTCCATCGTCGTGGCCGGCGTGGCCGACGAAACCGTGGACAATACGTCCGGCGCCGATGGGGACAAGATTATCCGCGTGCGCCGGAAAAAGGTGTTCAAATTCAAAAACTCGTCCACCTCCGCTGTAACCCAGGCTCAAGTAGGATCCAATGTCTACGTGGAGGATAGCGAGACCGTGGCATCCGCCACGACCAACAGCATCGTGGCCGGTGTGTGCATGGGCGTGGACACCGACGGCGTGTGGGTCGAAATCCGATAGCCGTCAACGGCGCATCAACTCGAAGTATCATGGATAAAAGGAGATAAAACATGCTGGTCAATAGAGAAAATCTGTCACAGGTGTTTATTAACTTGAAAACCACTTTCAACAAGGCATTTGACGGCGCCCCGTCCAATTGGGCGCAGACCGCGATGTTGGTTCCGTCGACCGGCGTGCAAAACGACTACGCCTGGCTGGACCGCTTTCCCAAGATGCGGGAGTGGATCGGCGACAAGGTGGTCAAGGCGCTGGCGGCCCAGGGATACACCATCGTCAACAAGGAATGGGAAGCGACCGTTGGCGTGCGGCGGGTCGATATCGAGACTGACAATCTTGGAATCTATGCGCCGATGGCTCAAGATGCCGGATTTTCAGCCAAGCAGTGGCCTGACGAGCTGGTGGCCGCGCTGAAGAACAACGCTTTCAACAGTCTGTGCTATGACGGGCAGTATTTCTACGACACGGACCACCCGGTCAAGGGTGCTGACGGCGTGGAGCAGAGCGTTTCCAACAGGGGCACGGCCGTGCTTTCAAACGCCACCCAGGCTGCCGCGGCGGACGGCTACGGTGCGGCCCACCTGGCAATCATGTCCTTCAAAGACGACGAGGGCCGGCCATTGGGATTGCTCCCCGACACGCTCGAAGTGCCCCCGGCCCTGGCGACCACGGGCCGCATGCTGATGGAAAACGACAAGCTGGCCGACGATACACCCAACCCGTACAAGGGCACGGCCAAGCTGCTGGTCAATCCATGGCTGACCAGCACCACCGCATGGTTCCTTCACGTTACCAACCGCCCCATAAAGCCATACATTTTCCAACGGCGTAAGGCGCCTGTGTTCGTGCAGCAGACGAACATGGACAGCGACAATGTGTTCGATCGCGGTGAGTACAAGTTCGGTGCGGAGTCTTCCGGGAACGGCGGGTATGGGCTGTGGCAGATGAGTTACGGTTCAACCGGACAGGGATGATCAATCATTATCGCATGTAGGGGCGGCCGGCCGGTCGTCCCATAATAAACCCGACAGGAGACCATGATGATCAGAATCACGGCAATGCAGGACGGCTTCAGGCGCTGCGGGATGGCGCATCCCAAGGAGGCCACGGAACATCCGGACGGCACCTTCAGCGATGAACAAATTAAAAAACTCCAGGCCGAGCCCTTGCTGGCGGTGGAAATCGTCCAGGAGCAGGAAATGACCGTCCAGGACATCAAGGACCTTCTCGACGAGATGAAGGTCGACTACCCGGCCGGGGCGAAAAAGGCCGAGCTCAAGGCCATTCTCGACGCCATTAAGGAAAAAAAGGAGAAATCGGAGTAACCCATGGCCTACGCCACCCAGCAGGACATCATCGACCGCTACGGTGAGGAGCAGCTGACCATCGCCTTCGACCGCGACAACGACGGGGCCGTTGACGAGGACGCGGTAACAGCTGCCCTGGCCGATGCATCCGACGAGATCGACGGCTACCTGGCCGGGCGCTACAACCTGCCTCTGGCCGATCCGCCCAGAATTCTCACTTTTCTGGCCGTGGACATCGCGCTTTACAAGGGGTCGGTGGAGACCGTGGTCACGGATGAGCGCCGGCGACGGTACCAGGACGCGGTAACCTACCTGACGCGGGTGGCGGAGGGCAAGATCCGGTTGCTGCCCGACGATCCGAGCGCGCCAATGGGCGGCAGCGGGGCCAGTTTCAGCGCCGGCGACCGTAAGTTTACGCGCGACTCCATGAGGGATCTGCGATGAGCGTGCGTCTGGAATACGACCTTTCCGCCATCAACCGGCTGAACCAGCGCATCGCCAGGCTTGCCGATCTGGACCGGCGCGGCCTGATGCAAACGATCGGTGCTGTTGTAGAATCCCAGACCCGCAAGCGCCTTGCCAACGAGAAACGCTCGCCGGACGGAACACCATGGGAGGCGTGGTCCGAGCAATACGCCGGCACCCGGCATGGCGGCCATGGCCTGCTCGAAGGCGATGGCAATCTGATCGACAGCCTGACCCACGAAGTGTCGGCCGACGCGGTGGAGATCGGCAGCAACCTGATCTATGCGCGCATCCACCAGGATGGATCCGGAGACGAGCCGGTGAACGTGCCGGCCCACCAGCGGCGAATAACCAAAGCATTCGGACGGGATCTGCCTTTTCCGGTATGGGCCAATGTAAAGGCGTATGCCTTCAACCAGAATATTCCGGCCCGGCCGTATCTGGGCCTGTCCGAGGACAACCAGGCCGAGCTGGAAGACGTGATCGAAGATTTTCTATTGGAGGTGCTGAAATGATCCTGGCCGATTTACGCGATGCGATTGTTTCCGGTATCGGCACCGGGATTTCCTCCCTGCGCGAAGTCAAGAGCCATGGCGGGCGGTTCACGCTCGCGGAGATCAAGGCCATCGCGGCACGCAGCCCGTCGGTGCGCGTGGCCTGCCTGGGGATAACGGGCATTGAACAGGCATCTATTGGCATCCAAGCCGACGTGATGTGGGGTGCGTTCGTGGTCTGCGGTGACCAGGCGGAGGCGCCGCGCGACAGTCTGGCGCTGGATCTGGTGACCGGCCTGGCCGCCATCATTCCCACGGCCACATGGGGATTGGATGAGCGTGTCGACGGCGCCAGCCAGGTGCGGGCGGACAATCTTTTCTCGCGGGACATCGACAGGATCGGCGTGGCCCTGTGGGCCGTGACCTGGCGCCACAAGGTGGATATCGACCCGACCGATATCAGCAGCCTGGATGATTTCCTGCGTGCCCATGTGGACTGGGACATTGACCAGGACGGCGAGACCGATGCGAGCGACATCATCTCGCTGCCGGCCGACTAACATGTGAGGAGAAAATGAGACGTTTAAGCATCATTATCGGTTTGATCCTGGCCATGCTCATCGCGGCCGCGTCCATCTGTCACGCCGATTCGGCAATATCCTACCCGTTGGTGGAATCGCCGGACGGGAGCGAGCATATTTTAGCGCTCCAAAACCCGACCAGCAATCAATGGCGAATTATCCGGATTCCATCCTCGGAGTTTGAAGGTGAAGGGGGCAGTCAGGATTACACGGAAATTATCGCAGCGCTTAATGAGCAGGGAATCTATCCCGGAGAAATCGTTTTCACGACCACTGGCTCTGCGTTTGCACCAACCATTGTACTCAATGGTGCGGCAACCGTTGAATGGACTTTCTCCGATGGTACAACGTCCGATTCAACCACACCGACCGTCGATTTCGGGTCGGCTTCCACCAGACAGCAGCGTCTCAAGGTAACACCGTGGGCAAACCTTTATCGTATCAATATCGGATACGCGGGCGCTGACGGTGGTGCCTCAACCGACGCATTGGGCAATACATTTGAACAGGTGGCTTCACAGCCGGTTACGGCGATCACTAACCTGGATTTGGTACAGGATAGCCTGGTGTATCTGGCTGCATGCGGCTGCCCCATCACATCGTTGGATGTCCGAAATTTTACCGCCCTGCACACGCTCGAATTTTACGATTGTGACGACCTTGTGGCAGCGGATATTTACGGAACATCCAACCTGCGAAGGGCCTGTTTCGAACACAGTCCGGTCGGTTTTCTCGATTTCTCGGCTTCACCACTGATGGAGGATGTGCGCGGATCCTACTGCGATCTGACGGAAATCAGATGGGGAACGACTGGACAGCATCTATGGCATATGTGTGTTCGTGAAAACGACGGCACGCTTGATCCGTCCACATGGCCGGACATGGAGCAGTTCCCCGTTTTGGAGGATATGTGGATATCCGGCAATGGATTGACGGGCGACCTGAGTATCACATCGACCTCGATTACATCCGCATGGCTCTACGACAATGATTTTTCAACCATCGATCTGTCCGGCGCGTTTCCCAGCGGCACCCACTATGTCGACGCCTATGATAACCCGAATTGCACAACGATCACCATCGAC
Source organism: Desulfosarcina variabilis str. Montpellier (assembly GCF_048565275.1). Lineage (NCBI taxonomy): Bacteria > Pseudomonadati > Thermodesulfobacteriota > Desulfobacteria > Desulfobacterales > Desulfosarcinaceae > Desulfosarcina > Desulfosarcina variabilis. The sequence goes on along the minus strand of NZ_CP159846.1, from coordinate 7,654,787 downwards.
AATTGCCCTGGATTGACCGAACTGGATGCCAGCGGGTGCGCGCTTACCCAGACCAACATCGATTACATTCTGGCAACGCTGGATGCCAATGGCGCCAGCAATGGCGAAGTGGATCTGTCCGGCGGAACCTCTTCTTCTCCTTCAACTGCGGGTTTGACTTCCCAGGCAAATTTGGAAGGCAAAGGGTGGACGGTGACCGTCAATGGGTCGGCCACACCCAACCTGTCTTCGGCTGCCATAGGGTCTGACGGCACAACGTGGACGTTGGTATTTTCCGAGGCGGTTACCATCGGAAGCGGCGGCAGCGGAGGCTTCTCGGTCACCATGACCAATGCCGGCGCCATTACGCTCACTTATTCTTCCGGAGACGGCACAAGCACGCTGGTCTACACCGGAGATGTCACGGTTCAAAGTGGTGATACCGTATCCAGCGGGCTGGATTACACCCAACCCGGCGATGGCATCGAGGATGCCGATGGTAACGACCTGGCTACATTTACCGGGGCAAGCGTGAGCAACAATTCTACTCAAGGTGCATCATCAAGTCTATCGATCGTGCAATACAACAGGACAACAGATTTTTCGTCGGCTGAAGGATCTTTGGACGCACCTGCGATGACTTTCACTGCCGGTAATGTGGTAGCAGTTTTTGCAGCCTGTTATAGCGGATCTGTTACAGGCATTAGTGATACAGAGGGCAATACTTATACCGCAATTTCAGGGACATCTGTTACTAATCAAGTCCATGGTGTCTGGTATTATGCAGTTGCGTCAACGTCCAATGAAAATACTGTCACAATGGCTAATAGTGGCAGATATAGAAGCATCGAAGTGTTTGAGCTGTCTGGCGTAGATACATCTAACCCCATAGATGTTACCGGCACACTGTCTTCAGAAAATGAGATTTCGTACACCACAAGCGCCGCAAATGAGATCCTGCTTATCGGTGGGCATAATGACTATGGTGGCGCATGCTATGTGACTGAGGATTGGACCTGGCTTTATGACGGTGAGTCCACTTTTGGAAGACCCGTTGCTTATAAAATCAACAGTGCAACTGAATCTTCAAGTGTAACATTGTCAACCGATGGAACACTGTGGATTCAATCATTAGTAGGTTTTGTTGGAACAACCCAATAATGCATTCTTGGTGATGAAGATTAAAACGCTTTTTATCACGGCCTTGCTGGCCCTGTTATCGATCATGGCACACGGCGCATCTGTAATGCTTTGTTGGGATCCCAACAATCCGGCGCCGGAGGGATACCGGGTTTTCATCCGGCTTGAAGGCGATGCCTACGACTACACCCAGCCGGCCTGGCAGGGCGCCGAAAACAATGTTGTGCTGGGCGGTCCCCTGTTCGGACAAACGCATTATTACGTTGTGCGTGCCTACGATGGAAACCTGGAAAGCGTGGATTCGAACGAAGTGAGCTACACCAACACGTCGGTGTCGATCCCAAAAATCACGCATATCGGAGGAAATTCATGAAAGGGAATTTCATCTTTTTATTGGCGGTTCTGTTGTTGAGCGCCGTGCCGGCCATGGCGGCCAACAGGGTGCAGTTGGAGTGGGATTTTTCCTTTGACGAGGAGAGCAACATCAGCGGGTTTTCAATTTATATGCGAACCGATGGCGGTGAGTATCCCGATGATCCGGTTGCAACGCCTGCGGCGGATGAACGCCTGGCGGAGATCCCAGGCCTCGACGACGGCACGTACTGGTTCTGCATTGCGGCCGTGATTTCGGTCAACGGGACGGAGTCGTCCAGATCCGGCGAAGCCGGCATCACCTTTGACAATGGAGAAATCTCATACCCTTTTTCGGTAACGTCCCCGACGATTCTGCGGATTCAGGGGACGCCGGAATAAGCATCTCCGGCACTGCGGATGATGCCGGCTGCTTTATCGAAACCATCGTAACGCACGGAGGATTACATGAACACCATTCGCGTCAAACCGGCCAAGGGCATGCGGATCAGACGGATCGAAAAGCCAGGAGAATTCCTGCCCGAGACCGCCATCGATGTTCCGGCCAGACAGTACTATCTGCGCCGGATCCGTGAGGGCTCGCTGGAGCGGGTGAACCTGAAAACCGCCAAGAAAAAGGAGACCAGTAAATGAGCGTATCCTTCAACACCATACCGTCCACGCTGCGCGTGCCTCTGGCATACATTGAGTTCGACAACACGCGGGCGCTGCTGGGCACGCCCGACATACCCTACAAAATCCTGGTACTGGGGCAGATGCTGTCCGGCGGATCGGCAGCCGTGGAAACGCCGGTGCGCATCACCAGTTATGACCAGGCCGAAGCCCTGTTCGGCCGGGGATCCCAGCTGGCGGGCATGTTCGCCGTGCTCAAGGGCAATAACCGGTACACCGAAAGCTGGGCCATCCCGCTTGAGGACGATGATGCCGGCGTGGCCGCCACGGGGACCATCACCTTCAGCGGGTTGCCCACCACCAGCGGGATCATCTACTGCTACATCGCCGGTACGCGGGTGCGCATATCCATTGCTGCCGGAGACACGCCGGCGGTGATTGCCACGGCCCTGGCAGCTGCGATCAACGCCGATACCAGCCTGCCGGTAACGGCTGCGGCGGCCGAGGGCGTGGTTACACTTACATCCCGCAACATGGGCGAATGGTGCAACGACATCGACATCCGCATCAATTACTACCAGGGCGAGACCCTGCCCAGCGGCCTGACGGCAGCCGTGGTGCAGATGGCATCGGGCGCCGGCAACCCGGACATCACCAACGCCATCGCGGCCATGGGGGATGAGTGGTACCAGGCCATTGTCATGCCATACACGGACGCGGCCAACATGACCCTCTTGGAAACCGAGCTGTCCGACCGGTTCGGCGGCACGCGCCAGATAGACGGCATTGCATATTGCGCCTATCGCGGCACGCACAGCGTCACGGGGACCTACGGCAATGGCCGCAACTCGCCGCACGTGACCTGCATGGGCACCGGCGACAGCCCCATGCCGGCTTATCTGTGGGCCTCGGCCTATGCCGGCCAGGCGGCGGCCGCGCTTTCCACGGACCCGGCCCGGCCGCTGCAGACCCTGGTGATGAACGGCATCCTGCCGCCAATGGAGGCCGACCGCTGGACCATGGAAGAACGCAATCTGCTGCTCTACGACGGTATCGCCACCACCATGGTGGACAGCGGCGGTCAGGTGCGCATCGAGCGTGAGGTGAGCATGTACCAGACCAACGCCTTTGGTGTGGACGATCCCAGCTATCTGGACATCACCACCCAGGCCACGCTCAGCTATCTGCGGTACAGCGTGCGTGCGCGCATTACCAATAAATACCCGCGTCATAAGCTGGCCGACGATGGCACCAACTTCGGACCGGGCCAGGCCATCGTCACCCCGTCCACGCTGCGTGCCGAGCTTATCGCCCTGGCCCTGGAATGGGAAAGAGACGGCCTGGTGGAAAATCTCGATCAGTACAAGCAGGATCTGATTGTCGAGCGCAACGATAGCGACCGCAACCGCGCCGACCTGATGATCCCGCCCGACATCGTCAACCAGCTGAGAATTTTCGCGGCCAAGGTGCAGTTTATTCTGTAGGGGCAAGTCGCCCCATGCGACGCATATAGGAGGTCGAAATGGCCAAGTTATTAGGCAAGTTTGTCATTAAGGTGGACGGGGCCCAGCTGCAGTCCCTGCCCGGGGCAAGCCTGGACATCGGCGGGAGTGAACGGACCACCGTTGTGGGCGCCAACAAGGTGGAAGGCAATTATGAGACGCCCAAGCAAAGCCGGGCGGAATGCGAGATCCCTGTCGGAAAAGAAACAAGCCTGGCAAAGATGCGCGATTGGGATGATGTCACGCTATCGTTCGAGTGCGACACCGGCCAGCAGTACGTTGTCCAGGGCGCATGGTTGACCAATACCCCGAAAATGACCGCCAGCGAAGGTGGTCGCATACCGCTTGAGTTCGAAGGCCCGCCCGCTGAGGAGATGCTCTGATGGCTACGATGAATGTTGATCTGACCAGGGGCCTGACCATTGGCGAGAAAACGCACACAACGGCCACGATACGGGAAGCCACGGCCGCCGACCTGATCGATGCCACCGACGAGAGCGAGAAGATCGTCAAGACGCCTGACGGGTACCAGCTGATAGCTAGCCCGACACAGGTGGGCCTCAACACCCTGCGCCGCCAGATCGTTAGCGTGGGCGACTACAAGGGACCGCTTTCCATGGCCGAGCTGAAAAAGCTCAGTGCCACGGACCTGTCCCTGCTCCAGGAAACGGCGCAGGCCATGGACGCGGTGACCATGGCGGAGATCACCGACCGGGGGCGAGATTAGGCAGGCGGTGGATAACACGGTGGCACCCGGCCTGCTGATTCTGGCCGCCCGCACCGGGTTCACCCGGTCGGAGCTTATTGGTCTGTCATTGAGGCGTTTTTTAACTACCCTTCAATTCTTTTTAAAGCGCGATTAAATGGGCGATTTAAGAACATCCATTCTCCTCAATCTTTCGGGCAACCTGCAGTCCCGCGCCCGGCAGTTCACCAACGGCTTGGACCGCTTGGGGCGCCGGGGATCGGCCAGCATGCGTCTGCTGGGCCGGGGCGTGGCCGTGGCCGGCCGTGGGCTGGCCCGCCTGGGGAATCGCTACACCGCATTGATCACCGGGGCAGCTGGTATCGGCGCCATCCGCCAGGTGGGGAATCTGGAAGAACGGCTGACCCGGCTGGGGATCCAGGCCGATGTGGGCGAGGAAAAAATCGACGGCCTGAAAAATCGGATTTTCGAGGTAGCCAAGGCCCCGGACATCCGTGTCGATCCGGGCCAGATCCTGTCCGCAGTCGAGGAGATCATCGAGAAAACCGGCGACCTGAAATTCGCCGAGGAGAACATCCGCAACATCGGCCTGGCCATATCGGCAACAGGCGCGGAAGGTCTCTCCATTGGCGGTATTCTGGCCGAATTTCAGAAAATGGAGATGGGCGCCAGGGAGGCCTTCGAAGCCCTGGATATTCTCACCGTGCAGGGCAAACAGGGCGCATTCACCCTTCAGAACCTGGCCGCGCTGGGTCCGCGTGTGGTGACCGCCTACACGGCCATGGGACGCGGCGGCGTGACGGCGATCCGCGAAATGGGCGCCGTACTGCAGGTAATCCGCCAGGGCACCGGGTCGTCCGAGCAGGCCGCGACATCATTCGAGGCTTTGATGCGGGTGCTGGGCGATAAAAAGAAGATCGAACTGTTCCAGAGCGGCGGCATCAAGGTGTTCGATCCGGAGGCGCTGAAGGAAGGGCGCAAGGTGCTCCGGCCGATCAACGAGCTGATGAAAGAGCTGGTCGAGCGCACAAAGGGCGACCGGTCGATCATCCAGCAGGTGCTCGGCGACAGCGAGGCGGTGCGGGCCTTCAACGCGGCTATATCGGAGTTCCTGCGCATCGGCGGCGTGGAGAGTTTGGACCGGTTCTATGGCGTGCAGGCCGACGGCACCACGATCACCAGGGATTCGATCCGGGCTGCCAAAACGTTCAATGCCGCGCTTCGTGGCCTTTATACGGTCTGGCATAAATTCTCTGACGACCAGCTAACCGAACCGATCAAAAAGCTGACCGAGTACCTGGACGGCCTGAAGCCTGGCACGGTGGAGCGCTGGCTGGAGCTGGGCAAGAATATCGGCATGATCGGTGGGGGGCTGGTGGCAGCGCAAAAACTGGGTGTTTTCAAGCTGGGCAAAAAACTTCTCTCCCGAGGCAAGAAGGGCGCCATGTCGAGCGCCGGTGAGCTGGGGGCAGGACGGTTCGGTGACGCCGTGCCGGTATATGTGGTCAATGGCCCGGCATCCATATGGAACCCGGACGCACCTGGCAGCAAGCCCGGGAAAGCATCCCCCTCGAAGACATCAAGACCAGGCGGCCTGGGGACGGGTGCAAAAGTTTTAGGCGCCATGACGCAAATCGGCGCCACCGTGGTGGCGTTTGACATGGCCAAGGATTTCGCCAGATCCCAGGTCGACAAGCGCCTGTCCGACTATGACCTGGAAACCCTGGCCAACACGATGAACAAATGGGCAAAATTGGGATCGACGCACATGTACGAGTACCGTCAGGCCAAGACCAGACTCAAGGACGCACAGATGCGCGGTGAGCTCAAAATCAGCATTGACCCGCGCGGGTTCGTCACCGTCGATAAACTTCAAGGAGAAAACCTCGACATGGACTTTGACAGCGGAAGGATGATGGTGGCCCACTGATGAGCTGGAAAGATTCTCTGCTTGCCGGATCGTTTCGCGAGGTGCCGTTCGTCACCGAATCGACCGACGGCGAGATCGGACGGCGCACGGCCCTGCACGAGTTTCCCCTGCGCGATAAGCCCTATGCCGAGGACCTGGGCCGCAAGGCCCGGCGTTTCTCGATGACCATCTATGTCATCGGCGCCGACTATATGTCCGCCAGGGATGCGCTGATCGCCGCGTTCGAGGAGCCCGGACCTGGCAAGCTGATCCACCCCTACCTGGGAGAGTTGACCGTTACGGCCACCGAGGTGCGCGGCCCGCGAGAAAGCACCCGCGAGGGCGGCATGGCGCGGTTTTCCGTGACCTTTGCCGAATCCGGAGACAAGGTTTTTCCGAAAGCCACGGCCGACACCACCCAGGCTGTGGATGATGACGCCCAAGTGACCGCGTATTACACCAAACGTGAGTTCTCTCAAAATTTCGATGCGTCCTCTCCAGGGTACGTCATGGACAACGCCCAATCACTGGTTTCAAGAGTCGCCGATAAAATCGATGCCGTTCGGCGATTGATTCCCAGCGTGCCGGAGATGGTTACGGATTTTGTGGACGATCTTCAATCGCTTGCTCAATCGGCGGAGTCGCTGATTCGCGCACCGGCGGATCTGGCGGCGGACATTTACGGTATCGTGGCGGACATCGCCGGCCTGCCGGACCGCATCGAGCGTGCCCTGGACGCCTACGGCCAGCTGGCCGACCTGTTCAGCGACGAGAGGGCCGTGACGGAAACGGTCAGCATAGCCGGTGTGGAATCCGTGGGGTTGACGCGGCAGGCGCGCAACGAGATCGCCATCAACGCCCTGGTCCGGCGTGCGGCCGTGGTCGAGGCGGTCCGCACCACGGCCGGCATCGAATACGAGAGCGTCGATGATGCGGAGACCGACCGGGACACACTGGCGGACCGGCTTGATGCAGAGGCGGAACTGGCCGGTGACGATGCCTGCTTTGTCGCCATTTGCGACCTGCGTGCGGCAATGGTCACCGATTTTACCGCACGCGGCGCGGATCTGGCCAGGGTCGACACCTACACCCCGGCCGCTACACTGCCGGCCCTGGTGATTGCCCAGACCATCTATGGTGACGCCACCGAGGCCGACGCCATCGTCACCCGCAACAACATCGCCCATCCGGGATTTGTCCCCGGCGGGGAGTCCCTGGAGGTGTTGATCGATGACTGATGTAGTGCTGAGCGTTGACGGCCAGGATTACGCCGGGTGGGAGGAAATAAAAATCCGCCGAGGCATCGAGCAGGTGGCCGGGACCTTCGAAGTCACCGTCACCGACCGGTGGGTTGGGCAGGATGATGCCTGGCCGATCATGCACGGCAGTGCGTGCACGCTTTCCGTGGACGGCGTGACGGTCATTACCGGATATGTCGACGAAGTTTTGCCGTTTTTCGATAACGCCCGCCACGGGGTGACCATTGTCGGCCGGGACAAGACCGGCGACCTGGTCGACTGCAGTGCGATCGCGGCCAGCGGGCAGTGGCGCGGCCGCACCCTGCTGCAAGTGGCCACGGACATCGCCCGTCCATTTGGCATATCCGTGCGCACCGAAACCAGCGTGGGCACCAAGTTCAAAACCGCCGCCATCCAGGAAGGCGAGACGGCCTGGGAGGCCATCGAGCGGGCCGCTCGCATGCGCGGCGTGCTGGTGGTGTCCAATGCCCAAGGCGGGCTGATCATCACCCGCGCCGGTACCGACCGCGTGGCCACTTCTCTGGTTCAGGGGCAGAACATCAAGGCTGCTCGCGCCACCTTCAGCATGCGCGACCGTTACAGCCAGTATGTGTGCAAAGGGCAGAATATCGGGTTCGACACCAGCACGGCGGACCAGAACGCCGGGCCTAAAGGCGAAGCCAGCGATAACAACGTCAGCCGGTACCGCCCGCTGATCATCGTGGCTGAGGATATCTCGGATAAAGCAGGTTTGAAGGATCGTGCGCTATGGGAGGCGGCGGTGCGCATGGGACGCAGCGCCCGTCCGCTGATCACCGTGCAGGGCTGGCATCATGCCGATGGCCTGTGGCTGCCCAACACTCTGGTGCGCGTGGAGTGCCCTTACCTGTACCTGGACCGGGACATGCTGATCGTGGCGGTCGCCTACCGGCTGGACAGCAGCGGCACCCATGCGGACATCGAGCTGTGCCGGCCGGAGGCTTTCGAACTGCTGCCGGTGCCGGAGGGCGACGGAGGGTCACCATGGTAGCCCGTGCAATCAATCGCCTGCTGGCCCCGATCGCCCGGCGCGTGCGCCTGATGGCCCGGCGAGCTGTGGTGCGGCTGGTGTATGACGATCCGAGAATGCAGGAACTGCAGCTGGCGATCTTTGCAGGTGAGGTCCGCGACAAGGTGGAGCGCTGGCAGGATTATGGGATGACGAGTCATCCGCACCCTGGTGCCGAGGCTCTGGTGCTGGCTCTTGGTGGGAACACGGATCATGGGGCCACGGTCCGTGTGGATGACCGCCGATATCGGCTGGTGGGCCTATCCCAGGGGGAGGTAGCCATTTACGACGACCAGGGACAGGTTGTCCATTTGATGCGCGACAACACGATCCATGTCTATGGCACCGACCATCTGGTGGCCGATGTGGGCGCGGATGCGGTCATTACTTGCCCGGAGGTTACCGTTACCGCCTCCACCCAGGTCACGCTGGACACGCCGCTGGTGCAGTGCACCCAGAATATGTCCGTTGGCGGCAACCTGTCCGTTACCGGAAACGGGTCTTTTGGCGGCGGCTTGACCATGACCGGCGCCAGCGGCAGTGGCGACATCACCACGCCCGGCAATATCTCCGATGCCACACGCAGCATGGCCGCCGACCGGGCGATCTACAACGGCCATGACCACAACGAAACCGAAAGCGTCACAAGCACACCGAACCAGACCATGTAAGGACAAAGCATGCCGGACCTGGCTCTCATATATAAGGATGGAATTTTCGACCTGGACTTCGCCGGCACGGTCACCGACGAGGGCCTGCGCACGGCCGTGATCATCAGCCTGTTTTCCGACCGGCGTGCCAATGACGCCGACGTACTGCCGGATGGCACCAACGACCGGCGCGGATGGTGGGGGGATGTTTATCCGGACGTGGAGGGCGACCTGATCGGTTCACGCCTGTGGCTGCTGTCTCGCGCCAAGCAGACCAAGGCCAACCTTCGTTTGGCGGAGACTTATGCCCGCGAGGGCTTGCAGTGGATGCTGGATGACGGCGAGATCACCTATCTGGCGGTGACCGCATCTTATCCATACACCGGCGTGCTGTTGTTGAGCCTGCGGCTTCGGGACCGGAGTGGCCAGGAATACGATTACACGGCCGCCGTGTCCGGCACCGGTACGGTGGTCCGCTTTTACCCGTCCGATCTGTCCATTGACGATGAATCGGGCTCGGCGCTCACCGATCAATCGGGATCCGTGATTATGGACAACCACCTGGGGAGGATTTAGCTGTGGCGTTTGACCGGCCTGACTTGAAGACGTTGATATCGCGCACGGTAACGGACATCACCAGCCGTTTCACAACGACCAACAACCTGCTGCGGCGCATGGTGGCGCGGGTATTCGGCCGCGTGCTGGCCGGGCTGGCCCACGGCCTGTACGGGTATGTCAACTGGGCATCGCTCCAGATCCTGCCCGACACCCAGGACGAAGACATCCTGCTGCGCTACGGCGCCATCTTCGGTGTGACGCGCACCGAGGGTGCCTATGCCACAGGAACGGTTACGGCCACGGGCACCAACGGATCCGTGATCCCCAGCGATACGCTCTGGCAGCGGTCGGACGGCGTTACCTTCACCACCCTGGCCGAGACGGAAATCTCCGGTGGCTCGGCGACGGTTTCTCTGCGCGCCGAGGAGATCGGGGATGGCACAAACACCGATGCGGGTGAGACATTGGATCTGGTGTCACCCATCGATGGCGTCAACGCCTCGGCCACCATCGACAGCGGCGGGATCTCGGGCGGGCGGGACGTTGAAACCGTCGATGCCTACCGTCAGAGAGTTATGCAGCGCACGGCGACGTATTTTACCGGCGCCAATGCCGCCGTGTACAAGCAGTGGGCGCTGGAATGCGCCGGCGTGACCCGGGCCTGGGTGTATGAGAACACGCCGGCCGATGGATCGGTGACCCTGCTGTTCGTCTGCGATGATAGCAATCCGATTATTCCTGATGCGAACAAGATCACCGAGGTCGGCGACTACATCGAGGAGCACACGGACGCCAACACCGGCCAACTGGTGGGCCGGGCCGTCAACGTGACCATGGTGGTTGACGCCCCGGATGAGGAGGCGATTGATTTTACGATCACGCCCACGCCCAACACGGCAGCGGTAAGGGCCGCTATCGAAGCCGAACTGACCGCCTTGTTGCGCAATGACGGCGACCCCGGGGGGACCATTTGCCTGTCGCGCATCCATGAGGCGATCAGTCTGGCCAATGGCGAAACCAGCCACATTGTTTCGGTGCCGGCGAACGATGTTGTCTGTTCCAGCGTTGCCATACCGGTAATGGGGACGATCACATGGCCCTGATCGATAGATATGCCTCTCAACTGAAGGCCCTCTTGCCGCCCGGATGGGCCTGGACCCGTGACACGGGATCCGACATGCACCTTTTTATGACGGGGCTATCCGCCGAGCCGGCCCGGATCCACGAGCGCATCGAGGACCTGCTGGACGAAATGGACCCATCAAAGACCGTGGAACTGCTCACCGAATGGGAAACCGTGTGGGGGCTGCCCGATCCCTGCACCGGCCCGCTCGACACCCTGGGCGATCGCCGGGCCGCGTTACTGGCGCGGGTGCGGTCAGTGGGCGGCCAGTCGCCGGGATTCTTCATCCGCCTGGCCGAATCGCTCGGGTATACGATCACCATCGACGAGAACGTTGACGGGGATCCGACGGTCTGGCGCGTCAACGCCCCGGAAACCTCCGTGCGCTGGGCCAGGGCCGGCCAGGCACGTGCGGGCGACAAGATCCGCACCTGGGGCAATGAGATCCTGGAGTGCGCCATCCTGTCCGTCAACCCGGCCCATTTAACCGTTTTATTCGCCTATGGAGGAACCTGATGCACAAGATCGATTCGCCCAACGCCACTGAAGACAACGAGTTTACCGATGGAGACGAGGCATCCGGGATTCTGGCCACGGAACTGTGGGCCAAATGGTTCAACACGATCCAGCGTGAGGGCGTGAATCTTGTTGAAAGCGCCGGGTTGACGCTGGATGATGCCGACGACACGCAGATATTGCAGGCAGTGCGGCAGTTGACGAAATCCGTATTCGTCAATAATTCGAACGGCCACCCGAATATAGCTGATAGCTATTTGCAGGTACCTAACCATCTATCGGTTGTGCCGACAACGGGCCAACTGTTTGTTTCGATTGGTCCGACCGGGTCGGGCGCGGACAATATTTGGACCGCGCTTAACAGTGTCCCAGAGGACATAGATTGGATTGAAGTTTTTGTGACTGGACACGTCGGAGCATATTCGCAAACCGCGTACGCCTATTTCAGATCGTATGGCTTTATCGTTGAATATGGAGGGACGCCATCCCAGGCCACTCAGGTCGCAGGGCTGTTTGATATCGCAGGATATACTAATGGTAACGGCGATTGTGAACAACATTTCCAACTGACACGGAAAATACCGGTGAATTCGAGACGATTCCTCCTAAATTATGGTGAATTGGCCGGGGATACAGAATTCCCCAATCTCTATTTCTACTTGTCATTGGTCGGGTACGGCATCAACCGGGGTTAACCATGCTGATTACATCCAAACAACGGAATTGATATAAAAAAGGGCCGCCCCGGTGGATGCTCCAACATCCCCGGGGCGAATGGCTGATAGCGGACAACCAGACATCTGAAAACAGACGGCCCAGGTATGGGGCCAATGCGAAAAGGAGACGCCGTGAACAGCCCATTAGCCTACATTGGCGGAAAGTCTAAACTTGCCAACACCATTATCGACATGATGCCCGAGCATAAAGCCTACTGCGAAGTGTTCGCCGGGGCGGCCTGGGTGTTCTTCAAAAAGCCTATCTCGAAATACGAAGTCATCAACGATCTCGACAGCGATCTCGTTACTTTTTATCGGGTTCTGCAGAATCACCTTGAGGAATTTTTAAAACAGTTCAAATGGTTGCTATCATCACGGGAGTGGTTTGAGGACTGGAAGCGCCAGCAGGAAGCCGGCGGGCTCACCGATATCCAGCGGGCCGCCCGCTACTATTACCTGCAGCGGCTCTGTTTTGGGGGGCGGGTACGGGGGCGAACATTCGGTGCCGGTCCGTTGCATAAGCCACGGATCAATCTGTTACGCATGGAAGAGGAACTTTCTGCGGTTCACCTGCGTCTTATCGGCGTCAGTATCGAACATCTGAGTTGGGAGGATTTTTTAAGACGGTACGATAAGTCTGGCACGCTGTTTTATTGTGACCCGCCATATTACAAGTGTCCTTTCTATCAGCATAACATGGAGTTGGCCGATTTTCAGAGCATGGCCTCCATCCTTATAGGGATTAAAAGCCAGTTTATTTTGAGCATTAACGATCATCCGGATATTCGGGATGTTTTCGGATCATTCGAAATCAAACCGGTCTCCTTGAATTACACCGTGGCCAGGGGAAAACAGACTAAAGGAAGGGAGTTGATAATCACAAACTTTTAAAGGAGGTTATTTTCTAAAATGTCGCAATGATAACCTGGCGGGTATTGCATTAACATTTTATGTTTTCACCTACCGTTTAAATATGTTTTACATTTTTTTCAAACCATCTGGCGAGTTATACCAACTAAACTGGTGACCGGCAGATGAAGGAGGCGCAGAGAACAGCCCACTTGCAGATATTGGGATGTAATCAAACAATATAATGGGCTAAGTTTTATCAGAATATCCTGTAATGTTTACTCGAAGTCATTTTTAAACGAGGTTACATAGACCAGTTTATCACAAAATTTGACAGGGTTTGCGATGCAAGGTAATCTTGATACATCTGTGGTTCAAAAGGTGATGATGTATAGATCTTCAAAAAAACTGATTAATGCAAGTTTTTATTGGATAATAAAATGACGCTTTTGAGAGATATACAAAATTCGGCAATTGACTCTAAGAATAGCCTTTCTGATTTGTTGCGTAAATGTAAAATTTTAGCAGCGCGACTCCATCATGCCGAATTAGATCAGTGGGTAGAAAACGAATTAAACGGCTATCCTTCACATGATACTTTGCCAAAATATAGAATGATCGAATGTTCCGCTATTGGTAATTTGGGAGGCCCTTTTGGCGCGGAAATGAGAAACATTACAATACCTGTTTCTTGCCTTCCGGAAAAGGCAAGAGATTGGGCAAGAAGAGTATTATTAGTACAACCCATTAGTTCATTAGAGCAATTAGCTCAAGGAGAGGGTGATGAGATTCATTGTGACTGGCCTGGGGATTTAGTAGCATCAGTTGCTGATAAAATTTATCATGGATATAGTCTATATGGTGCTTGGCTCAGGGTTTCAAAAGGAGATGTCGTAGCGATTTTAGACTCAGTAAGAAATCGTATTCTAAGTTTTTCACTTGAAATAGAAAAGGAAGCTCCAAATGCTGGGGAAGCGCCGCCGAATACCAAACCTATCCCCGAAAATAAGGTAACCAAAGTATTCAATACATATATCCTTGGCAATGTACACAATATCGCTACAGGGAGTTCCAATTTTTCTCAGAGTGTTCAAATAGCAATTGGAAAAGGTGATTTTTCAAGCCTTAAAGCATTTTTGAAAGATAACGACGTTTCGGAAGATGACATAAATTTATTAGAAAAGGCAATTTCCAAGGATAAAGTTTCTGAAAATCAGGCAAGAATTGGGAAAAGTGTCTCGGGGTGGATATCAACAATGTTAAAGAAAGCTGGAACTTCAGCTTGGAAAATAGCCAATAGCTCTGCTGGAACGCTATTAACGAAAGCCATTGCAAAGTATTATGGACTCGAGTGAGCACTAACCATGCATTAAAATCGGATGTCAATTTCACTGCGCTTCATTGCACCGGTGAAGGCTAATAAGTGTTAAGAAAAAAATATGCGAGAATCAAAACCGCCTTTCAAATTTGATTTAAAAACACAACTAAAAGATGCGCGTCGAAAACTAAATACACGCATAGGTTCGGTTTCAATAAATCTCCCATTTTTTTCATTTTCCGTGAATCCAGAGGATCTCGAAAGGCGAGTTGCAAGAGAAATCGTTATCCGACTGGCAGATAGACGCGTGTTAAATGCTTTTGAGTGCTGTGACAATTGTATTAACCATGCACTTTCCTCGTTGCAGGAAATCCGTCGAATCCTGGTTGATAAACAGGTTGAGCTTTCGGTCATTCCAGATAGTCCATTATATTTGCTTATTGAGTTGCAGGTGGAGGCAATTCGCCAATTTATGACCTTTGAACAAAGATTGAATCAGTCAGCGACGCTAAACTCCACGCCAATTGATTTACCGCGTGATTTTAGACGTCCACCTCTAATTCGCGAACAGTACTTTGCTGCGCTGGAGATGCTTCGAGCTCACCTGCATAGGTGTCTCGTTCAAGTTTCGAAGATTGCTGACACTGTAATCCCAAAAATTTCCGATCAAATGCGTTATGACGATAAATGGCAGATTGAAGCATATGAAAAACCAATGATACCCGAAAACGATCGCGCTTAACCACTTTCTACAACAGGACCCCAGTTCGACAGATTTAATTTTCTTGGATTTCGAGCTCCCCAGGATTTAGTAACAACGATTCGATCGATTCTGAATCAGATTTCAGCAGATCATCTTGGGGGACACAATTTAAGTGCCATTTACGCGGTTTCAAACCATCCGTTAACTGGGTTCAAACCATGTGGCGCGTTACATAATCGCGTCCTAAAATAAACGAAAAAACAGCGATTAAAGAAAAAAATCATTTTCCCACCACCGTTCATATTCAAAATTTATGGAATTTTACCGGATCGTATCTATCACGGCTCGGGTTAGCAAGAAAACAGTATCCGATCCGTATGACGGGTGGTGATGGAAGGAGGGGAGCAGTGAGGCTATTCCCTACCCCGATATAAGACTGATACCTAAAGTAGGCGATTTTTAAAAGAAAAGAGTCCTCAATTGTTGGATAAAGTGTTATAATAATTGTTAAAAACCACCAAGTTTACAACAAGATTTAACACACCCAACAGGTAAAGGACTCTATGAACAAGCATAGCAAAAACTACCGACAAAATGAAACCAAAATCCGACGTATTGAAGCCACCTCCGACCGATTGACAGGAAGGGCGGGGCTGGGCCTGTTCGTGACATATATGCACAGCATCCAAATTTTCAGCTGGCTGGATCGGTGGTTCGGCTCCATCCGAAAAAGCCGAAAAGGTCTCACAATTACTGAACTTTTCAAACAAGTGCTGTGCTTTTTTGTCGATGGCAGCAGCCGACGCCTGACCTACTTCGACCAGATTTCTCGCGATGAAGGCTATGCCGGTAGTATAGAGACGCCAAAAGAGAACATGGCTTCCTCTTATCAGGTTAAACGTTTTTTCAAAGCATTTGCCTGGACGCGCGTGTTTTTGTTTCGGCGCCTTTTGCAGACCCTTTTTATCTGGCGCTTGCGCATTACGGATCCCGATGTAATCGAACTGGGCATCGATACAATGGTCCTGGACAATGACGATGCAAAATGCCGGCATGGCGTGAAACCCACCTACAAGAAGAAAAAGGGTTTTCAACCCCTGCAAATGAATTGGGGACATTCTATATTCCTTATGTCAATAAAAAAATAATACCTTAAAAACAGTTGGTTATAAACGGACTGGTTCAAAATACGCACATCTCCTATTGATTCTGACAAAATTGGTGGCGAGGTATTCTCTTCCTTCGGCGAACTTATGATCTGATCGTTACGTTTATCCGGCATGATCCGAACCAGCGGAACCGCCAATCATTCCTTATCCAGATTCTCAAGTTCGAAAGAGAGGCCCTCTGATTGTCCCTCCCGAGGTTATTTCACCTCAACGTCCTTAATCGGGCTCTCTCGCCGAAAATGTTAAAGCGGTGCTTATACTGAGCTACTCAATCTAATCCTCATTTTTTTGAGATGTATTACTTCTAATACGGAGCTGGCAGGCCCAGGATTGTCCCTCCCGAAATCGATGCTTCAACGGGGATGAACGGGCTCTGCCAGCAGATAGTTTGGATTGAACGATTCGTTATTTTTCAGCATGGTCCAGGCAATCTCCAGCATCTTGGCTGCGATCTTGACGCGGGCCTTGGTCTTGATTACCCGCTCTCCCTGGCGACCTTCCAGCATGCGGTTGTATATACGGCGGAAGGCATCGTTGTGATAAGAGGCGATCAGGGCGGCCTGATACAGGCCGTAGCGAAGTTCAGCATCACCTCGTTTGGAAATTACCGGAACCTTCTCCTGGCTCTTCTTTCCGCTGCGGCTGGCGTTGAGATCCAGACCGGCCAGCTGGATCACCTGCTTGAACTAAGCGCTGGCGAATAGTGTAACGGAAGGTTTTACAAAATACAGTAACAAATTTATACCCCGCTGGCAAAGCTACCCCGCTGCTGTGCGATCCGGATATCCCGCCCGGGAATGAAATGGACATACCCCGCACTTTTGAAAAAATATCCCCCCTGTATTATGAAGTGAATCACCACAAAACACTAATAAACAGGAGGGATAAGCGATGCCGCCGACAGCGACATACAATGATATTAGAGCATATCAGGAAAAAGTAGAAAAGGATAAAATCACACCGCACAGCCTTCCGCCATGCCCGCGCTGTCAGGTTGAGTCCAGATTTTTCAAATTGCATGCATACCGCGAACGCCGGTTTTTGATTATCGTTGAGTTGCTTGTCGAAGCCGTGCTTTGCACATTGGTGCGCTTCAGGTGCCCGGATTGCGGAAAGACCATCACGTGCTATCCGGATTTTGCCATTGCTAACAAGCATTACACCCGCCAGAGCATTGAAAGCTTCAGCCGCGCCTATGTGCAAGATGATCACAAGACCTACGAAGATGCGGTAATGACCGATGATGGTGTCCCCGAACGGCCGGTCAGCGGCCAGGCCCTGGCACCATCGAGCGTCCATCGCTGGATCAGCACATTAGCCGATCTTACCTGCGATGGGATAAAAAAATCACTTCCAAAAAGCAGCGTTGCACAGTCTTTTGAAAATCTGGATCTGATACAAATCCCTGAAAGAAAGTACAAAACCCCCAAAAGGAAGCATTGCCTTTTTGTCTGCTGGTGGTTTTTCAAGACGGTGGCGTTTTTGAACAAATCGGATTTCACCGACTTTGCAATAACATCTGTGTGAACTTGATATACGGTGCCTTCATAACGCCCCAACTTGAACGGGCGAGCACAAAAGGAGGCTGCGATTATGGGTTCATACACGGATGGTTTTTTAAAAAAGGCTGCGCAATGAGATCGATATTGACCAGATGATCCACACCTTGGCACTAGAAACGCGAACCGGTACAAACTACCTCCGGTTTCGCTGTCCGGTTTGCCACGGATTTCACACGGCGACCAACCCAAAAACCAACCTGGCTAGATGCTTCGAGTGCAAAATTAATTTTAATCCCATTGATTTGGTCATGGCGGTCACCGCCCAAAGCTTCGTGGAAACGGTTGAGTATTTGAAACCTCATCTGACCGATACCCGCACAAATGGATAGGAATCGGGTACAGAAAATGGCTCTGTCCAAAAGGCGCCTTTCGCAGCTGGAATCGGTGATTAAACAATATCGACAGGATTTTTTATGCCGTTGGAAAAGCGCTCAGAGAGATCCGCGATGGCCGGCATTATCACAAGCTGACCTTTAACAGCTTTGAAAGTTATCTCAGGCGTCGATGGGATATGGGCCGCTCTACTGCCTACCGGCTCATTGAGGCCGCTGCGGTGATCGATAACCTGTCGCCAATTGGGGAGGTGTTGCCCAAAAACGAATCACAGGCCCGGCCCCTCACCCGGATAGATGCCTTTAGCCAAAGAAGGGTGTGGCGCGATTTTTTAGAAACCGGCCAAACGCTCACCGCGGTGAATATCAAAAAGTTCGTATCGGCTCACTTGGGTGAGCAAAAAACCAAAGACGGCCTTTCGCGAGGTCATCAGCACCGATTACCAAAAAGCCGTGCGTGCGATGCTCTGTCAGATCCGCATTGCGCAAAATGACGGCTGGAGAAAAACGTCACAAAAAACCGCTTTGTATTGGAACAATGTGATGAAAGAGAAAATATTGTGGCGATAGAGCAGGACATCTCAACGCTTTCTTTAGATGATCAATTCATGATCTTGCTGCATAAAAAGATTATGAACAAGACCGGTTCGGCCAAGCGCCGCGCCAAAAAGTATTATGTGGACCAGTATAAAAAAACAGGTATCATCCCCAAGCCACTGCTGCTTGCCGGCCGCGGCATCATGGAGGGCCGAAAATGCAGCGGACGGCCGCGTGCGCTGTCTTGTGACGTAAAAAACCGCTTTATTCAAATGGTCAAAGCCGCCTGTGATGCCGATGACGACAATTTTATCTACGTTACCCGAAAGGCGCGAAAGATCACGATCTTTCATCAATTTCTGGAAGAAGAATTTGAGAAAAAGATCTCCATACACGCCCTTTACCGTCTGGTTCGCCAGGAAAACCTGCATCTGTATTTGAAAAAGCCCGATTTTGATGAACTGCCGGCCAAGGGGTTTTTCAACCCCGAGGACATTTTTGATTTGGTGCAGGTTGACGGCTGCAGCTTTCAGTACATCAAAATCAAAGATGAAAACGGAAAGTGGCGTAAACCGCAGGTGATCGAATTTTATGATACCGGATCGCGGTATATGTTCGTATTGGAACTGTATTTTTCGGAAACCAGCCTCAATGCGCTGGATCTGTTTACCCGGTTTTTACTGTACGGGCCGTTTCCCAAAAAACGCATCCGGCTGCGTCCGGATCGCGCCAAAGGGTTTTTGAACCTGAAGCGGCCTATCCACGAACTGAACATCAAATACTCGCTGCCCGATGGATTTTATATGGAGCCGGACTTTACCGGCCCAAGGTCACCGAAGCACAAGGTGCATCTGGAGTCGAGCCATCGCAGTCTGCATCATTTTGTAGATCCGTATCATTAAAAAGTTTGCCGACAAAATCTTAAAAACCGAACCGGGATGGGCCTTTAAAGGCAATAAAAAAGAGCCCATTGTCGTTACCTTTCTGGACATCAGCCTCGATCAGTTAAGACACAGCCGGATGCTTGAATTGTATCGCCGGCAGCACAATGAAAGCCTTCACCGATTTACCGAGGCCGGTAAATCGGTAAAATGGGTACCCAGGGAAAAGCTTGCGGCATATTTGTCGGATCAGGATACCCTGGCATTTGATCCGGATCACGTGCAGGGCTTTATCCGCTATGGATTTGATAAGCGAAAAGCCGTTGTCTCCACGCAAAAAACCATCACCTACGACAAACAGAAATATACCGTGGTTGTGGGGGCTGAGAAATTCAGTTCGCACAAAAGCACGCCCGTTCAGGTGTCTTGCTGCAACAACAAACTCTATATTTTTGAGCCCCAAAAAGACGGCGTTTTTTTGGGCGAGGCATTGTGCCAGCAGCGGTCGGAAAAACCCAAATCCGTGGTGGAAAAGTCAGAAAAAAGGCTGAAACAAAATGAGGTTGAACAGATTGCTGCATATCTTGAAGCCAGGCAAATGAGCGTTGATATGAAAAGCCTGATTGCCTGCTACCGAAACGGACTGACGTTTGATATCGCAAAGGCCGTCTTTGAAAACAACACGAAACGCTATGATCGGCTTGTGGCCAAGCTAGACGAGCCAGACAGAGCCGGTTTTGTGCGCTTCAACGCATTTGCCATCGATTATTATCGGTATCGGCGAAATCAGCTTGCACCGGGCAAGGCGAGTGGGCCATGAAAAAAAAGCGCAAAGAACACTTCATCAATGACAAGCGTCGGGTATCGTATCTGAGCAGCGTCTATACCCGCATGTACCGGGGCAAAAGCGTGTTGATTGAGGGCGCCTACGGCGCCGGCAAGACCCGCTTTTTACAATTGATCCAGCCGAAAAAATTAAAACCGGTTTGGCTCGAATCACTGGACAACAAACATGAAATCCTGGCATCAATCCTTCAGGAGCTAAATTATGAAGGTGTGGCAACCCATTGGCACACGTCCCGGAATCTGAAAAAAATCTGCAGCCTGACCGGTTTTTTTATTGTAATCGATGAGGCCAATGATCTGGATCGCCGGGTCTGGCCGTATTTTAAAAGAATTATTGATGCATACATCCCGATGGTTTTTGCAGGCTTGCCCAAGGTCAGAACGTATCTGGCCAGTGAACATCCGGATATTCTCAGCCGTTTAAAGGTACTGACGATTTATCCTATCATCGTTGAAGACTTTATTGCCGAGTATAAAAATTTTTCTTCGGAAGCCATTGAGCAGATATATGCCGCCACCGACGGTGATATGCGAAAATTTGAAGAAATCTGCATAGAATGCCAGGATAAGGCCAAGGAGCTCAAGTATAGCCTTGTGGATATCAATTTAGCCCTGACAGTCCTCACCGATCTTCCCTCCAACCATTGATCCGACTTTAGCCGATACCGATCCAACCCCCTTCATTTTAAGCTTTAACCCGAGGATCTGAACAAAATCCCCATCATTTAGATTGCATACTTCCGGGGGCTTTTGACCGGAATCAGTCAAAAAATGAAAAATGACAGAAAACCGAGCCGGTTTTTTGCATTTGGATGTCATCTTGTAAGAGAAGTAAACTATCGATATCTTAGGGGCATGCAAAATGCGAGCATTATTATTTTGCGAACATTGGCGTTACACTATTCGCCAGCGCTTAGTGGTGAACCACCCGTCAGAATGGGAATGGAGTGGATATCATGAAATCCAACATCCTAAAGACCGTTACCGATTAATCGATCACAATGCATTACAAAGGTTTCTCAATGTGGATTCAAATGAAGCCTTGGCCACATCCCACTCTGGATGGATATCCAGCCAGCTGAAAGAAAAACCGGAGCGTCAAAAACATTTCGTGGAAAGTATTGCTGTTGGTGGCGAACCATTTATCAAGAAACTACAGACAGCTTTGGGTATTAACGCTTTAGGCAAAAAGAAACGTCAATTACGAAGGGATGAATATCATCTACGGGAAACCATAGAAAATTACGGAAATGGGGATGGCTATCCGCAGAAGATGGACGAGTTAAAAATGTCTTGGGACAATACTTTCCCGTGGATTTTCCAGCCAGGACCTTAAAATGGTGTTTTTGCGGTCAAAACAGGCCAGCTAAGCAATAATAAGGGCTATAAAAATCAACCTTTTTCATTTAATTACAATTGTTTAATTTGGTGCGACCCCAAAGCTCTGCGCAAAGGCCGAGATCGAATTTGTGGGTACTTGGGTCGCACCAAATTAACCAATTGACATAAAAAGATAAAAGGTGAAAAAATGATATCTGGAAGTACCTTAGGCGACCACTTTTGGGGGTAAAAAACCTATTCTAAGCGAATATGAGCGATGGCACGTGCTTATCGACATTTTATACCGGGATATATTTGGCATATCACCCACCGATGCCATAAGAGAGATTTCCTTTTAAAATTTGCAAAAGATCGCAATCGTTGGATCGAACTCCTTTTCGAAGCAAAAATGAAGTTTCGGCTGTCCATCCTCAATTTTATCGTTACATCCAATCATACCCATCTCATTCTTTCTTCAAGTGAAAATATCCAGGCCATTCCCAAAGCCATGCAGCTTATAGCCGGCAGGACGGCGCAGGAATATAATCGACGCAAAAAACGAAAAGGTGCCTTTTGGCAAGACCGTTATCATGCAACCGCCATCGAGTCTGGAGAACATCTGTGGCGGTGCATGGTATATGTCGATTTGAACATGGTTCGCGCTGGAGTGGTGAACCACCCGTCAGAATGGAAATGGAGTGGATATCATGAAATCCAACATCCTAAGGACCGTTACCGATTGATCGATCACAATGCGTTGCAAAGGTTTCTCAATGTGGGTTCAAATGAAGCCTTGGCCACATCCCACTCTGGATGGATATCCAGCCAGCTGAAAGAAAAACCGGAGCGTCAAAAACATTTCGTGGAAAGTATTGCTGTTGGTGGCGAACCATTTATCAAGAAACTACAGACAGCTTTGGGTATTAACGCTTTAGGCAAAAAGAAATGTCAATTACGAAGGGATGAATATCATCTACGGGAAACCATAGAAAATTACGGAAATGGGGATGGCTATCCGCAGAAGATGGACGAGTTAAAAATGTCTTGGGACAATACTTTCCCGTGGATTTTCCAGCCAGGACCTTAAAATGGTGTTTTTGCGGTCAAAACAGGCCAGCTAAGCAATAATAAGGGCTATAAAAATCAACCTTTTTCATTTAATTACAATTGTTTAATTTGGTGGGACCCCAAAGCTACCAAAGCTAGACCAGCGGCTTGTGGTAGTTGCTGGTTGGTTCCATGCCGAACACGGCCGATGTCAGGTTATGCTGGGTCATGAGTGTATTCGCCTGTTCGATGAGCCGGTTAAATCCTGTCAGATCGTTGGTAAAAATCAGGCGCCGCCATAGTGACTGACCTTTGGCTGTACCGAAAAAAGCGTGATGTTTATCTTTGGCAATATCGATTCCGACGATCAGGTGGTTGTCCGAGCCGCGAATTTCAGCGCGAAGTTTACAAAACATTTCAAAGCGGGCAATGTCGTCCATTTCTGTAACCTCCTGTAATCCTATAAACCCAATTATTTCTCATTATCTATCAGGAAGTTTTCTCTTTTTCTACGCGAAAAGGCTTCTATTTTTATACTACTTGTGGCGGTGTATTCCGTAATGATTTTAATATATAACGGGGATGAAATTATGCGTTTTGTCATCTCTCGTTTAAGAAACGCATAATTTCATCCCCGTCCCCAAAATTTTTCACCGCCGTCTGTTAAACTATAAAGTCAATATTAGGTTTCGTTCCTCAACTCAACCTACGTGCTAATCACCTTCAAATAATAAATAGAGAGGTGGGTCTTTCAAAGCAAAGTCGATAGCAGCTTTAATATTATCTAAAATTTTAATTGTTTTATCATCATTAAAAAACGGGTAAATTTTTTTTAGTTCAGCTATTATATCTTCCATCTGAGCTGAATTGAAAACCGTATTCTCAAAACCTAAAATGTAACTTAAACATATGCATGAATTGTCGTCAGCTATTTTTGTTATAGTTGTTAAAAATTTATCTTCGATGTATCCATAATTTTTTATTTTCTGAAAATCATCGTCAATAACTGAAAGAATGGCACCCATTTTAGGCTCCTTCTATCTTCTCTGGAACAGTTTTCGTGTGCTAAGGGCATTGTGACGTTCTATTTTGTCTCCAGTCCCATGTTATTGCACCAGTTTCGCTGTTACTTAATTCTCCTGATATCGCATCAAAAGGATCAACCAAAACTCCTATAATTCCTAATATGGTACCAGCAACAGGATATGCAGACCGAATTGAACCTTTTTTTACAGTCACTAGAACAGTAGTTTCTCCTTCCGTTCCAATGGGCCTTTTAAAATTGTATGTAAAATGAGTACCATGTTTGCCACCCAATTCAGTCATTTCTCCATCTTTTATAGTTTTTCGAATCAATTTTTTTACTGTAGATGCTTCTTGATTGAATAGAGTGCCTGCGGGCTTTGTTCCCAATATATGCTTAGCAACGATTTTTTTCCAAACTCTTCTTGCTAAACTAAAGCCAAGTTCTCCAGTTGGATCAATATAATTCACCGGATCATTTGAAACATAAGCAAAGAGATTTATCCCCCCAGCCAACCCAATCGGATCAGCAGTCAGGTACCTTCCAGTATCCGGATCATAATACCGGTGGTAGTTATAATGCAGCCCGGTCTCGGCGTCGTAGTATTGGCCCGCAAACCGCAAGTTGTTCTCAACCGTTTCAACGGTGATATCCACTCCGCCAAAGGGCAGATAATCGGCGGCCCAGGCAACAGTGCCGGTGACGTCGGTCAACCGCTGGGGCGTGCCCAGATGGTCGTTGTGGTAATAATAAACGCCATCGGTTTCACCATCCGCGACAACCATCGAAAGCGGTGCCCCGTTAAGATAAATGTATAACCGGGTCAGGTTACCCTGTCCATCGCTTTCTGCAATCAGATGGCCTTCGAGATCGTAGTGGTACACGGTCACACTTCCATCCACCGTTTTCATCATGCGTCGGCCGTCGGCGCTGGTGACGTAGGTGGCCAGGGTAATCCCGTCTTCCTGAACCCGAACCAGCCGGTTGTCCTGATCATAGTCAAGGGTGCGATTGCCATAGACCGTGGTGTTGCCGGCCGCATCGGTGGTGATGTCCACGGTCCCGGAACCCACGATCTGGTCCAGAAGGCTGGTGCCGGTGGTGTAGGCATAGGTTTCGGTAACACCGTCTGCCGTGCGCGACAGGCGGTTGCCCGTATCGTCCATGCTGAAGCTTAAGGTTCCATAGATCCCGCCGGCACCGGTGAGGCGATACAGGTCATCGTAGTCAAAGGAAAGGTCGCGGGTGGAATTCAGATTGTCGGTGACCGCGGTGACATTGCCCAATCGATCATGACCATAGTCTGAATTCTGAACGCCGGTGGAGATGTTGCCGGTCATGCGGTAAAGCAGATCAAAGGACCGGTTCACACCAATGCCGTTGCCCAGGGTCATGGTCTGCATGGGGCCGAAGGGCAGGTAATCGATGCCACTGGCCAGGACTGTGGTGGTGCCGTTATGCACCGCACTCACCTGGCTGACATTGCCGGCCGCATCCCGCTGATAGGAAACCACCGTGCCGTCCGGATAGGTCATTGCCGTGAGCAAACCGGCCGCATCGTAAGCATATTCGGTGGTGTAGACGATTCCGTCGATGGTTTTCTCTTCGGAGACTATATTGCCGGCCTCGTCCCAGCCATACACATAACTGCCGGAGGCATCGCTCATGCCGGTCAGACGGCCCACGCCGTCAGCGCCCTGATCATAGGTGTAAGTCACATCTTGACCCGCATCCGGGTAGTGAATGCCGGTGAGCCGGTACTCATCGTCGTAGGTATAAGTGCTGGTGATACCGTTGGCATCGGTTTTTGAGGTCAGGTTGCCGGCGGCATCGTAAGCATATCGCGTGGTGCCGGTATCAGGCGAATTGACCGTCACCGTGCGGCCCAGATCGTCCACCACATACTCGGTGGTGCGCGATTCGGGATCGGTGACCAACACCAGGTTGCCCTGGACATCGTAGTTCAAATCCGTGGCCACGGTTCCCGGCTGGACAACCGATGCCTGACGGCCCAGCAGATCATGGCCGTAAGTGGTCGTGCGTCCTTCCGGGTCGGTGACCTGATACAGATTGCCCACGCTGTCGTAGGCGTATTCAAAGAAACTGTCGTCCGGGTTGATTTGCTTCCACAGTTTACCGGGCCGGTTCGGGTGCTGGTAATCGAACCGTTCCAGGAAAGTGCGCGTTCCCGAAGCAAGCAGATAGCCGGTTTCGATAATATTGCCCTGGTCGTCGTAGCCGTGCGCCACACGATTACCCAGGACGTCGGTAATACTCACCAGCCTGCCGGTGGTAGAGTCATACTCGTAATTCAGGATAATGCCGTTGGGCAGGGAAACCGTATCCGGCTTGCCGGCCGGGGTGTAGGTGAAATTCGTTACTGCACTGTCCCACATCCGGGTCATGGATGAAACCCGGCCCCGGCCGTCATAGGCATAGTCGATGCTGTTTAGGTTGGGATCGGTGATACGCCCAGGCCTGCCGGCGGCGTCATACTCGCTGAATGTCGTGCTGCCGGATACCGGCCGGGTGACGCTGAGCAGATCTCCGGTTGCCGAATCATAGGCAAAGGTGGTCGTGTCACCGGCGCCTTCAAGTGGACCGTCCACGCCTAGAAGCAGGCCACGGCTGTCATAGGAAAATAACGTGACCGATTCGACCGCAGTCAACGCACCCGATGCGTTTCGGGTGTATCCACTGACGACGATCCGATGGAGAAGGGGAGTCGGATTCTCATTGGCGATTTCATTGCCGTCATCATCATAATCCCAGGTTGTGACTTTTGTCCCGCCGCCCATTACGCTCTCTTGCGCGCGCGTCAATGGCTTGTTCAAGAGCGGATGCCAGGTGGACGTCATGGTCTGTTCGTCGGCCGTGCCCACCGCCCGGATGGCTGTACCGGCATTGCCCCGCGCATCGAAATCCGCGAACCGGTCGATTCGTCCGTTGGCGTACTCAATTTCAGTGACGTTCAACTGCAGGTCGTATTCCCAGCGGATCGGTTCATCCGAACAACTGGAGCAGCCGGCCCCACCGGAAACTGTCGCGATGCGTTTGCGGGCGCTGATCGTGGCAAAACCATAAGTCCTGGATACACCGTAGGCATCGGTCACGATGACGCCATCGGCCGTGCTGTCGTAATCGATGGTCACACCCCTGCCGTCCGGGGTTTCATTGAAATAACAGCGATCCGCACTGTTATAGGCCCAGCCGGCCAGAAAGTGACCGGCGGCATCCACTTTTCGGGTAAGGTTGTTGATGAATGGCTTTGCGCTGGTACCATTATTCGTATCGTCGTAGGTATAGACAAATCCCGATCCGTCAGCAAAGGTCACCGTTGTCAGGTTTCTGTTTTCATCATGGCCATAGGTGACCTGGACACCGGCGTCAATACCTCCAGAGACAAGGCGTATGGTGCTGAGCAGGCCGCTTGTATAGGAGAACTCCAGGGCTCGGTCGCCGGCTTCGTCGGTAACCGTTTCGATAAGTTGGTTATTGGTTGATGAGTAGAATACGTTCAATCGGTTGCCCAGCGGGTCCTCGATATGCAGCAACTGCTTGGACACCATGTGGAATGTATAAGTGGTCCCATCATGGCGCTGCCATATGTAGGTATTATCCCGGGCCGTCAGGCTGGTTCGTTCTCCACCCCGGGGCAAAAACGCCCCGGTTTCCGGATCTGGTTTTCTGTTAAAATACCGACTGAATCCGGTTTCATCCATGATCCGCAAATATTCGCCATTGGAATTGGTGACTTCTGTTAAGGTGACATTGTAATTATGGGTCCAGCCATATCCCATTGGGCCGTGAATTTCACTCTGGCTGTTGTAGAATCGTCTAAAAGTGAGCCCTTCAGCAAAGGGAGAAGTAAAATTCAGGTCCTTTTCAGATTCTACTTTGTTACCCGTATAAATGGAGATCGGGTT
Organism: Desulfosarcina variabilis str. Montpellier; assembly: GCF_048565275.1. Classification (NCBI taxonomy): domain Bacteria; kingdom Pseudomonadati; phylum Thermodesulfobacteriota; class Desulfobacteria; order Desulfobacterales; family Desulfosarcinaceae; genus Desulfosarcina; species Desulfosarcina variabilis. The sequence continues at coordinate 7,627,204 of NZ_CP159846.1, read as the reverse complement.
GCCTTGCTCGGATACGGCGACCAACTTACCATTCTTGCATATTTTGGGATCGGTTGGATCAAGGCCATGATCAGGGCAGCCGTCCGTGCCTTTGCCGTACTCCGTTGGGCAGGCATCGATGCAATCGACGACGCCGTCTTCATCAAAATCAAGGTCGTAGTCCTCATCCTTACAACCCACGATAAATTTTACCGTACTATTGGAACTTGAGCCATTATAGGAGCTTGCACTGACCTTCAGCTCATGAATTCCGTTACTCATTAATGCAGCATCTAAGTCAGCTCTGGTACTGTCATTATTATAGCTGAAATCTACACTCGTCCCTTCGTACCCCTTACCGTATCTATATGCTCCATCTACGTAGAAATATAGTGTGCCTTCCATTCCCTCCGGGTTGTCTTTGAAAGTTGTTGTGCCGGTAAAATCGAATTCGTCGTTCAAGTGTTGATATGGTGTAGGCTTATTGATTAAAATTTCAGGCGTGTTATCAACAATTTAGTTAGTGACTTTTCGCTTGTTACCATATTATACGCTCTTGCAACGACCCTGATTGTATGTTCTCCGTTGGATTTCGTCGCCGCATTTAAGTCAGCCTTGGTGCTGCCGTTATTATAGCTAAAAGATACATTGGTGCCTTCGAACGATTTGGAATAAGGGTTTGAACCATCAATGTAATAAGAAATTGTGCCCTCTATACCCTCCGGGTTATCTTTAAAATCTACTGTGCCGGCTATATCGAAAGTACCTTCTACAGTTTCATTGTTTGAGGGGCTTGTTATTTCTATTTGTGGTTTGTTATCTATGGTGAAGGGTATTGTTTGTAAGGCATAAGTTCCATTACTATCGCCTACCTCTGCTTTTATTAGATACGTTCCATCGGCTAATGAAGTGGGGTTTATTTTAGCTGTGCAACCATTACCATATGAGATACATACGTTGTAAATCTTATCACGGAGAAGTTTTATATATCCGTTTTGATATGTTACACAATACGGTGGGTTTTGACCACTCCAGCAGTATGTATATTTCGCATAAGTTGAATTGCAGGATACTTCCAACCATCCTTCATTTTCGATAACTGAAACATTGGCGGCTGTTTCTCCCTCTACAGAATCCAACACCCACGCTGCCGAAGCAATTCCAGACCAGCATAGAATTACACACAACGCACATATCACTAAAAAACGCTTCATCATTCTTCCATCTCCTTCACCTTTCAACAATGGCAGACCAGCTTCAAGACCCCACTGTGAACCATGATCTATGTCAATCGATTACTAAAAACAGTATTTCGTATAAAATCTTGCTATTACTACTCCTTCTCCATTGCCTTGCTGAGAAACGCAGCAAGCGCCCCCATAAAAAATCGAAGAATGATCCGACAGCATAGATAATGCCAATAGTAAAATAGAGATTTTGATCTGTTTAAAATACCTATTTAATCGGATGGATAGGGTCGTACCTGGAAGATGATTGATGTCAATTCCGGCGAAAAAGAATTCGATAATTGTGAAATGAAGTTCCGTGAACTACTTCAGGATGTGTAATTTACTACATAGTCACTCGTGGCGCAACGCGTCAATGGAATCCAGGTGGGCGGCCTGACGGGCTGGGATATAACCGCGTCTTTTGAATCAAATCTTTTATATTCATAGTGTTACATCAAAGTCTCACTAAAAACCATTGACATATACATATATTGTATGCATATGTCTTTTGACATGGACATAACTTGGGATCCAAATTAAGCTGAAATCAACTTTAAAAAACATGGGGTCCGTTTTTCCGATGCAGAGTTTGTGCTTTTTGATCCATTTGCCATGACCCTGGAAGACCATTGGGTTGCCGGTGAAAAACGATTCGTGACCGTTGGTTCTGATGCAGTCGGTCGAATAATCACCGTTGTATATATATATACCGTCCAGATAACATCCGTTTGATTTTGGCCCGAAAGGCGACACCAACGGAAAGGAAACAATATGAAAAAGGAATATGATTATACAAAAGCTAAAAGAGGCCAGGTTGTTCCTACAAAAGGAAAAACCAGAATTACAATGTACCTTGATACGGACATCATTGATAACTTTCGCGCACGAGCTGAAAAAGCTGGATATGGTTATCAAACGATGATTAACGAAGCCCTCAGAGAATATCTTTCTAAAAGCGGCAAAACTCTCAACGAGACGGTTATTCGTCAAGTAATTCGAGAAGAATTGGACCGAGCAGCCAATCATTAATAATTCGTACGCCCATTTTGCAGACGAAATCGATTTAGAAGCCCAAGTGGGCTTCTATCCCCGAAACTGAAATCTACGCTGGTTTCCATACATTTTAACGCATTTCAGTTCTCGTATTCGATCCGCTGCATTAATTTCTCTTCAATCTTTTTTGCCAGATCCGTCCGCCCGCACTTCTTCAATGGGTCGATGAGTTCGACGTAGAAGGGCTCGCGGCCGCGGATGGTAATGCTGAAGGCGTCCAGCCAGGCCGGATCAACGGTATCATCATCAAATGCCCGGGTTTTGTTCAGCAGCCCTAATGCTTCCAGGCCCATCATCGTGCGTACACACTTCTCACAACGACCGCAATTGAGTTTATCCGGCACGTTGGCCAGGCACACGCGAATATTCTGGAATGCCGTATCCCAACCGGAAACGATCTTCAGCTTGTCCATGCGCGAGAGGTTGATGTCCCGGTGGCGAATGGCAAGGTCAGCGCTGCCGTACGCCGGGTCCAGTATCGGGTGGGAGCCGCAGGGGGGCAAATGGGGCATTTCATAGGACGAGGCCAGCCAGGCCAGATTGATGCGCGGGGCCAGGGCATGGGCCGTTGCCGCCAGGACCGCGCCAAAAAAATAGTTGAGCCACAAATCGCGATCATCGCACAGGTGGCGGATGTTGGTGTAAATGGGAATCATGGTCAGGCCGGCGTCCGCGGCAACCTTGGCCATGGCCGCCTTGGCACGCTCAAAGACATGATACTTGGCCCCGCGAGAGATGACGCCGCCGATATCAAATCCGTGAATCAGAAGTGCATCGCGGGGATAGGCGGGGTGGGACCGGTCATAGGTGTCCATCATACATTTCAGGGCGGCCAGCGAATCCATGCCGCCGGACAGGAAAATGGCCGCCTGGCGCGGCATTTCCCCGTACAGCGGCGTTTTTAGCAAGGGCGCCTCGATTGAGAGCGGTCGAAGGGCACCTGCACTCCAGTGCTTCATAATGGCCATGACGGTCTCCAGCCCTTCCTTCAGAACCGGGCAGATGGCTTCGTCAATGGCCAGTCGCCGTTCAGCAAAGTAAAGTGCCGGAATCAGACAGCCCACGGCAAAGGCATGGGGACTGGCCGCCAGGGCGTCTGCAAATGTCGCTTCGGTTTCAATGAAGATATTTTTGGGGGGGCGGTCGCTTTCCTCAAAATGGACGGTGGCTGTCGCGCACGCAAGACCTTTGTCTTTTCCCATGTGAAAGTTGGATAATTTCATATATTTTTACTTCTTCTGGTATTTTTTTATGGAAAGGTCAATTATACGGCCGGCGATATCCAGTCCGCTGGCCGCTTCCATCCCTCGGAATCCGGGTGAGTAGTTGACCTCGATAATTTGCGGCAAGCCGTCTTTGTCCACCATCATGTCCACACCGGCCACATCGCAGCCCACGGCCGCCGCCGCTGCCACGGCCGGCTTTTCCAGATCGGCGGACAGATCCATGGCACGGATGTCACCACCCAAATGAAAGTTGGCGCGGAATTCTCCTTTTTGGGGCGTGAGACATGCCGCGCACACCGACTCACCGCCAACGACCAGAACGCGAATATCGCGGCGCCCATCCGGTACCATATAACGCTGGACCATCAACCCCTGCTGGCGATTCAGGGTGGGCAGGACGCAGCCATTCGCATCACTTTCATCCTTCACCAGCATGACGCCTTCACCCTGGCGGGCGTTGACCGGTTTAACCACCACCGGATAGCCGCCCAAATGATCCACGGCCGGTTGGAATCCCAGCGTATCGTTGACAAAGACCGTGGCAGGGCAGGGCAGGCCGGCAGCGCAGAGTGTCTGCAGGGTAAGAAATTTGTTGCGTGCGATGGAAACCGCCTGATGGTCATTGACCAGGGCAATGCCCATGTGCTGAAAATGGCTGATCAGTGCCAGGCAGGTATCACCGATCTCGGCACCCTGGCGGGGCAGCACGACCTGGGGCAGCCGGTCGGCATGCTCGCCGATCAGACCCAATGCGTTGCCTTCAATCGTCGGCCACAGATGGTAGGGATGGATCAGCATTGCCTGGCAACCGGCCCTGCCGGCGGCTTCCAAAAGTCTGCGGTTGGGATGGTAAGTGCGCTCCCGGACCGTGATGATGCCAATGCGAGTACCTGTTTTGCCTTGGGATTTACTCATGGTTGTCGATCATCCATTCGGGCATCCAAATGCCTACGGGTTTGCCGGCTTTCTCGCTATAATAGCTGGCCACCTGGCGGGTGCGGTTGCGGCGGGCGATGATTTTGGTGGCCTCGTTATCTTCGGCGATGACCGAGAAGATCTTGCGCTTGCCGGCCCGGGCGGTAAGCCCTTCCAAAAGCCGGGTGCCGATGCCAAGGCCCCGATACTCGGGGCGTACCGACGTGTAGCCGCGCTCCACAAAACCGGTCAGGTCCAGACCCGATTTTCGGCGCACGCTTTGAATGTACTGCGGCCGCGGATGCTTGAGACTGGAATTGCCCACAATTACCCCGTTTTCCAACACGTAGCCGATCAAATAGGCCTTTTGCAGGTTGGATCGTACATGGGTTGCGGCGACCGTACCGCCCGCCGCGACCATGGCGCAGATCTCGTCCAGATAGCCGTCGGGAAGCTGATCCGGTGCGCAGAAATAGTAGACCATGCGCTCGCCCAGGGTGATGATTTCGCCTGTGTCGTCCTCTGCCCGGGATCGCATCAGCCAGTTTTTCCCGAACCGGTCGATGAGCATGAAACGGTGGAGCGGATCGGAAGCGATTTGCCACAAGGGCCGGCCGGGCAGCGGCGTTAACCGGCCATATCCGTCATCGGCCATAGTGTTGCCGCCACCGGTGGTCGTATCTTCCCAGCTGTTGATAATGTTGGGCTGACGGACAATGGTGTTGCGATTGGCCTCGGTTGCCGCCGGGCCGTCCAGGATCAGGTGATTCCAGATACCGGCCTTGGAAACCGCCTTGAAAAAACCAATGTCCGGCAGCCGCCTCGTTACCTGCCATTGGATTTGAACAATACCACTATTGCCACTCTTTGCGGGAACGGCCGGTTTTTCATCGGCCCTGTCACCCAGACGGCAGATGAGCGACAGGCTCAGGTTGTGCGCACGGGCAGGCAATGCACCCATCAAGGCCCGCAACGATGCCGGGTGAAGCGCTTGTCGATAAAAACAACGCACCGCAGTTCCATCAGCTGCGACCGATTCTATCATGTTCAGCAGTGCTTCAACCTGCCTGCTGCCACCTTCCGGGATCAACGGTCCGTCAAACGGGGTTACGACGATGGCGGCGACAAAGGCCGTCAGTTCCGACACGGTGCCCGGGGGCCGCAAAAACCTCTGATCAGACGGTATCTGGAGCAGCAGTACTGGCGATGGCGATGCCATGGACATATAAAAACGCCTTCCATTTTCTCAAACAGGCTCTAAAGGGATTGACAAACACCCGAGGTCTAAATCGGTAAAAACAAAATCCTGCTCATTGTACGCGTCCGATCGCTGGGTGGCAAGATCTGACCGGTAGACTAATCAGGGTGACCGCATTTGGAACCGAATCCTGCAATAAAAGGGTCGCAGGCATGGCCAGCTCCTACAAAAAACCACACATGGCTAAGCAGTTGGCGGTTGGAGCGGGCCATGCCCGTGAAAAACATCACAACCATCCAAATGCGGTTACCCTGGGTAGACTAATCCGTCAGGGTTGCCAATCCGCTAAAATCGATATAAAAATAATCATCCAGTCTTTGTCACCAACCCTACAACTGTGGATGTGTGGATAATGAAGATTGCCTACCTGATGGACCCGCTGGAAAGCATCCAGCCGGAAAACGAGACCACCAGCCACCTGATGTATGAATCCAACGAACGGGGGCATACCATTTATTTTTTGGAGCCCCATGACGTTTATATCCGCAAAGGTCAGGTCGTGGCCCGCATGCGCAATATCAGTGTTCAGCCGGGGCTGGGAATGGAAGCTTACTGGCAGGCGATTATTCGTTGTGCCAAACAGGAGCATCTGGTGTTCGAAACCGTTACCGACCTGGATGCGTTGTTCTTGCGCAGCAATCCACCGCTTAATTATCAGACTCTGGAGTTTTTGCAAGCCGCTAATAAACACGTTTTCATTATTAACAGCACCACCGGCCAGATTCTGGGCAACAGTAAACTCTATACGTTGAATTTTCCGGAAATCATTCCCGAAACCCATGTTTCCCGTGATCCCTCGCGCCTGCGCAAAATCATTGACGATTTTGGCGGCGACATGGTGGTCAAGCCCCTGCAGCGATTTGGCGGAGAAGGCGTGATCAAGGTCAGTACCCGCGACCGGACCAATCTCAACTCTTTGATTCACTACTATGTCCGGGCCTATGAAACCTATGCCCGGCGTGAGCCGATCATGGTGCAGGAGTATCTCAAAAGTGTTAAAAAAGACGGCGATGTGCGCATTCTTCTGCTCAACGGAGAAATCATCGGGGCCATGCGCAGAAAACCAAAAAGAGGGGATTTCAGGACCAATGTGCACGCGGGCGGCCAGGTTCATGCCCATCGGGTCACGGCCAGGGAGCGGCGGATCTGTGAGACCATCAAAGACAAGTTGATTGCTGATGGACTTTATTTCGTGGGCATCGATATTATTGCCGGCCGGTTGGTGGAAATCAATTGTGTCAGCCCCGGCGGCATTCCGCGCATCAACCGGCTCAACAATGTGCGACTGGAATGTAACGTGATCGATTTCATTGAAAGACGTGTGGATGCGATTAAACATCCGCCTCAACGAAAGCGGGCGTGATCATGGGAGCGGGAAGATGTTGGCTTGGCATTGTTTTCCTATTGGTTACCGTGATGACACTGACCGCATGCCATGAGGGTGGCCGGCCCGACGCCCTGAACATCGGTCTGGCCGAGGAACCGCGCACGACTAACATATGGCTGGCCAGTGACGCCAACTCCCGCAAGGTGCTCTCCCTGATTTACCAACCCCTTTACATGAACGACCCAGAGACCCTGGGATTGGTCCCCTGGCTTGCTCAGTCCATGCCGGTCTACGATCCGAATGCGTTGACGTACACCGTGACGCTGCGTTCGCTAAAGTGGTCCGACGGTACCCCTTTCACTGCGGCGGATGTGGTGTTTACCGGATGGCTGATTCAAACATTCAAGGTTCCCCGGTACGCGTCCAAGTGGAGTTTTATCGCGCGGGTCGACACACCAACCCCTCACACGGTGGTTTTTCACCTCAAAAAACCCATGGCCGCCTTTCTTTCATCGACACTGGCCACGCCCATTGTTCAGGAGCGGGAGTGGGCGGCGATTGCCAAGCACGCCCAGACCACCGAAAACCCCCTGGCCACACTGCTCAACCACCGCTTGCAACATCCCATTGGCACCGGGCCATTCACGCTGGCCCAGTGGCGCCAAGGCGCATTCTTGCACTTAAAAAAAAATCCACATTTTTTCGCCGACGGGAAGGTGATCAATGGAATGCGTTTGGGGCCTTTTGTCGACGACCTGATCTATTCCGTATTCGGCACCTCCGATGTGGCCATCCTGGCCCTTAAAAAAGGCAGTATCGACATGTTCTGGTGGCCGATCCAACCTGGATACATGGATGACCTGGAGAGCCGTCAGGATATTCGCCTGTTCACCAATGAAAAGAGCGCGCTCTACTTTATAGGGTTCAACCTTCGCAAACCGCCCTTTGACGATCTGGTCCTGCGCCAAGCCGTGGCCTATATGATCGACAAGGATTTCATCGTCTCCCGCATCCTCCAGGGACAGGGAACCAAAATGTTTTCGGTGGTGCCGGCGGAAAACCGGTTCTGGTGCTGTACGACATTGCCCCGCTACGGCGATGGCATGTCTCATGATGCGCGCGTTCGAACCGCCTATGGCCTTTTGAGTGATGCCGGATACACCTGGGACGTCCCCCCCGTGGATGCAGCCGGTAATCTTCAGGCAGCCACCGGGATCCGCATGCCCGACGGCCGGCCCATGGCACGTTTTACCATCCTTACACCGCCGGCCGACTACGATCCCCATCGAGCCACCAGCGGATTGATGATCCAGGAGTGGCTGCGTGAGCTGGGCATGCCTGCCTACGCCCGGCCCATGGCCTTTGCCTCCATGCTGCAGCAGGTCAAGCGCAATCACGATTTCGATGCATTTATTCTCGGTTATGGGCGGCTTCGCCTGGACCCGGATTACGTTCGCAATTTGTTTCATTCGTCCAGCGCCAAGTCCGGCGGATGGAACATGAGCGGCTACCATAATCCGGAATTCGATCGCCTGGCCGACCGCTCAAGATCCGAAATGGACCCTGAAAAACGCCGGGAGCTGGTCATTCAGATGCAGATGCTCATTGCCCGCGATCTGCCTTACATTCCCCTTTACAAACCTTCGGTGGTGGAGGCCGTGCGGGCGGACCGCTTCGAAGGGTGGGTGCCGATGCTGGAAGGCATTGGTAATATTTGGTCGCTTTGCACGGTCAAACCAGTGACTAATTGAAAATGGGAAATTAATTGAAAATGGAGAATGAAGGAATAAAAAATGATAGAATACATTAATTATCCATTATCCATTTCCAATTATCAATTATGGGTTTAAGAGCTTTTCTCATAAAACGCCTGACAGAGATCACAGTGATCTTTTTCATCATCATGACGGTCCTGTTTCTGTTGTTCAGGCTGGCGCCGGGTGATCCGGTGGAGCGTATGGTTGATCCGTCCATGACTCCCGAGGATGCCCAGGCGCTCAGGCAAAGCATGGGATTGGACGAGCCCCTGTTGACCCAGTACCGTATCTACCTGAAAAACGTGTTTACCGGTCACATGGGCGTGTCGTTTCACTACGGCGAGCCGGTGACCCGCATCCTGATGCAGCGCCTGCCCAATACGATTTTGCTTTTTACCACGTCCATTATTCTTTCGGCCCTTTTAGGCATCTTTCTGGGTAAGATTGCCGCCTGGCAGCGGGGGGGGCGCACGGATACGATCATGACCATCGGTGCCCTGTTTTTCCATACCCTGTTTTTGCCCTGGCTGGCCCTTTTGATGATCTGGTTTTTCGCCTACCAGGTGGGATGGTTCCCCATCACCGGCATGGTTTCGCCCCAGGTATGGATCGACCCGCAGGCCGGGGTGGTGGCCAAGACCCTGGATGTGCTGCATCACATGGCGCTGCCGCTGTTGACTCTGGTCCTGATTCATTTCGGCAGCTACCTGTTGGTGATGCGCTCCAGCATGCTCGATACCTTGCGGGAGGATTACATCCTTACCGCCCGGGCCAAGGGGCTGGACGAGAAAACCATCCGCGACCGCCACGCGGCACCCAACGCAGCCTTGCCGGTGGTGACCAGCGTGGGGCTTAGCCTGGCCTTTTCCATTAACGGCGGTGCTCTGACCGAGACCGTTTTTTCCTGGCCGGGGATCGGCCAGGAGCTCGTGTTTGCCATCAGTCACAGCGACTATCCCCTGGCCCAGGCCGCCTTCCTGTTGATTGCCATCGTGGTCCTTTTTGCCAATCTGCTGGTGGACGTGCTTTACGCCTATTTAGACCCGAGGATCCGATACTGATATGACCGAGCCTGCCCATCCTGATCCGACAATCGAACCGATCCACGATATTGTCGTGGCCAGTCGCCGGTCCCACTGGCTGGAACGTGTGAAAGACGGTTGGGCCGTTTATCGCCGGAATCTGGTAGGCCGGATCGGGTTGGTGCTGCTGACCCTTTTCGCTATGATGGCGGCCGCCAGCTTCATTCCCCAATGGATCGACCCCATTTACCATCCCATGAGCGGGGTGGACCCGGACATTTCCTACAGCACCGGTCCAAGCCTGCGCCACTTCCTGGGAACGGACTATATCGGCCGGGATATTTTCAGCCAGCTGCTGGCCGGTGCCCGGATTGCCTTCATGGTGGGCATCTCATCGGCCCTGATGAGCATCATTTTCGGCACCACCATCGGCATGGTTGCCGGGTATGCGGGAAAAACCCTCGATCTGGTATTGATGCGCCTGGCGGACATGATCATGGTCATGCCCACCCTGCTGGTGGTGTTGATCCTGTCGGCCCTGTTCGGCCAGCTCAACATCTGGGTCATCGTGCTGGTGATCGCCCTGTTTCGCTGGCCCGGCGTGGCCCGCATGATCCGTGCCCAGACCCTTAGCCTGCGGCATCGGCCGTTTATCGAGGCGGCCCGCGTGTCCGGCGCGTCGCATCGGCGGATCATTTTCAGACACATCCTGCCCAATGTGATGCCCCTGGCCCTGCTTTACATGACCTTCCGGGTGACCTCGGCCATCATCATCGAGGCGGCCCTGGCTTTTCTGGGGTTTGGTGATCCGGGGACGGTCAGTTGGGGGATGATGCTGCAATGGGTCTGGAAGACCGGCCACATGTTCCAGGCGCCCTATTGGCTGCTGCCTCCGGGGCTGTGCATTTCCCTGATCACCATGGCCTTTTACATGACCGGCCGGGCCATGGAGGATGTGCTGGACCCGCGCTTGCGCAAGGAGGAGACCAAACCATGAGCCCCGCCCTCCTGGAAGTCGATCATCTTTCCATCGCTTATCGCACTGCCGGTGGCACCCACCGGGCGGTGGACGATGTATCGTTTCGCCTGGAACGGGGGGACGCCTTGGGACTGGTGGGTGAGTCCGGGTGCGGCAAGACCACCATCGGGATGGCCCTGATGGGCCTTCTGGCGTCCAATGCCAGGATTGTTGGGGGACAGGCCCGGCTGGATGGTGAAGACTTGACGGCTGTCAGCGATGCCCGCATGCGGCAGATCCGCTGGCGACAGATTTCCATGATTTTTCAGGCCGCCATGAACGCCCTGAACCCGGTGCATCCCATTGCCGACCAGATTGCCGAGGCGATCATTACCCACGAGCCTGAGCTTTCCGCCCATGCCGTGAGCCACCGTGTGCGCTCTCTGGCCAACCTGGTAAGGATTCCGGAAAAGCGTCTTACCGATTATCCGCACCAGTTTTCCGGCGGAATGCGCCAACGGGTGATTATCGCCATGGCCCTGGCCTGCAATCCCTCGTTGATCATTGCCGACGAACCCACCACGGCTTTGGATGTGATCGTGCAGAATCAGATTTTAGCGGCCATCGCCACTTTCCAACGGGAGATGAACATCGGCATGATTTTTATCTCCCATGATATTGCCGTGGTGGCGGATGTGTGCAGCCACATCGGCGTGATGCACGACGGCCGGTTGGTGGAGATCGGTTCCCGGCGGGAAGTTCTGGACTGTCCGGGGCATCCCTATACCCGGATGCTTTTGGGTAGCCTGATCACCTTGTCCGATGATCCCGTTGATTTTTCGGCTGGCATGGGCACCATGGAAAAAAACGGGCCGTCAGCGGACAAGGGCTGCCGATTTTCTCCTCAGGTCTGTCCGGATGCCGGGGCCATCTGTCGCCAGGCCCAAACCGAATGGGTGGACTTGACCGCTACCCACCGGGTACGATGCAGCCTTGCTGCGAAAAAGAGGGAAGGATGAGCGCATTGGATACGCCCCCGATTCTCACGCTCACCGAGGTGACCAAGGTTTACCATGCGAGGCAAGGGTTGTTTGGCCGGGCGGGTGATCCGGTAATCGCCCTGGATCGTTTCAGCATGAGTGTGCAACCGGGAGAAATCTACGGCCTGGTCGGCGAAAGTGGTAGCGGAAAGACCACGGTCAGCCGGCTCATTGTCGGCCTGGAAAAGCCCGATGGCGGCCGGATCGACTTTTCCGGCGCCTCGATTATTGGCCTTGGCGGAACTCAGCGCAAGGCCTTTACCCGCGCCGTGCAGTTGATTTTCCAGGATCCTTACCAGAGTTTGAATGCGCATTTTTCTGTTTTCGATACCGTGTGCGAGCCCCTGGTGATCCATGGCCTCGGCAACAGCAGCGAGCGTTTGACCAAGGTCTGCCAGACCCTGCAGGTCGCAGGCCTGCAGCCACCGGAATCCTTTTTGAATCGCTACCCCCACCAGCTTTCCGGCGGCCAGCGCCAGCGGGTGGCCATTGCCCGGGCCATGGTCCTGGAGCCTGACTTTTTGATTGCCGACGAGCCTACATCCATGCTCGACGCCTCCATCTCGTTTCAGATCTTTCAGCTGCTGCACCGCTTGCGCAAAACGTTTTCCGTGACCATGTTGTTCATTACCCATAGCCTGGCAGCGGCAAGACATTTGTGCGACCGCGTGGGGGTGATTTATCGGGGACGACTGGTGGAGGAGGGGACGGCTACAGAAACGATTCTGGGTCCCCGCCACCCGTATACCAAGGCGCTGTTGGAGGCCCATCCCCGATTCGGCAATCATGACCCAAAGCCCTTGAGCACCCTGCGTGAAGAAGAGCGGCCTGTTCCGGACGCCTCCCACTGTGCCTTTTACCCCCGCTGCCGGATGGCCCTGGACGCGGTGTGTGACCGACAAGCGCCGACCTTGAGACAGCTTGAACCCGGCCATCGGGTGGCCTGTTTCCGCTTTGAATAACCCCGACGATCATGGGAGTGGATGCCATGCCATCCTCATCCTCACCATCAAGCAAAAAAAACAGGAACAGGGGCATTCGCAATGTCCTTCTGGCCGGGGTGTTCTGGCGCATTCTGACCATTGAGATGATTCTTCTGGTCTGGTCGGTGGGCTACCGGATGGTCGCCCAGGATGCAAGCGGCATGGACCTTGTCTGGTATGCGCTGCGAATCATTGGTCTGGTGATCATCATTTTGCTGTTCATGATGCTGAGCCTGCGACGGTTTCTGGAAAAAAAAATTATCCGGCCCATGGAGGCCGTCTCCGAGGCCAACCGGCGTCTGAATGTGGCCCATCCGGAATTGGATGATGTTCCCTTGGATGACGATGCCGCCATTGAAATCCGCGACATTGTCTCCACCCGGGCGCGCATGCTCGAGGCCATTTTAAACGTGTCCAACCAGCGCCTTCAACTGGTCAAATTCATCCGCGAAACCTTTGGCCGGTACATGAGCCGCAAAATTGTCGATGAAATTCTTCAGTCGCCCGAGGGCCGGCGCATCGGTGGCCGCCGGCAGACCGTTACCGTCCTCATGTCCGATCTGCGGGGCTTTTCGGATCTGTCCGACTCCCGCGACCCGGAAGAGATGGTGCGTATTTTAAACCGCTATCTGGAGGCCATGACCCGGGTCATCCAACGCTATGACGGGGTGATCGACGAATTCATCGGGGATGCGATTCTGACCGTTTTTGGGATCCCCGATGAGAAGCCAGACGACCCGGCCCGGGCTGTTGCCTGCGCCCTGGCCATGCAAAATACCCTGGCCGATTTGAACCAGGACCTGTTGCGTGACGGGTTGCCGCCCCTGGAGATGGGCATCGGCATCAACACCGGGCCGGTGGTGGTGGGCAATCTGGGGTCGGAGGCGCGCACCAAGTACGGTATCGTGGGCGCGGTGGTCAACATCGCTTCGCGCATTGAGTCCAATACCATCGGCGGGCAGGTGTTGGTGGGGGAGGCGACCTTTGATCAGGTGAGGGACATGGCATCGGCGGATCCCCCCTTGATGGTGATGATGAAAGGGCTCAGGCGGCCGGTGGTGTGCTATGCGGTGACGGCCATCGGTGGGCCCTATGCAGTGAACCTGAGGGTCACGCGCGACCCGACACAGGCGGCAGAGATTCATCTGCCTTTTTTGTTGTGGCGGCTGGCGGGCAAGCGGGTGGTGTCCGAGAGCATTGCCGGTGAAACGCGACGGCTCGGCCCCACCACGCTGAGCGTGCGGCTTCCCGTGCGGCTGGAGCCGTTGACAAATGTGAAACTGTTATTTACGGTCTGCCGTGAAGCGCATTGTTTCTCGGATATTTACGCCAAGGTGAGCGCCATTGCGGACAGCGAGGACAGCCGGGAGCAGCCGCTTCATCGCCTGGACATTACCTACATGGACCAGGCTGACAAAGTTGTCTTAAACCGATGGATCGACGTCTCCAAACCCCATGGAGAGGAGTTTATTTGGCCATGACCGCCGCCGCCCGCTTCGACAATCCGGATGCACCCATCACCAGTATGATGAGTTTTGCGCCGCTGATCCGGCATGCTGAAAAGATTCCCATCCCGGGCGAATCAATCTGCAGTTGCCTTTCTGCTGAATTGACCGCCATGCTTGGCGACGTGCCGGAATTTATGGCGCCGATTACGGATCATGCCATCCTTGCCCGTCATCCCCGATTGATGAATGCCCTGATGGAATTGGTTTTTCCGCTCTTGTACCGGGAACGCGAGATCGCCTGTGCCATGATGCCTTTTTCGGACCGGCCGTTTTTTGCCACCCCCCGTTTTGAAGCGCTTTTTCTGGATGGACAGGGACGGCTCAAAGGTGAGATGACCATGGACGCCGGGCAACTGGAGGAGGGCAAGCGCATTGTCAGCTATCTGTCCATCCTCGAAAAGTACTACGGGATTCAAGAGGAATTGAGGGTCCCGATTGTCAGGCGCATCCAGGACCCGGAGAGCGGACTGGACCGGTATTACGACATCCGGTTTGATTTCCGCTTTCTGGATGTCAACGCCAAAAAAATGCCCGATCCCCCAACGCCCGAGATGCTTTCGCGCATTCGTCAGCACTTAAATGACGCTAACCGGTTGATGGAACTGATTCCTCCGGATAATTTTGAATTGCACGGTTTTATCGTTCACAGCGCCGTGGATGTGACCGTGGCCAGCATCGTGTCGGCCCTGGAACGTGAGCTGATCGACCGGTTGGCGTTGATCTCCAAGGACGGGTTTGCCCGCATCCAGCAACTGTTGCGCTCTCTGTTTCGCAAAAAGAACCTGATCGCTGGTATTTCGGCCCTTCAGGATGACCAGGTGCTGCTCATCAATACCGGCTCGAAAATGGTCGACCACTGCATTTTCCAGAGCAGCCGACATGTTCCGATGTCGGAATTTGTTGACACGCCCTGGGCGCAGGCGGTCAGGAATCGGCGTAGCGTCCTGGTCCGGGATGTGGCCGAGAGCTTTGGCAAGCAGCCAAGCGGGCACAAACAATATATACCCGAGGCCCGTTCGATGATGATCGTCCCCCTGATCTATCAGGATGCGGTGATCGGCACCCTGGCCGTTAATGACCCGCAAACCGATGCCTTCAGCGCCATGGATACGCTTCAGATGAGCCAGCTGGGGCCGCTGTTTGCCGTGGCCGTCAACAAGGCCTTGAGCGATCTGGAACTTCAGGTTCAGAGTATCATCAAGGAGAAATACACCGACGTCGATCCGTTTTCGCTATGATGAAAAACGGTTTGATGTGGACGGCGCCTATGATGTGCGCTATGAAATTATTAAATCCAGGCTTGACAAAGCGCACGTCAAAGGCAGCCATGAGCGATTGACCCAACCGGGCAAGGTTGCCGTGGTTTTTTCCCATCCTGAAGAGGAGCAAGAAATCAGGCGCAATATTGATTTTTTAAGCGGGCAGGGGACCCTGACCGGAGAAACCGATTTTCTGGAGATCGAGGATCTGCCGGGCGTTTACGGACTGAAGGCCTTGCGCGCCACCATCAACCTCGAACAAGCGCCCGGCTAAAGGCATGTTTTCATGACACAGCGATTCCCCTCCAAACGTCTACCCCAATGGTGTTGCCAGTCGTGGTCGATAGTGGTGCTGGTGCTGGTCGCAGCGGTCTTGATGGGGCATGGCACCCGATTGCCGGCGGCTGCCCAAGACCCGATGGTGACCAACCGGCTGGGCATGACCTTTGTTCTGATCCCGGCCGGAGATTTCATGATGGGCAGCCCCGAAACGGAGATCGATCGGGGCACATCGGAAATTCAACACCCCGTGACCATCAGCCAGCCCTTTTATTTGCAGACCACGGAGGTGACCGTTGCGCAATGGCGGGCGGTCATGGGGCGGCGTTTTTTTGCCCGCAAACGGGGCGCAGGCGATATGCCGGTGATCAAGGTTTCCTGGAAGGACTGCCAGAAATTCATCCGCAAGCTGAGCCGGATGACCGGGGCGCATTATGGGTTGCCAACCGAGGCGCAGTGGGAGTATGCTGCGCGGGCCGGCAGCGTCACAGCCTATTTTTGGGGCGATCAGATCGATTGCCGCCGGGCCATGTACGCCAACAACCCGATGAAATATGACGCCTGCGTCAGCGTCAATCGGGACCGGGGGTGGGAACCCGGTTGCCGGGCACCGGTCAAGCAGTATCCCCCCAATGCCTGGGGGCTCTACGATATGCACGGCAATGTGTGGGAATGGTGTGCGGATTTTTTCCAGCGCTATTCCAAGGCATCCGAGGTTGATCCGTGCAAGGATGATTCCGGTCAGGACCGGGTGCGCCGCGGCGGCAGCTGGTTCAGCCCTGGATATGCCTGTCGTAGTGCCAACCGGGCTTATGGACATCCCATGAGCCGGATGCAAAATACAGGATTTCGAGTGGTCATGCTCCCACCGGTCCGGCCGGTCCGGACCGATTCACCCGACTGATGGCTATTTCATGCCTACAGCAAAGCGATTTCCTTCCGTGTTCGCCAGGTGGGGGGAAATACCAGCCGTGAACCACTGACTGATCCGGATTTACTATTTTCCGAACAAAGGAACCGCCGCATTGGCACTGCTAAAAACAGTCGGGCGTTGGATAAATGTCCACGAAGAGGAACTCGGGCTGTTCCTGTGGACCGTGATCCTTTTGTTCTTGGTGCGCAGTGCGGGGATCTTTTTGAACAACTACGCCGAAACGGCCTTTTTAAAGCGTTACGGCGTGGAATATATGCCCATCGTAACCATGATCAATGCGGTGCTGACGTTTTTTGTGATGGGCATCATCACCGGCTTGACGACCCGACTGCCGGGTGCGCGTCTGCTCTCCCGCTTGTTTGTGTTTTGCGGCCTTTCCGTGGCGGCCATACGCGTGGCAGTGCCTTTCGGTGTTGAACTGATTTACCCGTTGCTGTTCATGCTCAAATCCCAGTACGAAGTTCTACTCGGATTGCTGTTCTGGAATCTGGCCAACGACTTGTTCAACACCCGTCAGTCCAAGCGGCTTTTCCCGCTGATCACCGCCGGTGGGGTAATCGGGCAGATTCTTGGCAGCTTTGCCACTCCCATGGTGGCGCGCTGGCTTTATGTCGACAATCTGCTGATGGTATACGCGGTCACCGCCCTGGCCGGTGCCTGGGTGGTGCATGCCATGGGCCAGCGCTATCCCACGCTTTTGTTCCAGCAACAAGAAAAGGGGATGGAGAAACAGCGGTCCTCGCTGGTCAAGGAATTCAAAACGATTTTCCCGCTGCTGCGGTCATCGGTCCTGTTGAAAATACTGGTGGTGCTCACCTTCATGCCCAATGTGGTGATCCCCATCATGAACTACCAGTTTAACTTTGCGGTCAACGAGCAGTTCGCCACTGAATCGGGGCTGATTGAATTTTTCGGCTACTTCCGAGGCGTGCTCAACACCATCAGTCTGGTGATTCTGCTTTTTGTGGGCAAACTTTACGATCGCTTCGGATTGCCTGTGGCCTTGATGTTTCACCCGTTCAACTATCTGATGGTGTTCGCCGTTTTTCTATTTCGCTTTGATGCCGTGGGGGCCGTGTATGCCCGTATGTCTTCCAATATCATCCGTACCACCATCAACCTTCCGGCAACGGCCGTGGTCACCGGACTGTTCCCTGAATCCTACCGCGCCATGGTCCGGCCTTTTTTGCGCGGAACGGTTGTGCGCATCGGTCTGTTTTTGGGGTCCGGGCTGATTCTGCTTTCCGAAAGTCTGTTTCATCCGCGCTATCTCTCCCTGGTGGCCATGCCTTTTGTGCTGGCCTGGCTGGTTGCGCCGTTTATCCTCAAACGGCAATATGCGGGTGTTTTGCTGGATCTGATCGCCGATGATGGGATGGATCTACATACCTTGAATACCAATGAACTGCAGCAGGTATTCAAAGACAGAGACGTGCAGCAACGCTTAGTGGATCGTTTTTGGCGGGAGTCGGGTGAGAATCGTCTGTGGATCGGCCAATTGCTCAAGCCCATTGGGCTACCGGAACTGGACGATCATGTGCTGGCCATGTTAGCCCAGGATCAGCCGGTCCACATCCGTATCGGAC
This sequence comes from Desulfosarcina variabilis str. Montpellier, assembly GCF_048565275.1. Taxonomy (NCBI): domain Bacteria; kingdom Pseudomonadati; phylum Thermodesulfobacteriota; class Desulfobacteria; order Desulfobacterales; family Desulfosarcinaceae; genus Desulfosarcina; species Desulfosarcina variabilis. The sequence continues at coordinate 7,608,891 of NZ_CP159846.1, read as the reverse complement.
TTGTTGATCTGCTTTCGGATGAGGCTGGACCGGCCGCCGTGGACACGTTCCGGAAGCTGATCGATACCGGTGCGCCTGAACTGATCGTAGCCATGATCGATGCGGGGCAACGGATGTCGAAAGACGTGCTTGCCCCGTTTTATGAGGCGGTTTACCACTCGCGCCTGCCTTTGGATGTCAAGGCCAGGGCCGTGGGGGTACTGCATCAGATCGACCCAAAGACCTATGCACCGCTGGTACGGAAATGGATTGCCGCAGGCCATGGTCAGACGCTCAGAGCCGGTATCATTGCTGCCGGGATAAGTCAGGACGCTTATTATTCGGATTTGCTCAAGGGGCTGTTGCTGTCCCATGCCAACGATGACGAGATGCTTCTGCAGATTCTTGGCAGTTTGCGGCGGGTTCCTGTCAAAGGACTCAATCCATTGATCGTGATGCGTTTGTGGGATCCGGATCCACGCATGCGCCGGGCCATCCTGGATGTTTACCAGGTTGAAGACGAAGCCTCCCTGAAAAACGTGATCCCGCTGCTTGGCGATGAAAAAGAAGACATTGCCGGCCTGGCCTACACGAAAATCAAAACCGCCGGTTTTCAGAACAGCCTGCGGCTGATCAAATCCCTTTCACTTCCCAGCAGAAAAGTCCGGGAGGCGCTTTTTGATCTCTTGTCGGACATGGCGATCAAGGACCTTGACGTCTACCGCTTTGTTCAGTTGCAGGCCCGGATGTGCTATCAATTGATCGATCAGGCCCAAGGGGTACGAAAACTACCGGATAACGCGGTTCAAGAGCTGCTTGCTGTACATCTGGACGAACGCGTCTGGTTTGCGTTGCAGACCACCCTGCGTGTGTTGGCGGTCCAGGATCGATCGGGACGGATGCAGAAAATCAGGCGCGGAATTTTCTCATCGGACACGCGTCAACGCGCCAACAGCCTGGAAGCCATGGATGACATCCTGGATAAAAAATTGAAACGTCTGTTGATGCCGCTTTTCGAAGACATGGATCCCGATGAGCGGATCGCCGCAGGCAAAAAGCGTTTTCCAGACGCCTTTTACCCAAACACGCCCACATACTTGATCGTGTCCCTGCTGGGCAGTCGAAACTGGGTTACCCTGGTGCTCTCGCTTGCCCTGGTTGAGCGAAGGGATGAAATTTCCCATTTTTTGCCGTATATTGAGCATCTTTTTGACCATGATAATCCGGATGTCGCCCAGAAGGCCCATGATCTACTCATTAAGCACTCCCATTTTACGTCCATGCAGGAGGACATCATGCAAGCAGACAAAATCCCCCTCTCCGATAAGATTTTGTACCTGAAAAAAATCGAAATCTTTTCCGACTTGTCTGTCAACGAGCTGGCGGCTGTGGCCGCGGTCACCGAGGAGGCTTTTTTTGAACACGGCGCAACCGTGTTTGAGGAAGGCGATCAAGGGGATACCTTGTTTTTGATTGTGGAAGGGGAAGTGGCCGTGGTGAAAGGCTGCCGTTCCGATCGACAAATCGAGCTGGACAGCATCGGTTCCGGCGACTATTTTGGTGAGATGGCCCTGTTTGGAGATGAGCGGCGTTCGGCCACCATTCGCGTAAAAAAAACGTCCCGGTTTCTGATGCTGCATAAGCAGGAACTGCAGGAGATTGTGCGTGAGTTTCCTCAGATCGCCCTGCATGTATGCCGTGTCCTCAGCATGCGCATACGCCACCTGCATACGAAAATTTCTGACCAGAACTGTTAAAAGATGAAAATGAAAAAAAAGAATACCAAAAAGATCGACCCGCTTTACAGACATCCAAATCTTGTTATCTCACCTTGTGAATTCGGTCACGGGGTTTTTGCGACAAAATCCATCCCGGCTGATACGACCCTGGAGGAGTGTCCGTACCTGCGCATTCGGGCCGATGAATGTGCCGGCACACTGGATGATTACGTATTCAATCTGGAAACCAAAGCGGACAACGGCGATTCGGACATCTACTCCCTGGTCCTCGGCTGGGGGAGCCTGTTCAACCACGCCGATGACCACAACACGGAATATTGGCATGACACTGACCGTGATTTGATTATCTTCCATACCATCAAAGCGGTGGCTGCCGGGCAGCAGCTTTTCGTCAATTATGGAGAAGAATGGTGGGGCTCCCGGGAGCTGATGCCGGAATAACGATCGGTCACGAATTTTGTTTATATTTTATGGAAAGCACAAGCTGGTTGCGCAGCATGCCCAGATAACGATGTTCGGTTTCACTGATGGGCAACCCTTCGGTGTCCCGATCCGCATACAAGGCGCCGATGCAGACTTTCTGCACATGGATGGGCAGGAAAACAAAGGACGGCGCATCGATTTTTTCACGGTACCATGCGGGAATCAGATGCGTCATCTTTTCATCGTAGGAGTCGGCGACAATCAAATCTTTGCCGACCTGAATGGAAAGATTGAACAGATCCTTGGATGGGCCCAAATCAAAGCCCAAACGGCCGATCAACCGTTGGCATTCGTGGCCATAACCGAAACGGACGGTCATTTTTTTTCTGCTGCCATCATTGATGAACATCAGTGCCCGGTTAAAATCAAGGGCGCGGTAGAAAATTTCCAGGCTCATCACGGCAATGGTTTCAACGTTGTAGTCGTTCATCATGATCTGGGACAGTTCTTGAATGCCTTCCATGATGATGTCGCTGGGATTGCGGGTGGCGGGAATCCGGGCGGCGGCTTTGAGCTGGGTTTCATCGGTAAGTTGAAAGCTACCACTGGCTTCCTCGGGCGCGGGGGCTTGTTTTTTGGCCTGCTTGCGGTGCTGCGGGTTGTAGATGGCCGAGAGCTGATCCAAAAATGCGCTCTGAGCAATGTTCATGCTAAGCGCCTGGGCATGCTCCTGGACTTTTTCCAATGAATCGTTGATCAGGGTTTTGAGCTGTTTTTTTGAAATGTTAAGATGCAACTGATAGCGTCCCAGAATGCGGTGCAGTTCCTTTACGCTGGGTTTTGATGTATCGCCGTGGATAACAGCGGACAGCTCTTTGACGAAACTGGTGACTAACCGGAGGCGCTCCGGCGATGCTTTTTTATCCGCCAGCTCATCCTTGGGCAGCGTCTGCATGGACTCGTAGACTTGCTGGGGAAAGTTCCACTGCTTGGCCACAGCCATCCCCAGTTCATCGTAGGTGACGCCACACACGGATCGCACGGCCTTGGCCTCGCTGATCCCCTGATCGGTCATGGCGTTGCAAATTTTGCGGTATTCGCCCGGCAGATAGTAGATCATGACCAGTTTGCCCAGATGGCTCATCATGGAGCAGACAAATACCTCTTCCGGATCGAGATTTTCCTCCATGCCGGCAATCTCACGCGCCATCATGCCCGACCAGAAAGAGCCGACCACGGCTTCCTTGAGCGGTTTGGCGTTGGATTTGCCCTTAAAATGTTCAAACAATGCCAGGCTGAGTATCGCCAGACGGACATTTTCATAGCCCAGGACCACCACCGCCCGGGTGACGGTGCTGACCTTGCCGGCTGCCAAACCATAAAAAGCGGAATTGACCATTTTCAGCAGCTTGCTGGTCAGGGCGTGGTCTTTTAAAATGACATTGGACAGATCTGTGGCATTGGACTGGTCCGGATCAACGGCCAGCTTTTGATTGATTTCGACAACGTATTTTGAGATGGTCGGAAAGTCTTCTGTTCGAAAGATGCGTTTTAGCAACCGATCCAGGGCACTGGTGCCTTGTTCGGATGCGTCTTGTGCGGTTTGTTGTGCGTTGGCAGTTCCCATGTCGCGCCTTTTCAGAGTTGAAACCGTATTTGAATGTGAATTGGTGTTGGCCGCTCAATAATAGGGATATCGCCATATTTATTAAAAAGTTGACCCTTTATCAGGAATAATTCTCGTATGAAACTGCCTTTCTTTTTCAGCGACCCTTATCTGACGCTGCGGATCGAGAAAGTGCCGGTACACCGGTTCATCTCGATCGACCGGCCGGCCAAACAATTTTTCCTCGATCAGAAAAAGGGCCTCGACGGACTTATCCCCCACAGGATAGCCTTTCTCGTCCAGGCGAATGGATGCGTCAAAGGTCACAGGTGAGATATTGTTGATATCCACCAGACGGATATCACCCTGGGCGTTGACGATCAGGTTTCCGGAACCGGCCAGATCCGGAATATGGCCTGCTTCAGTGATCATTTGTTTGATGCGCCTGACAAATTCTGCCCCCCGTTGCCGGACCGTTTCAATCCACTGCTTTTCGGACGGGGGCGGGGCGTCTTTTCTCTGGCTGATTGCATGATAGAGCGCCGGCAACAGCTCCGTGGCATCCAGAACCGTCCATGGGTCCAGAACTTCCCCCGGCACATACTCCTGAAAACCGCACAACACCAGATCCCGGCCATCCGGCCCCTCGTAATCCACAATGCATTCCGTGGACCTGGCCATATATCCATCTGCCAGGTAACGTTCCACCAGTTTTACCCGTGCGGTTTCGGCAAGCGCTTTCTCAAGTGTTTCCAAATGCGTCCGAAAGATGCGGAACATGCGCCTGGGTGAGGCTTTGGGGAAACACCTCACCCCGTCGATCATCGTTCCGTTTTGTTCCCGGTTTACATCAGGCAGATGTAGGATTTCCATGATATGGGACCGCAGCCCCTGACGGAAATGTCTCCTAAAAAGGTAGGGCGAATCAGTTCTGACGAAGTTTAAGGCGATGATGTCGGCATGCTCGAGAGTTGGCCGGTTTCTGATGTCGTGAGGCATGAAGCAATTCCGAGACAAACCGACCGGAAACAGGGGCGTTTCCGGTCGGTTTGTAGCTGGTATTCAAAAAGGCGCTTAGGGCTTTTTAGCCGGCATGATCAACACGTCAATGCGCCGGTTGATCGCCCGCCCCTCAGCCGTGGTATTGGGGGCCAGAGGCCGATCCGGGCCATAACCGGCTGCCCGAATACGATATTCCGGAAGGGTATTATTGGCCACCAGATAGGTTTTCACTGCCTGGGCCCGCTTTTGGGACAGCTCCTGGTTGACTGCTTTGGCACCGGTGCTGTCGGTATGGCCTTCGATGGTCACTGTTGGCTGATCAAAGGTTCGGATGGCTTTTTGAACTTTACTAAGCAGGGTGTAATTGTCCGGCGTCAGGGTTGCCTGACCCACCGGGAAATTGATGCCGCGCAGGCGAATGACCAGTTGGCCGCCTTGCTTGTAAACTTCCGCTTCATCGGCCTGGAAATAGCTTTGAACCTGGTTGAAACGCTCGTTGAATTCCCGTTCGGCGGCAAGTTTTTGTTTGGCGGCTTCTTGTTCCCGGGAATACCCCTGCAACCCAGCCAACTGCTGTTTCAGGTCGGCGATTTGAGCCTGATAGCCTTTACTCTCATCTTCCAACATCTTATTTTTTTGTTCCACGGCAAAAGCCGCATCGGTCAGGGTGCTGATTTGGTTTTCAATGCCTTTATCACGCAGTTCTCCGGCACCGCTCGCCTTGCCGACTCGGCTCAGGAGTTCTTCCAGGTAAAGCGCTGACGCTTCAGGTTCCATTTTTTCAAATGTTTGACTGCTTTCACTGATTGAAATCATCCGTTGGACCATGAATTCCGCGTTCGCGGCCTTCTGGTTGATTGATTCATTTTTATATGGGTTTTGGGCAACAAAGGTTTCAGCTTCGTTCAGGGCTTTCAGCGCATCGCTATAGGCCTGGGGCGCGATTTTTTGGACTTTTGCGTCTTCGGCGTCAGCCAGCATCTGGCGGGCATTGCCCAGGGCGGCATCTTTGATGGCCATGATTTCCACATCGCGAAAGGCGGCTTGAACCTTGGCTGCATTTTTCTGGGCGTAGCTCAAGTTGTCGTTTTCGATGGCCTTGGTCAGTTCCAGATACCGTTTATTGACCTCGTTGTACGGTTTGCCCAGTTTGTCGGCCCCGACCTTGAGTGCCTTTTCCCGGGCTTTATTGGTTTCACCAAGAATGGTACGGGAAACCTGGGCGATTTCCTCGGCTTTTTTCAAACTGGCGTTGCCGGCGTTGACATACCGGCCAATGGCCGACAGTTTTTCGCCGTGATCCAGCGCTTTCTTGGCTTTATTGAACGATAATTGTGCGTCATTGAACGAGCCCGGGGCCAGTACGTTCACCTGATTGTCGCGGGCGCTGGTAAGGCTTTGCTCCAACTGGCTGACCAATTGCTCTGGGCTGTCAGATGAAATGTTCGCCGGCTGGGGCGTTGCACATGCACTGATGAAAGCCAAAAGCAGTCCTGAAAGAAATATCCAACGGTTTTTTTTCATTATGTTATTCTCCATGTTGATTGGCGGGTCATTTGGGTTGACCCGCCAGGTTGGATGGGGCGTTAAAAACGCTTTATGATTATTAATCATTAAATGTATCTTGGCAAGTCTTGGAACGCCTTCATTCAAGGCAGATTCCATCAATGCTTGTTGCCATCATCTGGCATCCGGACGACCATCAATAGAGTGTTGCCAATTACGGTAAGGCTGGAAAACAGCATGGCTGTGGCGGCCAACAGGGGGGTGAGCAATCCGCTCATGGCCACCGGTATGCCGATCAGGTTGTACACCCAGGCGCACCACAGATTTTGCGTTACTTTGCGGTTGACCTGCCGGGAGAGATCGAAGACGGTCAGCAGCTGAGCCGGGTCCCCGCGCATCAGCGTGAGGTGGGCCGCCTCGGCCGCCAGCGCCTGGCCGCTGTGAACGGCGACCGACAGGTGTGCACGCGCCATGGCCGCTGCATCGTTGATCCCGTCTCCCACCATGGCCGGGTGACGGCCTTTTTGGACCAGCATGTCGATATACTCAGCCTTGGCCGCTGGCAGCAGGTTCCCCCGGGCGGCTTTGATTCCTACCGATTGAGCGACCTTGCGGGTTGCGTGGGCATCATCTCCGGATATGATGGCTACCTTTTTATTTCTGTCTTTAAGGGTTTGAATCAGTGCAGGAACAGCTGACCGGATCATGTCTCCAAAATAGATTGTGGCGGCCTGCCTGCCGTCAACTTCCAGAAAAATACATGACGTCGGTGTATGGTTTGTCTCACCAATCGGATCAGGCGCAGCGCCCGTTTCATCCTGGACAAACGCGCGGCTGCCGATGCGCAGCAAGCGGTCACCTGCCCGTCCGGTGATGCCGTTGGGATGGATACGAATGTCGGTCACCGCAGCTGCCGGGACATCATGGCGTGTTGCATAGGCAGTGATGGCGCGGGCGATTTCATGGTCAGCGGTATGTTCCAGACCGGCGGCCCAACCGATGACCGTTGGTAGGTCAAGACCAGGGCTGACAACGACATCCGCCACTTCCCAGCGGCCGTGGGTAAGGGTGCCGGTTTTATCGAAAACAATGCTGTCCACCGCACCGGCCCGTTCAAAGGCTTCGATTTCCCGGACCAGGATGCCCTTTCTCCCGGCCATGGAAACACCGGCCAGACGCGCCATGGGAATGGCCACACCCAAGGCGCAGGGACAGGAAATGACCATCACGGTCACTGCCCGGACCAGCGCCTGATTAAGGCTCACTCCGGCTGCCATCCAAACCAGGCCGGTGCCCACCGCCAGGATGACGATCAGGGGAACGAACCCGCGCAGCATGCGATCCGTGCGGGCCTCGAAGCTGCTCTTTTGTTCCAGGCCGCGGGCCATGATGCCAATCATCTGGCCAAGCACGGTGTCTTCACCGGTGGCATCGGCAACAGCGGTTACCTGGCCATGGATGATTCGGGTGCCGCTTTTGACGCTATCGCCGGCCTTCACGTCTTTCGGCCGCGCCTCACCGGTCAGTGCTGATTCGTCGATGGATGCACGGCCTGACACCACCCGGCCGTCAGCCGGCACGATCTCGCCGGGTTCAACGGCAAATCGATCCCCAAGGACAAGCTGGTCAATGGCCACCCAGCGGCCTGACGGCCATGCATGAGTGACCATGCGCACTTTTCCCGGTTGCAGGGCGAAAAAAGCGTCCAGATCGCGGCGAACCCGGTTTCTGGCCTGCTGCTCGAGTAATTTACCCAAGAGCACCAGGGTGATCAGCATGCAGGCCGTATCGAAATAAAGGTGGATGCTGCCGGAAAGCCAGTTGTAAAAACTGTAAACGTAGGCGCAGCCAGCGGCCAGGCCCACCAGGGTCTCCATGCCCGGTGCCAGATGCACCATGCCGAACCAGGCTTTGCGCAGCATGGGCCCGCCGCCGTAAACAAAGGCCACGCTGGCCATGAGAACAATGGGCAGGGAGATTTTGAACACGGCATCTTCGGTGAGATCGGTAAAGAATCCGGCGTAAAGCGCCCAGGACAGCATCATTACATTGACCGAGAAAAGACCGGTGATGAACAGTCGAATCAATTCCCGGCGCAAAGTCAATTGTCCGGTGTCGCCGGCATCGGCGTCGTGAACCGGGTAACCCAGATGGACGATGGTTTGCCGAATCTGTGCCGGGTCGGTACGAGCCGGTTCGTAATGGCAACGCAGACGATCGGTGGTAAAATGGCAGGTGGCTTGCGCAACTCCATCAACTCGTGAAAGCGCCGTTTCAATCACCCATGCGCAGGCTGGGCACCACATACCGTCTACCCGCAGGTCAAGGGGCAACGTATCCGACGGAATGGAATCGGGGATGTCTGTTTCCGGCTGAGCGGGTGAGGGCGCTGCCGATGCATGCAGGCGCTCAAGATCCGCTTCACTGGCTGGAATCACCCCGGCCGCCACGCATTGGCGGAACAGGTCGCTTTCCCGAAAACGGGCCGGGTCCTTCACATCGGCCGACTCCAGCAGCATGGTGTAGACCATGCGGCAGCCCTGACAGCAGAAATAAAGCGGTTTGTCATCCACGCTGTGGGTGATGGTGCCGTAACGCAGCGGTAGGCCGCATAAGTCGCAATGGGATGGCATGGCTTTCAACCGAGGGTGTGGGGATACTTGTGAAACCACTGGACGGGCATTGGAAAAACATCAAATGTCAAAGCTCAAATGACAATTGAAAGAATGCTATCGATTTGAAAGTAATATCGTTTCAATCCTTCAACTGACTTTTCCTATTTCTGGATGGACATTAATCCCGCTGGCCGAGGCTTTTTACAAAGGCAATTACGCGCCAGCGGTCATCCGGAGCAATAGTGGTGGCCAGAGGCGGCTGCCGTCCACCGGGAATGCCGAAGCTGATTTCCTTGAACAATGTGCCCTCGGCCATGGTCTGAACCTTTGCATCGCGCAGGTCCCTGGGCGTGGGGGCGAAACTCTGGCCTACGGTGCCGTACCCGTCAAAATTTTTTCCGTGGCAGTGAACACAGTAATACCCGTAGGCGGTTTTGCCGTCGGCAATCACGGCGGGGGCTGCCAGATCAAACGGTGCTTTCAGATCCTCGGCTGCCGCAGCATGAAAAAAGGCTTCTCCACCTGCGACCGGCACGCTGCCCGGTGCCATGACCGGAATGGGATGCTCATGGGGTTTGATGACTGGTGTCCGCCACATGCGGCCGGCCGGCATCAGTTCATCATAGGCAGTGATCAGGCCCCAGGCGATAAGGGCCACGGTGCAGGCAATCAGAACAACCGAGAGTATGCGAACCATTTATTCTCCTTTGGCCCCTCTGATGTGTTGGGGATGGGGCAGCCGCTCGTAAACCGCATAGGGTGACGATGCTGGTACATCCTTTACCGGCCGATAGGCCCAGGTGGGCTGGCCCATGTCCGAGACCACATAAAAGGCCAGGAATCCCTTGAACAGGATGATGCCCAGCATGATTCCGAGCCAGACCCAGGTTCTGAAAATCGATTCGTGATGGTCATTCATTTTAGATCTTCACTCCCAGTACACCGTGCATGACGATGTAGAAAAAGCCCCAGACGAACGTGCCGGCGATGATCAGCATCATGATCAGCGGGTAGGGGGCATTGCGTTCCTCGATACCGTCGGCATAGCGGCCGGTAATACGCTTTTTGCTGGTTTCGCTGTCCTTGCCGCGCAAATGGACGAAGGCCAGGCCCACGCCGAAAACCACCATGAAGAGCAGGGTGGGAAAAAGCCAGGCCATGGTATGTTGAAAATTGAGCAATTCAAAAAAACGCATGGTAGGACCTCATTGTTTGCTGAAATACAGGGCGAACGCCAGTACCGCCGCGGTTGCACCGATGCCGCCCGTTGCCAGGATAAACAGTCCGTAAATTTCGATCCGGTTAAACCGGGTCGCCTTCACCGGCGGCGCATCGCCTTCGTCCTTTAACGGCAGATAGCGCGCCCGCTGCTGATCACCGAACTGGCCGGATCGAAAGGCCCAGTAAAACACGACCAGGCTGATGACCAGGCCGATGGCGATGTAGGCGATGAAGTAGGGGTAGTACATAATAGGTGTTTAGACTGAAGGTATTTAGGCTGAAGGGAAATGAATTCTACCCTTCTTTAAGTCCTACGGTCTATTCTCCTTTTTTCTTTTTAATTGATCGGATGAGGCTGCTCAAGACTTTTTCCGTTTCAACAATGATAGGTTCAACCTTGCTTAAATCGTTGTCGGTGATAAATTCCAATCGTTTTGCCAGGCTGATTTGATAGTGTAGCTCTCTCAGCGACCCGAAGGCGATACTTAAAAACCGAAGATAATCAGCCTGGCTTTCTCTGGCGCAGCCTTCAACAATATTGGATGGCACTGAGACCGCTGCACGCCTTATTTGAGCGGTCAGGCCATATTGTTCCGTTTTTGGAAAGTTTGTGGTTATACGATACACGCTGACGGCGACCTCGTCAGCCAGTTCAAACGCTCTAAGTTTTGTGTGGTCGCGCATTATTTAGCTTTTTAGGTGTTTCGGCTGAAGGCTGAAGGGGTACAATATTAGGAAATCATCAGTTTTTCTCTTTTCCTTCAGCCTAAACAGCTTCGGCCTAAGCCCCTATTTATTTGTCTGAAGGATTAAAATATTTGGGGTTCATTTGTTTTCCTCTTTTGCTTCAGCCTAAAAACCTTCAGCCTACCCCCCTCCTATGAGCCTCACGGCTCATAGGCCGCATCAATTCCCTTCGGCTCCATATTCGCATCACTATCATTAATAAAATTAACCGCCACGTAGTTGCCCACATCCCAGATCTTTTCCGATTCCAGCTCGCGCTTGAAATAGGGCATGGCCGTGCCGGTGATGCCGTTCATAATCTGGTAATAGAGAATTCCGCCGCTGATCTCGCGGTTTTTCAGGATCGTGAAATTGAGCGGCGGCGGATAGATGTACGGCTGGGCCGGTCCCATGCCGTCGCCCACCGGGCCGTGGCAGCCCAGGCAGAAATCCTGGTATATCTTGTGTCCCCGGGCCATTCCCGCTTCCGTGGTGGGGTAGGGGTTGGGCACATCCCGCCACCCCTGGGGAATGTTCTCACTGAGCCATTTGACGTTGGCGTCCGGGCCGGCTTCGTATGCTTTGATGGATTCGGCTTTCCAGAACGCCTGGCGCTGCATGCGCTGGTCGGCGTTTTTCATGCCCAGACTCTGAACGTAGCGGATCAGCTGGTTCATGCCCGTATCACCCAAAAATTCAAAGGGCGGCATGATCGACAATGGCCGGGTGAAGCGCGGATTGACAAAGTGCGCCACGTGCCAGTCGTCCGGGTGCTCGCCACCGTCCTGGGACAGATCCGGGCCGGTGCGCTGGGAGCCCAGCAGAATCGGGTAGTCTTCAACGTAGTCACCGGCCTGGGCAATGCGTTCGGCGCCCAGACCCCAGTCGATAGTGCGGATGGACTGGCTGTGGCAGTAGACGCAACCGTTGGCAATGTAAAGCTCTCGTCCGGCAGCCTCCTCGGCGGAGCGCTGGCGGAAGATGTCTGATGGCGCGGTCTGACTGGTATGCACATAGGGCAAGAGGATGACCACGAAAACAATGGTGGCCAGGATCAGAAGCGAGCCGGCAACCACGGCAAGGGGAGTCATTTTCATGATGACGCTCCGGTTTTTCCGAACAATGTGCGGACAATATTATAAAACCCCAGCACTGCACTGGAGAAAATCATCAGGCCTAAACCGGCGCGAACCACATAATACACGTGGATTTCCGGCAGGACGCGGTAAACGGTTTCGCCGTTGAGCCAGGCATTGCCCTGGATCAGGCCGGCGATGGTCAGCACGATGGTGAATCCGACCATGCCGATCAGCACCATCCAGTACTGAAAATCGGCCAGAAACCGGCTGAACAGGGGCTTGCCTGAAATTTTCGGGATGGTGTAGTACAGTCCCCCGAGGGCGATCATGCCGGCGAACCCGAGCACACCGATGTGGGCATGGGCTACTACCCAGTTGTTGAAGTGAGTGACGCGCTGAACATCGGGCAGCGCCATGAGCGAGCCCTGGATACTGACGAAGAAGTACATGATCGTGCCGGTGAAAACGAACTTGGCGCCGATATCGGCATGGATTTCACCCAAACGGCCTTTGGCCGTGTACCAGATGTTGATCAGAAAGGCCATGACCGGGATCACCATGGCCACCGAGTCCACAATGGCCACCACCTTGAGCCAGGTGGGCACCGGTACCTGCAACAGGTGGTGGGTGCCGATGTGGGTGTAGACCACGATCAGGGCCCAGAATCCCAGAAGGGACAGGGTATGGCTGTAAAGCGGGGCCCGGCAGGCGCGTGGGATCACGTAATAGGCCACGGCTGCCGACAAAGGCGTCAGCAGAAGGCCGAACACGTTGTGACCGTAAAACCAGAGCAGAATGGCGTCGGGAATTCCCACCAGGGCGCCGCTGTCCGGCTTCCAGATCACGTTGCCCAGGGCAAAGGTGCTGAAGGTGAGAATCACCCCGGCCAGCACATACCAGACCGATACATAAAGAATCGGTTCCTGGCGGTTTTTGACGGTCATGATGAAATTGATGAACACCAGGCCGAAGGCGGCCACCACCATGATGTCCAGATGCCAGATCAACTCGGCATACTCGCGTCCCTGGGTCATGCCGGCGGCCAGACTGGCCACGACGCCGACAAGGGCGATGTTCCATAAAATCACCGTCACCACGCCCAGTCGCTCACTGAAAAGCCGGGCGCGCAGCAGCCGGGGAATGAAGTAAAACGCGGCCGCCAGCAGGCCCGGCGTGACGAACCCGAACAGCACCAGGTTGACGTGGGTGGGGCGCACCCGTCCGAAAACGATGCCGCCCATGTTGGCCGTCAGATCCGGGGCGACCAGTTCGGTGGCCCCCAACAGCCCGTAAAAGGTGGCCACCATCATCCAGAATCCGGATGTCAGGGCAAATCCTTTGGCGGTGGTGTTGGATTCAGAGCTTTTAATGTCGGTGGACAAGAGTAACTCCTTTAAAACAAGTGTTAAGTTTTAAGTGTTAAGTGTTAAGTGGCGGATCGGATCGATTTTAATATAAAAATGATAGAATACCTTTCCTTAACACTTAAAACTTAACACTTAAGACTGCAATGTATCACCAAAATTTCATCTCAACGGATCGATTTCTTAATCGTATTTCATTTCCCCATCCTGATTAGTTGTGACACGCCAACCAGCAGCCAACATTGACGTCCAATGATCGGTGACACTCGATGCAAAATCCCATCTTGAACCGCTCTCCTTTCAGGCGGTCCATATCCTGAACCTCGCCATGGCAGGACTCGCAGGCGATATCCCGTTTGATGTGCCGTTCATGGTTGAAGACCACATGCTCGGCCAGCTCGAAAACCTTGACCCACGGTGTGGGGGTATCGCTGTTGAAATAGTCGTGTTCTTTCTGGATCTCCGGGTGATTGGCGATGATATACTCGTGGCAGAAGAGGCATTTTTCAACAGCCGGCAGCCCCGGATGGATGGATTTATCCACATACGAATGACAGAAGCGGCATTCGATGGCCTTGTGGCCGGCGTGCAGCCGGTGGCTAAAAGGAATCGGCTGGGCCGCGCCAATGCGTGTGGCCGGCGAGACATAGAAAAAGAAGAGAAATCCCAGTACCAGAAAAGCGCACATGCCGACCCAGAACACGGGGCCGCGGTTATCCCAGACGTGCATCAGGGTTTCGCCAAAGGCGGTGAAAAAGCGCATGGGACGTCCCCGCGTGCCGACCAGAATAACGATCACCACGAGGGTGAGCAGTGAAAAGGTGGTAATCAGAATTTCCATAATAAGGACTCAAGGCTTATAGGTTGTTAGGCTGAAGGTCGAAGGCTGAATGGGGAAAACCGTTCAGACTTGCTCCCCCCTCGATCCACATCCTTAATATTCCATCATTGTCTCTTTTGTCTAACCGGTCTCGACGGCCATCTTATCCTCTGACCTGCCCCCCAGTATCTCTGGAAAGCGTTTCAGATAGCTGGTCACGGACATCGCCAGCAGACCAAAAAAACCGACACCCACGGCCGCCTCCACCCAGCCCAGGGGCAGGTGTTTGGCATGGTGGTGAAAGGCCGGGCCGAGTAAAAGGTAGTGTTCCAGCCAGATACCGAACATGACTGCCAGGCAGATCACTGTCATGGCCTTGGGGCGGGTCTTGATGCGGCGGTTGATCAGGATGATAAACGGAGCCACGAAACAGCCGATGAAGATGGTCCAGGCCAGAGCGCTCCAGGGGGCGGCCATGGTGCGCTCGATGATATAGCTGGTCTCCTCGGGGATGTTGCCGTACCAGATGACCACGAACTGGGCATAGAAAAAATCAGCCCACACCAGGCAAAAGGCAAAGAAGAGTTTGCCGATGTCGTGGAACTGATGCTCCTCGACCTGATAGCCGTTTTTCTCGCTCATGTGCAGGATTGCACTGAGCACGATTAGGGCGCCGAAGCCGATATAGACGGACTTGACAAAACTGTAGGCCCCGAAAAGGGTCGAGTACCAGTGCGGGTCCGCGGCCATGACCAAATCGTAGCCGATCAGGGAAAGCACCAGGGCAAAGGCCAAAAGATAAAGGATCGCAAACACCGTGGTGCGCTCGGCAAACCGGCGTTCGTCAAGGGGTTTGCTGTCCCAGCGCTCGAGCAGGCGCCGGCCCAGAGGACCCGTGGCGCCCCTGGTTTTCAGGGTGAAATAAAGCCGGTGGTAGAGGAAGGCCAGACCGAATCCGTAAAGCAGGCACAGGCCGATAAAATCGCGGCCGAAAAGAAACGGCACGTTGAGCCAGACTTCCTTTCCGTGCAGATCCTGGTGCAGCCAGGGGAACACATACTGGCGTCCTAAGAAAAGGATCAGGAAAAGCACCAGGGAGACTGGGAAAAATGCGGCGAAGGATTCGGCCACATCGGCCAGCGGACCGCTCCAGCGCGCCTTGACCGTGTGCATCAGGGCCGAGAAGAGCACTGCGCCCTGGGCAATGGCCGAGAAAAAGAGGAAGTTGAGCAAGTATGCCTGCCAGGCCCGTGCCGAATCGCCAATGGTGGCCATGGCGATGAAAATCAATCCGCCGGCCGCAGCCAGACTGGTAAAAATTTTCATCAGTGAGGGAGGTCGGTTGTTATTTGCAGCCATCGTTTCTTTCCCTGATTGTACAGTTTCCCATGATGGAATACTTAATCATTGACGATTTTTGTTTCGGCGCCGCTTTCCTTAAAAAAGCGGGTCAGCTTTTCCTTTTCACCTTCAGAGCAACGGGCCAGCACACCAAACCGGTCGCCGGAGAAGCGCTCGTCGTAGCCGGGAGCGGGTGTAAAGCGTGGTAGCCGCGCCTGGGAGATCAGTCCCAGCACGTTGCCGAACACGGCAAACAAAATGGTGAACTCGAATCCCACGATAAAAAAGGGCACCAGGGCCACCACCGGTTTGCCGCCAACGATCAGGGACCAGCGCGTGGCCGTGAAGGCGGCCAGCAAAAAACCGGTGAAAAAACCGATGATCCCGCCGGCCAGAGTGAACCAGCCCACGCGGCTTTTGGGTAGCTCCAGGGTTTCTTCGATGGCGTGGCTGGGAATCGGGCTGTGCACCCGCTCGATGGTCCAGGGGGTTTCGCGCAACCGGTCGATGGCGTCGGCCGCCCCGTTTTCGCTGGCGAAAATGCCCATGATGGAAACCGTATCAGCCGGCATGGGAGGCTCCTTCATGCAGGGTTTCTTTCATCTCGGTCATGGAGACCGATGGCATGTGTTTGACAAAGAGAACAAAGAGAAAAAAGAACAGGCAGAAGCTGCCGATCATGATTCCGAATTCAACCCAGCTGGGGGTGTACAGGCCCCAGGCATGGGGCAGAAAGTCGTGGGCCACGGACCCGATGATGATCACGAAGCGTTCGTACCACATGCCCACGTTGACCAGCAGCGAGATAACGAAGAGGATGCGGATATTGGTGCGGATCCGTTTGAAAAACAGCAGCAGCGGGATCAGCACGTTGCAGCTGACCATGATCCAGTATTCCAGGGCGTAATCGCCAAAGGCCCGCCAGCGGAAGGATTCCACCTCCACCGGGTTGTGGCTGTACCAGGCGATGAAAATCTCCGTGGCATAGGCGAACCCGACGATCAGGCCGGTAAAGATAATGGTCTTGGCCACGCTTTCCAGTACCCGGTCGGTGATGATGGCCTGGTATCGGAAAATGATCCGCAAAGGAATCATCAGCGTCACCACCATGGCCAGACCCGAATGAATGGCGCCGGCTACAAAATAGGGGGCGAAAATGGTCGTATGCCAGCCGGGCACCACACTAAGGGCGAAATCCCAGGACACCACGCTGTGCACCGAGATGACCAGCGGCGTGGCCAGGGCGGCGAAAAAGAGGTAACCGCGGGTGTAATGACGCCAGATTTCGAATTCTCCGGTCCAGCCCAGGGCCAGGACGGTGAAAATTTTTTTCCTTACCCCGACGGCGCGGTCACGGATGGTGGCCAGATCGGGCAGCATACCCGTGTACCAGAACAGACTGCTCACCGTCAGGTAGGTGGAAATCGCCACCACGTCGAACATCAGGGGCGACTGGAAGTTGGGCCACAGGGTGCGCTGGTTGGGAACCGGCAGCATGTAAAAGACCATCCACACCCGTCCCAGGTGGATGAATGGATACAGGCCGGCGGTGCACACGGCAAATACGGTCATGGTCTCGGCGGCCCGGGCGATGGGGTTGCGCCACCCGGCCCGGAACAGATGCAGGATGGCCGAGATCAATGTCCCCGAATGGGCGATTCCCACCCAGAAGACGAAGTTGATCAGGTAGGTGCCCCAGTGGACAGGGGTGTTTTGTCCGCCCACGCCGATGCCGGTAAGAATCTGGTACATCCAGCAGGCCCCGCCCATGAGCACGCCGCCAAAGAGGATGGCCACGGTGACCCAATAGCTGCGCCGGGGTGGATCCAGGGTATCGAGGACGGTGTCGTCTATTTTGCGGTAGGTTAGTGTTTGTTCCATTTTTGCCTTATTTTCTCAAACGCCTTCGGAAGGTATTGTCGTTATCCCGTGGGGGCGAAAAATTTTTCGCCTTTGACGGTTACGGTTCTCTCAGGCCTTTTGGGCGAAAGATTTCTCGCCCCTACAACGTGGCCTTTAACCCTAACCCCCTTCAGC
Organism: Desulfosarcina variabilis str. Montpellier; assembly: GCF_048565275.1. NCBI lineage: Bacteria > Pseudomonadati > Thermodesulfobacteriota > Desulfobacteria > Desulfobacterales > Desulfosarcinaceae > Desulfosarcina > Desulfosarcina variabilis. The sequence continues at coordinate 7,591,433 of NZ_CP159846.1, read as the reverse complement.
CTAAATGCCTAAATTCCTAAACCGCTTGCACCACCTTCTTCAAATAAATCACCGCCGGCTTGGTATTCAGATAGCCCATCACCTGATACGCCCGCGGATCCTTGATCAATTGGCTTACCCGGCTGTCCGGATCCATGAGGCTGCCGAAGGTCAGGGCGCCGGTGGGGCAGGTCTGGGCGCAGGCCGGCACGACCTCGCCGTCGCGGATGGCCCGGCCTTCGTTTTTGGCCTTGTTGTGGGCCCGCTTGATGCGCTGGATGCAGAAGGAGCATTTCTCCATCACGCCCTTGCTGCGCACGGTGACCCAGGGGTTGAGCTGCATGTCCAGCGGTTTGGGCCATTTCCAGTCGAACCAGTTGAAGCGCCGTACCTTATAAGGACAGTTCTGAGCACAGAACCGGGTGCCGATGCAGCGGTTGTAAATCTGATTGTTCAGCCCCTCCTTGGAATGATGGGGGGCGTAGACCGGGCAGACCGCCTCGCACGGCGCATTGTCACAGTGCTGGCACATCATGGGCAGAAAGGTCATGCGGGCCATGTCGTCCGGATCATGGTAGCGCTGGATCTGCAGCCAGGCCATTTCGCGGCCTTCGATGATGCGCTCCTCGCCCACAATGCCGATGTTGTTTTCTGCGTAGCAGGCGGCCACGCAGGCGCTGCAGCCAATGCAGCGGTCCATGTCCACGATCATGGCCCAGCGGTAGTCGGCATGATCGTGGGGCGGATACAAATCGCGTTCGGGGGCGTAGCCTTCCGGTGTGGGCGGGGTCAGCGGAAAGCTGTTCATGGTCAGCCCGTGCTCGGCGTGTTCATCCCGAAACCCCACTCGGTCGAGGGCTACCGTAGGGGCGATTTTTCGATCCAGGGCCGTGCGATGCCCTGACGTGATGGCCAGTTTTTCATGGCGCCGTCCCTTTTTAAGACCAGACAGGGGGATGGTAAATGACGGCGCACCCGCATCGTCGTCCACCGCCGTATCCAGGATGCTCAGGGGATTGACTCCCTGATCGCTGGCCCAGCGGCCGAAAGCGGTGTGCCCCTGTCCGGCAAATACCACCACGGTGCCCGGAAACAATCCGGCGTATGCATAGGCTGGGGCCTCGATTTCACCGGCGCTGGTGGTAAGGCGGACCTGATCCCCATCGGCAAGATCATGGGCTGCCATATCCTCGGGGTTCAACAGGGCCGGGGTCTGCCAGGGAATCTGGGTGATGGTGTCCGGCGTTTCAATCAGCCAGGGCCGGTTGGCGCCGCGACCGTCAAAGAAGCGAATCGACGGCGGGACCACGAGCGTCGGACTGTCCGTGGGCTCGGGGAGTGTTTCCACACTAGCTGCGACCAGGGCCGATGCGGCCTTGATATCGGCCTTGGGCGTTTTGCCGCGGCTGGCTGGTTCGGCAAAGCGGCCGCCCTGCTGGATCGTTTTTAGCCACTGGCTTGCGGTGGCGTTGCCGGAGCCTTCCAGCACGGCCTGGGTGACCAGGGTTTTGAAGTCTGCGGCCGGACGCTGATCGGCCGGAAGCAGGTTGAGAAACATATCGCCCAGGGCGGGGATGAAATGCGTGCGACCCATGGCCGGCTGCAGGGTGGACAGGCACGCCGGGTTGCTTTCGAACGCATCCCAGGTTTCAAGCGCCATTTGCACGGGCACGATCAGATCGGCAAGGGCGGCTGTCTCGTCCATGAAATTGGAAAAGGCCACCACGAAGCGCTTTTTCTTACTCAACACCTTGGTGATGGCATCGCTGCCGGGGATGGAGAACACCGGATTGACATTGTTGAGTAAAACCAGCTCCACATCGGCAAGGGACGCAAAGGCCTCCAGAACCTGTGCGCGGGACGCGGCGATTTCCACTCGGTGGCGACGGTCAAAGTCAAACAGCGTGAGATCCGGATCAAGGGCCAGGTTGAGCAACAGCGCGGCTGTTTCGGCTGCTATAGCAGACTGACCACCAGTGCTGCTGCCGGTGCCAAGCACCAGGGGCCGGCTGGCGGCAAGCAGCTGTTTGGCGATGGCGTCCAGATCCTTGGGGCTGACACCTGACAAGCGGGCCACCGCATCAGGGGGATAAGCCTTGCTCAATTCGGTCAGTACGCCGCGCAGTTTGCGGCTGACCTGGCGCGGGCTGCCATCACCGGTGAGTTTATGGATCAGTCCCAGGATGACGATGGCTTCGGTGCCGGGCCGGCAGCCGATCCAGCGGTCGGCATTGGCGCCAGTCAGGGATTGAAAGGGGCTGACCTGGATGAACAGTCCTTTGCGGCCATCCTTGAATCCATGCATGGCCTTGAACTTGCGAGCGTACTCCACCGGTGACAGCCAGGTTTCGAGAAAATCGGCGCCAAAACTCACCAGCATATCGGCCTGGTCCAGCCGGTAAGATGGCAGAATGGGGCTGCCAAAAAGCCGGGCGTGAGCGTATTTGAGTGCCTCATGGCCGTATGGCTCAAATATTACCGGTGCACCGCCGCCAAAATGCTCCAATACCGTGGAGAACAGATCCAATTGCGTCTGGCCCACGGTTTCGGTGACCATGGCGATGCGTTCCCGTCCGTTTTTTCCGGCGGCTTCGGCTTTTTCGCGGATCAGGGCCTCGGCTTCATAAAAGGCAATGGCCTTCCAGCCGTCCTCGGTTTTCATCTGCGGACTCGTCAGGCGGTCGGGGTTGTACACGCCCTGGAGCGCGGCCTGTCCGCGAATGCAAAGGGCTCCGCGGTTGACCGGATGATAGGGGTTGCCTTCCAGCTTGATGGCCCGGCCTTCACGATTCTTGACCAGCACCCCGCAGCCGGCCGGACATTCACGGCAGGTGGAGGCGTACCAATTGGCCCGGCCGGTGACCATGTCGTCGGTGGCCTGAACCATGGTAAACAGGTTGTCTTCAGTCTTGGCGGAGCAGCCGGCGGCAAAAGCGACGCTGCCCATGGATGCAACTTTGAGAAATGTTCTGCGATTCATGCGTGATGCCCGTCTGTCCCAGGTTTACCATGCATAAGGCATGGACGATTCGGGAGGTAAACCCGCCCTGTTGCCGATGGACTGCTTGTGGTGAGCGTAGCGCCTCACCATTGATGATGCGGTGTTACGAGTGTTGATCGTTATTTGAGAAAAACAGGTTGGTACAAAAGTATGTTTACGATAGCAAAAGGTTCAAATGGTTGTCAATCTCAGATAATGAGAGTCAAGAAAGGCGCCTTGGGTAATATTTTTGCATGTCAGAACGACCCATCCATCCAGACACCAGTACGCATCCGCCAGGCCAGTGCGGGCCCTATGGTCAGAAGCGTAAAAACGAAGATGCTGGCAATGACCCGCCAGGCGGCTTTTCGGCGGCGGCGTCCGGCAGGCTCGGCCAGGACCGCATGCGTTCGGGCCGTGTGGTCGGCCACCCAGAAGGCCACCCCTTCAAGTATCACCACCCCCAGGCAGGCGAATATTAAAAAACCGGCACCATAATAATCGGGAAGAAACAGGCACCACGGACAGGGATGAGAGAGCACTTCGTAATAATAGGCCGACCAGACGTGTTTGACATCAACGCCTGCACATACACTCCAGAGAATGGCCATGACAGCGATGGCCTTTCCCGTCACTCGCGCCGAAGGGCGAAAGGCCGTAACGAGGCTGGCCAGTGCTAGCAAGGCGCTGCCCGGCAGGCTGATCCACAAGGTCGCCCTTAGGAGACCGGCCATGCGTGTGGAATCGGACGCATTGCTCAGGACTTGGTCGTAAACCGCCGCGCAGCAGCTAACCGGCGGCGCACCATCGATGCGCATCAGAGCCTGCCAAGAATGGACCAGGGCCAGGATGATAAATGGCGCGGCAGTGATGAAAAGCCTGGCCGCCATCGGGACGAGTACACCGTCAGGGTGGTGATCGTCCAGCCCGTCCATCACCCGCCAGCCGAATAAAAGGATCAGGGCCACGCTCCAGAACAAGATGGCGCGATATCCGGCAATGCCCATGGCCTGCAAAACACCTGTGCCGCACATGGCTCCCGGGACGATGCGGTGCCAGAAAAGGGCGATGCCGGTCAGTCCCATCACGGCCGCTGCCGACAGGCAGCCCATTGATCCGCGTCCCAATAAAGCCGCTATTTCAGCATGGCGTTCACGTTGCAGCTGGTCTGCATCCGTTTGCATGGGAGCCCAGTTGGCGGCCACATCCATGGCCCGCATGGCGGCCACGAGATAAAGCAGGCTGCCCGATGCGGTAGCCGCCCAGAAGGCCCAGACCAGCGGATGCCAGATCACGGTGGTGCCTGTACGGCAGTGGATGGGGTCAAGGTTGCCGCTTCCAATTGCAACCGCTGGCCGATGCCATCGGCGTTTCGCAGGCGTGGGTCATGGGAGCAGACCACGACGATGGCGCCCTGGCGGGCGGCCCCGGCCAGTTGATCGACGATGCCTGCGGCGTGGTCATCGTCCTGAAAGGCGGTGGGTTCGTCGGCCAGGATGAAGCGCGGCCGTCCTACCAGGGCTCGGGCAATGGCCAGGCGTTGCCGCTGACCACCGGACAGGGTTTTGACCGGCATGTCGGAAAATGCCGACAATCCGGCTGAGGCCAGCTGCCGATCAATGGCGGTTTGCATAATAGGCCAGGTCATTTTACGCGGAATCAGAGGCAGGAGCAGATTCTCGGCGACACTGAGATCAGGTACCAGAGCCAGATGCTGGAACACCATCCCCACCTGCCTTCGCCAGCGCGTGCGATGACGGTTGGGCCACCGGGAAACGGGCTTGCCGTCGGCCCACACTTCACCGGCCGTCGGTCTGAGCAGCCCCGCCAGAAGGTGCAACAGCGTGCTTTTGCCGACACCGGTTTGTCCGGTCACCAGGCTGACCGCCCCTGAAGGAAACCATGCATCGACCGATTGCAGCACCGGCAGCCCGCCGGCCTTACCGGTCGGCCAGTTGAAATCCAGTGCCTTGCATAAAAGGCCCATGGTCAGTTCCATGAATCCGCCTGTAACAGGTCCCACGGGTCATTGGCCACGATTCGTACACAGCTCAGAAATACCGCCGCCAGGTAGGGCAGCCCGATCATGGCGGCAATTTCCAGCATGGTGATGACCACACCGTCGCGATTCAGGATGACCATGGGCAGGCGCTCTGCCCCGGTCATCCAAAAGGCGGTCACCCCGGCGGCCGGCGGATAGAAAACAGCGGCGTATGCCGAGGCCAGACCGCAAAAAAGGGCCGGGATGCCGATGATCAGCGCCTTGACCACTTGCAGGTGTACCAGATCGTGGATGGTCCATCCCATGGAAAGGAGCAATCCCCAATGGTTGCGCCGATTATTGCTGTCCACGACAACTCCGGTAATGATCAGCAACAGGGCCAACAACGCAGGGATGCAGACCACCACGGCTATCCCACTCAGCCGCGTGGCAAGCGTATGATGACGCAAGGCGCTGGTGCTGCGGTCGGTGATGCTCACCGGCCAGGGAAAGGCGGCGGCCAGGTCGGCCTGAATGGCCTGTTCCTCTTCCCGGCGAAACAGGTGAATGGCCAGATCGCTGGCCTGGTGAGGCAACAGACCCAGCAAATACCGGGCATCGGTTGCGCTGGTCCACACTACGTCATGGGTGGCCAGAAGGGTCGGGGCCGGAAACGTGCCGGTCACTTCCAGGCGCAGCGAATTCATGGCTGTCAGATTGAGAACCTTGTCTTGCATTTTATCGGCAAGCGCCTGGCCCACCACAGCCTGGCCCGCTGACGGTGGATTGAGGGGGGCCATCATCTCCTCCGGAAACACGGCAGGGGAGGCCACGACCGTTAGCGGCCCGTTGGGGCCGGTGGCCACACCCCATAGGCGCGGTGTGGGATCGATGACACCGGGGACGCGGGTGGCGCAGCGCACTGCCTCGTTGGCCGGGATGGGTGCCCATCCACCGCCATCAACACGTCTGATGACTATATCCGGTGCTTTTTCGAGCAGTTTCCTCCAGGTTGCATCCAGTGCCTGGCTGAAAAAAAGGGCTGTGGCGACAAGAAAGACCAGACTGAAAAGAGAGACGAACATAAGGCTATTGCGGCCCGCCTGGCGCTGTATCTCGCGGGCGGACCAGACGGTTAGCGAGTAATAATGGCCTGGCCGGATCATGGCATTTGCTCCAGGCCGGCGGCAAAACGCAGGTCAACCGCCGGGTGAGACATTTCCGGATGACGGCCGGATGTGCCGGCGCCTTGCAGCGCTGGACGAGATAATGACAACGCCTGCATCCAGAACCCGGCATCGTTGTCCTGATGCGAGCCGCGCAGCAGCAGATCCGCGGCAAGGCCAAAAGCAATCAGGACACTGGCGCCGATGGCAATAGCCAATAAGCGCCGGGCTCCCTGGCATCGCGCTGGATTTATTCGGATTTGGGCAGATGGACACATTGGTTTGGGAAAACGGTGCGCTTTACCCTATGGCTGTGAGATCTGGGGCTACTCGCTTTTGGCGGATGGCAGCTCCCGTTTGCTGATTTGTTTCCACAAGTCATCATTGACCTCGTCAAAGGTAAACACGGTTTTACCGCCATGCCGCTTGGTGAAGGTATTCAGCTGGCCGGCATCCTTCAGGGCAATGATGGCCGGTCCCATGGGGCCCACGACATCGGAACCGGCAACCCAGGTGGCCTTCCGACCATCCACGGGCTTTCCGGAAAAATAATCACGAACCACGATGCGATCGATTTGATCCTGAGGCTTGCCTATATACACCATGGAGCGCAACCAGGTGCGCAGCAGACAGCCGTTGCCGCAAAAATAAAACGTCTCACCACTGGTAAGGGTCATGGCCGCCGCTGTCTCAGGACGGCGGGCCGGAAACATGGCGCAGACCGGGCAGCGGTCGGAATCGCTTAAGACCATCTGGCCGTCTGCTCCGAGTGATTCCTGTGCCGGGAGGGGACCGCCTTTGGCACCTGCCAATACAGCGGCGGATAGAATCAAGGCGGCGCATGCCAGGACAATCAACAGCCAACGTTTTGGGCGTGATCCGTTTGCCAATGGTTTACCTCTTTATCAAAATATTAGGATTTCGATTAATATCGTATTTTATAATGTAGACGCTTTTTTTATAAACTGCAAGCAGGGTAATGAATCTAAGATTTTCGACTGATGCCAATCAAACCGATGATCCCGGTCCCGAAGAGCAAGGCCGTGGAGGAGGAGGTGGTGCTCGAGGTAAGAAGCGCCCTGCCGGTGGCGGACACGGTTTTGATTTTTTGAATCACCCTGTGGATAACCGGTTTACTGGCCGTATCTGCGGTTTGGCTGACACTACGATCGCTAAAAAACGCCATGTCCGTGGGGGTGCCGAAAAATTGAATGGTGGGGTGTGTTGAGTACTCAACAGATAATGGTGCGGCCATGCACCGCGGTCCATGGTTCACCCCCCCCGATAAATTCTCATCGTAAGCGATTTTGGTCATATTTATTTCGGCCAGTGCATCGATCGGGGAAAAATTGAAAAGCAAAAAGAAAAGCAACACAACCGGTCCAAATCTCATTTTTATCTCACTCAGCAGTTATGATAATCAGATGCAGGGAAACTCAAATGGTAATGGCTTCTACACGTCGCAGCGTAAGATGTAAATACCAAATTTACATTTAAAGAGTACGTTTTTAAACACGTAGAGAAAATTATTTTACATTGAGAAATGAGAAAAACTGATCTTTTCCAAAGGTTGCATCGACCCCGAGAAAAAGGCGTGCCATGATGCGTTGCCCTAAGGGCGCAAGAAAAAAACAGTGTATGCTATCAAATTTGGGGGGTGGCTGCATGCGTCGGGCCGTTAAGACGGGCAACGGTGACAAAAAAGGGGGCCGCTTGCCGGATTCGCTAGGCGATTGACTGGGCGTGTCAACCCCACTGTTGCCAACGCCCACATATCAAATGAAGGATGAAATTGATTTTAAAAAGGGGTCAAGGAGATGACCCCAAATTTGGCTCCTATGCTTTGGTGGCCACGGCAAACAGGTTGATGCCCTGTTTTTCGGATAATATCTGAATATTGGCATCGCCGAACTGACTGTGTGAGAAAAGCTCCCGCAGCGCATTCTCATCCCGGTAAATCAGCGTCCAATGCAATAGATGATCCATCAAGTTGCGATTTTTATTCTCAAGTCCGAAATTGCCGAGGATCAACACCCCTCCCGGTTTTAACTGGGCGTGACAGCGGTCGATCATTTTGACAAACAGTTTATCCTGGATGTAGTCCATCAAGCCGGCTGAATAAATGATATCCTGGGGCTTGAAATCATGACGGATTCTGCCCAGGGCCCATTTCACCAGATTCTCCCGCATCAAATGGATACTGGCTTTATGGGAAAAACAGTTGACGTGCTGGTCGGTGTATTGCAAGGCGTCCGCGTCAATGTCGATACATAGCGCTTCGACGGCGTCGGTATATTCACAATTTTTTAAAAAATCGAAAAGTTCACGATTGGGGCCGCAGGCCAGGTTCATGATACACACAGGTGTTGACCCATTGATCCGGTCTTCGGCCAATTGGGCCAACTGCTCTGACAGCAATTGGCGGCGTCCCCGAACCGCTTCCGCCGCATTGGACAAAAGGAACCATCGATCAAGCATCTCGCCCAATTTGCCGTCGCCGGAAGGCTGGTCCGCGTAGATCATTTCCATCATCATGAAATCGCCGGCATAGCCTTTGGGTTTGTAATACGCCCGTTCCGCCATGCGACTACGCATGACATAAGGGAAAAATTCCTTGAACAGATAGCCCCAGGCGTATTCCGCTTCCCTGTCGTTGTCGGGTGGATTAAACGCCTGTAGATGACTGTTGAGATCATCCATGATTTCCATACAATTTTTCTGGGTGGCGATTTCATCGTCCTTTGCAGTGATATGTTGAACCTTGCTGGACAGATCAAACAAACGGGCTTTAAAGTCTTTGGCCAGTTCGTTGACCATTTGCCACGAGTCGGAACTGAAAAAATGGTCCGGCAAGGGTTTGGCCACATCGAATTTTTGACCGCCGGCAGCAAGCGATGCCGCGTATTCTCGCACAGGCTGGCTTTCCTCAAGGATCCTGCGAAATTTCTCGCAAATCGATCGCGTGATCAAGGTAACGAAACTGGCGTACAAGATGGGGTCGTGAGTTTGGATCTGGTCCATGGTATCGGTATCGAACACGCGTATGGTTGAGTCGCAAGTCGCCCTTGCATTGCGGACCCGGGAAACACCATCGAAAAATCCCACTTCGCCGAAGAAATTGTCTTCGCCGATAATGGCGACAACGATTTTGGTCTGCTGCTGGGTATAGGAAACCTCAACGCTTCCCTTTTGGACATAAAAAAACTGCCTGTCGTCATCCTGCATGGGCACCAAATCATGTTGACGACAAAACCGCTCTTTGGAAAACGGCAGCACATGGGCCAGGGTCTCAGTATCTGTGAGATTGGCCTGAGACGTGGGGGTGTGTTGCTTGGATGTGTCTTTCATCGTTTTTTATTTTTCCTCTTCATTAACGGTTGTGGGTGGTGGTTCCACACTGTCGCTTTTGGCATCCTTTTCGGACTGATCCATGACTTCTCGGATCGCCACCGCTAAGTTGCGAATGGCCAGGGGCTTCATCAGCAAACGCCTGATGCCGAGTGATTCGATATTATGCGGATTGACCCGTTCACTATAGCCGGTGCATATGATGATCGGAATGTCCTGGCGGATGGCCAGGAACTCTTTGGCCAACCGGTCACCGGTCATGCGCGGCATGGCCGCGTCCGTGATCACCAGATCAAATGTGTCGGGCGCCGAACGAAACAGGTCCAATGCATCGAGCGGTTCAGTGGTTGCCGCCACCCGATACCCCAAGCGCTGCAGCAGGCCTTTCATCACGTCCACCAGGTTTTCCTCATCATCAATGAACAGGATATGTTCTGACCCCCGTGGCAGGGTTTTTATCGTTTGGAGCGTTTCTCCTTCTTCTTTTTCATATCCGGGCAGGTAGATATCGAATCGGGTCCCCTCACCGACCTGACTCTCGACGGTGATCGTGCCACCACAACTTTTAATGATGCCATGGGTCACAGCAAGGCCCATTCCCGTTCCCTTGCCCAATTTTTTGGTGGTGAAGTAAGGTTCGAATATCCTCTCCACAATATCAGGGGGGATTCCATGGCCGGTGTCCTCAACCGAAAGCCTGACGAACTGGCCGGGGGAAAGGTCCCATAACTTGGGGCTTCTTTCTTTTTCGAGCATTACGTTCCCGAGCGTCACCGTCAGCCTGCCGCCGTTTTCCTCCATGGCATGGGCGGCGTTGGTGCACAGATTCATCAAAACCTGATGGATCTGCGTGGGATCGGCTTCAATGGCATACAGCTCCGCTGAAATTTCCTGTCTGATGTCAATGGTGCGGGGCAGTGAGGCCCGCAGCAGAGCCAGCACTTCCTTGACCAGCGGCTTTAACCGGAAAACCTGGACATCCAGGGGACGCTGCCGGCTGAAGGCGAGAATCTGGTTGACAAGCTCCTTGGCGCGTTGGCTGGCTTTGAGAATTTTATCCAGATTTTTTCTGACATCGTTATCTTCCGGTGTCTGCAACAGGGAAATTTCCGTATATCCCATGATGGCACCCAGGATATTATTGAAGTCATGGGCAATCCCCCCCGCCAGGGTGCCGACGGCCTCCATCTTCTGCGCCTGTTGAAGTTGAAGCTGGAGATCGAGATTCTCCTGTTCAGCCTGCCGACTGGTTTCCATTTCAGCTTTCAGGTCTTCGTTGGCCTTGACCAACTGCTGGGTTCTTTGCTTGACCCGTTCTTCCAACTCGAGATTGATGGCCCGTACTTTTTCTTTCTCCTGGCCCAGCTTGCAGGCCATGAAAAAGTCTCTGCGGGTGTAGTATTCGATGGAGTAACAGGCAAACATGCCGATGAGATTGGCGCCCAGGAAAAAAAAAGTGTTGTTGATGATTTCCAGCACATCAATCGGTTTGATATACATCACACCGATTTCATATGCGATGACAATCGTCATGCATGTGGCGGTGGCCCACAAAAACCGCATGCGAATAAATGTGTATCCATATAGAAAAACGAGAATGACGCCGGCATCGTAGTACATGCTGGCTGGTGGGGGGGCCAGAATGATCATGGCGACGATACCTGCACCGCCCGACAGCACCATGACACTCAGCGATATTTGCATCAAACGTTCATAACAACGGGTGTAGGTGAGCAGGTAGACCGACAGCGCCACCGGACAGACAATGCCGTAGCGGATAATCCATACGGCTTGCTTGCCGGTTGGAATCAGGGCCATATCCAATAGCCCGAAAAAGGCAAATACGAAAATGCCTACAAGAATGGATAACCTGACTTGGGGCAAGGCGTTCTGGGTGTAATATATTAAAAACTCTTCTTCTAACGGCTGATCGTCGCCGGAGAAAGAAAGCGTAAGTGGATGCAGGGCCGGCTTTACGGGAGCAATGTGCATGCTAAAGCCGGCGGCTGTCCCATCCCTTGCGTGTGTGCCGTTTTTATCCATTGGTGATTGCTGGATTTGGTCAAGCCATTTTGTGGAATGTTGAGCAATTAAATTATAAAATACCATATCTATTAAAAATATGTCAATTTTGATATTGTTTGATTGGTTTTTTCGTACCTACACTGTAAGTGTTGCCTGGGTGGAATTCGTGTGGGAAGGCTGAAGGCGGACAGCTGTTTCGTCTCCATCCAGAAATGACTAATTCGCCTATTACTGGACGGACACGACTATGGGAAAATCGGCTCTTGAGAATAGCAGGCCAAGCATGTTATTTGCCATTCTCAAATATAATCCACCAAATATGCAAGAAAAAAATGACACCTGCAATCAACGTTGCCAAAAAACATAAAATCGACTATGTGGTGCATGAGTATGCCCATGATCCCGCCCACCCCTCCTATGGGACCGAGGCCGCTGAAAAGCTGGGCCTGCCCGAGAACCGGGTGTTTAAAACCCTCGTGGTGAGTCTTGCCGACAACTCACTTGCCGTTGGTGTGGTCCCGGTCTGCTCCAAGTTGACCATGAAACGCATTGCAAAAGCCCTGGGGGTAAAGAAAGCCGCCATGGCCGATGGTGCCGATGTGGAGCGCGCTACCGGCTATGTCCTGGGTGGCGTCAGTCCCCTTGGCCAAAAGAAACGGCTGAAAACAGTGATTGATTTTTCGGCCAAGGACCATGCCACGATTTTTGTCAGCGCGGGGCGCAGAGGACTGCAAATCGAATTGAGCCCGGTGGATTTGCAAAAACTGGTTGGTGGGACCTTTGCCGATATTTGCTAAGGATCGGAGATGAAATAAATTGACCATCATTGCGCCGGGCTTGTGTTCGTCTTCAAGGCGCATTAACGGTTGCATACTCGAAGTATGTGGCCGTTGATGCAACGCCGAAGACGGGCGCAAGAACAAGCAATTTTGATCAATTTATAAAATTTCCGATCCTAAACTGCCATAACAAGCGAGAAACAATTTCGTGATGCATAACTTGACCAATCCAATCTTTAATGATGAGCTGCTGCGTCATATCAGCGCCAATTTAGAACAGTTTGACCGGCGACCCTCATTCCCTCAGGAAAGCCTGAAAAAAGCGGCCGTTGCCGTGACCATTGTCGATCACCAAAACGGTTCTGACCATCTTCAACGTCCATCTTCCGGCCCAACCACCGGCCGCGCGGCCATGATCCTGACCAGAAGAGCCGCCACATTGAAAGCTCACGCCGGCCAATGGGCCTTGCCTGGCGGCCAGATGGAGGCCGGAGAACGTCCGGAAGACACGGTGCTAAGGGAACTGGAGGAAGAGGTCGGTCTGAGGCTTGATGCGGATGCCGTGATCGGTCGTCTGGATGATTACGACACCCGGTCCGGTTTTACGATCAAACCCGTTGTGCTGTGGGGGGGGACCGATCTAACCTTGCGCCCCAACCCCGGGGAAGTCGCATCGATTCATTTGATCCCGTTGGCCGAATTCATGCGCGAGGACGCGCCCATCCTCGAGGACATCCCCGAGAGCGAGAACCCGGTGTTGCTGATGCCCGTCGGCAACACCTGTATCGCCGCACCGACCGCGGCGATCATCTACCAATTCCGTGAAGTGGCCATCCTGGGAAATGACCGGCGCGTGGCCCATTACGAGCAGCCGTATTTTGCCTGGCACTAATTGGTAGGGACACCAACCCGGTAGGGGCGTCCGGCCGGTTGTCCTGATCAACGATGTCTGTGAGCAGCCTGGAGGGCCAAGCCATTGCATATTGGCCTCCACGTTCGGCATAGGCGTAGCTAATGTTGCAGAATATCTTTATACGGTATATCTGTTTCAAAAGGACACAAACTCATGTATAGGACAATTAATCTTGAATAATGGATTTAACCTCATCCAGCACTTTTCTGACTGTTTTTGCCAATTCTGATTTCACAATTGGCTTCATCAGCAGTCCTTCTATACCCATTTGCTTGAAATTTTCTTCACGAATTCTTTGGCTGAACCCGGTGCAAATTATGATTGGCACGTCAGATCTTATAGACTTGATTTTTTTGGCTAATTTATCTCCTGGAATATTGGGCATACTCATATCAGTGATGATTAAATCAAATAAGGATGGTCTGGCTCTGAATGCCTCCAGTGCTTCAACACTGTGTAAGCGAGAGGTAACCTTGTAACCCATTCGTTCAAGCATCTGCTTTTCAAGGTTAGCAACGGTCTCTTCATCATCAACCAGCAAAATCCTTTCAATTCCGCCTGGATACGTTCCAATTTCAGGAGTTGATTCAGTGCTGCTTAATTTTTCCATTAACGGAAAATAAATGTCGAATGTCGAGCCTCTGCCAATCTCACTGTGAACTTTTATATCTCCTCCATGCTCTTTGACAATGCCGTAAACCACTGCCAAGCCCAAGCCGGTTCCTTTTCCCTGCTCCTTTGTTGTAAAATATGGATCAAAAATTTTATCGATCAGTTCTTCTGACATTCCGTGGCCAGTATCAGAAATGGATAAAACGGCATACGCATTTTGACGATGATTCATTTCAGACGATTCTGGGGCCTGTGTTGCGGTTTGCTTTAACTTAATAGAAATTGTTCCCCCTGTGTTTTCCAATGCATGATAGGCGTTGGTAATTAAATTCATACCAATTTGATGAATCTGGGAGGGGTCAGCCAAGACCATGCCACAGTCTTGCTGAATGTCTTGTTTGATTCCAATGTAGGTCGGGATCGTAGATCGGGACAGTTTTATTACTTCCTTCAGAACATTTTGAATTCGGGTTGGCATCATCTTATGTTCATATTGGCGGCTGAAAGCGAGAATCTGTTTAACAAGATCGCTGCCTCTTTTTCCAGCCTTAAAAATTTCTTCAGCATTCTCCCACTCACCGCTGCCTGGGGGTAGATCTTCGAGAAGTATTTCGGACAGTCCAATGATTGGAAAAAGAATATTGTTGAAATCATGCGCTATTCCACCCGCAAGATTTCCAATGGACTCCATTTTCTGGGCCCGATGCAATTGCTGTTTGATAGCCAACTCATGAGTGATATCCCTTTTAACAGCCACATAGCTGACAATCGTGCCTGCGGTATCCTTGACAGGGGAAATTGTGGCTTCTTCAGTATACAATGCGCCGTCCTTAGATCTATTCACCAACCGTCCAGACCATGTCATGCCGTTTGAAATGGTATTCCATAACTGAGTATAGAAATCTTCGTCGTGTTGGCCGCTTTTAAGTATTCTTGGATTTTGTCCCAATACCTCTTCTCGAGAATATCCGGTGATTTTCTCAAATGCTGGATTGACATACTGAATCGAACCATCCTTGGCTGTGATGATAATAACTTCCCCTGCCTGCTCAATGGCGTGGATTAAACGCTCACGTTCCATCTCAGCCTGTATCCGATCTGAAATATCTGTGGCGATGCTGAGCATCGCTGGACAATCGGCCCAGTTGACGACCTTAAGAAAAATTTCGAGGGGAACCGTGGTTCCGTCTTTCCTGTAATGTGATACCTGGAAAGATGTTTCACCTTTCGCATTTACCTCCCGCATCCTTTTCTCGATCAGTGATCGGCTTTCGGGGAGATCGATATCCCGAAGGTTCAAGGACATGAATTCGTTTTCATCATATCCGTGAATTTCAAAAGTCTTGCGGTTTGCATAAAGAAATCTGCCATCATAATCATGCACGATTATGGAATTGGGTGCAGTGTCGAGCATTTCAACCATTATGCGCAGTTTTTCCTCTGCGGTTTTCCGTTTGGTGATATCAACGGCTGTCGAAAGTAGTCGTTTTTTACCATGTATCTCTATAATTTCTGACGAGTACAAGCATGTCATTGACGACCCGTCTGCTCGATGTAAAGTCAATTCAAGTTCTCTTACTCGGCCTTGGGTGCGGAGAATATTGATCATCCTTTTTCGATCTTCTGTTTTGGCGAATCCGATTTCAGTAGCGGTTGAACCGATCGCCACGTTTCGACTAAAGCCCGTGCGCGAAACGAAAGCATCATTCACATCTAAAAAGCGTCCGTCTTCAATGTTGGTGATTGTCATCAAAAGCGGAGCGCTTCGGAATGCTTTGGAGAATTTTTCTTCACCTTCCTGTAGCTTGTTTTCCGCTCGCTTGCGCTCGGTGATGTCCTGGTGTGTACCGAACATCCACTCTGGTTTGCCGTCTTTCGTCCAAGTGGCGACTTTGCCTCGATCAAGCACCCACACCCAGCTACCGTCTTTGTGTCGCATGCGGCACTCAAAATGGTAGTATTCGGACTCTCCTTCAAAACACGATTTCAGGAGCCGAATCGAATCCTGCATATCGTCGGGGTGACACAATTGATTCCAGGTTTCAATGGATACCGGTGAGATTTCTTCTAACCGGTATCCGACGATGTTTGCCCAGCGCTCGTTGAAGATCGTCTCGCCGGTTTGCACATTCCACTCCCAAGTGCCGACGTTCGTGCCCTGTAGGATGTAGTCCAACCGCTTTTTTTGATCTACCAGCGCCTCCTCAGCCCGTTTTCGGTCGCGAATTTCCAATTCTAACTTCAATTTCGCATAGCTAACGATCGATATGTAGGACGTAAACCTGACTAAAAACTGCATCAAATGTTTAATGGCTTGTCGGCTGTATCTTGGGATGCGGTGAAATGCATCCAAGTACGCATCTTTGTCAAATCCGTATCTTTCCGCCTGCTGAATAAATTCATTCTCGTCCACCAAGTCGTCATCGTAGAAGAACTGCCCGGTATATATGTTACCCATATGTTTGTTATCAATATAAAGCGGCGTAACTACGTCCCATAAACCATTTTTACACCGATATTCTGCGTAATCTCCGGGTTTAATGTTTTTTGCGAGGTAAAGATCACTTTCGGTACAGCTTTGTGCTGTTCTCGGATTAATTCTGTGAAATTTAGTACAGATATCCTGCCATCCAGTTGCTTCGATGACATTACCTTTCAAGTCGAGAATAGCAGTAACCATTCCGGTTAGGTTATGGAAATCGTCCATGATCGCCTGAAGTTCTTCGATATTTATGATAGACCCGAGGCTGCCGTCGTTTTCCAAAGAATCTATATGTCGCCCAACTGATCCTATAACCCTTGATTGGCAATCCATTGATTCAACGGCTGAATCTTCTATCCAGGTACGTTTTTCCTCTTCCAGCGCTTTGACTTTTTGTAGGAGTTCCTCATAGGTTGGTTTGCAGGGCATAATCTTACCTCATTGCTGATCTATTCTGACAAATCTCTTATGAAGCGCAAACTTTCCGTAATGAATAATCATTTGGACCAAGTTTGTGACTCAGCAATACTTGCATTATCCATCAATCCCTTGCTTGTTGACCATATGACAGGTTTTTTAGAGTCGTTTACTGTCAAAATCATGTTCGTGAGCGTTTCGGGTGGGCATGAATCAACATCAGCTGTTCAGTTTAAATTTATTCAGAATATCAGCTTTTTTGGAAAAAACAAGATGTTGCTCCAGGATGGCGTTCACATCAAGCTGCAAGGCAAGCAGGATCTGGCTAACGCACGAAAAACGTGCCGATAGACGGGCTTTTTAAACAGGCACTTAGGGGGCAGGAAAAAAATAATTACGCCAGATTGCGCCGGATTTGTGTTCGTCCACAAGGCTCATCCGCCGGTGCATATTTGGAATCTGTGCCGACGGATGGAACGCCGTGGACGGGCGCAAGGACAAGCAAGATGGTGTAATTATTTTTTTCCTGCGCCCTTAAAGGTTACATTCCAGGTTAACGGTCTTGGATGGAGTAAACGCATTCTTATTGAAAAAATGGATCATTTTGGAGTCGTCCAGATTGACGAGGGTATTTAGCTTTTTCACGCCGACTCGTCTGCAATAATTAAGAAATTCTTTAATGAGCAATTTGCCGATCCCTCGTTGCTGGTAATCTGGATCAATGCCGATGGTATCCAGCGTGGCTTCCTGCTTAAAAATTCCATATTCCCCCATAAAGAGTTCTCCCATCACAAAGCCGACAACGGTGCCCGCATCGTCCTCGGCAACAAGAGACGTCGGTAGATAATCAACGGATTTGAATAACTTCTCAAATTTTGCTGTATAGTAGTCCGGTCGGGACACATTGAGCACCTTTTTGTCAATCCGTACCACCGCGTCAAAATCATCAGCAGTCATCATTCGGATGTGAATGGCATTTTTATCCATGGGAGGCTCCTTTCATTTTAGACAGGCTCTTTTTAGATAATCTTTTTTTGAGCAAATGGTCAAGAATAATTTGCCATGGGCAGGCTCTGGAAAAGCGATGCGCTCTATTTACAGGAATTCCACTGCTTTCAGATCAAATCAAAAATAATCCAATGAAAATATTGATGATATCCTGGGACGGGGCCAGGTGCCGATCGGTTGGATATGGGCTAGGGTACCGCCAAAAGCTGCTGGGCTTTCAGCCGTTTGACAACCGTTTTGATTTTAGCTTCGATCAGCTTTTTTTCATTGCTTGGATTAATGGTTGCCGACTGCATGGACCAGATCAGCTTTTCGCTCGATGCATCGTACAGATTGGTTTCCAGTTTTACCGTTTTTTGTTTGCTGACATACCCGGGCTCGTAAGCGTACCCGCGAACAACCCCGTAATATCCGTAAACGCCGCCGCTATAGGTGGGGGGGTGGTAGATTTGTTTCTCATCCACTCCAACCAGATGGGTGATGAGAACGGCATCGATGTCTTTTTCTTCGATTGCCGCCTTGATGCTGTCTTTGGAGGGCCGGGCCTCGCCGGGGATGGCCTCGAAGCCGGCGATGGCATTGACTTGCTCGTCTCTGAGACGGTTGACAAAGGTTTCCTCGAATGTTCGACGGATCGATTCCTGTCCCGCTACACCGACGATCAGAAAGTTGTTAAACGGTCCGCCTTGATAGTTGGCATCCCGCCACTCGGCGACCGGTTTGGCGGTTGTGCAGCCGACCAGCATGGCAAGGATTGAAAGCCATCCCCACATTAACCCCAACCGTGACATCTTTTTCATCTTTTACCTCCCTAATGAATCCATTTGCTTCGATGTTTTAGCAGCAGTGCCATATAATCGGCTTCCAAACCGATCATGGGGCGGTCATTTTTTCGCAACCATTCGCTGAGCCAGGCGAACCGGATGGCGATCGTCAGATCGGGCAGGGCATTCCAACTGGCATCGCAGAAAATATTCGCTTTTCTCAAACAGTGGATCAGGCGGCCGCTAAAGGCGCCGGTCAGGCTGCGGGGATCCTCCATCCCCAGACAACCTAAAAGATTGGCAAGATCATAAATGTCGGGCTTGCTGCCGCAAAATTCCCAGTCGATTACCGCCCGGATATCCTGCTGCCCCCAGATGATGTTCAGGGGATGGAAGTCACCGTGGCAAAACCCCATGGGCAATGGGTCATGAATCGGAAAAAAATGCGCTTCCAAGTGGTCCATGAACGGGCGAAAGGCTGCCGCGATATCCGGATGCCGGTCCGTCAACGTGCTAAAAAGCGTTCTGCAGTAGACAGCGATGGAGAAGGATTCGTTATATGGTTCAGCATGATGTTTTTTGCAGATATTGTCAAGGTGGATGAGAAATTCTGCGGCTGCTTCACCCCGCCAATCATCCAGGGCATAGGCCGGACGATCTAAATTGATGCCGGCAACATAAGGGCTAAGCTGCCAGAGACCATGCCACATGCCTGCATTGATCAGGGTGATGGTTTCGTTATCGACGTCGGGCAGACAGGTGACGATCTGGTGTAATCCATTTTCGGATAACCATTGGAGTGTCGCGGCGATCCGTCTTTTTCGACTGTAGACCTGTGATGGAATTTTCTCCAGTATGAACAGGCGGTTGTCCCCGGCTTCCACGACACTGCGCCAGGCCGTGCGCTCCGGGCTGCCGGCCAAGGACAGGTCGGAGCGCAAGCGAGTCATTTCAATTCCCCACCGGTGGGAGACGGCCACCAGCAGGTCTTGTGGATTTAGCTCAGTTGGCAAAGCGTTTCATGCACGGCTTCGGCGTGGGCTTTGACCTTGACCTTGTTCCATACCTGGCGGATGATGCCTTGTGGATCGATGAGAAAGCTGGTGCGTATGATGCCCATGTATTCGCGGCCGGCCATCTTTTTTTTCTGCCAGACGCCATAGGCTTCCAGCGCCTGGTGTTCCGGATCACTGAGCAGGGTAACGGTCAGCTCATGTTTGGTGATAAATTTTGCATGGGAGGTCTCGGAATCGGCACTGATGCCGATGATCACGGCATCTTTTTTCGTGAATGCCGGCAACAGGGCGCTGAAATCCTTGGCCTCGGTGGTGCATCCGGATGTGTTGTCCCGGGGGTAGAAGTAAAGGACTACCCATCTCCCCCGATACCCGGAAAGGGAAACCGGGGTGCCATCCTTGTCGTTGAGGGTGAAGTCCGGTGCCGCATCTCCTTCGGCCAGTGTTTTTTTCATGATTGATCTTTCCTCATTTCATTGGCCCGGCAATCAACAGATTGTTGGATCGCTCTGGCAGGATTTTTCCTTGGTTTTCTCGGCCAGACGCACCCGGCGGCGATCCTCGGCCTGGCGGCTGCGTCGCCGGTCGTCTTCGGTTTCGAGCAGCAGTGGCGGCACCGAGCTGGGACGGAAATTTTTGTCCAGGGCCACAAAAGTCAGGTAGGCCGAGGCCGTGTGCCGGACTTCTCCGGTTTTAAGATCCTCGGTCTCGACCCGCACTCCCACCTCCATGGAGGTGGTGCCCACCATGTTCAGGCTGGCCTTCAAGGTGAGCAGGTTGCCGATGAAGGCCGGGTTGTGAAAATCCAGCCGGTCGATGGAGGCCGTAACGCAGTTGCTGCGGGTGTGGCGGATGGCCACCACCCCCGCGGCATTATCGATGTGTTTCATGACCACACCGCCATGGACAATACCGGCCGCGTTGGCATCCTGGGGCAGCAGCATGTGGGACATGATCACCCGGCTGTAGTCGACACTTTTGGGTGAAAGGTCCGATGTGGCGGACGATGATGGATTCATTTGTCTTTTATTTCTTCCAGTATGGGTTGATGATGTCTTCAAAAACCGCCAGGGCTGCTTCGGACCCGTAACCGGCGGCCGTGACGATCTGTTTGGATCCGCCGGTCACATCTCCGGCCACATAGATTCCCTGAATGTTGGTACGGAAATTATCGTGTTTGATGTAGCCTTCCTCGGTCAGTTCCAGTCCCACCTTTTGGGCCAGATCCACGGCTGGATCGTAACCGATGGCCAGGAACACGCCGTCGGCCGGTTGCTTGGCGGTGACGCCGGTTTTGTTGTCCAAAAGGACCACGTCGGTTACCCGGGCCTCACCGATCACCTCCTTGACCTCGGTGTTGTAGAGAATCGGGATACCATTGCCGATGAGCTGCTTGACCAGCACTTCCTGGGCCTTGAGCTGATCGCGACGGTGGACCAGGGTGACCTGTACGCCCATGTTATGAAGGTGCAGGGTCTCGGTCACGGCACTGTTGCCGCCGCCGACCATGAACACCCGTTTGCCCCGGTAAAGCGGTCCGTCACAGGTGGCACAGTAGCTGACGCCGCGGCCGGAAAAGCGCTGTTCGCCAGGAACGTCCAGATGCCGATGCGTGGCGCCAGTGGCCAGCAGAACGGCCTGGGTCTTGAACTTGCGACGCGAGGTCTGCACGATGTGCGGCTTGCCCGGGGTAATGTCGACCACCTCTTCACCGGGGAAGATCTGCACGTACTCCAGGGCGTGGGTGACCATGATGTCCACCAGGGTTTTGCCGCCCACCTCCTTCATGCCCGGATAGTTCTCAACTACGGGTGTCAGGGCGACCTGGCCGCCCAGGACACCTTTTTCGACGACCACGGATTTAAGTCCGCTGCGGGCCGCGTAGATGCCGGCGGTGAGGCCGGCCGGGCCGCCGCCGATGATCACCAGCTGACATTCCACTTCGGTCTCGTCACTTTCCGGAATGAAAATGGTCTGTTGTTCCATTTTGTCCAGGGAGGACATGAACAGCTCCTCGGTTTGCGCACCCAGGGCGGTGAGAACATCGTTGGCAAAGGTTTGGGGTACCGAATGGGCGCCATACTGCTCGGCCAGTTCCGCATTGGCCTGGATGTCAATGATTTCCAGGCTGATCACCTCGGGCTTGGCCACCGCCGCCTTGAGGGCATTCAGGGCCTGCTGCGGGCAATAAGGACAGGTCGGGCTCACAAAAACCTTGACCTGACGTGGCTGGTCGATTTTTTTCAATACCCCCATGGCGGAGTCGTTGAGATCGCTCTTGCCGGTGCCGATGCGCAGCAACAGTTCCAGGAAAATTTTGGCTTCTTCTCCCATGGGGGCACCCAGCCAGCGGATATTGTAGCGCTGTGGATCAAAAACCAGGGTCGGTGAGTGGCCAATGCCCATTTCCCGGGCTTTTTCATGATTCAGATCATATTCCCGGAGAACAATTTTGTCAGTGAGTTGTCTGAAAAAGCGCAGCGCCTGGCGGGCGGCATCGTTGAAAACCTCATTTTTACCACCCTGGGTAAACAAAAAGATGGGGACTTCCTGTTTGAGGCCGCTCAAAATACGGCGCAGCTCCATTTGCATCTGGCGCATTTGCGCCTCATCTATATTTTGTTCCTGATTCATGATTTCTCTCCTTATCAATCTCGAAATACCAGCTTGCCACCATACCATCCGGCAGTGCCGGCAGCGCCCAGCATCACTAGGTTAATGATCAGAAAGATAACTCGCGATGCCTGACCGGTCATCACGACCTCGGGGCTAATCAAAAGCCAGATGAAAAGAATCCAGGATGTTACCGTGACGGTGATTGCGCAGGCGATTTTGACCGTAAAGACATTGGTGATGGCACCATTGAACCGGTTCTGCCAGTCCACCCAGCCGGTGAACAGCACCAGCGGCATGGACAGGGCCACGACCCCCAGATTGTAGACAGCCGCATTGGCCATGCCCTTGAAACTGAACAGTGCGGAAAGAAAGATGAACAGCACGGCGACTGGCAAAAGGCCATTGGGAAGATGCACGCTGATCGGATGGCCGTGGTACTTGGTCATCATCTCGAACAGCACCCGGTATTTGGGATCCTTGAACCATGCCGGGGCATTCGCGGCACCGGTCTGATCCTGGCTGCCGGTGTCCTCCACGGCTTCATCCTGGACCGGTGCATTTCCCGTTTGATGCGCATCAACCGAATCGGCCGGTGTGGCGGGTGCCGGCTTGGGAGCGGCATCTTCACTGACTTCCACAAATCGGTTTTTGGGCGCGCCGCAGACCGGGCATTTTTCAGGTGGTTCGGGCCGGTATGAATATATCCGCAGACCGTGCATTTCCATTTTTTCTTTTCATCCCCGGGCGCGGCAACCGGCGCCTGCTCTTTTTTCGCCGGGGCCGACTTGGGGGTGCCGTCTTCAGTGACTTCGACAAATCGGTTTTTGGGTGCGCCACATACCGGGCATTTTTCGGGAGGCTCAGGGCCGGTATGAATGTAGCCGCACACCTCGCACTTCCATTTCTTGATTTCCGCTTCCGGGGCAGCCGTTGGCGACTGGTCCGCTTCAACAGGGGCTGATTTGGGTGCGCCGTTTTCCGTTGCTTCGATAAACCGTTCTTTGGTTGCGCCGCAGACCGGGCATGTTTCAGGTGGCTCATCGCCGGTATGAATGTAGCCGCAGGCCGTGCATTTCCACTTTCTCATTTTCTTTTGTCAATCCTCATGTGGGCGTTGGTCGAATCTGTGTTAATGTGTGTTGAAACCAAAATTATATCGTGTCCTTCCAAAAAATGGGCCATTTCTGGATGGGGGCTATCGATCCTTCAGGGGAACAAATGCACACTCATCGGGTCCGCAATAATCACCGACATAATCGGACTCGGGACGATACAGGGTCGGTTTGGCGGCGGCTCCGCCGTATTGCTCTTCGATGACGTGCGCGGTCCATCCGGCGATACGTGAAATGGCGAAAATCGGCGTAAACAGGTCAACGGCAATCCCCATATAGTAGTAAAGCGAGGCGCTGTAAAAATCGACATTGACAAAGATGTCGCTGCCCTTTCTCTCTTTGAAGGCCGCCTTGCCCTTGACTTCCAATGCCTTGGACAGGTCGTACCAGCGTGTATCACCGGCGCGTTTGCCTAAGGTCTGAGACATGGGGGCGAGAATATGGGCCCGGGGATCATCCACCTGATACACGGCATGCCCCAACCCCATGATTACACCACCGGAGTCGAGAATGTTTGCAATATAATCGTCGACTTTGTCCACATCGCCGATGTCAAGCAGCATCTGCATGACCCGGGTGTTGGCACCCCCATGCAAGGGACCGGAGAGGGAACCGACGCCGGCGGCAACGGCCGCATACATATGCGCCTTGGTGGATGCCACTTCGCGGGCGGCAAAGGTCGAGGCATTGAAAGAATGCTCGGCGTGCAGTACCAGTGCCGCATCCATAAAACCGGCCAGTTCGTCGTCCGGTTTCTCTCCACTTAACATGTACAAAAAGTTGGCCGCCTGGCCCAGATTTGGATCCGGGGCCACGGGCTCCTTGCCATTGCGGAGGCGATCCCATGCGGCAACGATGGTGGGAAATTTGGCGATCAAACGTATGGCCATGCGACCGGCACTGTCGACATCCGTTTTGCGAATATCCGGATCAACCGTGGCCAGCATGGGGACGGCAGCCTGGAGCACATCCATGGGCAGCGCGTCTTTGGGCATGCTTTTCATGGCGGTGAGAATTTCATCCGGTACCGTGCGCTGTTCGGCGATTTGTTTTTTGATGTCCACCAGTTCCTGGCTGTTGGGAAGCCGCTCAAAAAGCAGCAGGTAAACGACCTCTTCGAATGAGATTTTCCCGGCCAGGTCTTTGACCAGGTATCCCCGATAAACCAATTTGCCTTCGGCACCATTGACATCACTGATCTTGGTACTGGCAATGGTGACGCCCCTCAATCCGGTGTTCAGGACGGGTTGACACGTATCTTCCATGGGCCACCTCATTATTTGTTTTAGAGTGATAAAAAAGTCGGTTTGGAACGTCACATCAATCGCTGTGGTTCTAAACCTTATTCAAATTACATGCCATATGCTGCTGAAAAATATCCATTGTGTCGGGGCATCACTGGCCAAATAGTAAGGATTCAATATTCTTGGCACTCGATTCCCACTACCTTACAAATTAAACACCTTGTCAAGGTGACGTACGATTTAGATCAGTCGTTGATCCGCACAGCGCGTATGCTAAAAAATTGTATCACAATATGCTTGATACATATTTGTATCAAAATACAACCCGTTGGAATGAATGGGATATTGGGCTTGGATAGTTAGCTGGCTTCTTTTTTTTGTTGATGGTGCAGCTTGGCGCATTGCGGGCACAGTCCGGTGAATTCCAGGTTATGGCCGATGATTTCAAAGACCGTGGTGCCGTAAAGATCGTCTTCCAGCTCGTTTAGTGGGGCGATGGGTGCATCATCAACACGGTCACAGCAAACGCAGCGGATATGGTAATGCTTTTGGGGGACACCATCATAGCGTTTGGTGGGGCCGGAGAGCTCCAGGCGCTGAATTTCACCCATTTCACAGAGCACATCGAGATTACGATACACCGTTCCCAAACTGATTCGGGGCAGGCGTTTACGTACGCGATCGTAAATCTCATCGGCCGCTGGGTGATTGTTAATCCTCCGAATTTCTTCGAGAATCACCTTGCGTTGCTTGGTCATGCGTGTTTTTTTTTGGACTTCCACACCCTTGATCTCCAGATAATGTCTGATCTTTTCCTAAGCCGAAATTGAGTATATGTCAAGAGCAGGAGGGCTAATCGTCAAGGGAACCACAGCGATTCCCGGCTTGCAGATCCGTTGAAAACATGCCAGAATAAATGTCCAAGTTCATTCAATCTGGTATTAACCAGTGTCCATCCAGAAATAGGCAAATTGGGTCGAGATCAAGGCGCGATGAAAAATTTAACCACAGGCATATAGTTGATATTCCGAGGATTAAATTTTTCGCGTAACGCCGATATCGGGCAAATTGGTCATTTCTGGATGGGCACTAACTACGCTTTGGCCATTGTTTTTTGCCATAATGTTTTCCTCTCGGTATAAATATTGCTTTGAGTAAATCAGAGCATGTTGAACACCCTGGATCAAAATCGACGGTAAGAACGGGAAAAGAACCACTGCGATACATCCTGTTCGCATGAACACGTTCCGGTTCGTTTGTCGGTATTAACGCCCGCCAACGGGCCTTTTTGCTGACCGAGGATGAGACATCCTGGTCCAGGCATCTGACCCTTCAACGTCGCACCCGTTGCGACATCATCAAGGCTTACGGATGAATGTAATTCAATTGAAACGGGGGTACTCACCACGCATTGCAGGGGGCCCTTCACGTCGACTGGATCCGCTGGATCCGCCCGATCATGTAGGGATGGTTCCCGAAAAAATACCTTTCGTCAAGCCCCGCCTGCTAGTGGAAGAAGGACAAGTGGTAGCGATCGGTTCACCATTATTTGAGGATAAGCGCAACACCCGGATTCATTTCCCCTCACCGGGTGGAGGGCGGATCACGCGGATCGAATTCGGTCCCCGGCGTGTCATACGGCGGATTGAAATCGCCCTGGACGCAAAGGAATCATACGCAACCATCGATGTCCCGCCGTCTGACCAATGGGACACAATATCGAGACCGCACCTGATCGACACCCTTTTGGCTGGTGGCGTCTGGCCGTTTTTAAGGTCGCTGCCTTACATGGATATTGCCGATCCAGATGTTGCGCCACCCATCATTTTTATACGCCTGGGGGATGATGAACCCTTCTCCCCGGACCCGGCGGTCTATCTTGACGGACGGCAGGCCGACTTTAAAGCCGGCACCAATCTGCTTAAAAAACTGTGTGACCGGGTCTTGATCCATTTTGTCGGCAATGAATCGGTTTTAACCCTGCTGGATGATCAAACCGATGTTGTGCGGTTCAGCGGCCCGTACCCAACAGGTAATCCGGCGGTGCAATTGTACCGGACGAAAAATGGGCCGGAGCAGAACCGGTCGTGGTTCATCGACGGACAGGATGTGATCCTGATCGGAGAATTCATGCGCACCGGCTGCTATCCTGTGGACCGCGTCATGAGCGTGGGCGGAAGTCTGGCTGCCAATGCCGGGCATGTCCGGACCCGGGCCGGTATTGGGCTGCGCCGGCTGAATCCCGGCGGACCGATCCTCTCGCAGGCGGCCCGCTTCATCGTGGGCGGGCTGTTTACCGGATACACCGGCAGTCCCGACAGCTACATGGGCTTTTATCAAAATGCCCTGAATCTGATTGATGATGGTGACCGGGAAGAGCTGCTCGGGTTCATCCGGCCGGGCATCAACAAACCCAGTTATTCCACGGCCTTTCTGTCGGTTTTGCGGCGCAGGCCATTTCCCATGGACTGCGGCCAGCACGGCGAGGTGCGTGCCTGCGTGAACTGCGGTACCTGTGCCGCGGTTTGCCCGGTTGATATTCTGCCCCAGTTCACAATGAAATGCCTTGTGGCTGACGAGGTGGAAGAGGCGCTGGCCCATGGTTTGCTGGATTGCGCTGAATGCGGGCTCTGTACCTACGCCTGTCCCTCCAAGATCGAGCTTCGCGAGGTGTTTCGCGCGGCCAAGGCCAGTTACTACAAAGAAACAGCGTAGACGCTTAGGTAAACGACACGATTATGAAAGTTCTCAAAAACCTGTTCAACACCACCCGGCACCACTTTGAATCCGGCGGTAAACTTGCCGGCCTGCACCCGTTTTTCGATGCCATCGAGACGGTCGCTTTTGCTCCGGCACTGACCACCCGGGTCGATGCCCATGTGCGCGACAGCCTGGATTTGAAACGGTTCATGACCTTTGTGATCATTTCGTTGATGCCGCCTTTTTTCTACGGGATCTACAATACCGGCTACCAGGCCGGCGTGGCGTCAGGGCTTGATGTCGGATTCATCTCGTGCCTGCTGCGCGGGGCGTGGGTGGTTTTGCCCATGCTGATGGTGTCTTACGCCGTCGGGCTGTTCTGGGAAACCCTGTTCGCCTCGGTGCGCGGGCATAAGATCAGCGAAGGATTCCTGGTTTCCGGCCTGCTGTTTCCCATGACCCTGCCGCCGACCACACCGCTTTGGCAGGTTGCCGTGGGCATCAGTTTCGGGGTGGTGATCGGCAAGGAAATTTTCGGCGGGACCGGCCGCAATGTACTCAATCCCGCGTTGACCGGTCGTGCGTTTCTTTTTTTCGCCTATCCGGCCAACATGTCCGGCGACCGGGTCTGGACCGTGATCCAGCAGACCGGCCAGCAGGCTGTGGATGCGGTAACGGCGGCCACACCGCTGGCGTTGTCCCCGCTGGCAGCCTCCGGCCAGGCGCTTTCAACCATTCTGACCGATGCCGGATATACCTTCGAGCGGCTGCTGATGGGCAATATTCCGGGCAGCGTGGGCGAGACCTCGGCGCTGATGATCCTGATCGGTGCGGTGTTCCTCGTTGTTACCGGTGTGGCCAATTACCGGATCATGGTCGGTGGCGTGATTGGTGTGCTGGCTGTGGCTTACCCCGGATATCTGCTCAATCTGTCATCGGGGGGTGAAGCGGCGCGCATGTTCTCCGTGCATCCGGCCTGGCATCTGGTCATGGGCAGTTTTGCCTTTGGAATCGTCTACATGGCCACGGATCCGGTGTCGGCGCCGGGAATGAATCTGTCGCGCTGGATTTACGGGATTGCCATCGGCGCGCTGACCGTGATGATTCGGGTGTTCAACCCGGCCTATCCGGAAGGGGTGATGCTGTCCATTTTATTCATGAACCTGTTTGCCCCGTTGATCGACCATTTTGTCATCAAGGCAAGGCTGAGAAAAAGGGTGCCCAATGTCTGATCAATTGAAATCAATTCTCTTTACCGCTGTGGTGGCCCTGGTGTGCAGCCTGCTGCTGTCCGGTGCCGCCAGCGGGCTCAAGGCGCGCAAGCTGCGCAATGTGGCTGTGGACCGACAGAAAAACATCCTCAAGGCCGTTGGGCTGATCGGCCCGGACCAGGCGGTGACGGCCAGCCAGATCGAGCAGCGTTACGCCAAAAACATCCGCTGTTATACCCTTACCGGTGCCGGGCGGATTGTCGACGGCGAGGCCGGCGATGGATTGCCGGTTTGCTTTTACATCAAGGATGGCGGGGCGGCGGCCTACATCCTGCCCGTGGACTCGCGGGGACTATGGGGCAAAATCCATGGCTACATGGCCATTGAAAACGATGGCAAAACCGTGGCCGGTTTTTCTGTATACAGTCACAATGAAACACCGGGGCTGGGCGGAGAGATCGAAAAACCATGGTTTCAGAAAAACTTCGTGGGCAAGAAAATCGTGGATGAGAAGGGGGATTTTGTTTCCGTGGGAATTGTCAAAGGCAAGGTGACGGACGTGATTGCCAAGGCGCAACAGCCCAACTATGTGGACGGTATTTCCGGCGCCAGCCTGACCGGTAAATTCCTCACCAGCGGCCTGAAAAAGGTGTTGATGGAATACGAGCCGCTGAGCGATCAGTTCAGAAAGGGTGCGGTTGATCTGCCCGCGGGCGGTTGATGAAAAACAAAGAAAGTTTATCCATATGAAATTACTCCAGTCTCCCACATTCAAGGCTTTTTCCGAGCCGCTGGTGAAAAACAATCCGGTTTTTATCCAGAGCCTTGGCATCTGTTCGGCCCTGGCGGTGACGGTTCAACTGCAGACCGCAGTGGTCATGGCCCTGGCCATGACATCGGTCACCGCATTTTCGAGCTTGACCATTTCCAGTATGCGCAAGGTGATCCCCAGAAATGTACGTATGATCGTCGAGCTTTCCGTGATCGCCTCACTGGTGATTCTGGCCGATCAGTTGCTAAGGGCCTATTTGTATGAGATCAGCAAACAGCTGTCGGTGTTCGTCGGTCTGATCATCACCAACTGTATTGTCATGGGGCGAGCCGAAACCTATGCCCTTGGCAACCCGCCCATAAAGTCCTTTATGGACGGGCTCGGCAACGGTGCCGGGTATGGACTGGTGCTGGTGGCCGTGGCGGCCATCCGGGAACTCCTGGGCGCCGGCAAGCTGTTCGGATTTGCCGTCGTTCCCCAGGCGGCCTACGATTTGGGCTATATGAACATGGGATTCATGCAGCTGGCGCCGGCGGCATTCATTATTATCGGGCTGCTGGTGTGGCTGCAGAAAACCTTGACGAAAACAAACGGCTGATACGGGCCGGGAAGTGATGGATATGGAAAACCTGATTGGTTTGTTTCTCAATTCGGTGTTCGTGGGCAACATTCTGCTCTCTTATTTTCTGGGGATGTGCTCTTTTGTGGCGGTGTCCAAAAACATGGATACCGCGATCGGGCTGGGTTTTGCCGTGGTTTTTGTGCTTTCCATTACCGCTCCGGTCAACTGGCTGGTCTTTAAATATCTGCTTGCTCCCGGCGCCCTCGCTTGGGCCGGTCTGTCATCCGTTGATCTGAGTTTTCTGAAATTCATCACCTTTATCGCCGTGATTGCCGCCATTGTTCAGATGGTGGAGATGGTTATCGATCGCTATTCACCGGTGCTGTACAATGCCCTGGGGGTGTTTTTACCATTGATTGCCGTCAACTGCGCCATTTTGGGCGCCTCCCTGTTTATGGTGGAGCGCAGCTACACCTTTGTGGAGACGGTGGTGTTTGGTTTTGGATCCGGGGTCGGCTGGCTGATGGCCATCGTTTCCATGGCCGCCATCCGTATCAAGATGCGCTATGCCAATGTGCCCAAGGGATTGGAGGGCTTCGGTATCACCATGATCATGACCGGCCTGATGGCCATGGGCTTCATGCTGTTTTCGGGAATTACCCTGTAAAAGGAGTTGGTTTTGATCTATATTGTCGGCACAACCGTATTTCTTTCTGTGATTCTCATTCTTGTGGGACTATTGCTTTTCGTGGAAGGCAAAGTCGTGCAAAAAGGCACCAATCACATCCTCATCAACAATGATGAGGAAAAAAGCATTGACGCCCCGTCGGGCAAGACATTGCTGTCCGCCCTGTCGGCAAACGGTATTTTTATCCCTTCCGGTTGCGGGGGAGGTGGTGCCTGCGGCATGTGCAAGTGCAAGATCGAGGCGGGCTCGCGGGGACCGCTGCCCACCGAACTGGCGCACCTGTCGCGTAAGGAAAAAAAGGCAGACATTCGCCTGGCCTGCCAGATGAAGGTCAAGGAGGATCTGAAAATCCGTATTCCCGACGAGATTCTCTCGGTCAAGAAGTACAGCGCCACCGTGGTATCCAACGAGAACGTGGCCACTTTCATCAAAGACTTGATTCTGGAGCTGGATGACGACGAAAAACTTGATTTTACCGCCGGGGCTTACATTCAGATCGATATCCCTGAATATGAGATTCCTTTCGAACTCTTTCGGGTCCGAGTGGCCGAGCGCTACCGCCCGGACTGGGACCGCTTCAACCTGTGGGGGCTGCGCGGTAAAAACATCGCGCCGGTTTTTCGTGCTTACTCCCTGGCCAATCCACCGGCCGAGCCCAGCCGGCTGCAGTTTACGATCCGTATCGCCACGCCGCCGCCCGGCACCAAGAACCTGCCGCCGGGAACCGGTTCGACTTATATCTTCAATCTGAAGCCGGGCGACAAAGTGACGCTGAGCGGTCCCTTTGGGGAGTTTGCCGTCAAACAGAGTGATCGGGAAATGTGTTTTGTGGGTGGCGGTGCCGGCATGGCGCCCTTGCGCAGTCAAATTATGGATCAGTTATTGCGGGTGAAGACCGACCGGACCATGACATTCTGGTACGGTGCCAGGTCCAAACTGGAACTGTTTTTCGACGAGGAATTCAAGGCCCTGGCCGAAAAACATCCCAATTTTTCCTACTATGTGGCATTGTCCAATCCCATGCCCGAGGACAACTGGGAGGGCATGACCGGCTATATCCACCAGCAGCTACGCGATGCCTACCTAGTCAAACACAAAGATCCCACGGAAATCGAATACTACCTGTGCGGCCCGCCGATGATGGTGTCGGCGGTGGAAGTCATGCTGGATGACCTCGGCGTGGAGCCGGAGATGATTGCCTATGACAAGTTTTCCTGACCCGGCTGGATGTCCCCTTCTTAAAAGAAGCGTCCATGCTTGCTTCATTCCTGCGCAGACCGGTTGAGCGTTGAAGCTTAATGGATTGTGTGCCGGATCAAGTCCGGCATAACAACAAGCCAAACGCTTTTTACGAGACAGTCAATTATTCGGGAAACATTTTTTCCGGGGGACGACGCTCGGGAACATATTCATGCGTGATCGTCCCCTCATTCCACTGCTTGGAAACATAAAGATTGCAATAACATGAGCCGAATTCAGCCACATCCGGCTCCCGGTAGTCGCATGGGCAGATAATGTCCCGGTCGTTATCACGATCTCCGGATGCCAGCCGGCACGGACAGGCCATATATCCGTAACGTTCTTTATTGACCAGCAATGCTTCCAGCAGGTCCATGACCCGTTCGCGGTCGTTGCTGAAGTAATATCCCTTGGCTTCCTGAACCTTTTTCAGTTTCTCATAAAGTTCTCCGGAATTCATTCCAGTCCCAGCGCCTCCTTTATTTTATCTTCCTTGTAGCCCACGATCACATCATCCCCGATAATGACGGTCGGAAACGAGCATCGGGGGTTGAATTTTTTCACGTCGGCAAGAATGGCTTTCCGTTCATCACCCTCCAGAAGGTCCACATCCACGAAATCATATTTCACCGTGCATTCATCCAACAGGCGTTTGGTTGATTTGCAGTGGCTGCATGTACTCAATGAATATACCTTTACCGGTTTGTCAGTCATTCGGACGTCCTTTCCACAAAATTGTAGGGGCGCTGATGTGCGATCGTCCCTTATTGCAAAATCCCCTGTAAAAGGGCAGGTAAGTTTAATTAATCTAAATACCCATCCTGGCTCGGTCAAGGAAAATCGATCAAACCACACAACGATTTCATTATTGCATGGATGCGTCAGTGCAATAATAACCAATTACCTACTCAAGCCGCATGCCACAGGCAAAATTGTAGTTGATCGATGATGATTTACAAATCATTTTAATGATTTGTATGTATACATGCTAAATTGTTTCAATTTATCCAGCCTTTTTTTGAGACAACTTTTTGATACGAAATATAGGATTAGGATGAAAATCAAAGCCGATAAAACAGTTTTTTCATAATTTGGCAGAATATTATTGCAAATAGTAATTATTCCTGATAAGAGTTCTCTAAATTCATTGAGCCACTGACCATCACCACTTTTTACCGCAGTGTCCTAGCATGCTTTTCTCATCACAAAAAATGAACATCGCCTTTCATGCGGCATCACCGCTCACCATAACCAACACCAAGTCTTTCCACGAAGGAGGGAAAAATGGTTGAAAAGAAAACTTTAAAAGCAAAAAAAGAGATTAATATCAAGGAATTGACTATTTGCGAAACTACTCAGCAAATGCTTGAAAAGGCTAAAATCGATGGTGTCAGCACCGCTTTTGACAGAGCAATTGACATGAAGGCCTGTCCGATCGGCGCGGATTCAGCCTGTTGTAAACACTGTTCGATGGGGCCATGTCGGCTGAACGCCAGGGATCCTTACGGTAAAGTAGGGGTTTGCGGGGCCACCATTGATACCATTCAGGCCAGAAATTTTGCCAGAATGGTGGCTTCCGGCTGTGCTGCCCACACTGACCACGGCATGAGTATGCTGGACCTGTTCCGCGAAGTGGTCAACGGCCACATTACGGACTATGAAATCAAAGATCCAATTAAACTGGAATCCGTGGCCCAGTCCGTGGGGATCGAAACCGAAGGTAAAAGCCAGAAGGATATTGCCCTGGAACTTTACGGAGAACTGGAGCGAACCTACACCCAGGTGGATGGTGAAATTCCATTCATGAAGCGGGTTCCCGAGAAAACACTGGAGACCTGGCGGAAGCTGGGAATCGTTCCCCGTGGCGCAATGCGTGAAATCATGGAGATGATGCACCGCACCCACATCGGGGTGGATCAGGAGTACAACAATATCATGAAGCAGGTCAGCCGTACGGCACTTGCCGATGGTTGGGGGGGCTCCATGGTGGCCACGGAAATTTCCGATATCCTTTTCGGCACGCCAACACCGGTGGCTATCGAGGTAGACATGGGCGTGCTGGAGGAAAAACAGGTCAACATCATCGTACACGGTCACGAGCCCAACCTATTTGAATCCATGATTGCTTCGGTGAATGAACCTTCACTGATCCAGGCCGCCAAGGATGCCGGCGCGCAAGGTATCAATCTGGCCGGGATGTGCTGCTCCGGCGCCGAAGTGCTGGTACGGCATGCCATCCCGCATGTGGGCAATTTCATGTCCACTGAAGCCGTTTTGGTTACCGGCGCCGTGGATGCCATGACCGTCGACGTGCAGTGTATCAAACAGGGGCTGTCCAAGGTGGCCGAGTGCTATGGAACGCCCTTGATCACCACCAACCCGCGTTGCCACATTGAAGGGGCGACCCATATTGAATTCCATGAGCATGATCCCAAAGCCTGTACGGACGAGATTGTGATCCAAGCCATCAGCCGGTTTAAAAACCGTAAGGCAACGGTGGAGATCCCCAGGAAAAAAGGGATCGGCGTGCATGGTTTTTCCCACGAATACATCAACTACATGCTTGGCGGGTCCTTCCGCGGCTCCTATACACCGCTGAAC
Source organism: Desulfosarcina variabilis str. Montpellier (assembly GCF_048565275.1). NCBI lineage: Bacteria > Pseudomonadati > Thermodesulfobacteriota > Desulfobacteria > Desulfobacterales > Desulfosarcinaceae > Desulfosarcina > Desulfosarcina variabilis. The sequence continues at coordinate 7,557,218 of NZ_CP159846.1, read as the reverse complement.
GAGAACATTATCAACGGTCGTATCCGCGGGGTGGCTGGTGTGGTCGGATGCACCAACCCGCGTATGAAACAGGACTGGGTGCATGTGGAGCTTGTCAAAGAGCTGATCAAGAACGACGTGCTCGTGCTTCAGACCGGTTGTTCCCAGATTGCCCTGGCAAAGGCCGGTCTGACCTCACCCGAAGCCTCGGCCCTGGCCGGACCCGGTCTGTCCGAAGTCTGCGAAACCGTCGGTATGCCGCCGGTGCTGGGGTTAGGGTCTTGTGTGGACAACAGCCGCATTCTGGTCGCTGCTGCCGAAATGGTGAAAACGGGCGGCCTGGGACAGTCCATGGCGGACCTTCCCGTAGCCGGAGCGGCCCCGGAATGGATGAGCGAAAAGGCCATCAGCATCGGGCAGTACTTTGTCGCCTCTGGTGTATATACTGTTTTTGGTGTGACCTTTCCGATCGTCGAGGAAACCAAGTTCCACAAATTGCTCTTCAACGGTTTGGAGGAACAGGGGTTGGGGAAATGGGGATTTACCCCTGATCCGTATGAAATGGCCAAGATGATGATCGCTCACATCGATAAGAAACGAATGGCGCTGGGCATAGATAAAGCTAGGGAGCGTGTGCTTATGGATATGTCCGACCGCCGTGACATAGAAGCCGCCTAAGATAAAAATTCTCATCCTAAATATTAGGGGGCTTGATTGCGAGCCCCCACTTTTTGGGGAGCTGTTGAAAAAAAATAAAAGAGGACTTGACAGGTAAAAGAAAATTCTTTTAGTAATCATTATTATTATTATTTTTAATAAAAATACCCCATATAATCATCTTTTATAACAACAAAATTAAGGAGGACTCTCTGATGGCAGTAATCAAGAAAGCAGCCGACAAAGCCGCGGCGCCAAAAGTGGCCGATCCTGTTGCCGCAACCATCGATCCGGCCAGCCAGCAAATGATCGCCCGCGCCCAAGAATTGGGCATCGATACGGTGTTTGACCGCGCCGTGCAGATGAAACCCTGTAACATCGGTGTCCAGGGCATCTGCTGTAAGAACTGCTCCATGGGCCCATGCCGCCTGCCCTTGCCCAAGGGCGGGATCCAAGGCGAGGATACCCGCAAGGGCCTGTGCGGCGCCACGGCCAACACCATTGCCGCGCGTAACTTTATCCGCATGATCGCCGGCGGCGCCTCCGCGCACTCCGACCACGGCCGTTGCGTGGCCGAAGTGTTTTTGAGCGCGGCACGCAAGGAAACCGAGGCTTACAAGATCAAAGACACGAATAAGCTGCTGCAGATTGCTCCTGCTCTGGGAGTCGCGACCACTGTCGAGGTGGACGGTGAGGTCAAGGATCGCGACATCGATGAAATTGCTCTGGAAGTGGCCGAAGCCGCCATGAACGAATGGGGCAAGCCAGAAGGCGAGCTGCTTTACACCAAACGCGCACCCGAAGCACTGTACGAAAAATGGAAAAAAAACGGCGTGATCCCGAGAAATATCGACCGCGAGATCGTCGAAATCATGCACCGTACCCACATGGGTGTGGACCAGGATTACAAGAACCTGATGAAGCAGGGAACCCGCGCCGCCATCGCCGATGGCTGGGGCGGATCCATGCTGGCCACCGACCTCCAGGACGTGCTCTTCGGCACCCCGTACCCCCTGCAGTCCGAGGCCAACCTGGGCGTGATGAAGGAAGACCACGTCAACATCGTCGTGCATGGCCATGAGCCGGTGCTTTCCGAGATGATCGTGGCGGTATCCCAGAAGCCCGAAATCATCGAATACGCCAAGTCCAAGGGCGCCAAGGGCATCCAGCTGAGCGGCATCTGCTGCACGGCCAATGAAATCCTGCAGCGCCACGGCATCCCGTCAGCCACCACCTTCCTGGGCCAGGAACTAGCCATCATCACCGGCGCCTGCGACGCTATGGTGGTTGACATTCAGTGCATCATGCAGAACCTAGCTAACGTGGCCAAGTGTTTCCACACCAAGCTGATCACCACCCACCCCATCGCCAAGATGGAGCAGGACAACGTAATCCACATCGAGTTCGACGAACACTACGCCATGGAAGACGCCGAGAAGATCGTCAAGATGGGTATCGACAACTTCGAAAACCGCGGTGCCGAGGTCATGATTCCCCACCAGAAAGCCACCCAGATCGCCGGTTTTGGTGTGGAATCGATTCAGTATCACCTGGGCGGCTCATTCCGCGGCAGTTACTACACCTTAAACGACAACATTATCAACGGCCGTATCCGTGGTATCGCCGGCGTCGTGGGTTGCAACAATGCCCGGACCCGTCATAACCAAGCCCACATCGAGGTCGTAAAAGAATTGATCAAGAACGACGTCATCGTGCTGACCACCGGCTGCAACGGTATCGCCTGCGCCATGGAGGGCCTGCTGACCCCGGAATCCGCCGCCGTGCACTGTGGCCCGGGCCTGGCCGAGGTCTGTGAGGTCGTGGGGATCCCGCCGGTCCTGCACATGGGCTCCTGTGTGGACAACAGCCGCATCCTGCTGGCGGCCACCGAAGTGGTCAAGGCTGGCGGACTAGGCAAGGACATTTGCGATCTGCCGGCCGCTGGTAGCGCGCCCGAATGGATGAGTGAGAAGGCCATCTCAATTGGGCACTACTTTGTGGCCTCCGGTGTATATACGGTCTTCGGTGTCACCCTGCCGACCTCCGGGGCGCCGGTGTTCCATGATTACCTGTCCAAGGAACTGGAAAAACTCTACGGCGGCAAGTGGGATCTGGAAGCCGATCCGATCAAACATGCGCAGCTGATGATCGCCCACATCGACAAGAAACGCCAGGAGCTGGGCATCGACAAGGCCAGAGAACGCGTCCTGATGGATATGGCCGACCGCCAGGCACTGGAAGGGTAAAAAAAAACATTATCGGGCCTGATCCGGCTTTTTCAAACAGGCTCTATATGATTGATTCAACTGTAACTAAAAAAGGGACTCGATATCGAGCCCCTTTTTTTTATTCAATTTTGATGAACTCGTAAAAAATCGTCGTCCGGACGGATTCGTAAAAAGCCCGAGATCAAGGCTTGCGAATCCTGAGGAATGAGGTGTACTGGTCGTACTCCGCAGTGACGAAGGATACGCGTAACGCCGATATCGGGCTTTTTACGAATCCGTCAATTTTCCTGCAGTACTTCAGGATGGTCTCCCAGAAATCGGTACAGGGTTGCCCGACCGACCCCCAACACCTTGGCGGCCCGGGCTTTGTTGCCACCGGTTTTGACTATCGCCGCACGAACATCGTCGGCGCTCAGTTTGCGCACCGGCCCGCGCCTGGGCTTTTCGCTGCTCTTTTCCTTTAATTCGAGGGGCAGGTCGTCGGGTCGGATAATCTTCCCTTTGCAGCGTACGATGGCAAATTGTACGGCATTTTGCAGTTCCCGGACATTTCCCGGCCAATTATAGTCCAGCAGTGCATTGAGTGCCTCCTGGGAGATGCGCACCGGCCGTTGGCCTTTGATGGTCGGTGCTTTGCTAAGGAAATGGTCCACCAACAGCGGGATGTCGGATTTGCGTTCACGGATGGGAGGAATATGAATGGGGATCACATTCAGGCGATAGAACAGATCCTCACGGAAATTACCTTTTTGCACTTCTTTTTTCAGGTCTTTGTTCGTGGCGCTGACCACCCGCACATCCACGGATACGGTTTTTTCCCCGCCAACCTTTTCAAAGGTGCCCTCCTGCAAAAAACGCAGTAGTTTCACCTGCAGCAGTTTGGGCAGCTCGGCGATTTCATCCAGAAAAATCGTCCCATTGTGGGCCAACTCGAAACGTCCTTTTTTATCCCGGATGGCACCGGAAAAGGCACCTTTGACATGACCGAACAATTCACTCTCGATCAGTCCTTCGGGCAGGGCACCGCAGTTGATCGGCACAAACGAACCGCCGGCGCGCATGCTTTCATTGTGAATGGCATTGGCAACCAGTTCTTTACCTGTACCGGTCTCACCAAAGATGTGCACCGGGTAATCATAACCGGAAACATCTTTGATTTGGCGGAACACGTCGACCATTTTGCTGTCACAGCCGATGATGTTGGAAAAGCCGGTCATTTCCTTGGCTTTGACCCTCAGCTCGAACAGGTCGGTAATATCTCTGAAAACGGCCAGTACCCCAAATTCCTTGTTGTTTTCATCGCGCATCATGGTGGCGGTCATTTCCAGTCGCCGTGACTCGCCCCGCTGGTTGACAATATTGATGGGATATTCGGCGGTGTCCACAAAAAGCGGTTGGTCTCCGCAAAATGAGCAGCGGCTGCCGCAAAAAGGCCCTCCCATGGCTTCATGGCAATCCTTGCCAACCACATCTTCACGCCGGTAGCCGGTAATTTCTTCTGCCTTGCGGTTGAAGTAAAAAATGCGCCGATTCAGATCGTGGGCAATGATTCCATCCTTCAAATTGTCCAGAATCCGTTCCAGGTTTTTCCGGTTGGAAAGGATGTTATCAATGGTCAGGGACGTCATTCTCGCTCTTGCGTTCAGTTGCATATGGGGGAATTCGAATATCAAAATGGGGCCTTATTTCAATTCAGGCCACCGGCCTGACAGGCGTGGGGTACATTATCATTAATGACAGAAATATTCAACCTTGACGAATCCGTCCGAATGGCGACTTTTTATGCGTTCATTAACCTTTGGAAAAGTGATTGATGGCGTCATCGTCCAGCAACTGTGCAAAGCGTTGGCCATGGGTGCTGTGGGTTTTGTAGTAGGTCAAAAACCGGTCCATCAGATCGATCACTTGATCTAAATTGAATTGATCTATTGTAAGATTGGACTTTTATTGCATTATTCAAGGCCCAATGAATTGATCCAGGTCAATTGTCGGCGGTCCCGTGAATGGTCGGATAGAAAATATAAATCTTGACGATAGAAATCATAGAGTAATTTGGTGTTGACTTTTTTTGGGGCGAACAATAAAAATACATCTCTTTTACGATCTATCTCCCATAAATAAGGTGTATGACTTTATTACCCCACCACATAGGCTTTATCTGAGCGACTTGCGCCGGCTGCCCGGGATGGTAGGCCCTTAAGATAGAGCAATTGCTGAAAAGACCTTTTCACCAAAGGTTTCCTTTACGATTTGCCTCCATTATCCGTCGTTTTGCCGGTGCCTGTCCGAAAAGCGTCCCTCACGGACCTTTTATAGCAATCAATTATGATGAACTCGTAAACAGTCTCTGTTCGGGCTTTTTACGAATCCGTTAATCAATACTATCTTTTTATCTTTATTATTATGCGCATCAAGCGCGGTCAGGGGAGAGCAACAATGACAAAAAACGCCATTGGTTCCGTGTTGGTCGTGGGTGGGGGCATTGCCGGGATGCAAAGCGCCCTGGATCTGGCGAACTCGGGTTACTACGTTTACCTGCTGGAAAAAGAGGCCGCCATCGGCGGTGTCATGGCCCAACTGGACAAAACCTTTCCCACCAACGATTGTGCGATGTGTATCATGAGCCCCATTCTGGTGGAAGTCGGCCGGCATGTGAACATCGAGATGATCACCTACGCGGACCTGGAACAGGTGGACGGCGGTCCCGGTGATTTCACGGTGACCATCAACAAGCGCGCCGCTTGTATTGACACCGATTTGTGCACTGGTTGCGGGGATTGTGCCCAGGCCTGTCCGGTGGAATTGCCCGATGCGTACAATCTGGGATTGATCAATCGTAAGGCCACCTACAAGCAATATGCCCAGGCCATTCCCATCAACTATACCATCCAGAAGGCCGACAAAGCCCCCTGTCGCCTGGCCTGTCCGGCGGGCATCAACGTGCAGGGCTACGTGCAGATGGTGGGCCAGGGCAAATATGCCGAGGCCCTGAAGATTATCATGGACGATCTGCCCCTGCCCGGTGTGCTGGGGCGCATCTGCCCCCACGGCTGTGAAGACGCCTGCCGGCGCTGCGAAGTCGATCAGCCCGTGGCCATCCGTGAGCTCAAACGCCTGGCCGCCGATCAGGTGGATCCGCGCACCATCGAGATTCCCATGGCAGAAAAGCGTGAAGAGCGCGTGGCCATCATCGGCAGTGGTCCGGCCGGGCTAAGTGCGGCCTATCATCTGGCCCGCCGGGGCATTTTGAGCACGATCTACGAGGCCCTGCCCCAGGCCGGCGGCATGCTGCGGGTGGGCATCCCCGACCATCGTCTGCCACCAGCGATTTTGGATCAGGAGATCGAGATCATCACCAACATGGGTGTGGAGCTTTTGACCGACACCCCCCTGGGCGGCGATCTGACCGTGGACAGCCTGTTCGACCAGGGCTTCAAGGCCGTCTACCTGGCCCTGGGCGCCCACAAGGGCATTACCCTGGGCGTTCCCGGCGAGGATGCCGAGGGCGTGCGCCAGGGCGTGGATTTTCTGCGTGAAGTCAACCTGACCGGCAAGGCCCCGGTGGGCAAGCATGTGGCCATCATCGGCGGCGGCAACGTGGCCATCGACGTGTCGCGCTCGGCTGTGCGTCTGGGCGCCGAGAGTGTGCAGATCATCTACCGCCGGACCCGTGCCGAAATGCCGGCCTGGGAAGAGGAAATCCAGGCGGCCGAGACCGAAGGCGTGGAACTGACCTACCTGGCCGCGCCCCAAGAGGTCATCGTCGAGGGCGGGAAAGTCACCGGCCTGCGCTGCATCCGCATGGAGCTGGGCGAACCGGATTCTTCCGGCCGTCGTCGTCCCGTGCCGGTGCCGGGCAGCGAATACGACCTTGAGGTGGATCAGATCATCCCGGCCATTGGCCAACGCCCGGACCTGTCGTCCATCGATGACGTGGACGGACTGGAATTCACCCGCTGGAGCACCACGGAAGTGGATCCGGTGACCTATGCCACCGGCCGTGCCGGGGTGTTTGCCGGCGGCGACCTGCAAAGCGGTCCCTGGGTAGCCATCGGCGCCATCGCGGCAGGCAAGGAAGCCGCCGAATCCATCGAACGCTATCTGGACGGCGCGGACATGGCCGACGGCCGCGAGCCTATCGAACGGCCCGAGCCGGTCTATCGTCCGGTCCCTGAGGGTGAACCGGCAAAAGCCCGCGCCAAGGTGCGTGAGCTGGAACCGGCGGCCCGCAAAGGCAATTTCAATGAAGTCGAGCTGGGCCTGAGTGAAGAGGACGGCAAGGCCGAAGCGGCACGCTGCCTGAACTGCGGCTACTGCTGCGAGTGCTACCAGTGCGTGGAGGCCTGCGGGGCTGGTGCCGTAACGTTGGAAACCCATCAGATGCAGGATCGGCGGATTGAACTAAACGTTGGCTCCGTGATCCTCTCGCCCGGATTTACGCCGTATGATCCGGCCGGGTTGGATTTTCTCGGTTATGGAAAGAACCCCAATGTGATGAGTTCCATTGAATTCGAGCGCATCCTGGCGGCCTCCGGTCCCACCACCGGACATCTGATGCGCATGTCCGATCACAAGGAACCCAAAAAGATCGCCTGGCTGCAGTGCGTGGGATCACGGGATCAGAACCGTTGCAACAATGCTTACTGCTCGTCGGTTTGCTGCATGTACGCCATCAAGGAAGCGGTAATCGCCAAGGAGCATTCGGCCCAGCCTCTGGACTGCGCCATCTTCTACATGGACATGCGCACCCACGGTAAAGACTTTGAGCGGGCTTACAACGATGCCAAGGGCAAGCACGGCATCCGCTTTGTTCGCAGCCGGGTGCACACTGTCGATACCGTGCCGGGCACGAACGATGTTTCCGTGCGTTATGTGCTGGATGACGGCCAGACTGTTGTAGAGCAGTTTGACATGCTGATCCTCTCGGTGGGCCTGGAAGTCCCCCAGGACCTGGTCGATCTGGCCGGACGGTTGGATATTTCCCTCACACCCGGAAATTTCTGCGCCACCTCCAGCTTCTCCCCGGTGGCGACCACAAGGCCGGGTATCTTCGTGTGCGGTGCCTTCCAGGGACCCCGCGACATTCCCCAAAGCGTGGTGGACGCCAGTGCGGCGGCCGTGGCGGCCGGCGAGATGTTAAGCGATGCCAAATTCACCCTCACCAAGACGCGCGAGGTCGTGCCCCAGATCAACGTGGCCGGCGAGCGGCCGCGGGTGGGCGTCTTTGTCTGCCACTGCGGGATTAACATCGGCGGTATCGTGGATGTGCCGGGAGTCAGGGATTATGCGGCCACGCTGCCCTATGTGGAATATGTGGCCGACAACCTGTACACCTGCTCCCAGGACACCCAGGATATCATGACCGATATCATCAGTGAGAAGAAACTCAACCGGGTGATCGTGGCCGCCTGTACGCCCAAGACCCACGAGCCCTTGTTCCAGGAAACCTTGATCAATGCCGGGCTTAACAAATACCTGTTCGAGTTCGTCAATATCCGCAACCATGATTCCTGGGTGCATCGTAACAATCCGGAGCTGGCCACGTCCAAGGCCAAGGACCTGGTGCGCATGGCCGTCGCCAAGGTGGCGTTGATGGAGCCCTTGGAAGAGGCCGAGCTGACCATCGGCCAGTCGGCCATGGTCATCGGTGGCGGTATCTCCGGCATGGCTGCGGCCCTGAGCCTGGCCAATCAGGGCTATGAAACCCACATTGTCGAGCAGGCCGGTCAGCTCGGCGGGCAGGCATTGAATCTGTTCCGGACGGCCGATGGGGAAGACGTCGGTGCCCGGCTGCGTCAGATGGTGGCCGACGTGGAGCAAAATAAAAACATCCGCGTGCATTATCATTCGACCTTGAGCAAAGTGGACGGCTTTGTGGGCAGCTTTACCTCGACCCTGACCGCCGGTGACATGCAAACTACCATTGAGCACGGGGTCACTGTCGTTGCCACCGGTGCTGTGCCCATGGCGCCCAATGAATATGAGTATGGCAGCAGCCCGAAAATTCTCACCAGCCTGGAGCTGGATAGAAAGTTTATTGAAAATGATCCCGCCCTGGAAACGATGAACACCGCGGTTTTCATCCAGTGCGTGGGATCACGGGAGACCGAGCGCCCCTACTGCAGCCGGGTCTGCTGTACACATTCCATTGACAACGCCCTGCTGCTGAAAAAGCGCAATCCGGAAATGAACGTATTTATTCTCTACCGGGACATCCGGACCTATGGCGAACGGGAGTACTTATACAAAGAGGCCCGTGAAAAGGGGATTATCTTCATTCGCTATCAGGTTGACGATAAGCCGCAGGTCAAGGTGGACGGGGACATGGTTAACGTCACGGTAACGGACCATGTGCTCGGCCGTCCCATCGAGATCGAGGCCGACCTGTTGACCCTGGCCACCGCCATTGTGCCACCCCAAAACGAGGCCCTGGCCCAGTTTTTCAAGATTCCGGTCAACGATGACGGCTTTTTCGTGGAAAAACACGCCAAGCTGGGGCCGTCGGAGTTTGCCACCGACGGGGTATTTTTGTGCGGGCTGGCCCATTATCCGAAACCCATCGAAGAGGCCATTGCCCAGGGCAAGGCAGCGGCTTCCCGGGCCACGACCCTCTTGGCCCAGCAGAAAATCAACACCAGCGGCCAGGTGGCCCAGACCGATCCGATGCTGTGCAGCGGTTGCGGGGTGTGCGTGTCCATCTGTCCCTATTCGGCGCCATCCTTTATCGATGCCGAGGCACGCATGCACGCGGGCAAAGCCCAGATCAATCCCGTGCTCTGCAAAGGCTGCGGGCTGTGCGTGGCGGCCTGCCGGTCCGGCGCGATTCATTTGAAAGGCTTCGACAACGATCAGATTTTTGCGCAGATATTTGAACTCAACGAAGCGGTATAGATTTCCGCATTTTATAGGGGAGGAACGATATGAGTGATTGGCAACCAAAAATTGTCAGCTTTTTTTGCAACTGGTGCACGTATGGCGCTGCGGATCTGGCCGGTGTGAGCCGCTTCGAGCATCCGCCCAACACGCGGGTGATCCGGGTTCCCTGCTCGGGACGGGTCAGCCCCAAATTTATCCTGGCCGCATTCATGAACGGGGCCGACGGGGTATGGGTGTCCGGCTGCCATCCGGGGGACTGCCATTATATCGAAGGGAATTTGTATGCCAGGCGGCGGTTCACCCTTCTGAAAAATCAGATGGAATACATGGGGCTGGAACCGGGGCGGCTGCATTTCTCCTGGATATCGTCGGCCGAAGCGACAAAGTACGTCGAGGTCATTAGCGATGTAATCGATGCCGTCAAAGCCCTTGGTCCGAACACCCATTTTGTCAAACAACAGGCAAAGGTAGCGTGATATGTCTGAATACACAGAGAAGATGAGGCAGATTGCCGGCCGGCTGCTGAAAGACTGCACAGTGGAAATGGTCATCGGTTTTCGTAAAGGGACCATGCCCATGATGAACGAGCCGTGCTTTGTCACCGCGCCTGAGGATGCAGACTCCCTGGTCTGGGACAGCAACTGCGGGATCAACCTGGCAAACTACCTGACCAACAGAAAAGAGAAGATCGCCGTTTTCGCCAAGGGCTGCGATTCACGCAATATCGTCAATCACATCGTGGAGAACAAGATCCAGCGCGATCAGCTGCACATCATCGGCGTGCCCTGCACGGGGATGATCGACAAACGCAAGATACACGGCATGGTGGACGGCGAGATCCTCAAGGTAACCGAAACCGAAGAAACCGTCAAGGTGCGCACCGCCGAGGCCGAGACCCTTTTGGATAAAAAAGAGGTGCTGCAAAACAACTGCGCCCTTTGCATTCACCGCAATCCGGTCATCTCGGATGAGATGTTGGCCGATCCGGTCGAAGAGCAGACCGACATCGACCGCTATGCCGACGTGCGCAAGATCGAGGAAATGGGCGATGAGGAGAAATGGCAGTTTTTCGAGGATCTGCTCGCGCCGTGCATCCGCTGCTACGCCTGCCGCAACGCCTGTCCGCTGTGCTATTGTCCGACCTGTTTTGTGGACGAGTCCAAACCCCAGTGGGTGGGCAAGGGCCAGGATCCCATCGATATCCGGACCTTTCATTTCCTGCGGGCCTATCACTGTGCGGGCCGCTGTACGGACTGCGGGGCCTGCCAGCGGGCCTGTCCGGTGGGCATTGACATGCGCCTGTTGACGAGAAAATTGGAAAAGGACTGCCAGGAGCAGTTTGGCTGGGAAGCCGGACTCTCCCTGGATAGTCGCCCGGCCCTGGATGTCTACCAGACCAATGATCCGGAAGCCTTCATTAAATAAAGGATAACAAAATGACGCTTCTAACTATCGACAAACAAAACTGGACGAAGGGGCTCACGGCTGCGGCCGATCAGTACCAGCTGTTCGGGCCGGTAAAAGACAAGGACCAGCACCAGTTCAAGGCCCTTACCAAAGGCCAGGTGCCGGATCTGGACCTGGTCAATACCCGCTTGTCCCCCAAAGACCTGATCTTTCCCCAATCCGAAACGATCATCGAATACTCCCTGGACGAATCCCAGGCCGATCATCATATCATGAAAGAAGCGGCCAAGGACTATTCTCCCCGGGCCGTGGTGGGCATCCGGCCCTGCGATGCCAAGGCCACCCAGCTGGTCAAGCTCAACTTCGATGCGCCTGACGTAAAAGATCCCTACTGGCTGCGGGCGTATGAGGCCACGACGTTCATCGGCATGGCCTGCGATGCACCGCTGTCGACCTGCTTTTGCACCAGCGCCGGTTGCGGGCCTTACAACGCCGACGGCCTGGACATCCTTATGATGGACCATGGCGAGAATTATCTGGCCAAAGTCCTTACCGACAAAGGCCAGGCCTTTGCCGATGCAGCCGGCTGGAATCAGGCCACGCCCGAGGCGGCTGACGCGTTCATGGCCGCCAAGGACGCGGCCGAGGCGAAAATCGTCAGTACGATCAGCACCGACAACCTGGCCGACACGGACCTGTTGGAACTGCACGGCGCGTCCTTTTGGGACGATGTGGCCTTTGCCTGCCTGAACTGCGGGACCTGTACCTTCTCCTGTCCGACCTGCTGGTGTTTCGATCTTCAGGACGAGGTCCACGGCAAGTCCGGGGTGCGCATGAAGAACTGGGACAGCTGTATGTTCCCGATCTTTACCGTGCACACCACCGGTCATAATCCCCGGGAGACCAAGACCCAACGGGTCCGCCAGCGCTTCATGCACAAGCTCAAGTACTTTGTAGACAAATATCAGACCGGTATCATGTGCGTGGGCTGCGGGCGATGTGTTCGCCAGTGCCCGGTCAATATCGATATCCGCCGGGTGTGCGCGTTGATGAACAGCTTCAAACCAGCTGATGCCTGCGCCGCGCAAGGTTGATGGAGGGAGGAAAATGCAAAATCCATATATACCCTATCCGGTCCGCATCGATGACATTACGGTCGAGGCCGAAGATAAAAGCCTGAAGACGTTTAAATTCGTTTTTCTCAATGAGGGTGACGAAGAAAAGTTCGCCTACCGGGCCGGTCAGTTCGCCGAGCTGTCCATTCCCGGCAAGGGCGAAATTCCCATCGGCATTGCCTCATCTCCGGTGGAAAAAGGGTTCGTCAAGTTCACCGTCAACCGCGCCGGGGTGGTCACCACTCACCTGCACAACATGCGCGAAGGCGATCTGATGGGCCTCAGAGGCCCCTTGGGCAACTGTTACCCATGGGATCTTATGGAAGGCAAGAACATTCTGATCGTAGGCGGTGGGTTCGCTTTCACCACCCTGCGCTCGTCCATCGTCTACATGCTCGATCCGGCCAACCGGTCCAAGTTCGGCAATATCGATGTGGTCTACGGGGCCCGCAGCCCGGGCATGCTGCTGTACAAAGACGAGTTGGTGGAATGGGAAAAACGCGATGACATCAACATGCACATCACCGTTGACGGTACTGATGATCCGGACTGGAAATACAATGTCGGATTCGTACCGCCCATCACCGAGCAAAAGGCCCCGCCGGGCGGACCGGATACCTATGCCATCGTGTGCGGTCCGCCGATCATGATCAAGTTCACCCAGCCGGTGCTGGAAAAACTGGGCTACGCCCACGATCACATCATCATGAGCCTGGAAAACCGCATGAAATGCGGGTTCGGCATGTGCGGCCGCTGCGGTATCGGCAAGGAACTGGTCTGCAAGGACGGGCCGGTATTCACCCTGGATCAGATCAATCAAACGCCTAGAGAGTATTGATCGCATCCTTTTCATAATTATATTCGTAATCGTTATCGTGGTCGTAATCGATGGGATCACCGTGCATCGAAAATCCGATAACGACCACGACCACGATTACGAGAAAAATATCGAATTCTTATCTTTCTTCTAAATAACGCTGTTCATGGTATCGGCGGCGGTTCCATCAGCGCCCCGTTTTTCGTGACGCTTTTCGGTGATTGACCAACAAGACTGGGATCTGCGAAAACTCGACGACTCTTTCGGCAACGCTGCCAAGCAGAATGTGCCCGATCCCCCGCCGACCCAATTTGCCCATAACAATCAGGTCCACGCCCCTGGCGGCCGCCTCTTTGAGGATGAATTCATGCGGGATGCCTTCCCCGATGCGGACGTCAATATCGGTGGCCAGCGCTTTTGATGCTTCACTGCGCATATCGTCAAGGAACACCCGGGCATTGCCCTTCAGCTCTTCCCGAACGGCTTTCTTATCCTTTTTCGAAAACCGGGTCAGTTGCTCGACGAGCAGTTCATCCACCACATGGACAATCATCAGTCCGGCGCCATGCACCTTCGCCAGCCGTGCGGCCAGGTGCACGGCGTCGAGGGAATGGCGGGAGCCATCGACCGGAACCAGAATCTTCTTAAATATGTTCATGCTCGGCCTCTTCTCAGCGGCGCTTCTGCCGCTTTAGCTGGAACAGAAATTCGCGTTCTTTTTCTTCCAGGCTTTCTTCGATATGCTTGATGGTAGCCTCGTATTCCGGGATGTAAATGTTTTCCAGGGCATTGATGCGTTTGATGGTCTTTTTGATTTCCATCTCCAGCCGTAAGAGGCTCACTTCGATTTCTGCCAGTTCGGTAATCACTTCCAGGGATTGCCAAATGGTCTTGGCAAGGTCATCCATGGCCACCGCCGTGCCGTGAAACCCATAGGGCGGCAAAAAATCGGGAAGCGTCAGCCGCACCACGGGAAGTGCTACGCCCATGAAGCTTTTTTCCCGGATATCCAGCACCGCATCCAAGCGGGGGGCCAATGCGGCCCGTTCACAGGCCAGGCGACCTTGCGCTTTGACGGCATCGCGCAGATGACCATAGGCTTCCTTCAGGACGTCGTTCATCTGGGCCCGCACCCGTTCGGCTTTGCCGGCAAGGGAAGTGATATGCGGCATCAGGGCTTCTTTCTTTTCATCCATCAGTTCCAGGCCGTCTCTGGCAAACACCAGTTCCTCCTTGAGGCGCAGCAGATTGCTTTTATTGGTGGACAGGGGCAGCCGTTCCATTTTCCATGGGCCCTTTCTTGACACCGTATTTTTTTAGTTCCTGGGGGGTAACGCGCGTGAGATCCCGCTCGGGAAAAATCGTGGCCAGTTCCCACCCCAAATCCAGCGTTTGCATAACCGTCCGGTTCTCATTGGGTGCCTGACGGATAAAACGGGCCTCGAGTTCATTCGAGAATTTGAGGAAAAGCCGATCATGCGCGGCCAGATCTTCTTCGCCGATGATGGAGGCGAGTCTTTCCACGCGTTTCGCCTTGGCGTAAAGCGCGTACAGCTGGCTGGACAGATTCTGGTGATCTTCCCGGGTGTGCCCGGTTCCAATGCCGTCGCTCATCAGCCGCGATAGGGATGGCAAGACGTTGATGGGCGGGTAGATGCCCTTTTGAAACAACCCACGGTCCAAAACAATCTGGCCTTCGGTGATGTAGCCGGTGAGGTCGGGTATCGGGTGGGTGATGTCGTCGTCGGGCATGGTGAGGATGGGAATCTGTGTGATCGAACCGTCGGCCCCGGTGATCTTTCCCGCGCGTTCATAGATGGACGCCAGATCGCTGTAGAGATAGCCCGGATACCCTTTTCGGCTGGGAACGTCCCCTTTGGAGGTGGCGACTTCCCGCAGCGCCTCGCAGTAATTGGTCATGTCCGTAAGGACCACCAGGATGTGGAGATTCTCGTCAAACGCCAGTTGCTCGGCCACGGTGAGGGCAATGCGTGGCGTGATGAGCCTTTCGATGGACGGGTCGTCAGCCAGGTTGAGAAACATGGCGACGTTTTTAAGGCTGCCGCTTTGCTCCAATTCGCGTTGGAAGAATTGCGCTTCCTCGTGCTTGATCCCCATGGCGGCCAGCACGATAGCGAATTTTTCCTGCCCCTCGAGCAGTGTCGCCTGGCGCACGATCTGGGCCGTAAGCTGGGCATGGGGGAGGCCGCTACCGGAGAAAATGGGCAGTTTCTGACCCCGCACCAGGGCATTCATGCCGTCAATGGCTGAAACGCCGGTCTGGATGAAATCCTGGGGATAGGCGCGGGCGACCGGGTTGATGGGCAGGCCGTTGATGTCCCGCCGGCTGGCGGCCATGGGCGGCGGGCCGTCATCGAGCGGCCTGCCCATGCCATCGAAAATGCGCCCCAACACCTCTTCGGCAGCGGCTCCATATTCGAAGGGACCGCCCAAAAAGCGCACCTTGGAACGGGCCGTGGAGAGGCCCACGGTGCCGGCAAACACCTCCACGACGGCCAGATCTTCCGAGACCGACAGAACGCGTCCCAGGCGCGTTTCGCCTGCCGGCGTGACCACTTCGGCCAATTCCTGAAAACCGACATCGCGCACCCCGGTCACGAACACCAACGGTCCATGCACCTGGGCCAGCCCCAAATATTCCACGCCTGATCCGCCAGGCATCGTGCACCTCCTGGATGCGGGTGGCTACAATTCTTTTTTCAAAAGACCCTCGAATTGTTCGTCGAGGCGTTTGCCGATGGCCTCGAAGGGCAGGGGGTCGTCTCCTTTATACGCAGTCTTCATACGATGCAGCTCCTCCACGACCGGTAGCGCCATGATTCGGTAGATCGGAATACGATAGGTCACGGCTTGGCGCATCCGGGAAATAAAATCGAGAATGATCTGAAGCATCAGGACCTGTTTTTCTGCCGGGCAATGGGTGTCGATGGGATCATAGGCGCTTTGCTGCAGAAAATCCTCTTTGATCAGCGCCGCGCCGTAATATGTGGCCTTTTGATCTTCGGGCAGGGCATCTTCTCCGATCAGCTTGACAATGTTCTGCAGCCGCGCCTCTTCCTTTAAAATGGCCATGCATTGATCGCGCATGTCCAGCCAGTCAAGTCCCGCCTTTGCCTGCCACCACGTGGCCACAAAAGGGACGTAGGCACTGTAACTGGTCAGATAATTGATGGCCGGAAAGTAGCGGGCACTGGCAAATTCCTTGTCGAGGGCCCAGAAGGTGCTCACAAAGCGCCTGGTCTGCTGCGTCACCGGCTCGGAAAAATCGCCCCCCGGCGGAGACACGGCGCCGATAACCGATACCGACCCCGTTGCGCCACCCAGCGTCCGGACCGCGCCGGCCCGTTCGTAGAACTCCGCCAGCCTTGAGGCCAGATAGGCAGGAAACCCCTCTTCGGCCGGCATCTCCTCCAACCGGCCCGATATTTCACGGAGCGCTTCCGCCCAGCGGCTGGTGGAGTCGGCCATCAGGGCGACGTGGTGGCCCATGTCCCGGTAGTATTCGGCGATGGTAATGCCGGTGTAGATGCTGGCTTCCCTGGCGGCCACGGGCATGTCGGACGTGTTGGCAATCAGTACGGTGCGCTCGATGAGCGGCCGCCCGCTACGCGGATCCAGCAGCCGGGGAAAATCTTCCAGAACGCCGGCCATCTCGTTGCCCCGCTCCCCGCACCCGATGTAGACGATGATGTCGGCATCGGCCCATTTGGAAAGCTGGTGCTGGGTGATGGTCTTGCCCGTGCCGAAGCCCCCGGGAATGGCGGCGGTTCCCCCTTTGGCCAGGGGGAAGAAAAAATCGATCACCCGCAGGCCGGTAAAGAGCGGCTCGCCGGCAGGCATGCGCTGCCCATAGGGCCGGTTCTGCCTGACCGGCCATGGGTGGAACAGCTTGATTTTGTGCGCGGTGCCCTGGGCGTCCTCAACCAGAGCGATGCGCTCCTCGATCGCGTAAGAACCTTGCGGGACGATCTCAATGATCCGCCCGCTGCAGTTGGGCGGAATCAGGATGCGATGGATGGTGGCGCTTGTCTCCATGACTTCCCCGATGACCTGTCCCGGTTCAACCGTGCTCCCGGCAGCGGCCAGCGGCGTAAACGACCATGCCTTGTGGCGTTCAAGGGCGGCCCTGGCCCTGCCCCGGTGCACGGATACGTCCGTGGGTTGAGAAATCCCGCTGAGCGGCCGCTGGGTGCCGTCAAAAATGCGGCCGACCAGCCCCGGCCCCAGTTCCACGTATAACGGCAGGCCCTGACCATGGACGGGGAGCCCCGGTTTCAATCCGGTGGTGTCATCATAGACCTGGATCGTGGCCTGGTCCTGGACCAGGCGCACCACTTCGCCGAGCAGGTGTTCCGGACCGATGAGCACCATCTCGTTCATGGAAAACGCAGCCGCGTGCTTGACCTTGATAACCGGTCCGTTGATGGCGGTGATAACGGCCGCCTTAGGTGGGTGTTGATTCCGTTCCAAAGATCACGCTCCAGATTTCCCGGCGGATGTCATTTTCGCTGCGTTGGCGCCGTGCGGCGAAGCTGTTGTCATAGCGCAGACGTCGGTCCCGCGTGGTGATGCGCAGGCCGCCGTTGCAATCGGGGGCAGCCTTTACCTCGATCTGCAAGGATTCCTCGCCCATCTGTTTTTCAATTTCACCGTGCAGCAGGTCCACCTCCGTATCGTTCACCTCGACGATGAACTGGTTGCCGGGCAAATGGTCGATCCCTTCCTTTAGCGCAAGGCGCAGAAACGCCGCGTAATCCGGCGCCTTGCGAAAGTCCTGCAAGCGCTGATCGAGCGTGTCCAGGACCGTTTGGATGATCCGTTCCCGAAAGGCCATGATGGCCCTGCGGGCCTCGAGTTCGGCGTGATCCACGCGCTGTTTGGCATCGGCATACGCCTTACTTTTCGCCGATCGTATTTCCTGTTGATACGCCTTGTCCGCCGCATCCCGGGCCGCGGTGATCACCTCGGCGGCATCCTGCCTGGCCTTTGTAAGGATCTGTTCGGCATCCTGCCGGCCTTCGTCGGCGATGGCCCGACACAAAAGCGCGACGTGTCCCCAGATGGGCATGGTCCTACCTCCTTAAAAACGCCGCAATACGATCCGTGGATCCAGCCTTGCGGGGCATGGGGCCCTTGAACGCGGGGATGGGCAAGATGAGCGTGCCGCCCGGCGCAAGCATGATGGGCTCGAGCCGCTCACGATTTTCATCAAACAGACCTTCGGTAATCAGGATCAATCCGGTTTCCTCCCGGCAAAGCTGGTCAACCCGCTCGCTCACCTCGGCGGCGACGTGAACAACGTGCCCCTCCACGCCTGCCAGACGAAAGGCGAGCACCGTGTCCCTATCGGCGATCACATGGATTTTCATAGCTTTTGCAGGATCATCAGGGCGATAATCAAACCATAGATTGCGATGCCCTCGGCAAGTCCAATAAAGATCAGGGCGCGGCCGACCAGTTCCGGTTTCTCTCCAATGGCGCCCATGGCGGCGGCACCCACAACCGCCACCGCCAAACCGGCTCCCAGGGTCGATGCCCCGACGGCGATGGCCGCCGAAAGATAGCCCATCCCCGTTTCGGCGTGAGTTTTGGCTACCGTCTCTTGCGCCACGGCCAAAGCCGGCGCCAGTACCCCACACCAAGTCATCCAAAGTATTTTAAGGCGTTCCATGAAAAGCTCCTTTCACCATCGATCCGGGCTTTCATTACGGCTTTTTTTCAAACGGTTTGATTTCCTTGTCCAAGGCGCTGAAGACCTTGCCCCCGCCGCGGAAAAACTTGCCGAAAAATTCATAGTATTCCAGCCGCACGGTCTGAATCGACACCACCAGCCCCTCCAGAACAATGATGATGATGTTTCCCAGGGCAACGACCATCCAATAGGACAATCCCGCTTCCTTTTCCTGCCCCACAACCCTGGCAATGGAAAAGACGGCCGTAAACAGGGCGGCATGGGCAAGTGCAAAGGCGGCCACCCGCAAAAATGAAACGGTATTGGTCACAAAACGCAACAGATCATCAAAAACCTCCACTACCGATTCGATAATGCCGGTCACGAATCCAGACTGGGCGACGATTCTTTTTGGATGTTCGCGTTTGACGATAAGCCGGTACAATGGGCCATGCAGGATCATTACCATCATGAGTATCGTCGCCGCCCATCCCAGGACCCGCAATTCCACTGGTGCCACCTGGCCGGTGAGCAAATACTTCAGGCCGAGACCGGCCGCCATCCAGTAGAGCATGGCGCCGGCAAGACCGCCGGCGCTGAGCAGACGGTCGTATTCTTTGAGCCGCATGGCGTTGATCAGATTGAGAACCAATCCCAGACTGACCACCGCCACCCCCAGGGACAAGGTGACCTTGATGAAGTAGGCAATGTTGTCCATGGGCCTGAACCATAGTGCCGGAATGATACCCTCAAGCCCGAAAAGACTTCCATAGAGCAGGCCGAAGATCGCTGCGCTGACGCCGCATTCCATGAGAATGATCCCAACGTCCAAGTACCGGTATGAGCGCCGGAAGAGAAAATACCCCAATAGGAAAAGCACGCCGCCCTGGCCCACATCACCGAACATCATGCCAAACAGAAGCAAAAAGCTCAGGGCAAAAAAGATCGTGGGTTCGACTTCCCGGTATAAAGGCGTGCCATAAAGGCTGGTGAGTTTTTCAAACGGGCGGATGAGCATGGGATTATTGAATAGGATCGGAATGGTGACAATGCCTTCACGCACTTGGCGCAGATCTTCCGGGTCCACCTTTTCGATGACGATCTGCCCGTCTGTCACCCGGTTCAGGTCCGCCTCCAGAAGGGTGTAGCGCCGATCCGGAATCCAGCCCGAGATGAGAAAGCTCGTGTCGATTTTACCGAAAAGGCGGCGCGCCGCAAGCAACTGCCGGGCGAGCACGGAGGTGGACCGCATGATCAGAAGATCGGTTTTGAATTGACGCTGGTACATCTGCTGTTGCCCGGAAAGGCCGTCAATCTTTTCCTGCAATCGATTGATATCGGATTCAAGGTCGGCGACTGCGGCACTCACGGTCCCCGACGTCCCTGCGGGCAATTCCACGGGCTCGAAGAACGCGCCCTGTAACCCGCGCATGAGCGCCTCCCCATCTTTCTTCAGGCCGGCGATCATGATCACGGCCCGGTCCTGCAGGCTTCCCAGTTCGATCAGGGCATGATGGTGCCCTGAAAGGCTCTCTTCCAGCTTTTCGAATCCCAGAGCGGGAATCAGGCCGATCCGCCACTGAACATAGTGGCATTGGTTAAGCGGTGAGAAATCAAGCGCGTCGGGTAGAATGCGGAGTCGGTCGAGCAAGGTTTTCTTCTCCTGCAGGCCGGCTTTGGCCGTTGCCAGCTCACCCAGATCGGTCGTCACCACCGACCGGATCTTTTGGAAACCCTCGCGTATTTTAAAGATGGCTTTCTCCGGCACGACGTCTTCATTCAATGGTACGTCATCGCAAGGCACATTGATCAAGTCCAGCAAGGTTTCAATCTCATGAATCAACACTTCGAATTCTTTGAGCAGAACACCGTCGGTTTCAGCCACATACCCGAGACGGCCGAGGTGGGTTTCGTCAATGCGGATCAAGTGCAACAAGTTCAGCCTGGCAATCACGCCGGTGACGGAAGAAATGAACTGCTCCGGTGTCTGGATGGTGATTTTTACCAGTTTTTCAGACCTGAACATGGTCGCAGCCTCATCCTGGCATGCGCACGGGGACCCCAGACGTATCCGATGGGTCACCCAATGCCAGCCAAGAAAAATGACATTCCAGGAACTTTACTTCAATCTCTTTCAAAAGATGGTACGATAGGGGCAATCCGATCTGGAATGGATCGCTGGTAAATACGCTGTGGAGTTTGTCGATAAACCAGTGTTCCACGACCCATTGGATTTGTTCCCAATTTACAACCGCGACAAATGTCGCCCCTAATGACGCCGGCATGGATTCCCGAAAGGTTCGAAGATCGGGCGCCCGGGCAAGTCTGCCGAGATCCCGGATGGTCAGGTGGGCGCCGCCGGCCAGCAGATAATTGATACACTCTTCGGCAGAGATCGCATACACGTGACGGAATCGGACCAGCCATGACAGGTTGGTGGCATCCACCAGGGCACCGATCAGATCCCGGGCTTTGCGCCGGTCGAGTCCGCTCAGCGCCTTCACGTCGGCCCGCAGATGCGCGAAAGCGGTGTGATCGATGGCGATTTCCAGTGGGAAAAGTCTTTGCTGCACGTTGGACTGCGCCAGCGCCTGCATGAGCGGACCATAAAATACCGTGGCAGACAACCTATCAAGCGCGGTGGAAATCCGGTCGGCCTGCAACAGTGATTCGACGGGGAGTTGGGAGAGGGCCCCGAGCGGATACAGCAGTGGCGTGATCTGCGCCGGGGAAAGCCCTCGCCGGATACCCCGAAGAATGGCTTTCAAATTCTCGGCGTCGTAACGCAGCAGCAAGCGGGTCAACAGCTGTTTGCCATCCTTGGGCAGGGTCCGCAGCAACCGGGCCGTTTGACTGAAAAAGTGATCATACAGGGCCGATGAAAACACGGCTTCCGACATCTTTGCCCCGGAAAGGGGCTCCAGAAGATCGCCATAGGCCGTGCCGGATAGGTATCGTAAGAAATCGGCCTGGGTCAGCATATTCTGGAGGAAGTACCGGTCTTCGGCAGTCAAAAGACTCCCCTTCATGGTCCTGGCCCATGCCTGCACAAAGGAATATTTGAAAACCCGGGAAATCATCGGCCGATTACCTTTTTGACAAGCCGGGTAAGAAGCTCATCAAGGCGTTCTTCTTTGCAGGAGCGCAATCGCTCCAAATACGCATCCGTTTCCGATCGGATCTGTTGTGCCCTGGATTGGGCTTCAGCTAGAATGGATTGCACTTCACCGGAGACCGCCTCCGTGAGGTTCGCTTTTTGGGCTGTCGCAAGGGTTTTGGCTTGTTGTTGTGCGTCAGCCCTGATCTTTGCTGCATCATCCCGGGCTGCAGTCACATTCTGGCGAGCCAACTGATCGGCCTGAACGATCTGGGCAATCGCTGTATTCATCGCCGCCATCGGTACCTCGCGATCTTTCACGCTCCCACACAGCACCTGTCCACTATCCCATGTGCCTTAAGGGAACGGTTTCGATGTCGCTGCGGCCTTGTCCTGGCGTGACCGCCAGACCACCCGCAAGTCAGTTTGACATTGGTATCTATTGTAAAGTCCGATACACAGTTGTGGTCAAGAAAAAACGGACACTTTTTGTTAAGCCGCCCTTTGGTGTCGTTTTTGCGAAAGATAAAACACTACAGAATTGAATAGACCCATCTTGTACCAATTTTGCCCCATTTTTTATTATACCGAAATGTCTACATATTTATTGTTGTCTGTCTGTCCTGGGGCAACCTTGCCCCATCGGGTGGATTTTCCCTGACTACTCCTAAAAGCATTTTATTCTATAATTTTCAGCAGGTTAATCCTGTTTTATCCTCGGGTCCACCTCCCATTGTTGTCTGCTTGTCTTTTAACTGTCTGAAATAAAATAAAAATATAAAATTTTTAATCATGGCACGGCCATTGCTTTTACCAGAAATCAGCGGCTGGCCAGAATGTGGGCTTCTCGAAATTTCTCAGTTTTGGAAATCGGGCCGATGTCAATGAAATCGACTTGTTGTCCTCCCTCAAAGACGACCGATTGACTGACTTTATCCTGATGTACCTGGAAAATATTTCCAATGCTAGTGGTTTCATGGACATTGCCCGAACCATCACCATGGGGTCGGGAAAACCCATTCTGGTTGTGAAGTCTGGGCGCTCCGCCGAGGGCGCCTGGGCCGCCGTTTTCCTTGTTAGCGGTTATTGGTGCATAAAGGAGATTTTTGTGTACGCAATTGTCTTGGGCCCCATGGTTTGGGTCTCTTTACTTGTCTTTTTGCTGGGGACCGGGTTTCAGATCGTCCGGTTTTACACCCTGACGCGCAAAGCCGGCCCCGGGGTGTTGTCTTCATCCCCACGCCGGGTGGAAGACAAGCCGCGGCGCCCTTTGACGCTTCGTCTGCCGGCGATGCGCCAGCAGCTGAAGTACTCCCTTATCGCCGTTCATCCGTTTCCCATCGCGGTCAGTGCCGTTTTTCATCTCTGCCTTCTGATTGTTCCGCTTTTTCTGTTGGGCCACAACGCGCTCATCGCCAATGCTGTTGGCATGGCACTGCCGTCGATTCCAGATGCACTGTCCGACGCACTGACCGTAACGGTTTTGCTGTGCTGTCTCTTTTTTCTTTTGCGGCGCCTTTTCCTTGCCCGGGTTCGCGCCCTTTCATCGGTATACGACTACGTTGTGCTGGCCCTGGCTACGGTGCCGTTTCTCAGTGGTTTTCTGGCCTATCATCAGCTGCTGGGCCTGGACTACCGGACGTTGATGATCATCCACATGCTGTCCGGGGAATTGATGATCATGGCCATTCCGTTTACCAAGCTGACGCATATGATCTTCTTTTTCCTGAACCGTTTCCTGATTGTAAACGAGCATACCTTGGGACAGGGCAGCCGGGTATGGGCGCACAGGCGTTCCTTCGATGACCAGCCCCATCGCAGATGGCCGATGATTTTAAATTGACCCTTGCCGGAGGCGACCATGTTCAAAAAAAACGATCCATCCGTTGATGTCGCGGCGATCTGCGCGATCATGGATGACGAAAAAGATAAAATGAAATTGTGGCTCAAGGTGTGCGCCCATTGCAGTTTGTGCGCCGAAAGCTGCTTTCTTTACACCACCCGGGGCAGGGCACCGGAATATATCCCTTCGCATAAGTTCATCAATTCCATCGGGATCCTGTACAGGCGA
The DNA here is from genome assembly GCF_048565275.1 of Desulfosarcina variabilis str. Montpellier. Taxonomy (NCBI): domain Bacteria; kingdom Pseudomonadati; phylum Thermodesulfobacteriota; class Desulfobacteria; order Desulfobacterales; family Desulfosarcinaceae; genus Desulfosarcina; species Desulfosarcina variabilis. The sequence continues at coordinate 7,533,279 of NZ_CP159846.1, read as the reverse complement.
AAGGGCAAGGTCAGCCGTCAGTGTCTGGAGGAGATCGGTGACATCGTCTGGAACCGCTGCGTGCTGTGTACGCGCTGCTATTGCCCCTTTGGTATCGATATCCCGGCCATGATCGCGCTGGGGCGAAAAATCTGCCGCACACAAAATGTGTTCCGGCAGTATGACCAAGAGTAAGGGATTTTTTCATGGCAATGTTGCTCAAGTCGTTTTCCGTGCTGTTCTTCCTGTGCCTGATGCTGATGCTTGTAACGCCCCGGGGCTGGGCCGATGAAGAACCGCTGATCCTTGACAATCCGGAAGTCTTTGCGAAAAACAAGCGGCCGGCCGTTGTTTTCCCCCATGAAATGCACATGCAGATGGTTGACTGCCTGAGCTGCCACCATGATTATGTTAACGGCCAAAATACGCTCGATGCGGATATGCTGGAAGAGACCGACCCGGCGATCCGGTGTGCCGCCTGTCATGCCGGGAATACTGTCGTTAATCTGAAAGACGCCTTTCATCAGCAGTGCCTGGGCTGCCATCGTCAGATGCGCACGTCGGGCCAGGCCACGGCACCGGAACTCTGCGGGGAGTGTCACCGGCGTTAATCTTTTTTTCAAGTCAACACATTCCTGAAACCGTTGCCGCTTCAATTTGTTATTAAAGGAGATTCGAGTCATGATCAAAGCCACGCAAAAGCCGATCGAGGAGATCGCCGACGCCATTGAAGAATATTCGAGCATATTGAATATCGGTTGCGGCGGGTGTGTTTCCGTCTGCCTGGCAGGCGGACAAAAAGAGGTGCAGGTCTTAAACGGTGATCTGAAAGGGCACTTCAAATCAAAGGCCGTGAAAAAACACATCGATGCCTACATGGTGGAACGTCAGTGCAACCTCAACTATCTGGATGAGCTGGACCGCTTGGTGGATCAGTACGACTGCTTCATCTCCATGGCTTGCGGGGCCGGCACGCAGCTTCTGGCCGAGCGCTTTGCTGGGACACCGGTTTTCCCCGCGGTCAATACGGTTGCCATTGGCATCGACCGCGAAATCGGTGTTTATGAGGAGAAGTGCCGGGCCTGCGGCGAATGCGTGATCGGTTACACCGGCGGGGTGTGCCCGGTGACCCGCTGCGCCAAATCCATCTTCAATGGCCCCTGCGGCGGAACCAACGACGGTAGCTGCGAGGTCAGCGAGGACATCCCTTGTGCCTGGGTCGAAATCTACAAGCGCCTGAAATTTCAGAACCGGCTGCACCATATCTACAAGGTGCGGCAGCCCATGCCCTGGCAGAACCAGATCCAGCGGACCGTCGTCCAGCCGGCCTACGCCCGTCGGTACTAAGCTTGACCCGTCATGGGGGCGTTGACACAGCCGGGTGCATCCGGTGTGTCAACAGCTCGCCTGATCTCAGTCCGGCCGTCCTGCCGGGCAACTCCCGGATGTAGAGGAAAAATTCTCCATATGGATTCTGTTCGTTTTTTATTTATGAAGGATGCATTATTACAACGAACGCTATTGTTTGTCGGCGGCCTGTTTATCATGGCGGTCGGCGTTGATCTATCTGTAAAAGCCAACCTGGGGGTTTCACCTATTTCCAGTGTCCCCTATGTATACAGCCTCAGGTTTCCCTTAACGCTGGGGCAGACAACCATAATCCTATACGTCCTTCTCATTGTCCTGCAAATACTGCTGCTGCAGAAAGAGTATCAATGGATTCAGCTGGTCCAAATTCCAGTAGTGCTGCTGTTCGGCTGGTTCATCAAATTCCGTGAGCAGCGGGTTATGCAAAGATACCAGGTCGAGCCGGATGAAGCCCTGAAAATGATGGAAGCTTCAGATCGAAAACGATCTAATTATTGCCGCCACTATACGGGTAGAGAATGGGGACAGGTCGATAATTACAACCTGACCATCCAGAGCTCATTTTTTGGTATTGAACAGGCCACTGAAATGGTTGTCCAGGCGATACAGCAAAGGAAGGGGAGGTCAAGGAGAAGGAAATAGCCAAAATACCTTTAACTGGCTCCAAACCAGCGTTGATCTCTTCATACGCAGCCCCTTTTATTTTTTGATGAGATCAGATAAGAATCCATCCATGCTTCAACATACGTTTATCCACATCCCCGGTGTGGGACCGAAAACGGAACAGGGGGTCTGGGCGGCCGGCGTAAAAGACTGGGCGTCTTTTTTTGATGGCATGCCGCTGAAACTGCCGCGTTCCAAAAAGGATCGCATTGCAGCGGAACTGTCGGAATCAAGGCGTCAGCTCGATGCCGGCAATGCGCATTCCATTTTTTCGCCACCTGAAAATCCGTTTCAGGTTCATCGTCCCACAATTTCACGATACTGCGGAGAAGTTGCCTTCATCCGCTCCCTGCAGCCGCAGTGGTGATGGCCCAAGACGCCAAAAAAAATCGTTTGCGAAGCGCGCCAAGGTGATTTCAATGTTTCGTGTCCGGTGTTCAACAGCCGCTGTATGCTTATTGTCCGTGCTTTTTCTGTGGGGTTGCGAAGGCGGTGGGGATGGTGACCAGGCGCTTGATATTTCAACCGGCGATATTCAGTCGCCCGTTGATGCCAGGCTTGTGCATGGCACCCTTTTTGTCGTTCGTGCCGTCGTGAATGGCACCGTGGAACTTGACATGCTGGTCGATACGGGCGCTTCAAAAACCTGGGTGCCGGCAGACATATTCGGCAATTCAGGGGGGACGGTACCCATCAATAGCCTCTGTCTGGAGAACGATGTTTGTTTTTATAACTTCACGGCACAGTCGTCTGATTCGGGATTCACTCAGTCCAGGCAGGGGTACTTCAACGGCATCATCGGGATGGATCTGCTTGAGAATTTTGATCTGACGCTGGATTACCGGGGCGAAGCCATCTATTTTTGCGACTGCCTTGAAAAGGATTTCTCCGATCCTGTCGTGATTCCCATCGAGTACCAGTCCAACAGGCCTTTTTCATCTGTATCAATCGAGAGTATGCCTCAAGAAGCGGCCACGCTTCTTGATACCGGCGCAGCCTATACACGGATAACCGCCCCAATGCTTGACGCGTTGAGCCAGAATCCGGAAGTTCTCTTTAAATCCGTTGTCTTTGGTTTTGACGCTTCAGAGATCGCTGTGTATATGCCGATAAAACGGTACTGTGTCGGTACGGCTTGCCCGGATGAAGTGATCGTCCAGATTGGAAGCTGGCCCGCGGTTGGCGGCACTTTCTTCAGAGAATATCTGACGGTCTTCAGGTTTTCTGAAAACGCAGTCAAGCTTGATCGCTATCCTGACCGCAATCATATCAGGGAAAGCGGCCTGCAGCGAGTGGGACTCCAGGTCAACATTAAGGACGCCACTGAAATCGTTTACGTTGTCGAGGGCAGCTTCGCGTGGCAAACCGGGCTTAGCGCAGGAGATGAGATGATTTCCATAAACGGTATCCCCGTTTCCTCGCTGGGCTACTTTGGCATATACGATCTTCTGTCCGACACCGCCATTGATGCGTATCAGCTGATTGTCCATACGCCTACCGGCGATGTAGAGAACATTTCGATGTCGATAGATTAAAACCAGTATTGGGGCAAGTTAACCCATAGATTCATCCGGCGGTAGGCTTCTGACGATCAAGCAGCATTTGATAATCGTTGAAAAAATCAATCCAAACAGATGTGTCCACTAATACTATCATGAGCGTTTTCTGAGGTCATCCAGATTTCCCTCCCATTTGACCTTGCCTCGTAAAAGAAGAAGTTCCTTGCGGTGTTTGGCACGGACGAATCTTCGCAGCGCTTCATTGATAATTTCTGTTTTTGTCAGCTCCGGTGCACAGGCAATAGCCGCTGCTAAGGCTTCATCGTTGATATTTAAAGTAGTGCGTATATATTATCTGCCTCCTTGTGCAGATATTATCCTAAATTATATGCTTGTCAAGCCTCCGGATAAGCGGAAAGGATTGTTCGCAGATAATTTTTCAGAGTCTATTGGGCTTTTCGATTTAAAAATTACACTGCCAGTGAGCAGAATTTTTCCGACGGTATTTGGTGACGGTTATTATGGTTTTTCAGCTTGCCTTTTCGAAACACCAATACACCTTTCGAGTGAAGGGCTTGAGCGCGCGGGTGCCGCCACCATGACGGACGGCTTTCAGGGCGCCTTCACGATCCATGACGGCGCTACCGGCCAGCATATGAACCGGTAGATGGGCGAACGCTTGGGGGAGCATGGGGGTTGAGGGGCCCAGAACAACGGTTTCAAGCCCGGGGCCGGCATGGCAGAGAATCTCTTCCATGGTACCGTTGACAATGCTGGTGGCCGTCAAAATGAGCACCTGGGCCCAATCGCCGAGTTGACGATAAAAGGTCTTTTTGTCACCAATTCCCCTGGTGTCGTCGATCACCGACAAGGGGATTTGCTTTTTTTCCAAAAAACGCACCAGCGGGGGAAAATAGCCGACCATGGCCACCCGTGCGCCGTCAAGGATACCGAAGCGGTCGAATAAAATCCGGTTTCTGGTATCCTCGGGCAGTGTTAGGGCACGGGGCTGGCTCAGGGCATTGATCAGGGCCAGCGCCATGGTGCGCAGCATGGGATCAGGCATTCGTATGCCTTCCAACAGGTCGACGGCCGGCCGGCCCTCATAGTCAACCACATCCATATTCCCCGAGTGGCTGCCATCTATGGCCACGCCGGTCGCTGCAATGCCAATGCCGCCATCCGACAGGCTTACGGCCGTGTACCCCAGACCGATCATTACCTGATCAACAGTAACCCGGACGGCGGCAGTGCAAACGGATTCAAATAACTTTTGGTTCAGGATCATTAAAAGCCGGTTTTGCCCATGGAACAGGCCGGATACCGGCACACCTTACAATCCAGACACAGTCCGCCCACGGCAAAACGGGCCAGATCCTGATCATCAATCGTCTCACCGGCCAAGAGGCGGGGCAGCACCAGATCGAAAATGGTGGTCTGATGGTAGAGCCCGCAGGCCGGAATCCCCACGATGGGCATATTGCCCTTGTACGCCACCTGGAACATGGCACCGGGAAGCACGGCCGCACCGTAGTACAGCTTGTCCACACCGGCCATGCGGATACCGTGACGGGTAACATCGTCCGGGTCAACCGACATGCCGCCGGTGGTGATCACCATATCCGTGTCATCTTCTGCGAAACGGCGCACGGCGTCGGCGATTCGTTCCGGATCATCGGGAAGAATCATGGTTTCCAGCAATTCGGCGCCCAGCGCGGTGACCTTGCCTTTGACGATGGCCTCGAAACGATCCTCGATCAGACCATCGTAAACCTCATTACCGGTGATCAGCAGGCGGATTTTTTTGCGTTGGTAGGCTTTGACGCTGAATATCGGTGCGTGCTCATTGGCCTGCGCGACGGCACGGTCCAGCACGCTGCGGTCGATGACCAGGGGGATGGCCCGGGTACCGGCCACAATTTGCCCTTCTGTTACCGGCATGTTGTTGTGCATGGAGGCACACATGACATCGGGGATCATGTTGAACGCCACCAGCGCATCGGTGTTGACCTTAAGCAATCCCGTGTAGGCGGCCTTGAGCTGCAGCTTGCCTTCCTTGGGCGTACCGCTGAACGTGACGCCGGGGCCGGCCAGGGCCGATGCCAGTTCCACCACGGCATCATCTTCGTGGACCTGGTCTTCGTTCAGGTCAAGGATATACAGGTGGCGTTTGCCCAGTCGCATCAGGTGGCAAACATCCGTCTGCTGAACCTCGTGCCCTTTTCTGAAAGACGGTCCTTTGTATTCACCGGGACGAACCTCGGTGATATCGTGGGCCAGGCGGGTGCCAACGGCTTCTTCGACTTTGATCTTGGTCATGCCGCCATTTTCCTGGCGGGCCTGGTCAGACTGACGCATGGTGGTATCCTTTTCTTGTTGATTAGTCTTCGTGTTCATCCCGAAATGACCTGTTTCCGGATGAACACAGGTTAGGCGATTTTTAACTGCGCATGTGATTTTAGGGGGTGATAATAGGCGCCATGAGCACAGGCGCGGCAGAGGACGCGGTCGCCCACCAACACCTCTTTCTTGTCCCTGACGATAATGCCGCACTCGGCGCATTGCGCCTTGAACCGAGTCGGTCCGGGCATATCATGAACCGGCACGTCAACATACACCTGATCGACGGTGAACAGCACGTCGTCGGGCATGTTGATATAGGCCTGGATCTGTCGCTGCCGTTTGTCCATGACGGTCGGTGCATATTGATCGACCAGATCCCTGGATGCCTCGGTGGAAACAATGCGAAATGCCTTGCCGGTCTCCAGGTTGACGAAGGTGGCCGCCATAATGCCGTTGTCCACAAACTTCAGGGACCTGCGTCCCAGTTTGACACCGGTCACAAACGCAATCGCATCGGTCGCACACCGATCGATCTCAACATAGATAATCAGTTTTTTGATTTGGGGCAACTCACGGGGGGTGTCCAGGCCGATCAGCTGACAGCCGAGCATTGCCATGCGTACACCAACCACCTGCCCGGGGCACAGATGCCCGTGAGCCTTGGCCGAACCTTCCAACAGGGTCTGAAAATTTTCCATCGTGTTCTTCCTGGCATATGTGTTAGGTTGAACATAACTGGTTGCCAAAAAAAGCGCCTTTTCCTACCCGAATAGACGTTTAGTGGGTCAACAACCCGAATCCCATAATTTGCGTAACACATAACACAAATTTTAGGCCTTGTATAGAGAAACGTTCGGGGAAATGAAAAACAACTCTTTTTTCTTGAATTATATTTATTAATTAACAAATAGTTATATTTTATCTTAAGAGTATTGTCTCATTAAAGATCGTTGACGGCTTCAAATCGCATATTTTTTGTTTGAATAACATTCCTTTCTGCTTGTCATGGCGCGATGGCGCATTATTTTATCAATTTATAACTTATCGATGATGATCCCCGAAGTGGTGGGCGGCCATGGTTTTCGGATCACCGGCGGCCACCGTCGATGGTTGTGCGGGTTGCAAATGGAGTGATTTCAAAATCGCCCATCGATTGATTGGCGATCAGACCACCAGAAGGAGTTTTGATTGAAGAGCGCTAATCCCCTGTGGAAATTCTTTTGCTCGGTCAAATTGACCATCGTGTTGCTGCTTTCATTGGCGACCACATCCATTATTGGAACAGTGATTCCCCAGAATCAAAATCCGGAGGCGTACCTCAATGCCTACGGCATGTTTCGATACCAACTGCTCAGTATTCTCGGCATTTTCGACATGTATCACGCCTGGTGGTTTCAGGGGCTATTGCTGCTGTTGACCGCCAATATCATCATTTGTTCCGTGGACCGGCTTAAGGCAAGTTGGAAACTGATCTTCAACCGCCGGCCCAATGCCAAACCTGCCCGATTTATCAACCACCCGGATGCCCGCAAACATAATGATAAACGCAGTGCAGAGGAACTGATCAAAATCGCTCAGCCGATGCTGGCCCGCCGGTTCAGTTATGTGAACGTTTTCCGGTCCGATGAGGCGACCCTCGTCTATGCTGAAAAAGGGCGGTTGTCCCGCCTGGGGGTCTATGTGGTTCACCTTAGCGTCATTTTTTTATTGATCGGCGGGCTGGTTGGCTCCCTGTTTGGTTTTGAGGGGTTTGTCAACCTTGCCGAAGGGGAGGCCACGGATACCATTCGTATCCGTAACACAGGCGCGATTCATCGTCTGGATTTTCAAATCCGCTGTGATGACTTCCAGTTGACCTTGTACGACAATGGGGCGCCCAAGGAATACCGGTCCACCTTGACCATCCTGGAAGGGGAAAACGCGGTCAAACAAAAAGACATCATCGTCAACGACCCACTGCGCTACCGGGGGATCAATATTTTTCAGTCCAGCTATGGTAAGCTGCCGCCTGGAACAATGGCCCGGCCGCAAACGCCGAATACGGGCCCGGCCGAGACATACAACTTGACCTTTACCAGTCGGGACTCGGGAATGGGGTATTCCGCCGAGGCCAAGGTCGGTGTACCTGTGGATATCCCCGAAGGCATGGGCAAATTTGTGATCATGGCCTTTGATCCCGCGGCCAAGTTCAGGGGCATGGATGTAGGCGCGGCCTTGAAAGGAATCCTGACCCCACTCGAGGGCAGTCCCGTGGAGGTGCTGCTTCCGTTGAAGTTTGCCAATTTCGATAAAATGCGCGGGGGGGAGGTCATTATTTCCGTGGCCGGCCAGGGTCAAGACGCTGCCGCGGCCGCGCAACCTTCACCGGAACGTTATTATACCGGGCTTCAGGTTACCCGGGATCCGGGTGTGTGGCTGGTCTATAGCGGATTCATTCTGATGATCGCCGGTTGTTTCGTGACCTTTTACCTTTCCCACCAACAGGTCGGGATCGTTATTGAATCACTATCCAAAAACAGCCGGGTGACCGTTGCCGGGATATCAAATCGAAACAAATTGGCCATGAAAAATACCATCGATCGGCTTTTTGAGCGCATCGCCGAACACTAAGCCAACGGATCCAATCACCCGGATAATAGGTGTTTCGGATTAACCAAACAAAGGAGCGCAATAATATCCATGACCAGTTCACAACTGCTTTCCATTGCAACCTTCGTTTTTGCCTTGGCTGCCTTTTTTTATCTGGCAGCACTCATTTTTGCCAAGCCCAAGCTGACGATGCCGGCCCGTTGGATCGTGGCGGCAGCGGTGGGCGTGACCACCGTGGGCATTCTATTGCGCTGGGTGGAATCCTATCAGATGGGGATCGGTCATGCGCCCCTGTCCAATTTGTATGAATCCCTGGTCTTTTTTTCCTGGACCGCCGGGGTGATTTACCTTTTTTTAGAGCTAAAGTACAAAAATGCCCTGATTGGCGCCTTTGTCACCCCCATTGCTTTTTTGTCCATGGCCTATGCCAGCATGTCACCCAACATCAACGACCGCATCCAACCCCTGGTGCCGGCCCTGAAAAGCAATTGGCTGATTGCCCATGTGGCCACCTGTTTTTTCGGGTATGCGGCTTTTGCCGTGGCTTTTGGGATGAGCCTCATGTATTTGGTCAAGGCCAGAAATCCGGAAAAAAGCACCGGCATGATCGGTCATATTCCCAAGCTCGGGGTATTGGATGAGCTTACGCAACGGATGGTTCTGTTTGGTTTTCTTTTCCTTACCGTGGGCATCATTACCGGGTCCGTATGGGCCAATTCAGCCTGGGGTAGCTATTGGTCGTGGGATCCCAAAGAAACCTGGTCTTTGATCACCTGGTTTGTTTACGCGGCCCTGCTTCATGCCCGGCTGATGCGTGGCTGGGAAGGAAAACAGATCGCTTTTCTTTCGATTCTGGGATTTGCAGCGGTCCTGTTTACCTATTTTGGTGTGAATTTGTTGCCAGGCCTGCACAGTTATGGAAAAGTATAAAACCACACGCTATAATCTGAATTGAGTGCCGTTTGTGTGGCAATGAAGCGCAAAGGAAAGGGACTTATCTGACATGACCATCGATATGAACACGCTGGACAAAGCCATTCTCAATCGTATCCAAACCCGTTTTCCCCTGACTTCCCGGCCATTTGCCACCATCGCCGATGAACTGGGAAGTACGGAAAAAGAAGTCCTGACCCGTGTGTCACGACTCAAGGACGCCGGTATCATCAGGCGTATCGGAGGGAATTTTGTCCCCGGAAAGGTGGGGTTTGTCAGCACCTTGTGCGCCGCTCAGGTTCCCGAGGAAAAACTGGATCTATTTGCCCGCACGGTGAACACGTTCCCCGGTGTGACCCACAATTATCTCAGGGAAAATGCATTTAACGTGTGGTTTACCTTTATTTCGCCATCCATGACCATCATCCGTGACAACCTGGCTGCGATTGCCGAAAAAACAGGTGTCCGACGAATCCTCAATTTACCGGCCACGCATGTGTTTAAAATTAAGGCCAAATTTGACCTTTAGTTAGTGCATTATTTATATCCGTTGAATATTTCCTGGATTTTGCCGGACAGACTGGCAATCTGGTAGGGTTTCTGAATGATTGATGTCGGCTGAATGTCAATATCGCCGAATTCGGAGATGACCTGATCAACGGCCAGACCACTGGCAATAATAATTGGTAGGTCAGGGCTTAACTTGCGTAACCGCTGATAAATTTCCTTGCCATCCATGCCGGGCATCGTCAGGTCAAGTACCACACAGCCGATTTCTTGGCGGTGTGTTTTGAATTTTGCCAATGCCTCTTCACCACTCATGGCGGTAATGACCGTATGGCCCAGCCGTCCGAGGATGGCCTCCCCAACCTCGATGACCATTATTTCATCGTCTACCAAAAGAACTGTATGACTCTCTTGACCTGTACCGAGGGCATCGCTGTTCATTGCTGCGCCTCATTTTTTTTTAAGGTGGCTTTTAAGGGAAGATCTGTAGATACGAATTCATGTTACCGTTATGTTGGAGCCATGATAATTTAAAAACGTAAAGATTTCAAACTGAAAAACGCAAATCAATGGGCAATTTTGTGTTCAGGCGGATTCCTTCAAAATCAATCAGTACATCATAGGCCAATATTTCCACGCCGTTTTTGGCGGCGCGGCGTAATTTTGTCCCATAGTCGGGATCGATGTGATCGGCCGGCGCGAACCGATCGGCATCCATGCGCTGGATCAGGTAAAACATGACGCAGCGGCAACCGGTGGCCACCAGATCCTGCAAGGTTTCCAAATGTTTCTGACCACGGGTCGTTACCGCATCGGGAAACGTGGCCAGACCGTCTTCCACCAGGGTGCAGTTTTTTACCTCAACATAGCAGGGACGACGACCCGGGTCTTCGAGCAGAATATCGATACGCGAGTTTTCACCGGCTCTGATTTCGCGTCTGACCGTCTGATAGCCGCTCAGTTCATCCACATCACCGGTCTGGATGGCATGGGCCGTGAGGCGGTTGGGGATCTGGGTATTGACGCCCACCAGAGATGTCGGCATGTGGATCAGTTCCCAGGTATAGTTGAGCTTGCGCTTGGGATTGTCATGATAGGACACATAGACCGCCTGGCCGGGCTGGCAGCAGGCCTTCATGCTTCCCGAATTGGGGCAATGGGCGGTAACGATTTGGCCATCGTCCAGACGGATATCGGCCAAAAAGCGTTTGTAGCGCTTGATCAGCGTGCCCTTGATCAACGGCGGCCAGGCAATGATACCGCGCTTTTTTGATTTTTTGGATGCGCCCACTTTACCCCTTTGCGTTGTTAAACCCATTTTTAGGGTATTTCATCGAAAAGCAGGGTCAGGATATCCGCTTTGGAATAAAACTGTCCGCTGCCGATCCCCGGGCATTCCTTTTGAATGGCTTTCCAGCGCGCTTCGGAGCGCAGGTTCCGGAACCAAAAGGGAAATGTACGGCACTGGGTGGGGCGAACAGGATAAATGCGGCAGCCGTCCCCAAAAAACAGACAACGGCCGTCATCTGCTTCCTTGATCCGATAACCGTCTTCCCAGACGGTCAGATAGGTTTCGATTACCCGGGACAATGGCTCGCCCAAATGCACGGCGATTGCTTCGGTCTCCTTTGCGCTGACGCGCACGATCCCAGGCGCGCCGGTGCAACAGGCACCACACCGCCGGCAGGTGAAACGAATGCCCGCATCGAAAAAATAGGGTCGCTGATCCAACTGATTCATGGTTCGCAAAACGAGGCCTTCATTAATTATCAGCCTGCACCTTTACCAGAAGCGTTAACGTGAAGTCAAACCGGATTAGATTACCACCCAGGGCAATCGCATATGAATCGCTTGGGTAATCCAAATAATGTCCATCCCCATGCCGATAGAGATACCGATAAACCTGAGTGACATGCGGTTACCCTGCCGCTGCCGATGAAATCCGACATCCCAAAAAAACACCACCGGGCACGTTACCCGTGCACCCGGTGGTGAGGAGGTTGCCGACAGTCGACAAAATTACATCCAGTTACAGTCCATCAATCAGTACATCTCTTTACTAATGATATCGATTTGCTTGCTCACTTCATCGTAGACGCCGGGAAAAGAGCTAAACCCCAATCCCTGGGTCAGACAGGGAATAAAATAGTGCTTACCGCAGCTCTGGCAGGCTTTTCTGACATGCTCGGCACAAATTTCAGGTTTCCATTCAGGAAAATCGATGGCGCCACTGTCCAGCCCCCCCATAAAGGTGATTTGCTTGCCGTACTGCTCGATCAGCGCGGGGATGTTATTGGTGCTCATTGCGCCCTGCCAGATATCGATGCCCATTTCGATCATGAGCGGGACGTAGGTTGCGGCATAGGAATCGCTGTGATGCACGATCAGCTCGACCCCATTGTCTTTCCAGAACTTGTAGATCTCTTTGTACGGTTCGAGAAAGAAGTCCGCGTACATGTCCGGAGAAAGGAAGGTCGATGACTGTCCGCCCCAGTCGTCGTGATGGAACAGCGCATCCGGATGGAGCCGGTCAATGATCTGTTCAGCTCTTCTCAACTCATAGTCCTTGAGCAGGGCAATCAGGCCGTGCATCTCTTCAGGCTCTTCATACAGCGCCATCAGGGCATCCTCCATGCCCATCAGATGATGGGTCATTTCAAAAATGCCGGGCATTTGGCCTGCCGCCAGAAACTGTTCCTCACGGTTCACCTTGCTGGCCTGCTCGATGGCGGGAGCCCATTCCTCGTCTTTGAAGTCGAGACTGGGCGCCTTGACCTGCTCGCGCCACTGGGTAATGTCCTTGAGCACCTTGTGCGTGTCATCGTGAATGGGAAAGGCGCCGATCTGATCTTCGGGAAAGGTAAACGTGATCCCCCAGTCATCCTTTACCGTCTGGCCGGGCGCCAGCGGGTATTTGAATCCGGGAAGGAAAATGGCGACATCCATGAATTCATATTGATTGACGAACCGGTCCGGGCTTCCGCCTTTGATGGTTTCCAACAGATTTTGTTTTTTAGTCAACATGGCTTATTTTCTCCCTGTGGTGGTGTTGTGCTGCTTAAGCTGCGGCGACGAGTTCCTTGGCCTTGATGGCAGCGCTGCCGGCATCGGGGGCATAGCCGTCCGCACCGATCTCCGCCGCGAATTGAGCGGTGACCGGTGCGCCGCCGACCAGCACCTTGAACCCGTTCAGACCGGATCCTTTAAGGGTTTTGACCGTTTCCTTCAACGCCGGCATGGTGGTCGTCAGCAGCCCCGAGCAAGCGACAAGCTTCACATTTTCATTGGTTTTGACGGCATCGATGAACTTTTCAGCAGAGACATCCACACCCAGGTCAACCATGGTGAACCCGGCGCTTTCGATCATCATGGCCACAAGATTCTTCCCGATGTCGTGCAAGTCACCCTGAACCGTTCCGATAACGCAGGTTCCCAGCGATGCGCCGCCTTCTCCGGCCAGAAGGGGTTTTAGCACGTCCACCCCTTTGGCCATAGCCTTTGCGGCCATCAGCATTTCAGGGACAAAAATTTCATTGGCGGAAAACTTATCACCGACAATCCCCATGGCCGAGACCATTGCATCAAGAATCTCGACAGGGTTGCTGCCTTCATCCAGCGCTTCCTGGACGAGGCCGGGTACGATTTTTGTTTTTCCTTTTTCGACATTTGCTTTTACATCATCAATTTTTGACATGGGTCCCCCCTTTTTAAGTTAAAACGATTATGGCAGATTATTTAACAGGGCCGTAAAGCCCTTCGCGGTAGCCGCCTATGTATTCCATGCAGTATTCGTCATTTCCCTTTAAGGCTTCCGTGGCGTAGATCAGTCCCATCATATGCTTGTGAAGCGGATTGATGATGGCGCTGTCCATTCCCGCGCCCATGGAAAGCACCAGAAACGCCTGGTTGACGAATTTGCGGGCCGGCAGGTTGAACGAAATATTGCTGGCGCCTCCGGTCACATGAATCGTGGGATACTGCCGCTTGACTTCCCGCATCACTTCCAGGACAGTGTTGATGCCGTCTTCAGCGGTGCAAAGCATTTCAACCAATGGATCGATATGCAGGCGGGACGGATCGATATTGAAAGCCTTGGCCTTTTCCATGATGGCGGCAAACACCTCAAGACGCTTTTCTCCGGTTTGGGGGATGCCGGTATCGTCGCACAACAGCGCGATACATTCCCATTTGCTCTCCGCGATTATCGGAAAAACGAGATCGATCTTGTTTCCTTCCATGGAGACGGAGTTGACAAGCCCGGGTTTATTGCAAAATTCGATAGCCTTGGCGCACACCTGGGCGTCGGGGCTGTCGATGGCGATCGGCGTGTCGGTAACGTCCTGGACCAGATCGATAAGCCACTTCATCGTTTCCAGTTCAATGGCTGAGTCCACTGAGGCGCATACGTCGATATAGGCCGCGCCGGCTTCTGACTGACTTTTGGCGAGTTCTTTGATAAACGCTTCGTCCTTGTCGGCAATTGCCTTTGCCACAGACGGAATGGCGCCGTTGATCTTTTCACCGATAATTATCATTTGACTTCCCCCGTTGTTGTTTAGTACTAATCATATAGTCATATATAAGACTGCATAAACGCACATTTTTGCATTAGACGGAAATAATAAATTCAGCAGGGTTATGCATTTTTTGAATAACTATCACGGTCGGGAATGTCAGGCTGGTTTTTACCGTGGCCCTTAAGGACCATTTTGTTCAGGGTGCACCCATGAAAATCGATTATTTCAGAGAATTCATTACCTTAGCAAAATATCTGAACTTTTCAGTGGCATCTGAACTGCTCAACATGACTCAGCCGGGGTTGAGCCGGCATATTGCCACACTTGAAAAAGAAGTGGGCGTAACACTTTTGGAAAGGGACACCCACGGTGTTCGGCTGACCCAGGCCGGCACGCAATTTCTGGATGGGATCAAAAGGATTGTAGACGACTATGATGCCTTGTGTGAAAAGGTGCTCCACGGTGGCGCCCAACAGCTTCATATCGGTGTTCCGTATTTCGGGATCAACAGATATCTGAGCGATATGGTCAGTGGGTTCGAGGCATCCCATCCCCAGGTCAAACTCAAATATCTGCCCGCCTATCCGGAGGCCATCATCGATGCACTGCTGGCCAAGCAAGCGGATCTGGCCATCCTTCCCAGGGTTGATTCCCCCAATTCCGAAAGGCTGATATTTCACGATGCGTTCAGGGAACCCCTGACCGTTATAATGCATCGGGAACATCCCCTGGCATCCCGGAAAAGCCTGCACCTCATCGATTTGAAAGATGAACGGTTTATCTCTATTCAAGGGTATTACAGTGGTGCCATGGTCGAATATCAGCATGATTTTTGCCGTCAGGTCGGGTATGAGCCCCAGACCATAATGACAGTCAATACGATTGAGGAAGCCGTGTTGAAGATGAAACCGGACATGGGGGTCATGCTCATGCCGGGCCATCTGAAAGAGGCAACGATTTCCGCCAATGTGAAATGCATCGATATTGCTGATTCGCAATGCTATCTCACCATCAGCCTGTGGCATCATCCGGAAAATGATAACCCGCTGATTGGCCCCTTTATCGAGCACTATCTGAAGTTAAGCGCAGAAGGAGAGTACGATTGAACGCTGAGCCTTTTTATCAATTGACCCAGGACTTTTTTGACCATGCAAAAACCATTGATCCGTCAACCGTTCCGATCGATGATCACGTCAGGGCAATGTGTGAACAAAACGCGTGTGGATATTTCGGGAGAAGCTGGACCTGCCCGCCGGCCATTGATTCTCTCGACAAACTGCGGTTGCAACTTTCCAATTACAACCGGTTGATGGTTGTCGACAAGGTATATGCCCTGGAAAGCAGTTTTGACTGGGAAGGCATGGTCGCCGGTGTGAAAGACTTCCAGACAAGAATTCTCAAGCTGAAGAAAAAAATTGAATCGCTGGCGCCCGACCTACGGTTTCTGACGCTGGGCGCCGGTGCCTGCCAGTTATGCAAGCACTGTTCTTATCCGGAACAACAACCCTGCAAGCATCCTGAAGACGCCATTTTTTCTGTTGAAGCCTATGGCATTGATGTCATGAAAATGATGGCGGAAAATGGAATGAGTTATAATAATGGTCAAAATACAGTGACCTATGTCGGCGGCATCTTCTGGCAAACGGACAGTTAGCATGCCGATCTGTGACCGGACCGGCAGGTTTCCAAAATGCCATGTGCCAGGGACGTATCCCTGACACATGGCAGACCGTCAAGTTCGATAGCGATACCAATTAGCGGTAGTTACCGGGACCACATCCCTTGCCGTGCCTCGGTCCGTGGCCTCTCCGGCCGTGGCCGTCTCCGAAGAATCCCATGCCCGCATCAGGGTTGATTTCACGCATTTTCATAATGTGCGTCAGCCGTTTTTGGTCCAGTTGGGCCTGCAAGTCAGAAACCTCTTTTTGTAAACTTGAGGCTTTTTTCATATCCGGACTGCGTTTGGCGATTTCGGCGCGCAGTTCCAGGCGTTTGGCACGCAGATCCTGACGCTGGGTCTTGGTGGCTTCGAAAAACGCCTGGCGTTCGGCATCCAGTTGTTTTTTCTGCTCATCCGTCAGATTGGCTGCCTGGCGACCATAAGGGCAATCTGCGTTGCGCTGGTGATAGCCGTAGCCCCCTGAAGTGTTTTCATCACTGCGATAGCCCATCCCTTTGCCGGCAAAGGCAACGGTGCCCATGGCCACGAGGCCCACTGTAATCAGACTGATCATTGCGGTACGAATGGTGTTGGTTTTCATGGGTTACTCCTTTCATCCACATTTTTAGTTTACTTTGTGTTTTAGTTCCATGATCAATTTTCTGCTAACTTCCTTGAGCAAAGTAAATGCCAAAACTGATTGCCATTTCTTTGAAAAAGTCATAACTTACTAAATCAAATGGATAAAACTATATTTATGGCGGCTGACACACGATACGGCCGGTGGACATTATCGATCCGGCTGGATAGAAAGTAACCAGTCTTATTGGCCAGGCCGGGTAAAAATGTTCCGGTTTGAATAGAAATGGTTAAGACGGATGCGCCTGAAATCAAGTTATAAAATGCTGCTATCTGGATTTTCGCCGTGGGTCATTATCGGTGCCGCAGTGGTGCTTTTGCCCATTGTCGCATTGATGACCATGGAGACCATCAATCGCCAGAAGCAGCAGAGCATTCACCTGATGATCGCAAAAGGGGCCGCCCTGATCCGGTCTTTCGAAGCCGGTACACGCATGGGAATGCGCGGTGGCAGTGGTTTCCGGTTGCAGCGGTTGCTTGTTGAAACCGCCGCCCAGCCGGACATTGCCTACCTGCTTGTGGCCCATGTGGACGGCACGGTGATTGCCCACAGCCAGTTCGATCAGGTGGGGGGGCAATACGCGGCAGGTCTTGATCTGAATGCCGTTTATCAGGCGCCGGCGTTGTCCTGGCGTCGGACCACCTCGCCGGATGGTGATCCGGTGTTTGAAATTTTTGGGAAATTTGCGCCGCTGGCCAGGCGGCTGCATCGACCGCATAATGGGCCCGAGGGGCCCATGATGGATTGGAAAGCACGGCATCCGCCAACCACCAATAGCGCTCCCATGGTTATTTTTGTTGGCTTCCGAACCGACGATCTGGACGCTGCTCATGCGGCTGATGTCCGGCACACCATGGTGATGGCGGCAGTCCTGCTGCTGGTGGGCTGTGCCGGCGTGCTGCTGCTTTTCATGGCCCAGAACTACCGGTCGGCCCGTACCTCGCTCGCTCGGGTCCAGGTGTTTTCCGACAACCTGGTTTCGCGGATGCCCATCGGTTTGGTTGCCCTGGATCAAAAAGGCCGCGTTACCGCTCTCAATTCCGTTGCCGAAACCACGCTGGGGGTACCGGCGGCTGAAATGATCGGCAAGGAGGCCGGGGCAACCCTGCCGGCAGTGCTGGTGGATACCTTGAATGATGCCGGGGACCCGGTCGAAAAAGAGGTGCTTTGTCCGGTGGCCGAAAACCGCCAGATTCCTTTGGATGTAAGCGCGGCCATGTTGACCGATGAGCACGGCAAGCACTTTGGCCGGGTGATTCTGTTTAAGGATTTGACGGAAATGCGGGCCCTGCGCCAGGAATTGGAAAAAAACCGACGTCTGGCGACTGTTGGCCGCCTGGCCGCCGGCGTGGCTCACGAAATCCGCAATCCGCTCAGCTCACTCAAAGGGTTTGCAACCTATTTTAAGGAAAAGTACCAGGCAAACGATCGGGATCAGGAAATCGCCCGGATCATGATCCAGGAAGTTGATCGTCTTAACCGGGTGGTCACCCAGCTGTTGGAGTTTTCACGGCCCATGCGTCTTCATCTGCAATCCTCACCACTGAAACCAATGATTGAGGATGCCTTCCGGCTGATCGACCAGCAGGCCAGGACGGCTGGTGTGACCGTGGCTCTTGAAATGGCCGATCAGCATCGTCTCAGCCGAATGGACGTTGATAAAATGAAACAGGTGCTGCTTAATCTCTTCTATAACGCTCTGGATGCCATGCCGGACGGGGGGCGCTTGACCGTCCGGGTAACAGATGAGGAAAACGAGGCGATTGGCCTGGAAGTGAAAGACACGGGGGCTGGTATCCCGCTCAAAGACCAGCCCCATGTTTTCGAACCCTATTTTTCCACCAAAAAAACCGGGACCGGACTGGGGCTGGCCATCGTGCATAATATTATCGAGGCCCATCAGGGCAGGATCGAGATCCACAGCCGGCAGGGGGAGGGAACTTGGGTCAGAATCACCTGGCCGGCAGGTAACAAACCATAAGGAAGGAAACATGCCTACATCCCACCGCATTCTAATCGTTGATGACGATACCGCCCACCGAACCATGCTGTTTACCCTTGTTGGCGGATGGGGATATGATCTGATGGAGGCTGACGATGGAGAATCCGCCATTGCTGCCGTCGAGGCCGAGCCCGTTGACCTGGTACTCATGGATATTCGAATGGTACGCATGTCCGGAATCGAGGCCCTGGAACGAATAAAGGCCATCAACCCGGCGATTCCCATCGTGCTGATGACGGCCTATGCCTCTGTTGAGATGGCTGTCGAAGCGCTTAAAAAAGGCGCCTATGACTATCTGATCAAGCCTTTGGACTTTGACAAACTGCGCCTGACCCTGGACCGGGCGCTCGAGCATATTCGGCTGAAAAAGGAAAATCAGCAGCTCAAACAGCAGCTGGCCACCGGATCACGCTATCCTTTGATCATCGGGAACAGTCCGGCCATGACCCGGCTGATGGAAACCGTGGCCCAGGTGGCCGCATCCGAGGCTACGGTAATGATCACCGGCGAATCAGGAACCGGAAAAGAATTGGTGGCGGCGGCCATTCATCACAGCAGCCCCCGCGAAGCGGGCCCCTTTGTCAAGGTTAATTGTGCCGCCATCACTGAAACACTGCTCGAATCAGAGCTTTTCGGTCATGAGAAGGGCGCTTTTACCGGTGCGGACCGTCTCAAGGAAGGCCGATTTGTGCAAGCCAACGAGGGCAGCCTTTTTCTGGACGAAGTTGGCGAGATGCCGATTTCCATGCAGGTCAAACTCTTGCGTGTGCTTCAGGAACGGGAGCTGACCCGGGTGGGCGGGGAGGCGGTGATCGCCGTGGACGTCCGGCTGATCGTCGCCACCAA
This sequence comes from Desulfosarcina variabilis str. Montpellier, assembly GCF_048565275.1. NCBI lineage: Bacteria > Pseudomonadati > Thermodesulfobacteriota > Desulfobacteria > Desulfobacterales > Desulfosarcinaceae > Desulfosarcina > Desulfosarcina variabilis. Next base: position 7,513,733 of record NZ_CP159846.1, on the reverse strand, counting down.
CCAGGACCTGGTGCAAATGGTGGCACAAGGATCGTTTCGCGAGGACCTGTATTATCGTCTCAATGTAGTGGAGCTCAAAACCCCGCCACTACGGCAGCGTCGGGAGGATATTCCGCTTCTGGCCGCTCATTTCCTATCCCATTTCGCCGAAAAAAACCGCAAATCCGTGGATCAGTTCACGCCCCGTGCCATGGATCTGTTGATTCACCATACCTGGCCGGGCAATGTGCGGGAGCTGATGAATACCATCGAACGGGCTGTGGTCCTTTCCCGATCCACCTGCCTTGATGAAGATGATTTTACCGGTTTGACCGCCGACCCCTCCGATAACGGCACTGTTTCATTGGCGGGCAGCACGCCGTTTGACGTACCGCTCGAAGAAATTGAAAAGGACGCTATTGCCCATACGCTGGCCTCAGCAAAGGGCAACAAAAGCGAAGCGGCCCGGCGATTGGGGATTACCCGTAAAACCCTGCGGGAAAAACTAAAAAAATATAACCTGCCTTTATAATGCCATCCCAAAATGCCAACATTGGGGTTAAAGTCCCCCCTTTGTTGGCCGATATAGATCACATTACTTAAGACGGAATCTCGTTTTTTTGTTTTTCATTTGTTTCAATCCAGCCGGTTACCAAAAGAGCCGGAAGAAAATAAGTTCAACACGGCAGCTTGCGTTTGCCTGATGCCTAACACCGAAAAGAAAAGCGATACTCATGACCAGTACTGACACGCTTCTGGAACTGGTAAAAAGAAACAAGTTGTTGGAGGAAGAAAACAGGCGTTTCCGTGAAGCTCAGGAAGAAAGCAGCGCCAGCGAAGAACGCTTCCGGTTGATTTCTGAAACCATCCATTTTGGTGTGTTTGAAATCGATAATGAAGGCAGCTGCCAGTATACCAATACGAGTTTCCAGCAAATCTTTGGAATCAGTTTGGTGGACAGCCTTACCCGGGACTGGCGTGAATTCCTCCACGACGATGACCGGCAGGAGGTTTCCAATGTGTGGGAACAGGCTCTTGAAGGGATGGAAACCTTTTCCAGGAATTGCCGGATCATTCGTCCGGATGGGGTGCATCGATGGGTGCATGTCCATTCGCAGCCGGTATTTTCCGATACGGGTGGCCGCTATACCGGCACGGTTGAGGATATTACCGAGCGCAAGCTGGCTGAAGATGAACTGAAAAAAGCCAAAGAGGCTGCGGAAAGCGCCAATATGGCCAAAAGCCAGTTCCTGGCCAACATGAGTCATGAGATCCGGACGCCCATGAACGGTGTGATCGGATTCACCGATCTGCTGCTGGAAACCGAGCTTGATGATGTGCAGGTGGACTACACCCAAACCATCAAACGCAGTGGCATCGCACTGCTATCCTTGATTAACGATATCCTTGATTTTTCCAAAATCGAATCCGGCGAACTGGATTTTGAGGAGATTGAATTCGATCCGGAACTGTTGGCCTACGATGTCTGCGACCTGGTCAGGCCCAAAATCGGCGAGCTTCCCGTGGAACTTTTATGCCGTATTGATGATAACATGCCGACCATGGTCAATGGGGACCCCTTGCGGTTCCGTCAGGTGATCACCAATCTTTTGGGCAATGCGCCCAAATTTACCGAGGCCGGTGAGATTGAACTCGCTTTAAATGTGGAAGATGAGAAACCGGAATCGGTCAAACTGCATGCCACCATCCGCGATACGGGAATTGGTATCCCTGCGGATAAGCTGGACGCCATTTTTGAGCCTTTTCAGCAGGCCGATGGGTCAACCACGCGCAAATACGGTGGTACTGGCCTGGGGCTTTCCATCTGTAAACAGATCTCCAATATGATGGGTGGGGACGTGTGGGTGGAAAGTGAGATTGGCAAGGGAAGTGTTTTTCATTTTACCGCCTGGTTGGGCAAATGCGAAGAAAAGCATGCCCGGCGGATGCCACCGGTATCACTCGGCGGCGTGCGGGTTCTGACTGTCGATGACAATAAAACCAATACGCAGATTTTACAACAGATATTTGCTGCTGCAAAGATGTCCTGCAGCGTGGTAAACTGTGGTAAGGATGTGCTGCCTGCTTTGGAAACCGCGCATGCGGACGGCAGTCCCTTTGATTTGTGTGTGTCGGATATTCGAATGCCGGATATGGACGGGTATGCTGTTGCGGACCGAATTCATGCGGCGGATGCCTCCGTATCGGCCACGCCTTTGATCGCCCTGTCCAGCTCGTTGGAAAGAGATGCCCATCGTTGTGAAAAATCTGGATTCAAAGGGTTCTTGAGCAAACCCGTGCGACGGGAAAAGCTGTTTCAGATGATGGGCCGAGTGCTCAGCGACCGACATGATGACGCCAGCGGTCAATCGCAGAAAAAAGAGAAAATCCATACCCAGTACTCGGTCAGAGAGGATTTAAAACATTCGGTGCGCATTTTATTGGCCGAGGATAATCCCGTGAATCAGAAACTGGCCAAGCTCATGCTGGGAAAAGCCGGTTATCAGGTGGAGGTGGCTGGCAACGGTATAGAGGCCGTAGAGATGTATACCGCTTCACCGGATGCCTATGATCTGATTTTCATGGACATTCAGATGCCGGAAATGGACGGTAAGGAAGCCACCCAGACAATCCGCCAAAAAGGGTTCGAGCATGTGCCGATCATTGCCATGACTGCCCATGCCATGAAAGGGGACCGGGAAATGTGTTTGGAAGTGGGAATGAACGATTACATCACCAAACCCATCAAACGGGAGGCGGTGTTTGCCATTATCGAAAAGACTGTTTTTAACAAGGAGACTGCATGAATTTCAAGGAACTTGCCGATAATATTGGCCTGGACGAGGAAGATTATCGAGAACTGATTGAATTGTTTCTTGATACGGGGAAGGCCGATTATGATAAGCTAAAGCATGCACTTGAGGCCAGCGATGATGAGCAGGTGGCCCGCAGCGCCCATACCATCTGTGGCGCTTCCGGCAATATGGGGCTGATGAATGTACATGATGTCGCCAAGCGTATCGAATTATCCGCGATTAAGAAAAATTTAGATGCGGTAGGCGATGATGTCCAAGCGCTCCAGGGGCTCTTTGACGAGATCGCCCAGGCTTATCAAGGTTGATGATTGGGTGCCGACCGAATCATATACGGGAGTTAGTTGTAGCATTAAGCTGATCAACGGGTTAGTGTTAAGTGTTAAGCAAAGGTGTCCCATCGATTGATATATAAAATCTGATCCTTAACACTTAACACGCATTACTTATTACAAGATACCCTTGGAGGGAGCCTCCCGTCTCAAGCTTGAGCTTTGGGGACAACCGCAAAATTGTATTCAAACCTCTTTTTCATCCGCCACGCCTTCCTGTTTTGCTATAGGGTCATCTCGCAGCAATTGTAATTATGCCATGTCGAATTTTCCGATTACGAGCACCGCTTCGCTGAGCACGAGCACGACGGGTATTGGCGTTTTTCGTGCTCGTAATCGTAATCGATCATCTGAACATCATTAAAATTACAATTGCTGGTCATCTCGACAATTGCTGACCTTAGATGTTATAGACAGGACATGAATCAATCCCATATAGCCCCCATCGAATTGCTTGAGACGATTATCAAGGCCCTGGAAAACAGCGGTCAACTGTCTGAATCCGTTATTGCGTTTATTGAAACAGCACTGTTTCCGGCTCAGCCGAAAGCGTTGGCGGCGTTTTTAACCGATGATGAAAGCGAGAGTGAACGCGACAGCCTACTGGACCTGATTTTTTCTCCGGATCTGGCCGTTCAAATGACCCTGGAACCGCTGCTTGAAGCGGCCTGCTGGTCTGCTCAAGACCGCACCGCGCTGCAAGATCAATTGCAGGCCAGCCCCATCCGCGCCTGGATCAAAATGCCCGACGGCAGGCAACTGGCCTGTATTCTGGTGCCGGACTACATTAAATCCCGTTTTCTGGAACGGCTGAACCTCTCCTGGCAGTTGGAACCGGGTATTCGCGCAAGCATGGATGAGGGGCTCTCGCCGGCCATGGCACTGAAGGTCAAGGTCAGGCTCAGAAACGCAAACCTTCGGCCAAATGCCGACCAGCAGACGGTGTTGTGCCGTTTTTTCGAACGCATGGCCGATGATGATCCTGATTATCTGGCCTGTATGGACCTTTTCCTGTCGCTGCTGGGAAAAGACGTCAACGCCGAAAATGTATACGATCGTCTGGCCGCCCATAAACGGTTTTTATTCCGCAGCCTGCAGCAGGCCAAACGCTTCGAGGCGTTGCTTCGCCATTCCAACATGGAAACGCTGATGCTTCAGGGGGTACGGGCTCCGCATGCCCCGCAGGACGAGCTCAATTTCCAAATGCGTCTGATCGATCTGATCTGCGCCCGGTTGTTCGGCAAAACCGAAATCATTGTGCCGCCCATGGATGCCCCACTTCGCGTGGTGACTGATCTTGATACCCCTGACGCCGCGGTTCAGTCATTGATGGATTCCTGAAACGCCCGGCATATTTACAAACCGTATTAAATGGGATACTCAGATCATCATTTTTTTGCAAACCAAGGTGGGTGCAGACAAAAAAGGGGAGGTTATGAACCGGTGTATGAATAGAGTCCAAAATCACAGGTGCTCGACCATGATGATAGTTTTCTCATTCTTACTCACCATCGGTGCGATTTTTTTACCCCCAACGGTTGACGCTGCCGATGATGCCGCCGGTAATACCATCGATCAGATCATTGCCGGTGTGGAGGCCCGATACAACGTGCCCGGTTTTACCGCCGAGTTTGACCAGGAATCCATCCTGAAAGCCATGGCGGTCACGGATACGGCATCCGGAAGACTGATGGTCCGTCAGCCGGGCAAGATGCGTTGGGAATATGTGGTCCCCGATCCGCAGACCATTATTACCGACGGCAACGATTTGTGGGTCTATCGTCCCGAGGAAAATCAGGTCATGGTCGGCAAGGCCCCGGCGTTTTTCGGAAAGGGAAAAGGAGCCGGGTTTTTATCCAATATCAAGATTATCCGTGAAGGGTTCCAGATATCCCAGGAACCGGATCCTGATCCCGCGCTCTATCGCCTTAAACTGGTGCCCAATAAATCCTCGGTGGATCTGATGGAGATGCAACTGGATATTGCCAAAAAAAACTTTGATCTGATTCGGATCATCACCTTTAACGTTTACGGGGATGAGACGCGGATTGAACTTAAAAACTACAATTTTGCCAACGTGCCGCCAGAGGATCGGTTCAAATTTGTGATCCCGGAAGGGGCCGATGTGGTGCAAATGAACCAAGAATAAATAAAACGCTGCCTGTTCATGGCAGCGGGTCTGATCAGAAATATTAAAGGATCAACATATGCAAGCGACCATAAAAAAACTGCTTAAAGAGAAAAATGCTGTTCTGCTGGCCCATAATTATCAACCGCCCGAGATTCAGGATCTGGCCGATATGTGCGGAGATTCCCTGGAACTGAGTATCCGGGCCGCCGATACCGACGCGGATGTGATTGTTTTTTGCGGTGTGCATTTCATGGCCGAGACCGCCTCGATTCTTTCCCCGCAAAAAACCGTGCTGCTACCCAATGCCGATGCAGGTTGCCCCATGGCCGACATGATCACGCCGGAGGCACTGCGCCAGCGACTGGGCCAGATGGCCGACATGCCGGTGGTCACCTATGTGAATTCCTCTGCGGCGGTCAAGGCCCTGTCCACCATCTGCTGCACCTCGGCCAATGCCCTGGAAGTGGTCAACAGCCTTGATGAGAAGGAACTGCTCATGACCCCGGACCGCAACCTGGCCCGCAATACGGCCCGTCAAACAGACAAGACCATTCACCTTTGGGACGGCTGCTGCCCCATTCATGACCGGTTGACCGTGGACGATGTGAAGGCGGCGCGGGCCGCTCATCCAGACGCCAAGTTCATGGCCCATCCTGAATGCCGCCCCGAAGTCGTCGAGATGGCTGATGCGGCCCTTTCCACCTCGGGCATGATCCGCTTTGCCGCTGAATCCGATGCCACCGAGTTTATCGTGGGCACGGAAAACGGCCTGCTTTACCCCCTGGCGCAGAAAACGCCCGGTAAAAAATTCTACCCGGTTTCGGACAAGATGATCTGTGCGGACATGAAGAAAATTACCCCCCAGGATATTCTCGATTGTCTTACCAACATGTCCGGTCAGGTAAAAGTACCCGAGGACATCCGTGTGCCGGCCCTGGCATCGGTGGAGCGTATGATCGCGCTGGCAAGATAGCTTGTTCAGGTATAAGGTGGAAGGAGGAAGGTGGAAGGGCTTTCGGGCGCATTGAATCCGTTGAGCACATTAAGTTGTTCGGTAAAAGTGTTAAGTTTCAAGTGTTAAGTGTTAAGTGGTGGATCGGATCTAATTTTATATAGGAATCGATAGGATACCTTTCCTTAACACTTTAAACCTAATACTTAACACTGGTCCATCGATCAGTTAAATTCACGCTACCATGCTGGTACAGATATCAGCTGGAACTTTCCGGATAACCGGATAAAAAAACCGGTAGTCGCCAAAACGGCGATGCCGGTTTTTTTGATGACAATGGCTTGCCTAAAATTGACTTACATGTCCTCAACCAATTCGTCTGGAATATCAGCGTTGGTGTAAACCTTCTGCACGTCATCGCAGTCTTCCATGGCGTTGAGCAGTTTGATCATGCGTTCGGCCTCGGCGCCTTCCAGCGGGCTCATGTTTTGCGGTAGCATGGTCACTTCTTCATCGCTGAAGGGGATCTTGGCACCTTCCAGGGCCTCCTTGACCGCATCGAAATCATCAGGCTCGGTAATGACCTCGAAACTGTCGTCGGCTTCGCGGACATCCTCGGCCCCGGCTTCCAGGGCAACTTCCATGAGTTGCTCTTCGCCCACTGCTGATTTGTCGACATTGAAATAGCCTTTTTTATCGAACATCCAGGCCACGCAGCCGTTTTCGCCCATGTTCCCGCCATATTTGTTGAAAATGTGGCGGATGTCGGCCACGGCGCGGTTTTTGTTGTCGGTCAAGGATTCCACCAGGATGGCGGCACCGCCGGGGCCGTAACCCTCGTAGGAGCTTTCCTCGTAGCTGACGCCTTCAAGCTCCCCGGTGCCTTTTTTGATGGCCCGCTCGATGTTGTCCTTGGGCATGTTTTCCGCTTTGGCCGCCGTTACAGCGGTGCGCAGGCGCGGATTGGCATCCAAGTCCCCGCCGCCCGTGCGGGCGGCCACGGTAATTTCCTTGATCAATTTGGTAAAGACCTTCCCCCGTTTGGCGTCCTGTGCGCCCTTACGGTGTTTGATAGAAGACCACTTGTTATGTCCGGACATAGTTTCCTCCTTTATTTCTTCCCCAGACCGATGACGAACACTTCGCGGCTGGCCTTGCGCGTGCTTTGGGGCCGGGTTGCGGTCTGTCGGCTGAATCGCTGTCTCACGGAATCGGTGAACGTTTTATACTCACCGCCCTGAAAGATTTTACAAACAAAATTTCCTCCTGTGGCCAGCACCTTGTCGGCAATGGCCAGCGCTGCCTCACACAACCCAATCGACCGTGCTTCGTCAACATGCCGGTTGCCGGTGGTGGCCGGTGCCATATCACTGAGCACCACATCAAACCGGTCGATTCCCAATCGGGCCAGGTGGCTTTCCAGTTCAGCCACATCATCTGTGATGACCGTCGTGTTGTCCGTCAGGGACACCGTCACGGGCTTCAAATCGATGCCCACCAGACGGCCATCGGGTCCGATCAGTTTTGAAGCGAACTGCAGCCATGATCCGGGCGCGCATCCCAGATCCAGAACCCTGGCGCCTTTTTTGAGAATGTGACGCTTTTTCTGGATCTCCTGAAGCTTGTACACCGAGCGGGCGGCAAAGTTTTCTTTCTTTGCCTGACGGGTATAATGGTCTGCCCACCGATTCCTTTTCGGAGATGATCGTTTCATATCTTTTCGCCCTGTTCAAGTCAAGTCAAACCAACGGTTCAAGTATAGTCAATCACCAATATAATGAGTGCGTTGTCACTTGTTGCGAGATGTTATTTGAATGTCAGAACAACAGCTCCATCGCATCGCCGACCGTATCCACCCCCTCCAGCTGAATCCCTTGGGTCCGGGGAAGCCGTTTCAAGCTGCCCTTGGGGACCACGCAGCGGCTGAAGCCCATTTTTTGGGCTTCCATGATACGGGTTTCCAGATTCCCCACGGCCCGTACTTCGCCGGCCAGGCCCACCTCACCGATGGCAAGGGTGTCTTTGTGAATGGGGCGATCCAGAAAACTGGAGGCAATGGCCGCTACAATGCCAAGATCTACGGCCGGTTCCATAATTTTCACTCCACCGGCCACGTTCATGAAAATATCATGGCCCATCAGGTGCATGCCCAGCTGCTTTTCCATCACCGCCACCAAGAGCGCCACGCGGTTGGGGTCGAGCCCTAAGATGGTGCGCCGTGGTGTGCCCAGGTTGGTGCTGGAAGCCAGGGCCTGGAGTTCTACCAGAATCGGCCGGGTGCCTTCGATACTGGCCGTGACCACCGATCCGGCGGCATTCTCCGGGCGTTCGGACAAAAATACAGCCGATGGATTGGCCACCTCACACAGCCCCTGGGCTTTCATTTCAAATACGCCGATTTCGTTGGTGGAGCCGAAACGGTTTTTCACGGCGCGCAGGATTCGGAATACATGATTGCGATCCCCCTCGAAATACAGCACTGTATCGACCATATGTTCCAGCAGCCGCGGGCCGGCAATGGCGCCCTCTTTGGTTACGTGGCCGACCAGGAACGTGGGGATGCCGGTACGTTTGGCCATCAGCATCAGCTGCATGGTGGATTCGCGTACCTGGCTGACACTACCCGGGGCAGAGGTGATTTCCGGGCTGAACATGGTCTGAATGGAATCCACCACCAGGACGTCGGGGGTTTCATTTACCACCATGGTCATCACCGCATCGATATCGATTTCCGACACCACCAACAGGGTGGGGGAGGCCGTGCCCAGCCGGTGGCTACGAAGGCGCAGCTGACGCACCGACTCTTCTCCGGACACGTACAGAACCTTATGGCCGGCCCTGGCGATGCCGTGCAGGGCCTGGAGCATCAGTGTGGATTTGCCGATCCCCGGATCACCACCGATCAATATCAGGGTGCCGGCCACCAGACCGCCTCCCAGCACACGGTCAAACTCGCCGATTCCCGTGGACAGCCGCTCTTCATCGACGATTTCCACGGCATCGATGGGAACCGGGGCATTGCCCTTGGCGGCCATGGACCGAACGCCGGATGTCTTGGGCTTTTTCACCGCTTCGACAAAGGTATCCCAGCCGCCGCATTCCGTGCAGCGACCCAGCCATTTGGCTGATTCATACCCGCAAGCCTGGCAGACAAACAGGGTTTTTATGCTTTTTCGTGCCATTTAACAGATCGTGCCTATATTTGATTCGATAGATAACCATTGCTCGTCCAGAAATGGTGAATCTTGCTCGAGTTCAAGGCGGGCAACAAATTCAAACCGGAGGAATATTGGTAATATTTTGAGGATTTGAATTTGTTGCCCAACGCCGAAATCGAGTGAGAGGCTCTGTTTCTGGCTGGGCAATAAATAAAGGATATACCTTATGATCGACTACCACGTCCACACCAGCCTTTGCAACCACGCCACCGGAACCATGGAGGAATATGTCCGCGCCGCCGTGGCCAAAGGCCTTGATACCCTCTGTTTTTTGGATCATCTGACGTTTCAGACAGCAGGACGCGACAATGCCATGCAGCCACGGGAAGTGCCCATGTATGTGGATGCGGCCAGGCGGCTGGCCCGTCAATACCGGGAGCGGATCGACGTCCGGGTCGGCCTGGAGGTCGATTTTTCCCCAGAGCATGTGGGTGATTGTGAGGATGTGATCAACACATTCGATCTGGATGTGGTGGGCAGCTCGGTCCATTTTCTGGATGGTGAGAATGTAGTCAGTCGCCAGTCAGGCTGGAGCCGAGGCGAGCTTGACGCCGACGTGGTTTACGGCAAATACCTCGATGTTATAGAATCAATGCTGGATTATGATTATTTTGATATGGTATGTCATTTGGACCTTCCCAAAAAATACAACACGCATCCATCGCCATCGGTCGTTGACCGTTTTGGGGAGCTGTTGAAAAAAATCCAGGCCAAGGATCTGGCTGTTGAACTCAATACCAGCGGATTTACCTATCCTGTTGCGGAGGCCTTTCCATCCCCCCAACTGATCGGTTGGTGCGCCCGGCTTCAGATCCCCATGGTGACCGGTTCCGATGCCCACGCACCCGATCAGGTGGGCCGCTCTTTTGATCAGGCAAGGAATCTGCTCAAAGATGCCGGATACCGTGAACTGATCGGTTTTTCCCACCGGCAGAAAGAGCACGTTGTATTATAATCAATATTTTTTCAGGGGAGACAAACAGTGGTGGACAGGTTTATTCTGCAAGCTATAAAAAGGAGATTTATAGTTAGTGGTCTTGCTGGATTGTGCGTTTTGCTGCTGGGGGTGATGATCCCGGCATATGCCGCCGATTCAACCGATCCTTTCCAATCCCTTAAAAAACGGCTTGTCGCCGATGGTTTTGATTCTGCCCGTATCCAGACGATCTTTAGCAGTCCGCAGGTCTCTTTTGAAATAAAAGGCGTCAGTGCCTATTTCAGGCACAATGAAGCGTCATTGAACTATAAACAGTTTTCCCGCACTTGGGCGATCGATTCGGCCCGCGACTATATGCAAACCCACCGGCAGGCCCTGAACGCGGCACAACATCAATACGGCGTGGACAAAGAAGTGATCACCGCCATCATCCTGGTGGAAACAAGGCTGGGAACCTATACGGGCAAACGGTCGGTGATGAACACTCTGGCCACCCTGAGTGCCATGCGCGACAATGCGGCCCGGCAGATCATCTGGGACAGCATGGCCGATGACGACCGGCGGATGCCCCGTGATGAATTTGACAAAAAGGCCGACGAGAAAACCGGTTGGGCGTATCGGGAGCTGACGGCCTTTTTGACCTACACGGAAAAAGAGGGCATGGATCCCACCACCATCAAGGGGTCATATGCCGGTGCCATGGGGATTTCCCAGTTCATCCCCACGAACATTCCCAAATTTGGCAAAGATGGCAACAATGACGGAAAAATAAATCTGTTTGACCACGCCGACGCCATTCCCAGCATCGCCGCCTACCTGAAAAATTACGGCTGGAAACCAGGCATTTCCCGTGATAAAGCATTCAAGGTGGTTTATCACTACAACCACAGCAAGTATTATGTTAACGCGATTCTTGATGTTGCAGAACAATTGAAAGGTTGATCCACCATGAGTACCGGCATGTTTGTGATTCTTACCGGCGTTGCTTTTTTTCTGTTGACCTGCCTGGCTATCCTGGACATTGCCCGCAAGGATTTCGGGTCGATTCAGATGAAGGCCCTGTGGGGGTTTTTAGTGGCTATGGTGCCCTTTCTCGGCGTGGTCGTCTATTTCCTGATTGGCGCCCGCAAAGGCAAACGACCGGCTACTGATGAGGCTGCGGACGCCCAACCCGGAAATACCTAAGCTGGGCCATTGTCGAGCTTGCCGCATATACAAGGCAGATGTCTTTGCGCTATAGTCGCCTATGCGGAAAGACATCTAACGCCGTAGATGCGGTGAGATCGGCAACCCCACAAGGGGGTCAAATTTTGGGAGGTAATAATTAACTATCGTTTACATAGCTTACCTATTTTCATTTATACCAAAATTTGAATCGCCCAGATTAGGAAATAGTGTTTGACAACGCCTTATCTTTTCTATATAAATGCGTTTTGTCTCGCACATGGTCCCATCGTCTAGTGGTTTAGGACGCCGGCCTCTCACGCCGGTAACGCGGGTTCGAATCCCGCTGGGATCACCAAGTTAATCAAGGGGTTGCAGATTTTTCGCTGTGATCCCTTTTTTGTTGGTTGCGTATAGGTTGCGGATGGTTGCGTCCATAATCCAGGTCATCCAGACCATCGACTTCCTTTTTGTTCCCGCCAGGAATCCAGTGATAATAGATATCCATTGTGAATTTTACCGAATGATGGCCAAGCTGTTTGGAAACATCGGCGACATTATCCCCTTTGGTAATTCTTAACGTGGCATATGTGTGTCGGAGGTCATGTACTCTGATTTTCCGCAATCCTGCCTTTTTGATCGCCTTGTAAAAAATCCGCCGCGTATAGCTTTCATGATAGGAATTGCCTTTTCCGGAAATAAAAACCCATTCCGGCATCCCACTCCAACCATTTTTCAATGTGTCGACTTTTCTTTGAAGCCGTAATTCTTTCAGCACCTGGAAAAGTTGAAGCGACATATCCACCTTTCTGCTTTGTCCACTCTTCGGCGTTTCGATTTTTCCTTTGGAAAGGCCTCTTTCGATATTTATGAAACGATTCTCGAAATCGACATCTTTCCACTGAAGCCCCAAACATTCGCCAAACCTGATTCCCGTTCTTGCCATCGTTAAAAACATAGGGTAGTGGATCGGAAAAGACTGCTTGATCGTATCAAGGAATATTTTCAATTCCTCCTGGTTGTAGGGATCAAACGTTAATTTTTGCTGGGTCTTCTTGAAAATCTTGCCGATATTGTGGGCCGGATTCACCGAAATGACCTCATCATCAAGTGCCAAATTTAAAACGCCGGATACAGCGTTTTTTATGTGAATCACCGTGGAATTGGCATACCCCTGGTTGATTTTTTTCATCAGGGTTTGTTTTACCATCATCCTGGTTATTTCATTGATCGGTGTCTTTCCGATTTCTGGTAAAACATGGTTGTTTAAGATGCCCTGGTAATCCCTCAATGTTGAAGGTTTAGATGTAGCCGGCACGGTCACTTTTATCCACGTGGATGCGTATTCTTCAAAAGTGGACGCTTTAGACTCCTGCTTTTTTTTGTCTTCAAGCAAATTCATGCCGCTTAGAGCCAATTTCGCCTCAATCTGCTTTGCCACAGACTCGGCGGCCCGCTTATTCCCGATCTTTTTCGCCTTCCTCCTTCCTTGATGGTTGATAAATACCCACCATACTCCTGAATTTTTAGGTTTTTCTCGAACTTTAACTCCCATTTGACCTCCTTTGATCAGGTCCAGAAAGTTAAAGTTACGCCCCTACCTCTCTCTGGACCTTCATTAACACATTTTGCCTTCGATTCCTTGCATATTTTCAGTCTCCTTTCACATCCAAAAAACTGAAAAAAGTTGGATGAAGTTCATCCAAACTCACTGTTTTTATTGGGTTACCAATCTTCCATCCCAGTTGCTAATTTCGAACCATCGATAGTGAGGAACCAACAACAGAATGAAAGGAGAATCGAATTGGCAACGGTGACAAGGGAATATCTCAAGGTTTCAGAACTGGCTCAGTACGCCGGGATATCCGACAGGACCCTGTGGGATCTGTTGAAGGACCCGGTTAACCCCATTCCTCACTATCGTGTCGGGGCTGCTGGAAGGATCGTCCGCATCAAGAAATCTGAATTTGATGAATGGATGCACAACCAGAAAGTGCGTGATGCCAGTCTCGTTGATGATGTCCTTGAGGGGTTTCTCGAATGAAACCGCAGCATCCTGCGGATTTTTTCAACCCAAATGGAATAGGTGGAAGCAATGGAAAACCAAAAAAAACAAATCCAAGAGAGCAACATTCAATCCAACAACATTAACGAAGGAGACCAAAACATGTCTGATCAAATCGAAAAAACCATGGCAACTGACAACAACGAAAATGAAATCGAAAAAGGAGAAGAAACAATGATCAAAGAGACCATCGACAATGAAGTGGAAGCTGAAAAAGAAATCGATATCCTCACCGATATGGATGAAGAAAAAATCGATGATACCGGGACAGGATCAGTCAGACCATTGGACTTTGCCCTAACCGCAGATTCCACATCATTATCTGAAATCACCAATATCATTGTTGAGGATGAAGGTGATCTCATTGGTGACGCTGATTTGATTGATGAGGTCGATGCATTTCTGGATGGTGAAACCGAGTACGAAAACAAAGGCCAGAAACTCGATGCAGCACGCGATATCCTCCGGAAATACTATGCAAAACACAATCAAGCATGGGCCGGGGTTGTTGGGACATTTTCCGTATATGCAATTCAGCAAGGGCGAATGCTTCTCGAAATTAAAGATCTGGTGAAAGCGATTGGGGAAACATGGGAAACGTGGGCTGCCGAAAATCTGCAATTCATGAGCTCGAGAACACGCCAAACCTTTATGCAATTGGCCAAAGTGCCTGGTATCGACAATCATGTTCATCTGGGCAAAGAACGCCTCCTCCACCTTGCATCCGCCACAAAGGATATGGGCGGTGAAGATCCTATTGGCGATCTTTTGAAAAATCACAACCTGGAAATCAACCCTGAGGAAGAGATCGATCTCGATGCATACAAAGATGCGGTGGACATGGCGATTGATTTCGAGCGTCTGAAAAGATCAGGTGTTGAAGTGAAGATTGAGACGCTCCAGAAATTTCGAGCTGACAAGAAGAATGTCAACAACGACCTGATAAAGATTTTGAAAGCAATAAAGCGGGAAGGTGGTGACCCTGATCATTACTTGAATGCTCCTCAGGATGATGATGAGGATGTCTCGTTTGAGGGTCAAAAGAAGGCTATGAATTTTACAAAGATAGCCACCTCCCTTGTTGGAACAATCAAATGGATTAACCAACACAGTCTGTGCGCCAAAAAGGTTGATGTGCGCAAGATCGACGAATTGACAGAAAGTCTGAATGAACTCAAGCGATTGGTAACGGAGATAACCGGTAACGAAAATCAGCAATAACAATCAACAAAAGGGTTCCTCTGATTATCGGGGGAACCCTTTCTATCTTGGAGGTTACAATGAGAATTTATCATGCGGCACTGAACACAAAAGTCTTGAATGCATATGCGAAGCTTTATCCAGATAGGGATATTCATGTTCTTCGCGCCTTTTCTCATCATAATGATGATGATAGGTTATTGCGAGATCCCTACCGATCAAAATGTGCAAGTCTCGATCTGGATTCGGGGACATTTTATCTTTACAACTCTGGGGAGTATCCCAACCTTTTTGATACCTGTCCAAGTCACCAGGTCAATTTCAATCGTTATAAGGATTATTTGACCCATTTCAGCAAGCATTACGATCGCATCTATAATTTTGACTGCGATTTTGGTGACGATGGATTTGATACAAACATTTATTATCAAAAGCTTTTGGAGACGGCAGGTTTTAATCCCGTGCCCGTCGTCCACAGTATCCATAGTGATGAAATCGACTATTATATTCGTGAAGGTTATGAAAATGTAGCTCTTGGGTCTCCTCAGATTACCGATTTTGGAACCCTCAGCTATGTTATGGATAAATTCAAAGAAACCCGGATCAAGGTCCATCTGTTCGGCAACACAAAATTTGATTTTATTTCGAATTTTCCCATCTATTCCTGTGACTCATCCGTTTGGGTCCAAGCTGCCAGATTCGGTGAAATCGCCTGGTGGAACCGTTGGAAGAAAGGCCTCAACAGAACGGATCGGGTGTATCTCGAAGAATATTTCCAAGAGAAGCCCAAAAGTAAACCCATATCAACATATCCGAGAAAAACTGAATTGCTGGCCTACCTTGATAATGAACTCGGTATCACCATGGACGATTTGCTCGGTCCGGACGGTACCTATGTCAAGCAGATGGTTAATCTACACCACTATCTGAAATTGGAAGACAGAATAAATAAGATCCATGAGCAAAAGGGATTTTGGACAGCTGAATAACTTTCCGAAGGATACTGCGTTTTTTTTAATGAATAGAGATGAATAACAATACGAGCAGTTTCTTTCTTGGAATAGCTCAATTCAATCGGATGAAAATTTGGTCATCATAATTTAATTTTCATCATATTACTTCAATTTTAAGGAGGATAAAAATGGCAGATTTCCATGGTGTAACGGCTAGTAACGGAGCAAAAATTAAAAAAGGCAAGATTGAGGAAGTCAAAAAAATATTGGATAAATATGACTTCTCATGTGGTCTCGAATACCGAATTGATAATGGCAGCATTACCATTTTAGGGTACGTTTGGCCAACACTTTGGTTAAAAGGTGATGATGAGGATCTTACAGATTGTTTTGAAGAATTCTTAGAAGAACTGTCACCGCTTCTATCGGAAAATTTGGTGATACATGCAATAGGAAATGTAAAGTGTATATTTCCCCTCTCAGCAATGGAGATATTGGTAACTCCTCAAGGCGTGAATTATAGGTACGGTTTTGAGTGTTTTTATTGACCGAAAATTAATGTGGCAGGGGGAGGGCTCCTTTCTTAAAAGAAATGGGCCTCCCTCTAAAGCATTATTTCGTAAGTCTGAATTGTCTGGAATGTAGAGGTGATCTCAGCAATATGAAAGGGCCTTCTGACCTGATCATCCTTGATGGGAATTTGAAAGCCGGTTTGTTACTGGAAGACAACTGTACAGACGGGACATCGCTAATGATATCCACAGGAAGATGGGATTTTGGACAGCTGAATAACTTTCCGCAGGATACTGCGGTTTTTTCCTGGTGAATGCGACTGATGAAACATGAGCGACTCCTGAATTGGGGTCGCTCTAATCTCCTCGGACGGAAACCGGTTCCAACATTCCTTTAAATTCGGAACAAAATACAAAGGACAGTACAATTGCTGTCAATTCAATTAAAAGGAGAAAAAACATGAGCTACTATAAATATCAAAATTATATGAGACTAATTGCTGAATGTGAAATCAAGGGTTTTTCAGTGTATTTTTCAAAGGATCGAACACCATTTATTATGGGACCAAAAGAGCTGATAACAGATGATTACATCAACTCTGATGAACGTCTCAAAAGAATAGTGGATTTGCAATATACTGAAAATATTATAGCAGAAGTAAAAAGAGAATCATCTTATCCGCATTTGCTGGATGCTGTTAGACAATATCTTGAATATAACGACGATGTTTAAAAAGATTATAACAGCATACTTTGGAATGGATTTTTCTATTATACATTCATCGTAACTCCACTATGAGAAGGGCAATTTCTATTCTGGGATTGCCCTCTTTTCCAATAAAAAAAGTTTAAAATAAGAGCTGAGAAATGACAAAAATTCATAAAATTAAGGATAGATTGAAAGGAGTTTGGTAGAATTATGAATTCACTTAAATACTATTGTAAAAAAAAGCATATTACTGAAAAGGTAAAAGCAAAAATTGACCAATATAAAGATGTAATTCCCGGACCACTAAGTTATATCTTTGAATTGGCGTGTTTTAATGGAAATGTTGAGCTTGTTAAATATTTAATTGAATCTGGTATTAAACCGCCAGATGCAGAACCATTAAAATTTTGGGTAGAAAAAGTGTGTCAGTATGGCCAGGAAGATGTCGCACATTTGTTAATAGAAAATGGGTATCCTACAGATGAATTGTCTATTCAAAGAATGATGCTTGGAGAACATAAGGAGGGGATATTAATAGTTCGTAAAATCCTTGGAGAAAAGTGTGTCTGTTACGATTGTTTAATTAAAATGGTGTGTGTTAAGCCATGCGATAAAATATTTAAAAAGAAGGGCTCTTTCCTTTGATATTTTTGCGATTATCTATACCTGAATGTTTTCCGGAACAAAATACAAAGGCAATGGAAATTGCTTCAAAATTCTATGAAGTATGGAGGAACACATTATGAGAAAAGCAAGATTTAAAAAACAGCTGACCATCGCTATTCCGTTGGAACATTTCGAGCTGATCAAACAAGCCACCGATGAGCAAGAAATAAGCATAGCGGAATGGGTCAGGGATGCTATGGCACAGGCGCTCTTAAATCATCCTGAACGCCATCAGGAGTTGTAAAATTGAAAGAAGGCAGGGATTTTTGAAATGCAGCTTACTTACAAAGCCACACTTACCAGCAGCGGTCCATTCAACTCTTTGTCTGGAGACCAATATCTTGAACTGTTGCAGAATAACGAAACAAATATAAGTCGTGGAACTTTCGGCATCTACTTGGCTCGCAAAGTCTTTGTCGATGAACAGGAGCTTTATCAGCCACTCATTGACATTGATGGGACCTCAGGACTTGAAAGACAGGAAAAAATTGCCAGTGCAATCACATTTGCCTGCCTGACTTTAAAAAGTTTGTCTGCTTTGGGTGTCGCCGAACATTTTAAATTTATAGCAAGCGGAGGAACAGGATTTCGGGCCGTGTCCAATCTGAAGTTGAATCATCCGGCATACAAAGCATTCGTTGAATGGATGCGGTCCGAAATGTCCTTCATACACGATCTGAAACCGACCACAGAGACAGATCCTCCTCATCAGATATTCGCATATAAGGGCGATCCTGCACATAACAAGAAGGCGCTGATAGACGGTCACAGCACCATAATTGATAAGAATCTGCTGGAACAGCACGCATTCACCGTCGATGACTACTTACAGATGACTGCAGGGAAACCTGATCCATCAGAAATCCTTTCGTTTGTGAAATGGTTAATCAGTGGATCCATCATATCCGATCTTAAGGTGCTTGGCCTCTTTGGGAATAAACTATCAGAATACCAGCAATCTTCATTTGATTTTAACGTCAATCCTTTCTCTCATATTCTGCTTCGGAAGAATACTGAGCCCATTGGATTGAGCGCCTTGAAGGAAATGCTCGACGAAAAAGGGATCAGGTGTACGATTGAAAAGAGAGGAAACGCATCTGCAATCTCATTCAAGGGATATTCGTGTCCGATGTGCGGGAAAACGACCGTTAACGCAAGAGCATATCCACCGAGCTATAAGCTGAGATGTTTCAATGTTAAGTGTGATCCGCATGATGGTGTTCCCCTTTACCGCTGGGCCGGAATTCAAAGCAACGGCTATAGACCTGGTTCGTCAAAAAACGGTTTTGATCTGGCTGTTCCCAATAAATACGAGACACTTGAGGATGCCTGTAGTCTGGTCGCACAGGAATTGAATAGCTCTGACAATTCCATAATCGTTTTGACACCTGGCACTGGAAAGACACGTACAACATTGAATGAAATCCAGACAATGGGTCAAGATCGAATCGTCATTTATGCGGCATTCAATAAAGCGCTGCAAGAGGAAGCTTTCAACACGATCTGTGCGCTGGCAGGAAAAAGGGATGGGTTCCATTTAATTCAATCGCGCGAAGATACATGTCAACGGTCTACTGAACTAAAAGACATCACTCGAAAAGGATTTTCTCCATCTGAAATAATCTGTGGCAATTGTCCATACCGACAGACCAGTTGTGATTATTACAATCAGCGGAGTGAATTTGGGCCAGGCGTTTATTTTGTGACCATTCATATGCTGCAATATCTTCAATCCCAAATTCCCACACCAGATCTGATTATTCTGGACGAAAATGTAAAAGCTGGGCTTTTGCTGGAAAACGTATGTTCAGAGATTCAGATACAGTCAGTTTTAAAGGTGGTCAAAGGAACGGATCAACACCTGATCACGGATCTGCTGAATTTATTTCATCGTATATCCATCAACTTTGTATCGAGCGATAGCGCTGAACCCAAGATGATTATAAATGGTCGTAAATTAACTGAATCAACTCTTCAGGAAGCGACCATCATTGAATTGTTGGCCAAGGGTATGAATACAACAGAGGAGGATATCATTTCGCGACTGACTTCTCTTTCAAATACCCTTGATAACCTGTCCAGGACCGACTTATACCGGCAAGGGATCGATCTGAATGCCATTAGTTGGATAAAGGGATTGATATCGCCTACGACGCTCTCATACGTTTTAATGGATAAGGAAAAACCAACCCGATTCATTACAAAACAAATAACACCGCTCGGATATCCAGGCACTCCAATTAAGGTACTCGATGCAACCGGTGATGCCAGCGCTTTAAAGTCTTTGGTTCGAAGAAGACTGAAAACAGTCAAAGCAGATGTGGCATGGAACAGCAAGCGTGTTCACATTAAAAAGAGCATAAACAGGGTCTCGATGGATCACCCTCAAGAATCCTATCTCGTTAAACTTCTTACAGACATGCTTGTGCATACGCAGGCAGAAAAGGTCATGTTCATTACATATGAATGCAATGAATCACAAATTATGAAAATCCTAAATGAAATCGATTTAACACGGACTTTCATGGGATTTCATTTCTATGGCCCCCGTGGGATCAACAGTTTTCAAGAATGCGATGCAGTATTGGTAATTGGTCTGCCATATCCGAATTTAAATGCAGCTGCCCAAGATGCTTGTATACTCTTCCCTGACGAGAAGGATTCGGATAAACGTATAGATTGGACAGAGGCATGTATGCAATGGGAGCTTGTTCAATGCATCCACAGGATTCGGCCTGTTCGTAAATCAAGCGTGGATATTATTTTGGCTGGAAGCAAATGGCCGTCTATGCTTCCTGAACCGGATATAATAATCGATCAGTCTCAAAATAAAAATTGGAAAGAATTGGCAATCGATCGATTAAAGCCATTCGTTGATGAGTTCGGATTTCTTACAGCGGATATTGGATTTCTGGCCAATGTCTATGTCAAGAAAAAGAGCACGATTGCTAAACAATTTCAGGCAAATATAGCAAGATTAATCTATGATGTAAAAGAGCTAATTCCTGAGCTTGAAGGTGAATGTATAACCAGCACATTGGGTTGTTCGGAAGATTTTGATAGTAGTAGATATAGTTGCTTTAAAGATGTTGATAATTTTCATGTTGATGAGAAAATTAAGTTAATTTTGGTTATATGTAATATATATATCCAAAAATCACTTGAACTCAAGAGAAGCCTATTATTAAGGATAGTTAATCAACTTAAAAAGCAATCAATCGAATGGACTAATGATCCATTAATTCTTTCCACCACCAAACAATGGTCGGATCTGATAAATCACTTTAAAGAAATAAATCCTCACTTCGAGAAATTCAAAATCAAACTTCCACATGCTCGTGGTAATGCTATTGATGGTGCTGGGAATCCTGATCGAGTTAAAGCTTTTTATTGTCATATCAATCAGCTCGAAATTGTTGGTAAGATCAATTTGGATACTTATCAGGTTGAAGAGCAAAGCTCATGTCCGTTTGTTCCTATCCATGCTGGATATATCTCTGTTTATATGGCCGATGATGAGCAAATGATGTCTGTTGCTTGGGGATCTGAATTTGTATCGATTTCTTTAAAGCAGGAACCTCAAGAGTTGGAGGCATTCTTTACGAGCATTCCAATTGGTGAGGATATAAAGATCATTACCAATAACGGCAAGCAGGTAGCAAAGGCCTTTCTTTTGTGTGGATTGCCGAAATGCGAAATTATCGATGTGATTATTGCTGAAAAGCTCATTGCCAACGGTGAGATCGAGTATCGGGCCTTGTCACTTAAAACGATTTTTAGTCGCTATGAATTATCGGATGGATTGGAACGGAGTGGGTTGATTCATCGTCTGGTTGAGGTCTGGAGCAGGCAGGAGCCCTTGATTCAATCAATTGGCTTGACCACGGTTTTCGGCATTGAAACACGATTGATCTGGGTGACGGCTAAGATTGAAACCGTCGGCATCAGCATTGATGTGGATGCGCTGCTGAAGCTACATGATGAACTCGGCGATAAAATTGATGCTCTGGCTGCTGAACTGGAAAAGTCGATCCCGCCTGATATCCCACTGCATGACCGAGGCAAAATTCAAGAGCATCTTAATTCAATCTACGATCTGTCGTTGGCAAAGATCGATGAAGATTCGCTGCGGTGGATATCTCAGGCTGATGTGAAATGCCTGGTCGCCAATCTGATTGAATATTGGAAAACTGTTCGTGAACTCCGGGATGTCGAATCGTATATGGCAATGACCGGGGCCGATGATCGTGTACGTGATTCCATTGATCAGCTGAACACCAAAACCGGTCGTTTCTACCGACACCTGCAGACAGTGCAGAAAACTGGGCCGATGCGGTCTCTGTTTCGTGCAAGGGAAGGATACAAGTTCATTTTGGCGGATTATTCCCAGCAGGAAGCCAGGATCATTGCCGGATTGTCGAATGATCAGGTTGCCATTGATTTGTTTAAGGCAGGAAAGGACATTTATCTGGAAACGGCAAAGATCATAATGGGGCCGGATGTGTCGGGAGATCGATACCGGAAATTGGGCAAAGAAATTATGCTGGGCCTTAATAATGGTAGATCTGCCTATTCAATTTATGAAAGCCTGGCCCGCTTGGGATTCGGGTATGACCTGGATGATGTCCATGGAATGATATTGCGCTACAACATTGAATTTGCTGGGATGAGCGCCTGGCGGGATGGGATTAAATCTTCGGCAAAGGATGATGGCGCCATTTCGACTCGATTGGGAAGGATGCTGAAGGTATCGGAGGATACAAAAGTCAATGTCTTATACAATCACCCAGTGCAGGGAACAGCGGCCGATGGTTTCAAGTTGGCGTTGATTGATCTGGATGATCAGTTGGCCGGCTATGATGCCCAAATTGTCCATATCATTCATGACGAAGTGATTGTCAAGGCAAGGGAAGATGTTGCTGATGATGTGGCGGTGACGGTTAAAAGCTGTATGGAGCAGGCATTCAAAGGCATATTGCCAGAGGTGCCGATGGTCGTTGAACCTGTGATCAGGGATTCATGGAGATAAGATATAAAAAACTAAATACGATTGGATAAAAAATGAATGAGAAAATGGAAATTGAATTCAAAGAAGACGGATATATTTATTGCCCAGTGTGTAATGGTACTAAATGTGGTCCAAATATGGATAAATATGCAAAATATATATCATTAGATTACGCGAAAGAAATCGGTGTTTGTTTTTGCCGATATTGTGGACGTAAAGGGAAAATAGACTTTGTTGAATATGCTATGGGTGAAAGATTTATTGGTGAATCGAAAAGTGAAATTGACTCTTCTTATGAAGAATATTTTGGTTTTCTTGATGACTTTGTTGTAATTAACAAATTATTTGATATCAATGAAATTATAAAACAAATATTTGAAATGGATGATGGCGATCCAGATGAAATAAGAAAAGATATACAATACTGGTTGGTTGATATTACTGAATATCATAGAAGCGCTTTATTCTTAGAAAGAGATGATATATTGGAAGATTTTGTCAATCGTGATATTTTAGATATAGTTAGTGAATTATTTAGTGTTATTTATGGTATAAGCGGTTCAGTCTTAAAGTATATTGATGATTCAATTATGTACAACATAATAACTACAATTATTGTTATTTCAACATACTATCTTATTAATGGTCGTACAATTACAACATCTGGGTTGAAAGATATAAAAAATTATTTGGAATTTATTGGTTGCGGATTTGGAGATTTTGACTCAGTTTCAGAAATTATGGAATATCTAAAATCTTTGTTCTATGAAATGATTCCAAAAGAAGAAAATGAATTATTTAAAGAGCTTGGTTTTAAGTTTTATACTTTCCACGATTTCGTAGAAATGATTCGGGATACTGAAAATTCTAAGATTCCAATTCTCTCGGAGGATGAAGCAAAGAGAGCAGGTTTACTTACCATTTAAAATGATGTGGTATTTGATTAAATAGAATCTTCCAGAATCCATCTGGAATTCTTGGTAAACTTTTGGAAAATACATTTCCCTGATCTTGACCACAATTATTCCACTCGTCGGCCAAAACAGCAAAAAACAGCAAACAGATAGGAAAGCAGAGACGGTCGGGTGTGGCCATTGTCAAGGCGATTTCGATCAAGAATATTAGACCTATTGTTTAGATGAAAAAGCGGAAAGCGCTCAGATATAAAAAAGACATCCGGTAACTGGATTTCGTTCTTGGGATTTAGACCGCGCTTCTGATAGTTCCAAATTTTCACACCGAAAACAAAATTCAATTATACGCAGTAAGCTGCGTTTTATATGGAGGACTTTTAAATGCACAACACATTCACATTACCCAGCAAAACATACGTAGAGCTGGACCAACCAGAGATTTACCAGCGGTTCATGAAGGAATACCTTGAACTGCTTCGGTCCAAGCTCCAAAAATCCAAGATCATTGACCAAAATGGCAATTTAAGGGAGATCCGATACTCATGTGGCCAGAATCATGATTCGCGGAATCCAAACTGGAAACCATTTCAGTATCTGGAGCAATGCTGTCGTAAATGAGGATACGATGACATGCAGGCGCGGGATGTCATTGAAGAGCAGATTGGCCGGCGGTTGGTCTGTGAGTGCCAGTTGTTGGGGGGATAGTGGGTACCGGAAATGTTATTCATTTTATC
Source organism: Desulfosarcina variabilis str. Montpellier (assembly GCF_048565275.1). Classification (NCBI taxonomy): domain Bacteria; kingdom Pseudomonadati; phylum Thermodesulfobacteriota; class Desulfobacteria; order Desulfobacterales; family Desulfosarcinaceae; genus Desulfosarcina; species Desulfosarcina variabilis. The sequence continues at coordinate 7,489,446 of NZ_CP159846.1, read as the reverse complement.
CTTGCATTAGATACTTTGCGAATCTTGTCATTTTTCTTTCTGTTTCTTGTGTTTGTCCACCCACAATTAATTCGTTTACGTATAGTAGGTTTACCGGTCGCAGGTTCACTTGGGCTTGATGGCTACCATAGATAGGGTCTTTGACCTCTATCCTGGCTTCCTCGGCTAATGCGTTGATGGTTGGGTAAAGAATTGTTGATATACTGTTTTCTTTTTGGCTCATCGCGTAGATCGCTAATTGGTACAACATTTCACGCGGCAAACTGTTTTCCCACAAGTCGCGGTATTTAGCGTCCAATAACGCTTCGATTTTGCCATTTTTTAGGATTGCGTAGTCCGGTCTTGGAGTAGGTGCCTTCCGTTTCTTAGGGTAAGGGTTATATAGCGACATATATGCCATCATGTCTTTAAGGCCATATTCATCTTTTACAGTGTATCCTTTTAGGTTGTCGTGAAGGAACCTGGAGATCAAGGCTTGAAAGAAACGGTTCATGTCAAACAAAAACCCAGGTAAACTTCTTTCATTCCTGTTTTCAAAAGAGATCCCAGCTGATTCCATCAATAATTCAATGATTGTTAAAATCGAAGCATACGCCAATGTGAGCCTGTTCATCTGCCTCCTGGCTTCACCTATGATGCCCCAAGTTAACCTGACATCTGATATGGTCTCGCCTAAAATCGCTGAAAGACGTCTTAGCTTAACCCTTAAATCAATATTTCCAGTTAAGTTTTCTCCAAACTTGAGTCCTGCCCTCATCAGCCTGTTCAGTATGGTGTCATCTTGCCTTTGATGATGAAGACAAGGGATCGCGGCCTTCCTTATTCCTCCTTGGATTGCTAATTGTCTAAAATCGATTTTTCCTCTGATTGTCGGCAATTCTTCTTCAAGCTTAAGATATTCTCTATTTATTCCTTTAAAAAAAAGTTGTTCTGTTTCGAGATAGAGTTGGTAAATCAGCAAATCTTGGAAAGTGTGTTTTTCAGCGCCAATCTTTGATTCCGTATAAAGGTGTAAATTTTTTAGTCCGTATGCATATCTAAAGAGGTTCAGGATTGGTTGACCAGTTAATTTAGGTTGAACAATTATTTTGATGTCACCTAATTTGATCACCCCAACGTAAGATTTTGCTTTGATACAGAGGCCTTTTTTTAATTCTAATATTTCAATTCGCCCGGTTTTGTTAATATCTTCAACGAGATCTCTTACTGATTTATCAGATGGTAAAGACAAATCTTCTAATTCTGTACCTGGATCAGGGTACTTGGACTCCCATTCCTGTATGGTTATTTGGACTTCAGACATTGCTTTATTCAGTTTGATCTTGACCATTTAGTTCTTGATCTGCATCATTTTCTTCGTCATCTTCTGGGTTTTCCATTTCAGATAACAAAGCAGCTGTCGAGGAATCCAGATTCGTATCCAATGTTTTCAAAGCTTGAATTAACTCGTCTTTTCTTGATGATTCGAATAGCTCTTTCCGAATTTTTTGATTCTCTTGGTCAACAATGCTTCCTCCGAGGATCTTGAAAACTTTTTCGTAATCTTCATAACAGTATTCTTCAATGAGCGGAAAAATGTCGTCCTGCATCACTTGAACTAATTTGGTATATGTATTGATTGGTTTCCCTTTACTTAAAAAGTAAGCATGCCCTATTCGCAGGTTACGTGCGTCTCGACCAATATGGTCACATATTTTTGCGTTCAAAGCTTCGAGCCATGGGCCTAAAGGAATGCCTTCGATAACCGTGTTTCCGAGCACTGATGTGTCAGGCATAAGTTCTATAAAGCCGAATCTGCGCCTGAGGGCTGCATCGAGCAAAGCGATTGACCGGTCTGCCGTATTCATTGTACCAAGTAGGTAGACATTTTGTGGAAAACAAAAACTGGTACCAGAATTTGGTAACAGGACTGGAGTTCCTCTCTTATCATTTTCAATTATTGTGAGCAGCTCTCCAAATATCCTTGGTATGTCCCCCCTATTTATTTCGTCTATGATGAGATAATATTTGTTGTCAGGTTCATTGTCAGCATCATCGCATAATTGTTTCAGTATGCCGTCTCGTAACTCGAACACCATCTGGTCTTTTACAGTTTTTGGGCGGTACCCTTCTATGAAATCATCGTAACCGTAAGCTGGGTGGAACGTGCACAACCTGACCAGGCCTTGCCCATCTTTTGTAACACTATGGATAATCTTGGCTTCTTCTTTTGATAATTCTTCGTATGCTTTTCCGAATTTGTGTTGGCTGGCGAGGTCTTGTGCGGTTTTTTTAGCCCAATAGGTTTTCCCGGTTCCAGGGGGACCATATAAGATCACTTGACCTTTTCTTTCGAGGATCGCTTGTATCCTGCCTGGGACCCCTTCAAATTTAATTGGAACTTTTTTTGTTGTTGAGATTATTTTAGATTTGGATGGGATAATTACAGGCTTTGCATCAAGTATCATCTCCTCAGTCTTTAGCAAGTTCTCTGTTTTTTTTATTTCACGGACACTTGATCTAAGACCTTCGTGTTGGCTGTTTTTCCATTTATCAAATGATAACCATTTGACAGGTATCCGGTGTGGCGTGTCAGAGTTCTTAACATAAAAGTATTCGCCGTCGACTCTACCTATTCCTAAAACAGTTTCTCCATCTGATGGGAGGACGATGTCACCCTCTTTTATCACTGCTGCAAAATTAAAAATTTCTTGTGTTTTTCTACCAACGGTTTGTGGTGGCTTTAATGGGTCTTTTTTAAGAAACTCAGAACGAATCTTTTCTTTTTCTTCTTTTTTATATTCAAGACCAGTAAGGTCACCTATTTTCGCAAATCCGATTGCTACACATTGTTCTTGCTGCATCAATTGCCATCGGCTTTCTCCCCCTCCAAGCTTTGTTCCGATGCGCCAATACCTATTAGGGCTGCCACACATTTTATTCAAGACACCTGTAAGCACAGATACTGGCATCTCTAATTCCTTGCTGATTGCTATGTATAGGCCTCCACATGTATACCTTCCTTGTGTTACCGGTGGCTTCTGCAACAATTTGATCAGAAAATATCTTTGGTAATCAAGGTTATGATAATCGTCTAATTTATTGGTAAACATTAGATGGAAATATTTATGTCCCCAAGCTTTGTCTTGTAGATCTGGTGCTACTAATTCAATATTTTTTTGTAGGTCAATATAATCGGAATCTGTCGCATTATGAGGTAGTTTTTCTAATAATTCATAGCCTCCCATTAATTGGTCCCTATGTTTTCTCGCTATCTCTATTGCACTTTCTAAATCTAATTCCTTTTGGTTTTGTGGGCTTCCGGTCATCCAGATCCCGGTCTCTTTTCTTCGATAGATCCCAAATTTTAGGGCGCTTCCACCGCTGATGCTTCCAAACTTAGGACCTGGAAATTCTTCATCGTTTTTGAACTCAAGCCAATAAACTAAACTGTCTGAGTTACCGGGGGAATGCATTGTATCAAGGAGGGTTTCGCCATCAATGCTGTTTAATTTGTCTGGGCCGAATCTTGCTTTAAATGTTTTGCTGTATTTTTCAATTTGCGAGGGGGATAATAGTTCCCCCTTCAATGAAAGTTCGTCTTTTTTCTCTAAGATCTTATTTCTGAGCTTTTCTGAAAGGAGCATGATTTCCTCTACATATTATTGAATTAAGAGAACCATATAGCTTATTGTATGTTGACGGATTTTATTTGTTCTGCAGATGCTCTATCAATTCTTTGATATCATCCAATCCTTTATGGGTTTCTTGTAAGACAGAGGATGGGTTCCACCCGATAGTTTGATATATTTCCTGCACAGTAATTGGCATTTTACGGAAGTCGGCGTACCAATTGACTGGGATGCTTTATTCGGTGTCTTTGTGTGGTGGGACATATACGATCGGCGGAATGTTTTCGTGCCCTACCCATTTCGCTATGACTTATCCTACCCGGTTTAAAGAACGGCAGTTTCTTCGGTTTAATTTTGACGCGTTCCCCGGTCTTAGGATTCCGGCCGGTGTATCCATCATATTCTTTGACGAAAAATGAACACAATCCCCGGATTTCAACACGGTCCCCTTTGGCTAATGCATCGGCCATTCCATTGAAAGAAAGGTCAAGAACGGTGGCAGCCTCGGATTTGGTTAGGTCGGTGGCGTCCTTCAATGCCTGGATCAGTTCGATCTTGTTCATTGGCGCGGCGCTCCTGCTATATCGATTGTGGGGCTGTATTGAAAATGGAAAATGGGGATCTTGGGTAGGATAGACCTGATGGTAGGATTTTGTCAAGATATTGATCGGTTACGGGACGAAGAAGCTGGTGATCGCTGTGGAATTCTGATGATTGAAATGCGGGCACCAACAGGGAAAAGTAGGTGTTTAGGGTGTTCACAGGTGTTTATGTGGCGATTGAATACCTCTTAAGCGATGGAACCAATTGAATTTTAATCATTTTTCAATGATGGTGCTGGAGGTGTTAAGGTGTTTATGGTGTTTACCTCCATTTGGAGATGTGAAACGCTGGATTGCTTTGGCGGCCTGTCTTGTGTATCTGCAATCAGGCCGAAATTAAGTTCGCGGCAGTTATCATATTTATGTCTCGCGTCACCACAAACACCGCAAGCTGATATGCTTGATATGCTTGATATGCTGTAACCATATGTAAAAATTATAAATATTGACAACGATAATTTTTATCGTTATTTTTTAATAAATTCAAAAAAGGAGCGATTATTAAATGATAACTGATTTTTGCCAAAATCCCAAATGTCGCTATTTCGGGGTACCTGGTCTTGAAAACAGAGATCGATTGGTCCATGAGGATCCCTATTTCAAAGTTTACAGAAAAATATATTCCCTTCCAGAAGGAGAGGTTGCTTTTTGTGACGAATGTTGCCCTGATGAAGAATGCGCTAAGGATATTGTACACTCACTGTCAAAAATGTTATCAATGTGAATGAGATTTTCATGCTTTTTCCAAGCTATTTTAATGGAGGTTTATAATATGCCCAAAGGCCAATGCGAACATTGTCTTTATTATGAAAAAGAAAATCCAAGCTATGGGGAGTGCCACAGATACCCGCCCAAAAAACTTTTCCCTGAAAATATTAAAATAAACCTTTCGATGACTATCAAATCAGATGACATTGACGAACCGCGTTGGCCTTTCGTCTGTTTTGATGATTGGTGTGGAGAGTTCAAATCCAGAGCAACTAAGACAGCTGGTAGTTGGTGAAGCTCTTGCTTCCGACTTGCTTAATTAGAACCGCACTTTGAGCCTCTAAATATGTGAGAGGAATAGTTGATGTCTGAAGATGCAAAGAACAAGGTTCCAGCGTATTTGGTAGATTTGTTGCAACCTACTCCAAGTGGCACATCGAAGTTGATCGCAGCTTGGGATGGGCTAAGTGTAGAAACACAAATTCAAATATTGCTCGCACTGGAGGAAACAAAGGTACCAGAATATCAATCTAAAAAAGTTAGATACAAAGCGTTAGACAGCCCAAATGCGTTTGTCAGATATTTAGCGGCCAAACAATTTTGTTTCTTTGATGACTATGACGAGGAAGGAAAGGCTCTTAAAGAACGAATCGAGACGGATTCAGATCCATTAGTAAAATATTGTTTGCTTGATATCGCTGATTTTAAAAATGAGGAATTTTTCTTTAGCCATCCTCAGGAAGCAAGATTAGCGATAATACGTAAATTTAAAGGTTGGGGAACAGTAATAGCTTCGATTATTACATATGCAGTAGATAACCTTCTTGGGCAAGCTCGTGTCTCTGAAAGTGATCTATCCGAGATTTTGGAAGACTACCTTAAAAATCCATCATTCATAGAATACTATCAAACTAATAAAGGAAACCCAAACGATGGCTATGGTGAATATTTAACAGAGAAAGAGTTCAAAAATGATCATGAAGCATTATGGAATCTGATTTTAAAAGTACCGAAGGACATTTCGTATATACTCCTTGAAAATCTTCCAGAAACAGTAGGACCGATAATTGAAAACCATAGTTCAATTTCAGTAATTCCGGAAAATATTCTTGATCAACTGACAAAGAAACAGATTGAAACGCTGCTTTTTCGAGAAGATATTGTTCTTAAAGATTATCGCCACAAGCTTTTCAATCAACCATTGGAAAGATTTGATGGAGTTCGCAGTGCTGCTATAGCGTACAATTTCGATCTCACGTATGATGATTTTTCTGAGCTCTTAGAAAAACCTGATAGTGAAAAAAGAGATATACTGCGTGATCTATCTTCAATGGCAAGTGATTTGAGCCTTGTATTTTATGAAGCCATGCACGACATCATCCTCGAATATCATACTGATATTATGGAATATGCTGGGGATGCACAATGGAAATTCGAACGAAAAGTAAAGAGCCTGAAGGGATGGCAGCTGGAAAATCAATTGATAGAACTACGCCTCTATAGACTCGCCAAACGCGCTGTCCCATGGAATAATAGCAAAAAAGATATTTCTCTACCGGATAAGTTAGAATTCATGGCAGATTTTATCAATGATCGCAAAAAAAGTATTCCTCCACGGGGTGAGTTAGAATTTCTATCAGATTTTGGCATTGATGGAGATACTTGGGCAACATTTAAAAGCTTTTCAGGTGAATGGGCCAATAGGTATGGATACACCGAAAAACTCGAAAGGTTTTTACCTCAGATCTATGAGATTGAGGACAACGATATAGAGGAAGGGCCGATTGACAAACAGGAAGAACAAACAGCTGAATTTGAGGAAATAATTATAGAAAGTATTAATAGCCTTAAAAATGATATGAACCGATTGCAGGCTATTATTGGATCGCAAAAGGTTTTTATTTATATTGTAATAGGTTTTTTTATTATTCTATTATTCTTGATACATTAGGGCAATATTATCTATCTTTAAAATTTGTGATGGCAATAACCTTAAGGCTTTGGAGTAGCCAGGGCCGCCTCAAAAACTTAAAAAGTGATTAAAGCACTACCTGGTTCTGTAAAGAGGGTCAACCGGCAGAATATCACGTCCCCCAACGGCCCATGATTTTCCTTCTTTAAGCTCACCAATAAAGGAGACCCCAAATGAATAATATTAGTGCTGCAGCATTGAGCCAAACTGGAGCCGTGTAGTCGAGATCCTCAAAAATGGCTGCAATGCGGCAGCGACGAGGAATGATAACCTCTATGCAATGAAAATTACGTGTTATTCCATCTTCATCGGAAGATTGCTCGGATACTGTTCTAGCGATAGCTCGGGCACCTGCAAACTTTGGAAAAGCGTTATCAAAGGCCATAGCCTTCTTCTCCATGCTATCTAAATCGTCGCTCCAAAAAGAGCCGGTAAACTTTCGCGGCCCCCAATACATCGGGACCTGACTACCGCGAGCAAAGATTGAAGGTTTGATAGTCTGGCCTGGTGGTTGGTAATGGTCAGGATGAACCGTAAGAGAATCCATAATGTCTCGGCGTTTACGACTGTCAACGGTCTTTTAAAATTGAGCCATTTTGGGTCGTCAGAATTGAGCCACATCCTCTCATTCACTGAACAGAATTCATCGCCTTACCTTTAAGCCGATAGCTATTCCCTTTGATATTGATCACCGCACTGTGATGGAGCAGGCGATCCAATATTGCCGTCACGATGATCGGGTCCTGGAGTAATTCCGCCCAATCGGAAAAAGCCTTGTTCGAAGTTATTACGGTGCTGGCTTTTTCGTACCGATTGGCAATGAATTGAAAAAACAGATTGCACTCTTCACGGGTGACCGGCGTGTAACCGACCTCATCGACGATCACCAGTGAGGACTTATAGTAGCTTCGGCCTTTTCCGGGACGGCCAGCTTCATGGTCCTTTTTCAATTTGATAATGAGGTCCGGCATGGTGGTAAAATAGATGCTGAGTCCCGCCTGACAGGCTTTCAATGCCAAGGACACGGCCAAGTGCGTCTTCCCAACGCCGGGCGGGCCAAGAAAGATGACGTTTCCTTTTTGACGGATAAAGGTCAGATCGAACAGCGACATGACGCGCTGACGGTCCAACTTGGGTTGGAAAGTAAAATCAAATTCATCGATGCCCTTGATGAAGGGCAAACCGGATATTTTCAAGGCAGTCTCGATCCGGCGCTGCTCCTTTTGCGCTACTTCCTCTTCAAGCAGATCATCCAAAAAGCTCAGATAGCTCTGTTTTTTTTGTTCCGCCGATTGAATGATCTGATCCAGGATTTCCCGTATCCGGGGCAGACGCAGGCGGGTGAGGTTCGCTTCAATCCGGTCGGTAACCAGCGTATCCGTCATGGCTGCACCTCCTGGACGAACTGGTCGTAGACATCGATCGGGCGGATATCCACCGGCATATCATACAAGGGTTTGCTTGGGCTGATGGTGCGTTTGGCACGGCCCTTACCCGGCTTGGGGCGGCCGTATTTGCGCCGGTTCATCTCACGGTCTTTTTTCAGGGCTGCATAAAAGCGTTTATCCTGAACAAGATTACCTTTGGTCGATGGGATTTCATAGGTGACCACCAAGCGGTCATCATCGAAGATGCGCATGGTCTGTTCTTTAACTCTCAGGACAATGGTTCTGCCTACCAGCGGATGCGGCACGACAAAGCTGTTGCCTTCGAAACGAACCGTACAATCCTTATGGACCTTTCGAAAGATCCGGTAAGCGGTATCGAACGGTTGTCGTGGGATCGATCCCAGATGCGGCTGTTCTCTTTCGAACCGGGTGGCGACGACTTCATGGGTGGTACCGTGCACCCGCTGGTCTTTTCTCTTTAACCAGCTCCCCAGATCGCGGTTGGCGGTGTCGAGACAAAGATATCCGTAACCGCGCCAGAAGCCTTCACGGATGAAGGTGTAAGGCCTCTCGACCTTACCTTTGTCAATGGGAATGAAAAGTGTACCAGAAATGGGAAAATAAAAGTGTACCACTATGGGGTTCATTGAACCTCCATTCCCTCAGTCTGAACCGCCGACCCGGAAGAACCGGCGGTGGCGAAATCGCTCTTTGAAAAACTGTGCCCTCTGAGTCGATAGCTGTGCCCCTTGATATTGATCACCCGGCAGTGATGCAGCAAGCGATCGAGGATGGCCGTGGCGATGACCTGTTCACCGAACAATTCCTGCCAGTCCCCGAAACTCTTGTTAGAGGTGATCAGCGTCGATGACCGCTCGTAACGGTAAGAGACGAACTGAAAGAACAGATACGCCTCCTTGCTATCGATGGGTAGGTAGCCAACCTCATCGACCACCACCAGGGCAGAGGTCAGATACGCCTTGTGCCTGGACTGGGGCTCCTTAAGTTTGCGCATTAGTGTGTCCATGGTCGTAAAATACACCTTGAAGCCGTGATGGCAGGCCTTGGTTGCCAGGGATATGGCCAGATGGGTTTTACCCACCCCAGGCGGTCCCAGGAAGATCACATTTTCCTGCTTGCCGATGAAGTCCAGATCGAAAAGGGCCATCACCTCCTTCTTGTTCAGCTTGGGGTGAAAGGTAAAGTCGTATTCCTCGATGGTCTTGGCTGAGGGTAGCCCCGCAGTTTTCATGGCGGTCTGAACACGCCGTTTTTCCTTGGCGGCGACTTCCTCTTCCAACAGCTGATCCAGAAAGGCCAGATATGAGTCCTTGTCCGCTTCGGCATTGGCAACCACGGTGTCGAGCATCTCTGCGGCTTGGGTAAGCTTAAGCCGTTTGAGGTTGTCTTGGAGACGGTCAGCGATTAGTTGATCCATGCTCCACCTCCCTGGGCAATCTGATCATAGAAAGATAACGGACGGTAAAGCACCTGTGGATATAGACTGCCGTTCACCAATCCGCGGGTCGCCTTGCCCTTGATGCGGCCATATTTCTTTTTGCCTTGCTTCCGTTGCTTCAGGATCTGGGCGGTAATAGTCGCATCCGACACCCGGGTGCCTTTTTGCTCGGCTTCGCAGTGGGTAACCAATAGCCGGTCGTCATCGTAAAAGCGGATGACACCATCCTTGATCTTTAGCAAAATCTTTTTGCCAATCACATCCGGCGGCACCTGATACTGACTGGCGTTGTAGGAAATGAAGCAGTCCTTGTAGACCCTGCGATACTCCTTGAGTGATGTATCGTAATCCGTGGCAGGGCATGGACTTAAGCTTTTCAGTTCCTGCTGCCAGCGCATATCCACCCGCTGCCGATGGGTGCCGTGTTCGCGGCAATTGGCGGTTTCGTTCAGCCAACGGAGAAGATCCCGGTTGGCCTGCTCGATTGTGGTAAAATGGTAACCACGCCAAAACGACTCCCGTATGTAATCCACCGGTCGTTCCACTTTGCCCTTTACCCATGGACTGTAGGGTGGACAGGTCATGGGCTTGAAGCCATAGTGCTGGGTAAAATGAAAAAACTCGACATTGAAAACCGTCTGGCCTCCGGTTCGGCTGATCACCACATTCTTCATGTTGTCATAGAGCATCTCCATGGGGATCCCGCCCAGATAGTGAAATGAATGAATATGGGCGTCCATGAAGGACTGTAACGTGCAGCGGTCAACGAACATGGCAAACATGGCCCGGGAAAAACCAAGAACGAGCACGAACAGGTAAACCGTGAAACTGCCACCCTGGAAATCCGCAACCTGGAAGTCGGCCCAATCCATCTGGCCTTGTAGCCCGGGGACTGTCTCGAAACGGAGGTAAGCTTGGCGCCTGAGTTTCTTTTTAATCTTGCGGATATAAAGCTTGACGGTGTCATATCCGCCTGGATAGCCTATCTGCTTAACCCGGTTATAAATCCAGGTGGCGCGGTAGTCATCCTCTTCCAACAGATCCTCGATGATCGGGTAGTAAGGGGTGAGAATGCTTCCTCGACGCTTGGTTTTACGATATTCTGGTTTCTGTCCAGCCTGGATGTACCGCTTAACCGTTTTTCGATGGCAGCCAAGTCTTTCGGATATTTTTCGTTCAGATAACCCTCGTCGATGCAATGCAATAATGTCCATAAAAACCTCCCAGGAAATCATGGCGGCGCCCTCCTTTAAAGAAGGATTCTACCACCAATTGATTGTCATGGGTGGTACACTTTTCGTTCCCATTTTTGGTACATTTTTGCATTCCCCGCGACAGCTGAACATGGGGTTGTGACCGTGAACTGACTTTGCACCGATAGCATTCATACAAACCGGGCCCGACATTTTGGCTCTTCAATACACATGACTGTTGACAGCCGCACCGTGGGCACTTTCGTCAATCCTTCCAGAGAATCAATTCGAATAACAGAAGAGAGGATTGCTCATTGTGAAACTGTTGGCGCAATTGATCCAGATTCATGGTGGCTGCTCCTCCTTTCAATTGTTTTAGGAGCAGCATGTGAGTGCCGGGGGGACCAAATCTGTCACACGGTGCCTTTTTATGGTTTATAGGTCCGTAGAAAAAAGACATCAAGTTGCGGAAGTGCGATCTACGGATTTCACCTTCGCTTCCGGGTTGCCAAAAATTTTCGTTTGAAAAGCATTTCCGTTTTCCAGAGACCGATTATCATCCCTTTCCTCTAAAAAATTCCAATTATTCCAACGATAGCTATACATATTACTTCCTGAGAGACCCCATCCCTTCTTTTAAAAATACCCGATTTTCATTAACCCCCATTTACACTCAACCCATAGCGAAAGGAGTCCACATCCTATGATCAATCAACTCATCCTGACAGGAAATCTCGGTAACGACCCAGAAATCTTCTTCGGATCTGAGGGTGACCCGGTAACATCCTTTTCCCTGGCATTCAAATCCGGCCGTGAAAAGACCAGCTGGATAAAATGTGTCTGCTTCAACAAGAATGCCGAGATTGCAGAAAAGTATCTCCATTCCGGCGCCCGCATATGTGCTGTTGGCTATCTGCAGCAATCCAAGTGGAAAACCAATGAAGGGGAACAGCGCAGCAGCTTCGAGATGATCGTCAATTCAATCGAGTTCATTAAGACAGACGGCCGTGGATTTGATGATCGGAACGAGAAACAGCAACATCCCTTTTAATGTGAAGGAGCGGAATGACGCAACGAACCATTGACCTGTTCGTAAGGATCGCCATCGAAGTCGTCGATTGGATCAACATTTTGCTTAAGGAAAAGAAAAGGAAAGGTAAAAATGACCGCAACCGAACTACAGAAACGCAATGAAAAGGCAGACCATTTGAGGGTTCTTCAAACAGATGATGGACAATATTTTGTTGAATCAGAAATGGGAAAAATTCTCTACAACGTCCATGTTTCTGATGATGGCGATTCCTGCACATGCGGGGACTTTGCCAAAAACGCCAAACGTGATCCGGATTTCAAATGCAAGCATATCCTGGCCGTTTTTCAATCTGTGCCCAATCGCGAAGTGGAGGGGGCCGTATTCCTGGAAAAGCAGGTTCCCAAACTTGACGAACGATGGATCATGCAGATCGAAGGCAAAGAATTCGTCAAATATCCCGGCTTGCTGGATCTGGGTCATCAAAAAGGGATTTCATCGATTGAGGTCGATATCGTTAAGATGCCCACGAAGGATAATGGGAATTTTGCAGTCTGCCGGGCAACGGTCATGTCAAAGATGGGCGAGACCTTCATTGATATCGGAGATGCCAACCCCAACAATTGTTCAAGCAAAGTGGTCCGACATCTCCTACGATTGGCCAGTACAAGAGCCATTGCCAGAGCACTTCGATCATTCACAAATATTGGCATGACTGCGGTTGAAGAGCTTGCCGATTTCAATGAAGCTATACCCGAAGGAGGACAACATGAAAATCCTAACCAAAAAATTAAACCCACTAAAAAACCCGCAGCGAAAGCGCCAAAGAAAGCCCCTGCTGCATCTGCTAAACCGAAAGCGAAACCGGCGCCAGTGGCAACCACCATGGAAACCCAGACCGAAAAAGAACCTGCTGACCAGAATGCTGGAAAGGGTAATACCGGTCCTCGGATGAGTGAGGCGCAGAAACGTGCCATTTACAATCTTTCCAGACGCCGTGGCATATCCGTTGAACAGTTGGAACAGATGGTCTCCGATGCCTACGGGTGTGGAATTGAGACCCTAACGGCAAGCGATGCTTCAGCGTTCATCCGACAATTGCAGCAAGCCGCGTAACCTAACGAAAACGATATGTTAACTTATGCATAACCAAAGGCGATAGGCGGATCCTAACTCGACCGGGAGGGAACCTATCGCCTTTCTATTTTGAAAAATCCGCAGCATCCTGCGCTTTTAGGATGCCTATGAAGGAGACTTACAATGGTTTTAAGTGAGCTTAGGCAACAACCGCACCTATCCGCATCGTCTATAGGTGAATATGTGGAATGCTCGCTCCTATACAAATTCGGTAGGATCGACAAATTGCCTATGGAGTTCAAGGCAGAGGCTCTGGAATTCGGCACATGCATCCACCGGGTCCTTGAGCAGTTCTACTGCGCCCGCATGATCGGTGAGAAGATGCTGTTAAAGGATGTCCACCAGATTTTCGAAACCGTGTGGACTGGCATTGCAAAGGGCAACGACGATATCCGTTACAGCGGTGACAATGATTATAAATCCCTGTTGATGTATGGCAAAGATCTGTTGACGACATGGTACAACAAACTGCCCGACGATGGATTCACCATCCTGGCAATTGAGGAAGCGTTCGAAATCCGCCTGCCTGGTATACCCATCCCAATTATCGGCGCTATGGATTTGGTCGAAGAGGATAGTGCCGGCACCATCATCATTACCGATTTCAAGACATCGGGTCGATCCTATAGTCGGGATGAAATTTCATCTAACCAGCAATTAACTATGTATCAAATCGCCGCCAAGCACAATGGATACGGTGATCGGGAAATCCTTTTGCGTTTCGATACGCTCATTAAAACGAAAACGCCGAAATTTGAACAATACTGGACATCCCGCAGTCAGTTAGACGAACGACGCCTTATCAAGAAAGCTGCTCAAGTCTGGGACGGTATATCCAAGGGCGTGTTTGTCGCCAACGATACCAACTGGAAATGCAAGGGATGCGCTTACAAACAGGCATGTGACGAATATCTGGAAGGAGAAATCAACTATGACCAAGCGAGCAATCAATGACGTTCAGGCATTTCTGACATTTGTAGAATCAGGTGGGGACCGTGTCTATGAAATTTTGAATGTTGGGTTATTATTGCGCCGCCATCCACCGGAAGCGGTCATCTCATTCCTTCAGGAGCTGCATAAAGATTATGGGAAAGAGTTATCCAAGCTGATCCAGGCGGATAAGACCAATTCAATGATAAATGAGCTGGTGGCCAAACGATTCAGGATCAAGATGGCCATCAATACCATTCGCAACTATGAACGTGAGGAGGCCGCATGAATGATGAATTGAATCCAAAACAGCGGGAGGCCGCCCAATTCAAGGATGGCATTGCTGCGGTGATTGCAGTTCCAGGGTCGGGCAAGACGCGCACGATGATGGAAAGGATCGGCATACTGGTCAACGAATATGGGATACCACCAGAGCATATCCTGGGTTTGACGTTCACCAGAAATGCCGCCGACGAAATGCGATCACGCCTTGTCCCTGTATTGGGTGATCTATCAACACGTGTACGCCTTTCAACCATCCATTCATTTTGCATGCATCTGCTCAAGGTCGAAGGGCGTGTGTTTGATATCCTGTCTGGCAAAGAGCAGTTGGTGTTCATTAAAAACGTTATGAAACGTTTACGGGTAAAGGATTTGACCGTGGGCACAGTGCTGCGTGAGATATCCCTGGCCAAAAACAACATCATCGATCCGGCTGAATTCCAGGCCCTGTTCGAAGGTGACAAGACCATGATGCAGGTGGCCAACATTTATCAGGCCTACGAGGAGGCAAAATCCAATAAGATGCTCCTGGATTTCGATGATCTGTTGCTTGAGACGTATTGCCTGCTGCGTGACAAAGATGAAATCCGTGAAAAATACCAGGGCAGTTTCCAGTCGATCATGGTTGACGAATTCCAGGACACCAATCCCGTACAATTTGAAATCCTGCGCCTGCTGATTCGTGATAATGGCAATCCTGATCCATCCAGTTTCTGGGTAGCCGGGGATGACCATCAGGCGATCTATTCATTCACCGGGGCATCTGTCGGAAATATTCTCAATTTTCAATCCATGTTCCCTGGTTCCCGCCAGTTCATCCTCGATCTCAATTATCGATCAACGCCCCAGATTCTGCGGGCCTGTCAAAACCTGATCCAGTTCAACATCAAGCAGATCCACAAAGACCTGAAGACTGACAATCCTGACGGTAACGATGTGGTTGTGCTGGAAGCGTCGAATGAAGAAACCGAAGCGCTGGGTGTGGTCAATGAAATTGTCGATCTGGTTGAACGTCGTGGGTATCAATACAGTGACATTGCCGTATTATACCGGTGCAATTTCCAGAGTCGTTACTGCGAGGAAGCATTCATGCAGGCCAAAATCCCATTTCATGTTCAAAACGGGCAGACATTTTACGATCGCCGGGAGGTACGCTGCCTTCTCGATTATCTGCGTGTGATCCTTTACCCCGATACCGATGAGGGCGACGAAGCTTTATTGAACATCCTCAATGTGCCTGTCAGATATGTCAGCAATGCCATAAAAGACCAGTTGAAGGAGTATAGCAGGCATCGTGGTATCCGTCTTTACCGTGGACTACAAACCATGATCATCATGGTGCCCTATGTCAGGAAGCTCATTAAGGAGATGCTGGCGTTCATGGACCCGTTGGTTGAAAGCGCCCAATACCTGGAACCGATGCAGGTGATAAAGCAGATTCGCACCACGTTTGATTATGACCGTTTTATCGTCGATGAGGACATTCCCAGTCCCGATGATGTGAAGATCGCCAATATCAACCAACTTCAGCTTGCGGCGGCCAGGTATTCAACCATCGGCGCTTTTCTCGAATACACGGATAGCTTTCAGAATGAAGCCGTGGCCGATGACAAGGAAGGCGTGAGTTTGATGACTATTCACAAAGCAAAAGGCCTGGAGTTCCCGGTGGTATTTGTAATCGGACTGGTTGAAGGATTGATGCCCAGCGGTAAGGGTAATCTTGAAGAAGAGCGCCGAATCTGCTTTGTTGCAATCAGCCGGGCCATGTATCTGCTGTTCCTGTCATATCCGCTCAACTACCTTGGGCAACCATCCAAGAAATCCATCTTCCTCGACGAAATCCTCGGTAAGCGCGAACCTGCAACCACCAATAAATCCGCCGCCTAAACCATCCCACAACGACTATAGAGACAGTTCGGCAATTATCCCTATACGATCATTCAGAACGATCCACCTATTTATTAAAGGAGGCACAGCGATGTTCGAGATCCTTCATTTCAGGGGTTCCGAAGAAATACTGAGAGAAAAAAACATGTTAAGCGATGTCGAAGCAACCATGCAATACATCGATGATGTGCTGACCGGCGCATTGTATAAGCGGGAATTGCTCCGTATGGCCTTGTATGAAATGGACTGGACCGTTGATACCGACAGCATGCGAATAGTCGAAAACCGGCGCTATATGTATAAAGGTGTTAAGCGGGAAATCGCCATCGATGGTAATATTTCCGCTTACGAATACATCCTTGAAGGCCTGGTGCGCTTGCAGATCGGGTATGACAAACAGCGGGTTGATGCTGGCATCCTTCTTGTGAATGCCAAACGCAGCGATAAAAGTCCACTTGGCTCCACCGCCGACCTGATCAAAACTGAGATCGAAACCCTTTATCCGACAATTCACCTACCTGTAGCGGTCTGCATGATCGACACCGGCGATCCCATTATTTTCGATGAGGAGGGCAATCCCAATGGCAGCGTATCCGTTTCGAAAAATGACAAACAGACAATTGAGAAAGCTGCTTAAGGATGAAAAGGATCGCGACGAATTATTAAAAATGCCTCCTGTTCGTCAAGCAGAAACCTCACACGAATTTTCACCGTTACAAAACCAACCAATCCCCACCTGTAAGCAATCTGAATCAATAAATCGATAACCAAATCTATTCCGGGAGCCACCCGTCCGCTTTTATGGATACGCACCCTGTTAGAGCCGTCAGGGGAAATATAATGCGCCAGGTGGTGAAAGGCGTATCTCCCGGATTCAAAATCAATGGAGAATATTATGAAACAGCAGCAATTAACTACTCTCGGTAAGGTTTTTGATCGCGTCGATGAAATGTCGGCAAACTGCCGTGATATGAATATCGATGTCCCCGATGTATCCTTTGACAACTTGGATGTGCTCCGAATCGCCGGTGAACCCCATGAGATTCGGCCTGTGGCACAACGATCAATTTCTAACCGCCTTGGCATTCCGTATCCGTATTTGCGTAGGTGTCCACCCGATGTGCAGGCCCAAAATCTTAATCATTGGATCACTAAGGAAAAGAATGCCCAGTTACTTTTCCGTTTTGATGCACAGGATGTGCGGGCGGTATTTACGACCAAGTATATTCCTGTGGATAATTTCGAGGTCTGCGAACGATTGGATTCACTGGGATATGGACCGGACACTGAAGTGCAGTGCCATCTTGACCCGGAATTCATGTCGTTGAGTATACCGGATGGAAAGCAGGCATTCGATATTAACGGCGATAAATTCAAACCAGGAATATCAATCAGCAATTCTGAAGTCGGGTTGGCGTCCCTGTCCATTGCAGCATTTGTGCTTCGGTTGGTCTGCACAAATGGGTTGGTGGCAAAGTCTGATGTATCGGCGTCTTACAGGCACGTAAGCACCAAGATCCTGAACGAATTCCCTCAGGTGTTGGATGAAGTGTCCTATGAATTGGGCGCCCAGCGATCGCAATTCAAGATTTCAATGGAATCACCGGTTGATGACCCTGAATCGACGCTGGCCAGTTTCAATCGTCAGTTCGGTCTAAATGCCCAGGAAAAGGAGGCGGTGGAGTGGGCGTGGCCACATGAGATGGGAGATACGATGTTTGCTGTGGTCAACACTTACACTCGGGCGGCGCAGTGGGTGGATTTGTCGGCGGAGTCCAGTTTCAGGTTGTCGCGGGTTGGCGGGAATATATTGGGGATGCTTCATTAAAGATCCAGGCTCTGGACAATGGTAATATGAGAACCCCTCCTGGTCAGTGGATTGGGAGGGGACCATTTTTAGCATTGATGCTATCTGCGTGTCTGGTGTTATCAGGGTATGGTCGTTTTGGGAATCTATCCCAGAAATTGAAAAGGTGCCGTTCCTGGGAATAGTCTCAATGTACCCCACTTACCTGGCTCGCGTCCCATACAAATTTTACAAAGTGTAATCGCAACCTGAGCGGTCTTCTGCGCGACCACCACGTCTTGATGCCTATCAAAGTCAAGCCTTTCGCCAGTTGTTGTGATGCCAGGTTTTGGAGTGGTGCGTTTTTTCAGATAGCCAAGACATAGTTGCGTGGCTCCAAATTTTCCCGCCCCTTGCCTTTGGATTTTGGCTTGACACCGGGCGCGAACGGTTGGTACATGATGCCATCATATTCTTGGCCGATTCCGGCCTGTACTACACCTTGGATCTACAAACTGACAGGGCACGATTCTGGGGGTGGTGATGTGGACAGCCGCGAAAAGCGAGTTCCTATCACCTTCTTAACTCCGATGACATGGCGTGTTTTGTGTGTGCTATCGAATCAACGTGAAAAAGAGGAAAGGAGTGAAACCGATGGCCATTTCTAACCTTTCGGCAAACTCAGGCCCTGCGATGAGTACCGCGGCAAAGATTGGGTCCGAAAACGTCAACCAAGTCTCCGGAGACGACTCGAACGTTTTCGTAATTGATGTTGGAACCCATTCCCCTGCTTGCACATGTGATGATGATAACGCAACCGAAATCCCAGACGAATAGGTAATTTTCTGTATCCCAGACGTTGTCGTCTTGCAAACGTCGTAAGGGGCTGCTTCAATGGTCCGTGGTTGAGGCGATTTGTTCTTACCGCATCACATGATGGGTAGCCACCTGCCGATAAAATATTGGCGCGATTCTTGACGAAACCACCATCACCCTACAACAGCGTGGTTTTTCGTTTTTGTGTTAGGAGCTGGCGTTGGAGTTGTCCAATTACATTGTGACCCTCCCCAGTCCTCGAACTCCCAGCGAGTTCTTGGTGTTCTCCACGACGACTGGGTCAAAATCATTTGTCCCGAAATCTACATTCGAATCCATTCGACAAGGGAACCCAACAGCAAGCGACCTCAACGCTCTCAAGCGCCTCGGAATCGTCGTAGACTCAGCGCGATCCGAAAGGCTCCAGATGCGGAAAAAATACGAGGATTGGATTTCACGCGACGAAAGACTGTATCTCGGGTTTGCGTTGAATTACCGCTGCAACCTCGCCTGCAAGTACTGTTTCGAAGGAAACCTGAAAAAAGGGGAAGCGGTAACTCAGGAGATGGTCGATGATTTCTTGCTGAAGACTGTTGAATTCGAGCGAGTCCGGCGCCGAATTCGCTCTATTCGTACCCTTTTGTACGGTGGCGAACCGCTACTGACTCTTGATCTTGTTGAGTACGCTTCTCGTAGAACAAATGAGATCGCCGCTCATTTGCAGGCCTCTCACCGACAGACTCTTGTGACCAACGGAACACTTCTGACTCGCCGAGTGGCACACCGCCTGCGCAAGTGCGGCATAACCGAAGTCGATGTTTCGCTAGATGGCACCAAGTCCAACCACGATAAGTATCGTCCCTTTAAATCCGGCCGAGGTTCGTACGACACCATTGTCAAGAATATTGCGCAATGCGCTGATGTGGTCGATATCTCCATCCGCGCCAATTCAACCTGTGAAAACCACCACGAAATGCATGGGCTTTTCCGAGGTTTGGTCGAGGCGGGTGTGTCGCTCAGTTCTTTGCGGTCGGTGCATTTTGGCTTTCTCAGACAGTCTCCCCACAATGTCGAGTTACCCGCGTACCACGAATGCACAACTGGTAAAGGTGAGCCATGGTTGCGTCAGGCGTCCCTGGATTTAGTTTGGGAAACCTTCGCGAATGGCTTCAATCACCGGTTATTGGGCCCTCGTATCTGCGTTGGCAACCGGCCGAATTCTTATCTTCTCGCACCGGACGGTATAGTCTATCGTTGCCCAGCTAGACTTGGCCACAAAGAAATGGCCGTTTCGTTTGTCGCCGATAACTCGGACGACCGTGTTGCCAAGCCCTCGCGTTACAGATGGGAAACTGAGACATGCCTTAAGTGTCCGTACCTCCCGATGTGTTTTGGCGGATGCATCGGGGGCTTGGAATTGGGTGGCCGAGCTGAAGATTACATCGAATGTATAAGAGACTTCTACGATGCCACAATTCAGGAAAGAATCTACCTCGAACTCGCCCACGGTTGCGCCCATTCTCCTCAATCGAATGCACGTTCATCGTCGCTATCGTGGGTTTTTCGCCAAGCGTTGTTCGAAATGAATCCGCAAAGGTACGGCGACTTCGACGCGAGGGTGCCCGAGTGAATGCCCGCGAAACAGAAACACGTTTTCCTCTGCAAGTCGCGCTCGTATCCCTACCGTGGCAGCTCTACGATCGACCATCGATTCAACTCGGCGCGCTCAAGGCGTATGTCGAGCGCGAGCATCCCCGCGTTGCGGCAACGACGCACAGTTTCTACTTGATGATTGCCGAGGCCCTCGGATTTGCCCTTTACGGGAGGATCTCCCTTGCTCGGTGGGCAGGTGAATGCATATACGCGGCATTGGTATATCCCGATCGGAGCCGAGCCGCTGAGGCGCTTTTCGAAAGCGAAGACCATCTCCACAACCTTCGGCGCGGACTCTCTCACCAGACATCATTTCCCGATTTGTGCAAAACCGTCCAACGTGCCACCGATTCCCTCATTGGTTCCGTGGATTGGGATCGCTATGATATCGTAGGCGTGACGATCACGTTCAATCAACTTCTTTCGTCCATCTATTTCATTCGCCAACTCAAAGTACGGTTCCCCGAAATACCTATCATCGTCGGCGGTACCACTTTCTTTAGAGGACGCGCAGGGGATTGGCTTGCCGCTTTCCCGGAAGTAGATTTTGTTGTGACGGGCGAAGGTGAAAGCCCACTCTTGAGCATTCTTGAGTGGCTCAGTGAGCGCCCGAATCGTGGACCAACGCATCCAGACGTTCATTGCCGGTTGCATGGCACATTTCCTAACACAACCACGGCTTTAAAGGAATGCGAAATTCGCGCCCTCCCTGCGCCTGACTACACGGAGTACTTCGAGCGACTTGGCACCGTGACCTCGCAACAGCGGTTTTTTCCCAGCCTACCCGTGGAGGGCGCGCGCGGGTGCCCTTATGCGTCGAACGTAAACTCCAAAAAGGAACGAGGATGTGCTTTCTGCAACATGAACCATCAATGGCTTAGATATCGAAAAAAAAAACCTGATCAGATGGTCGGCGAAATTGCTAAGCTGATCAATCGGCACCAAATATTAAAAATAAACATATTGGACAACTATTTGTCACCCACTATGGCGGATAAGTTGTTTGCGGGACTGCGCAAGCTTGGGAAAGATGTTCATGTGTTTCCGTCCGTGCGCGCCGAAACTAGCAAGGAGGTATTGTACCGAATCCAATCGGGTGGCGGGAAGGGTGTTCAAGTCGGGATTGAAGCGCTGAGTACGGCTCTACTCAAACGCATGGGCAAAAAAATAAAAGCAATCGATAACCTGCGGATCATGAGAGATTGCGAGGAACTCGGACTGATTTGCCAAGCGAACATGATCCTTGGCTTCCCTGGCAGCACTGAAACAGAGGTCGCAGAAACGCTACGGTGCATAAGTTATGCGAATGTGTTTAGGCCCCTCAATCCCAATTGGTTCTGGCTTGGCGCTGGCAGTAGGATTTGGAGAGATCAGGACCAGTTTGGCATCTTCGGAGTGAGGAATCACGACAATTATCGCGTTCTTCTTCCAGAATCGATCGCTAATTCCGTGCTGCTTCCCCAACAATCGTACGACGTAGACGAAGAAGATCTGGAAGCACTTTGGAGCCCGGTACACAAAGCGCTGATCCAATGGACCGATTCCTACAATTCCATTCGTTCTACACCATACTCGCCACCGCTGCTGTACTACCAAGATGGCGGCGACTTTTTAATCGTAACTCACCTGAACGTCAACGGCGACTCAACGACGCGCCGATTGTCCAAGAGCGCTCGCGATCTCTATCTTATGTGCTTGCGCCCTCGTCATCTCGAAGAAATCGAATCGGAGTTCCCGAGGGTTAGCCGGGAGGTTCTCGCGTCAACATTGCGGCAATTGACGAGCGCTATGCTTATATATGAGGAGGAAGGCTTCTATCTCAGCCTTGCAGTTCGGAGGCGTTAGCGCGGGTATCCATTAATTCTTTTGCAGCCTTCTCTATAATTTTAGGATTTTTTTTAAAAGTCATGAGAAATAATTATTCACGACATATCCGTATAATCCAGTTGACAGACACAACTGCATCTCGATTTTTCAAGGCCCAAATCATCCCAAACTCTTGCCGATTCCTTGCACAAGGCAATTCGGCAATCTGAATACCGCCTGATTTCCTCTATGATGAATCTGAATATTTCTATACGCTGGTCTTCAGAATAGCTATATTTTCCAACGCTTGTTTTGCCACTGTCCATCAATTTTGATTCAAACATCGGTTGCATTCCCTCCAAAATTGATGGCAACTCAGGCCCAGACGTGAAAATGCTGTGGCGATTCTTGTAAAAGCCCGCTTCGAAACGCAGCGTTCCCAAAGTTATCCTCTCAGGTCGAATCTTCTCGAAAATTATTCTTACCGTTTCCGCATAGGCTTTTTCCCATCCATCGAAGGGTACTATGGGGTCAAGTCGAATTCTTACTGGGTATCCTGCGTTTTGTAACCTTTGGGCGGCATTTAATCGACGCATGAATGGTGGTGCGCCGATTTCAAATTTTCGTGAGACCCAATCATGGTTCATACTCCAGGCGATTATCGTATGCCCATTGTGCGGAAGGTCCAGAATCTCATTTACGTTGTCACTCTTGGTAAGCATGAAAAGATAACCATTGTCGCTTGCCCCGAACCATGGAATGAATTTCTGGCCGGCGCCTATTAAATGTTCCAAGGCAAGAGAATCAGCCATTTCGCCGCTGTTAAAAATAACTGGGTCAGACCTGTTTGAAAGCGTTTTTTCTAACTGTCTTATGATTTGGCCATAGTTGGCGTAAACCTTTATGAATGGTTGATTAGCACGATACGTAAGCTTCAGATAGCACCAATCACATTGGTAGAAGCAGCCGTTTGAAGCATATTTTAGGCGGTCAAAATGCGGGCATAGAATCCTATCGTCGGTCATTTCGAACTGATCAACCGTACCGCTGGAAGGGGGCGCTACAAATAATACCTGTTTGCCAGCAATGATTTTTTCGAGCATGGTGCTGCCAGCATTTGATAAAATATCCGATGCAGCAACAACTGTATTAGGTTTTGCATCATCGACATATTTCACGGGGACCGATGGGCATTTTCCAATGATGGATCGTGTAACCGAGTCATTCTCGACTCGCCGATCAATTATAATTTCAGAAGGTTCCCACTGGGTGTCCACGATTAACGGCCCCTTTTGATAGAGTTATGCGCTTACCCTTCAAGGCGTTGTATCTATTGTTACATCGTCAACTCTTTGGAATTCTATAATAAAGTATTAGGAGCTGGACGTTTATGAAGGGCATTCGGTATTCTTTATGTGATGGTGCTATCTATGCAGACAACTGGTTTGATTTGTTCACGGTCGGCACATGCTTGTATGACTGGAACAATGCTTTCAAGAGTCGGATTCCCTGATGGACCAAGCATACGGCAGATCGCTGGTTTTTGTTTGTTGAGCTGTTTACAAATGTCATCCATAGCACCGGTCGCATTGATATAGTCACGGAGCATGATGCGGCCGGCTGTGATCTCACCGCTGAGGATCATGTTTATAGCTTCAATAATAAGTCCCTTGCGAAAAACAGGATCGTTTTCGGCTTTGGCGACAACCAACTCTTTGAATTCTTTAGATAGCGGCATTTTTCATCAATCTTTTGGTTGGCATTTTTGCTACGCATAATAACATATATGTTAATACTGACCAAGTAAAGAGGCCAGCTTGCTCCGGATACCAAAATAAACCCTGGCATAGCCGGATGGCCACGCAGAATCAATAACTTAGGTGGGGTTTTCTGACGGCTTTTTTGACGGCTTTTTGTTCCCTTAAACGGATTCTTACGGTCAAAAAAGGTAATAAAATCAGGCGGAATACGCGCCGGCACGATCTCTCACGCCGGTAACGCGGGTTCGAATCCCGCTGGGATCACCAAAGAATGATATAGGGCACTTACAGGTGATTGTAGGTGCCTTTTCTGATTTCTATGATAGGTTTGTCACCACTTTACCCATCAACCACATCATAAATCGATATTCTCAATTCTGATTCTTCGCCCCCTTTCTAAAAAGGGCTGTCCCGCAGATGGGCATAACGCTGTGTCATCCTCCCATCCTACGGGGCAACAGTTTCTGCAACACACATACACGTCAACATCGCCGGAACTATCCAGCATGGATGGATAAATGTGTCTCACACCGTTTTACCAAATGGAGATTCTAAATATTTTTGATATCGAAGAATACCGGTCTGGAGGCTTTTCCCGGGTTTTCTGCCGGCCTTGATTGTTTATTACCAGCGCTGGTGGAACACATCTAAAAATTCATTAGGTCCGACAATCAAAATGCCCTGATATTCCTTGAGTGGTTGAAGGTGCTTTTTGTCGCCGGAAATAATTAAGGTGGCTTTCCCTGCAATCGCACATTCGATGATCCTATTATCCGGATCATAAGAAACAGCGCAAACTTTCTCTTGGGGTTGGACGATCTCGGAAACAAGACGGAGCCAACTGATGGTATCCTGAACCTTTTCCTTTTCCCATAAAAATTTATGGACCAGCACACCTTGAACCTCATCCAAGATATCTTGGGAAATGACATTTTGGATTGCCCCTTTAGCTATCAATTCTAAAACTTGTGCCGGCGAGCCGCTAAAATGAAGCCCGGAAATGATGATATTGGTGTCGAGTACTGCTTTAAGCATTCGCTTTTTCTTTACGGTACTCTCTGATTAAGCGATCAACGTCCTTTGGCTCGAGGTTCAGCTCTTGGGCTTTAGTTTGGCCGTAGCGACCCAACCGAGACAATTCTTTTTCGGCAATATATCGGCGCACAGCCTCCCGTAGTAGCTCACTACGGGTGCGGCTCTCTTCTTTGGCTATCCGGTTCACTTGTTCCAGCATTTCCGGCATTATTGATATGGTTATGGGTTTTGTTACTCTCAACATCGGCTCCGGGTGTTAGGGTTATTACTAAGTAATACTATATCTATTGGAACAAATTTGTCAAATCCCAGGGCAGTGAAGCAACACTTGCAATTTTGGAGGTGTTCAGCGGGAATTTCATCGATTGATATAAAAAAAATAATTGTCATCCGCCAAACAGATCCGGCAGGTTGCCCCAGCGCGAATCCGGATCCGCACTGATTCGCGTGAATGTAGTCTCCAACGCCTGCCAAAGGGTCTCGTCGACCAGTTCAAAGGAGTGGCCCCAGAAATAGAAAACGCCGCAGCGTTTGGCATCTTCGTAGCGCTGCCAGAAATCCGGCGCCAGAAAATGGCAGCTGGGGTGAAAAGCCATGGGCTCCGCCGGGGGAAAGCCATCCGCCTTTGATTCGACCGTGCGGGCATACACGTGACCGGTTTCGCGGACCAGCGCCATTACCGCGGGGGTGTATGCACCAAAGGGGTAGGCAAATCCGGCGACCCGCTGCCCGAAAAACTGCTGCAGCCGCTCACGGCCGACGGATATTTCATGCTGTGCCGCTGCTGCGGACATCTCGCACAGATTCGGATGGGTCAGGCTGTGGTTGGCAATGGTAAACCCGTCATAGACGCCGTTCATTTCATCCCATCCCAGGCGCCACACCTCCTGGCCCGCATGCATCCAGCCGAACCGGCGCTGATTGTCGTGCATACCGGCGCACAGGTTGAATGTGGCCGGTATGCCCAGGCGGCGCAAAAGGTCCGTCAACCGGGCGTCCGTGGTCACCCCGTCGTCCCAGCACTGGACGACTGTGAATGGACTGGCCGGCATGGGTTACCGTGCCAGCCGTCTGAACGTTTTGGTCATACGGATCATCTTTATCTTAAACACTATAGCAGGCTGCGCAGCTTGCGGATGTGCGCCGGCCGTGTGCCGCAGCAGCCACCGATCACCGTGGCACCGGCGGCCAGCCATTGGGTCGCATGCTCTGCATAAGCGTCCGGCCCCAAGTCGTTGCGCAGGGAGAGCAGGCCATCGGTGGCCTTGTCGCCATCCAGCCGCCAGTCCGCTGGAATCGGGTGAAAGGTATTGGCATACCCGCCGATGCGCTGCGCAGTGGTGGTGGCAGCGGCCAGGAGCGGTATGGCCCGGGTCACGCTTTTCGGAGAGCAGCAGTTGACGAGTAATCCGGAAACGGGCAGATCGGCCAATAGGGATGCCGCTTCGTTGATGGTCTCACCGCTGCGCAGGCGGCCGGATTCGTCCTCGTGCAAACTCCATGAGACCCATACCGGCTTGCCGGTTTCACAGGCCGCTTCAGCCGCGGCTTGGGTTTCAGCGCCGCTGGACATGGTTTCACAGAGAAAAAGGTCCACATGAGGGGCTAATAGACGGGCCTGCTCACGGTAGCAGGGGAGAATCTTTGCATGCGGTCCCACCAGATCCGGTCGGAAACTGCCCCGCAGGGGCGGCAGGGAACCGGCGATCCAAACCGATCGCCGGGCCTTGTTTACGGCATCGCGGGCCAGCCGGCAGGCCAGCCGGTTCAATTCGGCGAACCGGTCGGCCATCCCGACCCGCGCCAGATCGTCACGGATGAGTCCGTAGGTATTGGTAGTGATGATGTCGGCGCCTGCTTCAATGTAGTCCGCATGGATCTGGCGGACCACATCGGGGGCGGTGATGAGCCCCTGGGCGGACCAGATCCTCTCCGAGAGAGCGACGCCACGGAATTGCAGTTCCCGTCCCATTCCCCCGTCGAGCAGCACGGGCCGGTCGGGCAGGGCGAGGGATGTCGCATTGTTGGCAGCCATTTCGTACCTCCGTTTTGAAAGCCATATTGCAGTTGCTGGCAGTTTATCCCAGCGGAGTCGATATTCCAAGGCGTATCAAGGGTAGGTTGTAAACAACATTATAAAAAAATTTGAGCCAGGGCGGCAGGGGAAGGGGACCGCCTTTTGCTCATTATTGTTTACTTTACTGCGGGGCATAGAATTTCGGTGTTTTTTGGGGGCCATTATTGCAGCGCATAGCCAAAGGTGCGAATGCGAAACGCCGGAGATATTGTTGGATAGCCTTGCCCTTTATTGACAGTAAAATTTGTCTGGACGCACAGGCGTTTGGCGCGATCAAGTTCAGTATTGAGGTTTGAAATACGAAAAAGGCCTTTTTGGTTATCGTCCGTACGGATTTCGTAACCATCTTTTTGGGCTATATCCGGTTCTTTTGTAAACGTATCTCCAGACGACAGATTGCTTTCGTGGATTTTTTTGGCGTAAGCTTCGATAAGTTCTTGTAATGTTTCAAATTTGATCATTTCTTGCTTTCCTTCATTATTTTTTATACTTCGCGACAATCGTACCGTTTCAGTATATCAAAATGCGAATACCCGATTACTGCCAACAAGAAGGGTGCCAAAAGTTCTGGTTTTTATATATTGTAATAAATAATAGACGTTTATAACGTTTCAGGGAAAGGTGGGTAAGCAGATATAGTGGACGCATTTTAAGAAGTATAGTTCAGAGAAAATCAATATGATATGAAAAAATGTTCATATTATCCCGATATGAACGTTCTGGCGATGTTGTTCGTTATTTTTATCGTTCAAGGACAACGACCGGCATGGATTAGCGGTCGTCTGTTTCCGGCTTCAATGGAGAGCAGATCCCTTTGGCGCAGCGCTATCTATTGCCCATCCAGAAATGGCCAATTTTCCCGATATCGGCGTTGCGCGAAAAATTTTATCCTCGGAATATCAACTATATGCACCCCAAGGGCACTTCCTTCGGGCGCCTGTGGTAAAATTTTTCGTGCGCCTTGATCTCGACCAAATTTTCCTATTTCTGGACGGACACTATCTATTTACGCTTGGCAGGGAGCGTCTTCTACCCCGTATCGCCCCCTGCCAGATCAGCGTTTAAATATTAAACTGACCTACCATGCTTTTGAGGGTTTCGGACAGCTTGGACAGTTCCTGGGCGGACAGGTTGACCTGACTGCTGCTGGTGGACATCTCGTTCATAAAAACGCTCACCCCGGAGATGTCGTTGGAAATTTCCCCGGATACCGTCGAACTCTGGTTGACGTTTTCGTTGACTTCCTGAATACCCTGCGAAGCCTGGGCCACGTTGGTGGCAATGTCCCTGGTGGCGGCGGACTGCTCTTCCACGGCCGTGGCGATGGTGGCCACAACGTCGTTGACATCGGTAATTACCTGGGTGATCTCGCTGATCTGGCCCACGGTCATGGATGTGGTGCTCTGGATGCCTTCAACTTTTTCCTTGATATCCTGGGTGGCGGCGGCGGTCTGCTTGGCCAGTTCCTTGATTTCGTTGGCCACCACGGCAAAACCCTTGCCGGCCTCACCGGCCCTGGCGGCCTCGATGGTGGCGTTGAGAGCCAGCAGGTTGACCTGCTCGGAAATGTCAGTGATGGTCTCGATGACCTTGCCGATGTCGTTGGCCGCCTCGCCTAATTGATCCATGTTGGCTGAGGCATTGGCTGACTTGTGGGCGGCCTCGTCGGAGATGCCGCGTGCTTTTTCGGCATTCTGGGCGATTTCGCCGATGGTGGCGGACATCTGTTCGGCGGCGGTGGCCACCATGTTGGTGTTGGTGGCGGACTCTTCCATGGCCGCGGCCACGTTGTTCATGTTGGTGGTCATCTCTTCGGTGGCTGCGGAGACGGTATTCGCTTTTTCGGAGGCGCTCTGGATGCCCTGGCTCATCTGTTCGGAGATTGACGTGAGCTCAGTGGAAGAAGAAGACAGGGTGTCCACACCACCGGCAATTCCTTTGATGAGCTGTTGCAGCTTGTTCATGAAGGTGTTGAACCAGGTGGCCAGTTCGCCCAGTTCGTCCTTGGCCCCTTCCTCAAGTCGTTTGGTCAGATCGCCTTCTCCCTGGGCAATGTCCTTGAGGCCTTCAACCATGGCATTGACCGGCCGCGTGATCAGCCGCGAAATGAACCATGCTAGCACAATACCTGCTGCGACACCCAAACATATGGCCGTCATCAGCATGACCAGGGTCGATTGGTAGGTGGTGTTGGCATTCTCCTGCGCGTTTTGTGCCAGTTTAAGATTGATTTCGGTCAGTTTATCGAGTTGATCGCGCATTTTTTCAAAGTCGTTTTTTGCCGGACCCAGGGTCAATGCAACGGCCTGCTCGGTGTCCCCTTTGTCTGCCAGTTCGATCGCCTGGCGGGAATTTTTCTGCCAGGCTTCACGGGCCTTTTGATAGACACTGAACAACGCTTTTTCCGCTTGCGTACCGGCCAGGTTCTGGTATTTTTCCCAACGATCGGCAGATTGTTTGAAATTGGTTTCATATTCATTGATGAACTGTCTGAAACTCTCTGAGTTGGGATCGGCAAACATCATGGAGCGCTCCGCCACCAGCAGTTGCTGCAAGTCACGGTCGGCCTCTATCAGATAGTCGATGCTGGGCAATTGAACGGAAAAGATCGTTTCCAGCTCGGTCTGAATGTTTTTTACACTTTTGTACCCGGTGAAGCCGATTACCATCATAAAACCCACCATAATGCCGAATGCCCACAAAAGTTTGGTTCTGATTTTCATGTTGCTGATGATTTTCATGAACAGTTTCCCCTCAAAAAAAAAAGCTGCTGGCCATCAACCCGAAACAGTGTGTCGATGCATTGATTGTGTTGTGATAACCATTTTATTCCAGATATCAGTCTTCTTTTTTATCGGTAGTAGATGGGAAAGAATAAGGATAAATTTTTACGAATCCGTCTGAACTGCGACTTTTTACGAGTTCATCAATTTTATGTGGCTATTCCACCATCGCTGGAAGCTGTTCATGGCTGATAGTTACTGAACCCGTTTAGGATTTTATTTTTTTTTCGGCATCTTCTTTTTCGTCCGGCAATGGTTCAGGCGCGTTTGCGTCAGAATTTTTCGAAAAAGAACCGGTATGGTCACTGCGGATATGCAAATCCCGCTGGGGGAAGGCGATTTCGATACCCAGTTCGCGGAATCGATGATCCAGTTCGAAACGAACATCGGTAGACGTACTGAAATAGTAATCCACGTGGATCCAATACCGCAACCTGAAGATCAATGCGCTTTCACCATGGTCCATAAACAAAACATCCGGCTGGGGATACTTTAAAATATGAGAAATGGTTTTGGGAATTTCCAATAACGTGCGTCGTACCAGTTCGATATCCGAACCGTAAGCCACTCCGATATCAATATGGCGACGCATGCGTGGATCCTTGAAACTCCAGTTGGTCACCTGCTGGCTGATAAAGTCGGAATTGGGAATGATGACCGTTGCGTTGTCAAAGGTCTGTACAATCGTGGATCGCACATTGATTTTTTTAACCTCGGCCCACAAACCGTTCACCTCAACATAGTCCCCGACCTGAATGGGCCGTTCAAAAAGTAGAATTAGCCCGCTGATGAAGTTGTTAAAAATATTTTGCAGGCCGAACCCAATGCCGATACTTAAGGCACCAAATACCACCGCCAGCGAGGTTGCGTTGACACCCAGCATTCCAAGCGCCAGCAGAATGCCCAGTCCCCAAATCACATAGCTTGATATGGTAACGATTGAATCTTTGAGCCCTCTTTCAAAGTTTCTTGAATCAAGAACTTTTTCACTCAGAAAGCGCCTCCCTATGCGTGTGGCCACATGGGTAACGTAAAAGAGGATGACTGCCAGCAGTATTCCTTTGACGCTGACCCTCAGGCTGCCAACCGAGAAATCCATCTGGAAAAATTTTTTCAATGATTCAACCATAAAATCGGTGCCCGCCCACGCCAGCAAGATGCCGGCCAAAAGGGCAGACAACCACAAGAGCCGTGCCATCTGGACCAGAAACCAACCGACCGGTGCAGCCACTATCGGCACGTCCACATTTTCTTGTGCCTCAACTATTCCTTTTTGCGAAAGGTGCCATTCTTGAATGGATCGCCAGCCTATGGATGCCCACAACAGCAGTGCGAGTGTCTCGGCCCATGATACCAACCAGTGTGCAGCCAACGTATGGTAGCCGATCAGGTCGATCAATAACGCGCCGCCGAAAACCAGATAGCTCCATCCACGGGCGGTATAGTGTAAAGCATAGCATGGCATCGTCTCTCCACGACGGGTGATGGTGCTCACCATCTTGTCGATTGCCCGCCAGTAGATAATTGTCCAGATGAACAAAAAGATCTTAATGGCCAGGCTGAATACCCAAACGGTCACACTCTCGCTGCCAAACATGCCCATAAAAACAAGGTGGGTGATGACCAGCGCACACAGAATTTTGAAAAACGTTACCAATCGGTTCTGGATGAAAAAATTTAGGTGCGAGCCGGAATCATCGATCCTGTTTTGGAAATAATCGACCCCCCATTTTGTAACCAATAGGGTAAATACCGACTGACTTAAAAACCGTGCAAAATGATAATTGACATGGGGAAAATTCAAAAGGTCGTACAGCCACAAAAGGACCGCCGCGCACATCAACAGGAAAGATCGTCTCAGCATATTCAATGCCAGCCGTCGCATTGAATAGCCGGGGCCTTCCATTCGTTGTTCGATTGATTGGAAATACCGCCATATTTTATTTCTCAAGATCACTGCTGAAAGAAACACAATCAGAAAAATCGCCTGTGCCGTTCCTCCGCTGCGTTGAAAGTTAATCCACTGTTGTTGCCAGAAACCTGTCCTTAGAAAGCCGGCACTGTGATTCCATGTTGTTTTTATTTCTGATACAAGGGTACTGATAGTGAGCCTTTTGAATGGCAGCAGATTCCTCTCAAACAGCTTTGACTTTTCCTGTGATTGAAGGCGTATTTCCAACTGTCGACGGGTTTCTATCAGGTCATTGCGTGTTTGCTTTAATTTGTCGAGAAGTTCGGTGTAGCTTTTTAAAAATAGTTGACCCCGTTTTTTCTTTTCATACAAAATGTCGAGCAGGCTTTTCAGTTTTTGGCGAATTCCCCGACTTTGGGGACCTGACAAATCTCCCCGCTTCAGTTCGATCATTCTTTTTTCGGCGATGGAGATGCGGTCTGAAAGCTGTGCCATCCAGCCAGGCGCAATCGTCCCAATCTTCTCAAATTCTACGATCCGCTCCGAAAGACTGGTCGTCGCTATTCGATTGGCATTCAATGCCGTCTCGAGTGGCTCAATCCGGGTATGCAGGGCAATTAAAAGATTTTCGTGGGCGGCATTTTGCATACGGAACGATTCAATTTCCTGGATGGTGTTACTTCTCAGCTGCTCCCAGCGTTCAAGCCCCTGCTCCATGCCGACCAGATCCGATTGCTCGCCTCTGAGTGCGTCATCAAACGATTCCTTTACAGATTCCGAAGACGCCGTTTGACTTGGCTTCTTTTCTTGAGCAGCATCGGCCATGGTCGCGGAAAAAAACAAAACATGGAAAAGCAGTACGGCTGCGGTCAGCGAAAGACTGGCATGTTTTGTAAAGGGGGGGATACGCATAGAAAAATCCATTATTTTTGCAGATCGGTTATTGGCCGATCAGACATTTATTGATATTCGACAATTGTCCGTTTTTGACCCAGATATACTTTTCCCGAAAAAGCCTGTCGCTATCATACAATTTCCCCTTGGTGCTGCGAGTGAGAAACTTGTTTAATTGACCCGGGCCGCCGTTATACATGGCATAAATGATCCCCGCACGAATCTCATCGTTTATTTTTTGCATGGCTTTAAAATTTTTCGTATGCCTTAGCAGGTATTTCGTGACATACAGATCGAGTATTTCACAGCCGGCTAGCGCATTATAACGAATATCCCAGCGCAGATGATGCGGATCATACATGCCGCGCCACACGCGCTCATTAATTTGCATGAGTCCAACAGAAGATCCATTGTAGGATCGCAGATAGACAATCTTTTTTTGTTTTACCAGAAATTGCCGGAAACAGCTTTCCTGCCAGGCTGTGGACAACACCACCAAAGGAAAAAATTCAGTATAATTATAGTCGGTTTTACGCTTTTTTAAGGTGTCCCGAGCGGAACTTGCCAGCAAGGTTTTTGTGCGTTCAATGTGGGGCGCGATATTTTTTTTCGAATAAAGCCAGCTTCTAATCTCAGTCAACGCGTCTGCCGATTGGTTTTGCTTTGCCCAGGCCGGGTTGCAAAAAAATGACCCTATGGCGTCGGTAACCGATTTGATATCCACCGCGCTTTCATATCTTTCTTCAAGGTCAAGTTCATCTGCATCGAATGCCGGCCCCAAGGCCGGCGGCGGCGGACCCAAACCCAAAATATCTCTTAACGGAATATCTATACCCGTACGATAGGTGAGAACATCCCCTTCGTCTTCCTGGTCGGTCAATAAACGGACCAGACGGACCAGACCACTGCGGCTGATTTCAATTCCAAGGGCCGGTCCGATCTCGTCCAAAGCATTTAAGGCATCGCAAGCGGTGAAAAAGGCCAGATACCCCAACAGCGCCTGTGACGGCCGGTCTGCCAGGTGAGTCCTGAAAATCGGTGCTACTTTTTCCCAAGCCGCGATAAATTGCTCACGCACGAAATCGTTTTTCAGGCTTTTATCCGTAAGCCCGGCGATAAACCGATGCCGGGTGTCAAGCAGGGTGTCCAACAGAATCTGGCGTTCTTCCGGTGCCAGCGGTTCAGATGCGAGAACACCGAACATGTGAACTAAAAACGCATCCCAGGCTTCCCATTGATCAAGAAACCGTTCAAGTTTCTCGTCAGATATCTGCTCAGTTTTTTTTTCTATAGCTGTTGCATCATCGCTTTCAACATCCATGAGAATATCGATCTTCACGGCATGGGCATTTACATGTGCTTTGCCAGGCCGAATACTTTGCAGCATTTTCATTGAACGGTCTTTTACCGCCGGCTGAAAAAACCGGCTGAAAACAGATTTCAGCTCCGAGACCGGCGGGGCAAGGTCGATGCGGATGCCGTTCAAATAAGCATAGACATCGGTGCGGATAATATTGAATACCGTCTGGGCAATGTTGGCCGGTTGTCGGTTCAGATCATATATTTTGGAATCGATCGTTTCAAAAGAGAGTGTCCAGTTAGCGGAATCAATCTTGGGCTGCTGGTGGAATACCAGATAGCCCTCCCATTCGATGGGCATCAAACAATTGTCGCCAAACGGTTTGCCCAGGCGGATGTGAACGCGGGTTTCAAAGCGAACCCGTGAATGTTCTTCACTGAAGGTGGGCCGGGAAAGGCTTACGCGGTTGCAACCGTCTTTTTCATCCAGGACGGTGGCCGTTTGATTGGTCTCGACAAATGCCTGATGAACGACCAGGGCGCCCAGCAGCGGGTAATCGAGTGTGAGTGGCATGCTGACGGTTTCCGCCGTGCTGGGGCCGGCTATAAATAGAATCAACCCTGAGATAACAATAAGATAATTTTTTATCATCCCGGTTCCTTACATCCGATAATAGGTAAACCTAAGGGGGAGCCGTCTCATCTTTTGGTCTAAATTTTTACTATATCACATGTTGTTGCTTTATTTTTGGGTGAAAATGGCCGTTAAGAAAAATTCCTAATCAGATTCAGAAATTTTCCAATTGTGGCTTTTCCCGTCAAAATGTATTTTGCATTATATAATAATTGAAATTCATTTGCTGCAACTTGCAAGCATTGTCATTAAAATGGTGAGTGAAATAAATGCCCGATAGAGCCGCGCAGAGCGAAAGAAAGCCAAATATCTTGAACAATTCAACTGAAACCGAAATTACCTTCCGACCTTACGGCAGCCATGGGCCGATGCCTGTATCGGACGGCGTCATGAAAAGCTTTTCAAACGATGGATTATACATCGAAGCAACCAATAAATATAAATCAGGAACCATTCTTATCGTTCGCGTTGACCGATATCCATCTTTGCCCACCGCCGTGGCAGAAACAGCGCGCCCTCGTTCGATCTGCCTGGCTGAAGTGAAATGGCAGCGAAAGTTGGACGATGAAAATGGCGTCCGTTTTGGTATGCGGCTGCGATATATTTATTGATTAGTTGCTGTCCTGCTTACCATACGCCGTTTTTTGCACGTTTTGGATCAACTAGCCTGTTGTCCCAACCGATACAAAAAAAACGCCCCGGGAGTTACCCGGGGCGGTGGTGGGGCGGATCGGCTTTAGAGGCTCTTTGTTCGTATCAGGCATCTTCGATGGTAAGATACGCCAGGGTCTGGTTCAAGAGCTGATAAGCGATTTCACCAAAGGTGACGGGACCGGTGAATTCAGCCGTTTTTTTGCCTTCCAGTTCGGCATACAGATAATTCAAGATGCAGTTGCACGAAAAAACAAGATGATCTCCGGCACCCTGCGGGATACGGGTCCGAAAATCTTCCACATAATCACCGACCGGTTTGGCGATTTTATACTCGACACCTTCAAACACCGGAGCGTAAAAATCCACCTGTTTATTGGCTTCGTCCACCCCTTTGAAGCTGGTGTTAATCATCGCACCGTATAGATCCGCCACCAGTGGCAACTTGGTATCCACCTTTTTTTCGGCCAGATAATCGGCGAAATTGACCTTGCCGCCGTTGATCATGGCCTCCCGGGCGCTGAACCCATTTTGTGCAAAGGTGATGGTGTCTCCATCGCCTTGCTCAAAGATATTGACGATGCCAATCTCAACGATCTTATTTTCGGGAAGTTCGGCATTGAGCACCACGGCGGCATTTTCAAAGGCCTTGCCCTGGGTGCCGTCGAAAACTTTGGGGGTGACTTTCCCCAGATCGTCGAGAAGGACGCCCGAAATCCAGCCGATCAGCGGACGGGTGGCAAAATTTTCGAGCGTGGGCGCGTTCAGCGCAAAGTCGAGATGCGTGGGGCAGCTGGCGGGGATGATAATCGTACTGAAACCATGTTGCGGTGCATCGTTGTAAACGGTGGCGATCGTTTTTTCGTCATATACGGCGGTTTTAATGTTGGTTACATAATCCGGCAGTTGGGTTACAAAAAGCTGATCATTGGTGCACAGACCACCTTCTTTGGTGATAAAATAAGGAATGGTCCCGCCAATCCAGGATCCTTTGGGAAGTTCACGAAGACCGGCTTCATCACCGGCCAGCAACAGCTGTTTCCCCGCTGTTAGCATATCCTTGACCTCATTGATAGAATGCATGCCTGTTGTCATGGTTTACCTCCCTTCGACAATTTTTTTCAAGTCAGCCTGGGCCTTGGGCAGTTTGCTGTTTTGTTGGAAAAAATCACGTAAATCGGCGATAAGCTGCTTCGTGGCGGCAGGAGAAGAATCTTTTTTGTAATTACTGTTAAGTCTGCCCATGACCATTTTTGTCGCCAGGAATTCAAACTTAAAATCTCCCTCGCCTGAGATTGCCTTTAGCCAGCCCGGATGATTCTCATTTGGAATTGTCATGCTTGATCCTCCTTGTGCAGTTGTTCAGTGTGTGACCACCCATAGAGAAGAAAAACTTTTCCAGTTCAAGGTGTATGAGAAATCTTTGCCTATACTTTAAAACGCCCCACCAGGGCTTGAAGATTCCCCGCCATTTTTGAAAGTTCCTCGACGTTCATGTTTACCTGACCGGCCGAGTTGGTAATTTCCTGGACAGACTGGTTGACTTCGGCGATGTCTCCGGAAATCGTACCCGACACGACCGAGCTTTGCCCGACATTGTCATTGACGTCCTGAATACCTTGAGAGGCTTGAGAAATATTGCCGGCGATTTCCTGGCTGGTGACAGCCTGTTCTTCCACTGCTGTGGCGATGGTGCCGACGATTTCATTGACCTCGCTAATGACCGTGGTGATCTGGCTGATCTGGTTGACGGTCGCCGACGTGGATCCCTGAATGCCATCGATCTGGGATTTGATTTCCTGGGTGGCCTCGGCTGTTTGTTTGGCCAGTTCCTTGATTTCATTGGCCACCACGGCAAATCCCTTGCCGGCTTCTCCGGCACGTGCCGCCTCAATGGTGGCGTTCAGGGCCAACAGATTGATCTGCTCAGAAATATCTGTAATTACTTCAGTTACTTTGCTGATTTCCTTGGCGGCGCGGCCCAATTGACCCACTTCCGTTGAGGCTTCATTGGTCTGGGTGACGGCCGATTCCGTAATGACTCGGGCTTTTTCTGAATTCTGTGCGATTTCATTGACCGTTGAGGTCATTTCTTCCGTGGCCGACGCGACCATGTTGACATTTGTGGATGCCTGTTCGCTGGTCGCGGCAACATTGGTCATGTTGGCGCTCATCTCTTCGGCCGCTGTCGCCACGCCGTTTGAACGGCCGGACATGGATTCAGCGTTTTCGGATAGCTCGGTGGCAATGGTGGCCAGATTGGAAGACGCGTCATTGAGGGTGCCCGTATTCTGTGCGACATCCTTGATCACGCCCTGGAGCTTTTCCATGAATACATTGAACCAGTGTCCCATGTCCCCGATTTCATCCTGACTGGTAATCTCCAGCCGCTTGGTCAGGTCACCTTCACCTTCGGCGATGTCCTTGAGCATTCCAACGGTACCCTGGATGGGGCGCACAATGCTTCCGGCAGCATACCACAGGAGCAGAACAGCCAGCGCGCAGGTCCCCAATCCGGCCAGCCCCAGCATCATCATGCTGCTTTGACCTTCGGCGGAGATTTCTTTGTCCAGGGCGAGTGCATCGGCCAGGACCGTTTCCTGTTTGACGCGGATCATGATGGACCACGGCTTGTCCGTCCGGCCCAATTCGATCGGTGCAAAGACTTCGAACTGGTGGTTTTGGGGATTCAGTGAAGCAGTACTTTTACCGGCTTTGATCTGCTCCAGATACTGCTCCCAATTTTCAGCCTGAAACGTTTTAAAATGCTGGCCGATCAGTTCCGGCTTTTCGCTGTGGGCCACCACCAATCCATCGTTACTGACGATAACCACTTCACCCTGGCCGTCAAAGATCTTGCCGTCCACATTCTCGGATAGCTTTTGGACAAAATCCAGATTGTAGTCTGTGCCGGCAACGCCCAGAAACTTTCCATCAGCTAAGATGGGAACGGAGAGGGTGGCCAGCCAGACCTTTTTGCCTTGCACAATATAGGGCAATGGTGCCAGTACGCTTTCCGTATGGTTTTCTTTGGGGTTGATATACCAGCCCCCCTTGAGAACCCCGTTGGGATGGCGATCCCGCGTGTCATACTCAACCAGCGGTTGAACAGCGATGTTGCCGTTCTCATCGCGGTTCCAGTATGGGGTAAAACGGCCGGTCTGAGCGTTGTTGCCGTCTTTGCCGGTCTTGAAGGCAACGTCCTGACCGTCCAGCGCGTCGGGCTCCCAACAGGAATAGGTGCCGTTGAAATTTGGATTGACTTCGAGCACCTTGAGCAAAATGGCGTTGATCTGATCCCGGCCTAGTTCGAGGCCCCCGTTGTCACTTGATTTAGCGACTGTGAAGGTGTCGGCCATGGTTCTGGCGGCAACCAGGGCGTCTACAAACGTAACCTGTATTTTCCCTGCATAATCACCGGCCAGGCTTTTCAGGCCGTCCAGGGATCGTGATTCGATTAGTTCAGAAACGCGGGTATTGACGAGCGTCTGTGTCGATCGAGCTGAAAAAATACTGTAACCAACCAAAAAGACCGAAGAAATAATCAGACACACGCCTGCTATGCCCGCGATCTTTGTCCTCACTGATTTGAATTTCACTGTTATTTCCTTCCTTATTAGAAAAATAGTTGATCTTGATAATCGACTTTTAAAAATTTGGATCCAATCATGGTATGAAAAAGCAATCCTCAAGTTTTAATGTTGCTGTAAGGATTACTGATTGTTGTTATCGGTTGGTTTTAGATAGGCTTTAGAAAAAAAGTTAATAAAATTAAGTAGTTATATTGGTTGGGGTATAGCTATCCCGTTAAACTTTTCGGTTGGAAAAGTAATCTAAAGGGATGGGGTTTCTTGTGACAAGCTTATATGGTTTTGCCATGTACAACGGAAAATTGTGCGCCTGGAGATCACAGCTGTGATGAATGCCGATTTGGTGATCGAAAGCGCACTCCATAAAGCGTGTTCATCAATTCCAAACGACAAAAGCAAAAGACGAACCATTCGGCTACAGGCTATTGAGAAAATGGGATTATTTTTTTTAAAATGATTTTAACTGTCTGTAAATAAATGCATTATTATTCCGATAGGGATGGCTGAAAACTGGTGATAGGCTATTTCAAGGTCTTCGTGTTTCTGTTTAAAGGCGCCTGGCAGAGTCACTGTGACCCGTATTTGCCGCATGCTTTGAGTCGGAATGACTCGTGGGGTAGGCGTAGACAAAGCGGCTGACTTTGGAAATAGGTCTGGTATAATGCCTATACAGAATGCGCGACCATGTCCACCGCTGATTGATGGGAGTCTGTCTGTTTACTGGTTTGAAATCGGGGGCCAAGCCTAAAAAATTATATAGTTTTTCCAACGTTTTTTCATTATTTTTTACTATTTCTTTTTAAAAAATTAGAATTAGAATTCGTTCCTGTGGTACATACTTTTGCCAAATTTTTAGATACTCTTCGTAATATCCGTATTCTAAAATTCTCATTTTTGGATATTCTTTAGCAACTTTTTTAAGGCCTAAGCGTGGTGATGTGATACCTGTTTTCATCCAATGGTAATAAGCGGATATGGCTCTATCGACTGGATCACGGAGGCTGATAATAATTTTAATGTCAGGTAATTCATTGGTAACGAGTTCCGGAAGCGGTGGTAGGGAATCATCGAATTCTATTTCGTTTGATTTATTATACCAATAAGGAACGCGATCATAAAAATATGTTGTTGATGCTTCTCCAATAATAAGAAAATTCGTCTTTTTTATCGACTTTGAGTTCATTTTTTTTCTCCATTTCCAGAATAAGAGATCTGATTTTATTTTTCAATTGCCTTTGGGAAAAAAGCGATTTTTTTTAGTGCAAAGTCGTTCAGTTCGAACGGCAAACTTCTCTCAACTGTTGGATAGGAGTGTCTAAAAAGAGGCAAAATCGACCTCGGTATATTCCTAAAGCGATGACATCGCAGTGCCACTGCCATTTATATAACCGATCTATTAAATTATTGGGTTATTCTCTCTCAAACATCAAATATATTGACACGCACAAGATCTATCGATATACTCACTGCCGCTTTTATCTCAACCTGCCGTATTTTAATATTATTTCATCCATTGCATGTGTTTCTGCTGATAAAGGATTAACATTTCTCAAATACTTAAATGCTTAATTGACGTGAAATCTGCCATAAGGAGAATCTGGATGCGACCAAAGGTGAATCTGAATTTAATCCTCAATTGTTGTATTTTTTGTATAGCCACGATCGTCCTGACGCAAAATGTTTGGTGCGATGATAAGAAGCTGACCGACAAAGCAGAACTCTCTTTTGTTCAAGCTTCCGGTAACACGGATATCTCAACGTTTAATGGCAAGAACACCCTGAAATACGATTTTTCAAAAAATTTCTCTACGCAATGGAAAGCGTCGGCGCTTTACGGGGAAACAGACAATGAGAAAACTGCAGAAAAATACGCTACCGAACTGCGTGGGGATCATAATTTTTACAAGAATTTTTATTATTACCTGGTAACTGGCTGGACGCAGGATGAATTTGCGGGCATTGATGACCGCTATTATGCTGGTCCTGGTACGGGATATAAAGTTACTTTCAAAGAACGTCACACGCTGGCCATGGAACTTGGTGTCAACTATGCCAGAGAGGTGTATATCGAAGATCCGGAAAGTGAGACCCCTTACGAAGAAGACAGTGAATTTCTCGAAGGCCGCGGTTTTGGCAGTTACATTTATAAATTCAACGATAAAGTTGAATTCTCAGAAGAAGTGGAATATCTGAAAAATTTCAAAGAAGAATCAGCCTACACGGTTCGATCCACATCAGCGATCAAATCGCGATTAAACAGTTGGCTGGAACTGAAAGTTTCATACGAAGTCAATTATAATAATCGTCCTAAACCGGAATCTGAAAACCTAAAATACACCGATACCCTTTTGTCTGTCGCCTTAGTCGTTAACATTTAACGTTGATTTTTATCATCTTTTCATAAACCAAAAACTTATCCATGAAAGGAAAAAAATGAAAGCGATTTTGAAAGCGCTCATACTCATTTTTGTCATTCCCACTATTGGTATGGCCCAGAGTGACGACGCGACCTATGAAACGATCGACTCCGAAGCGACATACCAAACACCCGTTACCCAGAAAAACGAAGGAGCCAATGATAGTCGTCTGTTACAGCGTCCGGAATGGGACGGCGCTGTGGTCAGTGGCCCATGGCTGAGCACGGAACTGCGTTATCAGGATTGGGATGATAAAGGTACGGATTTTATGCTGGCGCCACTGTTTGCCATGCCTATGCCGATGTTGGATCAATTAGAGATGGGCTTACGGTTTTATTTGCTTCATTGGGACCCTGACAGCGATGACTATGATGATGGTTTTGGCCTGGGCGATATCGACCTTTGGTTAAAATATCAACTATTGCAGACCAGCCAAATGGAAACGTCCGCAGGGTTGTTGGTTACGCTTCCCTTGGGTGATGATAGTATTGGGCATCCGGTTGCCAGCGGTGAATTCAACGTTGAACTCTTCGGCGGCCTTCGATACCACGTAAACGATGCGTGGGCGGTGCTTGCCCACTTAGGCATTCGCAAAAACGCTGATATGGACGTGGAATATAAAAATGGTGGATCGGACAAGTGGGAAGGAGAAATCCAATATCAACTCAGCGGTGGAGTAATTTGTCAGGTAACCCCAAGTCTGAGTGTCAATGGTGAATTTTCCTATGCCAGCAACCCCTATAGCACCTATAGCAAACAATATATTTCTCAACGGTGGAACATATATACGATCACCAAAAATGATGATGAAGATGATATTCGGCTTACCGGTGGTGCTGAATATGCGATTATGGACGACTTGTCCATTAAAGGCGGGATCGGGATCGGACTCGATGATTTTGCCCCGGAATTTGATATTATTTTAGGCTTTACCTATGGTTTTTAGTTTTTTTTATGCAACATTGGGGTTAACACACTGGCCCATAGACCAGTTAAATCATGCCGCTATGCTGGAAAAAATGTCAGCTGGATCTTTCCGGATAACCGGATTCTAAAATAGTGAGTTCAAATTGATTGGTGAACGAAAACCGCCTTGCCCGCAATATGGGCCAGGCGGTTTTTCATATTGAACACCATCCTTCCACATTTACCCATTCCCTTTCAGTAGTGCCAAAAAACGTGTGGCGCTTATCCTTTTCAATGTTACGCTGATTTGATATTATGTATTCTACCTTGAATTTTACCCATTTATCTTTCCCATGCTTAACGCGCAAAAAGAAAATAGATGCTCTGCTGATTTGCTTGGCACACAGCGGTGCCAACGGGTGTTGGGCTATACGCTACTGGCCTACATGACGCTCATGATCGCTATCATCACACTAATCCCTTTCGCATTTAGCATCCCGAAGTCCGTACAGTTCACACTACGCGGTAATCTCTCAGATGTTTTTACCAATATCGTTCTTTTTGTTCCGCTCGGTTTTTTCTTTCAGATCATCCATGGTCAATTTGGATTGAAGTCTTCGATTATGGCGCTTTGCTTTGGTTTGGTGGTCAGTGGTCTTCTCGAAGTCGGTCAACTTTTCCTTCCCTCACGATGTTCTTCGGTCATTGACTTCATCATGAACGGTTCAGGAGCCTGTCTGGGGGCTGCGGTTGCGGGCTACCATCAGGTAATGGTTAGAAAAGGACGTGTGCCGGAAATTTTTGGGTTTCGCCTGCCGTTGATATGGTCTGTCTATCTCCTCGTTCCGTTATTGTGGTTGGGGGGATTTTCAATGGGCAATGAAATATCTCGTATTGGGTTGATGGTTCTGATTGGGATCTACGGTGGCGGAGTGATTTCATCCGCAATCGTGAACCGCTCTATGTACAGTTCAAAGCGGATAGGGCTTGCGGTTTTCAGTTATGCGGCTGGATGGTTCATGATCGGTGCCGCTCCGGCCTTGACGCGTTTTCCCCTGGCCATTTTGGGGGTTGGGCTGCTTGTTGGTTTTGCCGCCCAGCTTTCATGCTGTGTTTGGAAAAAAAACCATACAACGGAACGGCGGTTTGAGTTGCCGACACTAAAACGTCTTTTTCCGATTTACCTATTTTATCTTTTCCTTTTGTCTGTATGGTCGACCACCATACCGCTGGGCGAATGGACACTGCGTGGAGACTTTCATTCGCTATATCAGGCAGAGCGTGTTTTGTTTATCGCAAGGTTTGTTGAGGTGATCGCAGCCTTTACGCTGTTGGGATATCTTTTGGCGGAAATGTCGGGCCGCAAAAAGCAAACCCGTTTAGGCGCGTTAAACCTTGTGGTTATATACATTCTGGGCATTGCCATCTTTACCACGACACTGCGCAATATCCGTTCGGAACTGTTGT
This sequence comes from Desulfosarcina variabilis str. Montpellier, assembly GCF_048565275.1. Lineage (NCBI taxonomy): Bacteria > Pseudomonadati > Thermodesulfobacteriota > Desulfobacteria > Desulfobacterales > Desulfosarcinaceae > Desulfosarcina > Desulfosarcina variabilis. The sequence continues at coordinate 7,445,761 of NZ_CP159846.1, read as the reverse complement.
TTATGTTGGTGGAGGCGTTCCTGTTTGCCATGGCCGGTATTTATGGGGCGATCATATACCGGCTTCAATTGAACGTGGTCAGGGGACCCAGGAAAAAAAGAAAATTGAAAAAACCATCCAGCACAGCGTGTCTGTCCGTATCCTGCAAACATTGATGCAATAACACAAAGAGCCAATTCAACTTATTGAAATATAGACAATTCGTGTTGGCTTAAAGGCCCCCGTGACGTCAGTCACATATCTACTCATGCATTTTCATCGATTGACAGAAATTTATTTTATGACAAAATTATTAAATTCATGATTTTTGCTTTGATCTGAAGCTGCAGTCGATTTCGTTTATCAACGGCCTTGTCCGCTATTGCCTGAGTATGGTGGTGTCATGACCGATGTGAAGGATACCGCTTCCCCAATGACCAATAGGGTGAACGCGGTACTCGTCAAGCAGATATACATGCGCTCGAACATCGCGATCCTTGCAACGGTTGTGAACGCTGCGCTTCTTGTTTTCATATTGCGGTGGCAAATTCCTGCCTGGAATCTGGTGATCTGGTTCTCCCTGATTTTATTGACCTCCATTTCAAGGTTTTTTCTGAATCTGAAATTTCTAAGGGCAGACGACCAGGAAAAAAACATTCGGCGCTGGACCTGGGTGCTGTTTTGGGGAATTTCCATCCCAGGCGTTCTGTGGGGCGGAACCGCGCTTTTTCTGTTTCCGGTTCATTCTGTTGCCCATCAGGCATTTATCGCTTTTGTCCTGGGCGGTATGGTCGCTGGTGCAGTCGGTGTCTTTTCCCCGATCATTCCGGTTTTCCTTGCTTTTAGCATTCCCGCGCTGGCCCCGATCACCATTCGTTTTCTATTGTTGGATGATGACCTTCATCTGGCCATGGGGGGCATGACGATTCTATTTGCGGTGCTCACCTTCACCACGGCCAGGCGAATCAGCCGTTCCACCCGGGAACTGGTGGAATTGCAGGAATCCTTTGCCGATAAGCTTGAACAGCGAACCAGCGAACTTGCCAATGCCAATCGGCAGTTAATAAAGGAAGTGGAAGATCGCAAACGGGCCGAACAGGCGCTGGCCGATTCACGTCAGCGGTTGAACGACATTATTGAATTTTTGCCCGACCCCACCTGGGTCATTAATACAAGCGGCTGCGTGATTGCCTGGAACCGGGCCATCGAACGCATAACCGGGATCAACCAAAAGGATATTATGGGCAAAGGGAACTACGCCCATGCCATACCACTCTATGGCAGGCCGCGACCCATGTTGATCGATCTGGCCCTCAAGCGGGACAAACAATGGGAGGCGGACCACTTGAGCGTCAAGGAGGAAAATGGAATTCTAATCGCCAGCGAATCCTTTCATCCATCCATGGGACAAGACGGACGCTATTTCGCTTCCACGGCCTCCCGGTTGGTCGATGCCCAGGGCCAGGTGGTGGGTGCCATCCAGTCCATGCGGGATATTACCGATGCCAAACGCATGGAGAAGGAGCGTGAGCAGCTTATCGAAAAGCTGCAGGATGCAATCGACAAGGCCCGAACGCTCAGCGGGCTTTTGCCTATTTGCGCGTCATGTAAAAAAATCCGCGACGACAAAGGCTACTGGAAACAAATCGAAAACTTTATCAGCGAGCATTCCGAGGCTGAATTCAGTCATAGCATATGCCCGGACTGTGCTCGAAAATTATATCCGGATTTTCTGCCTCCCGATAAAAAGTGAAGGGTTACCCCCGGTGTTGTTTAAGAATGAGAAAAATTGCCACCTGCCATTTATCAGTCAGATACAGCGCGATTTCATCATCATAGCGACCACTTTCCTGCCATAAGCAAAATCAATGAAAATGAGTCTTCTTGGGGCCGTTGATGATGGTTGGGCTAAAAGGGTGCTTTTTGTCCATATTACTGGGAACGCTGATAATCATTTATGCCTTGCCAGACACAGCGGGTTCGTTTTATATCGTCTATTTAGACTCCCGGCATGATAAAAAATTTCCGCTCAACGCATCCGACGGCAAATAGCCGACGATCGCTCCCTATATCGGATAGCGAAAACTATTGCTTACCCAAAATTCAAGAGAGGGCAAAATGAAACGAATCAAGACATGCAAACTTATTTTTTTATCGTTTTTTCTGATCTTGTTGGTGGCAGGGTTTTGCCAGGCGGGAGCCTGCAAAGCCACTTACGGTAATGGGGAACCGACATTCAAACTGGCAACCGGCAGCCCTGGAGAACTCGGCCTTTTAAAAGAGCTGGCAGAAGCATTCAACGCCCAGCACAACACCAGCATGTGCTGGGTAAAAGCCGGGTCCGGCAAATCATTAAAATTGCTGCAGAGTAAAGCTGTCGATCTTGTCATGGTTCATGCACCGGCAGCTGAAAAAAAGGCGGTTGAGGATGGCTGGGCCATCAAGCGAACGCTGATCGGGTCCAATGAATTTTACATTGTGGGACCTAAAGATGACCCGGCAGGGATCAAAGGGGCCAAAAGCGCTGCCGATGCCTATGCCAGGATTGCCAACGCAGGCGCCAATTTTCTATCCCGGGGGGATAATTCCGGCACCAATAAAAAAGAACTGGCGATCTGGAACGCGGCAGGCATCAAGCCGGCGGGCAGCTGGTATATCATCACCAAAGATTTTATGATGGCAACCCTGAAAAAAGCGGATCAGGTGAATGGATATTTTATGACCGACTCGTCAACCTGGGTTGCCGGCAAGAAGGATCTTAACCATCTCAAGGTGCTTTTCAGGGGAGATCCAGTTCTAATCAATACTTATCACGGTCTTTGCCAGCCTGCCGGAAACGGCAAGACCCAGGAAATCGCTTCTCAGTTTATCGATTTTCTAGCCTCAGAAAAAGGACAGAAGATCATCGGTGAATACGGAAAAAGCCTGTATGGTGAGGGGATGTACAATGATGCGGAATATGCCAAACAATATGACCACTAAAGCAAGGAAATGAATCAATGAATCAGCCGAAAAAGCAGGATGTCGGAAAACGCAGAGGTTTTTTGAAAAAGGTCGGCACGTTGGCGCTTGCAGCGGGATCGGCGGTGATTGGCTGCGGATTTTCGTCCAAAACAGTGGCGGCGGATGAAGAAAGCGCCATTGCCGAATATTGGCGTAAAAAACAGAAAAAACTGGAAGCTGTTGAGGCGGAAAGCAGGAAAAAAGATAAAGCGTTCGGCCCGCCGCCCAAATATATCTACAGGGGCACAGACTATACCGATTCAAAGGCAACCTTTTATGCCCCGCTTATGGAAGAATGCAAATACCTGCCGGAATTCCAGTCCATTTTCACTGAAGGCACCGCCGGCCAGTATTTCAAACATACCCTGAAATTTGGCATGAAGGATATCATCAAGTATCATGGCCATTCCTGCGAAGCGTTGTATTATACGGCTGCCATTTGCCGGTTGATCTGTGACAAGCTGTTTGCGGACAACGTTGTCGACCGTACGATCTTAAGAGGCATGGGGGGCAAGTCGCCCTGTATTGCCGATTCTCTTATCTATGTTACCGGTGGCAGGCTCCAGTTCGGGACTCTCAATCTCGACCCCAGCCTTGGTCATGCCGTGGTCCTCCAGAGAATCGATACACAGGAAACCTGGATGGGGGCATGGAAGGATGGCGTTCAATCATGGAATGCCATGAAGATATTCGGTACCCCCAACAAAGCCAACCCATTGCCGTACAAAAAGTGGTCGGCATGGAAGTATGAACCGGATACACCGGCCAGCCAGATGGATGACTGCAAAATAAAATGGAAATATACGAAACCGGAACTGCTTCAGCGCTTGCGCGATCTGAAAGACAACCTGAAGTACCTGCCGGATGGGGCTACCCCAACAATAAAACCCAATGAAGTCAGAGAAGAGTTCAACTGGCTCCAATATCGGCATCTAAGGGAGGTCTTTTCGCACCCCTTGGAAGAAAGTTTCCAGATCAAAAAAGTAGACAATTTTAAATGGCAATATCCCCATTGTGAACCCATGTGGATTCCCCGCCTGGACCAAAAGGCGAAATGGGCACCGTACATGGCGCATCCTATGGCAAGCGATTAATCACCCCCATTAGATTCTCGCCATGCAGGCTGTCCCTGCATTTATCCTGAAATGCAGGGACAGCCGATTCGTTTTCAAAGGCATCAGATAATCCCTAAATAGTGTCCATCCAGAAATAGGAAAATTTGGTTGAGATCAAGGCGCCCGAAAAATTTAACCACAGGCATATGGTTGATATTCCGAGGATTAAATTTTTCGCGCAACGCCGATATCGGGAAAATTGGCCATTTCTGGACGGACACTAAATAGCAAAATATGCACAATTTCTGCTGGACAGGCCGTGGCCTTTTCATTACGTTGTTTTTCGCGTTATCGTACAGCTTGCCATTGTTATTGATGAATTGGCCCAAGCTGAGATCAACTTGGGGGTGGATAGAAAGGGCGCAAAAGCACATGAAAGTGCCCACGGAAAGGATCGCATGAAATTTACAAATTATATCCGCAACGAATTTAAGAAAACCGATACGCCGGAAAACACCATCGGTAAAATCGTCACTGGCTTCGATCGGCTGGGATACGATATCCAGTATATGCCATACTCGGTTGCGGATCGAATTCACTGGTCACAGATATCCATTGACTCGGTTAAATTGCAGTGCCAGGGCAAGGGCATGACACCCGAGCTGGCCAAGGCCAGCGCCCATGCCGAACTGGCCGAACGATTCAGCGGGGGATTGTTTTATCAGGACTTCGAAGAACAGGTCCGCTTCAACCTGCCCGCCCTGTACAGTCGGCAGGTGAGTCGCTTTTTAAACTATGAATGGATGACAGGCTATGTGAACAGCCACCCGGACGATCTGGACGCCGATCACCTGTCCATTGAATCGTTGCTGTGCAGGCAACCCCATTTAAGCCCGGTGGACATTGAAAAGATAAAAAACAGCCAAATGGCAAGACACTGGGTGGATGGCTATTCGGTGGTGCAGGACAAAACCGTCAAGGTGCCCATCAATTTTGTTGCCTATATCAATGCCTCCAACGGCATGGCCGCCGGCAATACACTGGAAGAGGCGATGATTCAAGCAAGTTGTGAAGTGTTCGAAAGATTTACACAAATTCAGGTGATTAAGCCGGAAACCGAGATCCCCAGCATTGACAAAGAAACCGTGACAAACGACCATTTAAAGTCCATGATGGATTTTTACGAGAAAGAAAACGTGGAGATCATTTTAAAAGATTTCTCACTGGATGGTCTGATTCCCAGCATTGGCGTGCTTTTTATCAATCACAACCTGCGGCCGGGACGGTTGGAGCATAAAATTTTGGTCCCCGGTGTTTCTTTTCATATGGATGAGGCCCTTAGCCGCTGCTTTACCGAGATCATGCAGGGCCGCAACACACTGGCCATGCCCAGTCCGCATTTCGATCGGCCGGTCAGGCATCGCACCCGTGTCAACAACCTCTACCTGTTGTTCAAATGCTGCATTTCAGAAAAGGACATTTCCTTTCTGGAGCAGGGAGAGACCATCGCTTACAGAAATTTTAAGAGCAAAGATATTTTTTCCGAGATTGAATCGGTCAAAGGGATATGCCAGAGGCTTGAAACCGACTTCATCGTTTTGGACCTCACGCACCCGGTTGTGAAATTTCCCGTGGTGCGGGTCGTCATGCCGGGTATTTCAGATTTTCTGCCTTTTGTGTTCAAGGATATCCTGACCTCCGTCGATACCAACCCTGATTCCGCCTGGCAAGGAGAGCATTATAAAGCCCTGATGGATTCATTTTTCAATCGGGACTGAATCGTTTGGGCTTATTCAACCTGGAAACCGTGCAACGGCATCACCATTACTTGATTGGTTACAGAAAAACGAAAAAATCCCTTAAGTTTCATCATTCGTTCAAGAATAGACAAATTGAAGAATGAACCGTTTTCAGGAAAACCATTGGAACGGGAATTGTCGGGGTATCGGTCCTTCCGGGCTAAACGATTCAGAATAATCTACAAAGTTAACGAAACGGATCAGATTGTTGAGATCCATTATGTCGGACATCGGAAAGATGTCTACGAACTTTTTGCTGAGAAAGCAGGTCGTTCAATCTTTGATGACGTTTAAGCTAAAGGCTCATCAGCTTCTTTCTATCTCATCAGCCATTCAAGCTAAACAGCTCAAAGGGATACCCGCTCAAACGCCCAATCGGCCTTAACGTTCAAAGCGATCTAATGAGTCAAAAGCGGACTTGACCCCTTTACTGATGGAATAAGGCACTAAAGCAGATCCCATGGCACCGCATAATCCGATTCAGACAACTGGACTATTTTTTCGCATGGCGCGATAACGAGGCCCGGTGCAATGTTTAGCTGTGGATACTTTTTTCGGAATGCGGAGATGCCCATTGTATCGCGGCGGGATGGATTGGTTTTGGCCTTTATTTCAATCGGGTGAAATATCCCATCATATTCTATCAGAATGTCCACTTCCGCACCGCTGTACGCCCGCCAATGGTAGAAATTGGGTCTCGGCGATAACAGGGCCGTCTGCTTTTTCAGTTCGGCGGCCACGGCCGTTTCAAACAATGCCCCCCACAAAGGGTGCCCGCCGATGGTTCTTGGTGTTGAAATCGCCTGCGCCTGGCAGGCAAGCCCGGTATCAGCGATATACCCCTTGGGTTTATTGCTCACCCTTTTTATCAAATTTCCCGAATAAGCGGGAAATTCGAACCACTGAAACGTGGATTGCAAAATCGCCATCCACCGCTGCGCGGTTTGCGGCGTCAGCCCCAATTCTCTACCCAATTGACTGTAATTGATTTCTTGGGCCGTTAGTGCACATGCCAGCTGGAGGAACCGGCCGAAAAGCTGCCAATCCGATACGTCGGCGATGAGCCGGACATCCCGTTCGATATAGGTCCGTTGGTACGCATTCAGAAAATCGGGGATGACGTCGACGTGTAGAAATTGGGCCTCAGGAAGAAAACCACGCCACAGTTGCTCGTATAGGGTGGTGACGGCGGTGCGTTGTGTCCGGGATGCTGCGAGGAAATCTTCTGGAGAACGCAGCCAATTGGTAATCCAGGGCGTTGTGGAATCGTGCCTGCCGATTTCAAGAAGGCTGAAGCTGTATAGATCCAAAAAGACAGCCCGACCGGCGAGGCTCTCCGACATGGATTTCATGACGCCCCACTGTTGAGAACCGGTGAGGATATACTGGCCGGGTGAGCGGTCACGATCGATACGCCGCTTGATGGATGCCACCAACTCCGGTGCATATTGAATCTCATCCAATATCAGCGGCGGTGGGTGGTTGTTCAGGAAAAGCTCGGGGTCTTGCCTGGCATTTTCGATGTCGATAACAGGATCGAAAACAACGATTTCGGTCTTTTTCCCCAATGTGTTCTGGATCAATGTACTTTTGCCGACCTGACGTGCGCCACTGATTACCACAACGGGAAAGAACTCAGCCAAGTTATACAGCTTATCGGTTAGCATTCTTTCTGTATACATATCTTGATTATTAATTATGGCATCATCAATAGTCAAGTTTTTTTGTAACGCGCCGATGAACTGTCGAGGTGGTACGCTATTAAGCGGTTAAAGGATTGAACTTTTTATCTATTTGATTGGAAAAGCGGTACGGATTTCGGGTAGTGGGTCAAACCTGTTGATCAAATAGATTCCAGATAGCTTCCACCAGTGAAATAGTAACGGTTGATATACATGCCGATGACGTTGTCATGGATTTCTTCGTTCTTTGAAAAACAGATGGTCTTTCGATTCAATCGTTTGATATGAGTTCTGAAATTCAAATTACGCCTTTCGATTTTCCAACGGCTTTAGCACACCACCGGCGGCCACGGATTTCCTGAGCGATATGTGCTCACCCGCGTCATAGCGCAGGATCGCGTTGATGTAATTTACGCGTTTTTCTCCCTCGGGCGGCTTGCCGAAGACATGCATCCCGTCCTGGATCTGGGTGTTGCGGATGCGCGACAGAACACCGTGGGCGGCACGGGTGATATGATCAAAGGGAATGTTTGCCAGGCGGTTTTGCTCATCCAGGTCACAAAGGCCTTGGCCGCTGCCGGCCGTTTTCATCCCCAATATCCACCTTGATTTCATGATCTAGACCGCTGCCTTTGATTGTATCCAGGTATTTTCCTGAAAAGTCGGTAAGATCAAGATATTCCGGATGCTTTCCGGCCCGTACCAGCATGGGCAGATGACTGGCCCACATAATGGAGCCCAGTTTTACTGTCATGGCACTCTCCTGTTTTAATAGGATAACGATACGCCGACCAAAAACGTACGCGGAGAGGCCGGATACACATCCGCTCCGGAACCGCTGGCAAAATAGGTTTTGTCGAAAATATTCTTTACCGAGGCATGCACGCTATAGCCGATGCCTTTGAGCTTGCTCTTGAATTCCAGACGGGTATCCCAGACGGTGAAGCTGGGGATTTCATATTCGTTGGCCTCGTCGGTGTATTTCTCATCCTCGTAGGTGGCGCTCAGGCTGTAGCTGATGCCGACCGGATGGTGATACCGCAGGCCGGCCACCATCTTGAAGTCCGGTGCATCGGGCAGCGTGTTGCCATCGTAAACATTGGTGGTATCGCTGCGACTGTTGTAAACCTTGTAATCCGTGAACTCCACGTTTTGGAAAGTGAGGTTGACAAAGGGCGAAATCCCCAAGGGCAGGTGCAGGTTCAGTTCCGCTTCGATTCCTTTGTGCCGGGTCTCACCGGCATTCACATTCTTTGACTCGCCATCGACCTGGACAGTAATGATCTCATCGGTCACATCCATTAAATACACGGCCGTGGTCAGGTCAAGCCAGTCCACTGGGGCGGTGCGCAGGCTGACCTCGTAGTTCAAGGCGCTTTCGGGGTCCAGGTCGGGATTGCCCGAGCTTCCGTAAAGCCTGGATACGGTCGGCGGCGCAAATCCCTTGGCGACATTGGCAAACACGGTGGTGTGGGAGAAAAGCTGGTAAGAAAGGCCAAACTTTGGTGAGAACGCGTTCATATTGACTGAATCCGAATCTTCGGAATCCAGGCGGTCCTCGTTGTCGAAGCGTGCCTCATCATAGCGCAGGCCGAAACTGAGTTTAAGGGCCTCCGTGATTGCCAGTTCATCCTGAACGTAGATCGCCCAGAACATGGGCTCGGCCAGGCTGTCCGATTTAAGGGTGTCGGTCCGGTCACCCTCAGGAGTGACGCCATAGGACTGGACATCGGCAGCGTCAAAGCGAACCGTGGGGCCAAAAATCAAGGAATTGTGCAGGCCAAACAGAGTGTGGTTCAGAGAGTATTGGAACTAGCCACCGGTAGTGGTCACGTCATAGAAGTAGTTGCCGGTACGGTAGGACGCAAACATATAATCCAGGTCATATTGGTGATAATACCAGGAGAGTCTGAGATTATCATCTTCACCCACATCCTGACGGTAGACCAGATTGGTGAAGACCCGCTCCAGATCACTCAGCCCGATCTGGGACTGGGCCTGGGTGGGGTCTTCTTCGAACTGTTCGCGGGTGATATCCCCCGGTACTTCATGGTTGTTACTGACATGGCCCATATCCAGTTCGATATCGGCACGATCCGATATTGCATAGCCCAACTTGCCGGAGATTTTGTGGGCATCGAAGGCGGCACGGTCCCGCCATCCGTCTCCTTCCTGATACGCATACCCTACCTGATAGCTGAATTTCTGGGCCAGGCTGCCGCCGATTTCCGCTGAAACGCGTTTTTCCTGGTCACTGCCGAATTCGGTTTTGACCGCTGCCTGGTTGCGTAACGGCCCGCGTCGGGTGATGATATTGACTGCCCCGCCAATGCCGAACCCACCGTACAGCGCGGATACCGGCCCCTTGACGACCTCGATTTTCTCGATTTGATCGGGGGCCGGCAAATCACGCCAAAACACCGTACCGGTGTGTCCGCTGTTCATCGGCACCCCGTTGACCATAACCAGCACCTTGTTGCAACGGCCCGGGTTCACCCCTCTTAAGCCAAAGCTGAACTGGGTGCCGTTACCGTAATTGTCCTGAAAGGTGACGCCGGGAATGGATTGCAGCAGTTCCGGGACTTCTTTGGCATCCGACTGCTCGATTTCAGCACGGGTAACGACCGATACACTCCCCGGCAGGTCCTTGATCTTTTCTTCTTTGCGGGTCGCCGTGACCACGACTTCATCGAGTTTGTATGTGGTGGCGTCGTCCTCTTGTTGGGCGACTGCTGCCTGGGGAGATAGAATGGCGGTGAAAACAACAAACAAACCTAATAATTTCCAGTTTTTCATAGATAGACTCCTCTGGTTCGAAATACTGCAGCGCAATGGGTGTGGTCCAACGGCAATAACGGTGGACGGATCAGTGATCACAAAGACAATAGGGCGCCACTAGCCTTCAACCGGAATGGTTTGACTATTGCTGTCCTCTTTTGGCCATGCTGACTATCAGGGTTTTAAAACGACCTTTGGGAAGTTGTTTGCCCATAAAAAAAGGCCAAAAGATCGACTACTGGTATATTCTACCATCTGTGATCCTCAGGCCTTCATAGCCTTGCTTTTTGGGTGTACCGATTAGACTATTTCTCGATCCCTCTTCAGAGAGAAAGTATTTCTATCAACTCAGCTTGCTCGTGTCAATCTTTTATCCGCTTAAGGGAAGGGCCGTTTTGCCTGTAGGAGCGGTCCATGGCCGCGACATGCAGCTGATTATTGATTGAAGATGGTCGCAGGCATGGCCAGCTCCTACAAGTCAGGCATGGAGGATGGTTTGAGAATATAAAAAACGATAGCATTCCATCCACCCTTCGGCCTTCAGCCTAAACAGCTATCCACCTGAATTTGAATGATGCCATTGTTCAAACTCATCCGAGAAATACACCACCCGTTGTTTTTTTAACTCCCGTAGTGAGTGAAGCACTTGGTAATCGGTGATCCCTGATTCCCGGCTCAACCGTTGAACAATGTCCGCAAGCGTTTTATCGCTTTTGGCATGGATCATGGCAAACAAAGGGTATTCCCATTTGCCGGGATAAATGGTTCGATTATACAGATGGCTCACGGCATCTTCCCGGAGGAAGGCATCCAGCACGGACATGCCGTGTCCCTGTGGTTTCCAGACCGTCATGGCGTTATGGGTGAAACCGGCTTTCATGTGCCTCAGCACTGCCGCATATCTTCTCATGAATCCCTTTTTCTGCAGGGATGCGGCCATTTTTAGCAGCTGGTCTTCACTTATCAGACCGTTGTGCTGAACAACCAGGGCTGAAAACGGCTTTTCCACCACAGGCAGATCTTTTTGCAGAAGAACAATTCCTTCTTTTTCGTCCCCGGTCGGCTTCCCGTTGTCATGGGCAGACAAGGACGCCGTTTCCAATTTTTCTTCGTTCTTTGCGGTTTGTTCTCCCACATCAAGCTTTACCCCAATCTTAAAGACCTTTTCGGTCTTCAATATCAGCGTGTCGCTTGCACCTACCGCACGAGTCAGCGCATCAACCGACTCGCTGAACCGATCCTTGCTTTCTTCGGCCAGGGTGAACCAGATATTGAAGTGGTGATCCCTGAGATAGTTATGACTGACCCCCGGATGGTCATTAATAATCGATGCGGCCTGGTCAACCTGACTGTCCGCGATGGCCATGCCAACCAGGCCCATGGCATATCCCAGGCGCCGTGGATTGAAGATCGCCGCGATATTGCGGATGATCCCGCGATTTTTCAGACCTCTGATTGTTGCCATGACTTTGGATTCAGGCAGATCAAGGCAGCTTCCAATGGCGCTGAATGGCCGTCTGACCAATGGGAATGAATGCTGAATATGGTTGAGGATTCTCACCTCGATATCAGTAAAGTCCGTCATTTAAACTCCTTTAGTTTAAAATCCAATTTCTAAACCTACCCACCACCGCCGGCAATTGCCCGGATATCCCCGGTAGACATAATAATCGAAATCGGTCAGGTTCTTGACTTCAAAAAACAGGTCAACCTTTTCCATGGCTTTATAGGTCGCCTTGAAATCGAGGTAGTAATACCACAACATTTTATAGGTTTCCTCCTGGTCGGCATACCGGTTGGAGTAGTAGGTGGACCATAGCTGCAGGTTAAGGTTTTTCAGTGGCTTCAGGTAGAGCCGTCCCTTGAACTTATACGGTGCGGTGTAGGAAAAAGAACTGTTGTGCACTTCATCGCGTGTATATTCATAGGTGAATCTCAGATCCACGCCCGCCCACCCATCATAGTCATAGGTGAGGATTACGTCCCCGCCGGTCCAGTAGGATTCATCCAGGTTCTCGTATTCTTTATAATCCACCTTGTTTTTGCCGGTTTCGGGATCGACGACCGGATCACCGTTTTCATCCACCTGGAAATAGGTATGGGTGTAAAACCGGTCATAGGCCTTGTTGAAAAAAGGGGCCAGTTGCCAACCGATGCGGCTATTGCCGATTTGATGCTCTCCGCCGATTTTAAAGGTCAGGCAAACATTGGTTTGCGGATCCAGCTCCGGATTGGCACGGGCGGAACTCGTGGAAAAGTATTTCTGGAAAAAGCTAGGATATTTTTTTGTGGCGGTCAGGGAAATATCCAGGTAATAGGGCTTGAACTGATACGAATAGGCGAGCTTGGGAAATGCATCCAGACCATAGTCGTCGTGATAAAACAGGTTGGCTGAAACGGCAAATCCCTTCCAATGGGTTGATCCGTATAGGTCCAGCAGATATTCGTCGGCATCACCCGTGGTGGCTTCCCCTTGGGTGCTGGTCTTGGAAAAATCCGCTTTGGTGATGATCGAGCGCAGGCCATATTCGTAAACCTTCTTTGAAATACCGAATTTTGCGCCATACTCCATTACCTCCGCTTCATTGCCCCCTAAAAAAGGGATTGTACTGACATTGCCCTGCTCATCTGTTTCATAGATCACGTTGCCGTTTGCATCCTTTTTAACGCCCGTGGCGTGGTTTTCCTTGAGATGGTTATTCATGAAAAGTTCGCTGAAAAAATTCCCATTTTCGAAATTGATCACCCCGCCATAGGATTCGCGTTTCTTTTGGTAGCGTGCCTTGGTCGGATCGGGATAATAGTCGTCACAATCCGCCGGCCGGGATTTTTCGGGCGTGTCATAGCTGTAAATGGCGCTTCCGCCTTCATCCCGGGAAAAGGCGAATGAACCGCTCAAAGCGAACGCTTTTTTCATCGCCATCTTGAGTGAACTGGCAGTGTGCTCTTCATCATTGTTGTTGTGATGGTGCTCCCCTTCGGTGGACCAGCTATGGGCGGCACTGACGAAATAATCGCCCATGCCTTGATTGATGGAGCCATCGATCCCCTGGTGATCCCGTACCCCTTGCCAGGCCTTGATCCGGCCGCCGAAAGTATCGCCTTTTCGTTGAGTAAAAATTTTGATTTCTCCGCCAGAGCAGCGGCTGGAAATTTTATGGATTTCAATCCGGGAAACGGTGCTGTAATCCACCTCGCCCCAGTTGATATACTTGGCCGTGATGGTCTGATCATTAATGGGGCGGCCATCCAGGGTGACAATGATGTCGCTGGCCGAAAACCCGCCAATGCTCAAGGTACCGCTATCCGTGGTGTTGATTCCCGGGAGCATATTGATCAGTTCGATGATCGTGGTCGCATCATAAGCCAGGATATCGGCTTTTTTCAGAATGAGGACATTGGCACTTTGGTTTTCTTCGGCGCGTATTCCTGAAAAGCTGCCCCAAAAAAGCAATACGCCGGCCATGACTGCTGTGACTGCCAGGATCTGCTTTATCATGTCTGCTCATCTTTCCGCTCAACTTTGACGGTTCCGTAAAAAGTCCGATATCGGCGTTACGCTTCATCCCTCGTCACTGCGGAGTACGGTAAGTACACCTCATTCCTCGGGATTCGCAAGCCTTGATCTCGAACTTTTTACGAAACCGTCGGGCGAATGACTTTTTTGTGAGTTCATCAACTTTAGTTCCGCTTAGGCGTTTTTATCCTGTATTTTTAAGTGCCAATTTTCCGGGAAAACATAAGCCCCCTTGTAAGGTATTCCCTGGAATCGCTCCAGGTATTGCTGGTGAATTTTACGAATATCGATATCTGTGAAGGCATCCGGATAAAAGCAACGCGCCAGGTAAAGCACGCCCACGATGCCTCTGGGCCCCGGGCCGACATCCGATGAGATCGCGTACACGCGGCCGGTTTTGACGGCGGAGGTGTATGACCAGCCGGGGCGCTGCATCAGGTTGTTGCGTACATCTTCCAGCATGCAGGGCACGTCGTTGTCGTAGGCATTGGAATGGGAAACCATCTTGACGATGACATCGGGATTTTTGCTCACGATAAACTCGGTACTGATTTGCGGGTTGGTAATCTCAAAATCCGATGCAATCAGATTTCCACCGGCCAGAAGACCCATTTCATAGCCGCCGGAACCGGGGCCGCTGGCATGGTAGTCGGCATAGGCCTCCATATAGACCGTGGGCCGGCGCTGCTGATTGCGCAGCCTTTTTTTCAGCATTGTGACAAGGTCGTCATGCCAGGATGCGTATGCCTCGGCCCGGGTGGATTTGCCCAGCAGACGTCCCAAATCCTGAATTTCTCTTATCAGGGTGGACGGTCTAAAAAAATCAAGGCGCAGGACCTGGATGCCCAGAGGCAGCAACTTTTCTTCCAGTTCCTTGCCGGGCCGCCACCCATAGGCCAGCACCAGATCGGGCCACAGGGATACGATCTGCTCATAATTAGGCACAAACGGCTGGCCGATGCGTTCCCGTGTTTTCAAATCCGGCCAGAAGCTTGGTTTCATAGCAATGGTGTTGTTCACGCCGACCACCCGATCCGCAGCGTCCAGGATGCGAACCACCTCCAGGGTGTCCGAGGGCAGCACCGCCATTCGTCGCACCGGTGTTTTTATCCGTATCGATTGGTCCTGGGCATTGGTGATCTCCACCGCTACCGTGCCCTTGGCCAGGGCCGGCGGACAGATCATCAGGACCATCATCATAAAGATAGTCGACAACCATTGCAGAGGCGATGTTATAGCATTTAAGATAATGTTTTTGGGCTGCGTTATCGGTCGTCGCAGTATCATAATACGGCTTTCTCCCTCTGGCATTGCCAAAAACATTATCTTAAACACTATAGCTTTCCCTTCCACGACAAAATCCCGCATGGCGCCGACACCTGGTGCAACAGGTGTGAGGTTTTCGAGTGTATTGTCAATTCCTCTTTATTCAATAGGGCCATGGTGTGACCGTTCCCCTCGCTTGATTACAATCAAAAGCTTGTTTGAAAATTCTGGATAAGGTTCGATAACAAGGCGGAAAACGACTCGAAAGCGGAGCATATATGGAAATATGTGAGCATTTTGAGTCGTTTACCAACGCCGTTAGCGGGCCTTAGCCGGGATTTTCTTTAAAAAGTCCAATTCACCCCGGCTATCCACGTCCTGGGCGGCCCAACAAGGTTATCCACATAACAGTAGTTTGCGTCAGCCAGGTTTTGGATCTCGGCAAAGAAAGAGAACTGCCTGAAGCGATACTCACCGCGCAGGTCGAGCAAGGTGTATTCCGGCGTTTGTTTGGAATTGTCTTTGCTGATATAGACTGCCGAGGTGTAGTCGACGCTGGCCACCAGGCTCAGTTTGTCGATCGGCGTGCAATACAGTTCGGCACCCGCCTTGTGCCTGGGTTTGGATGTCAGCCACAAATCGGTGGTTTCATCGCGGGCCTCCAGATAGGTGTAGAATGTTTTCAGCTTGAACTGGCTGCTGATGGTCCAGCCCAGTGAGACGTCACCGCCCTTATAGGTCACCTCACCCACATTCTCATAGCGTCCGATTCCCTCATCATTGCGAATGTAGGTAATACGATCGGTCAACTGGTTATAGAAAAGGGTCATGTTCACGGAAAGGGATGCGCCAAGCTGACGAAACGCACAGAGGCTGTAGTTGTCTGCGATTTCAATGGTCAGGTCCGGATTGGGGAGCTTGGAACTGGTTCGGTTGTAGCGCTGATGAAAGGACGGGGTGTTATTGGAGCGGTTGTAGGCAAAGCCGATGTTCCACTTCTTTTCTTGCCAGGTGGCCTTGATTTCGGGGTTGATGCTGTCGTCAAAGGCCGAGTAGAAATTGCCCCGCAAGCCGATGGTGACGGTCAGTGGCAGTTTCGGCACCTGGATGGACTCGGACCCGAAGAAAGAGAGCCCGGTCTCCTCCTGGTCATCGTCCATGGTCGTGCCGCTGGCCTGGCCCCATTCAAAGGCGGCGCCGCAGTTCAGACTGCCCCACTTGCCGGTGGAAAAGGTCGCTCCGATATCCTGGCCGGCCTCTTTGACGCGTAGCTCCTGATCCAGGGACTTGCTTTCATCCGTGTTATGCTTCCATCCACTGTTGAAGTAGGAATTCATGCTCAGCGACTTCCCATTGACCCGTAAGGAATACGATTGCATGTTCGATTCGAGCCGCGAATAGGGGGTCGGGTAATCTTTGGTCCCGGCGTTTCCCTTTTCTTCTTCAATATAGTCTGCCGACAAGGCCGCGTTGAAACGATCATCAATCGCGTATTCGAGCTTGGTGCCGGCTCGCCATTTTTCCTTGTCGTTGTTGACCTGGTAGCCGTTGGTGCTGTCCAGGGCGCCTGACACCGCACCGCCCAACGAGCCTTTGAGAAATCGGCAGTTACCGGAATAACTTTGGGTTTCATGATTGCCCCCATAAGCCTTGACGTTTCCGCTAAGCCGGCGGATTTTCTTGGTCGAGATCAAAATTACCCCGCCACTGGCGTCATCACCGTATTTCAGACCGCCTTTGCCTTTGAGAATCTCTATCGTCTCAACATTTTCCAGGGATACCAGATCCCATTTCACCCCGCCCAGGGCCGAGGTGGGGTCGTTGATGGGACGGCCGTCCATAAACACCTTGACCTTGTAATTGCCGTGAATGGCGACGGAGGAATCCCCGGCTTTGAGTCCCGGCACCTGATTGAGCACATCGGCCATGCGTACTGCACGCATCTGGGTGATATCCTCGGCCGTGATGGTGATGCGGCCGTCGTCCTTCTGAGCCAGAACGGCAGCCGCAGGGGGGAAAAGATAAATCAAGGCCATCCACAGCATGGCCACACACAAGAAAGAAAAAAGTCGATGGATCATTGTTCGTTCACAGCCTTCTACATGAAATATCAGTTCAGTATGCAACATTGCGGTCTATTCAAAAGAGGGGTGCTCCCCAAGCCCCGGCATAGTCAATTCCCCAAAATTGGGATAGCATTTTTTGATGAACCCGCATTGGAGATAAATCCGAAAACAGTTCAGGATGCAGCCACTTGGCATAATAGCAGCCACCAATGACCTGCATGGGGCCGGCGCATAGCCTTGGATGGATGACAAATACGCTTTTTCTTTGCGTGGCTTTTAAACGGCTCAGTTCGGGCCTGGCCAGAAATGCATTTCTCTGCTGATGCATGAATTCCGCCGAGACCACGGCTCCGTCTATCTCGACCACAGCGATCTTGATAAAGGCATCAGGATTGTTCTCGATCACCCACTCCGGGCTCATTGTAGGGGCTTTTGCCGGTTGTGAGCCGACACAATTGATACCACCGGCAATTTCCAATTGCTGTTGCATGGGGCTTTCAAACATGAAGGTGCCCCAAGGCGTTTGCATGGCATTTTGACCCACGGCACTTGTCTGATACGGTGTGGTGCCTTCGAGAAACACCCTGGGTTTTTGTGAGACTGCCAGCCTTTGGGTGCGCCCATGAATCAGACGGGTGGTGTCCGTGAAAAAACATCGTAATTCTTCGGCGCGTTGCGGCTTGCCCAGAATCCGGCCCATTTGTTTGATAAAGCGGTCAATTTGCTTCAAGGTCCAGGTGCCTGAGCAGATGACCGGAATATCAAGGACCTCCAATTGGCGGACGATATCCTTATGGGTCCACTGGTAAGCGACCACCAGATCCGGGGCAAGCTCGACGATTTTTTCAAGATTAGGTGTCACGGCGCTGTTGCCGACCGATGGCTTGCCTTGAATTTCAGGCAGAAAATGCCGCTTGGGCTTGCACACGCCCACGATATTTTCACCGCATCCCAGTGCGCAGATGATCTCCGCCGGATAGCTGGTCAAGACGACGATCCGTTGCAGCGCGGGCTTGATATGGACCTTTCGGCCCATTTCATCTTCGATGGTCAGCGCCGCGGATTTTACCGGGCTGAGTGATGTAATGACGACCAGCAATGCGAGCAAGAGTTTTAGATGAATTGAATAATGAATTCTCATACTCTTTATCCAGTGCAGCTCATCGTAAGGGCGAAAAATTTTTCGCCCCTACACTAAAAATATGCAAATCTGACCCTGTCATGCCCCTATTACGGATAGAACCAGACACCTCTATACTCAACGTCAAACCATTCCTCGAAATAGTCTCTGTGAAACGTTTCCGGCTCTACATCCGAAAATCGATCCGGATAGAGGCGTTTGGCCAGATACAAGGCGCCCAGGGCGGTCTGACCGCCCGATGCCACACCATAATAGCTGAACAAAAACACATTGCCGGAATGTCCGGCCCAGGTCCGGCCGATTACCGGATGGCGGCACACTTTCTCGTGGACTTCCGCCGCCCGCTTGGTATCGGCGGCGCCGTACCCCAACCCTTCCGTCAGCCAATAACTGGAAACAATGATTACCTCCGGATTTTTCTGCAGCACCCACTCGCCGCTGACCTCCTGGGCGGACAGACCGGCCGACGGATCGATGCCGCCGGCCAGCTCGATGATGCGTTTGCCGGCCCAGATGGTGAACGTGTTTCCGCCTAAAAGCTTGCTGACGCTGTTGAGACCCAGTACCTGTTTTTTCTCGATGCTGGCCGTTCGCCGGCGGATCATTTCCAGAAGATCGCTTTTCCATTGCACAAACGCCCGGGCGCGCGTTTCTTTCCCGGTGATGCGACCCAAAAGAAGTAGCTCCTTATCATAATGGGCTTCCCGAGCATAGGCATCATCTCCCCGGATAGGTTGGAAGTCCATGGCTACTACCTTGATCCCCATGGGCGTCAATTTATCGATGGCCGGCTGAAGGTTGACCGCTGCCGTACCCATAAACACCACCTGGGGACCCGCCTGGGCGATGATTTCATAGTTGGGCGTATACACCGAGCCGATGTTGGGTTTGCCCACAAGGCGAGGAAGCATGCCAGGATCGCCTTGCAGGTATTCGGTGACACCGACCACGCGGTCTTCGATCTGCAGGAGGCTGAATTCGCGGCAGCCGCTGGACTGCAGCCCGGCGATACGCTCAAGGGGCTGGGGGATGGTGACGCGGCGCCCGGCTGAATCCACGATGGATACCGATGGCACCGGCGTTTTTGCCTTTTCCTCGACAGGCGTTTCCGGGTAGGGCGGATAGACAAACACCCCCCGATGGGCAAGGCCGCACCATTTTTCATGGTACTCGTGCAATACGGCATCCGGGTCGATGTCGGCAAAACGCTCCGGGTAGAGGAACTTGGCGATGGTCAGCGTTCCCACAACAGTTGCCGGCCCTTCCTTCAAGTCCTGGGCCATGAGCAGTACCCGGCTGTCTTTTACCGCATCGGTTTCCTTGAGGATTGGATCAGCGGTTAATTGCCTATGCATGGCCTTGAGATTATACATGGCCGCATTCTCATCGGCATTGTATCCGCAAACCGTTTTGGCGATCACCCCACCGACGATGGCCTCCGGATTTTGCTCCATCAGCCATTCACTACTGACCTGCAGGTTTTCCTGGGGCAGGGTGCCGGCAATGTTGATGCCGCCGGCATTCTGGACCAGCGGGTGACAGCTCGATCGTTGATTTTTTGTGGAATAAATTCTTTTATCCAGATTGGTCTGTACAAACGTGTAAAAGTAGGTGCGCTTTTTCTTTTCTGTGGGAATAGGACCAACACGTTCGTTGATCAGGCGGGCATAGCGGCCGCGCCAGGCGATCAGCGCCCGGGCCTCTTTTTCCTTGCCAAACAGGCGGCCCAGGGTCCGGATGTCCTGATCAATGGTGCGCGGGTCATTGCAGTCCAGATAGAGCCACTTTATTCCCAGGGCAGCCAGCTTATTTTCATCGGTGGTGCGATGAGAATTTTTGTAAAGGATGATCAATTGAGGTTTGAGTTCGGCCAGCCGCTCATAATTCAGATGAGTAAATTTGAAGGCGGGTTTATCGGCAAGGACGGGCCAGAACTTTGGGTTCTGAGTGATGTAGGCGGTTACCCCGACCACGGTCTGATCCATGTCCACGCCCAGGGCGCGCATGATAATCGCCGAGGCGGTATTGATGGTTACCACGCGGTTCACTGGCATCTGGATGGCAATGGTCCGCTTTGTGGTATCGGTAAATTTTAAACTATCTGAGGTCGTGGCTTGCAAGGGCGCGGGCTCCCCCGCGAAGGCGCAAAAATGACCGACCCACAATGCAATGATCCATCTTCTCAAACAGGCGCTACGCCTCAACCTTGACATACTCAACACCTAACTCATTAATGCGTTGGTGACTGTCATCCACCATGCCAATGGTGATGTCGCTGATGGCAAGGCGATCCGGCAGATCCCCATAGCATCGCAAATAATCGTCCGCTATGTTTCTTCTCAGCACGGTCCAGGCCGGCCCCGGCGGGCAGACCATCATGGATGCCGACGGGAGAAAGCGCATCCGGCCATCCCGGTCCCTGAAGGTCTCTCCGTCATGGGGTGCCCATTGCCCGCTGCGGTAAGTGCCCGGCGGCTTGGTGTCGCTTGCCTGGTAGAAGATCGAGCGGTGGTTGTTAAAGCGCAGCCGTATCCAGAGTTGATGATCACCTGCGTCGCGGGCCGCCCATTGCCACTCGATGGTTGTGTCTTTGCCCACATCGATTTGGGCGGCCATGCACCATTCTCCACCACCGGTATGATCAGGAGCGCCGGTATTTAAATGTAGCATGCCGTCATTTGATTTCAGACAGGAATGCTTGTCCGGCCCGGACAGGTCAGGCATCACGGGATTGCCGTTAATATCGGTTCTCGTGCAGTGTTTTTCCCAGCACGAATCGGATTGGAACGTTTCGTATAAAAGCGGCGGTTGGCGTTTAAGAAAAACCGCGCCTGTTCCGATTCCGATTAGTACTATAATCAGCAGTCCAATAAGGCATTTATTTTTCATTTGTGTAAAACTCCCAAATACTTAGATAGTGTCCGTCCAGAAATAGGAAAATTTGGTCGAGATCAAGGCGCCCGAAAAATTTTACCACAGGCATATAGTTGATATTCCGAGGATAAAATTTTTCGCGCAACGCCGATATCGGGTAAATTGGCCATTTCTGGATGGGCACTATATATATTTCTCCGCGATTTCATAAACCCACCGAAGCTCAGAAAAATAAAGAATATTGTTGGTGTACAGCCAATAAGCCAGCTTACCCAGCAAGACCGGCAGAGCCAGAAGACTGCAAATGATCAGCAGTTTGTCCAGCGGTTTGAATTTAAGCCGATTACCCTTGAAACTTGTTCGCGGGCCGTGGGGCTGAAAGGACCGGCCCTCGACCGAGACGGCCAGTTTGGCGGCCCGGCGGATACAGTTGGCCAGAATCGGCACCAGTGCCAGAAAAATCGTCCGAAAGGTGTTGGTGGGTTTGAATGGCGCATATCCTTTCAGCCGCTGTGCCCTGAACACCGTAATGGCTTCGCCAATCAAAAGGGGCACGAAACGAAGGGCGGTGATGACCATGAAGGCCAGGCCATAGGGGACTTTCAGAGCGATCAGAGCCGAGAGCATGGCGCTTGGATCGGTTGTCCAGTAAACCAGAAGAGCCAGGGCCGTGGTGGTCGAAAGGCGCATGGACTGGACGGCGCCATACTCGATACCCTCGGCAAACACGTGCAGTCCCTCCCACTTGAAACCAAACGCATTCTCATCCAGGATGGTGAAAAGGATCGTGCGCGGATGAAGCTGGTAGAACAGCGCCTGGGAGTAGATGGTACCCCAGATCAACAGGGCGAGCAGAATCACCAATAGTTTGATGTTTTTTCCTGGTATCCGGGCCAGCGGATAGCCGATCAGTGAGAGGGCAAAAATGGCAACCAACGATACCGGGTTATCGATGGTGATCGAGACAATCGAAACCATGATCAGGACGATCAGTTTCGCCCGCGGATCGATGCGGTGGACAAGGGTGTTTTTTAAAGTCGGTTCCAAAAAGCGTTTTACATCAACCATGGACCGTCTCCGCGTTTGATTCTGTCTGCCAGTTCCGCCACGCAAAACGATGGACGCAATCCAAGGCCGGCGCAAAGGGCCATGGTTTGCGGCGGTTTTAGCGCTGTTTTGGCAATGGTATCCACATCCGCGAAAATGCCGGCCGGTTTGCCGTCGGCCAGGATGGTTCCGTGGTCCAGGATGATGATGCGATGGGCGAATTCCAGGGCGGTTTCCATGTCGTGGGTAATGAACACCGATGTGATTCCCTCTCGAGACAGGGTTTTCAGGTGCCCCATGAAGTGTTTGATATTTCGTCGGTCCTGGCCGCTGGTGGGCTCGTCAAGCAGCACGATACGCGGCTGCATGGACAGCACCGAGGCTACCGCGGCGCGCAGTCGCTGACCGCCGCTGAGGGACTGCGGGGCCTTTGCGGCCATGTCCGATAAGGTCATCACCGTCAATGTCTCCCGGACCCGCCTGTCGATCTCAGCCGGCGCCACGTTGAGGTTACCGGGGCCGAAAGCTGTTTCTTTTTCGACCGTATCGCAGCAAAGCATCAGCCCTGGGTCCTGGAATACCACTGCGACGTCTCCCACCAGGGATTCCGGTTTCTTGTGCGTTATGCATCCACCGAAGATCGACACCGCTCCTCGGGCTGGTTTGAGGATTCCGCACATCTGAAGCAGCAGGGTCGACTTGCCGGAACCGTTGTTGCCCAAAAGGGCCACGATTTCTCCCTGTGCAATACCCAGGCTCACCCCTTTGAGCGTCCAGTCCTGCCCCTCGTAGGCGAACCAGAGATCGTCAATGGTGATGGCCGGCGGCCGGTCGCCGGTCTTCATATCCGGGGCGGCACGACCTGGAGCCGCGCAGTTTGGCTCATCTTTGCGCTTCAGGTTTTTTCTCAACGCCGTCAGGGCATCGTCGGTGGTCAGCGGTTGGGCGTCCAGGTCGAGGCGATGAAAAAGCTCAACGGTTTCCGGCAGCCGCAGGCCAAGGTGGTGGAACAGATCGATATGCTTTTGAAACACGGTCTGCCGATCCGCATCCAAAATGATGCGTCCCTGGTCCATGATAATGAAGCGGTTTGCCAGATGGGCGACTTCATGAATACGGTGTTCGACCAGGACCATGACCCGTTTGGATTCGGCGCCGAGCCTGGCCAGGACGGAGAGAATCTCCCGTGCCCCCTTGGGGTCCAGCTGGCTTGCCGGCTCGTCCAGCAGCAGCACCGCGGGTTGCATGGCCAGAATGGAGGCGATCACGATCCGTTGCCGCTGTCCGCCGGACAGCGCGTTTACACGATGCTTGCGAAATGGCTGCATACCCACCTGCGAAAGGGCCGTGTCAATGCGCCGGTCGATTTCCGCCACCGGCAGGCAGAGGTTCTCCGGTCCGAACCCGACCTCATCCTCAACCATCAGCGAGAAAATCTGATCATCAGGATTCTGCTGGACCATGCCCACCCTGCCGGCCATTCTGGGCAGAGGCACCGTTTGAGTGTCGCAGCCGTTCACGTGAACCGTGCCAACCAACCTGCCTTCCGATGCATGGGGGATGATTCCGTTCAGGCACTTGAGCAGCGTGCTCTTGCCACAGCCCGTCGGCCCGGCAATCAGCACGCATTCCCCCGGAGTGATCCTGAAACGGATATCTTTGAGTGCGGCCTTGGATCGGCCGGGGTAGGTGAAGGAAACAATATCGACGTCAATCATTCCATGGCCACTTTCTGTAATTTGTTGCCCAGGATCACGCCGGCTGGGGCGAAAATTGCCGAGTAGAGAAAACCGACGATCACGATATTGGCCCCGATAAACCAGTCGGCGTAGTAAAGCCGGTATAGCAGCATATAAAGATGGTAATCCACGAACATGGCAAAAGCGCTGGCCGCCCCCATGCCGATGGCGGCCAACACCAGGGCCTTTTTGGTGGCGGTAAATCCCGGGCTGCTGCCACGCGTAAAGCCGGTGAGATAAAGGGCGATTTCCGTGGTGGACATGGCCACCACCATAAAAAGGATGAACACCGGACTCAGGCTGCCCATCAGGCAGGTCAGGATCATCGACATCAGCATGGAAAGGGTTACCACCCCCGGCAGGGGCACCAGCACCACCAGGGACATGACAAACAGGCTGGTGATGCCTTCCCGGATCAACCCTGTGGCAAAGGCGGAAAAGGGGCCCAGCAGTCCGTTGAACACCTCGTTGAGAAAAATGCGCGGGACCAGGGCAACCAGGAACTTGGCCGATCCGAACAGGGCGATCAGGATCAGCCACCGGGTTTTAAAACGGCCGAGCAGCTTGGGATGACCCGCCACCAGAAAAATGCCCATGACCAGCGCGACGCCCATGGCATACAAGGTGGTGGCGATGGAAGACCAGCTCATCTTTCTCACATTCAGATCGAATTCTCGCGATACTACGCGGGTGTTGCTGCCGAACAGGTTCATGCTTACCCGGCCGAGATAATGCCCGGCCAGCACCTTGCCGCGATCGGCAAATACAGGCAGGGTGACATCGGCTTGCCCCTTGGCCGGGATCTGAACCCGCGCGTAGATCCGGTCATCGCCGCCGCCGTGAAACTCGAGAAAATCCCGGGAAATCCGAAACCCCTCCGCCTCCTTGCCAGTGGCGGCATCGAGAACCTGCCAGTCGACCAAAACGGCGGCATCCTCGTCGGCACCATTGACCAGACCGATGGCCACAAAGGATGCCGGCCGGATATCATCGTCTTCTCCGGCACCGATCAGTTTGCCCAGCACCCCCAGCCCGGAGCGCAGCACCAGGCAGTTTTGCTCATTCTTGTCGTCCACCTGGCCTTTCAAATCTGCCGGGATGCGGATTGATGAGACCGTGAGCAGCCGCTGCACCTGTTCCTGACTGGCAACCCGGATCTCCGCCGCCTGCCGGATGACCCCACGCGGTGTCTGGTCCGGGCCGGCATCGATCAGGCGGGCCCGGGCCTTGATCGTGTAATGCCCGGGAGCGGCGTCGGTGGGGATGGTGAGTTTAAACAGCCGGTGCCAATCGTCAAACTCCGTTACCAGGCGGAACCGCGCATGCACGACAACTTTGCCCTGTATCTCGTGCACCTCGGCTCCCTCCACCTGGCCCGCCAGAGAAAAGGCCGCGGGCAGCTCGACGGTAAAATCCACATCCAGCGGCGTTTGATGGTAACTCTCGACCGTTGCCAGCGCACTGATCACGCTGTCTCGAACGGCCAGCCCGGTGCTTTGCGCCGTGTCGCTGTTTTTCATCCCATAGGGAACCTGGAGAATGATCTGGCCGACAGCGCCGGCTTCTTCCAGGACTGAATCCCCGTCGGCCAACGCTAACCCCACCCCGCACACGAGGATTGCAATTATCATCACCGGCCGTTTCATCATGACAGAATGAGCAACCGGTGCCGGCCTACGATGTTTTCACGCTCGGGGTCCGGATCGATATCATAGGGGCCTTCGAGCACCACGATGTGCCGGCCGTCAGGGCTGATGTCGGATTTATAGGCAAAGCCGCTGGTGTGATAGAACCAGTTCAACTTGGCCGTGGCCCCGCCGGAGGCCTTGAGGTTGAACACATAGGCCCCCATATCCTCGGGGTTGGAGAGGGTGTTGGCGGGAACGATGCCAAGGGGAATCACCAGACAGCTGTCACCCGCCGCCAGTGCGCTCTCACTGTTCCAGGTACCGTCGCCCATTTTCCATTTCCACTTCAACCGGCCCTCATAGTCGTAGACAAACAAAGTGTCGGCATCCGGATGCTGGGCCGGTGATGCCGATTGATTGGCGCTTCTGCTCATTGTCCGTGCGCTGTAGGTGGAGAAGATGATTTCCGATTGGGTCAGGTTGAGATGGATGCTGTGGGTGTCGATGGGCACGCCGCCCACATCCAGGGGTTTGAAAAACTGTTTTTGCCACAGCAGTTCGGCCTGGCCGGTTTCGATGGACTTGGCATTGTTGAAGACATGGGTGACATTCGGGGAAATTTGATTGATGACCAGGTAGTGGCCATCAGGAGAAATATCACCTTCGAATCCCGTGCCCCAGCGGGATTCCTGACCTTGCGGGCTGGTAAAGGTATGCTGCCACAAGGGCTTGCCCGTGGCGGTGTCCAGCACCGACAATTGCGCTGTTTTGGCCCAGCCGATGGCCGGGAAGATGGTCCGGCCGTCCTCGGAGAGGGTCAGCCCCCAGGCCGAGCCGTTGATGGGAAAGGTCCAGACGGGTTTGCCGGTGGCAGTGTCCAGTTTGCTCACCAGGGAGGTGGTGATGGATTGCTGCCGGCCGTTGACCGTTTTTTCGTAAGTCTGGCGGACCATCACATAGGGATTGTTGTGCTTGTCCATGCACAGCCCCCAGCCCATGAAGGGGTAGTTTTTAAACATTCCCCGCTGGGTGATGCCGGTTTTGGGGCCCTTGAAGTGATCGGCGCTGCAATAGGTCCAGAGTACCTTGCCGGTGGCCACGTCAAAGCAGTAGACATTGCCGTCACAGCTCTCCTCGGCGGCCACCAGGCGGCCGTCATCGGTGAAGGCGACCTTGGCGACGCGTCCCTCGGGGATTTTGTGCGACCACATGATTCTTTTTTCCGGCACGCTGATCAGGTAGACGTATCCCCCTTTGGAGCCCACCCCGATGCTATTACCGTCGGGAGAAAAACGGACCTGTGCGCCCCGCCAGGCATAGTACAAATACTCCATTTCGCCCTTGTCCAGGTCCTCCAACAGGATTTCGGCCAGTTTGACGGCGCTGGGCTTGCCTGGGGCGTAGACCGCGGTTGTCAGGGGGCCGGCCTCTGTCACCGCTTTCAGTTCGTAGCGGGTGCCCGGCTGCCAGTCCAGATCCATCAGTACCGTTTCACGGGGGGCTGGATAGGCGGCATGGGCCAGCGTCTGACCGTCCTGCTCGATGCTCACTTCCTGGATGCCCGCCTGACTGCCACCCTGCAAATAGACACCGGTACGGGTGAATATGACCGAATCCAGATGCACGGGCCCATTCTCGCCAGCGTCCTTTTGCCCGCAGCCCGTCAGCAGGATGAAAAGGGTGAGAAGTAGTGCTGGTAGGGCACGGTGGTTGGGTTTTGAGATAATATGGGTAGAATCGGGCATTTGTGATCTCCTTTGTTGTTACAAGCGGTTAGCAGTTAGCCATTAGCTTTTAGCTAAAACCGTTCAACATCCTCTTTAATTAATGCTAACAGCTAATAGCTAATAGCAAATTTACCATGCACTTGTAGGTTGGGTTGAGGCACGAAACCCAACAATCGGTTGTCGGGTATCGCTAGGCTCAACCCGATCTACGATACTTAACACTTAACACTGTTCCATCATTCAATGCCGGCGGCCAGGAACTTCAACCGGATCCCCATCCTCCCGATCAACCTTTCTTTCTCCATGTATCAGATACCGGGTATGGGGATGCCGCGGCGCCTCCAGCACCTGCTGCCGGGGACCGTATTCGACCAGTCGGCCACCACGCAGCACCCCCATGGCATCGCTCATGTGCGCCACCACTTCCAGATCATGGGAAATAAATATATACGCCATCTTTGATGCCTGCTGAATTTCCTTCAAAAGACTCAGGATCTGGGCCTGGCAGGACACATCGAGCATGGATGTGGGTTCATCCAGGATGATCAGCCGGGGATTCAGGCATAGCAGGCGGGCCAGCACGGCCCGCTGAATCTGCCCGCCGCTGAGTTGATGGGGGTACCGGTCAAGCAATTCTTCGGGCAGGGCCAGGTCCCGGGCCATGTCCATGACTTTACCGGCCACCGCTTTTTTCGCCATCTTCTCGTGAATGCGCAGCGGCTCGGCCAGGCTGTCTTTCAGTTTCATTTTCGGGTTGAACGCGGTTTCGGGATTCTGAAAGACGATCTGCAGCGCTTTTCTGATCGAGCGCATCCGTCCGCCCTTCGTGCTGGATAGGGTCGTCCCGTCAAAGACAATCCGGCCTGCGGTGGGTCTGATCAGCCCGGCGACCAGGCGCGCCAGGGTGGTTTTGCCGCTGCCGCTCTCGCCGATCAGTCCCAGGGTTTCTCCTGCATCGATGGTAAATGACACCTCCCGCACCACCCAGCGCCCCTTTTTTCGCAGAAAACCGGAAGTGAAGCATTTAGTTAAATTCTCGACCGTTAAAAGCGCCATTCAACTACACCTCAGGTAATGATCATTGCCCAGCGGACGCAGCTGGGGATGACGCCGCGAGCAGATCCGCTCCCTGACCGCGCAACGTGGATGAAACCGGCATCCATGGGGCAGACCGGTCAGCCCGGGAGCCTGGCCGGCAATGGGATGCAGGCCCGAGGCAGGCAGGGCGCTGATCAGCCCCCGGGTGTAGGGATGGGCGGGGGTGTTGAAAAGGCTCTCGGTGCGGTTGATTTCCACAATTTCACCGGCGTACATCACCGCGATGCGGTCGCAAAGGGCCCTGGCCACCGTGAGATCATGGGTGATCAGCAACATGCTGCTGTCTGCCGTCACTTCCCGGATCAGGTCCACGATTTTCCACTTCACCGGCCGGTCCAGGCCCTTGGTGATCTCGTCGGCCACCAGAACTGGCGGCTGAAAGGCAATGGCCATGGCGATCATCACCCGTTGCAGCATGCCACCGCTGAACTGGTGCGGATAGTCGTCCATGCGCTGTGCATCGATGCCCACCTGCTCTAACAGGCGGACGGTTTTGGCCCGGATTTGTTTGCGCGGAACACTCAGCCGGTAGCGATAGATTTCCATCAGTTGCTGGTAGACGGTCAGCACCGGGTTGAGCGAGGAACGTGGATCCTGAAAGATCATGGCGATGTCCCGACCTCGGATCTTCTGCAGGACCGCCTCGGGCTGTGTCAGCAGATTCCGGCCGTTATAGATAATTTTCCCGGTGGCCACGGCGTTTTCAGGAAGCAATCCCACCAGGGCGTGACCGAGAATGGATTTCCCGCATCCGGTTTCGCCGATCAGGCCCACACGCTCATCCTGACGGATGTGTAAGTTAATGTTGCTGTTGGCCTCGACCATGCCGGCGCGGGTGACCAGGCGCACACAGAGCTGATGGATATCAAGCAATACCACGGTTAGTATTCTTGCTTTCTGTTTGCTTGGACGTCCATGAGATCTCTCAATCCATCCCCGAGAAAATTAAAGGCCAGCACCAGGAGCATGATGGCCAGGCCCGGATACACGAGAAGATGCGGGGCGGTACGCATGTAAAGCAGGCTTTCCTTGAGCATTGCCCCCCAGTCGAAATTGGGGGTCTGGCATCCCAATCCCAGAAAACTCAAGGCCGACACGGCCAGAATCGCCCGGGCCACGCCGAATGTCGCCAGGACGATGACCGGCGCCAGGCAGTTGGGAATGATATGCACCCGCATGATGTAAAGATGCGAGGCCCCCAGGGCTTTTGCCGATTCCACGAAGGGCAGGGGCTTGATCGTCAGCACACTGCTGCGCACGATCCGGGCGTAGCCGGCCCAGGCGGTGACCGTCAGCGCCAGCATCAGGTTGAATATGCCGGGACCCAGCAGGCCGGCGATGATCAAGGCCGGCAGTATCCCGGGCAGGGCAAACATGACGTCCACCAAGCGCATGATCACCTCGTCGACCATCCCGCCGTAGTAACCGGAGACAACGCCCAGGATCATCCCCACCAGGGCCGAGACGAGCACTACGCCCATGCCCACGCCCAGGGTCACTCTGGCACCATAGATCATCTGGGAGAAAACGCAGCGGCCCAGCTTGTTGGTGCCCAAGGGGAAAGTGCGGTTGGGCGCCGTCAGGCTGTGCTCCAGATCGGTTTGCCGCGGATCATGGGGGGCCACATGGGGCGCCAGCACCGCCATCAGGCTGACCATCAGGATGAGAATACCACCGGCCAGGGCAAGCCTGTGGTCTGCCAGACGGCCGATGGGTGAAAACGTATCAGTCACGGTCAGTGAGCCTTACCCGCGGGTCGAGCCGGGTGTATAAAAGGTCGATCAAAACGTTGACCAGGCAGAAGACAATGGCGATGTAAAGCACGCAGCCCTGGATCTGCGGCACATCGCGGTTGTGCACGGCCTCGATCAGCAAACGGCCGATGCCCGGCCAGGCGAATACCATTTCGATAATCACGGTTCCCTCCAGCAGATGGCCCAGTTGGATGCCGGCGATGGTGACAATGGGAATCAGCGCGTTTTTGATTACATGCCGGCTCAAAATGACGCGGCCGGGCAATCCCTTGGCCCGGGCGGTCTTGATGTAGGCCTGGCCCAGGACGTCGATGACGGCCGAGCGGGTCAGGCGGGCCGTGATGCCGGCCATGGATATGCCCACGGTGGCCGCGGGCAGGACCAGATGGGGCAGGGTGCCATACCCGAAGGTCGGCAGCCATCCCAAGTAAAGGCCGAACACGAGAATCAGGATCAGGCCCAGCCAGAAGTTGGGAATGGCCACACCGATCAGGGATGTCCCGGTGGCCAGATGGTCCCAGCGCGTGCCCCGCTGCAGTGCGGCGACAATGCCCAGCGGCAGGCCGGCGCACAGGGACACCACCAGACCGGTGCCGGCCAGACAGAGCGTGGCCGGCAGCCGGACGTTGATTTCCTGCCACACTGGTTTACCGTATATGCGCGATGTACCCATGTCGCCGCTGACCACACCCTTAAGCCAGCGGGCGTACTGGATGACAATGGGCTGATCCAGGCCTTCCTGGCGGATGAGGTGATCGATGGCCGCCTGGGTGGCGTCCCGGGGACCGTATTTGGAAATCGCCAACATCTCAGCCGGATCACCGGGCAGCACAAACAGCAGAAAAAAGGTCAGCAGGCTGACGCCGGTGATGGCGATGACCGAGGAGACCATGCGCTTTAACAGATACTCGTCCATGAGCGGTCCGGTCCAGGCATCTTATGGGTGCACAAACCGGGCATACGAAAACGCGCCGGACATGCCGCAATAGGTTTTAAAGCCTTTCAGGTCGCTGCGAAAGGCCAGGGCGCCGTTTTGGATATACAGGAAAATGCCCGGTGCGGTTTCCTCCAGCAGTGTTTGAAGATGGCGAAGCACCTGAGTGCGATCGTTTTCGTCCACGGTGGCTGCCAGGCGGTCGATCGCCGCATCGATGGCCGGGTCTTCGATTACGCAATAGGCGCGCTGCTTTTTGGAATGAAAATAGTACTCATACCACGGCGATGGATCGTTGTGGGGGCATATCCCGGCCAGCTCGATCATATCGTATTTTTTCTCCCGGTAAGCTTGAAACCGGGCGCCGGATTCCAGCACGCGCACCTGTACATCCATGCCCACGGCCGCGAGCTGGCTTTGCACGGCCTCGGCGATCTCGGTCCCTTCCGCGTAGAGCAGGGAGGAGATCAGTTCCACCTTGAGTGGGACCCCGTCTTTATCCAGGATGCCGTCACCGTCTGCATCCTGCCAGCCGGCCTCAGCCAAGAGCTGTTTGGCGGCCATCGGATCATAACCGTACCAGGTCAGATCCGGATCAACGATGCCCGCGAACAGGGGCTGGGAATGGGGGCCGCGGGTGGCGGGAACGGCCAGCCCCGGAAGAATGGCGTTGATCAGCCGTTCGACAATGGCCTGGACATCCACGGCATAGTTGACGGCTCGTCTCACGCGAACGTCATCGAAGGGCGGCCGGGTCGTGTTCAACCCGATCCAGTTGGGGCAGGGGCTGGGGATTTTACGGGCCACCGTGAAGCCAGGATCATCCTCGAGCTTTTTGAGAATTTCAGCCGGCAGGTAGTCGGCGATGTCGATTTCCCCTGATTCCAGGGCCATGGAACGGGTGTTGAAGTCCGGAATGAATTTGAAAACCACCTTTTCCACACCGGGCTTGGTGCCCCAGTAATCATCGTTGCGCTGGTAGACCAGTTGCTGTCCCTGGGTATACTCGACAAATGTAAACGGCCCGGTTCCCACCGGCTTGGCAAAGTGCCCGCCCTGATCCAGGCTGGACGGGCTGATGATGGGCAGTGAAGAGAGGGTATGGATGAACACGGCGTCCGGGGCGTTTAGCGTCAGGCGCACGGTGTGATCGTTGATGGCCTCCATCTCACGGATATCGGCCAGATGCAATCCAGGACCCGTCATATAGCGCACGGAAAACATAAGGGCATCCGCCGCAAACGGTGTGCCGTCGGAAAAGCGCACATCCTCGCGCAGGTGGACGGTCCATGTTCTCGCATCCTCGGAGGGCGTCCAGGCGGTGAACAGCAGCGGCTGCATTTTATAGTTCTCGTCAAAATAGACCGGCGTTTCGAAAATCAGCAGTTTGGCTGCCAGGCAGGGGCCGCCGAGTCCCTGCTTCGGATCGATACTGCCGCCGATGTCGAACTGGGAGCCGATGACCAGTTGCGACGGTTGCGGTTGGGGGTTTTCCGCTTTCTGGGAACAACCCATGGTGAGGCTGCAGGCCAGCAACAGAAAGAAGTGAAGTGTCAGCCACTGCGAGGTGTTTTTTCTGAAAATCATGCGTGTTCCTCTGAGACTTTCCTGCCGCCATGCATGTTGGAGAATATTTCTTCAACGGTCACCAGGACCGCTGATCGTACTTTGTATTTTGTCCTGTGCCCTGCTTTTTTGCGTTTGGCAAAAGCATTTTCGGATACGGAAATGGCTTGTTGAAGATAGTCCCCGTTCGTATGGATTTCGGCTTTTCCCTTGATCTGGTAGGAACACGGTTTTTCCCGTTTCAAATCCTCGACGATAATGGCTACTGTTGGATTTTCGATAATATTCTTTTTGGTCCGGTTCAAAAGCACATCTACAATGAGCAGGGTCTGGTCATCGATGACTTTTTTGCCGCCGATGGGCACCACATTGGGGATGCCGGTTTTGGATGCCGTGGCCAGGTAGATAATGCTGTCTGCCAGCACGTCCTTGATGTCGGTGTTCATTTTCACTGGTTGTTCTCGCTCCTTTGCTTTTCGTTGCGTTGAAGGGGTTTCAACGGGATGATATGCGGCCGGCCTTCCACGGTGTCGACCGTTGCTTTGACATGGTAGACGGCGGCGATATTGTCGCTGGTAAAAACGGTTAACGGATCGCCGGCGGCAACGATCCGGCCCTGATGCAGCATGAGTACCCGATCGGAATATCTTGCCGCGAGGTTGAGATCGTGCACCGACACAACCACGGAAAGGGCCATGGCGGACACCATGCGTTTAACCAGTTCCATGACCTCCAGCTGGTGCATGATATCCAGATTGCTGGTCGGTTCGTCCAGCAGCAACACCTGGGCTTCCTGGGCCAGGGCCCTGGCGATAATGACCTTCTGCTGCTGGCCGCCGCTGATTTCGTTGAAATTGCGCATGGCAAGATCCTCGATGCCCATGAGCTGCAAGGCGGCATAGGCTTTTTCAAGGTCGCTGCGGCTTCTTTTCCACATCATGTGGGGATGGCGCCCCAGAAGGACCATGTCGAGCACTTTTAGCGGAAAGACCGTATCGAAGGTTTGCGGCACATACCCCAGATGGCGGGCGATTTGGGACCGGTCCATGTTCCGGATATTCTCGCTGGCCAGGAAAACGCTGCCTTTGTTCGGACGGATAAGGCCGTCCATACAGCGCAGCAGGGTGGACTTGCCCGTTCCATTGGGCCCGACGATGGAGAGAATCTCACCACGCGCCAGTTCAAATGAGATGTCATTCAGGACTGGCGCACTGTTATAGCTGAACATGACATCGTTTACCGTCAGCCTCATCGCCACGTCTCCCGCTTTCTTCTCATAATCAGGTAAATGAACAGCGGAACCCCCATGAATGAGGTCATGACTCCAATGGGAATAACCGTGGGTGAGATGATGTTGACGGCCAGGATGTCGGCGCCGGCCAGCAGCAAGGCGCCCAAAAGACCGGAGGCAGGCACCACGAAACGATTGTCGCCGCCGATGATCATGCGGGTGATGTGCGGCGCCACCAAACCGATAAACCCGATGGTGCCCGTAAAACAGATGGTGGTGGCTGTGACCAGCGACGCCACGACCATGAGCAGCATCCGGGTTCGTTGCACCCGGGTTCCGAGGCTCTTGGCGGCCTCATCCCCGATACTCATCACATTCAGATCCCAGGCTTTGTAGATGAGAATGGGGGTGCAGCCGACCAGCACCAAAAGAATATAGCCAAGATTGCCCCAGGTCGCCTTGGCCAGGCTTCCCACCAGCCAGAAGACCACCTCCCTGACGGCCCATGCGTCGGCAAAATATTCCATCAGGGTCGTGCAGGCGTGAAACAGATAGGAGATGGCCACGCCGGTGAGGATCATGGTTTCGGGGGTGGCCCCTTTGTACCTGGCCAGCCCCAGGATAACGAAGGCGGTGAAAAGGGCGAATACGAATGCATTGGCCACCACGAAAAACGTGCCTGCGCCCAGGCTTTTCTGAAAAACGATGGCGATGGCGGCGCCAAATCCCGCGCCGGCCGATATTCCCAGGGTGAAAGGGCTGGCCAGGGGGTTGCGCAGGACCGGTTGCATCACGGCACCGGAAACGGCAAGGCTGAAGCCGGCGGCGATTCCCATGATCAGCCGGGGAAGCCGGATATACCAGATGGTTCTCTCGGCCAGTTCACTGGGCGGAGAAAAAAGACCGGGAAAAAATCGATGTAAAATGGTGGCATAAACATCAGCGATGGACAGGTCCAGCGGTCCGAGAACAATGGCAATCGTGCCGAGAATTACGATCGATATCAGCAATGCGACGATCCACAGCGTATTTCTGCGGGCATGCCTGACATACGCATCGAGTTCAGCGTTGCCGTTCCTGGACAAGCCGGTGGCACGGTTTATCCTGGCGTATTTGAGCAGATAGCCTTGGCTGCAATCCATCCCGATCGTCCTATTTCCAGGTGTGAAGGTAACTTTTTTTCAGCAATTCGGTGTAAAGGCCGGCCGTACCGTAAAATTTCTCCAATATGGCATTGCACTGCCTTTCAACATCGAGCTTACTGAACCGGTCGGGGTAGAACAGTTTGGCCATATAAAAGACCTCACAGACACCCAGGGCCGGATCCCAACCGATCATGAATCCCTTGGTAAAATAGACCCGCCTGGTTTTCACCGCGCGAACGGTCTTGAGTGCGGGGTCGCTTAGCACATCGTCAATGGTCATGGATGGATGAAGGTTGCCGCCGTGGATGAGGATGACATCCGCATCCCAGACAGCGATCTGCTCCTTGGTCACGTCATAGGCCTCATAGGGCTTGATGTCGGCCGCCATGGCCACGTTGATCCCGCCGGCAAAGTCGATGGGATCGTATGGCGCAAAGGTCCGCGGGGCGTCGAGGCGCGGCCAGCCCCAGTAGAAGACCTTTACCCTTTCATCTTCCGGTATTTGCGATATCTCAGCCTTGATCCATGCGATTTTTTCCTGAACATAGGCGGTCAACTGTTCTGCCCTGCGTTCCTTGCCGAGAATGCGTCCCATCAGCCGATGCATGCTGAAGTCAAGGCAGCCGGACGCGTTGATGCAGACCACCGGAATACCGGTCTGGGCTTGCAGGGCATCGGCCATATCCCTGGCCGGCGCATAACCAAGAATGATATCCGGTTTGAGTGCGCCGATCAGTTCCGCATTAGGCTCATTGTACAAGCCCACATCCGGCAAATCCTTTAACGCTGGGGCGGCTTTGGGAGCCGCAAACCAGTAGTCTCTTTTCTTGCCCATTTCTCCATACATGTACTCCTTGGTATGGTGGTTGAGCCCGATCAGCATGGAGGCTGCGCCAAGCTCGACCATGGTTCGCGTCCCATCGAGGATGGCCAGATCCACCACGGTTTCAACCGGACTCGGGATATCGACGCTGCGGCCGGCGCAGTCCGTGATGCGGACCCGGTTTCCCGGCGCATTGTCCGTAGGCTTTTCGGCTTCACAGGCCAGCGTTGCCAGGCAGAGGATGAGCCCGGCAAACATGCGGATCGCCAAACATAAATAGGGTGGATTTGCTTTTGTCATTTGTTTTCCCGCAGCAGACAATTACGCTTTTTTTCTGCCCACGAAAATCATGGACGGTTTTGACGGCGATGAGATATCGACACTCTCGACGGTAAAACCGGCCGAGTCCAGTACCTGACGCCATTCCGCGTTTGTATAGATGTGGCCGGAGAAATTGCCCATCAAAGAGACCATCAGATCGAAATATACCGTGGTGTCCGGAGAGGTCCGCTGATCATCCATCATCCAGTGCTTGGAAATAAACATCCCGCCCGGGTTGAGTGAATCCTTGATCTTGCTTAAGATCGGTTCCAACACCGCCCGGGGACGGTACATACAATCCGATGCAAAGACGATATCAACGCCTTGGCCCCAACTATCTGCCGTATAATCACCGGCCACGGCCCTCACCCGGTCCTGCATCTCATAGGATTGAATGTAATCGTTTGTGGCTTCAACGACCTGGGGCAGGTCGAACACCACGCTTTCAAGGGCCGGATTGGCCTGAGCAAAGGCGATGGCGTACAAACCGTGCCCGCCGCCAATATCCACCAGCTTTTTTGCCGTCTGAAATTCGGGCAGCGCCGTCACGGTCGAAACGGTGCGGTGCAAACCGCCGCGCATGGCACCCTCGGCCATGGCCCTGGTGAAGCGGGCGTCGAAAACCTGGCGCCTGTCATTTTTAGGTTGCAGCGGGCCTTCTTTCAGACACCGCCCGAGGTTGGCCCAGCGTTCCATCCGGGTTTTGAGCATCAACCCGATCAGATTGCCCTGATAGAAAGGCTTGCCTTCAATAAAGCAGGCAGAAGCCAAGGGGCTGTTTTGAAATGTCGAATCAGTTTTGATTAACAATCCGGATGCGGCCAGGGCGTTGAAAAATTTTTCCGTCAAACCGGTGTGGGTGCCGTGTGTCGAGGAAAATTCTTCGGCGGTTGCCGGTTTATCGCAAAACTCGAATACCTCGTGATCAAGTGCGGCTTTGAGCAGAAACAGTTTTTCTCCGCCGTTGATGGATTGATAAAAATCTTCCATTTCTACATCCAGAAGTTCCGGTATTTGTTGCATTGGCGCTCCTTCCATTTTATCCAACAGGTTTTCAGAAATCATATTTAACACTGACACCATAGGTCCGGTCAGGCATGGTGTAGCCGTAGGACTCTTTGTATTCTTCGTCAAACAGATTGGCGATGTACCCCTTTACGGTCAGGTGGTTGAAAAATTTATGCTGAACGGCCATATTGGCGGTGAAGAAGGCGTCCATATTTTCGTTGTTGACCGTCGTTCGCTCTGAGACATAACGGCCATCAAGCAACACCAGCCCGTTGTTCCACGGCTTGATCCGCAAACCAATGTTGAATTTGTGATCGGGAAGCTCGTCCAGGTCAATTCGGTCGGTTTCCGGCAGCGTCTTTCTGTCAATAATGTCGTGCCACTGGTATGTGTAATTGAAATAGGCGGTAAGCCATGCAAGCGGCGTATAATCGGCCGTGAACTCGATGCCCTGCAAGTCGACCTCGATGTTGTCCTTTACGCCTGTAGGGCCGTATCCGGGACCTTTTACAATATAGCTGTCCATATCGTAAAAGTAATAAGCAAGACTGGTATTGAATTGCTGCGTGCCGTACTGCGCGCCGATTTCATATTGGATCCCCTCATCCGGGTCGAGCCAACCGCTGGTGGGATCGGCATACACTTTGTTGCCGCCTTCCCAATTGGCGTAAGGCGGCCTGAACACTTTTGAGATGGCCAAAAACGCATTGCTGTTTTCATAAAAGTTGTAGTTCAGACTGAACTTCGGCGACAGCGCGCTGTCATGATCCTGATAGTCCCGGCTGGGATAACGCGCATCGTCATACCGCAGCCCCAGCATGGTTTCGAGTTCCGGGAGAATAAAATACCGGAACTCCATAAAGCCCGCGAGCCATTCCAGGCTGGGATCTCTTTCCTGGAAGCTGTTGCCGAAAGAGGAATCGACATTGTACTCGTTGTACATTTTCTGATAATCCGCACCGTAAATGATGCCGATGTTACCAAAGGCCAGATCGTGGGTAAGTCTGCCCCCATAGGTTTCATTACGGTTATAGTGATAGTCGCCCTGGATAAACTCCATGGATTGGGTGGGGATATAGAAAGCGTACCGATAGTCTCTACGCTTGAATTCGTCTTTGGTCAGATACAGGTTCAGCGAAAAAGTACCGATATCGGTGGGCTGTTCGGCCATGATATCGTAATACTCCATCCATTTCGTCCAGTAATTGTCCCCGCCCGGAATGTAAGGGCTGGTCACAACGTCGATAATGGGGTAGTCCGGGTCGTACTGGCTAAGCGGATAATCCGGGTCATTGCACAAAGGGATGCCCTTTTCAGTGTCGGCCACTTTGTAGCCCAATGTGATCTTGCCGTCCGTGGGCATCTGGTACGTCAGCCGTCCGGTCATATCCAGTGCTTCATAGTAATTATTACGTAAGAAACCATCTGATTCCGCGCCGTTGAGACCCAGACTCAAGGTAAAGGGACCCATTTCGCCCATGGCATATCCCTTGGCCACTTTAGAATCGTAACTGGCCACCTCGGCGCTTACGTTGCCCTGGTATTTCTTTTCCGAGTCTTTCAGGCGTTTACGCGTAATGATATTGATGACGCCGCCCACCGCTCCGCCATAAAGGGCGGTATTGCCGCCCCTGACCACGACCACTTTTTCAACGTTTTCCAGGGATAGTGAAGACCAGTCGATATTGCCCGATCCCATCCCGCCGATCTTGTTGATGGGCCTACCGTCCAGCAGGATTGCGATCCTTGCGCTGTCGAAACCTCTCAGTTTGAACGGGTCGAAGTTTTCAGTGACCGTGGATGTCCTGACCATATCCACACCGGCCAGGTGAATGAACAGGTCCTGAAGGCGTTGCACGCTTTCCGTGCTCTCCAGTTCATCCATTTCAACGGCTTCGGAAAGGCCGGTGATGGCAATTTTCTCTTTGTCTTCCTCCCTTACGCCGGTGACCACGATTTCGTCCAGGCTTTGGACCGCTTCATTTGCTTTGGCCTGATTGACAGGCATCACTGCCAGAACCATGCCCATGAGTAAAATCAAACAATAAAATCGATGACTGTTTTTACGCGTTTGCCTTCGGATGGTTTTCATTTTCAACTTCAACGTTTTCCCGCGCATTGCCACATCCTTCCCTCTGATTGTTACACGTGTCGGCTAATCGTGATTTAAAACGTGTATTCCAGATTGACACCATACGAACGCCCCGGCATTTCGTACCCGAAGGTCTCTTCATAGGAGGCGTCGGCGATATTGGAAACGTACGCCTTGGCGGTCAGGCAGTCGAAAAACTGTTTCTGCACACTCATGCTGGCGGTGACGAATTCATCCATGGGGTCGTCATCCACCGTGGTCCGCTCGGAGACATAGCGGACATTGAGGTTGAAGGAGATATCCTTCCAGGTTCTTATTTTGAATCCTGCGTTGATCTTGTGGTCGGGCAATTCGTCCAGGTCAATGCCTTCATCTTCCGGCAGCGCCTTCATGTCGACCACGTCAATATGCTGATAGGTATAGTTGGCATAGGTTTCCAGCCAGGGCAGGGGGGTCAGGATGATTTGATATTCGACGCCGAAAATGTCGACTTCGATATTTTCCTTTAGCCCGGAACCGCCAAATCCCTGTGCTTTGACGATATAGCTGTCCATGTCGTAAAAATAGGTTGATAACAGCGTCCTGAACTTGCCTTTTCTGTATTCCACGCCGGTTTCGTACTGAATTCCTTCGTCCGGATCGGCCAGCCCCAGTTCGGGTCGATCCGAATCCCGGTAGCCCCGCTCCCAGTTGGCATAAGGGGGCCTGAAGACTTTCGCGACCGCCAGGTAAGCAGCGATGTTGTTGGTCAGGTCATAATTGAGGCTGAACTTGGGGGCCAGGCAGTCCTGGTCGTCCTGATTCTCGATCTGGTAGCGGGTATAATCGTAGCGCAATCCCAGCATGGCCTCTAATTTCGGGGTCAGTTGATATTTATCCTCGATGAAGACCGAGCTGATTTCCACGGTATCGCCCCATTCTTTAAAGGAGCGGCCCCGATAAGAGTCGACATCATACCCGTTATACATTTTCTGATACTCGCCCCCCCAGATCAGGTTATGGTTGCCGAAGGCAAGATCGTGGGTGAAGCGCAACCCGTTGGTTTCATTTCT
The DNA here is from genome assembly GCF_048565275.1 of Desulfosarcina variabilis str. Montpellier. Taxonomy (NCBI): domain Bacteria; kingdom Pseudomonadati; phylum Thermodesulfobacteriota; class Desulfobacteria; order Desulfobacterales; family Desulfosarcinaceae; genus Desulfosarcina; species Desulfosarcina variabilis. Next base: position 7,405,436 of record NZ_CP159846.1, on the reverse strand, counting down.
GTTGTAGTGGTAATCTGACTGGTGGAAATAGGGCTCCGGGCCGGTTTCGATATACATGTAGTGCTTGCGGCGGAATTCATCCTTGGTTTGAAACACTTGCAAAGAGAAATTGCCGATTTGTGTGGGCTGGTCAATGGAAAGATCGAAATAGTGGATGTCCTTGTCCCAGTAGTTGTCGCCGCCCGTCATATAGTAGGTGGTGTCTTTTTCCACCACCGGGTAGTCCGGATCATATTGGGATAACGGGAAAGCCGGATCATTGCGCACGGGAATGCCTTTTTCCATGAGACCGTATTTATAGCCGACGCTGATGCGGCCGTTGGTGGGCATCTCATACGAAAGCCTGCCCGTGAGGTTCGTGGATTCGAAATAGTTGTTTCTCAGGTAGCCGTCGGTATCCGAATGGTTTCCACCGAGCAGCAAGGTGAAGTCACCCAGGGATTTCATGACGTAGCCGTTGCCCAGTATCGTGTCGTAGCTGGCGACTTCACCGCTCAGCTTGCCTTCATAGCTCTTTTCGGGGTCTTTCACCTTTTTGCGGGTGATGATGTTGATGACGCCACCGATGGCACCGCCGTAAAGAGCCGTACATCCACCCCTGACCACCACCACTTTCTCGACGGCTTCAAGGGACAACGATGCCCAGTCCATGTTGCTCGACCCCATGGAACCGGCTTTGTTCAGCGGCCTTCCATCCAGGAGGATGGCCATGCGCGTGCTGCCGAAACCTCTCAATTTCAACGGATCGGCGGCTTCGGTGACCGTCGAAGTGCGGATCATATCCACCCCGGGCATATAGTTGAATAAGTCCTGAAGCCGCTGCACGGTCTCCGTGGTTTCCAGTTCGTCCAGTTCAATGACTTCCGACAGGGCGGTAATGGCGATCTCCTCTTTAACTTCCTCCTTTACGCCGGTGACCACGATTTCGTCCAATTTCCGGACCTCTTCATCTGCGTCGGCCTGATTGACAGGCATCACTGCCAGAACGATGCCCATGAGCAAAATCAGACAATAATATCCATAACTGTGTTTACGCGTTTGTTTCCAGGTCGTTTCCAGTTTCAGCTTCAACTTCAGATTCTCTTCTCGCATTGCCACGTCCTTTCCCACGATCGTTGAACTATTTCGAACTGTGCTCTTAAAATCGAAGTTATCCTTCAATTGTCATTTGGGTTTTGTCATTTGGCATTTTTCAATCGTATCCATCACCCCAAACGCGTTTCGCCCGGCGCGGTTGATCTTGCCTACAATTTTGCCTGTATCGCCTCCATTTTCTCCTTCCAGCCGGGAATATCATCGGCGGTCATGATATCCACGGCACCGCCCTGGAAATCGCCTTCCACATCCCCCATGCGGTCTTCCATCCAGGCTTCGATTTCAAGATAGCGCTCCTTTAGCTGCTCCAGGGTCTCAGGGTCGGCCTGCCACAATCCGCGGCTTTCGGCCTCCAGCAGGCGACGGCCGATTTCCTCCTGGGCCCAGGGATTGTTCTCCTCGAAAAACTTGCGATTGGCCTCGTCAAAGATGAATTTTTCGGCAATGCCGTCGAACACCCAGTTCTCCACCTGCTTGGTGGTGGCCTGCCACCCGTACATGTGGTTGGTGCGGCTGGAGATGTCCCCGGCACCCTTGTAACCGTGACGCTTCTTGCCTTCGATCCAGGCCGGGTTGAGCAGCCGGGTGTGGGCGATACGGGAGAGTTCCTCCTTAAGGGTGCGGATGGCTGGGCGGGCCGGGTCGCTGGTGTCGCCGAAATAGGTCTGCACCGATTGACCCGAGGCCACTTCTACTGCGTTGGTAAACCCGCCGTGCACGCCGTACATATGGCAGCAGTCCAAGAGATCGATTTCATCGGAGTCGAATTTTTCGAAGGTCACGGTCACCCGGCTGCAATTGTGGATCAATTCATCGGTGGCCTGCTGGGCATAGACGCCGTCACCATAGGCATAACTGGTCCACTGAAAATACACCCCGGCCAGGTCTTTTTCCGCTTTCCAGGCCGAGGCGGCCACGGCCAGCTCAACGCCGGTGCCGTAGGATCCCGGTGCCGACGAGAAGATCCGGAAGGTGGACAGCCGCCGGGCCTCGCCGGCATCATGGTCGGCCAGAAGCTCGGCCTCTCTTTCCTGAACATGCTTGCGCACGTAATTCTTTGCCAGGGGTTCGTCCAGATCGGCGGCCATTTGCACGGCCTGGTCTATCAATTCAAACGCTCTGGGCATGCCGTCACGCAGCATGGAGGAGAGGTTGACCGTGCAGTCGATTCGCGGCCGGCCAAGCTGATCCAGGGCGATGGGTCTGAGGGCAACGACCCGTCCCCCCGACCATACCGGCTGGATGCCCAAGAGATAGAGAATCTGGGCGATCATCTCGCCGTCCGAGCGATAGGGGTCCATGGCCCGCAGGGTGAAGCCGATGGTTTCGGGAGGGGCACCTTCATCCTCGATGTAACGGGCGATCAGGTCGTCGGCCAGGCGCATGCCAACGGTCCAGGCCGCGGCCGTGGGAATACGCCAGGGATCGATGGAATAGAGGTTGCGCCCGGTGGGCAGGACCTCCACCTTGCCCCGGGCCAGTGCTCCGGAAGCGCCGGACGGGATGAACGCGCCGTCAAAGCCGCGCAGCAAATGCCGCATTTCATCGGTGGTGCGGCCGACCAGGGGAATAACGCGCAGGGCTTTGGCCAGTACCGTTTGTAGCAGTTCGGTTTCGCTTTGCAAAACCAGGTTCCGGCTTTGGGCGAAGTCGTCCAGTACCTCCCTGGCGGAGCCAATGGCCTGATCCACGGTATCCGGCAGGGTCTGGATCAGGATCAGCAGAATATCCCGGCCCAGGCGGTCCAACTCGTCGAGCAGCTTGCCATTGCTCACGCCGGTGGGGCCGGTTCGCTCAGGGGCATCCAGCATGGCCTCCAGATCCCATCCAAAACAGATTGCCAGGGCGCTGCGCAGGGCCGGGCAGTCGGGCTGCGCCGTCTTGAGCACGGTGTTCATCAGTTCGGCCAGGGCGTCGCCTTCGGGGGCCTGGCCGAAAATATGCAACCCGTCGCGGAACTGGCTCTCCCGCAACAGGGTCAGTTTTTCATGTAAGCCTTCAGGGTCGGCGGTCATGTCCTCGGCCAGCAGACCGGCGGTGCGCGCTTTTTCCTCGATCTGGGTGAAAAGGGTTGCGGCGCGTGGTTTTTCATTTAATTGAACGGCTTTTTGATAATCCTCGAGCAGTTCCTCCAGGTCGGCCAGATCCTCGGAAAGGCGCATGGTGGCCAGCACCGGCGGCATGTGGTCGGTGATCACGGCGTTGCTGCGGCGCTTGGCGACCACCGCTTCCATGGGATTGGTCAGGTTGTAGATGTATAGATGGGGTACTTTACCTAAAGAGATGCGCGGAAAACAGGACTCGGTCAGGGCCGTTGTTTTGCCGGGCAACAGCTCGAGCACGCCGTGGGTGCCCACATGCACCACCACATCAGCGCCAAAGTCGTTTTCCAGCCACTGGTGCCAGGCCAGCCACTGGTGGGGCGGGGGCACTTCGGGGTCGTGCAGGATTTTGCAGACTTCGCCGTCGCAGCGTGAGCCGGCGCATCCGCGCTTGGGCTGAACGCCGATGAACACGTTGCCCGTTTGAATGCCCGAAATGACGATGCGACCGTCGTGGAGTCCGAAGGAGAGTTTTTGAACGCCCGTCAGATGGCGGGTCTCATCCGGATCACCCCAGGCAGCCACGACTTTCTCGCGGGCATCGGCAGGCAGGGTACTAAACCAGTCCCGGTAGCGGTCAAGGGATACGAAATCCGCCGCCCCGCCCTTGGAGACGATCTCATCGATGGTGGTCCACCGGAAATCGGGCAGGGCCTTACGTTCCATGATGGTTTCGATCAGTTCTTTTCCATCCGCCGGCACCCAGTCCATCTGGTACCCGAGGTCCTTCATCTGGTTCATGATGCGGGCCAGGCTTTCCAGGCTGTCCAGGCCAAAGGCCGTGCCCACCGTGGCTTCCACGCTCTTGCAGGGCGAATTGAGCAATACGAAGGCAACCTTTTTCTCAGGCGTGGGTTTGCGGCGCAAGTGAATCCATTGCATCATGCGATCCACCAGATAGCCGACCTGCTGCGGGAAGGGCGTGGCCGGTGCATAGTCACCCGTGCCTTCCGACCCGCCGATCAGGATCGGTTCGATCAGGCCGTCAAACTCGGGCAAGGTGATGCTGATGATCACCTGCGGCAGGTTCAGCCCCTGGATGTCGCTGCGCCACTGTTCCTCGGTCTGGCGGGCGGCATGGATCATTTTCATGACCGGAACGTTGAGTTGTTCCAAAACGTCCGTGGTCGATTCCCGCTCGATGGACGCCTGCTGGTGATGGGACTTGAGAAAAAAAGCGCTGTAGCTGATCAGAACGTCGATGGCCGCCTGGTCGCCCTGCATAAAAAACTGACGGATCACATCATCGTTTTTGACCCGGCCGAACCAGCCATCGCTGAACACGGGGATGACGCCCAGGCCCCGTCCCTCGATCTCCTCGATCAGGGCGTTGAAGGCGGCCAGGTTTTCCTCGACCCAGAAAATGCGAGGAAACAGCAGCCCCACATAGGTTTGGCGTTTCGGGGCCCAGGCAAGATAGTCGCCAAGATCGTCAAAGTTTTTTTCGCTTTGCGGATGGTAGATGCCCGCCCAGGGCATTTCGCGGGGCGTGGTGGATTCGCCCGGCGGTATTTTCCCGGCCAGTTGGCCCAGCCACCCGAAAAAGGCCGTGATGTTCTCGCGGCCGCCAAAGAGATGATAATCCACGGCCCGGGCAAGATCCGCTTCCTCGAGGTTGCCCAGGGCAATGACTTCGGGAGACACCGGTACCACCGGTTTGTCCAGGGTCCGGGCGAGATCATCGAAAAGCTCGTGGAGGGCTTTGAATTCCTGGGGAAAGCCGAAAAACACCACGTCGGCTTCATTTTTGGCGAACTCGATCCACTCCGGCGAGGGAAACGGTGCGGCCATGGCCGGCGGCTGGCTGTATTTCAGCGTGACCGGTATTCCCTCACGAGTTTTATTTTCGGCGGCCAGGTGATAGACCCGGCCGATGGTGCTCGGTCCATAGATTACCCTGAAACCGGCGATCTTCAGTGGTTTTTTCTCTTGTGTCATCGTTTATTCTCCTGATCCGCTTTGCCGTTAAAAGGTAAATTCCACGCCTGCGGTGAACACCCGGCCCGGGGTCACCACATTGTCATCCTCACTCGTGTACCGATTGGACCAGACCAGTTCCACTGGCTGCTCGTCGAAGACGTCATTGCAGGCCAGGTAAACCTTGACCTTTTGAAAGATCGTCTTGGCCAGGTACAGGTCCAGGGTCGTGTAGTCGTCCAATTCCTCGGCTTCGTTATTGGGCACGTCGGTATAGCGTTTACCGACGTACCTGAGCGTGCACCTGGCCGTGAACCGGTCGGGATGGGCATAGGTCAGGGAGACATTGCCCTTGTGCCTGGGGACATAGGGAAAGTCGTCGCCCTCGGTTTCAGGCGCCGTGGGATCGTCTTCGATGGTGGATTCGTTGTAGGTGTAATTCAACCGCGCCGTTAAGTGGGGGGTGATGGTGTATGCGGCTTCGGCTTCGATGCCCTGGATCTTGACTTCGCTGATGTTGTCATAGCGCATGGTGGTGGCGTTTTCATACCGGTGGCCGATGAAATCCTCGCCCTTGCTGTAATAGGCGGTCAGGCCCACGCGCAGTCGCTCGGTAAAGAATTGCTCCAGGCCTGCTTCATAGCTGGTCAGGATTTCCGGTTCCAGTTCGGGATTGCCGTACATCATGACCCGGCCCCGGGGCAGTACCAGATACATCTGGTTGATGGGCGGGGCGGTGTACCCCCTAGCCACCGAGCCCCTCAGAGCGGTGCTTTCGGTGAAATGGTACAACAGGCCAAGCTTGGGATTGAACGAGTCCCAGCGCTTTTCATCATATTCGACATTTCGTTGCGCATAGGTGTTGTCATAATGAAAGCCGTCATGGCTGTGCCACCAATCCTGGCGCGCGCCCAGATTGATGATCAGGCTTTGATCAAAAAGATAGAGCTCTTCCTGGAAGTAAAGGGAAATGTAATCCTGCTCCCCTTCGGTAATGTTGGTTCGACCGGGCTCATCGATGTAGTTGAATCCTTTACCTTCGATGCTGCTGTGCTTGTACTCGGTGCCAAGGGTCAGTGTATTCCAGTCGGCAAGATCGATTGAGGATTGAAGCATGGCGCCGTAAAAGGGCCAGGTGTGCTCCTCATTTTGCACGACAACATCATAGGGCGGATTGTTGCCGGAAAAATCGACAAATTGAAATTCGCGGTAATAATAGGCGGAGGCGCGCCAGTCGATGCGGCCTGCATTGCGCTCATAAATCAGGTTGGCCTTGCGCGCGTCCCGCTCGATGTCGTTGCTCACATATCCGCGACCAAAATTTCTCTCATAATAGGACAGTCCCAGTTTCAACGAGGAGTAATCGTCATGAAAAAGGTAAAAGTCGCCATCGATATTCTTGATTTCAAGATCGCTTTCGGTATCCCAGGGCTCCCTTGGCTCGTGGGAATAATAGCCGTCCGACGTGTTGTACCGCCCGCTCAACCGATAGCCGAAAAGCTCCCCCCGTCCCTGGGCACTCAATGCGGAATCCCAGGTATTCATGCTGCCATACTCCTGCTTGAACCGGATCGCATGGCCGTGGTCGGGGCGTTTGGTGATGACGTTGATCACCCCGGCCATGGCATAGGACCCATACAGGCTCGAGGCCGGGCCGCGAACGACTTCGATGCGCTCGATATTTTCCTTGGGAATCATGTTCCACTCGACCGTGCCGCCATAGGAGGAGTTGATCGGGATGCCGTCGACCATGACCAGCACCTTGCCCATGCTGTTGATGCCGCGCATGTAGATTTCAGAGCGGCCTCGTCCGAACGTGTATTGGCCCTGCTGGTCGAGGCCCGGTATGGTGGCCAGAATATCCTCCAGGCGTTGACCTGGACTTTGTTCAATGGTCGCCTTATCGATTACCGACACACTGGCTGGTACATCGCTGATGTCCCGTTCGGTCCGCGTGGCGGTGACGACCACGTCGCCCAGATTCACGGCTTTTCCCTGCTTTTCCTGATTCTTCTCGTCCGACCAGCATGGATGAGAAAACGATAGTATGAGGATGATCAGCAGGCTCAACATTAATTTCAGATCTTTTTGCATCGAAGTCTCCACAAGTCGCATGTATAGTCAGTGTCCGTCCAGAAAATGGGTGGACACTGTTTAGAGCCTGTTTGAGAAGTCTGGATCAGGCCCGATAACAAGGCGGAAAGTCGCTCAAAAGCGGAGCATATATGTAATATGTGAGCATTTTGAGACACTTTCCAACGCCGTTAGCGGGCCTTAGACGGATTTATCAAACAGGCTCTTAGCCAATGGCCCGCCGGAACTGCATAGTCGACACCAGCACCATCACCAGGGCAAATGTCAGGTTGAACGCCAGCCCCGGAATGATCTGATCCCAGACCCAGCCCTCGACCACCAGAGTACGCATGGGGGTGATGGCGTGGGTCAGGGGGTTCCAGTCGCAAATCACCTGCATCCAGTCGGGCATGGCCGCCTTCGGGAAAACCGCATTGCTGGTGAACATCAGCGGCATACTGATGAAATTCAGGATGGGGTGAACTCCTTCCAGCGTCTTGAAATGGATGGCGATCGAGAGCGAGACCCCTGCCATGGCGAAACTGAAGATGCCGGCGATGGTCACGATCATCAGGAATCCTAAGATTCCGGCCGAGAAATGCACGTGCATGAAGTGGGCGATAATGCCGATGATGATCACCTGAAGGCCAATCTGGATAGCGGTGGCGGTCATCTTGCCCACGGGGATGGCCACCCGGCTGACCGGTGCGACCAGCATTTTGTAGAGGAACCCGAAGCGCCGGTCCCAGACCAGGGAAAAACCGCAAAAGGTGCCGTTGAACAGGGCCGTCATGATCATGATACCCGGCGTCATGAAATCGATGTAGCGTGCGCCTGAAAGCATGCCGGCGCCATAATCGGAACGGGTCATCCCGGACATGATGTTGCCCATCAACACCAGCCAGATCAGCGGCTGCACCAGGGTCAAAAGGATCCGTGAACGCTGTGAGAAAAAACGCCGCATGTCCCGCCAGCAGATATGATAGATGTCGCTCAAAAAAGCCGTCATGGTCAGGCCCTCATTCTGGCAAGGGCTCTGCGGGCCCGTAGCGCATCCGTCGTGCCGCCGGTTTCGTTTCTGAGCGCTTTGCCGGTGAAGGCCATATAGACATCGGCCAGACTGGTCTTTTCGGCGGCCATGAAACTAATTCTCACGCCACTCGAAAGGCTTGACCGACAGATGCTGGGGATGGCCGCCGCACTGCTTTTGACCACGGCGGTGTATTGCCCATTACTTTTCTCGATGCGATCGACTCCCTCCAACTCGCCGATGCGGCGCAGCGCGTCAGCCAGTCCATCGCCGTCTGATTCATCGAAGCGCATGCGCACCATTTCGTTGCCGATCTGGTTTTTCAAGTCATCGGGGCAGCCCACGGCCTTGATCGTGCCGTTGTCGATGATGGCGACCCGATCGCACAGAAAATCGGCTTCCTCCATGTAGTGGGTGGTCAGAAAAAGGGTCATCTTTTTTTTTGTTCGCAGGTAGGTGATGTACGCCCAGATCTGGCGTCTGGTCTGGATGTCCAGCCCCAGGGTCGGTTCATCGAGAAACAACACCCGGGGCTGGTGAATCAGGCCCGATGCGATATCCAGTCGCTTGCGCATGCCGCCCGAATAGGTCTCGACCGCATCATCGGCACGGGCCGTTAGATCGACGAGGTCAAGCAGATCCTTGATTCGTTCAGTCGCTTTCTTCTTGGGCATGTGATGGAAGCCGGCCTGCAGCCATAGATTCTGTCTGCCCGTCAGATGGTCATCGACCGCAAGATCCTGGGAAATATAACCGATATTGGGCCGGACCTTACCGGCTTGGGTGCGTACATCAAAACCGGCGATTTCGGCCCTGCCGGCGGTGGGGGCCAAAAGGGTGGTGAGCATCATGATGGTGGTGGATTTGCCGGCGCCGTTGGGCCCCAGAAAACCAAAAATCTCGCCTTCCTCTACATGAAAGGAAACGTCTTTCACCGCACACACTCGGTTGGCGAAGGTCTTTGACAGCTTTTGAACCTCGATGATTTGGCGCAATTTCTCATCACTTTCATGAGCTGTTAGGCGTTAGCAATTAGCTGTTAGCTCCCATCGCAGACCATTGTAGGAGCGGTCCATGGCCGCGACAAGGATGTTGGCCGGATTGATCGGGTCGCAGGCATGGCCAGCTCCTACAGGCGGGCATGGAAGGAATTTGGGCAATCGTCGAGACAGACCGCATACCGCCCGTCCTTCAGCCTACGGCCTAAACGGCTAAGCAGCTGATCTTTGAGCGGGCCATGCCCGCGAAAGATTGAAGTGTTTAGGGTACCTCAAATGTCAGGGTTGAGATAAAATAAAGCTTGGAACATTTATCCTTGAATTCCGGGGTTGCCGGCAATTCCAGTTTGGCGGTCACAATCCAGGGGCCGGAAGAATCCATGATTTTTATTTTACCGGTTTCTTTGTAAGTCATGTTGTCGACGACAGTGAGCAGCGGTTTGGCATACGGCGATGCGGAAATTTCAGCTCCTCTGGCCGGTCGTCCGTCTATCAGCACCTTGAACGTGAACCAGTCACCCGGCTTCAGGTCTTTGGGATCCTGCAAGGGAACAATTTCAAAACGCTGGCCAATCGGCTTCGTGAAAACATCATGGCCCGCGGATCCAACAGCGATCAATGCTTTGGCGTACATCTCATAGCGCATTTCAAAAAAATCTTTTTTGCCTTTCACATCGCCATGAAAGCCTGGTTTGACGGATGCGGCAACAATGCGCCCGCCTTCTTCTTTCATCTCCAGCTCGGTGGCCATAAAGCCGCCCTTACCGGGGGTGAGCTTGGTTTTTTCCCCTGCCGGATCAATCAAAAAGAGCGTGTCAAGATAATCGTCACTGAACAGATCCGATACAGGTAGCTTGTGACCCCACCCAAAATAGACAACGGTTTTCGCGCGTGGCTGGGGGGCGTATTTGGGGTGAGAGAAAATTTCCGGGTAGTAGTCTGTGGCGTTGAGCCACAGCTTGTGGGCATACACGGTTGTACTCAGGCAAATGCAGATGCCTGTGAGAACGATAATGGCCAATGTTTTTTTGATGGGATTCATTGAAAAGCCTCCTTGTGAATTGGCACGGGTTAATAATTGATGCTGTAGCCTAAATAGTAATAGCGCTCGCCCGGATCCAGCGGTGATGCGCCTCTGGTAAAATTGGCCGGGGTTTCCTTATCGAGCAGGTTGTCGACCCCTACACTGAGCAGATGGTGATCGAAAAACCGGTAGTCCAGCTTGACGTCGACAACGTCAAAGGTGGAATTCACCGGGTCGGAGCCACGGGGCAGATTGGGATCCGAACCGTAGTAGTCGTGCAGCCAGCGATAATAGGCATGCAGGGCAAATCCGCCCATGCTGATCGTGCTGCCGATTTTAGCAGTGCTGCGCGCATAGCCGGTCAAGCGTTCGTCCGTGTCATCGTCTTTTTTATCAAGATATTCCCAGGATGCGCTGATTTGCCAGTTATCCAGAATATCTGCGTTCAGGGTCAACTCGACGCCCGAGATTTCCGCCTTGCTCACATTAACATACAGATATTCAGTTGTGCGTGCGCCGCTGGCGTCCGTGGATGTATCAGTGAGCTGCGCATCAATCAGATTTTTTAATTTGTTGAAATGGTAAACGCCTTCCATACTGAAGCGCTTGGCGCGGTAGCCGACGGCCGCTTCCAGGGTTTGGGATTCTTCCGGTTCGAGATCGGGATTGCCATAGATGATACTGGTGCTGCGACCGGCACTGCGCTCGAAATAGCTATACATACTGGTATAGGCGGGCGCTTTAAAAGCGGTGCCATAGCCGACACGTGCAGTATAATTACCCGGAGCCCATGAAAGGGAAATCTTTGGATTGAGGGCATCGCCGAAATCACTGTAGTGATCGTAACGGACACCGCCGACTAACGTCACGTCATTTACAATCTGCCACTGATCCTGCAGGAAACCATGGTAGACATCTCGATCGGGGCGCTCGGTAAGGATCGAAAGCTCGATCTGTTCGTGGCTGGCACCGGCCCCTAAACTGACAGTATGCCGATCGTTGTCAGCAAAAAGGGTCCATACCCCGTTGGCTTCATATTGGTCGTAATCGGTAAATTCCGGGCCGTCGGTTCGTTCGGATTCCGTATCTGCATTGCCGTAACCGATACTAAGATCAATGGTACTCTGTTGCCACGTCTGCCTATATTGGGCATCCAGTTGAATCCGGTCCTCCTTCTCGTAGGTGGCAGGATACCCCAGGTTGCTGCTGGAACTGATCCCTTCATCATCCTGGTTGCCGTATTCGGCATGCCAGCGCAGAAAGTGGCCGTCATTAACGGCATAGTCTCCGCTATAGGAGAAAAAAAGCCGCTCTTCATCCTTCAGGCTGGTGTAGGGCTGATCCTCTTCGATCCGGTAGTCGCCTCGGCGTTTAATCTCCGTTGACAGCCGGTGGTGGGTATTGCCAATGGCGCCCAGATTACCCGTTGCCCGGACAATGACTGTCTCCCGGTCCCCGTTTTGCGCCATCCCGCCAATGAGTTTGGCACTCAACGACTTCTCATCACCGGCTTTGCGAGTCACGATGTTGACGACGCCGGACATGGCATCCGACCCGTAAAGGGCGGACATGGGGCCACGCACGATTTCGATCCGCTCAATATCCTCCAACTGAATGCTGTTCAGATCTGTGGATCCGTATTTCCCGGTGCGACGCATGCCATTGACCAGAATGAGCGCCTGGCCGCTTTCGAATCCCCGGATGGTCAGACTGGAGGTACTGCCACTGTCGGTGACGAAAATACCGCCGGCCTGCTGCAGCACTTGAGAAAGACTGCGTCCGGAAAAGCTGTCGATCTTTTCCGCATCGATGATCTCGATTGTGGCTTGAACATCTTCGACCTTCTGTTCCGATCCGGGGGCCGTCACCGTGACGACGCCCAGCTGCTGGACGTTTTCCTTCGCCTGGCTTTCGGCGAAGGCCACCATTTCCCACGATGAGATACTCGCCATCACGATGATACTGAAAACAAACCATTTGCCGACCGTTTTGCTCATTTCAATCGCTTTCAATTCCAAGTTCTCCAGTTCCACTTTGAGCAGGCATCAGCCGACAGAAGGATTTTTAAGTAACCGAAAAAGAATCGTTTATTAAATCCATCTTTTTTGCGATGATCTGAGAAACAGGCCAACAAAAAAAGGCCACAAAGGTCCATCCCCGTTAAACAGGGTATGTAAACCTTCGTGGCCTAAGATTTCAGCTTGAGACGCTACTCTTAAAAATAATTCAGGGCAGTAAACCGAATCCGTTTATCAGTCTTCTGACTAATCGTAAATGAACTTCGTCTCCCTATCTGTCTGGTAGTAAAAAGTCAAGTATTTTTCTCTCCATCTATTTCTTGTCTTTCTTGACGGTGATGGTCGCAAAACAGTTTCCCTCGCTTTTGCGTGGGAATTCCGCGCAAATCGTTGTCGTTGTCAGCGAAGCGGTTGCCGTAATCGTTAACGAAACACTGAAAAGACGACAACGATTACGATTACGACAACGGAAAAGTAGGACCTCGGTTCCTCGTAGGTTGGATTGAGGAACGAAACCCAACAACATTATTCCCGACTGCCCGGTTAGTGTTGGGTTTCGCTTAAGCTCAACACAACCTACGCATTAATTATTCATCTGTTTTCGTCTGCATTTGGACGAGATCAATCAGAATCTGAGACAGATTGACCGCCCAAAACGATCCCGCGCGCGTAAGATGGAGCACCCCGTCGGCCATTCGGATCAGGCCTACCTTTTCCCACTGATCGACAACGGTGCCGGTTATGGAGAGAAGGTCGGTCTCATGCCGGGCCGATAGGGATTTAAGGTCACAGTAGCCCAACTCGATCTGGCAGCCGATTTCTTTAAGAAGCAGGTGATTCGCATCTCCGCTGTATCCCATGACAAGCGGTTTCTTGCCTGATTTTACCAATTGGACATAATTTTCTAAATCTCCTTCCAGAAAGAACATATATTTGCCCAGCCACCCACCGGCGCCGGCGCCCAAAGGAACGCATTCGCTATGGCCCCGGGATAAGGCATTATACAGACTTCGCTCGCGGGTATTGCGGGCCCAATGGGTGATGGACAACCGGCGTTGATGGGCGGCTGATAACCGGTCTACGCCGTATTGAAAAAAATCGGCCTGCTCCTTTAAGGTGGCGGGGCTGGGCAGGGTCTTGTTACGAACGGCGCTTTCCAGGGGGCCGCCGGAGAATATGTTGAGTTGATACAGGTCACAGCCGTCAATCTCCAGATCAAGATAGGTCTGAAGATCCTTATCCCAGATGTCCATGGTTTGACCGGGAAGGCCGTAAATCAGATCAATGATAATCGCAGCGGCACTTTGATCCCGCAGGTGGGTCAGCATTTGAATCAGTTTTTCTTCCGGCTCCCGCCTGCCAAGGGATTTGCGGACTGCGGTGTCAAATGTCTGCACGCCCAAGGAAAAGCGGTTAACCCCAGCAGTCAGGGCTGCCTGGATTTTGTCGTCACCAAAATCATGGAAGCGGCCCTCCAGGGTCAATTCACAATCATTGGCCAGTGGAAAATACGTCTTTACCCCATCGACCAGCCGGACAATATCACCGGCAGACAAGGCTGTGGGCGTGCCGCCCCCAAAATAAACGGCCTGAAACGGTGCGCGCTTTACAAACGGCTGCTCAGCCGTTCCCGCCATTTCCTTGAGCAGGGCATCAACGTATTGGCTTGCCTTTTCAGGCTTGTACGCGTTTTGATAAAATCCGCAAAACAGGCAATGACTCAAGCAAAAGGGGATGTGGATATAAATGGTGCGCATGGGCTGGCCCACATGATCTTCGGACATGACCTCGGACCAGCGTCGGTTAAGATCTTCAGTCGGCAGTGTTTTGTTGCGCGGCATGGCGTGTACGGCCAGTTTGCGGTCAAATGCCTCGTGGAGGGGATCGTCGGTTTGATTGGCCAAAAAAGACCGGTTGTCGGTCAAGTGCATGGTCTGACGGCGGTTCATGCCCACATTGAATCCGGACATGTTATCGTTGGACCGGTCCTCGCCTTTTGAGAACCGTCCCATCATTTTATCTTTTGCCTGTTGGACAATTTCAAGGGTAACCGTTCCCATTCCCTTGTCTTTTGCATAGGCCTCCACTGCCTTGCCAGCCATTTTTCGAACAAATGGGGGGACTTTCTCGATCGCTCGTTTTGCCTCCGGGGTCCAATCCATGGTTATTTTTTCCTCATCGCCGAGTTTTTGTTTTTTTATAGATATTTTTTTTCTCAGGCTTTTGCAACATTGATTAACTCGTAAAAAAGGCCTGACTCGTCATGCCGGACTTGATCCGGTATCCAGATTAGAAGTACAAGTTCACGCCGCCCCAGATCTGTTGACCTTGTTGATAGCGTGTATCGGAAAACTCTTGGTATTTTTTGTCAAACACATTGGTGGCATTAATAAAAATTTGACCGTGATTTAAAATATCCGCACCCAGACTCAAATCAGCGACAAAGAAGTTTTGGTTTTCCTCATCGCCCCTGGCCAGTAAGAGGCCATCCTCTGATGGAAATTGAACTGTGCCAGTGCGACATACCTTGCCCGCGGGTTACTCTGACTGCGGGAGTATAACGAAATACATCATCCAAGGTAACCGTCGCCGTTTTTTCAATCGCATCCGAGGTAATAACCGAAATGCTTGCCGGAACATCCTCGATCTTCTTTTCGCGCCTTGTGGCCGATACAACCATTTCATCTATCTGCATAACGTCTTGTTTGGACGCTTGCGCCGGTCTTAAACCGGGATTCATCAATACAGCCATTGTCAATACGGCTAGAACAAGCCTGAAGCACATTTTTATCCTCCTGCACTAATTCAATACTTCCCTTCTATGCGGGCCATGGTTTTTTCCACAAATTTCCAGACCTCAGCCTTGTTCATCAGTGTACGGTAGGGCACCTCGTGCACATCACGGTTGAGGATCTTTGTGTAAAAATGCATGAGCAGCGCGTGGTCTTTTTCAGATAACTTCTTCGGGCTGATTTCTCCGTGTAGGATATCAGCGTAAATGGGAGTAATATTTCCCAGGGCCTCCAGCAGCGGATTCAGGTATAGCCAGCCACCCCAAAACCTGCCTTTCATATAAACGCCGCGGGTATCCATACAAACAGCGAAGATTGCAATTTTTTTTCCTTCCAGTGCGGCCAGGTGGGTTTCTGCGTATTGGACAATGGTCTTATCCACATGCTCGTTGTAAACACCGCCACCAAGTAAAATAAATTCGTATTCATCTGGGTCGGGCGCATCATCAACATGAAAAAGCGCTACATCGTTTCCTGGCAGACGTTCGCTTATCCAGCGACCGATTTCCATTGTCGATCCATAGCGGGATGCACAAATAATTAATGTTTTCACTCAGCACCGACTTTCGCTTAAGGGTTAATCGTACCGACAAAAAAAGGCCACAAGATTACATCTCCTTTAAGAAAGAGATGTAACCTTCGTGGCCTTGGATTTTAGTTTGAAACGCTACTTTTTTAAAAACAATTGAGCAGTAAACTATATTTGCTTATCAGTCTTCTGGCTGACCATGAATGAGCTATTCCTCACTATCTGCTCAATAGTAAAAAGTCAAGTATTTTTCTACCATCTAATCCCTGGCTTTCTTCACTGTCAGGATCGCGAAAAAAAAGGCGATCACGCCGGCAACGAGAAGAATCAGATAATTCGACAGTTGCGGTGCCTCACCGAAAGCCGCCGAGCGGATGGCATCCGCGGCATGAGGCAACGGTAGTAAAATCAAAATCTTCTGTGCCCACACCGGCAGATGCTCGAGCGGGAAGAAGGTGCCGCCCAGAAACGCCATGGGCGTGATCACAAAACTAGTCATCATGGCCTGATCGGCGTGGGACTTGACGATCATGGCCAGGCCCACGGCAAGGGAGGCAAAGACAAAGGCATTGAGCACGAAGGCCAGCCACAACCAGCCGTTATAAGACAGCACAACCCCAAAAAGGGCGCCCAGGATCAAAATCACCAGCCCGGCCAGCAGCGCCCGGGTCATACCGGCCAACACTTCTCCTATCACATAGGCAATATTGCTGATGGGCGCAGCCTGAAACTCCTCGAAGATGTGCCAGTAAAAGCGGGCGATATTGATTTCACTGCCGATGGCAAAGGCCTGGGTCATACTGGCCATGGCGGCCAGTCCGGGAATCAGAAATTCGATGTAGGTGTGGCCCTCGATGGTGATGTTTTTACCCATGGCATAGCCAAAGGCAATCAGATAGAGCAGCGGGGAAACCGACCAGGCGCCGACCAGCCGGGAAAAACGCCACTTGAGGATCAACAGCTCTCGATAGTAAACCGCACTCCAGCCTCGTATCATTGTACTTTTTTTCCTGTCAGGTTTAGGAAGGCATCCTCCAGATTGACCCGGCGGATGGAGAACCCGTTCTGGTGCGTGGCCGCATGGGCTTTGGCTGCTTCCTGGGTCCCAAAATAGTCCGTCTGCATGTCGTCGCCTGCGAAGCGGTCCATGGCCCAATGGCCGATCGCGTCCATGAAGTTTTGCGGCGTATTCAGTGCGATGATCCGGCCTTCATCGATAAAGGCCACCCGCTGGGCCAGAAATTCCGCTTCTTCGATGTAGTGGGTGGTGAGAAAGATGGTGACGCCGTCCTGCTGAATTTTCTTGATCAGGGCCCAGAGCCGGCGTCGGATGGCGGCGTCCAATCCCACCGTGGGTTCATCCAGAAATAGAATCTGGGGCGCATGCAAAAGCGCCCGGGCGATCATCACGCGCCGTTTCATGCCGCCGGACAGTTTCTTGGCAGGTGTATGGCGTTTTTCGGTCAGCTCGATGTATCCCAGCAGTTCATCGATGCGTGGTTTGATGGCCTTACGCGGCATGTGGTGCAGCCGGCCGTGGACCATCAAATTCTCCTGGACGGTCAATTCACTGTCCAGGTTGATGTGCTGGGGCACCAGACCGAACTGCTTTTTGGCGGCCAGGGTCTGTTTTTCGATGTCATGGCCGCCCAGCGTGGCCGTGCCCCCGCTCAGGCGGGTCAGGCCGGTGAGAATCCGGATCGTGGTGGTTTTGCCTGCGCCGTTGGGGCCCAGGTAGGCGAACAGCTCGGCTTTGTTGACCGTTAAATCGATTCCGGATAGGGCGTTTACTTTGCCGTACGTCTTTTTTAGGTTGGTAATTTGGATCATGATTTCCCTATGTGGGGAGTGTTAAGTGTAAAGTTTTAAGTGTTAAGTGAAGGATGATGGTCGATTTTAATTTTTTCGATTACGATAACGAGCACCGCTTCGCTGAGCACGAGCACGATGGATTCGAGCAATGGGAAATCATGGCCTTTTTCGTGCTCGTGCTCGTGCGCGTAATCGTAATCGATTTTAAATTCACATGTATGCCGATGCTATCGCAATAGGCTTCTGGTCAAACGCTAACGCTCCTATGTCAAGAGTGTGCCCGGATCAGTGCCTCGATTTTGTCATAAGGGCAAACAATTTTTCGCCCCTATGGGTGATACATGTTTTGCCTCACTATGAAAAGCGTAAAGTAATAAGGGTTAAGGAGGAAATAAGAACCCTTTTTTAATCGTCAGAATTCCACAACCTAACACTTAAAACTTCACACTTAACACCATGATGCATTTCCCCACCAGTTACCGATCAGTGATCACTGATAACCGATTCTCATCCCACCGAGCGCTTCCGCAATGCCTGAACATTATCAGCAATCTCCATCAACGGCTGCCGGCGCACCCGGTGGGGCAGGGCCAGCTCGGCGGCATTGTCGATATCGGCTTTCTCCACCTCCTCCCGGCCGTTCCAGGCGGCCAGGGTCTTGGCGGTTTTGAGGATGATGATATCTCCCCGGTGGCCGTCCACACCGACCTCCAGGCAGCACTCGGCGATTTTGAAAAGCAATTCGCGGGCGATGGTCACCTTGGGATAGAGGTCGATGGCGCGCTCGATGCGCTCGACCACGATGCGCGACTCTTCTTCCCAGGCAGCGCCAAAAGACTCGGCGTCTTCGTCAAAGGCGGTCCGACGTTCCATGATGGCCACCCGGTCCTCGGCGTCCTGGATGCCTTCGATCTGCACGCACAGACCGAAGCGGTCCAGGAGCTGTGGCCGCAGTTCGCCTTCTTCCGGGTTCATGGTGCCCACCAGGGTAAAGCGTGCCGGGTGGGAAAAGCTCACGCCCTCCCGTTCGATGGTGTTGACCCCCATGGCAGCCGAGTCGAGAAGCACGTCCACCACGTGATCGTCCAGCAGGTTGACCTCGTCCACGTAAAGGATGCCCCGGTGGGCGGCGGCCAGAATGCCCGGTTCGACTTGTTTTTCTCCTTTTTTCAGGGCATGCTCCAGGTCCATGGTGCCCACCACGCGATCCTCGGTGGCGCCCACGGGCAGCTCCACCACCCGAATGCCGCGTGAGTCAATGGCCACCGATTCGTGATTCAATACGGAGCGGCTGCAGTCCATGCGCGAGCATTCTCGGCAAACGCCGTCGGCCTCACCTTTGGGAAGTTGAAACGGGCAATCTTTGACCACCGGAATGTTCGGCAGGATGCGGGCCAGGGCGCGCACGGCCGTGGATTTGGCGGTGCCTTTTTCTCCGCGGATCAATACCCCGGACAGGGTCGGGTTGATGATATTGAGGATCAGGGCCAGTTTCATCTTCTCTTGGCCAACGATGGCGGCAAACGGGTAGATCGGTTGGGTCTTCATAGGGCACTCTCCTTGGCAATGTTAATCAGGGTATCTGCTTTCAAGTCTTCAATCTGAAAATAATCGGCATCCATGGCCCCGGCCAGCTTGCGGGCCATGCCGAAGCGGACCAGACCGCGGCTTTCGGTATCCACAACGATGAAACGGATGCGGTCATCGGCGGCCAGACGCTCGGCCAGCATCACGGACTCGTCCAGCGGTTTGGCGTCTGTCAAGGCCATGTTGGACTTGCCGTCGGTGATCATGATCACGATCGGCCGGGCCGTAGGTTCCCGTAAAAGGATGTTGCGAAGCACTTCATAGGACTTGGCCAGGCCGGCGGAAAGGGGCGTGCGGCCACCCACGGGCAACTCCTTGAGCAAGGTGGCGGCTAGTTCGATGGAGGTGGTGGGCGGCAGGTTGACCACAGCCTGATCACGGCGGAAAGAGACCATGGCGATGCGGTCGCGCTTCTGATAGGCGTCTAACAGCAGGGACATGATGGCGCCCTTGGAGGCGGTCATACGACCCCGCGCCCCCATGGAACCACTGGCATCCACGAGAAAGAGCAGCACGTTGCCCACCCGTTTCTCGCGGATTTTCCCGCGGATATCCTCGGATTTGAGGTGCACGGCCAGACCATTGCCATTGCCGTTTTTGCGGCGTAGCTGGTAGGGTGCCGCGGCCCGCAGGGTGGCGTCCAGGGCGATGTCGCCGGATTTTTGGTCCATGGTGCTTTTCACGTAGCGGCCCTGCTTCTGGGCGATGCGGGTGCGCGAGCGTCGGCCTGATCCGCGCCGGAAGACGCGGTCCTTGGGCGAGGCGAATTTCTTGACCTTGAAGGTCTCGCCCACATCGAAGATTTGATCCATGGCGTTGTCCGGCCGGTTTTGCTCCTGGGGTTCGGCGTCGGCATCGTTTTCCTCGTCCTGCTCAGGCGGCGCGTTTTCCTCGGTGGGCGGGGCCTGGGCCTCCTGGGGCTCCTGCTCGTTTTCCTGTGGTGGCTCCTCTTGATTTTCCTGGTCCTCGTTCTGGTCGTTCTCCGGCGGGGGATCGTGTTCGTGATCATGCTCAGGGGGTGGCGGAGGCGGGGGCGGTGGTGCGGCATCGCGCTTTCTATGCAGCAATGCCATGGCCGATGCCTCACGGATATCGTCAACAGTCACCGTCAAACGGCCGCCCAGGGCGGCCAGGGCCCGGGCCGCCTGCTCCATGACCAGATCGGCCCGGTGACCGGCCACATGGTTTTCGGTGCAGATCTCGGCGATCAGGCCGCGCAAATGCGAGGGCAGGACCACCTGGGGCAAGAGATCCCGCCCGGCCAGGATCTGGCGGGCGACTACGGCGTTGTCCTTTTCGTAACGCAGCTGGAATCCCGATGGGTCGAGATCAAAGGCCTCCCGGCGGATCATCAGTTCGGTGCGCACGTCCGGCTCCTTTTCCGAGGCGGTCTCCACGCACAGGCCGAAGCGGTCCAATAGCTGGGGCCGCAGTTCACCTTCCTCGGGGTTCATCGTGCCCACCAGGATGAAACGCGAGGCATGGGTGATGGAAATGCCCTCACGCTCGACCCGGTTGCGGCCTGATGCCGCTGCATCCAGGATCACGTCCACGATGTGGTCGTCCAACAGGTTGACTTCATCAACGTACAGTATGCCCCGGTGGGCCATGGCCAGCACACCGGGAGAAAAACAGCGCATGCCGCTTTTGACGGCCTCATTGAAATCGATGCCGCCGGCCACGCGGTCCTCGGTGGCATTCAGCGGCAGGGTCACCACGCGGATGCGGCGTCTGTTGATGCGGTGCTCGGTTTTAACCTCCCGGCAGACATCGCACAGCTCATCAACCCTGTCCGGGTCGCAGCCGAACGGGCAGCCCTGTACCACGCGGATTTCCGGCAACAGATCGGCCAGGGCGCGCACGGCCGTGGATTTGGCCGTGCCTTTCTCGCCCCGGATCAGCACCCCGCCGATAGCCGGATTGATGGCATTCAGGATCAGGGCCTGTTTCAGGAGTGTCTGGCCCACGATGGCGGTAAAGGGGTAGATGGTGTTAGACATTTTCCTTTCCTCTATTTCTGCTGTTATTCAAGGATAATTTCACGAATCAACAGGACAACCGCATTTGGAACCGAAAATGCAAAAGCGTTGTCGCAGGCATGGCAAGCTCTTACGTCGCAAGCAGTGCAACGGTGACGATACGATAGGTCGTAGGAGCGGTCCATGGCCGCGAAAAAAAACGATCCAAATGGGATTGCCCTGCATTAGTTGCCTGCCAATATCGATAGTGCATTGATTGCAGACACGGCAAACGTCGTTCCGCCTCGGCGCCCTTGCATAAGTATGTAAGGGACATCGTATTCCTCGATCATTGCCTTGGATTCGATGACATTCACGAAACCCACCGGCATCGCTAGTATCAAAGCCGGCTTCACGTTCTCTTCTTTCATCAGACGGCATACTTCCCAAAGGGCTGAAGGTGCATTGCCGATGCCCACAATGCCGCCGTCGATTTTATCTTTAAGTATTCTCATGTTGAAAATTGATCGCGGTAAATGCATGGTCTTTGCCATGGCGGCAACGTCTTCATCTGCGATCTTGCAAAAGACATTTCCCTTTTCATACAACGGGTTGACTTTTTGCAGCCTGAACTTCGATATGCCCGATTTCATCATGCTGCTGTCAGTCACAATCGGCACTCCGGCCTTTAAGGCGTCTATTCCGGATTGCACCGGATCACCCGAAAACGTTAAAAGCTTCATGATCGAAAAATCAGCGGAGGCGTGAATCATTCTTTTCACGATCGGCCATTCTAATTTGCTGAATCCATGATCTCCAGCTTCCTTGTCAATCGTTGCCAGGCTTCGCCTTTCTACTTCTTCTCCGGGTATATTGGTGTAACTCATCAGCAACCTCTCATTTTCTTGTTAGATAATCTCAAAAAGTCATATTCATTCCGGCAACGAAACGCAGGCCATCGTCGGGATATCCATAATGATTCTCAAACTGTTCGTCGAAAAGGTTGTACAGGTTCAGGTAGGCTTCACATGCTGTTTTGCCCAGCTTGAACGGCTGGAGCAGTTTAAGGTCAACGGTGATATAGTCAGCAAGGGTCACTATCTCCACATCGTCGCTTTCGCTGTTGTTGCGTTCGTCCGTATACCGCAAGGTTGCCTCCAGGCGTGTATCCCAGACAGGAATCGTGTATTTGCCGGTGACTTTCACCGTGTTGCGGGGCGTGTAAGCCAGTTCCTGTTCGGTATCCTCGTTTTCAGAATTCTGCAGGATGTAGCTGAGATCCACGGACAGGCCCATGTCCCAGGCCTGCCTGGCGGTCAGTTCGATGCCGTGGCGCCAGGCCTTGTCGACGTTGACCGGAGCATAAATCAGATCCGCATCGCGGCGATAGACGATCAGGTCCCGGGTCTCGGTTCTGAACAAGGTGGTCTGGAACACCCGATCTTTACGCAGCCGGTATTCCAGTCCCAGGTCATAGGAGACGATCTTCTCCTCGTCCAGGTCCAGGTTGCCCCGTACCTGATCGATGGATCCGTGGCTGGGCTGGTAAAGCTGATTGAAGGTGGGCACGTTGACCGAATAGCCGGCATTGGCCTTGATGACCAGGCTCCTGGCCAGGGCCAGGCTCAGGCCTCCGGACAGCCCGGGATTGAGATCGAAATCGCTGGTATAATCGCCCCTGGCACCAATCGTGGCGGTGACCGGACACATATGACGGTCGATTTGGGCATGGATGTCGGCACTCGTGCGATGATGCTCACCGGACAGGGTGTGATCCACATCATCGTGCTCCAGGAGCCCGCCCAGACGCAAGGCCCACACCTCGTCGATATCCGACCAGGTGGTGTCGGCTTTCAAGCCGGCCTTGAAATCGGTAAGATCCGAGGTGAATCCGGATTGGGATTCATCCTTGAGGTCCAGGTGATCGGCATAGACGCCAATGGAATAATCACCGGTATCCTTGATCAGCCCTTGAACCTGGGCATCCAATGATCCTTTTGCATAGCGCTGGCGCGCGTCCGGCGTGGGATTATCGGTCGGGCCGGGTGAGCCTTGTTCGGACATATAATAACTGCCGTTGACTTCAAACCGGGGGGCGCTTTTGCCCCCCTGCTCCCAGTGCATGGAAACATCGCCCTTGTCCTTGTCTTCATTGGTGCGTTTGCCGTCCAGGTGGCCGCCGGCGGCGGTCAGCATCATACTGCCTCTGGCCAGGGACGCCGTATGGCTGATGGACGCATCGGCCTGGCCGAATGAACCGCCGTCCACTTTGAGCCGCGTGGTGCTCTTTTTTTTCTTGTCCGATGATGGGCTGAAATCGTAGGTGGTGATCAAAATCGCCCCTTCGCTGGCTCCCGGCCCCAACCAGACCGGCACGGGCGGCTTGAACACGGTGACCGATTTGACGATGTCGATGGGGATCGTGGACAGATCGGCGCCGCCATACTCGCTGGAATTGAGCGGGCGGCCGTTGAGCAATACCAGAACGCTCCCGGACTTGCCCGATCCCCTGATGGAGATCCGACTGCCGATCCCCGTCGACGGCCGTACCTCGACGCCGGGCATGCTGCCCAGGGTTTCCTCCACATTCAAAAAATTGCGCCGGGTGATCTCATCCCGGTTGATAGTGGTTACCTGTTCGGGATGATTGCGGACATAATCGTCCATCTTATCGGCCGTGACCGTGATGCTGTCCATGGTGATGGCTTGGGATTGCTCCTGGGCTTCAGCCTGATGGGCAAACGAAAAAGAATTGAGAACTCCAAGCAAGACGGCAACGATCAGCCCGATCCACATTGTGCGCAGTGTTTTTTTTCGTTTCATTTTTTTAACCTAATTGACCATCTGTAATTGAGTATCCTTCACCACCCGCCTGGGAACAATATGCGGATGGTCGGCGTCGTGATTGACGATGGCATCGACACCGTAGACGGTTCGGATCGTTCGCGGCAGAAGCGTTTCCGCAGGCGTGCCGCTCATCACGATGCTGCCTTTTTTGAGAAAGACCAGGCGGTCCGAATACTGGGCCGCCAGATTGAGATCATGAATCGCCATCAGCACCGAGACACCTTTCTCCTTGACGATGTCGACCACATGGTCGAGGACTTCCAACTGGTGCTTGAGATCGAGATTGCTCGTCGGTTCATCCAAAAGCAGCACCCGGGGTTCCTGCACCAGGGCGCGGGCGATCAAGGCCCGTTGCTGCTCACCTCCCGACAGCGCGTTGAACTGACGCAGGGCCAGGTGATCCAGGTCCATTTTGATCAGCATGTCATAGACGATTTCCCGGTGCTCATCGCCCACCGTCCAGCCCACATAGGGGCGCCGTCCAAGCAGGACGGTGTCGAAGACCGTGGCCGGGAAGGCGGAAATGGTGGTCTGGGGGACATACCCGAAAAACCGGGACATGCGTTTCAATCCCATGCCGCGGACTTCCCGGCCGTCGACACGAACGGTGCCGCGGCTTGGTTTCAGGATGCGATTCATGCATTTTAAAAGCGTGCTTTTGCCGGCGCCGTTAGGCCCCACCAGGCTGACCACCTCGCCGTCTGTGACCTGAAGCGTGATGTCGCCCAGCACCGTGGCTTTACCGTAATTGAAATGAAGGTTGTCCACATAAATACTCATTGAAACTATTACCTCCCCTTCTTAATTAAGAGGTTCTATTTCGATGCGTTAGCGTTTCCGATATCTTTGGTTGCCAAGTAGGCGAATATGCCGCGATAGGGCAGACCGCACCATGTTTCATAATAGTTTTTAGCGATGGATTCGGGGTTGATGTCCCGAAACCGTTCCGGATAAAGGAACTTGGCGATATAAGCCAACCCGACGACATAGGACGGTCCCTGCATGATGTCGTGGGAAAGGATCAACAACCTGTTCTTTTGAACCGCGTCTGTTCCTTTGAGCGCCCTGTCCTTAGCAAGCTGATCCGCCATACTGCTTAAATTGTGTTGGGAGATTTCTGTTTTAGCATTGTATCCTGAAAACGATTTTCCCAGCACCCCGGCGATGATGACGTCTGGATTCTTTTCCGCCACCCATTCCGCATTGACCGTTGCACTTTGCGTGAGAAGGTCGGCAGCCAGATTATCGCCGCCTGCCTTAGTGACCATCGGATGGCTGGACGCTTGCCGATTGATCGTGTTGTATATCCCCTTGGATAAATGCACATCCGGATATTGTAAAAATAGGACCTTGGGACGCTGAGAAACCGGAACGCCTTTTAATCGAGATTCTATCAAACAGTCGTGCCGGGTAATCCAAGCAATCAATTTCTCGGCTGCCTGTTTTTTGTCGAACAGGGTTCCCAGCAGTCTGACATCGCCTGCAAGCGTTTGCGGATTGAAACAATCCAGATAAAGCCACTTGATGCCCAGTGTTTCGAGTTTTTCCTCCTGTGTGAATCGCCGTGATGTCTCGTAGAACAGAACCAGCTGAGGATTCAGCTCGGCCAGTCGCTCGTAGTTCGGGTTTTTGTAGGCGATGACGGGCTTGTCTTTGAGCTGGGGCCAGAAGAGTGGGTTTAAGGGAATATAGTCGGTTACCCCCACCACTTTGTTCGCTACGTCTACGCCCAGTTCCCTGAGGATAATGGCGGCTGAGGTGTTGACGGTCACGATCCGTTCAAGGGGCAAGCGGATATCGATCTTTCGCCCCAATGCGTCCGTGACGGTGATTCCTGTTGGCTCTGATGCACCCAGCACCACGGATTGAGATGCCAACACCAAGCCGATAACGCACAGCATTACGAGTGGGTGGGCCAAAGGGAAGACAGAGCATGTTAACCGGATGATTCTCATTATACTTAATCTTTGTTCGATTTTTCTATTGTTGCCACCCCCCAGTAAAAACAGAGCCCGAAAACCACGAGCAATATCGCCATGGAGCGCCATCCGGGCATTTGCCCCAGAAACGTCGCTCGCAGCGCATCGGTGGTGTGGGTCAGGGGAAGAAAATAGAGGATTCCCTTGATGAACCCGGGCAATTTCTCGACCGGGAAAAACGTGCCGCAAAAAAAGGCCATGGGCATGATGAAAAAATTTGAAAACATGGCCGTGTCCTCATGGGATTTGGCCAGGAATCCGGCAACCACCCCGAAGCAGGCGAAAATCAGACAATTGAGTACCCAGACCACAAAAAATAACGAATTTTGTGGAAAGCCGGCGCCAAACGCGATTCCGGCAACCAGAATCAGGCTGGACGCGAATATCCCGCGCACCACCCCGCCTAAAATTTCTCCAAGCATGATATCCCAGGGCGTCAAGGGACAGACCTGAAACTCATCAAAGGTTTTGAAATGAAGTCTTCCCACGCTAATGGAGGTGGCGATCCATGTATACGAATTGGTCATGGAACTCATGGCGCAAATACCGGGAACCACAAAGGCGATGTAGGAAATACCGTCAATCTTGATTCCCCGCCCAAGCCCCAGCCCGAAGGCCACCAGATAAAGAACCGGCGTGATCATGCTCGAAAAAAGATATCCGATGCGCATGATCCGGCGTTTGAAAATGAGCATTTCACGCAGAAATATGGGGTAGAAATTCATACGCTCATTTCTCGATTCGTTTGCCCGTCAAATGGATGAACACGTCTTCCAGATTCGATTCGCGGATCAGAATGTCGCTGTTCATCTGGTCTGCATGCTGGCGGGCGTCCTCACGGCTTCTGAACAGGCGGTAATGCGTGGCGCCGTTATTGCGGATTTCCACCACGAACCGGCCAACTTTTCTTTTCAACTCGGCAGGGCTTCCCAGCGCGATCAATTTGCCTCCATCGAGAATGCCGATCCGGTCGCACAGCAATTCCGCTTCTTCGATATAATGGGTGGTCAGCAAAATGGTTGCGTTTTGTTGCCGCAGTTCCCGGACCAGGTCCCAAATTTGTCTCCTGACCTGTGGGTCGAGCCCTACCGTGGGTTCGTCCAGAAACACCACCTCAGGCCTGTGAAGAATTGCCCTGGAGATGAGCAGCAGCCGCTGCATGCCACCGGAATATTTTGCCACCATCCCGTCGGCCCGGTCTTCGAGTCCCGACCATTTCAAAAGGGCGTCTATCTTTTGGTTGGCGTCTTTCATCCGGTGCATCAGGGCGTGAATGCGCAGATTTTCCCTGCCGGTCATTTCCTTGTCCAGGTTGAGCTCCTGGCACGCCACGCCGATGATCCGTTTGACATGATGGGCCTGGCGCACCACGTCGAAACCGTTGACCGTGGCCTTGCCCGCGCTCGGAACGCTCAACGTGTCGAGCATGCGCACGGTAGTGGATTTGCCCGCACCGTTGGGACCCAACAATCCAAACACTTCTCCCTGCCGGATATGCAGCGTCAGGCCATCCAATGCAACCATGTTCCCGAATCGTTTTGTCAACCCTTCCGTGTTAATCAAAGCTTGCTTTCTTTCATTGGAAATACTGCTTCCTTCTCGTAATCAACAAATAAAGAAACATGGGCACGCCGATATAGGCGGTGACGATGCCCACCGGCAGCTCGGCCGGTGCAAACAGGGTTCTACCCGCGGTGTCCGCAGCCAGCAGCAACAATGCCCCCACGATGGCGGCAAAGGGAATCAGGAAACGATGGTCGCTGCCGATGAGCATGCGGGTGATATGCGGGGCCACCAGGCAGACGAACCCGATGATACCGGTAAAGCAGATGATTGTGGCCGTGATCAGGCTGGCCAGGATCATGGCCACCAGCCGCACCCGGGCGGCGTTGATGCCCAGGCTCGTGGCCACCTCGTCGCCGGTGGCCAGCGCATTGAGATCCCAGGCGTATTTAATGAGCAGTGGACAGCAGACCAGAAAAACAAGCGTGACAATGGCCAGACTCTGCCAGGTGGCCGATGCCAGGCTGCCAAAAAGCCAGAATACCACGCCCTGGAGCTGTTGTTCCGAGGCGAGATATTGCAGCATGGACGTCGAGGCGGAGAAGAGATACATCAGGGCGATGCCGCCCAGGATCAGGGTCTCCGGCGTTACGCCCCGAAAACGCGCCACGCCGTACACCAGGCCGGCGGCCAGAAGGGCAAAGAAAAAGGCATTGCCGATGATCAGGTACTGGCCGCCGCTGAATACGCCGACCCCCAATACAATGGCCAGAGAGGCGCCGAACCCGGCGCCGGAAGAGATGCCGATGGTAAAGGGGCTGACCAGTGGATTTCTCATGATGCCCTGCATGGCGGCCCCGGATACGGCGAACCCGGCGCCGGCCACGCTGGCCATGGCAATGCGCGGTAGTCGCAGGTTCCAGACAATTGTATCGGCCAGCGGCGTTGCCTTGATACCGGTAAAGGGAAACAGCTTGGCCAGAACCGATCGCACGACATCCTGGGTGGTGATCGACGCCGCGCCCCAGGACGCCGCCAACACCCCGAAAACTGCAAGCGAGACCAGACCGATCAGGGGAAACAGAATTTTTCTATGCCTGGCCTGGATATCGGCTTTTCTCAAGGTTTCGATTTTTGTTTGCATCTGCATGGGCAACAACTACACTCCTTTTCCTCTTGTGGGGGTGGACCCGACGGGCTCTTCCGGATAAGCATAGACACCCTTGAATGGGATGCCCAGAAAGGTCTCCATCCACTGCCTGTAGACCACTGTTGGATCCACATCCTTGAAGACTTCAGGGTGAAGCCACTTGGCGAGATACGCGCAGTAGACACTCGGGTGGGTCGCCTTGGCGCCCGTGTCGATGACGTAGACTTTCCCGGTTTTGACAGCCGATATTTTTTCCCATCCCGGGCGTTTCATCACCAAGGCCCTGACCTTTTCCAGCGCGCCGGCATCCCGTGCCCCGTAACCGGCGCCCGGAACAATATCCGTGCTGATATGTTTGATAATGATGTCGGGGTTTCTTTCGATGATCGTTTCCGCAGCGGCGATGGCGACCGATGATGCCGGGGTGGTCAGATCGTTGAAAATGTTGATCCCCCCGCACGTTTTCAACAGGGCGTGATCCGGGTTTCTCGGTGTCACTACCTGAAAGGGCCGATAGCTTTCCAGGTATACCCGAGGCCTTTTTTTAACCGGCATATGCGCTATCCGTTGCTGAATCAGATCCAGATGCCGATTTTCAAAGACGATGAGTGATTCCGCCCGTTCCTGCCTGTCCAGCAGGCGGCCCATCAGGCGGATGCGGGCATCAAAGACCTCCGGCCGGTGAAAATCCATGACCACCATCTTGATTCCCGCCAGGTTCAGAACATCCATGAAGGCTTCGGGATAGGGATAGAAATTTTCGTAGAGCAGGACTACTTGGGGGTTCACTTCGACGACTTTTTCCGCATTGAGCGCCGTCGTCCGCCCCACCCCGGGAACTTGCTCTAAAAAGGACGCGAGATGCAGGGTGCCCAGCTTGGCGTGGTCGGCCACAGCGACAATGCGGTCGGAAGCCCCCAAGGAACAGAGCATCTCCGGGCCGTAAGTGCCGTTGGCGGCCACGATGCGTCGCAAGGGATAGGGAACTTCAACGTGCCGGCCCACACCGTCCACGATCTTGATCATTTGGCTGTTGACCAATTGGCTTGCAGAATGCTTACTGCTTGAAGAAAACGCCTGAACCGGTGCAACCTTCAAATTATCCGTGGCCAGGACCGACGGCGCAATGGCGATGAAAACCAGCATGAAGGAAAAACCAATCCATGTGGCGAACGCACAACTATTCTCATTTTTTTTAGTCAATCCTGCCATGAATTGTCGCTTTCGATCCATCGTACATCAGTCATTCTCGGGATACCCCCATGCCCCGTGAAGGTCCAGACCCCAAAACCGCTTAAGCATTTGCGCATGCAGTTTCCCTGGGTCCAGATCGGGAAACAATGCGGGGTAAAACCACTTGGCATAATAAGCGGTCCCGATAATCTGGCGCGGGCCGGCACATAGCCTGGGATGGATGACAAATACCCTGTTTTGCCGTATCGCTTGAAGTCGGCGCAACTCCTCGCGTTGCATGATCTCTTCGTGAAGCTGTTTCAGATAGCCGGTTGAGATGTCCACACCGGTGGCTCCGGATCGCGGGATCTTGATGATGATATCCGGATCCTTTTGCACCACCCATTTCGTCCATTGGTAAGCGATTACCAAATCCGGATTGAGCTCCAAGAGTTTCTCCAGATTGGGATTGACTGAGCTTTGCCCCAGCGACGGCTTCCGGCGAATCTCGGGCAGGAACTCCTTTTCCGGGCTGCAGATGCCGACGATGCGATTCCCCGCCCCCAGCGCGCAGATGACCTCCGCGGGGTAACCGGTCAAAACGACCATCCGTTTGGGCTTTGTCGGCAAACTCACATGGCTTCCCATTTCATCGGTAACAACGATCGTTGCCGGGCAAGGGGAGGGGAGTGCCGAAACGGCGATGAGAAACCACAAAACGGTGGCGGCGGCCACCATATATAGGGTTTTTCTCATCAATATCTGGGTGGGACGTTGCATGTTCTGCGACTAAATCTCCGCATAGGGATATCGCTCGGTCAGGCGACAATTGAGCACGGCCTCGACAAAGGTCAACACCCCGGCAAAACCGATATAGGGCCGGTGCACCAGATTGACCCGTTGAAATCCGGGCCCGGTGGTCTGGACGAAAAAGGCGGGGGCATATCCGGCCTGTGCCAGCAGATATTCCTCAAAAGCCGACCCGAAAAGAATCACCGGCCGCTTTTCCTTGATGGCGGCAAGCTTTTGGCCGGCATCCGGGTTGAGCAGAATCTCGGTTTGACAGGTTTTGTCGTCATGCCAGTCCGCGATTTCATCAGGTGTGAGTTCCTGTTTGCCTTCAATGCCCAGGATGACCGGTGCGCAGCCCAAATACTGCTCGAGAAAGCAGGACAGACCGGAAACAAACGACCATTCACCGAAAACCGCCACGGGCAGTCCCCGCAGCAGGTCACTGCGCGGGGAGTGGCTGAGCGCCAGAACCGCTTCCCGGCGGCAGCGGCGCGCTTCGGCTTCCAGGGCGGCGGGCATGGCCAGATCGAAAACCGCCAGCAGGTCGGCCATGAACTGGTAGCTGGTCTCGAAGCCGATGGGCAGCCGCGGGGCGGCAATGTAAGGGGTTCCGTAGCGCGATTCCATGAACCGGGCGATCTCCAGACCATAGTCCGGGTTGACGACCACATTCAGGGCCGCATCGGTGATTCCGCGTACCGCATCCAGGGAACATCCGGCGGCCAGGGCCGTGTTGAGGCGGATGCCGGCCATGTCCAGAAGACGCTGCATTTCCGCCAGATCATGCTTCCAGCCGTACTGGCCGATGGACAGGCCCAGCAGATTGATTGTTTTCTCCTGGGGACTGGTTTGCGGTCGGGCCAGCCGTTCAATCAACTGGATCATGGCCTCGTTGTGGCCGGTGGCGCTGCTCTTGCTGCACCCGGTGGATTCGAGGTAGAGGATCCGGTCGGCCAGGGCATGCTCCTTTAAAATGTTGGTGGCATCCTCGCCGATCAGGCTCAAACTGCACGAGTTGATGATGGCGATGCGCTCGCAACGGCGCTTTTCGGCCAGGGTTTCCACCGCCTGGGTCAGCTTGTCGCCGATGCCCAGGATGACATCCGCGTCCGTGATTTCACTACAAGGGATTCTGGGGAGCCCGCCGGTCGCGATACGACTGAATACGGGGCTATTGCGTTCCCGGATGGGGTGGCCACCATCCACCAGGCCTGTGGTGAAACCGGTGCATGAACTGGGGCCGTTGACCAGGATGTCGATGCCGTCGATGCCGGCCAGGGCACATACCGCACCGGCCAGCGAGCAGGGCGACGCGTAATTCTGAGGCGGGTTAGACGAGGTGTTCGATAGGCTCATTTCGCCATCCTTCCACTTGATTGGAACGTATCCATTGCGACCAGTTGACAAAAAGGTTGAGAAGTCCCCGGGGCCCCACCGGGGGCACCACGGGAACTTCCTTGATCAACAATCCCGGCTGATGGTTCGGCAGGGGGGAGTAGTGCACCGAACACTGCAGAATCATGTCGGCGTGCGCGTCGAGGTTATTGGCCAGGACGTCCTCGAAACGCATGCGGGCATTCACTGGGCAGGGCAGTGCGCCGGGATTGTCGATGAAATCGGTTTGGAAATAGCCGGTGTCGAGAAGATTGATCTGCATGAGATCGGCGCCGACGGCCTCCAGAAATTCAGTCAGCCACCCCAGGTGGATGGGGACCGCGTTGATGATGACCTTGAGGCCCGCCAGCGGGTTGCCCAGTCGATCGATTTCGGTGCGGAAGAAATCCCATTCCTCGCGCATCAGCGACTCGATGTTTACATCCAGGGTCAGGCTCTCCCGGATGGCCTCCAGCCAACTGCGGGTATCGGCAAAACCGCTGGGAAAGCCCTCACGCAGGAAGGGCATGTCAAAGCGTTCATGAAGGCGCTGACATATTGCCATGGACTGGTTGCTGACAGACGGCAGGTTCAGGGCCGCCTTGGTGACCCGGCCAAGGTCGGCAAAGGCCAGGTGGCGCACAAAGCGCGTGTTGATCGAAAGCCCCAGTTTTGCCAATAGCCGCCTGACTTCGAGGAAATCGATTTCCGCTGCGGGCATCAGGCCGCGTTCGGCCACCAGGTTGACTGCCCGTGGGTCGGTTTGGGTGGGTGGGGGGAGAAAATGATCGATCAGATCGAAGTAGGTCGTATTGACCCCCTGGAAGTGGTCGCCTTTCAAAAACCCGCCCATGTTGAAATAGATCACCGTGCGGCCGGTGTCCCGGGACATGCGCTCGCACGCGCCCTGAACATCGTCGCCGATCACCTCCACGATGCAGCTGGGGATTACGAAAAGGGGAAGATTCGGATAGGCGTTCAGCATTTCAGCGATTTTCTCGCAGAGCCGGTCCTCGCCGCCGAAGATCAACTCGTTTTCGGAAAGGGCCGTGGTGCCGAAATTAACCGGCGGCAGCTGATACCCCGGCATGATTTCATCGGCACGCATCATCATCTGCTGGCAGAATTTCATTCCGTAGTGGGCACACCCCGTGGTGCCGTGCAGGAGCACGGCCGTGTCCTTAAGATTGAAAAGCACGCTGAGCGATCCCACCAGGGTACAGGACAGCTGGCTGCCTTTGATGCGTGGCATGCAGTATTTGCTCGTGATATCATCCATGGCGTTTCACCAGGCGATCGAGTCCGTGTTGGTCCAAAGGCGTCGGGCAGACCAGAGGCGGCGGGTCGGCGACCACCCCGGCCAGGTCGGCGAACATTTTTGCTACTGCGTGATCCGGCTGATACTCCATGACCGTGCGCTGATTGACCTCGGCATCGTGAAAGATCTCCTCCCGCGGGAAATAGCCCACCAGCCGGGCCCCCACACTGTCGGCGAATTCCTGGATCAGGTCTCGTTCCCAGTCCTTGTTCAGCCGGGCGTTGCCGATGATGCCGGCCAGGGTGCCGTTGCCCCGCGACGCAAAGCGGGCGATGCATTTGCAGATGTTGTTGGCGGCATACAGGGACATGAATTCTCCGGAGGTGACAATATAGATTTCCCGGGCGTAATTCTTGCGGATGGGAACGGCAAACCCGCCGCAGACCACGTCCCCCAATACATCATAGAGAATCGTATCAATGTCGTCGGTGATCACATCCAGTTTTTCCAGAATTTCGAACATGGAGATGATTCCCCGGCCGGCGCAGCCGATACCCGGTTCGGGGCCGCCGGCCTCGATGGTCAACACGCCGCCGTAACCGGTTTTCAGAATATCCTCGCGGGTGATGCCGGCCGGACCGTTGGCCCGCAACAGGTCGAGCACCGTGGGCTGAAGATCGCCGTGGTGCAGCATCTGGGTGGAGTCATGCTTGGGATCGCAGCCGATCTGCAGGACCTTTCTGCCCGAGGCCACCATGCAAACCGACACATTGGTGGTGATGGTCGATTTGCCGATGCCGCCCTTGCCGTAAATCGCTATCTGCTTCATTCATCGCTCTCCAGGGTCCATTGCACAGGCAATGGATAAAAATTGTCAATTTTCATTGAGTGGCGTCATCGCCCAGTTTGCAGTTTTACGGGTAGACATAAATTCCCTTCAGCTCTCTGCCATGCCATTTTTTCAGCCACTGGCGGTGGATGGCCTCAGGGTCCATGTCCGCAAAATGCTCGGGATAGGCCCACTTGGCCATGTAGAGAATGCCGATGGGCGCCCGCGGTCCGACCCAGAGTTCACTGGCCAGGATATGCACGCGACCGCTTTTTACCGCCTTGATCCGGTTCCAGGCCGGCCGGGTGATCAACGCGTTGCGGAACGCATCCATGGCCTGAACGTCATCCACGCCATAGCCGTTCTTGATAAAGGTCGCACTGGCGACTTTGATGATCAGATCCGGGTTTTGTTCCACCAGCCATTCGCTGGTAGCTTCAGGCCAGGGAATCGATTGGCCGGCGGCAATGTTGTCGAGGCCGGCTATATCGAGCAGCAAATCGGCGCCACAACCATCGGAAACCGTTTTGTAGGGCGCGTAGGATTCATTGTAGACGCGGATTTTGGGTTTAAGATTGCCGGTCTTTTGTTTGACCGTGTCGATGATCCGGTTTTTATAGGCGATATAGGCTTCGGCCTGGTCTTGTCTGCCGACCAGCCGGCCCAGGATGCGGATTTCCTCATCCAGGTGATCGATGCGATAGCAGAACAGTCGGGCCACCGGGATGCCCAAAGGAATCAGTTTCGCCTCGAACGCCTTCTGGGACATCCACATCTCATAGGCGATCACCAGGTCGGGCCGGCACTCGATAATTTTCTCGATGCTCGGGCCTGTGGATGGTCCGACGACCGTTTTATCCGACATTTTTCCCACGGGACCCGGGTTCTTTGCGGTATGGCTGCTGATGCCGACAATATTATCCCTTGCACCGATGGCGCACAGAATCTCCACCGCATCGCCGTTGATGACGACGATGCGCCGGGCCGGCGCCGCCACCTGTACCGGATTGCCGAAGGCATCACGGAAACGCACCGTTGCGGCGGCCTGATCCGCAGACCAGGCCGATAGACTATTGAGCATTCCACACAGGGTCAGGATGGTAATAAACAGATAGCGGCTCATTTGGAATTCTCGCTCAAGATAAGGGCTAACAGCTAATTGCTAAACGCTAACCGCCCATCTTGGGGCTCAATACGTCAAGGTCAACCCGGCGAACCAGCTTCTCCCCGGCGCTTTATAGTAGCTGAAGTAATCTTCATCCAGGATGTTATCCACGGACAGCGAAATCTCGGCGAAGCTGGTTAACTGGTACGCGACTCTGACATCGGCAACAAAGTAGGGATCGTACGATTGGTAGACGTCGTTTTCCTCGTCGCTGTTGTCATCGGTTCTGTAACGCTTGCTCACATATTGACCGGTAAGCGATCCTGAAAAGTCGCCAATCCTGAAACTGCCGCCGACATTAAACATATGCTCGGGCACCTGGACCAGCTGCTTGCCCACCATTTCAGGCTCGGCATCGTTTTTCGTCACCTCGGAATCGGTGTAGGTATAATTGGCAAAAAGCTTCAGTCCGTCATTTACCCGTTGTTCGATTTCGATTTCCACCCCATGGCTTTCCGCCTCGCCCACATTGGTACGCTGAATAAGCGTATCCGACAGGGTTTGGTTGTAGATCAAATCCTCCATCTTGTTATCGAAATAGGTAACGCCGATTTTGGCGCCTTCCCACAGGTGCTGCTCGATACCCACATCCCAGGAGGTGGTTGTTTCGGGTTTCAGATGCGGGTCGGCCATGGTCGTTTGCTCCCCGTAAATCCAGATGGTGTACAATTCATACAATGTCGGCGGACGAAACGATCGGCCCATGGAGGCCCGCAGGGTAGTGACGTCAAAAGGCTGATAGACCAGGGCCGCCTTGGGGCTGAATGCGGATTCACCGCGCTCGGTATAGGTTGTCGGATATCCCTCGTCACCCACGGAATTGGCATATCCGTCATAGGTTTCCCACCAATCCTGGCGAAAGCCGATATAGGTGGTCAGGCTGTCCAACAGTGCGATTTCGTCCTGGGCAAAGATGGACCAGGTCCGGTCCTGCCCCTTGGCCTGAAAGGCGAGATCGGTCTTTGAATCTTCATCATCCCAGTTGGTCACATTGTGTTTGCGTGTATTTGCCTCGCCATGCTTCAAGGCGCCGCCGATGGTCACCGTCTGGCGGCCGATCATCGGAAAGGTTGTCTGAAGATCGACATTGTAACTGGAGGACGGGGTTTCGGTGACCGTTCCGCCGCCGCCGTCCCTGGTGGCGGAGGTGGAACTTGGTGACAGGTAATAATACTCCGGGCGATCCACGTATCCCATGGCGGCTTTGATTTGAAATATCGAAAGCTCGGTATCGAAGGTCAACCCGTAGCGCCTTTCCTCATTGTAGGAACGCCCGCTAGACAAAAAGGTGCCTTCACGTACGGTGCGTCCATTCTCGTATGACCAGACCGGATTGCCGTTTTCATCTTCCAGATAGGTATGCGGATCGTCGTAGTCATACTCGAATCGTGAGTTTGTAAAAGAAAGGCGCATTTGGGTCTGTTCGCTGAAATCGTATCCGGCTTTAAAGGAGAGGTTATCATCCCACCAGGTCTTGTCACCCCGATCACCGATGAGATACTGGGGATCGCCGGACGTATCGGTGGTTGCCTGCCAGCCGCTGATACCTTCCGGCGGCATAGTCGATTGCTGGTTCAAGTTGGTCGGATAGCCGTTGGTTGTATTATAACCGTAGCTTAGCAGAACGCTCAGCTTATCCTTGATCTTGTCGCCGCCCGAAACGTAAAAGGTCGCCACATCATCCGGGCTTTCACCCCGGTCAAAGCTGGAACCGTACCCGGATTTTATCATCAGTTCGAGTTCCTCGGGCATTCTGGTCATGATATTGACTACACCGCCAACGGCGTAACCACCATACAGACTGGAAAACGGGCCTTTGACGACTTCGATACGATCGACATTTTGCGGGGCGACGGCCAGGCTGCTGCGCTGGCTGCCGGAATACGAGTCGTTCAGGATAATTCCATCCACCATGAACAAGGTGTTGCTGGCCCGGGGAACACCGCGCAGGGTGAGCCCTCCGCCGGAAAGGGAGTCCATCATTCCGCCCTTTATCCCTCTGGGACCGTAGGCGCCGGCGATATGGCTTACGGCTTCGTCCACGGACCTGACACCACTTTTTTCGATATCTTCCTGGGTTACCACGGAGACACTGGCCGGCGCGGAAGCTGCATCTTTTTCCGTGCGAGTGGCCGTGACGACTACTTCATCCAGTTGAACTTTTTTTTTATCCTCGGCCGCAGCCGGCGTGGCCATGGCCACGCAACACACAAGCAGACACAGTTTCCTTTTCCACTCCATTTTCATCTTCTCCACTTTCTCCTAATAATCGTGTTCTGTTTCCGTGCAATTGTATCAGCAATCTGATAGCCTGTTTGAAAATCTTGGGTAAGGTCCGATAACAAGGCGGAAAACGGCCCTAAAGCGGAGCATATATGCAATATGTGAGCATTTCGAGACGGTTTCCAACACCGGTAGCGGGCCTTAGACGAGGTTTTTAAACAGGCTACTGGGGCGGCCGCGCAGCCCTCATTTTCTCCTTAACCTCCTTCATCATCACTTCCCAATTGCCAACTTCCTCGGTGGTAAGGATGTCGATGGACCCGCCCTGGAACTCGCCCTGCACGTCCCCCATGGTGTCCTCGATCCAGCCTTCGACCTCCAGGTAGCGCTCTTTAAGCGCCTCGAGCACCTCGGGGTCGGCCTGCCACAGGCCGCGGCCTTCGGCTTCGAGCAGGCGGCGGCCGATTTCCTCCAGGGCCCAGGGGTTGTTTTTCTCGAAAAATTCCCGGTTTTCGGGATCGAGCATGAAGGTGCGGGCGATATCATCGAAGATCCAGTCATCCACCTCCTGGGTCGTGGCCTCCCAACCGTATACCCGGCCCACGCGGCCGGAGATGTCGCCGGCGCCCTTGTAGCCGTGGCGTTTCATGCCTTCGATCCATTTGGGATTGAGCAGCTTGGTGCGTACGACCCTGCGGATCTCATCGGCCAGGTCGGTGACGGCGATATGCTCGGGCTCGCGGGTGTCGCCGTAATAGCTTTTCACGGGCCGGCCCGATATGTTGCGCGCCGCGGCGGTCATGCCGCCGTGAGTGCCGAAGTAGCAGCAGCAGCCGAACAGGTCGTATTCGTCGGTGACCACCTTGTTAAAGGTCACATCGACGCTTTTCAGCGAATGGATCAGCTCCCGTTGGGATTCCTCGCCGAAGACCTTCTTGCCGTAGGTATAGCCGTTCCAGTAGACAAAGATATCGGCCAGGTCGGCCTCGTCCTTCCAGGCCGAGGCATAGACCGCCAGGTTGACGCCGGGCATGTAAGTGCCCGGCTTGGAGGAAAAGACGCGGTAGGTGGCACGGCGCCAGGCTTGCCGGTCCTCCTCGGGGCTGTTTTCTTCCTGGATTTTTTCCAGGGCGTGCTTGCGGATGAAGTTCATCTCCTCCGGTTCATCCAGGCTGGCCACGGCGTGGACGGCTTCGTCGACCAACTCGAGACAATTGGGAAAATTGTCCCGGGAGATCCCCGAGGCCCGGATGGTGACGTCGATGCGTGGCCGGCCAAGATCTTCCAGGGGGATGACATCAAACCCCCGGACCTTGCCATTGGGCAGCCAGCGGGGACGCACGCCGATCAGGGACATGATCTGGCCCATGCCCTCACCATCGGACCACATGATATCCGTGCACATCCAGAAGATGGCCACGTTTTCAGGAGTACGGCCTTCTTCCGCCGCATGCTTTTTGATCAGGGCCACGGCCAGCTTCTCGCCGACTTTGTAGGCGGCCTGGGTGGGTACTTTTTCCGGATCAAGCGAGAAGAAGTTGCGGCCTGTGGGCAGGATGTCGTCCCGGCCGCGGGTGATCAGACCAGACGGCCCGGAAGGGATGTAGCCGCCTTGAAAGCCGTGCATCAGCGCATCGATTTCCGTTGATTCGTCGATGCGTTTGGTGAGATCAACGATGCGCTCACGGATGATGTCGAGCGGGTCCAGGGCGGTTTCGTCCTGCAGCCGGTCGCCCAGAAGCCCGGTTATCTGCTGCCTGAGCTGCCCATTGGACGAGGCCAGGATCGCCGCGATGGCCTGCCGTCCCAGGCTGTCGATCTTTTCCAGCAACTGGCCGTGACTCATGCCAAAGGCGTCATTGATCACCCCCTGGTCCTTGAGCAGCACGCCAAGATCCAGTCCCATGGCCCGGCAAAGCATTTTGCGCAAGGAAATGGTTTCTCCGGCATCAAAGCGCAGGATGGCGTTGATGAAATCGATGCGCCGTTCGCCTTCAGGGATTTGCCCGAAAATGTGCATACCATCCTGGATCTGGGTGTTGCGGATGCGGCTCAGGGCCTCGTGGGTGCGGCGCAGGGTTTCTTCAATGGGAACATCTGAGGGCTCATCAGGATCAAGACCGATTTCCCTGGCCAGGTCGGTCTTCTCAATGGAATCCATGATCATATGGACAAGGGTGTGGGCCCGGCCCCGGTCGGTGAGTTTGGCCTGCTCGTATTCACCGAGCAGACGGTCCAGTTCCTCGAGGCCTTCGTAAAGGCCGCCCTGCTGCATCACGGTCTGCATATGATCCACCAGGGTGGCCAGGGAGCGGCGTTTGGCAATCGTTCCCTCGGGCGGGTTGTCGGCATTGTAGATATAAAGATGGGGCAAGGTGTGGATGGACAGATCCGGCAGACAGGACTCGGAAAGCCCCACGCCTTTGCCCGGGAGAAATTCGAGGTTGCCGTGGGTGCCCACATGCACCACCACGTGGGCGGCAAAGGTATCCTCGATGTAGCGATAGGTGGCCAGGTACTGGTGCGGTGGCGGTACATCCGGATCATGCAGGATTTTGCATACCCGGCCATCGCACTTGGG
The DNA here is from genome assembly GCF_048565275.1 of Desulfosarcina variabilis str. Montpellier. NCBI lineage: Bacteria > Pseudomonadati > Thermodesulfobacteriota > Desulfobacteria > Desulfobacterales > Desulfosarcinaceae > Desulfosarcina > Desulfosarcina variabilis. The sequence continues at coordinate 7,365,627 of NZ_CP159846.1, read as the reverse complement.
GCCGGCGCAGCCGCGCTTGGGCTGGACGCAGACCACGGCGTTACCATAGTCCACGCCGGTTACCAGGATGGTGTTCTCATACACCATGGCCGGCGGGATCCCGTTGAGTTCCTCACCGGGCGGGTTGCCCCAGGCTTCGCTGATGCGTTTTTTGGTTTTGGCGGGAAAGGTTTCCCACCATTTTAAATAGTCGTCAAGGGAGACCCGGCCCAGGGTGCCACCCTTGCTTACGATTTCATCCACCGTGGTCCAGCGGAATTCGGAGATGGCTTTTTTCTCCATGATGGTGTCGATAAGATCCTTACCGTCTTCCGGTGGGGTTACGCGGTAGCCGGCGGCCTGCATGCGGTGCAGAATACACGCCACGCTCTCCAGGGTGTCCAGATGGGCGCCCACGCCCACCGTGGCCTCCATCGAGGCGCAAGGGTTGTTGTGCAGTACAAAGGCAACCTTGCGCTCGGCCACCAGCGTACGGCGCAATCGAACCCACTGGGCCACCCGCGCGGCCAGACGCCTGCAGCGCTCATGGATGGGCTGGCGCTCTTCCAATGCCTCGCCGCCGGCCTGATCATCGATACGTTTCCCGCCGCCGACGATCATGGGTTCGATCACACCTTCGAACTCGGGCATGGCCACGGACCAGGCAATGCCGTTACCGATTCCCTGGTCATCGACCTCCCACTCCTCGATGGTTTTGTAGTAGGCGGTAATGGGGCCGAAGATGGGCACGTCCAGTGTTTCCAGCAGTCTGACGCCGGGGGTGGCATGCCGGCCATCGGACATATCCTGGCCTGCCTGGCTTTCCAGGAAAAACGGTTGCAGTTTGACCAAGGCGTCGATCCGGCAGGTTCCGTCGGGCTTCAGGAAGACGTCACGGACGACCTCGCCGCTGCTGCGGGTACCCAGTCCCTTGTCGCGTACGCTGTAGGAAAAGACCGGGATGACGTTGAGCCCCCGGGCCTCCAGTGCCATGATAATGGCATCTTCTACCGTAAGGCTGCCGCTGACCCAATAATGGCGGCTGATCAGAACACCAACGACAGGCGCGGAACCGGGATCGTACCAGGCCAGATAGGCCTCCAGACTGTCAAAATGGTTCACGTCCGCCCGGGGATGGTAGAATCCCTCCCAGGGAACCGGCACGGGCGGGTCATAGGACACTTGCTGGCCAAGCACCTCTGCGCCCATGAAGCGCAACATGTTGGTGTAATTTTCTTCCCCGCCTAGCGTAAAATAATCATAACATCGCGAAACCGTAGCTAAAGGAGTCGAGGAAAGTGTCCACAGGGACGGGTCGTGGCCGATGCAGACCACCGGTGCATCGGTCCCCTCGGCCAGTTCTTTTTCGATGGCTTCCCAGAAACCTTCGGAAGAGCGGTAGAAAAAAACCAGGTCGGCGTGTTTGATCTCCTCTATCGCCGCTTCCAGTTTCAATGGGTCGTCGGCCAGCTCGGTGCTGACATGGGCGCTGATGTCCAGCCAGTCAAGAGATCTGGCAACCTTTACAAGTAGGGGTAGGTGACTTTTCCAGGCAACGACGCAGAGCTTGATCGGCATGATGAATTTCTCCCTGTTTCGACTTAGGCTGCAGGCGCAACAATCCCTTCGCTTCAATGAGCACGACCAGAAAATTGATGGTGGCCCCATTAGCGTTTCTTATTAAAAGACTTTTTTGTTGGGATGTCTGCTCGCCCGATTAACGGCTGCGGGTCTTCGGTGATAAAAACAGCTCATCCCCTCCCTGCGAGGGGGGTATACAACGGCGGCTGGATACGCTTTGGCGGGAGACCGGCCGCCCCTTCAAACACAAAAAAGCCACGAAGAGACACCCCCCTTAATCGGGAGTGTTGACCTTCGTGGCCTTTGCTTTCAGTACGTATTCGCCGCGCGCGATTTGCTTCAACGGGCTTTTGGGCTTTGAACTAATCGTACGGCTTCTGCCATACTCGTAATTTTTAATAACGAATAACGCTACTCGGTAGATACATTAAAGTCAACAGATTTTATCATTATACTGTCAACGTAACTTGAGAAAAAATATTGACACAAAAAGTTTTAGTAGATATAGACACGAAAAATTATGTATACGAATATATGTAAAATCAAGTAAATGATAAATTTACTTTAGTAATCGTTAGTTGCCATAAAATAAGATAATTGTTGATAAAAAGCCATGAAGGCATACTCCTGCACAGGAAGAAGTCGTTATGGCTTTTTCCGTTTTGAGCATTTGTTTCGAGAAGACAGTTGAAGCGGTTGATTAACCACTTTATACAGAATGCTTTGGGACTTAAAAAGGATTTCTCGGATTGTATTTTATGTATACGAAAAATGTTTCGAGATGGGAATTTTTTATATATGGGGTTCATCAAGGTTACACAGTTCAGGAGACCGATAGATGACGATAAAGATGTTGTTGATATGGATGTTGATTTGTTGCTTGTTGTTTTTACCTGATTTGCCCGTTCTTGCCAGCGATACGGAGCAGCGTGTTGAAAAACCGGTCCGCCAATCCATCCAGACCCGCCAGGTGAATCAGCAGGAAGAGGAAAAATGGCGGTTGGAAAAAGAGAAGCTGACCGCTCAATTTGAACAACTGCAAGCCGAGCAGAAACAGCTGCAGGCGCAGCGACAGGATTTGCAGGATTATACTGACGCCAGCCGGGCGCGCATTGCCACCAAGGAAAAACAGCTTGCCGACATCCAGCAGATTTCCGACCAAATCCAGCCCTTCCTCGAAGAAATGCTCGCCCTTTTAAAAACACAAGTATCTGATGGTTATCCCTTCCTTCCTGAAGAGCGAGAAAAACGCATCGACAATCTTGAGCATCTGATGACCGATCCGGACGTATCGGTCAGCGAAAAGTATCGCAAGGTCATGGAAGCGTTTATGGTGGAGGCCGAATACGGCACGACCATCGAGACTTACCAGGAAACCATCACCATCGACGGGCAGACCATGCTGGTCGATATCTTTCGGTTGGGACGGCTCAGCTTGTTCTACCAGAGCCTGGACCGCAAGAAGTGCGGTTTTTACAATATTGCTGACAATGCGTGGCAACCCTTGCCTGGGTCCCATAACCCATCCATCCATGCCGCCATCGATATCGCCGCCAAACGCAAGCCGGTGGAAATGCTCACCCTGCCGGTAGGAAGGATGGTGGTCAAATGAAGACACGTATTTGTTGGTTACTGGCAGTATTGTTGATTAGCTTGATGATGGTTTCGCCATCAGCGGCCCAGGACATGCGGGCGATTCAGATGGAGGCCCAGCAAGCCAAAGCGGAATTGGTCCAGAAAGCAGCGGCCGAAAAAGCCGCTGCCGAAAAAGCGGCTGCCGAGAGCCGGGCCAAGATCATGCAGGATCGCAGCGCTCTGGAAAAAGCCATTGCCGATCTTGAAGCCGCCAACCAAAAATTGGATCAAGCGGTCGAGTCCTTAAAGCAGGAGAGTAAAGACCTGGACCAGCATGAGCAGGAGCTCAGCGAGTCCCTGGCGCAGACCGACAGCATGATCAACGAACTGGTGGGCGTCATCCGCATCAATGCCAAGGATGTCGATGCATTGATCACCCAGAATCTGCAAACCGCCCTTGATGAAAAGCCCACCTTGTTTCTCGAAACCATCTCCCAGAATCAGCGCTTTCCCGGCATGGATGATGTGCGTGCCCTGGCCGAGGGGCTGCGCGCGCGGATTGCCGCTGCCGGTGAAGTGATGCTTCGTGAATCTTTGATTGTTGACCGGGCCGGTCGTGAGGTTAAGGCGGATGTGCTGGTGCTGGGGCCGTTTACCGCGGCTTATCGGATCGGCAGCGAAGTGGGATTTTGCAATTACTCAGCCACGGGGAGAAAACTCTATGCGCTTTCACGGCTTCCCGACAACCGCATGCAAAAACAGCTGAGGCGATACTTAAGCGGTAAAAGCGACAGCGTTCCCATGGACGTCTCCCGCGGGGGTGCCTTGCGCCAGCTGACCCATGAACTCAAGCTTTGGGAACAGGTTCCCAAGGGCGGGCCGATTGTCTGGCCGATTCTGATCATTCTGGCCGTGGGGATTTTGATTATCCTTGAACGGGTGATTTTTTTGCTGCGCAAAAAATTGGATGCCGACAAATTGGTGCAGACCATTGAATCGCATACTGCCGAAAATGATTGGCTGGCCTGCGAAAAAGCGTGTGAATGTCATCCGAATATTCCGGTTGCCAGGGTGCTGAAATCCGGCCTGGACTGCTGCCAGATGCAGCGTGAGGAGATGGAGAACTCGCTGCAGGAAGCCATTTTAAGAGAAATTCCCCCCATGGAACGGTTTTTGTCCACCTTGGGCATGCTGGCTGCCATTGCCCCCCTGTTGGGGCTTCTGGGCACCGTCACCGGCATGATCGATACGTTTCACGTGATTACCCTGCACGGCACCGGTGATCCGCGTCTGATGTCGGGTGGCATTTCCGAGGCCCTGGTAACGACCATGCTGGGGCTGACCGTGGCCATTCCCTTGATGCTCTCCCAGACCCTTTTGAGCCGTGCCGTGGATAAAAAAATTGGCGAGCTGGAAGAAAAAGCGGTCGCGCTGGTCAATGTCATCCATAAAAACAGGGGTAAAGTACTGTGATTGATCTTTTAATCACTCAGTCCCTTCGCTTGGAGGAGTACCTGCGCGCCGGTGGGGTGACCATGCTGCCCCTGGCGCTGGTCAGTGTGGGCATGTGGCTTTTGATTGTGGAGCGGGCGCTGTTTTTCAGACGCCTGCATCTCAAGAACATGCCGCTACAAAAGGCGTTGGCGCACATCCATGAGAACCGATTGCCGGACCCCAATCAATACCGCGGGGCGGTGTCGCTTCTGGTGGCGCGCTTTATCCAGCGGCGCAGCTTTGAGCGCATGCTGGATCGGTTTATCCTCGATGAGACCGTGTTCACCATCAACCGGTCTTTGAACGACCATCTGGCCGTCATCGGTGTGCTGGCCGCCGTTGCGCCGCTTCTGGGCCTGTTGGGCACGGTTACCGGTATGATCGGGACCTTTGATGTTCTATCGGTTTTCGGTACCGGCAACGCCAAGGGCATGGCCGGCGGTATTTCCGAGGCCCTGATCACGACCCAGACCGGCCTGTTGGTGGCCATCCCCGGGCTCTATATGAAAGGGTTTCTGGATCGCCGGGCGCGAATTCTGCAGCAGCGGGTGGCACGGGCGGGGTATTATTTGCGGCGGCAGCTTTAGTTGTCGGTTGTCGGTTGTCAGTCATCGGTTAACGGTGGAAGGCTGAAGGCGGAAAGTGGAAGGCGGGGGCGAGAGAACGATGGACGAAAGACGAGGGACGAAAGACGAACCGTCAATGGAGTTAGGAGTTGACATATGCTGAATATAGCAGCGGCTCGACGCGGGAAACGGGCAACACCAGAATTAAATATTGCGCCGCTTATTGATATGGTTTTTATATTGCTGATTTTTTTTCTGGTCAACACCAGTTTTGTCAAGGAGACCGGTATTGACGTCAGCCGTCCCACGGCAGCCACGGCCATGGTGCAGAACAAGGCCACGATCCTGATCGCCATCGACCAGAGCAACCGGCTGTTCATGGATCACCGGGAGATCGATCCGCGTGCGGTGCGGGCCAACGTGGAGCGCGCACTGGCCGAGAATCCGGAAGGGGCCGTGGTGGTGGTGGCCGACAAGGCCAGTAGTACCGGGGTGGCCATCCAGGTGATGGACGGTTGCCGCATGGCCGGGGCCGCCAATGTTTCGCTGGCCGCCAGTGTGCCCGAGGGATGATGATGGTGATTGGGAGAGGGGGAGAAGGGGAGAGGGGGGGGGGTGGTTTACACATTTCCCTGTCACCGGTTCACCCCATCTCCGATTCATTTCTTTACGTTTGTCAATGGTAATGGAACATGTCAGTGACCACCGAATATAACGATTATTTCGACGCCATCCACCGGCGTACATGGGCGACTTGGTTGGGGGCCGGATTGGTCGCTGCCGGATTGAATCTGGTTCTGTTTATACTAATGCCCCATCTGGTGGATCCCGCGCCATCCCGGCCGTCCATCGACACGCTTTTGTCCCAGATTAACGTTATTCGCATGAAACGACCGGACTCTGAAGTCAAACGAAAACAGCCCCCACCGCCAAAGCCGCCCGAACCCGAAAAGATGCGCAAGCCCGACGCCGCACCCCGGCAGCCCATGAGACAAAAACTGACCCTGCCGTTCAAGGTCAACCCGCGGCTTCCCGGCGGCCCCAACGCTCTGGTGCTGCCGCCGCTCAAAAGTGCCCCACTGGCCAACGCCAATGCCTTGCAAGGTGCGTTTTCCGTGGGGCAGCTGGATGGTCCTCTGACCACCTTGACGCGCATTCCACCGGTATATCCGGTTCAGGCGCGCCGGCGTGGAATTGAAGGATGGGTCAAGGTGTCCTTTGTGGTGGATGAAGCCGGCCGGGTGGGCGACATCACCATTTTGGATGCCGACCCGAAGGGTCTGTTTGAACGGAGCGTTCAACGCTGCGTGAGGGGCTGGCGGTTCAAGCCCGGCACGGTCGAGGGCATGCCGGTGAAGGCGCAGGTGGAGACAGTAATCAGATACGAATTGGAGTAAACATGGCAGTATTTAAATACTTCAAATGGTTGGTTGTTCTTCTGTTGATCCTGGTTTTTATACCGGCACTGGGGATGGCACGTGAAAAAGATGAGGCCCCGCCATTGCCGCTGCCGGCACAGCTGATTTTAGCCAACGTCCAGCCCATGATCGAGGCCAAGGAATACCCGCGTGCCATCGAAACGCTCAAGACATTTCAGGCCCGCGGCGGTCCCGATTTCAAACCCGGCGATAAGGATCCCAAGGGCTATCACCATGCTGAAATCGAATTCTGTCTGGGCAACTGCTACCTGATGGGTGAGCAGTACAAAGATGCCGCGGCAGCGTATCAGCGAGCCCTTGCCCGTGATCCGGGCCATACGTATGCGTGGTTGAACCTGGCCAACGCCCATTATGAACTGAACCACAATGCCGACGCCGCCAGTTGCTTTAAAAAAGCGTACGACACAGCAACCGAGAAAAAGCCCGAGTACCTCTACTACAGTGCGGTCGCTTATCTGATGGCCGATGACTACAAGCAATCCATCGGCCTGTTCGAAGAATTGTTCGCGGCTCACCCGGAGGCGATCAAGCTGGAGTGGAAAGAACACATGGTCCATGCCCTGCTCGCCGCGGAAAAGCCCCGGCGAGCCTTGCCGTATATCAAGGAACTGGCAGCGGCCTTTACCGGTGAAAAGCAGATTCAATGGCAGGAGATTCTGCTTCACCAGTACATGCAGCTGGACATGCAGCGTGAAGCCCTTGCTCTGGTGCATACGCTTACCCGGCAGACGCCGACCCTGGCCAAGTGGTGGAAGGCACGGACCCACATCCAGTTGAATGCCGAGAATTATGAAGATGCCTTGATGGCCCTGACCGTCTATTCACTGCTCACCCCGATGACCATGGAAGAAAAGAAGCTGCTGGCCGATTTGAATCTGCAGTTGAATATTCCCGTCAAGGCCGCGCCGCTCTACGAAGCCTGTCTGAAAGAAAAAAAAGACAAACAGATGCTGCAGCAGCTGGCGACCGCCTATCGCCAGCTGGGCAAGCCGGAAACAGCCCTGGCCGTCATCGATGCGGTGGATCCGGATTCGGAGGATGCTGATATCATGCTGCTCAAGGGCGAGCTTTACTACAGCATGGATCAGTTTGAACAGGCGGTTGCGGCGTATAAAAGGGCCGCCCGGAACAAGGGCCGCCATGTTGGCCGGGCCTGGTTGATGGCCGGATATGCGGCCTGGCAGATAAACGATTTTGCTACCAGCAAAGACGCCTTTGCCAGGGCCGCCAGGCATCGCCAGCAGAGAAAAGCCGCCAATACGGCCCTCAAGCAGTTGGCAGTGCTGTCTGCGGACAAAATGCACCCGCAACAATAGACCAAACGTGGCGCAGAACTCCAAAAATAGGAGATGTGCGGTCTGCCCAACGTCCCCCCCGTTTGGTTAAAACATTTTCGATTGACAATTAAAAGTGTACACAATAAAGTGTACATAAATATGGAGGGGGATTATGGAAATCAATGCTGCAGAATTCCGAAGGAAATGTTTTACAATCCTGGATCAGGTGAATTCCACTCACCGTGAAGTCATTATCACCAAGCGTGGCAGGCCCATCGCGAAAATTGTTCATGTCGACCAGGATAATAAAAAGGACCCTTTTTTGGGTGCGTTATCAGGAACTGGGCAGACACTTGAAGATCTGACAAAACCGGTTATTGATTCCACTGAGTGGGAAATCGATTGATGATCCTTTTGGACACCCATGTTTGGTGGTGGAGTCTGACGGAACCGGAAAATCTCACTGAAAATGCAAAGGTTATGATTCGCGAGGCCAAAACGAATGATCGCTATATCGCCTCGATTTCCATATGGGAGTTTGCCATGATGGTGGCAAAAAAAAGGATTGCGTTGAAAATTTCACCATCACAATGGTTGTCGCGGGCCATCGATGGTGCGGGTATTACTGTAATTGATCTTTCACCTGACATCGCAATCGACTCTTGCGATTTACCTGGAACATTCCATAAGGATCCTGCCGATCGCCTCATTGTATCAACGGCCCGAATCCACAGCCTTACACTTGTAACGAAAGACCAGAAAATTCTTGATTATCCGTATGTCAATTCCACCTGGTAATATTTTAAGACAGCAGCCATTCAGGCGAAATCTGATTGCCTCCGGCGGGCAGGGCATCCCCGATATTGTCGCCGCCTGCCATGTTGATCATCTTGGCTACAAAGTGCGCTGCATTGACGGTGTCATAGTGCCCTTTGGCGGAGGTGTTGTAGTATACTCGCGGTTTTTTTGCAGTCGCTACTTTCTCCAGCCTTGCCTGCAAGAATCGTAAGATTTTCTTGCGCCAGCTATCGTATTCCAGCCATGCCTTTTCTCTGCCCACAACCGTTACCAGCAGGCGGCATTGCTGGGTGAAATGCTCCATTTTGTTGATGCTGAGTTTCAGCGTCTTGATACCGTCCATGCCATCCAGATGGTTTTCGATATTATCTGCCCAGGGTGATTCATAGGTAATGACAACGTCTTCTCCAGGGGTCTGACTGGCAATTTCAACAATCTTTTCATAGTTCACGTCCCCGGCGGAAAAACCGCCCACGATGGGTTTGCCGGCCATGACTGGATTTTCTTCCGGATGCAGAGCCTTGACCCATCGATGAACCGCGACAACACGCTCCTCCACACCAAGCAGTCTGAAAATCTCCTGAGAGGTGATCAGTACGATCAGGGTGGCCGATGGACATATCTGAACGGTTCGGCCCGCACCATCGACGACGGTCTGCGCATCCTGGCAAACTTCAGACGCCATCGAAGGCGTGGCGATTATAAATAGAATGAGAGGCAATTTACATCTATGACTTTTTCTCCAACACCGCCTGCATGGCCGATTTCCAGCCATCCACCTCGTCGGCGGTGATCACGTCCACGCTACCGCCCTGGAAATCGCCGGTCACGTCGCCCATGGTGTCTTCCAGGGTGGCCTCGGTGTCCAGATAGGCCTCCTTGAGGCGGTCCAGCAGATCCGGGTCCGCCTTCCAGATGCCGCGGCTTTCGGCTTCCAGCAGGCGGCGGCCGATTTCCTCCATGGCCCAGGGGTTGACCTCCTGGAACCATTTCTTCATCTCAGGATCGAGCATGAAGGTTGTGGCGATCTCGTCGAAGATCCAGTTGTCCACCTGGCCGGTGGTGGCGCCGAAGCCGTAAACCCTTCCGATGCGTTTGGACAGATCCCCGGCACCTTTATATCCGTGGGCTTTCATGCCCTGGATGTATTTGGGATGCAGCAGTTTGGCCCGTACCACGCGGCGCATCTCATCGGCAAAATCGGTGACAGTAACGGCGGCCGGGTCGCGGGTATCGCCGTAGTAGGTTCGGGGGGCCTTGCCCGACAGGGTTTTGGCGGCCACGGTCATGCCGCCATAGTTGCTGTAGTAACCGCAGCAGTTGAGAAAATCGCCTTCATCGGAGATGTGCTTGTCAAAGGTCACCTCCACCCGGGACAGGTTGGCGGTCAGTTCCTGGTGGGCCTGAACTCCGTAGGTGCCATCTCCAGCACCGCCGCCATAGGCGTAGCCGTTCCAGAACAGGTAGACATCGGAAAGATCGCCCTCGGTTTTCCAGGCTGATGCGTAGACCGCCAGATTGACCCCGGCCTTGTACACGCCGGGCTGGGCGCAGAAGATGCGGTAGCTGAGACGGCGAAAGGCCTTCTCATCGGAAATGGAAAGGTCCTGGTCGGCAGCCTGATCCACGATATGCTTGCGCACGAAGTTGACCTCGGGGGGCTCGTCCAAAAGGGCCACGGCCTGGACCACGTCGTCGATATACTTGACCGAATCGGGAAAACAATCGCGGGTGATGCCCGACACGCGAATGTTCAGATCAATGCGCGGCCGGTCCAGTTGATCAGCTGGAATGATCTCGAAGCCGTCCACCTGGCCATTGGCTCGCCAGCGGGGCCGAGTGCCTAAAAGATGCATTATCTGGCCCATCTGTTCGCCGTCGGCGCGCATGATGTCCGATGCCATCCAGACCATGCCCACGGTTTCGGGATAGCGCGCTTCCTCCTTGAGGTGACGCGCCATCAGGGCCTCGGCCAGTCGTTCACCGACCCGGCAGGCGGCCCGGGTGGGGATGCGTGTGGGATCCACATTGTAAAAGTTACGGCCCGTGGGCAGAATATCATAGCGCCCCCGGGAGAGGTAACCCGAAGGACCGGCCGGCACATGGCCGCCGGCCATGGCTGCCAAAAGGACGTCGATCTCCCTTGAGGCATTGATGCGGCGATCGATTTCGCCCACCAAGTCGGCGAAGCGCTCGAACCGATCGAGAAGATCACCCGTGGGACGGCCGCCCAGGAGCTTTTCGATCGCTTCCTTGGTTTTCTCACCCGCCATGAGGCGAGCGATGAGCGTATGAGCTGCGCGGTCGGCATCCAATAAGATCTGGCCGTAGGTCTTTCCGTTGTTGCCGCGCTTCCCCGGCTGCTTGAGGGCATCATGAATGTCCTCATTCCACAGGTCGAAGACCAGGCGCCGGGTGTTCAAGGGATTGTCGCTGTCAAAACGCAGGATCGTGTTGATGGTCTCGGCCCGGTCATCGCCCTGGGGGATGTCGCCCAGAACGTGCATGCTCACGCGGGTCTGACTGTTCTTGACACTGGAAATAATCTCATGACAACGGACCGTCAGGTCGTCGAAGGCCAGGGCGTCCATGTTAACATCGTCTGACAGGTGGTGGCGATCGATGGCCTCGCGAATCAGATGCTCGAGCTGGTGGGCGCGGGCTGGGTCCAAGTCCCGGGCCCGCTGGTGTTCATCGAGCAATTCCTCCAGTTCCTCCAGCCCACCGTAAGTGTCGGCCGTGGTCATGACCGCCTGCAGGTGATCGACCAGCACGGCGTTGCTGCGCCGTTTGGCCACCACGCCCTCGGCCGGATTGTCGGCATTGTAGATGTAAAGATGGGGCAGGGTGCCGATGGAGATGTCCGGCCAGCAGGCGCCGGACAGGCCGGCCCCCTTGCCGGGCAGCCACTCCAGGTTGCCGTGGGTGCCCACGTGGATGATCACGTGGGCGCCGAAAACGTGCTCCATGTACATGTAGGTGGCGATGTACTGGTGGGGCGGCGGGATGTCGGGATCATGCAGGATCTTGCACACTTGGCCATCGCAGCGGGAGCCGGCGCACCCGCGCTTGGGCTGCATGATCACGTTGACGTTGCCGAAGTTAAGTCCGGTGATGACCAGCTTCTCGTCCAGCACCATGCTGGGCGGCACGCCGTTCATGGTCTTTCCCGGCGGCTCTCCCCAGCCCTCGACCAGTTCCCGGCGTGCCTTCTCCGGCAGGGCATCGAACCATTTCTCGTAAATCTGGTTGTCCAGGAGTGCCAGATGACCGCCTTTGTTGACGATCTCGTCTACTGTGGTCCAGCGGAACTCGGCAATGGCCTTGCGCTGGAGAAACGTCTGCATCAAGGTCTCACCCGATTCGGGGATATCCTTGATCTGATAGCCATTATCCGCCATTTGCCGCAGGATGCGCACAATGCTTTCACCGGAATCCAGGCCGGCAGCGCCGCCCAGACTGGCTTCCAGGCCAGCGCACTCGTTTTTGTGCAGTACGAAGACCACCTTGCGATCGGCCTTGGGCGTGGCCGTCAGGCGGGTCCAATTGACCACCCGGTCGGCCAGGCGCTGGACGCGCTCGGCAATGGTTTCGCGAATCTCGAACACCGTATCGGTTTTCTCATCGGTCATCTTGCGGCTTGCCGCCATGATAATGGGTTCGATGTTGCCCTCGAATTCAGGCATGGCAATGCCAAAGGTCACTTCGGCAAAAAGCCCCTGGGGATTTTCCTCCCACTCGGCGATGTCCTGGCTGTAGGCGACGACCGGCTTGATCACCGGCACGTTGATCTGAGAGAACAGTTCTACCGACTGGGCGGCCACGCCGGTGGCGGCCACATCACCTCGCGGCTCGCGTCCGAGAAAGAAAAAATGCAGGTTGATCAATGCCTGGATGCGGGGCCGGCCTTCATCGTCCATGAAGAATTGCCTGGCGGTTTCAATAGGCCCCAGGGCGCCGGCGGCCTTGTCGCGCACACCGTGTGAGAAGACCGGCAGGACGTTCACCCCTCGGGAGGTGAGCGCTTCGATCAGTTCGGCTTCCAGCGATCCATCGGTGTTGGTAAAGGTATGGCGGGAGAAAAAGAGTCCCACGGTCCGGGCATGTTCGGCCGGATGCGCCTTGTGATAATCTTCAATGGTGGGGTAGACGGTCTGATCCGGCGGATGCAGGATGCCCTGCCAAGGCAGGGGCTCAGGATCCTCGACCGGGATGGCCGCATCCACCTGATGGGCGATGAAGTCCAGCAGCCGACGGTAGTTTTCTACCCCGCCTTCGGCCAGATAGCCGTAGGCCCGGGCACAGACCGGCACTTCCACTGTGGCCCGGCGGCCCCAGTTGGCCGGGTCGAATGAGGTGGTGATGATGGTCTTGCCAGCCGTGAATTCATCGAGCCGGGCGTTGACCTCCTCCCAGAAACCATCCGCGGTCCAGTAGAGAAACACCACGTCGGCCCGGGCAGCGCTCTGCCAGAAAAGCTCGAGCACATCAAGATCGTTTTCGATTTGCTTTTGAGAGAAGATCGACAGGGTCACATGCCGGCTTGCCTCGGCAGCCTTAAGAAACGTGGGCAGGTAGGAGCCCCACATGATGGAGACGATATGAATGGGGGTGGAAGATGACATGGTTGATTCCTTATTCAAGTTACAAACACCGCAATCTTATGCCAAGTTTGGAAATTGGATGTTGGGATTTGGAATTTATTTGGAATTTGGTGCTTGTGATTTGTTATTTTCCAATAAAATCGGCAACAAGCCTTCTCTGAATTTCTTGTTTTTTTCGACATGAAATGACGAATAAGGCACTAACTGCTAATCGCTAACCGCTCGCCTCCCCGCACACTGCAAGGGATGAACGAAAACATACCCGTTTTCCCGGCGCACGACCGCTTCCACACCGTAAACCTCGCGGATTGTGTCGGCGGTCAAAAGATCAATCGGCCGGCCAGTGTCAGATCGTGCATGGCCATGATCGCACCAATGGCGTTTTGGCGTACCAGGGCCGAGACCATTTGCATGACTTCCAGCTGGTGGTAGAGATCCAGGCTGCTGGTCGGCTCGTCCAGCAAGAGGTAGTCGGGCTGCTGAGCAAGGGCCCGGGCCAGGAGAACTTTCTGGATCTGGCCGCCGGAGAGCTCACCCACATCGCGCAAGGCCAAATCATCCAGTCCCAGCTGCCGGATAACCCGGGCGGTCCGGTCAAGGTCACGTTTTGACGGCCGCCAGGCGGCATGGGGCCGACGGCCGGTGAGCACGGTTTCAAACACGCTCATGGAAAAGCGCGACGGCAGGTGCTGGGGCACGTAGCCGATCTTTTGGGCCAGGGTCGGGCGGGAGAGGCGGCGGACGTCAATGCCGTCGATACTGACCCGGCCGCCGCTGGGCTCGATGATTCGGGCAATGCATTTGATCAATGTGGTTTTGCCCGCGCCATTGGGGCCCACGATCCCCAGGACTTCTCCTTTGCCGACCGCCGCCGATATGCCGGCCAGCACCCGGGTGTGTCCGTACCCCGCCTGAATGTCAAAGATTTCAAGCATCGTGGCCCCCTAAAAAGTAGCATTTGGGACGGATTCGTAAAAAGCCCGAGATCAAGGCTTGCGAATCCTGAGGAATGAGGCGTACTGATCGTACTCCGCAGTGACGAAGGGTGAAGCGTAACGCCGATATTGGGCTTTTTACGAATCCGTCCAGCATTACCAGTAGGCCTTTTTCTGTTTAATCAACAAATAAAAGAAAAACGGCACGCCGATAAAGGAAGTGACAATGCCGATGGGTAGCACGTGAGGAGACCAGAGCGTGCGCCCCAGGGTATCGGCGATTAGCACCACCACTGCGCCGATCAGACCCGATGCCGGAAGCAGGTAGCGGTGGTCGCCGCCGATGATCATGCGCGTGATGTGGGGCGCCACCAGGCCGATGAAGCCGATGACACCGGCAAAACAGATACAGCCGGCGGTCATCAGGGAAGCGGCCGTAACGCTGCGCAACCGTAAGCGGCCGACGTCGATGCCAAGGGCGGTGGCTGACTCGTCACCCGCGGTGAGCAGATCGAAATCCCAGGCACGACGTAGCAGATAGGGCAAGGGGCCACCGACCATGACGGCCACCAGGGCGATTTCCGGCCAACCGGCCTTGGAAAGGCTACCGAAAAACCAGAAGACAATCTCGTGCACCTGATCCATTGTGCCCATATACTGGAACAGGGACGTGAGCGAAGAGAAAAGAAACATCTGCGCGATGCCGCCAAGGATCATGGTCTCGGTGGATGCCTGGCGCAAGCGGGCCACGGCCAGGATCACGGCCGCCGAAAGCATGGCACAGGCAAAGGCCCCGCCGGCCACGGCCCAGCGGTGCATGCCGCTAAAGAAGATGATCACGGTCACAGCACCGAATCCCGCACCGGACCCAACACCCAGGGTATAGGGTGAGGCCAGGGGATTGCGCAGGATGGCCTGGAAGACCGCTCCGGCTGTGCCCAGTCCGAAACCCACCAGACATGCCAGCACGATACGCGGCAGCCGCAGCATCCAGACGATGCCGTGGGCCCGGCCGGAATCAGCGAAAAGCGCCGCCACCACATCGGCAAGGCGCATTCCGGATGCGCCAACGCACAAGGCCACCATGGCCATGACCGCCATCACCAGGATAGCTGCCAGGATAAACAGCATGCGCGCGTTCGACCGCCTGCGGTAGGCCAGGGTGATGGTGTCCGTGGCGTTCATCGGGTTTCCTTTAATAGTGAATCGGAGGTGTAGATCCCTTGGTAGGCGATGCCCTGGAAGCGCTGGAGATACTCCCCATGCCAGTGATTCGGATCCACATCGGCAAAGCGCTGGGGATAAAACCAGCGAGCCAGCCAGGCCACGCCGATCAGGGCCCGGGGACCGGTCCAGATGGCACTATCCATCACATGCACCCGGCCGTTTTGCACGGCCGGAATCGTGGACCACACCGGCCTTTTCATGATCGCATCGCGGCGGGCGTTGAAACTGCTGGCGCCATTGGCTTGGTAGCCGTTGCTCCAGGCGGCGGCTTTGACGATGATCTCAGGATTCTGAGCGAGGACCCATTCGGGAGTGATTTTGGGGTAGGGCAGGACCGTGTCGGCGGCGATATTGCGGCCGCCGGCCAGCAGACACATCTCATGGGCGCCTGACGTGGGACCGACGGTGGACAGATCCGAATAGCTTTCAATGTAAACGGCCGGATGATGGGGTGCTTCTGCCACCCGGTCCCGGATCAACGCCAGATGGCCGGCATGCCAATCACAAAAGGACCGGGCCTCATCGATCTTTCCCAACAGTTCTCCAAGCCGCTTGACTTCGTCTTCCAGGGTGGCCAGCTTGTAAAAATCCAGACGCAGCACCGGGATGCCCAGGGCGGCCATTTTACGGTCGAACTGCTCACCGGGATTGCGGCTATAGGTCAGCACCAGGTCCGGTGCAAGATCCGCGATGGCCTCCAGGTTGGGTGTTCGCCAGCCGCCGGTCTTGGGCAGGTTGGTCAAGGTCCCCCAAAAGGTCGGTTCGCGAAGGATTTCGGCATATACCCCAACAATCCGGTCCTGGGCCTTGAGGGTGCGCAGGATTTCCAGACTGTCGGAGTTGAGGGCCACGATGCGTCGTACCGGCGTGGGTATGGTTACCTGCCGGCCCAGGGCGTCGGTTGTCTTCATGGCCTGTGCCGGCAGAGGCAGAACAGCTATGATCAACAATAAAATCAAGGCCCCCAGGCCTGCCATGCCCCTGGGCCGTGGGGCGGGGCAGGCCGGGTTGGGCGGAACCACTTGGGGGCACAGGATGAAAACTTTGGTCATGGTCAGCAATCGCATACAGTGAGACCGGCAAACACCGTGCATTTTATATGTTCCTTTTGGACCGCGAACAAAAAAGGCCATAAAACTCCCTTTCCGCTTCAGCGGTCTTGAGAGCCTTCATGGCCTTTGGATTTGCTTTGGTTTTAACTGAAACCGCCCGCCTGTTTTTTGGCTGGAGCGCTTTCGTCAAACGAGTAATAAAAAATGGTTTATACGGCTTCAGTCGTATGCGTAGCCGAATTTCCTACTTGACAGGGACATATAAGTCAAGTTTTTAGAACAAATCGTGGTATAGCATTCAAGATCATGTTTTTGGACTGTGTTATCGGTCGAAAGCGTTATTGATCATACCGCTTCCTCCCTTAAGGCTTTGCCAATGGTGCCCTTAACTGTGAGTGAAGATAAGGAAGGCAAAAAGAGAAAAATGACATGTTACTGGTATGCGATATGCCCGCTGCGAAGATGGGAACGGCAGGGTGTCATTTCAGAGAAATGGAGCGAGAATTATTGTTCAACCGAATCCCACTGGAAATCGTGTCGGCGGTATCAATTGGAACAGCAGGGAATTCCCCACGATCAGATGCTGCCGGACGGAAGCAGGCTCGCGGATGTATCAAAAGAAAACGCCCAGTCACTCTGACTGGACGTTTCATATTGGGGCCGACACAATAACCCCCCCACCCTATGTGGGAACCATAGCATTCAAGATAATGTTTTTGGGCTGCGTTATCGGTCGTCGCAGTATTATAATACGGCTTTTTCCTTTAAGGCCTTGCCAAAAACATTATCTTAAACACTATATCAACCGGCAATGGTGCGCGGCAGGATCATCTGATGTTGCGGGCAGATCGATTTCGGATTCTGGTACACGGAGCCCGCAAAGGCCTTCAGGTAGTTTCTGATCTGATAGAGATTGACAACTTCATCCACCATCCCTTTCTGGGCACAGTAGATGGGGCGTGAGTTGTCATGATATTCCTTGGCCATCTCGTTCATCTTGTCCACGATGGGCTGAAGGGGCCGTCCGGCGTCCTTTTCCTTGACCAGGCGCCGGGAATAGGAGGCGGCCGCAGCCGTCTCGCCGTGCATAACGTATATTTCCGTGGTGGCCACACCTAAGGTGAAGGCGTTGTGACGGTTGGCCGTGGGACCGCCCATGACATAGTGGGCGGCAGCCGTGCCCTTGCGCAGCACGATCAGAATCTGCGGCACGTCGGTCTGCTGGATCGAGTAGATCAGGCTCTGGCCCAGACCAAGCAGCTCGGCCTTTTCGGCGACGTCACCCACATCGATGCCGCTGGTATCCTGAAACCAGACGATGGGGATGCGGTCCCGGCCGCAGAAGGTGACGAATTCGTTCATTTTGATCAGTCCCTGACGGTACAATTTACCGCCGATGCCCGGATAATCGGCATACTCGGGATAGCCGGGTTTGAGAAATCCCTGTCGGTTACCGATGACGCCCACCAGATAGCCGTCGATCTTGACCAGACCGGTGTAAATCTCCGGTCCCCGATCCGGATGAAATTCCATGTGCTCACTGCCGTCTACCAGACGGGCCAGGATTTCATCGAAACTGTAGGCGCGCTTTTGTTCAAACGGCAGCAGGTGGTACAGGTCTTTCTGCGAAAAAGCCGGCGCCTTGGGTTTGGCCACGCGAAAGTGTTTGGGATCATAAGCCGGCATGTCCTGCATGTACTCTTTGATGCCGTCCAGCACGCCTTCCTCGGTATCAAAGACATAGCGGAAGAATCCGGTTTCATCATGATGGATCGATGCCGATCCGGGCGGTTTGACCTTGAACTGCTTGGCGGCGGCAATGAGTGCCTCGGCGCCTTC
Source organism: Desulfosarcina variabilis str. Montpellier (assembly GCF_048565275.1). NCBI lineage: Bacteria > Pseudomonadati > Thermodesulfobacteriota > Desulfobacteria > Desulfobacterales > Desulfosarcinaceae > Desulfosarcina > Desulfosarcina variabilis. The sequence goes on along the minus strand of NZ_CP159846.1, from coordinate 7,347,261 downwards.
TTCGTCAAAGTAGCCCTTGGGCGACATGCCGCTCAGGATGCCGCCGCCGCCCACGGCGATATTGCAATCTTTGTGGGCGAACAGGATCGTGGGGCTGATGCCCTGGTAACCGCCGCCGGCTGGGTTGGTACCGTAAATACCGGCCAGCACCGGTGTGCCGATTTGGTTGAGTTCAGCATGGCGGAAAAACGGCGTACCGCTGCCCCGGCGGTTGGCGTAGAACTTCTCCTGCTCGGGAAGTTTGACGCCCGAGCAGTTGACCACCCACACCAAAGGGATTCTGAGTCGTTTGGCCAGGTTGGTCACGCGAAGGATGTTTTCGCTCTGACCGGGAATCCAGGCCCCGGCCATGGTCTTGTTGTCAAAACCGATGATCACGGCCCATTTGCCCGAGATTTTGCCCAACCCGTCGAACACGTTGGTGTTGCCCTCGACATTGTCCTGCGGGTTGTAGAGCGTGTGCAGGGGGCACCAGGTTCCCGGATCAATAAGGTAACGCAAGCGCTGCCAGACGGTCAGCTGACCCCGGGCGTTGATTTTTTCTTCTGGAAAGCCGGCCCGCTTTACTTTTTGGACGGCGGCGTCCACCTCTTTTTCCATGGCCAGAATCTGTGCGGCGCTGCTGCTGAACTGCTGTTTCACGGCATCGCTGAGCGGCTGGCCGAACTCGGGCATTTTTTCGAAATAGGGCCTCATTTTGATCCTTTATAAAATTTAAAATTTGATCAAATTTAAGATCTCGTGAATTTTTAGCCAACCCGGTTCCATCTGTCAATCATTTTCCCGAGGGAGGTTAGGGCAATCGCATGTAACCTTGGTATTAAATGTGCTTTGTTCTTATACACCACACTTTTCGTAATGGTTCGATTGGCCTGACGACAAGCTTTATTTCTCTTGACCGTCAGGGCAAAAATCGTTAACTCTGAAATTGTTCCATCCTTTGTTTGCTGTCCTTTTTGTTCCGCCCATGACTCCTGTTTCCCATATTGAAATGATAAAGCGGTAAAAAGAATCGATCCTGGATCTCGTCTCAGCTTGATGTGGTGCTGTTGCCTTTGAAGAAGCCGTGTATGGCTCAAATTATTGGCGTTCGCCGATTTATCGATAGGCCTACGACATCCGGCGAACCTGTTTAACCAATCAAGGAGGCGTGTATGAAAAAGTATGTAGCGGAGTGTGTGGGGACGTTTTGGCTGGTGCTTGGTGGATGTGGCAGTGCGGTGCTGGCGGCCGCATTTCCGGATCTCGGCATCGGGTTGTTAGGGGTGGCCCTGGCCTTCGGGCTGACCGTTTTGACCATGGCCTTTGCCATCGGTCATATCTCCGGTTGCCACCTGAACCCGGCGGTCTCCATCGGGCTCTGGGCCGGTGGACGGTTTGAGGGGAGCCAATTGCTGCCGTACATCATTGCTCAGTTGGTGGGGGGTGTTGTGGCCGGTGGCGTGCTCTATTTTATCGCCAGCGGCCAGGCCGGTTTTGATATCACTGCCGGTTTTGCTTGCAATGGCTATGGTGTTCACTCCCCGGGGGGCTATTCAATGAGTGCGGCACTGGTGACCGAGATCGTCATGACCATGATGTTTCTGATCGTGATTCTTGGCGCCACCGATGCCCGGGCTTCCCGGTGGCTGGCGCCCATTGCCATTGGCCTGTGCCTGACCCTGATTCATCTGATCAGTATTCCGGTGACCAACACGTCGGTGAATCCGGCCCGCAGCACGGGCGTGGCCATTTTCCTCGGGGATTGGGCGATCGGCCAGCTCTGGCTTTTCTGGGTCGCCCCTATCATCGGCGCACTGCTTGGTGCGGGCGTCTATCGATACATCGGCGGTCCCGTTGAACTGCAACAGGCGCGCGGCAGCGCTTCGGATGAATCACCGGTGTATGTGGAAGACCGTTTTTAAAATCCAGGTTTTAGAGCCTGTTTTGAGAAGTCTGGATCAGACCCGATAACAAGGCGGAAAGTGGCTCAAAAGCAGAGCATATATGGAATATGTGAGCATTTTGAGATACTTTCCAACGCCGTTAGCGGGCCTTAGACGGATTTATCAAACAGGCTCTTACACGTTCAGAGGGGCGAAACAGGTTTTCGCCCCTCTGATATGATTAAAACTGCGCCCAGTATGGGTGAAGGTCAGGATTATTTGATTTTGCCGAGCACGATGCTGGCGATGGTGTTCTTCTGGATTTCCTTGGTGCCCTCGTAGATTTCGGTGATTTTGGCATCCCGGTAATAGCGTTCCACGTCGTATTCCTGCATGTAGCCATACCCCCCCATCAGCTGGATCGCTTCGTCGCAGACATCCACGGCGGCTTTGGCGGCGGTCATCTTGGCCATGGAGGTCAGTTTGGGATCGATCTTGCCCTGGTCGAAATTCCAGGCTGCCTTGTAGGTGACCAGACGAGCCAGTTCGATGCGTGTGGCCATGTCGGCCAATTTGTGCTGATTGACCTGAAACTGGGCGATTTTCTTGCCGAATTGCTCGCGCTGCTTGACATAGTCCAAAGCCCGGTCAAAGGCGCCCTGGGCCGTTCCCAGTGCCTGGGCGGCCACCAGGATGCGGCTTTCGTCAAAAAACTCCAGGAGCTGATAAAAGCCCTTGTTCTCTTCTCCGATGAGATTGGCCATGGGCACGCGGACATCCTTGAATACGACTTCGGCCGTGTAGGAGAGGGTGATGCCCATTTTTTTACCTACATCCTGAGTGGATACGCCCGGGTTGTCGGCCTCGACCAGAATCAGGCTGAGCCCTCTGTAGGTTGGCGATGCGTCGGGGTCGGTCTTGGCCAGCACGCAGTAGAACCCGGCCAGTGGGCCGCTGTTGGTGATGAAAATCTTGTTGCCGTTGATCACCCATTCATCTCCGTCCTTGACGGCTGTGGTCTCCACGGTGGTGATATCGGAGCCATGATCCGGCTCGGTAAACGCCCCGCAGGAGAGACATTCACCCTCGGCGACCTTGGGTAGCCACTTGGTTTTTTGCTCTTCGCTGCCAAAATGCAGGATGATTTCGGATGCGAAATCGGCAATCAACAGGCAGGTGCCGACGGTGCTGTCACCCCGGGCCAGTTCTTCGGCCACGATGATGTTTTCCAAGCAGCCCAGCCCCATCCCCGAGTATTGTTCCGGATAATGGATGCCGATAAACCCCAGCTCGGCGGCCTTCTTCCAGATTTTTTCCGGGTACTCGTGTTTTTCGAGCAGTTCTTCGATCACATCCTTTTTGAACTCACCCTTAACGAATTCGCGGACTGCTTTTTGGATCTCTTTTTGCTGTTTGCTCAGTTCAAAATCCATTGTTTGTTCTCCTTTTATTTCATTTCAATCGCACAGGCCATGGACACCCCCCCGCCGCCGCACAAGGTCGCCAAGCCAAGCTGGTTGCCTCTTTTTTTCATGGCGTGGATCAGGGTGACCATGATGCGGCAGCCGGTGGCGCCCACCGGGTGTCCCAGACCGATGCCCGATCCATTGACATTGGTGATTTCGCGGTTGAGGCCCAAATCGCGTTCGCATCCGATGTACTGGGCGGCAAAGGCCTCATTGAGTTCGACCAGTTCGAAATCCGGAATGGAAAGCCCGCTACGCTTGAGCAGATTCTCTACCGCCGGCACCGGCGACAGGCCCATCAGTGCCGGATGGCAGGCGCCCTTGCCCACGGCACGGATGCGCGCGATGGGAGAAAGCCCCAGTTCCTCGGCCTTTTCAGCGGACATGATCACCATGGCGGCGGCACCGTCGTTGATCCCGCTGGCGTTGCCGGCCGTGACCATGCCGGTCTTGGGGATGAACGCCGGCGGCAGTTTTTGCAACTGCTCCATGGTCAGGCCCGGGCGAAAATGCTCATCCTTGTCAAACATGAGCGGTTCCTGCTTACGGCGCGGCACGGGGACGGGAACGATTTCCTCGGCAAAAGAGCCGTCATTGGTGGCCCGTTCGGCATTGTTCTGGCTGCGCAGGGCCACCTCGTCCATCTCCTGACGGGTGATGCCCTGTTTCTGGGCGATAAACTCGGCCGTGTGGCCCATGATATACGGTTTGCCCAGAAAATGGCTGGCCGGGGCCTGGGTGGTATCCAGCGGGGCATTTTCATCAAAGGGCATCACATGCGACCCACAGTGAAGGGCATGGATCATGGCGTCTACAAAGGTCTGGTCCTGCAGCCGGGCCCCCCAGCGGGCAGCCGGAACGGTAAAGGGAACTCCGGACATATGTTCCACACCGCCGGCCAGCACCACATCGGCCATTTCGGCCTGGATCATGGCCATGCCGGAAATTGCAGCTTCCATCCCGGAAATACATACCCGGTTGATGGTGACCGCCGGCACCGCGTCCGGGATGCCGGCCAGCAAAGCCCCGACGCGGGCAATATTCAGGGTGTCATGGTGTTCCAGACAACAGCCAAAGCGCACATCATCGATTAGGGCGGGGTCGATCTTGGCCCGGCGGATAGCTTCTTTCATGACGATACTGGCCAGTGTGGCACCTGTTAAGGTTTTCAGGGTGCCGCCGAAAGCGCCGATGGCGGTCCGACAGGCACTGACGATGACAACGTCTTTCATGGGCGTTTCTCCTATTTTAGGATTAAGTGTTAAAGACGGATTCGTAAAAAGCGGCTTACCCCGGCTTCCGGGGAAATATTCAACTCCATGAAATCACACGATTATGGGGCGACTTCCTTGGAAATCCGCTAGCGGCGCGACGCGTATCCTTCGTCGCTGCAAAGTATGATAAATACGAATCATTCTTCGAGGATGCGCAACACTTTAATCTTGGCACTGAAAACTGATTTACAGATTATTTTATAAAAGCAGAATATGTGCCAGTCTGAAAAATCATTTAAATACAGTTTGTTGCGATTATTATGAGGTATATTCTGTCCCATTTTCCAGTTTAGACTGGAAAATGGGACAGAATGAGAGTAGACTGGAATATATTCCAGAAAGGAGGGGCATCCGATTGGATGAAAGCCATTTTTTCAGGGAAGCCACATTGAGAATCTGCGGCAGCCTGGAAATAGAAAAGGCCATGCAGCAATGCCTGCGATTTCTGGCCCGCTATTTGCCGGCGACGCATATGGCCTTTCATATTTACGACCGCGAGTTGGGTATTGTGGAAACCGTGGCCATGGCCACCATCGACAATGCCCGGTCCATGGCGCTGCGTACCCCCTTGTCATCCCAGGGGATGCAGCAGGTGGAGGCCCAACGCGCCATGCGAACCAAGCTGGTGGCGCGGGCCCGGGACGATGCCGTTGCCGGGCCGGTGGCGCGCCAGTTGGGTGTTGAGAATTTTTCCGTATTAATTCTGGACCTGGCCTTGGAAGGCAGCTTCGTGGGCACGGTGTCGGTTTTCAGTGAGGCGGAGATCCATTTCAATCCTCACCACGTCAAGCTGATCTCCATGCTCAACGAGCCTTTTGCCATCGCCCTGGCCAACAGCCTGCGTTACCGTGAGCTGCAGGCCCTTCAGGATATGCTGGCCGATGACAACCGCTATTTGCAGGATGAATTGCGCAGCATGACCGGTGAAGCGGTCATCGGCGCCGAGTTCGGGCTCCGGCCGGTGATGGAGCTGGTGCGCCAGGTCGCTCCCCTGGCCAGCCCGGTGCTGCTGCTGGGAGAGACCGGCGTGGGTAAGGAAGTCCTGGCCAATGCGATCCACAATCTTTCTCCCCGGGCAGACGGACCGTTTATTCGCGTGAACTGCGGGGCAATCGCCGAAAGCCTGATGGACAGCGAGCTTTTCGGCCATGAGAAAGGGGCTTTTACCGGTGCCGTGTCACAGAAGCGGGGGCGATTCGAACGGGCCAACGGGGGCACCATTTTCCTGGATGAAATCGGGGAATTGCCGCCTGAAATGCAGGTCCGTTTGCTGCGGGTGCTTCAGGAAAAGGAAATCGAACGCGTGGGCGGGGTGGAAACCATTCGCGTGGACATCCGGGTTATTGCGGCGACCCACCGCGACCTGGAGCAGATGCTTGCCGCCGGCAGCTTTCGGGAAGATCTTTATTTCCGCTTGCGGGTGTTTCCCATTGCCATCCCGCCGCTCCGACACAGACGGGAAGATCTGCCCGTCCTGGTGCAGCATTTCATTCAGAAAAAAGGCATGGAAATGAAATTGGGAGTGATCCCCCCCCTGGCGCCGGGCGCCATGGACCGGCTTATGCAGTACGCGTGGCCGGGCAATGCCCGTGAACTTGAAAATGCCGTTGAACGGGAATTGATTGTCAGCCGGGGCGGTCCATTGACATTTCGCGATATTCATCCGGGACCCACCAATGGCAATGGCACAACAGCGGTGGCCGGTGTTCGGGAAGCTTATGATAACGGCCCCCTGCAACTGGATCACGTCATGGCCAGGCACATCCAAAAGGTATTGCGTATGTGCAACGGACAGGTGGAAGGAGAAAAAGGCGCTGCCAAAATCCTTGCCATTCATCCGTCAACCTTGCGCAAGCGCATGAAAAAAATGGGCATCGCTTTTGGCCGAGAAAGGAGAAAACCATGATTTATGTTATTGCATCAATTCGTGTAAAACCGGGAAAACGTGACGCCTTTCTTGAAATCTTCAAGGCCAATGTCCAGACTGTGCTGGCCGAGAAGGGGTGCATCGACTACATGCCCACCATCGATGTGGACGCGGGGCTGCCTCCCCAGGTGCTTGGCCCTAATCTGGTGACCATCATCGAGCGCTGGGAGCGCCTGGAAGATCTGCATGCGCATTTAAAAACCCCTCACATGGCCGCCTATCGCGAGAAGGTCAAAGACATGGTTGAGGGGATGTCACTAAAGGTGCTCGAAGCCGCCTGAGCTACATGCGATTGTTCTGGCCCGGGCTGCCGGCAATTGTAATTATGCCAGGTCGAGCTTTCCGATTACGATTACGAGCACCGCATAGCTTAAGCACGAGCACGACGGGCATTGGCGTTTTTCGTGCTCGTGCGCGTAATCGTAATCGATCCTCATTTTTACAATCGATCGATGAAATTTCTGCTGAACACCTTCAAAATTGCAATTGCTGCCGGGAATCCGTTCGGCTTGACTTTGCCGGGATACCATTTATTATGAATTGAACAACCTTATCGTTCACTTCCATTGAAACCCATTTAACCCCATCGAGGTACGTTTATGTTTTCCCACCTTGATCCTGTATTTCTGGCGCGCGTTCAGTTCGCCTTTACCGTGGCCTACCACATCACCTTTCCGGCCTTTACCATCGGGCTGGCCAGTTGGCTGGCGGTGGTGGAGTGGCGCTGGCTGAAAACCGGCAACCCGGTTTATGAACAGGTTTACCGCATGTGGGTGAAAGTATTTGCGGTGGCCTTTGGCATGGGGGTGGTTTCCGGCGTGGTGCTGTCCTACCAGTTCGGCACCAACTGGTCGGTGTTTTCCGACAAGGTCGGCAATGTCCTGGGCCCCCTGCTTGGCTATGAAGTCCTGACGGCGTTTTTTCTGGAAGCCTCGTTTCTGGGCATCATGCTCTTCGGCTGGAACCGGGTCAGCAAACGCATGCATTTTACGGCCACGGTGATTGTGGCCGTGGGTACGCTCTTATCGGCTTTTTGGATCCTTTCCGCCAACAGCTGGATGCAGACCCCGGCCGGTTTCCGCGAAGGGGCGGATGGCCTTATCTACCCGACGGATTGGATGCAGTTGATTTTCAACCCCTCCTTTCCCTATCGGTTTATCCACATGGTAACCGGCGCCTATCTGACCACGGCCTTTGTGGTGGGCGGCATTGGAGGCTATTACCTGTGGCGCGGACTGCATGAACGCCATGCCCGGGTCATGCTCGGCATGGCCATGATCATGGCCATTTTCGTGGCCCCCATGCAGCTTCTGTTTGGTGACATGCACGGGCTGAACACCTTTGAACACCAGCCGGTCAAGGTGGCGGCCATGGAGGGCATCTGGGAAACGGAAAAGGGGGCCGCCCTGCGATTGTTTGCGCTGCCCGACCAGATCCAGGAGCGCAACCATTTTGAAATCACCATCCCCAAGCTTTCCAGCCTGATTCTGACCCATGATCCCAATGGCGAGGTCAAAGGACTGAATGCATGGCCCAGGGGCGATCGCCCGCCGGTGGCCATGGTTTTCTGGATGTTTCGTCTGATGGTGGGCCTGGGCATGCTGATGATCGCCACGGGGCTGGTGGCGCTGGTTCTTTACATCCGCAAAACACTGTTCACCACCCGTTGGTTTCATCTCTGGTGCATGGCCATGACGCCGGCAGGCTTTGTGGCCGTCGTGGCCGGATGGTTTGTCACCGAGGTGGGCCGGCAACCGTTTATCGTATTTGGTGTGCTCAGAACCTCGGAAACCATTTCACCGGTGGCGGGCGGACCGGTGGCCATTTCCCTGACCGCCTTTGTGCTCACCTATGGCCTGCTGTTTACTGCTGCGGCCTACTATATTTTGAAAATTATCGGCAACGGTCCGGACATTTCGGAAGATGACGCCTATGGCAGCCATGGGGTCAAACAGCCCCCCCTGGTCACGGACATGGCGCATCAGACAGGAGGGAAAGATGTTTAGTTTTGAAGGTGCTGTGGACCTGCCACTGGTTTGGTACGCATTAATCGGTACGGCCATTTTCCTCTATATTCTGCTGGATGGTTTTGATCTGGGGGTGGGGATTCTTTTTCCCTTTGCTCCCACGGACCAGTGCCGCGACCGGATGATGAATTCCGTGGCTCCGTTCTGGGACGGCAACGAAACCTGGCTGGTGCTGGGCGGCGGCGGGCTGTTTGCCGCGTTTCCTCTGGCCTATGCCATCCTCATGCCGGCGTTTTACATTCCCATTATTCTCATGTTGCTGGGATTAATTTTTCGGGGCGTAGCCTTTGAATTCCGTTTCAAGGCCGAGAAATCCAGGCGTTTATGGGATTACTCCTTTCATTATGGCTCCCTGGTGGCCACGTTCATGCAGGGGATGGTGCTGGGGACATTTGTTCAGGGGGTTGCCGTTAACGGACGCAGCTTTGCCGGCGGTGTGCTGGACTGGCTGAGCCCGTTTAGCATTATGACCGGTGTGGCCCTGGTTACCGGGTATGCGCTGCTGGGCGCCACCTGGACGATGATGAAAACCGAGGACGAAACCCTTGCCTGGGCGCGCAAGTGCGCAACGTACCTAATGTTTCTTGTGGCCTTGTTCATGGGCCTGGTGAGCCTTTCCATGCCGCTGATGAACAGTGACATCAAGGCGCTGTGGTTCAGTTTGCCCAACTTTTATTTTCTGCAGCCCATGCCGATTCTATCCATTGTCTTTTTTATCATGCTCTGGCGCGATCTGCGGGGTGGAAGTCGGGAAATACGGCCATTTTTGCTGACACTGGGTATTTTTCTCATGAACTATATCGGGATCGGCGTCAGTACCTGGCCCTGGCTGGTGCCGTTCAAGGTCTCGCTGTGGGATGCGGCTGCCGCACCCGAGAGTCAATCGCTGTTGCTGCTGGGAACGATTATTTTGTTGCCCTGCGTGCTGGCCTATACGGGGTATTGCTTCTGGGTGTTCAGGGGCAAAGCCTCCCATGAGCACGATGCGGCTTACTGAAAAACAGCGTCAATGGCTCTGGTTTGTCGGCCTGTTTGCCGGGGGAATGATTGCCATGCTGCTGCTTGCCGGTTTGGTGAAATTGGCGCTTAAAATGGGGGGATAGTCACCGGGAGGCTGGATTCATTTTAATAACCTTTTATTCCAGGGTGGGAAAATGGATAGGCTTGGCCCCTATGGGGTTTCCAAAAAAGTCATTACCTATGAAATTATCGGCTTTGCACTTATCATCCTGTTTATCTGGTTTGATGAATGGATAGACATCTCCCACCTGCTTTTTGACGAAATGCCGACACCGTTCAACTGGAAAGAGGCATCGTTTGAGAGCCTCTTGGTTGCTGCCCTGGGGGCGATGATCATCAATTATACCCGAAAGATATTTCAGCACATGAAACATCTCGAAGGTATTTTGCCGGTGTGTTCGTCCTGCAAAAAGATCAGGGATGAAAACGGAAATTGGCAGGCGCTCGAATCCTACATCCATGACAAGTCGGCGGCCCGGTTCAGCCATGGCATCTGTCCGGAATGCAAAAAAAGACTCTATCCTGAATTTTTCTCCGACAAAGAATAGAAGCGTTTTAGGATCGGAGATGAAATTCATTGCCGACACGCGTGGGTATTGACTGCCCAAAGCTCATGGCTATCAACGAATGGTGATTCACAATTGCCTCGATAGCGATTCCGACACCGATTGCGATGATGCCGCCTGAACCGCATTCATTTTCTCTGTATGTTGACAATGCCGGTCAGCTATTGTAATGAGTTGAAGAACTTAGTAATTATCTGCAACATCGCCAATATCAAAGTTGATGAATGTGAATGATATGCCTAACAGGTTGATGCCGATGTTCCTTTTGAGGCAGTACCGATGATCAAATCTATCAAGATGATCACTGGGATCATCGATCGGTCCAACGAGCTGGTGGGGCGTGTGGTTTCCTGGGTGTCGCTGCTTCTGGTTCTGGTTGTTTTTGTCGATGTGGTGATGCGCTATGCGTTCAAGATCAGTTTCGTTTTCACCCAGGAATTGGAATGGCATCTGTTCGCTTTCATTTTTCTCATCGGTGCCGGCTACACCCTGCTTCACGACGGGCATGTGCGCGTGGATATCATCTATCAACGTCTTGGCACCAAAGGCAAGGCGTGGATCAATCTCATCGGCGTCATTTTCTTTCTCATTCCCGGTTGCCTCCTGGTCATCAGCACGTCATGGAAATTCGTCGGTAATTCCTTTTCAATCATGGAGGGATCACCGGATCCCGGCGGTATTCCCTATCGCTTCATCGTCAAGGGAACCATGACCGTCGGCTATATCCTTCTGCTGCTTCAGGGAATCTCCATGGGCCTGCACGCCCTGTTGCAGGTCCTGGGGCTTGAAACAGCAGACGAGGAGAACGCCTGATGGAGCTTCTGCCCGCCTGGATGTTCCTGGCACTGACCATTCTGCTCATGGCGGGTTTCCCGGTCACGTTCACCTTGATGGGGACCGCCCTGTGCTTTGGTTTGATCGGTTTCGGCTGGTCCTTTTTCAACTTGTTGCCCCTGCGCATCTGGGGGGTGATGACCAATGTGACGCTCATTGCCGTGCCCCTGTTTGTTTTCATGGGGGTGATGCTCGAGCGCTCGGGGCTGGCCGAAGAACTGCTCGATACCATGGGGCTGCTTTTCGGCCGCATGCGCGGTGGGCTGGCCATTTCGGTTGTCGTGGTGGGCGCTCTTTTAGGCGCATCCACGGGGATTGTCGGCGCCACGGTGGTGACCATGGGCCTTCTGGCCGTTCCCACCATGCTGCGACGCGGCTACCAGAAGGAACTGGCCACGGGCACGGTGTCGGCGTCGGGTACCCTGGGGCAGATCATTCCGCCCAGCATCGTGTTGGTATTGATCGGTGATATTGTCGGGGTTTCCGTTGGTGATCTGTTCATTGGCGCTGTTTTCCCGGGGCTGCTGCTGGTCGGCCTGTTTATCCTCTACATTGCGGTCATCTCCTTTCTGCGCCCCAAATGGGCGCCGGCCATTCCCAAGGCCGAGCTGGACGCCATTTCTCCCGCTCAATTACTGTCCCGTGTAGGCAAGGCGCTGTTTCCGCCTTTGTTTCTCATGGTCGCCGTGCTGGGTTCCATATTTGCCGGCATTGCCTCACCCACCGAGGCGGCTGCCGTGGGCGCTGTGGGCGCCACGTTTTTGACTTTGGTCAACCGTAAATTTTCCATGCAGATTCTGCATGACGTGATGCAGACCACGGTACGTCTGACCTGCATGGTGTTTATCATCCTGTGCGGTGCGGCCGCTTTCGGGCTGGTTTTCAGAGGGCTGGGCGGGGACGGCCTGGTGCGTGAGTTCTTAGGGTCCCTGGCACACAAATACAGCCATAACATGGTGCTGGCCATTGTCATGGGGCTGATTTTCGTGATCGGCTTCTTTCTCGATTTTATCGAAATCACATTTATTCACGTGCCGGTGCTGGCGCCGATCATGATCGAATTCGGGTTTGATCCCGTCTGGTTCTGTATCCTGATCGCGGTCAACCTGCAAACTTCGTTTATGACTCCCCCATTCGGGTTTTCCCTGTTTTACCTGAAGGCGGTGACGCCGCCGGAAATAACCACCGGGCACATCTATCGCGGCATCATTCCTTTTGTCGTCGTTCAGATTATCGGACTGGCCATCGTGGTCCTGTTCCCCCAATTGGCTACGTGGCTGCCGAGAGTGGTCTTCGGTCCCTAATCACTTGCAACAACGCCCTTTTGTGCGCGCGTCACCATTGGTCAGCCATTCTTTCGAATCAGTACGTTAAAATCGTTTAACCGTTTTTTTAGTGGTGGTCCTTCAATACTAACGCTTTCGAGGAGGAGATGATGAAAAGAAGAGACTTTCTAAAGAAAGCAGGCTTGGGAGCAGCCGCAGCAGCCGTGACTACAGCCGGGGTGATGGGTTGTGGGGAAAAGAAAGAAGAAAAAAAGGTGGAAGCGCCGGCGGTTGTCACAAAGAAGACCTACAACTGGCGGATGGTCACCACCTGGCCCCCCAAACTGCCGGTCCTGCAGGATGGCTGCGAGCGACTGGCCAAGCGCATTGAAGAACTCTCCGATGGTCGTATCAAAATTCAGGTATTTGCTGCCGGTGAACTGGTTCCGGCCCTGGAAAGCTTCCAGTCGGTTTCCGACGGTACCGTGGAAGTGGGCAGTGGCGCCGCCTATTACTGGGCGGGCAAAGAACCAGCCACGCAGTGGTTCGCCGCGGTGCCCTTTGGCATGAACGGGCAGGGCATGAGCGCTTGGTTTCACGGGGGGGACGGATTGAAACTGTGGGAAGAAACCTATGCGCCGTTTAACCTGGTTCCCCGTCCCGGTGGCTCCACCGGTGTGCAGATGGGCGGCTGGTTCAACAAAAAAATCAACACGATCGATGACTACAAGGGCCTTAAAATGAGAATCCCGGGCCTGGGCGGCAAGGTTGTGGCCAAGGCCGGCGGGACCGTGGTGCTGTTGCCCGGTGGTGAGATTTTTACTTCACTCGAGCGTGGTGTGATCGACGCCACCGAGTGGGTCGGACCGTTGCATGACCTGCGTATGGGCTTCTACCAGGCGGCCAAGTACTATTATTACCCCGGCTGGCATGAACCAGGAACCTATCTGGAGTATTTTTTCAATAAAAAGGTGTATGACGAGCTGCCCAAGGACCTTCAGCATATTATCGATGCAGCCTGTGTGGAAACCGAGCACTGGGTGCTGTCCCAGTTCGAAGCGCGCAACGGCCAGGCCCTGCAGACGTTGATCAACGAGAAAAAGGTCGAGCTGATCCAGTTCCCGGATGAGGTGCTGGGTGAACTGAGAAAACTGGCCGACGAGGTGCTGGCCGAGGAAGCGGCCAAGACGCCCATGGCCACCAAGGTCAATGATGCTTTCAAGGCCTTCCAGAAGATTGTCGGTACCTGGGGCAGCATCTCAGAGACGGCCTACTATAATATTATTCAGCCCAAGTTCTCCCTGAAGGGGTAATTGAAAACCCTGTCTAAAACCCGCTAACGGCGTTGGAAAACGTCTCAAAATGCTCACATATTACATATATGCTCCGCTTTTGAGCCGTTTTCCGCCTTGTTATCGGGCTTGATCCAGGCTTTTCAGCCAAGTGGTGTTTAGGTGTTTGAAGGGCTGTGATAAAACCTCCCTTTTCATGGGGGCGTAACGATGTATTCGATCATCGGTTCCGGTAAATCTGCTGGAGCCGATGATTCTTTTGGAAGGAACCGCCGATGAGCGACTTTGCCGTGGGCCAGCGCTGGGCCAGCGAAATGGAACCCGAACTGGGAATCGGTATCATTGATGCCGTGGAAGGAAGAACGGTTCACCTGCGCTATCCGGACAGCGGCATGGTCCGTCTGTATGCGGCCCAGAGCGCTCCTCTGCGGCGTGTGGTTTTTCATCCCGGCGATCGGGTGCAGGACGATGCCGGCAACGTTCTGACCATCACCACTGTTGAGATGGAAGGCGATCTGATGGTCTATTGCAGCGGTGACACGCGGCTGCGTGAGGATCGATTGGCCGGCCTGTTGACCCTTGATACGCCCAAGGATCGGATTCTGGCCGGGCAACGGGATGCATCCTCGCTTTTTGATTTGCGGCGCCGTATCTTGGGTTACCGTCATCGCATGACCGGTGACTTGGTAGAGGGGTTTGTGGGCGGGCGCGTGGACCTGATTGCGCACCAATTCGCCATTGCCCATGAGGTGAGCGATCGAACCCATCCGCGGGTGCTGCTGGCCGACGAAACCGGACTCGGAAAAACCATTGAAGCCGGTCTGATCATCCATCGCTTGATCATGACCGGGCGGATCAGCCGAATTCTGATCATTGTTCCCGATGCCCTGGTGGTACAATGGTATGTGGAATTGGCCCGGCGATTCAATTTGCGATTCAGATTCTTTGATGACACGTGGTTGGCCAGCCTTGACACCGCAGCCGGGCACAATCCTTTTGAGCAGGAACCCTTGGGACTTTGCTCGGTGTCTTTTATTACCCAGGCGAAGCCTGCCCTGAACAAGCATTTGCTGGAGGGGCAATATGATCTGCTGGTGGTGGACGAAGCGCATCATATGCAGCCGGACGGGCGATTATTCGCCCTGGTGGAAGCGTTGTCGCAGGTCATTTGGCGAGTGATCCTGATTACCGCCACGCCCGGGCACCTGTCTTCTCACGGACACTACGCCCGCCTTAAGCTGCTCGACCCGCAGCGGTACCCCGATTACGATCGATTCAAGGCTGAGAACCAATCCTTTGAACAGATTGCCCGGTTGGTCGAGGCCCTGGTCAAAGATCCGGCCATGGATAGTGCCACCCTTGGTCAACTGGCCGACAGCGCCGGGATTACCGACCGGGATATTCGTCAAGTCCCCACCGATTTGGCCGGCCGGCAGCAGTTGATCAAAAGAATTATCGATCGCTATGGAACGGGCCGGGTGATGTTTAAAACCACCCGGCAAATGGTCAGCGGTTTTCCGGGCCGGCAGGCACGAATGCTGCCGCTTGATATAAAAGCTGACGGGCGTGGCATCCGGGATCGCATCGACCGGGAGGTTTTGGCGGACTGCGCCTTGGAAGCGGCTTCATCCGAGATCGATTTTGCCGATGATCCCCGTGTGGCCTGGTTGGAAGGCTATCTGCAGGCGCATCGGAACGAGAAAATTCTGTTGATCTGCCACAGTGCCGAGAAGGTCAAGGCGCTTCATGCCCAGTTGGAAAGGCGCATCAGCGTCAAGACCGGCCGGTATCATGACGGCATGACCCTTGTTCAACGGGATCGCAATGCAGCCTGGTTCGCACAGCCGGACGGTGCCGTATTGCTGCTTTGCTCGGAGATCGGCAGCGAAGGACGCAACTTTCAGTTTGCGCGGCACCTGGTGCTATTCGATTTACCGCCTGACCCGGAACTCTTGGAACAGCGCATCGGGCGTTTGGATCGGATCGGCCAGAAAGGCGTGGTCAAGGTCATGGTGCCGTTTGTCAGAGGAACCGCCGGCGAAATCCTGGCCCGCTGGTATCATGAGGCCTTAAGCGCCTTGGAACAAAACGTTCCTGCTGCGGGCTGGGTGATGCGTCGCCTTTGGCGCCCGCTGTGTGACCTGATTCGCGACCCGCGCGGGGCGCCCACCGATGTCCGGCTTGACCGTCTGATTCGTTGTGGTCGCTTTGCGATTGCCCGCCAGCAGCGCTTTCTTGAATCGGGAAGGGACCGGCTGCTGGAGCTCGGCATCTTGGCCGCCCCGATCGTGGATCGGCTGATCGAAGGCATTCAACACGTGGATGCCGATCCTGTTTTCCCGGAGCTGGTCGAGCAGTTGCTGGACGCATGGGGGATTGTCATGGATCCAATCGATCGAGGCGTGTACCACCTGGTGCCGGATCATCGGTATGCCGACGCATTGCCCGGGTTCAGGCCTTCCGGCCTGACCATTACAACGGACCGCCAGCTGGCCCTGACCCGTGAGGATCTGGATTTTCTGACTGCGGATCATCCGCTGGTGACTGGCGCCATGGACCATTTTCTGGGCACCGGAAAAGGTAACGCTGCTTTTGCCTGCCTGCCGAGCGCCTCCCAGAAGACGATTTTGCTGGAAATGCTGTTTGTCATCGAGGCGGCGGCACCGGCCAATACCGCACCGCGTACATTCTTGCCGCCTACGCTGCTTCGTGTGGTGGTTGACCATGAACTTGGCGAGCAGCCCAAATGGCTGTCAGAGGCGGATGCCGGCGCGTTAGCGGATGGACCGGATACCCTTTGGACCAAGATCCTGCCCCTTGTTTCACCCGTGATTCCACAAATGGTGGAAAAGGGGCGGCGGCTGGCACAGAAAAGATCCAAGCCGATCATTGCCACAGCACGCCAAGCCGCCCGGCAAACACTGGGGGAAACGGTCAGCCGGCTTGAGGCGCTGGGCCGGGCGAATCCGGCGATTGCGGATCAGGACATCGTCGATGCGAAACGCACCCGCGATGCAGTGCTGGCGGCCGTCGATAAGGCCCGCGTTCGACTGGATGCGCTGCGGCTGGTGGTCACAGGCGAAATTGGATGATGGGGGCGCAGAACAATCATTTTAAATCGATTTCATCCTTCATTTGACATTTGGGCGTTGGCATTCATGCCCAATCATGGTAAGGGACTCTTTTTTTAAACATAAGCTGATATCAACGGTAGCGCAAAAAAAGCAGTATGAATCTCTTCGCCAAGAATGACAAACGTCAATTTCCCCGTCGCCCGGCCTTTATTATCGCCGATTACACTGTCCGTGAAGGAACATTTCGGGACATTATCAAGAATATCGGCGCCAGGGGTGTGTTTATCAGCACGTGGCGAAAAATTGCCCAGGGACAACCCATTGAGCTGCGGTTTCCGGTTTTCGAATTTGATGACCCGCTGACGATCAGGGGCACCGTGGTACTCAGCAACGTGAAGGGCTTTTCCGTGGTCTTTGATCATCCCATCGACGGGTTGATTTGCAAAGAAGGAGAGTTTCCTGAAATCGTTCATGAGAGTGAGCGTTGATGGACTAAACGCAATCGGTCGGTAGGACGATCAATAGTAAATCGTTGCTTTGGCTTTTTGTACTTTGACCCGTTTCATGCCCTTAGGCAATGTATACCAGTCCCCCACACGCCCCACGTCGGTGTCGTAGAGCGCGCCAGCCGAGCTGATCACAAAATCCAGCACCTGCGGCTGGACGGAATACCCGTCAAGGAAAAGATCCGTCAGGTTCAGCCGGGCCGCATTGTCCCGGGTTTGCACAATCCCCTTGAAATCAAAATTCAGGTCCTTGCCCAGCAGTCCGCCCAGGTTCAATTGATCTGCCTTGATGCGGACTTTTCCCTGGATTTGATTGTTACCCAAAAGGTTGACGGTCAGGTTGTTGACAATCGGATTTTCCTCCCGTGCCAGACGATAGGCGATATAGGCATTGACCTCTTTTTCTGACACTTCGGCAATCGATTCTTTGTTGGTGTCGGGCTGCTTGGGTTTTCGTTCGATGGTTTTAAGGATGTGTTGAACCTTCAGTGCATCCTTGGTGGTCTGGTCAATTCCGCCCAAAAGGACCATGGCGGCAAACAGGATGAAAATCCAAAAAAATTTATTGGGTGTGTTTTTCATTCAGGCACCGAAATGTGGATGTGGAGAGTTGATTTTTATATTTGGAGTTTAGCAGATCTTGTAGCCTGTGACAAATTTAACTCGCCAAAGGATCAGGGTAATCGCAAGTAACATTGGCATAAAGCCTGATTATTTTAGATAATGTCGGTTTTATCGCCCCTCACCCCGACCCTCTCCCCTCGCGGGGCGAGGGAGTGGTGTCTGCTGGTACTGTGTCCGGGATCAAGCCATCGGGTACCCAAAACATTGGTCAAGGCCGGTCAAACGAAACCAGCAATTGTAATTATGCCATGTCGAACGTTCCGATTACGAGCACCGCTTCGCTGAGCACGAGCACGACCGACAGGCATTGGCGTTTTTTCGTGCTCGTACGTGTAATCGATCACGCTCTGGTGACTTCGACCAGCTCGGGTATTCTGGTCAACTCCGGCCAGCTGCTGTTATGTGATTTCCGGCGGTCGGAATAACCTATAAGAACCTGCTTTCATATAGCTATTCGAGCGCACGCAATTACATCGGGGGAACAGGGCCTGCTGGATGTTTGTAAAATATGGTAGCGGTGCGTTTTACGCTCTGCGTGGGTACGGATAATATGAGTTAAATTCGACTGTCATTTTTAGAATAAACTCCCCGTGCATTCCACGATTGGGCGAATCTTTTACATTGAGGCTATATCGCATGCAGTTCACGCATAAGCTCTGCCAGGCTGATGGCTTCTATACCTTTTGCCAGCTTGTATCGATCTTGTCCGGAATACACCACATAACATCGGTCTGGCTTTACATCTTCTCTGGCAAGATGAAATCCCTTTTCCAGACGAGGAGCCAATCCGCGCTTAAACTCCACGGCCCAGAGTCGGTTGTTTGGCATTTCAAGCAGGAGGTCTATTTCCGCTCCTGCTGATGTACGATAAAAGCCGGCGTGCGTTTCTTCCGGAGCGACAGTCATAAGGTTTTCAATGGCAAAGCCCTCCCAGCTAGTACCGATTACCGGGTGGCCAAACAGGGTCTCAATGTTGTTGATCCCCAACAACGCATGGACCAAACCAGAATCCCTGACATAGACTTTTGGCGATTTGACAAGTCGTTTCCCCACATTGCGATGCACAGGCGGCAGACGACGTACCAGGAGCAAGTCAACCAGCAAATCCAGATATCCGGACACTGTTTTTCCGGTTACGCCCAGACCACGGGCAAGCTGCGATGCGTTGAGCAGCCCGCCCTGGGAATGAGCCAGCATCGTCCAGAAGCGCCTCAGCGTTTCAGCCGGAATTCTCGGTCCGAACTGGGGAATATCCCGTTCCAGATACGTCCGGATGAAGTTTTTTCGCCAGATCATGCTTTTGGCATCACTTGCCGCCAGAAAGCTGTCCGGAAAACCTCCCCGTAACCAGAGTGCATCAATAGTTTCCGGTAATGCTTCGATTAGATTGAATGGTGGCAGTTCAAGATATGCGATGCGACCGGCCAGGGACTCACCCGATTGCCTGAGAAGATCCATTGACGCAGATCCCAATAAAAGAAAACGTTTCGCGGTGAATCCATGTCGTCGGCCTTTATCAATCAAACTTCGTAATGCCTGAAACAGATTGGGGAGGCGGTGGACTTCATCCAGAATCACAAGTTTGTCTTCCAGGCCTTCAAGAAAAAGTTCCGGGTCTGCGAGTTTTGCCTTATCTGCCTCGGATTCAAGATCAAGATACACACAGTCACCTCTGGTGCTTATTTCCAGGGCGAGGGTAGTCTTTCCAACCTGACGTGGCCCCAATAAAGCTACGGATGGAAATAAATCTAATAAAGATAGGAGATTATCTTTGGACGTGCGTTTTATCATCCTTGCATTTTAGGAGTTGAGATCCTAAAATGCAAGGACTATTTGGCGGTGAAGGTCATCGCTTTGGTGCATTGGCTGATGGATAATAGGGGAGTGGTGCGTTCCCAACAAAGCTTGGGAACCCGGTTACAGCCGATTGCGACCACGAGGATTCACGATTGTCCTACGCGGCCGGGTTAGGGGAAAAAGGGTTGTATTCCAGATTTTTCATGGTAACTATTGCTTGGCGAAAAATAGCCCCTTTGCCGAAAAGGGTTATTTGTATCATGAATCGTTATCGTTGATAGAATTCGATGTGGGAAAGTAAAAGCAATATGGCCGACAGCCGCAACCCGATAAGTCAGTTTAGAAAAACGCTTAAAACCCTGATGCACAGCGATACGATCGCCTTGCGCCGTGAATTGGACCGTTTGCTGCGATCTAAAAAACGGATGGATGAGGCGGCTTTTGCCGGGCGCTTGGCGGGCCTGGAATCGCGTCTTCAGGTGGCAGCCCAGCGAAAGCGCCGGCGACTCCAGCGGGTGCCCCGGTTTGAGGACCTTTTGCATCTGCCCATTTCCGAAGCCAAGAACGATATCATCGAGAGCCTGAAAAACCACCCGGTAACGATCATATCCGGTGAGACCGGTTCGGGGAAAACCACCCAGATTCCTAAATTCTGCCTGGCTGCCGGCCGGGGGATCGACGGCAAAATTGCCTGCACCCAACCTCGGCGGATTGCCGCCACCACCGTGGCGGCCCGCATTGCCGAAGAACTGGGAGAGGAACTGGGCCGCTCAGTGGGCTACAAGATCCGGTTCCAGGACACCGCTGATCCGGATGCCTATATAAAGGTAGTCACCGACGGGATTCTGCTGGCCGAAACCCAAGGCGATCCCTGGCTCAACGAATACGACACCATCATCGTGGACGAGGCCCACGAGCGCAGCCTGAACATCGATTTTGTGCTGGGGATTTTAAAACGCCTGGTCGAGCGGCGCCACAACCTCAAGCTGGTCATTACCTCGGCCACCATCGATACGGAGAAATTTTCCAAGGCCTTTGACTATGCACCGGTGATCGAGGTTTCCGGCCGGCTCTATCCAGTGGAAACCCGTTATTTTGTACCCGATACCGATGACCGGGAAGAGCCGGAAGAACGCACCTCGGTCGATTTGGCGGCCCAGGCCATCGACCAGTTGTCCGGTCGGCATGCCCGGGGCGATGTGCTGGTCTTTATGCCCACCGAGCAGGATATTCGTGAAACCTGCGAGACCCTGGAGGGACGCAGCTATCCGCGGACCGTGATTCTACCCCTGTTTGCCCGGCTCAGCCAGGCCGAGCAGAAACGGGTTTTTGCCTCGACCGGATGGCGTAAAATCATTGTGGCTACCAATGTGGCCGAAACCTCGATTACCATTCCGGGCATCAAATACGTCGTTGATACGGGGCTGGCGCGGATCTCCCAGTATGTGCCGCGCTCGCGCACCACATCATTGCCGGTGGTGCCCATCTCGCGCAGCAGCGCCGACCAGCGCAAGGGGCGCTGCGGACGGGTGCAAAACGGAATCTGCATCCGCCTGTTCAGCGAAGAGGATTACCAGAGCCGCCCCTTGTTTACCCAGCCGGAGATTCTGCGCGCCAACCTGGCCGATGTCATCCTGCGCATGATCTCTCTCAAGCTGGGGGATATCGACACGTTTCCTTTTATCGATCGGCCGGCAGAGAAGAGTATCCGGGACGGTTTCAATCTATTGGAGGAACTGGGGGCTATCTGGCGCCCCAATGCCCGCAAGGCCTTTGGGCTGACCGACAACGGCCGCATCATGGCGCGCATGCCCATTGACCCGCGCCTGTCGCGGATGCTTATCGAGGCGCAAAAAGAGAATTGCCTTGCCCAGGTAACGGTTATCGCCGCGGCCTTGAGTATTCAGGATGTGCGCGAACGGCCGCTGGACAAGGAGAACCTGGCTGATCAGGCTCACCGGCCGTTTGTGGATCCCTTGTCCGATTTTATCACCATCCTCAATCTCTGGACGGCCATTCACCATGGGCCCCAAGCCCCCCGCAGCATGAACGCACTCAAAAAATTCTGTCGTCAGCATTTTCTCAGTTTCCGGCGCATCCGTGAATGGCGTGATATTCACAACCAGATCACGGCCGTGCTCAAGGAGCAGGGCATGCAAACCGAAGGGATCGGCGTGAGGAACGCCGGGCCTGTGCCCGATGCCGGGCGGGCTGACGATGGGGGCTTCCATCCATTGTATGCAGCGATTCACCGTGCAATCTTAAGTGGGTTTTTGTCCAATATCGCCTTGAAAAAAGAGAAGGTTTTTTTTCGGGCCGCCAAGGAGCGGGAGGTGATGATTTTTCCTGGCTCCGGGCTATTCAAAAATCCCGGGGACTGGATCGTGGCCGCTGAAATGGTGGAAACCTCACGGCTTTTTGCGCGCAAGGTGGCGACCATTGACGTGGGGTGGCTGGAGCCGCTGGGCGGCGATTTGTGCCGGCGCAGCTGGTCGGACCCCCACTGGGCACGCAGCCGGGGCGAAGTGGTGGCAAGGGAGCAGGTGAGTCTTTTTGGCCTGCCCATTGTCGAGGATCGCCAGGTGGCATTCGGTCGCATCGATCCGGCCAAGGCCAACGAGATTTTCATCCGCAGCGCCTTGATCGAGATGGATGTCCGCGAGCCCCTGGGGTTCATGCGCCACAACGCCGAGCTGGTGGCCGATGTGCGCAACATGGAAGATCGTATCCGGCGGCGCGATATTCTCGTTGACGATGCGGTGCTGGTCGCCTTTTACCAGGAGCGCTTGCCCGGCGTGTGCGATATGCGTACCCTGAAGTACCGCATTCGCAAAAAAGGCGGGGACGGGTTCCTGCGATTGAATAAGGATCTGTTGACCCGCTATCTGCCTGAAGCGGATGAACTGGAGCAGTTTCCCCAACAACTGGACCTGGGCCATCGGGTGCTGGAGTGTGACTATGCCTTTGAACCCGGTGAAGAATCCGACGGGGTGACCCTGACCGTTCCGCTGGAGACCACCGGCGATGTGCCCCGTGAGCAACTGGACTGGCTGGTGCCGGGACTTTTGGCCGAGAAGATCACCGCCCTGATCAAGGGGCTGCCCAAGGCCCATCGGGTCCAACTGGTGCCAGTGGCCGATACGGTGGACCTGCTGGTACGGGAGATGCCCCGCGGCCGGGAGAGTCTGCCCACGGCCCTGAGCCGCTTTCTTTTCTCGCGCCTGAAGGTGGATATCCCGGCATCGGCCTGGCCCGTGGATGCGTTGCCGGATCATTTAAAGATGCGCCTTTCCATCACCGATACCAAAGGGCGGGTTGTGGCCAGTGGGAGAGATGAATCCTTGCTGGACCAGCAGGCCGCGCAGCCGCGGCTGCCCAAGGGCATGCAGGCGCTCAAGCGCAAATGGGAGCGGCAGGGGATAACGGACTGGGATTTTGGTGATCTGCCCGATGTGCTGACCGTGGATGATTCGCGGGGCACGCCGTGGCGTCTGTATCCGCGTTTGACCGTCATAAACGAGAGCATCGGTATCCGGCTGTTAACAGATTCGAAAACCGCCCACACCGCTCACCTGGAGGGGGTAGCGGCACTTCTCAGCCGCCGTTTTGCCGAGGATCTTAAGTACCTTAAGAAAAGTCTCAAGCTACCGGCCCTTTTAAAGCGCCAGGTTTACTACTTTGGCGGCATGACGGCCATTGAGGCCCAGATGGTCCAGTGCGTCACCCAAACGCTGTTTGCCGTCAATCTGCTCACCCAACAGGCCTTTGACGACCATGTGGCCAAGCTCATTGGGATGCGTATTCACCAGAGCGGCGAGGCGCTGCGTACTGCGGTGATCGCAGTGATCGAGGCCCACCACGAGGCCCGCTGCCGAATTCTGGAAGTAGAAAAACGGCGCATCACTGCGCCATTGGTGGTGCAATTCCTGCAAACCCTGGGTGATGAGTTGACGCGTCTGGTGCCGGAGAACTTTGTCTTCCTCTACGACCGCCAGCGTCTTGGGCACCTGGTGCGATATCTGAAAGCCATTTCCATCCGGGTGCAGCGCGGCCTGACCGACCTGGAAAAAGACCGCTTGCGGCAGGGGCAGGTGGCACCGTTTCTGGAAAGTCTCAACCAGATGTTAACGTCCATGGATGCTGCGACATCAAACGAAAAACGAAGCGCCGTGGAAGCCTTTTTCTGGATGATCGAAGAGTACAAGGTGTCTCTTTTTGCCCAGGAAGTGGGGACCGACGGACCGGTTTCGCCCAAGCGGCTCAACAAGCTGATCGGTGAGATCGAACGCATGCGGTGACTATTTTCTGGATGGGCACTACCTATGGACGTTCGGATCTTATATTGGTTACATGCCCACCGGTCATGGTGACAAAGTAGTAATACCCTTTTACGGGTCCATAGACCCACTCTTCGATGACCAGTTCACGATTCCCGGCCTGGTCAATGGTATATCCCACCTGGACTTTGGAAACCGGTTCACCGCATTTTTTGACGACAATGAAGCTGCTGTCGTTGATTTGGATAAAATCGTTTCCGCAACGCATGGTCTGAGCCAACGATGTTGCCGTCCATGCCCCGAAAAAAAAGCCAATGATCAGCACCATGCTCATGCCCTTCATCGATTGCCTCCCTTCTTTAAAATATTAATATATCATCTGACGTACATAGATCACAAAAAAAATGTGACCCAGCTTACAGATTGAATGCGCCGAATCAGGTTACAGGTATTTCAAAAGGAGGTGCGAGATGAAACGTTTTAAAAAAGCAACATTGGTGCCCTTGAGGACCCTGGCCTACCGCTGGAACCGCCTCGGTGTGTATTACTGGACGGAGGCCAGACTGTATGATCTTCGTGCGGTGAATGTTATGCCGGTCACGTACTATCGTTGGTTGTTTCGATTCAGTATGTGGCTGGTGGAGTTCAGACCATTCAAGCCGCTGGCAAATCGGGTGATTCATAGTATTCCGTTTCATATCCGGTTTAGCATGGCATGATGCGATGGTGCCTGTCATGCAAGGACGCCCATGGCTTATTACAATAAAAGTTGTAACTGCAACATGCTTTGTAATTTTTAAAATTTTGATGTTGTTTCGGATTATTACCAAAGACTCGGGAGAAAAAATCTACAATTATAGTTGTATACTGCATGAGTATTCACCCATCCATCCCGACCCACCCGCTTCCGGTTTCATTTTTATTTTTTCTTTCAACGAACCCTTGAAAAATTTAATTTTCTTTAGAATACAAAAGCTTAAATTTTATATTGGATGGCCCTTGAGTGCCTTTTAGGGATGAAAAAATAGTTTTAATAAATCTTGGCACTTTTTTTGCTAAGTTTTGTTGTTAAATAATGAATCATATTTATTAAACAATTCCAAGCCAGTTTAACAAAAAAATAATAAAAATGAAGCTAGTTCATTAAATGTAGTAAATATAAAAGCCACACCAGATGGCGGATCAGTCGCTAAAGCCAACTGTATTTATTTTCCCAGTTCGCCAACTCATTCAACCACAGCAAAGGGAGGTCGTATGTCGGCACAGCCAGTATCAAAAGTTCCCATGAAGGGATGGATCACCACGTTTGCCGGAACCACCATCAACTTATGTCTTGGTATTTTATATGCTTGGAGTATCTGGAAAAAGGCCTTGGTTGATGTTGACAGAGCCGGTGAAACGATGACCGGTTTGAATGCCGGCTGGACGTATCTCACCAACGCCCAGGCCGCCACTCCCTTTGCCATTTGTGTGATCCTTTTTGCCGTGCTCATGATCCCCGGCGGCAGGATCCAGGATAAATTCGGCCCCAAGGTGGGTGCTACCGCCGGCGGCCTCTTCCTGGCGGCCGGATGTATTCTCGCCGGGTTGATGAAAAGCCAGACCGGCCTGATCATAGGATTCGGTATCCTTGGCGGGATCGGCATGGGGCTCGGTTACGCGGCGCCCACACCGGCGGCCCTGAAATGGTTCGGACCCCACAAACGCGGATTAATCGCCGGCACGGTTGTCGCGGGCTACGGGGGTGCTGCCATTTACATCGGTGGGCTCGGTCAGTACTTCATGGACAATTATGGAATCACCGGCAGTTTTGTTGGGTTGGGTATGCTTTTTGCCGTGGTGACCATTCTTTGCGGCCAGCTTCTGTTTACACCTCCTGAAGGGTATGTGCCGCCTGTACCGGCAAATCTCAAGGTCAACCAGGTCCAGGACAGCACCAAACATGATTGGACGCCCA
Source organism: Desulfosarcina variabilis str. Montpellier (assembly GCF_048565275.1). NCBI lineage: Bacteria > Pseudomonadati > Thermodesulfobacteriota > Desulfobacteria > Desulfobacterales > Desulfosarcinaceae > Desulfosarcina > Desulfosarcina variabilis. The sequence continues at coordinate 7,321,490 of NZ_CP159846.1, read as the reverse complement.
AGGAGATTTTCAAATCCTGGCAGTTCTATGCCCTGGTCATCATGTTCACCATTTCCACCCAATCCGGTCTATTAATCATCGCCAATGCCGCCGGTCTGTTGAAGAAAGCCGCGGCCGATGTGCCTTTCCTGGCCGCCAATGCCTGGATTCTGGTATCCTTCGGCGGGCTGATCAATGCCTCGGGCCGGGTGGGAACCGGTTTTTACTCCGACAAGATCGGCCGGGTCAACGCTTACTGCCTGAACTGCGCCATATCCGCAGGCTGCATGTTCATCCTGCCCTATGTGATCGCCGAACAAAATATCGTTCTGCTTTTCATGGTCGTTGGCGTTGCCTACTGGCAGTACGGCGGCGGACTGTCCCTGATGCCGTCCTTCACCGCTGACTTTTACGGATCCAAATACCTCGGATTCAACTACGGACTGGTCTTTTTAGGATGGGGCATGGGATTTTTCATGACCAGCCTGGGCGGTACCATCGAAGACCTCACCGGTAGTCTGCGCTGGGCATTTTACATGTCGGCCGGTCTGTTGATGGTGGGTGTTGTGCTTGCCTATCTGACCAATCGGCCCAAGCACGCCGAGGAAAAAGCCGCGGCCGTGCAACCCCAGATGGTGGCCGAGAAAGTTACCGACTAATAGATTGTTCTATCCGCGTTAACGCTTAAAACAAACAAACAAAAACGCCGGGGAATGCCCCGGCGTTTTTATTTTTAATGGGTGGAACAATGTTTGCTTTATATTTGTCGATTACTTCCCTGGCGAATCGCTGCGGGTTAATAATTACCTAAAATTAAATAAAATAATATCACCTGCATGAGGGGGATTGGCCCCACCCTGAATGGACCGAATGGCTGCAATGGACTGCTTCTCCTCCCCATGTGGCGGATATCGATGGGGACGGTCAAAACGAAGTCATCGGCATCCCCAATGTGGAGTTCGGCGTTCCCTATGTTACCCAGGCCTATGCGATCATGGTCCTGGATGGCGCCTATGATGACGGCAGCCGGTCGGCCATGCGCAAGTCCGGATGGGAAACGCTGCCCCGCGGCGGAACCCCCATTGCCGTGGACGGCTGGTATCCGCCGGGTGGCGTCCCGGCAGCCGCCATCATCGACATCCAGGGCGAGATCGAAAAGGAGATCGTCGTGTCGCTCAACGACGGAACCATGGCTGCCTATTCCGCTGATGCACAATTGATCTGGCGTTTCAACTATACCAGCGCAAAGGCCATTATGTACACCTCGGAGCCGGTGGTGGCCGATCTGAACCAGGACGGTTCACCGGAAATCGTCTTTTCCACTTACGGTTCCCCCGATGTCACGGATTCCGGCCATTTGATCATCCTGGCCGCCGACGGAACCCTGCTTCATGACGTTGCCCTTCCTGATCCGGGAGAAAACGGCAATGGCAATGGCGCGCCTGCGGCCCCAACCATTGCCGATTTAGACGGCGACGGCCAATTGGAAATCCTGGTGCAGACCTTTGATCACGGGTTGGACATCTTCACCGTTCCCGGTTCTGCCTGTGATTGCCTGTTGTGGCCGACCGCCCGTGGCGGGCCCCTGCGTATGGGCCAGCCCAGCGGAACATAGCGCTTTGGTGATGTCCACTGAATAGAAAAAAATTCCAAATGCAGTTACCCTGCAAAATACAGGTGGTGACATGGACAAGATCTGATAGTTGTGATAGCTACTCCCTTTTTGAGATATATCCGTTTACAAAAAAGTGTTGCCACATCCGAGAGGCGGATACGGCGGTTGTTTTGCGCATTGAGGGACCTGCACCGCGCTTTGGCCAACCGGCTTAAAAAATATTATGGTGTCGAAGCCATTGTCGAAAGCGACCATGATGCATACACTTACCCATGAAGACAAGACCCATCTGAAAGAAAAAACGGAAAGGGAGACTGCCCGATCATGACCGCAGATGCCGACAGTACGATCCGAGCGGCATACCAGGCCCTCTTCGACGAGGCGAGGGCCCGGCAGGACGCTTTTGTCCAGAGCCCGCTGCCCAAGATTCATATCGGCATGGCCACCTGCGGTATCGCCTCCGGTGCCCTGGAAACCCAGGCGGCATTCGAGACGGCCCTGGCCGAGCGGGGCGTTGACGCCCATATCCACACCGTGGGGTGCATGGGCCACTGCTACGCCGAACCGGTGGTGGTCATCGACCATTCTGACTCGGCTTTCCCGCCGATTCTCTATCCCAAGGTAAACCCGGGCAAGGCCAGAATGCTGGTCAACCTTTTTCTGGAACAGGGCGATCCGTGTTTCGAGCACATCATGGGCGCGACCGTGGAAAACGAGATGATTCCATCGGTGACCGAACGTGCCCGTTTTAACCGCGAGAAACGGGTGATCATGAACCGCTGTGGGCGGATCGATCCCGAACAGATTCACGAGTATATTGCTGATGGCGGATACCGCGGCGTGGTCGACGCGCTGTGCCAGTCGCCTGAGGCACTGATCGATTTGATCGAGGCTGCGGGCTTGCGGGGGCGCGGCGGGGCCGGGTTTCCCACGGGCCGGAAATGGCGTTTCGCCCGGGCGGCTTCGGGGACGGACAAACTGATCGTCTGCAATGCCGATGAAGGCGATCCCGGTGCTTACATGGACCGCACCCTGCTGGAGAGCAACCCCCATCAGGTGATCGAGGGCATGCTCATCGCAGCCATTGCCGTGGGGGCCACGCGGGGACTCTTTTACGTGCGTGCGGAATACCCCCTGGCGATCGATATCCTCACCCAGGCCGTCGAGCAGGCCCGTCAGAATGGGGTGTTGGGGAAGAATATTCTGGGCAGCGGCATCGATTTCGACATCGACCTGTTCCAGGGGGCCGGCGCCTTTGTGTGCGGAGAAGAGACCGCCCTGATCCGCAGTGTGGAGGGCTATCGCGGCACGCCCCGGCATCGCCCGCCCTTTCCGGTGGAGCGGGGGCTCAGCGGCCGGCCCACGGTGATCAACAACGTCAAGACCCTGGCTACCGTGCCACCCATCGTGGAAAATGGGGTCGAGTGGTTCCGCAGTATCGGTACCGCCGACAGCCCGGGCACGGCGGTCTTTTCCGTTGTGGGTAACGTCACCTACCCGGGACTGGTGGAGGTTCCCATGGGGGTGACCCTGCGGGAACTGATTTTTGATATCTGCGGTGGCATTCCTAACCAGAAAAAGTTCAAGACGGTGCAGATCGGCGGGCCTTCGGGGGGCTTTTTGCCGGCCGATTTCCTGGATACAACGGTTGATTTCGATGCACTGACCCGCGCCGGCGCCATGATGGGATCAGGCGGCATGGTGGTGATGGACGAGAATGTCTGCATGGTGGATGTCTCGCGCTATTTTCTCGAATTCACCCAGAAGGAGTCCTGTGGTAAGTGCACTTTTTGCCGAATCGGCACCCGCCACCTGCTGGATATTATGCAGCGGCTCATCCGCGGCGAAGGCCGCGAGGGGGACATTGAGCAGCTGGAGACCCTCAGCCGGGCGATCAAAATGGGATCACTGTGCAGCCTGGGCAAGACCGCACCCAATCCCGTGCTCACGTCCCTGGCTTATTTTCGTGATGAGTACGAGGCCCACATCAACGAGAGTCGCTGTCCGGCATGCGTCTGCCGTCTGTTGACCGCATTTCAGATTGATCAGGAAAAGTGTGCCCTCGGCTGTGATACCTGCTTCGGCCGCTGTCCGACGGATGCGGTCTTTACCACCAGCAACCGCAAGAAAGCCATCGACCAGTCCATGTGCGTCAGATGCGGCGAGTGCGTGGCGGCCTGCCCGCCGGTCTACAGCGCCGTGATCAGGTATTCGCCGCCTAACCAGGTGCCGGTGATCGAGCGGCCGCCGGAATGGTGACCCTGAGCGTGGATGGTCATTCCTTTTCTTCTTCTGACGCCGCTTCCTTGGGATCCGCCTCATGCAGCATTTTAAAAACCAGGCCGTAAAAACTGTCCTCAGGGCCCATGTATTTCCACCCGACCTGAGTATAGCAGTTCTCGCACAGCTGAATGTCCCAAGCATACCCGCGGAACCAGGAATACCCGTGTGACACCCGGTTCATACCGACGCAGCCCGGTGCGTTACGATAACATCCCAGTTGGACCAGATAGCCCAGATTGGTGAATCCATACACATGCCGGCCACGAACATCGATTTTCTCGGCCACTTTGGTGATCGGATGACCGCAGGCCGCACAAACCAGATCTTTCTGGCGAATTTTTTCGTCCGCTTCGTTCTCAAAAAGGGCAAAGTCCCACTTTAAGTAGGTCAGGTGCTCGGTCTGATCGTCAGCAAGAAAATCCGGTGAAATTCCTTTTTCTCTATCAGCATTCATTTTTACCTCATTTTCCGATTTTTCGGTTTCCCGAATAGGCCAGGGCAGCGGCAATAAAACTTCGGAACAGGGGATGCGGCGTCATGGGCCGGGATTTGAACTCCGGATGAAACTGACATCCCAGAAACCATGGATGATCTTCGATTTCCACAATTTCCACCAATTCACCCGAGGGCGCCATGCCGGAGATCTTCAGCCCGGCCTCTTTGAGTTGGTCCATATAGGCATTGTTGAATTCATACCGGTGGCGGTGCCGCTCCGATATCGATTCCGTTTCGTAGGCTTTATAGGCAATGCTGTCTTTTTCCAGCCTGCATGGATAGGCGCCCAGGCGCATGGTGCCGCCTTTGTCCGAATGGATGTCACGGCGCTGGATTGTGCCCGATTTATCGTCAAACCACTCCTCCATCAGGTAGATTACCGGATGGGGTGTTTTGGTGTCGAATTCCGTACTGTTGGCGGCGTCCAGGCCGGCCATGTGACGGGCAAATTCAATCACGGCGATCTGCATGCCCAGGCAGATACCGAAATAGGGAATCTTTTTCTCGCGGGCATACTGGGCCGCACAGATTTTGCCTTCCACGCCCCGGGACCCGAAACCGCCGGGCACCAGCACCCCGTCGACTCCTTCCAGGCTATAGCTGCAGGTGTTGGCGTCGATGGTTTCCGAGTCCACGAATTTCAGGTTGACCTGGCAGTGGCTGGGAATGCCCCCGTGAATCAAGGCCTCGTTGAGGCTTTTGTAGGATTCGGTGAGATCCACGTACTTGCCGACGATGGCGATGGTGACCTCATAGACGGGCTCGCGCATCCGCTTGCACAACGTCTCCCAGTTTTCCAGACGGGGGGCCCGAGTCCAGATGTTGAGCAGCTCGACGATTTTGTTGTCCAGCCCCTCCTCGTGGAAACATGAGGGGACCTCGTAAATGCAGTCCACATCCTTGGCCGTGATCACCGCGTCGGCGCCCACGTTGCAAAACATGGCGATTTTGCCTTTGATCTCGGGGCTGAGCAGCCGGTCGGTGCGGCACAGCAGGATGTCCGGCTGAATACCGATGCTGCGCAGTTCCTTTACGCTGTGCTGGGTGGGCTTGGTTTTGACTTCGCCGGCCGTACCAATGTACGGCACTAATGTCAGGTGAATATAGATCACATTGTCTTTGCCGGCATCGCTTTTGAATTGACGGATGGCTTCCAGAAACGGCAGACTCTCGATGTCGCCGATGGTGCCGCCGATTTCGACAATCACCACATCCACGCCATTGGATGCCTTGCGGATGCTTTCTTTGATTTCGTCGGTGATGTGGGGAATGACTTGTACGGTGCCGCCCAGGTATTTTCCCTGGCGCTCTTTGGTGATGACACTATGGTAGATTTTACCGGTGGTGTAGTTGTTGTCCTTGCCCAGCTTGGCATTGGTAAATCGCTCGTAGTGACCCAGGTCCAGGTCGGTTTCGGTGCCGTCATCAGTGACGAATACCTCACCATGCTGGAATGGATTCATGGTCCCCGGATCTACATTGATGTAAGGGTCCAGCTTTTGAATGGTGACGGTCAGGCCACGACATTCGAGCAGGGCACCGATGGATGCCGATGCCAGCCCCTTGCCAAGTGATGAAAGAACGCCTCCGGTAACAAAAATATATTTGGTATCATACCCCATAGAAAAACCTCGGTTGTTGTTAACCCGGGTAAACCGGTAGTGAGAAGTTATTATCTGAGAATGTTGGAAATTGACGGTTGACCATGAAACGATGTTTCGGATTTGAGCGGTGACCATCCATGATCCAGGAATGAAAATAATTTAACATAACGACGCGGTTTGGGGAACCGGCTAATCAAATTTTTTCTGAAAGTCCTGCACCCCTTGCTGGATGGCCTCGACGGTTTCCTGTTTTTCGTCCTGAACGGTGTCGGCCCGGGTCGCGGCGACGGATGCGCTGAGGGCCTCCAGGTCCATCAGATCCGCCGGAATGGAAGGATTGACGCGCATCTGCACCACTCGTATCTCCCTTGCCAGATTGCCGCCAATAAAAAAAACGATCTGGGTCGGGAACCAGCCATCCTGAACCTTTTGCCAGTTGTGATAATAAATCTCCAGGCGTTGCCCGGGATCATCGCGCTCTGGGTCCGTCAGCAGTAGGCGCAACGGCAGAAAGGTTTCCTTGTCCACGGCTAGTTGGGATACGGATTCATCAGGATAGTGGGCACCGATTACAAACACCACGGTTTCATCGATCCGCCCCAGACTGGAGATGGCCGTCTCCACACCCAGTGCACTCAGGGTTTTCATCAACTGGGTTCGGGTCCGGCTGCGCAGCAGGCGCTGATAACGATCAAACGGATCCTGAACCATGGCCAAGCGGCCATCGACGACGGTCAGGGACTGGTCCCCAACTTCCAGGTAGGTTCGATTGATCCGGTCGGAGACGATATCCGATCGAAACCGTCGCGGCATCACGTAAATGACGGTTTCATCCACGGCGGTGGGAAACGAATCCTTCGTCTGCGGGTAGATCAATAGCTTTTGTTCGATCTTCAACGGGGGCAGTCTGCCGATGGCTTTGGCGACCAGCTGAAGGACGTGGGGGCCTTTTAGAACATAGGCAAAAGCCGTTTGGGGCCGTATGGCGCCAAAAAGGATCACCAAACAGGCAGCCGTCAAAACAGCTGCCCGTTTCGGTGTTAAAGGCGTTGCGTTCATTCGTGGGGCACTATTTCTTGATACCATCTTTCCTGCAGCCTTGGCGCATGCACTAATCACCAACAAAAATATCCTGGGCGTAACGCGCCCCTTTACCCAGTGCTTCTTCGATGCGGATCAATTGATTGTACTTGGCGATGCGGTCGGATCGGGACATGGAGCCGGTTTTAATCTGGCCACTGTTGACCGCCACGGCCAGATCGGCAATGAAGGTATCTTCGGTTTCACCGCTGCGATGAGAGATCACGGTGGTGTAACCGGCCTGCTTGGCCATTTCGATGGCGTCCAGGGTTTCGCTGACCGTACCGATCTGATTGAGTTTGATCAGGATCGAGTTGGCAATGCCGTCTTCGATACCCTTGGCGAAAATGGTGGGATTGGTCACAAACACATCGTCACCCACGATCTGGATATATTCATCCAGGCGCTCGGTGAGGACGGACCAGTTTTCCCAGTCCTGCTCGGCCAGTCCATCCTCGATGGACAGGATCGGGTATTTTTCAACCAGATTTTCGAAATAGTCGACCAGTTCAGCCGCCGTGAGAGATTTGTTTTCACCTTTGAGGAGATATTTCTTTTTCTCGTACAGCTCGCTGGCCGCCACGTCCAGGGCCAGTCCCATGTCCTTGCCCGGCGTGTAGCCGGCAGCCTGGATGGCCTCCATGATAAAGGCCAGGGCTTCTTCGTTGGATTTCAGGTCCGGCGCGAATCCGCCTTCGTCCCCCACGGCCGTGCTCAGTCCCTTGGATTTGAGAATTTTTTTCAAGGCGTGGAAAGTTTCGGCGCCCATTTGCACGGCCTCGACCAGGGTCTTGGCGCCAAAGGGAACGATCATGAATTCCTGGATGTCCAGGTTGTTGGCGGCATGCGCCCCGCCGTTGATGACGTTCATCATGGGCACGGGCAGGATGCGCGCGTTGACGCCGCCCAAATAGCGGAACAGGGGCAGGCCAAAGGCATTGGCCGCGGCTCTGGCGGCTGCCATGGAAACCCCAAGCATCGCGTTGGCGCCCAATTTGGATTTGTTGGCCGTCCCGTCCATCTCGATCAGGCAGGCATCCAGGGTCCATTGGGCGGCAGCGTCCATGCCGCGGATTTCATCGGCAACCTTGGTGTTGACGTTGTTAACGGCCGTAACCACGCCCTTGCCGCCATAGCGTTTGGCACGCGTATTACGCAGTTCAAGGGCTTCACGGGTTCCCGTGGATGCGCCGGAGGGCACCGCGGCCCGACCGGTGGCGCCGCAGGCCAGTCCCAACTCGACCTCGACGGTTGGGTTACCTCTGGAATCCAGGATTTCTCTCGCCGTTACACTGATAATTTCGGTCATGCTTGTTTCTCCTACTCATCTGTTTGCTTTGACCACACCGGCACCGCCGATGATGATAATGTCAACAATCTGTTAGTGTATGTATATTATTTGTAATTATAGGAATTTGGGCCTAAACCGCAGGCCAGTTGGCGCTTGACAATTTATCGACAAATGTTACTCTCCTTGCTATAGGTTGTCAAGAAATTGGCCTGGCATGTCCAGGGCAATTGCAAGTAGAATCAAAAACCGGCCATGCTTGAACAAGCACGATTCCCGAAAGTGAATAAATGCCAAATGCCAACGCCCAAACGTCAAAGGATCTCCATATATGATGTCGAACGATATGTACACCACAGCGCATTTGTTTGTGGCCGCCCTCCGCGTGCTGGATTACCAGGATGGTGCCCCGCCGGCGTTGGAATCGGTCTGCCGACAATTGAATTTCTCCGAAGAAAAGGGTAGTTATTTGCTCAATCGCCTGAAGGAACTGGGCATTGTCGATACGGTGAAAAGCGGGTTCAATGATCGCATTGTGGTGGCCAACCACCTGGCCATCGAGGACATTCCCCGGGACGCCGAGGAATCCCGGTTGGAGCAGGAATTGAAGAAATTCAAAAAAGGCAAGAACGCCATGAAAGACAAGGTGGCGTCCATCAAGGCCCAGCAGGACCAGAAAAAGCAGGACCTGTTTGCCGAGCTCGAAAAGAAGTTCAAAAAAAAGATAGAGAAAAAATAAGCGGCGGTAGGCCGCATTTCAAATTTCAAATTTCAAATTTGAGATTTGAAATTTGAAATTTCCGATCATGCGCCTGATTATCATTTCTCCGCCTGAGTCGCTCCGCGATGAGCCGATGCAGGTGGCCCGTATGCTCGAGGACCTGCCGGTTATCGTGCACCTTCGCAAACCGGGGCAGGGGACAGACCGCATTGCGCATTATCTTGACCAGATTCCGGCGGGCCTGCATCCTTGCATCATGGTGCACAGCCACTCGGAACTGCTGACGCATTTCAATTTAAAGGGAATTCATTTTACCGAAAAAGATCGCTTGGGCCGGTTGCCGCACATCCGCCGGCTTAGACAAAGACGGCCGGATGCCTGCCTTTCTTCCGCTTTTCATCGAATCTCGGACATTCCCGATGGTGACAGCCTTTTCGATTACATCTTTCTCAGTCCCATTTTTGACAGCATCTCGAAAACCGGCTATCGGGCGGCATTTGATCACGATGGCCTGAAACAATTTTTATCGCAAACCGATCAATCCATTATCGCCTTGGGCGGGGTCAACGAAAAGCGCCTACCGCTGGCGGCATCCATGGGATTTTCCGGTGTTGCCGTGCTGGGTGCCGTCTGGCAGGCACCTGATCCGGTGGCGGCGGCAGGTGGGTTATGGGATATTTGCCGTAATATCATGCCGCTTCCGGCTAAAGTCATTTCAGGCGGTCAACGCCGACTGTAAAGCGTCCGATATTTCAGACAGGGTATAGGGCTTGCGTACGTAGCGGCTGACCCCCAGCTTACGGGCCTCGCGAACGCGCGTGGATTCCGAGTAGCCGCTGGCGATGATCGCCTTCTGGCCGGGGTGAATGCGGATAATTGCGCGATAGGTATCCAGACCATCCATGCCCGGCGGCATGAGCATGTCGATGATGACCAGGTCAACCGATCGTTCGCTCAGCAAGGCCACGGCGGCTTCACCGCTTGCAACGCTTTCGGGGCGGTAGCCAAGGCGCTTCAATATGGCTTCCGCGAACTTCCGTTGGTCCGCCGAGTCGTCGACTACCAGTATGGTCTGGCCGGCCCCCATGGTGAGCGGTTGCGGTGGGCGATCCGGTTTAGGCGGCACCACTGCGATATCTGCCGGCAAATACACTTCGAAGACCGTGCCCTGACCCTCCTGGCTCCGCACGGAAATATGCCCCTGATGATCCTCGATGGTCCCCCAGACAACCGCCATCCCCAATCCCGTGCCACTGCGGCCCATCACTTTTTTGGTGTAAAAAGGCTCGAAAATGCGGTGGATATCGGACGCGCGAATGCCGATGCCGGTATCGCTGACACTCAGGCAAAGATAGGGCCCTGGGCGCCATTGGTGAAATCCGGGCAACGGTGCCGGCAGCGATGCATTGGCAATCGAAATCGTTACCCGGCCGCCGTCGGGCATGGCCTCCACCGCATTGGAAACCAGATTCATGACCGTCTTGGAAAGGTGAACCGGAGATCCGAGGATGGTCAACAGGTCCGCTTCGGCGACTACTTCGACGGTGGCATGGGGATGAAAGGACAACAGTTTGGCATGCTCGGGGCTGTCCAGGTAGTCCTGGACCAATGTCGCCAGATCGATGGATTCTTTGACCTTGACCCCGCGACGAGCCAGCGTCAACAGGTCCTGCACAATGGCAGCGGCTTTTTTCCCCGACGCCATAATGGTGTTAAGCGGCTTGTGCATGGGATGGTCGGGGGACAGGTTGAGTAACAGCAATTCCGGGTAGCTGACCACGCCGGAGAGAATATTATTCAGGTCATGGGCGACGCCGCCGGCCAGGGTGCCGATGGCCTCCATTTTTTGGGCGTGGGCCAGTTGGTCCTGGACGTGTTTGCGTTCCTCGATCTCCGCCATCAATTTCTGGTTGGATTGTCTGAGATCCTTGGTGCGCTGTTCGACCAGTTCTTCGAGTCGATCCCGGTGACGGCCGATTTCGTCGTCCCGTCGTTGAATCTGGGCCAACATGCCGTTGAAACCGTCAATCAGCACGCCGATTTCATCCGTATGCCGCACCGGCATGCGTACTGAATAATCCTGGTCATGGGACACGGTCTGCATGGTTTCAACCAGCCCGGTAATTGGGCCGACAATGGACCGATTGAGGCGGACGCAGATCAGATGGGCGGCCACGAAGAGCAGCAGGCTGAAACCGATCATGCTGATGACAAAGATACGGATTGATTGTTTCAGGCGATGCAGGTCCATGCGGATGACCATATGACCGATGATCTTTTCGTTGAGCAGGATCGGTCGTGCCAGATCCATGGCCTCGGAATGAAATCGAATCGTTTGTTCCCGGCCGACCAACGCGGCCAGTTCCTGCAGAAGCGGCTCCGGGATCGACGCATCCAGGGATACGGAAGGCCGCCGGTCCGATCGGTAATAGGTGGCAACGGGACGCGCTTTGGCATTGAGCAGACTGGCCGCGATCACATCCTTTTCGGCACGAAGGGCGGACAGGATTTCATGGGCTGTCGCTGAATCCTTAAACGCCAGGGCCGCCGTGCTGTTGGTGCCGATAATGTCAGACAAGGTGGTCATGTTTTCGACCAATTCATGGCGAAAAGCAATGACCTCTTTAACTGTAATTGCTGTGGCCATCACACCGATCATCAGGCCGGAGGTGAATAGCACGATCAGGGTGAGTTTGTGGCGGATTGGCAAATTGAGCAGCCTTGTAATGATCGCCATGGTGAATCCTATTGCCTTTTGTCCGCTACTATTGCGCCTGGCTGACCACCCGCGCCAGGTTAAGCAGTTTGGAGCTGATGTTAAGGCCCGCCTGGCGGGCGTTGTCGAGATTGATTTCCAGTTGGATACGATTGCCGGTGGTCAGCAGGTTGATCATGCCGCCCTGGTCTGCGAAGCCATCCTGGTCGGAAACCGAGAGAATGCTTTTGCTGGCGAGTTTTACGCGTAGATCCGCCCATGCCTGGTCAAGGCCTATCGTGACGAACAGGAGCTGACAGGGCTGCTGGTCGAGTTCAGCCGGATCGGTATAGTGTACAATACGAATGGCCCGGTCGTGTACGGTTTCATTGGCCACCGTATGTGCCAGTTCCCTGCCAAAAGGATTGGGACCCAGGATGCCGATGGTAAAAAGGGGTTCCGCTGTGTGAAAAGACGGTTCCGGCCACTCGACGAAATTGATCAGATTGTAGAGGAATACCGCCTTGACCTGGTATTCGCTGAACGAATCGCTTCGGGCGGGCTGGGTGCAGACCAACATCAGCGCCATCATTCCCACGGCCAGCGCGAGCCATCGGCGCGGAATGGAGATGGGGCGCATGGTGGTGCGAGCCGGTGGGCGATAGCTTGAAGATCCGTTACGTGTCATTGTCGGTCAGCCGATCAGAATCGCAGGGTAGCCTGGCCGTAGACAGTGCGCGGCACTTCAGACGCATTGACACCGGCACGATCGTCGAATTCCGTATGGGCATCGTCCAGCAGGTTTTCGATGCCGATACTAAGCGCCCATTGGCGTGTGGGATTCCACTCCAGGCGCAGATCAATGCGCGTATAGCCATCGATGTCCAGGGCCTTCAGGCGGTCGACGTAATAGAGTTCCGAATCCAGATGCAATTGCCATGGCAGATCAAGGTATGAACGTACCTGGAACTGATGTTTGGGGCTGGTCTCCGCCTCGGGTGGCAAAGATCCGTCAGTATTGGGGCTATACAGATCGAGCTCAATATAGGCATAACTGGCCGAAACCTGCCAGATGTCCACCGGTTTCCATGTCGCCAGGGTTTCGATGCCGTAGGTATGGCCTTGCATCTCGTTGGTGATCAGGTGGGGGACGACCAGATGGGGCGGTGCGGGTGCCGTCTCCAGATATGGCGACGAGCTGTTTTGAACGTCACGCAACTGTTCATAGTCGTTGTAGAAGGCGGCAAGGTCCAGGTAAAACCGCCGGTTGGGCTGCCAGCGATACCCGGCCTCGTATGCGATCAGTTCTTCGGCCTTGAAATCCTCGTTTCCCTCAATGCGGAATACCGATACATTGCCGAGCGCGTCGGCCCCGCTGGTCAGATTGGCACGAAAGTCATGGTCCGACCGCGATGGCGTTCGCACGGCCCGCGATACTGCCGCCCATAGCATATGGTCCGCGGATGGTTTGAGTCGCAGGCGCGCATTGGGCTGGATTTCCCATCCACTGTAGTCGTTGTGCTCGAATTTGGACCCCAGGGTCAGCCACAGACGGTCGGTGACCAGCATGACATCGTCCTGGGCGAATGCACTCCACAGGTTGTCGCTACGGCTGTCCGGATCGAACGTGGTGTTCCAGGTGCCGACGATATCATCCCGTGTCCAACGGTAATTCAGCCCCCATACCACGTCGTGACGGCCCTCTGGATCCCAGTGATGCTTGAATTCAAAATCAAGGGTGTCGCGTTTTTCTTCCGCCACCACCTGATTCCGATGGGTCCGGTCATAATACGCCTGCAGCATCAGCTCTGAATCCGCCGTCCACTGGCGTGACCAGCGCGACAGCAGGTGGCCGCCGGAAAAGGTCTGGGTTTCTTTCAGCGAGCGTGAATAGGGCGGTGTCAGGAATCCGGACAGATCCAGTGCGAGGTCCCCCTCGCCGTCGTAGATCTGTCCATCAAGGGTCACATCGTCTTTGGCGGCGGTCTGCCAATCGGCCCGGAACCCGCCGCGCATAGATTTCCAGGCATCGTGGGCATCATCGCCGTCCGTCGTTTCAAAAGGCTCGCGTTGAAATCCTTTGGCATAGACTCTGACATCGGCCGAATCGGCGATGTGTGCGCCGTAGCGGGCCTCAACCAGCGGCTGCGCATGGGTGCCGGCGCCGACGGATACGAGACCGCCCTGAGTCTCCGAGGCTTTCTTGGTGATGATGTTGATCACGCCGTTGACCGCATTGGCCCCCCAGACGGTCGCCCCCGGTCCGCGAATCACCTCGATACGGTCGATATCGGCGATCATCGTATCCTGAACATCCCAGTAGACACCGGAAAACAGGGGCGTGTAGACACTGCGGCCGTCGATCATCACCAGCAGCTTGTTGCTGAACCAGTCGGCAAAGCCGCGTGAGGTGATGGCCCAGGTGCTGGCATTGATGTGAGCCACCTGAAGGCCGGGCACCATGCGCAGCGCGTCGGGAATCGTCCGCGCCCCCGTGCGGCGAAGGTCTTCCTGGGTAATGACGAAAACAGCCGAGGCGGTATCAAACAACGGTTCGGCCTTTTTGGAGACGGAGGTGATTTCGGTTTTCAGTAGGGCTTCGATGGACAGCCCCTTTAGATAGGTAATCTTTGGATCTTCAACTGTTTTTGGGTTTCGCGCATCGGCATGGGCCACCGTTGAGATGGGTAGCATGATGACCAAAAGGATCATTCCAAGGAACAGAAGCATATGACTTAAATGTAAATATTGACGTAGCATAACCGTCGACGATCTCCATTCACCCATTCCGGTAAGGGTTTATTTTCAGCAACTGGTTCACTTCAGGATCAAAAAAACAAACCCGAAGCACTTTTCTTATCGGTATTTTCGATAGAAAGATGAATCCTTTTGAGGGTGAACGGTAAGGACCGCGCCTGCTTATTCCGCCAGTTTCCCGGCGGCGGCAAGATCCTCGAGCCCGACCGCATCAAGCAGATGAATTTGTTTGCCGTCCACCCGGATCAATGCCTGGGTGGTCATTTTGGCGAAAATCCGGGAGAGGGTTTCGGGGATCGTGCCCAGCAAACTGGCCAGCTGGCCTTTGGATATATCAAGGGTGACCCGGTCATCGGTGCCTTGCTCCCGGGCCAGGTAGATCAGGTAGGACGCCAGGCGTGAGGGCACTTCCTTAAGCGATAGATTTTCGATCTGTACGGTAAATTCCCGCAGGCGCATGGACAGTTCGCCCAGCATGTTCATGGACAGCGACGGATGACGGGAGATCAGGTCCACGAAGGCCTTGCGGGGCAGAAAGAGAATCCGGCTGGCGACAAGGGCCAGGGCATTGGCCGGAAATTGCGATCCGGAGAAAACCGGTACCTCGCCGAAAGGCTTGCCCGGTCCGTAAATGTGTAGAATCTGCTCTTTGCCCTCCAGGGAGGTCTTGAAAATCTTCACCTGGCCATCACCGACGATATAGAACCCGTCGGCCTCATCGCCTTCCATAAAAATCGACTCTCCGCGTCGGTATTTGCGCTCCACGGCGATATTAGTGATGTCGTCGATTTGATCGGGTGTAAGGCCCTTGAAAAGCGGGGTAATCGATAGGATCTGACGGATGGTTTGCATCGGCATCACGCTTTCGGCTTTTTAAGTTTTTATCTTTTTTGCTAGTTTTCTTGATGTAAGTCAAGGTCAACCCCTTCGCCTACCTGTATAACCATACCAACACTGGCTGAATTGGCAAAACCGGTAAAAAAATACAAAAGGAGAAATACCCATGTTTTGTTTTCAATGCGAACAAACTGCCAAAGGCGAAGGATGCACAAAAATCGGCGTATGCGGTAAACAACCCGATGTCGCCGCACTGCAGGACCTTCTTATTTATGCGGTCAAAGGCATCGCTCAGGTGGCGGTGGTAGGGAACCGGGTAGGCGTCAATGACCCGGCTGTCAACGCCTTTACCTGCGAGGCGATCTTTTCCACCCTGACCAATGTGGACTTTGATCCAGCCCGTTTTGTCGCTTTGATCAACGACGCCGTGAGACACCGCGACGCCCTCAAAGCCAAAGTGCAGGCGGCCGGCGGCAGTGTGGCCTTTGCCGACGGACCGGCAACGTTCAACCCTGCCGGTGATCAGGCTTCTCTGGTGGCCCAGGGCGAGAACGTGGGCATCAAGTCCGATCCGTCGGTGAACCCGGACATCCTTTCCTTACGTGAACTGATCGTTTACGGCATCAAGGGCCTTGCCGCCTATGCCGACCATGCGCGGATTCTGGGACAGGAAGACGACAGCATTTACAACTACATTTACGAAGGCATGGCCGCCACCCTGGACAATACGCTGGGCGCCAATGACTATGTGGGCCTGGCCCTCAAATGCGGCGAGGTCAACCTCAAGGCCATGGAACTGCTCGATGCCGGTAACACTGGTACTTACGGTCACCCGGTGCCCACCGCCGTTCCCCTGGGCGCGAAAAAAGGCAAGGCCCTTCTGGTGTCCGGTCACGATCTCAAAGACCTGGATATGATTCTCAAGCAGACCGAGGGCAAAGGCATCAATGTGTATACCCACGGTGAAATGCTGCCTTGCCACGGCTATCCGGAGCTTAAGAAATACGATCACTTCTATGGCCATTACGGGACCGCCTGGCAGAATCAGGCCAAGGAATTCGCCGCCTTTCCGGGCGCCATTGTCATGACCACCAACTGCATCCAGAAGCCCAAGGAGTCATATCAGGACAATATTTTTACTACCGGCCTGGTGGGCTGGCCTGGCGTGACCCACATCGCGGACAAGGATTTTACCCCGGCCATCAACAAGGCCCTGGAACTTCCCGGTTTCGAGGACGATGTTCCCGGCAAACAGGTCATGGTCGGCTTTGCCCGCAACGCGGTCATGGGCGTGGCTCCCACGGTCATCGAGGCGGTGAAGAACAAGGCCATCCGGCACTTCTTCCTGGTGGGCGGCTGTGACGGCGCCAAACCGGGCCGCGATTACTACACCGAGTTTGTGGAGAAAGTGCCCGAGGACTGTGTGGTTCTGACCCTGGCCTGTGGCAAGTTCCGGTTCTTCGACAAGGACCTGGGCGACATCGGCGGCATCCCGCGCCTGCTCGACATCGGACAGTGCAATGACGCCCACTCGGCCATCCAGATCGCCGTGGCCCTGGCTGGTGCATTCGAGTGCGGGGTCAACGACCTGCCGCTGTCCATGATTTTGTCCTGGTACGAGCAGAAGGCCTGCGTGATCCTGCTCTCGCTGCTTCACCTGGGAATCAAGGACATCCGTCTGGGACCCAGCCTGCCGGCGTTTATTACGCCCAATGTGCTGGATGTGCTGGTCAAGAATTTCAACATCATGCCGATTGGCACGCCGGATGGGGATCTAAAGGCCATTTTGGGATAGTACCCCCCTGTGAAATTGAATCACAGCACTTATATTAAAAGGAAAAAACGGCTGCCGGCGGTTTCCGGCAGCCATCACCGGAAACGAAACGGAGATCGCCACCATGAAATGCCCTGGACAGGATACGCAATATTGGAAGCCTGGTGCCATCTACGAGGTGGCATGCCCCGAGTGCGGTGCGCAAGTTGAATTCTTCAAGGATGACACGGCCCGCAAATGCCCCCACTGTCAGCACCGGTTTGTCAACCCCAACATGGATTTTGGATGTGCGGCCTATTGCCAGTTCGCCGAGCAGTGTATCGGCACCTTGCCCGAAGAATTCCTGCTCAAAGCCGACGATTTGCTCAAGGATCGGGTGGCGATTGAAATGAAACGGTATTTCAAAGGCGATTTCAAACGCATCGGCCACGCCACCCGGGTGGCCCGGTATGCCGAGCGCATCGGCAGGGCCGAGGGCAGCAACCCGGCCGTGGTGCTGTGCGCCGCTTATCTGCACGATATCGGCATTGTCCAGGCCGAAAAAAAACACGGCAGCAGTGCGGCCACTTATCAGGAGCAGGAGGGGCCGCCGGTGGCCCGTGAAATCCTGGAAAAACTGGGCGCCAAGCCGCCCCTGGTCGACGAGGTGTGTGATATCGTCGGTCACCATCACCATCCCCGGGACGAAGAAACACTGAATTTCAAGGTCCTGTACGATGCGGATTGGATTGCCAACCTGGAGGAGGCCAAGAAGAAAAAGGGCCTTGCACCCGAGAAAATCGAAAGTATTATCGCAGAAAGATTCTTTACTGCCGCCGGCCGTGAGGAAGCCCGTAAAACTTTACTGTGACAACAATCGAAGTTGGTTCTGTGACTTCGCGCCAATAAACGAACGGTCGCCTTTTATAGGTGGCAGTAAAGACAGGTGAACCATGAAAGTGACGAGAAAAATCATCCAGATAGACGATGAACGCTGTGACGGCTGCGGCAATTGCGTGATTTCCTGCGCCGAGGGTGCGCTCAAAATTATCGATGGCAAAGCCAGGGTCATTTCCGATAACCTGTGCGACGGCCTGGGTGCCTGCATCGGCGAGTGTCCCCAAAACGCCCTACACATCATTGAGCGCGAAGCCGAGGAGTTTGATGAGGAGGCCGTGGAAAAACATCTGGAAGCACAGGAGGCTGGTGCCGAGGAGCAGGAGACCATGCCCTGTGGCTGCCCGTCGACCCAGATCCAGCGCTTTGCCCCGGCCGGCAACTGCCAGTCGGCCAATGTCCCCCGCGCTCAGGCAGCCGGCTCGGCGCAGTCCGCGCTCGGGCATTGGCCTGTGCAGATCCGGCTGATTCCGCCCAATGCACCGTTTTTAAAAGGTGCCGATCTGCTGGTGGTGGCCGATTGTGTCCCCGTGGCGTTTCCCACCCTTCACCAGGATTTTCTGGACGGCAAAGCCGTCATGGTCGGTTGTCCGAAGTTCGATGACGTGCAGGACTACATTGACCGTTTCGCCGAAATCTTCAAAAATGCCGGTATCAAAAGCGTCACCACCGTGGTCATGGAAGTGCCCTGCTGTTCGGGCCTGCCCACCATCGTGAAAAAAGGCATGGAAAAGGCCGGCGTTCAGGTGCCCGCCAAACAGGTGACCATCAGTACCCGGGGGGAGATTCTGGAAACGCGGTAGACGGATCCGCGCCATCCTGCAAGTTGTCAGCTCGTTTTCCAGCCGCCGGACTGGACGTCCATTGGATGTCCGGTTCGGCAGACCCCTTTCTCGACGTCTCTCTTTACGATCATCCCCAACTATCTTGTCCAGCAGCCAGTTTCACCCCAACTGTTGATGCTGTATTTTTGTTGTCCGCCAGCTTGCCACGTGAAAAAAGAATCCTAATTTGTATAAATATGGAATTTTGCCTGAACCGGGTTCATATTTATTAAAATAACAGTGACGGAGGTCTGTCATGAAAATACTACACATATTTCTGCTTGTTCTGTTGTTTCCTGCCATGGCCCTGGCCGTTGACGGCCGGTCGGTGACCTATACGGTCGCGGGCGAGCCCTTCGAAGGATACTATATTTCTCCATCCGCCGATGCGCCCTTGATTCTTCTCTTCCACGACTGGGATGGGTTGACCGATTATGAAGTCGTGCGGTCCCGGATGCTGGCTGACCTGGGGTATGCGGTGTTTGCCGCCGACCTGTTCGGGGCCGGTATCAGGCCCGATAAAATAGAGGATCGGCGTCAGCATACCGGTGAGTTGTACAAAGACCGTGCGCGTATGCGCAGGCTCATGGATGGTGCGGTCGATGCGGCGCGGTCCGAGGGGGCCAATGTGGATCATGCCGTGGTCATGGGTTACTGCTTCGGCGGGGCGGCCGTGCTTGAACTGGCCCGTTCCGGAGCCGATTTCAAGGGGTTCGTCACTTTTCATGGCGGGCTGGCCACCCCCGAGGGGCAGGACTACAGTAACACCAAAGGCAAATTGCTGATTCTGCACGGCACGGCCGACACGGCGATCACCATGCAGGATTTCGCAAAACTGGCAATTGAACTGGAAGCAAACCATATTCCTCATGAAATGATCACCTATGGCGGTGCACCCCATGCGTTTACGGTGTTTGGCACAGATCGGTACCGCCAGAACGCCGATGAGAATTCCTGGTGGCGATTTCGGATCTTCTTGAAGGAAGTTTTATAAGGCCTGTTGCCGTCTGAAAAGGAGGCGCAAATGGAAAAAACAAATCAACCTGTCTCCTTTGGCAAGGCCCTGAAGTTCTGGACCAAGCTGGGCTTTATCAGTTTCGGCGGGCCGGCCGGCCAGATCGCCATCATGCACCAGGAGGTGGTCCAGCGCCGGGGCTGGCTCGGTGAGAATCCTTTTTTGCGGGCGCTTAATTTCTGCATGCTCCTGCCCGGCCCTGAGGCCCAGCAGCTGGCCATCTACATCGGCTGGCGGCTGCACGGCATCTGGGGCGGCATTGTCGCCGGGTCGCTTTTCGTGATTCCCTCGGTGTTTGTGATGCTACTGCTCAGCTACCTGGCCGTGGCCCACATCGACATTCCAGCCGTTGCCGCAGCCTTCTACGGTATTCAACCGGTGGTGGTGGCTGTGGTTGTCGAAGCGGTGCTGCGTATCGGCCACAAGGCGCTCAAGCACCCGGTGCTGTATCTGTTCAGTCTTCTGGCCTTTGTGGCCATCTTTTTTCTCAAGGTACCATTCCCGGCCATTGTGGCGGCGGCGGCCCTGGGCGGACTTGTCATGCAGAAACGCCTGCCGGATGTTTTCTGTAAAGGTGATTTTGATCCCGATACACGCGAATGCCGTATTGCGGATGAGCCTGAATTTGCTGGGCGCGCCAAAGCCACGGCCGGGTATGTGCTGCGGGTGTTTCTGGTCTTCGCCGCGTTGTGGATTTTGGTCATGGGGGCGGTGTGGATGCTGCGGGGTTACAACGACAGTCTGACCCAGATCGGTCTGTTTTTCACCAAGGCGGCCTTTGTCACCTTTGGCGGGGCCTACGCCGTGTTGGCCTATATTGCCGATGTGGCCGTGACCCAGGGCTGGCTGGCTATGCAGCAGATGCTCATCGGACTGGGACTGGCCGAGTCCACGCCCGGACCGCTGATCATGGTCACCCAGTATGTCGGTTTTTTGGGCGCATGGAACAATCCCGCCGGGCTGAATCCATTGATGGCCGGCATCTCGGGTGCCCTGATTACCACCTATGTGACCTTTTTGCCCTGTTTTTTCTTTATTTTCGCCGGTGCCCCGTTTATTGAGACCATGGCCGGCAACCAGCGCGTGCAGGCAGCTCTGACCGGGGTGACGGCTGCCGTGGTGGGCGTGATTCTCAACCTGGCGGTCTGGTTTGGCCACAACGTGCTGCTGCCTGGCGGCGTGATCGACTGGTTTGCGGTGAGTTTGACGGTTGTATCTCTGGTGCTGTTGCAAAAATTCCATCTGCCCATCCACTACCTGGTACCGGTGGGCGCGGTGGCCGGAATAATTGTGAAGATCGTAATTTAGGGCTCGGCGGCTGAGCCCGTTTGCCCCGTTGTCGGTAGTGACGATGGGGGCCGAGGCGAATCCCAGCTGGTTATAAACACTGGAATGCCTGGGGTTGAAGAGCAGCCCGGCCGCCACGGTGGCGTCAATCCACATGGCGCAGTGTCCATTTAAAAAGAGCGTCAAGTTCTCGTTAAAATTGTTATCCACCGTGTCAGGTGGCCCGTACCGATCGACCAGTCGTTTGTAGCGCGTCAATGCGGCTTTCCATTCCGGCGTGTCGATGGTGGGCTTCCAGTTTTCATCGAACCAGCGTCCTCCCGAGGTGTTGACCAATGTATTGAAATAACACATGTTCGTTCCCTATCCGGGCCTGCCGCGCAGGCACAGTCCATACATTTTCTTCTCCGGGTCATGAAGGCGTGCCGCGAAGCGCTCGATGTCCGCATAGGTCGGGACGGCGGGCATGGTCAGCCCGGCGTTGTGGAAAAGATCTTTGCGATAGAAGCTCATGCTGCTCTCCCCATAAATGGTGACTGGTGGAATCCGTTTTTACCGTGGCGCTAATGCAAGATCATCGAGATTGACCATGGATATCAGCCGGCTGCCGTCCTGAATCTGATGCACCATGGTGACGATGGCGTCGTTGAGTGGAACCGGCACCCCATGGGCGCGGGCCTTGTCGCAAATATAGCCATTGAGATAGTCGATTTCCGTGGGCCGCCCCCGCTCCAAAGACTGAAGGCTGGATGATTTGATATGCCGATATTTGAATCCGATGATGCGAATCAAGATATCCCGTTTGAATTGAGATAGTCTTTTGCGGCCTTTGAGAAACCGGTAATAATTCAGCTTGCCGCCGGCTGCCGGTTCAACCCGGATGCCCATGGCATCGGCAACAGCCATGGCTTCACGGACCATGGTCACAAATAATTGCCGAATGCGACGTTCGGCCAGCAGAAGGCCCAACGGGTCACCCGTGATCACCCCCAGGGAATTGATGCAGGCGTTGATGATCAGCTTGGCATAGAGTTCTCCGAGAATATTCGTTGTTGCCCGGGTGGGCTGCACGGTATCCAAAATTCGCCGAAGGGGACCCAAACGCGCCATGCCGCTTTGTGGGTCCCAGTTGCCGATGACGAATTCTCCCGGTGAGGTGATTTCCAATTCCGCCATATCGAGGTAGGTGGCCCCCCATCCCACGACACAACCGATGACGTGGTCACTGCCGACCACTTCGGCCAACTTCTCTTCAGCAATGCCATTTTGCATGGAGACCAGCAGCGCTTCATCCTTGATCAGCGGTTTCAGCGTTTTGGCGGCGGCCAGGCAATCGTTGGCCTTGGTGGCCAGGAAAAAAATATCGATGTCATCGGGCAGATCCTGGATGGCCCGAATGGCCTTGAGTGAAATGCGGTGCTTGCCCTTGATCCCTTTGATGGACAGCCCTTGCTCGGCGATGCGATCCACGATTGCCTGGTGCTTGCAAACCAGGATCGGGTCCCAGCCGGCTTGTTTCATCAGTCCGGCGGTCACGCCGCCGACAGCACCGGCACCGATAACAGCCAACTTTTTAAAGGGGGGCGGCTTGCTTTCCATCCGTTGACTTTCTTTCATCCATATGCCGGTGCAAAATCACAGCCTGTGCACCAGGTTTGATCCTTTGCAGATACCGGTTTAAAACTTGTTTTTTCAGCGGATATCTTGCAGGATAAACGATCGCGGCATGATATGGTCAATTTATACCCTTTTATATACCATATTTTACATAACTGACCGAAATTGGAAAGTCTTTATCAATCTGGATGCAAGGCGTCGCCGAATGATCGGAAAAGGAGTGGGGGTGAAACAGGAAAAAGGGGCATCTGATGCCATTGCCATTAACGAAGCACAGCTGGTTTTGGCTGAAAAGCGAACCTCCCTGGCTGTGATGCGCACCGGTATTGCGGTGCTGGCCCTGCCGCTGTCGGTGACCAGCGTACTGATCGCCACATCGAAGTATTACGATATACTGCATGTGCTCCATTTCATGATCCCTTTGCTGGTGCTCAATACTGCCCTGGTGGTTCTGGGCGTTTACCTCGTCAGTCGCTCGATTATAAGGATGCGGCACTACGATCGGCTGATCAACGAGATCAAGGCGGCCCACAGTGTTTTGAAAGCGTTTATCGACTGATTTTTATCTCCAGGGGGGGGGCGATCTGACATTGACGATATCGATGCTACCCAAATATTTCGATCCGCAAGTATTTCAAATCGATCCGGATGGGTTTAAGAAAACGCGCACTTGACCTCGACATCTGCCTGGAATAGGGTAGGGCCGCTTCATGCGGATGCGGATTAGAAATGTGGAGGCGCTGTGATTGCTTTTCAGGACCTGTTACAATTCATTTTTGCCGGAATTACCAGTGGTGCCATTTATGCTCTGATCGCCCTTGGGTTTTGCGTGGTGCACAATACCATCGGGATCGTCAATTTCGCCCAGGTCGATTTTGTTTCCCTGGGCGGCATGTTTTTGTTCAGCGGCCTTTTCTGGAGCGGCCTGCCCATGATCGTGGCCCTGCCTTGTGCGGTGACTGCCGTTGTGCTGGTGGGCATCGCCGTTGAACGGATCGGCATCCGGCCGTCACGCTCTCAAAATCATCTGGTATTGATTTTCTTGACCATCGGCATCTCCATCATCCTACGCGGAATCATAAAACTGGTTTGGGGAAAAAATCGCATGGCCGTACCGTCCCTGGCCGGCGATGACCCCTTGCGTATTGCCGGTGCGGCCATCTTGCCCCAGGCCCTGGCGATTCTGGTGATTACGGCCCTGGCTATCGGCTTTTTGGTCGTCTTCTTTCGCTTCACCCGGTTGGGGCTGGCCATGCGCGCCGTGGCCTCCAACCAGATGGCTGCCCAGGTTGTAGGCATTCCCGTGGGACGGGTCAAGGCGGCCAGCTTTGCCCTGGCCGGCGGATTGGGGGGCCTGGCCGGTGTGTTGATCACCCCCATTACCACCTTGAGTTACGATGTGGGCGTGATGCTGGGGCTCAAGGGCTTTGCCGCGGCCATTTTGGGCGGATTCGGCTCGTTCCCCGGCGCGGTTCTTGGTGGGCTGGGACTGGGGTTGCTGGAATCGTTGTCGGCCGGATACTGGAGCAGTGCGTATAAGGATGTGGTGGCGTTTGTGGTGCTGCTGTTGGTTTTGTTCATAAAACCCAAGGGGCTGTTGGGCAAATAACGACGATTCCGTAAAAAGTCCGATATCGGCGTTACGCGGCTCCCTCGTCACTGCGGAGTAGGACTGACTACACCTCATTCCTCAGGAGCCGCAAGCCTTGATCTCGAACTTTTTACGAAACCGTCGGAGAAAAAGTTTAATCCGGTTCTCCATGAAGTTCCAGTTGACTAGTTCCCACGCTCTGCGTGGGAACCGCATGTCCTGTTCGTTGTTGTCCAACTGGCGTTCCCACGCAGAGCATGGGAGCGAGAGGATACAGCAGCTTGAGTTTTCTGGATAAGCGGGAAGTTTAATTAATGACGACTAAAGAAAAATTTTTTTATTTCATTTACCTGCACCGCACAGGGCTGACCGTGTTCGGCATCAGCCTGCTTTTACTGGTGTGGCCGCTGGTGGAGACCAACCCCTACAATCTGGGGCTGACCAACCTGATCGCCATGTACACCATGGTGGTACTGGGGCTCAATTTGTTTATCGGCTATGCCGGACAGATCAGCCTGGGGCATGCGGCCTTTTTTGCCATCGGTGCCTATGGGTCGGCCATCGGCACGGCGACTTACGGCCTGCCGGCATGGCCGATGATGATTGTCGTGGCCCTGGCCGCCGCGCTCGTGGCCCTTTTGGTCGGCCTGCCCGCCCTCAAGCTCAGTGGGCATTATCTGGCCATGGCCACCTTGGGGTTTAACATCGTGATCTACACCATCCTGGTGCAGTGGGATACGGTGACCGGTGGACCCAGTGGGCTGGCCGGCATTCCTTACCTTGGCATCGGTTCCCTGGTATTTGATAACGAAATCACTTTTCATTACCTGGCCTGGACCTTTGCCATGCTGGCCTTGCTGCTGAGCCTCAATCTGGTACGCAGCGGCGTCGGACGTGGCCTGGCCGCTTTGGCCGAGGATGAAACCGCCGCTGCCGCGCTGGGCGTGGACATCCGCCGCGCCAAGATAAAAGTATTTGTCATGTCGGCGGTTCTGGCCTCTCTGGCCGGCAGTCTGTTCGCGCACTGTTATACATTTGTGAGCCCGGACTCCTTCGGCATATTTGTCTCCGTGGATTTTGTGATCATGGTGGTGGTGGGCGGCATGGGGTCCATTTGGGGGACCCTGTTCGGCGCGGCACTGATCACGATGCTGCCCGAATGGATCGAGACCCTGGAAAATTTCAAGGATGTCGTTCACGGCCTGATTCTTGTGCTGATTCTATTATTTTTGCCCCAGGGACTGGTCACGGGAATTGTTGATGCAGTGAGGACCCGCATTATTTTAGGAAAAAAGCATGCTTGAGGTAGACAAGGTTCAGTCCTGCAGCGCAGTGACGAGGGCGTCGCGTAACGCCGATATCGGACGTTTTAGGGAGCCGTCATGCTTGAGTTGAAAAAGGTCAGCCGTTGGTTCGGCGGCCTGCCGGCCCTTGAGGACGTATCCTTCAGGCTTGAGACAGGACGCATCACCGCGCTGATCGGTCCCAACGGTGCCGGCAAATCCACCCTGATCAATTGCATCAGCGGGGTGGATCAGGCCGATCAGGGGCGCATCCGGCTGGATGGACGCGCCATTGAAAGCCTGCCGGCCCATACCATTGCAGGATTGGGTATCTCACGGACTTTTCAGAACCTGAAGCTTTTCTCCCGGTTGAGTGTCTTGGACAATGTGTTGGCGGGCCTGACCGTGACTGCCGAACGGTCCTTTCTGCTTTCCATGCTGCGCTTACCGCGCCTGCGTCACCAGGAACGCAAGCTGCGGCTTCTGGGGCTGGAGGCACTGGACGATTTCGGGTTGGCGGATAAGGTCGACTGGCCGGCGGCAGCGCTTTCCTACGGCGAGAAAAAACGGGTCGAGATGGCGCGCGCCTTTGTGAGTGCGCCGCACCTGGTGCTGTTGGATGAACCCGTGGCTGGATTGAACAATGAGGAGACCGCGCATGTGGCCCGCCACATCCGGCAGCAACGCAACGCCGGCCACACCATGCTTCTGGTGGAACACGACATGGATCTGGTCATGGATGTGGCCGATCAGGTGGTGGTGCTGGACAGCGGCCGTTGTATCGCCAGCGGCACGCCGGCGGCGGTGCGCAGCAATCCGTTGGTACTGGAGGCTTATTTAGGACGGATGGAGGCGACGGCCTGATATGAACACGATCACTCCCTTGCTGGCCATCGAAGGCCTCACCGCTCACTACGGCGCCGCCCAGGCCCTGTTCGGCGTTGATTTGACGGTTCACACCGGTGAGACCGTTGCCCTGGTGGGGGCCAATGGTGCCGGAAAAACCACCCTTTTGAAATGTATCATGGGACTCATGCCCGCATCCGGTGGCCGCCTGCTTTTGGACGGACAACGGGTCAAGCATGCCTCGCCGGCCCGTATGGTAAGACATGGCTTGGCGTTGACGCCCGAAGGACGGGAGATTTTTCCCCATCTGAGCGTGGCCGAGAATCTTGAGCTGGGAATTGCGGCGCTGAAAATCGACCGCAAGGAGACAAGGCGGCGCATGCAGGGGGTGTACAACCGCTTTCCCCGCCTGGCCGAACGCCAGGGACAGACCGCCGGTACCCTGTCCGGCGGAGAGCAGCAAATGCTGGCCATGGGCCGGGCGCTGATGGCCCGGCCGCGGCTGCTTTTGCTGGACGAGCCCAGCCTGGGGCTGGCGCCGTTGATTACCGATGAGATCTTTGCCATTATTCACCAATTGTCCCGTTCCGGCGTGACCATCCTGCTGGTGGAACAGAATGCCGCACGGGCACTTTCGGCCTCCCACCGTGCTTTTCTGATGGCCGGTGGGCGCATTGTCCAAAAGGGGCGCAGTGAAGACCTTTTGGTCGATCCTGGACTGAGGGCCGCCTTTTTGGGCGCTGCCAGCCAGGAAAAACCCGCTGCCAGCCGATTGGGAGCCGCCGGACTGACCAACATTCGCCTGGAGAAACCCGCAATGCACAACAAAACCTTTATGCCTGATTTCAAAGACAGCGCCGCCCTGGCGGCCCACCAACTAAAGGGGCTCAAGTGGACCGTCCAGCATGCCTACGAAGGCTCGGCGTTCTACCGTCAGCGCCTGGACGATGCCGGTGTCACGCCGGATTCCATACGCAGCCTCGATGATATTCGGCGTTTGCCTTTTACCTCGGCCCAGGATCTGCGCGAAGGCTATCCATTCCCGTTGCGTGCGGTGCCGTTCGAGCAGATCGTGCGCATTCATGCCAGTTCGGGAACCACCGGTAAACGCAAGATTATCGGGTATACCCAGAAGGACATCGACGATTGGACCCACTTTTTTGCCCGCTGTTACGAAATGGCCGGCGTTACCCCCCTGGATCGGGTACAGGTTGCCGTGGGATACGGCATCTGGACCGCCGGCGCCGGCTTTCAGCTGGGCTGTGAGAAAGTGGGGGCCATGGCCGTACCGGTCGGGCCGGGCAACCTTGACATGCACATCCAGTTCATGGAGGATGTCCGTTCCACGGTTTTTTGCTGCACCGCCTCTATGGCGCTGTTGACCGCCGAAGAGATTCATCGCCGGGGAGTGGCCGATAAAATCAATATTCAAAAGATCATCTATGGCTCCGAGCGCAGTTCACGGTCCATGCGCAAAAAAATCTCCGAGCTGTTCGGCGGCGCCGAGCTGTTCGACATCACCGGTCTGACGGAACTCTACGGTCCCGGGGCCGGCATCGAGTGTCCGGATCACGATTGCATTCACTACTGGGGCGACTACTATATTCTGGAAATCATCGATCCGGAAACCCTTCAGCCGCTGCCCGACGGCGAGTGGGGCGAGATGGTGGTGACCACGCTGACCAAGGAAGCGGCACCGCTGATCCGCTACCGTACCCGCGACATCACCCGCATCATTCCCGGTCCTTGTACCTGTGGATCGGTCATGCCCCGGCATTCACGCATCAAGGGACGCAGTGACGACACCATCAAATATCGGGGGGTCAACATCTATCCATCGACCATCGATACGATTTTGTCGGGGATTCCCGGGCTGGGGTCTGAATACCAGATGCATTTGACCCGCGATGAGGGCATGGGCAAGGATTTCATGAAGCTGACCATCGAGCGGGGACAGGGGGTGGAGGCCGGCCGAAGTCCGGAACTGATGCATGAGACGGTGTACCAGATCAAAAAGCAGCTGCTGGTGACGGTGGATGTGGAACTGGTGGATTACGGCCAGTTGCCGCGCACCGAGCGCAAGAGCCAGCGGGTGTTTGATACGAGGATTACCGACGAGATCGTTTAACAAACAAGGAGGAGCAAAGATGAGAGGACTGGTAAGACTGGCGGCATGGGTTGCTGCATTGATGCTGGTACTGGCCGGGGGGAATGCCGTAGCGGCGGATACGATTAAAATCGGCGCGTTTTTCGATCTGTCCGGGCCGGCGGCCTTTATCGGCACGCCCACCAAACTGGTGGCCGACATGGTGGTGGACAAGATCAATGGTGAAGGCGGCGTCAACGGCAGGAAGATCGAACTGGTCATCGGCGATACCGGAGGCGATCCGGCCAAGGCCATCAATATCGCTAAAAAATTTATCTACAAGGACAAGGTCTCGGCCATCATCGGGCCCACGCGCACGGGGACCGGTATGGCGGTCAAAAAAATCATCCATGGCGGGAAGATCCCGGCTTTTATGACCGTGGGCGGCGACCCGGTGATCATGGGGGGCGATAAGCTGGGCCCCTTTGACTGGGTTTTCAAATCTCCCCAGCGTTCGTCGGTGGCCGTACAACGGCTTTACATGTACCTGAAAGACAAGGGGCTGACCCAGATTGCCCTGTTGACAGCATCCGACGGGTTCGGCAAGGACGGCGCCCGCTGGCTGACCAAAATGGCTCCGGAATACGGCATTACGGTGGTGGCCCAGGAGGGGTTCGGTCCCAAGGATACCGACATGACCACCCAGCTGACCAATATCAAAAATGCAAGTCCCCAGGCCATTGTGGTCTGGACCATCGGTCCGGCCGGCTCGATTGTCTCTAAAAACAAGGCCCAGCTGGGCATCGACCTGCCGCTGTTTCAGTGCCACGGCCTGCCCGACCCCAAATACATCGAACTGGCCGGCACTGCCAGCGAGGGCGACCGGATGCCGGCCACCAAGCTGATGGTGGCCGATCAACTGCCTGACAGTGACGCCCAGAAACCGGTCATCCAGGAATTCATCCGGCTTTACACACAGAAGTATCAGTACGACAAGCAGTTTCCCATTAACACCCACTCCGGGTATGCCTGGGATGCCATTATGATCGTGGCCGAGGCCATGAAAAAGGCCGGCACCGATGCCGATGCCCTGCGCAGCGCCATCGAACAGACAAAAGGGTATGTGGGGGTTTCCGGCGTGTACAATCTGACACCGGAGGATCATAACGGATTGGGCGTGGATTCCATGGTGATCGTCCAGGTCAAGGATGGTCAGTTTAGCATGGCAAAGTAAACAATTAGGTAAAGCATGGCCCCTTCTCACCATCGCAGCGAGGACTGTTTTGGGAAAGGTGTGAAGGGACCATGCAATTAGGGAAGGTGGGACTACTACCAGGATTTGGTTAGCGTCAGGCAAACCTGTGATCCCTGGGTGGTATTTTTCGCGCCGAATTCGCGCAGTACTCTCACGTTAAGCTGAAGCAGCTTGGGCGGCAGCCAGAAAAAATTCATTTCCGCGCCCAAGGAAAAGGCCTCCTTGCGCTCATCGTCAACGGTCGCCGGATTATCGTCACTGTCGTCTTCAATCTGCCAATAGGCCGTCCCGCAGATGCCCGGCCGGATGGAGAGCTTGTCGTTAATGCCGATCTCCTTGCCCAATCCGTACTCGACAACGAATTCCGAGCCGGGCGTTATATCGGTTTCATCCTGCTCGGTATGCATCAGCGTACGGGTCATGGCGCTGAGCGACAATGACCGATGGTCGTCAAAAAACACCGTCCCGCCCAGTGATAACATGCCTGACCAATACCCCAGTCCGGGTGAGGCGAGTTTTGTGCTGTCGTACTCACCGGTCGGGGCGTAAACGCCCAGGGTAAAGGTCGCGTCCCAGCGCGATCGATTCCAGCAAAGGGCGATGGGCTCGAAAAACGCATCACCCAGGGACAGGGATTTGCTGTCGGACAGATCACCGAAGACAACATCCTTTTCGACAATCGGCACGACCACTTCGTAAGCGTAGTTGGCGCCCAGGATTTGAAACTTTGTGACGTGAAGGAAGCGGTGCACCGTGGCCAGGACGTCCACATCGACCTCGACGGGCAGAGCATCGCCGTTATCGTCCTTGTATGTGGTGGGGTTGGTCAGTGTCAGATAGCCGCGGTAATGAAATCCTGGGGGTGGCGCGCTGCCCGCGGTGACACCTTCGCCGCCGAACGGGTAGTGCGAACCCATCGTTGCCGCCTGGGCAGGCAGCCCAAGGGCTATCGACAATGAAATGATCCAACAGGTGAGGTAAAATAGCCTTTTGATGTTTTTAAGCATATTGCGTAATTCCTTTCTATCGTCTTAACGAAGCCGGTTTACAATTCCACAATGCCAATGCCCGAAGGCGGAACAACCGTTACCGGTGCTTTGGATAGCCGGATGACGTCCTGCATCTTTTTGGAAACAAATGATTCATTCGGTGAACTGGCATGGGAACTGAGGATGATCAGATCGCATTCTTCTTCATTGGCGGTGGCGATAATTTCTTCGACGACATCACCTTTTTTGACCAGGATTTTATCTTCCTGGAGCGAACCTTCCGGCCGTCTACCGGAAAAATCATCCGTAAGCTTACTCAAGGCGGTTTTCACGAGATCACTTTCTTTACGCTTACCGATCAAAATGGATCTTGCATCCGATTCATGTTCGCGCATGATTTCTTCGTAACGATCTTCGCCAAAAAGGTTTTTTATTCTATTTTCCAAGGAGGTGGGTTGGGATTCGATGACATGCAACAGGGTGATCCTGCCATCGCATTTGGTGGCTAGATTAAGCGCATACGCATAAGCATCGCGGCAATCATTGGACATATCAGTGGCAAAGAGGATATTTTTATTTTCTGTGGTCATCATTTACCTCATAAAGATTATTGTTAAATTTAAATGGTGCAAACGTATTTTTCATGGGGTTTGTTTGCATCTCGGCCGTGGGCCGCTTGCAGTGTTGATGTCGGCAAGGTGACGCCCCAATCTATTCGATATCTGCAAAGTACTCGACACACAATTCTCCGAGTCGAACCATAAATTCCAGGTCTTCCCAGTGACAGTCGAGAATTTCAAGATTTATTTTGGGATCCAGTTTCTCTTTAAGCACGTTGATGAACGCGGATCGACCTTCAGGGTTGTAGTACATTTTTCCTTTCCGGTCATAATTGAAAAATCCCTGGCTGGGAACAAGCACGGCGACTTTGCCTGTTGAGGCATTTAAACGCTCACACATCAATTCCGCCGTTTTTATCATTTCTTCAATGGTCGGCTTTGCAGTGCCCAATATTTCGTTGTGCTCAATGGTAAACCGGCCCTGTTTTTTATATTCAGGCATCTGCAAGGTGTTCATGGTAAAAACGCCAATGGATCCTGGCGCCACAATCGTGGGGACGCCCATTTCTGCCGCAGCCTTCAATCGGTTTCGAGAGTGGCATGCACCACCTGTGATTTCATGCAGCAATTCAAACGGACAAAGATCGATCATGCCTTTGACCACCCCTTGCCGGATGAGATCCTCCAAAATTCCGGTTTGCATGCTTACCGAGTGGGTAATGGCCACTTTAAAGCCCTTTTCTTCCATCAGCCTTTTGATCGGCGGAACAACCGATGCGACCCATCCAATCGCCGTCAGGCCTAACCATTTTCCTTCTTCTAATGCCTCTTCTTCCAGAACGATATTGCAAATCGTCGATGCCGCCCGTTTCAGATCCCTTTTGGACCATTGATTGAGCCCGAAGAAATCTGATATCGGTTGGACCAGGATAACGTCGGATTTAATAAAATGCGGGTGAAGATAATCGGAGACCGCCACGGTGGAGACCAGTACTTTGGGGAATCCCACGGGCAGACAGCGCAATGAACGTAGCCCAATGGCGGTACCCATGCTTCCGCCAATGGCCAGGATGCCATCGATCATTCCATCTCTCTGGAGATTATGAATAATGGACTCCGCGCCTTTGGCCAGCTTTTCCACGGCGGCTTCATACCGGCCCGCCTTGGCGTCCTCGATAAGCTCATCCAGGGAAGAACCGATCGACTCTGCCAGTTGCTGCCGGGTAAAGTCAGGTTGAAAATTCTTGGGGTCTTCTTTTAAACCCAGGTCCAGTACCAAACAGCGAAGGCCTTTCGACTCAATATATTCCTTCATGTAAAGAATTTCGTCGCCCTTCGTGTCACATGTGCCGGTTACCAGAATTGCTTTTTGTCTGCTGTCCATTTAGATCCTCCCCCTTATTGGTGTCAGAGCCGATTAACCATTTTTCCCCGCTGCGTCCCAACCAAAATATAAAAAATGAAGAAAAGAATTATTCTCATTAGATTCCTT
The DNA here is from genome assembly GCF_048565275.1 of Desulfosarcina variabilis str. Montpellier. Taxonomy (NCBI): domain Bacteria; kingdom Pseudomonadati; phylum Thermodesulfobacteriota; class Desulfobacteria; order Desulfobacterales; family Desulfosarcinaceae; genus Desulfosarcina; species Desulfosarcina variabilis. The sequence goes on along the minus strand of NZ_CP159846.1, from coordinate 7,288,641 downwards.
GAAAGGCTTGTGAGAAGAATGATCGTCTGTATAAACGTTTAACTAAAAAGTTTCCAAAAAGTCAAATAAAAATATTAAAAAATCAAAAAAAAAATAAAATTCAGATAATATAGAAAGAAATAATCGAAATGGTTGAAAACAAGCAAAAAATGCTATAATGTGTAGAAAAACTAAAAATTTTGAACTTAGGCGGATAAATGTTGCTTTTGCACTGATTATTGACTTTATAGCTTTAAAAACAGATATATAAGATTTTATTGAATCCGCTGCCGGGTGGGTTGGGCCACACGTCGATCAACCGGGGCAAAAAAAGGTATAAAAGTTGAAAATATGGAAACATTGTTAGCGGGGAATGGGATCGCGTCCCAGGGATTATACAAGGATGATATACTGGCGCCAATCGAATTGGACTTCCGTAAAAAGAGGAGAAAAACCGTACCGAATGCGCCACCCATGGATGGTTGAAAAATAAATACGAGCGGCCTGGTACGGTCCGAAACGCTTAACCGTTTTGAATGGGAGTCGATCCGTTGGCCCATGAAACCCGGTCGGGTAAAATTTTTGTAAAAAATATATACTTCAAGGTATATCCACAGTATGCATGATAATCATATATGCCCTTGAAAGAACAAGTAAAAAAAACTTAAATGCTATTAACCATAAATAAAAATTGAATAATAACAAACAAATATGTATGATCTGGGGCGGCTTGACGGATGTGGCGGGCAATGCCATATATCGTTTATCCAGGAATGCAAAGATTGAACCGCTTGATAAAACCACACACCAATGACGCCATAAAAACGGGGTAATACTTTGAATCTGAATCTGAACCAGTTGAGGTATTTCAACACGGCGGCAAAGTTCAAGAGCATCACCAAAGCGGCCGCTGAGCTCTGCGTGTCACCGGCAGCGGTCACTCTGCAAATAAAAAATTTTGAAGAAGCCACCGGTGTCCGATTGATCATCAGATCCGGAAATACCATGCGCCTGACGGATGCCGGTCAGAAAATTTATGAACGGGTGGGAACGATTTTCGAACAAATCGATGGTTTGGAAACGTTCATCATGAGTATCGGCGAAAATAAAAAGGGAATTCTGAAAATCGGCTGCTCGGAAACGGCAAACATCTATGTGATCCCCCTTTTGATCAAGGCCTTCAAGTCCATCTATCCTGGAATCAAGCTGGTTGTTGATCGGGGGACTTCAGCAGAAATGTTTGAAAGTCTTCTCAACAATAAAAATGAATTGGTTATTTCTCAATACAATCCAAATGACAAAAGAATGAAAATGCGCTATATGGGCCAAAAAGATATCATCATGGTTGCCGCAAAAAAGAGTCGTCTACTGCCTAAAGATGAAATTTCTGCCCAAGAGCTAAATGAGATTCCGTTGATTGTCCCGATCATAGGCTCTGCCTCAAGAGAAATCGTCCTTAGCCGATTGAATGAAATCGGGGTGACGCCCAAGGTGGTCATGGAATCATCCAGTATACCGTTTATCAAGGATTTTGCCTGCAGTGATGAAGGGGCCAGCTTTTTCTGCCGTGATGTTGTCCAAAAAGAGTTGGTTGATGGCTTGCTCAAAGAAGTTCGCATTTTGGATTTTAAGCCGATTATCGAATACGGTGTCGCTTACCTGAAGCTCAGCAATTTGTCACAGGCGGCGTTGGCTTTTCTCAAGATGATCAAGCAATACGTTGAGCAGGGGATGCTTGAAAAGCCGCTGGCGGATAGCTCGGTATAGTCTGCTCTTTTTCTGAAATGAGAGAGAAGAAACAATGGCTGTTTTTCTGATTGGTATGTTGGACGAACGGGAACCGGCCTTGCAACTGGCCAAAAATGAAATCCTGGCCCGCGGTCTTGATGCGCATCTTGTGGACATCAGTATCGGCAATGGTGCCATTCTACCCCAACTGACAGCAGATGTGGATAACCAACGCGTTGCCGCCGCCGGTGGGGCGACATTGGATGCGGTGCGCACTTTATTGGGATCAGACCGGGAACAGGTCACCACGATCATGGCCAACGGCTTGGCGGCCCTGTTGACCGAGGCCCATGCCGATGGGCAGGTGGATGGGATACTGGCGGTGACCGGGATGACCGGTGCCATGATCTGTCTGCCCGCCTTAACCAAACTTCCCTATGGCTTGCCCAAAGTACTGATCACGAGTACTGCCGCTTTGCCGGCTTATGCAGCCAAACTGGCTCGCTTTTTCGGTAGAAAAGATATTACGGTCATGCACAGTGTCGTGGATACGGTGGGGCTGAATTTCATGGTCAAACGCCTTATCGTCAACGGCGCTGCGGCCGTTTGCGGCATGGCCAAAGCGAGCATGGCTGACATCGCCCCCAAACCGGCTATTGCCATTACTGAGTTCGGTTTTTGCGATACCTGTGCCCATTTTCTTCGTGATCGATTGGACTCGGATTTTGACGTGATTTCCTTTCATGCCACGGGGATCGGTGAAATGGCGGCCTTGGATTTCGTTGGCCAGGGCCGATTTGAGGCCTTTATTGATCTGGTGCCGGCGGGATTCAGCGAATATTTATTGGGTGGAAACCGTGCGCTCGGGCCGGATCGTTTTGACGCAGGCTTGCAGAGCGGCCGGCCTTACCTTTTGGCGCCTTGCGGTTTTGACATGCTTGGCTGTGGCCCCATCGACCGTCGGGACCAGCAGGACCCGCTGTGGACCAGGCGTGATCTGGCCAGCCGGCAACTGTTGATTCAGGACGCCATGCGTGTTCAGGCGCGAACAACGGAAGAAGAAATGCAGCATATTGCCCGGCAGACGGCGAAACGCTTAAACAGCGCAAAAGCACCCCATCTGGTCAAGTTTTTTGTTCCGGTGAAGGGTTTCTCCTCGGTGAGCATTCGTGGTGGCGTACTGTACCATCCTGCTGCAGACAAAGCCTTTATCGAAACCTTAAGGGAATCGCTGAGCAAAACCATTGAAATCATCACGGTTGATGCCGACATTAATTCGCCGTCCTTTTGCGATGCGGTCTCTAAAGTCCTTTTCAAGATGATGGGCCTATCTCTTCCATAGGCAATCCAGTTGTTTTAAATAAATAGTGAAAACAAGATATTCCAGATCATTCAATGCATACTTTAGACTTGTCTATCTTCATCTAAAATGGTATGAACAGATAAACTTATTTCACGATATGATTTTCTCATAAGACGGTGATGACTTTTGGGTTTACTCTACTTTGAAGTAAATCGGAGTCAGGTATTATTATATGTTTTTATTTCCGGATCAAGTGTCGGCAAACCGAAGCCGGCAGCGTTCAGGCGTTGATTTGTCATGCCTGTGCTAAAAGCTAGAAAAAAGGACCCCATTATGGTCGGTGAGGTTATCTGTAAAAACATTAAATTGCTGCGTAAGACAAAAGGATTGACGCTGCAGGACTTGGAAGATGTTACCGGGCTTACCAAGGGATATCTTTCCAAAATTGAACGGTCTACAAAGGCGCCTCCATACTCAACATTGGACAAGCTGGCCAGAGCACTTGGTGTCCAGGTCAATGTGCTGACCAGTGAAAAGGTTCAAAAGCTAGATGATCCACGCATTGAATTCATAAAAAGCGGGGAAGGCAGGCAAGAACAGACCGAGTCAAGGGGCAAAGGATACACGTATCGGGCACTGGCAACGCGCCTGGTCGGGAAAAACATGAAACCCTATATCATTGAACCGGCCTTTGAGGAGCATGGGACGTTCCAGCATGAAGGAGAGGAATTTCTTTTTGTTCTGGAGGGCACTCACGAGCTGGTCTACGATGGGAAAAAATACCTCATGGAGGAAGGCGATTGCGTCTATTATGATGCCAATGTTCCCCATTCCGGAAGAAGCATCGGTAAAAAACAGGCAAAGCTACTGGCAATCCTCTATCACTACAAACGATATTGAGCGGGCAATGGGCCCTGCCGGAAATAGATGAATGCGCGATTATGCGATGGGCGCATTCTGGGCGTGATGTTCCTTGATGCGATGGTCGAGTTCAATTCGGGCAATTTTTTTTGATTCCGATAAAAAGAACCAGTTTTCCACGCCATTGGCCAGTTCAGCGTAAAGGTTTTCGGCCACCGATCCATCCCCCCATTTGGGCCATATCTTAGAAAAATCCTTTGAGAAACGGGATAATTTATCCGCGTCCTTTACGATTTTATCATTCAGCGAAAGGGCTTTTTTGCGGCTGTCATGGCCAATGATAATCGACACGATCTCATCGATATAAGCGCTTTTATAATTTACATCCCTTAAAATCAGTTCGGCAATCAAAGCGCTGATCTCTTCATGAACCTTGATGGCTTCCGGTTCACCGTCGGGGACTCTTATCTTTTTAGAAACCTTTTCCGGAATCTTTGCCCAGCCCGTATCATGCAGGATCGCTGCGGGAATGACGATATGGCGATCGCCGTCAACGGCTTGCAGCAGTTGAAGACAAAAGTGAACCGCTTCCTTTGTATGCAGTTCATTGCTCATTACCTGAAGGTGGGGGCAAGCCAGTTCAAAGATCGTTCTCTCTTTTTCGGTCAATTGGAGGAACATATTGAATGCTCAAACCATCTCAATTCTTCACATCATGATCGAACCCGTGCCAGGCTCGCAATCAGCGTGCCTGGCACGGAAAAGGACTATTCATACAGCTTTTTAATCAATTGGGTTTTATACTGGTATTGGGGCAGTTCATCGACCAATTCAACATTGGCTCTGAAGATCAGCTTTTCTCTGATTGCCGCCTCCAGCTTCTTTTTAAGTGCGTCTTTGTCACCTGGATTCTTTCCCACTTCGACTTTCAATTTCAGCGGCGGCTCGACGACGGGGCCCGGCTTTTCCAGCTGGATTTCAATGGCCCCGCTAACAGCCGGTTTCATGGTCGATACCACATCGCGAATGGCCAGCGGGTAGACATTGACGCCCAGGATGGTCAGCATATCATCGGTCCGGCCAAGAACCTCAATACGGAATCCGGTGCGGCCGCAAACGCATTTGTCGGTGGTCAGAATACGCACATTGTCCCTGGACCGATAGCGCAGCAAGGGCATGGCCTGGGAATGCAGCGCCGAGTAGACAAGTTCTCCTTCCGCTCCCTCGCGGATGGTTTTGCTCTCCAAGGTGACAGGGTCGATCAATTCCACATGCACGTTGCCCTGGGCGATATAATGCATGCCATTGCCGCGGTCCTCGACACATTCCCCCCAGATGACGCAACTCATTTCGCCCATGCCCATGCCTTCAATGGCCGTGGCGCCGAAACTCTCTTCAATGCGTTTGCGAACCAGTTTGGCGCCCCCTTCGGCGCCGCCGATGATGGTGCGCAATCCGAGGGATTTGGGATCGATGCCCTTTTTCTCAAGCTCTCCCAGAAAATAAGACCAGAACGAAACCGTGGCATGCAGGGCATCCGCTCCCTGATACTGATAGGCGGCGATGCAGCGGTCCACGTTGAATCCGACCGGAATGTTCGTGGCACCGGTCCTTTCGATGCCTTCGCGGAAGGTGTCGGCGATAAAGGGGGCGGTCGGGATGTTGACCACCTTGCTCTGGGGTCTGACGCCGCCCATCCAGCAGACCCTGGCAATCGCCTCGGCATGCACGTTGTGGATATCGTGCTGGGTCAAGCCGATGTAGGTCGGGACACCCGTGGTCCCGCTGGATGAGTAGACACGCGACAAATCTTCTTCGGAGCAGGCGCGGTGACGGCCGACCGGGGGGGATGACTGCTGGGCCTCGCGGAGTTCATGCTTTTCGGTAAACGGCAATTTCACGATGTCATCCAGCGTTTTGATCTTATCCGGGTGGACGTCCGTCTGTTCGAACTTTTCATGGTAAAGCGCTGAATTGTCATACACATACTTGACCTGGCGCAGGAGTCGTTCCTCATGCAAGGCACGTAATCCATCGCTGTCGATGGTTTCCATTTCCGGGTTAAAGATATTGCGCTCGCTAGTACTCATAAATCCTCCATTGTTATACTCGCGGGTGGGGGCCCAACCATGAGGCGAGTTTTTTATCGATGGTAGACGTGATTTTTAACCATACTGCTTGATTGTAATCGATTACGGGGTGCTGCTATTGACACGATGCCTTTTTTTCAACGCGGTTCTCCAGAGAGCTCAATTTGGAGATGAAAAGCTCTCAACAAGGTCGTTTTTTTAAAGTGTTAAGTTTCAAGTGTTAAGTGTTAAGTCGTGGATCGGATCTGATTTCATATAGGAATCGTTAGAATGCCTTTCCTTAACACTTTAAACTTAACACTTAACACTGGGCCATAGACCAGTTACATCATGCTACTATGCTGGAACAGATGTCAGCTGGAGCTTTCCGGAGAACCGGATTTCTGAATAATGGCGGCGGCGGTGGACGCCGCGATCAGGGCGGCCTTTTTGGCCTTGTCCTGGCCGGATATCAACTTGTCCGCCAGGGGCATTTCGCGCGCTGATATGGCCTTTAAATCATCGAAAAGCGTTTTTTCCTTTTCAATGAAATGGGTGTCGATTTCACCGGCCACAAAACGCGGGTTGTCCATGATCGTTTTATGGAAATCCAGATTGGTCTTTACACCGGTGATAATATACTCATAAAGGGCACGCTTCATCCGGGCGATGGCCTCATTCCGGTCTTTGCCCCAGGCGATCAGTTTGGAAATCATTGAATCGTAAAACGTGGGAATCGTGTAGGATGCATACACCCCACTGTCCACGCGAATGCCGGTTCCGCCCGGTGATCGGTAGCCTCTGACTTTCCCCGGCGCTGGCGCAAAATCGGCCTCGGGATCCTCGGCATTGATGCGGCACTCGATAGCCCAACCGTTTATTTTCACGTCATCCTGAGAAAAGCTCAAGGGCTCACCGGCCGCCACGCGAATCTGTTCTTTGACGATATCGACGCCGGTCACCATTTCGGTCACCGGATGTTCCACCTGAACGCGGGTGTTCATCTCCATGAAGTAGAATTCACCTTCCGAGAAGATAAATTCGATGGTTCCGGCGCCTTCATACGCAAGCCATTTGGCAGCCTTGACAGCGGCCTCACCCATTTGCTGGCGAAGCGCTGGGGTCAATGCCGGAGAGGGGGCCTCCTCGACCACTTTCTGGTAGCGCCGCTGGATGGAGCATTCGCGCTCGTTCAAATGGACCACGTTGCCATGGGAATCCCCCAGAATCTGGACTTCGATATGGCGCGGATGGGTGACATATTTTTCGATATATACATCGGCTAGGTTAAAGGCCGCCGAGGCGATGGTGCGTGAGTTTTCAAGGGCTTTTACCAGCTCGTCTTCCGAGTGCACGATGCTCATGCCGATGCCGCCGCCGCCACCGGCGGGCTTGACAATAACGGGGTATCCGATTTCACCGGCAATGCGCAGGGCCTCGGCATCGTCGACGGTCGGATCATCTGTTCCCGGAACAATGGGGGTGCCTGCTTTTTGCATCTCATGGCGCGCTGCAATCTTGTTGCCCATCAGATTGAGCACGCGGCTGGACGGACCGATAAATTTGATGCCTTCTGCATCACACCGGTCGGCGAATTCGGCGTTTTCGGCCAGGAATCCGTAACCGGGGTGAATGCCGTCGGCCCCACTGGTTTTGGCGACTTCAATCAGTTTGTCGATGTTCAGGTAGCTTTGGCTGGCCGGTGCGGGGCCGATCAGATACGCCTCGTCGGCGTATTTGGTGAACAGGGCCTGCTCATCCGCCGCGGAGTAGACCGCTACGGTCTGAATCCCCAGCTCCCGGCACGCCCGCATGACGCGTATGGCGATTTCGCCTCGGTTGGCGATCAGTATTTTATTCATTGGTCGGCTCCACAATCATGAGGACATCGTCTGCATCAAGCATGTCGCCCTCTTCGAAAAAGATTTCCTTGACCACACCACTGTAGGGCGAGTTGACTTCCCTGAGCATTTTCATGGCCTCGAGGGTCGCCAGTGGATCACCGGCGTTGATGGTCTGCTCCGGCGAGACTTTGATGGAAACCAGTGAACCGGCCATATTGGGTTTGACCGCGCCGGGCGCATCGGCATTGCCGCGTTTGGCAGCTTTGCCGCCCGTATCGGCAGCGGATGACGCATCCGCGTCCGTCCCGCCCAGGCCTCTTACGGTCACATTGAATTCCTCGCCTTCAACATCCACCAGAAACTGCATGGGAAAATCCATGGCCATGCCGCCCGATGCCTGCACGGCTGCTGGTTGGGCTGGCCGCTTGGGCGGGGCCGAGGCTTTTTTCTTTTCAGCGGCCGCGACTTTCTCGGCAAATTTCTTGGCATTCACACCCGGGATCAGCAGTTGCAGCAGGAACTCGTCGTCGGTCAGATCTGCTCCCACCTCCTGGCGCAGCGCTTCCAATGGTTTATAGCGGTTGACCGGTTTCCATTCCATGATCGCCTTGGCTTCCGGTACGGATTGGATGCGGTCCATCAGTGCCGGATCGATCGGGCCGGGCGGGTCCCCATAGTGGCCGCACAGGTACTTGATGGACTGATCCAGAACGCGCTGGTAACGCTCGCCCACGATACAGTTTTCCACGGCCTGGGCACCGACGATTTGTGAGAATGGCGTGGCCATCACCGGATAGCCGAAATCCTTGCGCACCTGGATGGCCTCCTGGATAAACTCGTCTAACCGGTCTTCGATTTTCAGCTCGGCCAACTGGCGTTTCAAATTGGTCATCATGCCGCCTGGAATCTGATGCTCGAAGTGATACTCACTGTACTCCTGGGGCGTGCCCACAGGAAATCCCGCTTCCTGGGCAACGGTTTCAAAGTGCTTGCAGACTTCTTCCAAGGCCTCGTCATTGATGTCGTCCGTGTACCCCAGGTGCCGGGTGTTGGCCAGAATATTGGTGATCGAGGGCAGGGAGGTGCCGTTGGCCAGCACCGGTACGGCTGTATGCAGGGTGTCCGCCCCGGCCTTGACCGCTTCCAGGTAGCAAAGCGGGGCCATGCCCACATTGCAGTGCGAATGGAATTCGACCGGCAGATCGTCGCAGTTGGCCTTGACGGCGGTGATCAGTTCACTCGTGCGTTCGGGGTTGATCACGCCCCCGGCATCCTCGATCATGATGCCGTCCACAACGTCTTTGATTTCGGCGATCAGGCGGGTCTTTTTGATCCAGTGGTCCCGGTCGTGGACCGGGCTATAGGTGTACATCAGCGCCGGATAGACCTTGCAGCCCAGATCCTGGGACAGCTTGGCAAAATTATAGAACCGTTCCATGTCGGTCTGGTAGTCGCACACCCAGAAGCTGTCCACGCCGTTGGCCGCCATGCGTTTGATCCACAGGGCAATGGCATCCTGGGGGGTGTCCACATCAAAGGAGGCCAGGCTGGCCGTCATGTACGAGCCGCGCAGCGGGGTCTTGGTGATCAGTTTGGCCAGCTTGCGAATCCGATCCCATGGATCTTCGATCAGGTTGCGCACCTGGACCGTGATGCCCATGCTGCCGATGGTGGCGATCTCATCGTAGCCGACCTCGTCCATGACCGGTGCGATGGGCAGGAGCATCTCATTGGTCATCAGATAGGCCCAGAGACTCTGCTGGGCATCCCTTATGGTTTGATCGATAAATTTGATTTTACGCATTATTCTTCCTTTCGCTCAAAACCACACGTCCATATTAGTATATTGGCTTGCCGTGATCGGCTTTTACGCATTATCCCATGTATGCTTCAAGGCTCGACACCAGTGCCTTGGCATATCCCATCTCTTCAAGGTTGAAGTCCACTTCCTCGACAACGATATTGGCGTTGAGATGGCGTTTGAGTTCTTTCACGAACAGCTGATCCTGATCCGGGTCATGCAGGATGTCTCCCGGTTTGTCGATGGATGACCATCCTTTCAAGGGGACGATCAGCTTGATCGGTCCCTTGGCCGCATTCATTTTCTCGGCATACATGCGGGCGCCTTCCAAAAGCTCGTCTTCGGGAAAGCGGGTCATGGAGCGGATGGCATCCATATGCCAGATCTTTCCGGAAGCCATGTATTTCTCCCGGTTGATGCGGGTCGGGCCGACACCGGTCAGGTTCAGACAGCACGGTGCCCACACCTGGGGGATGCCCCGCTGGCCGGCGGCGTCCAGCCGCTCGAGGCCGGCGGCCCGGTTGCCCTTGAACTTCTCTTCGATCAATCCGGCGGGCGTGATCTCGATCACGCCGTCGAAAAAGCCCTGACTGATCAGCTTGTCCATGGCCCGGTCGCTGATGCCCTGGGCATGAAACGGAAAGACACTGTAGCCTTTTTCCTCGAGCAGGTGTTCAACGTTTTTGGCGCACTGGTCGGAAAAGCCGATCTGGGTAATGGCGATCGACGGCTTGGGCAGGGACATCTGCCGATGATCGAAGGCTGACTGGGCCATGCCGCAGATGGCGCCGGCCACCTGGGCGATGGCATTTTGAATCAAATCGTTGGTGCCGGCGATTTCCATGATCAGTTGCATGACGGTGATATCGTCGGCATTGAAAAGCTTGCCCACATAGGCGGGCATGGCGGCCGTGGTACCGATGACCTTGGGAATGCCAAAGGGCAGATTGCCCATGATGGTGGCCCCGATCAGCGCAATGCTCATGCCGCCGACGGCCACGATGCCATCCAGGCTGTCGTCTGCAAGCAGCGCCTGGGCTTTGGCAATCGCGCCCTCGGTCATCCAGGCGGTAATGACCGATCGGTCGTCGGCATCAAATATGTCCTGCATGCTTTTGCCCGCCAGGGATGCAATCTCCTCGGGCAGAATGTCGGCCGTATAATCGGTCTTTCCGCCCATGCTAAGATCCATCAGCAGCGGCCGGTGACCCAATGCGGCGATTTTTTCCCTGAGCATCATCAATTGCTCGCCCTTGGTATCGGTGGTGCCTACGATGATTATGTTTTTGGACATTCAACGAACCCTTCTTTGCTGTGGATGATGATTGTTTTTAGTTTGATGTATTCAGCATGTGAACTTTATTCATCTATAAATTGTTGTTTCCATATTGTCAACAAATATATTTTTCCAAATATGATAATTTGTGCTTTTTAGAGTGGCTTCTTTTATGGGTAAAAACGGTATAAAATAACATTAAAACAAGCAAATAATTGGAATTTTAAGGCTGGCTGAGCGGTTTGTCTAACTGGATAAAAAATTTCCATTAAAGAAAAAATAGATGAAAAGTTCGTTGGATCGGTTTGGCTGGCGCTGATCGTTGCGCATTGGACCGGCACTTTGGCCATATCCGCCTGAACGGATTAAAACAGCACGGCAACGTGTTTTGGGGTATCATTTATTTGCCCGAATCATTATAGTTGAGCGAACAGAACCGTCGACAATGCACTTTTCTGGAGCCTAACAATGCCGGGCATGCAAAAAGTTCGCGACATGCAGTTGCGTTTTAAATTACTGGCAGTCTATTTGGGATTGACGCTCATCCTGTTTGCCCTTGGTGGGCTGGGCGCGCTGTATTTAACCCAGCGCGCCATTTTATCCGGCATTGAAAGAGAACTCGACCAAAGCACGCGGACCATTATCAATATGGTACAAGTCGCCGCGCATGGGGCGATCAAGAACTACTTGCGCGCCGTGGCGGAACGTAACCTGGAAATTGCCGATGATATCTACCAGCGCTATCTGGCCGGCCAGGAATCCGAAGCGCAAGTTCGCCAAAAGATCCGTTCCATTTTACTGGGACAGACCATTGGCAAAACCGGCTATATCTACTGCATCAACAGCCAGGGGGGGGCCGTCGTGCATCCCCGTTCCGGGGTGGAAGGCAACAATTGGTCCCATCTTGAATTCATCAGGCAACAAACTTCCCGCAAAACCGGCTATCTTGAATACCAATGGCAGAATCCCGGTGAAACCGCGCCACGTCCCAAGGCGCTTTATATGACCTATTTTGAGCCCTTTGACTGGATCATCTCCGTTACCGCCTACCGCGAGGAGTTCAGCCAACTGCTTCCCATGCAGGAGATTCGCCGCAGTGTCAAAACACTCAACTTCGGTTCCAGCGGATACGCGTTCATTCTCGACCGCGAGGGGAACATTCTTGTTCATCCTGAGCTGGAAGGCCGGAATGTGCTGACGCTGACCGACGGAGAAGCCCGTTTTTTTGACCAGATGCAAAAAGAGACCTCCGGCCAGGTCACCTATTGGTGGAAAAACCCCGGTGATTCCAAGCCCCGTGAAAAGCTGACCCAATTCGGCCACATTCCGGAGCTGAATTGGATTATCGGCTCAAGCGGTTACCTGGATGAAATCTATGCGCCAATTTATAACGTGCGTAACTTCAGCCTGCTGTTTATCGGTGCGGCTGTGGTTTTGAGTGTGATTCTGACCCTTGCCGTCAGCAATTCCATTACCCGTCGGCTGAGCCACTTGATGACGGTCATCAGCAGAGGTGATCGGGGCGATTTGACCGTACGGGCCGAGGTGGACGCCAATGATGAGATCGGCCGCTTGAGTCATCTGTTCAACGGATTTCTGGAGCGATTGCAGTTTTATCACCAGCAACTGGGCGATGAAGTGGATCAACACCGGTCAACGACCCGGTCGCTTCGTCAGGCCCATGATTTCAATGCGTTGATCCTATCCACCGTGGATGCGCTGGTTATTGTGGTGAATCCGGATGGCCGGGTGGTCAGTTTCAACCGTGCCTGCGAGGCCTGCAGCGGATATACGGCCGATGAAATCCAGGGGCATTCGTTTTGGGACACGCTGATTCCGGCTGAGGAAAAAGCGCGTTTGCAGGCAGTGCTTGACGGATTGATCGAAAACAGAAAATCCGTTCGTGTCATGGGGCATTGGATCACCAAGGATGGGAACCGCCGGCTGATTCAGTGGTCCGGCGCCGTTGCCCGGGGATTGGAGAAAAATACCCCGCTGGTCGTCTGCGCGGGAATCGATATCACCGACCAAAAGGCCATCGAGACGGCCTTGCAAAAAAGCGAAGCCCAGTTTGAGGCGGTGTTCAATCAGACCTTTCAGCTGATCGGTATCCTGGCACCGGACGGGACCATTCGGGGTGCCAACCAGACGGCCCTTGATTTCGCCGGTATTCGGCTGGATGACATACTGGGATTGAAATTATGGGAGTCTCCATTTTGCAGGCATGCTTCGGATATTCAGCGCAGAGCCAGGCAGGCCGTGGAGCAGGCAGCGCAAGGAACATTTATCCGTACCGAGGTCACCCATGTGCGCCATGATGGTGACGTGCGGACATTTGACTTTTCCCTCAAGCCGGTACGTGATGAGCAGGGGCAGATATTCATACTGATTCCCGAAAGCCGTGATATTACCGCCCAGAAGGAGATGGAGGCGCAACTGCTGCAATCCAAGAAAATGGATGCCATCGGCATCCTGGCCGGCGGGATTGCCCATGATTTCAACAATAATCTTCAGGCCATCTCAGGGTACACGCAACTGCTGCTCATGGATGATTACGGGTCTGCGAGGCAAAAAGAGATGCTGATCACCATCCAGCATGCTTGCGACCACGGCCGCGAACTCACCCGTCAGCTGCTGACCTTCAGCCGTAAAGTTGAAAGCCGGCTGGTACCGCTGGATCTCAACGCTGAATTGGAACCGGTCGTAAAACTTCTCAGGCATACGCTGCCACGCATGATCGAGATCGACACCCGGCTGGCCGATGATCTTTGCGGTGTTGAAGCAGACCCCACCCAATTCGAACAGATGATCATGAACCTGGGCATCAATGCCGGGCATGCCATGCCGGATGGGGGGCGGCTGACCATCGTCACCCGCAATGTGGATCTTGATCGGGATTTTTGTCGCCGTCATTTGGAAGTGACTTTCGGATCCTATGTGTTGCTGTCGATTACGGATACCGGCCATGGCATGGATGCCGACACGAGCGCGCACATTTTTGAACCCTTTTTTACGACCCGGGAAACCGGTGAAGGGACAGGCTTGGGATTGGCCATGGTGTACGGCATCGTGAAAAACCACCGGGGCGCCATTACGTGTCAAAGCGAGCCCGGGCAGGGAACCACATTTAATATTTATTTCCCGGCACTGACGGTGCCTGCCGCCACCACGTCCCATCCCGTGGATACGCAAACGGTTGTTGGCGGAAGTGAATCGATTCTAGTTGTCGATGATGAAACGTACATTCGGGAATTGGTCAGAGAACTGTTGCAACGCTATGGATACCGGGTTTACGAAGCAGAAGATGGCGAGGCGGCCCTGTCTGTTTTACAGCAGCATGGATCCACCCTGGATCTGATTCTCCTTGACCTGAACATGCCTGGCATGGGAGGAGTGCGCTGTCTGCAAAAAATCCGCACCATTGATCCGTCGATTCCGGTTTTGATTGCCAGCGGGTATACGCCCGAAGGCAAGGTCAAGACCATTCTTGATGATTTGGCCAACGGTTATGTGAATAAACCATATAATCTGAAAACCTTTTTAGGTGCGGTCAGACAATCCTTGGATCACGCGTGATCTTGTGCCCATGAACGATAACACCGACACCACCATTGATGTACTCAAGGCACGCATCGACCGCCTGGAGCAAGAGAAAGCCCGGTACTTGAGCATGTTTGCCCAAAGCGGCGCTCCGGCGATCATTGTCGAGGCGGACATGAGTATTTCTCTGGCCAATGAGAAATTCGAGGAACTCGTCGGCTATTCCAGAGCCGAGATCGAAGGTCATATCATGTGGCCCGATTTTATGGCCCTGGAAGACCGCGAGCGGATGAAAAAGTACCATCGTTTGCGGCGTATTGAAGGCCAAACGGTTCCGGAAGAGTACGAGTGCAAGGTAATCCATCGCGACGGCAGTGTTCGCAATATCTACATGAAAGTGGGCATGCTGCCGGGCATGAAAACCAGTATCGCGAATTTCATGGATATCACCTCGCGTAAGCGTGCCGAAGAAGCCCTGGTGGAAAGCCAGCGGCAGCTGGCCACATTGTTGGGCAATCTGCCGGGAATGGCCTATCGTTGCCGGCAGGATGATCAACGCACCATGGCTTTTGCCAGTGAAGGCTGTCTGGGATTGACCGGTTATCGGCCATCGGATCTGGTGGCCAATAAAACCTGCGCCTATGCGGATTTGATCCATCCGGATGACCGCCACCGACTTGCTGAAACCATCACCCAGGCGCTGTCCAACCAGCATTCGTTTGAAATGGTTTATCGTATTCGCACCGCTTCCGGTGATGAGAAATGGGTGTGGGAGAAGGGGGTGGGGGTGTTTACGCTAGAATCCAAACTTCTGGCCCTCGAAGGATTTATCACCGATTTCACCGATCAGAAACAATCCGAGCAGGCGTTGGTGCGAGAAAATCTGCGGCTTCGATCGACCATGCGCGATCGCTATCAATTCGGCAATATCGTCGGCAAAAGCCCGGCCATGCAGAAAGTCTACCAATTGATTCTGAACGCCGCAGCCTCCGATGCCAATGTGATCATCTATGGAGAGTCCGGTACCGGCAAGGAGTTGGTGGCGCGGGCGATCCATGAGCTCAGTGACCGCAAAGGGCTTGGCTTTGTGCCGGTCAATTGTGGTGCCATCCCCGAGACCCTGATTGAAAGCGAATTTTTCGGCTATGCCAAAGGCGCCTTTTCCGGGGCCGGACAAGCCAAGCAAGGCTATCTGGATGCCGCCGACAAGGGAACCCTATTTCTGGACGAGCTGGGCGAAATCAACCAGAACATGCAGGTCAAACTGCTACGCGCCATCGAGGGCGGGGGGTACACGCCCCTGGGCAGCAGTGGGCTGCGCCGGCCGGATATTCGGATTGTGGCCGCCACCAATCGCGACCTGCGCCAGATGGTTCGCCAGGGGCTGATTCGGGAAGACTTTTTTTACCGCATCCATATCATTCCCATCCAACTGCCGGCACTGCGGCAGCGCAAGGAAGACCTACCGCTGTTGATCGATCATTTTCTCAAACAGGAATATGCGGATAAACATCCGCCGCGTATCCCGGGACAGGTGCTGGACGCGCTGCTCAATTATCACTGGCCGGGCAATGTGCGCGAACTTCAAAATGTGCTGCATCGTTATGTGACCCTTGGCCAGCTTGATTTTCTGGAGCCGCAACCCACACCGCCGGTGGCGACGATTTTGCCGGATGGGGGGCAGGCGGAGGCGGACCTTGACTATCAGGCGGCCATGACCGGCTTTGAAAAAGAATTGTTTATCAAGGCGCTGGAAAAACATCGCTGGCATCGCGAAAAAGCGGCCGCCAGCCTGGGGTTGTCCCGCCGGACCTTTTTCCGCAAGCTTAAAAAACTCGGTCTTTCGGACCGATAAGCCATTGGTGGCATCATTGGTGTCATATCTGGCACCAATACATTTTTATTTTTATTTAAGATGGTTAATGCATATTATAAAAATTGTAGTGTCACATATGGCACTAATGCCATTTTTGCTGCATTGCCCGCCTGTACGCCGCATCCATAATAAATCCACACTATAATAACATGTTATAAATTGATTGTGAATCTGGCACATGCATTGCTCATTCAACTTGGTAAATGATTGTGCGTCGGCAGGTATATGCCGATCATTTTATCAATCCACCAAGGGAGGAAAAAATGGATTTTGAACTTAGCAAGCAGCAAAAAGAAATTCAGAAAGCCGTCAGAGACTTTGTGCGCGGTGAATTCAACAAAGAGATGATTCAGGACCTGGATGAAAAGCACGCCTATCCGGCAGACATCTGGAAAAAAGCGGCCGATTTGGGACTGATTGGTATTCATTTCCCTGAAGCCTACAGTGGGCAGGGCCTGGGCGTCATGGAGAACATCCTGGTCGCCGAGGAATTGTGCCGCGGGGATTCTTCCGTGGGCGCCTGCCTGCTGCTGGCCGGGTTTGCATCGGAGATCGTCCTGCATTTTGGCAGTGAGAGCCAGAAAACGACATGGCTGCCCAAAGTCGCCGAGGGAGAAGTACTTTCCTGCGGTGCGTTTACCGAACCGGATCACGGTTCCGACATTACCACCATGGCCACCACGGCCGTCAAGGACGGCGATAAATGGGAGATCAACGGATCCAAGGTGTTTATCACCAATGGCGGTCCCCTGGCCGGATTTTACTGCGTCCTTTGCCAGACCGATCCTGAGGCCGCCCCGTCCCACCGCGGCTTGAGCCTGATTCTGGTGGAGGCGGATCGTCCCGGCGTGTCCACCCAGAGTGTGGGGCATAAAATGGGGATTCGCATGATGGATACGGCCGAGGTGATTTTTAAAGACGTTCGTGTGCCCCTGGACAACCTGATCGGCAAAGAGAACCGCGGATTTTATCAGGTGCTGGAGTTTTTCGATGAGAGCCGCATTCTCATTGCCGCCCAGGGCCTGGGAACCGCTCAGGGCGCCTTTGACCGCGCACTGGCCTATGTCAAATCCCGTGAGCAGTTTGGGCGTAAAATCGCCCAATACCAGATTACCCAGCACAAGCTGGCCGATATGGCCACCAAGATCGAACAGGCGCGGCTGCTCACCTACATGGCCGCCTGGAATTTCGATCAGGGGCGCATCGATCCCAAACTTACGTCCATGGCTAAAATGGTCGCCGGCCGCACCGCCGTCGAGGTGTGCGATGAAGCCATCCAACTGTTGGGTGGGTATGGATATATGGCCGAATACGATGTGGAGCGCTACGCCCGCGATGCCAAGATCTGTGAGATCTACGAAGGCACAAAAGAAATTCAGAAAAACACCATTGCCAGCGCACTGATCGGCAAATTGAAGTAAAGGAGTAAATCATGGTTGTCGAATGCTCGTTAGCCGATTCCAACAACCTGCTCTCTATTTTAAAACTGAATCGGCCACATACGGCCAAGAGAAATAAAATCGTATCCGCGGAAGATGCGGTGCGGGTCATCCAGAACGGTGATACCGTTGTTTTCGGCGGGTTTGCCGGGGTCGGTGCGGCCGAGGAAATTGCCGCCGCGCTCGAGAATTACTACCTGCAAACCCGCAACCCGCGCGATCTGACCCTAATGTTCGCCGTGGCTACCGGTCCGGGGGACGACTCGCCCAAAGGCCTGAATCACCTGGCTCACGAAGGACTGCTGGCCCGGATTATCGGCGGACATTGGGGACTGGCGCCGGGCATTCAGCGGTTGGCGGTGGAGAACAAGGTCATCGCCTACAACCTTCCCCAGGGGATCATCAGCCATATGTATCGCAACGTCGCCTCGGGCAAGGCCGGCATTTTCTCGCAGGTGGGGCTGGGGACCTTCGTGGATCCGCGTAACGGCGGGGGGCGGCTGAACGCGCGGACCACGCAGCCGATTGTCAAATTGATGGAAATTGCCGGAGAAGAGTATTTGTTCTATGACGCCCTGCCCATTAATGTGGCCGTGATCCGGGGCACTACGGCGGACACGGATGGCAACATCACCATGGAAAAGGAAGCCCTGACCCTGGAATCCCTTTCCATTGCCACGGCGGCCAGGAATTCCGGTGGCCTGGTGATTGTCCAGGTGGAACGTGTGGCCCAGGCGGGCACCTTGAATTCACGCCAGGTCAAGATTCCGGGTATTCTCGTGGACTGTGTGGTGGTGGCCTGCCCGGAAAACCACTGGCAGACCTTTGGAGAGCCTTACAACCCGGCCTTCAGCGGAGAAACCCGTATCCCCACCCAGGATATTCCCAGCATGCAGATGAGCGCCCGCAAAATCATTGCCCGGCGGGCGGCCTTTGAGCTGAAACCCAATTGTGTGGTCAATTTGGGCATCGGTATTCCGGAAGGGGTTGCCAGTGTGGCCAATGAGGAGCAAATCCTCGATTTCATGACCCTGACCGCAGAGCCGGGCGTGATCGGCGGACTACCCGCGGGCGGGATCAATTTTGGCGCCGCGATCAATGCCACGGCTCTGATCGACCAGCCTTACCAGTTTGATTTCTACAATGGCGGCGGGGTGGACGTGGCCTTTCTGGGCATGGCCGAGGCCGATGCCCAGGGCAATGTCAACGTGAGCCGTTTCGGCGTGCGGCTGGCCGGCGCCGGCGGGTTCATCAATATCAGCCAGAACTCCAAAAAGGTCGTCTTCATGGGCACCTTTACCGCCGGTGGGGTGGACTATGAAATCAGTGATGGCAAGCTGGTCGTCAAAAAAGAGGGCCGATTGCGAAAATTTGTCGACCAGGTCCAGCACATCACCTTCAGCGGGCCTTACAGTGCCCGGTCTGGTCGGAAAATTTTGTATATCACGGAGCGCTGCGTTTTCGAGCTGACCAAGGACGGGCCTGAACTCGTCGAGATTGCCCCGGGTATCGATCTTCAGCACGACATCCTGAACATGATGGATTTTAAGCCTATTGTCCGGGAGCCTCTCAAGGTAATGGACGAGCGGATTTTCAGGCCCGATCGAATGGCCTTGAAGGACGATCTGCTGACCATCCCCACGGATGATCGGATTTTTTACAATCCCGAGGCCAACATCATGCTTGCCAACCTGGCCGGGTATACGGTCAAATCCCAAAAGGATGTGGATGCCGTGCGCGAGGCCATCGAACGAGTACTGAGGCCCTTGGGAAAAAAGGTGTATGCGGTGGGCAATTACGATCAGTTCAGCATCGATCCGGAACTGATCGACGCCTACACGAGCATGCAGACCTTTCTGGTGGAGAACTACTTCGAGCGGGTCAGCCGTTATACGACCAGTGCTTTTCTGCGCATCAAGATGGGCGGGGCATTGGAAAAACGCGGCGTTGCCCCGCATATTTACGAAAGCCCGGAGGAGGCGCACGCGTTTCTGGTGGCGGGCTAACATTTTACTTGAAAAAATGAATATGCACGAGAATAGAATCTTGTAATATCCTTCTGGAGTTTATAATAGTAATTTTTTTAATCCGGTTATCTGGAAAGCTCAAGTTAGAGACGAAAAGCTCCCGACAAGGTTGTTTGGTAAAAGTGTTAAGTTTCAAGTGTTAAGTGGTGGATCGGATCTAAATTTAGTAATCGATAGGATGCCTTTCCTTAACACTTTAAACTTGATGAACTCGTAAAAAGTCGCCGTTCGGACGGATTCGTAAAAAGACCGAGATCAAGGCTTGCGAATCCTGAGGAATGAGGCGTAGTTACCGTACTCCGCAGTGACGAAGGATGAAGCGTAACGCCGATATCGGACTTTTTACGAATCCGTCAAACTTAACACTTAACACTGGTCCATAGATCAGTTGAATTCATTCCCCTATGCTGGAACAGATATCAGCTGGAACTTTCCGGATAACCGGATTTTTTAATTTCATCCGAATGTCCAAAAATATCAGTTTCTTTTGGATTGGAAGATTGCCTTGAGCCGATTGAACGCCCATGAAGTTTGGGTTCTGCTGCTTGGACTGGGAATCCTGATCGGTTTTGCGCGAACCCTGGGCGAGGTGGCCAGGCGGTTTAACCTGCCCTCGGTGGCCGGAGAGATCCTGGCCGGCATCCTGCTTGGTCCCACGGTTTTAGGTTCCCTGGCGCCGCACTGGCTGACGGTCCTTTTTCCCGGCCAGGGCCCCAACGCGATTGTCCTGCATGGTTTCACGACGGTCGCCGTGGCGCTTTTCCTGCTCGTTGCCGGCGTAGAAGTCGACCTTTCAACAATCTGGAAACAGGGACGGACCGCGATCACCGTTGGCCTTGTTGGTATGCTCGTGCCATTTTGCATGGGCTTCGCCCTGGCATGGTGGCTTCCTCAGTGGGCCGGACATGCCCCCGGCACCCCCGTCGTGATCCATGCGCTCTTCATCGCCACGGTGCTTTCCGTCAGCGCGCTGCCGGTGATCGCCAAGATTCTCATGGAAATGAACCTGTACCGGACCGACCTGGGAATGGTCATCATCGCCGGAGCGGTTCTCGGGGATCTCGCCGGCTGGATTCTGTTCGCCGTTATTCTGGGGATGATGGGCGCCACGGCCACACACACCCTGCCGGTCGCTGCGATCATCCTGCTGACATTGTCTTTTGCCGCGGGAATGCTCACCCTTGGACGAATGCTGATCCACCGGATGCTGGTGTGGGTGCAGGCGCACACGACCTGGCCGGGCGGCGTTCTGGCCTTTGCCTTGACTTTGGGATTGCTGGGGGCTGCCTTGACCGAGTGGATCGGGGTGCATGCCATTTTCGGGTCCTTCCTGGTCGGTGTGGCCATCGGCGACTCGCCGCAGTTGAAAGAGCAGACACGCATGGTCCTCGACCAGTTCGTGTCTTTTTTCTTTGCGCCGCTTTTTTTTGCAAGCATCGGCTTGTATTTTAATTTCAAGAGCAGTTTCGATCTGTCATTGATTCTGACCCTTCTGACCGTGACCGTGACTGGAAAGGTGGTGGGATGCTCCCTGGGCGCCTGGTTGAGCAACATGTCCCGGCGGGAATCGCTGGCTGTCAGCGCGGGCATGATCACCCAGGGGTCCATGGGGATCATTCTGGGGCTGCTTGCCCTGCGCATGGGTGTGATCGACGAACGCCTTTTCATTGCGCTGGTGGTGGTCTCCGTGGTGACGGCCATGATAAGCGGGCCATTCATGCAGCGGATTCTGAAACGTGAGAAATCCGTCCGTCTGGTGGATGTGCTGACAGCCAAAAATTTCGTCCATCGCATGAAGGCTGTCAATAGAGAGGAAGCCATCGCCGAACTCTCGCAAGCCGTTGCCCGGACATCCGGCTTGAGCGCCGGCCCTATCGAACAGGCGGTGTTGCAACGGGAAGAGATCATGTCCACCGGACTCGGAAAAGGGGTGGCCATACCGCATGCCCGCCTGGAGAAGCTGTCCGGCTACCTCGTGGGATTGGGGATTTCCGTGGAAGGAATTGACTTTGATGCGCCCGACGGTAAGCCGGCAAGGATTATCCTGATGATTCTGGGACCCTTGGGCAAGGAAAGCGTCCAGCTGGATCTCATTGCTGATGCCGCCAGGCTTTTCCGCAATGATGAAATCCGCGCGAAAGCGCTAAGATCGGCAGGTTATACCGAATTCCGGGCCCTGATTAAACCGGAACGATAATACCGGCAGAGTGATCGCATCTATATTTGAAATAGATGTTTAACATATAAGGGCTAACAGCTAATTGCTAAAAGCTAACCGCCTACCTTAGGTATCAGTATTGTGCTGTTACTGTCGGGTGTGTCGGTCAGCAACGAAAGCGGTGGCGTCAATGCGGGTCTTGCTGGTTGAAGATGATCCCAAAATCGCATCCTTTGTGGAGAATGGTCTGCGGGAGGCCGGTTTTGCCGTGGACTGTACGGACGACGGCGAAGCCGGCCTGCACATGGCCCTGATGGTGGACTATGATGCGGCCATAGTGGACATCATGCTGCCGGGGCTGGACGGTCTGAGTCTGATCAGCACCCTTCGCCACCGGGGCATCGACATCCCCATTCTGGTGCTCAGCGCCAGGCATACCGTGGATGACCGCATCACCGGACTCCAGCGCGGGGCCGATGACTATCTGGTCAAGCCGTTCGTCTTCGCCGAACTGTTGGCCCGGGTGCAGGCCCTGGTACGCAGGGGCTCCAAAACCGTCGAAGCCAACCGCCTGGTTTGCGGTGATCTGACCGTGGACGTGATCCACCGTGAGGTTCGCCGGGGTCCGCGGACGATCGATCTGCAACCCAAGGAATACGCCCTGCTCGAATATCTGATGCGCAACCGGGGACGCACGGTTTCAAAAACCATGATCATCGAACACATCTGGGATTTTCATTTCGATCCCCAGACCAATGTCGTGGATGTGCTGGTGCACCGGCTGCGAAACAAGATCGACAAGGACTATCCCGACAAACTCATTCATACCATCCGCGGAATCGGTTATGCCATCAAAGCGCCGCTTGTGGATACCCATTAGGGCCATCGGTTTCAAGATCGCCGCCGGCTACACGCTGCTTTTCTTCATCAGCTTCATGACCCTGGCCGCAGTCGCCTATCTCCTGGTTGACAGCACCCTGGCCCGTCAGGAACGGGAGATGATCATGGCTGAGATCGAGAGCCTGCGCGGCCAGTACGAGACCGGTGGATGGGCGGCGTTTCGCGACATGGTCGTCGAGAACAACCGGTTCCGCAAGAACAATCCCTTTTTTATCCGTGTGCCGGCCGCCCCCACCCAGGAAGATCTGATCTTCTTTCCCCACCACTGGGATGACTTCGACCTTTCGGCCCTGCGGCAGATGCCCCTTTCCGCACCCGGAACATGGCTGAGCCTGCCCAGCCGAGTCGGCACCGCTGCGCTGGAAATTCTCACTGCCAGGCAGCCGGACGGCAGCCTTTTGCAGGTGGGCATCAGCACCGAGGACCGCCTGGCGGTGTTGGCGCGTTTTCGGGAGGTGTTTGTGACCGTCGCCATCCCGCTGATTCTGCTGGCCATTGCCGGTGGCGCGGTCTTGTCCCGGCGGGTGCTGATGCCGCTTCGAAACCTCATTACAACGGTCGCATCCATTGAATCGGGAAAAATGGACGCCCGGGTTGCCAGTGCCCAAACCGGGGATGAACTCGAGGAACTGGGCAGTCTGTTCAATCGTATGATCGATAAGATCGACAAATTGATCCAGGCCATGCGCGAATCGCTGGATAGTGTGGCCCACGATCTGCGTACCCCCATGACCCGCTTCCGCAACCATGCCGAAAAAGCGCTTCAGGCCGAATCATCCGACAAACCCTGCCGGGAGGCATTGCAGGATTGCGTGGAGGAATCGGATCGTATCCTGCGGATGCTGGCCATGCTGATGGACATATCCGAGGCCGAAACCGGCGCCATGCGTCTCCAGATACGGTCCGCGGACCTGGTGACCCTGGCCGCCAGCGTGACCGACATGTATCGCTACGTGGCCGACGAGAAGGATATTCTCGTGGAGACGGATTTCCCCGATGCGGCGCGTCTTGACGTGGATGCGGACCGGATCAGCCAGGTGCTGGCGAACCTGCTCGACAACGCCGTCAAGTTCACTCCCGAAGGGGGGACCATCCGCGTATCCATTCAAACGCTGCCGGATACCATTGTCGTGCGTGTCGCCGATTCGGGTATCGGTATCGATCCCGGGGAGATCGATCGCATCTGGGACCGGCTCTTCCGTGGCGCCCGTTCTTCCCACAAGGGCCTCGGCCTGGGCCTTAGCCTGGTCAAGGCCGTGGTCAATGCCCACCACGGTGAATTGCACGTCTCCAGCACACCGGGATCCGGGTCCCGGTTCGAGCTGCGCCTGCCCACAGCGCCCCTTCCACCCCTGCCTGTTTGATAAATCCAATCCTTTCAAAACTGTAATGTTGATGAAAGCCTGATGTAATGTTGCCGTGATAAATGATCGCCAGGTCAGTGCGCATCGGAATGGTGGATGTCGCCGGCGCAAGGGGGCCGGCCGGCAAGGATGGCCTTTTATGAAATGGAAATTTTGGGAAAAGGATCGGGGCGTTGACGTGTTGCCTGCCGGATCACCACCAGGGCCGCTGCCGCCGCCATTGTCAGCGCATCTGGTTGAGAAACTGAAACTGGGATGTGACTGGGTACGGTCGCTGGAATGCGTCAGTCGTGCTGTCCAGGGGCAGCGCCATCTTGTGGCGTTTCGGATCTACAGCCCATCCCGGGCCAGGCGGCTGGGGGTCGTGGTCAGCGATTATGACACATTGGACGGCTTTGCGCATCTGATTCTTTTTTCTGGAACCATAGACAATCAATCCGGACGGATCGAATTGATCCCGGAGCAGTGCTGTCCCCGTGATCCGAACAAGGCCACAGGCCTGCGGGGCAGTCCTTGACGAATCATTATGAGCCGGCCGCATGGGCGGCGAGGAGGTGACCATGTCACTTTTTATCGGAACCCTATTGATCTGTCTGGCCGTCCTCTGGCTGACGGTGCTTCTGATCGGCGGGCGCAACCCGAACCCGCCGTGGTATGCGAGTGACTGGCTTCTGGCGGATGTCCAGGTGCCCCTGGTCCTGTTGCTGGCGATTGCCGGCGTCTGGTTCATCAGCCGTATTCCGGAACGTCAGTTATCCGGAAATGCCGGCGGGCTGTTCGACATTCTTGCCGCCGTGGGGGTGGTCGCGATGACCGTATTGATTATCAATCGAATGAAGGTCGGGTGCCGGTTGAAACAGTTTGCCGAAATGGAAGCGGAAGATACGGCAACCGTACGTCCGCTCGACAACGCTGCCGCAAAGTGCCGACCCGCTCGCAAACTGCCCTGGCAGGTCCGTCTGCACCTGGCCGATACCATGGGCTATGAACCGGCCCTGATCCAGATCATGCGCTGTGTCGAGCGTGATGATAAGGATCTGCCCGGCTGCCTGCGCTTCATTGCCTTCATCCCCGATCAGGTCAGGCAGGCAGGCGTGGCTGTCGATGATTTCGATACCCTGGCCGCGCATCCGGAGCTGACCATTGTCAGCGGGTTGTATACGGCCGACCGCCGGCAGGTGACCATCGATCCGGCGCCTCACCGTCAGGTGGCCTGATCCGGTGTGACTCGGTTGCAATGGGCGTTGGTTGGGGACGCGGCTTCTCCTTTTGCGTGGCAGGCAAGATGACCGGTTGAAAGGGCGATATGGACACGCGCATTGTTGAAATGGCCGAGGAATTAAGGTGGCGGCTTCTGCGGACCGGCATCCTCCTCGTCGTTGTGGCTGCGGCGGTGTTTCCTGTAGCTGAACATATTCTCGACTGGCTCCGGAACCGGACCACCGCCCCCCTGGCCGCGTTCGGCATCGCCGATGCGTTCCTGGCCCTGGTCACCATCGCTCTGGGCGCTGGAGCGGTGGCGGCGATGCCTGTTGCCGCCTTTGAAATGCTTCAGGCCGTGGCTGAATCGTATCCCGCGCTGAACCGGAGATCCCGGTGGCTGTTCTGGTTTGCTTCAATGCTGCTTTTCTTCGCAGGCGTGGGGTTCTGCATCCAGATCACCCTTCCTTACGGCAGCCGTTTCCTGCTCGGTTATGGAAACGAGGGACTCCGGCCGGTCATCTGCGTCCGTCAGTTTGTCTCCTTCTGCCTGGCTCTGACCCTGGGGTTCGGAGCGCTTTTCGAGCTTCCGCTGATCATGGCTTTGCTCGCCTGGCTCAACCTGGTCACCGCCAGCCTGGCCAGGCGCTTCCGGCGCTATGCCGTTGTCGGTATCACCATCGTCTCCGCGGTGGTCACGCCGACACCGGACGTGTTCAACCTGCTGCTGTTGGCCTTGCCGCTGTATCTGCTTTTTGAACTGGGCATCCTGGGCATGCGCATTTGCGAGCGCCGCCGTCAACTCTCGCCGGTTTTGGATTCAAGCTGACTGGGAACCCATGCAACGGGAGACGACTCGCCCATCCGCATGCCGGTTGGCCTTCGTGAAGCGTGGATGGTTGCCAGCAACATTTACTCTGGTTTTTATGATTGGAATCATTATGGACCCGAATGCATTGATGACGGTCATCGTTTTCCTGACCGTTTATGTGATCATCGCTTTTGAATGGATGAATAAAGCGGTTGCCGCCCTTTTGGGGGTCATGAGCCTGCTTATCCTCGGGGTGATCGATGAGCACACGGCGGCCAGTTATATCGACTTTGAAACCATTATGCTGCTCATCGGCATGATGGGCATTGTCGCCGTGCTGAAAAAGACCGGCTTTTTCGCCATGCTTTCCGTTCGTATCGCCAAGCTGACCGGGGGGCAGCCCCTGCGGATCTTGATTTTGTTTTGTGCTGTTACGGCGGTTACGTCGGCCTTTCTGGACAATGTCACCACCGTACTGATCATGGTGCCGATCATTATCGAGCTGACCCGTGGCATGGGGCTCGATCCCAGGATTTATGTGGTGGCCCTGGCCATGGCCTCCAACCTGGGCGGAACGGCGACCCTGGTAGGCGATCCACCCAACATCATCATCGGCTCCAAGGTGGGGCTGACCTTCAACCAGTTCGCAGGTAATCTGTTCATTCCGGTCGTGATCTCAACGGTTGCCGTAATCGGGTATTTCTGGCGGAGCAACCGGGCCAGTTTCAAATCCATCGACAACGACCTGACCAAGCTGTTTTCCGTCCAACTGCTCATCGAAAAAATTGAGTTCGATTTTCTCAAGATCACCATCGATCGGACGTTTCTGACGAAAAGCCTGGCCTGTCTGGCCGTGGCCCTGTTGTTGTTCGTGTCCCAGACGGTGACCCATATCTCGCCCGGGGTAGTGGCCCTGACCATGGCCATGGTCCTTTTCATCATCACGCGCATGGACATCGAGCACATCCTTCTGGAAATCGAGTGGAGCACCCTGCTGTTCTTTGCCGGCCTGTTCATTCTGGTGGGCGCCATGGAGCATCAAGGGGTGATCGAATGGATCGCACGCAACATCTTCATGCGGGCCGGCACCAACGTGTATGTGATGACGTTGATGGTGCTGTGGGTGTCGGGAATCGCCTCGGGGGTGATCGACAACATTCCGTTCACCATCACCATGATCCCCATTGTTCAGATGATGCTGACCCAGCAACCCGTGCCCCACAACATTTTGTGGTGGGCGCTGGCGTTAGGAGCCTGCCTGGGCGGCAACCTGACCCTGATCGGCGCCTCGGCCAATATCATTTCCGCCGGTCAGCTCAAAAAACACGGCTATGAGATTTCCTTTGGCGAATACACGCGCAAAAGCGCTCCCGGAGCGATCCTCTCCCTTATGATCAGCTCCATCGTATTGATCGTCTACATATGGATTTTTGTATGAAAACAGACACCACTCAGACCCTTTACGACCTGATCCGCACCTATATGCAAGCCCTGGGAACGTCACGGACCACGATTGTGGCGCTCAAATCATATATGGATGCCATCTTGCGGCTCAAGTGTGAGCCCGGCGATTTTATGGGTATGCTTGGCCGGCTCAACACAGTGATCAAGAACACCGAGCCCAAGGTCATCCCGCTGGTGCACCTGATCGAATCCTTTGAGGAGGAAATGACCGCCGCCATCGATTTCGGTCTGGAAGCGGCCAGAAAGCGGGCCGTGGAAATCCTGGAGCGCCAGAAAAAGCGATTCGAGGAGGCCACTCGCATCGTAACCGATCATTGTATGAACTGCATTGCCGATGGTGACCTGATTATTGTCCATTCCCCCACGGCCACCATCCGCGACGCCCTGGTCAGCGCCCGCAACGAACGGCAGCGCTCGTTTGAAGTCCTCGTTCTGAAACAGGATTTTATCCGTGCCCGTGAATTGATTGACGCCCTGGCGCAACACGAGGTGCCGCATGTCCTGATTCCGGAATACAACCTGAGCCATTACCTGGGTCAAGCCGGCAAGCTTTTTATCGGTGCGGTTTCGGTGACGCCGGATAGTCAGGTGGTTGCCGGCATCGGTACCGCCAACGTGGTCAGCCTTTGCCACTGGTACCATGTGCCGGTCTACCTGTTTGTGGAATCGATCAAGTTCGCCCATAAAGCCCTTGCCGAGCAGCACATCTACAATGAGGAGAAAGCTCAGACCGAGGCGGACTTCACGTTCCGCATGAAGACATTTTCACACGATTTCATCGACCTTCAGATGATCGATCATCTGGTTACCGAAACAGGAGAAATGACCCCGCCGGAGGGCTTGGCGGATGCAGGATCTTAAGATGCACGCATCAACAGGCATATGTACCATCTCAATTTCAACGGATCATATATAAAAAATGGAGGATGTATGGGCACCACCAACTCACCGCTCGATACGCTCATGCTCAAGGCTGAACAGGCCCTGGCCGGCGGCGGCAAGGATCGCATGGCCAAACAGCATGCGGCCGGCAAGCTTGGCGCGCGGGAACGTATCGACATTTTGCTGGATCCTGGCAGTTTCGTGGAAATGGACCGCTTCAAGACCCATCGCTGCACGGACTTTGGCATGGCCGCCGAAAAGATTCCCGGTGACGGTGTCGTGACCGGCCACGGGCTGGTGGACGGCCGCCAGGTATTCGTGTTCGCCCAGGATTTCACCGTGTTCGGCGGGTCCCTGTCCCTGTCCCATGCCGAGAAGATCTGCAAGGTCATGGACACGGCCATGAAGGTCGGCGCGCCGGTAATCGGACTGTGCGATTCCGGCGGGGCACGCATCCAGGAAGGCGTGATGAGCCTGGCCGGCTACGCCGATATTTTTCTGCGCAATGTCATGGCCTCGGGCGTCGTGCCCCAGATCACGGCCATCATGGGACCCTCGGCCGGCGGGGCGGTCTACTCCCCGGCCCTGACCGACTGGATCTTCATGGTCGAGAAAACCGGTTACATGTTCATCACCGGACCGGATGTGATCAAGGCCGTCACCCGTGAAACCGTGACCAAGGAGGCCCTGGGCGGCGCCATGGCCCACAACACCGCCAGCGGGGTGGCCCATTTTGCCGAACCCGATGACACGGCTTGCCTGAACAGAATCCGCGAACTGCTCGCCTTTGTGCCGTCGAACAACATGGAGGTCCCGCCGCGCCGTATCCCAAGCGACGACCCTGCCCGCCGCGACGAGGCTCTGCGCGACCTGGTGCCCACCGATCCCAACAAACCCTACGACATCCGCGATCTGGTGCGCTCCAACCTGGACAACGGGTATTTCTTCGAGGTGCAGGCCCTTTATGCACCGAACATCGTGGTCGGTTTCGGCCGCCTGGACGGCGCCGCGGTGGGCATCGTGGCCAACCAGCCGCTGAGCATGGCCGGCTGCCTGGATATCAATGCATCGGTCAAGGGCGCGCGTTTCGTGCGCTTTTGCGATGCCTTCAACATCCCCCTGATCGTCTACGAGGACGTGCCCGGTTTTCTGCCCGGCACCCACCAGGAACACGGCGGGATCATCAAGCAGGGCGCCAAACTGATCTATGCCTTTTGCGAAGCCACCGTGCTGCGCATCACTGTCATCACCCGCAAGGCCTATGGCGGGGCATACTGCGTGATGAATTCGCGGCACATCCGCGGCGACCTGGTGCTGGGATTTCCCACGGCCGAGATCGCCGTCATGGGCGCCGAGGGCGCGGTGAACATCATCAGCCGAGAGGAGATCAAGGCGGCCGACGACCCGGAGGCCGAGCACAAGCGACTGGTGGAACAGTACCGTGAGAAGTTTGCAAACCCATACAAGGCCGCCGAGATGGGATATATCGACGATGTCATCGACCCGGCCGATACCCGGCCGCGCCTGATCAAAGCCCTTTCCATGCTGGCCGGTAAAAGGGATGTCAACCCGCCCAAAAAACACGGCAACATCCCGCTGTAAGCAAAGGAGACTACACCATGTCGTGGGATCAGGTCCTGGACCTTCTTATCAGTATTATCACCACCCAATCCGGTATTCCCAACCTGGCCTTCAAGCAGGTGATCATGATCGGGGTGGCCTTCTTCTTTCTCTATCTGGCCGTGGTCAAGAACTACGAGCCACTGCTGCTGGTGCCCATCGGTTTCGGCATCTTTCTGGTCAACTTCCCGCTGGTGCCCTTGATGGGCTTTACCGAGCACGGCGCCCCCGAACTGATCCGGGTGTTCTACAAGTACGGGGTCGAGTGGGAAGTGATCCCTTGTGTGATCTTTCTGGGATTGGGGGCCATGACCGACTTCGGCCCCCTGATCGCCAACCCCAAGACGCTGCTCATCGGTGCTGGTGCCCAGCTGGGGGTGTTCATCACCTATATCGGTGTGCTCTTCTTCGGCTTCACCCTCAAGGAGGCGGCATCGGTGGGCATCATCGGCGGGGCCGACGGTCCCACCACAATCTACCTGACCGCCAAGCTGGCGCCGCATTTGTTGGGTGCCAACGCCCTGGCGGCCTACTCGTACATGGCCATGGTGCCGTTGATCCAGCCGCCCATCATGCGCCTTTTGACCACGCCCGAGCAGCGCCGCATCCGCATGCGCCAGCTGCGGCCGGTTTCGCCGCGCGAGAAGCTTCTCTTCCCGATCATCGGCTCGATCCTGATCATTCTCATGGTGCCGGCCGTGGCGCCGCTGATGGGCATGTTCATGTTCGGCAACTTCATGCGCGAGTGTCTGGTGGTCAAGCGCCTTTCCGACACGGCCCAGAACGCCCTGATGAACATCGTGACCATTTTCTTAGGGCTTTCGGTGGGGGCTACCATGGAAGCGGAGAAGTTTTTGACCGTCAAACCGCTGCTGATTTTCGGATTCGGCCTGATGGACTTCGTGGTCTGCACCTTTGGCGGCATCCTCACCGTGCACATCATGAACCTTTTCGTCAAAGAGAAGATGAACCCCCTGATCGGTTCGGCCGGCGTGTCGGCGGTGCCCATGTCGGCTCGCGTCTCCCATTCCGAAGGGCTCAAGGCCGATCCGGAAAACTGGTTGCTCATGCATGCCATGGGGCCCAACCTGGCCGGTGTAATCGGGTCGGCGGCCGCGGCCGGCATGTTCATCGCCATGTTTCGATAGGAGGGCAGAACCGATGCGAATCAAAACCATCAGCAAATATCTCATCCGGCTGGCCGCCGTGATCCTGACTATCAGCGCCGCGTCAAGCGGCGTCCATGCCGCGGGGCTTTTCTCCGGGGCCGACGTGGAAAAGCCCAATCCCCAATTTACCCGGGAAGGTGATCGGATCTGGGCCAAGTTCATCCCCCGGGCCAAGAGCACCAGCGTGACGCTCGAATTTCAGGTCATTGCCGGCGGGACCGTCGGTGACGTCAAAGGCGTGGATTTTTTCACCATCGACCGGCCCGAGGTGGACATCAAAAACTTTAAATCGGCCGCCTTTGAAATCGATGTGCAGGGCGTCTCACCGGGTGGCACCGCTGCGGTGGCATTGCGCTCGGATTTCTTCAGCATGTCGACAGCCTTTTACGTTTTCAACCCGAATCTGGCCGCACCCTGGATAAAGGATGCCCAGAAGGAGAACCGCCTGGTTGCCGACCGGGTGCGCGAGATTGTCGTCGAGGTCAAAGATGGCGGTGACCGCGATGCCGATGGCGCCGTCAACGGCCGCATCCGGCTGGTGGGCGGTCCCCGCGACAGCTTCTGGGGATATGCCCTGGGCACGCTGTTTATCCGGTTTTTCGGCATCTTCTTCGTGCTTACACTGCTCATGATCGGCATGTTTGCCTCGGGGTGGGTATTCAGATGGTTGGATCGCCTGCGTGAAGGCCAACCGGTTCCAGCGGCACCAAAGGCTGCGCCGGCTGCCGCTGTGCAGCCCGCGGCCCCGGCGCCCTCGGCGGTGCCGGCGATACGGCCGACTCCGGCGGGAATCTCCGAAGCGACGGTTGCCGCCATCGCGGCCGCCGTCTACCTGCGGGACACCACCGCGGCCTATGCGGTTATCGGCCAGCCTCCGGCGGCATCGGCATCAACAGTGGCACCATCTCCGGTTCCCGGAACGGCCTGGAGCCAGTCCGGTCGCGTACGCATCATGCAGGAACGACTGGCCGTATTTAATCAAACCCGCAGGCGATAATCCCTCAATGTAAAGGAATGTACATATGTTTTATCAACTGAAAGTTAGTGGACAGGATTTTAAGGTGGAGATCGGCGCGCAACAGGCCAATCAGCTTCGGGTCACGGTCAATGGGACACCCTA
Source organism: Desulfosarcina variabilis str. Montpellier (assembly GCF_048565275.1). Taxonomy (NCBI): domain Bacteria; kingdom Pseudomonadati; phylum Thermodesulfobacteriota; class Desulfobacteria; order Desulfobacterales; family Desulfosarcinaceae; genus Desulfosarcina; species Desulfosarcina variabilis. The sequence continues at coordinate 7,256,210 of NZ_CP159846.1, read as the reverse complement.
CGATGTGGCCTTCGTGCAGCCGGCCGGCGCGGCAATGCCCCAGGTGGCCGCCGTCACGCCTGCATTCGCTGGCCAGGCGTTATCGGCGGCCCCGGCCGTGGCGGTGACACCGGCAGCAGTTGAGACGCCGGCAACGGCCGCCGCCGCCAGCCCGGCCCCGGCAGCCCAACAAGGTGACGTTCTGGCGCCCATCCCGGGACTGATCGTCCAGATCACTGTTCAGGTCGGTGAATCCGTAATCGCCGGACAGACCGTGGCCGTAATGGAGGCCATGAAAATGGAGAACAACCTGGTCTCTCAACTGGATGGAACGGTCCTTGACATTCTGGTCCAGAAAGGCGCCGAGGTATCCACCGGTCAGGTGATCATGCACATCGGATAGCAGTTGTCTTAAAAAGGAGGCGCGCATGCCTCGTCATATTCGTAATCGTTTTCTGATTCTGGCCGCCCTGACCCTGGCCGGCCTGTTGCTCGCCCTGCCGTCGGCCAAGCCTCTCCTGCCGGCCTGGATGCACAAGATACGGCTGACCGACGGGATGCGCCTGGGGCTCGACCTGCAGGGCGGCATGCATCTGATTTTACAGGTCGACGTTGACAAAGCCGTCCGCCAGCGGACGGAAATGGCGCTGTCCGACCTGCGCGAGCGTCTGCGCGCGGCCCATCTGCGCGTGCATGCGCCTGTGTTGACCGATGCAAGGCGCATTCGCCTCGCCTATGACGACACCGACACCTTGCAGCCGGTCCGGCAAATGCTCAAAGAACAGTTTCCCGGACTGGCGACCGCTGCCGAGGGCGCCGGTTGGCTCGACCTGGCCGTTGGCAAAGCGGAACGGCAGGACATCGCGGCCAATGCCGTTGACCAGAGCCTGGAAATCATCCGCAACCGCATCGACCAGTTCGGGGTCGAAGAGCCGGTTATCGTGCGCCAGGGACGCGATCAGATCGTCCTGCAACTGGCCGGCATCAAGGATCCCCAGCGGGCCATGGAGATCGTCGGCCGGACCGCGCAGCTTGAATTTCGCATGGTTTCCCAGGCGCCGGACAGCGGCTTGGTGGCTGCCCTTGACGCGGCCATGCGCAGTGGTCGTCTGCACGCCGATGCCTCCCACCGGGAACTAAACCGCATCCTGGCGGCAGAAATTCCTCCCGGCACGGAACTCTACATTGAAAAACGCACCGATCTGCAGTCCGGCGCGGTGCATGTGGCGCCGCTCCTTCTGGAAAGACCGGTGCTGATGACCGGCGATGCCCTGAAGACCGCCCGCACCGAGATCGGCGGGAATTTCGGCGAGCCCTCCGTGGGCCTGACATTCAACGCCAAGGGAGCGCGCCTGTTCGAGGAGATTACCCGCAAAGGCGTGGGGCGACGGCTGGCCATTGTCCTGGATGACATTGTCCAGTCGGCGCCGGTGATCCAGGAACCCATTGCCGGCGGCAAGGCCCAGATCAACGGCAGTTTCACCACGGAAGCGGCCCATGACCTCGCGCTCGTGCTGCGCGCCGGTGCGCTGCCGGCCCCGGTCAGGATCGTCCAGAATATGACCGTGGGGCCCTCGCTCGGGGCTGATTCCATCCACAACGGGCTGGCCGCGACAGCGTTGGGTGCCCTGCTGGTGGTGATTTTCATGATCGTCTACTACCGTTTTTCCGGTGCAATCGCCAACCTGGCGCTTGGGCTGAACCTGATTCTGATGCTGGCGGCGCTGTCCGTTTTCCGGGCCACCCTGACGCTTCCCGGCATCGCCGGGATCGTGCTGTCCATCGGCATGGCCGTGGATTCCAACGTACTCATTTTCGAGCGCATGCGTGAGGAAATGATCGCCGGCCAACCGGCCTATGCCAGTGTCAAAGCCGGTTACGACAAGGCGCTGTGGACGATCATCGACTCCCACGTGACCACCCTGATCACGGCCGTGGCCCTGTTTCTTTTCGGCACCGGCCCGATCAAGGGGTTCGCCGTCACCTTGAGCATCGGCGTCGTGTTTAACCTGTTTACCGCCCTTTACGGTACCCGGGTGGTCTATGACTATCTGCATTTCAAGCGCCGACTCAAGACCCCGCGCTTCATGCATGTTCTCAGGCAGACCAGAATAGACTTCGTTCGCCTGCGCCATGGCGCCTTTGTGCTGTCCGGCATTCTGGTGCTGCTGGGGCTGTTCGCGCTGGTCCAGATCGAGCGGGGCAGGGCCAATCTGGGGGTCGACTTCTCCGGGGGGGCGATGATCCAGTTCAAGGCCGAAAAGGGTTTTCACCTGGATCAAATCCGCCGTCTGCTGGCCGACAACCGGTTGGCCGACGTGGAGTTGCAGGAGGTGCCCGGGGCGCGTGTTCTAATGGTGCGAATCAAGCAGGCCGAACCTTCGGCGACGAGCATCGCCGATACGGTGGCGAAAGTTCTCAATACCAAAGTCGCCGACAATGCCTTCACCCTGGAAAGCAAGGCCGAGATCGGTGCCTCGGTCAGCCGGGATCTCAAGCGCGCCGCCCTGATCGCCATCGCGATCTCGCTGGGAGGCATTATCGTCTACCTGGGGCGCCGGTTCGACCTGCGCTTTGCCCTGGCGGCGGCCATCGCCACCTTCCACGATGTACTCACCGTACTGGGAATTTTCTACCTGCTGGACAAGGAAATCAATCTGCTGGTGGTCACCGCGCTGTTGACCCTGGCCGGCTACAGCCTCAGCGATACGGTGGTGGTCTTCGACCGCATCCGGGAAAACCGGATTCTTTTGCGCCGCCGGAGACTGGGCGAGATCATCAACGCCAGCATCAATGAAGTCCTCGGCCGCACGATTATTACCTCCGGCACGGTCTTCCTGGTGCTGATCGCCCTTTTAACCGTTGGCGGGGCCCTGCTGCACGATTTCGCCCTGGCCCTTGTCATCGGCGTGATCGTGGGAACCTACTCGTCGATCTTTGTCGCCAGTCCGCTCGTGTTTATCTGGGAAACCAGTGGGCAGGGGACCCGGGTAAACGCTGCGGTCAAAACAAGGTTTTAGATAATGATATCACACCATGCGAAGCAAACCCATATATTTACCCAGAATAACCACCTGCTTGCGCTGAGGGCCTTTAAACACCAGCGGCGAATAGGCCGGGTTAGCCGGCTCCAAGGTCAGGGCGCTGCGCGTGCGCCGCAAGATTTTAAGCGTGGCCTCGGACAACAGATCCTGCACCATGACGGCGGCGATTTCTCCGCTCTCCACCCGTTTTTGGGGCCGAATGATCGCCAGATCCCCATCCAGAATGTGTGCGTCGATCATGGAGTCACCTTTTACCCGCAAGCCAAAGCAGCGCTTAGCGCCGAACAGCATTGGTGATACGGCCAGTTCTCCTTCAAGGTTCTCAATAGCTTCCACGGGCAGGCCGGCCGCAATGGTGCCGATCAGCGGAATACCGGCGCCGGTGATGTCCTTGCTGAACCGCCAGGATCGCTTCTTACCCGGCTCGGCCAAAATATAGCCTTTGTCCTTTAAAATGTTCAAGATGCGGTGAATGCCCGCCGGCCCGCTCAAGCCCAGGTGGGCGCAGATTTCTCTCACCGTGGGGGCCATGCGGTGTTCCTGTTGAAATGAAATGACATACTCAAGCACGCTTTTTTGTCTGGGGGTGAGATCGGATGTCATGGAATCACTCCACAATGATTTTTCCTGAATTGAGCGGTTAGCCGTATATTCGATGTTCAAAGTTGGACGTTCAGTGTTCGATGTTCATTGATCTGGTTCTCAACCCCCTTCGAGAGGGCTTCATTAAACCAGCTGCTATGCAGATAGTCGGTGATTGCTAAAAGCTGACCGCTCACCATCACCTTTCGCTCCCATGCTACGTGTGGGAGCGCCAAAACCGCATTATAGATTTGTCTGAAGGTACAGGCCCGTCATACCGGACTCGATCCGGTATCCAGAAGGGCGTAGATACAGTCGATACCGCAATTTTTTCGACACCTTCAAATTTTGAACTAAGCTGGGCGTTTCAAATTTATAAGGAAGACCTTCAAAAACATTAAAATTTGTGTAATATCATCTTCGATAAAATTTGAAACGCCCAGTTTAGTTGAAAAGCATGTCACTTGGGCTTTGCACGCCTTTGCCGCCCTTGTTCAGGACATGAGTGTAAATCATTGTGGTCGAAACTAGGTTATGCCACAGAGAGGGAAAAATATGCAGTATCTGCTCATCATCAGCCATGATGATCTGTTTCGTCCGACAGCGGATCTCATAGAGAATATTGGCGCCTGGATTAAGAAGATGGAAGATCGGGGCATCCGGGTGCATGGAAATCCGCTTCAACCACCTGGGGCTGCAACAACCGTGCGAATTCGTAAAGGGAAGTTGGCGATAACGAAAGGCCCGTTTGCAAAATCCAAGGAAAAAATGTGCGCCTACGAACTAATTGAGTGCTCGAGTCAGGAAGAAGCCATCGAGGTAGCGTCCCTGCATCCCATGGCAGAAGCGGCCACAATCGAGGTACGCCCGGTATGGAACGAGTTGGTTGAGTGAACCCGAAGATGCGGCATAACCATCGGCTTCAGGCGACCCGCAAAAGCGGCGCGGGCTTGGTGTCTTTCCTTGCTTCAGGTAGGCCGCTTTTGCGGTCGCCTGAGCCGAGCCATTAGCAATATAAAAAAGGGGGAAATACGATGCAGGATATGATAGCCTATTGCGGTCTTTTGTGTTCAAAATGTCCTACATTCTTGGCAACTCAAAGTGATGATGATGTCGCGCGGAAAAAAACGGCATCGTTTTTATCAGAGAAATATGGTCTGAATTTTAAAGCAGAAGAAATCAATTGTGATGGTTGCCTATCTTCGGGAGCAAGGCTTATTGGATATTGTAATACTTGCGAAGTTAGAAAGTGTGCGATAACAAAGTCAGTCGAAAATTGCTCAATCTGTGATGAGCAACCTTGTGAGAAACTAAATAAATTTCATGAATTTTCTCCAGAAGCAAAAGCAAGCTTCGAATCTTTAGTAGGAAAGTTAAGCTGATTTCAAAGTGTTGCTAACCTGTAGCTTCAGCAGACAGCCAGGGCTGTGGCATTTTTGACTATGCGAAGCTGCTTGAACTTAATCATATTATTCAAATTCAGCGTCAGCCCTGGCTGATGCTGAGCATTGCGTTATGCCGTTCACTCAAAGTGCCTTTAGAAGGCTATGGCAGCAGATGATGAACAGAAAATCTCCAATAAATAAACATGAACCCCATCCAAGATTCAAAGATTTTATTCAGTGCTATTGGACACTAAACTGTTCTGATGATGATATCAGTACAATCTATCGCACCGCATTGGATACGGGTTTGGATCTCATATTTAATTTATCTGGTCCTATTGAATGTATCGTTGATGATTCTTCACCAGTTACCATTGCCGGAGATTTCATGATAGGCTCGTTAGCAAGGCAAATCCAAATAAAGCCAAAGTGGTCTATATCAATGTTTGCGGTTAGATTTACTCCTGAGGGGCTTTATCCGTTTTTTTCGATGCCCCCCGTCGATCTATCGGATTTTTGCATCGAACTTGAAGAAGTATGGGAGCTTAGTGGATTTGGCCTGTCCAAATTAATTCATGGCACTAATCAAACACCAGAAAGACTCATTCAAACTTTTGAAGGGTTCTTTGAAAGACGAATGAATGATTTCAGAAGCCACAGTTTGAGGATTGAAATGGCGGTGACCATTATTCGTTCATATAAAGGTGAAGTTCCAGTAGAAACTTTGGCTAATCGTTTACAGATCAGCCGCCGTCACCTGGAACGAAAATTTACAGAACGTATTGGTGTTCCACCCAAGCAGCTTTGTCGAATTTTCCGGTTCAAGAATGCATTAATCCACTTGAAGTCGGCTGAATGTGATTGGGCTTCCTTCGCTGTAGCGAACGGGTATTTTGATCAAGCGCATTTTATTCATGAATTCAAATTTGTTACAGGACATACTCCTGTAAGCTATTTAACAGGGAAACCTTCATAGACAAAACGGCAGCTAGTTTAACAGGTAAGGTCGTATTTTTACAATACACCCTTGGCAAACTCCCCTAATCTGCTCAGGACAAAATAACCAATATGAGATTAAGGAGGAGCGATGATGTTGGAATCAAAGAGGCCGGAGTATGTAAAAGAAAAAATAAACAAAGCAATTGAATACCTTAGAGCTGGTTATTCCTGCTCGGAGGCGGTGTTACTGACTTATGGCCCACAGTTGGGTCTCGAACAGGAACGGGCTTTTAAAATTGCCAGTGGTTTTGGCGGCGGGATGGGGTTTATGGGGGGAACATGCGGTGCCGTGACAGCTGCATACATGGTTATCGGGCTCAAATATGGAGCCAATAGCGTAAAAGACAGTTATTCGAGAGAACTCACATATGAATCTGTTGCCAATTTTGCGGATCTTTTTAAAGCCCGTAATGATTCGACCTATTGCAGGGATTTAATTGGTGAAATTGATATGTCTACTATTGAAGGGCGAAAGCATATTCGAGAGAAAGGCAGAGTTCCTCAAATTGTATCCAGTGCAATCATTATATTAGAAGAGATTTTTTGAATATCCATTTACATAAATCGCATACCAGGCAAATTCAGCCGACGCAAAAAGCCGCGCGGCTGATTTGCGGCGGTTATGTGTTTGATAAAATGAATAGAGAAATCGAATTTCACGATTCTACTTTAAAAGAGGTATCAATTGATCAGTCGAATGTAATTAAAATTATGTCAGAAATTGCAACAATAATTACAGGGACACTTCCTTTAGTTGGCGTCGCTATCGGTGCCGGACTTCAATATTATTTTTCTCGTGCATCAGAAGAACGAAAACAAAAGGATCTTTTAAGAACTCAGGCATACATTGATTATCTCAGTTCTGTTTCCAAATTTGCTCAAGCCGCTAAAACAAACCCAAATGAGCGATATCAATTACTTGCTGAGGCAGCCGATGCAAAAACTCGAATATGCATTTATGGTTCTGAGGAAATTATCGGATTGTTAGCAAATTTCGAGCGACAAGGTGCGAATCTTTCTACAAATGAGTCTATGCAGACTTTTATGTCTATCTGTTCACAAATGAGGTCGGAAGGGTTAGATTCATCAACATCCATTTCGACAGATGATTTTGAGATGGTTTTATTTGGACCAGAGCGCTAAGCTATAGAATCGCTTAACCTTTGGTTTTCTGAAATTATGAAACAGCTATATCCTGATTATACGCCTAAAAGTCACAAGGAAGTTGCTCGAAAGGTCAGGGAAGCAACTATTGAATTAGAGAAACTGAAGAAAATACAGTATTGTCCAGGCGAACCGCCCTTTTTTGTTTTGTATGAAGATCGGGATAAAGTAAATAAGAAATAAGATTGGTCATATAACCTGTCATTGGTGTGGGACCGCCGGGGCCGGCGGTCCTCGTTATTATTCAGTGGAGCGCCCGGCGGCTACCACAATTCCGGCGTTGGGTTTATTGCTATTGCAGAAATTAGTAGTGGTAACGAAGTTGAGCTAATAGGATGGCATCGTCCGAAGTTTTATAAACGATTCTATGTTCATCGTTAATACGACGTGACCAGTATCCTGAAAATGCGTGCTTTAGAGGTTCAGGTTTTCCAATGCCTTCAAAAGGATTACGTTTTATGTCATTAATTAACATGTTGATTCTACGGAGGATTTTTTTATCGGTTTTTTGCCAATAAAGGTAATCCTCCCATGCGTGATCGGAAAAAATCAGTTTCACTCGACCAGCTCCCGTTCAGTTCCTTTTCCATTTTCAAGTTGGGCAATGGATTCGATCAAACGTCTGGTATTTTTAGGAGAACGTAATAAATAAGCTGTCTCTTGGAGTGCATTGTAATCCTCAAGAGACATAATGACGACGGACTCATTGGTTTTTCGAGTAATTATTATCGGCGAATGATCTTGACATACTTGTTCCATGGTTTTAGCAAGATTTTGTCGTGCTGCGGTGTAAGATATGGCTTTCATTATTTTCCTCCATTTATTGTACAGTAAACTGTACAGCACGGGTCGTGTTTTGTCAACATGAATGAGGGACAACCCAACATCCGCGTTCAGTGGAGCGCGAGGACCATGCGCCCACTGACGCAGTGATCTGAAATGGGTCACCCATTAAAGTGCGGGTCAAGTAAAAAAAACACCTCCCCGTACGAAAAAATAGACTTTTTTCGCTTGACCCATATTAGGGGCTGTTTCTAAAAAAATCAATCTAACCAAACCAAGCAAGCAGCTATCATGACAACGGCTTTAAATGTTAGGGCCAATTTTTCATAACGAGTGGCAACACGACGGCATTGTTTAATCTTGGCAAAAAAGCATTCCACCAGATGCCGCTCTTTGTAAATATGGCGGTCGTAATCCCGCATTTCTTGTCTGTTGCGTTTGGGCGGGATTACAATCTTTATTCCCTGAGATTGCACCTGAGCAATGAACTGATCTGCGTCATAGGCTTTATCCCCGAGAAGGTTATCAGCCGATTGGCTGGAAACCAAATCCGGAGCTGGAACAATGTCGTGAACGTTTCCACCGGTCAAACCAATACGCAAAGGATTGCCCAATGCGTCTACCAAAGCATGGACTTTAGTTGTCAGGCCACCCGCGCTTCGGCCGATGTCCTGATTGAAGTGCCCCCTTTTGCGCCGGTCCCATGCTGGTGGACCTTTACATAAGAAGCGTCGATCATGATCGATTCTAAGTCGGCATCCTTCGATACCACCAAGAGGATGTCATCCCAAATGGCCAATTTGGCCCACATGGCAAACCGTTTGTAAACGGTCTGCCATGGGCCGAACGATTCAGGCAAATCGCGCCAAGGAGCTCCTGTTTTCATGATCCAAAGAATTCCGTTAAACATTAATCGGTCGTCTTTAGGCGGTCTGCCACGCGGATCCTTTTTTTCACGAACCAGCAAAGGGCCTATAATTTTCCATTTCTCATCTGATATCTCATGTCTTCTCATGCTGGGCATACCAGCATAACTGAGTAAAAATGTTAAGGCTTTTTTTAGAAACAGCCCCTATTTGTTTAAACGACGTTTTCGCTGTTTCCCTTCACCCGCGCCCGTAGCTTCAATTTGGTCGGTTAGATCGATTGTGGTCGATCCTCACCCGTCACCCATCGGGATCAAGATGGTCTATGCCATCCCTGGCTCAAAGAGCCCCAGAAGACCTTCGGTACCATGCCGGTTCCAAGTGTATTTTCAGACCTGTGGTTGATACCACCCATTGTGTGGTTCACGGCATAGGCGGACGAATCGAAAACAGACGGGATACGGCAGCACCAATCAGACCATATGGATTTTACCAGTCCCCGAGCCTGGGTTGCTGCCGTACCCAAATCTTACCCAAACAACAACGATGGATCGTAAGTTGTTTGATCTCTCATGATAAAATACGATGCTTTACTCAGTTTATTAGCAAGGGCCTTGATAGCCACTGTATAGTTTTTCTCAGCCGTTTTGCGCTCGACAAATTTCCGTGCACGAAGGCAATTTTTCTTATTATGATTAGCTGCTTCAACATAAGCCCAAGCCAGGTAGCGGTTTCCGTTTTTACGGTTGTTGTTTCCTTTCTTTTTACCGTTGGATGTGCTCTGCGCCTTGACGCAGCGGCAATAGGAAGAATAGTTGCCCGCATTTTTAAATCTATGAATATCTCCAACCTCAAGCATGATGGTTGTTGCCAAAATTCTTCCGACTCCGGTAATGGTCAGTAGCTTTTGATAAGCGCGGTCTATTTCTACTATACCATCTACTTCCAACTCAATATCTTTGATTTGTTTTTCGAGAAAACGAATCGTTTCCATTTGGTGACGGGCGGTGGATACCAGATGTGGACTATCGAACATCTGATTGATGAAATCGTCGCGAAAGCGAGCTATGGCACTTGCGCTTTGCTCCACCCCTTTATTGCGGGCAATCATGCTTTGTAAGCTGAGAATTTGAGCTGTCCGTTGTTTTACGAACATTATTCTCCTTCGAAATAGATCTCTTATCGGGCGTAATGACTTGGGGTAAATGTAGCCTTGTGGCAGGATGCCAAGTCTAAGCAAGTGCGCAAGCCAAAATGCATCATATTTGTCATCCCTGTTTTTCAACCCCTTGTATTGCTGGATGGCGGCCGGGTTGGCTAAATGAACCTTGTACCCCTGCTCCAGCAACCCATCTACCAGCCAATACCAGTTATAGGTTGATTCGACGACAACCCCTTGAAGGCTTTTTTTATACTTTCTGAGCATCTTCAAAATCTCTTTGAGATTGTTGTTATGACGACGACTGTGGAGCTTTTCGTCATTCTGGTTGATTACCCCAATAAAACTGTTACTTGAATGAAGATCGATTCCAGCGTAAGTTTTCATATGGCACCTCCCAATTTGGTTGATTGGTTACTCTATTATTCCACAGCGATGGTCGCTATGGAAAGGAGGTGCCTTTCTTTTTAGCGGCCAGCAGAGAACCATCATGTATTGAGGTGGAAAATTTGTAACAGTTCTTCGGTGTCCATGATGGTTCTCTGCTGGCCGCAACCGCACTTTAATGATTATCAGGCCGCGCTAATCAATTGATATTAAAAGATTAGTAGCTTAAAAAAAGGCTTAAAACAAGCTTAATCCACTGTTTTTACCCTCAAAAATATCCGTTTAAGGGAAGTACTGCTTTATGGCCCGTGCAAAGCGACATTATATCCCCGGTCAAGTCTGGCATATTACCCATCGCTGCCATAAAAGGGCCTTTCTTTTGAAATTCGCTAAAGATCGTAGCAGATGGATCGAATGGCTTTATCGGGCAAAAAAACGTTACCGCCATTTGAGCGTATTGGATTACATGGTCACCTCCAACCATATTCATTTGCTTCTATTCGACGGTGGAGGGGATACGGCTATCCCGGATTCGATCAAGCTGGTCGCCGGCAGAACCGGACAGGAATACAACTTGCGGAAAAAAAGAAAAGGAGCCTTCTGGCAGGATCGTTATCATGCTACTGCTGTGGAAGGGAATCATCACCTGCGCCAATGCATTGCTTACATCGACATGAACATGGTCCGTGCCGGCGCAGTCGATCACCCTGAAAAGTGGCAATGGTGTGGATACAATGAAATACAGAATCCCCGAAAAAGAAAGAGAATTATCGATTTTGATCGTCTAATGGGGTTGCTGGGTTTCGACACCTATGAGCAGTTGAAGAATGCCCATTTCAAATGTATAGACAGTGCCATGAAGGATGAGAATAACAGCAGAAAGACAAAATGGTCGCAAAGCATTGCCGTCGGAAGCGAAGCTTACATCAAAAAAATAAAAGAAGCACTCGGATTCAGAGCGAGAGGACGAAAAATATGCCAGGTTGGAGATTCATTTGAGCTGCGAGAAACGATGACGCCCTACGGATCGGCTGATTCTTACGAAGTCGATAACACGATTTTATGGGACCAGTGACGATAATCCTTAATCTCGCGTTTTTGCACCAAAAAGTATCGATTAAGGCCATTTTAGGCCCTGGTTTTCAGCTCTTACTAAAACATTACAATAGGTTGCTACGGCCCGACCCGCCGACTAATATGCCGACTAGATATCGAATCATCGCATCACTGATTTTTCTGACGGCCGTGTGACGTTCACGATTAAAAACAGGAAACGCAAGACGACCGAAACGGTCACCCTCGATGCGGTCGAATTCATCCGGCGGTTCTTGTTGCATGTACTGCCCAAGCGGTTCATGCGCATCCGGCATTATGGTTTTTTATCGAACCGTAGCAAGAAAAAGAACATTGGCCTGTGCCGCTTGTTGATGAACTTGTCCTCCGATATTCCCGTGGTGCAGGATCAATCCGTCCAGGCAATAATGATGGCACAGGCTGGTATCGACATATTGAGGTGCCCAAGCTGCAAACAAGGAACGATGAAAAAGATATACGACATCCCGGAAGGGTCCGGAAACAGTTCCTTCCATATTTTGAGGCCATCGTCTGTAAGCGATAAGGATTCTTAGCGAATCGATCCACGAACTTGTTTTCCAGGGATAGCTTGGGCGTGCATTTCTAAGGTGCTGAAAGTAATGGGATTGGTTTGTCCTCAAGTCATGAAATGCTCTAAATCGGCATTCTCATAAATTGCGATTGATGACGAAAAGGATCGGTTGTCCGGTGTTTTCACCCATTCAACAATCACGATCACCCCCAGAATTTTAATTCTGTCCTTGTACCAGAACCAGCGAGGCAGTCCTGTGTTTACAATCCCCATATAAAATGGTAGTCATTTTAAGAATATGTTCTAAATTGTCTTAGTCCAACCAGTTTTATCCATCATCCCGCAGCGCGACAAATAGATTTTGAGTTCAGATCAGCTTTTGAGTGGAATGCATCTTTTCGTTTTCAATGGTATGGCGGGACGACGGATAAAACTCTCTACGTTATAGCTAAAATCTAAAAATACTAGCAGAGAATATGAATCATAAACTAACAGGATGAAACAATGAAAAGAATAATTTGTATATTATTTTTCATAGTATTGTTCCCTGTACTGCTCGCTTGTTCAAAAGATAATCCAACAGAAGAACAAATATTCAAAACAATTAAAAATGATACAATTATTGCAAAAAATGATTTTTTAGAATTGAGAACTGTTACAGTAAAATCTTCCTCATGGATGGATAATAAATACAGAGCACTGTTACAAGTTGATTTTATTAATCACAAAGACACCATGGTTTGGAATAATAGAGGACAAAAAGATTTCATTCCCTTTGGCACGGAATTAGTAGAAGGAGTAAATACGGTAGAAGTATCGGCTATATTTTCGATATCATATGCTGGTGATGGTTCATGGTATCTTGAAAGTTTTACGTTTTAGTTTAAACTTTTTCTAAGAATGAAGTGGACATAACAACTGCGTAGACAGCAGAACGGAAAAACATGCTGTTTTTGTTTATATGCAGTCATCGTTAAACGTGTCATAATCATTGGATTTATTTATTTTCCGTCCGGTCACGCAGAACGTTAGTGCGCCAAGCGCAGCTTGGTGCTTCTTATAGGGTGACCTGCCTCGGTTCCTGGGCAGGAAGTCCCCATCGGGCAAAGCCTAACCAGCAGCCCGTACCGAGTGTTGCGCGATCGGCGGAATCGGTCTTAATACCGGTGAACAATGATCGTGAAGCGTACACAGGGAACACTGCAGGCCGCAGGGGAGACGTACCTCCCTCAAGCAATTCAGCCCCGTTAGAGCACAATGCAGTCGGCGACGGTTTTAACGTGCCGGAAGCCTGCACAGAGGGATCGTCATGGTGAGATCCCCGAGGGACTGCCGGGGTCCAAGAGCGTGGCATGTGGTGAGAGAGGCATCAGGAACTTGGGAGACCCTTCCACCTCCTCAGAAGTCAGAGGTAGGACGGTACAATCACCAAAAGGCCGTCCGATGGGTCAAATAAGCGAAGGGAGTCAGATCATCTCATAGTACTCTGAGACGGTAATGCCGATTACATGGGGAAGGGGATGACGGTATTGTGTAGCCCGTAAAGGAAACATATGCAGATAAGACAGGCTGACCAACATATGCAAACCTCACTGCGGGGAATAGCAAAGAGGGCAAAGGAAGCTCCAAAACACCGATTCGGTAACCTTTACAGCCTTTTGAACGAGGCGAACCTACGCTGGTGCTTTCCACAGTTCAATCGGAAGGCGGCACCGGGAGTCGATCGAGTCGATTGGGATGCCTTTGGGGAGGAATTGGAAGAAAACGTCGGCCGGATAGCGTTGGACCTAAAGGAAAAGCGTTATAAGGCTAAGCTGGTGCGTCGCAGCTATATACCCAAATCCGGCGACCGGAAACGCCCACTGGGAATACCCACGGTGAACTCATACTGCACCTCCTACTGCTTCGTTTTGGAATGTTGATTGGATTGGTCTTGAATTTTAGTTGAATTTTTTACTAATTCGGTCAGCTCTTTTTCCTTTTGCGGGTCGATAGAGATCCAGTAAGGCGAACCATGGTTGAGCCTTCTGGCGGTTATAATTTTTCGTTCAATCCAGTGGTAAACGACATACCTACTGACTGTGAACCTATCCATCACTTGATTGACCGTTAGCTCATCAGCCCGTTTCAGTACAGGGCCTAAAATGCCGTGTTTATATCTGATCCACTTGATCATAGATATGGTAAAACGTTTGCTTTTAGCGCTCTTGAGCCCCTCTTCATTAAAAAGGTTGGCAATTTGTGCATCGGTGTAGTTTTGGGACAATTCTCTGACCCTGGCGATAATTTGATCCCCATAGCGAATTTGATCAGAATATTTCGCTGGTATTTCAACCGGGATATCTTCTATGGCTCCACCTTGCCAGCGAATATGCAGTACTATTTGTTTCGGCTCAGCCAGTTTCTCTACGGTGATATCTTTTATGATCAGGCGCAGAATACGTTTGCGATCCTTAGCGCTTGTGCTATGAGCTTTCCATAATTTTGGAAGGTTATGGGCTAGTTTTAAAATTTGGGCTTTTTGATTTTCTGTAGCAGATATCCTGTTTTTTTGTTTGTGTTCATCAAATTTGTGTCTGACTTCTTCGAACTTCAACAGTGCTTCGTTCCACCTTTTTTCCAGTGTTCCGGCCACCAGGCGATTGTCCGGGTCCACCGCTTCATAGCGCCTTTGTGCCAAATTGGCTTCATACTCGGCTCTTTCAATTTGCATGCGCCACTGGTTATCGACAGCTTCCTCTCTTCGTTCGATTTCTTCCAAGGCCTTAACTGCCGCTTCAATCTGTTTTGGTTTAATCACCTCAAGGACTCTGTTGATGACCGGCGTATCAATCAGATCACTGCGCAAGTGCATACATGACCCGGTCGAGAGCCCCTCTCGGCGTTTCCAGTTGCATTCGTAGGTGGGATAGATCCCGCCATTGCCTTTATAGCGCACCGTCAGTCGACGACCGCAACATCCGCAAAGTAAAAGTCCTTGGAGAAGAGCCAACCCTTCCCTGGCCGGGCCTTTTAAAATGGTCTCTTCTCCATTGGTGCGATTACTCTCAAGAATTTTTCGATTGTCTATATATTCTCTCCAAGTGATGTAACCTTCATGGTGGTCATTGATTAAAACGGTCCAGGACGACATGGGCATCCTTTTCGCTGTGGAACGAAAGGTCCCATCCGATCCGATCTCTTTAATGCTTTGATACCGGCCATGAACATAAGCCCCGGCATAGGTTGGATTTTTCAATACCCCAAGGACACGGTTTTCTGTCAAGCGGCCCCAGATCAACTTGCCTTTCCAAACACCGCCGTAAGATCGTTTGGGGAAATCCAGACCTTCTTTCGAGAACTTGTGAACCACACCGTAAGCGCTACCAGTCAAGCGAAAAGAATCAAACAAAAAGCGTAGCGCATGTTGAACTTGCATGTCGGGATCGAAAACGATTTTATCTTCATCATCGTAAACATAGCCTACTGGTAAAGGTCGCCTGAGTTCTCCTTTTTTAGCTTTGTTCAACTTCCCGCCTTGGAGGCGCACGCGAAGAAAATGTAACTCGGCTTGAGACATAGTTCCTTTGATGCCTAATAGCAATTGATCGTTGAAGTCCGACGGATTGTAACATCCATCTTCGTCTATGATCAATGTACTCGTGAAGGTGCAAAGCTCCAACAAGCGGTGCCAGTCTGTGCATGATCGGGACAGTCTGGACGCTTCCAGCGCAAAGACCGCACCGGCCTTGCTCATTGAGACCAAGGCGACCAAGCTCTGGAAATCCTTGCGCAGGGCTGCATGTGAACCCGATAGACCCAAGTCCCCATCCAGGATATGAATCATGTTCGCCGGCCATCCCAGTGCGATGGCTTTGTCCCTCAGGGCATACTGGCGCTCGGTGCTTTCCTGGTTGTGCCGGACCTGATTCATGCTTGATTGGCGCAGATAAATATAGGCTGGTTTCTGCAGATGAAATTTTTGAATCTTGCTGTTCATCTTCTACCTCCGCTGTCCAAAGTTGGACGTCATCACATTGCATTGCATTTTCGAGCATGTTAGCCAATAAAATGGCTAACTCTTGAATATCAAAGCAATCCATGGCCATCTAAAGGCTCCGTCAGAGGTATGGAGGGGGTCTGGCTAAAGTTTTTCCCGCCGCCTTATCAGCTCGCGGTTGATTTCGCAAAGCTCTTCCAGAATCGTTTTTATGTGGCGAAAATTTTCTATATATTCTAAAGCTTGCGCTTTGTAATCCAGGGGGATGTAATCCATTTTAAATTTCATTTGTCAATTATTTAATAGAGATATCAAGTTTTTTGAGGAAATCGTTCAGCGCCAAAAGGCCCCGGAAATCAAGTATCAAATTTTCTTGTTGATGATGATCAGGGCTGAAGCTACTATTCTGATCGGTCCATTCAATAGGGACGGCAAATGTTCCGTTAGCTGCCCCCTGCAGGATCAGGGTTTGACAGCCCGAAACGATTCTGGTTTTTAATATAGGAAATTGTTGATCGAGAAGAGGATGAAATGGATGTTTAATTTTAGCGCATCCCGAAGGCTCGCTGTTGTGAAGTGCTTTTACCTTTGACCGTGCCGAGTGTGCTGGACCGGGTGATCCAACAAGCCATTGCACAGGTATTAACGCCGATCTTCGATCCAGGCTTCTCCGATTACAGCTACGGGTTCCGGCCCGGCCGGTCCGCCCACGACGCTGTATATCAGGCCCGCGAATACATAAAAGCGGGGTGCCGATGGGTCGTGGACATGGACCTTGAAAAGTTTTTGGAGCCCTCGCCATAATGCCCCCCTTTTTATGAAAGGATTAAAAGAGACCTATCTGTTTGCTTAACACTTTAATATATAAGCCAATTTGTTTGCCGCGACGAACATGAACGGCTTTTAGCTCCCCGCGCTTTACATGTTGCAACACCGTTTGCCGTGAAACACCGAGAATGCTTTTGGCTTCCTTCATCGTCACGTATCCCTCGGGGGCTTTTTCGATAAAGCGAGACCGCAGATCATCAGTCATGCGAATTTGCCAGGGTGCTCCTGCTGTGATCTGTTCACCGGCGATGAAACCGTCAGCAAGCCAGCGATGGACTGTTGAAGCAGCAATGCCGAGTATTTCGGCCGCCTTTGTGATCGTTACCAATTTTCCATCGGTGGGAACCGTCGAAGCATCGAATCGGGGGATTTTCCAATACCGGCGTAAATTTCCGACCTTGTTTGCGGTGAACCGATCACCGCGAGCGGTCTTTCTACCTTGCCGATTGAGTATGCCGGTAATAACTGCATCAGGATAGTGCGCGGCAAGACGGCGCACAAGCTCGATAGTGTCTTGATCAGTCCGGAGAGGGGGAACGTTTTTATATTGCAAATTTACTTCGTGCTCACAGATATTGCCTGTTTTCCATCGCAGGATCAAATGAGCTTTGTTCTCTTTTCGTTTTAAAGAGATGTTTACTTCTTCAAGAAGAATATGAAGCAGCTCTTTTCTATCGCGATCAGTTGTCGTGGGTGCTTGCCAAACGCGTTTGAGATCCTTACCCAAACTAAGAATGCTGTTGCGCTGCTCAGGTGTTAATTTTCCAGGTCTTTGCTTTTGACGCCGCTCAAGTTCTCTCTCTGCATCTTTGAGATCGCTTAGAGATAATTCCCACTGTGTCTCTAATGTGCGAGCCACAAGACGATTTTCTGGCTCTACTGCATGATAGCGACGTTGTGCACGATCAGCCTCGTACCTGGTTCGTTCAACTTGCAGACGCCATTGTTCAAGAGCAGCGTCATAATCCGCTGCAATGTTTTTCTCGGCAAGCAACGCCGCTTTCATTGCGGCAGGAGTGATGGCCTCAAGGAAAGCATTGCCTACTGCTTCATCGATTTTGACACCACCGACACGCATACAATAACGAGCCCGACCTTCCATGGCTTGACTCGCAGCGCAATAATATCCGGGAGTAGAATACTTCCCTTGGTAGTAAACTCTGAGCCGACGACCGCATTTGCCACAGGTGGCGAGACCTTGCAGCAGCGCCGCACCTTCTCGAACAGCTCCTGTGGCTTGATGTTCAACAGGTCTGGTGTTTTTGGCAATTCGAGCCTGAATCATCTCGTAGGTCTCCCAGTCGATAAATCCTTTATGGTGATCCTGGATCAATACCGCCCATTGTTTTTGAGGCAAACGCTTGACTCGTTTTTTTACCTGCCCGAATTCATCCACGAAGGATTCTTGTTTTGTTTTACCATAAGCATAAACGCCTGCATAGACCGGATTCGTTAAGACCGAGTGAATGGCGTGGTAACTGGCCGCAACCCATGTTATCTCTGGCAAAGTGGTTGTTTGCAGTGGGAAATTCAGTTGGTTGGATTGGAACCAAAGCCATACTTGGCGGACTGACCCTATCTGAGCAAATTTTTCAAAAACAGTACGAATAGCTCCGGTGACTGCCTGGTCTGGATGCATTAGGACTTCACCATCCTGTTCACCCCAGATAAAACCGACTGGTAGCCCACGGCGCAATTCACCACGGGCTGCCTTATTGCGAATGCCTCCTTCGAGCCTGGCACGTATCACATGCAGTTCGGCCTCGGCCATGGTTCCTTTCAATCCAAGTAGCAGTCGATCATTGAAAAGCCCCGGATGGTACAAGCCGTCCTCATCACCAATCAGCGTGTCGGTGACACTACACAAATCAAGCAGTCGATACCAATCCGCGTTGTTGCGGGCTACCCTGGAGACCTCGATGGAAAGAATCAGTCCAACCTGGCCTAAGGCAACCTCTGCGGTCATTGTTGTAAATCCACTGCGCTGTATCGTACTGGATCCGGATTGAGCAAGATCGTCATCTATAACCGTTACCTGTTGCTTGGGCCAACCCAAACCAATGGCTCGGTCGACCAACTTATATTGTCGATCGGTAGACTCTCGGTTATATTCAACCTGAGCGGCTGTTGATTGACGTACATACACGTATGCGCATCGTTGCAAGTGGGTTGATGTTACTTTTCTGCTATCGCTCATGGCTTTCCTCCTGACTCTGATTTGCGTCTTGTGAAAGAACCATTTTGCAAATCAGGTTTGCCAGAGCGGCGATGACGTCTTTTTGAAGCTGATGTTCGAGGTTTCTCCAAATTTTCTGAGACTGAGGCGATTCTTTTGGGGTGGCCCAAAGTTGCATTTGTCTTGGCATGATTGCGGCCCTCCTTTGAAGCTTTTTTCGATTCTTGTTTTGAAGAATTGAGCTTACAAAGAAGAGCATCCACTATATTGCGTGTATGGAGCAAGTGGCTTGTAGTGGCAATCAAATTAGATGCCGGAAGGCGGATAGTCGCTGTGGAGTTGCCTTCATTCAGATCAGTCCAATCGGCCGGAATGAGCGATCGGCTCCCGTCTGGCAGAACCAGTGTCAAATTTAATTTTCCATCTCGGTGTGTCCATCCGAGAACTTGCAGGGATTGTCCTTGCAATGGGTGTCGGTTGCGTATTATTTCTACACTTTGAGGAAAACCGTCGAGGTGGGTAGTGTGTCGTGGTTTCCTTCGATAATATTGATCACGATTGGCTTCTAAAGATGCTGGGACAACGGATTGAGGATCGAGCTTTCCTTGGCCTTATCCGGAAATGGTTGAAAGCTGGTATACTGGAGACCGACGGCCAGGTAATATCACCTGTCACCGGTACCCCACAAGGGGGTGTTGTTTCCGCCGTGCTGGCAAACATCTACCTGCATTACGTGCTGGACCTGTGGTTTGAGAGGATCGTCAAACCACGGTGCGACGGAGATGTATTGTTGATGCGATACGCTGATGATTACGTGTGCTGTTTTCAATACCATCGGGATCTTAAGAAGGTGAGGCGGGTTATGGGCAAGCGCTTGGGGAAATTTAACCTGGAGCTGTCTCATGAAAAGACCCGTGTTATAAAGTTCTCCCGATTTGAGACCAGGAATAACAGATCATTTGTCTTTCTTGGATTCGAATTTCGCTGGAGCTTGAGTCGAAAGAACAAGCCGCTGGTGAAAATGCGGACAGCGAAACCGAAGTTCCGTACAGCCTTAGCAGCGCTCACGAAGTGGATCAAAATCGAACGCCATACATCAGACATGGTCGAAATAATGGAAGGCCTCAGCGCCAAGCTACTGGGACATTTTAATTACTACGGAGTCTCTGGCAATATGGAGATGCTGAGCGCTTTCAATCACCATGCCCGGCGGCTCGTGTTCAAATGGCTTAACCGACGCAGTCAGCGTAAGAGTTACAATTGGAACGGGTACAATGAGTTGCTCAAACATTTTGAGATACCCCAACCCCGGATTATTGGTTATTGGAGCTGAAAGGCGCTTGTACGAAGCGAACAATACTGAAGAGCCTTGTGCGGGAAAACCGCACACAGGGATCTGTGAGGGGGCGGTCGGGTATCTGGCCGTCCTACCTCAATTGCTTATCATTTAAAGAAGAAGGTGGTTATGATTCAAGATAAAAGAAACATCCAGATAAAGTCATCTCCTGAAATTGTATTTGATTTAATTGAAACAATGCCAAACAAGTTTCCAATTTATAAGATATTAGAAACAAAGCCTTTCGTTTTTTTGAGGCTCCTTTTAGTGGATGGATTACGCTCTGCCATTGGAGCAATGCACATTAATAAGACCGATGACATATTGATTTTAAATGTTGGTGATTCAATAGGACCTTTTACGTTAACAGAATCAGAAAAACCCTTTAAATATTGGTTCACTGTAAGGTCATTCTTCGTCAATTGCCGAACAGGATATACGCTTACTTCTATCAATAGCGAAACAATACTCAACTTTGATCTCATTTTTGAAGATCCAAGTTTTATGGAAAAAGTATATTGTTTTTTTACAATACCTTTTCATGTAATATTTGCAAATAAAGTCTTAAGGGTAATTAAGGAGAGAGTCGAAGGCCAAGGACACAATTCTTTACATCAGTTGAGCATAACAACTAAATCCAGGTGACACCCAGGGCCAAGGCGCTTTTGTTATTTCATTTTTGAATTGAAGTTTAATACCTTTATTGAAGTCAGTGGAAGCCCTGGCTGCCACCTGATTTTAGCGATGGCGTGGCGCTTCGCGCCACGCCATCGGGCTGCGGATTACCATCCGCTTGATGACTGTCGTTACGCGCCAGCCATCAAGCGGATGCAGCGAACAGAACCGCCGCCTAATCGTGCCGCTGTCGCGCCACATTAGGCGACGAACTTGCCGCTGATCAGCAGCCCGTTGGCGCAGAAGGGAGGAAGAACGCGTATGGACGGTCACCAATGTGAAGCGGTTATTCTGTCTGAGGAATCTTTGATCAGCTCAGAGGGTTCGGGATACAGTGATGTGTCGCCAAGACCTGCGACTGGAAGTCGTTGATTTTGAAATAAGGTGCAAATCCAATTTGCACCGCAGCGTGGTCTGACAAGTTCAGAATGGTCCTATTCAGACCTTACTTATTAACCCATATTCAAAGAGAATCAACTATGATGAAAGCTATTTCTACTGTAATCGGTGCGTGTCTCCTACTTATGAGCAGTTGCGCTTGGGTTGGACAAGATCCAATCTCAACCAAGCCAATTACTGAAGCTGATGTACATCAAGCACAAAAAATTTGGGGCGATGGTATCGTTGCCATAGGTAGCGCCTACGTGAAGAAAGGAGACTATAAGGCTCTGGCTGCTACTCATGTAGATACACTCTACGCCTATGATGAAGGCACAGTGCTATTCAAGCCAACCAAGGCTGCCGCGCAGCAATTCCGTCTCACTGAGTCCGATGCGATCTCATACTTTGTGACTGGCGTGGTTCCCGAGGATCACGGATTTGCCCTCCAGCCATGGTCAGCCGTCCGGTTTGAGAATGCCGGTATTTTAATCGACACTGACTCCGCTGTAGCGATGGGTAACTACTTTTTCACAGATGCCAACACCGGCAAAGAAGCCAAGGTAGAATTTACCTTCGGTTATATTCGCGGCGCAGATGGCAAGCTATTGATCAACGTCCATCATTCGGCGTTCCCTTATCAGCCATCTCACTGATTGTGTAAAACAGGCTGGTTCGTAAAAACCCACAGAGCTCGGGTAGAGCGAGACAAAACCCATCTCTCTCCCGAGCTATCCGTGGTTATCAAAGGTGCCAACAAAACGCTCGAAGGGACCAGGCATACTACGCGGCCCTTTCGGAAGTATTTGGTTAAGGAAAATTTAACTTTTTATAGGGAGTTTTGGTGTTTAAAGAGCCTGGCCCCTCAGCTCCCCGTTCGCATTCAAAATATAAAAGATTAAATATGCTAAATCGATCAATTGCAATTATAAAAATTAAAGAGCCTTTTTTGGATTGGGTAAAATCTTTACCCACTTCGAATGGAAAAATTACTCTCGCTGAAATTAATTTCAACAACACCACTTACCTTCTGCCAGAATATGATAATGACGAAGAAAAGGAAGAAATTATTTTTCACTATTTCGATATGATCTTTGAAAGGCAACTACAAGAATGGGGAACAATATTGCCTGAAAGGTGGCCTAAAACAAGAGATTTTAAAACATTCAAAGAATGGTTTGATATAGAGTTTCACCCTGTAGAAGATCTAGTTGATGCACCACTCAGAGATGGATAAACTAAATGCGAACCAATAGCTTAAGCGGACCGGGAAAAGCGTTGTCATTTTGAGCATTGTCATTTTTTGGAAGCCCTACATATTTTGAGCACTTGGCAGTGTTTATTCCCGGCCCGCTTAGCATGGCGATGGCGTGGCGCTTCGCGCCACGCCATCGGGCTGCGGATTACCATCCGCTTGATGACTGTCGCTACGCGCAAGCCATCAAGCGGATGCAGCGGACAGAACCGCCGCCTAATCGTGACGCTATCGCGCCACATTAGACGGCGAACCTGCCGTTGATCCGCAGCCCGTTATAAGCAAAAAAATAGAACCTATTCGATGAAAAATTTTGATAAAATAAGTTTCGGAATATTAGCCACTATTAATGGCGGCATCTGGATTTACATTTCCATATTCGGGTTAAGCGGATTTTCTATATCAGGTTTGATAATAGGCTTATTTAGCTTATTATATCTGCCATACGAGTACCGGCGTAGAATGCGCCAAATTGATGAAATGAAACGCAAGTACAAACTTGATGGCGATTATACTTTAGAAGAACTGGAAAAAATAAGAATTGAGCGAGATTATCAAGATAATTTTGTAAAGAAACTGAAGATTGATTGAGTTTGCATAAGACATGTGGGCTTATAACCTCTTTCTGTTGGGGACGGCGAGGACCATGACGCCCCAAAGAAAAGCGTTATGCATAGGAGATATGAAGTGAAAAAACAAAACGTACATCTTTTTGTATTTGATAGTCTGTCAGATTGGGAAATAGGTTTTGCAGTAGCTGGGATAAATAGTCCGCAGTTTAAAAAAAATCCAGATAGTCACTGTATCCGTACTGTCGCGTTACGGGAAAGCCCAGTTGTAACTATGGGTGGACTTCGTGTTATTCCTGACATCACACTCGACATGCTTTCTCCAACAAACAGCGCAATGTTTATTTTGCCGGGCGGGATTGCTTGGGATGAAGGAAAGAATATGGAATCAGTGGAGGTTGCTCAACAATTTATCGGGTTAGACATACCTGTGGCAGCGATTTGTGGTGCTACTGCCGGACTTGCCCGAGGAGGATTACTTGATCATCGTAGACATACTAGTAATTCGCGTGAATATCTTTCTGCCACTAAGTACGGAGGTTCAACCTTTTATGAAGATGCTCCAGCGGTAACAGATGGCAATCTAATAACAGCATCTGGAATCGCACCTCTTGACTTTGCATTCCATATTTTTCGCTGTCTCGATCTTTACTTAATGCCAGTGTTGGATGCTTGGTATAATCTTTATAAAACGGGACAACCAGAATATATAGATGCACTAATGAAAGCATCAGTTGCATAACCAACCGCTAGTAGGGACGCGCAAAAAGCCGCGCGCCCCACAGCAGAGCGTTACAGATATCATCAATTCATTCATCCGAATTCATTCAGGGCTTCGTTACACATAACAATACCAAACTCGCCGTCGCCCGTTGGTAATGATACGATATACTAATCCCCACGATTCGACATTTTTGTAAATATTTGAAAATTCATGTTTTTAATAGCTGATGAGACGGCAAATACCCTGAACTCTAATCTTTGCTCTCACTATCAATCCGGCAAGGTGGACCAAAATCCATATATCACAACATTTGACAGGCCTGCTTGTGCAAGGTAATTTCTATTTATTTAGTGCGCCATTAATGGGGCAGAATTGCAACGGTGACCAAAAAAAGGAGTCAAAGATGGTTGAGTCCAAAATAGGAAAAGAAATGTCCCCGGAGGAACTTCATGCCTGGATCGATGGGAAAAAAACCATTTACATTATTGACGTTCTAAAAGTTGATAATTTTACAAAAAGACATATACCAAACGCGATGAATGCATGTGTTTTCGAAGTGACTTTCATCGAGCAAGTCAAGTCCATAACAAATAATAAGGATTCTATTATTGTTCTTTACGGATCCAGCAATAAATCCGTGGATGCCGCTACTGCTTCTGAAAAACTTGAACGGAATGGTTACAAATATACATATATATTAAAAGGTGGCATTGAAGCTTGGAGATCCGCAGGTTTAACTATTGAGGGTGAAGCTGTTAATGAACCAGTCGATCCTCAGACCTTCCTGAAACTTGAAAATAGATCATATCACGTTGATACTAATCAAAGTGCTATCGAATGGAGAGGCCGAAATCCAAATACAACACACTTCGGAACAGTCAAAATCGTCAATGGAAAGCTCGCCGTCAGGGATGGAATTATAACCGGTATGTTTGAGATAGACATGGATTCCATCATAAATATAAATCTTGAAGGCGATGAATTACAGCCAGTCTTGATTGCTCACCTTAAATCCGATGATTTTTTCCTAACAAAAATTTTTCCAAAGGCAAAATTTGGGATTAATCAAGCGATATCCGTAAAAAAGCCTTATTTAAGCCTACCAAATTATAAAGTAAACGGAACATTAGAATTAAGGGGAATCAAGGTCCAGCAAGATTTTGTGGCAACTATAGTAAGGACACCAGAAGATGATCTTGTAGCTGAAGCGCATTTTGACATCGATCGCACAAAATGGGGCGTTATTTATGGATCAGCCAGGTTTTATGAACATCTTGGAATGCATCTTGTTTTTGATCTAATAAGCTTTCAAGTGCGAATTGTCGCAAGGTGAAGGTGGCGATCCTGTACGATAATTGCATAATAGAAATGTATATTAAATTCGCCTATGACGATTCACTCAAATAATCCACACGATCTGACATTTCTGTAGATAGCTGGAAATAAAGGTTTATAAGTGCCACTGAGAAGGCAAATACCCTGTACGTATCTTCCGTCAGCGCTCAATTACCGTCGATTTTACATAGTCTATCACAACAATTGACAGGGCTGGCCGACGCAAGGTAATCTTTTTGTGTCTGTAAACTTAATTTCCTGATAAAAAATTGGTTCCAAATACGACGGTAGGCTGAAAACGTCAATTTTATTCCCCTATTTGGAATGTTATCAAGACGTCTATAGAACATCCCCATATGGGACATAAAATAGACGTCTATAGAATATCAATGTTAGGTTTTACGGGGACAAAATGAACCATCCAAAGATTGTAGAAAATCCTCACTATCACCTCTGGACCGATGCGCTGCATGCACGGTCTTTAGCACGTCAAGCAAATAATAAATGGGATAGAGGAACATATGTCAGATGGGCTGTAACTACTTCTTGGACTGTAATGGAAATTGCCTGCCAGGATGCTTTAAACGAGCCTAATATATCATATAGCTTTAAAAGGAATTTGGATAAAGCAATTGAGAATAACGGACTCATGAGGCTTGATTGGGGCTCCGGGATTTGGCGCGTGTTTCAGCTCTTCAAAACTTAAGAAAAGGCTATGTACATCGATTCATATCAGAAAATGAATATTTTCCAGATAAAAGTGTTGCCGATGCAGCAATAGAGAATGTACGTGAAGCTGTGATAGCTATTTTCCAGCATGCTAGTCGCCCCTTTCCATTATGGGTTTATGACGATGATCATCGAGGTTGGGATCCTGGACGCCGTGGTGGTCCAACCCTTACCCTTATTCATTCAGGTGCAAATGAGAATGATCCTAAGGTAATCAAACTTTATTTTTTTCACCAAGATAAGGAAAACCTTACTGACGTTCTGCCTAGTGGCACTGACTACCTTCCGTATGTAGAAGATTTAATTCTAAAACTTCGTGTTCCTGCTTCAGCTATAAAGGTATGCGAAGGAGATACTGTCGTATATGAGAAAGAGCTTAACATGCGTTGAACCTAACCTGACACTAAACTCAGACGGCTAAATGCTGGGCGGATTGAACATCATCGCGTTTTACATTATCGGGAACTTTCCGGGAGGCCGTTCCTATCTATACGCCGCTGGTTAGTTTCGCGTTGGGTTTATTGCTATTGCAGAAATTAGTATTGGTAACGAAGTTGAGCTAATAGGATGGCATCGTCCGAAGTTTTATAAACGATTCTATGTTCATCGTTAATACGACGTGACCAGTATCCTGAAAATGCGTGCTTTAGAGGTTCAGGTTTTCCAATGCCTTCAAAAGGATTACGTTTTATGTCATTAATTAACATGTTGATTCTACGGAGGATTTTTTTTATCGGTTTTTTGCCAATAAAGGTAATCCTCCCATGCGTGATCGGAAAAAATCAGTTTCACTCGACCAGCTCCCGTTCAGTTCCTTTTCCATTTTCAAGTTGGGCAATGGATTCGATCAAACGTCTGGTATTTTTAGGAGAACGTAATAAATAAGCTGTCTCTTGGAGTGCATTGTAATCCTCAAGAGACATAATGACGACGGACTCATTGGTTTTTCGAGTAATTATTATCGGCGAATGATCTTGACATACTTGTTCCATGGTTTTAGCAAGATTTTGTCGTGCTGCGGTGTAAGATATGGCTTTCATTATTTTCCTCCATTTATTGTACAGTAAACTGTACAGCACGGGTCGTGTTTTGTCAACATGAATGAGGGACAACCCAACATCCGCGTTCAGTGGAGCGCGAGGACCATGCGCCCACTGACGCAGCCCGTTAGCCAAGCGGAAGTTAAAAATGGAAATTCGACAATACACAGATAAAGATTGGAGAGAAGTTGAAGAAATTTATAATCTCTCAAAACCAGATGAAATGAGAGGATCTGTGGACTTACAGGCACTAATTCGACTTCAGGAAGATCCAAACATGATAAAATTATTTCAGGATTCAGAAATAATCGTCATGGAAGAAAATGATAAAATCATAGGTTTTGCTGGTAATAAAGGGAATTATATATCTTGGCTTTTTGTCCATCCTAACCATCGTAGGAAAAATGTTGCCAGAGCGTTGCTTAACAAAATGTTGAGTACATTGAAAGGTTCTATTGTTCTTAATGTTGCACAAAATAATGAGGCTGCAAATAATTTATACAAAAGCCTTGGCTTTAGGATCGAAAAGAAATTCATTGGCAATTTTAATGGTTTTGAGTCAAAAGCAATGACTTTAAAATTGGAAATACGAAATCCAGCAGGTAGGTGGCAAAAATCACAGTGAATGGTGGATACCAGCTGATGATCTTGATGAATTGAACTACAATATAGTGGGCTTAATCGAGGTCATAGGGGAATATAATTAATCGATACAGAACTTTTGTGTTCAGCGGATCGCTGATAGATCGTCGCGCCCGCTGACACAGGCCGTTTCGCTTCAAAACACTTACCAACTGATAAGAACCTTGACATATGTAACCTTATGGGTTACATCATGAACTATGATCAAATCGTTCAAACATAAAGGACTCGAGGATTTCTTTTATGATGGTAGCAAAAAAGGAATCCGCCCTGAACATGCTGATAAGATAGCAAGAATTTTAGTAAGCGTTCAGGGGGTATTCTGGATGTTTACCCTCCAGTCGTAACCATCAGAAAACAAAAGAAAAAACAAGCCATCAGCAACTATCTGAAATAATTGAAAAAATCGCTAGATTTTTTATTTTACCTATGATAAAGTGCTTTTCATGGCACTCAAAAGACCCTTCTCAGAGCTCGATTGGCTACAGACACCAGAGATGGTGCGGCATTACATTATGTACCTGGAACGTACGCTGGACGATATGCAGAAGCAGGTCGAATCCCACGAAAAGCGCATTGAAAAGCTTGAGGTGAGTACCCAAAAAAATTCTCATAATTCCAGCAAACCGCCATCTTCAGACCCGCCTTTTGCTAAAAAGCAACGCAAACAGAAAAAGAGCAATCGTTCCAAGGGCGGACAAAAAGGTCACAAGGCGCATCAGCAGCAAATACTGGATCCGACTGATTCCAAATGGTTAATGCCGAAACGTTGCTCATGCGGAAATACACACTTTGATCCAAAGCAAATGCAGCCGTTTTACGTCCACCAACGTATTGAACTGCCTAAGATCGAGATGGAAGTCAGCCACTTTATTCTCCAGCAATGCGACTGTCCCAACTGCGGCAAAACCGTCAAAGCCCAGCTTCCACCGGAACAGGCCACCGGCTATGGCCCGCGTTTTACCGCCCTGGTCGGAGAACTGAGCGGCATCAAGGCGATGAGCAGAAACGACGTCAAGCAGTTTTGCGAATCCGTACTGCAAATCCCTATTTCTACAGGAACTATCCAAAAACTCGTCGACCGTAACGCCGAAGCGCTGCTGCCGGTGTATGATGAGATCGGGCGGATCGCCCGCAGCTTCTGGTGCAACTATATCGACGAGACCTCATGGTTCAGGGAAAACGATTTGCACTGGCTGTGGGCCATGGTCAATGAGCGGGTCGCCTTTTATCGCATCGATCCTCATCGATCCAAAGAAGCCTTCGATCACCTGATCCAGGACTGGCAAGGAATCCTTGTCAGCGATGGATATGGTCTGTATCGTAAATGGGTCAACCGCCAAACGTGTCTGGCCCATCTGATTCGCAAAGCCGACGCACTCGCGGAAAGGAAAAAGGCCGATTTGCGACGCTTTGGAGAAATCATCGCTGGCTGGTTGAGGCAACTGGTCCATTTTGCCAAAGAGCCTCCCGCCCCAAAGAAGTGGTCGGATTTTTATACCTTCTTTCTGTTTACCGTCACCCTTTGGGAATCTGATGAGACCGATGCCGGTAGACTCGCACGCCAAATCATCCGGGAAATTGATAACCTCTGGGTTTTCATGGATCACGAAGGCGTTGAGCCCACCAACAATCGTGCCGAAAGAGCGTTGCGCTTTGGTGTGCTGTGGAGAAAACGCAGCCTTGGCACCCAAAGCGAAAAAGGAAACCGCTGGGTGGAACGTGTTTTATCTCTAAGAGAAACTTGCCGTATCAAAGCAAAGGCAACTTTTCCTGTTCTTGTGGATTGCGTCAAAGCCTATTTCCAAAAATCGATTCCTGATCTTGCGTGGATTTGATTCTTGCCGTGCCTATCCCGTGAACGCTTACGAATTTTAGATCGATTGAATGGCGCCAATGATATTATAGACATGAATTATCCTGGGTCATATTTACATAAACTAACGGGAAACCTGAAAGGCCAATATTCGGTAAGAGTGTCTGGGAATTGGCGTATCTTTTTTAAATTTATTGATGGTGATGCATATGTCGTTAATTACGACGATTACCATTAAAAGGCGCAATATCATGAGACGAATGAAACGACAACCGACACATCCTGGATACATCATTAAATTAGACTATCTTGAACCCTTGGCGATTTCAATAACAGAAATGGCTTCAAATTTAAATGTATCCAGAAAAACCTTATCAAAAATTTTAAACCAAAAGGGGGCTGTAACGCCTGATATGGCCTTACGGCTTTCAAGAGCTTTTAATACGACACCTGAATTGTGGCTGAATTTGCAAAAGCATTATGATCTTTGGCAAGCAGAACATTCCTCGAACGACTGGAAGCGTGTCCGTCCACTATCTGACAAAATACTTCATCCTAACCTATAAAAAGAAAAGCGAACAACCAGTTCCACCAGAGCGCAGGGGCCGTGGCATTCCTGAAGTACGACGTCTTTCTAAAGGTTTTTCTTATTTTGGAAAATTTTACATTCCACCCTGCGCCCTGGTGAACTGAAGCGATGGCGTGGCGCTTCGCGCCACGCCATCGGGCTGCGGATTGCCATCCGCTTGATGACTGTCGCTATGCGCCAGCCATCAAGCGGATGCAGCGGACAGAACCATGTAATCCGCAGCCCGTTGGACTAAGCCGCTACACGGCAGTTAACAATCTGTTTTTCATATACATTCCTACCTTATTTCCTTTTTTTCTTTGTTTCCATTCTTGTTCCCTTCAGCGGTATAACCCCTCAATTTTCAATTTTATCAATGGAGGCAACTCATGTCACACTTGCGTCACCAAATGATTCGGGCAATGGAGCTAAAAGATTTCTCACCAAGGACTCATCAGTCTTACCTGGCGGCAGTGGAAGGTTTGGCAAAGTTTCACAAGAAGCCACCGGATCGACTAACCCAAACTGATGTGGATGACTATCTGTTGCATCTGAAAGAAACGGGGAAAAGCCCCAGCACTCGTAATGTTGTCATTTCAGGGTTGCGGTTTTTCTACCATCATATGCTAAGACGCAAAAAGTGTAACGCTATCTTTCCCGTTACTTGAGGCTTCACACAAGGAATAATCATAAAATTTTAGTACCTTAATGCGCCCGAACCATTTTTTAGGCGTGGTAAAATAATGTCACGTTTCCATCGTATTTCATTATTTTAAATCACTTTATGCCGTTGCGCCGTTAGTGGTTATTAGAAAAACGATGCATCGTTACGTAATCGGCTACGCGAACGCGTTTAACAAAAGGTAAGATGTCGGTTTGATAGGTTTTGGGGGAAGGCTAATATGCCGCAGAGTGAAGGAAGAGATTATTTTTTGGAGCCTACATGGGATGAAGATTGGCGAGAAAGTCGACCACCAGATTTAAATCGACGAAGCTATGGCCCAGTTCTTTGGCTTTGTCGCGGCAATCCGTGCAAATCTCCTTGAACTTTCTCATATCTCCCCTGGTGGCAACGTAAATCTGTTCGATGGCTTCAGATTCAAAATCTTTATATTCCAGAATGAAATCCTCGACAACGATGGGATAGAGAATCAAGGTTTTCAATCGGCTGAGGATATCCGGATGCTGGCTGGTTAAATAGGTTCTCACCTTTGGCAGTCCGGCCAGAACGATGGGTACATGCGCGTCCATGATTCGCTTCAGGTAAGGCCAAACCCTTTTGCCGATGTCATTGGCCTCGTCGATGACGATGTAATAGTCGGTCAGGCTTCTGATCAGTTTCAAATGGTGGTGGGTGCGTTGGTAAGTAGCCACCGCTTCGTAGTTCAGCCCTTGAAGGATGGAAGCCAAAATTTCATGCACATTGCAAAGCGACTCGACCCATACGCCTTGAAGCTTTTTGGGTTTGAGCAGTTCAAGAAAACGGGTTTTCCCGACGCCATATTCGCCCTCGATCAATACGCTCTGTCCCCGGTAGATCCGGTTGTATACCGCGGACAGATAGGATACTCGGCGCTTGTCATTTATAAAACTTTGTTTTCGCTGCATGGGGCATACTCAACCAAAGGGTTGTTTGACAATTGTCTTTCGCAATCCAAAATGAACGCATTGAAAAGCGCCTTGCCGGTGATGGCGTCAGGCTGGCGTAGTTTGATCGCGTAAGCGATATATCGTTTTCGATTCTGTCGGTAGATGGCTTTGGCGGCATCGAGGGTCAAGCCCCGAAGGTGGATGTCAATCAATCGTGGCCTATCCACCGCCATCTTTTTCTCCTGCAGATAAGCGCTGATCAATTCGACCGCGTTGGGTTCGGCAACTGCCTGGTTGACCGGCTTTTCGTAGGGTTCCCGTCGCAGCGCTTCACCCAGCAAGATACCGTTTTCTTTATGCTCGAAGATGAACAGCTTGTCGCCAAGATCGGAGATATACACCTTGGTACTCTTGTGGCGGCTGAAGTGTTGTGCACCAACGGCCACATGGTAGGTCTGATTATTGAAGGTGATGATGCCTTTCGCTCCCACGGTGGCCTTGATCTTGTCATAGCCGTATTTGGCGAAATGGCGTACGTCATCCGCACCGAACGTTAACCGTTCGCACTGGGCAAGGCCGGCGTCAAATTTTTCCTTCGGCACCCAGGCCGATGTTTTACCGTTCACAGAATAATAGTGCTTTTGCTCATTGTGCTGCCGGCGATAGGATTCGAGCAGGTCGCTTTGGCGCAGCGTTTCAAGATCGATGTCAAGATAGGTGACGGTGATTTTTTCCTTCTTGCCGTTTCTGTAGATATAGCCCGGTTCCGTCTTGGCGATGCGATCTTCAAAATGCTTGATGATCCGCATTTCAAAATGATGAATGCTGCGATGGGATGACTCCAGATGTGCTTTGTCCTTGGGCGCATGGATGCGTGAGAAGTCCGGTTGCAGATAAAACCCGCCTGGCAATGAAAACTTGATGTTCAGTTCGTTGATGGGGCGTTTCAGGTTGACAAAACCCTTTGCATTGTCCGGTCTCAGCCGTATCTTTTTTTGCGGGAAAGGGGTGCTCACCAAAAATTTCTCGAACAGGTCCACCGCGTTTAGACTGCTTTCGCTAAAATAGGCTTCAAGCACGAGCATGAAGCGTGATCCGGTGTCAAAAAACTCGATCACCTGGGGCTTGGCCCAGGCGCCCTTGCCCCAGCGAATCTTTAAATAGCGAAATTTGCACCCGTCCATCTGAATCAAGTCGAAAACCGGTTCGTCCTGAAAGCAGACGCCGGGATCCGCCTCTTCCTCGAAGTCCGGTTTTTCCAGATAGACCTTGAGGTGGGCTTGCCTGGCAAAACGCCTTAAAGCGCCAAGTGAAATTTTGCGGTTGAACTCTTGTTCGAGCCAGGCGTGGTAATTTTTGATGGTTCGTCCATGGCGGGTGATAAATACAAAACGATCGTCCAATGGATCGCTGGAGGCCTTGACCATCTCGATGAAGCGTTTTTGGATTTTTTCGGTTAAGACCCGGCGGCGGCCGCTGCACTTTCTGCCTTCCATGATGCCTTGGCTGGCAAGCAGCAGTGGTTTGGGAATGACGCCGGTCTTACGGTACTGATCCATGTAATATTTTTTGGCCCTGCGTTTGGCGCTGCCGGTCTTGTCCATGATCTTTTTGTGCAGCAAGATCAGAAAACGTTCGTCCATGGGCAGCCGTTCAAAGTCTTTGTCTTTCATGATGTATGATTTTCTCTTTCATCACTTTCAGCCAGAATAAAGCAGTTTGTCTGGAGGTCGTTTGCCAATCGTCGTTTTGCGCCGACCGAATCTGTTCCAGCATGGCCATTACAGCCGCTTTATAGTCAGCGCTGATGATATCGACCATGGGCGCATTCGCTTTTTTGACGGGCTTGTTTTTTGAGGCTTGGTAGGCCAACTTTCGAATATTTTTGGCCGTAAGCGCCATGCCGGATGCGATAAATGCACGCCAAATATTGCGTTGATCCTCTTTTGTAAAACGCGCTAAGACCCTGGCTTGGTATTCATTTTCCGGAAGGATGCCGTCGCCAATTGGGGACAAATTGTCGATGACATTTGCGGCCTTAATCAGGCGATATGCCTGGGATCGGGCCATATCCCATCGTTGTTTGACATAGGCTTCAAACGACTCGAACAGCAAATCGCGAAATAATCGATCGTCACGAATCTGCTTTAATGCCTTACCGGTTTGGTAAAAATGGTGTTGATTGGCAGCGATGATATCTTCCAATTGGATGAGTCGATTATCAGCCATCTGTTTACCCGATGCTCATCCGTTTCCCGATATCGCCCAGCAGTTGATTCAATTTTTAGCCGCTGGTCTGTAGGTGTATCCGGTGTGTCAGGCAAAAGGGTATGCAAATATTTAACGCTGTCAACGAATCCAAGACCTTTCACGGTCATGACCAAATCAATCGGGTTGAAGTTTTTCTCGCAAAGAAAGCACCTGGCAAGATTGGTCTTGGGGTTGGTCGCGGTTTGAAATTCATTGCACAGCGGGCATAGGAACCGGAAAATACCTTCGATCACTTTAGATGGAATATGAAGCTGTTCTTTGATCAGCCAGTCAACCGGGATTCGATTGCGCAGTTGAAACAGCTCTCCCCCCTGTAAACCGTCGTTTCATGATAATGCCTCCTTATCTGCGTGAAAAATTCTGTGAAAAAGATCTTACCCATAGCCACGGCGAGGAAAATGGCTGACAATTTCACCTGTTCGACCGCAAAAATGGCAGCGGCATCGAGAACCTATGCGAAAATGTACTGGATTTTCTTCCCGTGACAGGACCGTACCCCATTGCCAAGGGCCTGTAGTAGTATGATCATCCATATTTTTTGAAGGTGGATTGATTTTCCGATGCCGCCGGCGGTTTTCGGCCAAACAGTGGGTCTTTTTGCCTTTTGGGGTTTGACGGTAGCGTCGCTGCGCTTTTCGGCGGGACTGGAGACGACCGGCGATGCGGCATGCATCGCAACAATAAGCATGCCCACGAAAGCAGCGCCGGCACATACAAAAAACGTTTTTGCACCAACGACAGGATATTTGGATCAACTTTAACATCCGGCCTTGAACGTCGCCGGAGTTTAAAGTAATTTACATATTGAACATCCGGCCTTGATACGGAGTTCACCTTGAAAGCCCGGAAGGGATAGTTCCGGGCTTTCTCTTCATTTTCCTGGACCATACGAATGCCCCATTACGGTTTACAATAGAACTGCAGAAAAGACGATTGCCAACGGGAGCTTTTACAGCGGGGTAGGCGGGGTACGTTTATTCATTTTTGGGGCGGGGTATCGCTGCGGGATAGTAGAACCAACCGTTACACTTTTGCCGCATAGGCGAGGTAGGCCGTTACACTATTTTTGTCTTAGCAAGGGTCCGGAAGCAGTTCATTCCATATTTTGAGGCCGGCGTCTGTAAGCGGTAAAGATCCTTAGCGAATCGATATTCGAACTTGTTTTCCAGGGATAGTTTGGGCGTGTATTTTTAAGGCGCTGAAAGTGATGGGATTATTTTGTTCTCAAGTCATGAAATGCTCGAAATCGGCATTCTCATAAATTGCGATTGATGACGAAAAGGATCGGTTGCCCGGTGTTTTCACCAATTCAACAATCACGATCACCCCCAGAATTTTAATTCTGTCCTTGCACCAGATCCAGCGAGGCAGCCCTCTGTTTACAATCCCCATATAAAATGGTAGTCATTTCAAGAATCTGTTCTAAATTGTCTTAGTCCAACCAGTTTTATCCATCATCCCGCAGCGCGATACATAGATTTTGAGTTCAGATCAGCTTTTGAGTGGAATGCATCTTTTCGTTTTTCAATGGTATGGCGGGACGACGGATAAAACTCTCTACGATTATTACGATGGCGTGGCGCTTCGCACCACGCCATCAGGCTGCGGATTACCATCCGCTTGATGGCTGGCGCGTAGCGACAGTCATCAAGCGGATGCAGCGGACAGAACCGCCGCCTAATCGTGACGCTATCGCGCCACATTAGACGGCGAACCTGCCGCTGATCCGCAGCCCGTTCGGTTTCTCTAAAATAATACTATGACTCAAAATTATCCATGAATGAGCACGATTTACTTTTAGGTGTCAGTCCGTCCCCATAAATAGATGCATGAGAAAAACTGCCTTGGTATAAAAATCCGTGTCCATGGTGTTAAACTGACTCCGGTAAAGCACTATCCGGCTATGCTGATGCTTGGTGCTTTCGGGTCTGCCATTTACTTGCGTTGTTCGCGATTTATAAACAATTCGAGTTTCCATTAATCGATAAAAAAGACTTGACACGAAAGTTTCAATCTGAAAATAAAGTATCATCTATTTATAATAGATAATTCTAATCATAATAGTAGATCTGCCTTACGACTTTTGGCCCCCCAAGCAAACGGCGCAAAAGCGAGTGAAGGCGCAACCAGCTCATCTACAAGGCTGGATTAGCGCCTTTTTTTATTCCGTATGAAAAACCTGCCTGTTAACGAAAGGGTTTTTGATAAAACGCTCCACCACATAAATCTCCACTATTTAAAAAAGGAGTCAAAACATGTATTCGAATGGCGAAGGCCTTGGAACAATCAGCGATAAATCACCACAAGAAAAGGCGTGGAAAAAATGGAGCGACGGGAAAGAGCCGTTTACCGGTAAAAAGCGATTTATGCGGTGTATTTGCCCGAGATGCCGAAAAATCACTCATGTATACATGCTGTGGTCCGGACGCGGGATGCCTCGCAAATACTGTGATGATTGCAAAGCAATCATCAGCGCCTATGACAGAACGGCCATGTGCGAATCTCATCATACCGTTTTGACTTCAAGAAAAAGAAGAAGACAAAGCGGCGCCGAGGAATAGCCCAATTAAGGTTGATCACGACGGCCCCTGATCCTAATATTCTTATCTGGCATTGCGCTGCTGCGCGTGGGTGAAAAAGGGGTTGACAGTTTCCAGAATAAAAGTTAGGAATTTCTATCTTAAAAAGAGATTACAAACTATAACTAGTTTGCTTATAGCTTACAGAAGGATATGAAAACGACGGGAAACAAACATATCCGTGTTGAAATCGCCACAGCGACACTACTTCCTCTTCTGGCGGGCGGTCAAGTCTGTGCGGCGGATTTGCGTTGCCTGGACGGCGAATCCAAACAACACCTCCGGCGCCTTTGCATTCAAAGCTGTGCAGCGCCTTTACGTGAACCCGTTGGCCTCGCAAAGGCGCCGGAACCGGTTGGTGCCGTTTGAAAGAAGAGATTCTTTTTCTTATTGAGATCCAATTGGTCAAATCATGTCGATGACAGCGGGATCCGGGGGGATTGCGGCTTCGACAGAAAATTGACCGATGCCGGCCTGTCGCATTCTCCTTGCGGCTTTAGATCACCGGGCGGTAATGGTGGGTGCCCTTCCTCTCTCTTCCCTTGAGTCGACCGGTGATCTATTTTCTTCTAAGCACCTTTTTGAGAATTCTCAAAAAGGCTCAAACTTTGTACATGTTCACGGTGTTGAAATGACCAATTGATTGTAAACCACTGGCCTGTAAGCGTTTACAGGGTGCCGCAGATGCGCGGAGCCAGGTACGCCGACGTATTCGGCATACTTCAAGTGCCCGGGAACAAAGCAGATGAGGTACCCTGTGAACGCTTACCTAACTTTTTTGGGGCCGCAATTGCTGCATCGCATCCGGCATGACGACGGCTTTGCCATCCGACCAGGATTTGAACAACCCCAAAACAACCGTGAGCAGAACCACGAAGGCATAGAAGACGCCCATCATCTGGATGCCGGTCAATCCCATGGCGCTGCCACCGGTAAAGATCGCCGAGGCCACGATAAATCCGAGTGCGGTGGGGAACAGCATGGAGAAAACCATCCACTTATAAGAATTGGTTTGTACCTTGATCATGATGGTGGTGGCCAAACATGGTGGATAAAGCGCGAAAAAGACCATGATGGCCAGGGCATGAAGCGGCGTGAAATCACCGCCACCGGTCTCGGCGCCCATACGCTCCTCCAGACTTTTGTTCTCATCGGCGCCCTGTTGATAGAGTACACCGATAGTAGCCACGCTGGATTCGCGGGCCGCGAAGGAAGAGAGGATGGCCACATTGATTTTCCAGTTGAATCCGGCCCATTGGGTAAGCGGTTCCAGGCCGCGGCCAATCATGCCCAGGAAACTGGTCTCAATTTGTTCTTCCTTGATTTGCCGGCGCAGGGATTTGCGTTTTGACGTCAAACGGCGCAGGGCCTTGTATACCTTCTTGGCCTGCTTGTCCTTACCCGGTTTTAAAAATGTGAACATCTCAGGGGCTCGCGACCGGTAGGCGGCATCGAGTGCCTTGGATGCGTCGGCACTTTTGACGTTCAGTTTGGCGGCCTTGTAATCGGAATAAAAGTTGACCAGGGTGAGCAGCGCCGTTTCATCCCGAAACCGGTCGGCGTAGGCCGTGGTGCTGATTTTATCGTTAAACTGCTCGATTGCCTGGTCCATTTGCGTCTGAAACTGAGCCTGCTTTTCATCTCCCACGCCTGGAAACTGCAGCAGGGTGAACACGCAAACGGAGACGGCCACGACGATTGAGCCGACTTTCTTGATGTATTGCCAGGTGCGTTCGATGGCCCGCTGCCCCACACCGAAAAACGTGGGGGGATGGTACTTGGGCAGCTCCATGACAAACGGTGCGGTTTCCATGCCTTTGAGTATCGTGGCGGTCAGCAGACGGGCGACCAGAAGGGCCACGAAAATGGTGATCGTGGAGAGAAAAAGCATGACCCACGATTTGTAAGGCACGAAAAAGACATTGATCAACAGGGTATAGAAGGGGACCTTGGCCAGGCAGTTCATGTAAGGGACGGTCAGAATCGTCGCCATGCGCGAGCGCTCGTCGGGGATGCCCTTGGTGGACATGACGCCTGGTACGGCGCATCCACCGGCAAAAACGCCGCCTAGAATGAAGGGCAGGGTCGACTGCCCGTGAAGGCCAAAGGAATGGAACAGCTTGTCCAGGATAAAGGCGATGCGTGCCATATACCCGCTGTCCTCCAGGATAGCGATCAAGGCGAACAGGATCAGGAAAATGGGAATATAGTTGAGCAGGGCATTGGCCGAGTCCACCATCCACAATCCCATGGAACGAATGTACGGGTCCTGCAGCATACCGGCATCGGGCAGCATAGCGGCGATGACGGATCTGAGCTTGGCCAATACCGGCCACCAATACTGGGTCAGGTCATAGCCTTTGACGATGGACAGTTGATAAATGATGAAGACGGTGGCCACCAAAAAAATCGGCGCCAGGAAACGGTTGAGAACTACCGTATCGATCATGTCAGTGATCGTGGGTTTGCCGTTGCGGGTTTCACGTACGCACGATTCGATGATGTCATTGGCCAGACGGTCGCGGCAACCGACCATGTAGTCGGCCACATCCATGTAATGCTCGTCTTCGAATGCCGCTTTGATCCGCCTTGCTGTTTGCAGTACATCGCAGGATGCGCCCAATGCCTCGGTGACGATCCGCTGCACCTCGCTGTCCCCCTCGACAAGCTTGACCGCCAGCCAGCGGACCGGATAGGTGCCGGCCAGGTGGGTGGCGTCGATTTTGGCCTGCAGGTCCTTGATGGCCGATTCTAATTCTTCATAGGCAATGTGCAGGGGATTGTGCGTGTCACGTTGACTGGCGGCCAAAATGGCATCACGCAATTCCTTTTTGCCCTTTCCTTTGCGGCCGACGGTGGGGATCACATTCACTCCCAACCGGTGTTCCAGCCGGGAGACCTTGATGTGTGTGCCGTTGCGTTTGGCTACATCCATCATATTCAGGGCGACGACCACCGGAAAACCCATCTCCATCACCTGAAAGGTGAAGTAGAGGCTTCGCTTGAGTGACGAGGCATCCACGACATTGACGATCACATCCGGTTTCTCGGAGATCAAAAAGTCGCGGGTAACGCGTTCCTCCAGTGAGAAAGAGGTCAGGCTGTAGGTCCCGGGCAGATCGACAGTCTCGACCTTGACATCCTGATAGCGGTAAAATCCGGTCTTTTTATCGACGGTGACGCCGGGATAATTGGCAATATGCTGATTGGCGCCGGTCAGCATGTTGAAGGTGGTCGACTTGCCGGCATTCTGCTGCCCGGCCAGGCCGACGAGAAGTCGTTTCTTTTGATTGTCAGATTGTGTTGTCATGGTGCGTGATGTGTATGTGAAAGGGTTGGTTGTTCTGGTTATTCTGTCTCTTCCTCGACTTCGATCAGGGCGGCTTCAGAATTGCGCAAGGTAACCTTGTAGTCGGCGACACGGCATTCGATGGGATCACCCAAAGGGGCTCTGCGGATGACATCGATCCGTGCCTGGGGAACGAATCCCAGGTCAAGCAGTCGCTGGCGCACGGCCCCGGTGGCATGATGGCAATGTATTTTGGCATGACATCCGGATTGGACATCTCTGAGCATACAGCATGGCCGCCGGCCGTGTTTTCTTTTTCCGTGTCTGGGCATCTTATTCTCCGCTATGGATAGTTGATAAGGGTGAGGGACTTGCTATACGATGGTCTAAGTGTTGTCAATATTTATTTTAGGCCTCTAACATATTTTTCTTTACCATCACTTTTTGGCATGCCAAAAAAATTTCTTGACGACAAATGGGGTGACCGCTATTGTCGGGTCCCATTGTTTGGTCGGCGCTTGAAGCGTTTTGCCATGTACTTCTGAAAATCCAAAAAACACTTGACAAAGCGAAATGGTAATGTAAAAGAACAGCTTTCATGAGTTAGACAAGCCTAACAATTTGAGAAGCATCTTTTTTATCACACCATACAATTCTAATACTTGTTCAGGAGGGAAATAATGATGAGAGCGGCAATGATTGGTATCGGCTTGATTTTTTTGGGTTTGTTCCTGTGCGGCCCGGCAGCTGCGCATACCCCCTTGTGTTCCTGCTATGAAAATGGCGATGGGACCGTCACTTGCGAAGGCGGCTTTTCCGATGGGTCGTCGGCCTCCGGGGTGCGCATGCGGGTTGAAAAAAGCGGCGGCGGGGTGCTGATCGAGGGCAAGATGAGCGAGGACAGTGAGTATACCTTTGACAAGCCTGACACGGCCTACAGGGTTGTATTTGATGGCGGTGAGGGGCATGTGATCGAGATCGACGGCAAGGAAATCGTTGAATAGATAGTAACCGGACGGTTAGCAGATAGCGATTAGCAGTTAAAAACCAACCGCTAACGGCTACTAAGCGCGCAGGTTGAAAATATGTTGCACGATAACCACTCATTAGTTTGTAAGGCGACAATTTAGCTTGAAAGGAGAGTCCTAAATGAAAAAAGCAATCGTGGTATTGGCCGGTGTATTGACCTTGGCGCTGGCCATGCCGGCCATGGCCCATTTTCAGATGATCTATACCCCCGACTCAGCGCTCGAGAAAGCAGCGCCCATTGACCTGAAATTGGTATTTACGCACCCCTTCGAGGCTGGGCACACCATGGACATGGGGCAGCCGGAGCAGTTTTTCGTGGTTCGCAAGGAAAAGAAAAAGGATCTGCTGAAAACCTTGCAATCGATTACCTGGAAAAGCTTGACCAACAGCGGGGCGGCCTACGAGACCTCCTACAAACTCCGCGGCATGGGCGATAATGTTTTCTGTCTGGTGCCATCGCCTTACCTGGAAACGGAAGAGGATTGCTATATCCAGCAGATTACCAAGATGGTGGTCAATACCGGGGGCTTTCCAACGGACTGGGATGCCGAGATCGGCCTGCCGGCCGAGATTGTCGCCCTGGACAAGCCTTATGCATTGTGGACGGGAAATGTTTTTCGAGGCGTTGTCAAAGGTGGTGGCAAGCCGGTACCGTATGCCGAGATCGAGGTGGAATATATGAACCATCAGCCACTGACGGATAAAAATGCATTTGACCCAAAAGCCAATGTGGAGGCACCTCAGGACGCATTCGTGACCATGACCATCAAGGCCAATGTCAACGGCGAGTTCTCCTTCGGTATTCCCCGCTCCGGATGGTGGGGCTTCTGCGCGTTAGGCGCCGGACCGGCAAAGGAACACAACGGCAAGGAACTCTCTCAGGATGCGGTGATCTGGGTTCAAGCCAGGGACATGAACTAACCAGCCAGCCAGCCAACCAACCAACAAAGCAACTAAATTTCCTGCGACTGGGGAACACTGGATGGAAAGTAAACCCCCAACTTCATGAGCCGTCCGGTGTTCCCCATCTTGTTGGTTGAATTAATCGGTGAACGGTGGAAAGAATAATGGAGAATGGAGAATGAGCGGATTTATACCTTACAGCTCATACCTTCTACCTTACAGCTTCTACCTGCTACCTGCTACCTTATAGCTTATAACTTATAACTTACAGCTTACACCTTAAAACCCATAACCCAACAAACCCAAACCGTAACTTCGGGGCATCCCATGGAAATGATTCTTGTCATCCTGTTTTTCGGCATCGCCGTCTGGTATCTCTACCGGCGGTTCAGAAATATCGTCGATCCCAACACGAATACCTGCCACTGCAGCGGCTGCAGTGGCTGCTGTGCAAAACCAACAAATTTATCTGAACAAGGGTTAGCCAATGAGAAGAGGTTATAAACCGATAATTGTTCGGCATGCCATTTCAGGGCGTGTCCGTTATCGCCTGCCGCGGCTTCGCCGGCACCGGGCATTAGCGACACCGCTATCGGACATGCTTGGTGCCACCGAAGGCGTGCAGTGGACGCGTGTTAATCCGAAATGCGACGCGGTAGTTGTTCGCTTCGATCCACAAACCCTGCCCCAACAGACGCTGACGCGCACGCTGGAAGATTTCTGGTACACGCGCGTGTCGCCCGTCGTCTCCAAGGATGGACATGTTCCGGCACGGGCCGATGATTCCCGACGGTCCGAACTGGCGTCGGCCAAACGGCGCTTTATCGGGTTGTCGATCTTAGGGGCCGGCGTATTCGTGCGTACGGTCCTTATGGGCCTGTCCGTGGCCCAGACTCTGTTCAGTCCGCTTGGGGTCATCATCGCCCTGGCAGCCCTGCCCCTGGTAAGCTCCGGGCTATCCGATATACGCGAGCGGCGCCTTTCATTGGAAAGCTTTCTGGGCGGCAGCATCATCGCCGCCGTGGCCGCCGGCGAATCCATGGCGGCTTTTGAGATTCTATGGATCACCAGCGCCGGCAACCTGCTCAAGGCCTGGATCACCGAGCGCTCCCGGCGGGCCATCCGTGATATTCTTGATATCACCGAAAAGGAAACCTATCTTTTGGTCGACGGGGTCGAGGTCAGCGTGGCCGTGGATCAGGTTCAGCCCGGGGACACCGTGGTTTTGCACACCGGCGAGAAGATCGCCGTGGACGGTCGGGTCATCAAGGGCGGTGCAATGGTCGACGAAGCCTCCATCACCGGTATGGGTGAACCGGTGCCCAAGGCCAACGGCGACACGGTGTATGCCGGCACATTTGTTCGTCAGGGGGTCATTTACGTCTGCGCCGAAGCGGTGGGGGATCGCACCTATCTGGCCCGTATCCTCACCATGGTGGAGGATAGCCTGGAAACCCGCGCACCCGTCGAGAGTGTGGCCGACCGGTTGGCCCAGAACCTGATCAAAACCGGCTTCGTCGTCACCCTGGGGACCCTGGTCATTACCGGCAGCCTGTGGCGGGCCTTTGCCGTGATGTTGG
This sequence comes from Desulfosarcina variabilis str. Montpellier, assembly GCF_048565275.1. Lineage (NCBI taxonomy): Bacteria > Pseudomonadati > Thermodesulfobacteriota > Desulfobacteria > Desulfobacterales > Desulfosarcinaceae > Desulfosarcina > Desulfosarcina variabilis. Next base: position 7,212,965 of record NZ_CP159846.1, on the reverse strand, counting down.
TCATGGCCTGCCCCTGCGCCACGATTCTGTCCGCCTCCACGGCCATCAGCGCGGCCATCAGCGCCGCGGCCCGGCGCCATATTCTCATCAAGGGCGGCCGGTACCTGGAGGAAGTCGACAAGGTCGATATGATCTGTTTCGACAAGACCGGCACGCTGACCACCAACCAGCCTGAAATCCGTCAATTGATCAGTATCGACAAGTTGTCCGAGGACGAGCTGATCGAATTGGCCTATTCCACCGAGATCCACAACAGTCACCCCGTGGCCCTGGCCATCCGGGAAGAAGCCCGGCGGCGGGGGCTGACGGCCATCCAGCACGATGTCTGCGAATATATCCTCGGCAAGGGGGTACGGTCGGTGATCAGCGGCGATGAGGTGCTGGTGGGCAGTCACAAACTGCTGGCGCATTTCGACGTTGCGCACCCAAGCGTGGACGACTTTTTGGAGCAGAACAAACAGCAGGGACTGACCCAGATTTTTGTGGCCAGGAATGGAACGGTGTTGGGCGTAATCGGGTTCGCCAACCGTGAGCGACCGGACTTGCAGCCCCTGATTGCGCATCTGAAGGATCGCGGCATCCAGCGAACGGCAATGATCACCGGCGATTCCAAGTATACCGCTCTGGAGATGGCCTGCCGGTTGAATTTTGATGAATGCCGGTATTCGGTACTGCCCGAGGAAAAAGCCGACATCGTCGCGGAATTGAGAACCGAAGGTCGCCGGGTGCTGATGGTGGGCGACGGCATCAACGATGCCCTGGCCCTGGCCGAAGCGGATATCGGGGTGGCCATGGGCGCGGGCGGCAGCGAGGTGGCCATCGAGGCGGCCGACATCGCCCTGGTCAAGGACGATCTGGCCGGCGTCGTATACGTGCGCGATCTTTCACGTGAGACCATGCGCGTGGTGCATCAGAATTTCTGGATCGCCACAGGGTCCAATATTGCCGGCGTGGTTCTGGGCGCGGTGGGGCTGCTTTCACCGGTGATGGCCGGCCTGGTGCATATCACCCATACCCTGGGAATTTTGGCCAATTCAAGCCGGCTGCTTTTTTTCGATCCGCCACGGCTGTTGCCGCAGGATTTCAAACAACAAACCATGGAACGAACGAGACCGGCAAATGTAACAGAAACAGTTGATGGCATGACGACCGTAATTGCAGGTGGCGCATCCCATACCGATGAGAATTCACCTACGTTTCGCAACTAGACCCATGAGAAAAACATGAGAAAAATGTTGCGCTATTGTAACATTCGTGTAGCTGTTATTGGAAAATACCATGGTATCAGTCTTTTCCGATAGAGAAGATCAAAAATTGGTCTTCTATAGCAATTTTGCATTATTTATTTGACTGGTGTTGACTCCTGTGTTACGAGCATTTGCCAAAATTAAAGCACGAGCGGATAGTGCTATCAAACAAAAATTCAAGCAACGAACGAGACTAACAAATGGAACTGAAAGAGTTGATGGACTTACGACAGTACTTGAAGGTGGCACATCATATACCGGGGCGGATTCGCCTGCGTTTCGCAACGAAACTGCTGACCGACCCCGCCCTGCGTGAGGTGAGAGAAAAACCGGGGGGCTTGGTGAAAACGCTTTTTGGCGTCGATGCGTTGCCGCAAATCGATGGCGCGGCCATGGCCGAGAACCCAGCCATGGTTCCCGGTATCAAAGACGTGCGCCTCAACCTGACCGGGCGATCGATTGTCATGGAATATGATCCTGTCGTTTGGGAGCCGTCATGGTTGGATGAGATGATGATGAGCAGTGATGAAAATCATTTGAGTTCCTTGGCAAATACCATGCTGGATAATTTTTTAAAACGAATGAGAAAAAACTGACAAAAATAGTGCAGAATGTGACATTTGTGCATCAACTATCTGAGAATTATTTTGTTCCAGCCATTCCCGATTGAGAAAATCAAGAAGTAGTCATGTAGTGCTTTTGCTTTTTTCTTTGACTGCTGTTGAGCCCTGTGTTATGCACATCGCTCAATTAAAGCAGGGGCGGATTTCGTTGTCTTATGCTGAACAGGATATTGCTGTGTTGAACTGGAATGAATCTTCTTTTTTATAAGGTCATTTCATTATTTCTTCCTTATATATCCTATCCACTTCTCATCGATAAGAAAACAACACTGCAAACTAATTTTTTGGTATCGATTTAAATATTTTAAACCTTAGGAGTAAAAAATGAGTGACCATAAGGAAGACGCCTGTCAGGATGAAGCTGCGTCAGGAGCTTCCGGGGCTGACCGAAAAGGGACGCTGACAGGATCTTCGGCGGTGCCGGGCCAGGGAAGCGGGACCATGAATGCCTATGACATTCCCCGTTACAATTCAGAAGGGTATGTTGTGGGGCGGCCGGATGCGTCCAACGATCCGAGCTCCGCGGGAAACGTCCAGGGGATGCCGGTCGGGGGCGAGGAACACAGCGGTGGCGGCGGATATGGTGGTTCCGAACAGGCTACCCATGGCCAGGCAATGCCAGGGGCAATGGGGCACGGCTCAATGAATGGCACCCCCACCGGTCCCGCGATGGCAGATGGCGGCGGCATGGGCCAGGCCGGTTATCAGGTGCCGTCCCAAGGCATGGCCTATACAGGCATGGACCCGGCTGCGGGTCAGGGCATGGCAGGCGGGCAGGCCAACTATCAGATGCCGCCCCAAGGCATGGCCTATGGTGGCATGGACCCGGCTGCGGGCCAGGGTATGCCAGGCGGGCAGGCCAGCTATCAGGTGCCACCCCAGGGCATGGCTTACGGGGGGATGAATCCAGCCTACGGCCAGACGATGGACCCTACGGCGGCCATGGGCCAACAACCCGGTTTTCAACCGCCGCCTGGAACGGGTACGATGGGCCCGGGCACGGCATATACGGCGTCCGGTTACTACCAGCAGCCCTATCCCGGGGATCCTCAGGACTATACTGCTGCCGGCCAGTCCGCGCCGGGGAATCATGCGGAAAACTACGGACGCATTGCCGACGTGGTCAAGGACATTGCCAACGGAGAACAGCCGGATATGAGTAAACTGGCTGCCTTGTATAGCGGGTTCGACACCCAGTTCTGGAAAGGCGCCCTGATCGGCGCCGTCCTGACGGTGCTGCTGACCAGTGAAACAGTCAAAACCGCCGTTGCCGGCACCTTTGGCGGCATCTTCGGCGCATTTTCTAAACCGGCCCAGGCCACTACCGAGGCTGATAAGGGTTGAGTAATAAAGGCAAAAGGAGTGTGACGATGGATAATACGCGCAATATACACTACCCGTCCGGCACGTATCCGGCCCGGCCGACGCCGGTAACGCCCTCGGCCCTGGCCATGGGCGGACTGGGGGTGATCGTCGGGGCGGCCAGCTCGGCCGCCGCCAACATCCGGCGAGTAAACAACAACGAAATTAACCACGGGCAAGCCCTGAAGAACGTGGTCCGCGATTCGGCCGGTGCCGGCGTGGCCACGGCCGCGGCGACAGCGGTTGTCGGCGCCCTAAGACTCGGCGGGCTTTTTAATGTGGCCGGCCTATTGACCGTGGCGACGGCCACCAAATACCTTTACGATACGGCTTTTGAACCCCAGCCTGCACCGGCCGCGGCTCTACCCGAGGTCAAAGAAGCACCGGAGGCCAAAGAAGCACCGGAGGCCAAAGAAGCGGACACACCGGCATCCAAGACCAAGCCGGCCGCCAAAGCCAAAACTACACCAAAAGCCAAAGCCGCAGCCAAAACCGGCTCCGCTGGGGAAAAGGAGGACTGATGTCTAACACGTACTATACCAATCAATACCCGGCGGGATACACGACGCCTCAGCAAGTGGCCAACCAACAAGTCGCCAACCAGCAGCCCGCCTACCAAACGGTTTATGATGGCCAGGCGCCGTATGTCAGGACGCCCGAAGCGGCCATTCGGGAGCGGAGCCTGGTGTCGACCGCGCCGACATCCACCATCGGATCATGGTTCGACTACACCAACAGCAGCTATCTCAAGGGATTGCTGCTGGGGGCCGGCGTTACTCTGCTGGTGACCAACCCGACCGTCCAAAATGCCGTGATCAAAGGCTCTGTGGCTGCCTGGTCCGCGGTTGTAGGCGGGATCGAAGAGGTAAAGGAACGGGTCAGGGATGCCAGGGCGGAAAAAACGTTGAGTCAACCTTAGGACACCCACATATCAACCCTGCTTTATAAAAGAAGGTGAGAAAGAGCGGACGGCACCAGTCGTTCACTCTTTCTCACCGTGAGAAAAGGTGGCACCCCATGTCAAAATGGAATACGGCTGAAAAGGAGCCGTTCCTGCCGGTAAAGGAACAACGTGAGTTGGCCAAAGTCGGTATGGTGGCGTCCATGGGAACCTTGCTTGTTACCGGATTTATGGGGCGCAAGGCCAGCCGTCTGCATATCGGTGCCGGGCTGGCAATGATCGGTTTCTCCTATTGGCACTACCGGCTTTATCAACCCAAAACACCGTTGAAATGAGCCTGGGCCGTGAAAGAAACAATTAAAAACAATCGATCGCTGCGTATTGCCCATGAACTGCCGCGTAGAATACGGATCCACTACCCGCACCTTTACGATCCGTTATTGGATGCGGCGTACCTCCAGGCGGTGATCGAGAACCTGCCGGGAATCGTGCGCACGCGGATCAACCGCCGGGGCGGAAGTATTGTAGTCGAATATGACGGCCGTCCGGAAAACCGTACTAAACTTCTCGACAAGTTACGGGATTTACCCGCCGAAGCCTATGCCCATGGGGATCTCAATGGTTCGATTGCGCCCGAACTGGCCGATGTATTTCTCAAGGGCGCCCTGACGCTGAGCAGTCTGAAAACACCATTGGAAGTGTCGGCGCCGCTGAGTCTGCTGTTAGGGTTGCCGACCCTTTTGAACGGTTTGGACACGCTATTGAACCAAGGCATCAAGGTGGAAACCCTCGATGCCGCCGCTGTGGGTTTGTCCCTGGCCCGCGGCGATTTTTTTACGGCCAATTCCATCGTTACTTTACTGTCTTTGGGTGAATATCTGGAGGCGAGTTCAGAAAACCGGTCCACAGAACTGCTCAAAAGCCTGCTGCGGCCCCAGGTCGAGCATGTCTGGGTCGAACGCTGCGGAGAAGAGGTCCGCGAGCCGATCAGCCATGTGGCCGTTGGTGACCGGATCATCTGCGGTCCCGGTGACATCATCCCGGTGGATGGAACCGTGGTGGATGGGGAAGCGTCGGTTAACCAGAGTTCGATTACGGGTGAGTCGGTATCCGTGCACCTGCATCCCGACAAGGAGATTCTCTCTGGTGCCGTGGTGGAAGAGGGGCGGTTGATCATCCAGGCCGAGCGGGTCGGCTCGGAGACGAGCATGGCCCGCATCACGCGCTTCATGGAAAACGCGTTGCGCATGAAATCGCAGTCTCAGACCCATAGCGCCGAGCTGGCCGATCGCCTGGTACCGGTGACCTTGGCCCTGGGCTTGGCGATCTTCATGCTCACCGGAGATATTGCCCGGGCCACCGCCGTATTGACCGTGGATTACTCCTGCGCCATCAAGCTGGCCAATCCCGTGGCCGTGAAAACAGCCATGTACGATGCGGCCCACAGCGGTGTGCTGGTCAAGGGGGCTCAGGCCCTGGATGCCCTGGCCGCTGTCGATACCCTCGTACTCGACAAGACCGGCACCCTGACCAATGGCGTGCTCAATGTGACCGATGTCATTTCCACCGGTGCGTTGACCCCCGACGCGCTGTTGGCGCTGGCCGCTGCTGCCGAGCAGCATTACGCCCATCCGGTGGCCCATGCCGTGGTCCGGGCTGCCGAAGAGCGGCGTCTGGAATTGCCGGCCATGTCCAATGTCGATTACATCGTGGCCCATGGTGTATCGGCCTATGTCGACGATGAACGGGTGCTGGCGGGCAGCCTGCATTTTCTGCAGGATGACGAACAAGTGGATTGCAGCGGGGTGGAGGAATTGACCGACCGGCTGCGTCGCGAGGGCAACAACCTTTTGTATATCAGCCGTTCCGGCATTCTGGAGGGGGTGATCGCCTTTCGGGACGATCTGCGGCCCGAGGCACCCATGATACTGCGCGGCCTCAAGGAAACCGGCATCCGTCGCATCATCGTGATCACCGGGGATCACCGGGACACGGCCCAGGCCGTGATCGGCCCCCTCGACGAGGTCAGCGAACTGCACTGGGAGATGAAACCGGAGGACAAATCGCGGATCGTCAAGGACCTCAAGGATGAGGGAGCAACCGTGGCTTTCGTGGGCGACGGCGTCAACGATGCGCCGGCCATGATCACGGCCCAGGTGGGGATCTGCATGCCTGGCGGATCGAACCTGGCCAAGGAGGCGGCCATGGTGCTGCTTCTGGAAGACGATCTGAAAGCCTTGCTCAAGGCCAGGCAGGTCGCCACCCACACGCGGACAGTAATCGACAATTGTTTCAAGTCGGCCGTGGGCTTCAACTCCATCGTGCTCTTGCTGGCCACCCTGGGCCTGCTCCCGCCCGTTGCCTCGGCCCTGTTGCATAACATGAGTACGGTGAGTATCCTTGGCTATGCCGCCCTGGGGAGTCGCTCGGCCAATAGGGGGTAGGGGCCTTTGGGTCGTTGGGAGCGTTGGAACCGTTAACGGTTCACAGTTCACCATTTCCCGCCTTTCCCGCTTTCATCTCTCTCATCTCGCCTCCAGCACTCGCGTTCTCTGATCACCGATGCCCCCGTCTAGTTCAAGGTGTAAGCTTTAAGGTATAAGCCCGCTTATTGTCCCGATGAGGTGTTTCCATTCACCCATCACCGACAACCGATGACTGATAACCGCTCACCAACAAGCCAGGGTAACCGCATTTGGAATTTCTCTTCTATTTTTTCTGAATGCACGGATTTCCCCGCTGTTATTGAGTCTGAAAAGGGCGGTTTAAGAAACCCAAGCTGAGCTGTCAGCTTTCAGCAATCAGCCGTTAGGCCTGTTTTTTCTTTGATGACATGGTGATACCCGGTTGAAGCCCATTCACGGCATTGTGATTATCACGGCCACCGTAGGGGCAACCCCCAGTGGTTGCCCTTTACCCCTCCCCTTGATTTTGTTAGCCGATCCACACAACTCATCACCGGCGACGGTTAACTTGGCTTTTAATCCTTGGTTTATGTTTCCATTCACCCATCACCAACAAGTGTTTACTGATCACCGTAAACCGGTAACTGATAACCGACAACCGCTCCCCCTATCTCCGCGTCACCCCATCTCCCCATCACCCAGTCTCCATCACTTCCGCTCTTCCGCTCTTCCGCTCTTCCGCAATACGTTCCAATTGCGATCCTAATCGAAAGGTAAAGAATCGATTACGAAAACGACAACGATTGGATCATGCGGTGTCGGGCAACGCCTGTGGTGCAACCTGCCCCATTGGCTCGGCGTCCCGTAGGCTTCAGTTGAGGAACGCAACCCAACAAAATCATCATGCCCGTCTTCCCCGTCTGTGTTGGGTCTCGCTTAAGTCCAACCCAACCTACAAAGATTCTTTGTGTTTGAAGATTAAAAAAATATTTGAATCTTCTAATCCAATGATATATATTCTAACATTATTGATTTCAGCAAATGCGGCGCCGTTTATGAGAAAAGGCAGCCCCAATAATACAAAAGCGGGAGGACGAAGACTGAAACCATCTATACAACCATATGTCATGACGATTCCATTGGACCAGGCTCCGTTTGACCATGCACTTGCCATAAGCGACATCACCGAACCCGGGCTGGAAGCCTTGCTCTCACGATTGGGTTTTTTCCCTGGAAATGCGGAGGTCGTTCGGGAAGACGAAGAGGTAATGATGCATCCGGTGCGTGTGCGGGGTGGCAAAGGGGAAGTCGTCCTGGGCGGGGGCATGGCATCGCGCGTGATTGTGCACCTGGACGATGGGCGGCGGATGCCGCTGACGGATATGCACGCCGGACAACGCGGTCACATCGAGGGGACCATCTGCTCGGCCAAATTAACTGATGTCCTGACCACGTTGGGGTTGCGCGAAGACGGGGAGATTGTCTATCTTCGGCAACTACCGCCCATGGATTACACGGTCTTGGTTGGCAAGGACAAGAAAGTGCGTATTCAGGAAGGCATTGCCGCCAAGATTTGGGGGCGCGTCGGTGACCGTCATCTTCAGTTCGTCTCATCCGGCAAGGGACAACCGTTTTACGTGGAAAAAATCCTTGGTGGATTGCATTCCCAGGCGTCATGCAAGGAAAAGGGGATTGTCCCGGGGCATACCATTTACCTCCAAGCGGTGGCCCCGGCACAAATCTTCAAAATGGCCGCCAAGGCGTCTGTCGTGATCAGCACCAATGACGGGTTGCACCTTCATCTCAGGCCGGGGCAGGCAAAGCATATCCTGGTTACCTATTATCAACCCGACAAGGATTTGAGCAGTTTCAAAACGAAGGTGAACAGGCCCATTAAGGCATAGAAAAACCATAGCTTGAAAAGTGTTTGAATTCGGCTCCTCCTTGATTGACATTTTCCTGGAATAGACGAAATCCTTCCGCCGTGAGCGGCTTGAAGATCACCGGAAGGATTTCCATACCCCTCGTTCTTCTCATTGGCAGCACTTTTCGACCTGTGCCTTTTGCTGACCGATCTCCATTCTCCATTCACCCATCACCGAGAACCGCTCACCGACAACCGATCACCGCCTCACCCCATCACCCCATCACCCCATCTCCCCGTCACCGTCTTCGGTCTCTGGGGTGTTGGATTGTAAGGATCCTTTACAGTTTACAGTTTACAGTTCACCATTTCCCGCCTTTCCCGCTTTCACCTCTTACTCATCTATCCTCCCGCACTTGCGTTACTGATAAACGATAACTGAGAACCGGCAACCGCCAACCAATCGCAAATAAAAAGCTTGACACCAAAGTGGCAAATATTTATATAAGTGTTATGATATCGTAACACTGTAAAGAATAAATTGCACAACATCCCAAATCAGGAGGTGATACCATGCTTAGAGCGATTCTCAGTTTTGCTGCCGGTTGCGTCGTTGGCGGATTGGTGGCCAAAAGCGGAAGCGCCAAAAAATTCAAGGAGGTTGCTGCTGAAAAGGCCGGACAGTTGAAATCGGCCACCAAGAAAGCCGCCGCCGCCGTGCGTGAAGAGTTTTCCAGCAAGGAAGAGGAAACACAGGAAAACGTCTAGCCGGCTTGGTGGCATCATGACGGGTTGCCCCGCAAGCGCCGTAACGGTGGGACGAGATCAATAACAAAAGGAGGTGATTGTATGCATTTACCATTGCTTGTGACCCCATTGGGGTGGATTGTTCTGGGAACCGCAGGTTACCTGGTCTACAAGGCTGGAAAAAAATCCGGGAAAAAAGAAGGCGAAAAAAAAGCGGAGAAGGCTTGATGGAATTGGGCCGAGCCAACAATGTAGCTTAACCGCGTAATCGGCGGGCGCCATCCTAGTGAGGATACCATAGACGCCTGCCGATTCCACAAAAAGGTTGGGCGATGCCAACGTTCTAAAGCGGATCCCGGTTGATTTCAGCGTGATTACTGCGTATTGTATTTTTAATACGACTGTGATGCAGTTATGAAAGGCTTGCATGAAACTAGAACTCAGCAAGGAAATTGCTGCCATCAGAACACGCTATGGTCTGTCCCTGGCCCAATTCGGTTCTATGGTGGGTGCCCCAGCCACATCCGTCAAGCGTTGGGAAGCCGGCGTCGATCCCAGGGAACAGTTTTTTTTTCAGCTCTATCTTGTCGTTGGGCTGATTAAGGATCCCGATGAGATTTTTTATGATTTGGGACGACAGGGTATTCAGCTAACTAAAGCGCAGTGGGACGTGTTCGCCAGCCTCATTAAAACTGCGGACCGCAGTATTGACGTGGCGTCGGAAATTGGACTCGATTCACCAGAGGTGGGGCAGGCCCTGGTAACCGGCGTACGTGGGCTGTTGACCTTGATCGCCGGATCGTTTGCGGCAAAAAATGAGTTGGGCGGGAAGGTCTGTGCATCGTTGGCTACGCGAATCGCAACTTTATTGAAATGAGGCATGCATGTCGGAGATCAAACTCAGGGAACCGGATCATGATCTGATTCCCTTGCTGAGAAAATGCAGTAGTGAAGAACTGGATAATCTGGTGGGATATCTCACGCAAAAAGGCGGGGTTTCCTCGCAATTGAAAAGCACCCAGGTATATCGGCGTTGGCACCCCGACCATACCAAGTATGTGGATGAGATCATCGGTGAAATTCAAAAATACGGTGGAAACACGATTCTGAATATCATTCGTGGGGGAACGGGTGTCGCCTATCGGGATATCGTTTTGAAGGTGGCCTCGCGCCTGAAGGTGAAGACCGCCAAGACCGATACCATCGACCAGATCGAACAGCAGATCCTGGTAAAGGTTCTGGAAAAATCGTGGGAGAAGATGAGCGATAAGGAAAAAAAGAGCTTGATCGAAGGGATCATGCCTGAAACCAGTGCCGACGATCTGCCCAAAGAGTTTCCAATGGCGCTTTTGCAGACGGCCATCATCGCCGGCGGTGGAATCGTTTCCTACCAATTGTCGCTGATCGTGGCTGGTGCGGTGGCCCGGGCATCGCTTCAGCGGGGGATTACTTTTGTGGCCGGCACATCGCTGGCCCGTTGGTCAGCTGCTTTTGCCGGGGCCGTGGGGCTGGGGATTGCCGCATTGTGGACCCTGTTTGACGTATTGGGGCCGGCGTATCGGGTGTTGATTCCCTGTGTGCTTCATATCGCCATGCTCAGGCAGCTTTATGTATTGAGGGAAAACGGTGTCGATCCCCAAAAAGTAGCGACCGCCACCACATCGAGCCGGAGGGAAATACTTTTCCGGAAGTTTTCATGATTTTTTCTTGATCCGACCGGTTATGTTTGAAGTGTTAAAAAATATTTGAAGATTCTATCAACATGATGTATGGTCTTGATAACATGGTTTTTACCAAAGCATTGCCGTGGTCGTGTATGTGAAAAAGTGCGCCCCCACCACCATGGAGGGGAATTCCAACGTTGCAACACACAGGGGCAACCCTGGCGAGTTGACCAATTACCTTGGTGGTCTCACGCCTTGCCTGCCTTGATCGGGAGGACGACGACTGGAAGCATCCCAACAGCCATATACTATGACGATTCCATTGAACCAGGCACCGTTTGAGCGCCTATTAACCATCACCAACATTACCGAACCCGGGATAAAAGCATTGTTATCCCGCCTGGGGCTTTTTCGGGGTGATACGGTAGCTCGGGAAAATGAAGAGGTACTCGTGCACCCGGTGCGTGTTCGCGGTGTAAAAGGAGAAGTAGTCCTGGGCGGGGGCATGGCAACACGCGTGATCGTGCACCTTGATGATGGCCGCCGTATGCCGCTGATGGACATGAAACCTGGACAGCGCGGTCATATCAAGGGCACGACCGGCTCTATCAATTTGGCCGATACCCTGAATACACTAGGGTTGAAAGAAGATGGGGAGATTGTCTATCTTCGCCAATTGCCCCGCATGGATTACACGGTTGTCGTCCGTAAAAATGCGACGGTGCGCATCCCTGAAGGCATGGCCGCCAAGGTCTGGGGGCGTATTGGTGACCGCCACCTGCAGTTTGTTTCGGCCGGCAAAGGGCAACCCTTTTTTGTGGAAAAGCTGCTTGGTGGATCGCGTTCCCTGGATGCGCTCGGGAAGAAAGAAATCCGTGTCGGGCAAACCATTTTTCTGGATGCCGTGGCACCAGCTCAGATATTCAACCTGGCCACCCATGCGACCGTCGTAATCAGCACCAATGACGGGCTGCACCTTCATCTGCGACCGGGGCAAGCAGAGCATATTCTGGTAGCTGCATAGAATTAGATTGTTGCGTTTTCATTAGTGAGTGCCCGTCCAGAAATAGGAAAATTTGGTTGAGATCAAGGCGCCCGAAAAATTTAACCACAGGCATATAGTTGATATTCCGAGGATTAAATTTTTCGCGCAACGCCGATATCGGGCAAATTGGCCATTTCTGGATGGACAATAGTGAGGTATCTATGGATTGGAGATATACTACACCGCCTGCCGGTCAGCCGGTTCCCTATCAACCCGTCGCACCGGCGATTCCAACCCGGCTGCTCCCGCCTGCCGCTGCCTTGCCTGCGGAATACCAAACCGCTGTGCCGGCGGGGCGGCCGTTCAACATTCCACCGACCATCAGTGAACCCGTAACTGCTGCGCTTGTCGGCGCGGTGATTGGCGGCGCGAACAACTTCGGCCGCAACCTGGTCCACGTGCGGCAGGGGAAAATGACGGTATCCCAGGCCCTGGGCCGCGGTGTGATGCACGGCGCCGCCACCAGCCTGGCGACGACCATCGCCACTCTTCTCACCGCCGATGTCAGGCAAAGCCACGCCCTGCACCTGAGCGCCCTGGCGATCACCGCCGGCGGGCTTTCCTATCTGATTGAGGCTGGGTTGAACAAGGCCGTCAATCGCAAGGCCGCCACCGTTTAGACCTAAACAGTCAACACGTCCAGCCCCAACACATGGCCTAATTTAATGATCCGGTCGAAGTGGTCGCCGTAAACCAGTGGAATATGATTGCCCACCAGGCTCATTTTCTCAAAAAAAGTGTCTGCATCCGCAACCTGAAAAATGACCCCTTCGCTGCAATTGACATCCTCATAGCCAATGCCACCCACAATGGTTCCCCTGGCAACGAAAAGCGTTTCGCAGGTGGGGCCGAATCGGCACATGGTGATCGGCTGCCCCTTGTCTTTGGCAAAGTCGTAGCGAATCGTCGCTCCCCAGCCGCTGTGGGCGAATGAACGGATACCATAGGATGCGTTTGTTGTATCGTAGCCGAAAAGCTACCGGTTGGGAACGGCGTGGAAGGTAAAGACAAGATTGTCCATGTCTTCCAATCCTGTCTTTTCAATATGTTCTGGATGCCCCCGGGTCGAGCCCGGGGCAGGCTTATCAGGTCTGGCATGACGAGTCAGGCAGTTTTTAAGCAGCATTGGGGTCAACAGAAAAGCGGAGGTGGGTGCACAAAAAAAGGTTGACATTTAACAATTAATAAAATAGATACTTCTATTAAAAGTAGAATCTAAAAATAAAAAAAAGGCAGTCTTACGGCAATCGGGCAATACCGCCAGCGATTGGCAGTGAAGGCGCTTGGACACCGGTGAAAAAGTGGTGGTCCATGCGCCTTTTTTATTCGGACCTAAACTGGGCGATTCAAATTCTGGGAGGCAATAATGACCTACCGTATTACTATGCTTACCAATTTTCATGCATACCAGAATTTGAATCGCCCATGTCGGACAATAAAGGAGAATAGGATTGAACCCGGGATTTCGAATCGTATGCCGTCATAGCGCGGGAAATCTGCATCTTCATCTTTATGGTGACTTCAACGGGATGTGTGCCTGGGAGCTGATCAAACTGCTCCGGCGGGATGTCAAAGCGAAACGGGTATTCGTCAGCACCGTTGACATCCGCCAGGTGACTGAAGATGGTGTCAGTTTGTTCCGATCGCATATGACACGCCGCCCCATGAGGCGCGACTGGCTCTATTTCAAGGGAAAAAAAGGGTTCTCCATTGCTCCCAACGGAAGTCGGGTGCTGATTTGCCATAAGACGCGGAAGTTTTCAGCAAGACCGCCTCGACAATATACACAGAAGCTTTCCATCGTACAATCATTGCCAACATAAAATTAAATGAAAGGGCAGGATAATGAAAAAAGCATTGATCATCTATGGTTCGACCACCGGTAATACCGAAGACATGGCCGGTATGGTCAAGGCGGAACTTGAACAATTGGAGTTCGAGGCAGAAGTAAAAGACGTGACCCAGGCACAGGTGGGCGACCTGACCGCCGAACACGATTTACTTCTGCTGGGGTGCCCGGCCTACGGCGACGATGAAATCGAACTCCAGGAAGATTTTGCCGACTTTTACGAAAAGCTGAATGGTCTTAAGCTGGACGGGAAACCCTTTGCCGTCTTTGCCCCTGGGGACAGCACATATGAGCATTTTTGTGGGTCCGTTGATATGCTGGAAGAGAAGATGGGGGAGCTGGGCGGCAAGCTGGTGACCGACGGTCTTAAGATCGACGGCGATCCAGGGGACGCCAGTGGGGAAATCGCCGATTGGACCAAATCCATCACATCATTGCTATAGGGTGCAGGTAAAATAAATACAATAGATTGCGCTGGATTTGCGTTTGCCTACAAGATGCATCCGCCGGTGCATATTGGAAAAACCGTGCCGGCGGATGGAACGTTGTAGACAATGCTCAAGGACACGCAAGATGGGGCAATTATTTTTTACCTGCGTCTCAGCATTATTTCATTCTTCTTCGCGAAACCACTATTAATCTGGAGCTATTGAGCATGAAGCTGAATTTAAGCCTGAAGGATACCCAAGGCTTGGTAAACCAACAGATTCTGACCAAGGAAGAGCCATCATTGATTGGCAGCGCTTCCTTGGATGACGTGACGCAAGGCATGCAAACCTGTCTCGCCAAAGTTATCGGTCCCATTGCAAATATCGTTTTTCAGGATGCCGTGCACCAATGGAAGCAGCATACATCAACCGATTTAAATGACTTTACGCTGTTAAAAAAAACAGTACTGTCCCAAATCGACGATCCAGACCGCAAACAAATATTTGAAAAATTGGTCAAGGATTACTTTAAGAATAATTGATGATGACCGTTATTCAACGGTTTTTTTGACTCCTTGTGCATCCCCGTGCAAATCTGGTCATAAATTTTTTCCTGCACCCTCCACCACCTGAAAGCGTCGGCATTCGGGTGTTAACGGGCAGCCCGGATTTATGCCTTCGAGTCCGGGCTGCCCACCAGCATGTAAAAAGCGTGACTGGCCGTGGAATAAGAATGCAAACAATCGTACTCGGCGACCCCCAGCCGGCGTCCACGCCGGATACCTTCAAAATCGATTTGCCGCCGGCCATTGGTCGTGGCGGGATCGATATCCGGTCCTTTGCCTCAGGATTGCGGCTGATCGTGGTGGATTTGCAGCCCCATCAACCGACGGCTTTTTTCAGTGCCCAGCGTGAACGGTCTGTCGGGTTTGGATTCTGTCTGAATGGACGGTTTGACTGCCGTGTTACCTGCTGTCGCACCCCTTTCACTGTGGAGGCGGGAGAAAGCGGCTTCTTATGCTTTCCCGAAAGCATTGAACGGGTTGAAAAAATCAGAACCCCTTCCATTTTAAGAGTTTATCTGATCATTGACGATGATTTCCTGCCCATTTTAAGCAAAGGGGAGGAGGATCTGTTTTCTCCCGTCCTCAACCGTGTGGAACAAAAACACCACACCCGGGTTATCGATACCATCACACCGCTGATGCAGGCTGTCTTGCACCAGATTCTGCATTGCCCTTACTCAGGAATGACCGGGCAGCTTTTTCTGGAAAGCAAGGCCATGGAACTGCTGGCGCATAAAATAGAACAGCTCCACCCCAACGGGCGTTCCTCAAACGGTGCCTTGAAATCGTCGGATCAGGAATGCGTGCATCATGCCGCCGAGGTTTTGGTCAACAACCTTGAAAATCCCCCTGATATGAATCTGCTGGCACGGTCCGTCGGGCTGAGCCGGAGCAAACTGCACCGCTGTTTTCGCCTTGTTTACGGCTTGTCTCCGTTTGAGTACTTGCGCAATAAGCGTTTGCAGACAGCAATGCAGCTGTTGCAGGGGGGTGAGGTCAACGTTACCGAGGCGGCATTGAGTGTGGGATACGCCAATCTGAGTTATTTTGCCAAAGCCTTTAAAAATACCTTTGGGCTGGCACCGGGTGAACTACTAAAACGATCCTGGAGCCAGTGAGACGCCAGCGTCAATAAAAAAGACGCCAGCGTTAGCCATATGCCTCAATTCTCGCTATTTTCATCTTTCATCTACATAGATCAATCGGACATTGGGAGGCGTTCATGAAAAAATGGTTTGGTGCGGTATGCGGCCTATGGATGGTTTGTCTTGTGGCGTTTCCAATCTTTGCTGAAGAAAAGGATGCGGCCGTGTTGGACACGATGATCGTCACGGCGCAGAAGAAGGAAGAAAATGTTCAGGATGTGCCTGGCAGTGTCTCCGTTCTGGGCGATTTGCAAATCGAGGATGCGGGTATCGATTCCCTGGATGATGTCCATCTTTACGTCCCCAACTTTGCGACCTACAGCATGGGGGCGGTTGGCGGATATTACAGCATCCGGGGGCAGAACAACCTGATCAACGCTTCGGAAGCGGTTGGCATCTATATCGATGACGTGCCTGCGAGTATTTCCTCATGGGCCAAGTTCAACGATATTTATGAAACCGAACGTATCGAGGTCTTAAGGGGACCGCAGGGAAACCTGTACGGACTCAATGCTGCCGGCGGGGTCGTCAACATTATTACGCGCAAGCCCGGAAACATCTCAAGGGCCAATGCCGTTATGGAATATGGGAATTATGAATCGCAAGCCTATCAGGCGATGGTCAGCGGTCCGGTGGTCAAAGACAACCTTTTTGTGGGGCTGGCCGGAAAGTACAAGAGTCGCGACAGCTACATCGAAGAAGCTGGAACCGATACCCATGAGGAAGACCGCCTCTCAAGCCGGGCTCAACTCAGATGGACCCCTGGGGACCGGACAGAGATCCTTTTAACAGTGGCCAGTGAAGACTATGCGTCCGACTATGGCGAGTGGGTGCGCACGGATGACGATCCGTTCAAAATCGAGAACATGGGCCTGGATGAAGATGTGGACGTGTCCGGTAATATCTATTCCATGACCATTCGGCATCATGCGCCGTGGTTTGACTTGACCGCCGTTACGGCTGGTGTATCCGGTGAATATGACAGCATTGTCGGCAAGGATTATACCTCGGGTGGGGATAACTTGAAGTATATGGTTGCCGGCCAGGAAAGCCGTAAGGGGTTGCAGGAAATCCGCCTGGCATCCAATGCCGAGAAACAAAATCTCCAGTGGCTGCTGGGCGGATTCTATCTGGACGGGGAAGAGGATAACAGAAACAGTGTTTTCAATGACACCGGCGGGGCTGGGGCGCCGACCGGTGTCTATGCCGAAGATAAAACCCAGTCAACCATTGGAACGCAAACGTTTTCTCTGTTCGGACAGGCCGGGTATACGTTTTTCGATCGACTGACCGCAACGGCGGGACTGCGTTATGACCGCGACGAACGCGAGACCGACTTTGAACATGACAGCAATGGTACGGTCATCAGTGATTATGAAGCCTCGGCAACCTGGGACGCCTATTCTCCAAAGTTCATGATCGACTACCGGATCAATGATTCGGCGATGACCTATGCCAGCGTGGCCAAGGGCTACAAGGCCGGAGGCTTCTCTTCTCATACCGGAGACACGCCACAGGCCGCCATGTTCGACCCGGAGTATTCCTGGTCGTACGAAGCCGGTGTGAAAACCGATTGGCTGGGCAACCGGATCATTGCCAACCTTTGCGGTTTTTACACGATGGTGGACGACATTCAGATCATGTATACCGATCCTGCGAGCTGGCAGATGAGCTATAAGAATGCCGCCGAGGCGAGGCTGTGGGGCATCGAATTGGAGGCCATGCTGCGACCGCTGACAGGCCTGCAGATAACCGGGTCTTTCGGATTGCTCGAATCGGAATTCACCGAACACGAAACCCAAGCCTATGTGGGCAACCATGTGCCCCTGGCGCCAGCCTATCAGGCCGGGCTCTCAGCGCAGTACCTCAGCCCATGGGGGCTTTTCCTGCGCGCTGAGGGGATCTGGACCGGCAAGAGTTATTTCGGTGAGGATAATTTGTACAGCCAGGACGATTATGTGATTGCCAATGCAAGGATAGGGTACCAAATCGATACATTTGGCATTTTCTTTTACATGAAAAATGCATTCGATAAAACCTATTACACGTTTGCCAACAGCAGGGGCGGTGTGGATAAGGGAATCCTTGGCGCGCCGCGCACATTTGGGATTCAGGCTACCCTGAGGTTTTGAAAGAGAGTAACATCCGCTTTAATTTACCTTATGGCGACTGCCTATTTTGTATTTCAAGAATATTAGCAAAAGGTGAAAATTCGGTTTTTTTCAGTTATCATTTCTCCAATTCTTTTTTAATGGCAAAACCTATCTTTTCTAATGTAAATGGTTTATCTATATGTTGACCTGCACCCAATGTTTGGGTCTTTATCACCTCGTCTGTTTCAACGAATCCACTGACTATGATAGCCTTTTGATTAGGATGAATTTCTATTATCCTTTCGTAAGTCTCTCGTCCATTAATGCCCGGATCCATAATCATATCAAGCAAAACTAAATCTACACGATTTTCTTTCAAATATTCAACGGCTTCCTCGCCGCTGGAGGCAGTTTTAGTTTTATAGCCAAGACCATCCAATATATTACATGATATCTCTCGTTGGCTTTCTTCATCATCAATTACAAGAATTGTCTCTCCGTTTCCTTTGTAGTTCTCAATGGGTATGAAGAAATCTTCGTCGGATATTTCATTTCTTGTTATAGGAAAGTACAACTCAAATGTTGTGCCGTTCTCGTCACTTTTTACGTCTATGTAACCTTTATGATCTTGTACAACATTCCACACGATGGCCAGACCTAATCCAGTGCCGCTCTTGCCCATTACTCTTTTTGTATAGAATGGCTCGAAAATCCTCTCTAAGTCATATGATGTTATTCCCGTGCCATCGTCTGATACCGTCAGAACAGCATATTCACCTATTCGAACGTTATCATAGCCCCTCAGAGGTCTGTCTACATAACGGTTAATGGTTGATATGGTGACAGTGCCGCTCCCTTCAACGGCTTCCAAGGCGTTTGAGACCAGGTTCATCAATATCTTTCTGATATGAATAACAGAACCCCTTATATTGAAAAGATCGGAATCGATAATGGTCTTGATTGTAACTGTTGGATAATATTGTTTGAGCTTTTTATACTCAGGAGAATTCAAATAGTCACTAACCAGATTATTTATGTTCAGTACTTCTTTTGTTGTGGCAACTCCTCTTGCAACGGTCAACAGATCCTGGACAATCGCCTTCGCCCTGTACCCGGATTCTTGAATAGTCTCAATAGGTTTTCTGAGTTTACTGTCTTCAGGTAAGTCAAGTAAAAGTAATTCCGGATAACTGACAATTCCTGACAGAACGTTGTTCAAGTCATGGGCCACACCGCCTGCCAGAAGACCCAGCGATTCCATTTTCTTGGATCTAAAGAGCCTTTCTTGAGTCTCGCGCAGCTTCTCCTCTGTCCGCTTGACGTCCGTAACATCTCTTGTAATTCCCTCCACCCCCTGTATGTTGCCCGCTTTGTCCTTTAAGCAATGTGCATTCGTGGATGCCCACCAAATGGTGCCATCCTTACGCTTTAGTTTCGCCTCAAAATTTTTAACATAGCCATCTTTTAGAAGTTTTGCCAGAAAGATTTCACGCTCTTCAGAATAGGCATAAACCTCTTTAGCCATCATCATCCCTATGGCTTCATTCATTGTATACCCGGATAACTTTTGGACAGAAGGAGATATAAAAGTAATCCTTCCTTCCATATCTGTGCGGTAAAAAAGGTCGGGGGTGTTGTCGATGAGTTCCCTATACTTTTCTTCGCTTTCCCGAAGCGCTTGCTCTTTACCCTTACGCGTTTCTATTTCTTGCTTAAGTCGCTCATTGGTGTTTGATAATTCAGCAGTGCGCTCCTTCACCCGCCGTTCCAATTCGTTATGGGCTTTTTTAAGCGCATCCTCTGCCTGTTTGCGCTCGTTGATTTCAAATAAATAATCTTCATTGAGTTTTTCAACGCGCACCTTTTCAACGGATAGATGTTTAACAAGATCCTTATTTTCAAACTGCAATTTTAGTGAAGATATCGTCACTGAGTTGATGCGTTTTGCGTTTAAATACATCAGAATTCCGAAAAGCAAAACCATTGCCCCCATAGCAAAATGGATGTCGTCTGCGATGAGGAAAAACCTTATAATGATTGGCAATAAGGTGGGTAGACTGAAGGCAGGAAAAGTAATTATTCTTACAGAATATGTCCCCGCGGTACCGGCGGCCATCCCTCCCAGCACAAAGGCGATAAACATCTGATGTGTTACGGATTCGATTGGAAACAGGAAGATGCCGGCAGAGCCCCAACAGATTCCGGAAAAGGCCAGGCCGGCCAAAAACCACATTTCCCAGCGGACGACATCAGCAGGTGCTTGTGATGATCGTTTATATTGATAATAAAGCAGGCACCTAAGAAATGATATGAAAAAAAGGGCTGAAAACCACAGGGTTAATACCGACAAAGGGATCAGTTCCCTTAGAATAAAAACAAGAATGAGCGCATTGAGCAGGGTGGCAATTATACCTACATGTAATCTGTTGTATAACTGGTTGACCTGTAATGCATATAGTCGTTGTCTTTCGGTCACGGCCAATGGTCCTTTGTCTTCGTCACGCCTTCATGGCATGTCATTGCCCCTCAAACTAATAGAGATGACGCCCCCCTTTGTTTTCGCATGCTCGTTTCATCTTGCGGCGCGAAGCTCAATCGATGTAGGCCATACGTTCACCTTCCGTAATGCGGAGCATTTAAATCACTTTTTTCAACCACCAGGAATAAGCCTTCCTGTTAGCGTGGTTTCATGAGAGGGAATGTGCAGCCCTTGGGAATAGCCCTTTGGGCAGTCTCCTCGTTTCCATAATCGGGGCATGAATGGATTTTGTATACCTACATTAATCGCAAAGATAAAATGTTATCACAATCGCGTTGGTAGTCGAAAGTCGATTTTGATTCACTAAAAACGGTAATCGTCAGCGGTCAGAAGAGGCATGCATCAACAGTAATCGCTTAGTATAAATACGCATAGCTTATCAGATTGTAAAGGAAATACAAGATATTGGGGTGCGCGATCGGACGGGTTCATCTGTGATACATGGAGATACCTACAAGAATTGCCCCGCCTGTGATTTTGTACCGGTAATCCACCGTCTCAGCGGCGGTCAAGAACTTGTCTTTTCAAATATGTAGGTGGGTTAGTCTACGGTGTGATCTCAACGCGTGTGCCGTTAGGCACGAGCTTATAGATCTCCTCCATCTCCCGGTTGGTCACTGCGATACAACCTTTGGTCCAGTCAATTTCGGCATGCGCAGTACCGACCGACGAATAGCAACGTTTAATGCCATGGATCATGATATTACCGCCCGCACGGACACCCAGCTTCCTGGCTCGCCTTTTGTCCTGCTCGTTGGGGTAGGAAATGTGAAGCGACAGGTGATAACCACTTTTCCGGTTTCGTGAATCTATAAAATAGATTCCTTCAGGGGTTTTGTTGTCCCCCTCTCTCTCTTTCTTCCCAACCGGGTTGCCTCCCAGGGCAATGGCGTAAGATTTGATCACCTCGCCTTTTGAGAGCAGCGTCAATCGCCGTGCTTGCTTTTCGATCAACACTTTATCGGCGGGTTCCATCCTGACGGCGAAAACTTTCTCTTCAAGCGCTGTAACCGTTTTCCGCAGTTTGGCGACCTCCTCCGATTTGCTTTCCAACGCTTTCCGGGAACGCTCCAGCGCTGCTTGCTGGGCGGCGATTTTTTGATCCTTGAGGCTGACATTATGAATTTGAAGAACCATCATCTGGCTGTCGTGCCGGTAGTCGCTGTCCGGGTAATCGTGGACGACTTTCTGAAAACAGTCAAGCGCTTTCTGGTAGTCTTTGTCTGCGTTGTTGGGATAGGCATGGATGACCCCCATTTCGAAGAGAACGCGGTCCGTCACCGCAGGATGGGTCTGCATCATCTGCGCGTATTTATCCAGGGCTGAGTCGTAGTTTCCCTGGTTGAACAGATGATTGGCTTCCTGCGATAGCGCTTTTTCATCCATGTGACTGCAGCCGCCGGCAAGGATCGTAATGATCATGATGCTGAGGATCAAGCGGCGAAGATGCCCGCATATTCCTTTCGGTATTTCATGGGCAACCGATCCAGGGTAACCGCATTTATAGTATTCCATACTGACTCACCTAATAGTCAAAATAGGCTAAAAACTCGGACGATTATAAAATATTGAAATGTTTGTAAATATGCGGTCACCCAGGTCGTGGGGGCAGGCCCCTGTGCCTGCCCTGGTTTTGAAGCCGGGCCATCATCTTGTTGTGTGGATCGGCTAACAAAATCAATGGGAGGGGTAAAGGGCAACCACTGGGGGTTGCCCCTACGGTGGCCGTGATAACCACAATGCCGTGAATGGGCTTCAACCAGGTATCACCATGTCATCAAAAAAAACAGGCCTAACGGCTGATTGCTGAAAGCTGACCTTGAATGCGATTTACTTCATCATTGATTTCTGGAACATTTCATCGGCTTTTCTGGCCTTTTCTTCAGCTATTCTTTCCTTTTCCGCTGCGATTCGCTCTCTTTCGAGGGCTCGCTGTTCGGCCTCTTCAGCGCGCGTCATGGCTGCGTTCGCCTTTGCCATGGCCTCGTCAGCGGCCATTTTGGCTGCCTCCGCATCCTGGGCCGCCTGATCCGCTTTCGCGGCAATCGCCTTTTCCCGGGCCTGTACCGCCTCGAGGTCCTTTTGGGTCGCGCACCCCCCGATACCAATCGCGAGCACAGATATCATGCAAATCCCTGAAATCATTTTCTTCATAATGAAACACCTCCTCTTGTTTGCGTTTATCTATTTTTGGATGGGCACTATTTAAACAGAACCGCATCCAGTTCCAGATCGATTTTCAAACGTCTGGCGGCGTCCTTGGCCGCACGCCTGTTATCGAAAGGGCCGGCCAGAACACGGTGCCGATCGCCTTCGGACAGCACTCTGGCAGGAATGGGCGGCCCCTGGTGGTTAATGATGGCCGCCAGCCTCCGGGCCTCGGTTTGTTCCTGCAAGCTGGCTGCCAGAACATACCAGGCGCCCGTATGGAAGGCCGGTATTTCCGGTTGGCCGTAAAATTGTTCCGGGTGCCTGAGTCTGATCGGTTGCGCAGCAGCCATGCTGGCACGATCACGGTTCACGGATACGGGCACGGGAATGCCGCGAGCCTCGAGTACGACCGTCCTGACCTTTTTCCAGTCCAGAGGGCTTTCTGATTGCTGTTCAATATTCTTCAATTTTGAATAGACCCTTTTCCAGTTGGCAGTACCTGATTCTTGAAAGGGCGTATGGGCCTCCAGGTAAACGACACCGTCACGCCAACCGACAAGATAGGGCTGGTTGACGATCAGCACCGGTGTCTTCACCGGGGTTTTTTCAAAAAGACGTTCGATATCTTTAGGGTAGAGCCTGATGCAGCCATTGGTTGCCCTGAGGCCGATACTGGCCGGTTTATTCGTACCATGGATCAGATAGGTCGGCTCACTCAAATAGAGTGCATATTCCCCCAATGGATTCAACGGCCCAGGGGGGACCATGGCTGGCAGCGGGTCGCCTTTTTTCCGATGGTCCGCGGCAATCGAGGTGGGAACGTACCAGGTCGGCCGGTGCTTTTTGCGCGTGATGATCATTTCACCCATGGGAGTGGGCCGCTCTTGTGTGCCGACGCCAACCGGGTAGGTCGACACGGCCATCGGGTTGCCGTTTTTTTGAAAATAAAAGAGTCGCATGGTGGCCAGGTTGATCACGATGCCGCGACGCCGGGTATCGGGCAAAATAAAGTACAGGGGCAACAGGATCCGCCTTTTTGATTCAGGCACCCATGTATCGACGCCCGGATTGGCCGCACTGATGTTGGCAAGGCCCAGGCTGAAGTGTCGCGCAATATCCGGCAACGTATCTTCCTTTTCCAGCTTGATTGTCGCCAAACGGCCAATTACGTCCACGTCTTCGGCGACCACAAAATCATTTTGTTCAATCGCATCCTCCGGGTATTCCGGCAGTGGGAGCGATTTTTCCAGATATCCGCGCATACCTGCACAGCCCGTCACCAATAAGATGGCCATCAACGCAATCGTAAGATGACGCCTGGTGGATAAGCGGTGTCGGTCAAGTCTTCGCTCGAGGATCATATCACCACAAAGTTAAATACGTGTTTACCCATTCTAAATTTATAAAAACAAAAGTTTGGAATGCTCAGCTTGGTTAACAAAATATGCGCGTTAGCAGAGACGTTTAACTATCGATATTTGGGTTTCATGTCAAATTAGTTGGTATTTCAGAGCAGGGTACCCGCATTTGATCCATTGGAATGAGAGGAACTGAGATGAAGAGAAAATGGCTGTTGTTTATTACGGGAAGACTATGCGCCTGCCTGACCATGACGCTTTTGGTCTTGGCCTTAAAAGGATGAATCGCAGGCGCAGATCTCGGACTTTTCACGAATCCGTCAAATTTAAGACAGGCAATTTCTGCTCATCCAATAGGCCGGCATTTCATAAACCGTTTATTATCTTCTACTATTTCCCATTTTTTTGAAGCCATGATCTTCTCCTTGGCTTCATCTCTGGTTTGATGGCCGTTATCGATGAATAAAAAGCCGGATGGCTTTGAGATTCGATTCAATTCCTGTAAAAATGAACCCGGGTCACCTACCATGTGAAACATATCCAAGGCGTAGATGATATCTGCGGTACGATCTGCAAGTGGACATGCGCCGTTTTTAGCCACATGCCCAGTTACATTAAAGAGGTTTTCCTTGGAAATTCGTTTTTCAACCGACTTGATGGCAAGTTCATGGATATCCACGGCCATTACCTGCCCGTTATCGCCAACCAGTTGAGATGCTTTTTTGATATATGAACCGGGCCCGCAACCATAATCAACAACCGTCTGGCCCTTATAAATCTCAAATTGATCAAGAAGGTTGTCCACTGTAAAGAATTTATCTCTTACCTTGAATATGGCTGCCATCATCCTGAAAGCAACGTCCGGCATCCGGTCCATTCTATTTCCGAAAAATGCTGTTTTCATTTTACCTCTCTTTTTTAAGTGTTTATATGCTATACGCTAATTTCAAAAAAAATTACAACCTGAGGTTTAAAAAATTTTCTACATTGGACAGCACTTCATATATCAGATCCATTTGTTCTTGTGTCAGGCTATTCATGTACGTTTTGAATCCACCGTCCATTTGTTCATGCCAATGCGCATGCGCATAAAATGCCATTTTCCCTTTGGATGTCAGTTCTACAATGGCCCTTGAGCTATTATGCGGATCGACATGTTTAGCGGTAAGACCTTTTATTTCAAGCTTTTTAAGTGTTTGAGACACGGCTCCCTTGGTCACACCCAACTGCTTGGCAATATCGGTAACACTGAAATTATTGTTTTCTCCGATCGTTTCAATCAGATGTATTTCCGAACTGTAAAGATCTTCATCAGTGCCAAATTTCTGTGGTTTCTTTTCCAAATTATGCCACAACTTGACCACACGGCTAAATTTTTCAGCAATCGCAAGGGGTGATACGTTGTTCTCGTTCATAACCAGATTGTGTATATAAGCTAAACGCCAATGTCAACAAAAAATTCCCGACATTAACGATTCAAATTTTTATCGCTATTGGGGTGACCTCTGAGAGCCTGTCTTTTTTCATTTTGCGTCAATAAATGTTCATCGAGCGTTAGCCGGAAAGTCGATCGGAGTGATATAGGGCTTCTTTGTTAGTAGCTTCAAATTAACTTAGGTTTATAAAAGTATCGAGCCATATGGGTTGAACATGAGCGGATTGGAGAACGGTGATGAAAAAAGGACTGGATGGGGTGGTTCAAGCCGGTTTCACTTGGGTTTTGCTTCTGCTTGGTATCATCAGTTGGACGGCTGGAGCTGGTGTTGTTTTGGCTGAGGAAACGGATAGGCAAACGGGATCACGCAAAGCCGTTGAACTCGAAACAATAACGGTGACGGCACAGAAGCAGGAGGAAAACATTCAGGAGGTGCCGGTGAGTGTCACGGTAATGAGCCAAACGGAAATCGAGGACCGCAACATTGAATCGATCGGGGAACTATCCCATTATGTGCCCAACTTCATGATCAATAATGAAGGGGCCTCAGGCATGAACGCCCCGGTCATGCGAGGCATCTATGCCAACGCGACAACCCTGACGGTGTCCAGCGGGCTTTTTGTAGATGGGGTGCCTGTGTTGTCCTCCACCGGTTACGAGGATACCGTTCTGGACATCGAACGGGTAGAGGTGCTGCGGGGACCCCAGGGCACGCTCTATGGCAAGAACACGGAAACCGGGGCGATCAACATCATCACCCGGCAGCCGGATAACGACTTCCGGGCGAAAGTCTCTGCCGATGTGGGCAAACTGCTTTCCTTTGAGACCGGCGACGGGTTGAAACAGTCCTACACGCTCAATCTTTCCGGCCCCCTTAAAACCGATAAACTCTTTATGGGCATCGCCGGAAAGTTCTACCAGAAGGATGGTTTCATGGAAAACACCCTCACCGGTGATACCGTCGATGACAGGCAGCATTGGTTTGGCCGGGCACATCTGCGCTGGACGCCGGCGGACCGGGTGGATGTCTCCCTGATTGCTTCGATGCTTCAATATGACGACGATGCCGTCAATATGAGTTTGACCGAATTTGGCGCCGCCGCCTACGGGCTGTCCGGATTTGCGGACCGTCAGGTGGCTTCCAATTTTCAAGGGAGCAACCAGGCTCGCACGGATACCCAGGCCCTGAAAATTAACTACGATTATAGCGATACGCTGACGCTAACGTCCATCACCGCCAGGCGGGTCTTCGACGATGAAATGGCCAATGACTGGGATTTCAGCCCGATGACGCTGATGCATTCGGATAAGGACAGCACCTACACCAAGATATCCCAGGAGCTGCGTGTGGATTCATCGTCCGAAAACCTGCAGTGGCTGGCGGGCTTTTATTATGACAACGACCGCAATGAATTCAGTTTCGCATCGGATTCCGATTTCCCGGCCATGGCATCCACGACGCGTCGTGATTTCAATGGTGAGGCCTACGCCGCCTTTGGCCAGATCAGCTATGCACCGATCAAGTCGCTTCGCATCATCGGCGGCCTACGCTATGAGATCCAGGACCAGGAATACGAGAATCATATCCTCAATACCACCATCGATGATTCCTGGGATGAAATCTCTCCCAAACTGGCCCTGGAATACAACTGGACACCATCCACCATGACCTATGTGAGTGTGTCCAAAGGCTACCGGTCGGGCGGGTTCAACACGTTTGCCTCGGATCCCCAATACAATTCCTACGATGAGGAGAAATTGTGGTCCTATGAAATCGGATCGAAAAACCTGTTCTGGGACAACCGGCTGATGATCAATGGCTGCGTTTTCCTGATGGATCTCACCGATATGCAGGTGACCGAGGCCGTGACCCCCATGGAGTCGTACCTGACCAATGCGGCGGAAGCCACGGGCAAGGGCATCGAGCTGGAGATGACGGCAAACATTACCTCTGGCCTGAGCATGATGGCCGGTGTGGGCTACATCGATATTGAATTTGACGACTTCAAGGATGCCCTGGGGGATTACACCGGTAACAA
Organism: Desulfosarcina variabilis str. Montpellier; assembly: GCF_048565275.1. Lineage (NCBI taxonomy): Bacteria > Pseudomonadati > Thermodesulfobacteriota > Desulfobacteria > Desulfobacterales > Desulfosarcinaceae > Desulfosarcina > Desulfosarcina variabilis. The sequence goes on along the minus strand of NZ_CP159846.1, from coordinate 7,185,504 downwards.
GAATCCCTATGCCCCGGAATACACCTTCAACATCGGTGTCCAGTACCGTTTCCAAAGCGGCCTGTATGCCAGGGCCGATCTGATCGGCTGCGGAGAGATGTATCTGGACCGGGCCAACCAGTACAAAAGGGATGCCTATGAGCTCGTCAACGCCCGGATCGGATACGAAACCGAGCATCTTGACGTTTACCTGTACGGCAAGAACATCTTTGACGAGGAATACAATTCTTATGGCTACTATGATGGATACTATATCATCTACAGCGATCCGGGAGAAGTTGGGTTGCAGGTGACCTGTCGTTTTTAAACAACAATGAAAGGATTATCATGAAGAAACTACCTGAACTAAATTTGCAGATCGATTCACTGTTCGATATCGCCAACGGCCACACCAAGTCCCAATTACTGCTTGCGGCCATTGAGTTGAAAGTATTTGACTACCTGTCCACGCCGCAATCCGCCGAGGCAGTGGCCGACAAATTGGACACGCATCCAGAGTACACCCGTTTTTTGCTCGACGGTCTCACCGCATTGAACCTGGTGTTTAAAAAAGATGGTTGCTATCACAACTGCCCGGATACGCAGGTGACGCTTCACAGCCAGAGCCCGGCCTACCTGGGCAAGATGTTTTCCATGATGGACCAGATGTCCTCATCCATCATGGCGGATATCGGCCAGCGGTTACGCTCCGGGCCTTCAGATGAGCCAGTCGATTTAGGCAACGAAGCCATCTGGGCGGCCCATGCCCGCTCCATGGCCAACTACCAGCGGAGTGGCGCGGCCCAACAAATGGCCACCAGGATCGCGCAGATTGAGGGCTTCGAATCTTTTGAGAAAATGCTGGATCTAGGGGGCGGGCCAGGGCTTTACTGCCTGGCCATGGTAGCCGAACATCCCAACATGAGAGGGGTTATTTTTGATCAACCGGCGGTAACCCAGGTGGCCGAGGAATTCATCGCCGAGTACGAGATGGCGGATCGGGTGACGACCATGGGCGGTGATTATTTAAACGACCCGATTGGCGAAGGCTACGATCTGATCTGGGCCAGTGCGACGCTCAATTTCGCGCGTGCCGGACTGGACGCGATGATCGAGAAAATCCATCATGCCCTGAAACCGGGCGGCGTATTCGTCAGCCACGCGGATGGGCTCACGCAAGAGCGTACCCAGCCTGCGGCCTATGTCCTGGGAAGCATGGCCTGGATGTTCTCGGGGCAGGATATCATGTTCAACAGCGGTGAAATCGCCGAGGCGATGAAGCGTGCCGGTTTTGCATCCGTGGAGAGCGCGACGGTCGAGACCCCCATGATGCCCATGGAACTGGATATTGCCAGGAAATAAAAACCTAAGCTGGGCGATTGTCGAGCTTGCCGCAGATACAAGGCAGGTGGCTTTCCGCTATAGTCGCCTATGCGGGAAGCCACCTAACGCGGTAGATGCGGTAAGATCGGCAATCCCAACGGGTTTCAAATTTATGAGGAAAAACTTCGAAATACACAATAAAATTTACACAGTCTGTAATTCGAAGAAATTTGAAACGCCCAGTTTAGGAAAACGATTGACATGGTACAATCTGAGATGCTTTAAACAACATCGTTTGTTAATTCGCAGGCGTTCGCAAGGACCTATGAGGGAATCCCGTTAAAGTCGGGAGCGGACCCGCCGCTGTAACACATATGCTTTGACTGGTTCAAAGCGGGCATCCTGGCAATGCGTGTCACTGTTCGGCAATGCTCGAATGGGAAGGCCGCCGGGATGGATGTGAAGCCAGAAGACCTGCCTGCGGATCGGCTTGTAATCGCTCCCGGGTAAGGAGTCAATTCAGCCTGTCGTTGTGCCGTCAGGGATTGAACACGGAATCCCCGTTTCCACTGTGGAAGCGGGGATTTTTATTTTGAGGACATGTTATTATGCACCAAATTACCATAAAAGCGATAAACGGATATGAAATGGATCTGTCCGGCGGTGTTTGGTCCGATTTTACGGGGTCTGGGGAAGCATGCTGGCAATTACCGGAGATGATCGGTACAGGCATCATCAAACAAATAGAATTCCGTCCGGGATTTTGTCTGTTTATCGCTGACTATCAGGTGAAACAGGATTGTGTGTGGCAGGTCACCTGCAATCGGCCCGGGTTTGGATTCGGATTTTGCGTTTCCGGTCGAATGCAAGGCCGTTGTGTGGGAATGGACCGGTCCGTGACAACATGTGGAGGTGAGTGCCCGCTGTTTTATTTTCCTTGCCAGTCCGGCACCGTCGTGGATGGCGAGGATACGCGTAGAATTTCTTTTTCGATCATTATCGAGCCCAACGTGTTTAACACGCTTGTGGGGGGCGATTGTGAACATTTTCCGAGCGCATTCAGATCAATTGCGGATGGATCCAGGGACTCCTGGTATTATCAACCCGGCGCCATTACACCGGAAATCCACACTGCCGTCGAATCCATCCTGCGCTGCCCGCTCACCGGGCCTACCCGCCGGCTGTTTCTCGAGAGCAGAACGCTGGAATTGATTGCCTGCCGGTTGAAGCAGATTGACCGGCGCTCACAGACGCCTCTGGATGTCGGTGGTAGCACCTTGGTGGACATCGAAAAGATCCATCAGGCTGCATCGCTTTTAGCCGAAGATATGCAAAACCCGCCAACGCTGTTTGACCTTGCCCGATCCGTTGGAATGTCACACGCCAAAATGAACCGTGGGTTTCATCAAGTGTTCGATACCACCGCTTTTGGGTATCTGAGAAAGATAAGAATGCAGCAGGCAAAGCAGCTGCTGGAATCCCGTCAGGTGAACGTCACGGAGGCGGCCTTTGAGGTGGGATACAACAGCCTGTCCTCCTTTTCCAGGGCGTTTCGCAATCAATTCGGCATGAATCCTCATCAGTGCATTGTTAATGCTTAGTAAACATCTGAATTTTCAATTCCCTTTTTATCATTCATTTCGGACAAATAAAAAATCAAATGGGATTCGCAGACCAAACCCTTTCCGGTGTAAGAGCACGGGGTTGTCACGCTAATTGACCACCGGCTCGGCAAGCCTTTGTGGTCTGGGCCCATTTCATTGCATGGGCAAGGAACAGGAGGGGGGATGAAAAATCTGAGTGGCTGGATAATGGGAGGACTTTTGCTGGTTTGCTGTATTGCGACATCGGGTATTGCCGGGGAGCAAACGGATGTCAGTTTGGAAACGATGACGGTTACGGCCCAGAAGCAGGAGGAAAACGTTCAGGACGTGCCGATGAGCATATCCGTGTTCGGCGAGCAGGACATCGAGGACAGGAAAATCCAATCAATCAGCGAAATTGCGGATTTCGTGCCCAATTTTATGGTGTTCAATGAAGGTGGACCGGGCATCAATACACCATCCATGCGGGGGATTCATGCACCGTTTCTCTCCTATACGACGTCGGTCGGGCTTTTCATCGACGGCGTACCGGTTTTGTCGGCATTCGGATATGAAGATGCACTGCTCGATATAGCGCGCATAGAAGTTCTCAGGGGACCGCAGGGCACCCTGTATGGTAAAAACACGGAAGCCGGTGTCGTCAATATTATCACCGCACAGCCTGACAACCAGTTCCAGGGGAGAGTCAGCGGTGAATTGGGTCGGATGCTATCCGCTGAAGCCGGGGATAAGCTAAAAAAAGACATCTCGTTCAATGTGTGTGGCCCGATACAAAAGGATAGACTCTTTCTGGGCCTGGCCGGGCAATTTTATCAACGCGATGGATATATCGAGAACATAACCGCCGGCGATACCGCCGATGACAGAGAACACTGGTCGGGTAAGGCCCATCTTCGATGGACACCGATGGATCAACTGGATATCTCATTGATTGCTACGATGCTTGAACATGACGACGGATCGATAAATATGAGTTTGGGGGAATACGGCGCGGCCATGTACGGGGTTTCCATTCCTGGGGATCGCAAAGTTGAATCCAATCTTGATGGAACGCTCACACCACGTGAAAATTCGCAAGCGCTAAAAATTAAATATGATATCAACAACTCGTTTACATTGACGTCGATTACCACAAGAAGAGCGTACAATGATAAAGCCGATGGCGATTTAGATTTCACCAGCCAGACGCTATCCCATGTCGTAAAAGATCATGAATTAAAGGCCATGGCCCAGGAGCTGAGGCTGAACTATGCCTCGACGCAATTAAAAGGGCTGTTCGGCCTTTATTATGACAATGACTATAAAAATCTGAAAACCGAGATCAAATCGGATTATCCAAGCATAGCCAGTGTCACCGACAGGGATATTGAAGGGGACACCTACGCCGCCTTTGCCAATGTTACCTATGGACTGACCCGGCACCTCAATTTGATTGCCGGCTTGCGCTATGAACAGCAGGATCAGGAATTTGAAGATAATCTCGACGATAGACAATTCGACGATTCCTGGGATGCCGTTACACCCAAAATAGGCGTGGAATACCATTTTGCCCCCGAGATCCTGACCTATGCAAGCGCGTCAAAAGGGTATCGTTCCGGTGGATTCAACGCGTCGGCACCAAACGATTCTCCATACTACAGCTATGATGAAGAGGAGTTGTGGTCCTATGAAATCGGAATCAAAAACATGTTGCTGGACAACCGAATCATTCTCAACGGCGCGGTTTATTATATGGACATCAGCGATATGCAGGTCAATGATGCCGTCTCGCCAACCCTATCTTACCTGACCAATGCCGCAAAGGCCACGGGGAAGGGGGTTGAGGTGGATGCAGTGGTCAGGGTAACCGAAGGACTGAGCCTCATGGGCAGTTTTGGGTATACGGATTTGGAATTCGATGACTTCTCCGATGAGCTGGGTAATTACGAGGGCAATCGGAATACCTATACGCCGGACTATACCTATACCATCGGTGCGCAATACCGGAATTCTATCGGCTTATACTTCAGAGCGGACTTGATCGGCTATGGCAAGATGTATTTCGACCGGGCAAATGAGTATTCACGGGATGCCTATCAACTCGTCAATGCCAAAATCGGCTACGAAACCGAACGCTTCGATGTCTATCTCTATGGTAAAAACGTTTTTGACGAGGAATACAATTCCTATGGTTATTGGGGCGGATTTTACACGATCTACAGCGATCCGGGAGAGGTTGGTCTGCAAGTGAACTGGCGGTTTTAAATGCCCAATGGCGGTGGCGGAACTGAGATGCCCATACCCGATGAAAGAAACAGCCAAGGGATGATTATGCAAGAAGCAATACGAAAACCGAACGGGATACTGGATTTTGCCGCCCCTTACCGGGGCAGACTGATTGTCTCCGTATGCGAGCTATTGCTCAGCGGCGTGGCAAATATGGCGGCCTATCTTGTGGTTGCCCATATCTTTACGAGACTATTTGCCAACGCCCCTTTACCCACAGGCTATATGGTTACCGTGGCAGCACTTGTTCTTGTTTTTTTGCTCGTAAAAACCGGCCTTGAGTATCTGGGGCTGGATCACTCCCATTTTGTGGCCTACAGCATCCTGGCCAACTTGAGAGCGGCCCTTGCGGAAAAGCTTTTGAAAATGCCCATGGGAAATGTCCGGAAAAGGGGGCATGGGGAAATCAAAAAGAATTTTGTCGACAATGTCGAGGAAATGGAACTGCTTTTGGCGCACATGATACCCGAGGGCATCGGCAATATTGCCACGCTGGTTGTCGCCATGATCACGCTTTTTGTCATCAGCTTTAAAATGGCCCTGGCAACACTGGGCGTGATGCTTATCGGGATGACCGCCTTTTTGCTCGTCATGCTTCAGGGTGTAAAAAAACTGAAGGCCTATTATGCGGCCTCAAAAAACATGAATGACAATATCGTTGACTATATCAACGGCATGGAGGTCATCAAGGTTTTTAACCAAACCGCCACATCCTATAAAAAGTACAGCGATTCTGTCACGGATTTCAAAACCTACACCGCCGACTGGGCCAAGTCCTCATGGAAATACACGGCCATTTACAAGGTGGTGATGACCTCTCCGCTTCTTTTTGCCTTGCCCGCGGGGTTGTACCTCCATATGGCCGGGGAACTGGCCATCGGCAAGCTGGTCCTTTCGATCATGCTGGCCCTCTCCATGGGCGGCCCGCTTCTGCGGTTGATGGCTTTTGCACCCGCCGTTGCCGTGCTACGTGAGAAATCCGCCCATCTTCTGGCCATTCTCCAGGAGGAAGAACTGTGCACCAGTGGTCATCCTCAGATGCCGAAACGCTTTGATATTGACATATCGGATTTGTGTTTTGCCTACACGGACAAGAATGTATTGGAAGATATTCAGCTGTCTTTTGCTGAAAATACCTTGAGTGCGCTCGTGGGTGAATCCGGCGCAGGCAAAACCACCCTGGCAAGGCTTCTGGTTCGCTTTTGGGACTATCACAGCGGGGATATCAAAATCGGCGGGATCTCTGTCCGGGATATTCCCGTTGATCATCTGATGCAGTGCATCAGCTATGTGTCCCAGGACAATTTTCTGTTCCGCATGTCCATCAAGGAGAACATCCGCATCGGCAAGCCCGACGCCACCCAGGAAGAAATTGTCAAGGCCGCCAAAGCCGCCTGCTGCCATGATTTCATCATGCAGACACCCGGCGGATACGATACTGTTGTCAGGGCGTCCGGCTCGACCCTGTCCGGCGGGGAGCGGCAACGAATCACCATTGCCCGGGCCATCATCAAAAACGCGCCGATTATCATTCTGGACGAGGCAACCTCCTTCACCGACCCCGAAAACGAGGACAAGCTCCAGGATGCCCTGGGGGAGTTGATTTTTGGCAAAACCGTGATTGTCATTGCCCATCGTCTGTCCACCATTGTGCATGCGGACCAGATTGTGGTGCTCGATGGCGGCAAGGTGCACCAGGCAGGCACCCATCGGGAGCTGATGCAGTCAAGCCAGATTTACAGGCGGCTGTGGCAGGCCCATGAAAAAGTTGCCGGGTGGAGTATCAACGTGGGAGGAGGCACCAGATGATTGCCTATTACAAACGCATCATGGCCTTCTTGGGCCGGCATCGGAAACGGGTTCAGCGGGGAATCTTTTTGGCCTTTTTTGAAAGCCTGTTTGCCAATGTGCCGGTGGCCATGCTTCTTTATGCCTTTACAAAACTGGCCAATGACACGCTGACTGAAAGCGACATTCTCCTGGTGTTTGTGGTCATGCTGTCGGCGGTTCTCATCAGGATACTGCTCGCCTGGTTGATTGATCATCTCATGTTTCTGGCGACCTACGATGCCTGCGAAAGGCAGCGGCTTGGTATCGGCGACCGGTTCCGGTATTTTGCCATGGGATTTTTTACCCGGGGGAATCTGGGCCGGGTCGCCGCGATCATCTCGACCGATCTCACCTTTATTGAGGAAAGGGCCATACGGGATCTGGATATCATGGTCACCGCCGTTGCCATGACCCTGATCGGCTGTGTGATGCTGTCCGTGGCCGATGTTCGCATCGGTGCCATTGCCATCATTGTGTCGGGTGTGTCCATAGGGCTTGCCGGGTGGATAGAAAAGATCTGCCGGGAGGAGTCGGCCCTCAGGCAGGAACAGCAGGGCAAGCTCACCGAGGCCATCCTGGAATACGCCATGGGGATTTCGGTCATCAAGGCGTTCAATATTGCGGGGAAGAGAGCCAAGACCGCCAAAAAAGCCATCCGAGATACCAAAGCGGGCAGCATCCGGTTTGAAAAACGCTATATCCCGCCTGGTTTTGTCTACAAGGCGGGCTTTCTTGTGGCCACAGCGTTGATCCTATGGACCAGCCTTGTATTTTACAAAGACGGAACGCTTGGCATTGAGTTTACGCTGGTTTTTGTGATCTTTGCCTTTTACGTGTTTTTGCCGGCCATGAATCTGGGCGGCGCCATTCCTACCTTTGCAGTGGGAGAAGCAGGCCTCAATCGTTATGAGGCGTTGAAAAATCAACCCATCATGGGGAGGGATGGCCGGGATATTATCATCGACAATCACGAGATTGGATTCCAGGACGTCAGCTTTGCCTACGATGACAAAACGGTGTTGAAAAATATCAGTTTCACCGCCAGGCCCGGCACCATGACCGCACTTGTGGGGCAATCGGGTTCCGGCAAAACAACCATTGCCAATCTCATTGTCAGGTTCTGGGACGTAAACGAGGGCGCGGTTACTATCGGCGACACGGACATCAGGCAAATGACCACCGATTGTCTGCTGGAGAATATCAGCATGGTGTTTCAGCGGGTCTATCTGTTCCATGACACCATTAAAAACAATATCAGATTCGGTAAACCCGATGCCACCGACGAAGAAATCATGGCTGCGGCCCGCGCGGCAAGATGTCATGATTTTATCAGCGCCTTGCCCCAGGGGTATGACACCCTGGTCACCGAAGCGGGAAGCTCTCTTTCCGGCGGTGAAAAGCAAAGAATTTCCATCGCCAGGGCCATCCTCAAGGATGCGCCCATTGTGCTGCTGGATGAGGCCACGGCCAGCATCGACCCGGATAACGAAAAATACATTCAGGCAGCCATCGGGGCGCTTGTCAACAACAAAACCCTGATCGTCATTGCCCACCGATTGTCCACCATCCGGCATGCGGACCAGATTCTCGTCATTGACAAGGGAGAAATTGTTGAACGCGGCAGGCACGAGGCGTTGCTGGAAAAACAAGGCGTCTATCATCGATTATGGACGAAGCGGATAACCGCCCGCAGTTGGAAAATGAAAGGGAATCTGGTTAATTGATAGGCTCCCACGGGCAGCGGGGTTCCTTCATCAAAAAGAACCATAGCGCGTACGATTGCAGAAACGCCCATGATGCCCATGGAACTGGATATTGCCAGGCAATAAAAACCTAAGCTCGACAATCGCCCAGTTTAGGAAAACGATTGACATGGCACAATCTGAGATGTTTTAAACAACATCGTTTGTTAATTCGCAGGCGTTCGCAAGGACCTATGAGGGAATCCCGTTAAAGTCGGGAGCGGACCCGCCGCTGTAACACATATGCTTTGACTGGTTCAAAGCGGGCATCCTGGCAATGCGTGTCACTGTTCGGCAATGCTCGAACGGGAAGGCCGCCGGGATGGATGTGAAGCCAGAAGACCTGCCTGCGGATGGGCTTGTCATCGCTCCCGGGTAAGGAGTCAATTCGGCCTGTCGTTGCGCCGTCAGGGATTGAACACGGAATCCCCGTTTCCATTGTATTGTGGAAGCGGGGATTTTTATTTTGATCTCAAGCAACTGATTTCTGAGGGAGGAAATGACTTTGAACGGTTGATGGACTACCCGGCCTAGCTTTCAGGAAACGGTTGAAATGAAAAAAATATCTCTATCGCTTCAAGTCCTAACGGATATAACCAAAAATGAACGGATCACCCTTTCCCCGTCCATAGGAAAGGGGCACATTCAAAGCGTCCGTCTTAAATCCGGGATGCAATTGATCACGATGGATTATACCCTTCGACGACCCATCGTCCTGGAGTATGTTCCTCCCCTGGCGCCCCTTGGATTTGGCTTCTGCCTATCGGGCTGCAGTCGCATACAGCCGGCGGGCCAAAAAGAGGAAAAGGTGGTCAAGCCGGGTCATGCCGTTTTCAACTGTTTTCCGAACATGGCCGGTCTGATTGAAACCATCGGGACGGAACGGTTCTTGCGCGTTACGATCCTGATGGATCTGGAGCGGTTTTGCTCCTTTGTCGAAGCGGAGATGGATGTCCTGCCGTCACAGCTTGAGAATCTGTCAGCCGGGATATCCCGCCATGAAGGCCAAATTACACCGGCCATGCGCACCACAGTGTTCCAGATACTCAATTGTCCGTACCAGGGACTGGCCCGGCGCCTCTTTCTTGAAAGCAAGGTCCTGGAACTGATGGCCCATAAAATCGATCAAATCGAAGCCATTGAGAGCCTGAACCCCAACACCAGGCCACTGCCTTCCTCGGACATGAATCGTGTCCGGGAAGCCGCGCGTCTGCTGGCCGGTGATCTGGAAAACAGGCCCGATCTGAATCAACTGGCCCGATCGGTTGGAATGTGCCGAAGCAAACTGCACCGCTGTTTCCGTATGGTTTACGGTATCACCCCCTTTGAATACCTGCGCAACCGGCGTCTTGAAACGGCCATGGCCTTTCTTTCCGACGGACGCATGAACGTCACTGAAGCCGCCTTTATGGTGGGCTATTCCAGCCCCAGCTACTTTACCAAGGCCTTTAAAAAATATTTTGGTTACCTGCCCAGTAAAAATTCTCATTAAAAAAGACGATCGGGCTAATAAAAGAGCGTCAGTTACCAGCACCGGTCCAGCATATATACTATAATCTGCAGCCTTGGCAATTTGAAGTGCTCTCGGTTGGCCGGAGTATGCGTGGTTGGGTCCGTCAGATCAAAAAGCCTTGATGCGAAGAAGGGAAGCATGATGAAAATGTTTTTAAAACCATTGATTTTGCTATGCGCGGTTATTCTGCTGTTTTCAGCCATCCCGCCGGTCATCGCCGGACAAACACCCCAAAATGAGTCTGAAACGTCAGATTTTCTGGAGCCCATGACAGTCACGGCACAGAAAACAGAGGAAAATGTTCAGGACGTACCCATGGGGATCACCGCATTCACGGCGCAAGGGGTTGAGGACAGGAAAATTGAGTCCGTGACTGACCTTGCCGATTTTGTCCCCAATTTCATGATTTTTTGCAATGGCGGCCCTGGCATGTATTCACCGTCCATGCGAGGGATTCAGGCCCCCCTTGAGACGCTGACGGTATCTGCCGGACTTTTTGTAGACGGTGTCCCGGTCCTGTCAAATATTGGATTTGAGGATTCATTTCTCGATGTTGAACGCGTAGAGGTACTCAGAGGGCCCCAGGGGACCTTGTATGGCAAAAACACGGAAACCGGGGCGATTAATATCATTACCCGGCAGCCGGACAACGATTTCCGGACCAGAGTGTCCGCCGATGTAGGCAAGCTGCTCTCCAAGGAGACCGGTGACGGCTTGGCGCAGACCTATACCGCAAACCTTAGCGGCCCTATCCTCGCAGACAAGCTTTTTATCGGCATTGCAGGTAAATTCCACCAAAAAGACGGGTTTATCGAGAACACGACAACCGGCGAACCCTTTGATGATAGAAAGCACTGGTTCGGCAGGGCCCATTTGAGGTGGACACCGACGGATCCGTGGGACATCTCTCTTGTTGCATCAAAAATCCAATACGACGAGGGTGGGGTAAAGATGAATCTGGGAGAAACCGGGGCGGCCGCTTTCGGGATGCCTGCTGCTGAGTATCGCAAGGTATCTTCCAATTTTAAAAGTGAGAACAATAGCGCATCCCAATTCCAATCCCTTAAAATCGATTATGAGGTCAACGGGTCGTTTCAACTGACGTCGGTCACGGCGCGAAGCGTCCAGGATGACAAGCTTGCCAATGATTGGGATTTTAGCCCGGCAACATTGATGCATACCGATAAGGATAGTCAATACAGTAAATTGTCCCAGGAACTGCGCCTGGACTATGACAATGGTAGCCTGAAGTGGCTTACGGGAATCTATGCTGATAAGGATCTCAAAGATATCCATACTGAAACCTTCTCAGACTATCCCAGCATGGCGGGTGTCAAGGACAGGGAGATTGACGGGACGGCATACGCTGTTTTTACCAACCTGACGTATCCGCTGTCTCAGCGGTTCAGCCTGGTTGGCGGCTTGCGCTATGAGACGGAAGAGCAAACGTTTGAAGATCATATCAGCGGAAAGAAAATCGATGATTCATGGGATGCGATTACTCCCAAGCTTGCCCTGAAATATAGTTTCTCACCGGCAATGATGACCTACGTCAGTGCCTCCAAGGGGTATCGTTCCGGCGGATTTAATTTTATTGCCTCGGATCCGCAATACTACAGCTTTGATGAAGAGGACTTGTGGTCATATGAAATCGGCGCGAAAAGCACGCTGTTTGACAACCGGTTGGTTGTCAATGCTTGCGCTTATTTGATGGATATTTCCGGCATGCAGGTGACCGAGTCTGTTGCACCGGCTGAAACCTATTTGACCAACGCAGCCGAAGCAACCGGCAAGGGGATCGAGCTGGAGATGACCACCCGCGTCACCGATGGGCTTAGCCTGATTGGCGGCTTTGGATACATCGATATTGAATTCGATGAATTCAAAGATGTGATGGGGGATTATGCAGGGAATAAAAATCCCTACGCCCCGGAGTACACCTTTAGCATTGGCGCCCAGTACCGTTTTTGCAATGGCTTATATGCCAGGGCCGATCTGATCGGCTACGGAGAGATGTACTTTGACAAGGCCAACGAATACAAACGGGATGCCTACCAAATCGTCAATGCCAAGATCGGATATGAAACAGCGCATTTTGATGTCTACCTCTATGGCAAAAATGTTTTCGACGAGCAATACGATTCTTTTGGCTTTTGGAGCGGTTATTACGCCGTTTACAGCGATCCGGGAGCGGTTGGGCTGCAGGTGACTTGCCGATTTTAAAACCATGCAGGCAAACATGGGATAAATAATACAGAGAATTTAATAAGGAGACTCCGTATGCAAAAATTACCTGATTTAGATATTCGAATGGATACACTCTATGACATCATCAATGGTCGCACCAAAACGAAATTGCTCCTTACCGCCATTGAATTGAACATTTTCGATTACCTGGCAACGCCGCAATCCAGCCAGTCGGTGGCCGCTCAGATAGGCACCCACCCCATGTACACGCGGTTTTTGCTGGATGGTCTGACGGCATTGAAGCTGCTGGATAAAAAAGATGGCTGTTACCACAACCGTCCGGACACGCAAGCGGCCCTGCACAGTCAGAGCCCGGCCTACCAAGGCCAGATGTTTTCCATCATGGATAAAATGTCCGCCGGTGTTCTGGCGGATATGGGGCATACGGTGCGCTTTGGTCCCCGTGACGCGCCATCCGATTTGGGGGGTGAAGCCATCTGGGAAGCCTATGCCCGGTCCATGGCCAACTACGAACGGGGGGGGACCGCTCAAAAAATGGCCGCCAGGGTCGCCCAAATCGATGGTTTTGAATCCTTTGAGAAAATGTTGGATCTGGGTGGCGGACCGGGGCTACACTGCATTGCCATCGTGGCCGAACATCCCAGCATGAGAGGGGTTGTTTTTGATCAACCGGCGGTAACCAAGGTGGCCGAGGAATTCATCACCGAGTATGAGATGGCCGATCGGGTAACGACCATGGCCGGTGATTACCTCAACGATCCCATCGGTGAGGATTATGATCTGATCTGGGCCAGCGCAACGCTCAATTTTGCTCGCTTTGACCTGGAGACCATGATCAAAAAGATTTATCGCGCCCTCAAACCGGGGGGCGTATTCGTCAGTCTGGCCGATGGCGCCACGCATGAGCGTACCCGGCCGGAGGCATTTGTATTGAGCTGCATGTCATGGATGTTTTCGGGACAGGATTTGATGTTCAATAGCGGTGAAATCGCCGACGCCATGCGAAACGTTGGGTTTTCGGCCGTGGACAGCACGATTGTTGAAACGTCCATGATGCCCTTGGAGCTGGATATTGCAAAAAAATAAACAATGGTGATGAAAACAGAAACCAAAGAGAAAAATGAGGAAAAAATCATTAGCTGCTTTGCTGGCTATCGTGCTGCTCATCGTCCACGTCGCATTGGCGAGCGGGAAAATCTGGCAAGAAGGAATTCAGGCACCGGGTAATACTATTCTTAACCTGGCAGCGAGCCAGACGCATACAGTAAAAAAGGAATCTTCCTCCCAAACGGGCTATGAGACCATCACAGACGGCATGGGCAGGAAGGTTACAGTCAAGCATCCGGTCAAACGAATCGCCTTCAGTCATATCGCAACCGCTGACGCGTTAATGATTCTTGATGCCTGGGATAAGGTGGCCGGAAGATGCAGGCGATTGGATGAGACGATATTTCCCGGTCTTGATAAAATTGCAGTGGTCAAATCCGGACAAAATGTATATGAACTCAACTATGAAAAAATATATGGTGCCGGAATAGATCTTTTTCTCGCGGCCAACATCCCGGTCAGCGGGTTTGATGAAATGGTAGCCCACCTGGAGCCGAATATCCCGGTTGCTGTCCTTGATTTTCATGACGCTTCACAATTCATTGCCAATCTAGAGACGCTGGGGGTTCTGATTGGCAAAGAAAAAGAGGCAGAAGCGTATATTGAATGGTTCAACGCTATTCTGGAAATGATATCCAACAGAACAAAAACAGTTACAGACAAACCAACGGTTTTTTTTAAAACCGGATGGGGCAGCGTCGACGACATGCAGACGTTTACAGATGAATTAGCCGGGATCCCAAAGAGAAATGAAATAACCGGATGCGCTAATACTGCAGCGAAACTGCCGTCAAGGGGGGGATGGGTACCCTCTGTTGATGCGGAATGGTTGGTTACTCAAAAGATAGATATGCTGATCATCATGGATTACATTCACGGCGGGTTTGGTTTCGGTGTTGATGATCCTGCGCTTGTGCGACACCATCGACAACAGGTAATGGATCTGCCAGCCTTTTCTGGCAGTGAAGCGGTAAAAAACAATCAAGTGTACGTGATACCGGTCGAGTTTTTTGCCACGCCCCAGTTTATTGTTGGATACGCCTATCTGGCCAAATGGTTTCATCCGGAACTGTTCCCGGATCTGAATCCCCAAGCGGTACACCAGGCGTACCTCAAAAGGTTTATGCGGCTTGATCATGATCTGTCCCGGAACGGTGTATTTGTTTATCCGAACAAATGATCAAAGATTAGAAATTGTATGAACAGAGAACTGCAAAATACCGCAACCCTTGGCAGACCCTTATATATCGAGGATCTCTTCCGCAGCTGGGGGTGGCGCGAATTTGGCAAAAATATTTGGTGGCGGCATTCTTTCAGGACCTTGTCTGATTGTCGGTAACGCTTTCATTTTCTCCTGGATGGGATTGACTTACGGAAAATGGGTGGGAATGATATCGCCAAACGTTTGGGATACGTGCCGCAATCATCCGCTCATAGCTGTTTTATCTAACGAAAAATAAAAATGGTTGACAAAGCCCTGGAGACACATCTATAGAAATAGATCTGCCTAACTAATTTAGGGGTTCCTTACGGTATGCGGCCGATTTAATGGTGCGTATGAAGTGAAGGCGTTTTTGGGGGGATCGCTCAAGCCCAATGCGCCTTTTTTTTATTTCAAGCTTACGGTGCGATCAGGTGTAACCCCAATGTTGCAAAAACCGGAGGGGAAAAGATGGAGAAAGATTCGCCCCATTCTGGAATGCACCGGTGGTTGATTCTAAAAATGATCGTCGGATAAGTCTCGTATTCGATGGCTGTAGCAATTGGCGGTTTTTCTCAATCTTTTTATGCAACATTGGGGGGCAACAAGGAATAGTCAGATGCTGGAACCCAATCATATTTGTTACACGCCCCAGAACGGTCTTTGTGCCCAGACCGCATTGAATCTAAACTGTAATCTTATTGAACGATTCGAATGCTGCTGGAGCGGCGCCGGTACTTTTGGTAATCTACGATTCATCAAAACCGAAATCCGGCCCGGATTCGACGTCTGGACCGGTGATTGCCAGTTTCACAAACCCATCCATTTTTCGCTCACGGATCATCCCGCTGCCTTTGCCTTCAACTTCTGCCTTTCTGGAACAGCAATTTGTCGATATGGTCGTCAAAAACAAACCGTTGAAATGTCGCCTGGAAAACAGGGGGTTTTTTATTGCCCGGATCCCAACGGAACCAGCTATATGGATGTGGATATGACCTTTCGCCAGGTCGAAATTATCATCTTACCCGAACAGCTGCGATCCTACTTTGAATCTGATTTACCATCGATTCATCCTGCTTTGCGTAACATCCTGGAGAAAAAACAGGACAATCTGTTTTGCCATATTCAGGCGATTACACCAGCTACGCGTATAGCTTTGCAGCAACTGCTAAGCTGCCCATTCGGCGGCATACCCCGCAAGCTTTTCTTTGAGAGCCGGGCCCTGGAACTGATTGCCTATCAACTCCAGCAGCTCTCGGATGACTCGCATAAGCCCCCGCCAGACGGGTATCGTCTGCATCCGAGCGACCGAAAGCGTACCGTACTGGCCAGGGATCTTCTGGTCAGCAATCTGGAAAACCCGCCTGGACTGAGCCAGCTTGCCCGGGAAGCCGGTATGTCCCATCCCAAATTGAACCGGTGCTTTCGCCAGCTATACGGCATGACAGTTTTCGAGTACTTACGCACCGAGCGTCTCAACCAGGCCAGACAAATGCTCGACCACGGCCTTAACGTCACCGAGACCGCCTACGCCGTTGGATACGATAGCATCAGCCATTTTTCCCAGGCCTTTAAAAAACAGTTCGGCTCTTCTCCCAGTCGTTGCATTGGCGCGCCTTAGGGTGCAGGAAAAAAATAATTGCACCAGATTGCGCCGGAATTGCGTCCGTCTACAAGGCGCATTCGCCGGTGCATATTTGGAATCTGTGCCGGTGGATGGAACGCCGTAGACGGGCACAAGGACAAGCAAGATGGTGTAATTATTTTTTTCCTGCGCCCTTATACCATCGCCGTTTAAAAAAGTTTGACAAATCCTGCCCGCCTGCTATTAGGAATCTCTATTTTTGATAGGGCTCAAAAATACATTTTGTGGTTATTTTTCGTGGTGGTGCCGCTTTACGCGACATTTCAGAATTAGAGGTGAAAAGGAATCGTGTCTTCAAACGTTTTTTTTGTCCGCATGATCATTGCTGCAGGGGCGGTGCTCGGATTTTCATGGCACCATTTTTCAAATTTCAAACCGCCGTTCTGGATTGGTATGGGGTTTTATATCGTCTGCTTTGCCATGTACGCCCGGGCCATGGCTTTGGCCATGGTCCGGACCAAACGGGTGACGGCGGACCTTCTGGTGGTGACGGTCATGATCGCTACCTTTCTGGCCGGAAAACCCCTGGGCGGCGCCCTGGTGGCGTGGTTCATCAGCCTGGGGCTCGCCGTCTCCCTGACCATCATCGAAAAAACCCGGCGCCGGATCGACGCGCTGGCCCGGGAAACGGGCCGCAGTGTCCGGGTCATTCGTCAAGAGAAAATAAGGGTTCTGGCAGTGGATGAAGTGCTCCCAGAAGATGTGGCCATTGTTCCCCAGGGAGAGATGATCCCGGTGGACGGCGTTATTGTGGAGGGCAGTGCATCGGTGGATGAGTCCGCCCTCACCGGCGAGCCCTTCCCTCAGTTCAGAAAGACCGGCGATGCCGTGCTCTCGGGCGCCGTCTGTCTTTCGGCGCCTATCAAGGTCCGGGCCGAAAAGGCCGGTGACAAGGGGTTTCTCTACCTGCTGGCAAAAGAAATGCGTGATGCCATGACAGCGAAACCCAAAATGCATCAGACCGCTGAACGGACGACCCAGGTTTTCATATCCGGCGTGGTGCTTTATGCCATTGGGGTGTTTGCCGTCACCTGGTTTTTTTCCGGGGATGCGGCGGCGGGGCTTTCCCGGATGGCCGCCGTAACCGCAGTGGCATGCCCCTGCGCATGGGCCCTGTCCGTTCCCACGGCCTTTGCCGCCGCCATCGGCGGGCTGAGCCGACGGGGCATCCTGGCAATGGGCGGCGTGCCCCTGGAGGCGGCGGGACGCATCGCCAACGTGGTGCTGGACAAAACCGGCACCGTCACCACGGGCAGACCCACGGTGGCAGCCATCGAATCCTTTGGCTCCTCAAGGACGGAACTGCTTCGCATCGCCGCCTCGGTGGAATCGCAGTTCAGCCATCCGATTGCCGAAGCCGTGGTGTCCCTTGCGGCTGAAAAGGGGGTGCAGCCTTTGAAGACCGAAGGGGCCGAATACTTGCCGGGGCTTGGCGTGAGGGCGCGGGTTGGGGGCCAGGAGGTGATCATTGGGACTTCCGAAACAATGGCCGCCATGGGTATACACATTGATTCGGACCTGAAGATCGAGGGCCGGCCCGTCTGGATTGGCATCGACGGTGTCGTGGCAGGCGTCATCACCATTCAGGATGCATTGCGGGAAGGGGCGCAAAGTCTGGGATGCGCGCTTCACGACCTGGGGGTCGACCGGGTGATCATGGCCTCCGGCGACAACGAAGATGCCGAGGTACGACGGGTGGCGGCCCGGGTCAACGCCGATGACTGCAGGTGGGGATTGACTCCTGCGGAAAAAACAAGCATGGTGAAAACGCTGCGGTCACAGGCTCCCACGCTCATGATGGGCGATGGGGTCAATGACGCCGTGGCCATGGCCGCCGCGGATGTTGGGGTTTCCATCGGTCGGGAGCGGGCCGGGCTGGCAGTGAAATCTGCCGACATCCTCATCCTGCCGGAGGACGCCGCAGGACTTCTCACCGTCATTCGCACCGGGAAAAAGCTGATTCGGGTGATCCACCAGAACCTGGCCTGGGCCGTCGGTTTCAACACCGTGGGCATCACGCTCGCCACCGCCGGACTCCTCTCCCCTTGGGCCGCGGCCCTGGTTCATCACCTGAGTTCGGTGCTGGTGGTGACGAACTCCGCCCGGCTGGTGCGCGGTGAATCGACTCCGAAGCGCCTATAATCCAGTTGAGAAAAACAGGGTACTGCGTGGTCAAGGACGACAAAGTCAATGAATGCATCGATCTGCTGAAACAGGCCGATGGCTTTATTGTCGGATCTCCCGTTTATTTTGCCGGCCCGAATGCGTCGCTGTGTGGTTTTCTGGACAGAGTCTTCTACCAGAAGGCAGATGCTTATGCCTAGTTTAGAGGATAGAACCAAAATGAGTTTCATTCGTTAGCTTCATAATGATCGATTAGGGGCACCGCTTCGCTGAGCACAAAAAACGCCAATGCCCGTCGTGCTCTGCGAGGCGGTGCCCCTAATCGCACTCGGAAAGATCGACATGGTATAATTCCGATTGTTGGGAAAAACAACGAAGTTATGACCCTGATAGCCAAATGATTAGGCGCCCAATTGGGCTCCTAAACCAGGATATTCGGGATTTAGAAGCCCATCTGGGCTTCTAAATCGATTTCGTCTGCAAAATGGGCGTATTATAAAGCGCCTATTAGGACGTCTAAACTAGGTTGGATTAAGCCGCTACGCGGCAGTTAACTAACCGTTTTTATAAATATTCCTTCCTTGTTTCCATTTTTTCTTTGTTTCAGTTATCGTTCCCTCCAGCGGTGTAATCCCGTAATTCACAATTTTATAATGCAACGGAGGGAACTCATGTCAGAACTACGTCAAAAGATGGTCCGGGCAATGGAGCTAAAAGATTTCTCACCAAGGACTCATCAGTCATACCTGGCTGCAGTGGAAGGTTTGGCAAAATTTCACAAGAAGTCACCAGATCTTTTAACGCAAACAGAAATTGAAGACTACCTGCTTCATCTTAAGAATGAAGGGAAAAGCCCCAGTACGCGAAATGTTATCATTTCAGGACTGAGGTTTTTCTACCAGTACACGCTGGAAAATTGTGACATCGCATTGAATCTGCCAAGTCGTCGCAAACCGAAAATTTTGCCTGAAGTCCTCAGTAGAAATCAGGTTCGCATGATTATCGATACACCGGCGGATCTCAAGCATCGGCTGATATTGATGACGGCTTATTCTGGAGGACTTCGAGTCAGTGAAGTGGCAGCACTGAAAGTCAATAGCATCGACAGTGCACGGATGGTGATCCGGGTCTATCAAGGCAAGGGCATGAAAGATCGTGATACCTTGCTTTCCAAAAAACTGCTGAAGGAACTGCGGGCCTATTGGAAGGTATATCGCCCGACAGATTGGCTGTTTTACGGTAAAAACCGAAACACTCCCATGAGCATCACATCAATTCAGAGGATGTACAGCCGGACCAAACGCGATGCCGGCATCACCAAAGGCAGAGGCATTCATTGCCTTCGGCACTGCTTTGCAACGCATCTGCTGGAAGCCGGTTATGATGTGCGCAAGATACAAATTCTCATGGGCCATCGCTCGTTGTCCACCACCATGGTCTATCTTCATGTTTCCAGAAACGGACTGGCAAAGGTCCAGAGCCCATTGGATTTCATTGAAGAGCCTGAACGACTGGCGCCGCCGTGGGAGGACAACGATGAATCCAATCAATAGTTGTCCCCAACCAACAAACCGTCAGGTGGAAGTGGCGGATATTTTACGGACCCACATCGGCGACTATCTCAAAAAATACAAGATGCCGCCGGAACATTACAAAGTCGTTTACGACATTTTAAATTGCCGTACCGCTTATCTTGGCGGACACGTTGAAATGTGTGATCAATGCGCAACCGAACGCATCCTTTACAACTCGTGCCGCAACCGGCATTGCCCGAAATGCCAGACCATCACCAAGCAACGGTGGCTATCTGCACGGCAAGCCGAACTTTTGCCGGTCAAATATTTCCACAATGTCTTTACCCTGCCTCATGAGTTGAATCCTTTGATTTTGTGTAACAAGCCACTCATGCTGGATTTTCTGTTTCAAGCGTCGAGCCAGACATTGATGCAGTTTGGCAAGAATCCGGATAACGGCCTTGGCGGTAAGTTGGGAATAATCGCTATTTTGCACACCTGTACGCAAACATTGATGGATCATTTTCACCTGCACTGCCTGGTGCCCGGTGGTGTGCTCACCGACAATGGGAAGGAATGGATAAGCAGCAAAGGGGAATTCCTCTTTCCGGTCAAGGCGCTTTCCAAGGTTTTCCGGGGAAAATTCATATCGTATCTGGAAAATGCATATAGCAAGCAACAGTTGTGCTTTCCCGGCAATACCCGTGCGTTAGGGACCCGTCAAGGGTTCCGGCGCTTGATCAAACAGCTCTGGTCGAAAAAATGGGTGGTCTATACCAAACCGCCCATTGACCGCCCGGAATGGGTGCTCGATTATCTTGGGCGCTATACGCATCGAATTGCCATATCGAATCATCGCATCACTGATTTTTCTGACGGCCGTGTGACGTTCACGATTAAAAACAGGAAACGCAAGACGACCGAAACGGTCACCCTCGATGCGGTCGAATTCATCCGGCGGTTCTTGTTGCATGTACTGCCCAAGCGGTTCATGCGCATCCGGCATTATGGTTTTTTATCGAACCGTAGCAAGAAAAAGAACATTGGCCTGTGCCGCTTGTTGATGAACTTGTCCTCCGATATTCCCGTGGTGCAGGATCAATCCGTCCAGGCAATAATGATGGCACAGGCTGGTATCGACATATTGAGGTGCCCAAGCTGCAAACAAGGAACGATGAAAAAGATATACGACATCCCGGAAGGGTCCGGAAACAGTTCCTTCCATATTTTGAGGCCATCGTCTGTAAGCGATAAGGATTCTTAGCGAATCGATCCACGAACTTGTTTTCCAGGGATAGCTTGGGCGTGCATTTCTAAGGCGCTGAAAGTAATGGGATTGGTTTGTCCTCAAGTCATGAAATGCTCTAAATCGGCATTCTCATAAATTGCGATTGATGACGAAAAGGATCGGTTGTCCGGTGTTTTCACCCATTCAACAATCACGATCACCCCCAGAATTTTAATTCTGTCCTTGTACCAGAACCAGCGAGGCAGTCCTGTGTTTACAATCCCCATATAAAATGGTAGTCATTTTAAGAATATGTTCTAAATTGTCTTAGTCCAACCAGTTTTATCCATCATCCCGCAGCGCGACAAATAGATTTTGAGTTCAGATCAGCTTTTGAGTGGAATGCATCTTTTCGTTTTCAATGGTATGGCGGGACGACGGATAAAACTCTCTACGTTTTTTTATGTTTCAAATGAATTATGATTAAAGTAAAAGTCACACTCTATCTAATAAGCATTAAACGATTAGCATCTCTTTCAAAGAATGTTGAATTTTATGCTCTCCCACGTATGGGTAAAATTAAAAAATGAAAAAATGGGAGACTATTTCCCTTTTAGGATAGCAGAAGTAACCCATCGCGAAGGATCATTGCCAGAGAAAATGCTACAGCCATTAATGGAAAACGAAACAGAATATGAATATTTTGAAGAAGATGAATTAGACGAATATATCGAATCATATAAAATAGAAGGCTGGTCATTAGAGTCAGTAAAAGAAAACAAAGCATTTATAAACAAAGAAACATAACCCATCGCGTCACCGGAACCAAAAAGCGGGCCGGTGCGCTCAATCGTTAGGCAAATCGACGATAGGTAATATGATGAGAATCTCGCTTTATACATTAGTAGCATTTATTTTAACAGGGTGTCTTGGAATGCCGGAGACAGTGACACCGGTGGAAAACTTTGAGTTAGATCGTTACTTGGGTAAATGGTATGAAATTGCAAGGTTAGATCACTCATTTGAACGTGGCCTTGAAAGAATTACTGCTGAATATTCGATACGTGATGATGGCGGGGTTTCTGTCATAAACCGGGGTTATTCAATTGAAGACGATGAATGGAAAGTAGCTGAAGGTAAAGCATACTTTGTCGATGACGTAAATATAGGTTATCTCAAAGTCTCTTTTTTGGGTCCGTTTTATGGGTCATATGTAGTTTTTGAAATTGATCAAGAAGGTTACGAATATGCATTTGTTTCTGGACCAGATACGTCCTATCTATGGCTACTTTCCCGAACACCGAATCTACAACAAGAAATAATTGAAAAGTTCAAGCGCATATCAAAAGAACTAGGTTTTGATACAAGTCAATTGATTTTCGTAAATCACGATGAAAATGCCTAACATCATTATATGAGATCTATTTGGCGGAGGTTCCTCCCAAACAGTGGCAAGCTTTTCGTATAGATAAAGTCTCTGGGAAAATCTGGAGACTTGTAAAAGATAAATGGGTGGACACTCCATAAAGAGAAAAGGGACAGAAAAGGGGCCGCACCAAATTAACCAGTTGAAAAAAATGCAGATGTTATAAAAATCGTCCTATTTTATAGGGCAATATCGCCTTTTGGTCATTTGTAAAGATGGGGAAATGTGGGTCATCGCCGTAATTCCTGAATACGAAAAAATTGGTATAGGAGCAAAACTTTTAAATCGAGTGGAAGACTGGTTGTGGGCAGAAGGCTGGGATAAAATATGGCTGACGACAGATGTGAACACAATGCTTCGAGCATATGGTTTTTACAAGAAACAAGGGTGGGGGGATAAAGGCGTAATCGGTGGGATTAGATACATGATAAAGATGAATCCGAACAACACAATTGAAGGGACCGGGAAAAACAGCGGCGATTTTTGAAGTCTATGGACGTTCAGATAGTTGTGATTGTTAAAATATTTATCGTATTTCGTTTTCCGGCCCCTCATTGTGGGCGTTCATGCCGTCTCCAGCGGCTTGAACGTTCGCGAGCTGCAAGCTATTGACTTGCCCACGCCGCCAGAGGCGTCACAAACAACTCAATAGAGAACGTTCGACCAAAAGGAGAAGTATTTATGGCAAGAAAAGTGTGGGTTTATGATCCTCATCCCTATCAATTTGTAATCGATATGGCGTTTTTATTTCCGGGCGTTGGATTGTGCATTCAAATGGCTGAATCGCCGTTTCAGCAAAAAAAGTTTTCCGATCTTCTGGAG
Source organism: Desulfosarcina variabilis str. Montpellier (assembly GCF_048565275.1). Classification (NCBI taxonomy): domain Bacteria; kingdom Pseudomonadati; phylum Thermodesulfobacteriota; class Desulfobacteria; order Desulfobacterales; family Desulfosarcinaceae; genus Desulfosarcina; species Desulfosarcina variabilis. The sequence goes on along the minus strand of NZ_CP159846.1, from coordinate 7,161,973 downwards.
TGCGCTTTTTCCCGCTCCGAACACGCCCCGGGTATAAAAAATGCTGAGATCCGTTTTTATTCGATCGGCGCTTTGTATATACAAGTGGGCTTGGTGATTGGTGTAGTGTCGCATGATCAAGGAGATAACCAGGGAAGCATTCAACGCATGACACCAGAAGAGATTGACGATGGATTACGACGGCAGGGGTACATTGCGGACCGGGCGACCGTCAAGATACTGCAATACGCCTGCTTGCTGGACAAACCCCTGCTGGTGGAAGGGCCGGCCGGGGCTGGAAAGACCGGACTGGCAAAGGCGTGGAGCCGGGTTTTGGGGAGAGAACTGATTCGGCTCCAATGCTATGAAGGCATTAACAGGTACGCTTTCTATAATCTGGTGAATGCGACCATGGTCAAGGCCCCGTGGGGGGCGGGCTTTGTCATGTGGCTGGTGGAGCTGTACCTTGGTCCGGACCTGGAACGCGCCCGCAGCCGGTACGGCGCTTCCGGGCCGCCGGTGGCGGCGGGCCATCCCTGAAAGAAGAGATAACCCGGGCGGCGATGGCCGGCAACCTGGGCCGGGTTCACTTCCTGTTCAGGAAATTCGGCCTCCTCCTTGATCCTGCCGTGGAAAACCGGGAACACGCGATGGCCTGTTTCCAGCAGGCCTGCGGCTGGCTGGATGCCGCTAACCTGATTGCCCGGGCCGGGGGCCGGATGACAGTGAACAGCAGGACCTTGCACTGGCGTCCAGAACTCTCGAGCGCTGGAATGATCTCATCGAAACCGAGGTGGATTTCCAGCTTGAAAGGAATATGAGCCAGGCGTTTCTGGTCGAGACGATGAGGTCCCGCAATCCCAGGACCACATCTTTCGTGGACTGTGGCGACGGGCAGATGGCGGCGGTCGGCAGGGAGGTCAAAAAGCTGGGCAGGAAACTGGCCGTGCGCCAGGGGCGGCGCCTCAAGACCTGCCGCAAAGGCAGAGTCAACCTGGCCCGCACCGTGCGCCTGTCCATGAAAACCGGTCAGGTTCCCGTGAAACGGGTCCGAATGGCACCAAAACCGTCAAAGCCGGATATCTGGATGATCTGCGATGTGTCCAACTCGGTGAGAAAGTTCATCTACTTTATGATGACCCTGGTTTACGCCACCCAGAAATCCTATTCACAGATCCGGTCCTTTCTGTTTGTGGACAACCTGATGGAATCCACGGACTATTTGCTTTTCTTTTTACATACCAGCAACGAATGGCTGAGACCGAGGTTTCGGTGTTCCGACACGAGTTCCAGTCCAGCCTGATCAATGAGCCGCAGCATGGTTTTACCGTCGTACATACGGCTGTTTCCGTTGGCAAGACAGGTGAAATAAAGGGATGTCATGATGAGGCAATAGGCGCTGACCTCCAGGCGCTGATGATCCCAGAACGTGTCCAATATAAACACCCTTCCATCGGGATTCAGGGCCTTTCGGGTTCGCGTGAGGATACTCACAATCTGGGACTCCGAAAAACAACAGAGGAACTGACTCATCCAGGCGGCATCCCGATTTTCCGGAAGTGAGGAGGCATCGTCGAGCAAATCGACGGGGAAAAAGTCGATCCGATCGGATTGACCGGCGTCACGAACATTTTGGTCTGCAACCGACACCTGTTCCGGAAGGTCAACCACCGTGATGCGGACGTCCTTGTCATGTTCGGCACATCGTAAGGACCACTTTCCGGTGTTTCCGCCAATATCCAGAAGCGTTCGCGGCTTGGTTTCCCCGGAAAAAACGATTTCCAGTGCCCTGGAAAAGGCGGAATCGGAATAGTGATGATCGAAAGCGAACCAGCTGGTTTTGACCGGTTCCGGCAGACTGGTGAGCGCCCTGTAGATGGTGGGCCATTGTCCGAAGACTTTGAGTCCACTGGGTTTGCCCTGATCGATGGCTTCTTCCAGATGAAACATGGCCTGATAGCAGACATCCTGGGCAAAATCGAAGTTGATCTGGGTGGCTTTGTCGTTAAGAATGACAAATCCGATTTTGCTCAACCGATATTTATCATTGGTTTTTTTTACCACCTTCTCTGCGAGCCCCGCCTCCAGCAGCACCGTAAGACCGTAACGGCTGACGCCGGTATCCTTCTCCAGCGCTTCGATGCTGCTGCCTCCCTGGTACGAGGTCTTCTCAAGGGCACTCAAGACCCCTTTTTTCCATAGCAGACGGATCGCCTGAAAAGCCATAGGGGCCATTGCCAGTTTGTTCGCATCCCATGCAGCGCCAGCAACGTCCTGATGTGAATTATCCGAGAAAAGTTCCTTTGTCATACCATTCCTCTCCACTCGAAAAACATTACTCCGGGTCTATCGTGCCTGAATTTCAGCGATGCGTTTTTGAATTGATCCTCTTCGAAAAGCGTTGAAGGTTTTAAGCGACAGGTTGACCACCGGAAAAACCAGATACAGCATAAATATCAGATAGCACTTGAAAAACCGTATCCTACCGAGCCTGGCAGGATCACCCGGAGCCCCTTTGGCACGGATGAACCGGGCCCACAGCCGAAAAACAAATTTGATCCTCTCTTCAAGGATGGCCAATTCCGGATTTACCTTCACGGCCTGGGCATTGATGAGATCTTGCCGAAGCCCATCGAACCGCCCGGATAAAAGCGACGAACCGATTAAAGGGGCAAACCGGGACGCACGCCGAAGTTCCGCTTCGGATATTCCCGCCGGGGGAAAGATCCACAGAAACCGATCTCTTTTTCCCGTCATCATCCACCGAACGATGGTAACGGCGCTCAGCATATTCGGCGCCGTATCGCACAGGCTGATGTTGCCCACAGGACGACCCCCCGCCTCATTAACAAGCCCGATAAGGTCCTGATGGGCGCGGACCCACATATTACGGCTTCCGCCCACCGTCAGAACCGGTTTCCCCGATAATAGCTTTGGGGCCGCCGGATCGCTGAAAAAGGCGCGCAGGGGAAGGGAAGGGGATAAGTACCAGGGTTGATAGGCGATGAGAATCAGATCGAAAGGCTCGTCCTGATCCACTGATACCGGCTCAATTTCGCATGGAATCCCCAGAACCGATTCCGGCATGACGCCCAGAAACCGATCCAACTGCCAGGGGAAGGGAAACGCTTTTTTGGGTTTTAATTCCTCGTAGACAACCTCGACATCATTTTCGGCTGAAAGAGGGCCAACGATAGCGTCAACAACGTTTCGAAGCTGTCCGGTTTGTGAAAAGTAAACGGCAAGTATCTTTTTTTTCATGAACATCACATTCACTGTTGAGGGTATGGTCGATACGTCACGTATGCGAAAAGGGCGCATGGGAAACACTTTGTTAAGGGACTATATGTTAAATATTCGGCACGGTGTCAAGGGATTGGATTAGGATACATTGAACCGCTGCCCTTTTCACCCGCCGATACGAATTGTTCTTCCACAGACAGCTTTTTGTTTCCTGGTGTGTTAGTACGGTCTACCATTGTTGTGTGTGTATAGTGTTTCATATGCGATTGTCTTGAAAATTATCCCTATCCGGCTCTGAAATAGCGAGGCCTGCCCATGCGTGATCAAACTGATTTTCGAAACCCGGATACCGTCTTATCCTCTCGCCTTTTTGCCCGGCTGGGGGAGTTCATGCTTGGCCGCAGATGGCTGTGGGTGATTTTGCTTGCCGGCATCACCATCGTCGCTGTTTTTGGCATGCGGATGCTCAGATTCGACAATTCCAATGAAGTCTGGTTTGTGGAGAATGATCCCAGCGTCAAGCTGCTGGACAAGTTCCGGGATATTTTCGGGAACGAGGATTTTGTCGTCCTGCTGTTCGAATCGGAGGATTTTTTCGAATCGGGAAACATCCGGCTGCTCAGCCGTCTGGCCGGGGCTCTGGAAAGGGAGGTGCCCTACCTTAAGGAGATGACCTGGCTCGGCAATGTTGAATACATCGAGGGCACACAGGAGGGCATTTCCATTTACGGGCTTTTCGACAGCATCCCCGAAACCCGGGAAGTGATGGACCGCCTGCGGGAAAAGGCCTTGAGCGAGGCATCTTATATCAACAGCCTTGTGGCCGAGGACGGCAAGGCGTACGCCATTGTCCTTGAAATGAAAAAATACCCGGAGGACGGCCCTCATCCGGATCCGGAAAGCGAGATCGCCTCCAAGATCCGCGAGATACTCGGGCGGCCCGAATTTGCAGGGCTTCATCCCTACCTTGTGGGCGGTCCTATCTTTCACTATGATTTCGATCAGCTGGCAAGCAGCGAGACGCCGACATTCATGGGGCTTTGCCTGGTGATCCAGATGGTGCTGCTGGCCTGGCTCGGCCGGGGTGTGCGGGGGGTGGCGGTGCCCATTACCATTGTGGTGATCAGCATCGTATGGACCATGGGGGCCATCGGCTGGATTGGATTTTCCCTGAACACCATGATCATCATTTTGCCGTCCCTGCTGATCTGTGTGGGGATCGGCGATTCCATCCATTTTATATCCGAATACCATGACGATTTGGACCGGGGAATGCCGCGCAGACAGGCCATGATCAGAACCTTTTCCTCGGTGGGGCTGCCTTGCCTGCTTACCACGGTGACCACCATGGGGGCCTTTTTATCCTTTTTCTTCAATATCGGCGCGCCGTATCGACGTGAAAATGGGGTTTATGTGAGGCGTTACCATTTAGGAGGGTTTGATGAAGAATCTCACCGATCACAAGAAGGGCAATACATGCCGGGTTGCCTCGATCGAAGGGGACAACCGGTTTATCAGTCGCATTTCATCGATGGGAATCGCCATCGGATCAAGCGTAGACATCCTTCAGAATACCTTTGGCATGCCCATGTTGCTTTATGCGCATGACACCCTTGTTGCGCTAAGCAAGAAGGAGGCGGGTAAAATCAAGGTTGACAAGGAAGGATCGGAACAATGAGTAATGCAATATCAACAACAGCCGCCAGCATCGGATTGGCCGGCCAACCCAATACAGGCAAGTCGACACTTTTCAATCGGCTTACCGGTTCCCGGCAGCATGTGGGCAACTGGCCTGGAAAAACCGTCGAGAAGAAAACCGGATCCTTGGTCCACAACGGCAGTACATATGCGCTGATTGACCTGCCGGGCACCTACAGTCTGAGTGCCAATTCCGCAGAAGAGCTGATTTCCCGCGACCAGATCGTTTCCGAATCCACCGACGCACTGATCGTTATGCTGGACGCATCCCAACTGCAGCGGAGCATGTACCTGCTTTCCGAGACCGTCGGCATCGATATCCCGGTGATGGTGGCCTGCACCATGGTGGATGTGGCCGAAAAGCAGGGCAAAGTCGTCGATATTGCCAAAATCGAAGCCGCACTGGGGGTTCCGGTGGTCGCCATCAACGCCGCCCGGGGCGAGGGCATTGAATCTTTGAAGAAAAAGATCGACGACCTGAAGAAAAAGGGCGCGCCGCTGCCGGATCAATCCCTGGCGGCGTCATACCGCAACATCCTCGGGGAACGGTTCGACAGGCTGCGCGACCTTGTTCCCGAAAACGGCATCGGCAGATACGGCAGGGACTGGCTGGCCGCCCGCCTGGTTGAATCGGACCAGCAGATTTCCGAGCTTGTCCGGCAGACCGTCTCCGGGGAAGAATGGAAAGGCATTCAGTCGGCTCTGGCGGCGTTCTCGGACGGCGCCCTGCAGATTGCCAATGCCCGGTACAACTGGATATCTGCGACCATGTCCGGGGCGGTGGCGGTGGCTTCGGGCCGGAAGCGTTCCATTCAAAATTGGTTTGATCGATTGGCCACCCACTGGCTTTTCGGAAAGCTGATGTCGATTTTTCTGATTGTGTTGGCCTTTGCCGCCGCTTTTTTGGTCGTGATGCCCTTCTGGATGGGGGCCAGTTCTCTGATGCCCCACTTGACCGGGCTGATCGATACGGCCAGTGTGTCCCTGGACCTGCCGGTCATACTGGTTTCCTTTGCCAAGGATGCCGTCATCCCCTTTTTGTACGTGTCGGTATTGATGGTCCTTTTTATTATCGCCGTTGTCTTTGTGTTCGGGCTCATGGAGGATATCGGCCTTTTTGCCCGCATTGCCTTCGTCTACAACAACCTCATGGAAACCCTGGGGCTGAACGGCAAGTCTATTTTACCGTTTATCAGCGGATTCGGCTGCAACATCGCTTCTGTCGCGGGGGCCCGCGTGATCGATTCCGAAGATCAGCGAAAGGTCACCATTGCCGCCAGCCTGGCGGTGCCTTGCCCCGGGATCTGGGGCGTGGTGGCGCTTTTGTCCGGAATTTTTTTCGTGGGCGCCGCGCCGCTCATCGCCGGCGCATTGTTTATCACGTCGATTCTTCATATCATGTTTACGGCATGGTTCTTCAGGGATAATAGCGTCCGGAAAGAGGAAACGCCCGGGCTCATCATGGAACTGCCGCCGTATCACATGCCCAATTGGAAGACCATCTTCCAGTATGTCTGGGGCAAGACCAAGGCCGTCACCGTAAAGGCCGGGGGCGCCATCCTGATCACCATCCTGGGGGTCTGGGCCCTGACCTATACCGAGAGCGGCGACATCACCCGGAGCGCATTGTATGGTTTCGGGAAATTCTTAGAACCGGTGACCCAACTGGTGGGATTCGACTGGCGGCTGGCCCTCTCATTTATCATCGCCGCCTTCTCCAAGGAGGCGACCCTGGGCGCCATCGCCGTATTTTTCGGCTTGTCCGAGATCGGGACCTCTCTCGGAAGCACGATTTACTCGCCTATCGCATATGATGCCGCCGCCCTGTCGACAGCGATCGGATCGACCGTCAGCAAAGCCTCGGCCCTGGCATTTATCTTTGCCTTTTATTTCAACATCCCCTGTTTCGGCACCATCGCCGCCATCCGGTCGGAAACAGGCTCCACCGGCTACACCCTGAAGCTGGCGGCCTATTATGTCGTTACCGCGCTGATTATCGCGGGGATTGTGTATCGGATTGGGCTGCTGGTATTGTAGTACCGCGGCCGGACACTATATAACAAGGAGAAGAATAGATGGAACAAAAAATCAAAATCGAAAAAGGCTCCATTCAGGAAACCCTCTTACTGCCGTTATGGGGCAGGGCATATGAAACACAAAAGAAAAGCCCGCGACTGGTTGATGAGAACGCCGTGGAAATTATAAAAAATTTTGATTACGATTTTTCAGATATCGAAAAAACGCAAGCCATGTCACAGCATGGCTGGGTCGCCCGCAGCCTGCATACGGACAACACGGCGCTTGAATTTATGGACAACCATCCCGAGGCGACCATTGTTAATATCGGCTGCGGGATGGACACCACCTTCAGCCGGATTGATAACGGCAAGATCATGTTTTACGAGCTTGACCTGCCGGATGTGATTGCACTCAGAAAACATTTTTATGAAGACAGTGATCGTCACAAAAGCATTGCTTCTTCATTTTTGGATACCCATTGGTTTGAGGAAATAGAGGTCCGGGATGGTTTGCTGTTTCTGGCCGGTGGGGTGCTTTACTATTTCGAAGAAGAGCAGATCAAAACGTTCTTTATTAAAGCAGCAGACTATTTTGAGGACTGCGAGTTTTACTTTGATTCGCTGTCGCCCATGGGAATGAAAATTGCGAAAAAGCAAGTATTAAAAAAAGGGGGGATGGGGATGCCCATGGATGGTGGATGGGGACTGAAACCTGTACAATCCCTCGAAAAATGGGACAAAAGGATCAAGGTGATAAGTGCAATACCCATGTCGAAGGGAATGAAAAAAGCTGTTCCTCTGGCTTTTAAAATCATGTCCGTCATTACGGATATGCTTGGTGTATGCTCCATGGTGCATATGAGAATTGAATCTTCTCAATAGATATAAGTCGATGGGAACTTGTTTTATAGATAGACCCACGGTGAGCGATTAGCTGTCCCATGGATTTAGAATCGAAACACCGGTATCGTAAAAGTCGGAAACATTGCGGGTCACAACCGTCATGCCGTGGACCAGCGCTGTTGCGGCAATCATTGCATCCCGGTCGGATCTCCGGTCCGGTACATGGAGCCCGGCACAGCGTTGGGCTATGCTTGTTCCATTTCAGTAATTCTTTGGCTGAATGCCGGTATTACCTGCCTGTCGAACAAGAGACGAAGAATTTTGCCTTGTTCTTTATCTCTTCTTTCCATCAACAAAATACCAAGTTCCAGAATATCCGGATTCTGTCCTAAAATTTTCATGTACTGCTCAAATGATAGCAAAACATGTGACGGCCGGCCCCTATCCGTTATGAAAACAGGTCCTTTTTCGGCTGCCCGCTTGGCATATCCGACATCCTGATTGAAATGTCTGCTTGTGATCGTTGTAATAGACATTTTTGCAGCCTCCTTTCCTACGGTTATTTACAATTGTTGGCAACCCAAGGATTAATCAACTCCAATCCATCGATATTATCAAAATCTTTGACGTTTCTGGTTGCCAAGATCAGGTTTGCCGTTTTGGAGATCGCCGCAATTTGTGCATCCTCTACACTGATAGGCCTGCCATTTTTTGCTCTTTCCGACACGATCATTGCGTATTCAGCCGCGGCCTGGTCATCGAATGGTAAACATCTACCCTTAAAATCTTCATCAAACATCTGTTGAGCCAATGCAAACAACAACGATTTCTTTTTTCTATCATCGAGAAGTGCAATACCGAGGAATATTTCTGCAATAGTTATCGCACTGGTCCAAAGGTCCCACTCGGATTGCTCGTCCAGCCAGGACACAACCTTTTTATCCGGCCTCGGTTTCATCAATTCCGACAGGACATTCGTATCAAGAAGGATCACTTTTCCGTATCCGAATGAACGTCCGTTAACAAACGTGGTATGGCTCTCTGAATTTCAGGTAAAATTACGCCCCCTGCATCAGAAAAACGGTTGGCAATCCGGGAGCCGATCCCTTCTGAGCAGCGTTTTTCCAATAGGAATCGCTTAAGAATTTGTCTGGCTTCCTCTTCCATCGATCTTTCGTTCATGGCGGCAACCATGCGCAGTTTTGCCTTCAGCGAATCGTCTACGTTCCTTATCGTTAAACTTCCCATTTAATGCCTTCAATTTTTGATTAGATAACAATAGATAACAATAAGTTAAGCATCTTTTTATGCAACCATCGAGTTGAGTTGCGTGGTAACAACACATTCGATATAAATTGTGCAATCAATGTATGCAATGCAATCGTTTTTGTCAATTGTAGAAAGCCTGAAAGTTCAGCAACCAACTTTTTTTGTTCGGGGGCAAGAAGTGTTGGAACAGGTTTGGTGATAATAAACGGCGTCACCGCGTACTGTTCAGAACTCAACATTCAAACCGAAGACTGTGTTGAACCCTGCTATCGGATACAGCGTTTCACTGCCGAGATTGCCGCTGCCGTCGCCCACAGCGCTTTCGTCGAACAGGTTGTTGGCTACAAGATAGAATTCAGCCCGCCCGATTTTTTTTGAATATCTGGCGTTCAAAACCCAGAAACCATCATCCTCATTGGTATTGGCATAGTTGAAATACCGCTTGCCCGTGTACACGGGTTTCAGTGAAATATCGCCGAAGCGTTTATTTAGGTAGCCCAGTGTAAAGGCAAAGATTGTATCCGGTACACCGGTCAGTTTGTTTCCGGAATAGTCAACCCCCATGCTGATCAATTCCTCAAACTTGGCTTCCTGGTAAGTAAAATTGGTAGACGTATAAAAACCATGCGGCAGTCTGGCGCCGGCTCCCAATTCAATCCCTTTTGAACGGGTTTCCCCGCCGATCACCAGTTTGTTGGCCATGCCTGCGATATCATGGTTTAAGGTCATGCTTGCTTCAGGATGTGCCTGCATGGATTCCATGTGGGTTAAAAAGCCCCAGTACAGTTGATAATCGCAGGTCTGAAATTCCATTTTTGCCATGAGTTCATGGTTGCCAAATTGCTGTCTATAAACCAGGGCACCCAGAAGATTTTCCGATTCATAGTCAGAATCAGCCCCGGTAGTGGGATTTTGGGAAGGGTCTTCTTCAAATTGATCCCAGGTCAGGCTTGCGGCATAAAGCCCTTTGGTATCATTTGAGTACTGGCGCTTCCGCCGCCAAAAACGTTGGTGGAAAAAAACAGTCCGGGAATGTTTGCCTCCTGAAGCACGGTGATGACATTGTAATGGCCGGGGAATTTTTTCAGCTCTTCATGGGTAATAACGTTGATATTGGTTGGTACATTATCCACCTGTGTGGACATTTTGGTTGCAGTAACCGTTATATCGCCAAGCTGAACGCTTGACTCGCTGGTTTTGTCGTCCTCTGCCCAGACCGGCCGGCTCAAAAGGCAGGCGATCATCACAATGGTATATGCAAGGGATAATACCCTGTTGGATTGCAATTTACTTTCTTTAGATTGATGGTGCATGTTTTCTCTCCTCTTTTACCTTGCCACCACCAGCTCCGACTCACCTGCCGGCAACTCAATCATCCTTGTATCAACCCGGTTAAAGCCGGCCTGTTTAAGGTAAGAGGCAATTTCTCCTTTCTCAAAGCAAAGGCCCCGCCCTTCCTTTTCCAGTGCACTGGAAAGCCGCATCAGAACGATACTTGCGGGCGCGGTCTTCTCGCGGGTCAAGCCTTCGTGAAGGCAGACAAAGAGACCGTTGTCCGCCAGTGCTTCTCTTACGCGCCGGAAAAAAGCCACCCTGTCTTTTACGAAGTAGAGGTTATGGCTGGCCCAGATCAGCTCATAGCCACTGCCGAACCCAATCTCATTATAGTCACCGGCAATAAAGGAGATCCGGTCTGCCAGCCCCTGTTTATTGATTTCCTGCTCGGCCAGGGAGATGATGGCCGGCAGATATAGGAGCACCCCTTTTGCCCCAGGAAGACGACCAAGAATTTCCGCCCCGACAAGCCCGGGCCCGCCGCCAAGATCAAGGATCTTTTTGATCCCTTTGAATCCCGGCAGTTTTTCGACCAGATCCGCATAGATGGCGGCCGTGCCGGCGCGCTGGCCTATTGCCAGATGCGCCACCGCGCGCTCCCAACGGGATTCGCTTTGCCAGTCTTGCGTTTGAGGCACCTCCGGCGGCCCGTTTCTTATGATCCCTGCCATGTCGGCCAGGTTTTTTTGCACCAGAACCTTATAAAATTGGTAGAATGCCGAAAGCTAAATGCTAATACCTAAAAGCTGATCGCTGTCATAAAGGGAACAGACGATGCTCTCTCAAGTTCTGATCAAAAACGATCAAGGTGACTTTGTAAATTTTAAACCCTTAGCGCCTGAAGATGCGGCTGCCAGTTCAAATGAAGTCATCCGCCCTTTACCGGAACAACAAGGAAGCGGTTATTTCTCTTCTTTCTCGATATGTGAAGGGTTGGGCTTGGGGATATGCCGCTGTAGATTTACCGAAGACTATATGGCCCGGTTTACATTGGAAAATTCTTTCTTCTCTCTTGGTTTTTGCATCAAAGGGCATGGTTTTTCCTGGGATTCCTGCCGTCCGGGTCGGGTGACAATAACACCGGGCCGGTCACATACCCTTTTTTTTGAAGATCGTGTTGCTGAACGTAAAATCAAGGGGCATCAAGAAGTGCTTATGCTTGCCATACACGTTTCACCTGACTTTTTAATAAAATTGTTCAACCCGGTCCACTCCCGGGAGGAACAATCCGGTGATCCTCCTGAAAAGGTGTTTAAAAGCCGCCATTTTTATGAAGACCACATCATGACATCCCAGATGAAGACCACGATTTACCAAATTTTGAACAATCCCCACAAAGGCAGGTTCGGCAATATCTATCTGGAGAGCAAAGCGCTTGAACTGATTGCCCTGAGATTGGAACAGGTCTTTCCCCCCGATTGTTCCTTCCAAAGCCCCCCCCGTTGAAGCCCGGGGGGAGGGAACGTATTTGCCGGGCCAGGGATCTGCTGATAAAAAAGCTTGCTTACCCGCCTTCTCTCAGAGAACTGGCCGAACAGGTAGGAATGAGCCATACCCAACTAAGCAAAGGGTTTAAGGCCGTCTTCGGGTGCACGGTGTTTGAATATCTGAGGAAAGAGCGCCTCTCCTATGCCCGGATGCTGATTGAAGAAAAGTCGGTTGATCTGACATGGATTGCCTATGAATCGGGGTTTTGCAGCTCAAGCCACTTTGCCGCCGCTTTTTTCAAAGCCTACGGAATCCGGCCCTCTGAATATCGCAAGTCTCTTATCATGTAGACGAAATTATAATCGATAGTCCTGAACTGGGTTGATGACGAATTCGATTGTTGCCGAAGGCTTGGGTTCGATGCAAAACAGGGGCGCTCCCTGGTTCCCGACCCATTCCACTATCAAAGCGCCGGCTGTATGCTGTTTTGATAAAAAGCGCCTGCCTATCCTATCCTTTGCGGGCGGTATCCAATGCCATCGGGCCCATGGGCGTATCAAGCGTGCTGGATTGCACGGACCTGAACCCGGCACGCGCCATGGCATCGGCGATGAATCCCTTGTCAAGACCCATATCCTGGCCGGCCAGGGCGGTCGGCAGCCAGCCGAGCACCATGAATTCAGGCTTGCAGCGTTCATGGGTGAGCCCGTCGTGGCAACTGACGAACACCCCACCCGGATTCAGGGCGTCATATATTTTCCGCACAATCCGGTCTGCATCCCTCTGGACGGCGTTCAGCACCGAGCTTGCCCAGACAAGGTCATACCCCTTTCCGATGGAATCATGGATGAAGTCCCCGCCCATGGCCGTCATACGCGCCTGCATCCCGTCCATTTCGATGAAACGCTCGGCGACCCTGGCCACGGCCGGCCGGTCAAAGAGGATTCCGGTCATGCTGGGATGGGCCGCCACAATGGCCATGCCGATGCGACCGGGGCCGCCCCCTAAGTCCAGGAGAGAGGAACAGGAGGAAAATTCGGGAAGGGCTGAGATGATCCGGGCAATCCGCTGTGCGATGCCGGCCTGTTGAAGGTTGGCCATGGCCGGGGCGTATTCCGCCCAGACCTCCTCACCGGGTGGGTCTGCCGGAGGAGGGCCCTCCTTTACCAGGCCCAGCATGGTGTCCGTGTCAAGGTCGTGGGCCCAGGCAGAAAACAGCCCGCCCAGGTCGGTCGAACCACCCTGGACGAGAAAGGCCTCGGCAGCCGGGGTATTCCGGTACAGGCCCCGGGTTTTAAAGACCAGGTCACAGGCGGCCAGGCCGTCGAGCATCAGGGCCGTATTGGCGGGATGGGTGCCCAGGGTCTGGGCCAGGGCCCCGGCCGACACCGGGGTTCCCAGGTGACTGAACAGGTTGAGCCGGATGCCGGTGATCATCAGCCTTGCCCGTACCGGCGCGATCAGCATGCGGTATAAAGAATCAAGGGTGAGCTTGTCCCTAAAGGTATAGCCCATCTGGCAGAAACCGGCCCAGGTCCGGGTGGTCAAAAGAGTGTAATAGGGATCCTCGACGGTCATCAGGCCCGGGGCGGGCGTATACCCGTAAAGGTAGGCGTCATACAGCCCCTTCAGGTCAAAGGTGTTGTCCCCGTTGAAGTAGAATCCGCCCACAAGCCACTGAAAGGGGGCCTTGTCGTCCGGGGCGCTCAACCGGATTTCCTGGGTGTAGTTGGTGCCGGATTCAGAGTACTGGGTGGCCATCAGACCGGCACCGGTCAGGTCCAGGGCGTAGCGGGTGTCCAGCCGGTTCGATTCCCTTGCCCTAACCGATGTGACCCGGACCCAAAGGGTCTTGTATTTGATTTTGAGGGATTAAATGTCAATGTCATTGTGTTCGTCATCCACGTTGAAATCGGGGATGTCATAGGGGGAGTTGTCTCTGGGAATCCAGTTTCTGGGGCCGTTGTCCTGATGCTCAGCCGAGGCCGAAAAAAGGACCGACAACGCCGGGGTCGGGGTCCACTTGACCCGGGCCCGGCCCGCTGCTGCGTCAACCGTGTCCGGATTTGAGGTGCCGGTGCTGAGATACCCCTTATCCTGGTTTTCATATAGGCCTGAGATGCCGATGGAAAGCCGGTCTTTTACGAGGGGGCCGCTGACGGATGCCTTGGCCTTGCGGGTCTTGTAATCGCCGATGGCGGCATTGACTTCTCCCGTCCATGAATCACCGGGTTCCCGGGTGATAATGTTGACCACCCCGCCGGAGGCGTTCATGCCGTAAAGGTTTCCCGCCGCCCCCCTGAGCACTTCGATACGTTCCAGGTCGAAAATCATGTTGTTGGTCATGTTGTGGCCGGTTCCCACTGGCACGTCATCAATATAAATGCCCACCGAGTGGGTATACTGAGTGGCGTTGCTCTGGCCCCTGATGCTGTAATAGCTGAAGCCGCCATTACCCATGGCCGGGGAACTGAAGTTGGGGACATAGCGGTAGATTTCGGTGGTTGATGTGATGGCTGCATCCTCGATCTGGGTCCGGGTTAAGGCCGTGACGCTGGCCGGGACGTCCTGAATATCCTGCTCACGCTTTTCCGCAGTAACGATAATGGTTTCAAGCGACTGCTCATCGATTGATTCTTGCGGTGCCGCCGCAGCAACCGACCCCCAAAAGAACACGGCGGCAAGGACCGGGAGCAGGAAATCTCTGCACTGATGGTTCATTTTTTTCCTCCTGGTTAATGTTACCTGGACATCTAAACCACGGATTGGGGACAGCCGCTAACGATGAAAATAATTTTTTAAGCAGAGTTCGGTTGACTAACTTCTTCTGGTTTCCCTTACAATCATAAATCCGCCCAAGAGCAATGCGGTAATAAAAATAACCACTGTGTGTGGCTGGTAGGTCAGCCAGGGACCCTTCATGGCCCCCCATTTTTCTAAAATCTCGATATCTGTCCAGAACACCAGGGCCACACCGATAGCATAGCGTAAATTCGCGCCGAAACTCGCCTGCTTTAAAAGACGATAGCAGAGATACCCGGAGCAGGAAAAGCAGATAAAAAAGACCAGGAAAGTAAACCAGCTGGTGGCGCCGAAAATCCTTTCATTAAAGGCAAGCAGAAGTACCACATAAAAAAACCAAACCGCGGACGAGAAAAAAAAGGCGACCCTCGGTGCGTAATTGTCGATCCGTCCCGTGGCAACGGCGCCGCGCATCAGGTAAAACTGCCGGCGAAGAAAGATAAACATGTTGCATCTGACGCTTTCCTGAAAAAGAAGATAAAAAAGAACCGGAACGAGAAAAACCCATGAATATTTGAGCAGCACAAACTCACCGCGGGTTCCGATAATCATACTGTTGTATATGTCAAATCGCTTTGCCACACCCAATTGTCGCGCCGCCATGGTGAGCCCCAACTCAACGGTAAACCAGGCACAAAAGCCGGCAAGAATCCCCATAAGCGTCTGCATAACATTATTTTTAGTGAAGCGGGAAAAAACGAGCAATAACAGGGCCAACATCGAACTGAGGAGTGTACACATGACCAAAAAAGCGGAAACGGGCAGCATGTTGAAGTCAAATCCGTCGTCCTTATCCAGAGACGGTAACGCCTTTTGGAAAATTTCCAGCTCATTTTCTTTTCCAGAGGCCACACGCTTATCAATCATCTTTTGAAGTTCTACCCGCTGTGATACGTCTCCGTGCCATCCCCCTTTTCTGCCGGGATGTGCATATTCCTGAACGGATATTTTCATGTCAAAATGCTCTATGGTGATCATGAACAGGTGCCCCGATCCAATAATCATGATGATAAAACAGAAAGAAAAAAGAGATTGACCGATTTTTTTTAGACCGCTTTTCATTGTCTTTCCTGAACCCATTCATCCGGTGTATGAAAAATGCGGCGAGTCAACCCCTGCCGCGCCTTGACCGCCTTCGCATCGATTCCCATTTGCATGTTGCGCCAATTTATTAGACAACTCTATCTTGGTACGGTTTCCTAATCTTTTGGCCGGCGGCTTGTCAACTCTTTTCAGTGTCTCGGCTCCCCGGTTTTCCGGCCAACCAGAAAAACAGGTAATAATTTTCAGCGATCAACATATTTTGTACATCGACCAACAGTCCTGGAGCTCGTTCGGTGGTAATATACGACATCAGTTAGCCTAACTATTTGTTGAATAATCGACACTCCGAATAGACGGGGTTTTCTATGTACGGTGCCGCATGGTTTTTTAGTGCGAGAATAGGGTAAAAAGGATGAAAAAAAGCGAAATCAAACGCGGTCTGTGGGCGATCATGGATCCCGTCATGCCCCAGATATACGCGGCCATCTGCACCGCCGCACTGGGTGCGATGTTTGCCATTGTCAGTATCTATTTCATGGCGGGCGCACTCCATGTTGTGATCACCGGGAAAAGCGCGGCGGTGTGGGGTCAGGCGCTCGATCTGAAACAGCTGCTACTGCTGGTCGTCTTGCTGGTAATATTGGGTTTTTTGTGCAGAACCGGAGGGTTTATGATTTCTCATCTGGGTGCTTTTCGCCTGGAGCAGATCCTCAGAACCCGGCTGTCAGATCATCTGGCCAAGGTTCCGCTTGGCTTTATCACCCATACCGGCTCAGGATCGCTGAAGAAAATCCTAGTTGAAGATGTGAACATGCTCCATGCCTTTGTGGCGGACAGCACCCCTTTTTTGGGAAAAAGCGTCGCCGGTCCCGTTGTATCGTTGATCATGATGTTTGTGATCGACTGGCGTCTGGCATTGGTCAGCATCGCTGTGCTGCTTTTGGGCGGTATCTTCATGCGATTGGCAATGAAGGATAATGAAGTCCTCAGGAAAAAATATGATCAAAGCCAGGAGAAAATCAACTCGGCAGTCATCGAGTTCGTTCAGGCAATGCCCGTGGTCAGAACATTTGATGTGGGAACCAGTTCTTTTAGAAGGTATACAAAAGTACTGGACGAATTCAGAGTCGCCGTCAAGTCATGGTATGCGTCTTCGGGGAAAGCGTCAAGGATCGGGCTGCTGGTGCTCAGCCCCATGCCCACCATGCTGGTCGTATCTGCCGCGGGCATCTATTTTGTATCGGCCGGAACGCTCGCTTTCCCGTATTTTATCGCGTTGCTGATGATCAGTACCGGTATGGCCGATGCCCTGATGCCGCTGATGTGGCTGAATAACTTTATCAAAAAATCCGAAGCCGGCGCATACAGAATACAGGATATCATGGCCGTGAAGTCGATGCCGGTGGCGGAAAAGCCTGAGCAGCCCAAAGACGCTTCTGTCGCATTCGACCGTGTCCGCTTCAGGTATGAGAACAGGGATCGCTTTGCATTGAAAGATGTCAGCTTCGATGTCCCCCAAGGTACGGTAACGGCGTTGGTGGGCCCCTCCGGTGCCGGGAAAAGCACGGTGGCCAAACTGATACCCAGGTTCTGGGATGTCGAGAGCGGGTCGATCAAAATCGGCGGTACCAATGTGCGTGACATGCTCCCGGAAACGCTGATGCGTCATGTCTCTTTTGTATTTCAGGATACGTTTTTGTTCAACGACACGATCGCTGCCAACATCAGGCTGGCCAAACCCGATGCGTCAGACGAAGCAGTGGCCCAAGCGGCAAAAGCGTCACAGATACACGACTTTATCACTTCATTGCCCGATGGCTACCAGACGGTTGCCGGAGACAGAGGCATCCGGCTTTCCGGAGGCCAAAAGCAGAGAATTACGATCGCCAGGGCAATCCTCAGAAACGCCCCCATCGTTGTGCTGGACGAGGCGACCGCCTTTGCCGACCCGGAAAACGAAGAAGCGATCATCAAAGCGGTCTCGAGCCTGATGAAAGGCAAGACGGTCATCATCATCGCCCACAGACTGTCCACCATAAAAAATGTTAATCAGATTGTTGTTTTTGACCAAGGCCGGATTGTTCAGAAAGGGTGTCATGAAGAACTGATAGCAAGTGACGGCGTATATGCTCATCTGTGGCATAACTACGAGCAGGCCCAGTCATGGAACTTGTGTGCACAAGAGGAACAAAATGAATTCAGACAAAAAGATCATCTCCATTATGGAGTCGTATAAAGCAGGGCTTGTTATTGCCGGAGACAACAGAGCCGAATATAAACGGAGCATGTTTTTATTTGTTGCGTCCTTTACCTTTCAGGCTGTGGCGTTATTATGCTTTTTCCCTTTGCTCAGGTCGTTGTTCGGGACTGAGCCGTCGGTGGGCGGTGCCGTGCGCTGGTTGGGGGTGATGGTGGCCTTGGTCGCGGTTGAACTGTCTTGCAGATGGTATGGGCATGATTTTGATTTTTCCGGAACGATCGTGGACGTTACCCACAGACTGAGGCTTAATCTCGGAGAAAAACTCAAAAGCATGCCTCTGGAAAAGATGTATCGGTATAAAACCGGAACACTGAATTATGTCTTTGCCGTTGGTGTCGAATATGCCGTACTGTCCATGGGGATCGTCAGTTCCATTATTATTCAGACGGTCATTCCGCCGGCCATTATAATCGCTGCCGCGTTTTTGGTCGAATGGCGGCTGGCGGCGGCGATGCTTCTGCTTTTCTGTATTGCCGTGCCTGTCCAGAAGTGGAACAGAACCGGATCCAGCAAAGAAAAGGCAGCCAATGCAAAGGCGCTGTCCATCGTGGAATCCGATGTGCTTGAATATGTACAGGGGTTGCCTGTCCTGCGTTCGGCCAATCAGACCGGTGAGAAATCCGCCGCACTTCAGGCGTCGATCAGCCATCTCAGAAAAGTTCAGGCGAAAGGGATCCTGGATAAAACAGTGCCGACGGTTATGATGTCCGGCATTGTGGAAATCGGTCTGGTCGCCGTACTGACACTGGGGGTGCTGATGATCACCAACGGCAGCCTGAGCCTGTCTGCCGCTGCCGCACTTCTGGTGATCATCTCACGTTTCAGTGAGCCTTTATCGTTGTTTACCAGCATTGCTCAGGTGGTTGATATCGTGGATGCCGCCTTTACCAGAATCAAGGAACTGCTGGCAATCGAAAATCTGGAGGTGGCTGCACCGGCAGCCATGCCTGAAGCATTTGACATTGAATTTGATCATGTTTTTTTTGCCTATGACCGGGAAGAGCAGTTCGCTTTAAAAAATGTGTCATTCACCATTCCCGCCGGAACGCTCACGGCGCTGGTGGGACCGTCCGGTTCCGGTAAAACGACGATCACAAAAATGATCATGCGCTATGCGGACCCGCAGTCCGGCACCGTAAAAATAGGCGGCATTGATCTTCCGCATATCTCGCAGGAAAATTTAATGAAAAACATCTCCGTCGTCTTTCAGGATGTCTATCTGTTTGATGACACGATTTTAAACAATATCCGGATGGGCAATCCCGATGCCTCCGACGAACAGGTGAAAGATGCTGCCAAAAAAGCATTTTGTCACGCGTTCATCCGCCGCCTTCCGGACGGGTACGATACGCAAGTGGGAGATATCGGAGGGGCGCTGTCAGGCGGGGAGAAACAAAGGATCAGCATCGCCAGAGCCATACTCAAGGACGCCCCCATCGTGATGCTGGACGAGCCCACGGCGGCCTTGGACACCGAAAGCGAAGTGGCGGTGCAAAAAGCCATCGATACGTTGGTGACGGATAAGACCGTGATTGTGATCGCCCACCGGCTGTCCACCGTTGCCGGCGCGGCCAATATCCTGGTGGTGGAAAACGGTGAACTCGTCGAACAGGGAAATCACACTGCGTTGATGGCCGGGCAGGGAAGGTACTTTTCCATGTGGAGTGCTCAGCAGAGGGTCAAAGAATGGAATATTATAGGCGGCTGAACTACATCAATTATTGAGATGTTATATGCTTTTTTCTGGTGCGTCTTTTTTCGTGCATGGCCATTGCCAAAAAAAAGTTGACAAACCGTTAAAAAATCTGTAGATAGAATAATCTAATTATATTAGTCAAAACTTACGACGCCCGGCCGGACAACGGCGCGTGCGAAGTGAAGGTGATTGTTAGCCGCTTCCAGCGGAACGACAACCACCTTTTTTTATGGCCCTAATACTCACTTTCAATCTCGGATTGGAAACAGATTGGATTGTACAAATGGCCACGCTCGATCATATTCGTTATACCCCCCGGGACGGTTTGTATTCACAGGCATCACTGATGGATATCAGGCGCGACAACCCGGAGCGTTTTGAATATTGCTGGAAGGGATCCGGCGATTTCGGTAATCTCCAGGTTTCCAGAACCGAAATAAGGCCGGGCTTCGACATCTGGGTCTGTGACTGCCTTTTTCGTGAGAATATCCATTTTACCATGGCAGATCATCCGGCCGCCTTTTCCTTCAGCTTCTGCATGTCCGGTAAATCCATGGCCCGATACGGTCACAAGCAGACGCCCATTGAAATCTCATCCGGGAAACAGGGCATTTTCTATTGCCCGGACCCGAATGGAACCAGTTGCATGAGCATGGATGTGCCGCACCGCCAGGTGGGTATCGTTATTTCACCGGAAGGGCTTCGCTCCTATTTTGAAGATGACTTGAACGCGATTGATCCGGTGATGCGGGGCATCCTGGAGGAACGGCAGGATGATCTTTTTTACCACCTGCATATGATAACGCCGGCCATGCGTACAGCATTGCAGCAACTACTTGGTTGTCCTTTCGGCGGCATGACCCGTAAGCTTTTCTTTGAGAGCCGGGCCCTGGAACTGATCGCCCATCAACTCCACCAGATTTCGACTGACCGGCATCAACCGTCACCAGACTGGCATCGCCTGCACCCGAACGATCGGAAAAGCACTGAACGGGCCAGGGAACTTCTGGTCAGCAACTTGGAAAACCCGCTGGGGTTGGGACAGCTTGCCAGGGAGGCCGGTATGTCCCATCCGAAACTAAACCGTTGTTTCCGTGAGATATACGGCATGACAGTGTTCCAGTATCTACGCAACGAAAGGCTCAACCGGGCTAGAGAAATGCTTGGCAATGGTCTTAACGTCACCGAGACCGCCTACGCCGTGGGGTACGATAGCCTCAGCCATTTTTCCCAGGCTTTTAAAAAACAGTTCGGCGCCTCTCCCAGCAGGTGCATGGGCACAGGTTCGATGTCGCACCAAATAACCATCGGCTCAGCAATGGTATGAGCACAACCCAGCTTGGCACTCCGCGGCCGACGGCAACTCCCAATCAATTCAGAGTCGATATGCCACCATCAATTGGGAAGGGGGGCATTGAAGCAGGCATGGTTTCTGGTCGAATGGCGGCTGGCGGCGGTGATGCTTCTGCTTTTCTGCATTGCCGCACCTGTCCAGAAGTGGAATATTGCGGCCGCTGAATGATATCCTTGCAGTTCTTTACAAAACTTAAGGTAGAGATGACTGACTGTTGATTCCCTTGTTGCTGGACTGGACATCTGCAGAAAATAAAAATGATTGACATCGGACAATATGAGATGTTTAAACATTAACGTTTTTAATTTCGCAGGTGTTCGTAATAACTGAAGAGGGAATCCCGTTAAAGTCGGGAGCGGACCCGCCGCTGTAACACATATGCTTTGACTGGTTCAAAGCGGGCATCTCGGCAACTCGTGTCACTGTTTGGCAATGCCCAAATGGGAAGGCCGTCGAGATGGATGTGGAGCCAGAAGACCTGCCTGCGGATTGGTTTGGAATTGCTCCCGGGTAAGGAGTTATTTAAACCTATTGTTGCGCCGTCAGGGATTGAATACGGAATCCCCGTTTCCATTGTATTGTGGAAGCGGGGATTTTTCTTTTTGATGAAGTATCAATGTGTTGTTTCTCTCAGAGGCTTCTCACATTCTTGATCGCAAAGGTGCAGTTGATATGGAAACGACGGCAGAACGAATGACCCGCAAACCACTGAGCACCTGGCTGCTGCTGGCCAGTCTCTACATGACCCAGCATTTTGGGTTGGGTTTTTTCTGGATCGCATTGGTGGCGATTATGCGCCGCCAAGGGGTCCCCCTGGAACGGTTGGGGGTAATCTATCTTCTGGGGCTTTTCTGGGTGATCAAGTTCCTGTGGGCGCCCTTGATTGACCGTTATGGCTTCTCCCGGCTCGGCCATTATCGTGGCTGGTTGCTGTTGACCCAGACCGGGATGGTGTTGTGTCTGGTCGTCATCGGCTGCTTCGACATCGCAACGCAATTTAACGCTGTTTTTGCCGGATGCGCCGTATTGGCCTTTTTCTCATCAACCCAGGATATCGCCACTGATGGATTGGCCTGCCGATTGCTTTCCGCAAAAGAGCGCGGCCTGGGCAACGGCATCCAGTCCGCGGGTGGGATGCTCGGCAACCTGTTGGGAGGCGGCGCTGTTTTGATGGCATACCCTCATATCGGATGGAAGGGATGTCTGGCCATCCTGGCATTGGGCACGTCGGTCTCCCTGTTCCAGGTGCTGTGCTTTCGGGAAAAGACATATTCTATTGGTTCCAAAGATAACCACGCGCTGTTGCGCCGATTCTTGAGTTTCTGGCAACTCCCCGGGAACAAACAATGGCTTTTATTGCTGTTAATCTATCCGGTTGGCAGCGCCCTGGCCTATGCCCTGATAACACCGATACTGGTCGACACGGGATGGTCCATGGAGCGTATTGGCATGGTCATGAATGTATTGGGATCCGCCCTTAGCGTGTCAGCCTCTCTTTCCACGGGTTGGCTCCTGCGGCATTGGTCGCGTTTTTCTGTTCTGATCGTTACGGCCATTGCCCAGGTGGTCAGTTTGCTGGCCCTGACATTGCCGCTGATTGGCCCTCCGGATGATTTGCGTATTCATTGTGCGGTGGGTGCGTATTTTCTGATCCAAGGCGCCTTGTCGGCCCTGATGAACACAATGATGATGGATCATGCTTCCCTGACGAGCCCTGCTACCGACTTTACCCTGCAGTATAGCGTGTACTCGCTGGTGATGTTTATCGCGGCGGCCGGCAGCACGGCATTGGCCGGATATCTGGGCTACCTTGCGGTGGTGATGGTGGCTTGCGCGTTTGCATGCCTGGCGCTTGGGCTTTCACTGTATTTCAAGAGGCCTGTGGAAGAAGGGATCGGCCATGTGGCATTGGGGGATGTGTATTGACTGTTGATCGATACGCAAAAAGGTGACTATGTGAATTAAGGAAGCTGCATTTGGAATCGAATTCTGTAAGCATCGG
This sequence comes from Desulfosarcina variabilis str. Montpellier, assembly GCF_048565275.1. Classification (NCBI taxonomy): domain Bacteria; kingdom Pseudomonadati; phylum Thermodesulfobacteriota; class Desulfobacteria; order Desulfobacterales; family Desulfosarcinaceae; genus Desulfosarcina; species Desulfosarcina variabilis. Next base: position 7,139,002 of record NZ_CP159846.1, on the reverse strand, counting down.
ATCATCGGCATGGCCGGAAAATTTAAAGGTTGACAATGCCGACAGTGATTTGTAGTTAGAAAAGTCTAATTATCTTTTACAACTCTTATATCTGCGGACGGCTCTTGGTATGTGTGACGTGAAGATGATTGTGAAGCGCCTCCAGGGGGACTTCAACCGGCAATTTTTATCTCAGATTTTGAAGACCTTATCATCATGTCGAATTGGAAGCAGATCGGATAGTTCAAATGGCCATGCTCGATCATATTCGCTACACCCATAACGACGGCTTATCTTCACCGTCGGCGTTGGTGGATATCAGGCAGGACAATCCGGAGCGTTTTGAGTGTTACTGGAATGGATCCGGTGATCTCGGCGAGTTCCGGATCTCCAGAACCAAAATAAGGCCGGGTTTCGATGTCTGGGCCTGTGATTGCCTGTTTCGTGAGAATATCCATTTTACCCTGGCAGATCATCCGGCCGCCTTTTCCTTCAGCTTCTGCATGTCCGGTAAATCCATGGCCAGATACGGTCGCAAACAGACACCCATTGAAATGTCATCCGGGAAACAGGGTATTTTCTATTGCCCGGACCCAAATGGAACCAGTTGCATGAGCATGGATGTGCCGCATCGCCAGGTGGGCATCGTTATTTCACCGGAAGGGCTTCGCTCCTATTTTGAAGATGACCTGAACGCGATTGATCCGGTGATGCGGGGTCTCCTGGAGGAGCGGCAGGAGGATCTTTTTTACCACCTCCATACGATCACGCCGGCGATGCGTGCAGCATTGCAGCAGCTGATCGGCTGCCCATTCGGCGGCATGACCCGTAAGCTTTTCTTTGAGAGCCGGGCCCTGGAACTGATTGCCCATCAACTTCACCAGATCTCGGCTGACCGGCATCAGCCGGCACCAGACGGACATCGTCTGCACCCTATTGACCGGAAATGCACCGAACGCGCCAGGGACCTTCTGCTCAGCAACCTGGAAAACCCGCCAGGGTTGGGCCAGCTCGCCCGGGAAGCGGGCATGTCCCATCCCAAACTGAATCGTTGTTTCCGTGAGATATACGGGATGACGGTGTTTCAGTATCTGCGTAGCGAACGCCTCAATCGGGCCAGACAAATGCTGGGTCGCGGACTCAATGTCACCGAGACTGCCTACGCCGTAGGCTACGAAAGCATCAGCCATTTTTCCCAGGCCTTTAAAAAACAGTTCGGCGCGTCGCCCAGCAGATGCATGGGCGCAGGTTCGATGTCGCACCAATAATATCTCATGTTTAGGACTGAAAACGAAAATCCTTAACCGAATTTATGTTCGGTTAAGGATTTTTTATGTCAACAGGACGTTTTATATCATTGAATCCAATGGAACGGAAGATGATTTTAACTTGACCACAATGGATAATCCAAGATGAAACAGATTGTGTTGCATTTCAAAAACCCACCAGCCCAAACGGGAACCAACATGATGGTCATTCCGGCATCCAACGGACAGGGTTACATTAAAACCCTATATTGCAAGTCCGGAATCCGGTTGATTGTATGGGATTACACACTCAATCAGCCGACAGTGCTTAAAACGATAAACCCAAAGTCGTGCTATGGCTTCGGGTATTGTCTTTCAGGTCAGATCGAGGCGCTGTCGCCTTGTTTCAGAAAAGCATTTACAATACAAGGCGGGCAAAGTGGTTTTTTCTCTTTCCCGGAGGTCGATTCCTACACTGAAACCGTCGGAACGGAAAGAGTCCTTCGGGTTTCCATCCAAATGGATCCAAGCTTCATAACGACGCTTGCCGGAAAAGGTTTCGAACAACTGCCATCAATTTTAAAGGTCGATAAAGAGGACGCATACCGTGAAGTTAATAAAATTACGCCGGGGATGCAGTCTGCACTTCACCAGATGCTCGGCTGTTCTTACCAAGGCGTTAGCGAGCAGCTTTTTCTTGAAGGAAAGATGTTGGAGCTGATCGCCCATAAAATTGAGCAACTGGATGCACGAAACCAACGTGCAGAACCAAAAAAAAGAACCTGACCCCAAGCGAAATTGAAGGCATCCGTCATGCAGCGGAATTGTTATCTCATCGTTTGGAACATCCACCCACCATGACCGAGCTTTCAGGAGCGATCGGGATGTGCCGTAGCAAGTTCTATCAGTGCTTTGAAACGGTTTATGGCATCACTCCCTTTGAGTATCTGCATCGCCGACGCATGGAAACCGCCGGCCAATTGATTCGGGAGGGAGAGTTTAATGTGACGCAAACGGCCTATGCCGTCGGCTATTCTAGCCTTAGCCATTTCAGCAAAGCCTTTAAAAAATATTTCGGTGTCATCCCCAGCAAGTGCAACAAGGGGGTTTCTTTGTGCAGCGGTTAAACAAACAATAGCGCTAAAAAAAAACACGCCAGCGTTAGCGCATTTGTTCAATGTGTGATCTATTTATCGCCTATTTGTGTAAGAGCTTGTTTGATAAATCCGTCTAAGGCCCGCTAACGGCGTTGGAACGTGTCTCAAAATGCTCACATATTATATATATGCTCCGCTTTTGAGTCACTTTCCGCCTTGTTATCGGGCCTGATCCAGACTTCTCAAACAGGCTCTAATCGGATCACATTAACCCAGCTATTGCAGCACTGTGATTATAGACGGATGAGGCGATCGTGATGAAAAAGACAAAGACTCCCAGCTGTTTTAAATACGTTCTCTTGTTTTTGTTTTTGGGGATAGGTGTTGATCAGACCTTGGCGCTGGGTAAACAAAATGAAGTGATCATAACCGATGCCATGGGCAGAACGGTTACCATCGCGCAACCGGTTCAACGCATTGCGTTCAGCGGTACATGTCTTGGCGAGGCGCTAAAAATTATGGGCGTTTGGGACAAGGTGGTGGGACGGGGATACATGATTGCCCCCGACAAAAAATTGTATCCGGGGATAGAGGATATACCGGTGTTCGCAACGGATACGCCGGGTCCATACAACGTGAATTACGAAAAGCTGTTGGCGCTGGATGTCGATCTGTTGCTTACCATCCAAACGCATTCCACGGGATTTGAAGAGATGAACAATAAGATTAAATCTCGCATCAAGGTCGTGGCCCTGGATATGTTTCTCCCGGAGACGGTGAAAAGTAATTTTGAAATTTTAGCAGCAATCTTCGATGGCGGAACAAAAGCAAAAGCGTATCTGGACTGGCATGACCATATCGTCAAAACCATCGTGGCCAAAACATCCGGTCTGACTCGGGCGCAACGGAAACGTTTTTTTTTGAATTGGAGTTTCGGTGGTGCAGCAGACTTCACGACCATCTCCGATCAATTTCCAGGCATGGTTGCAACCAACGATATTCTCGGAGGGATAAACATTGCAGCAAATTTTTCCAGTATGTGGGGGCCAACAGTGGATCCGGAGTGGTTGATACAGCAGAAAATCGACATCATCATCTGCCAGGGGCTGAATCACGGTGCCTATGGGTCAACCGTTGACGATCCTTCCAAAATTGCCTCCTACCGGGAGCAGATCATGGCGCTTCCCGCCTTTGCATCCAGCAAGGCTGTCAAACAAGGCAACGTGTTCATGATTGCCTCCCAATTCATGTTTTCACCAGGTCTTCCGCTCTATCTGGCGTATGTGGCGAAATGGTTTCATCCTGAATTGTTTCCGGACCTGGAACCTCAGACCCTGCATCAGGAATATCTGACGCGCTTTCTGCATGCGGACGTCGATCTTTCCAGGCGGGGCGTTTTTGCCTATCCAAAATGAAACCGACAGTGAGATACGATCCTTTCACTATTTTTGATAATAGACTGGCTAAACATGATCGTCGGTTTAAATGCGAAATTCTAAACGGATATCCTCAATGAACAGGATGCTGAAATGCCGGTAGCTCAACCCCTTCACCACAACACGGAAATTCTGGAAGCAGCCTACCGCAAATACAAGAAAGGCAAATGGCTGTTTTGTATGCTGCTCGTTCCCGTCCTGTTGGTCGCTTTTTTCTACAGTCTTGCAGTCGGCTCCGCGGATATCTCCCTGCAGGAAATCCGGCAGGTTTTCTGGCTGCTCATCAGCGGGCAATCACCGGCCGTGGAGAGCAGCACCAGCCTCATTATCCGGGAATTTCGTCTTCCCCGCATCGCCATGGGCGCTTTAACCGGCATGGCCCTTGGTGCCTCCGGAGCCGTCATGCAGGTGGTTCTGCGCAACCCGCTTGCCGATCCATATATTTGCGGAATATCAGCGGCCGCCGGTTTTGGTGCTTCCCTGGCCATCATTCTGGGGGTCGGCGTTATGACCGGGCCCTATCTTGTCATCGGTAATGCCTTTGTCTTTTCCCTGTTGTCGGTAGGGGTTATTTTAATGATTTCCGGCAAAAAGGACGCAGCTCCCCAGACGATGGTGCTGACCGGCATCGCGCTGTTGTTTTTTTTCCAGGCAATGACCACGATCATTCAATATTTCGGCGATTCGGATGCGGTGAAGGCCGCCGTCTTCTGGACCATCGGCGACCTGGGCAAAGCTGGATGGGACAAAATCAGCCTCATTGCACCTTTCGTCTTTGCCGGTACCATTTACCTTTGCTGGAAATCCAAGGACCTGAACCTGATCAACGCCGGGGATGAAACGGCGAAAAGTCTAGGCATCCATGTCGGCCGCGTCCGTATCCTGTGCCTGGTTGTTTCGACGATTATGGTTGCAGGCATTGTCAGTTTTACCGGCACGATAGGGTTTGTCGGACTGATTGCCCCGCATATGGTCAGATTCATGATCGGCAATGACAATACGATCCTGATCCCGTCATCTGCCCTGTTGGGTGCCATATTGCTGATTGTCTCCGATACCTTCGCCCGTACCATACTGTCGCCTGTTATTCTACCGGTGGGAACGGTTACGGCTTTTCTGGGTGTACCCTTATTTGTTTATCTCATTGTGTATAGAAACGAGATGTTGAAATGAGAATCACTGTCGAGAATCTGTCTTTTTCATACGCCGACCGGCAGGTACTCCGGGATATCAGTTTTCAGGTTTCTCTAGGAGAAATTCTTTGTATTGTCGGTCCTAACGGCAGCGGGAAAAGCACCCTGATCAAATGCCTTGCCTGCCTGCTTAAAAAACAGTCGGGCAGGATTCTTTTTGACGGGGTTGATCCTGGACGGTTGCGCCCCGGGGAACTGGCAAGGCGTATCGGGTATATGGCGCAGACGACCGCCCTGTGTTTTTCCACCACGGTTTTTGAAACCGTGCTGATGGGAAGACGGCCATACAGCTCATGGCGCAGCAGCAGAAAAGACATCCGGGTGGTCGCCGGCATCCTGGAGCAGATGGATCTGGCGCAAAACGCGTTGCAAAGCGTCAATTGCCTGTCCGGCGGGCAACAGCAACGGGTATTCATCGCCAGGGCCCTTGCCCAGGAGCCGCAGGCGCTTTTTTTGGATGAACCGACATCGGCCCTGGATATCGCTCACCAGATGGACACCATGGAGACCATTCGCCTCCTTGCCCGTACGCAGAAAATTTCGGTCATTATGATTCTTCATGACCTCAACCTGGCAGCAAGATATGCAGACCGGATTGTGATGCTGTATCAGGGCAGGGTTCATGCTCGAGGCAGACCTGAACAGGTCTTCACCTCGACCAACATGGCAACCGTTTACGGCGTGAAAGCCGCTATTCAAAATAATAACGGTGTGGTTTCGATTTTGCCCGTTGAGCGTTGTCTTCCCCGAAATTCATGCCAGGCGCAAGGAGGAAATTGAACGATGTCGAAGTGAGGATGATGTATCGATTTAAAACCTGAAATCCTTTTTCGCGAGGTTTTACCATGGAGAATATCACCCTGCCTGCTCCAGACCCCAACGGCATTATACCCCTTTCCCCCGGCGCACTGTCGGCGGAAAACCACGGACATAAAAAATCGTTTGGCCATTTTGCTTTGATATATGACCTGGCCCAGAAATACTGGGTACGTCCTCGTATCCACAAAGCCGATCCCAGGCGCCATGGCGAGATTCTCTCTAATATGCTGAAGCCCTTCCAGACGTGCCGGGTTCTCGATGTCGCCTGTGGAACCGGTGCCGCGATGGCCTATCTTGATAAAAGCAATCACTATACCGGCCTGGATTTGTCCTATCCCATGTTGAAACGGGCGGTGAAAAAAGGGCGGAAAAAGAAGTTTGCCGCAGCCCGTTTTATTCACGGCAATGCCGAGGAACCATTATTTGCCAAAGGCGCGTTCGACCTTGTTGTCATGGATACGGCCTTGCACCTGATTCCCGATTGCGCCAAGGCGTTGGCAGAGACCGCGAGGGTCCTGAAACACGGCGGCACCTTCGTCTGCAGCGTGCCGACACTAGGGATCGATGCCAGATTCGACGCCCGCTGGAAAGGGATCATGGCGCGCAGCGGGGTCCACGGCCTGACGCTCGAAGAACTCGAACGGGCGTGCGCCGATAACCATCTGAGCCTTTCCCGCCACGCCAACAACGGCGGGATACTCTATTTTCTGGCGCGAAAGGGCTGAGCGGCAACGTTTCCTGATTATCTTCAACCCAGGATATCGCCACGGATGGATTGTCCTGCCGCCTGCTTTCGGAAAAAGAACGCGGCCTGGGCAACGGTATCCAGTCTGCGGGCGGGATGATCGGTAACCTGCTGAGCGGCGGCGCCGTCTTGATGGCCTACCCCTATCTGGGATGGAAGGGGTGCATGGCCATCCTGGCATTGGGCAATGTTTATTGAATCAATAGCGGATGCCTTTCAGGAATTCATCACAGATAACAGGCAAGTCCCACTTCAACAAAATAAACCTTTGGGGATTTGGTAAGCCTCTTGCCGACATTATTAAAAAAAGGAGGAAGTCTGAAAATAATGAAGGATGCTTCCAGAAGGCTGAGCCATTTTTTAATCTGCGGAGCACTGATGCCAAATTGCCCGGAGAGGGAACTGTAATTGATCTCGCTGCCGACCCGGGCTGCCAGAAGTTTTAGGAAAAGCTCAAATGCCTGCTGGTTTTCTATGGCCATGAGTTTTCGGACATCTCTTTCAACATAGGTTTGAAAATACTCCCTGTAAAAACGTCGCGATCTTATCTTTTTATCATGAAGCCTTGGCATAAATCCATTATGAATCAGGTGTTCCCTTTCAACTTGAATATCGCTTTCTTCAAGTTCATTCAGGGCAAAGGGGAAAAGGGTCAAAAGGGCCGTTCTTCCTGCAAGAGACTGTGTTATGGCTTCTCTTCGCTGCCTCTGGTGGCTGCCTGTCAGGATATATTCCCCGGTCAGTTCCGGTTTTTCATTGACAAACACCTGGATCCAAGACAATAGTTCGGGAACGTTTTGTATCTCATCAAAAATTAACGGCGCCCGATAGCGGAGCATGAATGTCTTGGGATCATCCTTGGCAAGGCTGCGCAGTTCCGGATTTTCAAGATTTACATAGGTAGTGCTTGGCCGAAAAAAATTTTTTAGCCAGGGTGGTCTTTCCGGACTGCCGCGGACCGATGATGGTAATAACCAAATATTCTTCGGCAGTTATTTTTAATTCTTTTTCAATTTTTCTATCAAACATAATAAAGACAAATCTAAACTCTTAGTTTTAATTTGTCTATGTTATCGTTTGGCAAACGCCTGTCAACCCTGAATGCAATTTCTTAATAACAGTCTCGGACCGTGCCGAGCCTTCACGACTGTGGGAGAGAATTTGTTATAGCAAGTCGGGCAGGTCTTTCCAGGAACGAATCATGATGTCGTTGACAAGAAAATTTTCATCTCCGCCATATATACATGCTCCATCAGACCTGTTTTGGAGCTTGTTCAGCCATATGACGGCATTGATGAAATTTTTTTGAAATGTCTGTCCGCTTTTGATTTCGATACAAAACAGGGATGCTCCCTGGTCCACAACCAGATCTACTTCATGCCCATGTTGATCTCTCCAGAAATAGAGCGGTGCCTGCCGGCCATGATGGTGAAACGTTCTTTTCAACTCTGAAATCACCCAGTTTTCGAAGATTGAACCGATCAAGGGATAGGTGGCGATTTGCTCCGGCGATGTGATTCGCAGCAGGTAGCATAACAACCCCGTGTCCGTAAAGTACAGTTTCGGGGATTTGATGATTCTTTTATTGAAATTTCTGTAGTGCGGTTCCAGGAGGAAACAAATATAAGATGCCTGCAATACACTGAGCCAGGATTTTGCCGTGGGTTGTGAGATACCGGCATCCGATGCCAGACTGTCATAGTTTATCAATTGTCCGGCTCTGCCGGCACATAGCCTGACAAATCGGTCGAATGTGGTTAGATCACCAACATTAAGGAGCATTCGCACATCACGTTCCACATAGGTGCGGTAGTAATCTTCCAGCCATTCCGTAGGGTCCAGCTTCTGATCGAATATTCGCGGATATCCGCCAAAGAATAAGGTTGTGTAGATATCGTCTGGCCTTTCTTTATCCGGCAGCTCTTTTCTTTGCAAGGGGAGCAGCTCAATAATTCGCGTCCTGCCGGCCAGGGATTGTGATATTTTTTCATGCAGCAATAAATTATTGGAGCCGGTAAGGATCAGCTTTCTTGAATCTGAAGGGTCGTCCAGTATCTCCTGAATATACGACAGTAGCTCTGGCACTTTTTGCACCTCATCCAAAATAGAGGATGATATGGATTTTAAGAACGATTTCGGATCCAGCAGTACCCGGGACCGAAGATCGGGGGACTCAAACGTGAAATAGTCAAACGTTGGAAACAGTTTTTTGCTTATGGTTGTTTTCCCCGATTGCCTGGGACCCATGATGGTAATACAGCGATATTTGGATTGAATCCGGGAGATATATTTTTCAGCTGCTCTTGTGTACATAATGCAAAATATAATCGCAATCAAAAAACTTGTCAATTCAAAATCAAATTTTGAATTGACAAGTTTTCCCGAAAAAGCCCAGCAATTGTAATTTTGAAGGTATTCAGCAGAAATTTCATCGAGCGATTGTCAAAATGATGACCGATTACGCGCACTAGCACGAAAAACGCTAATGTCCGTCGTGCTCGTGCTTAGCGAAGCGGTGCTCGTAATCGGGAAGTTCGAAATGGCATAATTCAATTGCTGGAAAAAGCCGGCTTGGTTAGCCGAACTTTTCGATTTTTGTTATTCTTATTCCCTCATTTGAGAATGGATTGCATTTTTGCATTTATCCGGATGGGCTCCAGGTAATTCGTCGCAGCCCTTTGGCATAATGTTTCTCGCAAGCGGCCCCCACTCCTTTTCGTCTTCCGACAACAATCGTTCATCCGCAGACAGCGCTTTATCTTCATCGATGGTATATACGTTATTTTTAAATAGACTTTTCTAATATTGTTGTAGGTGAGAAACTTATGCTTTCCGGATTCATCAGCCAATCTGAACACCTATCGATTCTGGAGGGGGAAAAGATGAAAAACGATTTTTATGTGATCTACAGCGAGCCTGTATAGGCGGGGGGGACAGGTGACCTACCGCTTTTCAATCGATCGAATACTGGTGCATGGAAGGCGGTAGGAAATTGGACCGGAACTGCGATAAAGGATGCCAAATGAGCGATAGAATGCGAAAGCCGATCAAATGGATCTGGGGCGGTTGGTTACTCCTTTTTCTATGGTCGGCAACAGTCTGTACAGCCGATGAAGCAGCGTACCAGTTGGACAGCGTCACGGTAACGGCTGAAAAAAGAGAAGAGAATGTTCAGGATATTCCATCGACAATATCGGTGCTTACCGAAACCGAAATCGAGGATGCGGGCATCGAAACCATCAGCGATGTCATCGACATGATTCCGAACATGACGATCAATGAAGGAATGGGCAGCTATGATGAGGTTACTGTGCGCGGACTCGCTGCCAGCATGTTTACCGGTAAAAATCCGGTGGTGCTTTATGTGGACGGGGTGCCATTTGACAAGTCGATGCACTTCGACATGGAACTGCTCAATATCCAGCGGGTAGAAGTGCTTCGCGGTCCCCAAGGCACGCTATACGGAAAGAACGCCATCGGCGGGGTGATCAACGTGGTCACGAAACGGCCTGACAATACGTTGACCTCAAAGGTTGGCCTGCAATTCGCCGAGCGCGAAACCTATGGGCTCAAAGGATACGTCAATGGGCCGTTGGTAAAAGATAAACTGTTCTTGGGTATTTCGGGTAATTATTTTGAAACCCGGGGGTATATGCAAAACGATCATCCGGATCAGGACTATTTGGATAATCGGGAAAAAAGCTCGGTCCATGCGACCTTAAGATGGCTGCCGCTGGAACGGTTGGAAGTCGATCTGCAGGCCGGCGTGGATAGAAAACGCAACGGGGCGGATGTCAGCATTGCCCCAGGCGCGATGCAGTACCATGCATACAAAGAACCTGACAGTGAGGATGACTCGGACCTGTTCAGTTCATCTTTAAGTCTTCGCTATCAGACAGAGTATATGGCGATTCATTCCATCACTACATACAAGGCGCGTGAAAACGACGGGAGTCAAGATGCCCTCTATCTAAACAATGGCAGATCCAGAAGCACGGACGTATCCGATATCTCAGGCGGGACCCAGGAACTTCGTGTGCAGTCTCCGGATGCGGGTAATGGATGGAAATGGCTGGTCGGATTTTACTACTCCGACGAAGAGCAGGATTACGAAGATTACTCAGTAACCTACGACACCACGGATTATTATGGGTACGATATAAAATACAACTGGCCGGGAGAACAAAGTGAAGAGACCATGGCGGTTTTCGGGCAGGCGACCCTGCCGTTGATAGACCGTTTGGCGTTGACGGGCGGTCTCAGGTACGAACGTATTAACAAAGAATTGGACTACCAGCGTGAGGTGACACGAACCGACACCGGAGCGCAGTTGAGCGTTGATCCGTTTTCAGGCGTATCCCTGCCCGTCGTCTGGGAAGGTGAGGAGGACTGGGATGTGATCCTGCCCAAAGGCGTTTTGTCCTGGGACGCCCAGGACAATGCCATGCTTTACTTCAGTGTGGCCAAGGGATATCTGGCCGGCGGGCTGAATGCCTGGGGTGACGATGAGGAAACGGCCAAATTCGATGCCCAGACCTCGTGGAATTATGAATTGGGGGCCAAGACCAACTGGCTGGGCAACCGCTTATCCATGAATGCCGCCCTGTTTTACATCGATATTGATGACATCCATGTTTACAGTGAGCCATCACCTGGTGTCTGGATCGCTTCCAATGCCGCCAAGGCCCATAGTCAGGGGGTGGAGCTCGAAGTCAGAGCCAGGCCCCTTCATGGGTTGGATATAGGGGCCGCATTTGGATGGGTGGATGCCCAGTTCGATGAATACGGCGACTATACCGACAATACCCTCCAATACATTCCTGCCTATACCCTGAATGTGAACATTCAATACCGGTTTGCCAGCGGCTGGTTTGCGCGGGCGGAAATGGAAGGCTTTGGTAAAACCTATTACGATGAAGCCAATACCCTTGACCGCTCACCCTTTGAACTGTTCCATGCCAAGGTCGGATACGAAACCGCCCACTGGGATCTTTATCTCTATGGCAACAACCTGTTGGACAAGGAGTATTTCACCAGTAAATCCTTTAGCCGGAACTCGGTCGGCGAACCGCGCACCATTGGTGTGATGGCATCGCTTCGATTTTAGCACTATCAGGGACCTTTAGAAAAAGATAACCAAACAAACGATTAAATACACACCAGCCATAACATCTCAACCGCACAAGAAAGGAAAAAAAGAATGAAACGAATTCCAACCGTGTTGATCATTGCCCTGCTGTTCACCGCGTCCATGGCCCATGCCCATTCGGTCTGGATCAATGCCTTTGAGTCCCACGCCCATGGTGGGCATAACGCCATGGTCTCATTGGGCTGGGGGCATGCCCTGCCCATGGACGATATTCTGACCTCGCCCAACGGCCGCATCGCCATCGAGCAATTTGATCTGCTCGATCCGGCATTGAAGAAAACCAAACTGCTCAAGCCGGACTTCAAGGTTGCCAAACCTGAATTGTCCAACGGCGATTTCGATCTGTTTGCCGCCGACCTGGGCGCCCAGAAAATTGCCATGAAAAAGGATGGATCCCAAGGCGTCTACCAGCTCAGTGCCGTCTCCCAACCGACTTTTTATACCCAGTATATCGACAAATCCGGCAAGACGCGCATGCAGTTGAAAGCCAAAAGCGAACTCAAGGATATCAAAAAGGTGCTCATGGCGGTCAAGTACCAGGCCTTCGCCAAATCCTGCCTCACGGTCGGCAAGTGGACGGATCCCAAACCATTAGGTCACGGCATGGAAATTATTCCACGCACTGACTTAAGCGATCTGCATGTGGGCGATCTAGTTGAGGTGGATGTTCTGTTTTACGGCAAACCACTGACCGCCACGGCCAAGAGCATCGAGTACATCACCGCTCACAGCAGTAGTTTCGGCCAGAGCGACGGTTTCTGCCTGATGTCCTACATCATGGACGGTAAGGCGCAGTTTCGCGTACAGAGTAGCGGGCAGTGGATGATTGGTGCCAGCCACAAGGATGATGTCACCGAAGACGGCCCACTCAAAGATCTGTATGGCAAGGCCGAACAGGTTTATCACAGCGCAAGCCTGACCTTCACGGTCAAGTAAGGAGAAAAAATGGGAACCCACACCAAGCCCAAAAAGCGTAAAACAGGCATCCCGCGCTTGGTGGAGATCGCGGGAACAAAGAAGTGGTGGCTGATCGGCTCGATGATTCTGGCCGTGGCCGCATCCATTGCCCAGTTCACGCCGTTTGTGGCCGTATACATGATCATCAAGGAGCTGGCCGCCCATGCGACGGACGTGCAGTTGTTGGACAAAACACTGATCTGGCGCTGGGGATTCATCAGCCTGGGGGCGATTTGCCTGTATGGCATCCTGATCTATGCATCGCTGATGCTCTCCCATATCGCTGCGTTCAACATCTTGTATGAATTGCGTGTGGCCATTGCCCGCAAGCTGGCGCGCCTGCCCCTGGGGTATTTCACCAAGCGCGCCTCAGGGGAAATAAAAAAGGTCATGTCCGAAGATGTCGAGCGTATCGAACTGTTCGTGGCTCACCACATTCCGGATGTGACGGCGGCGGTCGTTTTTCCGCTATTGATGATGGGCTATCTTTTTTATGCGGACTGGCGGCTGGCATTGGTCGTTCTGGTCGTATTTCTTTTTGCCGTGGCCATTCAGGCATCCATGATGCTGCGGCCCACACAGAAGAAACAATATGCCGACTATCACGCCGCCCTGGGGCGCATGAATGCCAGCATTGTCGAGTATGTGCGCGGTATCCAGGTGGTCAAGGTGTTCAGCCGCTCCATGGACAGTTTCAAGCGCTTGAAACAGGACATCGCGGATTTCAAGGATTTCTGCGTGGTGATCACTAAAAAATTCGCCCTGATTTATACCGGATTTCTCACCATGTTGTCGTCGACGATTCTGTTTATCACCCCCGTGGCGGTCTTTTTACTTCTCAAAGCGCCGTCCTATGTCGATTATCTGCCCACTGTATTCTTGTTCCTAATCCTGGGCGGGGGCATGTTTTTCCCGCTTTTGAAGCTGCTTTACATGAGCGGCTATCTCAACCAGAACACGCTTGGGGTCGGCCTGATCGACGATATCCTGGATAAGCCGGAAATCGCTCAGCCCGATGCCCCCAAAATGCCGACCGGCGCATCGGTTGAATTCTCGGATGTCACCTTTGCCTATGACCAGAAACCCGTGCTGAAAAACGTATCGTTTGTTGCCGATGCGGGCAGCGTCACCGCCCTGGTGGGCCCCTCGGGTGCAGGAAAAAGCACCATCGGCATGCTCACCGCGCGCTTCTGGGATACCGGCAATGGTCAGATCCGCATCGGTGATGTCCCCATCAAAAATATTCACACCAAGGATTTGATGGATCATGTGGCCTTTGTCTTTCAGGACAATATGCTTTTTTTCGATACCATTGAAGAAAACATCCGTATGGGTAACCGCTCGGCATCCTTTGATCAGGTGGTGGCGGCCGCCGGGGCGGCCCAGTGCCATGGATTTATCGAATCGCTGGAAAATGGCTACCAGACCCTGGTGGGCGAAGGCGGGACCTATCTGTCCGGTGGCGAACAGCAGCGCATTGCCCTTGCCCGGGCCATATTGAAAGATGCGCCTATCGTGGTGCTGGACGAGGCCACGGCCTATGCGGACCCGGAGAACGAAGGCAAGATTTTGGCGGCCTTCGCACGTCTCATTCAAGGCAAGACCGTTTTAGTGATCGCCCACCGGTTGTCCACCATCACCAACGCGGACCAGATTCTGGTGGTCGATAAGGGGAGCATTGCCGAAAGGGGCACGCATGACGCGTTGGTGGCCCGCGATGGGATCTACAGCCACATGTGGCGTACTTACACCCAATCGCGGGAGTGGGTGCTTGGCTTGCGCGGTGAAGGCGATGCTCTGGAAGGACCGGTTCCATTGGTTGCTGGGGCGGGGGGGTGATCGGTGGTCGGGAGAGTGGGTGAGTGGGTGACGGGGTGATCGGTTATCAGTGATCGGTAAACGGTGATCGGTACATACGACGGCAATGGATTCTTTCGAACGTCGAACATCGAACGTCCAACATCGAATGCTGAATAGTGAAGTCGCTTTGCTCGGGCGTTTCAACATTGAAGGACATCATCATCCAAAACTTATAAATGACAGAATCCCTCATTCGACGTTCGATGTTGGACGTTCAGCGTTCGATGTTCAACAAATAGGTGCTCGGTGATGGGGGCACCATGAAAAACTGTAGGAGCGGGCCATACCCGCGAACTTCGATTCCGATAGCGATAGGGACACCGGCCCCGATTTAAATGATGAAAAGGAGATTTCAACATGAACTACCAGGCCGTGATGAACGCCGCCACCATGGGCCGGCCCGAACGACTCAGGCCGCTCATCGGCTGGACCATCGCCGAGTATTTTTTTCGCGGTGCGCCGTATGGCATACTGCTGATGGTTGTCTGGGAGCTTTTCAAACCCCTGCAAGACCCCGGTACCGCACTGGATGTCAAGCGTGTCCTGTATTGGTGCGGGGCGTTTTTTGTATCGCTGATTCTGCTTTATTTGATCAGCCGCAAAGCCTATTTTTCGGCCTACAAGGACAGCTACGAAATCTGCGCCGACGGCCGGCTGGAAATTGCCGAACACCTTCGCAAACTGTCCATGGGGTTCTACAACACCCGGGATCCGGGTGACATCGGCGCCTATATCGTGTCCGACTATGCCAATATCGAGAACTTGCTGTCCCACCAGCTTCCCCAGATATGCGGGGCGCTTGCGGCCCCATTGGTGCTGTTGGCCTGCCTATCATTCATAAGCTGGAAACTGGCCCTGGCCGCGGCCCTGGTCATTCCCCTGGCATGGCCGGCAGCCTGGGTATCTTTCAAGATCATCAATCATTTCGGCATCAAACATCAGAAATACAAGGTGGACTCGGCCTCGCGTATGATCGAATACATCCAGGGTATCCGCCTGATCAAGGCCTTCAACCTGGGCGGGACCAAGTTCGACCGCCTGCAGAAGGCCTTTCATCGCTTGAAGGTTCAGAGCATCAAACTGGAAGCCGGCTCGGGACCGACCGTCCTGCTATCCTCTTTTGTGTTGAACGGCGGGTTCACCCTCATCATTCTCTTCGGTTTTACACTGCTGCTGGCCGATGAGGTTGCTCTGCCCGTGTATATCATGTTTCTCATTTTGGGGTCGCGAATCTACGAACCCCTTCTGCATGCGCTGATTTTCATGGCCGAGCTCAATTACTATAAGCTCGGCGTGGATCGGGTGGAAGCCCTGCGCCAGACAAAGCCCCTGCCTGAGGGCAACGTCGAGGCAAAGATCGTAAATCACAGCATCGAATTCAAGGATGTCTCGTTCAGCTATCACGACGCCAAGGTGTTGAACAACTTTGATCTATGTATCCCCGAGCATGCCCTGACCGCCCTGGTGGGCCCCTCCGGTTCGGGCAAAACCACCCTCACGCGGCTGATCTCCCGGTTTTGGGATGTGGATGCGGGAGAGATCCGGATTGGCGGAAAAAGTATCAAGGCATACACCAGCGATCATCTGCTGACCAATATCTCCATGGTGTTCCAGGATGTCTACCTGTTCAACGACACCATTTATAACAACATCCGCATCGGCCGGCCCCATGTCTCCCGGGAGGAGATCATCGCCGCGGCCAAAATGGCCCGTTGCCACGATTTTGTCACTGCCCTGCCCGAGGGTTACGAGACCATGGTGGGGGAGAGCGGCAGTACCCTGTCGGGCGGAGAAAAGCAGCGCATTTCTATTGCTCGCGCCTTGCTCAAGGATGCGCCCATTGTCCTTCTCGACGAAGCTACCGCAGCCCTCGACCCGGAAAACGAACTGTACATCCAGGCAGCCATCGATGAACTGGTGAAAAACAAAACCGTGGTGGTGATCGCCCATCGTCTCAACACCATATCCCGCGCCGACAAAATCGTGGTCATCGACAAGGGATCGATTGCGGAGGAGGGTACCCATGATGATCTGATGTCCCGTAAGGGACTTTATAAAGCCCTTTGGGATGAACAGCAGAGAGTGAAGGGGTGGAAGTTCTAAATAGCGTTCATCCAGAAACGGCGCCTCTCACCCGATTCCGGCGTTGGGCAACAAATTCAAATCCTCAAAATATTACCAATATTCCTCCGGTTTGAATTTGTTGGCCGCCTTGGACTCGGGCGAAATTCACCATTTCTGAACGGACGCTTGATAACTGACGAGGAGAAGAAAATGAATCTGAAGCTGAAAACAGCGTTGATGTTGGTTTGCTTGATGCTTTTTGGAGCCTTGGCAATACCCGGGGCGGCATGGTGCGAAAACACAGAAGGTGAACAATCCGTGAAACTGGATAGCGTGACCGTGACCGCCAACAAAATGGAAGAGGATATCAAGGATGTCCCCCAGAGTATTACGGTCATCAACGAGTTTGTTATGGAAGAAAAAGGCATTAAGGATATTTCCGGCGTGGTTCAAGAAATCCCCAACATGTACGTCTCGCCCGGTGTTCATGGCAACGCGCTGAGTTTCAGGGGACTCAATCCATCCATGTTTACGAACAACAATCCCGTAGTCCTGTATATCGACGGCGTGCCCACGACAGACAAATACGCTTTTGATGCCTCACTTGCCAATGTGGAGCGGATCGAGGTTCTGCGCGGCCCCCAGGGAACGCTTTATGGCAAGGACGCCATCGGCGGGGTGATCAACATCGTCACCAAGACCCCGACCAATCTCTGGCAGGGAAAGGTTGGCGCCGAATATGGCAGCTTCAACTACATGCAAGGGATATTCAACGGGAATGGGCCACTGGTAAAAAACAAGCTTTTTCTGGGCATTAACGGGCAGTATCAGCAAGATGACGGGTGGATCGATAATATCCATGCCGGGATGGATTCGGATGCCAATCGGTCAAAGGATCGGCGTATTTCCGGCTACCTTCTGTATACCCCCATAGAGCGGTTCACGGCACGTCTCACCCTGTCCGATGAGTATACCGAAGATTCGTGGACGAACGGGTATGCACTGCCAGGCGGGTCGGATTTTGATGAGGTTGACCGGGATGATGCCGAAGAGGTCGACTTTGATGTTCCCACGGACGTAGACCAGGCGCGCTTTTCGCAAAGCCTGAACCTGAGCTATGCATTCGAGCCGATGACCCTAACCTCGACCACCACCCACAGCAATTTTGATATCGAAGGCGATTACGATGCGGAGTACAGTGCCAATCCCATGTATGCGGGCCTCAAGCAGTTTAATTACAGTGAGGTTGATACCTACACCCAGGAACTGCGCTTGTCCAGTAACAGCCAGACCGGAATCCGCTGGGTGGCCGGTGTTTACTTTGACTGCGAAGATCGCGATCAAGGGCCCTATGGCATGCAGTTTCCAAACTACGACCCGGTGACTTACGACTTTCTCGGCAACTATGAAATGAATGCCGAATCAGAATCAGACAGCACCACGTATGCGGCCTTCGGCCAGATTATTGTGCCGTTTGCCAATCGGTTTGAGCTGACCCTGGGCGGCCGGTATCAGCATATCGACAAAGAGATTGATCTGGATATGTATTATCTGCCGGTGGGAACGACCGGGCCGGCCTATTTCTCCTACGCCGGAGATAAAGAATGGGATGTTTTTCTGCCCAAAGCGGCCTTGCGCTATGGCCTGAACGATAATTGGAACACCTATCTATCCTATTCCCATGGGTACATGCCTGGAGGATTCAATTATTTTGCCACCTCCGGCACGGCCGAGGATAACAGCTTTGAACCCCAACAATCAAAAAATTATGAGGTGGGCATCAAGGGGACCATGGAACGACTGCGGGTGGCGGCATCGCTGTTTTATATGGATATCGAGGATATCCATGTCTACAAGGCACAGGGGACCGGCATCTACTATACAGACAATGCAGACAGTGCCCATTCACAGGGGGTTGAGCTGGAGCTGTCGTATCGTCTCACCGACGCGATCGAGCTGACCGGTGCCTTTGGTATTACTGAAGCGGAATACGATACCTATGATGCTGGCGACGGTATATCATTTGACGGGCAGGACATCCCGAATACACCTGCCTACACGGCCACCGCCGGTATCTCCTATGCGCATCCCGGCGGCATTTATTCCCGTGTTGATCTAAAAGCGCTTGGCGAAGTCTATTTCTATGATGACGCCAATAAGAGTTTTGTCAAGGAAGATGCCTACACGGTGGTCGACGCCAAAATCGGTTATCAGTTTAAAGACTGGGATCTTTATGTCTATGGAAAAAATCTCACCGATGAAGAGTATGTCACCGATTTTATGTCCAACAGCAACCTCATGTTGGTGGACTTCGGCGATCCGAGAACATTCGGGGTGGGATTGCGGTACCGGTTTTGACTGGCATGCAGGTGATGAGCGCAGCGCGCACGCCACAGGCTTCGTTCAGGCTTTCCGTAGGGGTGAAAAATTTTTCGCCCTCCTGTAAACGCGCAATCGCGACGATTCTTGATGATCATGGAGACGATGCATGCAGTGGGCGCGGATCATAAGTCAAAGCGGTATTACCAGCGAAAAATGCCAAAAAGCGGTGCTATTGGGCAGTCTGTACAGCTCCCAGATGCTGGGGCTTTCCTTCGTGGTTATGGCCATTCCCGCCATCCTGCGTCAATCCGGGGCCGGCTTGGATAAACTCGGATGGATTTACGGCTTGGGATTTCTCTGGTCCCTGAATGTGCTGTGGGCGCCCCTGGTGGACCGCTACGGTTCGCGTCGGCATGGCCACTATCGTATTTGGCTGCTTGTCATGCAGGCATTGCTGATCCTGGTCATGCTGTCCGCCTCCTGTTTTGTCATGCCGGAGCAACTGCCCATATTGATGGTCTTTTTCGCCGGCTTGTGCCTTGCCTCCGCCACCCAGGATATCGCCGCGGACGCCCTGGCGGTAAAGATCCTGGCACCCGGGGAACGGGGCCTTGGCAACGGTATTCAGTCGGCGGGCAACCTCATCGGCGGAATGATCGGTGGCGGTGTTGTGTTGATGGTGTATGGCCGGCTCGGATGGCAGGGAAGCATGTGGGCGCTTGCGGCCGGGACCGCACTGCCGTTGATGGTCATCCTGCGCTTTCGGGAGCCGCCCTCGCCCATGGAGCGTGGTGAAAAAGACGTCGGCTTCGGTGTGCTGGTCCGTTTTTTCAGGCGGCCCGGCATCTGGCATTGGCTGACGGTTCTGCTGGTATTCCGAGCCGGCAACATGGTCAACTACGGGCTGATCACGCCCATATTGGTCGATTTGGGTTGGGGGCTTGATCGCATCGGTTTTTCCCTCAACATCGTGGGGCCGCTTTTCGGTGTCGCCGGCAGTGCGTTAGGCGGCTGGATCGTCGGTTACCAGGGACGCAAGCCGGCCCTGCTGTTTTCCATTGGGCTGGTGGGACTGGCCAGTGTGGGGTTGATGATTCTCGTTCGCGGGGTCCACAGTCAATTGATGGTTTGCGCCATTATCGGACTGATGATGATCGCCTACGGCGTTGCGATTGCCGTCATGTACACGATCATCATGGACAACGCCGATCCCGCCTCCGCCGGATCGGATGTCACGCTGCAGATGTCGGTCTCAGGGCTTTTCTCATTTGCATTCGGCGGATTGTCCATGCATGTGGCGGAATTCATCGGGTATACCGGTGTACTGGTGGTGAGTTTAGGACTTGGCGGTATAACGTTTTTTCTCGTCTGCCGGTATGATGGGCTTGGATTCAGGCAATCGATCGGCCCGCGACGCAAGACCAACCCGACCGCGGCATCCATGGATAGGGACGCATCAACGACACAAGGCGTGGGGTAAGCAATAATGGGCGGTAATCGTGAGAAAAAAACGGTT
This sequence comes from Desulfosarcina variabilis str. Montpellier, assembly GCF_048565275.1. Classification (NCBI taxonomy): domain Bacteria; kingdom Pseudomonadati; phylum Thermodesulfobacteriota; class Desulfobacteria; order Desulfobacterales; family Desulfosarcinaceae; genus Desulfosarcina; species Desulfosarcina variabilis. The sequence goes on along the minus strand of NZ_CP159846.1, from coordinate 7,118,618 downwards.
GACATCAATACAATTCAAATATAGATAGGGTATAAAAACAAAAGAAGATAAATAAAATAGACTGCGTGCCTTACGATTCTCGACGTTCCATTGGTGCGAAGCAGAGTGAAGGCGCAAACGGGGATTCCGGCTGGACCGGACCGCTTGCGCCTTTTGGTTTTTAGGGCAGGTATTTTCAAGGAGGTTTTCCAATGGGCATCCAAAAACAGTTTTTAAAACGCAAACCCCTGTGCAAAGTTACATTTAAACAATGCGGAGGTATATAATGAAAAAGCCAACGGATCTGCGTGTCACAACCCGCCGGTCGATCGAGGTTGCCGTTGTTTGCCGGCCATTTACCAGTGGCGGCGTGGACAACACGACGGAAGGTGTAATGGTTAATTTCTCAAACCAGGGGTCTTATATCGAAGCCCGGGGAAAATACAATGCCGGAACCATCCTTGTGGTAAGAACGGTGGGGGGTATGAAGGCGCCTCCATCAACTGAAAGCGGGCAACCCCGTTCGATCAGTCTGGCTGAAATCAAATGGCTGCGCAAAAAGGACGGCAAAAATGGCCGCTGCTACGGGCTTGGGTTGAGATATCTCGATTAATTTCTTCTTCATTCCCTCCATGGCCCTCTTTGCCGGCCCCGCCGCCAATGCCTCCTTCAGTGCTGGCAAAAAGGACTTTTTCAGTTTCCCCTAATGCTGAACCATTGGGGGAAACACCCGCCTTTCCGCTAATCCTTTATTTCCTCCGGCTTTTGCAACATTGGGGTGTATAGGCCAGGCCGGTCTTTCTTTGACCGACAAAAGTAGTTCCTGCACCGTTAGCCGTTTCATAAGAAGATTTGCTAAATAAGGACTCAAACCGGTTGAACAAATTAAGAGGCTGCTTTGAGAAGTTTGGATCAGGCCCGATAACAAGGCGGAAAGTGGCTCAAAAGCGGAGCATATGCGGAATATGTGAGCATTTTGAGGCAGTTTCCAACGCCGTTAGCGGGCCTTAGACGGATTTATCAAACTGGGTCTGAAGGCCTTTAATGGATTTTAGGATAGGTGCAAAATGAGAAAGCAAAAACAGTTCAACCTTATCACAGTATTGTTGCTCCTTTTTTTTCTAATTCCGGGTGCCCATGCTGAGCAACTGTCCGGAAAAAAGATCATGACCCGCGTGGACGAACGGCCCGACGGCGATGATCGTAAATCGATTTTGACCATGACCCTGGTCAACAAGAGCGGTCGGCAACGGATTCGTAAAGTCGAGAGCTTTTCCAAGGATTTCGGAAAGGACAAAAAGTCGGTGATGGTATTCAAGAAACCTGCAGATGTGAAAGGCACCGCATTTTTAAACTGGGAATATGACGCCCCAGACCGGGAAGACGACAAATGGCTCTACATGCCGGCCATGAAAAAGGTGCGCCGTATCAGCGGGGCGTCCAAAAACGAATATTTCATGGGCAGCGATTTCACCTATGATGACATGGGCGATCGCAACGTCGAAGAAGACACTCATGCCCTGCTAGGTGAGGAAAGCGTGAACGGCCATGACTGCTGGAAAATCGAATCGGTCCCCATCGATCCGGAAGACATGTACACCCGCAAAGTACTGTGGGTGTATAAGGCGGCTGACATGGTGATCAAAGCCGAATATTACGACAAGGACGGACTGCTCAAGATATACAATGCCCTGGATTTCAGAGAGCAAGACGGATTCTGGACGTTGTTTCGCTCCCAGATGGATAACGTCTCACGCAACCATAAGACCATCATGACCGTGTCTTCGGTTCAATACAACAGCGGCATCAAAGACGGCTTGTTCAGGGTGGCCAGCATCCAGCGAGGCGCCATTCGTTGAGACGTTCAGCTGGCCTGCTGTTCATGGTCGTTCTTTTAATTGGCGGGTTCACGACGTGGGCGATGGCGGGCGAAATGTTGGGTCCCTGGCTGGAGCCATTTTCACTGTCGGGATGGGCCGAGGCCATTCAATCCATGCGCACCCACCGTCCCAACGACGCGCTGACCTCCCGGGCGCGCCTGCGGCTGGAGATGTCCGCGGATTTCGATGCGATTTATGGATTTGTCTCCACGGATGCCGAGAAAAACTGGCAGATCGATGATGAAACCGGCGTGGACCTGCAGGAAGCCTGGCTGGAGTACACTGCGGCCGGTTGGGATCTGCGCATGGGGCGCCAGATTATCATCTGGGGAAAGGCCGACGGCGTGCAGATCACCGATATTGTTTCGCCGCCGGACTATACCGAGTCGATCACCCGGGACCTGGATGAGATCCGTATGCCCGTGGATGCGGCCAAGTTCAGACTGCTGGGGGATGTGGTGGTTACTGAACTGATCTGGATTCCGGTTTTCGAGCCGGCCGTGCAGCCTGAAGGCGACAATCCCTGGGCCGTGGAAACCACACTGCCGGAGAACGTGCACGTGACCATGGCCGATCCCATTGAACCGGACACGAGCCTGGAAAACAGTGAAATCGGCCTTAAGGCAGCTGCCTATCTGTCCGGCCTGGATGCAGCCGCATCGGTCTTTTACACCTGGGATGACAACCCGGCCTACCACCGCACCCTACGAATCGAGGGCGATGATTTCTTTGTCGATTATGCGCCGCAGCATCACCGCTTGACCGTGCTGGGTCTCGAATTCTCGCGGCCCTGGTCGGACTACGTTTTCCGGGGTGAAGCGGCCTACTATATCGGCAAGTATCACGAGACAGATACGATCGCCCTTGATCCGATGCAAAAGGACCTTTTCAAATGGCTGGTTGGCGTGGATTGGACGCCCGGCAATGACTGGAGCGTGATCGCCCAGTTTATCGTAAGCCACATCATCGATCACGACGCGCGCCTGGCTGATGAGGCCCACGAATCCTCGGTTACGCTGAATGTCTCCAAAGATTTACTGCACCAGACCCTGACCCTGTCCAACATGCTCTACTACGACTTGAACGAAAACGAGATCTACATCCGGCCCAAGGCGGATTATGCTGTTACCGACGCGTTTCATTTCCTGATGGGAGCCGATATTTTCTGCGGGGATGATGGTGATTTCGGCCGCTACCGGAATAATAGTCAGGTGTGGGTGAAGGCGAAATACAGCTTCTAAAACCGTTTTGATATCACCGTAGGGGCGAAAAATTTTTCGCCCTTACAACATATCAGCAGGGAGGCAACATGTTAAATATTGAAAAAATCAACCAATGGTTCCGGGGCGCGGCGCAAATCATCCTGCGTTTCAGGTGGAGCAATCTCATCGTTTTTGCCCTGATTATGGCCGCCGCCGTTATGGGGCTCGGTCGATTAGAGACCGAGATCGATCAGGACAATTGGTTTTTGGAGGATGATGCCCTGTTAGCCGCCAAGGCCCGTTTCGAAGAGATCTTCGGCAATGACGACTACTGTGCCGTGCTGGTGGAGGCGGACAATGTTTTCAGCGCCCCGGTGCTTGAGAAAATCCGCGAACTGGGACGCGAACTGGAGGAAAAAGTCCCCTATGCGGATGATGTGGTCTCCCTGACCGATTTCGAGTTCACCTATGGTACCGCGGATGGCGTGCAGATCACCGATCTGGTGCCCGACCCGGTTCCCACGGATGCCAAACAGCTTGAGCGCATTAAAACCCAGGCCCTGTCCAAGCCGTCCATGAGAAATCGGATCGTCTCGACCGATGGCCGGCAGACCTGGATCATGCTGCGCATGAAGCCCATACCGGATGCGTGGGAGAAAGATACCGACGAAAATCCTGATCTGGCCATCGGCCGTATTGTCAACGAGATTACTGCCCAGGAGAAATACACGATCCTGAACCCCAAAAATGCGGGGCTGCCCGTCATCAATGTGGACAAACGCAATTTTTTTAGCAAGGAAACCCCCCGCCTGATCGGATTGTCGCTACTGCTCACCGTGATCGTACTGGCCATTGCCCTGCGCAGCGTCCGGGGGGTGGTGTTCCCCCTATTGACGTCGGTCAGCGCCATGCTGATCGTCTTTGGTGCCCAGGGCTATTTGGGCATCACCAATGACCCGTCCATGATATTCCTGCCGATTTTTCTAAGCCTGGCGGTCTCCGTGGGCTATTCCATTCACCTGTTCAACTATTTCAAGCGGTCTTTCCTGCAAACCGGCCTACGGGAGCAGGCCCTCGTGTATGCCATCGAGGAGACCGGTTGGCCGCTTCTGTTCAGCGCTCTGACCACTGTTGCCGCACTGCTCTCCTTTGTTTTTATTCCCTTAAGGCCCATCCGCTGGGTCGGGCTCACCGCCGCCTGCCTGGTGGCGGTAACCTACCTGCTGGTGATTGTGCTGCTCCCATCGCTTTTAAGTTTTGGTAAGGACCGCAAGCCCCATGCGGTCTACAGCCAAAAAGGCGGCCGGTGGGTGGAGCGGATCATGGCTTTTTTAGGGGCCCGCGTGCTCTCACGCCCCAAAACCAGTATCGTCATCTTCACTTTGGCCGTTGCCGTCTGTATGGTGGGAATTACCCGTTTCGAGGTTTCCTTTGATATTCGCCGAACCTACGGTTACAAGGTCCCTTACATCAAGCGCCTCAACTATATCGGTCAATCGCAGGTGGGTGCGCTATACTCGTACGACGTCGCCTTTGAGCTTCCCCGACCTGGCGATGCCAAGGATCCGGACACTTTGAGAAAATTCGATCAACTGGTCCAGGAGGTCAAAAAATTGCCCCTGACCAAAAAAGTCACCTCCCTGGTCGATATTGTCAAGGACATGAACCAGGTGCTGAGCGCCGGTGATCCCGATTTCTACCGTATTCCGGAGACCCGTCAAATGATCGCCCAGCAGCTTTTGCTGTATGAGAACGCCGGGGGGATGGAAAGCGAAAAATGGGTGGACTATGACTATCAGCGCCTGCGCCTGATGGTGGAGATCGGTGACTACAGTTCCGCGGAAGCGGCCCGGGAGCTGGCGTTGATTCAAAAACGGGGCAAACAGCTTTTTCCCGACGCGCATGTCTTTCTGATCGGCTCCATCTCCCAGTTCACCGTCATGATGGATTATGTGACCTGGGGCCAGGTCAAGTCCTTTTTCATGGCGCTGGGGGTGATTGCCCTGCTCATGACCATCGTGTTCGGCAATCTTAAAACCGGCCTGATCGGCATGGTTCCCAACGTGGCGCCGGCCCTGGCCGTGGGTGGCATCATGGGCTTTGCCGGCATCCCGCTGGATATGATCACGGTGACCTGCATTCCCATGCTGCTGGGCCTGGCCGTGGATGATACGATTCATTTTATCAATCACAGCCAGCTCGAGTTCATGCGCACGAGAAGCTATGCCGAGAGCACCCGCCGCGTGTTCATTTCCGTCGGCACGGCACTTTTTCTCACCTCCACGGTGCTGATCGTGTGCTTTTCAGCCTACCTCATCTCGTCGATGAACGTGTTCGTCAACATGGGGTTCCTTGTTTCGGCCGGTATCCTGGCAGCCCTTCTGGCCGATTATTTCATCACTCCGGTGCTGCTCAACTGGGCCAAACCTTTTGGGCATGAGACATCGGTGGAACGAAAAAGGCGCGGTGCAGCCACCGCTCGTCCGGCGCCGGCGATGCCGGCCAAAGGGGATATCTGAACACCGATGCCATGGGGCGTCAATCGTGATCGCATCGCACCGCTTTTGCGCCAGTGGAGCAGCCGTGTGCGCCAGGTCGACGTGGTGTCCTATGGGGCCATGCGCGGCTTGCCGGGCTTTATGCTTAAGGTTGCCGCCAGCGTTCCGTGGGTGAGAAATTTTCCGCCTTGCATCGTCCATGTCAGGACAACCGCTTGAGTAACTTGACCTTACCCTTGTACGGCGGGTATGGCAGACTTGGATCGATACATGTGGGTTTGGAAACCATACTCTTGGTCGTCGAAAAGGTATCGAATCCGCTTTTGCCGTGGTACCGGCCCATACCACTGGTGCCCACACCGCCAAAGGGCAGCCATTTGTTACCGTTTTGCAGCAAGGTGGCATTGATTGCCCCACCGCCGAAGTTAAGGCTGCCGACAATTTTTCGTTGAAGTGCCCGGTTTTCGGTGAACAGGTAGAGGGCCAGTGGTCGCTCTCTGTCAAGAAGTCTGTCCATGACCGTATCCAGTTTTTCATATTCCAGGACCGGCAGTAGCGGACCGAAAATTTCGTCTTGCATAATCTCGTCATCCCAGTCCGCCTTATAAATAATGGTGGGTTCGATGTATCGCTGGTCGCGGTCCGCGTGTCCGCCATAAACAATCTTATCCAGCTCCATGAGAGAAACCAGGCGGTCGAAATGGCGATGGTTGATGATGCGGCCATAGTCAGGACTTTTCAGGGCATCGGCATCGTAGAAGGCGTTGATGCACCTTCCGATTTCATCGACCAGCCGGCCAGCAATGCGGCTTTGCGCCACAACAAAATCCGGCGCCGTACAGGTCTGGCCGGCATTGAGGAATTTGCCCCAGGCAATTCGCCGGGCTGCCACCTGGATGTTTGTGTCATCATGGACGATGCACGGGCTTTTGCCGCCCAGCTCCAGAAGGGTAGGCGTGAGGTTCTCGGCCGCGGCCCGGGCAACGATGCGGCCGATCGCCGGGCTGCCGGTAAAGGCGATATAATTCCACCGCTGGGCCAAAAGCGCCTGGGTTTCCTCAACACCGCCTTCCACCACCGTACAGTATTCCGGTGGAAAAAGACCCGAGATGAGCGTTGCCACCAGCCTGGAGGTTTGCGGCGCCAGTTCCGAAGGTTTGACCACGGCACAGTTGCCGGCGGCAAGAATGGCGATCAGGGGGATCAGGCATATCTGGACCGGGTAGTTCCAGGGGGCGATATTCAGCACCACGCCATAGGGGTGCGTGTGGATACGACTCCGGGCGGGTTGAAGCTCGAGAGGCGTTGGAACTTTTTTCTCGCGGGTCCATTTTTTCAGATGCCGGATGGTGTATTTGAGCTCTGTCGTAATCTGCATCACTTCGGTTGAATAAGCTTCAAACACCGGTTTGTTCAAATCCGCTTTCAGTGCGGCAAGAATCGCATCTTCGCTTACCTTGACGGCTGCGAGGAGTTTTTTGAGCTGATCGATCCGGTAGACTGTGCTGCGGGTCTGGCCCTGATTGAAAAAGTCTCGCTGTTTTTGAACGATTGCCTTCATCCGGCTGTGATTCGGCATGTTTGCGCACTCCTTGTTTGGTTTTTAATACTTTTATGGCACTCATAACGATGTCGTCTCTGTCAAAGTACCAAAAAGTTCTCTATAAATCCATCGCCCTCTTTCATGGCAGGTACAATATATTGTGGCGATTTTGTATTGACAATCTATTGTCATTTTGACACATCTTTGTTCTCAATAAGTAAGCTCTTGTCTGTCAAATATTACAGGCATGAGAAGAGTGTTGCCCAACCTTTACAAGATCGCATTGATATGAGTATTTCAGCTTAAAAAAAGGGGGCGCATGTATAAAATATGGCTGGTCTTATTGTTGGTTTTTTTTACGATAGGTACGTCTTTTTCGGAGATGAGCGTCCAGGAGTGGGAAGACCTTTTTATTACACAAACCGATGTTGAGTATTTTCTCAATGAGGAGAGATCTTTATCTTCTGACAGTTGGCAGCAATATTCTTTATCCCGTAATATAGATGCTCACATTGCCATGTTTCGGGCAACCGAAAAACTCGAATATCTTGACCGTGCGTTGTTCTACATCAACAATCTTATGGAGACCGCTGCGGTTTCATCCTCTCTTCCACGGAGTCAGTTCAAAGATGCTTACCTGGGCTGGGCGAATCACAGTCACCCCGAATTAGGGGATGATGGAAGAGAGTACCCGCTGTTTGAAAGCATTTGCTGGAAGTATGTGGCCCATCTGCTTCGCGTAATGAAAAAGGCGCCTGATGTATACAATGATGCCGATTATAAAGAACAGTATGATCGCATACTGCTTTTTCTTGAAAAACATATCTATGAAAAATGGCATACGCGCGGGGTGGCAAACTTATATCGAAGCCGCACGCATATGGCTTCTCACTGGGCATATCTATCACTTGAATTATGGATCATTACTGAAAATTCAAAATATAAGCCGATATATAAGGAAATTTTCGAAAATATCAATAGTGGCGGCCTTCCCAATTATGAAGGCGCCTCCTTAAGAAGCCAGTTGATAACTGTAGAAGATGGTAATCCACACTATTTCTGGGCCTCGGTATGGAACAGTACTGAGAGACCGGGGCAGGACACAGCCCATGGTAACAATGTCCTTGCTTATATTGTCGAAGCCCATGATTTAGGGATAGAATGGACGGATCAGGATATAAGCTATTTTAAAAATACCTTCAACGATATCATATGGCCGGATTCGGACCATTGGGCCAGATATGTTGATGGCAGTGGCGACGGCGGTCATTTCATCAGTGATGGATTCTTAAAGCTTGGACGTTATGATAAAAATTTACAGGAACGATTGGAAACAAGCTATATTCCTACCCATAAAAATCTACAAATTTATGGTAACGCCGCGTTGAACGCAAAAATAATGCAGGAAACAACGTTTACCACCTCCTGTAGCGCGGACATTGAACCCGACGGCGATGTCGATGGAGCTGATCTATCTGATTTCGCGGCCTATTTTGATTCGGATGGCCTGGCTGAATTTGCAGGCGCATACGGATCCGAAAATGCAGGGTCTGCTCTCCTTATAGATGAACCCTTTTTAGATTTAGATCTCAAGGCGCGTGGCTGGTCTCGTCCCACCTCGTGCATTACCATGGCCTATGATCAGCATCTTGGCAGGGATGTCGGTCAAAGTGAATTTGTTGCCGAAAAGAGTCGTGCTGTAAGTGGAGCGATGGGCGCGTATTTTTATTTTCCGGAAGCCTTGGATGAGTTTACCGTTATCTTCAAAGAAAAAGTGATCGGCAGTGATGTGCTTGGCAACCAAATCATCCACGGTATGTATGCCTTGCCTGAAAGTGATGATGGCACGCTTCCGCAACGGAGCCGGGGAACGCTCTATTTTGACCCGTCAAAGAGTCAGGATTTAGAACCTGGTTCCTGGGTGCTTGCCTTTCAGGATACTGTGAGTATGTCTTGTCCCGAGGGGAATATCGATCTATATGGGGTTTCTGAAGACCGATCCGTGGGTGGTTGTCAGCAGGATTATCAGCAGCAGGAACGGGTTCGGCGTTTTTGCAGTTCTGATTACTGCCAGGATCCGGAACATGCGCAATCGGGTTGGACGCTCTTTCCCACCACAAATGCCGTTGAATACCCGATTGAGCATAATGAATGGGCGACCTTTGTGTATTACGTTAAGCTCAATACCCCTGGTAAATTTGATGGTATCGCTACGCTGCATGTCAAGCGGGAAGATGATTCTACGTTTACACAGACAATCAATGCCGACAAACTTATGTTTCGAGCAGCCGGCTGGAATAAAAACTTAAAAATCGGTAAATTTTTATTTGGTCCCTTTGCCAGTGCCAATATATACACCTTTAAGGTGAGATGGGCTGATTTGAAATTTTATTCCGGTGATGCCCGCAAGATCTGCTTGCAACAGTGACAGATATTCCAAATGTCACTCGATGATCAAGTTTTATATTTTTATTTTGCTTATCAGTCCTATAAGAATCACGCAACGCAAGTGACCCCGCAAGGTGCGCAGGCTTTGCCGGTTGAGATGTGGCTATGCGGATCAGCACAAAATGGTTGACAGCGTCTGTAGGGAAATCTATTAGTAGTTTATATTTAAGATCGGTATATCTAAAAGTATGAGAGTGGCCTTGCGGCATGCGGTCGACATTTGACGCGCAGAGAAGTGAAGGCGTGGCAGCGTTTTTATCTGGCGCGCCTTTTTTATTGCCGATAGAGACTCTGAAGGAAACGCCCTATTGCAGAAAGGATGAGCAATGCTTCAGTGTGTCAAGGAGCTAAAAAGGGAAAAACGCCTTTATGATATTCACCCTGCGACCCAAACCGGCTCCGGCGGAAACGGTGACATCACTGCAGCGTGGCAACAGGTCGATCTGCATGATGGATTGTGGCTCAGCAGGCTGGAATTGGTTCCCCACTCTGCAAGCACGCTGTGTTACCACAAGCAACCGGCCATGATCGATTTTGGGTTTATTATCGGTGGTCAGCTCAACCACAAGCTGAAGACCAATGTCATGGGCGGGCAGGTTGCTGCAACGGCCGGTACGGCCGGAATCGGTTATTTTCCGGGCCGCGAAGGTGTTATGCAGGTGCGCAATGGCAGGCCGCTCAAGGTGTTGCACGTTCATGTCACACCTGAGCGGCTAAGCCGCATGCTGGGCGCGGATATCGGCGCCATGCCAGCGAGCTTCCGTTTGATTGTCGAGGGGACGGTCAATCACGATTTCATGTCAAAATGCGCGATGGATCCGTTGCTGCAGGCCACGGCTCTGGATGTGTTCAATGGTCGGTACCATGGCAGACCGCAATATCTATACCTTGAAGCCAAGGCGCTGGAATTGATTTCCCTTCAAATAGGCCGGTTGATGTCCCAGGAGGCGAGTCGGAAAAAGAGAGCGCTTTTAAGCCCCAACGAGAAAAAACGCATCCATGCAGCGCGAGAGTTCTTAGTGCGTGATCTGGCGGCACCCCCCACTTTGAACACGCTTGCCAACTTTTTCTGCCTGAGCCGTAACAAACTTCAGATTGGTTTTCGAGAATTACACGGCAGCAGTGTGTTCGCATATTTGCGGGAATATAAAATGCAAAGAGCCCGACAGCTTTTTGATCAAACCGAGATGAATGTCAGCCAGGTGGCCTGGGAGGTCGGCTACACCAATGTCAGCCAGTTTACCAAGGCCTACAAGAAGCGGTTCGGTGTGTTGCCGAAGCATTACCGAAAATCGGTCCTGGATTGCCATGTGCCTGAATTGCCATCCGTGCAGCTCGCCTCGATTTAAAACCTGCTTGATAAATCCGTCTAAGGCTCGCTAACGGCGTTGGAAACTGTCTCAAAATGCTCACATATTACATATATGCTCCGCTTTCGAGCCACTTTCCGCCTTGTTATCGGTCCTGATCCAGACTTCTCAAACAGGCTTTAAGGGTAAATGCCCGCAGCCTTTCCTCGATCATTCCTCAAACCCTACCCCCAGTTTAAGGGCTCGCGCAAAAATAACTTCAAATTTTCAACGCCCATCCATCCCGCTCAGCGGCGTTGCGAAAACACGGAATATGCCTGATATTCCTTTGTCTTCGCGCCTTGCTGAGCGGGCGCCTGAACACTGACAATTTGTGAATTTATTTTTGCGCGAACCCTAAGCACAGATTGCATGGCCGGCTGGTTTCGCCACTTTCGGTACGGCCGGGGTAAAAAACGCGTCGCCAGGAGCAGAAACAAAATTAAAAATTCAGTACACAGTGATTCGCTCACCTGGAGTGCAGGGAGACGTTGATGGTTCGAACAACAAAGGAGAGGATCATGGATACCATTAAAAAGATTTTCAGCGCAGACCATGCCAGGCAGTACGATGAAAAAGTGATCGCATCAAAATGGCTGGACCCGGCTATTGTTTTCGGTCTGGCCTACAAGTTTGTTAACCCTGGCGATCGCCTGCTCGATGTGGGGATCGGGACGGGTGTATCATCAGAGCTGTTTCACAAGGCTGGATTGAAAATCCACGGGATCGACTTTTCGCCTGAGATGCTGGACGTCTGTCAGTCCAAACAGATTAGCATGGATCTGGTTGAGCACGATCTGTCCAAAACCCCGTATCCTTTACCGGCAGATTCCATGGATCACGCCGTTTGTACGGGGGTGACGCATCTTTTCGAGGATATGAGCCCGATCTTTCGTGAGCTTTCGAGAATTCTCAAGGCAGATGGAACGTTTGCGTTCGTCGTGGCCGATTGCGATGATGGTGAAGACCGGATCAAAAAGGTCGACCCGAAACGTCATTCGCATGCAAAGAAAGTCTCCATTTACTGCTATTCCCCGGCGCTTATCGACAAAATCCTTGATTCATGTGGCTTCAAAAAAGTGGTTGACCTTAAGTTCTGGGCATCGGCCATTGGAAACCGACCAGGGCGGTACAATGCCTATGTGGTCCAAAAAAGATAGACCGTGTCCATCCATAGATGAAGCGACCGTTCAAACAAAGGGGAGTCGGGTTCAATGCAAGGTTGGGGTAAAAAAAAGATCAAGTCGAGAAAAAGATGCTTTTTGCCATTGGTTCTAATGGTTCTCTGGATGGTTGGCGCTCAGACAGCATGGGCTGAAGACGCTGCGGTCATGGACGCCTTAGATGATGATGAAAAAGCGCAGGAAGCGGTTTTACAGATGGCGCCGGTCACGGTTACGGCCCAGAAACGAATTGAAAATGTACAGAATGTGCCGGACGGCATTACTGTGTTGAATAAAGTGGAGATTGAGGACTCCGGCATTGTCGATATGACTGCATTGTCCACCCATGTTCCCAACCTGGAATTCTACGACTTTGGCAGCCGCTGGCACAACCAGAGCTATATCCGTGGCATCAAGAGCCTGCCCAACAGCGAACCGAGCATGGGGTATTATGTGGATGGCGTCAACTACTCCAAATCCTATATGTTCGCCTTTCCGCTGTTTGATGTCGAGCGCATCGAGGTGCTGCGTGGGCCCCAGGGAACGCTTTATGGGCGCAACACCATGGCGGGCGTCATCAATGTGCATACCAAAACGCCAGACAATGACGTTGCCGCCGGCCTGAGCGGATCGATGGGAAGTTACAACGAGAGGCAGCTCAAGGGCTATGCACAGGGACCCATTGTCACCGACACGCTTTTTCTCGGGCTTGCCGGTTTGGTGACGACCGGTGATGGATACATGGAAAACGATGTCCCGGGCGTTGGTGAAGACGGTCGCCATCAGGATGGTGCGGCAGGACGAATGAAACTGCGCTTTTTGCCGAGCCCCAAATGGGATATCTCGCTCAGCCTGGACGGGCAGCAGCATGACGACGGCGCCTTTCCATTTCGCAGAACCGAGCGAAACGCGTATGTAAAAAACGGTATACTGTTCGCGGATGATGCTTATCATTACTCACACGATTTTGCCGGGACCTCGGAAAACGACTACTGGGGCCTGGCATTGAACGCCAATGTCGATACTGCTTGGGGGCGATTGACCGCCATCAGCGGTTACCGTGACTTCGACAACGAAGATTGGATCGATTCGGATTTCAGTCCCCTGGATGCAGCGCGTATGAGAAATTGCATCACGGAACGCACGTTTTCCCAGGAACTGCGACTGGCATCCGCCGAAAACCAGGATGGGATAACATGGCTGACAGGGGGGTACTATTTCTATATCGACGAGAACAAAAAGCGGACCAATTATTATCGGTCGGCCATGGCGGGCAGTCCCAGTAACCCGTTTCGTCCCGGAACCGGCGAACGCTTGACCGATACCGATGGCCTCAATGAAGGTGCCGCCGCTTTCGGTCAATTCACCTATCCGATCCGCAACACCCTCGAATTGACCCTGGGGCTGCGGTATGAGTTCGAAAATGCTGAAATGGACGCCGCCGTCCACGATACGCCGGATGGCGGGGACACGACGACTACCGTCCAGCCGAGTTTGGAAAACGACTTTGCCGCCTGGCTGCCCAAGCTCAGCCTGGCCTGGCATTTCATCCCGGGGCAAATGCTGTATGCCACCTTTTCCCGGGCCCACCGCAGTGGTGGATTCAATAGTCCCGATGTGGGCGGGCTGCCCTATGACGAGGAGTATAGCTGGGTCTATGAGATTGGCAGCAAATCCAGTTTTTTCAGCAACCGCCTGACCCTGAACCTGGCCGGTTTCTATACGGATATTGAGGATGAGCAGATCACGCGCTTCAACGCATACAATCAAAGCTTTCTTGAAAACGCTGGGGCGTCCCATCGGATTGGGGTCGAGGCCGAGGCCAGATATGCCATCGGGCAGGGGTTAGATTTGACGGCCGCATTTGGATGGGTGGAGGCGCAATACGACCAGTACAATGATCCGGTTACCGGTGACGATTACGAGGGCAATACCGTATTTGGCGTACCGGATTACAATTTTAACGTGGGTCTCCAATATCGGCGTCCGCTTTGGGGACAGTGGAACGGTTTTGGCCGCGTGGAGGTGTCCGGTGTTGGACGGCGCTATTTTGACGATGCCAACACGGTAAAGGACTTACCCTATGAACGGGTCAACCTCAAGCTCGGTTTGGAGGGGCTGCACTGGGATGGCTACGTGTGGGCCAACAACCTTTTTGATTGCCAGTACCGGATCTTTGAAAATGTAAATCGTGGTATTACCGAAGATGGCGAACCGCTGACCATCGGCGTATCACTGGCATACCGCTTCTAACCCCTTTCACCAAAGCCAGAGCGCGCCAGATCCGGCATTACCAGGGACTCTCACTGTTATTTTGGCTTCATCCGTGTTGGGGCTTTGGTGCTGTCACCCTCCGGCTTTGGCAACGTTGGGGAAAACGTCGATTATTTCACGGGAACATGCAAAACGGCGACAGGATTACCCAAATAGTTCTCGCCCGCGCATCCGAACTTTTGGTAGTTGCGGTGGAACCGGTCGTCATACAGGATAAACAATGGGGCTTTGCGCGTTTCATAGCCGTTCAATTCGATCCAGATCATTCGAATGTATAAAACAATCCGGGCCGCAGCCGAGTGGTTTCTCTTCATGAACTCGATCTGCACATACCGCCCTTCGGGCAGCGTGATTTCAGCATAACCTTTGCCATGAATGCCGGATTTATTCTCAGCGGCGACATAATAATCAAAATCCCGACCGTTTTCATGGAGGTCGAATATGCAGAACATATTCCGATCATCACCCTGCCAGAGTTCATGCAGCTTATCCTTGTCATAGACATCATGATAAAAAGGGGGAATATCTTTCTTTTTCTGATTGCCTTTGAAGGTTGTCGTGATCTTGTATCCAATGCATTGTTTTTCCTCAAAGTCGATCACCTTGGGTGGGGTTACCACGTTTTTGCGAATGATGCGTCTGATCAAAGGCTCGACTATCTGCTTGACGATTTTCATTTACTTCATCCTTTCATGATGTTGACGAGCGGGTCATGGCCGGATGGCCTTGAAATAGAGCAGGGCGCCATTTTCAACAGGAATGGTTTCAAAGTCAAAACCATGGGTTTCAAATTGTTTGGCTAGCGCCGTCTCAGACAGTAAGGTCCCCCGGATAGTGGATTGACATTTGTTTCGTTCCGGCACGGGAACGCTGCAAATAAAAACAGCCGTTGGCGCTGCCACGCGTTTAACCTCTTTGATAACGCTTTCCAGGTCATCAAAGAAATTGAGTGAGAGAATGCAAAGAATGATATCAAACTGATTCTCATCAAAGGGAAGGTCCTCCGCGCGGGTGACATAAAATTGTGCATCCGCAAAGGCGGCATCCCGAAAACGCGTTACGGCTTTTTTTAAAAGGCCTTGGCTGATATCGGTTCCTGTATATTGATTCCGGTTGGGCAGGAAATTGACGGCACTGCCGGTGCCTGTGGCCAGTTCAAGGACACGCTTTTCATGCACATCTTTTAAAAGGTTCACTAAAATCTGATGATGCCGGTCCATATCTCCGCTGAATTTTTTGGGAAAGATCGACCGCTGCATGATGAAATCATAAAGAAATGAAAACGCATCGCCAAGCCAGGGCTTGTACGTCGACAATTTGCCGTCATCTTTGGTGATATAGTGTAATCCGTTTTTGTTGATCACTTTTATCCCATTTTTTAGCATTTCAAAATCCTATGGCATCATTGAGAATTAATTGAAAATAGTGAAACGTCCCCATGATTGATAAATTCGTAAACAGTGCCAGACTCGTCATGCTGACTTGATCCGGCATCCAGAAGACATTGAAAAGACTGGATTCCGGCTTACGTCGGAATGACGCCAAATTGGACTTTTCGACATTTTGTGGAACCGTTATGATGAATTGATCATGAAAATTATATGTTGAACTTTTTTTTAATTTGGCGCGTGTGGTTTTTAAATAAGGAACGTGCCTATCTAACTCGATTATGAGCATAAGATCAAGAAGAAAAATACAAGCAGAGCAGACACCAGCTATTATAGAAAAAGTGGTCGACATGAGAGGTTTAAGATTAATGCGCAATCTGATTTATCCTTGACACAATAGTTAAGAAACTGTACTAAGTAGTCATGGATACCAAGGAAGATCTGATCAAGCATGCTGTCCAAGGACTTTTGCGCATCGCACACCTGTATGCGCGTATCGAGGCGATGCCGATTCCCGTGGATGACGACCATACAATCTCCACCCGGGAGGCGCACACCATCCAGGCCATTGGTGAGGGGGACGTCATCAATGTCACCCAGGTCGCCAGCCATTTTGGGATTACCAAGAGCGCGGCCTCCCAGCTGGTTGCCAAACTTGAGAAAAAAGGGTTCCTGCACAAGCGGCCCGCCGCCCACAGCAATAAAGAATTCGAGCTTTCTTTAACGGAACTGGGGGCGTGCGCCTTTCGTGCCCACGAGCACTTTCATGGCAAGGATTTTACCGAATTGGTAAACAGTTTGAAGGCCTTTCCGATCTCGCAAATCGCAACCCTGTCGGTATTGATGGAGACGGTTGGCAGTGTGATGGAAAAGCGGCTTTCAAAACACTCTGAAAAGTAATTTTTTCAAGCTGTGCGGTTAGCATTAAAAAGAGGATGTTGAACTGTTTTATCCAATAGCCAACGGCTAAATGCTGATTACAAATGACAATTTTTTTGGCTTAATGGTTAAGAAGCTTAACTAAAAAGATATGGGAGTATGTAGATGAAACCAATCAGGCGCAGTATTGTTGACGTTTCCACCCGGCATTTTAAATGGGTGATCCTGGTAACCATCCTCGTGACGCTCACTGCCGGCGCGTTTTTCCCGAAAGTGATTCTGGACACCGATCCGGAGAATATGCTCGAGAGCGATGAGCCGGCGCGGGTTTTCCACAATCAGACCAAAAAACGGTTCAATCTGAGCGATGTGGTCGTTCTGGGCGTGATCAATGAACATGATCCGGACGGTGTGTTCAATCCGGCGACCTTAACGCGGGTCCATGCGCTGACCGAATTTGCCAAATCACTGCGCTGGCCGGACGAGAAACACCCCGATCGATGGACAGGGGTGAAAGAAGTGGACATGATTGCCCCGTCCATGGTGGATCACATGAGCCAGCAAGGCCCGGGTACGATCGCTTTTCAGTGGTTGATGAAAAAACCACCGGTGACCCGTGAAGCAGCACGGGAAATTAAGGCAAAGGCCCTGTCCAATCCCCTGCTCAAAGGGCAGATGGTCTCGGCCGACGGTAAAGCCATCTGTATCTACCTGCCCCTTTCCGACAAACTGCTCAGTTACCGGGTGTACAAGGCGCTGCGGGATAAAATAGACACGCTGGGAGGCGATGAATCGTATCATATTGCCGGCCTGCCTGTTGCCGAAGGAGCGATCGGGGTAGAGATGTTCTCCCAGATGACGACGGCATCGCCCCTGGCCATGGTCGTCATCTGTGGGTTGTTGCTGCTGTTTTTTCGCAAGTGGATGCTTGTGGTGCTGCCTCTGATTATCGCCACCGTATCGATCGTGATCACCATGGGACTGATGATTGGCTGCGGCTACCCGGTTCACATTTTAAGCTCCATGTTGCCGATTTTTCTCATGTCCATTGCCATGGTCGATTCGGTTCATGTGCTTTCGGAGTTTTTTGATGTGTACACCGAAGAAAAAGGACGCCGGCAGACCATTACGGAGGTGATGGGCACCTTGTTTACGCCCATGCTCTACACCTCACTGACCACGGCGGCCGGCTTTCTTTCCCTGACCCTGGCGCCTATTCCGCCGGCCCGGGTCTTCGGTGTTTTTCTTGGGATTGGGGTCATGGTTGCCTGGGTGGTGACGGTGGTGTTTGTGCCGGCCTATGTTATGTGCATTCCAAAGGAGAAGCTGACCTCATTTGGCCTGCGAGCGCTGGAAAAAGAAAAACAGAACCGATTGACTCGGTATCTGAAGTCAATCGGCAGACTGACCTATTCCCATGCCGGTAAGGTGCTGGTGGTGTTTGCTATTCTTATTGGGGTGTCGATCTGGGGGATTACACGGATCCAGGTCAATGACAATTATGCCAAGCGGTTTGCCCTCAGCCATCCCATCCGTAAGGCGGATATCGCCCTGAACAGCCATTTTGGTGGCACCTATATGGCTTACCTGGTCCTGGAAGGTAGCAATGATGACGTGGCCACGGCGTCTGCGATCAACCGTGTTGCCGATGATCTTGTGCATTACGCAGATAAGATCGCCGAGGCTTATCCCGCCGCACCGGCAATGGCCGGGATACTGAGCGAAAGAATGCATCACTCCAATGGGAAAGGGGAGCGGCTGGGTGACATGCTGGACAAGGCGATCGCGTATGGTGATCAAACCAGCGTGGATGCAACGGATCAAAGCTATGACGCCATGCAGGAATTGCTGACCTTTTTGGGGGTTGAAAAGGAAAAACGCAAACCATTCAAGCAGCCGGCGACCCTGGCCTACATGGCCGGCCTGCAGGCACATCTGGAGCGACTGGGCCTGATCGGTAAAAGCAACTCGGTCGCCGATGTGGTCCGCAAAGTCAACCAGGAGTTGATTGACGGAAGAATTGAGAATTTTCGTATCCCGGAAACACTGCAGGGGGTTTCCGAATGCTATCTGCAGTATCAGCAAAGCCACCGCCCCCACGATCTGTGGCACCTGGTCACGCCGGATTACAGGGCGGCCAGCATTCAGATGCAGTTCCCCACCGGCGACAGCATGAATACCAAGGCCACCGTAGAAGCGGTCGACGCTTATTTCAAGGACCACACCCCGCCAACGGCGTTGACCTATCAATGGGCCGGGCTGCACTACATCAATCTCGTCCTGGAGGCGAGGCTGGTATGGGGGTTTTTAAAGTCGTTCGCGGGAAGCTTTTTGATCGTCTTTGTCATGATGACCTACCTGTTCCGCTCACCATTGTGGGGATTCTTGTGCATGCTGCCCCTGACCATTACCTTGCTGATGATTTACGGGATGACCGGGCTTGTCGGAAAGGACTACGACCTGCCCATTGCCGTGCTCAGTGCCCTGTCAATTGGCATGGCCGTTGATTTTGCCATTCATTTTCTTGAGCGCAGCCGGGTGGCCTATCAAACATTTGGCTCATGGAAGGCCGTGGCCCCGGGCATGTTCGGTGAGCCGGCCCGGGCCATCAGCAGGAACGTGCTGGTCATCGCCATCGGCTTTTTGCCGCTTTTGATCGCCACCCTGGTGCCGTATAAAACCACCGGTGTCATGCTTTTCATGATCCTGTCCTGTTCTGGCCTGGTCACCCTCTTTGTCCTGCCGGCGGTGATGAAAACAGCCCAGTCCCTGCTTTTTCGCTTCAGTGAGAAAGACAGGGACCAGCAGAACCGGATTGTTCCAGCGGGCGAAGGCCGGGAATCGATCGGCAATCCGGCGAGACCGAAAAAATTCTGGCGCCGGACCGCTTCATTGACGCTTTTCGTTTCCGGATGCATTGTCGTTGTTTCCAGTCTCATTCTGTATATCGGACCGCCGACCCACGTGGCCCATTTTTCGAACTGGCGTTTGATGGGGATGACCAAATGCCAGTGGAACGCCATCCACATCATGACCGGTCTGTTGTTTGTCATTGCCATGTTCCTGCACATTTATTTCAACTGGCAGATGATTGTCGTTTACCTGAAAAACAAACGCCGGGAAATCGTCCTGCTTACACGTCCCTTTGTGTGTTCAGTGGTTGTCACGGCCTATGTTTGTGCGGGAACGCTCTGGGGGTTGCCGCCGATGAACCAGATCATTCACTGGATTCGATCTATTAAAATCGGCCATGTCCATGCCTATGGAACGCCGCCATACGGCTGTGCCGAACAGTCCTCGCTTAAGGGAATTGCGCAATACATGGGCTGGGACGCTACGCAATGCTTTGCCAACCTTCGACAAAAGGGCGTCAAGGTGTCGTCGGCCGATCAGCCGATTTCACAAGTTGCTGAAATCAATGGTGTGTCGATCGGTGATGTCGTTGAAAAAATGAGAAATTAGAAGGAGGAAAAAATGAAAAAAATAATGGTCGGTATTCTTTTGGGGTTGCTTTGGGGAACCTGCCTTGCCGCCCAATCGAGCAGTGCCATGACCGTCGATGCGATCGTCACCAGAGCCAACCACATGGCCTTATACCAGGGTATGGACAGCAAGGGTAATGTTTCGATGATCATCATCGACAAGGCCGGCAACAGGCGCGTGCGTGAATTCAGCATGCTGCGGAAAAACAGCGATGACAGCGACAGAAATCAGAAATACTACACCCTTTTCAAACGGCCGGCCGATGTCCGTAAAATGGTTTTCATGGTGCACAAGCATGCGGACATTACCAAAGACGATGATCGCTGGCTGTACCTGCCCGGGCTGGACCTGGTCAAGCGGATTGCTGCCAGCGACAAGCGGACCAGCTTCGTGGGGTCGGATTTTTTATACGAGGATATTTCCGGACGTAGTCCTGAAGATGACTACCATGAATTGATCGAGACGCGTGAGAAATTTTATGTGGTCAAAAACACACCGAAAAAACCGGAAAGCGTGGAGTTCGCCTACTACATTGCGTATATCGACAAAAAGAACTTCATCCCGATGAAAATGGAATTTTATAAAAAGGGCGACCGGGCCTATCGGCAGATCGAAGCCTTGCAGGTGGATGCCATCAACGCTGAGAAAAGCGGCCAGCCGGTGGTCTATCCGACGGTCACCATCTCCGTGGCCAAAGACCTTAGAAATGGCAGTATGACGAAGATGGTTCTTTCCAATGTCGCCTACAATACCGGTATCAGTGACAGCATTTTTTCAGAACGTTACCTGAGAAGACCGCCTCGGGATGCCATGCGATGAGACGGATTAACAAAATCGACTGTTTTCTCCTGGGCCTGGCCATGATGCTGACCATTGTTCCGGTTTGCGCCGCCGGGCAAAAAATGAACGCCTTTCTGGATTCGTTTGCTCCATTGGAAGTGCATGGATTCATAGAGCTGCGGGGAGGGATGCGGACACAGAACGACCCCCACGCCAAGGACATCTCGGTAATGGACGTAAGACTTCAGGCCGACCTTTATAAATATACGGATTGGGCGGAGTTCAAATTCAAGGGCGATATGTGGGCCGACGGCGTCACCGAGAAAGGGGAAGGCGATATCCGAGAGGCCTGGTTCTTTTCGCGGCCGTGCGATTTTATGGATGTAAAAATCGGACGCCAGATCCTCACCTGGGGGACAGGGGATCTGGTTTTTCTCAACGATCTTTTCCCCAAGGACTGGCAATCGTATTTTATCGGACGCGACAGCGAATACCTCAAAGCGCCCTCGGATGCAGCAAAGATAAGCCTGTTTAACCAGATCGCCAACATCGATCTGGTATATACCCCGCAGTTTGATGCCGACCGCTATATTACCGGGGAGTATATTTCATATTGGGATGCTGCCGCGGCCGGCCATGCCGGGCAGGATGACGTCCTCCACGCTGATAAACCCGGCCAATGGTTCGAGGATGATGAACTGGCGGTTCGGTTGTACCGGAATATCAGCAATTATGAGGTTTCCCTGTATGGGTATTGGGGGTTCTGGAAACGGCCCGGCGGGCAAACACCATCCGGAACGGCCATCTTTCCCGAACTGAATGTTTATGGCGCCAGTATCCGGGGGCAGGTGGCCGGTGGAATCGGCAACATGGAACTGGCCTATTATGATTCGACTGATGATGCCGGCGGAGACGATCCACTGATCGACAACTCTGAGATGCGCTATGTGGTGGGCTATTCGCGTGACCTGGCCATGGATCTGAATGCCAGCCTGCAGTATTACGTGGAGCAGTTGCTTGATTACGATGCGTATACGGATAGCCTGAGCGGCAGTCCGAAAAGGGACGAACTCAGGCATGTCATCACCCTGCAGCTCACCCAACGGCTGATGAACCAGACCCTCGAGCTGTCCCTATCCGGTTATTACTCACCCAGCGACGAAGACGCCTATCTGCGTCCCAAAATCAGTTACGATTTCACCGACCGTATCACCCTGGAAACCGGCGCCAACATTTTTATAGGGAAAGCGGATCATACGTTTTTTGGCCAGTTTGAAAACAATACGAATGTATATATGGCCGTTAGGTATAGCTTGTAAGGATAAAAAAGAGAGGGTTTGTAAAATGGATAAAGTCAGAGAGAATTTCGGGGAAAACATAGGCTCCCAAAACAAGGCTTTTTTGTCTTCGGGGTTTCGACCCGTGGGAACTATCAGAGATCGTTTGATGCAAAATCCCAGGGCGAATTTCATCGAAGCCATAAGAGAGGAGGATATGGCGCGCTGCCTGGTTAAAACAGCTGAGATCCACGGCCATTATTGCCCAGGCAGCGCGCTCGGTGTCATGGCGTCCATTTACGCACTCAGCCTGTTCGGCGATGTCATGACAAGTTCCGACGGTTTGGAAAATCTCATGTCCATCGTCGAAATCAATGCCTGCTTTACCGATGGGGTGCAGGCCGTATCGGGATGTACCCTTGGCAACAATGCATTGATCTATCGCGATTTGGGGAAGCATGCCATGACCTTGATCATCAGGGGAAACGACACGGGCGTGCGCGTTTGTGCCCGCCCCGATTTTCGTGAAACCATCATGCGCCTGGTCCCGGCATTTTATCCGCTCATGGAGAAGGTGATCAAAAACAGGGTTCATACCAAAGAAGATGAGCAACGGTTCAAGGATACAGCCCGGGAAGCCGCCTTTACCCTCATTAAACAGGATTTTGAGGACCTGTTTTCAGCGGGTAGGGTGCGCGCTGATTTACCTGGGTACGCACCGATTGTCGAAAGCATTATCTGTCAAAACTGCGGTGAGCAGTTCATGTCGACAAAAGCCGCGCCAAACGGAACATGCCTGGCCTGTGCGGGAAAACAATATTTTCAGGTCGAAGGTGAAGGGATTGTAACAAAAACGGATAAATGACAAAAGGAGAATAAGCGGATGGAAGCGAAGACCTCTCCATATAGTCTGGGACTCGACATCGGATACGCAGCGGTCAAGGCGGTCGTTATTGATCGGAATGATGCGGTGGCCCATCATTCTTATATCATACACAAAGGTAACGTTGTCACGGCCTTGAGAAAAACGATGGTGGATATCCTGACGATCCTTGATCCGGATACTATCGCATTTGGTGCGGTGACGGGCAGCGGCGGTAAGCATATTGCTAAAAAAAACGGCTTCAATTGCGTCAATGAAGTTGCCGCCATCGTTCAGGGCAGTCTGTCCATACGCCGGGATACGGCATCGATTATCGAGATCGGCGGGCAGAGCGCGAAATATATCACGGACTTCAGCGGTCAGGACGCATCACCCATCCAGATTTCCATGAACAGCAGCTGTGCCGCCGGGACCGGAGCCTTTTTGGAAGAACAAGCCTCGCGGTTGGATCTGGCATTGAAAGACTTCGGCAGTTATGCGGCAAAAGGCGCGTCCATTCCACGTATTGCCGGCCGGTGCAGCGTTTTTGCCAAGACCGACATCACCCATCATCTGCAGGAAGGGGCACCTTTGGCCGATATCGTGCTGGGACTCGCCTACGCCATGGTCAGGAATTATCGTTCTTCGGTCATGGGTAGCCTGCCCCGACGCAAACCGATTCTTTTTGCCGGCGGCGTGGCCCAAAACCAGGCTATTGTACAGGCCCTTGAGAAGGAGCTGCAACTGGGAGCCGGAACCTTGATCGTTTCGGATTTCTCGTCGGTTGCGAGCGCCCTGGGCGCGGCAATCCTAGCGGGTAAAAAAAAGTCCACAATGGATGTGAAATGGCTGCTGAATAAACTGGACACGGCGACGATCTCGTTCATTGACAAAAAGGTCTCACACCGCCTTCCCCCCCTGACCTCCTTTGGTTCCCATGACGGGGAAGATAAACATACTTGCGCATCCGTCCCAATGGACAGCAAGGTGGTGGGGCCGCTGAAATGCTGGCTTGGCATTGACGTGGGGTCGACGAGTACCAACCTGGTGTTATCGGATGCAGACAGCCGCCTGATCGCTTTCAAATACCTGAAAACGTCAGGAAAACCCATCGAGAGCGTTTGCTGGGGGCTTGGCGAGCTGAAATCCGGACTCGAGGAGGAGATCGCAGTCCAGGGAGTCGGTGTCACCGGTTCGGGG
This sequence comes from Desulfosarcina variabilis str. Montpellier, assembly GCF_048565275.1. Classification (NCBI taxonomy): domain Bacteria; kingdom Pseudomonadati; phylum Thermodesulfobacteriota; class Desulfobacteria; order Desulfobacterales; family Desulfosarcinaceae; genus Desulfosarcina; species Desulfosarcina variabilis. The sequence goes on along the minus strand of NZ_CP159846.1, from coordinate 7,094,413 downwards.
CGGCATTTGATTGGCCGACTGGTGGGTGCCGACGTGGTCAAGGATGAAATCACCAGCCAGGCAATGGCCGCCGCCGTCCTGGATGCGGGTGTGGATACGATCTTTGAGATCGGTGGGCAGGATTCAAAATATATTCGATTGAAAAACGGCAAGGTATCGGACTTTCAGATGAACAAGATCTGCGCTGCGGGAACCGGTTCGTTTCTCGAAGAGCAGGCCAATAAATTCGATATTCCCATCCAGGATTTCGGTGACATGGCCCTTGCCGGCGGCGATCCTATTCACCTGGGAGAAAGATGCACGGTTTTCATGGAAAGCAGCGTTGCGGCCCACCTGGCTATGGGAGAAAAACACGAGGATATCGCCGCCGGTCTGTGCTACGCCATCGTGAAAAACTATCTCAACCGGGTCGTAGGACGGAAAAAAATCGGAAATAAAATCTTTTTCCAGGGCGCCGTGGCCTATAATCAAGGCGTTGTCAACGCTTTCAGGTCGCTCACGGGAAAGTCGGTTTACGTACCGCCGTTCTTCAGCGTTACCGGTGCCTACGGCGTGTCGATCATTGCACGAGAGGAAAAGGCCGCCGGTAAAACAACATTCAAGGGCTTTGACATTGAACCCGCTGTACCGGCCCTATCGCGAAAGCCGCCTGGAAACATGTGGGAAAAGGAGGCGAAACCGTTCGACGCCCAGACGGCAGACATCTTTTTCCATGGGTATGACAAGATCCTTGACGAGAAGAAAAAGATCGTCGGTATTCCCCGGGCGCTCTTTACCTACGGCATGTTTCCCATGTTTCATGCATTCTTCAAGGCGCTTGGCTTCAACGTGCTGCTCTCGGATGCCACCAGTGACGAGACCGTCCGGCTGGGGCAGGAATACTCCCTGGATGAAACCTGCTACCCGGTCAAGCTGATCAACGGGCATGTGGCGGAGCTGGTTCGAAAGAACGTGGACTACATTTTTTTCCCGGACCTTTACACTGTGGATCATCCCAGGTCACATACCCGGCAGAATTACGGGTGTGCTTTTATGCAGCTGGCTTTCAAGGTTGTCCGCCGGGCCATGGATTTGGATGCCAAAGGGATCGAGCTCCTCTCGCCAACCATCGCCTTCAACCAAGGCCGGGGGTTCATGATGAATCAGTTCTCTGATCTGGTCCGGCGGCTTCACTGCAACGAAGCGGAAACCGGCCCCGCCCTTCAACTGGCGATGGCGGCACTTCATGCATTCGAAACGCGGATCGAAGAAAACGGAAAAGCGGTCCTCAAGCGGATGGACCCCACCCAAAAGACCTTTGTGCTGATTTCAAAAATATACGGAATCGCTGATCCGGTGCTGAACATGGGGATCCCCGAAAGGCTGATGGAGATGGGATATCCGGTCCTGGGTTTCCATCACCTGCCCCCCGGTGACATTAGTGGCGAGCATCCGAACATGTACTGGCCTTTTGGTCAGCATATATTGGAACCGGTGCATTTCATCAAGGCGCATCCCAACATGTACGCCATTCTCCTGACCCATCACGGCTGCGGACCGGATTCAGTGCTGACCCACTATTTTGCAGAACTGATGGGCGAAAAACCATACTTGAATATCGAGGTGGATGAACACGCCTCCGACGTGGGCGTCATCACCCGCCTGGAAGCCTTTGTGAACAGTCTGGACACTGCGGTGCAGGATCCAGAAATCTACCTAAAAGGTATTGGCCACAGCCCGGTGACTATCAAGACCGACATGGCTGATATCGATCCGGCAACGACGCTTTACATTCCGCACCTGTACCCCTATTCTCGGATTTTCGCGAACATACTTCAAAAAAAAGGCATCGACGCGGTCGCCCTCCCGCAAACCAATGGAGACGCCATTGACCTGGGCCGGCGCCACACCATGACCAACGAATATTACTCCCTGACGGCACTTCTGGGCGATGTGCTTCAAGCGATAGGGGAGAGAGAAGGGCATGGAAAGCGCTTGACTTTTCTAATTCCGCAAAACGAGGGGGCTGAAATCGACGGTCAGGCGAACCGGTTCATCCGGGCAAAACTCGATGCGGAAGGATACCGCCATGTGGATATTATTGCCCCGTATCTGGAGGATTTGCCCCGCCGCAGCTTTGAAGCGGCATGGCCGGTTTTTATGGGGCTGCTTGCCGGAGATCTCATCCGATTTGTTTCTGTGGAACAGCGGGACGCGCTTTTAGATGCAATCAACGTCATGATTGATGCCGGTCAACTCACCCTTAGAGGTCTCATGAACATTGCCCGAAGCATCGGTAAAAAGCATAAAAACAATAATAATAACGGTAAAAGAATCCTTGCCATCGGTGAACCCTTGATACTGTTCAACGACTTTTTAAATAATTTTTGCTTGCGCAACCTGGAAGACCAAGGGCACCGCGTTGTCTATGCACCGCTCGGCGAATACATGTGGGTCCTGTGGAGGGATTTTGTCGACCAGAACCACAAAACACCACCGCTTGAAGGACGAATCAAGGAGTTGAAAAATGTAATCATCCGGCTATCGGACTGTTTTCCGGCCGAAAGCCCCTTTGAACCGGATCCGGAAACGCTCATTGATAAGGCGGATAAGACCATCGGTTATTATTCAGGTGCTTTTGGACGGTACCGCCAGGCCAAAATATTAGGAGAGCAGAAGCGAATTGATGGTATCATCACCCTTTCCTCAGCCTATGAGAATACGGGAATTTCACTGAATATCGTGAGAAAGGATTTTGAAACGCAATGCTCCAAACCGATCCTCAATCTGACGGTTGATGGGAACCAGAATGAAAATGATCAGACAAAGATCGAATCCTTTCTCTATTATCTCTAAACCGGTGGAGAAGGTTTTTATGCCGCGGGATTTCATGCATGGATAGTGCTCTACAGTCAGCTGTTTGTGAACAATCTTTCATCACTCGCGCTTGCGTCCGGTTCCAAGGGTTGGCCCGCATGTAGTAAAAAGCGGTACTGCCTTGGAGAAATCGTTTTGATGAACGGGTGCCGAATGAATGACAACCCGATCCAGCGTAAACTGAAAGCAATCGTAATCGCAGATGTTTACGGCTACAGTAAACTGATGATGGACGATGACGAACATACGGTTGAAACCATTTCGGCCTACAGGGAAATCATTGGCGATCTGATTGAAAAGCATCAGGGGCGGGTCGTCGACTCACCCGGCGATAATATCATGGCTGAATTCGACAGTGCCCTGAATGCCGTAGACAGCGCCATTGAGATTCAGACCACCCTGAAAAGCGAAAACCAGCAGTTGCTGACAGCACGCCGAATGTCCTTCAGGATTGGCATCAGCCTGGGGGACATCATTCAAAAAGATAATCGGATATATGGGGATGGAGTCAACATTGCCGCAAGGATTCAGCAGGTTGCCGATCCTGGCGGAATATGCGTTTCCAGGGGGATCTATGACCAGGTAAAAAAGAAGCTTGATCGACGATTTGAAAGTATCGGGCCATATTCAATAAAAAAATTACCCGAGCCGATCATGATCTATCGTATATGTCTATCATCTGAATGTCCAAAGAAAAAAGAAAATCGGTTTCACTTAGCGTGGGAAAAAAAAACACTTTGCGTTTGCATTGCGTGTATTCTGGTGCCCGTCATCGTTTTTTTATGGGTTCTCCAAACGGAAATAGGACAGACGGAAGGCGGTTCAATTGAAACGCCGGGTATCCATCTCCATCTACCAGAGGATCAATCAATTGCCATTATTCCTTTCGTCAACACCGGTGGTGACTCAAGAGAAAACGGTTTTTGCACTGGAATACCCGAACAGGTCATTGCAGCCTTATTGGATGTTCCTTTTGTCCACGTTGTGGCGCCTCGAAGCCCTTTAGCGGCTTATGGTACCGTGAACCCTGGTAGGGAAAAACGTTTCGTCAGGTATCTACTGGAAGGCAGCGTGCAGTGTCAAAACGACCAAGTGCGTATTACAACCCGGCTGGCTGATTTAACGACCCGCCGTTATATCTGGGCGAAAACCTTCGATAGGGAATTGAAAAATATGTTTGCGCTACAAGATGAAATCGCCACTGCTATCATTGAAAGATTACAGGATAGGAAAATCTTATCGATCCGAAACGGGAAAAGCCCGAATATCGGAATCAATGACACAGGTCCGCTGTTCAGTGATGGTGTTGTTATCGAATAACGAGTTGAACGAGAGAAAATGGTTAAAATATTACAGTCTCTTTTTGCCGGTTTTTTGTTCCTGCTTGCCTACAGGATGCTTTTTGCCGGTGATTTCAACATAAACAGCATCTATAACAAGGCTACGCTACGCTTTGAAATAGATAACGACGCCGTCTGGAAAAAAGATAGTGATTTCACCAATGGCTGGAGCCTGCAATACCACAGTGTCCGTTATGCCTCCTGGGAAGAGACCGGGGCGCCGGGATGGTTAACGTGGATGGGCAGACATTTTCCCGGCCTGGGCGATGACAACTCGATTGTCGGTTACAGCCATGGCATCGGACAAAATATGATTACTCCTGGCGATCTGACAAATTCTGAACCGTTGGAAGGAGACCTGCCATATGCAGGTACGTTGACATATTCCTTGAACTGGCAGTGTTATAACCAACAAACCGCTCGGACGTTTCAGGTATCTGTTGGCATACTCGGAACCGAATCGCTGGCAGGTGAATTCCAAAATTATGTACATGATGATTTATCCATGGGCGATGACCCACAAGGCTGGGAGACCCAGCGAGATACCGAACCGATCATTAACTTCGGCTATGCTTATATCCGGCTCCTGGCCGATATGGGCACCTACACGAACGACTGGGCCGGGCAGATTTTCCTGGCACCGATGGGTTACTTCGGCAATCTGATTACAGGCGTCGATCTGGTTTTGGGATTACGATTGGGTTGGAATATTCAGGAGGGTTTCAATGTTTTTCCGGCCCCCCCCGGTTATGGATTTTTTGGAAGCCATCTGGTTCCCAAACCAGAGACGGCATCGCCGCATTGCGTGGAACTGGTTCTGACCTGCAAATCAATGGCAATGATATATTCGGCCTTTTTCGATGGAAGCGTCATAACCGATGATGATCGTGACGTTGACCGGGAGACGTTTGCCTTTGCCGGAATGATCGGACTCAATTACTATTATTACAAGATGTTTTCCATTCGGATCGCAATACTTCATGAAACTGATATGTTGGTTGAGGATTCGCTGCCGGTTGGTCAGGCCGGAAAGGATAACACGGGAACGGATAATTCCTATGGGGCGTTATTACTCGATTTTTATTTTTAACATATAGGACAAACATCGTGAACATGAACAAGCATACTGATAGAAATCACCATTCCCAAGGAACAGGTAGGGGACCGAGTAGTTTTTGGATGCACGATTCAAATGTTGTTTTCGATGCCCTGGCACTGAAACCGGGCGATGCGTTTCTCGATCTTGGTTGCGGCCCGGGTGATTATGCGATGGCCGCGGCCCGAATCGTGGGCCCATCAGGAACGGTTTTGGCCTTTGATAAATGGCCGTACCTTATCGACGGATTGAAGGATGAAGCGGCTTCCCTGGGGATCGATAACATCCAGGCCTTAGGCGGCGACATCACCCAGGCCCTGCCTATCGCGGACCACTGTATCGACTGCTGTATGCTCGCCACCGTCCTGCATATTTTCGGTTTGCCCATTGCCAGGAAAACGCTTTTCCGGGAAGTCCAACGGATTTTAAAACCCTCAGGAAGACTGGCCATCATCGAGAGCAAAAAAGAGGACCAACCGTTCGGCCCGCCGCTGGAGGCGCGGATTTCCCCCGGGGAACTCGAGGCCTCACTGCACCTGCTGGGCTATAGAAAAATCAATTACCGGGAGTTTGAATATACCTATTTGATTCAATTCGATGTGACCTGAAAGAGGACTGCACTTGACTGTGCCGTGGCCATAAAAAAAGGTGCACGGATCAAAAGACATCATACTAAAACTTGTGATAGCAATTCCGAGTTAAGGGTGCAGGAAAAAAATAATCACACCAGATTGCGCCGGATTTGCGTCCGTATACAAGGCGCATTCGCCGGTGCATATTAGGAATCTGTGCCGGCGGATGGAACGCCGTAGACGGGCGCAAGGACAAGCAGGATGGGGTAATTATTTTTTTTCTGCGCCCTAACCACGCAGTAAACGGGAAAACGGTGTGAATCCGTTGCGGAACCGCCGCTGTAACCAGGGACGAACGTCGACAGGATGCCACTGCCTTGACAGGTGGGAAGGCGCGGCCAGTAGGACGATCTGGGAGCCAGAAGACCGATTGGTGTAGTTGAACCATATATAAAGCTCATTTTTCCCACGCGGATTCGTGGGACTGCGAAATAGTCTGGTGGATGAAAACGGTATCCCCGATGCGAATGTTCAGTGTCGGGGATTTTTTTTACTCAATGAGTGCATCAATGAACACCTTCACAAATGTGATCGCAAATGGTCATGCCAACGGTCCGATGTTTCGAAAACTGGGGCTTTTGTTCCTCATGTATATTTCACAGAAAATTTTTCTGTGTTTCAACTGGACTCTGCTGCCGATTCTGCTGCGTCAACAGGGAATCAGCCTTGGCTGCATAGGACTTGCCGTGCTGGTGTTCAGTCCTTGGGCGCTCAAGTTCTTGTATGCATCACTGGTCGACCGTATTTATTCAGTTTCCATTGGAAAACGTAAATCATGGATTATGCCCTTGCTGGTCGTCTCCTTGCTTGCCATGCCCCTGCTTTCTCTGGTTTCCCCTCAAGACCATTTGAATATTCTCTTGCCTGCCGTATTTGTCATGAATTTCATTTTTGCCACGGTGGATATCGCCGTTGACGGTTATGCGACCGATATCCTGCTTCCCGGCGAACGGCCCTGGGGAAATACAATTCAGATCGCCGGGTACGTTCTTGGCTACATGATGGGGGCCGGTGTTTTTCTGATTTTTTATCAACAACAGGGCTGGGCGCTAACGGTGTGGGCAATTGCCGCGACACAGGCGCTGGTTATACTGCCGATTATTTTTCATCATGAGATGCCTCCCTGCACAGTGACCCCGGTCGAATCATTGACTTCAACAAGGGGGGTGCACAAGAGAAGCTTCTGGGCTTTTATCAATCAGCCGGCGAACCGCAGCTTTTTACTACTTGCTGCGCTGTTGGTGCTGATCGACCAGGGTGGTGCGCAGCTACGGTTAGCCATGCTCGTCGACAAGGGCGTGGAATCCGCCACCATTGGCCGGTTGAACATATGGTTCGGATCTCCCATGTGCCTGTTGGGCGCCATACTAGGCGGCGCGCTGCTGGGAAAAATAGGGTATCGCAGAATGCTGGTGCTGGGAGGGATGGCTGCCGTCGCGATGCATTGTTTTTCGGCCTTGATTGCGTATGGTTGTTTTTCAAGCTGGATGGGGTTCGGGATCATGCTGGGCGGCGAGAAACTCACGGCCGGCGTCATTACCTTTCTCACCTATAGCCTGATCATGATCTTGAGCACAGGGAATCGATCCGCAACGGACTACGCCATCCTGGGCAGTTTGGTTGCTCTTTTCGGGTTTGCCGTCAATCCAATGATGGGACGGATATGCGATTGGACAGGGTATTATTATCTCTATATTGGTCTTGGCGGTTTAAGCATGGCGGTAATTGTCGTGGGCTGTTGGCTGTTGGCCAGAATCATTGCAAGCGGGTAAAGATCCTTTTGGGGAAGAAGATAAACACAGGCCGGAAGATCACATTTCGTTACTACTACTACTACTACTACTACTACTACTACTACTACTACTACTACTACTACTACTACTACTACTACTACTACTACTACTACTACTACTACTACTGCTGAAGAGGAGAATGATGAAAAAAAATGGAAAAGTATGCGCACTCTTTATTTTATTCGTGATGCAGGTTTTTGACGACTCAATGGCGTCTGCTCAAGATACAATCGAACCAAAAGCATCCGGTGCAGTGCAATTGGAGTCCGTCACAGTCACAGCACAGAAAAGAGAGGAAAATCCACAGGAGATTCCCATCAGCATGGATGTTTTTTCCGATTTTGAACTTGAGGATGCAACCATCAGAAATGCGGTGGATCTGGTCAAATTTTCTCCTAATGTATTCATGAAGCAGAGCCACGTCGAACACGCACTGGTGATCAGAGGCATTTCCTCTTTTACGTCGTCAACCTATTCGCCGGCCGGCTTTTATGTTGATGACGTCAGTTATCCAATACACTACATGCAGAATGTGGCCCTTTTTGATCTCGAGCGGATTGAAATACTCAAAGGCCCTCAGGGGACCTTGTACGGAAAAAACTCCGAATCCGGCGTTGTCAATATCGTAACGAAGCAGCCTGGTGATGAATTTGAAGCAAAGGTTTCGGGGGAATATGTAAGCTACAACAGCTTCCGTTCCGGGGCAAGCATCAAGGGGCCGATCGCCCCGGAAAAGCTCTATCTGGGCGTGGCGGTCCAGTATGATGTGTCGGATGGATACACGGAAAACATATCCAATGGTGATGACACGGTGATGGATTGGGAGCATCTTAACGGACGCGCAACATTGCGGTGGACCCCCTCAATACCTTGGGATGTCGGTTTTATCGCGGATACGCAACACTACGATGACCATGGCGGAGGCTATCAATTCCTCAGCGGCCCGAATGCAACGGATTCTTTCGAGGTCCGTAAGGATACGGAAGAATATATAGAGCAGGACGGAAACAGTCAAACCTTGCGCATCAAATACGACACCGATGCGTTTGACGTCTTATCCATCTCCAGTGCCTTGTACCAGGCCTTGGACAAACAAAATGATTCAGATCTATGGGACAGCCCCGCGAATAGAAGGGAGAACATCTTCAAGATCAGGGAGCGCCAATACAGCCAGGAGCTGCGCATCGCCTCCGCCAGACGAGGGTCCTTTGAATGGCTGGCCGGTGTTTATGGATTTATTGAAGATACCACTTTCGACTATCAGTATGACATCGTTTCCAGCGCGATGACCTACATGCATCCGATCACAGACATCGAGGCATCTGGCTATGCCGCCTTCGGACAGGGAACCTACACGCTTTTCAGAAAACTGCACCTCACGGCGGGTCTGCGATTCGATCACCAGGAAATGGAGGGGGAGCAAAAAGATGACCCCAGGGATGTGACCTGCAACGGCGAGATGACATACGATGAACTATTGCCGAAATTTGCCGTGAACCACGATATTTCAAAGGATGTCATGGGGTATCTATCGGCGTCCAAAGGCTATCTGGTAGGCGGTTTCAACTGGTTGAACGCCACACAGGAGACCTTTCAATACGACCCTGAATATACCTGGAATTATGAGGCGGGTGTCAAAGCTACGTGGGGGGCTGGACGACTCATCACCAATATTTCGGTTTTCTATATAGATATTGAGGATAAGCAGGTCACGGAATACGATTATGACACGTTGACCACAACCATTACAAACGCCGCGAAGGCTCGCTCGCAAGGTGTGGAGCTGCAATTGCAGGCCATACCACTGAGCGGCCTGGAGTTTTTCGCCGGTTTTGGTTACACCGAATCAAAATTCGACGACTTTAATTCCACGCAATGGAACGAAGACGGTTCAGCATTAATCGAAAAGGATTATAGCGATAACGATCTTCCCTATGCCCCGCGGTATACCTTCAACCTGGGGGCACAATACCGCCACCCGAGCGGGCTGTTCGGCCGTGTAGATTATTTGGGAACGGACCATTTTTACGGTGACTCGGCCAATACGGCGCGCCAGGATGCATACGAAACCCTGAACCTGAAGCTGGGATATGAGCAAAATCGCTTTGACGTTTATGTATGGGTGAAAAATGCGCTTGATGAGGAGTATCTTAGCTACGTCGCACCCTATGGCGCCTATACCATCGGGCTTGACGGAGAACCAAGGATTTTCGGCGTAACAGTAAACGTAAGATTTTAATAAAAGGAGAAAAGATCATGAGATTACCGGACTTGGATGTAAACCCTGACCCACTATACCGAATGTGCTTTGCTGCAATTCGGTCGAAGCTGCTGGTTGCCGCCATCAAATTGAAAGTGTTCGACCAATTGTCCGTACCCAAAACCGCCAAGCAAGTCGCGGAGGCGATTCAGGGCAACACGGAAAACACCATGCTGCTGCTCAACGGGTTGACTGCGTGCGAGCTGGTCGACAAGAAAAACGGCTTGTATTGCAATCGACCTGTTGCCCGGACCTTTCTTGTGGAAGACTCACCCGCCAGCCTTGGGGAAGGACTTCTGCAACAGGCGGTCAAGACCGAGAAGATGCTATCCAACCTGCCGGAAATGGTTCTAAGTGGGTCACCGGGTACCCTTGACAATGAGGCAGCCGATTCCGAAGCGCAGTGGGCACAAAATGCCGTTTGGATGGCCAACCATGAACGCTCCGGTGTCGCCCAGCAGATGGCGTGCCTCGTGGCGGACCTTCCGGAGTTTCCGGCGTTCCGTAAAATGCTCGATCTGGGCGGTGGGCCGGGTATTTTCGGCATCGCCATGGTGGATCGGCATCCCAGCATGCAGGGCGTTGTTTTCGATCGCCGGCCGGTGGTGGATGTTGCCCAGCGTTTTATCCGGGAGTACGGGCTGGAAGATCGTATGACGGTGCTGGCCGGCGATTATAACACCGATTCCATCGGCGACGGCTACGATCTGATCTGGGCCAGCTCCACCCTGAATTTTGCCCAGCACAACCTGGACCCGGTGATGGAAAAAATTCATGCCGCGCTGAATCCCGGGGGCGTATTCGTCAATCTGTCCGAAGGGCTCACCGATGAGGGTACCAAACCCGATTTCTTCGTGCTTTGTACCATGGGATGGGCGATGAGTAATTCGTTGCGGGCGTTCGATCAGGGAGAAATCGCCGAGGCAATGCGCAGTGCCGGATTTAGCCATGTCCGTTCCCGTACGCTGCAGACGGGTTGGGGACAGATGGACCTCGATATTGCCCGCAAGGCATGAGTTCTAAGTAGTGGAGGCAGCCTAATGAGACGACGCATTGATGTGAAATTGAGTGGTGGAGGCCCAATTTTATCTGATTTCGGTAAACGTGTCGATCCTACTGCTGAGGTGGATATCGACGACAGTGATTTCCATCCAACCCTGTCTTGTGAGAATATTCGTATCCGGCCAGGTGTCCGGTTGATGGTGGCCAATCATACCCTAAAGCGGCGGCTTCACATCGATTATGAAATCGATCAGGCGCCGATCAGCTTCAGTTATACCCTTTCCGAGCGGATTCGTTGCACCATGCGCCATGGCTTACAGTCCCCTAAAGTGGAGGAACGTATTCCCGGAGACGGCGTGCTGGCCTATCTGCCACAGACCAAGGGGGCCATCGATATCTTCCCGGGTAGGCGGTTGGTGGGCATTTCTCTACATTTCAGTGTGCCTGCATTTAAAATACTGTTTCCTTCGCTGCCGCAGTGCCTATTACAATTGGATACGAAACCCGGCGGCGCATCGAAAAGCAAGCCGATTTTCCTGAAGTCCCGTTTTGGTACCGAGACCTTTCAGGTCCTCAAGCAGATCCTCCAATGCCCCTATAAAGGAGACATCCGCAGGCTTTTCTTGGAGGCCAAGGCGCTCGAATTGGTGGCTCTTAAGATGGCAGAATGGGGACATCGGGAAGCCGCAGCGCCGCCGGCCTTGATGCACCGGGATATTGACCGGATCCAGGAGGCATATCACCTCCTGCTGGCCCGACTCGATCAACCACCCAGTCTGATCGATTTGAGCCGCACCGTGGGGCTCAACCGCAACAAACTCAACCGTGGTTTCAAGATCCTGTATGGAGATACCGCGTTCAACCTGCTGCGCCACGCAAGGCTTTCCAAGGCCCGGTCATTGCTGTGCGATTCAGACTTGAGCCTGTCGGAAATCGCGTTCGCCGTGGGTTACAACAGCCAGGCCAATTTCACCACCGCATTTCGCAAACATTACGGTAAAACACCCAAAACCATCCGTCGGGTGAAGTGTGACGGCCCTGCATTCATTTCTTAATATTGTGCAGTCCGCATTAAAAAAAATGCCTGCTGCAAAAGACAAGAGACTTCCTTTTCTGCTATAACGGATCGCAATCAACAAGGTGGCTGAAGCCACCGAAAATGGACTCTCGTTAACGTGCCGTAAAGGCGAGGGCCAAGAAAGCCACGAAGGTTTATCCCAAGATGGGGGAACCGCTATCGTGGCTTTTTTTTTCGAAGAAGAGGAGAGTCGAAATGAAGTGGCGTTGGGAGCAGCGGATTGGAATGAGAAAGATTGTGGTGGGGGTGTGCTTGCTTGGGTTGATTTTAACGAACCCGGTTGCTGCCGGAGAAGGGGACATCCATAAGCTTGATGACGTCGTGGTGACCGGTAAAGATGCGAGCCATGAAATCAATTATACGCCGGAAAAGACAACCATCCATGTGGATGCCTACGAGACCGTCGGGGTTATGCAAAACATCGGGGACATCCTCAAGGATCAGGCGGTCGTCGATTTCAGGGGGGCCTCCGATCTGGTTCCCGGAGATTTGGTAGATGGTGACGATACCCTCTGGCTGCGAGGCTTTGGCAGCAACCGGTTCGTCACCGCCATCGACGGATCGAACATTCACAAACCGGGCGGACGTCAGACATTCCATGTGGTGGACTATACATTGCTGCCGGCCTTTTTGATTGAAAAAGTCGATATCCTGCCCGGGCCGCACTCGGCGTTGTATCCAGGACAGAGCATCGGCGGGGTGATCAACCTGATCACCCGCCCCCCTGAAAGATACGAGACCGTCAAACCGCGTGTTAATGTTTCCACCAGTTATAAATCCTACAACACCCAAAACCACAGCATCACCGCAATGGGCGGTGCTGGTGATTTCGTTTATGATGCGGGATACCAAAAATATAGCACCGACGGCTATTTGAGACATGCCGCGGCGGACATCGACACGCTCTTTGGCCGTGTCGCTTATCTGCTGCCTTTGGACGGGCACATCTCGTTTACCGTCAATCATACCCTCGCGGATCGAGAAATTCCGGTGAAGAATGACGCCGCGTCAGGGGATTATGACGGCGGCTATCCAACGGTAAGCCAATCTGCTTATTTCGAATGGCAGTCGCCCGAATGGGATGAAACGGCCACCGCCTACCGCCTGAATTACCTTCAACCCTCACCGCTGGGTAAATGGGATCTGAATACCTATTACAGTGAGGAAGCGTGGGATCGAATGACCTTGCGAACAAACGTTGCGGGAATTTATGACGCCGGTTGGGAGTCCACCTGGTATACCCGTGGCGCAAAGCTGCAGGATACGATCGAATTTTCAGATGCCCATGCAATCATTATCGGCGCCGAGGTTCAACAGTTTCTTGACAGTTACGACTCAAAACAGGGGTCGCCGGCCGCCTTCGACGATCAGAAACGGGTCGAAACCCGATCGGGTTTTGCCCAGCACCGCTGGCGGATCATCCCGCGCCTGACCCTCACCGCCGGCTTGCGGTATGAACATGCCGACGTGTGGACGGATAATCTTTCCTCCAGTACCGGAAACCTGCTCATCACGGGACAGCCGCGATGGATCGAAAGAAGCTTCGACGGCTGGCTGCCCAAATCATTTCTCACCTATGCTCTGGATGACCTGGCCGCCGGGCTGAGGAATACATCTGTTTCGGTAGGCGTCAGCCGCATCTGGCGCGCGCCGATCAATTTCGGGGATTTCAATCCCCGGGGAATGCCGGCCGGGGCATGGACCGAACCCGAACATGGCATCGGTTACGACGTGGTTTTCTCACGGCGGTTGGCAGGCGACATCCAACTCAAAATCAACTACGCCTATTATGAAATAGAGGATTATCTCGCCTGGAACTGGGATTACGCCAAATATACGCCGAGTGCCGGCAATTCGGTCACGCCGGGCATGGAATACAAGGACTACATCATCAATCTTGAAAAAGTCACCCGGCATGGTCTTGAAGCCCAACTCAGCGGCCATCTCATGGACGATCTCACCTTTTATATCGGGTATGCCTACCAGAAATTCGAAAACAAGGGCGGTGAACCGGCGGGGAAAAACGTTGTCGATGATATCGCCAAAAACAGGATCAACGCCGGCTTGCGCTATCATGTATTCAAGAACACTGCACTGCTTCTTGATTACAAATACCAGGACGACCAGGTGGTTCAAAAGGCGGAAGAGATTGGCCCGGATGAATGGGACTTCACGGAAATTCCCATGGATGCCTATCACGTTTTCGACCTGGCGGTTAAGCAAACCCTGTTTACAAAATGGGGCTTCTTGGAACATGCCACCCTGAAGGTCTATGTGAACAATTTGCTTGATGAAGACTATGAAAATCTCAGCGGCTATCCGGCAACGGATCGGACCTATGGCGCGGGGCTGGATGTTTATTTTTAGAGCTTGTTTGAAAAACTCCGTCCAAGACCCGCTACCGGCGTTGTAAAACGGCTCAAATTGCTCACATATTCCATGATTCTTTCGTCACGCAACCTGCCACAGCATCACGCCCTGGCAAATGGTTTGCTTCTGATAAAAAATCCCGTCAACGGCCTGGCGCGTTACATGGGCCTTCAACTTTTCACGGATTTTTGGAGTGACCGCTGTCGCGCCTTGGATAAAAAAGATAATATTCTCCAGGCTTCATCGATGGTCTCTTTGCGGTCATGGGACCAGACAGTGAAATCGGTCAAAGGGGCGATACCCCCGGGAGCAGACATAGGTGAAGGGATAGATGAAATCCCATGAAGTGGATTCAAGCTCCTGGCCGGTGATGCGCTGCCACAGATCGTTGTAGCAGCCGCGCCAGCTACCGCCGGAAAAGGTGTTCAGGTAGCAGAAGTCTCGGGAGGCTTGCATGGCTTTTTTCAATGTTTCCGGATCGCGAACGCCGGGGCTCATGGAGGCAAAGACCAAGTCGAATTGGCAGGCCAGCCCCTCTTTCTCCGCATCCTGCGACACTTTGATTCTTTAACGGAAATAAATTCATGTAGGAAGATCCTTTCGAGGGCAATCCAGGGCTGTGCCCGATCATTCAATTAGTGAAGCTGCAATCCGAAACACTTCTTGGTGTCCAGGCGCCTTTTTTACCATAAGCAGATGATTTTACGGCCTTCTCGCATTTCAGCCCGTAATTTCTCCATATCGTCTACGTGAATGGCTATTCCACATCGGTCGCATTTCATATTTTACCTCATTGTTGTCTGTACATCCAGTATTTTAAGACCTGCCTTGACGGCTTTCACGGCATGTTTACGGATCCTTGCCAGTGATGGAGGCGCATTCAAACCAGTAAACACGGGCATATGCATGGACAGAAGAATGCCAAGAAAAACGTCGATTTCGTATTCGGCGTCATCGATTTTGAAATAGTATGATATTTATCAAGGAGATAATGATGTAGGCTTGTAAATTCAACCCCCAACCTGTTTTTGGTCGCCACCTGGCTTCAAGCCAACAGGATGGCAAAGGAGAAAAAAATGACGGCCTTTGTTCAGAACAACATGAAGGCGGCCAACCAAAAGGGATGTGTCAAACCCGCAGCCCCCATTATTTACGGCAAGTTTGCCGTCTGCTTCGCCACCTTCGGCGGCCCGCACATCGGCGTCGGCGAGGCGAGGCCCATGACACTGTGGTTGCGATCCGCCATAGAGCACTTGGGCTTTATTGTGTTGGACGAATGGCATTAACGGGTCAATTTGCAAACCGGCCGGAGTCCAACCAGCATGGCCGCCTGGGAAATATCGAAGGCCGGCCCAATGCGCATGACCTTATTGTAGTTATCACGGCCACCGTAGGGGCAACCCCCAGTGGTTGCCCTTTACCCCTCCCATTGATTTTGTTAGCCGATCCACACAACAAGATGATGGCCCGGCTTCAAAACCAGGACAGGCACAGGGGCCTGCCCCTACGACCCCATCGATCGTATATTTTTTTATTATTTCAAATTGTTATAATTTTCCGAATTTTTTAGCCTATTTTTACTATCATGTGAGTCGGCATGAATTATTATAAATGCGGTTACCCTGCAAACGGGTTTAATAACTATTGACAACACCTGTCGAGCATGTCAGAAAAGAACCAGCTTATAAAGATAGAACTATCTAACTATAAGGAGTAGGTCTTACGTCCTCCGGCCTTTAAGTTCGGCGCGGAGAAAGTGAAGGCGCGATACGAGGCACACACGGTGCCCTGTTGCGCCTTTTTTATTTTGCAGGAGACGACATGAGACTCAGCCCTCGGCCGGCTGAAAAGGACGGTACCGGGTACCGCCCGATCCACAGCCGATAAGCATCGCATTCGTGCGCGAGCTGGATTTGAACGACAAATGAACAACTGATACGGACATGGAAGCAGAGCTCATGAATTCACAAGCGGATGTGCAGACGTTATACGCAGATCACCATCACTGGTTGGTGAACTGGCTGTGTTATCGTATAGGGTGCCTGGATGACGCCAATGATCTGGCCCAGGACACCTTTGTGCGGGTGCTCGGACGGCCGGTGGAAATCGCCGGTCTGCACAGGCCAAGGGCCTGGTTGGCCACCATTGCACATGCGCTGATGGTGGATCATGTGCGGCGCCGGGATTTAGAGCGCGCCTATTGCAGTGCCCTGGCCGACATTCCTGAACCCGAAGTCCCCTCAGCGGAAGATCGGGTAATTATTCTGGATGTTCTGGCCCGCATTGACGCCATGCTGCATGGGCTGGGCCCCAGGATACGCAGTGCATTTCTGCATTCCGGAATGGCAGGGCCGGCGGATATCGAGGCCTGTGCCGCCTGGCGTGCGCGGGATCCCATGCATGAAAAGGTCTGGCAACGCATCCAGACCGTGGATCGACAGATAGGGGCGGTTCCGGATGGGGCAGGGTCGCTGGCCTGTCTGACTCTGGAGAAGACGTTCAGTAACCGCAGCACTTCCAGGCGCCATGTGCTGAAAATTGCAGCGATAGGAGTAGCGGTCATCGGCAGTGGATTGCTGATTCATCGGTCGCCCTGGCAGCGGCGGGAGAGCCATACGACGGATCCGGGCATCCGCCAGTCCATTGATCTGCATGACGGTAGCCATTTGATGCTGAGCAGTGACACCCGAATCGACATTGCCTATTCTCCGCTGCGGCGCATGGTCCGGTTAAAAAGTGGAGAAGTCTACATTGAAACCGGTGCGGACACCACTTCCATGTGGGGCCGCCGGGGGTTCTGGGTGGAAACCGCACACGCCCGATTGGAGGCCATTGGCACGCGGTTCAGTGTCTGCGAGGAAACCGAGCGAACTCGCCTGCACGTGGCCGAAGGCGCCATTGCGATCCAACTTGTCACCGGCCGGATCATCGTTCATGCCGGGGAAACGGTTCGGATTGACACCGTTCACAATCACATAAAGCGAATCGACCCTCTGGACCATGATCCTATGGCCTGGATCCGGGGCGCTATCGTTGCCAGGCGAATGCGTCTTGCCGATTTTGGCGAGCAGCTCAACCGGCATCTTGCAATGAAGGTGCGGGTCACCAAGGATGTGGGGGACCTTCGCGTTTCCGGTGTCTTTCAGCTTGAGGGTCCGGATGCTCTGACCCGCATTCTGAATGCCCTGGCAAGTACATTGCCGATTGCTGTTCGCAGGGAAAAAGATCTAATTTGGGTGCAATGAACGTAAAGGGGTCAAGTCTTCCCTTGACTCATTATGTCCTGTCGAATCTGATTTGCTCTTTTCAACAGTTTCCGGTTAGACTGGAGCCGGTGCCTGAACCTGTCTCTTACTGAACTAACCGTGCTGTATTTTTCTATTTTAAAATGCTTTCCGATGCGTGAAGTACCAGGCTTTTGCCAAATCCTACGTGACAGTCTGTAAGTGGACGAATCCCAGGCCCCTGGGCCATGGCCTGGAGATCATTCCGCTTACCGATTTGAGTAATCTGCATGTAAGCGATCTGGTGAAAATGGTTGACATCCCTTCCGAGACTCTTTATTAGACACAGATTATTTAGTTCGTATTACCTAACGAGTCTGGCAAGGCGCCTTTTGGTATGCAGTTGTTGTCGCCTTCAGCGCGGGGCGCAGAGAAATAAAGGCGCAAGGAAATCCTCCCTGGATATCCTTTGCGCCTTTTTTAGTTCAAATCGAAATCAAGCTGAAATTGGAAATGCAATGAAAACAATCCGACTCCCACCCACCTCCTCAGCCGCTAACAACACCTAATAATACTTTCATACGATATTGTGGATAATGCCAGTGGCAATGACATGTCGGCCTGTTGCAGTGATAGAGGACTTGATGAAAAACACGGAACAATTGTGGCAACGGATTTTCGACACACACTATCATAATGTTTATGGTTTTTTTTTGAAAAGACTAGGCTCTCCTGAAGATGCCGCAGATGCATCCCAGGAGACATTCATGCGGGTGGTACGTCGTAAGGGCACAGTGAGACTGGATTCTCCTGCCGGATATATCTGGCGCACAGCAAAAAATCTCGTTAAGGAAATTAAACGTACCAAAGCGCTTTATTCTAAATGGATGAGTTCCCAGCCCATTGATTTAGATCAACAAATTTCACATGCGCCGACGCCTGAGGAGGCCTTGATATTTCAAAACATGAATGACAATATTCTCAATGTCCTTAACCGGCTTCCGCCCCGATGCCGGGAGGTATTTATTCTGCACCGTTTCAAAGGGCTGTCTCACAAACAGATTGCCGAACAATTGAATATTTCACCCAAAACCGTTGAAAATCACATGGTCAATGCCATTCTTTTTTTTCATAAACACCTGTCCCTTCCTTAAGGCTGCACTCCTCTTATTTTTCAATTTTCTTTTAGGGGTTTTTTCACTCTGACGCATTATATATCAGCAGGAGGACACAACGTTGAGTCTATCACAGGATGATCGCTTGAAACATGCTGCACGTTGGCTGGTTCAGGCCAAAGACAAATCCTTTACATCCGAAGACCGGAAAATGCTGGAGATGTGGCTGGATGAAGATCCTGCCAACCGAAAAGCGTTTGAGGAAATGAGTGATGTTTGGGAGCATTTAGGGGTGGTGGAACCTGTTTTTGCACCCGAAAAAAAATATGCCCCCCGGGCAGTGTTAACTCATCAGCGTGAAGCTGAAAGAAAAACAAGCCTGAAAGCTTTGTTCAACCTGTTTTTTAAACCGAAAAAAAAATTGGCAGTGGCCTGTATATCCATGGCAATACTGGTACTTTTCTGCCTGCCGGTAATCAAAATGCATTTTGTTGAGCCGGTTGAAACGTTTCACCCTTACAGTACCGCCACTGGAGAACAAAAAACCGTCACGTTAAGCGATGGTTCAATTCTCAAAATGAATGTAAGCAGTTCTGTCTTAGTGCACATGACTAAGGCGTACAGGCGGGTGGAAATGAATAATGGCGAAATTTTCTTTATTGTCAAGCCTGATTCCAGGCGCCCTTTTGAAGTGCATACCTCAAAAGGGCTGGTGCGTGTTTTAGGCACCGCATTTAATGTCAAAGACCGCAAAGGGGGGATGGCTGTCGATGTGGATCATGGCAAAGTACAGGTGCAAAGTGTACCCAAAGGACCGGAAGACAGGCGGGTCAGGGCGCTCACGCTGCTTGCCGGACATGGAGCGGATATTGATTCAACCGGGCGTTTAGACCCCGTACGCACCTCCAATATTCAACAGGTTTTAGCCTGGCAGCAACATCAGGTTGTGTTTAAAAACACCCCGCTCAGCAGTGTGCTTCAGGAACTGGCGCTTTACCACAAGGCCAATATAAAATTGGCGTCTGAAGAATTGGGGCAAAAAAGAATAACCGGCACCTTTGATATGCTTAATCTGGAGCAGACTCTCGGGATTATCGCCACAGCGGCCTCTTTGCAGATGAAAAAGGATACCAGCGGAACCATCACACTATCCGGGGAACCGGTTGTCAAAAGTCGGTCGTAAACTATAAAGCACCACCCTGGCGACTGTTGATCCGGACACATTAAAAAGGAGCGTTGAAAGATGAACAGTACGACCGCCAGGGTAAGATTTTGCACCACCGTTGTTTTATTGATTCTATTGGCCATCCCAGTCATGGCCGGCCAGGCATCCATTACCATTAAACCCGGCACCTTGCAGGACGCATTGGATGCGTATGCCCAAGCCACCAGGACAAAAATCGTTTATTTAAACGAATTGATAGAAGGCAAAAACAGCCCCGGCACTCAAAACGCATCCCCCGGCGATGCCCTGCAACAAATTCTACAGGGAACCGGTTTAACCTTTCAAATAGCAGACAACAACACCGCTGTTTTAAAAAAAAAGAAACCCACGGAAAAACAACCCATCGCCAAAAAGAAGGAGATCGTCAAATCCGGTACTGAGACCAAGGAGGAGCAGGACAAGGTTTATATGAAAATCGGGGAAGTTACTGTTACCTCAAAAAAGTATCTGGCCTCTGCAGATGCACCTGCGTCGGTGGATGTCATCGGTTCCAGCGAGATTGAAATGGAAAATGTCGATTCCAGTATGGAATTGCTGAAAAAGGTGCCGGGGGCCTATTTTGGCGACTGGAACCAGGGAGCACTGACAAGTTCGTTTTCCCTGAGGGGTTATGATATCAACTCGTCGGCACCGGTGTCGCTGAGTATTGATGGAATTCCTGCATATTACAGCAGCAGGAACATGATCGATATGGGGCCCATCTTTCCCCTTGAGATCGATCAGATTGAGATGTTGAAAGGGGCTTATGATCCACGGTATGGAATCAATAATATTGCCGGCAGCGTGAATGTATACACGAAACGGGGAGGAGACTATACAAAAGCCCGTTTGCTTACCGGAAGTTACGAGACCTACGACGGGCAGATCGCCGTTGGCGTCGAAGAGGATAATTTTTCCCAGAACTATTTTGCCGGAGCAAGGAGTTCGGACGGATACCGGGATCATTCAGAAACTGAAAAACAATCCTTTTCCGGTAAATGGTTTTATTCCTTGGATGACCATAAAGGAAAAATTGGAGCAATTGTCAGATTTTTTAATATCACTGGAGATGCACCCGGCTACCTTTCCCGGGAAGATGCCGATAACAATCCCACAAGTGCTGCCGCATACGCCCGCTCGGACGGTAGTGAACAGGAAAATAAGCAGGCCAGCCTCCATTTTGACTATGCCTTTACCGACTCTCTTTACTGGTCGATGAAAACCTATGCCCAGCAGATGGAATGGGATAAATTTTCACGCTGGAGCCTTAGCGGTACCCAAAGCAAGACCCTCATCACCGAGAAACAATATGGTGCTGTTTCAACGTTGACTTTTGAAAAATATTACCAGGCCATTAAGCGCTTGAAAATCGACTGGGGTGTGGATTACCAGTACAGCGACGCCAGGGAACAGCGGTGGACCACCGAAGACAGAATCCGCCAGGGCAGCGAATACCGGTATTTTGATTATGACATGCAGTATTGGGGAACCTTTGCCCAGGTGGACAGCGACATCAGACACTGGCTGCGGATGTTTGCGGCCCTGCGTGTGGACAGTTTTGATGGAAATTGTACCAGTAAAATCACCAACAATGACGCTGAAATGCTGGATCTGGATTTTATATGGCAGCCCAAGGTTGGAACCGTGATTACCCCTTTTCAGGGGTATAACCTCTATGCAAACTGGGGCCGGACCTTCCAGCTGCCCGCCGTCCCGTACCGTTACGGACAAGATACGTCCGGAAATCTTATATCAAGGGATTTAACCGAATCTACAAATGACGGCTGGGAAGCGGGTATCAAAGCCTCCCCATTTGACTGGCTGTCGCTGCGTGTCAATGTTTGGCAGATGGTAGCCAGCAATGAGGTCAGGAAAAAAGGCGACGGTTCCGGGGACAGAATAAATGTAGGCAAAACCACAAGGGACGGCTGGGATATTTCATTCAGTGTCCGCCCCCATCCCTGGGTCTCCATGTGGGGATCATACTCCCAGGTAGAGGCAGTATACACAGATCCTGGAGAGACGCTCGCGGCTCTTAAAGGAAAGGATATTGAACTGATACCCAAGGAAACAGGAAAGTTAGGTGTGGATTTTAATCATTCCACGGGCATCTCCAGCAGCTTCTGGCTGGAACATCAGGGAGACTATTATGTCCTCGACGATGCCACAAATGAAAACGAAACCGTAGGCGACTACACCATTTTCAACTTTAAATTGGCATATACACTGGGACAGCTTAACAAAAAATTCAAAGGCACCACGATTGGTTTTGAAGTCAAAAACCTATTTGACGAAAATTATTATACCTACGTGTGGAACCTGGATGACGGATTTCAACCCGGTGATGCAAGAAGCTTCTATGCCTGGATGTCTGTCGACCTTTAAAAAGGAAAAAGGGACCGGAAAGACCTAAAGGATTCTGGTTGAACACTGCAGGTTTACGGTCCCTGCATAGTTTTAACAGGGAGTAAAAAAGATGATTTCATTGAAACGTGGTGCTGCAGGATTCACTATCGTAAAGATCAGTTGCATTTGTGCTGTTTTGCTTTTAACATCATCGCCGGCATTTGCCCATGACTTCTGGGTCACAGTGCCTCAATCGGAAAACAAGGTCTTTAGGGCAGACATCGGATATGGGCATGATTTCCCCCGGAGCGAACCTATTCCGGAGGACAGGATACACCTTTTTGCCCCCTTAAGACTGGTGACGCCGGATGATGTCATCACCCTTGACCAGGTCGGGGAGAATTATGCCTATCAGAAAAAGTTGGATCTGAAAAAGGGAAGTTACATGGTTCTCGGGCTTTGCCGGTCAAGCATCTGGTCCAAAGGCCCGGGGGGCTGGGCTCAAAAAGACCGGATCCAGAGACCGGAGGCAACCATCGTCCGTGAGGCAATTCTGTGCACCAAGACCGTTTTCAACATAGAAGGCGCCACGGACAACAAATTAATTACAGCACCTGCCGGTCAAAGGCTGGAGATTGTTCCTATGGTGAACCCCTCCAATGTAAAGGTTGGCAGCAAATTTCCCCTAACAGTATTGTACGATGGAGAACCGGTTAAGACCACCAGTGTGACGGCTACTTTTGCAGGTTTTGCAGATCGAAATTACCAGGCCTTCCAGGGAGAAACAGACTTAAAAGGTCAAATTGACATTATTCCCCTCAAACCCGGATGTTGGATTGCCAAGACAAAACACGTACTCAAGCATCCGGATCAAGCCAGGGCTGATGAATTTGTCCTGGTTGCGACCCTTACATTCAATATTCCGGCAGAGAAATAGGGGGCAGACCACGGTTTTTGTTAAGTCCTTTTCCTGGGCCTGTCGCTTTAACCGGAAAAGCGCGCCGGCCCAACATCATAGTGATTTCATCTTGAGATTGTTTAGCCGCCAATGCACGAATTCCAATTCGTGGCTTTTCTGATGATTGGCAGAAAAAATTTACGGGTTTTGACGTCTTCAATCGGCTAATGGGTATACGCACCACAAAACCGAAAGGAGATCATGATCATGCCCGGAGTTCATCATTGTTTTACTTATACCTCACCTTTCCTCTCAATAAGCCATTATCGCTTTCCCTCGGTAAACTTTTATACCCGGACGCTTTTAACGGCGATTCTGGTCGGTGCTTTATTGCTGTCGCCCTCGGTCTCTTCTGCTCAGGCTGCTTCGGATGAAACGCGATTGTACCGCATTCCCGCAGGGAGTCTGGAAGACGCACTCAATACCTTCGCCATGCAGGCGGGGATCACCCTGACCTTCGATCCGGCGTTGGTCGAGGGTAAAACCGTTCAGGGCCTGGATGGTATGCATACCCTAACCGAAGCCATGGGAATTTTACTGAAAAACAGTGGTCTCGAAGCATCCAGGAACGATGAAGGCAGCTATCACCTAAAACCACTGCCATTGGAAGGTGAGCGGGAGGTGGCCATGCCCTCGATGTACGTGGAAGGGGAGGCCATTTCCGATCCCGGGGTGGAAAGCGTATCCATCGATCGCATCCAGCGCAATCGGGCGACCGATATGAAGGATGTCTTCCGATCGGAATCGTCCATTGAAATCGGCGGGGGATCGCGTGCCGCCCAGCGTATCTATGTGCGCGGCATTGAAGCAACGAACCTCAATGTCACGGTCGATGGCGCCAATCAAGGCATGAACCACTTTCAGCATTGCGGTAATATCGGGGGAATCAACCCGGATTTGCTCAAGCAGGTGGAGGTCCAAACCACGCCTTCCGCCGATCAGGGACCGGGGGCGTTGGGTGGCAGTATCCGATTTGAAACGGTCGATGCCCAGGATCTGTTGCCGGCTGATAAACATGTCGGTACCATCCTCCGGGGCGGACTCAGCTCGGTTGACCGCGGCGATTTGCTGGGCGGCTCACTTTTCGGGCGCGCAGGAAAGCACCTGGGCGTGCTGTTCAATTATTCCGAGTCGACCTTCGAGCCTTACCAGGATGGCGACGGGAACCAGATTGTCGGGTCCGAAGGCGAAGACAAGAACCTGTTTTTCAAAATGAGCCTTCTGGACATGGCCGGCCACAGCCTGCGTGCCAGTTATGAGAATCAGAAAGATCAGGGCCTTTATACGGGTGACTGGACATACGGCGACGGCACCGGAAGAACGCCCACCAACCAGACCAGTGAGCGTGACACTAATGATGTCGACTATCGTTTCCGCGCCCTGAACAACGATCTGATCGACTGGAAGCTCAATGCCTACCAGAACGAATCAACCTTGGAAAGATCAACCGTTGAAACGCTTAGCGACGGATACGGGCTCGACGCACGGAACACCGCGCGTTTCTCCATCGGCCCGACGGATCACGCGCTGACGGTTGGCGTCGACTGGAGTGCTGAAAAAGGTGAGGAGATCGATGATCCAACCGAAATTGAAGCTGAAAACACGGGGCTCTATCTGCAGAACTGGATGACTTTTTCCCGTCTGGGTGTGTCCTTTGGAGCGCGTTTTGACGATTATGACACGACGTTCGGCAACGTCGATATCAGCGGGAGTGAAATTTCTCCCAATGCCGGTGTCGACATCAACCTGGGCTGGGGCTTCTCCGGCTTTGCCGCTTATGGCGAAGCGACGCGGGCCAAGGGGATTATCCCCATTGGCTCGCTGGTGATATTACCGATGACGCGGTCGTCAATCAGGAGGAAGGCAAAGAGAGTTTTGGAAAAGAAATGCAGCCCGAGACCTCGACCACCTATCAATACGGCCTTCGATATGGCACCGAAGGCATTTTTATGGACAGCGACCGTCTGCAGGCGCAGGCGACCCTTTTCGATACCGAAATCGAAAACCTGATCACCCAGGTCGGCGGCAGACGGGGTACCCCGGTAACCGGTCTTTACAATGATGACCCGATCACAACACAGGGCCACGAACTAAAACTTGGCTGGGGAGTAAAGGGGTTGATACGAACTTCAGCTTTACCCATGCCGTGACTGAAGATGCCGATGGCAAGGCCATTGCCTTTTCGCGCCGCAAGGCCGCTTCGGCCGGAGACACACTGGTCTGGGACACGTTCTGGCGACTGAACCCTGTAATCGGCTTTGGCTACACCTTGAAATACGTCGCCGCATTGGAGCGTGACGAGATCGATCGTGACGGGTATACCCTGCATAATGCCCAGGTGGTGGTGACGCCGGACATCGTCAAAGGACTCACGTTGACGGTCGCCGTTCTCAACCTGACTGACGAATTCTACCGCAGCCAGGCCTCTTCCGGTGAGGATGATACGGCAACGCCAGAGCCCGGACGCGATATCCGTGTCGGTTTGACCTACAAGATGATGTTTTAATTGTACTTTATTCTACGTGTATAAAGAGAATTCTCATTATGGACAACAGCCTCCGATCATCCCTTTTGGCACTGGGTCTGGCGTTTTTCTTTTCAATCATGATTGTCGGCCTTGCGATAACCGGATGCGCTTCCCAGCCCGTCAATGCTCAGTCTCCGGCCAAGGGCACCTTTTCACTGGTCAGCATGGGAGCCGGCGATCCCGACAATATGACCCTTCGGGCCCAAAAAAACATTGCCGCCGCGGATATCGTTTTCACCATGGGCGCACGGACCGATCGCTACGGTGATATCCTGACGGGCAAACTGGTATACGATGCCGGGCACCGGTTGTTTTACTACGGGGCATCGCAAGGCGGGAGCGGGGCGTCTCGATCGGGCCAAAAAGTCAAGGCGCTGGACGGGCAAAAAAGAAAGTCCGCCGGCCAGGGCCCGCGACCGCACAGATCTTCCGAAGAGATCGATGCCCTGCGGGAAAAAGCGCGCCGAATTATCCGTGATGCGGTTGCCAAGGGCAAGCATGTGGTGATCCTCGACAATGGCGATCCCACGATTTTTGGGCCGCACATCGGGTACATGCGAGAATTCGCCGATCTGAACCCTGAGATCGTGCCCGGACTTTCCAGCTTCAACGCCGCCAACGCGGCCCTTCAGACCAGTGTCGTGGTTGGTGAGAGCCGCGCCGTGGCTCTGACCATCGGGCGACTGGACAATGGCCGGGATGAAATCGTGGCCAGGATGATCGGAGAGGGATCGACCCTGGCATTTTTCATGGTGCGTAACCTTAACGCCTTCATTGGCGGATTGAACGCACGATTGCCTGGCAATACGCCGGTGGCCATCGTCGCTCAAGCCGGTTCCAGGGCGCGTCAGAAAATTATCCGCGGAACCCTCGACACGATTTTGAGCAGGATAGGAGAAGAAAAATTGCCGGCTTATCTGTTGTACGTAGGGGAATCCCTCAGATGAAGACGGCTCAAGAACTTATTACATTTTTGCCACCTATTTTCTGGGTGCCGGCGGCGAGCCGTGGCTGGTGATGGAGGTTGCCGGACGAAGGTGGCTCACCGTCTCGGCGGTGACGGTTCTGGCCAGCGCGGTGGTGGTGCTCTTCTCAATCGTTCATGCCCACAGCTTGCGTGTGGGAACCCGTGTCCATAATCTGCTCACGTTTTTCAAATTGGGTGTGATCGTTCTTTCCCTGGTCGCCGGCATGGGGCGGGGAAAAGGCGATCTGGCCCACCTGGAGCAGACGCTGGCCGATGTGTCCGGCGGACCGGGCAGTTTTGCGGTGGCCCTGATTTACGTTTCCTTTGGTGAGGCGATGAAAAACAGTTGATTGGCCGGAACATGGAACAAACCCGAACATTGGGTCATTATAAACCCTATAACATCGCTTCCTTTTTTTGCGCACAATAGGTTGGCCCTGTTGGCCTTGTTGAAAAAGCGACGTTATAGGGTTGTGGGTCGGCTCGATTATATTCAGCCTCACTGCGTCAGATCGCGATGGTGCTATTTCAGATCACGGTAACAGAACCACCAGTCGTAGCACTCATACTGATCCGGGCGTTTTTTTGCCTCTTCCTGACTCTGAGCCGGCGGAACAATCACTTTTTCTCCGATCAATTCGTTATCCGGCCATCCAGCAGGCATGGCGACACCGTTGGCATCGGAGGCCATCATGGCTTTCGTGGCCCGGACGATTTCATCCATGTTGCGCCCGATTTCCTGGGGGTAGTAAAGCACCAGGCGAACTTTGCTTTCCGGATCAACAACGAATACCGCACGAACCGTATTGGATCCTTTCCCCGGGTGCAGCATTCCGAGTTTGTTTGCAATGGTGTCATTGGCGGCAACAATTGGAAACGTGATCTCTACATCCAGCTTTTCCTCGATCCACTCCACCCACTTGATATGGCTGAACACCTGGTCGACCGACATACCGATAAGTTTGACACCCATGTCCTCGAACGCTTTTATGCGTTTCTGAAACGCCACAAACTCAGTCGTGCAAACCGGTGTGAAGTCTGCGGGGTGGCTGAACAACACAAACCACTGTCCTTTCAGATCTCCCGGCAGATTCATTGGGCCGTGAGACGTGCTGGCAGAAAATTCGGGAAACGTGTCACCCAACAGCGGTATATTGATTTTTGATTCCTGCATTCTTTTCGCTCCTTTATTGGTTAATTATTGTGAAAACAATTGCCATCGATAAAGCATACGCGATGCCAACCCCTTATAAAAAAATATCTCATTGTTTTTAATAACTATTTTTTTAATGATGAGTATTGATGCTTGTGTATCAACGAAATATCGGTTAAACATGCAACTGTATATCGGTGTCACACCGACATTCAGTAATTATTATTTTGGGGAGAGCCCATGAAGCATTCCATCTCGTCCCTTACCCCTGAGAAGACCACGGATATCGTGCTAAAAGCGATACGGGAATTAATTGAGTACGAATTGGCCGTTGTTTTAAGCTACGAAGAAGAAAGCGGCAGGTTGACCGTTAGGAAGGCTGCAGGGCCAGCCGCAACCCGGGACCTGGACCATTTCTCATTTTCATTGAACGACCGCAAGGACATTGCCTCTATCGTCCAACGCAAACACCCCTACCTTTTCCCCAAGAACCAGCACCATCTGGACACTTACGCCGAAATTATCGATTTTCCAGCGGACCATTCCTGTCTGGTTGCGCCGCTTTATCTGGACGAGAAACTGCAAGGCATTTTAACCCTTGATCATCATTCGTGCAACAAGTTTACGCCCCAAAACGTTCAACTGGTCAAAACACTCTCCAAATTGATTTCTCTGTCGATCGCTCAGGCGGACGATAAGGAGACCTTGAAAAAAGAACACCTGGCCATTACCAATGAGCGGAACCTATTGCTGGGCAACAGCTCAAAGGTACTCAACGCGTTAGTGGGTAATTCGGAAAATTGGAACCGGGTCAAAGATACGATTTCCCTGGTGGCGGCATCCAACACGCCCGTTTTGATCCAGGGGGAGACGGGCACCGGCAAAGAGGTTGTCGCCAAGGCCATTCATAACCTCTCGGCCAGACTCAGCGCGCCGTTTATAGCGGTGAATTGTTCGGCAATCTCAGCCGGCGTGGCCGAAAGTGAGCTTTTCGGGCATGAAAAAGGCTCCTTTACCGGTGCCGTTGCATTAAGAAAAGGCCGTTTCGAACTGGCCGACGGCGGCACGCTGTTTTTAGATGAAATCGGAGATCTGCCCCTTGACATTCAACCCAAATTATTGCGAGTTCTACAGGAAAGCAAGCTGGAACGGATTGGCGGTGAAACCACCATTGACGTGGATGTCAGGGTGATCGCGGCTACTCACGTGGATCTTCGCACAGCGGTAAGGGAAAAACGGTTTCGCGAGGATTTGTACTACCGGTTGAATGTTTTTCCGATCACGCTGCCGCCCTTGAGGGATCGTGGAAATGATGTGCTGTTGCTGGCGGAACATTTTATCCAGCAAATCAGGACCAGTACCGGTCACAATGAACTGGCCATCTCCCCGGAAGGTGTTGATCTCCTTTTGCAGGCTGATTGGCCGGGAAATGTCAGGCAGCTGCAAAACACGCTTGAGCTGGCTTCCATTCTCAGTCAGGGGCGCCTGATCGATTCCAGACACATCATCACCGGCGGGTCTCCTGCCGACAGTTTTTGCATGGATTCTAAAATTACGCAGGAAAGTGATTCTCAGCTTTCCAGCTTCGATCAGATGGTCACCATCCATTTGAAAAAGGCACTGACCCTGACCGGCGGGAAAATATACGGAAAAGGCGGTGCCGCTGAAATGCTGGGGATGAAGCCGACCACACTGCAAAGCAAGTTAAAAAAGTACGGCATTCAGTAAACCGATCCCATGCAGATGGGGGCAGCTCTATCATCCTTTGGTTTCACTTCTCAACTGATCGATAATCTTCTGAGCTTTTTTAAAAATAAATGGCTGCAGCATCCTTTTCCAAAAGGGTACACTAACATGCATGAATTTAGAAAAGCCTGATAAATCCTCTCCGTAAAATGAGGCCTTTTCTTTTGCGTGAACATATTGCTGATGCCCTTTTACACCATCTATGGAAAATTCTATGGAAACATCTTTTACGATACTTGCATTTTTCCCGAAGTTTAGTTTTTTACTGATACAAATTTCGTGCAGGTTTTGGTCAAACGTCGCCTCCATGGACACCCACTTGCCAATCAGATAGACTTCAGGAAAGGCGTGCGGAAAAGGATCTATCCATCGCTTGTAGGCAAATTGGGGCAGAAAATCATCGAGAGCAGTTTTGTGAACATACATGAAATGAAATCGTGCTTTCAACCCTGCCTCTCTGGCCATGGCAACCAGTAAATTTGCTTTTTGCATGCAAACACCCCTTCTATTTTTTAGCACTTTTTGAGCGGGAATTTCCTGAGGATATATCCATCCGAATTTAATTTCATCACGAACAAAATAATAGATCCGCTTCATTTTTTCGGCATCTGTTTCAGCGCCTCGGGTTATTCTTTTTACTGTTGATTCTATGCGCTCTTCGTCATGATCCTGGGCTGAATGTCCTGCGCTGCCGCTATCTGAAGCGATCAACATTGTCGATAGCGTTGAACCGGTAGTGATCGTTTTCATTATTATTCTTCCTGATTCATGATTGATGAATTCGTAAAAAGTCGCCGTTCAGACGGATTCGTAAAAAGCCCGAGATCAAGGCTTGCGAGCCCTTAGAACAGATATCCTGTTAACATTTCCTGCAGTGCCTTGACCAGACGTTCTTCTCCCACGGGTGAATCAAAAAGCACTGCCCGGTGGCAAACTTCTTCAATGGCATAGTAAATTAGCTCTACGGCTGCCTCCAAATCCTGGACGCGATAGCTCGAACGCATGGGTTCTAAAAATCTTAATAGCGCGCCGAGCAATCTTTTCTCGCGCGCTCGGGTCCAGGCTGCCACGTCAGGATCCAGGATTTGCATGGCCAGGACCTCTCGATGAAAAGCCTTATTGCGATGATGCCCTGTCACTGCGAAGCGGATCATCGATGCAAGGATTTCCTGCTCCGAGTGCTTTTCCTGCCGCATCTGCCAACCGAATTCGAACATGCGTCCGCCGAGCTCTTCTTCCATGCGCAGGCAAACGGCCATAAACGCAGCCTTTTTATCCCTGAAGTACCGGTAGAATGAGCCCGTGGCAACGCCGGCTTCAGACGCGATGGCCTTGGCTGTGGTTCCGTGAAAGCCATGGGCAGAAAAGAGTTCAAGGGCGGTGTCGAGGATGTGACGTTTCTTCTCATCGGCCCGTTTCTGTTTGGGTTGGTACTCGCCGTTTTTCCAGTTCATGTCTTCATTTTTACCTCCCATTGATTTAGACGATATCAATACATGAACTATGGTTCATATTTAGTCAAGAAAAAAATGAACTATGGTTCATGTTTTTTGCATTTAATTTCACCAGGCGGAAGGTTTCCGTTCCATCACCATTATCAGAGTCGATGAATTCCTGCTGTACGTCAGGTTTGTCGCGCTCGGAACCAATCCCACGATGCACCTGAATGGTTGGGAAAGTCTTTGAGGCCGACCATCGCGTCGAATATATGCGAGGGGTGGGGCAAACGATTTGAGGAAAAAATGCCTGAGGTTGCCACGCCGGACAATCTTTCCGTAATTTTTGACTGGACATTGGGGTTAAGAAAGCTGGCTGCAGGCTGAACCGATCTTGTGATCCACTTCACTCACTTGATATGGCTGAACCTTTTCTCCAACTATAATAGAACAAGCCCATAGCTCGAACTTACGGGATGGGTGTTATCGCCCTTCTTTTTTTTCAAGCCGGCACTTTTCAGGAGGTGATTCATGTTGATGCCATAGCCCGAGACCGAGGGCCGAGAGAGACCAGGATGTCGACATGTGCCGTTTCCGCTCAACACCTGGCAATGGGTGTGATCATAACAGAACAGATTCTTGCATGAGCCTCCGGCAAATCCCCTGGCCATGAGAAATCCTTTTTCTATTGCCGCTGCTTCCAGCTGTGCGGCGATGAAATGGAGAAGCTGGCCGGTTTCCCTGCGGCGGTCGGAATACATGCTGTCCTGCGAAACCTCGATTTCAAAAACAAGCGCAGCGGATGTTTTTTTGATAAAGTCCCTCAGCCATTCCGGCCCTTTTACGTGTGGCGGACACGTCGGAGAGAGCCCGTAGTTTGGGCATCTGGCTTCACGGCAGAGATTCGCCAGATAATCTTCGGCCAGAATATCTTTGGCATCGACAACCGTCGCCGCGCTGGCTCCCAGACTTATGGCCAACGTGACAAGCTCATCCAGGCGGCTTTGGTGTGCAGACTGATTCGACTCATTCATGTTTGGATCCGGTATTGCAGATAGAGGATTAGGGTTGTGAACGACCATGCCGCACCCGGCGCAGCGCCGTTTCAATTCATCCGACCAGATCTCAACAATTTCACCGCATTGAGGACAAGGCTGCTCAAGGGGGATGACTATCAGCGTTCGATCCAGGCCGGGACATTTTAATGAATCGTTAAAGCTCATTGTTATTTCCTTACCCTGTGACTCGATCTTCAAGTTTTTAGGAAATTTGTTCAAATTCAAGGCGGAAAAAAATTTTGACCACAGGCATACTCCAGTATTCCGAGGATCAAAATTTTTTTCCAACGCCGCAAGTTGGGCAAATTAACAAAAACTTGAACATCGAGTGTGACATATCAGACTATACCATCAACGTGAAATGTTAATTGACGAAAATAGACCATTTCGATGCCGCCGCAATCGCCCATTTGGGGGATGAAGGTTTTTTTTCTAACGCGGTTTCCCAGAAAGCTCAAGTTAGAGACGAAAATTTCCCGACAAGGTAGCTTTGTGAAAGTGTTAAGTTTCAAGTGTTAAGTGTTAAGTGGTGGATCGGATCTGATTTTATATTGGAATCGATAGGATGCCTTTCCTTAACACTTTAAACTTAACACTTAACACGGGTCCATAAATCAGTTGAATTTATCCTATGCTGGAGCAGATATCTGCTTGAGCCTTCCGGACAACCGGCTTTTCTAATTTGCAGATGGGGTCAGTTCGATCAGAAATCGCTTGATTAAAGCCACCTGCTCGCCGGTGCGGATCACGGGCAGACGGGCAATATCCTCAGGTCGCTGCAATACGGGGGGCAGGAGGGGATATTCGCTGATCAGGTCCGACAACTGTGCCAGCACAGCATTGTCCACCTCTCCCAACAGGTCGTCAATTTCCGGGACAAACAGCCAGGGCCTGTTCGCCCTGATCTTTTTATTCAGCGACAGGCGTTTAACAGCCAGTTCATACCGTCGCCGCTTGCCATGGAGATTATCATCTACCTGTCGCATCAGTTCCGCAAGGCACCGGGCAGCCGGCATGCCAATCCTCTCATGCAAAATGCGCCATCCGCAGTTGAACAGGCGCACCATGTCGGTATTGACAAGCAGCGTGGTGAGATTTGCCAGATCTTTATCATCCACAGTAGTCAGGCAGAGGCCCGTTACGTGTTCGGCTCCCAGTTGGCAGGTCGCCATCACCGCTTTGGCCGCCTCCATTGGCCTGAAACGCCGGCCGTAGATCGGGCAACCGGCTATCAGCACATTGGCCAGGTAGGTTGTCTCGGCCAGGCGCTGGTCATCGGATGCCGATCCGTTTTCCCGCAACGCACGCATGGCTCGGGCCAGGGGCATTGATTCCGGGTGCGATTCGCCTGAGGGCAACTGTCTCTGCGTCACCGGGGATTCAAGGATCTCGGCCTCCTGGAGCAGTTCCTGGACCCTTTGCCGTTCGGCGTTGATAGTTGGATCGGAGATGGCGGTGTCGGCAGCAGCTGTTTTCGCGGTGTCGGTATTCAGAGATTTAAAGTAGCGGCGAGTGTCGTAGTGCCATTGTTTTTTGGCAACGTGTTGCGCCAGGGGCTGGGAGCGCGCCTGTTCGAGGAAGGCGACAGCCGAAGCCGGGGGCACGTATCCGTCTTTTTGGCGGTGCTCCTGATGCTCACCGGCCAGATCGGCCGTCAACATCTCTTCGGCGGTCAAAACGTCGTACAACCCACCGTTGTCTTCGATGTAGTCCGCGCTGATCCGACTGCAATGTCTCAGCAGGCGGTCGAGCATGGCTTCATCGGCCTGATTGAGTTCTATCAGCATCGTACTGATGACATCCCATCCGCAATGAGGTTTGGCGATGACCAGGTATCCCTCGAATTCCAGACTCAAGGCACCGTCAAGCACCTTGTCAACCAGATACGTCTTGTCACCGCGGTCACGTCTGGCAATATGAACGGACAGCGCGTCCATATCGAGGACCCGGATGTGGCGGGTCAGGGCCAGGGTGATCAGGTCTTCGTCGAACCGGACGATCTTCTCCATGGCCGATTCAAGGCCGTTTTCAAAAAGAACTTCCAGCCACAGGATAAAGCGCCCGGCATCAAAGATCTCATCTTTTCCTGGACGTGGACCAACCCACAAGTCTTCGTCAAACACCCGGCTGAGCTGCTCACCGGTGGCCATGGCGACAATCTCGGCAGCGTCTTCCAGGCCGACATGCCGGACCAGACGGGTCAATACAGGTGGTGGTAGCTCCTGAACTATTTTTACAATGCGGGGTGATTCGAGTATACGATTCAATAGATCGACAGGTCGCTTTGGTGCAACGGCACGTTCAATCATGGCAGACTCCAACTAAACGAGGCGATTAAAATTTTGGTATGTATGAATATTATTGGGGGCGCAAACGCTGGCTTTTATGACATGCCGCGACAAAACGGTCAACCAAAAATTAATAATAATTACAGATAATTATATCGTTGACATGGCAGCAGTTGTGCGATACATTATTCTATAATGGCTCCGGCGAATCTTAGAGCCTGTTTTAGAAGTCTGGACCAGGCCCGATAACAAGGCGGAAAGTGGCTCAATTGCTGCGCATATATGGTATATGTGAGCATTTTGAGACACTTTCCAACGCCGTTAGCGGGCTTTTTACGAATCCGTCAACTGTTCAAAAGGGGAACGATGACAATCAGGCAGCAGGCCGATGAGACCTTTGACAAGGGAATACGCTTGGAAAAGGAGGCAGCGTTTGAAAAGGCCAAAGCCATTTATGAAGATCTCTTCCGTCATGTCACCGACGAAACGGTCCTTAGAAAGATTAGATTTCGGATGGAGGACATCGACGACCTGATCGCAGAGAAGGCTGTTTACCAGCGCATTGACGAAAACGCAAAACGCGTACTTACGGAAATCGGTATAAATATCATTGAGAGCCAACCCCTTATGGATCTTCTTATGGAAGCCGATGCCGTGGATTTCGATAATGAAACGGCGTTTTTCATTCCCTTGAAGCGGGACTATATCGACCACTGTTTAGCGCAGGTACCCCGTACGATGGCTGGTGATCCGGGAATGAACACGTTTGGCACCGGTGCGACATCACCTTTTCTAAAGCGGACTGGGGACGAAGAACTGCGTCCGGCTAACCGCGAGGAATACGAAAAAATCATCCTCACGGTGCGAGACCAACAAGATGTTGTCGGCATTTTCAGTCTGCCGGTAGCCTGCGACAAGAGCATCTCCCTCTTCGAGATCGCCCAGTTGATGGAAAAATACTATCAAGGTCTCAAGATGATCACCACCAATACGATGAGAGATGACGAAGTAAAGTTTTTAGCAAGAAAGGACCATTGGCTCGATGGAACCAGCCTGATTACCTCCTTGACGCAAATGAACAACATGGTGGATCCTTTTTTGCGCAGCGCCCGTTCAGGCAACAACCTTTTATTGATCGACCAAAGCCTTGCCGGCATCTCTGGCCCAGGTAGCCCGGAAGCGTTTCTGACGCAGAACCATGCCCAGGTGATTTTCATGATGGTTGTCGCCCAGACCGTCAACCCGGGTATCTCATGCATGCACTGTGGGATACCCAGTATTGTCGATTCAAGCGGCAATCTTGCTTACAGTTCTCCCCATCAAACATTCATCAACGCTGCCTTGGCGCGGGTCAATACCTGGATTACAGGATTCCCTTCCGCCCAGACCGGAGGCAGTACCAGTCTATCTGATGTGACTCCCCAGGCAATGATCGATTCAGAATTGAGCCGCAATGCGCTGCGCAAGTACGGGGTCCATATTGTACGGCACGCGATGGGGGCTTTAGGCAGCCTCAACTTTTTCAGCCTGGAGAAATTTTTAGAAGACTGCGAGATCGAGAGACGCTCCAGGAGGGTATTCGATGCCATTCCAAAGGATAAAGGTATGATCCCCTTGTACTTTCCTGGCGATCATCAGGCGCTTTCTGGAATACGCGAAATTGCTGAAAAGGGTAACCCGAAGAATGCCGATCACACGTTGAAAAATGTGGATTCGTTCAGCCAATGGGAGGATACCATCATCCAGGCTGCCAAAAAGAAAATCTATTACCCACAGCTTAACGATACTGTCATCGATTCAATCCAATCGCAATAATCCGCACAAACTGACATCCTTGTAGATAACTGGAAATACGATTTTTTTACTGCCCCGGAAACGAAAAATACCTTGTACTAATGGCAACTTCTGGTGAACGTGTGATTACCATCTGGTTATCATAGGCTTGTCTATAGGTTTGCTACAAGGACGTGGATCCGGTTTTCTATTTAAGGGCTCGCGCAAAAATAACTTCACATTTTCAGCGCCCATGCGTCCCGCTCAGCGGCGTTGCGAAAACACGGAATATGCCTGATATTCCTTTGTCTTCGCGCCTTGCTGAGCGGGCGCCTGAACACTGACAATTTGTGAATTTATTTTTGCGCGAACCCTAACGCTAACTTTATTTGATTTCATCTAAAGCTGACGATCTATGGATTGAGAACTTCTTGCTCCAATGCTTGTTGGATAAAGATCTGGTCTGTGAGGGCATTCAGGAACGCGATGAGTTGTCTCTTTTCCACTGGCGAAAGTTTAAATCCGGTCATCAGTGGGTCTGTGTTGGAATTGAAACGCACGATTTGAGGGTTGAAACGAGATCGGCCACCGGCTGCATAATGGTCCAAAACGGCTTCCAAGGTGGGAATGGACCCGTCATGCATATAAGGAGCTGTCAAGGCGATATTACGAAGGGTAGGAGCCCGAAATTTGCCCATATCACCACCTTGACCGGTGTGTCTGTGTAAGCCGGTGTTTGGTCTTGGATAAGCGCCGTTTCCGTCCTCGTTGTATAGGGCCGTGTTATGAAATCGGGCCTCGGGCAATTCAGATCCAGTATACTTAACCGGCCCCGAAAAGTTGAATCCGGCATGACAGCGAAAACAATTCAATCTTTTTGAGAAAAACAACCTGGCCCCTGCACGCTGATCCTTGTTTAATGCATCCGGATCTGCACCATAAGCCCAGCGGTCGTAAGGTGAGTTTCCTGAAATCAAGGTGCGCTCAAAGGACGCCAACGCGAAGATCACATTGCGCATTGTCACTGGATATTTGTCATCCGGAAACGCTCTGTGAAAAAGCAGACGCAGGTCACGATCTTTCTTTAAGCGGCTCAGAATCTCCGCTTCGCGACCCGCTGCGCCCATCTCCGGTGGTTGCGTATTATACAAAGGAATGAGCATCTGGTCTTCGAGACGCGTAAGACTGGGGTCGTCCCACCCAAGGGTGGCATTGTAGGCCACGTTGGCCAGGGACATGGCCGAGCGGGGGTGGATATTCCCCTGAATACCCACCGCCCGGCTTCTGCCATCTGTAAAGGCCAAACTGGGTTGATGGCAGAAGGCGCAAGAGACGCTGCCATCACCCGACAAACGGGAATCGTAGAACAATTGTCGGCCAAGTTCGACTTTATTATCCGTCATGGGATTGTCGGCAGGTACCAAAGGGATAGGGAAACCATTCGGTACCTGCCAGACATATTCACTCTGCTGGTCAAAACTCAATGAATTGTCTATTTTAAACCCGCAGCCGATTACTGAAAACATAATGGCTGCGACGAAAGCCAGGATACATCTAATCACCATGTATTGACCAACCCGTCAAGGCCTTCTGGTTCCTCGCCGGAGGCAATGGCTGCCTGTAGCGCATTTGCAAGACCAAGATCGAGTTGGTTCAGTTTGCTGTGATCTTCTAAGGCCTTGCCTTCATTGCCCATCAAGGCATGCAATACACCGCGATACATATAGGCCTCAGCCAAGTCCGACTTAAGCTCGATGGCCCGATTATAGTGACTCAGCGCCCGTTCGTAATTCTGGGGACCCTGCTTACGCAGCGAGTATCCTAAATTGTTGTGCGCCTCGGCCAGATTGGGGTCCTTTTTCAGGGCCGCCTCGAATTTTTTTTCTGCTTTTTCGTATTTGCCTTGCTTCATCAATTTTACACCGGAATTATACTGAGAGATGCCGGGGCGCGTGTCTTGGGCCGGCTTCGCACTGCTGCCCGCAGCCAAGGCCTCAGTGCCTAAAAATAACAAAGCTGTACATATGGATAAAAGCCCTATTAGCATTTTTTTCATTGTATTTTTCTCCTTAGATTCGTTGCGCATGTTAAATCTTATGGATCGTTACTGTTCGGCAAAGCGAATACCCGAACATGTAAAACAATAAATAGCCGCGTGGGAGTTTTCAAGGGGTGCATTCCCGTTTAGTGGATAAATTGGAACTCCCCTCGGTTCTCAGCAAACAGATTCGCGAACATATTGTTCCAACGTCCACAGTGTAGTGTACTTCTAAGGAAAAGCATCAATTTAAATTTAATCATTGCCGCTTTACGCTTTTTGGGTGGTTTTATCCATTGCATTATCTGATATCTATGCAAATGGTTTAAAAATTAGCTGGCCTATCTACTCTCAATTTAAT
This sequence comes from Desulfosarcina variabilis str. Montpellier, assembly GCF_048565275.1. Classification (NCBI taxonomy): domain Bacteria; kingdom Pseudomonadati; phylum Thermodesulfobacteriota; class Desulfobacteria; order Desulfobacterales; family Desulfosarcinaceae; genus Desulfosarcina; species Desulfosarcina variabilis. The sequence goes on along the minus strand of NZ_CP159846.1, from coordinate 7,055,792 downwards.
ATGGTTGGGATCCTGAAGTCGCATGAAAATGTGCCGCAGCGAATGGGATACTGGCCTCTAAAAGCCTGGAAAGGATTGTCATGTGGTTACATGCTTCCTGTTTCCTTGATTTCAACATTCCGGTTCCAACTCCCTTTTTGCTCATGTTGCGCCCACGCAGTGGATGGCAGCAATGGGTCGCGCGTGAAAAGTACGTTTTGTCGCCCAGCGTCCCAGCAGTCGAATTTACAGATATGTTCGGCAACTTGTGTCAGCGACTGGTAGCCCCCACTGGATATTTTTCCGTTCGAACATCCGTTGACATTGAAACCGCAGACGCCTCCGACACGGCGCCTGGAGCCCCCTTTGTCGAAGTGCAGCAATTACCCGATGAAACCCTGCCTTTTCTCCATCCAAGCCGGTATTGTGAATCGGATCGTTTCACTGAAATGGCCGCGTCCCTCGTGGCGGGCTGGGCACCGGGCTATGATCAATGCACAGCCATCGTTGATTATATCCGGAATTCGATACGGTACACGCCTGGACGTGGCCAGGATATAATCAGTGCAGCCGAGCTGAACCAGTTGGGTCGTGGCGTCTGTCGAGACATGGCCCATTTGGGCATCGCCTGTTGCCGAGCGCTGGCGATACCGGCCCGAATGGTTGTGGGCTACCTCGAGGCCCTCGAACCGATGGATCTTCACGCCTGGTTTGAGGCCTATGTTGGAAACCGATGGTATACTTTCGATCCAACACAGGTCGATCTTCAAGGTGGGCGTGTTGCCATCGCTTTCGGTCGAGACGCGGCCGACGTTGCCATCTACACGCAATTTGGCGCCCCCCTGGAACTGAAAAGCATGCACGTCAACGTCGAACAACTACCAGGCCCTCCCTACTGAGGTATGACTCGGTGAAGATACATTGACCCGACGGGCTCGCAGACATTGCCGGTTTGGGAAGAACGGTGATGTTTTAATGCGTCTCTTTATTCCTTTCAGTCAGCGGATTTCAAGAGGATTGAAGAAGCGATTCAATTCATCGAGGCCAACTTTAAATTTCAGCCGACCCTCGATGAGATTGCGCAAAGCGTATATTTGAGCAAATACCATTTTAACCGATTGTTCAAGCGGTGGGACGGGATCAATCTAATTCAATTCTTTCAGTTTATGACAACAATTCAGAATTGATCCTCATAAACGTTCAAAACCGTTTAATTTGCAGATTAAGGGGACCAACTTTCAAATCAGCTTATGGAAGGCCCCGCTGAGCATACCGAACGGTTATGTTGTCAGTTATCAGGATATTGCCTCGTATATCGGCCGTCCCAACGCCTTTCGAGCGGTCGGTAACGCCATTGCGGTCAATCCTGTTGCCTATCTCATCTCTTGTCATCGAATGATTGCAAAGTCTGGAAATATTCATCAATACCCGTGGGGGGCGTAAAGGAAAAAGGCCTTGATCGCATGGGAAGCGGCCAGTCCACTTTCAGACGCTCCAGAATTAAGGTTTACTGGAGGTCAATTCCTCGTTGAGGGCATCGGTGATTCTTCTGCCCGAATGTCTTGACCCGGCGATGTTCCTTGCCGACGGGCCAATTTGAAGCTCCGAGAGGGGGCCGGTGACGAAAATCCGCTCATGCCACTTGAGGGAGGGGTCGGTCACCGGGAATCCGCAGGCAGCGGTTTTTAGATCGAATTCCTTGATGACCTGATCCATGAACCCGTTTCCCGGCCGTTTTTCCGTGAAACCGGTGGCCAGGACGATCGTTTGGCAATCGTATTGGTCCAGCCGTCCGATTAAATGGGCGCTGCCGGCCTGGTCTGTCGCATCGGTGATGTCGTCAACGATGCAGGTGAGCCGATTTTGAGCCGTCGCATTCTCCAGCGCCAGTTTCACGTCCCGGGAAACGCTGCCTTTGGATCTGGCAGCCATGATCTCCAGCCGCCGTTGGTCAATCGATTGCCGGCAAAACCGTTCGAGATGTTTCGGACCCAGCCAGCCGGGGTCAAAATCGAAATCAATGACCTGAATCGCCTTGCGTGAAATCAAAAAAACCGCATCGTCCTGTTTCTCAGCGATCCTCAGCGACAGTTGCGCCCCACTGATTCCGGCACCGATTACCGCAACGGGTCCCTTGGCCTGAAGGTCGTCCAGGCTGAAGTCGGGATCGAACACATGCCCAACCCTTGTCCCCTGATCCTTCAGGCGGATCGCCCACGACGGCCAGAAGGGCTGCTCACCCATCCCCGGCGCAAGCAGAACCCTTCGGGCATGGATCGTTTCCGCTGTGGTGGCAACGCTTACGTGGGTGAGGTGGTTATGGATCTCCAGAGCGCGTCCCCGGACATGCAAGGATTCCAGAAGGTGATTGTCGATCACCATTTGACAATGACGATCGAACAGTTCAACGGATGGACGGTCCTTGGGCGCAATGAAATTGGTGTCTGACCGGTTTTCAGGGAGCAGGGCATACCGATCCAGGGAAAACGGATCAATATCGATGTGGTGCACAGACGGCGAGCGCAGATACCGCATGCCGCAATTTCGGGTGCACCGACGCCATGCATACAGCAATTCATCATGGGGGTCGAGAATTCGAATATCGTCGCGGGTCAGCGGCGTCTGCTGCAGCAGACGATGTGCCACATGGACGCCGTGGACGCCGCCGCCGATGATCAATAATTGGAGCATTGGCCAGCTTTCTTGTAAATGTGCATCAAAGGATCCGTTGATGATGGTTCGGCAAAGAAAAGCACGCTGTCGAACGATCCAAAATGTCCATCATTAGCCTTTGGAAATAAACATTGCATCAATCAACATAATGCAATATTGTTGCATATCAAGTTTTCAACCTTGAAGGCCTAATGATTTGATAAAAAATAATATAATCAGAGTGTTAAAACCTGTAATGTCAAAATTTGGACGATAAAATTATTTGCATCTGTCCAAATCGTTGTGAAACAATCACCCCTGTATACTAACCAACGGAATACTAACCAAAGGAGGCTACACCATGGCAAATTGTTGTGACATGAAAGAAGGAGATCTATATTATTGCGATGCTTGCGGACTTGAATTGGAAGTAAAAAAGACCTGCACCTGTACTGCAGGATCTGGAGATGCTTGCAGCGTTCCGCTGATGTGCTGTGGCAAGGAAATGAAGAAGAAATAATGATCGATATTGCTGAGATTAAGGCCAAAAGAGTCAAGGTGACGATTTTGAGCGGATTTCTCGGTGCAGGCAAGTCCACGTTGCTCAACCACGTTGTCCGGCATCATCAGGGCAGAAAAATTGCCGTTCTGGTCAATGATTTCGGTCAAATCAATATCGACAGCGATCTGATTGTCGGACGTGATCTAAAAAAGATCGAACTAACTGGCGGCTGCATCTGCTGCACCATACAAAAGGATTTGTTAACCGGTGTGATAAACCTGATGAAGCAGGTAGAAAAACCTGACCATATCATCGTAGAGTGCAGCGGTGCCGCCGATCCGGTCCAAGTGTTAAACACCCTCTCATCTCCTTTACTCAGGTTTCACCTGCATGTTGACGGGCTGTTTACCGTTATCGACTGCAGTCAATTGCTAAAGATCGATGGAGAATACCTTGAACTGGTCGGTCGACAGATAGACGCTGCCAATTTGCTGATCTTGAACAAGACCGATCTGATCGATTCCCAGGGCCTGAAGCAGGTAAAACATTTCATCAGAAAAATATCCCCTAGCGCTGTAATGCTGGAATCAATTCGGTGTCAGGTGCCGCTTGATTTGGTTTTGGGATTCAAAGAACTCCCTGAACCAAAAGGTGCGGGGAGTTTTAAAGAAATGGATATTCACGTTCACGAAGCAAGCGGTCAGGGAAGAATCGCTGGTATTTTACCGGCCGTCCCCTCCCATCAAATGAAAAGCCACAACTTGGTATTTGAGTCTTGGAGTTTCAAATCTGTGGCGCCCTTCACGAAGAGGGCATTTAAAAAAGTGCTGAATAACATCCCGCCTGATATCATCCGAGCCAAAGGAATCTTGTATTGGGATGATTTGGAACATCCAACGGTGCTTCTGAATCTGGTCGGACAATGGATTGATATTGATGTACACTTTAACAAAGAAGCGTTTCCAATGGAAACGCGCCTGGTTTTCATCGGAAAGTCCGGCTGGAAAAAAAGATCTGACATCGAGAGCAAATTTAACGATTGCCTGGCTTAAACCCAGAACAATCGCTGATCGGTCTTCCATAGAAAAAAAAGCTTGGATTCCATCGTCAATCAGGTTTTTCCTTACAAATGTAGCGCTACCAATTAAATCCCAAAGATGCATAGATGAACCTTCCTGGCTCGTTGACAATCGCCGGATTGGCACCGGTCCCACCGATTACGTCCCATTCATAAGAATTCGCAACCTTGTACGTCTGGTCGAAAACATTATCCATGCCCACATTCAGTGTGCACCACTTGAACTGGTACCCCACTCGCAGGTTCATGATATCCCACGCTGCAAGTTCCTGCTCGCCGGCTTCGGTATCGATGTCCTTGGCCGTGTCGGAATGGACCCATTCAACGGTTCCGAATAGCCCGGTGTCCTTTTGACCCAACGGTTGCTCGTTCTTGTAATTCAGTGCCAATCTGCTCTTTAGTGGCGCTATTTGCCCGAGGTCTTTGTCGTTGTTGTTGTCGGGGAAACTGTCCTTGCGGCCTCTTTGATAAGCGAGTCCTCCATCCAGGGAAAACCCAAAAATCAGATCGACACCCGCCTTGATATCCCCTCCATAGATGTGGGCATCAATGTTCGTGTAGCTTCGATACCCCGCAAGGTTATTCTCCTGATAAATATAATCTTTTAGATCGGAGTAGAAACCCTTGGCCTGGAACATCCATCTTCCGCGCTCAAATTTGAACCCCAAGTCCAACTCTGTGTTGGCTGTCGGTTCGAGATTGGGGTTGCCGAAGAAAGTGGCGTTGCCCTGAATATATCGCTCACTTGATGTCGGGGTTCGATAACTGCGTCCGAGGCCGCCGAAAAGCATCGCACTGTCGTTCAGGAAATAGTTGACTGAGAAATGACCACCGAGAAGGTCATCAACTTTGCGATTTTCATTCGTAACGGCGCTTGTAAAAACCAATTCTTCATCAGCCTCCTGCTCGAAGCGATCATATCTCAATCCCAATCCAACAGCCCACTTATCGAAATCCTTATCCATTTGAACGTACCCGCCAATGTCCATTGACTGGACGGCAGGAATGAGGTTGTCATTGAGCTTAACGCCCGTCAGGCTGTTATAGACATCTCCCCACCAATCCCGGTGGTACACATCAATGCCATAGGTCAACGTAGCAAAATCGGTTTGGGTTACATTTTGAATGGCGCTGCCTGTAATCACCGACTCAACCTTGTTGTTTTTCGGAACAGCCACATTGCGCAAGTCCTGGAAGGGGTAATGGTCCACTTCGTTGCGGTAAAACGAAAGGGTGAGTTTTTTCGACAGATCGCCAAGATTGCGCATCTCCCAGCTTGCTTTGCTCAGGTTGGTGATCTCTTCTTCCGTGTCGAATGCGACGCGGGGCGTGAGAATGTCTTCCGCCTTTCCGTAGGTATGCTCAAGCAGGATTGTATGGCTGTCGCTCGGCGTAAATTGCAGTTTGCCCCAGATGTCGTTTTTCTGAAACGACTTGGCGTCACGCCCCTCTTGGTTATAGGATGCGGGCAGACCTTCCCTCACTTTCCAGAGCGGGTTGCCGGAGCCGTCCTCGTACTGATCCGACTCGGAATAGTTATACCCGAGAAGCCCTTGAATGTTGTCGCTGCCGCCGCTGGTGGTCGCACCGCCGCTGTAAAAGCCGTAACTTCCAACCTTTCCAAGGATTTCGCCATTGAAACCGGGCTCCGGTTTCTTGGTGATCACATCTACATACCCGCCCAACGCACCCAGCTTTGTGACGTCAAAAGGCCCCTGTTGGACTTTCAGTTTTTTCACCGTCAGCATGTTGATATGGGAAAGATGGGGGTCTTTGCGGCTGCCGCAGGCGCCTTCGAGGATTCCGCCGTCCAGCAGCACCTTGAAATTCTCCTGGCCGAAGCCTCGCACGCTAACCTCGTTGCCATAGCCGCCTTTGCGTATCATCGACACTTCGACCAATTCGTCGGAAAGGATTTCAGCGAAATCGACCAGATTATGCACTCTCAGCTTGCGGCTTTCGATTTCTTGTTTTTCATCATCCGTTGCACTCCCAGTCACAACGATGGTTTCAAGCTCGAGTATTTCATTGGGAGGATCAGCTGTTGGCGAGTTGTCAATATCGCTTGTGTCTTGTGCATATGAAAAACCGGAAATCGTCAGAAAAACCAACGCAATGACAACAGATTCCATTTTACCAATAGGTTTCATCCTCCCCTCCCAATTGACGGATAAAGTTCAAATCATGTTTATACATGCAAATGCTTTTGCATTTGCATGTATAGTGCGACAAATCGATTTTTGTCAATATTATTGCGAGAGTAGTTGCAATAAAGAGGAGCGGCGCTAAAATTATTGATAAAGGAGTCTGGAACCTTGAGATGTAACACAACTCAGAAAATGGCCTTAGAGCAGGCCTTCAGGTATTACGAAAGACCTTTGGGCGGGAATGAGGTCCTCACATATGGACGCAAGTCCGTGGGGTGCTTAATTGCAAACATGGATAAGAAACCCTGGCAAACGGTTCCTAAGCAACCGCAACAATATTTTAAAATTGTATTTTCGATAATAGACCTTATTATTTCAATAATAAAATCAAAACACGTAAAAATGGAACCTGAAAGGAAGGTTACATATGAATACATCAAAGACAATTACTGACCACGGTGAAGGAAACGAATCAAAAAAGAAGGACGCTTCTGCCAATTCAAGCGCCAAAGAAAAAAAGGGCATTTGGAAAAAATATACGGAACGGTTGAAGGATACAAAGTGTTCGAGGACCTCGCAGGATTGCGAATAATGACACCCACAGCGACCAGCCTTAGTGCCCCTATTTCTAAATAACTTTAGACGCCTCCAACACGGCATCGACTTGACCACGACGAACACGAACAGCCAAAGGACGATATTTGTTGATGGGGCAACCAAGCAGTGGTCGAGCCAAACTGGCCCAAGAAACGGGAGACTCCCCTAAAAACGTTTGTGCGGCGCCAGCAATACCTGGAACGACGGGCCCCAAAAATCCGACAAGTAATCGAAAAAGGTTGATGCCTGTTGTGCACACATCATGGCATCGACCCAAGGTTTTCTCATCCTTAGCAAAAACCCAGGGCTTCTCGTCATCCATGAACTGGTTAGCGAGACCGGCAAGCGCAATGATCTCCTTGACAACACCAGAAAAATTTCTGGACTCATACAGCTTAGCAATCAAATCAGACCGATCGACGAATTCGTCAAAAAGTTCTGGCCTCGCAAGGCTGCCTGACAATCTACCGTCGAACCGCTTCGAAACAAAACCGGCGCAACGAATAGCCACGTTTACAATCTTGCCGACGACGTCAGAATTGATCCGCGAAACAAAGTCGTCCCAGCTAAGATCCAAGTCCTCGACTCCGCCACCGATCTTCGCAGCAAAATAATACCTCAAAAAGTCCGGGTCCAAGTGCTCCAAAAAAGTTGCTGCACGAACAAACGTGCCCTTACTCTTGGACATCTTTTTGCCGTCAACAGTCAAAAAACCGTGCACGAAGACCTTGCTTGGAAGCCTAAACCCTGCTCCGCTGAGCACCGCCGGCCAAAACAGGGTGTGAAAATACGTGATGTCTTTACCGATGAAGTGGTAAAGCTCAGCTTTTGATTCCTTCCCCCAAAATTCATCGAAGTCGTTTCCCGACGTGCCACAAAAATTTTTGAAGCTCGCCATGTAGCCGATCGGTGCGTCCAGCCAAACATAAAAAAACTTTTTGGGGCCGCTCCCATCCTCAAGGCCGGGGATCTCGAAGCCAAAATAAGGTTGGTCACGAGACACGTTCCAGTCCCGAAGACCTGCGCTTAGCCACTCATCAAGCTTTTTGGCCACAGCGTCGCTCACAGCGCCCGAGCCGATCCAGTCCCTAAGGACGGACTCGAAGTCGGGTAGCCTGAAAAAATAGTGCTCAGAGTCCCGCAGTACAGGGACTGCTCCGGAAATCGCCGAGTAAGGCTCGATGAGGTCAGTCGGAGAATACGTGGCTCCGCAAACGTCACAGTTGTCGCCGTACTGGTCCGCTGCGCCGCACCGAGGACAGCGTCCCTTCCCATAGCGGTCAGGCAAAAACATCTTTTGTTGTGGATCAAACATTTGGGAAACAACTTTCTTGTACACATGGCCGCCGCTTACAAGCCGCCCAAAGATGAGCGCGACGATTTCCCGGTTCTCCTCTGAATGCGTCGAATAGTAATTGTCGAATTTGATGCGGAAACCGTCGAAGTCCTGTCGGTGATCCTTCCACATGTCTGCGATGAGTTGCTCAGCGGTAATACCGCGCTCCTTTGCTTTCAACATGATGGGGGTGCCATGGGCGTCGTCCGCGCAAACATAGAAACATCGGTGTCCCCGCATCTTTTGGAAACGGACCCAGATGTCTGTCTGGATGTATTCGACCAGGTGTCCAATGTGGATCGGGCCGTTTGCGTAGGGCAAAGCGCTCGTAACCAAAATATTTCGTTTGCTCAGTGTTTGCGGAAACCATCATCGATGGGGGCCTTTTCGCCCACTGGCGTTTTCCACCAGCCGGGCGACCTGACTCCGCAGGGTACGCAGACCGTTTCCGGCGGCGGCAATGGAATCGTCACTGTACACCATGGGTTTACGGTAATGGCTGTGAAACGTCGCGTAACGGTAAACGAGCGGATCGATATCGTTCTTGATAAAGGCGTTTTCCAGGGTAAGAAAATTCCCCTCGCTTTTGGCCATTTTTTTGCCGCCCTGGATGTTGAGAAACTCCCCGTGCATCCAGAAATTGAAGAACCGGCTTCCCGTGGCCGCTTCCGACTGGGCGATTTCATTGGTGTGGTGCACATCGATATGGTCGGTTCCCCCGCAGTGGATGTCCAGCTGGTCACCCAAATATTTCATACTCATGGCCGAGCACTCGATATGCCAACCGGGGAACCCGGTGCCCCACGGTGAGTCCCACTCCATTTGCCGCTGGACGCCTTCCGGGGAGAATTTCCAGAGGGCAAAGTCCGTGGGATTGCGTTTTTCCAGATTTTTTTCGACCCGGGCCCCCTCTTGAAGGGCGTTCCTGTCCTGGCGCGACAGCTGCGCGTAGTTTTCAAACCTTGCAGTATCATAATAGATACCGTCCCCGGTTCGGTAGGTGTATCCCTTGTCTTCCAGGGTTTCAATCAGGCTGATCTGCTCGGGAATCGTATCGGTTGCCTTGCACCAGATCGTGGGCTCGATGATATTCAAATGGACCAGATCCGCTTTGAAGGCCGCCGTTTAGAACGCGGCAATTTCCCAGGCGGTCCGCCCCTCGCGCCCTTTTCCATCTTGTCCTCACCCATGTCTCGGTCGCCGGTCAGGTGGCCGACATCGGTGATATTCATGACATGTTTTACCTGCAGTCCGTTATAGATTAAAACGCGCTTTAAAATACCCTCAAACACATAGGTTCGCAGGTTGCCGATGTGGGCGTAATGGTAAACGGTGGGGCCGCACGTATAGAGCCCCACCTGACCTGCCTGTATGGGGGTGAAGATCTCTTTGCGGCGCGCGCGCGTGTTATACAAAAACAGATCCATTGAAGCTCAACCTCCTGTATTCGCGGATTTGTTTCACGGCACAATCGTAAAAGATACGTCAGAGTCGGCCGCCTTGGAGAAGCTGCCGGTAGTGCGGCTGGGGCATCAGGCTTAAAAATGCCCGCTCAATGACTTCGCTCAAGGAGGGATGAATGTGCATGCCGGCAACGATGGGAGTGATCACCCGCTGGGGGGTGTACATCAAATTGACCACTTCTTGTATGAGTACGGATGCCTGCGGGCCGATGACGTGGGCGCCTAAGATCTTGTCGTCATCGCCTGTAACGACCTTGGCAAAATACCCGCTCAGTCCCATGGCATCCCCTTTGGTGGTGTGCTCAAATCGCTGAAACCCGATCAGCACATTATCGGCGCCGAAACGCTGGACCGCATCGGCCTCTTTCATTCCCACCGAGGCAATTTCCGGCCAGGTGAACACGGCATGGGGTACGGCATGGTAATTGACCTTGATCCGTTCCCTCTCCAGGGCATTGTAATAGACGATTTGGGCCTCATGGTTGGCGACGTGCTTGAAGAGGTGTTTGCCGTTGGCATCCCCGAAGGCCCAGATATTCGGCTGGCTGGTCTCCAGGTATTCATCGGTGACGATCCAGCCGGCCTCGTCGACCTGGATGCCGGACAGTGCGGGCTGCAGCAGATCGGTGTTGGGTGAACGGCCGGTGGCCACCAGCACCTGTTCGGCGGTCACCGAAATACGGCGGCCGGAGCTTCGGTGCCGCACCTCCACCTGCTTTAGCCCGGATGGATCCTCCGACAATCGCAGGGCCTCGTGACCCTTGAGGATGTTCATATGGGACGACATTTTGGCTGTCGCCAGCCGGCTGACTTCAGGCTCTTCTTCAGGAAGAAATTGCGGGTTTCGGCCGATTAGGGTGACCTCGGCGCCCATGGCCGCAAAAAAATGGCCGTATTCCGCTGCAATGTAGCCGCCGCCGATGATGGCGACCGATTTCGGCAGGGTGGTGATGTCAAGGATGGTATCACTGGTGTGGTACGCGACGCGATCGAGCCCTTCGATATCCGGCAGATGGGGTCTGGATCCGGTGCACAAAATGATCAGCCGGGATTTGATGCGGTCCTTGCCACCGATTTTCAGGGTATACGGTGCCGTGAACTGGGCCGGTGCCCTGTAGTAATCGATGTCTTTGGCGTTTTTGAGACCGGATTCGATCCGTTGGATTTCGGCCCCGGTGCTGCTGCGCACGCGCTTCATGATGTTTTCAAAATCCGGGACAATGGTATCCGTGCGGATGCCGAGTCCTTGTGCTTCTTCGATGATGCGAACGACCTCGGCAGGATACAGCAGCATTTTGGTGGGCACGCAGCCTTTGGTCAGACAGATGCCACCCGGTGGGTCCTTGTCGATCACGGCGATTTTGGCACCGGGATGCATCTCTATGTAAGGTTCCACCAGCATCATGGCCGAACCGGTGCCGATGGCGATCAAATCATAGGTTTTCATTGGTTTCCTTTTACTTTGATTCGCGAAACAGGACGTGCTTTCGGACAATCGGGTCATATTTGCGAAGTGCCAGTTTGCCCGGTGTATTGCGCTTGTTTTTGGTGGTGGTATAACAGTAAGCGCTTTGCGTGCTTTTCAATTTAACGATAATTCGATTTCCTGATTTGGCCATCATATTTCTCCTTCCGGCAGTAATATGCCATCTATGCAAGGCATGCCTTGAACCCCATGTGGAAAGTGTCTTAGTCTGGCCAGCACCTAATTCGCTCTACGTCGTTCTCTATCCTCGTGAGCCTCTTGCGCTTCTATAGATAAAGACGCTATCGGTCGGGCCTCTTTATGAATAGAACAATGAACCGCCCCAAGCCAGTACCAGGCAGCTGATAACAGCGGCGGTGGCCTGCCGGGTCATCATGCGAATCGCGAACCGCCAACCGAGTTCACGGGCGATGGCAAGTACCGTCACCAGACACGGCAGAAAAATGCCCGCCAGCGCTACCGCTGTGAGCACCTGCACCGGGCTTTCAAGGGGTACCTTGAGGTTACCGGCCTCCATGTTCAGAAGTCCGATGGCCAACCCGTCTTTTCGGATGGAACCTAAGACTACGGCCAGGGCTGCTTCCGGCGGCAGATTGAAAAGCGACATCACCGGTCCCATCAGCCGGCTGCAAGCGTCCAGCACTCCGGACCAGGCCAGAAGCGCCGCCAGGACGCAGATCATAAAAAAGACCGGCAGTGCAACAGTGAAGAACTGGTTCACCACGTGAGCCGCCTCGCGTCGAATCGCGCTCCCTTGGGGCCACTGCAAAAATGCGCGTCCCTCAATCAACAGGTGGTTCTTGGGATCACGAGAGGCGCGGGACGCGGACAGCGCCAACAGCAAGAGTGTGACAACCGCCAGGAACAGAAGATACGGCGCAACCAGAACCGTCATGCCTGCCGCTGCCAGCACGCTGACGGTTGCCGGCAACTGATAGGAACACGCCGCGCCGATGCCGATGGCCATGACGCAGTTGGCCCGGGAGCAGGAGGAACAGGCGCGGGTGTTGACCACCGCCGGGACGTTGCAGCCGAACCCCATCATTACACGAACCAGATCGCGTCCGGCCAGGCCGAAGGGGAGCATCAAGGGATGGAGCGACACCGTCATCCGGTCGACCAGGCCGGAAGATTTAAGCAGCGCGATGACGACGGCAAAGAAGAGCACCGTCGGCACGGAATAGAGGAGCAGGAAGGGAAACATGGCCACGAATCCGTAGTCGCCACCGAATATCGAGGCGAGCGGGCCGGGCCACACTTCGACCGTCCTGAGCAGCGGCGCAATGAGCGCGCTCAGCGGCTCGAAAAGGCGGTCGGCGAGGGCATTGGCATATTGGGCGGCGAACCATGCTGGCAGGATCAACAGTGCAAGGGCCAGAATCTGCCCGATAACCGGTATGTCGAACGGGGTACGCGAAGGCGCCACCGTCCATCCAGCCCGCTGGGAAAGGGGGCCCGGCGGAAACTTCCGTCCTTCACCCACCGCCCGGCGGATGTCCTGACGGTGGGCCTCGGACAACCGCCGGGCGTCCACGGGGATGATGGGAATGGCCGCCCGGCGGCTCAATTCCGCCAGGCGTTCACCGGCATCCGGCAGGCGGACCACCTTATCCCAGAAGGTCACAACAACGGCACCGTGTTTGTTTTCGACCAGTCCAAGCAGGTCTTCCAGGTCCTGGTCGAGGTGGGTCGCGTTGACCACCAGCAGGACGCTTTCGCTTTCGGCAAGCGCAGCGAGGGTTTCGCGACACGCAGCGCTGTCCGAATGTCGCAGGAGGCCGGGTGTATCAATATAGTTGTAAAAGGATCATCGATTTACACCGACGCGCTTTGAGCGCCATGCCGATGCCAATGCCAGCCGCACCGGCGCCGACCACGATCACGTCAAAAGTTTTTTTGGTTTTCATTTGGAACGATTTCCCTTTGGTTTACCAGCATGTTTTGTTTGGAAGCGCCTGCCTTTCCCAATGCCGGCTATTATATTAATCATATGGGATACAAGTGGTTATCAGAGGCAAAAGCCATTTCCTGCGCATTGTTTTTCCTCATGCAAGAATGTTAATGCTATTGCAAGTGCATTTGCAACAATATATCCAGAAGTATGGCGTGTCAAGCTTATGGCGAAAGCACTTGCAATAATAACTGACAAATCCTAAACTCTTAACAAAGAAGGGTCAGACTGTGAGACGCAACACCACACAAAAAATAGCCATAGAGCAGGTCTTCAGAAAACATGAAAGGCCGTTGGGCGTGGATGAGGTTTTAATGTACGGCCGCAAGCTTGTGGAATCGCTCAACCAGGCAACGGTCTACCGGAATCTCAAGCTTCTTATCGAGGACGGGTGGTTGAAACGGATTTCCCATCCATCTCTCGGAGCCTTGTATGAACGCACCGGAAGGGGGCATCACCACCACTTTCATTGCCGTAAGTGCAACCGCGTCTTTGAGCTTCCCGGTTGCGCCCTGAAGGAGGACGCAGCCCCCGATGGATTTGTCGTGGAAGATCACGAAATATTCTTATTCGGTGTTTGCCCATCTTGCGCCGAGGCAGCAATGTGACGCTTTCGATTCACCAATGCATCCGGCGCATGATAGAAATTTGTTTTTATCAAAGGATGGGTTTTGAGTATGGACAGACTTATGCGTTGTGGAAGGGATAAGATGCGTACGGCTTCCAGGATTCTGGTTCACGGAAAGCGGAAATATTACGATCCGATAGGCTCAAAAAACCTGTGGCGCAGCCAATCAAACTTATCGGCCGGGACCACGCGTAAAAATTGTGGAGGTGTTTTTCATCTAATGCCTCAATTCAGATGCCTTTCGATGGCACGCATTATCGCGTCCGTGCTTTTACCCGGCGTGTTGCACATGACCACAAAGCGATACAGTCCACCGTGGTTGCCGGATAAGAAGCCGGCCCGCGTTCGCACGCCTTTCAGATGCCCGGTCTTGTAATACTGGCGACCTTCGCGGCGCATCAGACCATGATAGGGTTCATAGTGCTCCAAGATCCTGAGCATCGCCCGGGCGGTAATGCGGTTTTCCCGGGAGAGACCCGAGGCCTCGACGATACGCCCGGTTTTAATGCCCAAGCTATCGCGGTAGTAGCCTCTCAAGACTTGCAGCCCCTTGTCAACCGTGGCCGGCGGCTTCAGAATCTCCGCGCCCATGACCAGGAAAATCTGGTTGGCGATGAAATTGTTGGAAAATTCCAGAAGTTTGCTCACCACCAGGTCGAGTGTGGCATCTGACCGGTATGACCACACCAACGCATCCGCAGTGGGATCGATCCGGCTGTTGATGACCCCGCCGGTCACCTGCACGCCTGCCTGCTTCAGAAAAAAACGCAAGAGTTCGCCGGCATACTGCAGGGCTTCGAATCGGTCGGCGGCCAGGGTAATGCGACCCCGGGTGATGCCCGAGGCGGCGATTTTAGGAATCACCGATGCCAGAAGCGGGGTTTGGGGTTCATCGCTGACCCATTGGCCGTTTACATTTTTGAAGGCAACCGTATTGAAATTGACGCACAGGGCGCCATTGGGTGCATCGTAAGGCTGTGTGGAATTGCCGCGGCCGGAAATGCGAATCGGTTGCGCGAAAAAGGAGTCGTCCATAACCAGGTCATGGACAACCGGAAAAAGCGGCGCCAGTTGCCCGGCGATGACTTTCAGCGTTTCGGAGATCAGCAGGGGATCACCGTACCCTTTGATTTTCAGATTGTCGCGTGGATCCAGATAGAAATCGGTTTTGAACCGGTAATCAGGACCCAATTTTTCAAGCGCCGCCAGGGTCGTCAGCAATTTGAGGATTGAGGCCGGTACCAGCGGACGATCCGCATGAATCGCTGCCAGGGTCCGACCATCCGGTGCGGCGACCAGGATGGCATCCTGGGGGCCCGCCAGCGCCGAAAGCTGCTTGAAAAGGTCCGATTCCGAGAAAGATGCCGGCAGTCGCGACGCATTGGCGGCCGGGATCGCGGCCGATAGAATCAAACACGCCCACCCGATCAGATACTTTTTCACGAAAACAGAACTCCTCGGTTTCACCGGATCATGGAAAGATGTCGACCGTGTCTTTATTTTTTTTAAAGATAACAGTAGGTTCATATCAGGTCAGCAAGTATCGGTCAAAACCATTCAAACACATAAAAAAAGCATTAGCAGAGCCAAAGATGGTGACCCTGCTAATGCTTTTATTAAATTATTGAAGTTACTTTTTAAAGATTTTTTTTCTGCCTGCACCGGCTAAACCAATCAGACCCGTGCATAGAAGAAGCATTGTTGCAGGTTCGGGGACTGGGGCTGCGGTGTATTCACCTTCCAGGGTGCTACTGCCCAACCGAATAGAATCCCAATCAAGAAACCCGCTGGTCCCTTCGGTAAAACGGAATTGAATTGACCAATTCGTTCCAGAAACACCACTAAAAATAGAAGTCGGCAATACGAAAGTATCTGTTGCCCACGTTTCCGTTGATCTTGACAAGTCACCTACCCATGCGGCACCTCCGGTATCGTCAAGTAGCCATGTTTCAAATCGGTTATCTATATTGCCTGAATGGGTTATCGATAATGTGGCACTATCAACGGATAGGGCGGCAGGTTCAAAGTTTATGGTATGCATATAAATATATGGATAAGGATCTCCAATAAATGTGTCGTCAATTAATTTATATGTTGTTCCATCATGCCATACATCTTCGACGAAATCGATTGTATTAGAAAATGACAACGCACTTGCTATCCCAGGAATGCCTATCAGCAATAAAAAAATTGTCATTAAAATAGATAGCCTTTTCATTCTCATTACTTTCCTTTCTTTGAAACATTCAAACTTTTGGCCTAAATGTAAACATAAAAACCTTTGATAAAAAAACACTATACTGACATTCAGCAAAAAACATGCAAAATTAGTATTTTTTTTAAATGTATAATTACAATGTTTTAAAAAATGTTTACTTAAACATGACACAAAAGTATGAAAATTTTTTTATAATTCGAAAGGAGTGGGATGGAAAACGAGAAAAATTTTTCCTTTAACCAGCGAGATAGACCAATAAATCCCAGATAAAATGGCATTGATTCATTTTACCAATCAAATAATGCGCATAATTGACAATTTTTTAAGATAAACTAATTATCTAAGCTCATCTTTCCAATCAACACGATTTATCCATCTATCGTAAATTGTTTCGTAACGCCCGTCACGTTTGATTTGTACCAGGAAGCGATTCAACCATGCAACGAATTCCGGATTGCCTTTTCGAATGGCAAACCCCAATGGTTCTGAGACGATCGGGTCATTGAGATGAATCAGTTTGTCGGCACCGGTGGAAGCCAGAAATAATGAGCAAAATGGAAGATCGTAGACAAAGGCATCGGCATGTCCGTTAACCACCGTCATAGCGGCTTCGGTTTCCGATTGGTATCCTTTGTACATAGCTTTGGGAATCTTGCGTTTGATGATCAGTTCTCCTGTCGTTCCCATCCTTGAAGTGATAACGTATTTTGGGTTGTTGAGGTCGTTATAGGACAGGACCTTTTCCCGGTGTTTTGGATGTAAAAGGATCGTATTTCCGACAATGATGTAAGGGGCTGAGAAATCGATAACTTTTTTTCGTTCTTCGGTAATCGTCATGCCTCCGATGATAATATCAAATTTTCCCCGAATCAGCGTTGGGATGATACCTTCCCACTGCGTATTTACGGGAACGAAGGTGACACCCATTTCCTTGGCCATTTCCTTGGCGATATCGATGTCGAATCCGATAAATTTTCCCTTTTTATCCGTCATTTCGAACGGCAGATATCCTGATTCAAACCCTACGCGAAGTTCGCCGTTTTGCACGATTTCATCTTTCAGGATAGAATCAATGGTCAGAAACTCAAGGTGTTCGTTTTTTGCTTTTGCAGAAACAGCGGCATATTGAGTAGATGGGGAGCCCGACAATTCGTTCTTCTTTTCCGCAATCCGCCTCCGTTCCGCTTGAATTCTCTGACGTTCCGCTTCAATTTTTTTATGTTCAAGTTCAATCTTCAGACGCTCCAACGCTTTTCGCTCGCTTTCGAGTTGCCTTCGTTGATCATCTATACTGACTTGGTCGACGATTTTGCCCTTTAATGGCCGCCCAGCTTTCTTTTCATTGGTCGATACGAAGATAAATTCACCGCCTTGATCGCCGACCCCTCGGATGGGGCGGCAAAGCGGTGTTTGCTCCGAGTTGTTACTCACGATTGGAGCAATGCGCGTATACAGTTCCTGCGCGGTAATGAAAGGCTTTCTGTTATCTGTCAGTTCCTTGATTAGCTGGTAGGCAAACACACTATGTCCGCCCCTCCCCAAATCAGATACAGGTGTTTTGTTTCCCGATGTCATTCCCCAGCGGCTTTTTTCATTGTATAGGTTCATGTAGTATTTATCATCGATGACCTGGGGCATGGCTCTGGTTCGACCGAACAGGCTACCAGAGAAGCAAGAATCGGAAATAAGCAGAACGTGGCGCGCCTTCATGCTGCGCATGGCTTTTTGTACCTGAACATTTTCAAGGTATGTCAGCGGGTCTCCACCAACAGCATCGGCTGGTATCCACCATCCATCGTTATATGTTCGATCCAGGTCGCCATGACCTGCGTAATAGATTACAACGGAATCGTTCGATTCTGTTGAATTTACCAGCCGTCGCAATGCCAGATAAATGGCCTTTCGCGTGGCCTTTTGATCCAAAAGAAGTTGAACCTGAAAACCGTATCGGTCTCTTAACAGGTCTGCCATGATTGTCGCATCATGAACAGCTGTGGCAAGATTCGGAATTTCTGGATCATGATAATCGTTGATTCCAATGATCAACGCGATATATTTACCAAGCTTCCCACTTTGATGGGTAAGATCTCCGATAACCGAGATTCCTCTGTCCGAGGCCTCTACGCGATATTGAGTAGAAACGCACAGGAACAGGACCATCAAATAATGACACCCAATTTTTATTTTGCTTTTATTGAACATCACAATCATTGGCAATCATGGAAAAGTAAAATAAACAGATGGTTTGTGATGGCAGATTGTTTTTCGCCGAATTTATTATTGTCTTTTTGATTTCTTGTATGATTTAGTTAAAGTATATCATTGATGTTAAACTGGTATTTTTTAATTGTAAACCTGCCTTTCGAAGATTTAATTATTTTGGTCAAGATTACGTCTGGTCTTAAAAATGTCAAATAGAGCAGCCAAAAAGATAGACCCAGATTTTAGTTTCATGAATGTTCTGTCCGCAACGATTGCCATCATTAATGCTGAAGGAGAAATTGTTGCTGTTAATGAGGCATGGCGGAAATTCGCCATCGAAAATGACTTCCCGAATCATTCTAATGCGGGTGTTGGAACAAATTATCTTGACACTTGCCAAAAGTCATTGATGAACTTAAACGATGCGGACGCCGAAAGGGCGATAAAGGGAATCCAGGAAGTAATCAATGGGGGCCGCAAGACATTCACGATGGTATATCCCTGTCATTCACCGACAGTTCGTCGCTGGTTTCGAATGGAAGTTGGAATGGCAGAACCCGACGGACCTTTTTTCCTGATCGCCCATCAGGACATTACCGATCTCCGACTGGCGCTGGATAGCTTGCAGAAGAGCGAAGAAAAATTCTCCAAGGCGTTTCACAGTGCACCGGTTCTGATGACGATTTCCACGATCGAAGAAGGACGCTGTCTTGATTTAAATGATGCATTCTCGCGTATGACCGGGTTTGATCGAGAAAAAGCGATAGGTCGGACAGCAACAGAACTTGGATTGCTGAAAAGTGAAGATCGCAGGCAGATTCTGGCAAATTTAAATCATGATGGATATGTCCGGGATTTTGAACTGGAGGCAACCCGAGCCGACGGATCTAAAATTTTTTGTTATTATTCGGCCGTACCCATAGACGTTGAAGGTGAAACACGTTTGCTTTTCATAGCAAGCGACATCACGGGCCGTAAAATGGCTGAAAAGGCGTTAAGGGAAAGCGAGCGCAACTTTCGAATGCTGGCTGACAATGTAACGGATGTGATTTGGTCAATGGATATGAATCTAAAGCACACCTATATCAGCCCGTCGGTGAAGAAACTGCGTGGTTATACACCTGAAGCGGCGATGCAATTGCCATTGGAAAACACCTTCACCCCCGAATCCTATCAGAAGGTGATCCAAACCTTTTCAAAAGAGATGGCCAGGGAAGGAGAGCCTGGCGTTGATCCAGATCGATTCATCTTTTTGGAACTCGACACAATCCGAAAAGACGGCAGCATTATACCGATTGAGGTCAATGCTTCGTTCATACGGGGTGATACAGGGGCACCGACCGGCATCATCGGTACCACACGAGACATCACCAAGCGCAAGCAGGCCGAGGCCGCGCTCAAAGAAAGTGAAGAACGTTTCAAAGCACTGCACAATGCCTCCTTCGGTGGTATTGCCATCCATGACAAAGGTCGCATCATTGAATGCAATAAAGGCTTGTCGGAAATTACAGGCTACGCTTACCAGGAACTGATCGGGATGGACGGGCTATCGCTTATTTCCGACGATACCCGGGAAAAAGTAGTCCTGAATATCAGCGCCGGATATGAAAAGCCCTATGAAGTAAACGGCGTACGTAAAAACGGCGAGGTTTATCCGCTTCGCATAGAGGCGCGAAATATTCCCTACAAGGGAAAAAATGTGAGAGTTGTTGAATTTCGAGATCTAACAGAGACGAAACGGGTTGAAAAAGAAAAAGAGAATCTTGAAGGCCAACTGCTCCAATCCCAAAAAATGGAAGCCGTGGGAAAATTGGCCGGCGGTGTGGCCCATGATTTTAATAAGATGCTCAGTGTCATCATCGGCCATGCCGGATTGGCGATGGATGATAAGGATCCGAACCACCCTCTGTACGCCCGACTGAAACAAATTAAAAATGCCGGAGAGCGCTCCGCCGAATTGACGCGCCAACTGTTGGCCTTTGCCCGCAAACAAACCATCGCCCCCAAAGTACTCAATCTTAACAAGGCTGTAGATGGTATGATCAAAATGTTGCAGCGGCTGATCGGTGAGGATATCGACCTGGGATGGAAGCCTGGCTGCTAGCGACAATGGATGCGGTATGGACGCCAAAACCAAGGCGTGCATCTTCGAACCTTTTTTCACCACAAAAGAAATAGGAACGGGAACGGGAACGGGGTTGGGGTTGTCAACGGTATACGGGGTAGTCAAGCAAAATAACGGCTTTATTAACATCCACACTGAGCTGGGACAAGGGAGCACGTTCGAGATTTATTTTCCTCGGCATCTTTCCGGCACAATACATGTGGAGGATAATAAGCAGGTACAATACGATGAAAGTGGCAGCGAAACGATCCTGCTGGTGGAAGACGAACCCGCAATCCTGGAATTGACTGTGATGATGCTGGAAGAAATGGGTTACAAGGTGGTGGGTGCGAAAACCCCTGGTGAAGCCATTCGGCTTGCCAAGACGTACGGCGGTGAGATTCACCTGCTACTGTCAGATGTGGTCCTGCCTGAAATGAACGGTCGGAACCTGGCAAAGAATATATTGGGCCTTCTATCCGGATCTTAAACGTCTGTTCATGTCCGGCTACACAGCCAATGTCATCGCCCATCACGGGGTATTGGATGAAGGTGTGAACTTTATTCAGAAACCGTTCTCCAAACAGGAACTTTCCGTGAAGATTCGGGAGGTTCTGGATGGAACCGAAAGAACAGCAAATAAGTCGACGCACCACAAAGCCGAAAGCAGAACATAACTATCACAAGAGTTCTTCATGGCTTCACCCTCATGCTTCCTCCTGAAGAGCAATTATTTTTTTTCCTGGAATTTCGATCCGTTTTTTCCGATCATTCCACTGGAATCGAATGGAATGGCAACCCGATCGGCAGTCACGAATCTACTGCTTTGCTGCTTCATTCTGTATGGTGGAAGTACATGCCTTGTTTTGATGCAATAAATTTATTATATTGTAATAGTAAATAGTTATATATTGGCAACAGTTCTTTATGCTTCATTTTGATTCAATCCTATCATCAATTTTTCGGCAAATGATTCCCAAAAAAAGTGCTAACATTCATATTTAAATAGAAATAATTTCAATGGCACACGAGTTGCTTTGTAACTTGCTAAAAGTAATCATACTACTTCTGGTATTTCATGCACACGGGTTCAGGAGGTAAATAAAATGAAACGATTAACGAATGCTGTACTGCCTTGCCGGATGCCGTTTACGGTTATTCTTAAAAAGAACAACTGGTTTGATTTTAAGAAGAAAAGACAATGGTGGGGTGCTGAACCGTTTTTCCTGTCATAATTATTCTGGTTTCATTGCAGTAACATATCGTACCAATTCGCCCCGTTCCACGGGAGGGCAAAATATGAAAATACAAGAAACAACCTTCGAAATGAGCAGAAAAACGCTCGCGGGCTCATTTTCAGTAAAAATGATGCTGATGGTACTTTATCTTCTTTTGCTCTCAGGCGTATGGGTTGGCAGTGTGTGTGGCGAGCTTGCCAACAATAAGATGGATTACACGAGCTATGACGAGATGGCCGATCTTCTACAAGATTTGCAAACGGCCTACCCCGATCTGGTAACCTTGAAATCGATTGGACACTCCATTAACATCCCGTTTAATGGCCAAACGACCGTATATGACATATACGCCCTGCGGATAGGGCCGGTCGGAGAACTTGAAATTCAAGACAGCGGCGATGCCATCCCATCTATTTTGTTTGTGAGCGGTATTCACGGTCGTGAATGGCTCGCAACCGAAAGTCTGCTTGCGTTCGCGCAGGAATTGATCGAAAGTGCCCAGAACGCCGGCAGTCCTGAATATGCTTTGCTGAAACGGGTTGCCGTCTGGATGATTCCCATGGCAAACCCTGCCGGCCGGATTATCGATGACCTGAATTCCGGTGATCCTGAAGATTTTTACAGGGGCGCTGGCAATACGCAATACGGCTGGCGTCACACCGCCGACTTCAGGGATTGTCCATCCGCAGTGGATCTTGCCCGCAATTTCCCCACTGGATGGGGAACCGCCGATGATGCGGGCTGCGGCTGGGACCGGCATTTCGAAGGTCTGGCACCATCCTCCAACTATGAAACGGCAGCGCTCATGCAGTTTGTTCAGAACCATTGGATTTGCATGGCCGTGGATGTTCACAGCTGCAGTCAACGCATCTGGAATGGATGGGGAACCGATGACAAGTCCGGCGTAAAAATGAAACAGCGCGCTATTGAAAAGTGGGATCGCGGGTTGGAAAACCTGGCCAGGCGGATTTACGACCCCCCGGCCGCAGGATCTTCGCTTGGGGACTGGTTCTTCTACGGATTAAGGCTGTATGACTTTGTCACTCGTTTTACGCTTGACAGCCGATACCGAACCGGTACGGGAGGCGGCCAGTTTACGGCCTGGCTCCAGGAGAATCAGCACATCCAATCCTTTCTTATCGAACTGCCTCCGTACAACCCCCGCCGGGGTACGGATTATGAAACCTCTGAATTCCGTTACCGAGAAACCGATCAATCCAACACCTTTCATCCCTCCAGCTCGAGGGTGAGAAACTTGATCCATGATAGTTTTTTTCCCATGGCGACCTACCTGGTTGGCCAGGCGGACGCACCGGGCAGTGCCACTACCACCGGCATTGTATTTGACGACGATGAAGCGCATGCTGTTGACACCAATGACGCCAACGGCAGCCCTCTCAGAGATTTGGGCATTCTGGCGGCCAAGATTGGTGTGGACGGCCCGGGCGCTCCAGGAGCGATATCCAGCCATCCGGCATTTCTCAATTTTATCAACCAACCCAGCCCCGGTTTATGGTACGTGGCTCGGCAGGCTTTTGACTGGCTCTATCCGCATGACAGCTATACGCTTTACTACTGGGTTCAGAACTACGGCAGATTGCGATCATCACGCCGATGCACCGTCACTGTAGAGCTGAAATCAAGGCCATACGATAGTGATGAGACGGCAGCCTGGACTGTCGACGCTTCACAATCCAGACGGTTTTCGCTCGAACAACGGGAGAAAAGCATGGACAGTTTTGCATTCGAGCTGGAAAATGAAAGGGATTACGAATTAAGCGTGCGGGTAAGACGTGGGTGGACTGTGCTACGGCTGGATCAGTTCCGTCCAAATGATGAAAAGATTTTCAGATTTACGACCCATTGGCCCACTGCGGCAGATGAAAGGTAATGGTCGTCGTTCTCACCGGATACCCCGAAACCTTGCTGATGCATATGAACGCGCGAATCTACATGGTGGGCCGGGAACCGGGCATTTTGACACATCCGAGCCGTTCAAGATGCATCAGAATGGTGCACGGGGTATACTTCTTCCTTATGCTTCCGATACAGTGCGCGAAACTGATGATAGGTCATGCCGAGCAGCCGGGCGGCTTGCTTTTGATTGAAATTGGCTTTGATCAGCGCATGTTTCAATAATTGCACTTTCAGCTCCCAAACGGCTTGGTCAAGTGGTTTATCAAGAACAGTATCGTCGACTACCGGTTGGGCAGAGGCGTCCGGCACGGGTTCCTGGTCGTTTGGTTTTTCCGTTGCCGCGGCGGGTGCATATGGATTCTTAAACGGGTTGAATACAATGGTGCGTATGATTGGGGATGCTGACTGGTAAACCGCTCGCTCCACAACATTTTTCAGTTCGCGGATATTTCCGGGCCATGCGTAGGCCTCGAGTGTTGAAAGGGCCTGCCTGCTGAACCGGGGCAGGTCTTCCCATCCCATTTCAAATGCCATGCGGGCCGCGAAATGGTTGGCCAACAGTGAGATATCCCCTTTTCGATGGCGAAGCGGGGGCATGTACAAGACTTCAAATGAAAGCCGGTCCAAAAGATCGCGCATGAATTGCCCCTTCTCAGCCAGGGCGGGCAGATCAGCATTGGTGGCGGCGATAATTCGCACATCCACATGACAGGGGCTTGAACTGCCCACGCGTTCAAACGTGCCGTATTCCACCACCCGTAAAATTTTTTCCTGGGCTTCCAAGGGAATGTTCCCGATTTCATCCAAGAATAAACTGCCCTGGTCGGCCATCTCAAACCGTCCCAACCGCTTCTGGCTGGCTCCGGTGAACGCGCCTTTTTCATGACCAAACAATTCCGATTCAATTAGGGATGGGGAAAGGCTGGAACAGTTGATGGTCACAAACGGTTGTTGCCAGCGTGTGGACAAGAAATGAAGCCTCGACGCCGCCAATTCCTTTCCCGTGCCGCGTTCGCCGATAACCAGGACCGGGCGGTTGACCGGGGCGATTTTCGAGATTTTTTCCTGGAACGACAAAAATACTTCAGATTGCCCCAAGGCCTCGCTGGGTTCCTGACGGGGTGAAGATGGCATATAGCCTCCATTGGCGGTATGTGGTGATGTACCCATGGCTAATTTTGTGTATTTTTGGTTGATTCAACCAAAAATTGGCCTAAAATGCCAACTTATAATGCCTGTGTTAAGTCGAAAATATTTTAACCCCTTGATATTGCGTATAAAAAATTGTCTGGCACAAATGGTGCTCTTTATGAAGACAAAACCGTTACTCAAAAAAAAATTAATGGGGGGTGCCATGGGCATTTTTACAAGGTTTAGAGATATCGTCAGCGCGAACATCAATTCCATGTTGGACCGGGCGGAGGATCCTGAAAAGATGATTCGCTTGATGATTCGGGAAATGGAAGATACGCTGGTCGAAATTAAATCCTCGTGTGCCGGGGTGATGGCCAATCGGAAAACGGTCGAGCGCCAGCTCAATGAGGTCAGGGCCCGAGAGACAGGCTGGAACGACAAGGCCACGCTTGCGGTGAGCAAAGGCCGTGATGATATGGCCAGGGAGGCCCTGGTCGAAAAGCGCAGGTATTCGAGAAAAGCGCAATCCCTGGAGGCTGAGCTGTCTGAATTCAATGAATTGGTGGATAAATACAAATCCGATATCTTCGAGCTGGAAGATAAACTGCGATCGGCGCGCGAAAAACAACGTATTTTGGTTCAACGGCACATTCACGCCCAGAAGAAAATTCGGGCAGAGGAAGAGATCCGGCGAATGGACAGTGAGGAGGCCATACTGCGCTTTAACCAATTTGAGAACCGGATCGAACGGCTTGAGTCTGAAGCGGATCTGGTAAATGTTGGTAAACAACCAACGCTCGAGGACAAGTTCGATCATCTGATGGCCGATGAGGAAATTGAAAGCGAACTGGCCGCACTGAAATCACGAGAAAAAACGAATCAGCCGGAAATACCCGAATAAAAATGCCAAGGGAGAGAGAAAACCGTCATGGATCAGGTGCTTATCGTGGCCATCGTATTTGGTAGCATCATTATCGCACTGGCGATCATTCCGGTGACAATCCTTTTTGCCATCAAAATAATCAAGGGAGGTGTTTCAAAAGGCGGCCGGACACTGGCCGACGAAGAAGCCAAAATGATCCAAGAAATTTATCATGGCCTGACCAAAATGGAAGCGCGTGTGGAAGCGCTTGAAACGCTTCTTTTGGAAAAGGAAAAAAGGAACACGTAATAAAGGATATGTAATAAATGAATATCTATCGTGATAGACAATATTCCGGGAACGGTCACTACCAACGATCTGGTCGTCTTGAAAATAGACTGTATCGATCCCGAAACGGCGTGATTTTGGGTGTTTTCAAAGGAATCGCCGATTATTTTGATTTTTCGGTTTTCTGGTTGAGGACAATTGGAATCATTGTTTTTATTTTCAGCGGATTCTGGCCAATCGTGGTACTATATCTGTTGGCTGCCGTAATCATGAAGATGGAACCGGCAATCCCCCTGGAGAGTCTTGAAGAACAGGAATTCTATGACAGCTATACCCACTCAAGGAAAGGATCGGTTTATCGCATGAAACGACGGTTTGAGAATTTAAATCGCCGCATTCAGCGCATGGAGGATTTGGTTACCGATAAAGAATTTGATTGGGAGCAGCGACTCAATTCCTGATGCGTTTTTCATTATCAGGCAATCAATGATTTATCAGTTCAAGGAATTCATGCGGAGTAAAAACCTTTAATGTGGATTTTACGAAGTCTTTGTCGTTGCGGGTAATAACAGCATCAGCGCCTGCTAATTTACCGGATTCATCCAGAACGGCATCTTCAAAATCTTTAATCCCGCTGACGAGTGCTCTTTCAATTACCATCCTGTTGACGGCGGCAATTTCAAATATACGGATAAGTAAACGAAGGGCATCGCGGGCCTTTATCTTAGGAAGGGATTTTAATAACAAGTAATCAACGGTTGTGACGGTTGTTGCACAAATGAATCCACCGATACGTTGTTCATCCACAAGTGAAAAAATCTCGACGGCCGGTTTCACAAAAGGATCACGTTCAAGAAGAACGTCCAGGACCACGTTGGTATCGACAATCGCTTTCATCAAAGATACTTCTCGCGGAGATAGGCTCTGTAATCTTCTTCTGAGACATCTTTACCCTTCAAAATACCAACCAGTGCTGAGACGTTGGGTGATATTTTTTTTTCGGTTGACGGTTCGTCTTTTAATTTCCCACGTCCGTCAGGGCGGTTTTGTATATAATCAATCGCCGTATCGGCCAGAACCAGAATCTTTCCAACCTTTTGTGCATGACCAAATCTAATCAGCTCCGGCCCGAGTTGACGAATCCGCTTATCCGTAAGCCCGGAAAACGACGCGATCTCTTTAACGGAATATAATTTCAGCATTTTTCAAGCCTTTATATGTGTTTACCGGTTAAATATATAAAATAGCACAAATGGAAATACACTTCAAACAGGCTCTATAGGACAGATCCGATAAAAAGCACCGATCCAAGGGTGGTGATCCCGACCGCCCCGCCCAGGGCGAGAAGGGTGTAAGCCGCAGTGAACAGCCGCCGGTTACCCTCGGCCAGAACCAGAAAACGCTGTTTGAGGACGATGGTCAAAATCGCGAACAGGCCGGTGGTGAACGACATGCCGGCGGCGATACAGATCATGGCCCCCAGGCCGGCCGGCAGAATGCCAAGGGTCAATGAGAAAAGCAGAATCATGGCCGCGCCCGGGCAGGGGACGATGCCCACGGCCAGGGCCGCGACAAAAAGGCTTTTATTGTCCGACGCGTCCATGCAACGGTCAGAGATGTGAATCGTTTTGGCGCGCAACTGAATAATCGTGTGCCCGGCCAGGAATACCCCCAGGCCGGCGAGCAGCCCGTAGCTGACACGCTCCAGCACTACACCGGCATTTTCCAGGGTCATGGCCCCGGATGTTTTCAGGACCAGGGCGCCCACAAGAATCAGGACGGTTCCGCTCAGCACATGAATGAGCATAGTTAGGCCGCTCAGCAGCAGTCCCCGTTTGATGGTGCCCGGGCGGTTGAGAAAATAGGCACAGGCGTAAACCTTGCCGTGGCCCGGCCCAAGGGCGTGAACCATGCCGTAAAGCAGGGAGAAGAGCATGAACATCCGAAAGGCGTGGCCAAAGGGGTGCTGCTGGATGTCCCCGGCCAGGCGGACCATGTTCTGCCGGATGGCAAACTGCACCGTAACGATCTTTTGCATGGCAGGCTGGAGAAACGCTGGATAACCAACGGCTGGCTGTTGGTCAGGTGTATTGTCGGCTCGTTTTGAAGTGATAAATGGATTGCGGGCTGCCTGGGCCGAATCGCCACCGATCCCGGCAATCGGAAATGTGAGGGCCAAAATCAAAATGAAAACGGCAAGCCGGCGTACAATCATTTCGGTTCAAAGGCCATAACAGCGGCTTGGGGAATAATTTGATTGTGAAAATAAGCCATGTCGGCTGCATCCTCCACCTTCGTTTCGATTTTGAAAATCTGCGTGTTGCCCGTAACCCTAATTTTTCCATTAAATTTGGCAACCCCCACGGCTTTGGCAAATCGCTCATAATCCCCTGGACTTGCCGGTGCCTCCCGATTGGCGAACATCGGATCCTGGGACGGGTCGATGGTGGCCTCATCCTCGGCAGCATAGGCCACATAGGTGTAAAACGAGTCATCAAAGACCGCTACTTTTACCTGCTGGCGCTTGTTTGGTGTGGCTGCCACGCGGCAGGGCACCAGAAAATCATAGACAAGCCGGTTGGCTTTGACCTCCGCAGAAAAATGGGTAATCGATTTTACCGGGACGCTGTGGCCATTCACGCGGATGGCCGTGAAATAATGAAAATCCCTGAGGCTTTCCACGGTTAAATCACTCAATGCTGTTTGCTCATCATCCGAAAGGACGGTGTTGCGATCCGTATCAACCACGTCAAGAACCGCAACCGTAGTCATTGCATCCAGTATCCAACGCTGATGGCAACCCACCAGTCCGGCTTCGTCCATGACAAAAGATACCGTGCAGGAAACAAACGCGTGAGGATGTGCCCACAGTGCGGATGGACCGCAAGCAATAAGGATCGCCAGAATTACCGTTGTGATTTTCAGTCGGCGACCCAACCCGCCGATTATTTCATTTCTGATTCGCATACGTCTTTATCACCGAATGCTTTCCATTGGCAAATGCAAATTCCAAGAATGTCAAATGTCCAATGAAAATGCCAAATGGTGGTATTATATTGATTGCCCTGCGCTTCGCCTCTATATCATGGACCGAGTGTCAATGGCTATGCGTATCATCGGCATTCAGCGGTTTGGAATTGAGCGTTGAAGATTAAGTGTGCAGGTTAAAAAGGGTTGACAGGTGATTAATGGGGCTATATGAGAGAGTGCTCATAGTTCGAGCTGTATAACAAAGAAAGATGTGCCTTACGGCAGCCGGTCGCTGGTCGACGCGGTATGAAGTGAAGGCGCAGGTGGATCTGATTGATGTCAGATTTATCGGCGCCTTTTTTTATTATGAGGAGGGGTTGATGAAGCGGTGGATATTGATGGCTGGCTTGATGTTGACACTGATTCCAGAAGGGCTGTTGGCCGGCCAAAATGGCAGCGATGGGAGTGGCGACATGGTGGACGCAGGCAAAGTGGTGGTGACGGCGACCATGACTGAAAAGCGGGTAGCGGATGTGCCGGGTGCGGTGGAGGTCATTACCGGCCAGGAACTGATCGAGATGAATGCACAGACCGTGGCCGATGCGCTGGCCGAGGCGACCGGTCTGGTGGTGACCACCGAAACCGGGCGTCAGAAACGGCCCAGCATCCGGGGTACCGGCAATAACCATACCCTGCTGTTGATTGACGGCCGCCGGCTGGCCGCCGGGTTCAAGGATTTGCTCGGGTTGGAACAGATCCCCATGGACATGATCGAGAGGATCGAGGTGGTGCGCGGTCCCGCATCGGCCCTTTACGGCAGCGATGCCATCGGCGGTGTGGTCAATGTCATCACCAAAACGCCGTCCCGGGACTTGTCCATGGGACTCACCGCCCAGTACGGGCAAAGCATTTATCATGAAGGACAGGAGGCGATCGGCAGCGCCTATTTGAGTGACACCTGGGGGCGCTTGGGAATGTTGCTTGCCGGCGGATATCGGGACAAGGATGGCTACGACCGGGACGGGGTGCCCCCGGATGATGGCGACGACATCGAATTCGGATCTGGTGGGGGGCGGATCTCCTTTGATTTGAACGATCATCATCGTTTGCTGACAGGCCTCGAGGTGGTTGACCGGAATGCCGGCGGACTGAGGAATATCGAGCAAATGGACCGTCAGCGGGACGCCGATGATCGTCGCCTCAATTACTTTCTGGAGTATGCCGGGCATCCCACGGACCTGTCCTCCCTGATGCTGCGCGTGAACCATTCCGAACACGAAAACGACTATGATTTCGATCCGCCCACATCCTTGATTGCCGGTGGCATTGGCGATGAAACCCATGCCCAACGCCGGCTGGATCAGGCGGAGGGCCGTTTCAGCGGGATGTTTTTCAGCCGTCATCTGGTGACCATCGGCGGCGAATACCGTGAGGAGGGGCGTGAGGACGATTCCGGTCTGGACGAAGATATCGACAACCTGAGTGCTTATTTACAGGATGAAATCCAGGTGGTCGATCCGTTGTATCTGGTATTGGGTGTACGCTGGGACGATCATTCGGATTTCGGCTCGCAGTGGACTCCCCGCGTCTCCATGACTTACAGCATCCTTTCGCATTTAAGGCTCAAGGCCGGTTATGGAGAGGGGTTTCGTGCACCCGGATTCCTGGAACTATATGTCCCTACCTATATGAAGTGCGGCAAGCAGGTGTTTGAGCCCAACGCCGATCTCACGCCGGAAACATCCAAAAGTTATGAAATCGGCTTCGAGGGAGAATATAGACGGTTCAGCGGGCGGGTGATGGCATTTAAAAACAGCATCGAGGATATGATCGAGGCGGTTTATTATTCCTCCAGCGGCACAGGAAGGAGCAAAAAGGACTACTATCAATATCAGAACATCGGCGATGCGACCATTTCGGGGGTGGAGGCAGAATGGACATTGGGGCTTCCCATGGGCTTCGATCTGTCCGGAAACCTGGCCTACCTGGACGCGGAAAACGGGGACACAGGAGAAGAACTCGAAGGCCGACCGGATTACAAGGGGGCGTTGAAGCTCGCTTATCACCATGCGGATATGGGACTCAAGGCCAATGTGCGTGTCGAGTACATCGGCGAGCGCTACTATGCCGACGAACCGGAAGATGACGTTACCCTGGTGCATGCCTACCTGTCCAAGCAGATCATGAAGAACGTGATGCTGTTTGCCGGGATCGACAATATTTTCGACACCGGAGCGGATAGCGATATCGAACCGACCTTCTACTATGGAGGCGTTTCGCTGCGTTATTAGTCACATTACCACCTTTGATGTTGCAGCATTGAGAAGAGTGTTCGGGACATCGACGGATGCTTGAAAGTGGTATTTTTGCTGTCCATCGAAAACTCAAATCAACGAGGAGGGGCCATGCCCGTTATTCGAAAACCGGCAATCATTTTATTGATATCAACCCTGATCGGATGTTTGGCCGTCGCCATAACGGCAACCGCCACTAGTGGTACCGAAGCAACCCACGGCGGGCGCTTCTATCTGGTCAGCGTGGGGTGCGGCGACGCAGACAACATCACGCTCAAGGCCATGAAGGTCATCAAATCGTCGGATATCATATTCGGTGATGCTGATCTTAAAACCGTCTATCCCGATCTGATGGCGGAGAAGCAGATTCTCCCTAAGCCGAGCCTGAAGATCCACAAGTATTTTCAATCACTCAAGGGGGAATTTGCCCAAGGGGCCAAAATAAAAAGAAAAGAAGTTTCCAATGCGGCGATTCAAGGGGAACTGGACCGATTTGTGCGCACGGTGACCGATGCCGTCAAGGCGGGCAAGATTGTTTCTCTTCTCGATTATGGTGACCCTTGTATCTACGGGCCGTATATCTGGACCATGAAGGTGCTGGAAGCACTGGATCCGGTGATCATTCCCGGGGTCAGTAGCCTCAATGCCGCCAACGCCGCCCTCAAGCGGGGACTTACCTTTGGCCGCGCGGCGCATTCGGCGATTTTGACCAATGCCGCCGAACTAAAGGCAGGGTACAACGGGATGGATACTATCGAGCGCATGGCAACGACTCGGTCGTCGATGGTCGTGTTTACGATGTTTACCCGGTTGACCCCGCTGGTGGAACGGTTAAGTCGTTATTATCCTGGTGATACACCGATTGCCGTGGTGATCAATGCGGGTTACGCAGATAAGGAGCGCGTGGTCCGGGGCACGTTGGATACTATCGTTGCAATCGTCGAAAAGCAGGGCGCGCTTTCCTTTGCCCACCTTATCTATGTCGGTGATTTTCTGAACAGTTAAACGTTTTATCTCTGAAAGGGTTGATTCGATGTCTACCAAAATTGCAAAATACTTCATCACCAGTAGTTTAATTTTTTTTATAATCGGCTGTGTCGAGGGATTGATGTTTCCCACCAAGTTTCAAATGCAATCCGTTTATACCACTGTTTTCCACGTTCCACCGGAACATCTCAAAACCTTTTTCGGTTATTTCGTGGCCAAGATTCACACCCATGTCAATCTCATCGGTTGGGTGGGGTCCGCGCTCATGGGCATGCTCTACTATCTCGCTCCTCAAATCAGCGGCGTCGAACGGTATCGGCCATGGGCCGCCTACTCGAATTGGGCCTGCCAAACCGCCGGGGTCATTCTTCTCGCGCTGGGATTTCATTTGACCGGTGTGTTCGGCCTGGCGTCTGGCCATACGGCGGGATCGCCGGAATTCAGAAGCGTGGCCGCTCCCTTTAAAATGGTTGTAACCGCCGGTGGGGTGCTAATCACGGTCTCTGCCTTGCTTTTCACCTATAATATGATGAAAACGCTATTTGCCGCTGTGCCGGCTTCCGATTCGTCAGCGGTGCCCATGACGCATAAAATCCGTCAGCGGGTGCAGGCCAAAAAGGCGATGGTGCTGTCATTGGCAACACTGTCTGTGCTGGGTATGACCGTACCGGTCTCTACGGTCATGGCTACCCCGGTCCAATCACCCGGAAAAATCGACGTGATCATGATCGGCGACCGTTTGGTGGATGTGGCCCACGGCTTGGGCGTGGTACCGGCGGCCATGTCGGTGCGCTGCTCTCTATGGCCCTTGTGTGAATCTTTGAAATCATCCGTTCAGGTGCTAGGCTGCCCCAATTGCATGACCAAGAAAAAAGCGGCGCCACTGCTGACGTTTGCCGAGCAGCATAAAATCAAACGCGTCCTGATCGAACACAGCGACCCATTTTGCACCTATGTGCCCAACTTGCAGCTTGAGAAGATCGCGTCTTTTTTGGATGGTCAGGACTTTGACATTCAGTATGTGGATTTTACCAAAGGACTGGAAAAGGCAGTGCGCCAAACAGCTGACATGCTGGGGCTTGCGGAAAAGGCCGATGTTGTATTGACCGATTACACCAAGGCGATCCAAAAGACCCGTAAAAAGATGGCCCAGCGGCAGTTTGTCAAGACGGTTGTCATTTTGCGCGGCACGTATCAGGCTTCCACGGGAAAGACATTTTTGCGTGTCGAGGCCCCCGGCGGATATGCGGACCGCTTTCTGCTCAAGTCCATGGGCATTGAGAACGTGGGGGGAAAGGTTTACCAAACGAGTAAAAAGCCGTCCAAGGGACATGTGGTAGTTCGCAAGCTTGATGGCCTGATTGCCGCCGCCCCCGATGCCATCGTGATGACCGGTGAGTCCGTCGCCGTGCAAAAGGCCCTGGCCGAAGCCATTCGCAAGAACCCGGCCCTGGCCGACGTGCCGGCCGTTAAATCCCATGCGGTTTACAGCCTGCCCGGCTATATTGATTCCAGCGTAATCGAATATCCGCATATCCTGCGGCGCTGGGCCGACGTGCTGAGCCGTTAACACACCGTTGACCCCAATGTTGCAACATTGGGGTTGAACGACAACGACCGCGACTGGGGATTGCGTTGTCCCTTGTCAGCATTGTAGGTTGGGTTGAGGTACGAAACCCAACAGATTGATCGTAGGTCGGGTATCGCTGCGCTCGACCCGACCTACGATCTTACCGCTTAAGTTGACGGGGATACGCTATGCGTGGGAACGGTAAGTGGACGAAGTTATAGCATTCAAGATAATGTTTTTGGACTGCGTTATCGGTCGTTGCGGTATTGATTATACAGCTTCCTCCCTTTTTCTTAGCGCTACCCAGCCTGGTGGATCAATAGGCAAAAAATTCACCCTGGCGCAACCAACTGGATTTTTTTGCCGGTTTTACCATTCTTGAGTCAAAACCATTTCTGCCGATGAATGACAGCATGTCTTACCGCATCGGTTTATTTCTCAATTGCTCGGCGTCCATGGTACGGACGTAACCAACCCTAATCGACTAGGAGGAAAATCATGACAATCAACAGTATTGGAAGTTCCATGAACTATTCCATGACATGATCAACAACGCCACGGACCAGGATTTGGCCGTAGATGACCTCATGGCGGCCTACGATGCCGATGAAGACGGCGTCCTCAGCGAAGATGAAGCAATCGCCGCACTGGCGGACAACCGTCCCGAAGATACTTCACCCCTGGATCAGTCCAGTAAAATGGGCGGGGCTTTCGTTCAAATGGCAGGCATCGATAACTACCTGAAAATGGCAAGCATGGCGGCGGGAAACGAACAGTCGGAAAATATGTTCGGCATGCTGGGTTCTGCTAACGGTGCAATTTCTGCCGGATCAAAAACTGCTTTGAATACACGGATTTAAAGGACAGTTCAGATACCCCGAGGGGATTCGGGCGGCCGTTTTGCCTATCCCCTCGGAGACATAACCTGTATACCGCATTTGCCATTCTTGCTGAAAATCTTTGTGATTTACTTTCCTTCCGTCACAGCTTGAATCATAGAATATATCAATAAGAAAACTGCCTGGTATTAAAAAAAGATTGCGAGACGTTTGTCCCTGAGAGGATTTTATTGGATTATTGTATCTTTTCTCAAAAAAAAGTTTGACAGATATGTCACGTCTGATATAACGCGGTCATTATAGAGATCAATCGTTCTCCATAAAAAACTATAGGATTTGAAATAATGCTTTTGGCAAGACGATATGGCGAAAGCGGTATAACAATATCGCTTCCCACCGATAATCCCGCTCAAAACCATCATTTTGAATGCTATAGCGTTTATCAACGCTTTCTTTCGATGGCCTTATGGCAAAAAACAAATCCGGGATTACAACTCGCGAGGATGGTAACATAACGGAGGGTTTTAGGTATGCGATACGCAGAAACGGGGTATAATTTAGAAGTTGATTTGGCCACGGGAAATATTGAAAGGGTTCAAACAGATCCGAATCTGGCGGAAACCCTTCTTGGTGGCCTGGGCACCTGTCTTAAAATAATGTGGGACCGGACCACCCCGGACACGCACGCGTTTGATCCGGAAAACCTCCTGATTATCAGTAGCGGGCTGATGGCAGGCACGCCGGCATTCAGTTCCAACCGCACCATTATTTGCACCCTTTCTCCGAAAACGAACCTGTTGGCCTATCCCATGGGGGGTGGGTTCTTTGCTCCGGAACTGAAATACGCGGGCTATGACAAAATCATCTTTACCAACAAATCACCCAAGTGGGTCTACCTGTGGGTACATAATGACAAGGTGGAGATCCGAGACGCGGAACATCTGCTGGGGACGGGTGCCATCGAAGCCCAGGATCTCATTCGGGAAGAACTGGATGAACCGAATGCCCAGGTCGCGGCGATCGGAACGGCCGGGGAGTTGAAGTCATATATCGCCACCGTCGAGATGGGCCGCGGCAGCGCCAGTCGAATGGGAGCGGCATCCGTGTGGGGGGACAAGAAAATCAAGGCCGTTGCGGTCAGAGGGACCAAAGACGTCAACCTGGCCGATGGCCCGGCCTTTTTGGAAGCCTTGAAGGAAATGCGGGACTTTGTAGACGAACGCAATCACAACCGTCTGTCCAGCAAGAATATCATGGACATTCACACCGGCGTGGGATCACCGCAGGCCATGGAGATCGTGGATGAAAGCTGGCATACGGGCGGGTTTTCATGGGGAAATGCCCGTTACCGCAAAAAAGACTTCTGGAACGATGAACTCGAAGAAGCCTGGACAAAAATTCAATACGGCGCGATCCAGCGTTTCATCAGCTGTTATGCCTGCCCGCAGCAATGTGGGGCCCTGATCTGGCATGAAGAGGATCCGCCTTACATGGCCAAGTGCTACTCAAAGCTTTCCTATCTGTTCGGTTCCGAGACAGAAGACCAGAACTTCTCTTGGAAAATTCTTTCGAAGGCCTTTCGGTATGGCGTGGATTCTTTCTCGACTCCGCAGGTTCTGGCAATGGCCGTAGAAATGAGAAGAGACGGCGTCCTGAAGGAAGAAGACTTTGCCGCAACCGATGAATATCCTGCCTGCCCCCCCCCGGAAGACAAGCAGGGCGTTTTCCTGTGGCTGCTGGACCGGATCGGCAAAGGACAGGGGATTGGCAAAATATTTGCCCTGGGAACCAAAGCCGCGGCTGAAAAGATCGGCGTTAATCCGGAGCACTACGCGCACAATATTACCAAAGGGGAAGAGCAGATGAATGTCAAACTGGGCATGCTCGATCCCATGTACTTTCTCATGTTTGCTACCAATGAGAAACAGAGTGTTCCCCAGATCGAGGGTAACTGGACCCAGGATGCTTTCAGGGATATTGAAGACCGTAAGGCATTTGTCAAGGACTGGATCCACCTTCCTCATGAACGGTTTATTAAGTATTTTCTGGATTGGGAGCCCAAGAGCCGTGAAGGTGGTCCATTCATGAATCCCGAGTACCCGACCCCGGAGATTGCTTCCGATATCGTGGACTGGATGGAGGAAATCCACAACTACGACGATTCCCTGGGGATTTGTTGCGGTATGGGCGGATTTTGTCTGAAGCCGGCCTATCATGTGCACAATTACTACAAATTCGTTTCATCGGCACTAGGCATCGATGTGGATCAATACGGGCTCAGGAAGATTATTCATAGGAGCCGCAACCTGCACCGGGCCTTTCAAATGAGACGTGGCATGACCCGGGCCGACGATGCGCCACCCGCGGATCACTGGCGCCACCGCTTCCCCGAACTCGAGGAAAAACTCCTGACGACCTATTACAATTTCAAGGGATGGAACGATGACGGCGTGCCGACGCGCATGCGCCTTGAGGAGCTGGAACTGGGATACGTCGCCGATGAGCTGGAGGAACTGGGAATCCTGAAAAAGGTCGAGACGACGGATGATGAAAAGGAAGCGTGGATACATCGGCGGCATGAGCAATGGGGATATTAGACCCTTGTTAAAATAATCCATGGTTTGGTGTAAAAATTTTAACACCTAAGGGTCTTATCCAGCGAAGCTGGGTTAGATAATCTGTAAGGAGCTTAAAATGGCCAAGATAAAAAAAACGATAAGAAGAATCAACATCAAGGCGGATCTGTGCAACGGCTGCCGGTTGTGCGAAATCATGTGCTCGGCGGCGCATTCCACTCCCAAATATGGCACAATTAACCCGGCCAGGGCCCGCATTCAGATCATTCGCGATCCCCTGAAAGATATCTGGCTACCGGTATTTGCCGGAGAATACACGGCCGCCGAGTGCAGCGGACGGCTCAACTACGAGATCGACAACAAATCATACGGAGAATGCGCGTTCTGCAGGGCCGTATGCCCTTCCAGGGGACGGTTTGTCGAGCCGGATTCCGGCCTGCCGCTTGGATGCGACATGTGTCAGAGCATTCCGGAGCAGGAAACGCCGGTTTGCGTGGAATGGTGCATGCGTGACGTTCTCACCTACGAGGAACGGGAAGTGGAAGTCGAGGAAGAGGACGTGAAACTGGACGAGATGAAGGTCGGCCTACAGGCCCTTGCCAACCAGTATGGATTGGATGAAATTAAAGACGCCGTTACCAGAATGTCTCAAAAATCGTGAGTGACGACATCGACACTGGACCAACGGTTAGTTGAACAATTTTCGAGCCAATAGCTAACGGCTAACGGCTATTCGCTTCCGGTAAAGCCGGATGAGGGAGAAATCCTTTGGAAACTGTAGCCCCTTTGCAAGAAGTCATAGATGAAATAAAGGAATGCGGCGGTGAAGCCTTCAAGATGTGCTTTCAGTGCGGCTTATGTGACAGCGTCTGCCCCTGGAACCGGTTCAGAGACTTTTCCATGCGCAAACTGGTTAGAGAGGCCACCTTCGGGTTGACCGAGATCGACGGTGAAGATATGTGGCTTTGCACCACCTGTGGAAGATGCCCTGAACGGTGTCCCAGAGGTGTGCAGCAGATCGAATCCGGTGTGGCCCTGAGGCGGATCGCAAACGAATACGACGTGTTTCCCGCAACGGCAAAACCCTTGCGCACCATTCGGGGAAGCCTGATCAGCGAAGGCAATTCCTTAAGTGGGGAGCGGGGCAAAAGAGCGGACTGGGCCCAAGGGTTGTCCGTCAAGCCGTTCACCGGGGATATGGAAATTCTCTATTTCCCAGGCTGTTACCCAAGCTTCGACCCGAGAATGAAAAAGGTCGCCCGGGCCACTGCCGAAATTTTGAACAAAGCCGGCGTGACATTCGGGATATTGGGAGAAAAAGAAAGCTGCTGCGGTGAAAGTATTCGTAAAACCGGAGCCGAAGAACTCTTCGTCAAACTGGCCAAGGAAAACATCAAAACCTTCATTGACCAGGGCGTAAGCAAAATTCTTGTATCCTCACCGCATTGCTATCATACGTTTAAAAACGAATACCCGGAGTTCATGGTACACTTCGAGATCGTCCACATGTCCCAGTATCTGTTTGAACTGATCCAAACGGGCAGACTCGAAATCAACAAGGAATACAAAAAAACAATCACTTACCATGATCCCTGCTATCTGGGCCGGCACAACAACATTTTCGAAGAACCCCGCGAGGTTCTGAAAAGCGTGCCGGGTATCGGATTCAACGAGCTTTTCGAATCGCGATTGGAAAGTCTTTGCTGTGGTGGCGGTGGCGGACGGGTCTGGATGGAAACGGACAAGGAACAGCGGTTCGGTGCCTTAAGATTGCAGCAGGCCCTGGACGTCGGTGCCGAGGAACTGGTTACCTGCTGTCCGTATTGCATCACCATGTTCGAAGACAGCAGGATCACCATGGAAATCGAAGACAAGATCGTCATTAAAGACATTACCGAAATCATACAGGCCGTGATCTAGTGCTCATCCACGAATGGCCAATTTGCCCGATATCGGCGTTGCCCGAAAAATTTAATCCTCGGAATATCAACCATATGTACCCCGAGGGCACTTCTTTCGGGCGCCTGTGGTTAAATTTTTAGGGCGCCTTGATCTCGACCAAATTTTCCGATTCGTGGATGGACACTATCTATCCTTTAAACAGGTGAGGTGATATAAAGTGGACACACACCGGAATGAAATTTTAAAAAATAGCCTTGCTGACGGCGATTTCGGAGACGTCATGATCGTCGGCGGCGGCATCAGCGGTATTCAGGCATCGCTGGATCTTGCCTCGGCAGGCTTCAAAGTATACCTTGTCGATAAATCCCCAACCATTGGCGGGCACATGTCACAGCTGGACAAGACATTTCCCACCAATGACTGCTCCATGTGCATCGAGTCGCCGAAATTTATCGAGTGCAACCGGCATCCCAATATCGAAATTCTGACCTATACGGAAGTTGCCGGGGTCGACGGGAATGCTGGAAATTTTGCCGTTACACTGGTAAAAAAACCAAGGTATATCGATGAGAACAAATGCACGGGATGTACCGCCTGCGTGGAGTATTGCCCCATCAACTATCCAGATCCGTTCAACCAGAACATCTCGGACAACAAGGCCATCCACATTTACTTCGCCCAGGCCGTTCCGCTGGTCACCTATATCGATGACAGCTGTCTGTACCTGAAAGAGGGCAAATGCCGGCTCTGCGAGCGGGTCTGTACGGCCGATGCCATCGATTTTACGCAAAAGCCGGAAAAAACGACCGTCAAGGTCGGCGCGGTGATTCTTTCACCGGGTATCGAAGCCTTCGATCCGTCGGTGCAGAAAGAATACCGATACGGCGAATTTGCCAATGTCGTCACATCCCTGGACTTCGAACGGCTGCTGTGCGCCACAGGCCCCTATGAGGGGGAAATTCTGCGCGGCAGCGACAAAAAACATCCCCATAACATCGCCTGGATCCAGTGTGTGGGCTCCAGAAGAATCACACCGGGAGAGAACAGCTATTGTTCAGGGGTCTGCTGTACGTATACCCAGAAGCAGGTGATTCTGGCCAAGGACCACGACGCGGATGCCAAATGCACGATTTTCCACAATGACATCCGCTCGTTCGGAAAGGACTTCGAACGCTTTTACCAGCGGACCGCCAGTCTGCCCGACGTTCGGTTCCTTCGCAGCTATGCCTCCATCGTCAAAGAGGATCCGGTAACGGGAAACGTGACCGTCCGGTATTCAACGCCGGATGCGGGCGTCAAGGAAGAAGAATTTGATATGGTAGTGCTGTCCGTTGGGCTGACGCCGCCGAAGGGCATGAAGGATCTGGCGGACAAGTTCGGTGTCCAGCTGAGCGAGCATGGCTTCTGCCAGATCAACCCCACCAATCCCATGCAAAGCTCCCGAAAAGGGGTTTTTATCAGCGGCGCGTTTGCCGGTCCCATGGACATTCCGGAATCGGTGCTCAGCGCCAGCGGCGCGGGATCCTTGTGCGGCGAGCTGCTGGATTACCAGCGCGGTGAGCTGGCCCGAAGCCGTGTCTATCCTGTTGAGCGGGACGTTACCGCCGAGGAGCCCCGCGTGGGGGTCTACGTATGCCATTGCGGCGCCAATATCGGACGTATTGTCGATATTCCGTCCACCGTGGACTACGCGTTGTCGCTTCCCAACGTGGTCCATGCCGAAGACAGTCTGTTTATCTGCTCCACCGAGGCTGCCCAGCGGCTGGCCGATTCCATCCGCGAAAAGGGTTTGAACCGCGTGGTGGTTGCCGCCTGTACGCCGCGAACCCATGAACCGCTTTTTCGGGACACGCTGCGTGAGGCCGGCATCAACCAGTATTTCTTTGAATTTGCCAATATCCGGGAACATTGCTCGTGGGTGCATTCCAAGGAACCGGAAGCCGCCTCACAAAAGGCCAAAGACCTGATCCGCATGTCGGTGGCCCGCGTCTGCTGCCTGGAACCGCTGCAGGAATTCGAACTGCCCGTGGACAAGAACGCCCTGGTTGTCGGCGGCGGGGTGGCCGGCATGACTGCGGCGCTTTCGCTGGCCAATCAAAAGCACGATGTGTACCTGATCGAAAAGGAAAAACAGCTGGGGGGGATGGCCAGAAGGCTTCATTCCACACTGGAAGGCATGGACGTGCAGGCCTATCTGAACGACCTTACGCAAAAAGTCTTCCAGCATCCCCTGGTCCATGTGTACACTGAGGCGTCCATTGAGCAGACCGAAGGGTATGTGGGCAATTTCCACACCACGGTGCGCTCCAAACGGGGACTGACCGACATCAAGCACGGCGCTTCGATTATCGCCGTCGGTGCACAAGAATATCGCCCGTCCGAGTACCTTTATGGAGAAGACGAGCGGGTCATGACCCAGTTGGAGCTGGAAGAGCGGATCGCAAGTGGTGATACGGCCGTTACCGAGGCGCAAAATATCGTAATGATCCAGTGTGTGGGATGCCGTAACGAAGATCGAAATTACTGCAGCCGGATCTGTTGCAGCCATGCGGTTAAAAACGCACTCGCGCTGAAAGAGAAGAATCCGGACATGAACATCTATGTCCTTTTCCGGGATATGCGCACCTACCGGTTTGCCGAAGACTACTACCGCAAGGCCTCGGAAAACGAAGTCAAGTTCATCCGCTTTGAGCCGGAAGACGCCCCGACCGCGGAGGCGGCCGAAGCCGAAGGCACACCGGTTATTCGCGTGACGGCCACCGATTATGTCCTGGGTCAGAAACTCGAACTGGATGCTGATTTTCTCGTCCTGTCAGCGGCAACGGTTCCGGCGTCCACCAGTGACGAAGTATCCCGCCAGTTCAAGGTTACCCTGGGACCGGACGGTTTCTTCACTGAAGCGCATGTCAAGTTGCGGCCCGTGGATTTTGCAGCGGAAGGTATTTTTCTGTGCGGTATGGCGCATTATCCGAAACACATCGGTGAAACCATCAGCCAGGCATACGGTGCGGCCGGTCGTGCCGCGGGTCTTTTGGCCCAGGATGCCTTGGTGGCATCCGGATCGGTCTGCCAGGTCGAGGAAAGCCTGTGCGTCTCCTGCGGTGCCTGTATTTCGGTATGCAGCTACGGCGCCATCGACTTTTATGAAAACGAGAAGGGGTATCGACCGGCCAGGGTCAATCCTGTTTTGTGCAAGGGCGACGGACTGTGCAACGCCAAATGTCCGACCGGGGCCATTCAGTTGAAACATTATACCAACGAAGAAATTGTTCGCCAACTCGATGCGGAAATTCCCGACGAGAGAATCTTGGCAACAGCATAGAACAAAACGATTAAGGAGGAAAAAGCAATGGCAGGAGAACTTGCATTCAAACCGAGGATCGTGGGGTTTCTGTGCAATTGGTGTTGCTACGGTGGCGCAGATCTTTGCGGTGTTTCCCGATTTCAATACCCCCCTTACATTCGGGTTATCCGGGTGATGTGCTCCGGCAGGGTCGATCCGAGCTTCGTGCTCAAGGCCTTTAGCAACGGCGTCGACGGGGTGTTTGTCGGTGGCTGTCATATCAACGACTGTCACTATAATACCGAAGGCAATTACGACGCTTACGGCATGGTCGGCATTGTTAAAAAATTAATGGAACATATCGGCCTGGATCCAGAGCGGCTTCGTCTGGAATGGGTCTCCGCCGGCGAGGGCATCCGGTTTGCAGAGGTCATGAACGACTTTTCCGCGAAACTCAAAAAACTGGGGCCCGCCGGAAAAAGCGAAGGCGTGGCTGAAGATGTCCTTAAACGCAGGCTTGATGCGGCAATGAAGATGGTGCCTTATATCAAACTGGTTGAAAGAGAGCGTTTGCATAGCAACCAGAGAACGGAACAAGCATACGCTGATTTTTATGCCAGCGAAGAATTCGACGCGCTGTTCAAGGAGCTGATTACCGACAAACTGGAAATCAGTCAGATGATCGCGCTGCTCCGGGAAAAGCCGCACACCACCAGTGAGCTTGCCCAGCTGTTAGGGTTGACGACATCTGAGATTGCCAGGCATGCGAACATCTCGGCGCGGCAAGGGTTGTGCCGGTTTGACGAAAGCAAGAACCTGGTTGCCGCCGCTTATTATGAGAA
Source organism: Desulfosarcina variabilis str. Montpellier (assembly GCF_048565275.1). Taxonomy (NCBI): domain Bacteria; kingdom Pseudomonadati; phylum Thermodesulfobacteriota; class Desulfobacteria; order Desulfobacterales; family Desulfosarcinaceae; genus Desulfosarcina; species Desulfosarcina variabilis. The sequence continues at coordinate 7,012,747 of NZ_CP159846.1, read as the reverse complement.
TGATGCGCAGCGCACCGCAGCGCAGGCCGAGAAGGTCAGGCCTGCGGCACTGGAAAATGAAAAAGTAGAGGCGATTCTCGCCAAATACGAAGGTAAGCCCGGCGCACTGATTCATGTGCTGATGGAAGTCCAGAGCGAAAACCACTGGCTGCCCAAGGAGATCCTGAACGCCATCAGCGAGCGTTTGGATGTTCCCTTGAGCCGGGTGATGCAGATTGCTTCCTTCTACAAAACCTTCAGCCTGACGCCCAAGGGCCGCCATCGGATCCATGTGTGCAGTGGTACATCCTGCCATCTGAGGGGCGCGGACGCGTTGCTGGATTCGGTTCAGGCACTGGTGGGTGTCAAAGTCGGGGAAGTGGACGCGGACGCCAAATTCAGCCTGGAGACCGGCTGCTGTCTTGGCAGCTGCACACTGGGGCCGGAGATGATCGTGGATGGAGAACACCATGGCAGGCTTTCTGCTGACAGTGCAGAAGAAGTGCTGAAAAATTACGCGTAAGGAATGACCATGCAAAGGATAAATTCAGCTGCTGAGTTGGATGCAAGAAGAAAAGAGTTACAGTCCGGGAAAGACCCCGACCGGCCGGCCATCGCGGTATGCTCGGGCGCGGGTTGCGCGGGCCTGAGCAACGGCCGGGTGATCGCGGCATTTGAAAAAGAACTGGACGCGCAGGGGCTGGCGGAAAAAGTGGAGCTCAGAGCCACCGGATGCCATGGCCTTTGCGAACTGGGGCCCAATGTGGTCATCTATCCGGAAGAGATCTATTATATCCATGTGAAACCCGAAGACGCTGCCGACATCGTGAAGGAAACCATTGCCGGCAAAAAGGTGGTCGATCGCCTGGTCTATACGGATCCGGAAAACGGTGAGAAAGCGGTTCATCTGGACGAAATTCCGTTTTACAAATACCAGAATCGGAATCTGATCGGCAACAACACGCGGATCAATCCGTCCAGCATCGACGACTACATTGGGATCGGCGGTTATGCGGCGCTTTCCAAAGCCCTATTTGAAATGAAACCCGAAGCGGTGCTTGACGAAGTCAAAAAGGCCAACCTGCGCGGGCGCGGCGGCGGTGGATTCCCCGCCGGCCTGAAGTGGGAGACGACCCGAAATGCGCCGGACAAAGAAAAGTACGTGATTGTCAATGGCCATGAGGGAGAACCGGGCGCGTTCATGGACCGGGCCGTTTTCACGGGCAACCCGCATTTGGTGCTGGAGGGGCTGATTATCGGCGCCTACGCCATCGGTGCGCATCAGGGATTCATCTATACCCGCCATGACTCGAAGCTGCTCAAAAAGAATATCGACCTGGCCCTGGAACAGGCCCGGCAGTGCGGACTTTTGGGTGAGAACATTCTCGGTTCCGGTTTTGACTTCGATGTGGAAGTCCATTATGACGTGGGTATCTTCGTTTCCGGTGAGTCCAGCGCCCTGATGCGCTCCATTGAAGGTCGCAATCCGGAACCGCGGCCCAAGTACATCCGTACATCGGTCAGCGGTATCTGGGACAAGCCCAGCAACCTGAACAACGTCGAGACCTGGGCCAACGTGCCGCAGATCATTGAAAAAGGCGCCGAGTGGTACACCGGTACGGGAACCGAGCGTAGCAAGGGAACGAAAATGATTTCGCTTTCCGGCAACGTCGTCAATTCCGGTGTGGTGGAAGTGCCTTTCGGCACCACGCTGCGACAGATCGTTTTTGATATTGGCGGCGGCATCCCCGGCGGCAAGAAGCTCAAGGCGCTTCACTTTGGCGGTGCCATGGGCGGCTCGATTCCCGAAAGCCTCATCGATACGCCGCTTGATTTTGATGCCTTGAAAAAGGCGGGCGCGCCTATGGGTGCCGGTGCGCTCATGGTCATGGACGAAGATACGGATATGGTGGAGATGGCCAGATTCTTTTTGACCTTTCTCACCAATGAGTCCTGCGGTAAATGCGTGCCTTGCCGTGAGGGAATCCGGCAACTGCTCAAGATCCTGGCGGACCTGTGCGAAGGAAAAGGCAAAAAAGGCGATATCGAGACCATGGAGGAGATTGCCGACGTGATGAGCGCGGCGTCGTTGTGTTCGCTGGGCAAAACCGCCACTGATCCGCTTCGGGGGACCCTGAAATATTTCAGGGAGGAATACGAAGCCAACATTCAATGAAAAACGCCTGCATGGGTTGGGGGAACGACTGCCGACGCATGCAGTTAATCAGATAAACGGACTCGAAAGAGGGTAGATCGATGGGTGACATCACACTAGAAATCGACGGCAAAAGCGTCGAGGCAAAAGAGGGAACCACCGTTTTAGAGGCTGCCCGCAGCGTGGATATCTTTATTCCCACACTTTGCCACAACGAAATGCTCGAACCTTACGGTGGATGCCGGCTGTGCACGGTGGAGGTGGAAAGCCGTGGCAGGAAAAAACTGGTGGCCAGTTGTCTGTATCCGGTAGAGCCGGACCTGATTGTTCGGACGCGTACCCAAGAGGTGGACAAGGTTCGCAAGCTGATTCTGGAATTTTTACTCGCCCATGCACCGGATTCCGTGCGCATGAATGAGTTGGCCGCTGAATACGGGGCGGACAAGGACCGGTTCGGAAAGGAAGCCTCGTTCTGCATCCTGTGCGGGTTGTGCGTGAGGTACTGTGCCGAGGTCAAAAAGCTGAACGTGATCGGATTTGTTGACCAGGGGGCCAAACGGGAGATAAACTTCATCCCGGAGCTGGCCGCTCAACATTGCTGGGACTGCAAGGAGTGTTTTCCGCTGTGTCCGACCTCATATTTGCAGGCCGCTTTCCATTTGACCCATACCATCGCGTTTCCGTCGCTTCCACTGGAGAAAGCGTCATAGCGGTACTATAATTGAGCAATTAGCTGTTAGCGATTAGCAAAGTAAACTGCGATTGGAATCCTTACAGGAGGTGCAGCATGGCGGTCATATTCTCCGCCCGAGAGGTCGCCGCAGCAGCGGTTGAAAAAGAAAAGGCGCGTAGAGCGTTTTATCAGTCTGTGGCCGATCTGACCACGGATGAAAAACTCAAGGCGCTTTTTACATTCCTCAAAGAGGAAGAAGACAATCACGTTCATGAATTTGAAAAAATTCGTGATCATATTCCCGAAGATGGCGTGCAGCCGGAAGAGTATGCCGAAGAGATGGAAGCCTATATGGATTCGGTCATTGACGACCGGCTCTATGCCGACATCGATTCCAAGGAATTCGTCCAGAAGGCCATTGGTCAGGGCAATGTACTCGATATGGCCATCGGCTTTGAAAAAGATGCCATTTTATATTTTCGCGAGTTCATTCCTTTTTTGAATGACGCCGACCGCACAATCGTCGAAGGTCTGATTGATGAGGAAAAGGGCCATATTCGCAAACTGGCCCAGATGAAAAAGCAGATGGCAGGATAGCCCCTGATGCTGCAACATTGGGGGTAGAATTTTCAATTTTTTACTAATTCCGGTCTATGGAAAAATCGCTATTCATGAAAGATGCACTGCCGGGTGGCGGCGGCTCCGGACGATGCGCCACAGGAAGGCATAACGAACCAGAACCACTTTACTGTGGCTTTGAAGCGGCGCTGCAGCTTACCCTTAAGTCCATTCGCCCCCTTTCCGCCGAGAAGATCCCCCTGGTGGAAAGTGTGGGCCGGATGGCAGCAACCGATCTTTTTTCCCGGGTGGACTCGCCGGCCATGGATTCATCCCGCAAGGACGGTTATGCGGTCGCTTCCGTGGACATTGCCGGGGCCACAATAAATTCCCCTGTCTCGCTTAAGATTTCAGGAACCCTGGCTGCCGGTGAAAAGAATGACATCCAGCTCTGCGCAGGTGCCACCGTCCGGGTGTTGACCGGCGCCCGGACGCCCACCGGTGCCGATGCGGTCGTGGCGGAGGAATATGTTGTCCGTAAGGGCGACACGGTTTTTTTCGATGCACCGATTCAACCTGGTAAAAATGTGTTGTTTCGTGGCAGCGATGTCTCACTGGACCGCCGGCTTGTCGCTTCAGGGCAACCGATTACGCCGGTCGTTGCCGGCCTGTTGGCTGCGGGCGGATACAGCTCGGTTGCGGTCCGCAAAACACCCACAGTGGGTATTGTGGGAACCGGCGACGAAATCGTTGTGCCAGGCACGCCATTAAAGGAAGGGCAACTGTACGCAAGCAATATCGTGACCTTGGCCGGTTGGTGCCGGAAATTGGGCATAACTGCTCGAATGACTACTGTTCAGGACGACTACGACGCTCTTTACGGCACCCTGAAAGCATATTTGGATAAGACCGACGCCCTGATTACCAGCGGCGGTGCCTGGACGGGAGACCGCGATTTTGTCGCCCGGGCTTTAGGCGCCCTCGGGTGGAAGAAAATGTTTCACCGGATTCGCATGGGGCCCGGAAAGGCTGTGGGCTTCGGTATGCTTGGTCAAAAGCCTGTATTCATCCTTGCCGGCGGTCCTCCCTCCAACCTGATGGGGTTTGTCCAGATTGCACTGCCGGGTCTTCAGGCGCTTTGCGGTCATGCTCATCCAGGGCTGCCCACCATCACCGCCAGGCTAACCCGGGATATAAAAGACGGAAAAACAAACTGGACGGATATGTACTACGGAACGCTTGAAGCGGGAGATGGCCTGCCACTTTTTCACCCCATGAAGAAGCGCAGCCGCCTTTCCGCTATTGGCCAAGCAACGGCCGTGGCCTGTATACCTGAGGGAAAGGAAGCACTCCCGGCCGGTTCAGTGGTCGTTGTGCAGAGAATTCCATAGTGTCTATCCAGAAAACGACTAAAACCTAAGAATAAAAAAGAGATGCAAAAGGGTCAAAAACAAGCTTACTTGACCCTTTTGCTTTTTGGGTAAGACAATGGTGTGTGAAACGCCCGCTACAATTTGAAATTACCTGCGTTTCTAAATATACTTACTAATGATCTCTTTGAATTCAAGAGCTGACCTTTACTTTCTATTTTAAAATACCTGATAGATCTACTTAATCGATCAACCACTGATTCGCTACAGGAAACGAAGTTCGTTCCATCCCTCAGATATAGATTATAGAATTTATCTCCTTTCTCATTGCAGTAATCCAGATCCTTTTTAACCCATTCACTGTTTTTCGTGTTATCAGGTAAAGCCATGTGAAACCTCCTTTTTTAAATATATAGAGAAGTAAAAAGTGAAAGGAAATCTTGAATGATGACTACTATACATACTTTTACCCTACTTCGCAAGTTGACTTCTCGAGACCTCCGTCATTTTTTTTAAAACGAATATTACTCAGTCGTTTCCAGTTAGAGAATGGCTTTAGATTCCTGAATATCATCGTGCGTGGAATCCAGACCAATAACCGCCGTTTCACGGCCAATTTGATCTTTCATGCATAAGCATGTATGATATAAAAATATATGAGGCGTATTCTTCTGTTTGGGTCGGCATTTTTTTTGCTTCAACGCCAGCATCGGCGTCATTTTTAATTCTGCTGCCGTCTATATATAGTTGTCAATTTTCCAGATTTTAGAACCGTTATCCGTGTTCGGACAATCCAGCGCGCTTGGCCTTGGGGCGGCGTATCCGGAATTGGGCGATCGTGATAAACGCATTACATGACTGGGAGGAGGAAAGATGGCAAAAGGTAATTACAGTATCCGTTACAATCCTGACAAACTGAGGAAAATGATCGAAGATGGCAAGTCCGCCAAAGAGATCATCAAGGAATTTTCCATTTCTCCTTACACACTCAGGGAGCATCTGACCATGCTTCAGGCACTCGACAAAAAAGTGTACTACATTGAGGGGCTTTTCGACCATTCGGAAAAAGAAAAACCCAAGGTCCGCAAGGAAGGCATCGTTTTTTCAAAGGAACTGCTCGACAAAACCGGTTTTGAACCGGGCGATGCCTTCGAGATGATTGTCGAGGACGACCGGATTATCTTGCAAAAAATCAAAGATGATTAGCCCTGTTGAAAAAGGAGATGCTTCGTGACTGAAAAAGAGTTTAAGATCACCACCGCCAAAACCATCCGGAACATGGACAACAAGATCTGGAAATACGATATCCAGCCCTGGGTCTTTTTTGGTGGCGCGGGTCTGATTTTCGTAGGTCTGATATTCACCATTCTTGCCGGGGATGCCGCCGAACGGCTCTTTTCATCGATCAAGGACTGGATCAGCACTTATACCGGATGGTTTTTGGTGCTGACCATGAACTTCGTCCTGGCGACCTGCATCGGTATCTTGGTCTCGCCCCTGGGACGATTGCGCATCGGCGGCGCCGATGCCAAACCGGAATTCGGGTACATGAGCTGGTTTGCCATGTTGTTCAGCGCCGGCATGGGTATCGGTCTGCTTTTTTACGGGGTGGCGGAGCCCATGTTCCACTATGTGGCCAATCCCTTGTCGGAACCGGGGACCATTGAAAGCGCCAAGATGGCCATGCAGCTGACCTATCTCCATTGGGGACTGCATCCCTGGGCCATCTATGCCATGATCGGCCTGGGCCTGGCTTTTTTCGGATTTACCGAAGGACTGCCTTTGTCGATCCGTAACGTCTTCTATCCAGTGCTCAAAGATCGCATCTACGGCGGTTTTGGCAACGCCATCGATATCCTGGCCACCATTTCCTGCCTTTACGGGGTTGCCACCTCTTTGGCTTTTGGGGTGCAGCAGGTCAACGCCGGCATGGCCCACCTGTTCGGCATTCCCCAGAATCCATGGGTTCAGTTGATCTTGATCGCCGGCATCACGGCCCTGGCCACCTGGTCGGTGGTGCGTGGTCTCGAAGGCGGCATCAAACTGCTGAGCAATATCAATATCGGACTGGCGCTGCTGTTGATGCTGTTTGTCTTCGTGCTCGGGCCAACCTTGTTTGTGCTCAACGGCCTGGTCGAAAACCTGGGCAACTACATCCAGAATTTTTTCAACCTGGGGTTCTGGAACGAAACATACACCGAAGGCGGCCGGTGGCAGAACTCATGGACCATTTTCTATTGGGCATGGTGGATCGCATGGTGCCCGTTCGTGGGCATGTTCATTGCCCGGGTCTCCTATGGCCGTACGTTGCGCGAGTACCTGACATGCGTATTGGTCGTGCCGACCGCGGTCACCTTTTGCTGGATGACGATCTTCGGCAACAGCGCCATCTACATTGAACGGTACATGGGCGGCGGCATGGCCAAAGCGGTCCAGGAGAACATTCCGGTCTCCCTGTTTGTCTTCCTTGAGAACTTTCCTTTGAGCTGGTTGACGTCCATTCTCGCCATCGTAGTGGTGATTTTTTTCTTTGTTACCTCCTCGGACTCGGGCTCCATGGTCATCGACATCATCACGGCGGGCGGCAATCCGGATCCGCCCAAACCCCAGCGGTTGTTCTGGGCCATTCTCGAAGGCACCGTGGCCGCCATCCTTTTGCTGGGTGGTGGCATGGTGGCCTTGCAAACTGCGGCCATCAGCACCGGTCTGCCCTTTGCCATCGTGATGTTTCTGATGTGTTTCGCAGTGGTCAAGGGACTTGTGGACTACTACAAAAAGCATGGTGTTGATTAATCCGTGGTATTGCAAGGATCAGACAGCAAAACAAGGAATGACAAACAAGGCGCCGGATCACTCGCATGCCGCACTGCGGCGCTTTTTCTCGAGTACCGGCGCAAGACAGGAGGATCATATGCTTGACAAGAGAACCGTGATAATCGTGCCGCTGATGATTTCGATCATGTTGCTGGGTATCGTGCCATGGCTTGGCCAATCGATGGCGGAACAAAAAACCGTGCGCCTTTCCTACGTGGAATGGTCCGAAACGGTGGCCGCCACTAACATGGTGAAAACCGTCATCCAGGAGAAACTCGGGTATGCATGTGAAATCATACCCATGACGGCGGATAAGATGTGGCAGGCGGTGGCCGAAGGCACGGTGGACGGCATGGTTGCGGGGTGGCTGCCAACGACGCACGCCCATTTTTACGACCAGTACAAAGACCGGATCGAGGACCTGGGCCCGAACCTGGTCGGCACCCAAATCGGCCTGGTGGTACCCGACATTGCCGTCGGCCGGCAAACCGCGGCCTCCGGGCAACGCAACCAACCCTACATCAAGGCGGTTTCCATCGCCGATCTGAAAGCCTACCCGGACAAATTTCATCGCCGCATCATCGGCATCGATCCGGAGGCCGGTATCATGCAGAAAACCCGGGAGGCGATGCGGGCCTACGGCCTTCACAACTTCGAACTGATCAAGGGCAGCGAAGTGTCCATGACCGCCGAGCTTTCCAATGCCATTCGCAAACAACGCTGGATCGTCGTTACCGGTTGGGAACCCCACTGGATGTTCGGGCGCTGGAAACTCCGCTTTCTCGACGATCCCAAGAATATTTATGGCACCAAGGAGGAGATCCGCACCATTGTCCGCAAAGGTCTCAAGGCCGACATGCCCCGGGTGTACCGCTTTCTCGATCAATTCAATTGGACGCCTGAACAATTGGAGCAGTTGATGATCTGGATCAAGGAGGACGAGGGCGCGTTTCCTGGAGAAAAAGCCCTGCGGTACATGCGCTTTCATCCACAACAGATCGAGACCTGGGTGCAGTGAAACATCCGCGATACCGCTGGGCCGTCCGCCATTTGATTGCGTCGCTTTGCTGGATATGGGGTGGGCTGGGCTTGATGCTTATGCCGGACGTCGGTTTCGGAGCCGACGGCCCAATGGCGACGAAAGCGCGTCCAACCGCTCCTGAAATCACCAACGCCCCGGTCGAGACCATCACCTTGGCCCGGGCCACCTGGGATACCGGCTGGTTCCAGACCGAAATCCTTCTCGCCCTGCTCGAGGGGCTGGGGTACGCGGTCGCCCCCCCACAGACCATGGAAAACCGTGCATTTTACCAGGCCGCGGCAAGGGGCGAGGTCGATTTGTGGGCCAATGGCTGGTTCCCGAGCCATAATGCGTTTTTGCAGGAGGAGGCCGTCCGCGGCAGGGTCGTGCCGGTGGGGTACGAAGTCAAGGCCGGCGCGCTACAGGGCTATCTGGTGGACAAGCGCACCGCCGAGGCGCTGAATATCAACAGCTTCGCCGATTTGAGAAAGCCGAATGTGGCCGCCGCCTTCGATCGAGACGGCGACGGCCGGGCGGATCTGATCGGCTGCAATGCCGGATGGGGCTGCGAACGGGTGGTAGACCACCACCTGGATGCCTACGCCCTGCGCGAGGCAGTGAGCCACGTCCAGGGTGACTACTCGCCGTTGATGGACGATACCATCGCCCGCTATCGGGCGGGTGAATCGGTGCTGTTTTATACCTGGACCCCCAACTGGACGGTGGGCAAGCTGGTGCCGGGGCGGGATGTGATCTGGTTGCAGGTGCCGTTTGCCAGTTTGCCCGCCGCACAAAAGGAACGCGAGCCGAATAGCGTGGTCGAAAGGGTTCCCGGTTGCCCCTCCGATCCGTGTGCTTTGGGATTTCCCCCCAACGATATTCGCGCGGTGGCCAACGCCGACTTCCTCGAACGCCATCCCGATGTGTGGCGGCTGTTAGAATCGGTAAAGATTCCCCTCAAACACATCTCTCGTCAGAATGCCCGCATGATCGGCGGTGAGAATACCTATGACGATATCCGGCGCCATGCCCGCGAGTGGATCGCCGACCACCGCCAAACGGTAACGGGATGGCTGCAAGCGGCCCGGGCGATGCAGCGCATTGCACCGAATAGGCAGCTTGCCGACAGCGAGTCGCCTGAAACCGCCGTCGCGTCTCCTTTGCGGGTGGTGACCTTGCGGGCCGAGCCGTTTGTGGTCTATCGTAACGGCCGTTACGAGGGCTTCAGCATCGAATTGTGGTGCCAGATCGCCCGGATGCTCGGCATCGACTATACGATCTACGGCGTCAACACCATCGCCAAGCTTCTCGACGATGTCAAACGGGGTGCCGCCGATGTGGCCGTGGCCGGCATCGGTATTACTTCTGATCGTGAGAAGATGCTTGACTTTTCTCATGCCTACTATACGTCCGGACTCCAAATCATGGTGCGGGAAGGAACCGGATCGGTGCTCGGGGAGGTGTTTTCCAAAGTTCGCTCGGTTCTGTTCTCCTCCGAGGTGATTTATGCCGTGGGGCTCTTTCTGATCGTATTGATGATCGCTGCGCACGTCATATGGATCCTCGAGCGCAAGGGTAATCCGCAATTCCCACGCCGCTACCCGCAGGGGATTTGGCAGTCCGTCTGGTGGGCCGTGGTGACGGTGACCACCGTCGGCTATGGCGACAAGACGCCCAAGGGGGCGGTTGGACGGCTTTTCGGTATTGTATGGATCCTGTCCGGCTATTTCGTTTTTGCTTATTTTACCGCCAGCGTGACCACCACAGCAACCGTCCAGGAGCTGTATGGCACAATCAATGAGCCCCAGGATCTATTCGGCAAGCGCGTGGCCTCCGTGGCCAGAAGCACGGCCGCTGAATACCTGGGTGACCAAGGGATCGCCGCCGAACAGGTGGAGAATGTGGATCAGGCCTATAAGGCGTTGGAAACCGGCAGTGTTGACGCAGTGGTCTACGATGCCCCGGTACTGCAACATTACGCCGCTAAAAAGGGCAGAGGTCAAGTGCATGTGGTGGGCTTGATGTTTCAGGAAAAGAATTACGGCATCGCCATGCCGGTGCGCAGTCCCTATCGCGACAAGGTGAACGTCGCCCTTCTAAAATTGATGGAAGAGGGCTTGTACCAGCAGATCAAAGAAAAGTGGTTCGGAACCTGATCCACTGCCTCAATGTCGACGCTGGAAAAACATGCCGACGGCCAGGGCTGAGGCTTTTGCTTCACGTGGGAGCGCTTGGCCGCGTTTCCGGTCAGTCATAAGAGATGATTTTTTTGGTCTTTCCCGCTTTGCCTTTTTTTTCCCTTAGCACCAGTACCGGACAATGGGCCCGACGGACGACCCTTTCGGCAACCGAGCCCAGGGCAAAGTGCTTCAACCCGGTCCTTCCATGGGAGGGCATGACAATTAATTCAGCGCCAGCCGTTTCGGCATAACCGATAATTTCCGATGCCGGGCTTCCCATGCGAATCGCAATTTGAACATCTTTGTATTCGGCATCCTGTAATTTATCCTGCAAATGTTTTTCGAGCGAATGAATTCGTTCTTCTTCGGTTTCCTGACCCCAGCTGCCTCCAATTTCATGCTCATTCCAAGGCCGGGTGACGTGAATGAAATGCAAATTGGCGTTTTGCTCAACAAATTCCTTGGCTACATCCAACGCCCGAAAACTGTATTCGGAGAAATCGGTGGGTACGATGACACATTTTTTTTTCAACCAAGACATATTTTCTCCTTTCTGTTTTACGAACGATCTTAAGCGCCGATCATGGTGGGTTCACCCCAGCATTGCAAAAGTCGTAGGGCTTCAGAGCCAATGCGCCAAGGATGAAGCCGTAATAATTTACTGCTGGAGGTTAAGTGCTCAACAAAGAAACCATCATAAGGCTCTCCTATAAACAGCCTATATTGCCTTGCCATAGAGTTCAAGGATGATTTGGCTTATTGCAGGTGTCGCGCCGACGTGTAATCCGATACGCAGATTTGACCCTTTAATGTAAACGCGCAGGCGATTCGGCGCCATTGCCGAAGCAAAGGAAGCGTTTCCAACCGGTTCGGTGATCCGTGTCCGGCAAATCACATCTGATTAATCATCGAAAACAAATCCGCTCAGGTATCCATCCAGGGCAGCCTTGGCGTCCGCTTCAAGGTGCGGGCAATCATCCACACTTTTAGCGCCCTCGGCCAGCCTGAGGGCAAATACCATGCAGGTCGGTTGGCGGCATTCGCCGCAGTTGGTGTGGGGCAGGTGTTTTAGTATTTTCACCACCTGAGGGCGATCAATACCTTTAAAGCGCGGGGTGATGGTTTCGCGGTTTTGCCATGCGTCGTTGATTTCACGGCGGATCCAATCGATAATTTTTTCGGCCTGCTCACGATCCTGTACAGCGTTAACCGTGATCTGATCGGACCGCACAGAGATCAGGCGTCCCTGGGTGCGAAACGTAGCGGTGGGTGGATCTTTTATATATTCGATGGCGCCGAGCACGGCATTTAAGTACGGCAGGGCACAGCCCACATCCTGGTCTAGCCGGGCGATGCCGTTGACGCTCATGGCTCCGGGCATGCAGTGGTTGTTGACGATTTCCAGTCGAAAGGTTTTGAGAAGCATTTTTTTCCTGCGTCCTTACCTGCAGTGGCATCCAGCCGATTTTAATTCCGATTCTTGCGTTCTTCCATAACAACTGGTCTAAGACTAATCTATAGTGCGGATGATACGCTGATTTGTCAATGTCTTGTAATCATAAATGTATTGACACACAAGCGACCTGGCAGGCATACTTAATTTTACAAAAAGCAAGTTCTTATTCTTTTATTTCTCCAATGCCACATCCTGAGTAGAAGCGTTTCAACAAGGACGACACGTTGCTGCAAAAAACACTACCCGCAGTGAGCTTGTCACCAAGCTGAAGGAGGCGCTGGCATCACCCGTATAATCGGTCCGTTTGAGCCCTGTTCAGCGCTATTTTTTTTAGGGGGGTATCCATCCCTTTTTCCAGGGAGACACACAAATGACAATTCATGTGATGCAGCCTAAAAGCAGTCAGGATAAAAAGCGTATTTATCGGTTTTTGTACGAGGTTTGGGCTGATGAATTCTCTCGCTGCATGGACGGTATGGACCATGACCGGCGAATCATGAAAGATACCCTGGACGAAACCGGCCAGCACTTTATCGCCGTCGACGATTCGGGCCGCATACTGGGGTGTGTAAGGGTCAATTTTCTGGACCAGTGCACCTTCCCGCCGTTTCTTCGACACCATATGAAACTGGACGAATTGGTCACTGTCTTCGACAAACAGAGAATCGGCTACAACTCCCATTTCGCCGTTGCGCCCGATGCCAGGGGAAAAACCGTTGCGTCACTTCTCATCAGCGCTCTTTACCGCTATTGTCTGAACGAAGATATCACGATCGGCATCTGCTATTGTGCCCTGCAATATGTGACGTTTTATTATCAGCTGGGCTATCGCCCCTATACGGACAATTTTCGCATCGATGCCGGCATTCGCGTCCCCCTTGTGCATTGCGGCCGTGATCGAGACTATCTGAGATCGATCAGAAGCCCGCTGGCCCGCCTGTGTCCCAGGCAGATCAATGACGGCGGCGAGGCGGCCCAAAAAATGGCTGCCCGGTTTCCGGGCTTCAGAGTACCTGCTTTTTCCAAAACCGACGTGCAACACTTGTGGGCACGTCTTGCCTATACTACCCCGGCAGACCGAAACGGACATAAGCATTTTCTTTTCGATCAGCTCTCGGAAGAAGAAATGAAAATTGTCAGCACCAAGGTATCGGAAATCACCTTTTCGGAGGGCGAGTATGTTTACCGCCGTGGTGAAACCGAGCCGTCCATGGGCGCTCTGGTATCCGGGAGCCTGGGCGTGGAGGCCATGATGGCCGGTGCGCCCAGGATTGTCAATGTCATCCAGCCCGGTGAGCCGTTCGGAGAAATCCGTGGACTTGGCGCTGGTCGTCGGACGGCCGATATCGTTGCCCTGGAAAAATCGACGGCCTGCCTGATGCCCGATAATTTTCTGGAACGGGTGGCTCGCGTCAATCCGGACTTAGCACTCAAGCTTGCCAGCAGACTGCTCAACGTCATCGCCTCCCGTTTCGCCGATATGGCCTATGCCACAGCAGGTGACGACGCCTCCACCGTCAAGGTGGAACGGCCCCTTTTATATCTGCAACCGGATCAGAATGAAATCGAAAACCGGATCGAATCGTACCATTTTGACAGTCTCGGGGATCAGGAAAATGAGTTCAAACGGCTGATCGCCCAGGCCTCCATTGGAGAAGCGGTCGAGTTCGGCGTTCTCGACCGGATCGGTCTTGCGGACGGAATGACGGTGCTGGATCTGGGCGCCGGTCCGGGAGTGACCTCACTGCTCTTTGCCAGACGATTGAAATCAGCTTCGGTGATTGGCGTGGAACCCGAAGATCTGTTGAGGGATAAAGCCCGCGCTCTTGTCGAAAGCCAGGGCCTTGCCGGGCGTTGCCGTTTTCTAAAAGGAACCGGCGATAAAATTCCACTGGATGACGACACCGCGGATTTCAGCTATGCCCGGCTTCTGTTCCAGCATCTGCCCAACCCGCTCGCGGTCCTCGGCGAAATGCGCCGGGTTACCCGCAAGGGCGGGATCGTCGTGGTGCTGGATGTGGATGATCGCACCAATATCGTTCACCCGGCCCCAAAAGATATGGCGATTTTTGAAAAGCGAATCGCCGCCGCTCAGGCCGCAATCGGTGGAGACCGCCATGTGGGTAGAAAGCTTTACGGCTATATGCATAAGGCCGGCCTAACCAATATTGGCGTCGAACCCATTCCCATTACCGCCACGGCTTTCGGGCGGGAAACCTTTTTCTCCATTGTCTATAGTTTCAAACGCCAGGTGCTTGAACGGGCCGGCCAGTTCGATGAACGAACCGAGGAATTTTTCAACGAGCTTCAGCACCTGATATGCAATCCAAGGACATTTGCCATGACGACGGTCTTTGTCAGCTATGGTGGGGTTGCCTAACAAGCCACATGACTCTTTTGAATCCAATCAGAATTTTCACCGACAAAAATAATTCATATTTCCGTCTGTAATATCAACCACCCCCAAAACGAAATACGGAAATCCCATTCATGCAAAAGCATCGAATGTTACTTTGTTTTTTTTGTCCATGCTGTTATGTGTTTGAGCGCTGTGATGAATATTTATTAAACGAACGAGGAGACGGACCATGATGAAAGGTATTACAGTTGTTGGTTTATGCATTGGTTTTTTAATAAACGTGGCCTGGGCCCAAGACAACTGGCAGTCGGTCACCGATTCGGAAAGCGTCTTCCAGCAGGGCTATGCTCAGGTCATCAGTTCCTCGGAAGAGGGGCAGAGCCGCTACCGGGCCACGCGTGCGGCACAAGTGGTGGCTCAGCGCGATTTGTTGGAAGCCTTGCAGGGCTTGACACTCACGGGATCGACATCCGTAGCGGACGGCATGCTCGAGTCAGATCAAATCAAGACCAGCGTTGAAGGCTTTTTAAAGGGTGCCATAAAATGCGGTGAGAAATATTATCCCGAGCAACGCTATGCCGAAGTGTGCATGCGCATCAATATTCGGGGTAGGGGAGGGATGTATGAGAACATGTTGCCGCTGTTCATGCAAGATCGGATGGTCAAGGATAAAAAACCGGATTATCAACCCGCCCAGGAAGCGGTTCCGGCCAATGATAGCGGTGATTTGGGAAAACAGGAAGAAGCCAAGGCTGAAGACACCACCTCAAATGACATCGCTGATCCTTACGACGGACTGATCGTTGATGCCCGTGGATTCCAGTTCCGGCCGGCCATGGTCAACCGGATCCTTACCGAAAAGGAACAAGTTATTTTCGATCCCTCCAAAATTTTAGGTAATATATTAGTTGAACGTGGATGTGGCGGGTTTACCAACGATAATGACAAGGCAAAGGTCATGCTTGAGAATTGGGGAAGCAAGAATCCAATGCTTGTTAAATGCACGGATGTCGATCAATTTACTGATGCAAAAATTTCCCTCGATGATGCTGAGATACTTTATAAGCACAATTTAAAATCAAATCTGTTCGCTCAGGCACGGGTTGTTTTTATGGTGCAATAGAAAGAACCCGTTTTTTTGGGTTACCAGGGACATGTCTGCCTCAAAGTACTGTCAGCGCCTGCTTGACAAATCCGTCTAAGGCCCGTTAACGGCGCCTACAAGTGTCTAAAAATGCTTACATATTAAATATAGGCGCCGTTTTCGAGCCACTTTCCGTCTTGTTATTGGGCCTGATCCAGACTTCTCAAACAGGCGCTAAGGATATTTGTCGGTTGGGTTGAGCTTAAGCGAAACCCAATACAGAACGGGAAGACGGGCATGATTCTGTTGGGTTTCGTTCCTCAACTGAAGCCTTCGGGGGCCGAGCAAAATAGAATAGATTGCACCGCAAGTATCGCCCAACATCGCACGACCCAATCGTTGTCGTTGTCGTAATCGTAATCGATCTTTCACCGTTCGATTACGACAACGACAACGAAAAGGCTTCCCCTTTGTTAAGTGTTTGCAAAGGATAGCGAAAACACGGGGGCGTCGAAAAGCAACAAAACGTTGACGGTCTGTCAGAATGTCCTGGAAAGCGTGAACACCAGGCGTGGATCTGCCACATCCTCACCGCCGTAGAACGCTTCAAAATATTCTTTTTCGCTGTTGACATAGTAGCTCAGGTCGACATTGAAGCTCGCGATGAGTTCCTTGGATAGGCCGATGCGGTAAAATTCCCAGTCGTAGCCGTCGCCGCCATCCATGCCGCCGCCATTGCCGGTGGTCGCTCCGCCTTCGATGTCCACATGGGCTGCCTCGAATTCCAGGCCAACGCCGTACACCAGGGAGAATCCGAGCTTGCCGCTGAATTTGTGGTAGGTGCCCTCTTCTCCGAAAAAGTCCGGAGACCACATGTAACCGACGGTAATGGTCGGCGACAGGACCATATCCGCGAAGGTGTGCCCCGCATTGATGCCGGCCTGAAAATAGTCGAATTCAAAACCGTCGTCTTGTGCTCCGGGGTAAAACCAATAGTAAAGGGTCAGGTCATAATCGATGGGTCCCAACGACCCGGCCTGGCCGCCCCACACGCCGAGTTCGATATCATTGGAGTAACCGCCGTCGTCCCAACTGGAGCCCCACAGCCCAAGGAATATGCCCGAGGCGGCATGGCAATAATCCATGGAGCCCTGGACCGCCGGGTCCTGATCGGAAATCGATACGCCGTCGTACATGTACTCCGTGGTAAAGGTGAGCGTGCTGCTGAAATTGTCGGCAGCCAAAATTCCCCCCTCGTCTTGGGCAAATGCCACGCCAAAAGATGAACCCATCACAACAACTGCCAGTAGCAACGCCAACCAATCTCTTCTCATCAATGCCTCCTTGGAAAAACAGTGGAAATAAAACGCACGCTCACAACCGTGAAGTGGAAAGGGATGCCTGGACGAACCCCATCGTCATTGCCGGGGACAACCCTATTAATTTCGATTGGGGGGGGATCCGCCGTTTCCTTGAAAAATTGAAATTCGGCATGGTGATTGTCCAGACGAGCCGTGACTCTTTTGGTACTACCTTTTCGATCAATATAAGCTTTAAATTACAATTTTATTCCATATAAACGATTTAATTGCCATTAATGGTACGACCTTTTCTGTCATAATACGATCACAATGTCAAGCACACCGGGCAGGACCCCACGGTAAATTTGTTCTAATGGCTTAATTTGCATGGCATGGCATTTTTAGTCATGCGGAGAAAGTCAAATACCGCTCGGATGTTGCGATTAAGTTGCTGCATTTTTTGAGAGACACTGCGTACCCCTTTGGATTTGATGAGCCCTACAGCAAAACGGCGTAAGCGGGATACGTTTTCGGGGCCATAGCCGGTACGAATACGGCTTCGGTCCTCGTCAAAATTCCAATCGATGATGTAATGGCAACTGTTCTCGATACTCCAGTGACCACGATTAGTTTCAAGGACTTTTTGGGGGGATGCTTGTTCCGGGGGTTGACTAGTGATGCCGTATGCAATGTCATGAGAGACGTTGCCAGTTTTTTTGGTTGTGGATTCTCTCTCAATGACAAACGCTTGCCGGACATAAGGGAATTTTAAATACCCGTTGAGTTCGGTTGTTATCCAGATTTTTCGGATTTCAATGCGGCCATGGTCTGGCGGATCACAAATTATAAAATCGGGTTCTTCTCGATCGTCAAAGTACAAGGCGATGTCTTGAAAAAGTCCTGGCTGATTGTTTTTAACGGTAAAATGGTAGTGGGCGTGGCGTTCTTCGACCAAGTAAGTGGCGACTTTGCGTTGGGTCAATAAAGCATCCGTGGTGATGTTCTTGCCTTGGATGTTGATGGCATCCAACATAGGGATGATCGTATTGATTTCATTAGTACGTTTTACGGTGTCATCGTTTCCCGGCAGAGTGCCTACTTTTTTTGGGTATAGCAGTTTTTACTCTGATGCCCGATGGCGCTTAAGATATGGGTGCGATATCCATCGGCATCAATCGCATTGCACATTGTTTTGCCATCGATAGCCAGGCTTTCGTCATCTTGTGCATGCGCTGCATTCCACTGCCCCAATGCGCGATCAAGATGGACGGGATCGACGCGGATGAGTACATCACGGATGATACTCAGGCTAGGGACAAGGAACTTTCCGTTAACTTTACGGCAACCAAATCGGCGTCGCGCTCTTTGGCCGAGGTCTTTGGCCCAATCCGCAATGGCCTGGTATCCGTGCATCCCACAAAGCGTTGCAGCAGCGGCAATAGCCAAAATCGTTGTCAGTCGATGTCGCCGGCCTTGGGCACGGCGCGGATCAGGAATCTCGGTAAAAAAGTCTGGTAAGGTTCGCATATGCTGTGCCGTGAGCATCATTTTAGTACCTCCGATACGATAGTCTGGATGAAGGGATGGTTGAGATAATCGTATTTGCGCGTGGGAAGTTAACGGCTTAACAAAAACCATTTTCGGTGAGTTGTCTTTGGCGCTATAACCTTCTCGAGTTCGTCGGAAGCCTTTGGTTTCGCCTAAATAAATCCAGTTGGTGGCTTTATAGATGGTGCCGTGAAATCGCTGTGGGTCGACAAATGTCTCCAGCAGTAATAAAGGGTGACCAAACCTTTTCTGCCAGTCGTCCGGTAGTCTTTTTTGGCACAATGATAATACCCGGGAGGCCAAGTTTGGCAAATGCCAATCGGGAAGGATTAAAAAACGACTGTTATTGGTGATCAGTTTTAGGCGACCGTATTGATAACGAAGATCCCAACCGATCCAACGGTCCCTGACTGAGCATTTTAAAGCTGAGGCGGAAAAAGTAAGTAACGCAACCCAGGCGTCACCACAAGTGGCAATGTACCAGATAGTTTCACTGATTTTGGGTAAAGATCCCAGATAATGGTGGGACTGCATCAGGTGTTTGAAACGATGCTCTTCAGACGGAACAGCAGGACGGACAATGATTTCGCTTAAATCAGACACTACGGCCTCTGAATGAAATGTCATAATGACTGCTTAAATACCTCATTTAGAGGGGATTGTCCATATATGCATACAAAATTTTGTTAATTCGGATATTTTTACATCAGAACAAAATCACCGTGGGCAGGACCCTCAGGGTAACCGCATTTATAGTAAGTAATCCATGCCGACTCACCTAATAGTAAAAATAGGCTAAAAATTCAGATGATTAAAAAAAATTGAAATGAATAAAAATATGCGGTATCATTTTCGGTCTAATCCTTTTTTTGGGGGCGTTTCCCCTGTTGTTCTGGAACGAGGGCCGGGCCGTCAAACGCTACCAGACCCTCAAAGAGGGGGAAGGGGCGGTGGTTTCCGTGTCGGACGAACAGGTCGATCCGGCCAACCAGGGACGGCTGGTTCATTTGAGCGCCAGGGCCGATACCGATGAAACGCTGACCGACGCCACCTTTGCTGTTTCCCAGACAGCCCTGCGCCTCAAGCGCATGGTGGAGATGTACCAGTGGAAGGAGCACCGGGAGACGCGAACGGTTAAACAGACCGGCGGCGGCGAGAAAAAGGAGACGAGCTATTCCTATTCTCGTGTCTGGTCCGCGTCGGTAATCAGTTCATCAGGCTTCAAGCGGCGCAACGGCCACGAAAATCCCACCGACATGCCCTTTGGCTCCAAAACCCTCAATGCATCGAACGTCATGCTGGGAGCCTTCGTCCTTTCCCCGGCCTTGGTCCGGGAAATCGACAATTGGGTGCCGGTGACCATCGATGCCTCGACGGCGATCCCCGCGGCTTTGGGATCACAGGGCATGATCCATGGCAACGGGTACTACCGTGGACAGGACCCGGGTAATCCGGCCATCGGCGATGTTCGCATCACGTTTAACGCCGTTTATCCCGGGCCGGTGAGCCTGATTGCCGCCCAACAGGGCAAATCGTTTGCTCCTTATACTACTGCGGCCGGCGGGTCCATTAGCCTCCTGCAGCCGGGAATCCACAGTGCCGCCGACATGTTTAAAACAGCCCATTTCCACAATCGTCTGATCACCTGGGGAATCCGCGCCGGCGGGCTATTGCTCATGTTCATCGGCTTGGCCTCGCTGCTCAAACCTCTGTCGGTCTTCGCCGATGTGATTCCCTTTTTCGGCAACCTGGTCGAAGCGGGAACCAGCCTAATCGCCTTTGTCCTGGCGTTTTTCTTCGGACTGATGGTCATGGGCGTGGCCTGGATTTTCTATCGCCCGGTGCTGGGCCTTTCCCTGATGGGTGGCGGTGTCGCCCTGGTTGCCTGGGTGATCTGGAGAAGGAAGGCCCGCCAAAAGGCGTTGTCAGCTTTGGCACCGCCACCAATGCAGCCGGCACCCGCAGCGCAACCACCAGGCCCACCACAGGGTTCGACGCCTCCGCCACCGCCCACGTCTCCTCCGCCTCCTTCGGCGGCACCGCCGGCCGAATGATCTGCTCAACCGACCCAAAGTTCCGAAGCGTGGGGCAAGCACGGCAAACAGGTTTATGTGGCCGGCCGCTTTGAGAGCAAGATGCCAATCTTATTTTCAGAAAATGTGGGTGCTGCATTTTATTTGAATCAAAATTTAAGAGGCGCACATCGAATTTTTCACAATGAAAAAAAGCATCCTTGTCTTCATTTTAGTTATTCTTCCCTCTCTTTCTTTTGGGTTTGAAAGATTCAACGCAGTGATGAAATACGACCCGCATTTTTCAAAATACACCAAACGCTATTTTGGTCCGGGTTTTGACTGGCGCTATTTCAAAGCTCAGGCAATCGCGGAATCTCACCTGAAATCAGACGCGGTTTCCCATGTGGGCGCAAAAGGAGTCATGCAGATCATGCCCCGCACGTTCAAGGAAATTAAAACCAGAAATCCTGAAATAAAAGGGGCGGCAAATAATCCCCGTTGGAACATTGCTGCAGGTATCTATTATGACCGCCAGATATGGCTGATATTCAAAGCAAAGCGTCCTTTTCAGGACAAACTGTCCTTTATGTTCGGAGCCTATAATGCCGGAAAAGGAAATATCATCAGAGCACAGCGTATTTCAAAAAGAGAAGGCAAGAACCCGAATCTCTGGAGATCCATCGAAGTTACTCTTCCCCGGGTTACCGGCAGAAGCAGCAACCAAACCATTGAATACGTAAAAAAGATTAAAGATATCAGGGAGGCTCTCAAATAATGCAAATTTCCATAATTCTTCTTAATTTTCTTTACGCATTGGGCGGCGCGTCACTTACCATTCTTTTCATGCTTCTGGGATACAAAATTTTCGATAAAATAACGCCATTTAACACCGCTGAAGAACTGGCCAAAAAGAACACAGCCGTTGGAATTGTTGTCGGTTCTATTTTTATCGGGATGGGGATTGCCATTGGCCTTGTCATTGGAATGGGACTCAACTGATTTTTACCCTCTCCATTTTTAAAATGCTCACTGTAGTGGGCACGATGTGCTTGGGGAAAACCCGGGTGCTATGCCTTTCCGCGCGATAAGACTTTTTTTTATATCTGACAACACCGTTGCTGTTTATCCTGAGTAATTCAAAAGAATCAGTCGATCAAAACCATCCCATCGAAAAGATGGATATCAGGAGGTGTATTATGAGCAAACAATCAAGTTTGGCAATAAGGATCTGAATCCCGAAATCGTGCCCGGTGTCAGTTGTTTCAACGCTGCCAACGCCGCCCTGCGCAAAGGGATCACCTACGGGCAGGCCGCCCATTCGGTGATTCTGACGGCAACCTTCGGACGGGAGGATGCGTACGACGGTCCCGACAATATTGAAAGCCTGGCCAGACACCAGGCTACCATGGCCTTTTTCACCATGTTTACGGACATCGAAAAAGTGATCAAGAAACTCAGCATCCATTATCCACAGGACACGCCGGTCGCCATCGTTCAGCATGCCGGATACCGCGACAAGGAAAGGGTGATCATCGGTTCCATTGGTAACATTGTCAATCGGCTCAAAGGTGAAAATCCCCGTTTGAATACATGATCTACGTGGGAGATTTTTTAAGTTATCGTTTTGAAAAAAAATAATTTAATTCTGAATAATATAATTGACATGCTGCAAATTATTATTTACAAAACGCGCAAATGCGGAGGGGCCGTGAACAATTCTAATTTTTCGATTATTCGCACATTAAGAAAAAAATAGGGTATCACAGCTAAAGAATTGGCTGAACAGGCTAATATCACCCGGGCCGCGGTTGCGAAGATCAAGAAAGGAGCAAGCAATCCTGTTCTATGCATTGGGGAAGCCATGAGTCATGTTTTTTAATTGACGCCTAGCGAACGGGTGTGCATGGCGGAAGGGGTGGTTTGTGAACGCGGTATCATAAAACCCTTGGTAATAGAGACAAAACAGAAATTTTGGTAATTTATCGCAATCGGGTTATACTTTCAGGAATACTTCCTGAGATATAATCGACAACGCCTTGGTAAGGGCGCAGGAAGGAAATAATCAGGCCACGAAGGTCATCGTTCCCAAAAAGGAACATGTCTTGGTGGCCTTTTTTTGTCCGATCCGAAAATATATTTTGGGAAGGGGCAAGTACCCCCCAGTGTTGCAACATGGGGGTGCACATGGTCGTTAACGAAGTTTTAAAGAGAAACCTCGCAGAAGCGGAGGAGGAAGAGGATGAAGATGAGACGTATATTGGGCTTGCTGCTGGGAATTGCGCTGGTTCTGCCGTTGCCAATAGAAACCAGGGCGGAGCAGGAAAATGATGAAAATTACAAGCTGGAAAACATTATCGTAAGCGAAGAAGGGGAGGCAGTACCGGAATATAAGAAGACGGTGGTTTCCGAAGAAGATGTCGGCCGTCCTTCTTTGAGTAGTTCGGTTTAGGATGCACTGAGAAACGAGGCCGGTATTCAGTTTCGGCGAACCACACCAACAACGGGTAACAATGTCCGGATGAGAGGGTTTGACGAGTCCAGACTGTTGATTGAAAAGGACGGGGTGCCTATCAATTTAGACGGCAGTTATGGCGGGGACCAGATGAACTGGGATGCTGTTTCCGCCGATGATGTAGAGAAAATCGAAATCCAAAGAGGAGCGGTTTCAGCCAAATACGGCAATACCTTGGGCGGTGTTATCGACATCGTCACCAAAAAGCCGTCCGATGATCCCCGAAC
This sequence comes from Desulfosarcina variabilis str. Montpellier, assembly GCF_048565275.1. Taxonomy (NCBI): domain Bacteria; kingdom Pseudomonadati; phylum Thermodesulfobacteriota; class Desulfobacteria; order Desulfobacterales; family Desulfosarcinaceae; genus Desulfosarcina; species Desulfosarcina variabilis. The sequence continues at coordinate 6,989,495 of NZ_CP159846.1, read as the reverse complement.
CAGTGTCAGTTCAACCTACGGAAAGTTCGATACCTGGGACACCCGGCTCAGTCACCGCGCTGGATTCGGCCATTTCTGGTGGACCATCGACGGGAGCCATTTTGAAACCAACGGGTATCTGCGCAACAATTATAATGACAGAAATAACATCAATATGAAAATCGGGCTGGATTTGCCTAATGATTGGGAACTCGGAGCGGGGTTCGAATACTCGGATGCCGAAGCTGGACTGATTGTGGAAAATGATCCGGAAAGCTCCTATTATGACAGTGATTACCCCGTAGCGGACGGCGGATCACTGGGGGGGCCTGGAACGCGGATGACTGGAACAGCGGGTGATGATTCCTACAAAAATGACACCAGTAATGCGGTGTCCGCCTTTTTAGGCAAAAAGTTGACCAACGGCGGTATAAAGCTTGACTTCCGACTGTGGAACCGGAAAAGAACGGAATATTATTTCGACATTGAAGCACCGCACAACAAAATATATGAGCGAGAGACGGACATCGAGGACAATAACTGGCTGATCACCCTGGGTGCGGATCATCAGGTGCAAAACCACCATGTGGAGTGGGGCGGCGAGCACAAGCAATACGGGTGGGGAGATCAAGCCGTGCCTTATATCAATATGAATTATTTTGATGAATCCATGGTTGAGAGATACTACTATATTGCAGAGGGTTTCAAAGGCCAGCCCCGGAATAAAAAATACACGGCGCTCTATCTCCAGGACACCTGGACGTTTCATCCGAATTGGGAACTGGAATTGGGACTGCGTCAGGAATGGTTTAAAACCGATGCAGTGGACCCGGAGGCCTTCGGGTTTGACTGGGAAACCGAAGAAGACGTGATCGATGAAAACCATCTGGATCCACGGGGGGCGTTGTCCTGGCGGCCATGGAAAGGCGGGTCCATATCCGCGCGTTTGGGGATTGTTCACCGGTATCCCACATCGCCTGAAAGTTTCTGGTGGTATTTGAACAAAGGGACCCAGTTTTTTAATACGACACTGGAGCCCGAGGAAGCTGTGCAATATGAAGTGGGCCTTGAGCAGCGGCTGTTTTCAAGGGTTCTGCTTACGTTGCGGGGATACTACTATGACATTGAACACTATATCACCTCGACCTCCGTTCGTGGTTATGGCCAAGTCGTATACAATATTGATGATGTGACCATCAAGGGCTGTGAGTCCGAGCTGTCCGTCGATATTTTAAAGAATTTGCGGGCCTGGGCGAATTTCACCTGGCAGGATGGGGAAAAATCCGGCGATCCTTACGATACGGAAAACGTATTGGGCAATCAACTGCCCGATGTGCCGGCAATCATGTATAATTTGGGACTGGATTACCGCATGGATCGGTTGATGATGAAACTCGCCCTAAACCACATCGGCGACCGGGACCGGTTTGCCGAAGGAGAAGTGGAAACCCTGGGATCTTATTCATTGCTCAACTTTTACGCCATCTACACTTTCCTGAAAAAGGACAGGATCAAATGTGATGCGATTCTGGCTGTCGACAATATTCTGGATGAGGATTATAAGGAAAGCGACGGATACCCCATGGCAGGGATCAGCACTTTCGGCGGATTGAAGGTGACTTTTTAATCCTAAAGCAATCCGTGCATCGCCTACGGCTCAGAGGCCGGTGCCATGGACAAGATGGTCCAGGCGGTTGCCGGAAAGCTTTGCTCGGAAACCTACTTCATCGCCCGGACCGAGCCGTCACTGAAGATTATCAGCGCAATGGGCCTTAAGGGACACCTGGGCACCGACACCGCCTGGCCGTTTCCTCCCGGCGATTGCGGCCTGGGCCAGGCAGGAGATCGCCGACAAGACCGGATGGAACGGGAAAAAGCCGCTTCTGGGTGTGGCGGTGGTCAACCCGTTCTACTGGCCGGTCAAGCCGTCGCTTACCCGCCTGGCTCGCTCGGCAGTCACCCGCAACTGGGGCCACCACTACGAAAAATGGTATTTTTTCTCCTCTTCGAAGGATCGTAACCGGCTGTACTGGAACTACATCAAGGGCATCGCCGATGCCGTCGACCGTTTCAGGAAGAAGCACGATGTGCACGTGATACCCGTTGGTATGGAGGCTATCGACCTGGAACCCTGCACCGACCTTTGCAATGCCCTGGGGCTTCCGGCAAAGATCTTCACCTCACGAATCTATGACGGCTACCAACTCACCGCCGTGTTGCACTCACTGAGCATGCTGGTCACCTCGCGCTACCACGCCCGGGTTCTCTCCATGACCGGCGGAGTTCCCTCGATAGCGGTCTCCATGGACGAGCGGCTTTACAACATCTTTCAGGAGTGCGGCCACCTGGACGACTACTACCTGTCCACCAACGACGCCAACCTGGGCGATCATCTGCTGAGCTCCCTGGAGACGCTATGGGAAAACCGCGACACGGTCTCCAGGGAGATCTGTGCCTGCGTACCCCGTTACTTGAAAATCATGGCTGAGATGGGCCGGTTCTTCCACGGCTTTGTCCAGCGCTCCTTTCCCGGCATTGACCTGCAGCCGTTGCCCGGGGACTGGAAGGATTGCCTTCCCCAACTCCATCCCGGGCTGCAGAAGATTCTGGCCGACAATCCGCATTGAGAAACGCACCTGACGAAGGCTAATGCGTACAGCGCTACTGAATCGAATCGGCGTTATCGCCACGTTGATTCGTATTGCTTTCACCTTGCGGATTGAGCGTCTTGATCCTTATGTTGTATTCCCTGGCGACCGATATCCAGCATAAAAAAGGAGTCAACAATGAATGATCAACCATTCCACCAACAAGATCAACTGATCGATCCGGTGATGCTGGACCAAATCCATCTGGATGCCCTCCGCGTTTTGGAAGAGGTTGGGGTCAGATGCGATGCACCTGAAATCAGACGAATTTTCGAGCAAACCGGCCTGGCGGCTGTCGACGATGCCACCGGCCACCTGCATGTGCTCGCGCCGCTTGTCGAGCAGGCGCTGGTTACGGTGCCCAAGCGAGATCAATACTGGATCCCTGAAAATTCATTCGGCGTGGGGGGGACGGCCCCTTTTGTCTTCGACGATAAAAGCGGCGAGCTGGTCGCCCCAACCTTCGACCATCTGGCCCGCATTGCCACCATTGTTGACCAGGCGAGTGTGGTCAACTTCATGGCCCGCGGTGTTCTGATTCCCAAGCAGGAAGTCAAGGTCATGGACGTTTTGGTGGCCCATTGCCAGAAGCCCCTTTATGTGGCCGCGGTTACCGACGCCGGCATTGCGCGCACCGAGGAAATTCACAACCAACGCGGGAACATCACCGTTCAGTTCTCGCTGATCAACAGCCCGCTGAATGTGATGCCGGAGATGGAAAGGCCTTTTTTGTCCTGTGTGCGCAAAGGACTTCCCATTTATGTGTCCACCATGCCAATGGCCGGGCTATCGGCCCCTTATTCCATGTCCGGGCTGTTGACGCTGACCCACGCCGAAGCGCTGTTTGGACTGACCCTGACGCAGCTGGTAAACCCCGGTATCACCTGCGTGCATTCGGGGCTCCCGTCCATTGCCAATCTGCAGAAAAACTACGCGGTCGATCTGGGGCTGATTTCCCACAATGTGGCTAACCTGCTGATGAGCGCCATCTGCCGCAAGCTGGATTTGCCGTCCATCCACAGCGCATGTACCACCAATGAGGATTCTCCCGGCATACGCGCCGAACAGGACGCGGTGAACGGGTACGCCCTCATGAAAAAATACGGCTTCCACCAGATGCGGCACGCCTTTGGATTTTTAAAGGAACTGGTGTCGTTCTCCATCACCAAACTCGAGCGCCACATTGAATTGTGCGAGGAGACCGGACCCGATCAATCACCGGAGGTTCGGATCGAGCCTTATGATCCGGAAGGTTTCGACGCCATAATGAGAAACGGAAGCCGGCCAAACTACATGAACGATGACCATACCCTAAAAAATCCCGGCAAGGTATTTGTCGTTTAAGCTCGCCGTAAAACGAACCACATCATTGCCATTGACAAGGATGCCTATGCGCCGATTTTTCCAAATCCCACTTTGGCGCCAAGGGCGATCTTTTTGGAATCATGCCCCATTTGAGCAAGTTCTTATCCTCTCAGGCTGTCGTTAAAATTGTTGATTCCACAAAAGACAATGGGTATATGGGCAAACAACTGTTGGCGGTACCTGAGTTGAAAGTCAAGCACATTGTTGTTCGAAGCGGTCGGTTGTAATGTGAGTGGGAGAACCTGTGAACCCCTAAATGATTGCCAAAAAACGCTTTTTGTTGTATTCGATGCGCCATTCATCTATTGCAAATTAATGAGATAATTATGTCGTCAACTATTTTCAAGGTCAACCCGAACGGCGAATTTTATTTTGCCGAAGGATGTTATATTCTCGAGCTGTACAACATACCGGATGATCCCGACGCCTCCATTGCTCGGGCGCGGATTACCCCCGGCATGGCGACCCAGCTACATCGTCTGCATGGTATCACCGAGCGTTATACCATTCTCGAAGGCGGCGGTCTGGTTGAGATAGATGGGCTTCCAGCACAGCCAGTCGGCCCCGGGGATATGGTGATGGTGACTCCTGCGAGTTCCCAGAAAATTACCAACACCGGAGACACGGATCTTGTTTTTTTGGTTGTGTGTACCCCGCGATTCGTTCTCGAAGCTTACGAAGAAATTGATTCCGAGCCGATGCTTTAACCACAGCCCCGGTCCGGGTGTCATTCGATCTTATTATCTTGACAGATTGGTTTTCATTCAATAAACCATCGCCTAACATATGAAAGATGAATCATCGGTGTCCGATGGGACTTGATAGGGAATTCCGTGAGAATCGGGAACGGATCCGCCGCTGTAACACTCATGCTTTCGATCATTTACAGAAGGCGAACCTTGGGCAAGTGTTGGCCACTGTTCATTTTTAAAAAAAGTGAATGGGAAGGTTGTCCAAGGTGAGTGAAGTCAGAAGACCTGCCATGATTCACATGGCAAAACCTATCGGAAACTATATCGTTTTGCCGGATTACAATTGATCTGTACGGGATTGAAAACGGCATCCCGGGTCCACATTGGGCCCGGGATTTTTGTTTTGTCCGATCGGGGGGCACACGATGATTACGAAAAACTTTACTCAGCCTGAAGCTGCAGCTTTTCCCGGAACACGTTTTGACTGGCGCTTGAAAAATGATGCTGGAGAAGGGTATATCCGGCGCCGGCGACTGGATGACGATTTTTTTTTAACCCAGAGCTATTTATGCTCACCCCAGCCCTTTCGTTCCCGTTTTGAACCGCCAACCCATTCCACGGCCTTTGTTTTTATGCTCCGCGGCAGCACGCGCATCCGCATTGCCGGCTGCCCTTCCTGGGTGGAAATGCATGCCGGTGAGGTGTGTGCGTATGTTGATGGCGGTGACCTGATTCGGCGGGAGACACCAGCCCATCAAACCATGGAAGCCCTGGTCGTCAGAGTCGGTGATGAGCGGCTGGCCAGTATCTGCAGCGACCTGGATCTTGCCCTGCCCAATGGACTCAGGCGCGGACATGTGCCCCTGATTCGCGGCAATTCACCGTCAACAAGTGTGATTCTTGAGAAAATCCACCACAACCGGATGAACAGTGCCACCGAGTGCCTGCTGGCCCAGGCCCATGCCATCGATCTGATCTGCGACATTTTTCTCGATCGAAACGCTGCGATTGGCACCAGAGAAAACGATCGGGTGCGCGAGCTGGCGGCGTACATTGCATCGGACATCGGTCGCGATTTCAACCTTTCCAGCCTGGCCAGGATGGCGGGCGTAAATCGTACCAAACTCAACCGCCTGTTTAAAAAGGTGCATGGCTGCACCGTGTTCGAATATATTCGCCGGGAGCGGCTGCGCCGGGCAAGCCAGTGGTTGTGCCAGACAGACATGCCCATCACCGACATCGCTCATGCGGCCGGCTTCTGCTCCTCCAGCCATTTTTGTCACTGTTTCCACCAAGTCTATGGAAAGCCGCCCAGGGATTTTCGCTCGTGCGCTTGAAAAAAAGCATCGGCTGCGCAAGCGGTCTAAAAACGCACATTCAAACCAAAGATCGCATTGAACCCCGGCAATGGATAGAGAGATTCATCACCGGGATTACCGCTGCCGCTGCCAACCGCATCTTCACCAAAAACATTGTTGGCCACAAGGTACAATTCGGCTGCGCCGATCTGTTTTGCGTATCTTGCATTGAGAATCCAAAACCCATCTTCTTCGGTGGTATTGGCATAGTTGAAATACCGCTTTCCCGTATACACGGGATTCAGGGAAATATCGCCCAACATCTCATCGCGAAAACCCAGTTTGAAGGCAAACATGATATCCGGCACGCCGGTCAACTTATTCCCGGAATAATCAACGCCCCGGCTGACAAATTCATCAAACTCGGATTGCTGCCAGGTAAAGCTGGTCGAGGCATAGAAGCCGTGGGGCAATCTTGCATTGGCGCCGACCTCGACCCCTTTTGCGGTGGTTTCGCCGGCGTTTTCGTATTGCGCACTCAAATCCGATCCGGATCGAACGAATTTATCGGTGACATCCTGCCAGAAAAGGGCAACGTTGTAGTCCAGCCAGCTGGAGATATTGCCGCGTAAACCCGCTTCATAAGCCCAGAGCCTTTCCGGATCCAGCTCACCGTTCGTGTACCACATCGGTAGCCTGACCGGACTTTTTATTCCGCTGTTGAGCCCTGCAAACAGGTTCACTGCTTTGCTGGCTTGATAGGTAAAGCCGATCTTGGGGCTGACGTCGCCTTTGGCCTGATCCCAGGAATCGCTGCTGGCGATATTGGCGACCTGCTCCAGATCAAAATAGTCATAGCGAAGACCGGCGCTAACCGTCAGCCTGTCAGTCATGCACAGCTCATCCTGCAGATACCCCGCATAACTGATATCTTTGCGTGAAAAGTCTCTGTTAATCTCCCCGATATCGTAAAAACTGGTTGCCATATATCTTTTTGCCGTCATATCGTGGTAGCGATACTCCCCGCCGACAACAAGCTTGTTGACCATCCCGGCAATATCGTGGTTCAAGGTCACATTCACCTCCGGGTGCGCCTGCCACCCCTCCTGGTCAACATAAGCTCCCCAATATAATTGAAAATTGGTGTCTTCCATTTCTGCTTTGGCCATGAGTGTATGCGGTCCCAGCTGCTGGGTGTACACCAGGGCGCCCAAAATGCCTTCGGTCTCGTTGTGATAATCAGCGCCGGTAATCGGATTTTGGGAAGGATCTTCCTCGAACTGCTGCCGGGTCAGCGCTTGTGTAAAATTTCCCTTTGAGTCGCGGAAAGATCCATGCAAGGAAATGTCGGCATCATCACTTACGGCGTATCGCGTCATGGCATAAACGTTATCGCCATGGAGATAGCCGCCATCCTGATACGCGTCCTCGCGTACGGCAGATGCATCGATATAGTATTGCCATTTCTCTTTAACGCCATTGATGACACTATACCCGTTGCCGCCGCCCAGGCTGCTGAACGCCAGACCCGCGCTGGCCTCCACCGGTTTGTTGGCTGTTCGGGTGATGATATTGATCACACCGCCGATGGCCTGGTCTCCATACTCGGCCGACGGCGTTTTGGTGATTTCGATGCGTTCGATATCGTGGATGGCCAGGCTGCCGGAGCGCACGTATCCAATTCCCGGATTAAACTCGATGCCGTTGATCATTACCTTCATGGCCCAGTTCGACACTTCGCCGCCGCGGCTGCTCATCGAGATATCGCCACTGGTCGATCCCCTGTCTGTGCCGACAAAATACATGCCCGGTATATTCATGTCCCGCAGCACGGTGAGCGCATTGTAATGCCCGGGATACTGCTCCAGTTTCTCACGGGATATGACCGCGATATTGGTTGGAATGTTGTCAACCGTTGTGGCCATCTTGGTGGCGGTAATGGTGATATCGCCGATATGCGCACCGGACTTGCTCTTTTTATCAACCGCTGTATCACCCTGGGCCCATACCGGCTGACAGCAAAACACGGCCATGATGACCACCATTGACTTAAAGCAAAATCGCCTTCGGTAACCGTTTCTGCGCAATCCCGTTGCCTTTGATTCATTGTCCATGTGCTTTTCTCCTCATAAAGATCCTTGTAGCCCAACCCTATTATTCCATGACAACAAGCGCTTTGAATGTTGTTGTCGCGTCCTTCTCAACAGTAATGATTTTCGATTCGACCTCAAAAAACGACCTGATGGTCGCTTCAGTGATGATCTTCGCAGTCGGTCCGCAAATGTAGGTCTTTTCTTCGGATGCCGTACGCCCCTGCATAAGCGTCAAATCGGAGATCCGCAAGGCATGCTCAGGGTAATGGGTGTTGATGATGCACGAGATTCCGCGTTCTTTGGCCAGCTTTTCCAGCATCTTCAGGACCCGGATTTGATTTTTGTAGTCCAGGTGCGATTCCGGCTCATCCAGGATCATCAGCTCAGGGTCTTTCACCAGCCCCCGCGCCATAAACACCAGTTGCAGCTGGCCGCCGCTCAGTTGGGAGCAGAGCCTTTTCTTCAAATGCGCGATGCCGACTTCAGCCAGGGTCTGATGTACTTTTTGCCTGTCTTTCCGGCTGGGGATGGAAAACAAACCGATATTGCCGGCCAAGCCCATCATGACCGTATCTTCAACGCAGTAGGGGAATACGAATTTGTACGCCTGGGGGACATAGCCGATGCGGCGCATGTGCTTTTTGTAATTCATCTGCTCACCGTCAATCAGGGTCTGCCCCTGTTGCCACGGCAGAATACCCAAGAGGCATTTGAGCAGGGTGGTTTTACCGATCCCGTTCTGGCCAAGGATGGTCAGGATCTGCGCGGACGGCAGGGTGAAAGAAATTCCCTTCAGGATCTCTTCTTCCCGTGAGTAACTGAAGTGACCGTTTCTAACCTCAACCTTCATCAGCTTCCCCAACCGGAATATCTGTACACATAGATAAACAGCGGCACCCCGGCAATGGCGGTCAAGATGCCGATGGGAATCTCCGCCACCGTGGCCACCCGGGCAATAAAATCAATGATGATGAGAAAAATGCCGCCCATGAAAAACGCCGCCGGAAGAAGATGCTTGTGATCGGCGCCCACAACCATCCGGCAGACGTTGGGAATGATCAGGCCGACCCAGCCGATAATGCCGGACACCATCACGCTTGCCGCCGTGACGACCGTTGCCAGGGCAATGATACTGAATCGCAGGCGCCTTGGATGGATGCCCAGCGAAAAGGCCTCCTCATCGCCCATGGAGAGTATATTCATCCGCCACCGCAGGAGAAGAAGTGTCACCGTTGCGCCACCAATCAGGGGGCCAACAACGGCCAGTTCGGCAAAGGTGGTGTTGGCAAAGCTGCCCATCAGCCAGTACGTGATGGCCGGCAGCTGGGAATCCGTGTCGGCAACAAGCTTGACCAGTGATATCAGTGCATTGAAGAAAAACCCGACAATCAAGCCGGCCAGCACCAGAGATACCGGCGAGGACATTTTTTTTATTTTGGAAATGGTGTAGGCACAAAGGACGCTCAGCAGGCCGAATCCAAAGGCCAATACCGCGGTAATGCCCGTGCCCCCGGAGGTTAACAGAATCCCCAGCGCAGCACCGAACCCGGCCCCGGCGCTGACGCCCAGGATATCAGGACTGACCAGCGGATTCTGGAAAATGCCCTGAAACGATGCCCCGGCAACAGATAACCCGGCGCCGACCATCACACAGAGCAGAACCCGGGGCATGCGTATATTCCAGACCACCGTCGCTGCGGTACAATCGGCTGTGATGCCGAGGATTTTATCCAGCAGAATCGATACCACCGCTTTCGGGGGCACCGCGTACCTGCCCATGAAAAGGGACAGAAACATCAGTGACAGCAGGCAGATGACCAGCATTGCATAGATCAGCCGGTAATTTTTTTCGTTTTTTTTACTTGGCATGGGGATGCAGGATGGATTGCATGAGGTGATCAGAAAGGGTGATGTTGTATCGACGGGAATAATAGGCCCTCATCTCTTTCTTGAACTCAGCACGACTAATCAGGTCCGGATAGTTTTTTGCGATCAGCCACAAAAGCGTTAACGGTGAATCGGCATGGGGCGCCCCCCAATTCATGAGCCCCAACGGCATGTCATGGACTGCCCCTTTGCGAACCGCCGTGATGGGGTGCCAGTTCTGGCCGGGAATACTGCCATTTAAGTATCTGGAGGCGGGAATTCCCCGGAACACATAGATAACATCCGGGTTCCAGGCCAAGAGCTGCTCCATGGAAACTTCCCTGTTGTCGCCCTTGATATCGGCGGCATTGACAAGACCGCTTTTGTTCAGCCAGTCGTCACCGTATGATCCGATGCCCCGAACCGTCACCTTGTCTCCCGTATTGGACATAATCATCAAGCCCTTCTTCTTAGGGCCTTTTCTGTTGGACAAAAGAGCGGTCGCCTTTTTTTTCGCCTGATCCCACTCCTTCTGCAAAGAAAGCGTGCCACCGCTGGCAGTAAATATCTCCCGCATAAGGGTTTCTATGGCCACGGACCAGACTTCGTTATCCTGGTTGTCGATATAAAAATCCAGGACCGGAACGGGTAATCCCTGAAGTCCTTCTCGCTGAAATTTTCCATATACAAGGATGGCGTCCGGTTCGAGCTTGAGCAGTTCTTCGGCGTTTGACTGAAAACCGGTGAGAAATCCGGTCGGAATACCCTTCCATCCCGGCAAGAGCAGATCGAGCAGTTGGTTGTTTGCATCCGCAAAGGCGACCTTGTGCGTACCAACGATTTTGGTATTCTCAATACGAAGCGCGGCAAATGTCGAGACCAGCGGCGGCGCAACGATCACGACGCGCTGCAAGTCCTTTGGCGGTGGAAGCTTGACCGTGTTGCCCTGAAGGTCGGTTACGGTCCGCAAGGCGGCGGCCTTGTCAGCGGCAACCGCAGCCTGTCTGCCGCCGATTAGGAGAAGAAATTCCATCAAAATACAACAAAGTGCAGTAACGACGACTGTTCGCATGGACGCTCTCTTGAATCCCTTTACCTGGCTACAACCAGTTCAGCCTGTCCCGCAGGCAAATCAAGCATCGTTGAATTCACCTCTTTAAAACCGGCCTGCGTCAGGCAGGCGGCAATTTCTCCCTTGGCAAATGAAAAATCCTGCCCTTCCAGAGACAGGGAAAGCCGCATCAAGACAATATTGGACGGCGCCGTCCGTTCACCGGTCAATCCTTCGTGCAGGCAGACCAAAACGCCATTGGGGGCGAGCGACTGCTTGACGCGCTGAAAAAAGGAAACCCGCTCTTTGACGTAATAAAGGTTGTGGCTGGCCCAGATCAGGTCATAGCCGCTGCCCAGGGGCGTCTCATTGTAATCACCGGCGATACAGGAAATCCTGTCGGCCATGCCTTCTTTTTTCAGCTCCTTTTCAGCCAGACGTATGATGGCCGGCAGATCCAGCAGCACGCCTGTTGCCTCGGGACGGCGGCGCAGAATCTCGGCACCGATAAGCCCGGGGCCGCCGCCCAGATCCAGAATTTTTTTCACATTGCCAAACTCCGGGAGCGTTTCAAGCAGATCCGCACAAATGGCCCCCATGCCCGCCCGCTGATAGGCTGCCAGATGAGCGGTGGCCCGTTCCCACTTGGATTCGTTTTGCAAGGCTTCTGTCTGCGGCACCGCTGGCGGGCCGTTTTTCACAATGTCCACAATTTTTGAAAGATTCTTATGCTGCATGGCTTTCATGTTTGTTAACAGACCGCCCATGAAAACCGGACTCTTGCTATCGAGGAAATGGGCTCCGAAGTCTGTATTGCTGTATTTCCGGTTTTCTTTATCGGCCAGCCCGAGCGCCACCATGGCGTCCAGAAAGTAAACAAGGCCGGCGGTGTCGGTCTGTATGCCGATTCTTGCGGCGATTTCATCCACATTCGATGTCTCATTAAGAATGTCGGCCATGCCAAGCGCCATGGCGGCTTCCAGAACAGCCCATCTGACCGGTGCAACCAACAGATCAAATAATGCCGCCATGGACGGATATGGGGTATTGGGCGAGTGAATACTGGTTGTCATCCTGTGTTTCTCCAGCTCGAGGTAAAACCGGTGCGCCTTTGCAACAGGGGTGCGGATTAAAAAAGGGGGGCGCTGTCAAATTTGACCTGTGCAATCCGTTTTTAGCCGTGCTTGCAGTTCCTTTTATAATGTTAACCGCTAACTGCTAACTGCATCGTTTGAATTTTGTTTAAAAACACCATAAGGGCCTTTCGAATAATATCATTTGCGAAACAATAAAGATCATTTGCGGAACAAAAGGAGTCAGGCGAATGTGTATTATTGCGGCCGATAAGCTTGTTTCATACGGCCCAATAAAGGCATGGCAAAGCGAGAAATCTAACTGAAGTGTTTCGCGACAGCCGATTTTTCTGACAAACAAGGGCAAGCTGGTCTAATACGCCTACGAGCAATATCAAGAAAAGATGGATAGGGACTCTTATGAATAGGTGAGCCGACTGACGGATAAATAGGTGGCGGTTATCGAGAATTTTGTACGCGAACTGGAAGAATTATCAATGCTCATGAGGAAATGGTCCCCGCATATTACCAGCCGATGGACAGCTGCCCCATGTAACGGCGATCACTGCGTTGACCGGAATAAGCGCCCACCTCCTCAGCGTAGGTGGCGAAATCCAACCGCACCAGCCAGATATCGATGGTGGCGCCAACAGTGCCGTACCCTTGGTTGAGTCCCGCTCGTAAGCTCAGAATCTTGGGCAGTTGGAATTCGATACCCATGTGGAGCCGCTTCGCCCAATCATTATCTTCGCCGACGTTTTGGGACAGGTCCATATAATCGATGGCTCCTATTAAACCGAATCCGGCAAAGTCTTTTTTCAGAGCGATTCCCACATTGCCTGGAATGGAAGTTTAACACCGACTCCGCCGGCCAATCCGTAATCGCAGTCAAAGCCTGAACAAAGTCAAAAGTTCCAAACGTTGGCAGGTAGGGCGCGAGAACAAGCGGTAGATTGAATTAACGCTCGCTTTTTAAGGCCGATTTCGAAGATCGCAAAAAACGATTGACAACCGACGTATTGAAAGGTAAATGATCTGTAAAAAATAGATATGTCTAATATAAATAAATAGACCTTACGACTCGCGGCCGGTTAGCGGTGCGCAAGGCAGTGAAGGTGCAAGGCGGCTTTTATCGGGCAGCCATTAGCGCCTTTTTTTGGTCTGAGCCCATGAGGAGAACAATGAAACCATCGCGCATTATAAACACCCTGAAAACCCTGATCGACGTCCGCCAGCCGGTGTTCATTTGGGGGGCGCCCGGTGTGGGGAAAAGTCAGGTGGTCGCCCTGGTGGCCCGGAAACAGGGGCTAAGCCTTGTGGACGTCCGCGCCGTTTTGCTGGATCCGGTAGATCTGCGGGGGCTGCCCCATATCGATAACAACCGGCGTGCCTGCTGGTGTCCGCCTGAGTTTTTACCCGTGGACGGTAAAGGCATCCTTTTTCTGGATGAACTCAACGCCGCGCCGCCCCTGGTACAGGCCGCCTGTTATCAACTGGTGCTGGATCGGCGCTTGGGCGAATACCGGCTTCCCGACGGCTGGAGTATCGTCGCTGCCGGAAATCGGGAAACCGACCGGGCCGTTACCCACCGTATGCCCTCGGCCCTGGCCAATCGCTTCGTTCATCTTGATTTCGATGTGGATGCAAACGAATGGCTGACCTGGGCTCAAGGTAACGACATCGCCCCGGAAGTGACGGCCTTTATTCGTTTTCGTCCCACGCTTTTGCATGCCTTCGATCACCAGAAGGACGACAAGGCTTTTCCCACGCCCCGTTCCTGGGAATTTGTCTCGCGCATCATGAACCAAAAACACCAGGCCGTCCCTGACTTGGAGTTGATCGCCGGTGTGGTCGGGGAAGGGGCGGCAGCTGAGTTCTGTGGGTTTTTACGGATTTATCACAACCTCCCGGATCCGGAGACCTTGCTGGAATCCCCGGAAACAGCCGAGGTACCCGATGATCCGGCAACGTTGTATGCGGTTTGCGAACTGCTTTCTCAACGGACAGATATGTCGAACCTGCCCCGGATGATGACCTATGCCAAACGATTACCGCCGGAGTTCAGCGTCCTGTTGGTGCGCGATGCGGCCAGACTCAACAGCGCCATTGTGCAGACACCGGATTTTAATTCATGGGCGGTGGCGCATGCCGATGTTTTGATTTGACGATGACTATCCGTACCGAAACATATCGAGACGTCATTCGTGCACGGGCAGCGCTGGTATTGGAGCATCCATTTTTCGGTCACCTGGCCCTACGGATGAAACTTGTGGAAGATGGCAAATGCGATACAGCGTGGACGAACGGTAAAATCCTCGCATACAATCCACATTATGTAAAAATCCTGCCTTTCGAAAAACTCAAGGGATTGGTCAGCCACGTGGTCATGCACCCGGTCTGCCGCCATCATCTGCGGCGCAATGGACGTGATCCCGGCATGTGGAACATGGCTTGCGATTACGCGATCAATTGGATTCTGCTGGAGGCGGGGCTGGTGCTGCCCGATGGTTTTCTGGATGATCCCAAACTGCGTGGCAAGACCGCCGATGAGATTTATGTCCGTCTTGAATCGGAGCGCTCAGGCAAGAAATCGGAGGCCTCCGACAACCCCCATGAGAAGCATTCTTCCCATGATGGTGAGCCCATCGATCTTCCCGATGATGCCGCAGGTCCAGGTCACCAGCAACCTCATGAGGAAACCGATGCGGCCATAGATGACGCCGATGCTATGGGAACACCGGACAGCCAAAGGGAAAATCCGGATCAGCAGGCGTCCTCCCAGGGTGATCCGGGCCGTTCCGGAGAAGTCCGGGATGCCCCGCCGCCCGAAGCGGGGGCCGGCGGTATGGGTGAGGAAACAGCGGATGAAAGTCAGTGGCGCATCAATTTGGCTCAGGCTGCAACACGGGCCAGATCCATGGGGGATTTGCCGGCTGGATTAGCGCGTTTTATCGACACTCTGCTCAGCCCGAAACTGGACTGGCGGCAGTTGCTTCACCGTTTTATCCAGGCGTCAGCACGCTGTGACTACGCCTGGATGCCGCCCAACCGACGATATGTGCACCAGGGGCTTTATCTACCGGCCATGCGAAGCAGCGACCTTCCCGAAGCCGTTGTTGCCATTGACACGTCCGGCAGTGTCAGCGCAAGCGAACTGGATCAGTTTGCCGCTGAATTATCGGCGATTCTGGAAACCTGTGTTCAACGCGTGCATCTTCTCTACTGCGATACGCAGGTGGCCCGGGCGGAAAATTTAGAGCGCCAGGATTTGCCGCTTACCGTGACACCCATGGGCGGTGGGGGTACGGACTTCAGACCGGCTTTTGACTGGGTCGCGCAGCATGGGATTTCACCCCTTTGCATGATCTATCTGACCGATCTGGCCTGCAACCGGTTTCCCGATGAACCCGATTACCCGGTGCTCTGGGCGACCATCGGCGATGAGGCCATGCGTGCGCCATTTGGGGAGCGCGTTCATATCAAATAAGAAAAGGAGTACGCATGCGCATTGAATGGAAAATCCATAAGCGGGCCGGGCACCTGCGTCCCAAATTATATTATGCGATGACCCTGGAGGATTTTGAAGTCGAACTGGCCGTTCCCATGGTGAGAATCACCAGCACCATTCCCAAACCGCCGGATGCCGGTCAGCACTATGTGTGGCCGGGAACCAAGGAACGCGGCCGGGAGGCGCCGACCCAGGTATATGATTTGTGTTCTCCTTCTCACAAGACCGGTCACTGCCGGGAAACGTTGATGCTGCCCATGCGCCAGGGCAACGACTATCCTGAAATTGAGGACTCGTTTCTAAAACTTCGCCAGGCCTATGAGGATGCCCTTTTGACAGCCTATGCCAACAGCGCATTTGAATCCGAGGGCCGTCTGGATATGACGTCTGCAACCAAAAGGTGCATGGCGCCAGTGGTGGCGGCGCAACGTTTTTTGACGGCAATCGAAAAAGCATCCTGAAAACCCAGCCACTCTCATTGAAAACAGGTTGACAAACCCAAGTAAATTGCTGTAAGAGCCATCTCTACAAAAAATAGATTGCTCTAATAAAAATTAGAACACCTTACGACTTGCGGCCCTTTTTGCTCCGCCTCGGTTGAGGCGTCGGTGCGATAAGCTGGGAGGGTGTATACAGGGAATCATCTGTTCATGAAGTCCTATATACAATCCCTTTTGACAGAAAGGACGCAAAATTATGGCCAAAATCGGAAAACGAACGAGAAGTAACTGGACGATTGGGGCACATACAGTCAACTCGTATAAAAACAGGGTCCCCGATCCGGCGGTAAAACGAAAGCGCCGCACCAGCAAAGAGATCCGGCGAGTCATTGCCCAGGCATTGAACCGTGTTCAAAACGATGGGCGAACGGTGTATTTGTCTGCCGATACTTACAAGGGAGAATCAAAGCCGAAAACACTCTACCGGATCGAGTTGTTCAAGAACGATTATTATGTGCTTTGTATACAACAACAGGTGGTGACCCTGTTCACGGCCGATATGATCGCCGGTGATGCGCAAAGAGGGGGGTTGATTTTTCGCGATCAGGCGCCTTTTAAATCGCTGGCGGCCTATTATGAATGAGGTTTGTTTATAATAGCCTTAACTATGCATATTGGGGCTATGCCAGGGCACATGCATGCCACCAGCAAGGAGACAGACGGTTAGACAGAAATTCGCGTCAGGCAGCAGTAATTTACCAGGCAAGAATAAGTGTGATCATTATTTGGAAGCGATTTTAAAAATTGAAAACAGCCATGGAGCGGCGCGTGTTACCGATATCGCAAACGAATTGGGATTGAGCAAAGGATCGGTTTCCGGGGCCCTGAAAAAGCTGAGAGATCTAAAATTCATCAACTATTGGCCCTATCATCCGGTGACATTGACCCGTATGGGGAGGCAAATTGCCGAAAATGTTTCATGGCGCAATCGTGTTCTTTTCCGTTTTATGACAGAAGTGTTGTTGATGGATAAACCGTCGTCGTACCAGGCGGCGAAGTGTCTTGGTCATGTAGTTGAAGATACCGTCGTGGAATACATGCGCCGTTTCATGGCCAAAATGTCTCAGATGAACGATTCTTCGGTGCCGGAGGGGTCAGAAAGACAAGTGAAATCAATTACAAAAAAAAGAGTAGAACCACGATGATGCACAAGCGGACAAGCGAGAACACATATCCATGGTGCGCATTGCTCGGTGTTTTCTTGCTGTTCGTAATCATGCCCTAAGGATCAAATCCCCAACGAACGAAAGCAAACTGATTTGAAAATCCATTGACAATACCGTTGTTGTGAAAAACGGTGCGGACCGCGTTTTGGTTTTGTCCTGCGATCATAAACGATAACATCGCAAGATGGAGGGCTGTTTGTCGCCTATAAAGTTAGTTGAAAAAAACTTTACGCGATAAACAAAAGATAATTAACATTATTTAACTATTGAGGAGTGAAAAGATGAAAAAGATGACGTGGGTATTGCTGTTCTTGCTTCTGTATGCAGTGGTGAATATTCCATTGGCCATTGCAGAGGTGATGTCGAATCATGAATTGTCGCAACGCGTGAAGCAACTGGAGGAGAAACTACAAACAGAGGAAGAAGGAGCTCTGGCTGAATGGGCCCAACGGATCACCATCGGTGGTGTCGTAGAGGCTGAAGTCGGTTATACAACCTCAGATCCGGTGGGCGGTGAGAGTACCGATGGTAGTGATATCGCCGTGGCCACGGTAGAGGTGGGGATCGGTGCGAAAATCGTCGATCATGTTTCCGGTGACATTCTTTTTCTGTATGAAGACGGGGATGACGGTGTCAACATTGACGAAGCATTTATCACCATCGATGGCGAGGATGCCGTTCCGCTCTACCTGCGTGTCGGTCAACTTTATGTCCCCTTCGGTAATTTCGAATCGAATATGATTTCAGATCCGCTGACCTTGGAAATCGCCGAGACAGGCGAAGGCGCCCTCCAGGTCGGTACCGAGATCGCCGGGTTATACGCCTCGGCCTTTATTTTCAATGGCGACATGAACGAAATCGATGATAGTGACGATCACATCGATAATTTTGGCGCCAATGCCGGGTTCGGGATGGAAAGCGATGCCTTCAGCGTCGATGTCGGGGTCAGCTACATCAACAACCTGACCGAAGCCGACAATTGGGAGGATACGCTCGAGGAAATAACAGCCGGTGTGGAAGATGAATTGGTGGGGGATGATGAGGAGTTCGTCGTCGGGCTGAAGGACTATGTCGGCGGTCTTGGCGCCTATGCCATCATTGGTGTGGGACCGATCACCTTTATCGGTGAATATATCACGGCCTTGGACGATGTCGAGTGGGTGTATCAAAATGAAACCACCGGTGATGTAACAAATTACAATAATGATAAAATTGCAGCCTGGAACCTGGAAATCGGTTTCGGGTTCGCCATCGGTGGAAAGGAAACCACCCTTGCCGTGGCGTATCAAGCCACGGACAATGCCCAGAACATTCTACCCGAGACGCGTTATCTGGGCTCTATCGGTGTGGGCATTTTCGAGAATACTACCCTGGCCCTGGAATACCTGATGGATGAATATGAAAATGATAACGAAGAAACCGCATTAACCGCCCAGTTGGCGATTGAGTTTTAATTAACAACCTCAATGGCGGCAATACAGTAATTGCACACAATCAAGGCCATGACGGTCTTTACTCCGGCAAGGAGGAACGACCCCATGGCCTTTCTTTGCTCTCTTACGAAACGATTTCCTTGATCGCCACGATCAGCTTTTCCTCGTTAGGGATGTAAAATTGTTCCAAAGGGGGGCTGGCCGGAACCGGAATATCCGGGCCGGTCACCCGCCGCAGGGGCGCTTTTAAACTTTCAAAGGCTTCTTCCATCACCACGGCTGCCACTTCACCGGCAAAGCCGCCGGTTCGCGTGGCCTCATGTAAAACGACCAGGCGACCGGTTTTCTTGACCGAATCAAGGATCGTCTTTTTGTCCATCGGCACGAGGGTGCGCAGATCTACGATTTCCATTTCAACGCCCGCTTGGGCGAGTGTATTAGCCGCCCTGAGAGCGATGCCCACCATTTTGGACCAGGTCACCACGGTTACATCGGTGCCGCGGCGTTTGACGTCGGCCTGTCCGATAGGGGTGAGATAGTCTTCCTCTGGGACCGGGCCGGGCACAAAGTAAAGCATCATGTCTTCAAAAAAAACAACGGGATTGGGATCACGGATTGCGGATTTGAGCAGTCCTTTGGCTTCGGCCGGTGTGGACGGCATGACGACCGTCAGGCCTGGACAATGCGCCGCCCATGCTTCCAGGTTGTGCGAATGCTGGCAGCCGGCACCGAAGCCGGCACCGCTTTTAATGCGTACCACAAGCGGGAAAGCGGATTTACCGCCGGACAAATAACGCAATTTGGCGGCATGATTGACGATCATATCCGATGCAAGGGTAAAGAACGGATTGAACATGATCTCCACCACCGGCTTCAATCCGGCCGCAGCCGCACCTACGGCCAGCCCTGCGATGGCTGCTTCTGAAACGGGCGTATCCTTTACCCGGCTGGCACCAAAATCCGCCAATAAGCCAGCGGTGGGAAGCATGGGGCTGCTATGGATACCCACCCCAACGCCCTCTCCGGCCAAAAATACATCCTTGTCCCGCTGCATTTCTTCTCTGAGGGCCTGATTGATGGCTTGTCCCATTCCCAATGATTGCATAATGATGTTCCTTTCACGATGGAATATTATCGATTAAGCGAATACATCCTCAAGGGCCTCGAAGGGCTCGGGATAAGGGCTCTCTTCTGCAAAGCGGATCGCATCCTGCACAATGGAAGCAACCCGCTTTTCCATTTCCTTTAATTCCTCCTGGCTGATCAGCCCCTGGGCAAGCATGTCACCCCGAAGCTTGGGAATCGGGCACATGGCCTGCCAGGCCTCAATCTCTTCCTTGGGCTGGTAAAGCTGGAGATCGGCTTCGCCATGACCCCGCCAGCGGTAGGTTTTGTATTCGATCAGTGTGGGGCCGTCTCCGGCCACGGCGCGCGCCCGGGCGTCCACGGCCGATTGATAGACCGCCAGGGCATCATTGCCGTCGACCACAACGCCGGGCATGGCGTAACCGGCGGCCCGGTCGGCGATGTTTGATGATTTGGTATGCTCTTCATAGCGCTGAGCACCGGCGTAAAGATTGTTCTCGCACACAAAGATCACCGGAAGCGCCCAGACACTGGCAAGATTCAGTGCTTCGTGAACGGACCCCTCGTTGGCAGCGCCATCGCCGATAAAACAGACGGTTACCCACTTTTCCTGCCGGTACTGTTGGGCAAAGGCCGTACCGACCGCAATGGGAGGACCACCGCCGACCACGGTGGTCGTGCACAGGGCATTGACTTCGGGAACCGCCAGGTGCAGTGTCCCGCTTTTGCCCTTGTTGCACCCGGTGCGTTTGCCGAAAATTTCAGCCATCAATGCGTTGGGATCGGCACCCTTGGCCAAAAGATGGCTGTGGCTGCGATGATTGGTGATGATCACGTCCTCGGGGGCAAGCGCCGCACACACCCCCGCCCCAACGGCCTCCTGACCCGTGCACAAGATCATCATGCCCGGGATTTTACGCTCTATTTTGCACAGTTCGGTCAGCTCTTCCTCAAATTTACGGGAAAGCAGCAACGACCTTAGCATTTCCATCTTTTTTCCATTTGGTATCTGCATGGTACCCCCTGTAAGCGTTAAATTGGATTGGGTTGTTCAGATAAAAGAGGGCGCTGGCTGTAAAGACAAACAATATTTGTTATTCTACCACCACATCAGTGGCTTTGTCACTGGATAAGCAGGTTCGGTTTTAGACAATATTCTATCCGCAGCCTGGCCCGCGCCCTTTGTTTTTTTCCTGCACAGGCCAATTGAGATTTCCGTTCTGGTTTGTTATGAATATAAATTAAACAGCAATTTAAATGTTCGGCCAAGTTATGAGGTCCTCTTTTTTGATCGGACGATATGAAAAATGAAAAAGCGTCTATCCATTTTTTGCTTATTGTTTCTGTTTTGCTCTTTTTGGGGGCCTGGGGATGTCCAGTGCCTGGCAAATCAGCACAGCATGCTTGTGATTCTGTCCGAGCTGGGCGAGCCTTATCAAAGTGCCTTTGATTTCACGATATCCGAATTATCAAGGTTGGGATATGTTCAGGATAAAAATTTTTCATTCAAATTAGGGGCTGTTTCTAAAAAAATCAATCTAACCAAACCAAGCAAGCAGCTATCATGACAACGGCTTTAAATGTTAGGGCCAATTTTTCATAACGAGTGGCAACACGACGGCATTGTTTAATCTTGGCAAAAAAGCATTCCACCAGATGCCGCTCTTTGTAAATATGGCGGTCGTAATCCCGCATTTCTTGTCTGTTGCGTTTGGGCGGGATTACAATCTTTATTCCCTGAGATTGCACCTGAGCAATGAACTGATCTGCGTCATAGGCTTTATCCCCGAGAAGGTTATCAGCCGATTGGCTGGAAACCAAATCCGGAGCTGGAACAATGTCGTGAACGTTTCCACCGGTCAAACCAATACGCAAAGGATTGCCCAATGCGTCTACCAAAGCATGGACTTTAGTTGTCAGGCCACCCGCGCTTCGGCCGATGTCCTGATTGAAGTGCCCCCTTTTGCGCCGGTCCCATGCTGGTGGACCTTTACATAAGAAGCGTCGATCATGATCGATTCTAAGTCGGCATCCTTCGATACCACCAAGAGGATGTCATCCCAAATGGCCAATTTGGCCCACATGGCAAACCGTTTGTAAACGGTCTGCCATGGGCCGAACGATTCAGGCAAATCGCGCCAAGGAGCTCCTGTTTTCATGATCCAAAGAATTCCGTTAAACATTAATCGGTCGTCTTTAGGCGGTCTGCCACGCGGATCCTTTTTTTCACGAACCAGCAAAGGGCCTATAATTTTCCATTTCTCATCTGATATCTCATGTCTTCTCATGCTGGGCATACCAGCATAACTGAGTAAAAATGTTAAGGCTTTTTTTAGAAACAGCCCCTATACTCCATTGACCATTACAAAGGCAGGGTGAAAAGAATTTTGTTGATAGAGGAGGGAAACCGTTACGACCTGGTCGCGGTTTTTGGCACTATCGGAACGATTGCCCTCAAGGAAAACATCTTGGATGATCCCGAATATGAAAAAATTGTTTTCTCATGCGTGACCGATCCGGTGGGTGCTGGCGTTATTGATGATTTTGTCAGCCCGCCAACGCATAATTTTACCGGCGTTACCTATGCCATACCTGTTGCGGAAAGAATCAATTTTGTAAAGCGAGTGATGCCGGAGGCCAGAAAAATCGGACTGATCTATGCCGATATGCCCCAATCCCGTGGCTACAACAATTGGCTTCGTGACTACCTGGAAAATAATGCACAGTGTCATGGCTGTGAGATCTTTTTCCGATCGGTTCCTTTTGTGGAAAGCAAAGGCGGGATGATCCGCATGGCGATGGAGTCTAAAAAACACATCAAGGAACTCGATCAGAAAGTGGATTTGTTTTTAAGTCCAAATGACCAGCTTGCCTCACAACCCTTTTTCCCCAAAAATGTGTACGAGTTGTCGACAAAGCCACTCGTCGGTCTGAATAAAATGGATGTGATGGAACAACGCGGGGCAACCATGTCCATTTTCCCCACCACCGAAGGAATCGGAAAACAGACCGCAAAAATCATCAGCCGATTGCTCGACGGTGCTGCTGTAAAAGAAGTATTACCCGAAGAAGTCGATGCGTTTGGTGTGGCGTTCGATTTGGTAAAAGCAAAGCAATTCGGCATCGAAATACCGGAAGACCTTTTGAAACAGGCTGGTAAAAACATCATCAAACCGGGGCCGTTGGAGTGAAGGGACCAGAATATAAAAACGCCCCGGCAATCGGACCGATGAGAAGATGATTCAAAACGGTTACCAAATCCTGCGTGGTTACATCTTCTAATACAGCCTCAATATCGATAATATCAAGTTTTTCAATATCAATTCCAACCTGAAGTGCTTCACAATAATTCTCCATCCCAGCTGCAACCAGTTGGTTATATCGTTCCGACTTTAAAAAAACTTAATTAAAGTGAAATAGTACCGATAAAAAGACATTGTACCAGCTGACACGACTGCTTTTTCCAGAGTCAAAATGGTGTTTCCATCCAGCTGGTTTGCGATGGTTGTTTTTATGAACATATTTTCAAACCGTGAATCGCATTAGATCGGGAGGCAAAATGAAGTTCCGTAGCAAACTGCTTGTGACACTTGTTCCCATTGTCGTTTTATCTATCGGTTTCGTTGCATGGATGACCTATTTGCAGGGTGCCAAAGCGGTTTTTACCAGCCAGGAAGTCATGATGAAAAAACTGGTGGGAAAGACCATGGGGGAAATGCAACGATGGTTCGAGGACCGTATTCGCGAAGGCGTTCTTTTTAGCAAGAATCCTGTCTTTGTCGAAGCCGCAAAGGGCAACGGGCGTGAAACGGCGCAGGCATTTGTCAATGAAATCAAAAAGGCATCCCCGGTCTATGAAAATATATTCATTACAGACCATACCACCAATGTCGTTATTGATGCTGTGGGGGGGAAAACCATTGGCCTGGTGCTGGGGGACCTTCCGCCTTTTAAAAAATATATCGATCTTAACAAGTCCGGACAACTGGCGGTTTCCCGGGTCTCAAAATCCCCGGCTTCGGGCCATCCTGTGGTGCTCATTTCCGCACCCGTCATGGGAAATAATGGTGAGTTTCTTGGTATGACGGGCAATCCCATTGAACTCAATGTGTTTTCCGATGATGCCATCAGTAAATTCAAGTTGGGGCAAACTGGATATTTGTTCATGGTAGACGAAGACGGTACATACGTTGCCCACCCGAATACAGAAATGATTTTCAAAGAGAATATCGCCGAGACGGATTGGGGCCAAAAGATGCTGGAGATGAAAAACGGTCACCTGTCGTATATTCAGGATGGAAAAGAGTGGGTGGTCTATTTCAATTCTTACGACAAACGGCAACTCATTGTCGCGGCAGCCGTTTCGGCGGACGAATTCATGGGGCCTGTTCACCGAATTCGATGGATCGCCCTGCTCCTGGGCACCGTTTGCGTTGTCGTTGCCATCGGCGTCATCTTCTTTATCTCCAAACTGATGGTTCAGCCCATCAACCAAGCCATTGGCAACCTGAAGGATATCGCCCATGGAGAGGGGGATTTGACCATGCGCCTTGCCGTCAACAGCAAAGACGAGGCGGGACAAATGGCCCACTGGTTTAATACCTTCATTGAAAAACTGCAAGGCATGATCCGGCAGATTCGCGAAAACACCGAAAATGTGGACAATGCTTCAGGCGAACTGAATTCCATCGCATTGCAGCTAAAAGACAGTGCTGACAATACTGCCAGTCGGGCGAGCAACGTGTCGAGCGCCGCCGAGGAGATGAGCGCCAACCTGAACACCGTGGCAGCGGCCATGGAACAGTCATCCACCAACACGTCCATGGTCAGCAGCGCCGCAGGGGAGATGAGCGCTACCATTGCTGAAATTGCCCAAAATGCAGAACGGGCCAGGGATATTTCCAATCAGGCCGTGGGACAGTCAAAGAAGACGTCGGAAAAAATGAATACCTTGGGCAACGCCGCCCAGGCCATTGGGAAGGTAACGGAGACCATTACGGAAATTTCCGAGCAGACCAACCTTCTGGCATTGAACGCGACCATCGAGGCGGCCCGGGCCGGGGAGGCAGGGAAAGGATTTGCGGTAGTGGCCAATGAAATCAAAGAGTTGGCCAAACAAACGGCAGAGGCCACCCTGGATATCAAAAGACAGATCGAAGAAGTTCAATCCACCACTGAGGTGACGGTTACCGATATAGATAAAATTTCAGGTATTATCGGTAATATTGACGATATCGTCGGGACCATCGCCACAGCCGTTGAGGAACAATCCGTATCCATGAGGGAAATTGCCGATAACATCGCCCAAGCCTCCGACGGACTTCAGGAGGTGAATGAAAATGTGAATCAAAGTTCCACCGTTGCCGGTGACATTACCCAGAATATTACCCAGGTCAATAACGAAGCCAATGATATATCAACGGCCAGCGGTCAGGTCACTAGCAATGCCGCCCAATTAAATCAAATGGCGTCTCAACTGAAAGAGATTGTAAATCAATTTAAGATTTGACGGTTTTGTAACGAATCCGTCATAAAATGACACAACGCCCGGCAACGTCCCGTTTGGGGGAAGCGTTGCCGGGCGTTCTTTTTTCCCATGGCCGATCGGAGAAAGAAAATCCAATGGGCTGGTATAGCATAGCATTCAAAGCGTGCGGGCATTATCCCGGAAATGTTTGCCCTGCCAGGTTTGTTTCTGTGCAAAGCACTGGTCGATCAGTTCCATGGTTTCGCGTTTTTGCAGAGACCATTGCGGGGCGATCAACTCGTGCGGGTGAGGGTCTCCGGTAAGACGCTGGATGATCATCGCTTTGGGGAGCCTTTCGATAAATTCACAGACCAGATTAGCATAGGCCTGTTGTTCCAAAGGGTGGTAATGGCCTTGGCGGTAAATAGTTTCCAGCGCAGTTCCTCGGACTACATACAAAAGGTGCAGCTTGACACCGTCAATGCCCAGAGCTGCGACGGCATCGGCGGTTTCCAGCATTTGTCGGCGGGATTCGCCGGGCAGCCCTAAAATGACATGGGCGCAGATGTTGATGCCGCGGTTGCGGGTGGCTGCCACGGTGCGCTCAAAGCAGGCAAAATCATGGCCTCTGTTGATGCGGGTCAGGGTTTGGTCATGGGCGCTTTGCAAACCGTATTCGATCCAGATTAAATGGCTGCGGGCATAGCTTTCCAAAAGGTCGAGCACCGACGGTTCAACACAGTCCGGCCGGGTGCCGATGGCAAGGCCCACCACACCGTCAACGGCCAGCGCTTCGTCCCAGAGCGCCTTAAGATGCGCAACCGGCGCATAGGTGTTGGTAAAGGCCTGAAAATAAGCCATCAACTTGTTGGTTTTGAAACGGCGGGCGATTCGGACTTTGCTGCGTTCGATCTGCTGGGTGATGGAAATCCCCTTTTGATGGGCACCGGTTCCGGAGCCCTTGGCATTGCAATAGATGCAGCCACCGGTGGACAGGGTCCCGTCCCGGTTGGGACAGGTGAGGCCGGCATCCACGGTGACCTTATGCACCCGGCTGCCGAACAGGCTTCGAAAGTATGTATTCAGATCCCGATAGGGTTTTTTTTGCATGACAATCCGGTCCTTGACCTTAGTAATTTTTCAATTATATAGTTTGCCATTTGAAAAGTAAAAGAACTGACAGTGGATTAATGGGAATTTATCAGAAAAAATACGACATCATCGTTGTTGGCGGTGGGCATGCCGGGTGTGAAGGGGCGCTGGCCGCGTCCCGCATGGGCTGCCGGGTCTTGCTGCTGGCTATCGATTTGGACAAGGTTGCCGCCATGCCGTGCAGTCCCTCCATCGGCGGCATGGCCAAAGGGCAACTGGTCAAGGAAATCGATGCCCTGGGCGGCGAAATGGCCAAGCTGGCGGACCTGACGGCCATTCAGTACAAAACCCTGAACACCAAAAAAGGGCCGGCGGTTCAGTCCACCCGTACGCAAAATGATAAGGGCCGTTATCACACGGCCATGAAAAAAGTGGTGGAGAGCCAACCCAATCTGGACCTCAAGCAAGCCCTGGTGGAACGTCTGATCGTTGACAAAGATCGGGTGTGCGGCGTTGAGGATCACACGGGATTTGGTTTTCAGGCACCCTGCGTGGTGCTGGCCACAGGCACGTTTCTTTCAGGGTTGGTGCACATCGGTTTCAAATCCATTCAGGCCGGCCGGGCCGGTGAGTTTGCTGCGTACAGCCTGCCCCTTCATCTCAAGGAACTGGGGTTTACCCTGGGGCGTATGAAGACTGGTACGCCGCCGCGTCTGGATCGAACCACCATCGATTTTTCCCAGTTTGAAGAGCAGGTCCTGGAGGATCCGGTCCGGCCGTTTTCCTTTTCTGCGCCGGCTGACCGCCTGCCCCAGCGGCCCAGTTACATCGGTCATACCAGCCAGGCGGTTCACCAACTGGTGCGTGACAATCTGCACCTTTCCGCCCTGCACAGCGGTATCATTAAAGGCGTACCGGCGCGTTATTGCCCGTCATTCGAGGACAAGATCGTGCGTTTTCCAGACCGCGACCGTCATCAGATCATTCTTGAGCCCGAGGGACTGGATACCCAGGAAATCTATGCCTCGGGACTGGGCAACAGCCTGCCCATGGAGGTTCAGCTCCAGGTGGTCCGGTCGGTGCGAGGCCTTGAGGAGGCCGAGATCATGCGGCCGGCCTATGCCATCGAGTACGATTTCATCAATCCCGTGCAACTGCGACCGA
The DNA here is from genome assembly GCF_048565275.1 of Desulfosarcina variabilis str. Montpellier. Taxonomy (NCBI): domain Bacteria; kingdom Pseudomonadati; phylum Thermodesulfobacteriota; class Desulfobacteria; order Desulfobacterales; family Desulfosarcinaceae; genus Desulfosarcina; species Desulfosarcina variabilis. Next base: position 6,962,014 of record NZ_CP159846.1, on the reverse strand, counting down.
CGCTTGAAACCAAACGAATTCAGGGACTTTATCTGGCCGGCCAGATCAATGGGACGTCGGGCTATGAAGAGGCGGCGGCCCAGGGCATGTGGGCCTGTATCAATGCCGCCTGCGCGGTTCAAAAGCGGCCGCCGTTCATCCTGGATCGCAGCCAGGCTTACATGGCCGTGATGGTGGATGACCTGGTCACCCGAGGGACCCGCGAGCCCTACCGTATGTTCACCTCGCGAGCCGAATACCGGCTGATGCTAAGGGAGGATAACGCCGATCTGCGGCTTTCTGAGATCGGCCATGAACTGGGGTTGGTGGATACCGATACGGTCAAGGACAACCAGCAGCGCAAAGCGCAGATCGCAGCGGAAATCAAGCGCGTCAAAAAGACGGTGATCAAGCCTGTACCGGCGGTCAACACCTACCTGGAAAAGCGAGCAACGCGGCCCATCGATAACGGTGTTCATCTGTCGCAGCTACTCAAACGGGCGGAGCTGGATTACCATACCGTAGAAACGCTGGCACCGGTCACCCCCCCATTGCCCCGGTCTGTTACCCGGCAAGTGGAGATTGAAATCAAATACGAGGGGTATATTCAGCGTCAGTTGCAGGAGATCGAACGGTTCAGGCATCTGGAGCAGGTCAAATTGCCCGAAAACCTGGACTATGCCTCTGTTCACGGCCTCTCCAGCGAGCTTAAGGAAAAACTCACCGCTGTAAGGCCCGCCTCACTGGGACAGGCCAGCCGCATTGAAGGCATCACGCCGGCGGCGATTTCCGTTCTCATGGTGTACTTGCGCGTATGGAAAAATAGCTGATTCCCCGGTTGCATGACCGACATCGATTAGGGGCAAACGGATTGCATTCATCCCAATCAGGAACTGTTCAGTTGCTTGACATCGAAATTCTAACACCTTATTTTGTATCGTCAAATCGAATGATTGATGAAAATTCAACCATGTGTTGAAATTAACAAAAAATAAGGGAGCAAAGTCAGCCATGTCCCAACAGGACTATTACCAGATATTGGGTGTATCCAAAACCGCCACAGACGCTGAGATAAAAAAGGCCTACCGTAAACTGGCGATGAAATATCATCCAGATCATTCAAAGGGTGATAAGCACGCAGAGGAAATGTTCAAAAAGGTCAGTGAAGCCTATGCTGTTCTCAGTGATAAAGAGAAACGTCAGCAATACGATACCTTTGGATCAACGGATTTTCATCAGCGTTATTCTCAAGAGGATATCTTTAGAAATGCTGATCTGGGAGATATTCTCAAAGAGTTTGGATTCGGTGGCCAAGGTATGCGGTTTTCATTTGGCGGTGGATCACCCTTTGGGGGAAGCCCTTTTGGTGGGCGCCAGCGACGCCAGGCACCCCCTAAAGGATCGGACCTTGTGTACGAATTGCCCTTGACCTTGCAGGAGGTGGCCAGCGGTGCGAACAAAAGTGTGACCTTCCAGCATCAGGGCCGGACGGAAAACATCACCGTAAAAATTCCGCCGGGCATGATCAGCGGTAAGAAGCTCCGTTTATCAGGAAAAGGGGAACAAAGCAGTTATGGGGGGGCTCCCGGTGATTTGTTTATCCAGGCCAAGGTCATCGCTGATCCCGTTTTTTCCGCTGAAAATTACGACCTGAATACAACCGTGACGATTCGGCTCAGTGAGTCTCTTTTAGGCACCCAGGTTGCCGTTGCCACCATTGAGGGGGGAGAGTTAAATTTAAAAATTCCACCAGGGACTCGGCATAAAACCCGCATGCGTCTGGCCGGGCATGGTCTGCCTAAGATGAAAGAACACACCAAGGGTGATCTTTACGTAACCGTAGCCGTTGATGTTCCCAAAAAATTGACCAGCGAACAGAAAAAATTAGTTAAAAAGCTGGCCGCCACAGGCATGTAACAAATTAAATTCATTGACATCTATCACTAGTTAAGGTATTTTTTTGATTATTTGATAAGCTTGGATTATTACTTGCATTTATTCCCTCTCGAAGCTCAACACTGATGGACATGAATCCGCCAACTTGTCAGTGACGGTATCCACTCAGCGCTTTTTTACAAGCTTCCATGATTCCTGTTGCTTATTTTATACTATGAGGGACAAACGCCTGCCCGTTAATAAAAGGGTAGTGAATACTGAATATATATGCCTGAATTCATACCTGTTATTGGGAAAGATGAGATCCAACGCCAACTATCCAGAACTGCCAAAGCCATTTCCACTGATTACAAGGGGCGTGAACTGGTGCTTATTGGTGTCCTAAAAGGGGCTTTTCTTTTTCTCGCTGATCTGGTTCGCCAAATAAATTTGGAAAATATAAAAATCGATTTTATTCAAGCTTCTAGCTATGGTGCCGATACAATATCTTCAGAGAAGATCGTATTGAAAAAAGATATCGACATTGATATTCGCGGTAAAGATGTGCTCCTGGTCGAGGATATCGTCGATACCGGCCTGACCCTGACTCATCTGATCCGCCACCTGCAGAATTTTGGTCCAAAAAGTGTTAAGGTGTGCGCCATGGTTGACAAAAGCGAACGGAGAGAAACGGCGATAACGGTTGATTATGCCTGTGTCGCTGTGCAGGAAGGTTTCCTCGTCGGGTATGGCTTGGACTATGCGGAGGATTACAGGAATCTACCGGAAATTTACCATTTGAAACTTTAGTGAGGGTGTCATGATTATCACCTGCAAAGCGTGCAACACCAGTTTTAATCTTGACGACAAGATGCTTAAACCAACGGGTTCAAAAGTCAGGTGTTCGGTGTGCGCCAGTGTTTTTACCGTATTCCCGGATCAGGCATCGTCGTCCGAATCAACAGACGACAGGGAGGAATCCAAGGCCGCTTTAACCACGGCGATGGGGATGCCGGAAGATACGGACGATGACACAGTTGATGAAATTGATGAAGCCGTCAGCAAAGCCTTGGACGAAGATCTCGAGGATCTGAATTTAGACGCCGGTGAAACCGGTGGTGATAATGAAGCAACGATGATCGCCAACCTGGACGATGATGATGATCTGGAATTGGACTTGTCTTCAGAGCCAACTGAGGATGACGATTTATCGGCCACTGTTGTTGCCGATTTAGATGATGATGACTTTGATCTTTCATTTGATGAAAAACCGGATTCTGATGAGACCCTTATTGTCGATCTTGAGGGAGACGACCTTGATCTGGATATGCCTGCTGAAACGAGTGATGACGATGATAGTGTGACTATGGTCATTACCGATCTGGATGAAGATGAATCCATTGATTTGGACGATGACGACCTGTCTCTGGAACTCGAAGAAGACGATGATAGTGGGGTTTCACTCGACAAAGAACCAATGGAAACGGGGGATGATCTGGATCTTTCGCTGGACCTTGAAATCGATGAAGCGGTTCCATCGACCGAGGCGCCGGTTGCTGAATCAGATGATATCGAGATGGACGAGCTTTCCCTTGATTTCGATCTGGAAGTGGACACCGACGAAGAGGCAAAACCGGCATCGGATACGGACGTATCTGCCGATGACGAAATGGAACTGGAGCTGGAACTTGACCTGGAAGATGATGGCCTGGGCGAGGAAAAACCGAAAACGGATGGAACCGTGCTTAAAGACGATTTGGACATGACCAGTTTAGAGGAAATGTTCGATGAAGAAAGCGCAGATGACAGCGCAACCATGGTTGCTGATGCAGATGAATTGCCCGAATTAGATCTTGAACTATACGATGAACCCACAAAAGATGAGACGGATCAACGCCAGGGCGCTGACGAAACACTGGCAGATCTTGAATTGGAACTGGATGAGGAGGGCAAAACCGAGTCTTCAGGCGGTGGTGTTGAGGACAGTGAACTCGATTTGTCGGAAATCGAGAAAATGCTTGAAGAACCGCAAGCCGGCGGACAGAAAGTCAGTGTTCCGGAGCAGGATTTGGATCTGGATATCGAAGCCAGTCTTGAATCAGAAAAGTGGATGTCCGAATCCGGAAATGATCAAATCGTGGCGGATGAAGAACTGGATCTTTCCGAACTTGAGCAGGTTTTGGAAGACGTTGACACGGATGCTGGTGACGATACCATAGAGGATCAGGAACTGGAACTCGATTTATCTGATGACAATGACAATGCCAAAGCAGCGGAAACGGTTGCCATTGATAACGATCTTGAATTTGATTTATCCGATTTTGAAGATGATGTTCCAGCCAAATTCGCTGATAAGGCTGCCTCTGAACAGCCAGCGGACATGGAATTGGAATTCGAGATGGATGAAGGTGGCTTAGAGGACCAAGCCTTGGCCGATGAGGGCCTTGAAGAAACTGTCGCCATGGTTGACGCTGTGGCAGCGGCAGCACCGGCCGATCAAGAAGACGTCGCAGATGAGACCCTTGATACCGTTCCCCCAGCGGCACCAGCATCCGCACCTGAACCCAAACCGGAGAAAAAAGAAACCAGTAGTAAGTCGCTCGTATTTCTTGTTCTGATTATCGTTATTCTGGGCGGTGCCGGGTATGGGAGTTATTATTTTTTAAACAAGAGCAATATCGAAATTCCATTTATCAGTGACTATTTGAAACCCAAAGACCAGGATCCAGGCAACATTAAATTGGCTACGCATGATATCAACAGCCGGTTTATCGACAATACCAATGTTGGAAAATTGTTTGTCATCACTGGTAAGGTTAAAAATGGTTACACCGAGAATCGTGGCATGGTCACTATCACTGGTAAAATTTTTAAGTCAGGCAAAGTCGAAGTCCATGAAGAGACGGTTTATTGTGGAAATGTGATGTCAGATTTGGAGTTGTCCAACCTGGAATGGGATAAAATCCAGGCCCGCCTGGCTAATCGTTTGGGGGATAATCGGAGTAATGTGAAAATTGAACCCGGCAAGTCAATTCCTTTCATGGTGGTCTTTTCAAGTTTACCAGATGACCTGGAAGAATTCACCATTGAGGTGACTGGCTCGACCAGCTTAAAATAAAAAGGTTTGGTTTTCGGCTTGACTAATGGCCGATGAGCTGTTAATAGTCCGCTGTTCTTTTGATACGGAAAAAACAACGGCGATGTAGCTCAGCTGGTTAGAGCATGCGGCTCATATCCGCAGCGTCCGGGGTTCAAGTCCCTGCATCGCCACCAATTAAGCATAAAGGCTGTAATCCTATCGGGTTGCAGCCTTTTCATTTTTACTGGGTGCGTATAGGGTGCGGTTGGGTGTGTCCAGGCTGTTGAGGATGTTGCGGTTTTCGGTGGGCAGAATGTGACCGTAAATATCAACCGTGCGCTTGAGGTTCAATTTCCGTAAAACCGGAATCAGTTGATCTGTCATATCAACTCGACGAAGGCGACCGTTTTTTGTTGGTGTGGTTCGACCATTGCGGAAAGAACGTTGCACCAAAATATAACCCTCTCTCCAGTTCAGATCCGACCATTCAAGCGCAAGCGCCTCACCAAGCCGAAGTCCGGCACGAAAACAAACCAAGAATAGGGGATGCCATTGTGGACCATATTCCAGGCTTTTTTGCAGGATGGATTCCACCTCATCCGGCGTAAAGACGGTAATGGGTTTTCGGTCCTTTTTACGCTGGAAGCCCAAGCGCCTGATCACACCGACACATGGATTGTCCTTTATGTGTTCCTCGTCGATTGCATATTCACAAACACCGCTGATGACGTTCCTGCCAGCTTCAACGGTGTTTTTGGACTTTCCCTTTGCCCGTATACTCCGAAGCGTCTTGATAACATCACCACGGGCAAGACAGTCGATTTCAAATGAACCGATCTGCGGGTTGATATACAGTTTCAGCATTCAGTTGTATCGGTCATATGTGGTTTTTCGTTTTGAACTCTTAATGTGGATTTCCAACCAGCGGTTGGCGACTTCCTTGAAAAAAGATGACAACATCAGAGCCGCAGACCCTTCAGGAACGCTTTTGGGAAAACAGAAGGCATATTTTGGCCCTGATTTTGGTTTTGCGGAGACTCCGTTTTATGACGGTGAAAAACTTGAAACGGGAATGGTCGTTACCGGCCCGGCAATTGTGCCGTTAACGGATACGACAATCGTTGTCCCCCCAGAGTTCACATTGACCAAAAAACCATATGGCTATTTCGTTATGGATGTGCCTGTTTAGGCATCGTGAAATGCTCGATTCTCGAGCACCAAAAAAACATATCAACCATATCACCCATGGGTACTGCGGTGCCCATGGGTGACGGCTGGGATCTGATTCAGCGAATTCTCACTCCAGCCAGTTTCCCACCGCAAGTCCCGGAACACGGTGAAACTCATTCTGGTTGGCAGTGACCAAGGTTAGGCCCAGAGTGAGCGCATGGGCTGCTATCAGCATATCGTTCGGACCGATAGGGGTTCCTGCTTTTTCCAGATGATATCTGAGCCTGGCGTATTGACGATCCGTCGGTTCCTCCATCGGCAATATTTCTATGGCGGAAAGTATGGTTTCAAGTTGCGTGGTGAGACGTTGAGGTCCTCTCTTTTCGGCTCCGAATCGTAATTCAGTAGCGACAACGATACTGGTACAGACACTGCTTTCGCCTTCTTTTAAAATGTGATTGGTAACTGCTCCTTGAGGATTTCTAACCAAGTCCGAGAGAATGTTGGTGTCCAGTAAGAAGCGTCGTTTCGGATTCACAGTGTTATATCTTCCAAAGACGGCAGTTCGTCGTCAATATCAGGAAACGTCTCGTCCAGCTTTTTCAAACCGCCCAGAATCTTTAGTAATCCCCTTTTTTCGATGGGTTCCACGATCAACCGGTTGCCTTCTTTGCGCAGAATCGCTTCATCGCCCTCGAGTTCAAACTCACGGGGAATCCGGATGGCCTGATTGCGTCCGTTTCGAAATAAGCGAACATGTCTTTGGGTTTGCATTATTTTTATCTCTCCATTTTGGTATATGCCTTAGCATTTGACAGGTCGTATTCGATGTTAAATTGAAAGCTTTAGGGCTGCCAACAAAGCTGTGGGTAATGCGCCAGAGACCGTAACACTCTAAAACAAAATGAATAGTCACAGGGCGACACCGATCAATGCCCTGATACGCACACAACAATAAGCCATTGGATGACAAGGGTTCATCATTTCGCGAGGAAGCGTTGCGCCTGGCGGCCGCAGAAATCGATGAACAGCGCCGGGAGGAGTTGGAGAACATTGCCGATGTGTTTTCCCAGATTCCCGTCCGCCCTGCCCGCACATTTCATGAGGCCTTGCAGTTTGTCTACCTATACCATTCATCGATCTTCATGGAACAAAATGCCGCCAGCTACAACCTGGGCCGCATCGATCAGTATCTTTATCCTTACTACAAGGCCGATATCGAGGCCGGCCGAATAACTCCCGAAGCCGCCCAGGAGCTTTTGGACTGCACCTGGATCAAGCTGGCCGAGCCCTGTCTGTTCCAGGATGAAGTCACCGCCGAGTACGCCAACGGCTACACCATGTTTCAGAACGTCTGTGCCGGCGGGATCGATGCCAACGGGCAGGACGCGGTCAACGACCTCTCCTATATGGTCATCCAGGCCTCCATGGACACCATGCTCTACCAACCCTCGTTGTCCGTGCGCTATAACCTGGCCAAGAATCCCGATTCCTACCTGCGCAAATGCGCCGAATGCATCAACACCGGTAATGGATTTCCTGCCTTTCACAATGACGAAGTGGGCATCCGCATGATGCAGAACAAAGGCGTACCGCTGCACGAGGCCTACGATTGGAACCCTTGCGGCTGCGTGGAGACCAACCTTAGCGGACGCATCCGCTTATTTCTTTAAGCTTCCGCAACTGTATCGATACGGCCACCGACTACACCCACGGCGGCACCAAGTATGAGTGCGGCAATGGCATTATCTATGACGGTGTGTCTGACTTCATCAACAGCATTGCCACAGCCAAAGAACTGGTTTTCGAAAAGCAAACCGTTTCCATGGAAAAACTCCTGCACGCCTTGACAGCCGACTTTGTCAGCTTTGAGGATGTTCACAAAAAATGCCTGGATGCCGAAAAATACGGCAACGATTTAGAAGGACCCGACCGGGTGGCCGCAGAAATGCTTTCCTATTTGGCAATCAAAACCAACACCCAGGACAGCAAATACGGTAAGCTGATGGCGGGCATCTTGCCGGTGACCGCCCACGTGCCGCTGGGAAAAGTGGTGGGTGCTCTGCCTTCCGGTTAAAAGTGCATGCTCACTGGGCGTTTATCATGCCCAATTCAATGTGGTGGACAAAGAGACCCTCATCAAAGCCCAACAAGATCCGGACGACTACCGTGACCTGCTGGTACGGGTCGCCGGATACACCGCCTATTTTGTTGAGCTTTGCCCGGACGTTCAAGATGAAATCATCGACCGGACCGTTCAGGAGTCGTTTTCCGGCGCACCCATAGGCGGCTGCTGCTAACACGACGGTTCATTCACGAGCGCATGAAAAACGCTGATGGGCCCTTCAACTCACCTGAATGGCCCATCAGTACCGAATCATTGGTTAAGTGCGTAATTCAGGATTGTATAAGGTGAAACAGATGACCAGTGGCAGGATTCTAAGAATAGAAAAGCTCTCCAGCTACGACGGAGACGGATTGCGCAGCGTGTTTTTTCTGAAAGGCTGCCCGCTGCGATGCCAATGGTGCTCCACACCGGAATCACACGAGATGGTCACCGATTTCGGTGTCCGTCAAATCAAGTGTACCCATTGTTTCAACTGCGTGGAGAACTGCCCCGAAAATGCCATTGCCTACGATACCGGACAGGATGTTTTCACCACCGACATGAACCGCTGCTGCGACTGCCGGCAATGCGTCGACGAATGCCCGGCCGGTGCCCGCACGGCCTATGGATACACGGCAACAGTGGACTCGATTTTACAGGAAATCGATAAGGATTCGGCTTTGTCAAGGTAGTTGATGCCACGATCGATCAGGGTGTAGTATAGAAGACAAATGATTATTGAAAAGTTATAAAGCTTGAAGGAAAAAACGCTATGAAACCAAGAAAAATATGGCTGACCATCAATGGCGCGGACCGCATGCTGGTCTGCGATCCGGAAAACGATTATCTTGCCCAGGTACTGCGCCGTATCGGACTGACCAGTGTCAAAATCGGATGTGACACGGGCGTTTGTGGATCATGCTCCGTGATCCTGAACGGCAAACTCGTCCGCTCCTGTGCCAGAAAAATCAAGAAAGTGGAGGAATACTCCCGAATCACGACACTCGAAGGCATCGGCACCCCGGACAACCTGCATCCGCTTCAGGTGGCCTGGATGAATCATGGCGCGGTTCAGTGCGGGTTCTGCGCACCGGGATTCATTGTTTCCGCCTATGCTTTGCTGCTCCAAAACGACAATCCTACCCGGGAAGAAGTCAGGGGCTGGTTTCAGAAGCATAGAAACGTGTGCCGCTGCACCGGATACAAGCAGCTCGTGGATGCGGTCATGGCTGCGGCCCGGGTAGTCCGTGGGGAAGCCACCATCGAGGAGATCTCCTACACCCCGCCGGAAGACAATGAATGCTATGGCAAGCCCCTGGTTCGCCCGGCGGCCCTGGCAAAGGTCACGGGCCTGGCTGACTACGGCGAGGACATGGCGCTGAAAATGCCGCCCGAAACCCTTCACGTGGCCGTGGTCCAGCCCCGGGTGGCCCACCACGCCAAAATTTTGAAAATCAACACGGAAGAGGCCCTTAACATGCCGGGCGTGGTCAAGGTGATCACCCATGCGGACATCAAGGCCAACGGGGGCACCAACCAGATGGCCGAGGCCAACCTGCACGAACGGTCCACAGTAACCCTTCCGTCCAGAAAAATTCTCTGTGATGAGAAAATCTTCCGCTACGGGGATGTGGTGGCCCTGGCCATTGCCCACACCCCGGCCCAGGCCCGGGCCGCGGCCGCCAAGGTGGTGGTGGACGTCGAGCCGTTGCCCGAATACCTCAATTTTCTGGACGCGGTCATGCCTGATGCGATCCGGGTGCATGAGGACACCCCCAACCTGTTCTGCTACCAGCCGGTCCTGAAGGGGGATGCCCTGGAGGATGCGGAAAAAATTCCTGAAATCCTGGACGACTCGGCCTGCAGTGTGGAAGGCAGCTTTTACTCCTCCCGGGAGCCGCATCTGTCCATCGAAGGGTGCACGGTTCAGGCCTACTTCGACGAAGAAGACTGCCTGACCTTCCAGTGCAAATCCCAGGGACTTTATACGTCCATCAGCCGGATCGGCGCTTCCCTCGGGGTTCCCATGGATAAGCTGCGCATCGTCGACAATTTCAACGGCGCCAGTTTCGGCTGGTCCACCAACGCCGGCGATCTGTGTCTGGCCGGGGCGGCCGCCGTTGCCGTCAACGGCCCGGTGGCGCTATCTCTGAGTTACGAAGAACATCAGCATTTCAGCGGCAAACGGTGTCCGTCGTATTCCAACGGCCGGGTGGCCTGTGATGAAAAGGGGCGGATCACGGCGGCCGAGTTTGATGTCGGGCTGGATCACGGCGCCTACTCCTGGGGAGGGGACCATGTCATGGAAAAACCCGTCCGGTTTTCATTTTTTCCCTATAATGTTCCCCATGTGGCCGGCCTGTGCCGGGTGGCCAACACCAACCATACCTTTGGAACCGCCTACCGAAGCTATGGTTCTCCCCAGGCCTATACCATGTCCGAAGCCCTCATGGACATGCTGGCCGAGAAAATGGGCATCGATCCTTTTGAATTCCGCTGGATCAACATTGCCCGTCCCGGTGACACCAACATCAACAGCCATGTGTTCAAAGACTATCCCATGCAAGAGATGATGGAAAAGCTGCGCCCCCATTACGAGACGGCGGTGGCCGATGCAAAAGCGGCCGACACGCCGGAGAAAAGGCGGGGCGTCGGTCTTGCCTGGGGCGGCTTCAACGTTACCGAGGGCGGCACCGATCAATGTACGGTAATCCTGGAACTGGATGCCGAGGATCGGATCCTCAAATTCGACACCTGGCAGGACCTGGGCCAGGGAGGTGACGTGGGATCGCTCATGGTCACCCTGGAGGCACTGAAACCCATGGGCGTCACCCCCGATCGAATCCGGCTCTGCCAGAACGACACCAAAATCTGCCCGGATTCCGGCATGTCCGCGGCCAGCCGGTCCCATTACATGAACGGCCATGCGACCCGAATGGCCGCGGAAAAACTCATGGCGGCCATGCAAAAACCCGACGGCACCTACCGGACCTATGCACAGATGAAGGCCGAGGACATCGATACCCGCTTCGAGGCCACCTATACCTGCACGGTGGATCCCACCATCACCCGCCTGGACCCCAACACCGGCGTCGGTGATCCCACCCCGGCCTTCACCTACGTGCTCAACATGGCTGAGGTGGAGGTGGATACAGCCACGGGTAAGACCACCGTAATGCGCTTTGTCTGTGTTTACGATGTGGGAAAAATCGGCAATATCGCTGCCGTGGAGGGACAGGCCTACGGCGGCATTTCCCACTCCATCGGGTTTGCCCTCAGCGAGGACTACAGTGATGTGAAGAAACACACCAACATCGCCAGAAGCGGGGTCCCCTATATCAAGGACATTCCGGACCAGATTGTTCTGATCGCTTGCGAAAATGCCAGAGAAGACGGTCCCTTCGGCTCTTCCGGGGCCTCGGAGGCCTTCCAGTCCTCCGGCCATGTTGCCTTGATCAACGCCATCTACAATGCCTGCGGGGTGCGGATCTTCGATCTGCCGGCCCTGCCTGAAAAAGTCAAGGCCGGCCTGGATCTTCTGGCCGCAGGAAATACGATCACGCCGCCGAAAAAATATTTTCTGGGATCCGATCTGTATGAGGAACTGGAAAACATCAAGGCCAATCCCGTGAAATTCCGGGGACACGACATGTTTGAATTCCTGGGAGAAGGGGAAGGAGCGCGGTTCTATTGATCTCCCGCAAGGACATCATCGGCCAATGCCTGCAGAACGAACCGGCTTTCTGTACGGCGGCCTGTCCGTTTCACCTGGATGTCACGGATTTTGTGACCAAAATTGAACGAGGGGCATTTAACGGGGCATTCAGGGCCTATCACAATGCCGTCGGATTTCCGGCCATTGTGTCCAGATTGTGCGAGCAGCCCTGCAAACCGGTCTGCATCCGGGGGCAGGTCGATGATTCCGTTTCCATGGGGCTTCTGGAAAAGGCGGTGCTGGATCACGCCACCCGGACAGCACCCTATGATTTCAACCTGCCGGCAAAAAACAAAACCATTGCCGTCATCGGGGCCGGCCCCGGCGGGCTGGCCTGTGCCCTGCGCCTGTGCCAGAAAAAATATGCGGTGACCCTGTTTGACAAAAAGGGGCGGGTGGGCGGCCACTTGAAGGATCTGCTGCCGGAAGATGTCTACATGCCGGACATCGACCAGCAGTTCATGCATGAAACATACACCCTGGTCGATCGGGAAATCACCCATCTTGATGAGATCATATCTGATTTTGAAGCCGTCTATGTGGCCACCGGCGCCAATGGACGGGATTTCGGGTTAAAACCGGATCGGAACGGGGCTTTTGCCTCGGACCGGCCCGGGGTGTTCATGGGCGGCGGGCTGCTGGGCAGAAACTGCTGCGAGGCTATTGCCGATGGACTCGAGGCCGTACATGCCATTGAACGGTATCTCAAGGTGGGCCGCATGGACGCCCCCATGCGGCAGCGGGGAACCCGTCTGCGGATGAATACCCGGCGGATTGAAGCGCTTTCGTCTGTTTTACCGGCAGACGGGACGGGCTATGCCAAAGACGAAGCCGTCAATGAGGCCCGACGATGCCTGAAGTGTGCCTGCGACGCCTGTGTGCGCCACTGTGATCTCATGCGGCACGCCAAGAAAACCCCCGTAAAGGTCGCCGACGATGTGGAAGCCACCATCCATCCGGGCACCCTGGCCGGCGACGGCACCATTGCCAAGCGATTCATGGCCTCCTGCAACCATTGCGGGCTGTGCCGCACCGTCTGTCCCCTGGACATCGACATGGGCGAATTCCTGCTGGCCAGCCATCGCATCATGGCCCAAAAAGGGGCCATGCCCTGGGCCTTTCACGATTTCTGGCTCAAGGATATGGCCTTCAGCAATTCGGATCGGGTCCGGCTCGTCAAGCCGCCACCGGAACAGGCCGATCAGAAAAAAGGAACCAGCCGCTATCTGTTTTTCCCGGGGTGCCGACTGGGCGGATCGGATCCCCGATATGTGATCGGCGCCTACGAGCGGCTGCTGGCGCTCTACCCGGACACCGCCCTGATGACCGGTTGCTGCGGTGCTCCTGCCCACTGGGCCGGAGAGGAAAAGCAGCACGGAGACATACTGGCGGACATCCGGAAGCAATGGGTTGCCCTGGGCAAACCACAGATGGTTTTTGCCTGCCCCACCTGCAGCCAGCTGATCCGGCGGCATCTGCCGGATATTCCGGGGCAATTCCTCTATCCTCTGCTTCAGGAGCGGGATGAAAAGTCGATTGCGGACACGGTCGAAAACCGCCAAGCCGCACCCGTCTGCGTCTTTGATCCCTGTGCAAGCCGGGAAGAGCCAGAACTTCAGCAGACCATCAGGGACCTTGTCGGCGCAGCGGGATTTGACATAAAGCCGCTGCCCATGGAAAAGGACCTGGCCCAGTGCTGCAGCTGGGGCGGGCAGATTTCCATTGCCAGCCCCGGATATGCCCGTGAAATCGCCAGATCCAGGATCAGCCAGCGCCCCCATCCTTATGTCGCCTACTGCATCAACTGCCGTGACATTTTTGCCCGGGTGGGCAAACCCGTTTACCATATCCTGGATATCCTTTTTAATATTAACGGGCCGGACCGGCGACCGCCAACCCTGACCGAGCAGCAGAACAACCGTGCGCTTCTCAAACGGCAGGCCCTGAAGAAATTCTGGGGAGAAGAACCTGATGCGAAGGCAGAAGAAAGGAACGCCGGCGTGAACCTGCATATTCCCGAAACGGTCAAGGCCGATCTCAGCCGCAAGAGAATTCTGGAATCAGACATGCAGGCCGTGGTGACCTTTTGTGAAACCACCGGCAAGAAAATCCTGGACCCGGACACCAACCTTTATATCGGCCATCTCAAGATCGGCCACATGACCTTCTGGGTCGAATACCGCATCCGGGGCCGTGCCGGGAACCCGTTGACCTATGAATTGGTAAACGGGTACGGGCATCGCATGGAGATAGTGGAAAAGTGACCTATGGCAGCAGACAAACCAAATAAAATATGCCAGTTGTGCCAGAAAAGGCTGGAAAAGCAAAAAGTCGATTTCGAGTATCTGGGAAACCATTTCTTCACCGATCTTCTGCGGTGCCCGGACTGCGGTCAGGTCTATATCCCGGAGGAGCTGGTTAAAACCCGGATAAGGGAAGTGGAGACTTTGCTTGAGGATAAATAGACTACCCATATCTATTGCCAATCCAGAAATGACCAATTTGCCCGATATCGGCGTTGCGCGAAAAATTTTATCCTCGAAATATCAACCATATGTCTGTGGTAAAATTTTTAGGGCGCCTTGATCTCGACCAAATTTGCCTATTTCTGGATGGACACTATCTAAAAGATGACTTCCAATTCCCGTTTTGCCCTCAATCACGCACAAGTGGATACACTTTTTCTCATTCGCTTCAACGAAAATTTCACAGGCAAGCAACAAGTTGTTGACATTATAACCGGCGACGGATATTTGTTTTAGACCTTCCTTTTTTAACGTCTCAACCCCGATTTCAAAACCGGTGTTTTTCATGAACAAGCTCGAAATCGAATTAAGAGAACAAACGGTTGAGTGAACAGTTGAGCCTTGATCACAGCTGGATTGTGTATTTGGTCAGGTGTGCAGATCAATCCCTTTATTGCGGCGTGACCAACGATTTAAAGCGGCGGTTGCAAGCCCACAATAGCGGAAATGGTGCTAAATATACCCGATCGCGAAGACCCGTTACGCTTGTGGGAATGTGTGAAAACCTGACCAGAAGCGGCGCCCTCAAGCTTGAGCACCGAATCAAAAAACTACCTGCAAACAGGAAATTGGAACAACTTAAAAAAGGAAAGGAAATGTTAACAATGATCAATAACGAAAAAATAAAAAAGGAAATCCATTCGTTAGCTGTCGACATGCAGAAAATGGCTGAAAAAATCAATGCCATTGCAGCCTCTCTCGCATCATATGAGCAACCGATTGACCAGGCCGAAAAACCGAAGAAAAAAGCTGAACGGGCGACAAAAATCAAAAACGTTGCATCACGCATTGAGAACGAAGAAGGCGATAAAAGTGCTGCGCCGCAAGCTGTTCCGGCTTGATTAAGCATACTTCAGATGATGTTAAACCCGGAAAGGGAGGTAACAACGCCCTTTCCGGGTTTTTATTTTTTTTAAATGGCGGGCAAAAGAACACCCAATAAACCATTGCAGAAACCATTTTGTCGTTTTATCCTGGAGAATAAGTCAGTTACCAAAAATTAGAAATGGTGGAACAATCATGAATGAACGTAGAAAATCCGAACGAATAGAGATTAACTACCCGATTATTTATGTGGTCAGCGATTCAAATGGCCAAATTGAAACCCAGGGGATCGGTTTTGCTTTGGATATCAGCACGGACGGGATGATGTTTGAGTCGAACGAACCCGTAGATGCCACCACATTGTCCATTCATGCATCATACAATGATGGGCAGACCTTAAAGGTTGATGCGTTTCTAATCTATTCGATGCCCCATGCCGATGGCAAGTATCGATCAGGAATCCGGTTTAGTGGTGCATCGGATCAAATTTCAAATTTTGTCGATATACTTTGTAAATTGTCAGAATAGATAGAATGTTTCGCCGTTTTTTCAGTCTCCCACACTGTTATTGATCACTTTCCCGCTGATGGTTCAGGCTTTTTGGGTGTTGCCCCTTGCCTTTTCAGGACACGACGTCCAGTGCCCACCGCAGGCTTTGCGCCAAGTATTTCAATTCTTCAAGGTCGGATTCATCCAAGCCGTTTTCAGCATTGTTGATCAATGCCAGACAGTCCGCTTCATCGGTGGGAAATTCATCGATGTTCAGTTGGATGGACGCGGCGCTCAGAAGATTAAGGGTGTTCTCAAGCATGCCGATGGTTCCGGCCGCTTCCATTTTATCAGCGGCTTCACTTTTAAGGTGCAGCACTGCGGCGGATATTTTTTGAAATAGTTCTGACTGTGAGATAATCATAAGAATTCAATAGTTATCAATGGGTTTATGGGTAGCTAGTGGTAACTAGCCTGTCAACGGGTATCGTCTTAATCGATTTACCTGAAAAGGGTCAATGAATTCTTGACAGACCACCGATAAACGACTAATTCTTGTTTAGAACGCTCGATTTAAATCTGCGTTAAAACCGATCTTTACTTCACCTGTAATACTCCGTTTAGCGTTGAATTTGGATAATGAAGCGTCGTTGTCGCTAGGATTGCGATAAGCGTTTGGAGAAACCGTTACTATGGCAATGAAAAGGAGGAGGATTGAGATGGTGTTGAAAAAGAATTTTGTCAGATCGGTACTTTTTTTCACGATTTGTCTGCTGGTTCCATCAATGGCGCTTGCAGGAACACAGATGACACTGCCCACCGTTGTGGATCCCGGCTATCGGATCCAGGCCCTCATGCCCAAAACACAAGTCAATGGATTCAACGGGATTGCCTTCGACAGCCAGGGAACCCTATACGGCGGTGTGGTGCAGTCATCCACAACCTATAAAATCGACAAGGAGAGCGGGGAACTCACCCCGTATATCCTGCCTCCCTATGGGGGCGCGGATGACTTGATTTTTGAGCCCGGTGGACGGGTCATCTGGACTGCCTTTTTCCTGGGAAAAGTTTTCGCCCGTGGCGCTGATGGAAAAATCCTCACCCTGGCAGAAAACCTTCCCGGTGCCAATGCCATCGCCAGGAGCCCGGACGGGCGTGTTTTTTTTACCCAGGTCTTTATGGGGGATGCGCTTTGGGAACTCGATCTGTCGGGAAAGATGAACAACCGCAAAATTGCCGAAAACCTGGGCGGATTGAATGCATTCAGGGTTCACAGTGATGGTTATATTTACGGCCCCCGCTGGTTCAAGGGGGATGTGGTCAAAGTCAATGTGAAGACCGGCAAGATAACGGTGATTGCCGATGGATTTAAAGTGCCCGCGGCAGTCAAATTCGACTCCAAGGGCAATCTGTTCGTAATCGACAACAAGGCCGGGGAATTGGTCCGTGTGGACATCAAGACCGGAAAGAAGCAGGTCGTTGCCACGCTGGTGCCCCATCTGGACAATCTTGCCATTGATCAGCAGGACCGAATATTTATCAGTACCAACGGCGATGGCAGCATTTTCGAGGTTGACGTCGATACCGGGAAAGTCCGGACCGTGGTCAAAGGCCGCCTGGCCTGTCCCCAGGGGATTGCGGTCTGGGACAGTCCCCAAGGAGAGGTCCTGTTTGTGGCGGATAATTTTGCCTACAAACGCGTGGACGGGTTTACCGGTGAAGTTCACGAGTCGACCAAGGGCGGCGCCTTTCCCAACGCAGCCAGTATTACCGGGGAAACCGTTTTGATGTCCGGTTGGATGCGCAAGGCGGTGGAAGTCTTTGATGCCAAAACCGATGATCTGCTCTACACCATCCCGGATTTTAAAACTCCCTTGGGGATGTTGATGCTGGATGATCAGAGCATTTTGGTTGCTGAGGCGGAAACCAACAGCATTGTTCGGGTATACGACAAAGCCGGTAAAAAAAGAACCACGGTGGCTGCGGATCTGGCCCTGCCAATGTATATTGCCCCTGCTGGCAAGAAGGCGGTGTATGTGACCGAGTATTTGGCTGGCAGAATCACGAAGATCGACATCAAAACCGGAAAAAAGCAAACCATTAGCGATAAATTGCGCAAGCCCGAAGGCATCGCCGTCAAACCGGATGGGACGATTCTGGTTGTGAATGTCGGCACCCAGGAATTGCTTCAGGTAGATCCCGAGACTGGTGCTGTCAACACGTTGGTCAAGCATCTGCCTGTGGGGTTATTCGTTCCGGAAGGATTTTTCACCTTAAGTGGAGTAACGGTTTCCAAGGCTGGTAATATTTATCTGACCAGTGATATCGACAATGTGGTTTATAAAATCTCACCCAATTAGGACTTCAATTCGACAATCTTCTCTTGAATTCATTCACGAAAAGAAAGAGAATGCCCGTCGATGATGCACCGTAATGCCGGCATCACCGGCAACCAAGCCTCATCCATTTTATGGTAATGCCTTTATCCTTTGGATCGCTATCGCCCATGATGCCTTTGCTTTTATCCCTTGGCTTGGTGTATTTGCTTGCCCTTGGCGCAGGCCGATTGAGTGCTACAATGGGAATGCCCCGCGTGACCGGTTACCTGATCGTGGGGCTGGCCGCCGGACCTTCTGTTGCTCTTCTGGGCCTTCCCGTGCTGCTTACCCTTGAGAAAATTCATATCCTCGTTCCCCTGCACGATACAATATTGGGGCTGATTGTTTTCACCATCGGCGGCAGTTTCAGTCTTGAGGCGGTCCGAAAAATGGGCCTGCGGCGCTTTCGAATCAGTGTCATTGAAATCGGGCTGACAGCACTATTGGTTGGATTCGGGACCATGATTGCGGGGGCATCACCATTGGTGGCCGCTTTTCTGACGGTGATGTCCGTTACCACCGCGCCGGCGGCAACCCAAATGGTCATGCGCGAATATCAGTCCGAAGGCTCTCTGACCGACACGATCCTGCCACTGATCGGCATTAACAACCTGGTGGCCATTATCGCCTTTATCCTGCTGAGAAACAGTGCACTGACCGAAATCGCGTCCGTTCTTTCTATAATCATTCAAATCAGCGGTCCGTTTGTTTTGGGAACCTTGATCGGCTTTGGTATCGCGCTCATGGATCAGCGGTTGGTTAGGCCTGTGGAACGGCAGATTCTGGTGATCGCCGCGGTTGCCATTACCGCCGGCCTGGCTGATGTGATGAACCTATCGGCCATGCTGACCACCATGATTGCCGGTGTCATCGCCGTGAATGCATCTCCGTTTGGCAGGCGGATATTCGAGGAACTGACGGCGATCGACTATCCGCTGTATGTGCTTTTCTTTATCCTGGCCGGTGCTGAGTTGCATCTGGAATCATTGGGCCGCATGGGCCTTTTGGGGATTGCCTATGTGGCCGCGCGTTTTGCCGGCAAATATCTTGGATGCCGACTGGGGGCGAGGATCGCCGGTACGTCTCCAAACATCAAGGCCTGGCTGGGGCCGGCCATGCTGGCCCAGGCTGGTCTGGCCATTGGGCTGGCCGAGACATTGGCCCGTGCGTGGCCGGAATCCGGTGAAGTGGTGCAGACGATCATTTTGGCATCGGTGGTGGTATTTGAAGGGGTGGGGCCTTTGCTTACCCGGATTTCGCTGGTCAACGCCGGTGAAGTAACGGTCCTTAACCTTGTGGTCCAACGCAGTCGGGTGGGCTATGGAGAGGGGTTGCACCAGGTTCTGACCCAGTTCAGCAGTGCGCTGGGGATTTCGCCGGTATCAAATGGAAAACAGACGTCCGAACTTCGGGTCGGTCACATCATGCGCCGCAATGTGGACGTGATATCCAACCGGGCGCCGTTTGACGAGGTTTTGAAAGCGCTGGGACACAGCCGTTATGATCGGTTGCCGGTGGTGAATGATCAAAAAGAGCTGGTGGGGGTTATTAAATACAGTGACATTGCCAATACACCGTTTGATCCGAGCCTCCGTCATTTGATTGTGGCCGATGACATCGCTTCCGATGTCCGCTTGAAGCTCACCCCGCAAGACACCCTGGAAAAAGCCATCCACGAACTGAAAAATTATCCCCATGACGCGTATTTGCTGGTGGTCGAGCAGGATAACCCCAGAGTCCTGGCCGGTGTGGTTCGTCACAACGATGTGCTCTCAATCCACATTCAAAGTGCCCACCATCAGGATGTGCAAAACCGCGCGGATGGAAAGAATATTTAGTGTCTGTCCAGAAATCTGGATGGGCACTACCTAATTTTCTCTCTCTGCCTTACCGGATACCGCCCCTTTCGCCCCTTCAACCAGTTTGAAGGGGGCTTTTAATGTGCGCTCCATGAAATTCAGCAATCCTTTTCCCACCGCTGATGGGGGCAGGGGGACCACGGAAAGGTCTTTGACTTTACCGTGCAAGCGAAGCGGTACGGTGATCAATGATCCACCGGTGATATACCTGAAAATGGGGATTTTATTGACAAGTCGGTCCACCGTTTTCAAGGGAGCGGCCAGTACGATGATATCGGCCGTGGCCGCTTTAAGATCGATACTGCCCTGACCGGTGATTTTCAGCGCGTTTCCATCCAGCAGAACCTCATCCAGATATAATTTCCCGTCACCCAACCTGGCCTTTATCCAGGCCGTGGAATAGCCATACCCCTGTCGGTTCAGGTCGGATTGGCCGCCGGTGAACAGTTCGGTGATGTTCAGTACCGAGAAAATCTTTAACAATGTGCTGGAGTGATAGATCCGTCCGTTTTTCGAAGAGAATGTTGCCCGGCCGGAAAGGGATGATATGGGATCTTTTTGAGTCGGCATCAATTCGATATTGCCCACAAGATCATAGCGGGCGTCGACCCGGATGTATTTGTCCCACAAACAGTCGTATGTCTTTTGAAGAGATGCATTCGTTGCCAGGGGACTGATCGATAGTCCGATTCCCTGGTCGGTGATATCCAGATCTCCGGTTGTGGAAATGCCGCACAGCTGCGCCTGATTGACTGTAATGTAAGTGTTGCCGGATTCGATGCGAATATCTGCGTCAACCGGTGACCAGGTGAAGTCGCCGTAGGTCAACGACCGGCTTTTTAAATGAATCGTTCCGTTGGGGACAATCGTTGGCGGTGGCTTTTTCTCCTCCTCTGCAGGGGGGCTTTCGTTTTCATCTGTTTTGAGGGATTGGATCAGGTTTAGATCCAACCGGTCACTGTTCACATTGACCTCGAAAAAAAGGGCCCGCTCACCCGGAACCAATGTGCCGTCCACCTGCAGCAACATGTCGTCTACGGCCACCTCGGAAGGCAGGATCTCGAACCGGTTGCCGCGGCCGACCGCGGAAAAACGGTTTACCATTATGGGAATGGGCGCTTTTTGTTCAGGAATCTGAAGTCCGTTTCCGCTTAGCTTGCCGACAACGGTGCTGGCGAGCGGATTATCGGTATGGATGCTTGCCTTGAAATCTCCATCGATCCTGCCTCGCAGAAAAGGATTGGTTTTCAATAAGCCATCGACCGTTTGTTGCTCCACGTTTCCCTTGAACGTCAAATCAATCAGCGTGTCTTTGATACGGGCGGATAGAAGGACATCAGAGTATCCGTCGGCAACGTGGAGTTCGTGGATGTCAATTGTTTCTGATGATTTTGTGAGATCAACGGTAATCCCCAAACCGCTTGCGGTTCTGAGTCCGCCTGTGAGTGAAAGCGTCGCGTCCGGTTTTAAGGTAAGATTGACACTTGTTAAGGATACGGGCGGGTTGATCTGCAGGTCCTCAGGAATGTGGGCCCGGGTGTGTAGCCAGGCCAACGTGTCCGCTCCCGCGGATCCATCGAGTGCCAGATTGACGCTTCTTTTATCGTCGGCAACCGATGTTTGATGCGAGGCCACAAAGGACGCATCCAGAAATTCAATGCCGATATGGGACGACTGATCACTGCCGGGGCGGTAGATCATCTGGCCACCGGACAGTATGATGTCAAACGGAACTTGCGGCGTATTGAGAACCAGGTTTTGCGGCGATGCCAGGATATCCATATCCCACTTGGCGGGTTCGGTTAAAGGACCGCTGATATCGAGCCTGGATATGGCTGCGTGGCCGCTGACGACGGAAAGATGCGTCCGAATCCCGGCCAGTGCCTCGAAACTGGTAATCCAGGTAAAAAATGGTACCGCTTCAACATCCACTGACGGTGCGGTGATGGACCAGGTGGACTGGTTGGCCCAATCCATGGCAAGGTCCAGACGGTTGAACGTGGCGCCCTCAAACCGGCCATTAAGGTCCAAAAAATCGACGTGATCGTTTTCAAAAGAAATTTTTCCAGCTACGTCTTCCACCGTTGCATTGATCGCTGAAATATTTACCAGCCCTTGAGAAAGGCGGGCGGTGGCTTGCATTCGGTTCAGGTGCCATCCGCTTTGATCGCAGGCCATCGTGGCCGAGAAAGCCGGGCTGTTCAGCATCCCGGCCCTGGCGATATCAAACGCTGTGCGAATGGACGCCTGATCACCAGCAAGGGCGAGGGCCGCATCGGAGACTGCGGCAATATCCAATTGCTTTGCCGCTGCGCTGATATTCAAATCAGCGTTGCCGGTTGCCTGATCCTGCTTCAAGACGGCGGTTGCACGAAGGTCCAAAGCCGGCTGCCGGGTTGCGATCTGATCCAGACCCAGCGCCAACCGGTTTTTCTCATAGACGATTTCACCGGCAAGGGAACCCGCCGATAGGTTCAGTCGTTGATTGCCGCGTTTGATGGCAAGTTCCGGCACCTGGACGTTGAGTTTGCCATTGATATTTTCAGTGCCGTTGACGGTAAAGTCAATGGCTGCGCTGGCCCGCGTGCCATCCACGCTGATGCCGGCGGGAAGGGGCTGTTGGGAAAGGATCCGTTGCGGATTGATATCGGTAAGGGTGATATTGCCTTTGGCTTTTGAATGGGCAACGTCGGCTGTGGCCTGCAGCGTTACTTTTTTAATCAGGTCGGAGGCGCAGCTAAAATCAAATGATAGTTCGTGGTCGCTGTTTTCGACAATGGCATTGATGGCGTGGATTTGAATATCCGGATTGTCGGTGAAATCAAGTGTCAGTCGCCCCTGATGGATTTCCACCTGGGTGCCTGGATCAATGGCGGGGAGCACCTTGAATACCGAGCCGATTTGATTTTCAATGGCCGGTAAAATAACGCATTTGGCATCCTTGGCCTCTGCTGCGGCTGGTTCAGCGGTCTTGGGGATGTTTACCCGAATATCCGGTGTGCTCAGTCTTAATCGGTGGATTGACAGCCGGCCGCGCAGCAGGGCCATAAGTCGGGGGTATACCGAAAGTTCGTGAGCGCGGACACTGAATGTTCCCGGCAGTGCCAGATCCACATTTTGTACTGCCAGATGCGGCAACGGAAAGAAGTCTATTTCAATGCGATCATAATCCAGCTGTCCGCCGGTGGTCTGGGCGGTTTTTTTTACGATATAGGACTTGACCAGATCGCGATTGGCCAACAGGCGGGGGGCTAAAACGACCGTCAGTAGCAGACCAAGCACTATGCAGACACAGGCGCAGACGATACCGAGCAGCAGGCGTTTTCTGGTGCGTTGCATTTTGATTACCTTTTGTAGCCCGATAAATATTTGCCTACCAACATGGCAATGAGGATGGTCACATACATCTGGCCGGCAATGGCAATGAGAATGGTCAAGGAACGGGAAAGATGAGAGACCGGTGTGATATCCCCATAACCCAGTGTCGATAAGGTCACAAAACTAAAATAGATGAAGTCGCCGAACTGAGGCGTTGCCGCCCCCGGGAATTGAATGCCGGGGCTGCCTACAGCAACGAAATCATAATGCAGCTTGTCGGCGATGGCCAAAAGGACGCTGCCTAACACGCCAAGTAGTAGATAACCGTTGATTGAACTGAGGATAATAGTTGGCGTGACATTGCTGCTGCGGGCGATATGGCGAATCATCAGGACGACGATGGCCACTAGGAAAAGAAACGTGGTTAAATGGTCCAATAGGAAAACGGCATTCATGCTGATGAAACGGCCTAACCAGGTGGTGGCTGCCGTTGCTGTCCCCAGCGGCAAAAGAATCTTCAGCGATTTTGCGGAAAAATCCAGTGAAAAGATACCGGAGAAGAATATTGCCGTTCGCAAAATGTCTGCAATAAGGGAGCTTTGCTTTACAAATAACGGCGCAAGGAAGATCAATGCCATCAGACAGACCAGAAGGATCACATTGTTGCGTGCCAGGTTTTTCATGTTTCCATTTGGGTTGCAGATGGATCATTCGCCTTGGCGAGAATTTTTTCAAGAATGACCTTGGTGATCAGATAGGTTGGCTTGACGCCTTCCTTGCCCATGGCCCCGGCGGCCAGGGTACTGCCGGTTTTAATGGGATTGTCCGACGCATAGTAGGCATAGCGCACCGGCATGTCTGCCCGTGCGTTGCCTTTGATAATGGCCGCACTGATCGCCCGTTGAAAATGCCCGCCTTCCATCTCCAGACCGATGGCTTTCCAGTCGGACTGAAACTTTTCCAGCATGTCCCGGTTTTGCAAGGAGGTGCCTAAGACCGTGACCATCGGCCCTAAAAACACACGCTCCGTTGCTGGAAAGTCCGATGGCAACAGATCGTTATCCACCCGGTAATTGTCGGAGGTGCCCTCGAAAACATGGGCCGTGGCCAGCATGATGTCCCCTTTATCGCCGGTCATGATGCCGGCTTTGCCCATAATGGAAATTGAGCTGAAATCAAAAGTCAGCAGCTGATCCCCGTGAAGGATCGGCTCCAACAAGTTCTCCATGATTTCAAAAGCCTGGGCGCCAAATGCGTAATCAACAACCAGAATTACGGGCGCTTTTGACGCCTCATCCGGAATATGGATGGTCAGCCTGGGATGCAAATCAAGCTCCCGTAATCGATGGGTGTCGATAATCTGGCTGTCGATGTGCGCACCAGAGTCGTCAGGCAGGTTTAGAAATCCATGGGCCGTGGCAAAATTTTCAATTTCCTTTTGACGTGCTCGCAGATTGTGAAAGAAATCAACCCAGTTGTCATGATCGTTTCGTTCTGCCTGGCCCAATGCCGGAAAACCGTAGATCATGTTCAACACGCTGTGCATATTGGCACTGATAATGTGGATCGGGCGTCGGTGAAGGTTTTGGCTGACCAACTGACTCTTGATGTCGGTCGCCCATTTTTTCTCATATTCCTGTTGACCGATGATGCGCATGAGGGAGGGGGTCAGGTAAATGACAATCGCGTCGTCGCGGTTTTTTTGTTCCATATCGATTCGCCGGCCCAGGTTATAGATGAGACTGAACAGGCCATTGTTGCTGTCAAATTGACGTTGGTTGGCGTCCAGATAATGAAAGGTGGCCCGGGTTTCCCGGTATGGACGGCCCAGGATAATACTTAAACTCCACAGCGCCTGATCCAGATCGGTACTGGAAACCCGGTCCTTTTGTTGTACAATTTTTTCCAGTTCACGCCACTCGATAGTGGGTTGCCCGGAATCATCGGTCATACGGCTGTTGATTTTACGGGCCTCCACGACCAGAAAGGTCATGTGGGTGAAAATGTCATAGATCTCGCTCAAGCCCCTGGTAATGACGAAACACATTTCATTGGGGCCCACCCGATAGCAAGTGCGTCGGCGTTTCAAGGGGATGGTCGGCGATAATCCTTCATTTTTAAACGGATCCTCTTCCGTCAAAATGATGCGGTTACAGGCTTCGATTCCTTTCGGCAGGCGATCGATGACGTATTCAAGTCCCTTGAGCTCCACAATCCGGGGGTCGTTCATACTGCCGTAAATTTCAGGGCTCAGGTTGAGCAGACATTGTTCGATCGCCCGACCCATTTTTCCGCAAGGACGGTAAAATCCGCGAATGGCCGTTGCGTCGGTTAGCGTTTTAAACTCACGGACAGCATGCCGAGCTTTTTGGGCTTTGGTGAATTCTCTCACACGGGCACTTTTTTTGAGTACGTTAATCGGTTTGTGGAATCCATTTGGCGATCGCCTGCAAAAGGGCACTTTTAGCTGAGTGGATCGATATTGACGGCTATTTCATTTCAGCCAACCATGACGGATCTTCGATCCATTTGGTCTTCAGCTTGAGCAGTTCATCGGACTCCCGCATGGTATCCAGAAAATTGGTCATCCAGTTGATCATCTGAGCATCCCCGGGGGGCATGGCGATCCCCAGCGGTTCATAGGTAAATGGCGTGATCAGGGACACCAATCCCTCATTGGGGTGCCTGAGCAGACTCAGCACACAAACGTGGTAGTCAGCAACCAATGCATCGACCTTGTTGGTCAACACCATGGCAACGGCATCGTCGTAGTTTTTTGCCGTGACCAAACGCGATTTCGGCATCAGGGTCTCAACCAGTTCGGCAGAGGTCGAACTTTCCAGGGCCGTGTAGGCAAATGCGGCCGAGTTGAGTTTTGAGGGATCTTCGGCAGCGACCATGGATTTGAATTTGGTCAATAGGGCTTTGCCGGTAATGTGATAGGGACCCACAAAGGCAACATCCAGATTTCGTTTAGGGGTGATGGTCAGACCGGAGAGGACCATATCCACTTCACCGGCTTTAAGGGCCGGCAACAGATCGGGGAAGGGTTTGACCACGATGTCCAGCTTGACCCCCATCCCACCGGCGATGTATGCGGCCAGATCCACATCCAGGCCCATGGGGCTGCCGGCTTTATTGAGCATGTTCAAGGGGGGCATATCGGCTGCTGTGCCCACCCGTAAAACGCCATTTTCTAATATTCGGTCCAGGTTTGGCGATGGGCCGGGGGATTGAACGTGCGAACAGGCCGCGGTAATGACTAAAACAAGAAAAATGAACAGACATCGATTAAGCAGCGTTCTCATCATGATTCTCCTTTTTTATATGTGATAATAATAAATAAAAAATGGTAATGAAACAGGCTGCAATGCTAATTTATTGGGTCGTTTTGCGGTTGGTGATGATGTCCAAACCATCCAACGTTGCAGCATCATTGCTGTCGACAGATCAATTAATGCGGCATTTTTGTTTATCTGTAATTAATCAATGCCGTGCGCCAGCCAATAGAATAGGCGGTAGGAAGAGGCCGACGCAAAAACAATGGTGTTGAATGGTGGCGCCTGAATTCCTCCTGTTCACGCAAGAAAGGGGGAAAACCACGTTACCTGTCATTTGAATTATCATATTGCCATGGGCGGGTCAATCAATCCGGTACCGATCATTAATCAATGTCCGGGTAGAATTTTTTGCGGCAGGGGGGACAGATCGTGTGAGAGAAATCGGCTTCGGAATGCATGGCAACATACTCTTCCACTTGCCACCATTTGCCATTTTCGTCTCTAATCTTTTTGCATCCTGAGCAAATGGGAAGCAATCCGCGGAGCATCTCATTTTCGGCTTCAAGGGCTTTTTGCTGGCTAAGGGATTCTTCCAGCTTCAAAAGCAATTCATCGCGTTCCTTTTCAATAGAACGCTGATTGGAGATATTGCGCATCACTCCAAACAGCTGCGTTCGTTTATCTTCTCCTTTGAAGAATTTGGCCGTGATTTCTACCCAGTAGGTGGAGCCATTTTTATGCCTGAGCTCAAATTCCGCTTTTCGTTTTACATTTTTCCCCAGCTTGTATTTACGATGCCCTTCAGACAGGTATTCCATTGCCTTTTGATAGCCCTTCTCCGTCAGTTGCTTTTTAAGGGGGACGTGTTGGATCTCTTCCGGTCTATACCCGCTGATGGATTCCACGGAGGGGCTAATATAGGTAAATCGCATTTTTTCAACATCCACCACCCAGATTACATCAACAATGGACTTTTCGATGATTTTGTATTGCTCTTCGTACTTGGCGATTATTTTTTCAATATTTTTGTCCATAGATACTCACGCTTCAATCAGGGTCATTTTAAGCGATAATCGGCAGATTGACGCGCAAGCTTTAATATTCCTGGTGGAAATAAACGGTTGAACGCAAAATGGGTGATGGACTACTCATCGTTATGGTCAACCCACTTGTCAAGGTGCACCGGTTGGTTGATTCTGCAGGAAAGCGGCTTCCATTGGCAAGCGGCACTGATTTCTATTCCGGATTGGATGATGGAGACCGGACGGTCCGCTGAAACGACCACGACGATGATATGGTCATGCTCGGCGGTAAACCGCAGCGCTGAATTGTAGCGGGCACCCCGGGCCCGGTTTTCACCGGCAATGGCATGCCCATCGAGGAGACAGGCAAATCCATGCAGATACTGATCGGCGCCAATGTGAAGGGCACCATCCACGCGGCTCAACGATTTGGCCAGATCTAAAATGGCCGGCTGGCGAAGATCCAGGGCGCTGTCAAATCTCTGACCGGCAATGGCAATCGGTGTCGGTGTGAGATCCAGTACCAGGGTTGCGCCATGTTTTTGATCTTCCGCCTGATGGACCAGGGCGGCCACGATTTTGAAAAGTGTGTTACCGGCTTCCGGATCAATATCCGTTTCCAAAAGGGCTTCTTCTAAATGAACAAGGTTGGCCCGCCGGGTGGTTGACTGGTATGTGCCGTCGGCAAAGCTGCAGATTTGGTCGTCGATAACCTTCAGAAAACCGTGCCCCCCCCTGAAATCGGCAGTGATGGTAAATTCCGGCAGATTGTCGGAAGCGATACCCGCAACATTATAGCCATCTGAAATCAGTTTGAGGTTGGATTGCTCGACTGCCGCCAACAATTTGCGGACATGTTTAATATTTTCCAGGGAAGGCTGTTCCGCTGTTGAAAAATGAGCCAGAAAAGAAATGCTGTCCAGGCTTTGGGGCTCAACAAAAACCAGTTTCCCACGGGGCCAAGCGCCCTCTTCGCGGGTGCGTGAGAGCTCCAAAATCGCATCTAAAATGGGATAGATTCGAAGCCGGGTATCCCACCCCAACAGAATATTCATGCGATCAACAATGTCATCACGTACGGCGTGGGTGGCGTATTCACGCAGAAAACCGCCGGAAATGCCGGTATAAAGGGCACTTTCGCTGGCCATATCATGGGAAAACCGCCACGCCGCATGTTCCAGCCATCGTTCGGTCGGACCAATGCTGCACATATCCGGATGATGTTCGGTAAACCACATCTGGTAGTAGACTGCACCGGAACGGCCACCATAAGAGATCAGACCGGTCAACTGAAGGTTTTTTTCCGCAACGATATGGTTATATCTCAGACTGGACCGTTGAATGGAGGGAAAATCGCGCCAGGTTTGATTTTCGACGTATAATTCTTTCAGTCGGGGTTCATGGCCGGAAAGCAAATGCTGGGGATCAAAAACGTACATGGACGCATTGCCGGTGATGGCAAAGACAACCGCGGCGCGGCTGGGGCCCGAAAAATGAGACAGCCCATCGCGGAGGCCATCCAATGTGTCACCAATGCAGTGGCAGGTAAACGTATTGATACTCACGGTGCGGTTCCGTTGGTTGGTTGCGCCAGTTTGAATATCCAACTTCAATTACGCCATTAGCAAAAGCAATGCTGCTCTTGGTCTTAGTCGACCCGGACCGGTTTGTCAATTCACCGTCTATGGTCATCGACTGATTTTTTAGTTTGCCGGCAGCGAACCCTGCACGGTCGACAAGCGTGTTTGTACCTGGTGTGACATGGTTTTGTTCGAACGATAATTGACGAATTTTGTGTTCGTATGATTGCTTTGTGCACATCTCGGGTGGGAATTTCCGGTAGATAAAAAAATGCTTGATTTCACATAAAATCGTGATAGTATTCGTACTAATCGAAGGCCTGTTTCAGTTTGGCGGGCCGGTTTCGTTACTAAGGTGGTGGTCATGTTGGTCGAGTGGCACCCTTTATGGATGAAGCAAGAGAATTTTTTCGAAAGGAGGGTGCCAGCATGGTTAACGGCGTGGTCAAGTGGTTTAACAGTAGTAAAGGCTATGGTTTTATCGAACAAGAAGATGGACCGGACGTCTTTGTTCATCATTCAGGAATCAATTCTAGTGGTTTTCGGACGCTTAATGAAGGCGACCGGGTTACATTCGATATCGTTGAAGGTCCCAAGGGGCCGGCTGCGGCAAATGTAACTGTTGTCTAAGAATTTAATTTAATACCAGTTAATAAAAAAGGGACAGGTGCCACAACAGGCGGCTGTCCTTTTTTCTTTTTCGAAACCGTCAAGATTGATAAACTCGTAAAAAGTGCCAGACTCGTCATGCCGGGCTTGATTCGGCATCCAGAACAGATTGAAATCACTGGATTCCGGCCTGCGCCGGAATGACGCCAAATTGGAATCTTCGCCTTTTTACGAAACCGTCAAGATTGAGTTGACGATTGGATTGTGGTAGAAAAAAACGATTCAAGGGATAGAAGCCGGTTCCAGTGGATGAACGAAAATGCCCCCTTAGCTGGACAGCCTTGTTTTGGGAGCTTATTTGGTATGGGAGTCTTATCAGTAAGAGTTGAATATGCAAAAAACCTATGATTTAAATGTCATTAAGCGAACGTCGATTATTACCCCGGATCAGCTTCGTGAAGAATTTCCGATGACCGAGCGGGCCACCCAAACCGTTATTGATGGCCGCCAGGATATTAAAAATATCCTCGACGGCAACGATCCACGGCTGCTCGTCATAACCGGTCCGTGCTCGATTATCAGCCACCGCCAAGCCATCAAATATGGTGAATTGCTGGCGGGGCTGCAGGAAAAAGTGAAAACCAAAATAAAACTCATCATGCGGGTTTATTTTGAAAAACCGCGCACCAATGTCGGGTTCAAAGGCCTGATCTCTGATCCCCATATTGATAAAAAAACCTTTGATATCGATGAAGGAATGCGCAAGGCCAGAAAAATACTCATGGACCTGAACGAGATGGGCGTGGCCGCAGGCACGGAGATCCTCAGTCAAACGGCTGCGGAGCGCCTTTCCGGTTTGATTGCGTGGGCGTGTATCGGTGCCCGAACAACCGAGTCGCAAAATCATCGTGAATGGGCCAGCGCGTTTTCCATGCCGGTGGGATTCAAAAACGGAACCGATGGAAATTTGAGCACCGCAATCAATGCGCTGCTGGCAGCCTCCACCCCACAGGTATTTATCGGTAATGATCCCGTTGGCGTCACGTCCAGGGTATTTTCAAAGGGCAACAAATACTGCCATATCGTGCTGCGCGGCGGTAAACGCCCCAACTATGATTCGGTCAGCATCGGGGAGGCCTGCGAAATGCTTTCCAAGTACCCAACGCTTCATCAGGCTGTCGTTGTTGACTGCTCGCATAAGAATTCGGGTAAGGATTACCGCCGTCAGGGTGAGGTCTTCAACCGCGTTTTGATTCAGCGCATGGGCCACACCAATGGTATCCACATCAACCCCAATAAGGCCATCTGCGGATTGATGCTGGAAAGCAACGTCGAGGAAGGGAAGCAACCCTTTGTTTATGGTGAAACAAAAAAGGAAGATTTGAATCCATTTGTTTCCATCACCGACGCGTGTATCGGCTGGGATGAAACCGAGGATTTAATCACAACCGCTTATCGTCAACTATAGAACTAAGATCCAATCATGTTTCAACAAAGTCAACGACCGACAATGGGATTCAACAACCCGCTGACACAGACCGGTAAAATCATGCTGATCGTCTATGCGGCGGTGTATGTTGTGGAACTGCTTGGCCAGCATTGGCTCGGATTACCCTTTTACCAGATGCTGGCGCTCAGTCCGCTTGGCAGTGGCGGGTTTTATGCATGGCAACTGGTTACCCATCCGCTCATCCACGATCCATCGGCACCGATCGGGTTTCTGATCGATTGCGTGGTCTTTTTCTTTTTTGCCGGTACGGTCGAATCGGCGCTGGGTACCCGGCGGTTTCTATACCTGTATATCATCGCCGCCTTTGGCGGTGCTGCCGCCGGACTGCTTTTCAGCGGCCTGACATCGGCGATGATCCCTTATGCCGGGATGATGCCCAGCCTGTTGGGACTGATTGTTGTTTTTGGGTTGCTGCAACCCGAATCCACGATTTTGTTGATGTTCGTTCTGCCGGTCAAAGCCAAGTATATCAGTTACGGTACCGTGATTGTGACCGCCCTGACGTTTCTGGCCCGCACCAATGTATACGGTGCCTACCATCTGGGCGGGATTGGCCTGGCCTGGCTGTATTTCCGCTCGCCCGCGTACCTTTTGGACCCCAACTGGTGGCGTTGGCAATATTTCAATTACTCGCAGAAGAAACACCGATCTAAATTTACGGTTATCGATGGCAAAAAGAAAGATGATGATCGGCCGACCATTCACTGACCCTGCGGTGGACAACATCGGGTCGGCAGCCAGTTCGAAAAGGGAGGCATCATGCTGACCTGGCCCGATGAAGGAATCTTTTCCCAGGGTACGCTCGAAACATGGTCACAGCCCGAATCGAACCTGGTATTGGATTTTCATGGAGATCCGCTGAACGCCGATCTGGTTGTTTTTTCCGATGGTAATCATCACATGGCCCTTGAGCCCAGTTTGCAGGCATTCAAGGAACTCCATCCCCAGGTTGGGGAGATTTTCTATGCCACCACGCCACCTGGCCCCATCCTCAACCTTCTTCAAAATGGCCGGCTCAGGATCGGAAATTTCATTCTTTCGGTCGCTCCCCATGTTTTTCTCAGCCCGCCCCATGTCCTGGACAAACTTGTCAGCCAGGGCCACATGGCAGACCACCGGCCGTTTGTGCGCAATCGGGGGAGCGTGCTGCTAGTCGGCAAGGGGAACCCCAAAAAGATTCTCGGTGCTGGTGATCTTGCCCGTGAAGACGTGCGTTTGTTCTTGTCCAACCCGGTTACGGAAACGGTCAGCTATCGGGGATATGTGGATACTCTGAAAGCGTTGGGG
Source organism: Desulfosarcina variabilis str. Montpellier (assembly GCF_048565275.1). Classification (NCBI taxonomy): domain Bacteria; kingdom Pseudomonadati; phylum Thermodesulfobacteriota; class Desulfobacteria; order Desulfobacterales; family Desulfosarcinaceae; genus Desulfosarcina; species Desulfosarcina variabilis. Next base: position 6,929,406 of record NZ_CP159846.1, on the reverse strand, counting down.
ACCAGGGCCGGCAGCGATATGGCTTTTCTGGAAACGCGCGTATCGACCGCCAAAATCTATTTCGGGCAGTCTGTTCATCATCGTGAGGCACCGGAATCCGTGGTTTCGGGTATCGTCGATGCCGCCATGGTCTATTATCATTTGGCCTTGCGCTATATGCGCATCTTTCCTGAAGACTTTGATTTGATCCCGCTGGGCGGGACCGTCAACGTCCCTGATCCTGAACCGGGGAATGTCGTCGGGTTCACCCATGCCGGATTAATCGGTGACGGCGGGCCCTGGGGGCGGCGCTGCCTTGATTTCCTGTTTAGCTCCCCTGTGGCCGATATTTACGCGCAGCATGGACTGGACGCGATGTTTTCAGCCTAAGAGCCTGTTTGGTAAATCCGTCTAAGGCCCGCTAACGGCGTTGGAAACTGTCTCAAAATGCTCACATATACCATATATGCGCCGCTTTTGAGCCACTTTCCGCCTTGTTAGCGGGCCTGATCCAGACTTCCAAAACAGGCTCTAAGCAAATTTCCCCACATCCATCGATCTTGTTATTCACCGGTAAAGTAGCTGCTTCCCATGCGCACAAAGGCATCCATGGCCAACCAGGCCCGGGCGCCAAAAGCGATATCGCCTCTTTTCAGCAGCTCGCGTATTTCCCCACGATCCATCAGAAAAATGTCGATATCCTCCGAGTCACTGGTGTTACGGATACTGGGCGTGCCGGTTACTTCGGCAAATACCATGCTGATGGCCTCGTCGGTAATGCCGGCGGATGAGAACACCGCCGGGCTGTGACGATACACCCTGACCAGTTCCAGCCCGGTTTCCTCGTGCAATTCCCGACCGGCGGTGATGGCCATATCTTCTCCGGGATCGATCAGACCGGCCGGGAAACCGAACATGTAATCTCCCACGGGCACTCTGAATTCTTTGATCACCACCAGTTTTTGTTGCTCACGGTGATAGGGGACAATGATGGTTGCATCGGGCTGCTGAATTTTACCGGTAACGCATTTGGGCGTTTCACAGCGACTGACCATGTGCCAGTCCCGGGCGTTGGCCTTGCGATCAAGATAGGACACCGAGAACAAGGTTACGAATTTGAGTTTGGTGGCAACGGCGGCATCGAGGATTTTCATTCTGGACATGCATAAACCTTTCTTTTGCTGCGTAACGGCTTTGAAGACAATCGATGCGGATACATCGATTCATGCAGATATCAAAAGGACCTGAAAATGTCTAACAGCCTGTATCGACCATCGTGGCACTTTTGATGGGCTGCTGAACCAAACAAGAAGATGATAAAAATATAAAAATGACGATACGAAATCTTGTCTGACTTTTTTCGTTGTATGTAGTAATTTTTAGTTTATGCAATAATAGATAAATATAAAAGCTACCAATATCATCCAATACTGTCTATCTATGGCCGCGTTGTAATCAATTCTCACGGATTGACAAAAAAACCGTTTTTTTATAGGAAATATAGGTCCATTTATAACCTTATTATGACATCCAATCTTTTTCACAACAGGACCCTCCGAAAAGGAGCATCTGCCTATGGAAGCAACGAACCTGATCGTGATCAACGGGAATGAACTCCCCTTTGAAACCGGGGAAACCATCCTTGAGGTGGCCCGGCGCGCGGATATTGATATCCCGACCCTATGCCATTTAAAAGGCGCCACCCCCACCGGAGCCTGCCGAATCTGTGTGGTGGAGGTAGAGGGTGCCAGCACCCTGCTAACGGCCTGTTCCACCCCGGCTTCGCCCAACATGGTTGTGCGCACCGAAACCCCTCAGGTGGTGGAAGCGCGCAAGGAAATTTTGCGCATGATGCTCTCGTCGGGCAACCACAACTGTGCCGTCCGCGGGCGGGACGACGGTGACTGGACCGAGTTTCAGTTGGGTGTCGAAAAGGCGGATGCCAGTGACGGCTTGTGTCCGGTGTGGGGAGACTGCCGACTTCAGGATCTGGCCTATCGCTACCAGGTGAGTGGTGAAGACGTTGAAGGAAGGCCCGCCACATATCCCATGGAAACGGTCAACCCGTTTATCGTGCGCGATTTTTCGCGTTGTATTTTATGCGGGCGTTGTGTGCAGGCCTGCAACGAGGTGCAGGTTAACAATGCTATCAAATTCGGTTATCAGGGCGCCAAGGCCAAAATCATCGCTGCTGGAGACCGTCCGCTCAAGGATTCGGACTGCGTTTTTTGCGGTGAATGCGTCCAGGCGTGCCCGGTCGGTGCACTGGTGGAAAAGGATGTGCGCTATCAGGTGCGCCCCTGGGAAACCCAAAAAGTGCGCACCACCTGCAGCTACTGCGGCGTGGGCTGCCAACTTTACCTGCACACCAAGGACAACCGTGTGGTCAAGGTGACGGGTGTGGATGAAGCCCCGAATCATGGCAGCCTGTGCGTCAAGGGGCGTTTTGGCTTTACGTTTATCGGTAGCGAAGAGCGCCTGACCGATCCGCTAATCAAGGAAAATGGTGAGTTTCGTAAAGCCTCCTGGGATGAAGCCCTTGACCTGGTGGCGGAAAGATTGAAAACTATCCGCAACGCCCATGGCAGCGACAGCCTGGGGGTGCTCACCTCGGCCCGCATCACCAACGAGGAAAACTATATCGCCCACAAATTCACCCGGGCGGTACTCAAGACCAACAACATCGATCATTGCGCCCGTCTCTGACACAGCTCCACCGTGGCCGGGCTGGCCGCAGCGTTTGGAAGTGGCGCAATGACCAACACCATCGCCGATATCGAAGAAGCCGATGTCATCCTCATTGTCGGTTCCAACACCACCGAGAACCATCCGGTTATCTCCACATTTGTGAAACGGGCCGTGACCCGTCGGGGGGCCAGGCTTATCGTGGTGGACCCACGGCGCATCAAGATGACCGAATTCGCCGAGCAATGGATTCGGCCCACGCTAGGTACGGATGTCGCCTGGATCAACGGCATGATGCACGTGATTATCAAGGAAGATCTTTACGACAAGGCCTTTGTCGAGCAGCGTACCGAGAATTTCGAGGCCATGAAAGCCGTCGTCGAGAAATATACGCCTGAGTACGTTCAGGAAATCACCGGCATTCCGGCCGAGCAGTTGATTACCGCAGCAAGGCTTTATGCAGGGGCGCCGGCAGGCAGTATCCTTTACTGCATGGGCATTACTCAGCACACCACGGGAACAGACAATGTCAAATCCCTGGCCAACCTGGCCATGCTGTGCGGCAACATGGGCATTCGCGGCGGCGGGGTCAATCCGTTGCGCGGCCAGAACAACGTCCAGGGCGCCTGCGACTTGGGCGGGCTGCCCAATGTGCTCACCGGCTATCAGACAGTCGATAACCTGGATGCCATCGCCAAAATTGAAAGTGCCTGGAACGTTAAGGGGGTGCCCACCAAACCGGGCCTCAAGGTGACCGAGATGCTGCCCAAGGCCCACGACGGTGAGATCAAGGCCATGTACATCATCGGTGAGAACCCCATGGTTTCCGATCCGGATCTGAATCATGCCGAGGACTGTTTCAACCACCTGGATTTTCTGGTTGTCCAGGACATCTTCCTCACCGAAACCGCCCGCATGGCCGATGTGGTACTGCCTTCAAAATGCTTTGCCGAAAAGGACGGTACTTTTTCCAATACCGAGCGGCGGGTGCAGCGGGTGAGAAAGGCTGTGGATCCACCGGGACAGGCCAAGGACGATTGGGCGATCACCTGTGAAATCGCCACGCGCATGGGATATGCCATGGCTTACCCGGACAGCGAGGCCATTTTCAATGAATTGGCCAGTGTTACGCCTTCCTACGCAGGGATCAGTTACCCGCGCATCGAAAAAGAAGGTATCCATTGGCCCTGTCCCACACCGGAACATCCGGGGACACCGATCCTGCACAGCGCCCAGTTTACCCGGGGCAAGGGGCTGTTTCACGCCCTCGAATGGATCGCTCCGGCAGAAGTGGCCGATAACGACTATCCGTTATACCTGACCACCGGCCGGGTGCTCTATCACTACCATACCGGCACCATGACCATGAAGACGGATGGGCTCAACGAACGGGCGCCGGAATCCTTTGTGGAGATCACCCAAAGCGATGCAGCGGGAATAGGGATTGCGGACGGCGATCGGGTGACCATTGCTTCACGGCGCGGGCAGATCAATGCCCGGGTGATGGTGTCGAACAAGGCCGTGGAAGGCACGGTCTTCATTCCCTTCCACTTCGCCGAGGCGGCAGCCAATAAGTTGACCAACGCGGCCCTGGATCCCGTCTGCGGAATCCCCGAGTTCAAGGTCTGCGCGGTAAAGGTTTTAAAAGCGGCCTGACCAGAGATCCCGACGACAGGCCTGACCGGCGCTTTAAAAGAGCGTCAGGCCTGGCCAGAAATGCCGTCGCCAACAATTGAAATTGCCATAACAAAGCCGGCCCCTGCCAGGGGGTCGGCTTTGTTTGGTTTGAACGTGCGATGGGGCGCTGGTAGACATCCTGGTCGGGCTGATAAAAGGGGTGGGTAATTTTTACAAAGAAAAACTGCAGGTCTCTAAAATGGGCGCAGATAAAGTAAAGGTCGTGTTTAAATAAGTTTACTGAATTACATGACCTAAACAAAAGGCCGGGATCCTGAAAACCCCGGCCTTCGTCTTTCCTGCGCCCTAAAGGTTTTTAGAAGTTCGACGACTCCGGGTGGAACACATCCACATCCTTGAGATCATCACCCAGGTATTCACGCTCGTTGGGACCCAGAATACCCAGTGAGAGACAGATCAGTGTCCACAGATGGACAGTCTGCCAGGGGTGCCCCAACTGGTCGCTCAGATCGTGAACCTGGGCATGGCAGTTGTGGCAGGGGGTGATCGCATAGGCCGCCTTGGTGGCCAGGATCTGATCCGCCTTAAGCTTCCCGTAGGCGCGCCGTTCGTCCGGGTATCCGGACTGCAGGAATCCACCACCACCACCGCAGCAGAAGTTGTTTGAGCGGTTGGGGGTCATGTCCACGAAGTTTTCTTCACCGACCACGGATTTGACCACGAAACGCAGGTCTTCGGCCACCGGATCACCAAAGGATTTTCTCACCAGTTGGCAGGGATCCTGAACCGTGAACTTGATCTTACGGTCCTTGTTCCAGTCGGAACTGACCTTTAGTTTGCCTTCGCGGATCCACTGGGCGTAGTATTGAATAATGCTTTTGATTTCGAAGTTATGATCGAGGTTGAATTTTTTCAGTCCGGCCCGGACTGCAAAGAGTTCGTGCCCTCACTCCGTATTGAGCCAGACTTTGCAGCCCAGATCCTCCACGGCTTTTTTCTTTACCTCGACAATGTGTTTCCAGCTTTCATTGTCACCCAGGAACATGCAGTAGTTTTCAGCCGCCCAGCCTTTGGTGCCATAGGTCCAGTCCGCCCCGACCAGGTGCAGGATTTTCCACAGGGGCACCATCTCGTCGGGTTCGGTGACCGGTTCGCGGGAGTTCTGATTCAGAAAGAATTCAGCGCCCTGTTTGTTGACCGGCGCCTGCATCTCCACGAATTCGGGTTGGGCTTCCTGGTATTCTTCGAGAACGTCTTCGACAACGAACTGGAAGTCTTCTTCCGTGGCCCCCATGGCACTGCAGGTGTCATTGCGCAGCGCGACGTCACAGGACCCCAGAATGCCCTTGGGACGCTGGTCGCGGGGCCATTGGGCCCGTGCATTGAACACCAGCTGGGGGATATCGATTTTCATGGGACAGACATAGATGCAGCGTTGGCACATGCTGCACATCCAGACCCATTTGGAGCTGAGTAATTCTTCGTCCATCCCCAGCGCTGCCATCCTCAAAAATTTCCGTGGATCCATTCCCTCCAGACCTGTTGCCGGACAGCCTGAAGAACAGGCGCCGCAGGTCAGGCACAGGTTCAGGTTTCCCCCTTCAGGAAGGATTTCCTTCACCTTGTCGATGAAACCGGATCGTTTTTTACCACCGAGCTTGATCGCTTCATCCGCCATATTGTTATTTCCTCCGTTATAAGTTGACCACCGACGATTTTAAGTTGACAAAAATAGTCAGGTTAGTAACTATTTCCGAAACAGACGAAAATTACAAGAAAAAAATTAAAATCAGCGGATGCTTTGCACAATCTGCATATCTATTTATGGATTTGTCGCCGGCCTTGATGGTTGCATTTTACCCGATTCCAAAAAAAACGCGCGTTGCTGCAATCTTGCAGCAACGCGCGCATTTTAATGTATTGAGCGTTGTCGGGCTATTTTTCTTTCAGGCGTGTTTCCATTTCCATGACAATGGATGAAAAGTCCGCGCCCATATTGGCCGCTGTGGTAGCAAAACAGATGCGATCTTTTTCCATGCCGATCTCTTCCAGCATGGTTTGGGCATTGGCTGCCCGCCAGCTGGCGTACAGGCTGCCTTTTTCCGATTTGCAATTGCCATTGTGACAGGCCATGACCACCACGCCATCGGCGCCTTCGGCCAGGGCATGCAGGACATAGTCGATATCCACCTTGCCAGCGCAGGGAACGGCGACCGTCTTCAGTCCCTTGGGCAGCGGCATGCCGAAGGATTCGGCCATGCGAGCCGCTTCCAGCCCGCTGTTCTGGCAGCAGAAGGCCACGATGGTGGGGGCGTCATCGGTTTTCGCGGTTGCCGATTGCGTTACCTCATCGAGCATGGCCGCATCGTTGAAGTCACCGATCTGAATCGCATCCATGGGGCATTCAGAGGCGCAGATACCGCATCCCTGGCAGGCCACTTTGGAAATCACCGGTTTGTTGTCGGACGTCCAATATATAGCGCCATGGGGGCAGCAACGGTAGCAGGTCAGGCAGAAGGTGCACTTTCCGGTATCGAGTACGGCTTTGGCGGTGGGGACGCTGATGGTGCCGTCACCCAGCAGACGCTGAACCTGGAGGGCCGCATTTTCTGCATCCATCAGGGCGCCGTAGCGTTTTTTTATCCGGCGGCTGCCGCCTACTACAAAAATGCCTTCACGATTGGTGGATACCGGATAGCGATGAACGTTGTCGGTCTGCAAAAAGCCCATGGATCCAACATCGATTTTCAGCATTTCGGCCAGGGCGGCATTGACCTCGTCGGCACCAATCGCCTCTTCGACCACGATGATATCCGGATCGATTTCCACCGGGCGTTGCAGGACCGGGTCGTCATAGGTCAGGGAAAGGGCACTGCCCTCCTGATTCACGGTGGGCATGGCGGAGAGTTTGACATACATGGCGCCTTTGTCCCGGCATTCCAGATAAAGCCGTTCCAGACCATCCTCGGCGACTTTAAGATCACCGGCAACCACATAGGCGGATGTGGCATCCACATTTTCGATGGCCAGCACACTTTTCAGCACCCGTTCCAGCACCAGAGGATTGCCGTCCTGGGCCAGTCCCATAAGAAAGGCGATGGTCTTTCCGGCAAACGCACCGGCGTTATTTTTCAGGACTTCTTCCAGCTGGCTTTGGCTGAGCACGGTGTCGGAAAGGGTGAGGCCATAAGCGTCGTTGAGGGGACAGGAGACCAGTTCCGATGCCACGACAATGGCCCCCACGGATTTCTCGACGATGTCTTCGTTGCTTGACAGCCAGACCTTGAAATCACCGGGCACACCGGCAGCGCCGTCGATGCTGGTCTCGGTCATGACCTCGACCTTGTCCGATCCCCGTACCATTTCAAGCAGGGCGTTTAGCGCAGTGTCTTCCGCACCGTCAAGATCTCCCGCCGCTTCTCCCGCTGTTGCGCCAAGGCCGGCGTTCTGATCGATCAGCACAACCTTGTATCCGTTGGCGGCGATTTCAGAGGCGGCCTTTACACCGGTCATGCCGGCGCCAACCACCAGAACGTCGGTGGCTAAATTGATGGTTTCCATTTGCGTTTGTTGTGTCATTAGGCCCTCCCCAGATATTTCATCACTTCGCTGGCTGATTGTCCGGCGTGGACGATGGATTCGGCAATGGTTTTTGGTCCTGATGCAGTGCCGGCCACAAAGACACCTTCCTGGCCGGTCGCTGACCGGTTCAACGTGTCGGCGCAGGCAAAGAAGCCATCACTGTTCAGCGGCGCGCCGACCACCTCGGCAAGCGCGTGATTATCGGCGCCTGGCATAATACCCACGGAGAGTACCACCAGGTCGAATTCTTCCTCCACGGCTTCACTGCTGCCTTCGGAGGCCATGAAACGGGTGCGGATGCGGTCATCTTCGGTTTTGTACATGTCAACCGGGATGTTGCGTACGAACGTCATCTCGTCTTTGCACTGCTGATAAAAAACGGGGAAATCATTGCCCGTATTCTGGATGTCCATATAGAAAATGGTAATCTCTAGTTCAGGGTCCTTGTGTTTCATGGATTGGGCGGTTCTCAGGGCATAGGGGCAGCAGACCTGGCTGCACCACAGGTTGCCCAGGCGTTCGTCGCGGCTGCCCACACACTGAATAAAGGCAACCTTTTTCGGCGGATTGCCGTCCGAGGGGCGCAGCACCTTGCCATTGGCACGTTTACACGTTTCCAGATCAATGCCGCTGACAACGTTGGCAAGCTCGCTGTAACGGTAGGTGCCTTTGATGTTTGGATCAAAGGGGGTAAAACCGGTGGCCACGACCACGGCATCCACTTCAAGATCATCGGCGCTGCCGGTGGTGGCCGGATCCAGGCTGCCGTCGGCCTGGTAGAATTTGGCGTTGTTCAGCGAATAGCCTTTGACCGCGGAGCAACCGGTCGGATCGGCGCTGTAGCCGCCCTCGCAGGCCTTGGCGTCTTTGTTGATTTCGGTTTTTTTGAGGCTGATTTTGAAATTACCGTTTTTATTGATGCCGGTCACTTCCGTGGCCAGATGGACGGAAATGGCGGGTTCATTGACCACATTCTTAAGCATGCTTTCCACAGCGCAGGCACCGCATTGTTTGCATTCATCGGTGGCTTTGCAGGCATATTGGATGGCGTGTCCCCCGAGGTAGTCGGCCTTTTCCACCAGCGCAACCTGTGCGCCGAGGCCGGCGAGCTCCCAGGCTGCCGTCAGACCGGCAATCCCGCCCCCAATGACCATGACTTTTTTCGATTCATTACTCACTTGAAAACTCCTTTGGTGATCGTTGGTTGACAATGGATGTGCGGCGGGAGATTAGACTTTGGGCCGGGGCAGGACACCTGCCCGCTCGGCGATTTCCGGCACCTTATGCTCCCATTCGATGGCCATCAGGTGGACACCTGCGACGCCTTTCATCTCCTTGAACTCCTCAATCTGCTCACAGGCGATCTTGATTCCCTCGTCGGCCACCTTTTTCTTTTCCACACCCTGGAGGCGTTTGATAATTTCGTTGGGAACATCCATGCCGGGCACCTTCAGCTGCATGTATCGCGCCATACCGATACTCTTCATGGGGGTAACGCCGGCCAGGATATAGACCTTATCCGTAAGACCCATGTCAACCGCTTCCTTCACCCAGGTGCGCATGCGCTCCATGTTGAAAATACACTGGGTCTGGATGAAATCCACACCCGCGGCAACTTTTTTGGCCAGCCGATGGACGCGCCATTCGTGGGGTGTAGCAAAGGGGTTGGCTGCGCCACCGATAAAAATTTTCGGGGGCTCATCGATATCTGCGCCACCTAAAAATTTTCCTTCATCGCGCATTTTTTTTACGCAACCGATCAGTTGGGTGGAGTCGATGTCGAACACACCCTTGGATTGGGGGTGATCACCAAACTGTTGATGGTCGCCGGACAGGCAGAGCATATTGCGGATACCCAAGGCCGAGGCACCCAGGATGTCGGCTTGCATGGCCAGCCGGTTGCGGTCTCGGCAAACCATTTGATAGTTGGGCTCCAGCCCCTCTTCAATGGCGATCAGCGAGGCGGCCCAGCTGGACATTCTGACCATGGCGGTTTGGTTGTCGGTGATATTGACAGCATCCACATTGCCGACCAACGGTTTGGCCTTTTCCCGTACCGCCTCCACATTGGATCCGCGGGGCGGCCCCAACTCTCCGGTGAAGGCAAAATGACCGGCACGCAGTATTTGTTCAAGATTGCTTCCTGATTTCATATGGTAATCCCTCTATTGATATCGGCTTATGTCGTGTTGATGGTTGGTTGCCGGTGGGTCCGGCTATTTGATACCAAATGCGGCAAGGCGTTCCTCGTACCCCGGCTGAACAATGGTTCGGGGGGTTTGGTTGCGCCAGTCATTGGGTGGACAGATTTCCAGAATGTTGTCCAGGCGGCCTTGTTTGGCAAGGCGTTCATGAATGCGATGCCAAGCGCAGGGTTGGTCGGTGTTGATTTCGCAGCTTCCATTGTTGGTGCCGCCACAAGGACCATTGAAGAGACCTTTGGCGCACATGGTCACCGGACAGATCCCTGCTGTCATTCCCAGCACACAGGTGCCGCACGCCCGGCATTTTTCCTCGTACCATCCGACTTCACGGTTGACGCCGATAAAAGCGGTGTTGACCGCCGGAAACACGGGGATCTCGGGAAAGCGTTCAGCAAGAAACTGGATGCCGGCACCGCAAGCCATAGAGATGAGCGCATCGTATTCATCCACTATGCCGTCCAGTTCTTCGAGAAACTCCATGTCACACTGCCGCTCTACCGTCATTGCGCCGGTTTCGATGGGGTTGCCTTCCATGCGGCGGGCAATCTTCAGTTCGGAGTTCAGCACGCCGACCTCCTTTTCGCCGCCTGCCAGACATACCGCCACGCAGGTACCGCATCCCACGGTAAGGACTTTTTTATAATCCTTTACCATGGCCCTGACCTCTTCGATGGGCTTTCGTTCCGCAACAATCATTTGACATTCCTCCTGTTTGTCATGGCATGGGGTCACTGCCATTGAGATGATACACTCACGCCGGGTTGAAGGGGGTGCGTGTAATGTATAAGTGTAAGCCAAGAAGCGAGATTAACCAGACCGTATCGATTATGTCAATATATAAAAGGTAATATGTAAAAGGATGATCCGAGCGGCAGCCTGTTTGAAAAAATGAATGGCAGTTCATTGTCGTTGGTGATCCCTTTGTCGGGGGGGCGGCCACATTGAATGGATCAATAACAACTGATTTTTTGACACGAACGCTTGACAGAGGGTTTTGGACTCTGATAAATGAATGAGTATTCATTCATATGTTCGGTTCTACAGGAGGTTTGCTATCAGTACCAACAGGAAAAATACGGAAAAATACCATCGTATTCTCGAAGCCGCCGTAAAAGTGTTTGCCGAGCAGGGCTTTTTTCAATCCACCATTGCCCAAATTGCCAAAGCGGCCGGTGTCGCCGATGGAACCATTTATCTTTATTTCAAGAATAAAGACGACATTCTGGTTCAATTTTACGAGTACAAGACCCAACAGATTTTCAAGCGTTTCAGAGACGCGGTCAAAAAACCCAAAACTGCCGAGGAAAAATTAAGGCGCCTGATTCGCGTCCACCTGGAGGAATTTCAGAAGGATCGCAACATGGCCATCGTCTACCAGGCTGAAACCCATCAAAACCGCTGGCTCGGTGATGATTACCTGAAAAACATGTCCAAAGCCTATCGGGATATTATCTCGGAAGTCGTCGAATTGGGACAGGAGGAGGGCTCCATTCGCCGGAACCTCTTTATCGGCCTGGTCAAACGCATGATCAACGGGGCGGTGGACGAGGTGATCAATGCCTGGATTCATTCCGACGGACAATATGATCTGGTAACCATGGCCGATCCCTTGGTCGACCTTTTTATTAACGGAATTGGTAACAAGGAGAAAACCAACCATGGCACAGGTAATCGCTGACAGACGAGACGTTGATTTTGTGCTTCACGAGCAGCTCAACATCGGCTCGCTGGGTAAGCATGAGATGTATGCCGAGTTTAACAAAAAGACCATCGACTTGATTGTCAGTGAAGCCCGCAACCTGGCAATCAAGGAAATTTTACCGACCTTTAAGGAAGGCGACGAACAGGGCTGCCGGTTTGAAAATGGTCAGGTGTCTGTACCCGAAAGTTTCAAGCGGGCCTATGCGTTGTTCATCGAGGGGGAATGGCTGGCCATGACCGAGGACCCGGAATATGGGGGACAGGGTATGCCCAGAACCGTGGCCCTGGCTGCCAGTGATTACTTCAACGGCGCCAATTACGCGTTTATGATGTATCCGGGGCTGACCCATGGTGCCGCCCTTCTGGTGGAGGCCTTTGGCACCGAGCGGCAGAAAAAGCTGTTTCTGAAAAATATGTTCACCGGCAAGTGGACCGGCACCATGCTGCTGACCGAACCCGAGGCCGGCAGCGACGTGGGCAACCTGACCACAACGGCAAAGAAAAATGCGGACGGGACCTACTCGATCACCGGCGCCAAAATTTTCATCTCCGCCGGAGAGCACGACATGGTGGAGAACATCGTCCACCCGGTTCTGGCCCGTATTGAGGGCGCGCCGGCAGGCACCAAGGGCATTTCACTTTTTTTGGTTCCTAAATACCGCGTCAATGAAGACGGCAGTCTGGGGGAATTCAACGATGTGGTCTGCACGGGGATTGAACATAAAATGGGAATCAATGGCAATGCCACCTGCTCCTTGACCCTGGGCGGCAAAGGCAACTGCATCGGAGAGCTTTTGGGTGAGGAAAACAAGGGCATGCGGGCCATGTTTTTAATGATGAACGAGGCCCGGCTGTTGGTGGGATTGCAGGGACTGTCCTGTGCCAGCGCATCGTATCTGAATGCCCTGAACTATGCCCGGGAGCGAATCCAAGGCAAGAATCTGCTGCAGATGATGAATCCTGACGCGCCATCGGTGCCCATCATCCAGCACCCGGATGTGCGCCGCATGCTGATTTCGATGAAGGCCTATGTGGAAGGCATGCGCAGCCTGCTTTACTATGCCGCATCGCTTACCGACCGGATGACCGTGTCCGCCGATAAAGATGAAAAGGCCCGGCTTCAGGGAATGCTGGACCTGCTCATTCCGGTCTGCAAAGGCTATGTGACCGACCGGGCTTTTGACATCTGCAGTACCGGCGTGCAAGTTTATGGCGGGTATGGATTCATCAAGGAGTATCCCCAGGAGCAGCTGCTCAGGGATAGCCGCATCACCTTGATCTACGAAGGCACCAACGGCATCCAGGCCATGGACCTGTTGGGACGCAAGCTGGGCATGAACAAGGGCAAACCGATCATGGATCTGATGGGGGAAATTCAACAGACCATCGCCCAGGCCAAAGCCATTGACAGCCTGAAAGAGTTCGCCTCCCGCCTTGAAAAAGCACTGAATCGCCTGGGAGAAGTGGCCATGCATTTAGGGGCTACGGCCATGTCGCCCAAGGTGATGAATGCCTTTGCCTTTGCCCACCCGTTCATGGAGGCATCTGGTGATGTGATATTGACCTGGATGTTGTTGTGGAGAGGGGTGATTGCCGCCAAGGCGTTGGAAAAAGGATCCAAGAAAAAAGATCAGGCTTTTTACGAAGGCCAACTGAAGAGTATTCAATACTTTAGCCAGGCGGTGCTGCCCATTACCATGGGAAAGATGGATGCCATCATGGTGACCAGTAGTGCGGCGGTGGATATATCCGAAGATGCCTTCGGCGCCAAATAGTGTTTAAAGAAACGGCATCTTTCACCCGATTTCGGCGTTGGGAGATGGATTCGAATCCTCAAAATATTACATATATTCCTGCGGTTCGAATCCATCTCCCGCCTTGAACTCGGGCGAAAGCTACCGTTTCTCGACACCTTACCCAATCCGTGAGAATAAAACGGGGAATCAGCCAACAGGCTGATTCCCCGTTTGTTTTAGCCATTTCCGGATTATTCTTGGCGCTTTTCCAGTTCCTCGGCCCTGAGATCTTTTTTCAGGATCTTGCCCACATTGGTTTTGGGCAGATCCTTGCGGAACTCGATTTCCGTGGGCCATTTATATTTGGCCAGTTTGTCTTGGCAATAGGCCATCAGTTCCTCGGTGGTTGCTTGCTTGCCCTCTTTTAACACCACAAAGACCTTGACTGCTTCACCGCGTTTGGGATGGGGAATGCCGATGGCCGTGGCTTCCATTACTTTGGGGTGTTCGAAAAAGACTTCTTCGATATCCCGGGGGTAGACATTATATCCACCGGAGATGATGAGATCTTTTTTTCGATCCACAATGTAAAAATAGCCGTCTTCGTCCATTTGGGCGATATCTCCGGTGTGCAACCAGCCATCCGTCAGGGCCTCGGCCGTCGCGTCAGGTCGTTTCCAATAGCCTTTCATGATCTGCGGCCCTTTGATCAACAGTTCCCCGCTTTCGCCCAGCGGCACGTCGGTTGCACCGTTTTTCAAGTCGACAATTCGGCATACCGTGTCCGGGATCGGCACGCCGATGCTTCCGATTTTGCGTTGACCTTTAAACGGATTTACGTGGGTTACCGGACACGATTCGGTCAGGCCATACCCTTCGACGATGGTAGAACCGGTTTTTTTCTCAAATTCATGGATTACCTCGATCGGTAGGGGGGCGCTACCGGAAAAACAGCCTTTGATCGACGTCAGGTCAGTGCTTTCAATCTTGGGGTGTTCAAGCATGCCAATGTACATGGTCGGCACAAGCGGCGCGAAGGTGGGTTTGTATTTGCTGATGGCCTCAAGCAATTGGGTCGGTTGGGGCTTGGGCACCAGAATATTTCCCCAGCCGCTGTAAATCGCCAGATTCATGGCTGTGGACAGACCAAAGACATGGAAGAAGGGCAGGGCGCCCAGCATGATTTCGTCGGGGCCGAATTGAGGAAACCAGGCACAGATTTGCTGGATCTGCTTGCTCAAGTTACCGTGGGTCAGCATTACGCCTTTGGAGACACCGGTGGTTCCACCGGTGTACTGGTACATGGCTACATCTTCAAAATCCAGGGGCACGTGGGCAGGGGGGGGTGCATGCCTGGATAGCAGCGTTTTCCATTGATAGACATCTTCTGCGGGTTTGACCTTGGCGGCCAGCCCCTTTTTTTTGCCTATCAGGGGAAACAAGAGGTTTTTGGGAAATGGGAGGTAATCACCAATGCTGGTGATGACAATTTGCTTGATCTGCGTCTGAGGGCGTAAATCGATCATGCGGTTGCCTAAAAGATCCAGCGTGATGAGTACTTTGGCTTCGGCATCGGTGAACTGGTGGTAAAGTTCCCGGTCTGAATAAAGGGGGTTGTTCATGACCGTTATGGCACCGATGCGCATGCTGGCAAAATAAGCAACTACGCAGGGAATCGTGTTGGGCAAAAGGATTGCCACACTATCTCCCTTTTGGATACCAAAATCGATGAGGCAGGTTGCAAATCGATCCACCATTTCATCCAGTTTGGAAAAAGTGATCTGGTAGCCCTGAAAAGACAATGCCATTTTATCAGGAAACCGTTTGGCGGATCGTTTCAAACAATCCGGCAGGCAGATGGGTTCATATTGGATGTGCTCGAGAACGCCTGATTCGTAATGGTTCAGCCACGGTTTTGCCAGGTATGGATTGCTTGCACTCACGGTCGTCTCCTTTTTGCTTGTATTTCCTTGGCGTTCGTAATAAATTACCTTCCTTTCCTATACGATGAGGATTTTTGGGGTAACTTCCCCATCCTTAATAAGAACGACTGGTCGGTTTGAATACCATCGGGTTGAGCGAGGTTGAACACGTGTAAATAATCGACGGATACCATTGGATGACCCATGCAGCGGGTTTTCATACATAGTAATAAAATGAATCCGATCCAGTCAAAATTTTTTTTGACAGGAGATTAAGTGGTTAGGTGCTGAATGAATACTCATTCATTTTTTAACGAATTCTAATACGAAACCGAAGGGAGAGCAAGAGTAAAAGATGGAAAACGCGTTGATCGCTCCGGCAAACTACATTTTTATGTTTATTCCCACGGTCATTTTCTCGATCCTCATTCCAGCCTTGGGAGTCGCTTTATTCACCTACATCATGGCCCTGCGAACGGCCCCGCTTGTCAAAGCGGCGCCGGATCTGCGGTTCGACCGCATTCCGCAGCGCCTTGCCAACGTTTTTAAGATCTGGCTGGGCCAGTATCGTCAGCCGCGTTACAAGCAGGCGGGGGTGGTGCACATTATCATCTTCGCCGGTTTCTTGATTTTGAGTATCCGGTCCTGCTCACTGGTAATCATCGGCATCGACCCTGACTTCGTGATGCCTGGTTTTGGCGGGTTTGTGGGGGATATCTACAATTTCCTTAAGGACTACGCGGCCACTGCGGTGCTGATCGCATGTGGTATTGCAGCCTGGCGGCGAGCGGTGGTCAAGCCCGAACGATACAAGGTGCCGGCCAAGTACGGCAAGGATCACACGGCTGAGGCCCTGTTTGTGCTGGGTCTGATTTCGACCCTGATGATTTCCGAGAGCCTGTTCGAGGCCAGCCATGTGGCGGCCAACGCCCAGGCCGGCCTGCATGTAGCGTTCCTGGCCCCTTTAAGCCTGGGCTGGCTGTTCAAGATGGCCCTTTCATCGGCGTCCACTTCGGCATTGCAAGCCATCCACGTGATCGCCTACTACATTCATGACCTGACCTTCTTTTTCTTCCTGTGCTTTTTGCCCCTGGGCAAACACTTTCACGTGATCACCTCGATCTTCAACGTGTTTTTCATGCGCATCGATAAGGGCAACATCAAGCCGGTGCAGCACGGGATCAGCGACGAGCAGCTGGACGACCTGGAATCCTTTGGCGTGAAGAAACTGGAGGATTTTACCTGGAAACACATCCTGGATTTCTACTCCTGCGCGGACTGTGGTCGCTGCTCGGATAACTGTCCGGCCAATGCCGTGGGCCGCCCCCTGTCACCACGGTTCATCTCCATCAAGGGCCGCAACCAGGTGTTCGAGAACTACCCGATCTACCCGTACGGTGCCAAGTTCAAGAAAAGTAAGGACCTGATCGGCACAATTTTTGAGGAGGACGAGATCTGGTCATGTACGACCTGTGGTGCCTGTGAGCAGGAATGTCCCATTGGCATCGAGTATATCGACAAGATCGTGGACCTGCGCCGCGGCATGGTGGACGAGGGCTTGGTTCCCCAGAGCCTGCAGAAACCGCTCAAGGCCCTGGAAAAACGTGGCAATCCCTGGGGCAAGATGGAGAAGAAACGCGCGGACTGGACCAAGGACCTGCCCGAGACCGTCAAGGTCAAAGACCTGTCCAAGGGCAAGGAATCGGCCGAGGCTCTGTACTTTGTGGACAGTATCACCAGCTACGATGACCGTATGCAGGATCTGGGTCGGGCCACAGCGACGATCCTGTCGGCTGCCGGTTCTGATTTCGGTATCCTGGGCAAGAAGGAGAAGGACGCGGGCAACGAGATCCGCCGGTTTGGTGAGGAGATGCTCTTTCAGACCATGAAAGAGATGAACACCGACGCGATCATGGATAGCGGTGTGAAACACATCATCACCGCCGACCCGCATGCCTATAACGTGCTTAAGAACGAATACAAGGATCTGCCGCCGGTGGAGCACATCAGCCAGTTTATCGCGCGCAACGTGAAAAGCGGTGCCCTGCAGCTGACCGGTGTCAATGGGGACAGCGACAAGGTGTATACCTACCACGACCCGTGCTACCTGGGCCGGCACAACGAGGTGTACGATGATCCGCGTTCTGCGCTGGACGCCATTGCCGGCCTGAAGCGGGTGGAGATGGAACGTAGCCGGGATCGCAGTTTTTGCTGCGGCGGCGGCGGGCTGATGCTCTTCTACGAACCGGAAGAGGAACAGCGCATGGGCGTGCTGCGGGTTGAGATGGCCAAAGAAGCCGGTGCCAACGTGATCGTCACGGCCTGTCCGTTCTGTTTGGTCAACATGGAAGATGCCATCAAGGTGGCCGGTCTGGAAGGGGAGATGGAGGCGATTGACCTGTCGGAGCTGATTGCCAGGCACCTGGCATAATTCTGGTTTGAAAATGAACGCATTAATGGATAAAAAATCCCAATAATCAAATGACAAATCCCAAATAAATCCCAATGACCAAATGTCAAATCCCAAACCCGGTTATGCCTTGTTTGAGATTTGAATATTGAGATTTGGGATTTATTTGGAACTTGGTGCTTGGGATTTGGGGTTTTATTTTGAACCAGTTTCGATAAAGACTCACAAGTAAAACTAACCGGAGGAACTATGGAAATTTTAGTATGCGTCAAACGGGTACCCGATACGGCCGAGAACGAGATCGAGGTAAACGGCGACGGTAGCGACATCGAGCGCGACGATCTGGTCTATTCGGTCAACGAATGGGACAACTACGCGGTGGAAGAAGCGATTCAGATCCGCGATAATGTGGGCGGCAGCGTAACGGTCGTGACGGTGGGCGATGACGAGTCCGAAGAAGTGCTGCGCCGTGAGATGGCCATGGGCGCGGACAACGGGATTCTGTTGACCGACGATGCCTTTGAAGGCTCGGACGGCAAGGGCATTGCTACCCTGCTCAAGGCCGCGGTGGAAAAGGGCAAATACGACCTGATCCTGACCGGTGCCCAGGCCGATGACGGCGCGGGCCAGGTGGGCGGTATGCTGGCGGCCATGCTGGACTACCCCTATGCCTCACTGGTCAACAAGGTCGAGGTGGACGGCGACAAACTCAAGGTGGGCCGTGAGATCGAAGGCGGTAACCAGGAGATGAACGAAATTTCCCTGCCTTGTGTCCTGTCGATCCAGACCGGAATCAACGAGCCGCGCTACGTGGGTATCCGCGGTATCCGCAAGGTGGCCTCTGTGGATATTCCCGAGTTGGGTGCCGGTGACCTGGGCGTGGATGCCTCCGCTGTCGGCGAAGCCGGTGCCAAAGTGAAACGCCTGGATTACTTCGTGCCTGAACTGGGCGAGGGCGCCGAGATGCTTGAAGGCAGCACGGAAGAGATCATCGCCAAACTGATCGAACACCTGAAGGCCAAAGGAGGACTGAAATAATGGCTGACATTTACGCATATATTACCCATCATAATGGTGTGGCCGATGATTCGGCCCTGGAACTGATCGTTGCGGCCCAGAAGATCGATGCCGGTGCTGCGGTAACGGCCATCGTGACCGGATCGGGCGCCGAGTTGGACCAGGTGGCCGATGCAGTGGCGGCCACGTATCCCAAAGTCTTGAAATTCGGAAGCGACGCCCTGGCCTATCCCAATGCGGAAGTGGTCAGAAAACTGCTGGTGGGTGTGCTGCCCGCGGATGCCATCGTGCTGGTGCCCCACGACACCTTTGGTATGGACCTGGCCCCGGGCCTGTCGATCAAGCTGGACTCGACCTTTGTGGCCGACGTGGTGGATATCGAAGGCGTGGAAGGCGATGCCCTGAAGGTGATCCGTCAGGAATACTCGGGCATGGTGAGCACGCATGTGCGCTGCGATATCTCATCTGGTGCGGTGGTCAACATCCGCCCGGGGTCTTTTGCGCCGGACGAGAGTAAATCGGCCGGCGGCACCGTGGAAGACAAATCCGGTGACATCGGCGATCTGTCCTGTGGCCGCAAGTTCCTGGAAGTGGTGGAAGCCGAAGTGGGCGATGTGGACATCACCAAAGAGGATGTTCTGGTCTCCGTTGGCCGCGGTATCGAGGACGAAGAGAATATCGAGATCGCCCAGGAACTGGCCGATGCCATGGGCGCGGTGGTCTCCTGCTCGCGTCCCATCGTGGATGCCAAGTGGCTGGAAAAATCCCGTCAGGTGGGAACCAGTGGCCAGACGGTCAAACCCAAGGTGTACATGGCCTGCGGTATCTCCGGCAGCTTCCAGCACATGGGCGGGATCAAGGGCTCCCCGTTTATCGTGGCCATCAACAAGAACGTCAAGGCCCCGATCTTCCAGGTGGCCGACATCGGTATCGAGGCCGACATCCTCGAATTTCTGCCTGAGCTGACTGAAGCCATCGGCGATCTGTAAAAATACAGCGAAGCCAATTCAAGGCGGGTTTTCCGTATCCTATCGGAAACCCGCCGCTTTTTTTGTCCCTCACTTACACGAACACATGGTGTCAGAATACAGCAAATGTAAATTTTGAAGGTGTTCAGCGGGAATTTCATCGTTCGATAGCAAAAAATAATAATCGATTGCGATTACGAGCACGAGCACGAAAAACGCCAATACCCGTCGTGCTCAGCGAAGCGGTGCTCGTAATCGTAATCGTAATCGGAAAGTTCGACACGGCATAATTACAATTGCTGATCATAATGTGTTTGTCTTGACATGGACACCCCCTTGGCATACATCAATTCTTTTATTGGATCCTATCAACGGCTTTCGGGGATATCATTCATGCTCAAGCGTTATGGTTGGATGCATACGCCGCGAGATGCGCGCCGGCTGGTGTTTTTTTGCCTGCTAACAGTCATTGCCGCACCCATTCTGCAGGGTTTCGCCGAAGATGGGGATAAATGGGTGGCGCATCTTTATTTCGCTGATGCGCGAAATCCATTTCTGGTTGCCGAAAAGCGCGTGATGGCCAAATCCGGCGACCCGGTGATGATAGGCCGACAATTGATCGAGGAACTGATCGCCGGCCCCGCTGAAGGCAATTCGCCGACCATTCCCAAAGGAACGCAGCTGCGTGCCTTTTTTCTGATAGACGACGGTACGGCGGTCGTGGATTTTAGTTCCCAATTCACAGAAAATCATCCGGGTAGTTGCCGAATGGAGCAATTGACATTATTTTCAATAGTTAATTCTTTAATACTGAATGTGCCGAAGATTAGGCGAGTTAAAATGTTGATCAACGGGGCCGAGGCGCAGACATTGGCCGGGCATTTGACCCTGGCATTTCCTTTAACCGCAGATATGCTGTTGACACGATGAAAAAAACGGAAAAACTCAATAATATAAGAAATATTGGTATCATTGCCCACATCGACGCCGGTAAAACCACGGTTACCGAAAGGGTGCTTTACTATACCGGCAGGTCTCATAAAATCGGCGAAGTTCATGACGGTGAGGCCGTGATGGATTGGATGGTCGATGAGCAGGAACGGGGCATCACCATTACCAGTGCGGTAACCACCTGTCAGTGGAAGGGCAAGGACATCCAGGTGATCGACACCCCTGGACATGTTGATTTTACCATCGAAGTGGAACGCTCCTTGCGCGTACTTGACGGTGCCGTGGGGGTCTTTTGTGCCGTGGGCGGTGTCGAGCCCCAATCCGAAACCGTATGGCGCCAGGCCGACCGCTACAAAGTGCCCAAGATCGCCTTTGTCAACAAATTGGATCGGATCGGGGCCGATTTTTTGGGTACGGTGCAGATGATGCGCGACCGGCTCAAGGCAACACCCTTGATTCTGCAGATTCCGGTGGGCAGTGAAGACAGTTTTACCGGGGTGATTGATCTGATCACCATGCAGCAGATCCAGTGGGACGATGACAGCCTGGGCGCCAGTTTCAGCGCCGGGGAAATTGATGCCGCGCTCAAGGATGATGCGGAGATCTACCGCGACCAGATGATAGAGACCCTTGCCGAGGTGGATGATGAGATCATGGAAGCCTACCTGGCTGAATCGCCCATTGATGCGAAGACGCTTCAAGATGCCATCCACAAGGCAACAGTGGGATTGCATCTGGTTCCGGTGCTGTGTGGCAGCGCGCTGAAAAACAAAGGCATTCAACCGCTTCTGGATGCCATTGTCGAGTTCCTGCCCAGTCCGGCCGAAGTGCCAGCCATCAGCGGTGTCCACCCTGAAACCGGCGAAGTCATCGTATGTGAACCCAAAGAAAAAGCCGCTTTGGCGGCTTTGATCTTCAAGGTGTCCATGATCGAAGGCCGCAAACTGTCGTTCGTGCGGGTTTACAGCGGGATGCTCAATGCCGGGAGCGATGTTTACAACCCCAGTCGGAAAAAGAAAGAAAAACTCTCGCGCATCCTTAAAATGCACGCCAACAAGCGGGAGCGGGTGGATGCCGTGGGACCGGGATCCATTGTCGGTGTGGTGGGGCTCAAGGAATCCTCTACCGGCGAAACCCTTTGCCAACAGGACAAGCCGGTATTGCTGGAGCAAATGGAATTCTACGAACCGGTGATTTCCGTGGCGGTGGAACCCAAAACCCATGCCGATCAGGAAAAATTGCAGCAGGTGCTGGATAAATTCATGGCCGAGGACCCGACCTTGAGGGTCAGAGAGGATGAGGATACCGGACAGATCATTTTGTCCGGGATGGGTGAACTTCACTTGGAGATCATCACCAGCCGCATGCAGCGTGAATTCAATACCCAGGTGAACGTGGGCAAGCCCCAGGTAGTGTACCGTGAAACCATCGAATCCGCTGCCAGCGGCAGTGCCGTGTTTGACAAGGAAGTGGCCGGCAACCGTCACTATGCGGAAGTCACCCTTCGATTGGCGCCCCAACCACGCGGTGAAGGCAATTGTTTTGAATCCCTGGTGGACGAGACAGTTTTGGCGCCGGCACTGGCCAAAGCGGCGGAAAAAGGGGTCATGGAGTCCATGGAGAGCGGTATTTTGATGGGCTATCCCGTGGTGGATGTCAAGGCGGTGCTCACCGCGGCCACTGCCGGGGAAGCCAATGGTACCGAACTGGCCTTTACGGTGGCCGCTTCCATGGCGGTGCGTGAGGCCCTTTCTCTGGGTGGTTCATTTTTGCTGGATCCCATCATGGATGTGGAAATACTCGTGCCCGAGGATTTTATGGGCGATGTGATCGGCGATCTCAACGCCCGAGGCGGCAAGGTCGAAGCCATCGAACCCAAAATGGGTGTCCAGATCATCAAGGCCACTGTACCGCTGGCCAAAATGTTCGGGTATTCGACCAGCCTGCGGTCGGCCACCCAGGGCAGGGGAACCTTTTCCATGCAGTTTTCCCGGTTTGATCGAAGCTGACCCAACAGACCATCCATTGACATCAACGCCGCCTTGTTAGACAAGGCGGCGTTTCTATTTTCGGGGCGTGGAAACGCTCTTGACAACTTCCTTAAATCATTGATAGTTGTGTATATGTACCTCAAAAAGGTGCGCCTGCTTCGCCAGCGCGTTGATTGAATTCTTTCTATTTGCTTCCATTGTAACCGCTCCAACTGGGTTCATTACGTTCCATTTTAGAAAATTGATAAAGGAGGTGATATGTCCGAAACCTCGACACCCGTGGCCTCGGATGAGGCAGCCGATATTCCTGAAGTGACTCCTGTAGCGGAAAATAAACCTTCTGAAAGTGAAAACATTGATAAAATTCGGGATATTCTTTTTGGTTCCCAGTCCCGGAAAATAGAGAAGAAACTGGTTGCTTTGGACGACAAAATAGAAAAAGCTATCGTATCGGTTCGTATCGAAATGAAAAGCACCCTGGATACGCTTGAGCAATTTGTGCGTAAAGAATTTCAATCCCTTTCCGATCAATTGACAAGTGAAAAAACCGAGCGCATCGAATCCGTACAGACGCTTTCTGAGAAAGTAAACGATGCGAAAAGAATGTTAGAGAATAAACTCAGTCTACTCGGTGATAAAGTCGTCAACAACCAGCGTGAGGCCCAGGATCAGATCCTCCAACAGGCCAAAACCGTAATGACCGAAATCCGTGAGAAAAACGACGCCCTGCAGAAACAGTTGGACCAGTCTGTCGAGGCGTTGACCCACGAGAAAACCGACCGTTTGGCCCTGGCCGATTTGATGATGGAGGCCGCCATGCGGCTCAAGAACGAGTTCCAGCTACCCGAATCCGATTAAGGGGTATCCCTTGGCTATGGTTTCCCCAAGTGATCCGATTGTTCCATCCCCGGACAATGAGACACCGAACCAGGAGAAGCTAAAAACCCTTCGCCGGATCATCGTCGGCCCAGCGGCGGACCGTCTTCACCGTCTGGAACACCGGCTAGATGATTTTGCCACGCGGACAAAAGAGGTCAGCCATATTCTTCCCGATGCAATCGCCCTGTCCCTGGATCAGGATCGGCGTATTGCCGGTGCTTTGCGGGCGACCATCGAAGATTCGATCCGTGATTCCGTTCGCAAGGATCCCAAGGTCCTGGCCGATGCGATTTTCCCATTGATGGGGCCGGGTATCCGCCGGGCGATCGCCACCGCGATCATGGGCATGATTCAGTCTTTCAATCAATTGCTCAACCACAGTTTCTCCATCCAGGGACTGAAGTGGCGGTTCGAGGCCTTGCGTACCCATCGGCCCTATGCGGAAATCGTCCTTTTCCATACACTGGTCTATCAGGTCGAACAGATCTTTCTCATCCATTGTGCTTCGGGACTGGTCCTTCACCATGTAAGCGGAGGGACGGCGGATTACCAGGATCCGGATATGGTGTCTGGAATGCTCACCGCCATTGAAGATTTTGTACGCGATTCCTTTGGAGGAACATCCGAAGAGGGGCTTGATACCCTGCGTATTGGCAATCAGCGCACGATCTGGATCGAAAAGGGACCCAAGGCATACATGGCCGCGGTGATTCGCGGAACCCCGCCCCTTGAATTGCGCCAACGTATGAATGAAACGCTGGGATCGATCCACATTCGGTTTCAACAGCCATTGGAACAATACCAGGGGGACTCAGCCGCCTTTGAAAATGCCGACGAGGTACTGGCCACCTGTTTGGATGCACGGTTCAAGGAGACCACGAAAAAGACATCGCCCTTGCTCTGGGTCATGGCGGCCATCCTGATTGGTATTGTCGCCTGGGGGGCGGTGGCAGCGTTTCAATACAAAAGGCGGTGTAACCATTTTCTGGCCGCCCTGAAGCACCAACCCGGGATCGTGGTCACCGATGTTGAGAAAAAGGGGCGGCACCTGATGGTATTGGGGCTCAAGGACCCGCTTGCCGAAGACCCGACGCCGCTTCCGCGTTCGTTCGGGTTCTCCGACGACCAGGTGGACTTTCATTTACAGCCCTATGTTTCGCTTGAGCCAAGTTTTATTCTGAAACGGGCCAGACAAATCCTGGGACCACCGCCGTCGGTGCAACTGGCCATGCAAAGCGGTGCGCTGGTGGTCAGTGGCGTGGCGGGACACCAATGGATCCAGCGGCTCATGACCACATTTTCGGCAATCCCGGGCGTCTTTGGCATCCACACGCAAAAACTCGTTGACAGTGATATAGAGGCGCTGGGCACGCTTGACCGGCATCTTCAACAATTGCGCATCCTTTTTCCCGTCCGCTCGGCGACCATGGATCAAGGGCAGGATGGTGTGTTGACACGCCTGATGGACGACCTTGGCCTGCTGGAGCAACTGTCCCAACGATTGGGCCGTGCGCTTGGCATCAGAATCCTGGGATATTCCGATTCAGCGGGGACTGAGGCTGTTAGACTGGCCATCAGCCAGCAGCGGGCCGAGGCCGTGTACCGGTATATTCTTCGGAAAAGTGATCTGGATATCGATATTAAACGGGTTGGGCTGGGCATGTATCCGCAGGTGGAGCCGGTTGCCCCAACTGAAAAGGTTCAGGCCCTGAGTCGATGTGTGGTCTTTGAATTGCTCAACCATCGTTTGCTGCGATAGGAAAACAGCAGTCATGTTAAAAAAGAAAGTATGCATGTTAGGTGCCTTTGCGGTTGGCAAGACCAGCCTGGTCAGGCGTTATGTTCACAGCCTTTTCTCGGAAAAGTATCATACCACCGTGGGGGTCAAGGTTGATAAAAAAACGGTGGCCTGTAATGATTCAACCGTCGATCTGATCCTCTGGGATATTCACGGCGAGGATGATTTTCAGGCTGTTCGCGCATCCTATCTGCGGGGCGCGTCCGGCTGCCTGTTGGTGGTCGATGGAACCCGGGGGTATACCCTTACCGTTGCCCACGACCTTGTCACGCGCTGCCGGAAAACCATTGGAAATGTCCCGGTGATTTTTGTTTTTAATAAATCCGATCTGATGGATCGATGGGAGATTTCAGCGTCCCAGCAAAGCGCCCTTGAAGGAGAGGGCGCTGTCGTGGTTCAAACCAGCGCCAAGGACGGATCCGGCGTGGAGTCGGCCTTCACCAGACTGGTGGAGATGATGCTAATGGAGTAGACGGTGGATTATCCGGACTCGATTTTAGCCTATCTATTGGACCGATTGCATCCGGTTTATTTTCTTATCGATGATCAGGGAACGATTCTCAGTTGGGGCGGGGCGCTGGATGACTACCGCATTCCGGCACCGCAAAAAGGCATGCGTATAGGGGATCTGCTTTTTTTCGTCGAGGGATTGTTGCCCATGCCTGACAACCACCTGGTTTTGGAATGTGTTGAATGGCGCGACGGCATTGTTGTTGATGTGCATCTTTTTCGGGATGCGGGGCGCTTATGGCTGCTTTTGACCGATGCGGGCCCCAAGGCCCAATACCAGCGTCGGGTCCAGCAACAGGCCAATGCCATGCAATTGCTGGGTGATGCTCATCCGCCCACGCCGGCTGCGCATATGTTCAAAGACGCTACCCGGGGCCTTTTGGATATCGATGTCCGCCAGGGTGCCCAGCGGCGCACGCTTTCCATTTTGTTTGCCAGTATCCGGCGCTTTACTTGGTTTTGTGAACACGCATCGCCGGCGGATGGGTTCGACACGTTGAACGCGTATTTGGCGGCCATGATCGAGCCGGTCCTCGAATATTCCGGGATTGTTGATAAAATCGTCGGAGGCGGGGTGATGGCGGTGTTTGGTCTGTTGCCATCTGATGGTGCATCCGCGGCTCTGGCTGTGGCGGCCGCCAAAGCCGTCATCGAGAAAACCCGGGTTGAGGCTGAAAATCGTCGGCAGACCGGGAACTTGCCTTTGACGGTGGGGATCGGGATTGCCACCGGACCCGTGGTTTGGGGCATGATTGGCAGCCAGCATCGAAAAACGATGAGCGTTACCGGCCGCCCCGTTAATCTGGCGGCGCATCTGGCGCATCAGGCCGCCGGGCAGGAACTATTGATCGATCGGACT
The DNA here is from genome assembly GCF_048565275.1 of Desulfosarcina variabilis str. Montpellier. Classification (NCBI taxonomy): domain Bacteria; kingdom Pseudomonadati; phylum Thermodesulfobacteriota; class Desulfobacteria; order Desulfobacterales; family Desulfosarcinaceae; genus Desulfosarcina; species Desulfosarcina variabilis. The sequence goes on along the minus strand of NZ_CP159846.1, from coordinate 6,902,576 downwards.
ACTTGGCAGGTATTGCCGGCCAACGGTCTGGCGTTTACGGCCAGACGATTGACACCTCGGGGCATGGATCGCCCCATAACCGCCTATAGCTGGACGATGATGCATGAAAATTGATGGACAAGCCAATTTATTGAAGGTGTTGGGATTTGCGGTGGTGATTCGTGAGGCGGAAAATTGTTTTCGGTTGATCGGTGATGCGCCGTCCTGGTTCGGCAAGCTTTGTAAGCACGGGGCATCCGGTTGCCTGCCTGACCCTCCTGAGGAGCATTTCCCGTTTCTCGCCAATTTCATGGTGGATGCCAAGGCATTTTGGGATACACAGAACAAGGGCCGCCTACGCTCCGGGATGTGGATCCAATGCATGCCCGATGGAACGCAGATTGCCCTGGAGGCCAGTGCGGTCCAGCTTGGCCGGGAAAAATTGCTTTTGATTGAATCCTGTGATGTCGCGCACACGGAAAAACAGGCCTTGATCCAGACCGGACGTGAACTGGAGCTGAATCTTGACCAGTCCCGTCGCCAGCAGCGGATTGCGGACCATCTGCGCGCGGAACTGGAGACGCGGGTAGAGGAGCGAAGCCGGGACCTGTTGGCGTCCAACGCCCGTTTGAAATCGGAAATTGAGGAACGCAAACGGGCTGAAAAGTCCCTGGCCGACAGTGAGCATCGTTTTCGAACCCTTTTTGACAACCTTTTCGATGCCCAGGTGCTGGTCAATCAACAGGGCCGCATCCGGGATGTCAACAGCGCCGCCTGCCGGTTGATGGCAAGTCCCAAGGACGCGCTGTGCACCCATCAGATCAGTGATCTTTTTCCTGCCCACGAGGCACAGAGCATTCACAATGTGCTGGTCACCACCCTCAAGGCGGGGATGGCGCCGATCGATGAAATTTGCCTGTATCGGGATGACCATTCAGCCATTCCCGTTGAAGGGGGATGCGTCCGACTGGAAATTAACGGCGATGCCCATGTTGTTTTCAGTTTTCATGATGTGTCCTACAGAAAGGCGCTTCAGTTTCAGCTTCAGCAGGCGCAGAAGATGGAGGCCATCGGGACCTTGGCCAGCGGCATTGCCCATGATTTCAACAATATTTTATCCGCTATTATCGGGTATGCCGAAATTGTGCGCCTGGATTTGGACGAATCGACAAAGACCTGCCATAACCTGGATCAGGTGCTGGCGGCGGGCAATCGGGCCAAGGATCTCGTCCAGCAGATTCTGACGTTCAGCAGGCAAGCCGAAACCATCGTCAAATCGGTCAAAATCAGGCCGATCATCGTGGAGGCGCTCAAGTTGATGCGGGCGACCCTGCCCTCAAGCATCGCGATCGACACCTTCCTTATCAGCCGATCGACGGTGCGCTGTGACCCGACGCAGATTCACCAGATTTGTATCAATCTTTGCACCAATGCCGGCCAGTCCATGGCGGAAGACGGCGGGACGATCGCGGTGCATCTGACCGATGTGACCCTGGACGAATCGTTCGTCTCAAGTCATGCCAGGCTCAAAGCGGGGGATTATGTCCGGCTGTCGGTGGTCGATAGCGGCCCGGGGATTCCCGATTCCGTGATCGACAAGATTTTTGAGCCTTTTTTTACCACAAAACCCAATGGCCGGGGAACAGGCATGGGGCTGTCCGTGGTTCACGGCATCGTGACCGCAGCCGGTGGTGCGGTCACCGTACAAAACCAGGCGGGCGGGGGGTGCCGTTTCGATGTCTATCTACCGCTTTTTCGTGAGCGGGTCGACGATTCCGCCGGGGATTCTGCGGGCATGCCAAAGGGCAGCGAACGGATTCTGTTTGTGGATGACGAGACCGTTCAGGCGGATTTGGCCCGCCAGGTGCTGACGCGCCTGGGATATGACGTGGTTGCCAAAACCAGCAGCGTCGAAGCATTATCCCTTTTCGAGCAGGACCCGGCCGCGTTTGATCTGGTGGTGACCGACATGACCATGCCGGCGTTATCCGGGAAACGGCTGGCCCAGCGAATCCATGCCATCCGGTCCGATGTGCCGATGATTCTGTGCTCGGGGTTCAGTTCCTCGATCAGTGATACGGCTGCAGGCGAGATGGGCTTTACCACTTATCTGAAAAAGCCCCTGGTCATGAAGGACATGGCGGTGGCCATTCGGCAGGCATTGGATGCAACCACGGCTTGAAAAAGTGGCTTTGCACCTGCCTTATCCCGGCGGGTTTTTTTTTCTATCCTTGGCCATGCTATCAAGGGATTTGAGCTCATGGTCCACCATTTGTTTTTGCGTCTCGTTGGTGGCCAGTTTCATGGCCCGGTTGAGATGAAAACCGGCGTTGCGCATATCCCCCCGGCGCTGATAAAAACGGCCTAGATTATAATGGGCCCCGAACATATCGCCCAGCCGGCCGCTGCTTTCGCCCAGATAATAGTAGGCCTGGGTGTAGTCTTGATGATAGCGTACCAGTTTTTCAAAGGTGGCCTTGGCCTCCGCAAACTGTTCCAGTTCCATTTGGGTGCGCCCCAGGTACAGCTGGCCTTCCAGATCTTTGGAAGAACTGCTGGATGACAAGGCTTCCAGGGCTTTTTCGAAGGCTCCCTCGTGGAAATAGATTTTTCCCAGGTCCTGAAGCATATAGGTGGCCAAGGCGTTGCTTTCGATGGCTTTTTGCATGTGTTTGGCTGCGGCATGCCACTGGTCCTTACGCGTCAGGGCAAGCGCGTAACCATAGTTGGCCATGGGGTCATCCGGTGAGCTGTTCAAAGCCTTTTGAAAATGGTCCAGAGCCAATTGCGTGTTCGTATAAAGGGCGGTGATGCGCGTATGGGCCAATTCAAATCCGCCTACCGGTGACTTTTTTACGGTTGTTTGGGCCCGGTTTTGGTGCAGCCAGTTGTCGATATAGCTCATGCGCTGCTCAGCCGCGGGGTGGGTGGTCAGGTAGGTGGGAATCTGGTCGGAGCCGTACCATTGTTTGCTGCGGATCTTTCTTAGGGATGTCAACAGACCCTCGCCGGTGTAACCCGCGTGGGTCAGGTACCCCAACCCCAACTGGTCGGCCTGCATTTCGTTTTCCCGGCTGTAGGCCAGCGCAGCGGACTGTCCCGCGGCCACGGATCCCATGGTGACGGCGCCCGCCGCGGCGCCGGCGCCGCCAACACCCAGGAGTACCCCGGCGACCATGCCGGCCAGGGTGGCCATGCCGATTTTTTTAGAACTTTCAATGCGCTGGGAAATATGGCGGCAGACCACATGGGCGATTTCGTGACCAATGATACCGGCCAGCTCCTCCTCGGAATCCAGGGCCGCAAAAAGGCCGCTGTTAACGAAAATATGGCCGGCCGGCGTGGCAAAGGCGTTATACACATCCTCATGGATCACATGAAACTGGTAGACGAACGGCTGGGGGGGGATACTTTTCAGTATCCGATTGCCGACCCGGTTGACATAATCCACGATCACGGGATCCTCGATCAGCGGGTACTGGGATTTGACCACGGCCATGAATTCCTTGGCCAGTTCGCGCTCTTCCTGAATGGTGATGCAATTGCCATCAGGCGTCCATACCAGCGTTGTTGAGAAGAAAAACGCGGCAAGCGCCCAGATGGCAATGATTTTTTTAATTATTAGCATGTTAATAGGTTTCCCAATGGTTCTGATAAACGTTCTCATGTTATCTATTTTTACTAGCATGGCACATTCTAATCCACTTTTCAAACAGCATGTTTTATGTTAAAGCTTAGCACCATGGCACAGATCATATGCATCGCCAACCAAAAAGGTGGCGTGGGAAAAACAACCACAGCGGTGAACCTTTCCGCAGCATTGGCCGTTTCCGAGAAACGGACCCTTCTGGTGGATTGCGATCCCCAGGCCAATGCCACGACCGGTGTCGGGCTCGATAAATCCCAATTGGACAAAACCCTTTATCATGGGATGATTGGCGAGGTTGATGCCAAAACCGTGATTGTCGACAGTCAGATCGAGTGCCTCAAGGTAATGCCCTCCCGAGTGGAGTTGATCGGTTTTGATGTGGAAATGATGGATCGTTCCAATCGGGAAAAGGCCCTGCGCCAATTATTGACCCCGGTGGTGGATGATTTCGATTATATCGTCATTGATTGTCCACCCTCACTCAGTCTGCTTACCGTAAATGCCATGACAGCGGCCAACGCGCTGCTGATTCCGCTGCAATGTGAATTTTATGCACTGGAAGGGCTCAGTCAACTGGTCGAGACCTATCAGCGGATCAAAAGTGGGTTGAATCCCGGGCTCGGTATTGCCGGTATTTTGCTGACCATGTTCGACCGCCGCACCAATTTGAGTCATCAGGTGGCTGAAGATGCGGAGAACTATTTTAAAGAATTGGTGTTCAAAACCACCATCCCCCGCAACGTCCGCTTGGGTGAAGCACCCAGCTTTGGCCAGCCCATACTGCTGTACGATGCTTTGTCGCCCGGGGCGAAAAGTTATTTTTCTCTGGCCAAGGAGATCATGACCGCCAATCATACCGGACAGGCCTAATAGGCGTTTCGGTAACATCGATCAACCCGGGGCCGGATTACCGTTCCGGTTTGATCAGCCATTATCTAGGACACCACATGCCAGATAAACCAAAGGCAAGCAGCGCCGGTTCCAGCCCCAAAAAAAAACGCAAAGTGGCCTTGGGCCGGGGGCTTGATGCACTGATACCGGATCTGGGCGCGGTAAGTACCATCACCGATACCCAGGCGCCACCCAAGAAAGACTTCTTTCTGTGCGATGTCGATATGATCCGACCGAATCGGTATCAACCCCGGCGTCATTTTCCTGATGCCGAACTGGAATCGCTGGCCGGCTCCATTCGCAGCCAGGGGATTATCCAGCCGCTGTTGGTGCGTGCCGACGATGTGGGCTATGAACTGGTGGCCGGTGAAAGACGGCTAAGGGCGGCAACGCTGGCCGGGCTTAAAAAAGTACCGGTGGTGGTCAAGGATATTTCGGATGCCAAAATGCTGGAGATGTCCATTGTGGAGAACATCCAGCGTGAAAACCTGAACCCCATGGAAGAGGCCGAGGCGTATCACCGCCTGATCACCGAATTTGAACTTACCCAGGACCAGGCCGCCGAGCGGGTGGGGAAAAGCCGTAGTGCCGTGGCCAATTTTTTGCGTTTGCGTCAGCTTCCCCAGCAGATCCAGGCCAGTATTCTGGACGGGGCGCTCAGCATGGGACACGCGCGCGCGTTGTTGGGGGCTGACAGTGCAGCCAAGCAGCAGGCCGCTTTTCGGGAGGTCATGTCCAAAAAGCTGTCCGTACGCCAGACCGAAGCCCTGATCAAACGCATCAATGCGGAAAAAAAATCCGCGCAGGCTCCCGAACCGAGTTCTGAACAGCGTTATTTTAACGATGTTTCCGAGAATTTATCGCGATATTTCGGCACCCGCGTCAGGATTCAACGCAAGGGCAAAAAAGGACGTGTGGAAATTGATTTTTTCAGTGACGAAGACCTGGGCCGGCTTCTAGAATTACTACAGCGAAATTAACCTCTTCCCATGGCTATTCACATTATCATCGACGGTTATAACCTGATTCGCCAATCACCCGAACTCTCCGCCTTGGACATCCAGGACCTGCAACTGGGACGTGAGGCGTTGGTAGACATGCTGGCGGTTTACAAAAAACTCAAGCCGCATAAGATTACCGTGGTTTTTGACGGTGTAAAGGAGCCTTTCCTGTATGGCAATCGAGATCGTGCCAAAGGAATCCGTCTGCGTTTTTCTCATGGCGGGGAAAGTGCTGATGATGTGATCCGGCGCATGGCCCGGCGAGAAAGAGAACGGGCGCTGGTGGTCAGTAGTGACCGGGAAGTCATGGCCGCCGCCGAATCGGCGGGTGCGGCGGCCATGGACTCGAATGCATTCGAGTCCAAGGTGATCATGGCCCGTTATCTGTCGGTCAAAGGCGGTAAGGAGTTTGACGAGGATACGGGATGGAAGCCGACAACGCGTAAAAAGGGGCCCCGTCGGCGGCTTTCCAAGCGCAAGCGGAAGGCCAAGGCCAAGGCAGACAAACTGTAGCGTTAATCTGAAAAATCAGGAATGGATATGGACGGTGCGCAGAAAAAAGTGTGTGTGATCGACGGGCAGGGGGGCGGTATCGGCAGTACGATCATCAAGAAGATCAAGGAACAGTTTGGTGAATTGGTGGAGATCATTGCCCTTGGCACCAACGCCATTGCCACGGCCCAGATGCTCAAGGCCCGGGCCAATCGGGGGGCATCCGGAGAAAATGCCATCGTCCAGACGGTTCCGCGGATGGATGTGGTGGTCGGTACCCTGGCCATCATGCTGCCGCATGCCATGATGGGGGAGGTCACGCCCAAAATGGCTGCCGCCGTGTCCGGCAGTAGGGCAATCAAGCTGATTCTGCCCATTTCTCAGGAGAACGTCGATGTGATCGGCGTATCGGACGACCCTTTGCCCCACCTTGTGGATGCCCTGGTCACGAATCATCTCAAACCACTGGTGGACGATACCCATTGACCACCAATATTGGAAGGTACAAATACCCATGTGTGAAGCCAATGCATATTTAGTTGCCGACGGGGAAGAAACACTGGTCATGAAATCCGTGGATTACGTTACCCCTGAAGGGGATGGATTGAAACTGGTCAATATTTTCGGTGAGCAAAAGTTCTTGCGGGCCGAGATTCAATCCCTTTCGCTTGTCGACCATAAAGTTTTTCTCAAATCGTTGGAAGGTTGAAAAGAGCTGCTGATCGCTGATGAAGATTGAGATTGCCAAGACCGCCGGTTTTTGTATGGGGGTGCGGCGGGCTGTTGAGCTTGCGCTGGATGCACCGGGAAAACACGCTGAACCCATTTTTACCTATGGCCCCTTGATCCACAATCCGCAGGTGCTGGGACTTTTTGCCGAAAAAGGAATCTCGGTGCTTGAATCGATTCCTGAAAAAGGGCATGGCACCGTACTGATCCGGGCCCATGGTGTGCCACCGGCGGATAAAGAGCGGCTGGCCGATGCGGGGTTTCAGGTGGTGGATGCGACCTGCCCTCGGGTTATCCGGGTGCAGACCATCATTCGTGTGCATGCACGAAAAGGGTATGCCGCCATCATCGTCGGTGATCGAGATCACCCGGAAGTGGTCGGCCTGGTCGGATATGCCGGTGATATGGGACATGTGGTCAGCTCCATGGCCGAGCTCGACGCGCTGCCGGCTTTTGAAAAAGCCATTATCGTGGCCCAGACCACGCAGAATCTCCGGTTTTACGGCAAGGTAAAGGCCTGGGCGGCCGAGACATTCCCCCATTATAAAACCTTTGACACCATCTGCGATTCCACGGAAAAGCGGCAGGCGGAAGTCAAACAGCTGGCCGGGCGCGTGGATGCCGTGGTCGTGGTCGGCGGAAAGCAAAGCGGCAATACGCGGCGCCTGGCTGAAATTGCCGCTGAGACCGGCAAACCAGCGTTTCACATTGAGACCGAAGTGGAATTGGACGGATGCGGTCTGGATGGGGTAGAGCAGGTGGGCATTACGGCCGGGGCCTCCACGCCTAACTGGATCATCAAACGGGTTTATCGAGAACTGGAGCGGCTGCCGTCCAAGCGGCAGAACGGTGCTGCCCGGGCCGTCAACACCTTGATCAAGGTGTTGTTGCTGGTCAATGTCTATGTGGCGGTGGGTGCGGGATGCCTGTGTTTCGCCTGTGCGAAGCTGATGGCGATACCAACCGAGATCGCACCGATCAGTGTGGCCGTGCTGTATGTGCTGTCCATGCATTTGCTCAACCACCTTACCGGCACAGCCGAAGATGAATACAATGACCCGGAACGGGCACGATTTTACCGTCAGCACCGATTGGCCCTGTCCGCCATTTCCATTGCCGCGGGCAGCTTTGGACTGCTGTCTGCATCGGCCATTGGCGGCGTAGCCTTTGTTTCTCTGCTGGTCATGAGTCTTTTGGGACTGTCCTACAATCTCTATTTAATTCCAGCAAGTCTTGGCTATCGGTTCCGGCGCATCAAGGATATCCCCGGTTCCAAAACCATTCTGATTGCTGCCGCATGGGGGGTGGTGGTGGCGATTTTGCCGGGGTTCACCGGCAACTCGGCATCGGTGGTCAGTGTTGGCGCGGTGTTTGTGTGGGCTACGGCCCTTGTGTTTGCGCGCACCGCTTTTTTCGACTTGCTCGATGTTCAGGGAGACCGTATCATCGGCAAGGAGACCCTGCCCATCCTGTTGGGCGATCGCCGGACGTTTGATCTGCTGAAAAAAATTCTCATTGGCTGCATGATTCTGCCGGCGGCCATGGCGGCCATCGGTGTGTTTTCCAAACTGGGTTTTCTTCTGATTTTCTGTCCGGCGGTCATGTTCAAGCTGATCCGGTCCTATGAAAAGGGCCGTATGTTGCCCGGCATGCACATGGAATTTTTGGTGGAGAGCCTTTTTCTGTTGTCTGGATTGCTGACCCTCGTGTGGATGATCGTGTCCAATTAAAAAAATATCTCACTGTGTTGAGATGATTTTTCGTGCGCTAAGAGGAGGTCACAGACAATGAATGCCACCAATCCCGAACTGCAGCTTGCCGGCGAGTATGTGCGCCATACGGGATGCAATATCTTTCTGACCGGCAAGGCCGGAACCGGAAAAACCACTTTCCTGCAGACCCTTAAACAATCCTTTCCCAAGCGGCTGGTGGTCACGGCGCCCACGGGCGTGGCCGCCATCAATGCCGGCGGGGTGACCCTGCATTCTTTCTTCCAGCTGCCCTTCGGTCCCTTTGTGCCGGACGGTGAAACCGGCCGTCTGCAGTATCGATTCAGCCGGGACAAGATCGACATCATCAAGAATCTCGATCTGTTGGTCATCGATGAAATCAGCATGGTGCGCGCCGATCTGTTGGATGGCGTAGACGCCATGTTGCGCCGTTTTCGCCCGGGCAATGAACCGTTCGGCGGCGTGCAACTGCTCATGATCGGTGATCTTTTTCAGCTGCCGCCGGTGGTCAGGGACGAGGAGTGGACGCTGCTTGAAAAGTATTATGCATCACCCTATTTTTTCAGCAGTACGGCACTGCAGCAAACCGAGATGGTCAGTATCGAGCTGATGCACATTTACCGCCAGGCGGACGACCGCTTTATCGCCCTGCTCAACCAGGTGAGAGGTGGCCGGCTTGACGATGCCGCCCTGACCGCCCTCAACCAACGCCATCTTGCCCATGGGCCCGATAAATCATTTGACGGAAGCATCACCCTTTGCACCCACAATCGACAGGCCGATACCATCAATGCCGACCGGCTAGGTGCCTTGGCCCAACGCGCCCACACGTTCACGGCGGATATCGAGGGCGACTTTCCCGAGCATACCTTTCCCACGGCGTCCAGTCTGGCGCTAAAAAAAGGGGCCCAGGTCATGTTCGTGCGCAATGACCCGTCTCCCGATAAACAATACTTCAACGGAAAAATCGGGACGATCACTCATATTTCAAGCAAACAGATCCGTATCCGGTGTCCTGAAGACGATAGCGTGATCGATGTAGAGCCGGTCACCTGGGAGAATATCGAATATACGCTGAACCGGGAGACCCTGGAAATCAAGGAAAACAAGATTGGCGCGTTCAGCCAATATCCCTTACGGCTGGCCTGGGCCATTACCATCCACAAGAGCCAGGGGCTCACCTTTGACCGGGCCATCATCGATGCCCAGGCCGCCTTTGCCCACGGACAGGTCTATGTGGCCTTGAGCCGTTGCCGGACTCTTGAGGGCATGGTACTGTCCACACCGCTGTCATCCAGGGCGATCAAGGCTGATCCGGCGGTACAACGCTTCAACGCGGAAAACCGCCAGAACCAGCCGACAACCGAGCAGTTGCAGCACCACAAGGTCCAGTACCAACAGCGCCTGTTGCTGGCTTGTTTTGATTTCAATGGGCTGCGCGCGCGTTTGCGGCGCCTGATCGGGTTGATTTTGGGCAATCCCGGTGTGGTGCACGTGGCCAGCGGTCAGGACCTGCGTGCCCTGCAAAACCAAGCCGAGGGAGAAATTATCAGTGTAGGCGAAAAATTCGGCCGGCAGTTGCAGGGGCTTTTCGCCGCCGATCGCCTGCCGGCGGACGATGCCGCCGTGCTGGAGCGCATCACCAAGGCATCCGCCTATTTTCAGGAGAAAATTGAGATCGGCGTAGGGCAGGCGATTCCGTCATTGGCCATTGATTCGGACAACAAGGCCATCTTAAAGAAAGTCAACCTGGCCCGCAAACGCCTGCAGGAGGAGATCGACGTCAAGCTGGCCGCTGTAAAAAGCTGCGCCCAGGGGTTTTCAGCAGACCATTATTTCCGGGCCATTTCCGCAGCAGTGACCGGCAGCAAACCAACAACGCCCAAACCGCAGGCAGCAACCTATTCGGAAACCGACATCACCCACCGCGATTTGTTTGAAATCCTCAAGGCCTGGCGCAGTGAGAAAGCCCAGAGCGAAGGCGTTGCTCATTTTCAGGTCATGCACCAGAAACCCTTGATCCAGATCGCCATCAATTTGCCTGACTCATTGACGGCCCTGAAAAATATCAAGGGCATCGGCAAACAGCTGGCCAAGCGGTATGGCGAGGAACTGGTAACCCTGGTCGGCGACTATCGCAAAAAGCACGATATCCAGACCGTGACCCTGCCGGATCCGCCGCCAGCCGATGAGAAACCAAAAAAGAGCAAAACACCCCGCGGTGAGACCAAACAGATTTCCCTGGCCATGTTCGAAAAAGGCCTTGGTATCGAAGAAATCGCAAAGGCGCGCGAGCTGGTGCCCGCCACCATCGAAGGCCATTTGGCCCATTTTGTGGAAACCGGCACGATTTCCATCGACCGGCTGGTGTCATCTGAGAAACAAAAGCGCATCGAGAAGGAATTGCTTCAGCCCCAGACCTCGTCCTTCAAGGAAGTCAAGCAAGCCCTGGGGGCCGACGTCTCCTACGGTGAGATCAAACTGGTCCAGGCCCACTTGAACAAGACAAAGAAGGATTGATACCTTGCAAGGGACCTCTCAACCACAAAGGGCTGGCTATCCACTAACCATGGAACTAATGGATACCAAACTACCAAAAAAATCTTGGGTAAAGATTAGTCAGATTAGAATCCTTTCAACGAAGCGAATCGGCAATAAAATTGCCGAAGCATCTGAAGAAGAATTAGCCCTCATCATTGACGGATTGAATGAAATAATTGGCGGTTAATCGTTGCTTTCACGGCGACGGTAAATGGATATAACCGGCATCGGGTCGATGCACGGCGGTTATCCGGCCCAGGGCATCGTGATCATAGGTGGTGGTCTGCTCCGGATCGGCGCCCGTGGCCAAAAAGCACTCGGGTGTATAGGTACAGGTGGTTTCACGGCTTCCCGTGAGCACATGTGGCAACCGGCCCTTGGCATCAAAGCCGTACTCGACCTCGGCCAGTCCCGGAACCACGGTGCGTACGGGCAGCAGGGTGGTTAGATCATAGTAGGCGGTTGAGTTACGACCTTCGTGGGATTATCGGGGCATTCTATTCTATCGTTTTTTCCTTGCGACAGAACATGGCTTTCCACAAAAAAATTATAATTGGCTTGAACGAATTGACAAAAATGATGGATTATTGCCATTGTATAAAAGCTATCTGTTTAAGTTGCATGCACCCTTGCCGATGAAAACAGCACCAGAACAACAGGTCTCAACAAGATTTCATTTTTTCGGCCGGCCCCAAAACGGCATTTTATGCATTTATCACGAAATCGATAGGTTGCAAAATGCTGAAAAGAATCCGACAATCAGATTATGAGAATTTGTGGAATCGATTGGCACGGAATCTCATCTACGATGCAAAACAGGTCCTGCTATATTGCGGTGTGAAAGTACCGGATAGAAAATCAAACGGTTCCATTGTCGATTATTCCGACATCGTTAAACGGATAACCCGGGGAACCGACTATGGTGCCATCTATGATCTGACCTCCAAGCGAATTCATTTCGATCCGAATTACATCCAAAACATTGTAGACCAAGCCTACCGTTTTGATTTCCCGATCATTGACAGATCCTTCGGCCCTGGCGGTATAGCAGGGTTTATCCACTCCGGTGAAAACGATTCCTATGAACTAAAAGACCCTGACCTGAATCACATTTTGAAGCAAGCGATGCTAGTGCAAAAATATGAAATCCCTTTTTCGTTTGTCTGTGCCCGTCAATTGGGCAAATATGAAATTGAACAATTCAGTGTGACATCCAATATTTTCAGTGGTCCTAAATTCTTTTTCATCTCCACCGAATCGGGTGTTGAAGAAGCTGAAAAACAAATCCGAAATGGACATTACATCATTGTCCATCACACGATTTTCCATTCCCCACTCACCCTTTCTTATAGAGAAAGCATTGATGTTTTCATCCGTTGTGTAGAGAGGCAAATACCAGTCATGTTGACTACACAGCCGTTCAGCGGACAAAACGGCCCGATGACGCCCTATGGTATTGCACTGTTAGCCTTTGCTGAGTTCCTTGCCGGGATGGCGATCGCTTATAGCATCAATCCGGAAACAAAAGTGATCAACGGTGCATATCCGACCATGTGCACGCCAGGAAAAAAACCATCTTTGAAGATTGGTTCAGTGGTCCATAATTTTGTTAATTATCTGGTCGCCTACACCTCCCGCTTGCTGGATATCGCCAGCATTCAGTCCGGCTGCACAATTGAAGGAGACGTACACAAAAACGAGTTGCTTAACACCGATTACCAAACCGTCCGAGCAATAATTCTATGGGATGCGGTACTAGAGGGCTGGCACATGATCCGGCATTGCTATGGTTTTTTGGGTGACTTGGCGTTGTTTTCTTTTGTCAAAGCCGAAAATGATATCGCCGCTTTGCATCATATTCAGAGTCTTGACGACAGTGGTATTACAGCACTTCTGGCAAACCACGTCCGTCTAAACCGTGACATACAAGAGGCGGAAAGGATTTACAGGAAACCAACATTGCTTTTTGAAAGAGAAAAAGAAATTTTGCTGAATGTGATTATCGAAACGATCGAAAACTTTGGAGGCGATTTCGGCAGTCACGATCACACATTGAAAAACATACCGAGTGAATGGTTTTAATAACAAAATAACTGTCAATTCCATACTAATTGTGGAAGTGATGGGGAATGGTTTGAACTAAACAAATGAAAATAGGCCTACTTTTTCAACCTTTTTTATTTCATTTCAACTGGTTGGCTTGGCCTGGCCCGTCCCGAAATCGCAAATCGTTTGCGGCTATCGCGCGTGCTTGTCGATGTATACCTATCCCCTTTTTAAAGCCATGGCGCTGAGGCATTGTTCGATAACACCTTTGAACATTGGTATTTTGTAGCTGTTTTGCGCCAAGGGTTCGGCGTTTTGCATGGCGGCCTGGGCTGCGTTGACAATGGTGTCGGGGTCCAGGGGGTTGCCGGCAAGGACTGCTTCTGAAGCGGTCGCGCGAAATGGGACGGGTGCGGCGCCGCTTAAGACGATTCGACTATGGATCACCCGGCCGTTTTTGCGCTGAGCAGCAATGGCGGCGCCGGCCAGCGCAAAATCCCAGGCTCCACGGATCCGCACTTTGCGGTAGGTGCTTTGCAGGGTGCCCGCATGGGGCGGCAAATGGATTGCCGTCAGAATTTCATCGCCATTAAGAACGGTTTCACGGGTATAGTCCTCGGATGAGGATAGATAAAAGCGTTCCAATGGCAGGACACGCTTGCCTTTGGGGCCGACAAGGACGACGCTGGCGCCCAGCGCCACGAGGGCAGGAGCAGTATCAGATGGATGGACGTAATAGCAGTTTTCGCCGCCGATAATACAGTGACGGGTGTTTTCGCCACTTTCAGCGTAACATAGATCGCCGCCTTTTCGCAGACAATCAAATTCGCCGCGATAGTAAGCGCATCTTGGTTTTTGGCAGAGGTTGCCGCCAAGGGTTCCCTGGTGACGCAGCTGGGGGCTGGCGACGGTCTCGGCAGCCATGGCCAGGGCCTGATATTCGGATTGGATGATTGGATGACGGGCGACATCGGCGATGCTTTCCAAGGCGCCGATGACCAGGCCGCCCTCGGCTGTGCGCCGAACGCCGTGAAGTTCCGCAAGACGGGAGATGCTGACGATGGTGGTGGCCTCCAGAACGCCGTCCCGAAGACAGCCGATCAGATCGGTGCCGCCGGCAAGCAGCCGGGCGCCATCAACGGAAAGGGCCTCGATGGCTTGATCCAGGGATTTGACGCGAATATAAGCAAAGCTGGGCAACATGGCTAATCCACCTTTCGTTGGGCTGCCAGACGTTGGCAGAGTCGGATGGGGTCAATGGGGGTTTCAGTGACCCGCAGGCCTGTGGCGTTGTAAATGGCGTTTGCAACAGCGGCTGCCGTGGGAATGGTGGCAGGCTCGCCCAGTCCTTTGGCGCCGGTGGTGTTGGCTATATTGTCTACCAACTCAATGGGAAGGCAGGTCATGTCAATGGGAACATCCATCATGGTGGGGATTTTGTAATCCAGCCAGCTGCGGTTGACCATTTTTCCGGTCTGGTTACGATCCAGCATCCGCTCTTCAGTCATGGCCAGGCCGATTCCCATGGTGATGCCGCCGAATACCTGGTTATCATAGGTTAATCGACTCATTACCCGGCCGCTGTCATGGGCGCCGAGGAACCTGAGAATCCGGACTTCGCCGGTTCGCAGATTAACTTCAACTTCACAGAATTGTGTGGCAAAGGGATTGGCAACCTTGTTCGGGGGATTGGGCGCCCGCGTGCCAATGCCCACGACCACTCCGGCCATTCTGAGGGCGGAGATGCGCTTGATATCGATTTTTTGGGATGCATTGGTTTTGCTGACGATCTTTCCCGGGATATACCGCAGATCCGCAGGATCGGCCTTGAGGTTGTGCGCGGCCATTTCAATCAGCTGCTGTTTAACATGCACAGCAGCGGCGCGTACGGCCGGCGCCTCGGTGGGTACGGTCTTGCTGCCGCCGCTGGGCGAGGCATATTGGGTGGTGCCTGTATCGGCGTGTTCGATCTGGATGACATCGGGCGCTACCCCCAGTTCTTCGGCCACCACCAATGCCATGACTGTTTTTGTGCCGGTGCCGAGATCACTGGCGCCCATGTTCAAGTTGACGCTGCCGTCGGCAAAGAGTTTAAGAATGATGGTTGCCGGCGGCCGGCCGTTACCGGAAGACCAAAGCCCACCGGCCATGCCCACGCCCCGGCGAACGCCGTTCTTTATGCCGGCGCTTGCGGCTGACTTGCGGGCTCCGTGCCAGCCAAAGGCTTTGGCGCCGCGTATCAGGCATTCTTTGTATCCTGTGATGGTGTAGGGGGGCTGACCTTTGCGCGCCTGGCTAAAAAGCGAAATATTTTTGACGCGCAAATCCACGGGGTCCATCCCAATGGCATCGGCCAGGGCATCCATCATTTGCTCCAGAGCCCATGCGCCCTGGGGATGGCCCGGCGCCCGAAAGGCCCGGGCCGGGCCGGCGTTCATATAGATATCGGTGGCCGTGGTTCTAACATTGGGGCAGGTATAAAGATCGCGAATCAGCCAGTCAACCACCAGTGCGCCGCCAAAGGGGTAGGCGCCGCTTGAACCGTTGCAGGTGAACTCGAGTGCGGTCAGGGTGCCGTCTTTTTTGACGCCGGCCTTTAAATGCATGTTTGTGGGGGGGCGGTTTCCAACGGCCAGAAAGGTCTCTTCCCGGCTCAGGAATAGTTTGACCGGGCGGCCGGTGATGCGGGCCAGAAGGGCGGCAATGATGGTGTATTTGCCGGTTACGAGTTTGCTGCCAAAAGCCCCGCCCATATAGGAACCGATGACGCGGACCTTGGATAGGGGCATCCCCAATATTTCAGCGACTTGTTTCTGGATTGCAAACACGCCTTGAGTGGATTCCCAAAGCGTCAGCCGGTCGCCTTCCCAGTTGGCCACGCAGCCATGGGGTTCCACGGGCGTATGGATTTGGCAGGCTGTTCGATAGTCCTGTTCGAGAACCACATCAGCTTGGGCAAACCCCTGTGCCACGTCTCCGCGCGTATAGGTATCCGTCTTTCCGACCTGGTTGCCATCGGGGTGAACGTTCGCGGACGTTGGCTTGAGCCCATTACGCTCATCTGCAACAAAGGGCCGCTGTTCATACGTGATTTCAATGGCTTTGAGGGCATCCCGGGCCTGATAGGGGGTCTCGGCGGCTACGGCGGCCACTGTTTCCCCTTCAAACCGGCAGATGGGGTCGAACAGTTTGGTTTGAAGGGTTACACCGGAGCCGGCATAGGTCCACTTGAGATCCGCCTCCGCGGTGCGGCTGTCAATGACCGCATGCACGCCGGGCATACGCCGGGCTCGCTGCGTGTCAACCCGAAGCACCTTGGCATGGGGATGGGGACAGCGCAAAATGGCGCCATGAAGCATATTGGGCAAAACAACATCCGAAGGAAAGACCGCTGACCCGCTGACCCGCTCATAAGCGTCGACGCGGGGGACGGCCTGGCCGACGAAACGGGTTTTTTCCCATGGCGGCAGGGATTCGCCAGGTCGAGGGGTGTCCGGCACCGGCTGATCCGATGTTATGAAAATAGGCTGATCACGATTCACCATCGACCTCACTTTCTCTGCCTTAGCGTCGCCGCATGGGACACGGCTTTATGGATATGGGCATACGCGCCACAACGGCAGACATTGCCGCTCATGGCGCTGCGGATGTCGTCAGGATCGGGCGATGGATTGCGGCGCAGCAGGCTTTCGGCGGACATGATCTGGCCTGGTGCGCAATACCCACATTGAAAGGCGTCATGTTCGGCAAAGGCCTGTTGAACCGGGCCCAGATTTTCACCGTCCATCAGACCTTCGATGGTGGTGATCCGGCAACCGTCGGTCTCCACCGCCAATGTCAAACAAGCATATCGGGAGACACCGTCCACCAGCACGGTGCAGGCACCGCACTCCCCGCGTTCACACCCCGGTTTGGGCCCCATGATACCAAGTTTTTCCCGCAGGACATAGAGCAGGGTCCAGCGGGGTTCGACAACCAAGGAGCGGCGAACGTCATTGACCGAAAAATCGATTCGCACGACTTTTTCAGGTGCGGCCGGCGCTGCTGCAGCTTGGCTGAATCCGGTCAGGCTATCGGCTCCAGCTGCGATCACGGCGCTGCTGCCCATGGTCTTGAGAAAAGTGCGGCGGGTGAGTCTCGACCCGCTTTTGTTCTTGGGCTCCTGATCGTCTCCCATGGCCAAACCTCCTTACAATGGATAGCTGTCCCTGTTTTTCCCTCTTATTAATCCGTCGAGTCATCAGTGGTATGTACGAACCAAAATTAAAGCACAAGAGGTGAATTCAAACAATCCAAATAAACGGTATCAATTGATTTCAAAAAAGATGGCTTTTCGCTGCAGGCGACTGCAACGACAAGCCATCTGATTTCGGAAGGTGCGGCAGGATTGGCAAACCTGAGTTTTTTAGATCAATCGTCTATGAAGAAAACCGGCTCTTTTCGATCCTGGCACGCTTTGTTGAGCCGTATGGCGATGTCCTTGACCGGGCCGGCCATCATGGTGCGCGCATTTTCAGGACAGCCTTTGATGCAGGCACAGCACAAAATGCACTTTTCCCGATCAGTGGTCGAGCTGTCTTCCGCATCAATTGCCTCAACCGGGCAAAACTGTGCGCAAACGCCGCATTGGGTGCACTCATCACTGACGGCGATAAAATCGCCTGTGATCTTTTTCATCCCCTCTTTATAGGGAAAGTTGCCGGGCACCTTCAGTTCAGAAATCTGGTCGGCAGATAATAACGAGCCCAGTTTTTCTTTAATCTTTCGCCCGAACGCTTCTGCATGATTCAAATCATCGTCATCCGGACGTGCAACGGCAATGGGCGTGTCCGGGCCGGAAAATGAATGCTCGCCAATGAATGCCGCGCCGGCGATCGGTTTGCAGCCGCGCTTTTCCAGAATGTTTTTAAGCTCGAGCAATGCATCGTCATATTCACGATTCCCATAAACGACAACGCAGACCGCAGGCGTGTTGCTGGCGTTTATCTCACTCAGCCAGTCTTGCAAAACAGCGGGCACTCTTCCGGCGTAAACCGGAACGGCCACTACCAACAGGTCATCCTGGGATGCCTGGAGCGGCTGCTTTCTCAAATCGGGTTTGGTGATATCGATGAATTCCGAGGTGCTGTGATCGATTCCACGTGCGATGCCTTCAATTACCGTCCGGGTTGTGCCCGTGGGGGAAAAATAGCCGATTTTCAGTGATTGTATATCCATTAACTGCTCTCCTATTAATTTACGTTTTGCAACGGCGCGTACCGCAGTTGATCTACAACGAGTCCTCTATCGGATCAACTCTTTTATTGAGCATGAGCTCAAAAAAATCGATTTGCCCGTGATTGATTGGTTCCAGACAGGGAGGCCGCATTAGGTAGGTCAGTAGGGTCACTACCAACCATATCCACCTGCTTTTATTTGATCGTGGCGGGCGTAACGTTATCCCTGATTCGATCAAGCTGGTTGAGAGTAGAACCGGCCAGGAATATAACTCAAGGAAAAATAGAAAGGGAGCATTTTGGCAAGATTGCTATCATGCCACTGCGGTGGAAAAGGATTATCATTTGAGCTGCGGGAAACACCTATCCCATATGGTCCCGCTGATTCTGTTGAACCTGATAATACGCTTCCTCGGGACCTATAGTGAAATCATAACGAAACCAATCAGCGCTCGTAACAGCCCGGATCGACACCCGCCCCCTGGGGACGGACCGTGCCGTCCATGTCCGTGTCCGGGGCGGACGCGCTGCTACCCGAGTCGATGACGGCGGTGGCACTGTCACGCAGATGATAGTCGTAGTTTTCCGGATCCACAAAGATGTCGCCGCCGCTGCCTATCAGGTAGTTGTGGTCGGCTGTCGTGTCACCGCTGACCGATACCGTGGCGGCGATGTTGTTGCGGATCAGGCAGCCCGAGCTGGGCGTGCCGTCCTTGTGGTCGTGGAACATCACCCAGGGGGGGCCGGGATTTCCCGGATCCGCATCCACCACCGTGTTGTTGACGATGCGGCTGTCCACGGCGCCGTACAGGGAGATGCCGTGCCAGTGGTCCGTGATAACCAAGTTGTTCTCCACCACCCAGTCCACATAGGGCCCGTCAAAACATCCGATCCCCTGCAGGGGCCCCCACAACGGCTGGTTCGGGTCCTCGAAATTGATGATGGTGTTGCCGCGCAGGGTTACCCGTTCACGGGGCGGATCGTCGTTAATGGACCAGGACTGGAAGCCGTCATCGTGGTTGTCGTTGACGTCATAACAATTCTTGACCAGATTGTATTCGAAAAGCAGGTCATTGCCCAGGCCGCGCATCCCATCACCAGCGAAATTCTCGACGGTGTTGTGCGCCACCACCCCGAGGTTCCCGTTGATGGTGATACCGAAGTTGACGTTGCGGCAGGTGTTGTTTTGGGCGGTCATCTGATCGCCGGACATGGCAATGGCATTGCAGGCCAGGGCATTCCACTCGTCCGCGCTCCAGGCGCTGGTATCGGTGACGGAATAGAGCTGGCAGTCCTCGATAGTAATCTGGCTGCTTGGGCCATGCCAGCTGTGAGAGGCCGCGTTGAACAGGGTCTGTTTCTCATAGGTGGCGGCTGCGCTGGGCGTGATGGTCAGGCCCACAAAGTGCCAGTTGCAGGCGGCAACCAGAGAGATATGGCTCAGGGTAGGGGTATGGCCGGCGGTGGCCTGTACAATAATCGGGGTATCGTTGATCGCACCGCTGAGTTCCAGAGCGCCGTGATAACCGCTCAGCAACACCAGGGTGTCACCGGCTTTGACCGGTCCTTGCGGATTTTTAACCACCAGCGGGTTGTCACCGGTATAGGGCAGATTGTCGTAGCCCTGGGTTTCAATCAAACCGTCAGCTGCCACCTGCTCCAGCGTGCGCCAGGGGTGCTCGGCGGTGCCGTCATTGGAGGCTTTGCCATTGATGGGGTCGATATAGAACAGACCGCCTGATGCGGCTCCATGGAATGTCGATAAAAACGCGAACAAGACAATTTCAATCACAAATACCCTTGCTGACCATGTTACCGTTTGGCCGTTCATCCGAATTCCTCCTTTAGATTGGCGTTTGGTAAATTATCGACATATAAGATGAGCACGTCTCTAATTATCGAAATTATCGGATGAATAAAAGAGTATTATTGCCTTCAGGGAAAAATCTCATCGAATGCATTGCTCACCGATGTCTCATCAGGTGAGATGAAATTGGTGCAGTCAATCCTTCAAATCTTAAGCAGGATCTGCTCGGTCAGCGTTAAACGCTCCAGCCCCTTTGCCGTGACCAGATAATCGTCCTCCATGCCGACAATGCCGATGCCGGGAAAACTGAACTTGGGCTCCAGGGCAAAGACCATCCCTTCTTCAACCGGCATATCGAATTTCGTCGCGATCACGGGAAACTCGTCGATCTCAAGGCCCAGGCCATGCCCCAAGAATCTCACCTGGCCCTCGCCATGGCCCATGAAATGGTCTGCAAATCCTTGCTCGGTAGCCATGTCCTTGGCTTTTTGGTAGATTTCTCGACAAGCCATGCCGGGACGGATCTGATCCTCAAGAACGTCTAAGATTTCTTTGGCGCAGGCATGGGCTCTGGCCAGGGTGGGGGCCAGGGCCCCGATGATCAAGGTGCGGGTCTGATCACTGTGATAACCATTTAAATTCACGCCATAATCAATGTAGATCGGTTGGTTTCTGGTAACGCGCCCGAAGCCGGCCCCCTGGGGCAGGGCCGGTGATATGCCCATGCCGTTGCCCGGGGTTTCGCAACAGGACACCGCTGCGCCCCCGGGCCCGGTGAATACATGGGCATTCATCATTTCCTGGTTCCAGCCCCGTATGCGCATCAGGCCCAGGTGGCCATTTTTTCGGCCGATGGAGAAGAGCAGTCCATCCAGTTCAAGCTCGGACATTCCCTCCCGGATCAATCCCCGAATGGTCTGGTATCCCTTGTCGGTAACCGCGGCCGATCGCCGGATTTGATCGATTTCATAGGCGGATTTGATCATCCTCAACCCTCGAATGCCCGGTGATATATCAACTCCATCGATATGGGGAAAGGTTTTCTTGAACCAGAGATAATGCCCCGCAGGCAGCACATCCAGCTCAAGCCCCACGCGATTTAAGCCGGTGTAGTTGAAATCGGACAATATGGGGGGCAGCGCGTTGCGCCCTTTAAGGGGCAGAATCTGTTCCAAAGGGGATTCGGTTTGCGCCCGCTTAAGGCTTTTGATTACCATCAACAGCGGCTGACCGCTAACTGGAACAAAAAGAATGGACCGCTGCAGCGTGCCGCTGAAATAGTAAATATCCACATGTTGAAATAAAAATGCACCGTCCAGCGCCTCTGATGCCATCCAACGTTGGAGCTTTTCAATTCGAAAATGAATTTCAGATTTCGGAACCAACGCATAATTGCTGTCGAATGCGACTACATTTCCAGTCATTTTTGTCCCCATGGTCTTTTCAGTGGTCACCCGCTTTCGGTTCGCGCTACAAAATAGCTATTAACAGGCTATAACACAAACGAATTTTTCTATCCCGATTGATTCTATAGTGACAACGATGGTATGCTGATTTAATATTTGAATAAGATTTTTTTTCTTTCTGACCATTATACGAAAATAGTATGCTGAAACCCAAGACGGTGCTGTTTTAAGAAAAATTGCATTAATTATTTTTCGTTTTTGTCGATATTAATCCCATCACACAATCAATTTCATGTCTCATCAGCTCCATTGACAAAGAACCTATAAATTTCTGCTTCCAGCAGATGTCGATGGAAAAGTTAAACAAGACTCGATCAAGTCTAAGCAAAACACCAAACCAAATGGAAGGCGAAAAAATGAAAAGAACTATTTTTCAATCAAGCCAATTGACGATGCTTTTTTTAGCCTTTGCCGTGTTGGTTGCCTGTGGCGGTGGGGGAGACGACGGTACCACAACGACCGATAACGGCTCCACATCCAGTGCTTCGTGGACCTATATGGTTTACATGGGCGCCGACAACAACCTTTCCAGCGCCGGGCTGGTGGATCTGAATGAAATGGAAAGCGTGGGATCCAATGCTAACGTGAAGATTGTCCTGCAGGCGGAGTTCAGCGATCAATACACCCCGAGCCTTGATTCATCATACGGATACGACTGGACTACGCTTCGTTTTCTGGTGGCCAATGATAACGATACCAGCGATGTCAACCTGGCGGCCGGAACGTCGATCGGCAACAAGGACATGGGTGATCCGGCCACCCTGAGCGCTTTCATCACCTGGGCCACGACCAATTATCCGGCCGATCATTACGCGCTGGTCATCTGGGATCACGGCGCGGGGTGGAAAAAATCGCGCCTGGCAACGATGCAGTTCAAAGGGGCGGTGCAGGACGCAACCAGCGGTAGTTTCATGAGCCTTCCGGATCTGGCCCAGGCGGTTACCGATGCTGGTGTCCATCTGGACATCATCAATTTTGACGCCTGCCTGATGGGCATGTATGAAGTGCTTTATGAGTTCAACGGACTCGTGGACTATATGGTCTTTTCAGAGGAAACCGAGCCTGGTAACGGGGACCCCTATGACACCATCCTTGCTGCGCTGGTGGCCACGCCCTCCATGTCCGCCCGCACCCTGTCGCAGACCATCGTCAACGCGTACCATAACTATTACAGTGATCCGGCGGTTCGGATCGAAGGCATTACCAAATCGGCCGTGGATATGTCTCTTGTGGGGCAGTTGCACACCCAGGTGCTGGCGCTTGCCGATGGCATTGTCACTGAATATAATAGTATTTCATCAACTGTGACCGCTGCCCAGCAGCAGGCCCAAGCCTATGAATATGCGGAGAACCACGATCTTTACGATTTTGCGGATTATCTGGCGACCTACCTTACTTCAGACTACGATACCAAAACCGCTGCCGCAGACATCATGGATACCGTGACCAGCATGGTCGTTGCCAACAAAACCTACGGCAGCGAGGTTGACGATTCTCACGGGATTGCCATTTATGCGCCGACCAATAACCAGATATCCAGCGCCAGCGATGATCTGACCAGTTACGGTCAGTTGGCGTGCAATGCAAGCCGCGCCAGCGTATGGCTGGATGCGGTCAATGTAATGGTCGATAACAGTGGGGATACGGATACCGTTCTCGAGCCCGGTGGCTTTGCATTCTATGTGTACTGGCAGGATACCAATACGGATGTTGACCTGTACGTTATAGAACCGAGCGGTACCGCATACGCCCCTTGGATGGGGCAGTCGACCCCGAATGGATATTTTTCCGCCGACTCTATCGACAGCGGGGAACATGAGGAATACTATGCGGCTGACGACTATGTGGAGGCCGGTGATTACGATGTGATGATCAATCTTTACGACAGCTCCAACAGCAGCGATGTGGTCAGCCTGTATTATATCGATCCTGAAAACGGTTATGAAGATTGGCAGCTGGTTGGTCAGGAGGAGATGGACCTGAACAATCAATATCCGGGGACAGGCTACAGCAGCCTGGATGACCTCGCTAGCTACAGTGACTGGTGGTACCCTGGCAATGTCACCCGAGAACTGACCGATGGTCAGACCATCCGACTGCTCTCCGGTGAACGGAACTTTAACATCACCATCAAACACAAAAAGGCCAAACCGATCGTCGCCGACGAAAAGAGGTAGGGGATGTTTAAAAACAGTAATATCGTATGTTTGTTGCTCGTCGTTTCAGCGATTTTTTGGGCCATGGCCTGCGCTTCATCGCCTGATGTTGAGGATACGACCAGCAAAGTGCTCACCATCAACGCCATAAAAGACAACCCGGACGGTTACGCCGGCAGGACGGTTCTGTTGACCGGCCGGTTCAAAGGCTGGGAGGGCCCATGCAAGGAGGCCCCGCCCAAAACCAGAAGTGATTGGATGCTGGCGGACGATACGGGGTGCATCTATGTGAGCGGCAGTGTGCCCAAAGGCTTGCGTCCTATGAGTCCCAATGATGAGCCCGTCACGCTGACCGGGGTGGTGCGTCTTACCAAGCAAGGGGTGCCGTATCTGGAAGCGCAACATCCTTAAACCGTGGCGTGTCCCTCCAGATAGGATTAAACCAGTTCTGGAGGGACACTATTTAGAATCAATGTCCAAAACCTTCAATCAATGCTTCAAGATCCGCTTCATTCACCCGGCCGTCCCCGGTGAGATCACCGGGGCAGTCCGGTGCATAGCAGTTGGTCGCTCCCCAATCCCAGGCCACCGCGTGCAGGTCAAGCCCGTCCAGATCTCCATCGTCGATGTTGGTTGAGCCACCATCGGCAAAGGGCCGTCCGTCGCGAAGATAGTTGCCGCGGCCGGTGGGCCAGAGCAGCTGGTTGTGGGCGGAGCCGGGAACCGTGTAGACGAAATATCATCATTCCTCCTCCATTTCTTCCACCACCGGCGGCTTCATGATCAGGTCGATGGCCTCCCGCGCGGCGGTGGCAGCTTCAGGAAATACATTGATCAGATTGGCGGTGTGACGCAGGTTGTCGGCGGTACGCATCATCAGCATGGCCAGGTTGCCCTCGGCCATGCCGTATTCGCCGGCGACCGTTTCCCAGGGGTAGCCCGATGCCCAGGCATGGGTCATGGCTGCCGGCCGCAAATAGAGCTGGCGCACCTCGAATCCCCGGGATTTCATGTGGCGGGCAAAACCGGTCAGTTTTTTCTGGATCCGGGACACGACTTTTTTAAGCCGATTGGGCACCAGGCGTCCCTCCAGGCGATCATCGGTTTCTTTTTCATTCACAAAGCAGGCAAACACACCGGCCATCTGGGCCGCGTCGGTATCCGGCAAAAGGCCCTGGCGCAGGCACTCGGCCACCAAAAGGGGCTGGTCCACACGCAATTGGGAAGCCCAGATACCGTCTTCGGTCAGCCGGTCGTCGGCATCCACGAACCCGGTGGCCTTGAGAAAATCAAGGTGGCGCAGAAAATCCTCCCACAGTATTTCGTGAACGTCGGCCATGCGGCTTTTCTGGCGGCTTTCCTCTGCATCGGTCATGAGCAGCCAGGTGGCAAAGGAGCGTTTGAGCAATTCCTCCACCTGGGCCGGGGTGTGTGAGAGCAAAAGGTTGAGCACCATGGAGAAATTGATCCGGATGCGGCTGACCACCTTGTCCGGCTTGGATGCCAGCAGACGGGCAACCAGATGAAGGTCCATGTAGCGGCCGGGAACCGCCAGGGCAAAACCGATACGATCCATCCCGCGGCGGCCGGCGCGCCCGGTCATCTGGTGCAATTGGGTGGCATCCAGAGGCATAAACTCGATGCCGTTGAATCGGTCGGAATTGAAAAACACCACGGTGCGGGCCGGAAAATTGACGCCGGCGGCCACGGTGGAGGTGGCGAAGACGGCCGTCAACAACCCCTCGGTCATGAGATTTTCCACCACCAGCTTCCAGCCGGGCAAATGGCCGCTGTGGTGGGCGGCAACCCCGGCCTGTTCCAGATGAATGCGCTGGCGATGGCGCGACAAGTGCGGTGAATTATCGGTAAGCTGGCTGATGCGGCCAACAATACCGGCCTTTTTTTCCTCGGTCAGCGCTACGGCACCGTGGCACAGGGCCAGTGCCGCATCGCAGTCGCTGCGTGATTTCAAAAAGAAAATCGCCGGCAACAGGTCAAAGGCTTTAAGGACCCGCAGAATATCGCCGAACGGGGGCAAGCCCCGTCGTCGGCCGAGTTCCGGCGGAGTTTTCCCGCCGATCAGCCGGTACACTTTTTTGTGCAATTTCCGTTTTCCGCTCCCCTCCTTGGCCAGTAAGGGCAGCAAGGTGCCTTCGGGATTCAGGACCATGGGATAGAGGGGAACGGGGCGGCGGGTTTCGGCCACTACCCGGCACAGCCGACCCCGAATGGCGGTGAGCCAGTTGGCGATGGCACCGGCGTTGCCCACGGTTGCCGAAAGCATCAACAAAGGGATGCGTGACGGCAGGTAAATCATGGTCTCTTCCCAGACCACACCGCGTTCCTCATCGCCTAAAAAATGAGCCTCATCCAGAACCACCAGATCGGTGTTCAGGGACACCCCGTGGTGCATGGCATCGTAGAGCTGGTTTCTGAGGATTTCGGTGGTGCCCACGATGATCGGGGCGTCGGTCAGTTCCTTGCGGTCGCCGGTTAGGATGCCCACATTGCCGGTGCCGAAAATCTCGGTAAACTCGATCAGTTTGGCATTGGTCAGGGCCTTGAGCGGTGATGCATACCAACACCGGCCGCCTTGTTCAAAGACGCGGCGAATCACCTGTTCGGCAATCCAGGTTTTACCGGCACCGGTGGGGGCGGTTACCAGGCAGTCTGATTCACGCATGACCTCGACGGCCTGGGTTTGAAACCGATCGGGCGTAAACGGGCGCTGCCGCGGTACACCGATTTTACTGAAAACGGATTTCAGTTGTCGGTCCGCATCGGGTTTTAGATGATGCTGCCTGAATGCGCGCCGGTTGTTGCCTTTTTTTCGCTGCGGATAGCGTCGGCGCCCCTGGGGGGCGCCTTTGACGGGTTTGCTCATATTGCTGCGCGCTTATAGCTTGTCGATGATGCCGGCCACCACTTTTTTGGCCGCCGATGCGGTCTCGTAGGGTGAACTGCCGGTCAGATCGGCTTCGATGAGATCCTCGTCGTACGGCATAAAGCCTAAAAACTCGAATCCATTCAGATTGGCGCGCAGAAATTCCTCGTCCTTGGGGCTGCGGATCTTGTTGCCCACAATGGCAATGTTTTTCAAGAATATTTCCGATGCCAGGCGTTTGATGTTTTCAGCGGTTTCGATGCTGCGGCGGCCCGGCTCGACCACCACGATCAGCTTGTCCACGGCCTGGGCCGTGGCCCGTCCCAGGTGTTCGATACCGGCCTCCATATCCATGATCACCACCTCGTCGCGCCCCAGCACCACATGGGTGATCAGGGCCTTGAGCAGGGTCGACTCCGGACAAAGGCAGCCGCCGCCGCCTTTTTTGACACTGCCCAGGCGCATGAGTTTGATGTTGTCCAACTGGGTTGACAAGGTGTCGGGGATGTCATCCACTTTGGGGTTGAGCTTAAAAAAACCACCGATGGTGCCCGCCTGGGCGCCGGTGCGCTCGAAAATCAGTTCCTTCATATCGGCGATGGGGGTGATTTTCTCGGAATCGGCAATGCCCAGGGCCGCTGCCAGATTGGCGTCCGGGTCCGCATCAATGGCCAGGACCTTTTTGCCCCGGTCACTCAACATCCGGGCCAGAAGCGCGGAAAATGTCGTTTTGCCTACACCGCCTTTACCACTGACTGCCAGTTTCATAATTTGTTCCTTTCTTTTCCGCTCGCATCGCCAGGATCGCCTATGGAGAAGAATTGCCTAAAAAGCCGTTCCATGCCATACATGATGATCGACAAAGACGAAAAGTCACGTGTGTCTTATACTGGGTTTAGCCAATATGAAAGCTTTTTAGTCTATTATTTAATGTTTGGTTTACAGTGAACACGCTCCTTCGAGCTTAAGAAAATCCACTTGCGCCGTTGTATCAACAATGCCGATAATATAAGACATGTTGCCTGTGGAGCAAGAGGGCCTGACCGCCAATGGCCATGAATTCAAATTCAGTCGACTTTCAAATCCATAACTCTCAATTTCGTAAAAAAATACGGATAACCTGACCCATGCCATCAAACGATTCTGTTTTTCCGTCCATCCTTGCACCGGCCGGTAACCGGGCCGCATTCCTGGCTGCCCTGGCTGCCGGTGCCGATGCGATTTACTGCGGCCTGAAATCCATGTCGGCGCGCATGGAGGCCAAGAATTTTTCCCTGGACGAGCTGGCCCAACTGGTGCGGCTGGCCCACGATCGGAAGGTCAAGGTGTACGTCACCATGAACACCCTTGTCAAACCGGATCAGCTGGATCGGGCCGGCCAACTGATTCGCGGCCTTGCCGACCATGTTCATCCCGATGCGCTGATCGTTCAGGATTTGGGGGTGGTGGCCCTGGCTCGTCAGGTCGGATACGTCGGTGAACTGCATCTGTCGACCCTGGCCAATGTCAGCTTTCCCAGGGCCGTGGGATTCATTGCCCGTCACCTGCCGGTGTGCCGCGTGGTGGTTCCCCGGGAACTGTCCATCGACGAGATCAAGGCCATGGCCGCGGCATGCCCGCCGCACATGGACCTGGAGGCGTTTATTCACGGGGCGCTTTGTTACGGGGTTTCCGGTCGCTGTTACTGGAGCAGTTACATGGGCGGTAAAAGCGGGCTCAGGGGGCGCTGTGTGCAGCCCTGCCGCCGCCATTACCGCCATGGGGGACAGACCGCCCGGGCTTTTTCCTGTCAGGACTTTTCCGTGGATGTGCTGGTCAAGATTCTGGGGCAGGTGAAAAAGGTGGCCGCCTGGAAAATCGAGGGCCGCAAAAAAGGGCCTCATTATGTCTATTACACCGTATCCGCTTACCGTATGCTGCGCGATAAGGGCCATGATGCAACGGTCAAGCGTGACGCCTTGAGTCTTCTGGATCAGAATCTGGGACGGGAAACCACCCATTACCAGTTTTTACCGCAGCGGCCGCAAAAGCCGATCAATACCCGGCATCAGACGGCATCGGGACTGTTCATGGGCAAGGTTCAGGGACCGGCGAAAAATCCCTGGGTGGTGGTTCGCCAGGCGTTGTTCCCCGGTGATGTTTTGCGCATCGGATACGAGGACGAGCCGGGGCACGCCATCTGCCGGGTCAAACGCCATGTGCCTGTGAAAGGACGCTTCCCCTTGAAGTTGGGCAGCGTGAAGACACCCAAGACCGGTGCGCCGGTTTTTCTCACCGACCGCCGTGAAAAAGCCCTGGAAACCATCCTGGCCGAGGTGGAACATGAGGTGCGTCCCGTGGAACCGGCCGGCCCCTTTCATGCCAGTGTCACGCTGCCGCGCCCGTTGGAGAAAAAGGGGCGCTTTACGGAAATTCGCGTGAGTCGCCGTCTCCCTAAAGGGGTTGGCCGGGGTGCTTCCGGCGTATGGCTTTCGGAAACCGCGGTGGCCAATATCGGAAAATCGTCAGCCGGTCACCTGTGGGTCTGGTTGCCGCCCGTGATCTGGCCGGAGGATGAATCCCGGGTCGCCGGGCTGGTGGGACAGAGTTTGAAAGCCGGGGTGCGCCGGTTTGTACTGGGAGCGCCCTGGCAGATGGCGTTGTTCAATCGCCCCAAGGGCCTGGATTTGTGGGCCGGTCCGTTTTGCAATGCCGCCAATGCCCTTTGCCTGGAAACCTTTAAAACCTTGGGTATGACCGGCGCCTTTATCAGTCCTGAATTGGGAGAGGCGGATATCATCAGTCTTTGCCGCCAGCGACCGCTGCCGTTGGGGATCGTTTTATCCGGGCACTGGCCCCTTTGCATATCACGAACCCTGGCCGACGGCATGCGGCTGCGCGAGCCCTTTATCAGCCCCAAGGGGGAAACGGCCTGGGTGGATCAACACGGACCGGACTATTGGATTTTCCCCAATTGGAAACTTGACCTGACCGAGAAGCAAAAGCAGCTTGTGCGGGCCGGTATTGAATTATTCGCCCATCTGGACGAGCCAGTACCCAAGGCGGTGACCATCAAGTCGCGACAGGGGTTATGGAACTGGACGATCGGCTTGAAATGATTTCAAATTTGAGATTTGAAATTTGAAATGACGTCAGGCCGCCCCCGAGAATCCGCTGTATTCGTCGGCATCCTCACTCATGGACACGCCGTAGACATCTTCGCCACTGAAGGTAAAAACAATGTGTGAGGGGTCGATGGTGCCGTCGGCGGTTTCGTTCTGGCGGACGGTGAAACCGATGGTCGCCGTATACGTGTCCGGATCGTAGGTGACATAATCCGGGTTGTAATCGAGCGTGATTTCAGTGGCGGGGATCTCGTCGCCGTAGTTGTAGGTTTTGGCGATGTTGAGGCTCGAGGCGCGGGTGATGGTCCAGTTGGTGCGGTCGAGGATCGAGGAGACATCCATTTCTTTAGTGAACTGAAATGTCATGGTCATGCTCAGCTCGGCGCCGGCATTTTCCAGGTAGCTGTCAATGGCCGAAACCGGATAGCCGGAAGCCATGTTATCGGGGAAGGTGCTGGTGGCCCAGGCAAAGGCGATTTCAGGTTCCTTGGACTGGTAGATGTAGTCCTCGAGTGTGCCGGCCAGGTCTTCGTCAAGATCTTCCAGTTCATCGACAATATCCTCGGCGGCTTCGTATTCTCCCATGTCGGTGTAGGCATATCCGATCTCAGCCATGGCATCGTAGAATTCCGGGTCGATCTCAAGGGCGGCTTCAAATTCTTCGATGGCCTTTTCATACGCTTCGGTCAAGGAATACATTTTGCCCATCCCGTAATAGCCGGCCGTGCTGTCCGGGTAAGTGGTTTTGACCTTGTTGAACTGAACTTCGGCCTCTTCGTAGTCTTCTATTTTCAGCAGGGCCTCGCCATAGGAATAGCGGTTCTCTGCGCTGTCGTCGAGCTCGACGGCCTTGCCGTACTGGAACGCGGCATCGTCATAGCGCTCTTGCATGTAGTACAGCTGTGCCAGCGAGGTCCGCAGGGTCGCGTCATCCCCATTGCGTTGGATGGCATTTTCGTAGGCTTCGATGGCCTTATCGGTCTTTTCCAGTTTCAGGTAGGTCTGCGCCAGATACTGGGTGGTCTCGGTGTTGTAATCCGAATCCGGAGCGATGGCGATGGCCGCTTCAAAGGCCTTGGCGGCTTTTTCATAGTCTTCATTGGTGTAGGAATCCATCCCGGATTGCAAGAACTGGTTGGACAGCTGGGTGAGACCATCATTCTGACTGACCAGGGCTGCAAAAATATCCGTGGCATCTTTTTCGTCGAGGACGGTTGACGCCGCGGTCCAGGTCAGTGAATCGGCCAATACGGTTTCTATCCCGCTCATCTTATGCCTCCCCCGTGCGTTAAGGCAATATTGCCTTGTTGCTTTGTGCCACTTTTTGTATCATAGGGTTCCTGATTGACGTGGCGCGGTTTTATCCCTCCTAGTTGTCTGACTTGGATTTCGCCTGTTTTCTCCCTGTCTTTATGGTGGGAGGGTTACATGCTGGTAACAGTTTGTAAACGAATTCGCATGCCCCATTTTTAATTTGATTTCTGATGTTTGCGGAAAAAATTGCAAGGGTGTTATAGCCCAATGATCTGAAAATTAACGGCTCAATCGAATCGACATGCCGTTGTCGCCATAAGACGGTTACGGAAGTAAGGAGGGACCAATGGCCTCAGCCATATTTCATTTTTCCACCATTGAGGTGAACCTCGATACGGGGATTGATATTCAAGACATAACAGGCGATCTGAATCGTCTCATCGCCCGTTCCGGCATTGAGAACGGGACTGTCAATGCGTGTGTGACAGGCAGTACCGGCTCCTTGACCACCATCGAATATGAACCGGGGGTGGTCCAGGATTTGAAAGACGCGATCAATCGGATCGCGCCCAGAGAACTGGATTATGCGCATGAGCTGGCATGGCATGACGGCAACGGCCATTCCCATGTTCAAGCCGCGCTGTTGGGGCCATCAATTGCCTTGCCCATCAGAAAGGGACGGTTAAAACTGGGCACCTGGCAGCAAGTCGTCGTTATCAACCACGATAATCGCGCCCGGAAACGGCCGATCGAGGTTACCCTGATGGGCGTATAGTTAGTGCTCATACAGAAATGACCAATTTGCCCGATATCGGCGTTGCGCGAAAAATTTTATCCTCGAAATATCAACCATATGTCTGTGGTAAAATTTTTCGGGCGCCTTGATCTCGACCAAATTTGCCTATTTCTGGATGGACACTAGTTAGCGCCCATCTTTATCGGACCGGTCCATGACATGCCGTATGGCGTTCGCCAGTTCGTTTGCCGTGACTGGCTTTTTGACAAATTCGATGGGCTGCAACGGACTGAGTTTTTCCTTTAATTCCAAATACCCGGAGCAGAGCACGATGGGAATCGACGAACCTGTCTGCCGTACCTTTTCGGATAATTTAATCCCCGTCATCTGGGGCATGGTATAGTCGGTAACGATGATGTCAAAGGCATCCGGATCGGCTGAGAAAGCGTTCCATGCTGATGGTGAGCCGTTGAACGCCTCAACGGTATAGCCCAGTTTTTCCAACAGGTTCTGGGTTGAGTGGATGATCGCCTCTTCATCATCCACTAAAAGGATCCGCTCCGTTCCGCGAGGCAGGGCTTCGTGTTCTGTTTCGTCCAGGGACAGTTGGTGCAATTCGGCGATGGGCAGCAGAACGGTGAACGCGGTCCCCTTGCCGGGCTGACTGGACACCATGATTTCTCCACCCATGCCTTTGGCAATGCCATGGACCACGGACAGGCCCAGGCCGGTACCCGCTCCGGTGGGTTTGGTGGTGAAGAAAGGATCGAAGATACGATCCAGGACGTCCTGTTCGATCCCTTTGCCGGAATCGGCCACCGTTAGCCGCAGATATTGTCCGGATTGCAATTTGGGGTATTGAAGGCACATGTCCGCTCCGGCATGGGTTTCATCTAATGTGATCTCCAGCGTTCCCCCGGTCTCTCTCATCTCGTAACCGGCGTTGGTGCACAAATTCATGGTCATCTGGTGGATCTGGGTGGCGTTTCCGATTACTGCCGCATCACTTTCCAAACTCGCCTTTATCTCAATTGTGGAAGGCAATGAGGCCCGCAGCAGTTTTACCGTGTCGATGATGATCTCTTTGGGAACCAGCGGCGACCGGCCCATATCCGATTTGCGGCTAAAGGTCAGGATGCGGCTGACAAGGTCCCTGGCCCGTTTGGCGGAACTCATGATTTGCCCAAGGTACTGCTGCAGGCGTTCAGTCTCGGAGAGGTGATGGCGGGCAAGATCCGTGTAGCCGAATATGGCACTTAATATGTTGTTGAAATCATGCGCGATACCACCGGCAAGGGTGCCAATGGCCTCCATTTTCTGGCTCTGTTGAAGCTGTTCCTGCATCATGAGTTCTTTGGTGATATCCCGGCCAACGGCCAGATAACACATCAGGTTGCCGGTTGGATCGAGAACCGGCGTGAGGGTCACATTCAAAGTATGGGATTCGCCATTTTGTCGGCTGCCCTTGAAATGGCCGCTCCACACCGTTTGCTTTTTCATGGCCTGTTGTATTTCCTGATTTACTTCCGGGTTGTCTGTGTCGGGACGGAAGGAATGGCCGACAATATCTGCCATTGGCCGGTCAATGGCAGCGGCCATGGCGGGATTGGCGAACCGGACGTTCCCATCGATGCCGATGATGACAAATGCTTCGGCGGCTTGGTTGATGGCAGTGTTCAAGGTGGTCAGGGTGGTTTGAACGGGGGTACTGATAGTCTTGGAGAAGAAAATGACGGCCAGAATAATCAGAACCACAAAAAAAGCACTTACCAGTAGCAGAAAACGCATATTCGCATAGGCCAGGCTCATGATTTCTTTTTTGTTCTGCGTTGCGCCGATACTCCATCCGGTCAGGGGGATCGGGCATATGCCGGCAACTTTTGGCGTTCCGCGATAGTTATACGCCACCGACGTTTTTTGTTGTTCTATCATCTTTTGGGCCAGAGACATGGTTTCAGCTTCATCACGGATATTTTTTTTCAGAATCTTGGTTTGATCCGGATGGGAAATAGATGTGCCTTGCTGATCGATCATGAACACATAACCGGTTTTTCCCAACCGGATGGCGGCAATGTATGTCGCCAGGTACTGGGCCTTGAGTACGCCCAGGACCCCTCCGATGAATTCTCCATCCGGAGACACGATGGGGGCGCTGAGGCCGAAGATCGGTGCGCCGGTTGCCTTTGACGGCACCATGGGGCCCACACCGGTTTTGCCTTCCTTTGCCGATGCGAAGTAGTTTCGCTCGGTGATGGAAATACCGATCCGGGCGCTGTCCGCACCATCTGCACGGATAATCCCGTGCGTGTCGTAAACGGCGATCCCCTCGAAATCGGCGGCCAGCAGTTGGTACAGAACGGATAGTTTTTTCTGGATGTTTTTGTATTCACCGGCCATTGTGTCGCGGATAACCTGAGGGTCGGCGGCCATGCTGTTCAGATTTCTCAAGTCTTTCTCGAGGGAAATCTGAATCATGCCGGATAGGCCTTCGGCCACTTGAACCAGCTGCAGGCTGGAGATTTCTTCAAGAGTGCGGGAGGATTGGACAAAGGTTACGGAACCGATGATGGTCATGGGAATCAAAAGGATCAAAATACCGGCTAAGACCAATTTGGATCGCAGGGAAAGGGTTGTCTTTTCCAACCAATTTTTCGCGGCCATCGCCATACTCTCGCGTTTGCCTGAGGGATTTACTCCCGGACAACACAATGGGAAGAGGAATATCCATATACAAAATTTAGAAATACGGGTTGCTTTCAAGGTACATTGGACGGTTGCCGCTGTCAATTCCAGTGTAAACCTTTAAAACCGCTGGCCAGAATAAAAATGGGGGTAATGTAGATGGGCGTGTTGATGGGGGAGGGCTCTGTTGCCAAAACGGCAGGGGGACCACTATTTCGTCCGGTGATTCCCTTTACTGCTGCGTTGATCACCGGAATTATCATTGCCGATGCCCTGCCTGGTTTCAGCGTTGCCGCTTTGGCAATATTTTTTGTAACCATCCTCCGGGTGGTGCATTGCCTCCACCGGTCCCGATCGTCGCTGTGGGCACCGCTGCTGGCGGCCATGGCTGCTGGATACCTTTCTTTGATGCCCTGGCTTGCTCCCCGCCATGGACCTGACCATGTCACCTGTTTCCTGGACAGCGGCCGTTGGCTGGTTCGGGCCCGGGTGGTGGATCGCCCAATCCACCGACAGGGACGCACGCGCTTTGTCGTCGCGGTCCAGGCCCTGTCCCGTGCGCATACTCGCCATCCGGTCAGCGGCAGAATTCGGTTAACGGTGATGGGGGATGTGGCCCCGAATCCAGGGGATATTGTTTCCTTTCGCGCGCGCCTGCGTTCCTTTCATAATTTTCGCAACCCCGGTGGGTTTGATTACTGCCGTTACATGGCTTTTCAACGGATTCACGGCAGCGCCTGGGTGCGCTCAGATAAACTTGGCATCGATCCCCGCCCCCCATCGCGATCCGCTGGGCGTCTGATCCAGGATGCCCGCAGAAAGCTGGCACAGATTATCGACGCGACTGGCAACCCGTGGACAGCGGATGATAAAGCCGTGCTCAAGGCCCTTGTGGTCGGCGACCGGTCAGGCATTGACGATACGCTGCGCCAGCGCTTCAACCGGGCCGGGGTGGGCCATTTGCTGGCCATTTCCGGATTGCATGTGGGGATTGTGGCCACGCTGGCCTTTGGCCTGTTCAAGTGGCTGTTCTCTTTTCTTCCCGCCTTGTTGTGGCGGGGGTGGGGGCGCGCTTGGGCAGCGGGTGCAACCCTTTTTCCCGTATTGGCCTACGGGCTATTGGCCGGTATGTCCCCCTCCACCCAACGGGCCGTGATCATGGTGGCCGTGTTTTTGTTTTCCCTGATGCTGGGCCGGTCGCGCGATACACTCAACACCCTGGCCGTGGCGGCCCTGATAATTTTGATCGTCTTTCCGCCGGCCTTGTTTTCGATTTCCTTTCAGCTTTCCTTTGCCGCCGTGCTGGCCATCGTGGTGGGCATGCAGAGAATCGGAATCCACCGGGACCCGGGTGCTCCGTTGACCCGGAAAACCGTCCAATGGCTGATCGGCGGTGTGCTGGTGTCCGTATTGGCTGTTGCCGGTACCATGCCGGTGGTCCTTTATTATTTTAACCAGACCTCGCTGGTGGGAGTTGCGGCCAATTTAGTGCTGATCCCGCTGGTCGGATTTGTGGCCGTACCGATGGGATTGGTTTGCGCGGTGACGTCTTTTTTTCTTGAGCCGGTGGCAATTTTAGGCTTCCAGATGGCATTGGCGATTGTCCATGTCGCGTTGATGGTGATCGATGGGTTTGCGGCGCTTCCCTTTGCCGCACTGCGTACGGTATCCCCTTCTGTGCTGGAAATCGGGATATACTACACGGCCGGCTGGGCCCTTTTGAACTGGCGCAGGATCCCTATCGCGTCCTGGGTGCTGGCCATTGTAATCGGTGTCGCTGTTGGGGATGGACTTTACTGGACCTATCAACGCTTTTGGCACCGCGATTTCAAAGTCACGGCCATCGATGTGGGACAGGGTGCGTCTACGTTGATGGAATTTCCCGGCGGTGATGTGATGCTGATGGACGGCGGTGGTTTTTCCGACAATCGTATTTTCGATATGGGACAGCGGGTGGTGGCACCGTTGCTGTGGCGCAGGAAGATTGCCCGTGTGAACATCCTGGCGCTTTCTCACCCCAATGCCGATCATCTCAACGGTCTGATTTTTATCGCCCGGCATTTTCATGTGCAGGAACTGTGGATCAACGGCGATGCCAACACCACCTGGGGCTATAAGCAATTGATGGCGGTCTGCCTGGAAAAAGGCATCGCTGTACGTATCCTGGATACGCGCACAAGGAATAAGACCGTTGGCGGAGTGACCCTTAGTGTTTTACACCCCCCACCAGGGTATGCCGTGACGGTGGGTGCCGACCAGCAGGATCGCCGCAACAATGCCTCTTTGGTAATTCGGGCACGCTTTGAAAAGACCGCCTTTTTACTTACCGGAGATATCATGGCCGAGGCTGAAAAGGGCCTGGTGCAACGGGAAGGCCTGCAGTTGGCTAGCACGGTGCTTTTTGCCCCCCACCACGGCTCCCGCACCTCGAGTTCGGCCGGCCTGATTGCCGCTGTGCAGCCGCAAACGGTGGTGATCAGCGCCGGTGTCAACAATCGCTTTGGCTTCCCCCATGCCGAGGTGATCCGCCGCTATCGCGGGGCCGGCTGTGGTATCTGGTGTACTTGTACCCATGGTGCCATTTTTCTGTCGTCGGATGGCGATCAGGTATACCGGAAGTGATTGACTAAGATTCTGGAATTCTATATTATTGTTGATATGTTGGATGAACCTGGACCACAGTCAAGTGAATTGGGGCAACGTCGTCCTGGGAAGTTCGAAACTTACTCGGGTAATTGGCAGGTCTCCTTTTCCTTGGAATCAGTATGTATCTGCAATCAAGGTAATTATTGGATACGGTATTGTTATGTTTTACCGAGCCCCTCTGAATGTTTTCCGATATTTTTATCGCAATATTCACTATGCGAAGATTATCAAAGATGGCGTATGTATACAATCAATGGTGAAAGGGCTTAGCGATTTACACGAACAAGTCAATAAACTACTGGAGGTTCCCAGAACTGCATATGGGGACTTACATGGGACATGGTGGCAATTTAAAGAAACATGACCGTTTTTCTTTGAATTCATAAAAATATTCAAGTAACTATTTTTGAAACGTGCGAAATGTAAGATAAGACAACAATTTTATTGATTGGAATGTTAATAAACCATAACCATTTCTGATATTTCAGAATATAAAAAAGCAGCAATATCTTTCGAGATTGGCTGATAAGCCTCAGCGGTTAATTCCCTCGCCCTACCTATCCAAGCACTTTTCACGGTTCCCAGAGGCGCCGTGACATTTTTTTCTAGAAGGAATTCAATGGATGATTCGCCAATTATTTCACCCGTTGAAATATCAATGAGTTCGATTTGGATCATCGGCTGGATTTTGGTATTCATAACAGGAAAAGCTGCATCGCACCAAGCAAACCAACGGTAATCAAATAAATCTCCTTCATCTCCAAATATTCCGACAACGAGAGCCGCAGCAAGTGAACCGGCGCCTAAGGGGATTCCAAACGGAATACAAGGGATTGAAGCCAGGAAGGCCCCTCCGCCGTTGACATCAGCAGAATATTCAAACGAGCCTAAATGTGAACGGACCAAAATGTCCGCTCCTTTTTTATCTGCTAGGTAAATTTCTTCCTCTATTGAAGAAAATGTTGTTTGGTCCAAGATTGAAACCCGGCTAAAGTAATCGAAGTCCATCAAATTTTTCACAATTTGCTGTCTTAACTCTTTACCGTTTATTGGAACGTTTCCGCTCGTCGCCCACCATCCTTCAAAGCAGTTCTCATATGGTGTTCTATTATCAAATATTGATCCAAAAACGATCGTTAAATCAAGTTTTTTAATATTGTCTGAATTTATTTCTGATGCCTCAAGTTTTGAAATCCTCGTTACCTTAATTGAATTAGAACACCCGAATAAAAACAATAATAACATCAGGCCAAAAATGGTTTGTGATGAACGGCAAGATGAAAATCTTTTCAATTAGTCCTCCTTTCACAATTAGAATCTATTAATAGTCAGTAACAGCAATGCAGAAAAACTTGTTAAAAGAGTAAGATTTGAACAGATTGCCAGTATCAAAATTAAATAGGATTCGGTTCTTTCCTTCGATTGAAGAAGTCCAATAAATACCATTTAAAGCGAATTCGAAAAATAAATCAGAAGATTTTATTTTCTGATAAAAATTATATATTTCTTGATATGTTGGAATTCTCCATTTCTTTTTCAATCTATTTATTCCTTCCACATGAAAAGAAGCTTTCTTATAGTTTAACCTTAAGTTCTTGTCCAAGAATAACCAAAGCTTTTTTTCATCATTATCATATATAATTCCTTCACTTGAATGCATGGAATAATCATTTAATGATTCAAGTGTATTTTCAATCATAGAAACAGAATTAATGTTGTAATCTTCAGTTGTTTTGAAATAAAAATTTCCTATAAGAGAAGAAACTTCAAAAGGCGTTTGTTTACCTTTTGTATCTTTCATCACGCCTGCCCTAATTAGTTTCATCATCTGCGACAACTCTACATTTGGCATACGCATTTTATCAATCAAGTGTTTTGTATAAATTCCATTCCTCCCATGCCCATCATAAGCCACCGAAAATGGTGCTGTCGCGTATGAAACAAGGGATCCTTTTGGAGCATTCATCCTTGCCAAACCTTTAACAGTCGATCTAAAGCTATTCGCGTAAGGGTTATTGCGGCATGCATCTAAAAATACCATATTCAAACTGTTTCTGGCTTCTTGCATTTGTATCAACACTCTGTTTGCATTTACCGCCTCAAACTCAATGTCTGCTTCACTAATAATTTTTTCATCAATAGGAATAAGGAAATTTATGCCTTTATATTGAATTCCATGACCAGCAAAATAAAAAAATCCGATGCCTCCCTTACTTTTTCTAAGCTCTTGTCCAAAATCTTGTATTGATTCTTCCATTTCTTTCTTAGTAGCATTCAGGAATAGATGCACCCTAAACTCACAATCTCGAAGAACTTCTGCGATATCACTTGCATCATTGATAGGGTTTTTCAACGGCGAACTGAGATAATCTTTATTTCCAATGACAAGTGCAATCCTTTTCCTTTTTTTTTGGTTAAATACATTATTAATTGAAAGCCCCCTTTCAACGGGGAATGGGCTCTCATCAGCAAATACGAACGTTGAAAATATAATGGATAGAATAAAAAAGTTGAAAGATAATAGATAAATTGAACTTTTAATGTGCATGACATAAACAAGAAAATAGATAAGAATTTAATTTTACGATATTAAAATATACTGAAATATAAAATTATTGTCAATTATAAGGTTCGTCAGGTTCAGGGTAACCGCATTTATAGATCATCCTACAAAGATCTTCGATAGGTAATTGTCGTCCTATCCAGCCAATATTCTTGTATTTTGGGTCTAACTACCTATGGTACATAACTCAAATACGTTGATAGATTGGTGGAATGAGCCTTTTTTATGGAGAATGGCAAGCGCACAGGCATCGTTCCGGACCAGAATCAAGTCACCCGTCGAGGAAAACAGGTGAATACTATTCATCCAGAATTAGTCGGTATATCGCTTAGAAATGGAGTTGAAAACATCTCCAGTTTTGAACTCTGCAATGGTGTCCCAGATTTTTTCGGCAATGACCGGGTGGGCCGCTATAAATTGGTGTGAGAGCATTAAAAAATAGGTTTTCTCGGAAATGGGTGGATACACTTTTTCAATCTGACCGAGCTTGTGCGGTGCTTGAACAATATAAACATCAGCCACGGTGGAAAGGCAAGCCACACCTGCCAATCCGCCCTTGGATAGCATTTCCAGCAGTTCAATCGGCCTTGGCCGTTCCAAAACATCGATGTTCATACGACGCAAATCCTCGACGATAGACCATCCCAGGGGTGCCCCAATCGTAGGGCGCGGCATTTGCTCCAGATTAACAAATTTGCCATCTCTCCAGGTCACTGGAGACGATTTAAGTCGGTAAAGGTAGTAGGCGCTGTCGCGGCTCTTTCGAGTTTGATCGACCTTGCCATTTTTAAATGGAAAAACACCGATTTCCAGACGTTCGGGCTTGAAACTGGCGGGGAATACACCATCCAGTAGACCCGCTTTCAGTTCAAAGAGGCAGCGCTTCCATGGCATCCGCACCATTTTAAGTTCCAAACCCAGTTGTCCGGCCATATGGCGGTAAAGCTCGATCTCAATGCCTGGCAAGTCCTTTTGGAAATGGAGACCACCACCCATGATCCACGGATTGCCAGGCGTATCATCAGTAGCCAGCAAGAGAGTGAGAGACATTCCCGAGGCAGGATGCAGAAAAAACGCACACAGCAAAGCAAACACGCGGCAAAATCGGAAAAATGATTGATTGTCCATCGCTAAATAGATAGCTGATTCGGTTTGTTTATCCGAGCCCAAGGATTAGGAAATAGATTTCTATTTGATTTGAATATGGCAGCAAGGTAGTTGGGTGTCAACACGGACAAAG
The DNA here is from genome assembly GCF_048565275.1 of Desulfosarcina variabilis str. Montpellier. NCBI lineage: Bacteria > Pseudomonadati > Thermodesulfobacteriota > Desulfobacteria > Desulfobacterales > Desulfosarcinaceae > Desulfosarcina > Desulfosarcina variabilis. The sequence continues at coordinate 6,861,764 of NZ_CP159846.1, read as the reverse complement.
AAAACGGCCTGATGGCATAACTGCTATTAGCTCCCGCGCTGAGGTGAAATAGGTCGACTATAAGTACAAGTCATGCCCAATTACAGATAGCATCAATTTGTTCATCCGAAATCATCAGGGCCTTGGTACATAATCCCGTATATCGCAGCAATCGACACAATTCGGCGACGCAAGGTACGCTACCGTATTTACGAACAGGGGGTACTTAGTTTTATCCCCCCCCTCATCTCAGGTTGCGATTTGACACCCTGTTTTCAACCATACTATAAATTAAAGAATCAGCCACTGTTTGGGGCTGGCCGTTCGATCTTCATTCCCTGTTTACGGGTTTGCAACACAGCCTAACGCTTTTAGCAATTAGGCGTTAGCCGTTAGGATGCCTGGATTATCCGAATAGTAAGGTAACAACCATGCCTATCCGGATGTTGCCCATACAAGGTTAAAAATGCTGTTATCATACATGAATTTTATAGTATGCCATTTGGATATCAATCCTATTAATGCCTGTATTTACAGTAGATTATTACCTATTCAAGAATCGCTTTGTGCGTTAAGTGGATAGGCATGGTAACAACTAATCGCTAAAAGCGAGTAGCTGCTCATCGTGCGCTTCCACACCATTTTACGATGACCCATAACCTGCATCCATGCCGCCACCGACGGCAACTTTGGAGGAAACTCTTGGAGGAAACCATGGTAGATCCCGAAATCCAAGCCACACTGCAGTCGTGCCAGTTTTTGGAGAACATCTCTTCAGAGCACCTGACCACCATCAGCGAATTTTGCAGCATCGATCAATACCCGGCCGGATCATATGTATTTCGGCAGGGTGATTTTGGCGAAGACCTGTTCATTATTGTTGATGGCTACATTTTTTTAGAACGGGCCATGGACATTGGTAAGCACAAGGGATCTGTGGTGATCGATGCCCTGGGCAAGGGACGCACCCTGGGATGCTGGTCCACGCTTTTGGGCGAACCCCATGTGCTTATGTCCTCGGCCAGTTGCCAGAAGGACTCGACGGTCATTCGGATCAAGGGGCGGCCGCTCAGAAAATACATGCGCGAGGACACGCCTTTTGGCTTTTTTATGCTCGAAAGACTTTGTTTTTTGTTGCGTGATCGCATTCAGGCCGCTTATGGTGCCATGGATAAAATTTGATGTTTAATTCTAAATGGGCATTTACCCATTGACATTTTGTTCGCTTGTTGCGACCCTAACGCGGTGATGATCGATCGATTGGCGGCGTCACCAATAGTTGATGCGCTTGTAAAATGCTTTTCCGGGCCAGGCCTAACCAAGCCGCAACGTAAAAAGCACGCCTTTTCGTTTTCGGGCCGTGGCTGAAAATTGGCAAAAGCTTCTTAAAAAACTTTCTCATAAATGGTAAAGATCGGTTTTCCCCGCAACCAAACCGTTGAGACGTGACCATTATGCATTCACTCACAGCTGAAGATCAGGCGAACCTGGAAAGCCTTCAAAAACAGATCGATGGGTTTCCCAAAAGCCGTGGACAACTCATCCCGTTGCTTCAGATGGCCCAGAAAATAATGGGTTACCTGCCAGACGAGGCCCTTTCCCTGGTCGCCGATTATTTGTCGATCACCCGCTCCGAGGTTTATGGTGTGGCCTCTTTTTACAACCAGTTCCGTTTCAACCCGCCGGGCAGAAACCCGGTCAAGGTTTGTATGGGAACAGCCTGCCATGTGCGTGGGGGCGAGATCATTCTTGAAAATTTTGAACGCAAACTTGAAATCAAGGAAGGCGAGACCACCATCGACCGTGAGTTCAGTATCGAACGGGTAGCCTGTGTGGGCTGCTGCGCCCTGGCACCGGTGGCACTGATGGGTGACACCCTGCACGGCCACATGCAGCCCAGCAAAGTGGAAGGGTTGGTGCTGCGCGTTAAACTGGAAAAAGAAAAAGCGGCCAGGGAGGCCGCCAAATCATGAGCGGCGATGTGAACACCCAGGTTCAGACAGCGTACCAGGCGCTTGTGGATGACGCGGTGGCTCAGAAAGCGCAGTTTGATCAAAGCCCCCTGCCCAAAATCCATATTGGCATGGCCACCTGTGGGATTGCCTCGGGCGCCCTGGAAACCCAGGCGGCCTTCGAAGAGGCCCTGGCCGATCGGGGGGTTGAGGCGCTTGTGCATACGGTTGGCTGTTTTGGCCATTGCTATGCCGAGCCGGTGGTGATCATCGATCATCCGGATTCGGGATTTCCGCCGATTCTTTATCCGGAGGTGACCCCGGGCAAAGCCAAGATGCTGGTCAAGCTTTTTCTGGAAGAGGGCGATCCCCGCTTCGAGCATATCATGGGCGCCACCGTGGAAAACGAGATGATTCCCTCGGTGACTGAATTTGCCCGTTTCAATCGTGAAAAACGGGTGATTATGGATCGTTGCGGACGTATCGATCCGGAAAAGATCCATGAATATATCGCCGACGGGGGGTATGGGGCCCTGGTTGCGGCCCTTGGCGATGCGCCGGAAGCGATTCTGGATGTGATCGAGGCTTCCGGCCTGCGAGGGCGCGGTGGCGCGGGCTTTCCTACGGCCATTAAATGGCGGGCGGCCCGGGATGCGGCAGGCGCGGACAAGCTGATCATTTGTAACGCCGACGAGGGTGATCCAGGGGCGTATATGGACCGCACCCTTCTGGAGAGCAACCCCCATCAGGTGATTGAGGGCATGCTGCTGGCTGCGTTGGCCGTGGGCGCCAAGCAGGGGCTGTTTTACGTGCGCGCCGAATACCCCCTGGCGGTGCGTATTCTCACCTTGGCCGTGGAGCAGGCCCGCGAGTCGGGACTGCTGGGAGACAATATTCTGGGCAGCGGTTTTTCCTTTGACATCAATTTGTTTCAGGGCTCCGGTGCCTTTGTGTGCGGCGAAGAAACCGCATTGATCCGCAGCGTGGAAGGCTTCAGAGGCATGCCCCGGCATCGTCCGCCCTATCCGGTGGAGCGGGGACTGGATGGCCGTCCCACGGTGATCAACAATGTCAAGACCCTGGCCACCGTGCCGACCATTGTGGAAAAGGGCGCCGACTGGTTTCGCAGCATCGGTACGGCTGACAGCCCGGGTACAGCGGTTTTTTCCGTGGTGGGCAACGTCACCCATCCGGGACTGGTGGAAATCCCCATGGGGGTGACCCTGCGGGAGCTGATTTTCGATATCTGCGGTGGCATTCCCAACAAGAAAGCGTTCAAGGCGGTACAGATCGGCGGTCCCTCCGGTGGTTGTCTATCAGATGAATTTCTGGATACACCGGTGGATTTCGACGCCCTGACCCGGGCCGGCGCCATGATGGGTTCCGGCGGCATGGTGGTCATGGACGAAGACGCCTGCATGGTGGATGTGTCGCGTTATTTTCTCGATTTTACTCAGAAGGAGTCCTGCGGCAAATGCACGTTCTGCCGTATCGGCACCCGGCACCTTTTGGACATCCTGCGCCGGCTGACAAAGGGTGAGGGCCGTGAAGGGGATATCGAGCAGCTGGAAACGTTAAGCCGGGCTGTCAAAAAGGGATCGCTTTGCGGTCTGGGTAAAACCGCACCCAACCCGGTCCTTACGTCGCTGGCCTATTTCAGGGATGAATACGAGGCCCATATCAAGGAAGGCCGTTGTCCGGGCCGCAGTTGCCGGGCCCTGACGGCTTTTTATATTGATCTGGACAAATGCGCCCGGGGCTGCGATGCCTGCGTGGGCTGCTGCCCGGTGGAGGCCGTCTTCACCACCAGCAACCGCAAGAAGGGCATTGACCAGGAACTGTGCGTCAAATGTGGCGAGTGCATGGTGGCCTGCCCGCCAGAATATGATGCTGTGGTCAAGATTTCACCGGCCCATTTGGTTCCGATCATCGAGCGTCCGCCGGAAAAGAAAGGCTGATCGACAATTGTCATCGGGATCTGCACCAGTCCCGGTGGAATTCGAATGTTGAAATAAAGAACTGTCGCCACCGGCCGCCGCTGAGCGGGTCGGAAGGAAAGGATGTTATAGATAAAATGGTTACCCTGACTGTGGACGACCGGACGATTCAGGCGCCGATTGGTAGCAGTGTGCTGTCGGCCTGTCTGGCGGCTGGTATCACCATCCCTCATCTGTGCTGGTTGGAGGCGGATACCCCGGATACCGCTTCGGCTTCATGTAGATTATGCTTTGTGGAAATCGACGGTTTCAAGGAGCCGGTGACGTCCTGTACGGTAACCGTGGAAGACGGGATGACGGTCCGCACCGACACCGAAGCGGTGCGGGACCTGCAACGGACGGCCTTTAAGCTGCTGCTTTCTGTGCACCGGGTGGACTGCAAACACTGTCCGGCCAACAAGGCCTGCAGCCTTCAACAGATTGCCAAGTTTCTAAAGGTGGGGCTGAGCTGCAAGCCCTTTGAGCAGGTCCTCAAAGAACCGGAGGTGGACTCCCGCCATCCACTTTTTGACTATTACCCCAATCGATGCGTACTGTGCGGGATCTGTGTCAAACAGTGCGGCCAGGCAAATGAAGATTCATGGCTAAGTTTTGCTGGCCGCGGGTTCGAGACTGTGGTAGGTTATTTTGATGTGAACCCGGATGCCGCCACTCACTGCGCATCATGCCGTGCCTGTATCACGGCTTGCCCTACCGGTGCGTTGGTAGAAAAAGAAAACATCGCCGATTCCCAGTGATGGCATATTGAATCGATGAACTCTTCAGGAACCACCCATGGCCAGAATTCTTGTAATCGATGATGATGATACTGTTCGCCTTTCCGTGCGGTTGGCGCTTGAAGATGCCGAACACGATGTGGATGAAGCGCCCAATGGTGCAGAAGGCTTGGACCGATTAAAAGTCCAAGTGGCGGATCTGGTGGTGACGGATATCTTCATGCCCGAAAAAGAGGGCCTGGAGACCATTGACGAAATCAGGCGTGATTATCCGCAGGTAAAAATTATCGCCATTTCCGGAGGGGGGCGCATAGACCCCCAGGACTACCTTGAAATTGCCAGGCAGTTGGGGGCGGACCGCGTCCTGTTCAAGCCCTTTGATATTCAATTGCTGTTGGATGTGGTTGACGAATTATTGAAAGGTAACGCCGGGGATTAATTGGGGACGTTGTTTTGTATCGTTTCCAATTGATTGAAGAACTGATCCACGTCCAAAAAACCTTCCGGGGAGATGGGAAAGACCGCCATGGCTTCGATCATGGGATTGCGAATTTTGGTGAATTCCCCCTCCAATTCCACATAAGGCCTGGCCCGATCATCTTCAAGAAGCCGCATCAGAGCCCCAATGCGGGTCATCAGGGAAAAAAACTTGGAGCCCATGTTGTCAAACTCCTGGGCAATGGCCACACCAAAGCGATTGACGGCATTGTCGGCAAAATGTACCGTCTGTACCTGCCCGGTTTCTTCATCCACAATTTCCAGACCCTCACCCGGCGTGTGTTTCAGGGGCATTTGATTCAGCGCTGCAGCATTGCCCACTTTCAGGGCATATAAGAGCTCATCGGGTTCAACAGGCATGTTCCATTGGGCCATGATGGCAGGCTCCGTTCGTTAAAAGGGGTTGGTCAGCAAAAATGTTTACCAACCTTTTTATATCATAACTGGTCGCATGGCCGCTGGCAATACCCAATCGTATCCAACACAGGGCCGTCGCAGGTAAAATCAAAAACCGGCCGCTGCTGAACAAGCATCATTGCCGAAAGTGGAAAAATGCCAACGCCCAAATGTCAAATCAAGGAGATCTGGCAATGGATCAACCGTTGTTGACGTGCTATGGAACCTCGATGCAGCGCGTAGAGCGGGGCTTGACAGCCCTCCAAAATGGTCAAGACCTGATTATCACTTTTGCCGATACCCATGGCATGCCGGTGCTGACCATAGCCGACCTTTTGGATTACCGTTGGGCGTCGATGCGAGAGACCGGGTGATGCATATTATCGATTTAAGTCATGCGCTTGAACCTAACATGCCCCTTTACCCGGGAACCGCGGCCCCGCGCTTTGAGGAAACCGCCAGCATCGAAAACGATGGGTACCGGGAAAAACGCATCAGCCTGTGTGTGCATACAGGTACCCATGTTGACGCGCCGGCCCACCTGATCAAAGGGGCGCAAACACTGGATCAACTACCGCTGGAAATGTTTTACGCGGAAGCGTTGCTGCTCAATGTCAGTGCACCAGGCAAGCTGGTCATTACCATGGATGATTTGACTGCCCTTGACAGCAAACGCAAAGACGGGCGGTTTCTACTGTTGCGTACCGATTGGAGCCGCCACTGGGGGTGTGAGGATTACTTTTCCGGTTATCCGACATTATCGCAAGCGGCGGCACGCTGGTTGGCACAAACGGGCATAATCGGTGTGGGGCTGGATGCGCTTTCCGCCGATCCGCTGGACGCGCCTGCTTTACCGATTCACCATATACTGCTGGGCGCAGGGATGATTATTGTCGAAAATCTGACCCACCTTTCGGCTTTGCCGGAAAAGGGATTTATTTTTTCATGCCTGCCGCTCAACATTGTTGATGCGGACGGCTCGCCGGTGCGTGCCGTGGCCGTACTCTCTTAAGGATTTTTTCATGTTTACAAAAGTTTGCGGGTTGACCACCCGGCAGCAGATCGACAAGGCCATTTCCTATGGCTATGATGCCATCGGCATTGTGACCTATGCCAAAAGCAAGCGCTACTGTCCCCATGCCAAGGCACTGGAACTGGCGATGCATGCCAAGGGACGCGTAAAAACAGTCGTTGTGGGCAAAACATACGAGGATGTCAAGGATGTCGCCTACGCCTTTGATTACACTCAGATTCATGAAGCCCGTCAGGTTCCCCACCTGATCCTGGCCTTGAAGGAAATGCCTCCTGCGGCAATCCAATATGATTACTTCATTTATGATGCCAGTATTGGCAGTGGAACATTCAAACCGTTTCCCGAATGGGTCAAGACGATGGCAGACAAGATTATCCTTGCCGGCGGCCTGAACCCGCAAAATGTCTGCGCTGTCATCAAAGCGATCAGGCCCTTTGGGGTGGATGTGTCCAGCGGGGTGGAAACACAGGGCGTAAAAGATTTTGGGTTGATGAAGGCGTTTATTGATGCCGTTAGAAACTGCCTGGACTAAGGAGGCACCATGGATGTCGAATTCAAATATGATTGCCAGGGGGTCGACTGGCAGATGATCGCTGATATGCTGGCGCGCGTGGGAATGACTCACTTTGATCCCCAATTGCACCGCAAAGCCTTTGAAAACAGTGCCGTCACCGTTTTTGTCTATCATGCAAAGCAGCTGATCGGCTTTGGACGGGCGATTTCCGACGACGCATACCAGGCGGCGATTTACGATGTGGTGGTTGCGCCGGAATTTCAGCGCAAAGGATTGGGCAATACCATTATCGATACCATTTTGACCCGGCTGCCGTCGTGTAACATCATTTTGTACGCTTCACCCGGGAAAGAGGGGTTTTATGAAAAACATGGACTCAGGAAGATGAAAACCGGTATGGCCCGCTTTACCAATGCGGATCGGATGAAGGCCAGAGGGTTTACGGAATAGTCATTTTTCATGATTCAGGAATTACAGATAAGGTCAGGACACGAATATGCTCTATCAATTTGACGGAAAGCGGCCGCTGGTCGGGGAAAAAGCCTATGTCAGCGATATTGCGCGGGTGATCGGAGATGTGGTCATCGGTGATAACTGCTATATCGGCCACGGCGCCATTTTAAGAGGGGATTACGGTCGTATTGAAATCGGCAGCGGTACCGCGGTAGAGGAAGGTGCGATTCTTCATGCCCCACCGGACGACGTGAATCGTATCGGTCAACAGGTGACCATCGGTCATGGTGCGGTGGTGCATGGCAAACAGATCGGTGATTTTGCCGTTATCGGCATGGGGGCGATTCTGAGCATTTTTTCTGAAATCGGGGAGTGGGCGATCGTTGCCGAAGGCAGCGTGGTAAAAATGAGGCAATCAATTCCACCGCGGGTTATCGCTGCAGGCAATCCTGCCCGGGTTGTCCGAGGCCTGAGTGAAAAAAATCAGGAGTTCTGGACATGGGGGAAGCAGCTTTACATTGATCTGGCAGAAAAATATCTGAATATTGGCATGCAACCGTTGCCGGATCAAAAAGATAAATAAGGACTATCAGATGAAGAATTACGATGCGTTTCCAGTTGATGCATTGATGAATATCACCTCCCGGCCCGAGCTGGTGTTTATCCGGGGACAAGGATCCTGGCTATGGGACAATACCGACAAACGCTATCTTGATTTTGTGCAGGGATGGGCGGTTAACTGCCTGGGGCACTGTCCGGCGGTGATTGCCGATACCCTGGCCAGGCAGGCGCGCCGGCTGATCACGCCCAGCCCGGCATTTTATAATCAACCGGCGATTGAATTGGCGGCGCGTATTGTGGAGAACAGCTGTTTTGCGAAGGTGTTTTTCGCCAACAGTGGGGCAGAGGCCAATGAAGGTGCCATCAAACTGGCGCGCAAGTGGGGCGCTTTGAACAAGGCCGGTGCCCATGAGATCATTACCTTTGATAATTCATTTCATGGACGTACGTTGGCGACCATGTCGGCATCGGGAAAACCGCAATTCAAAGACCTTTTTGAGCCCAAGGTGCCGGGATTTTTCAAGGCGACAATCAACGACCTGGATTCGGTGACAGACTTGATTTCCGATCGAACCGTCGCCGTGATGATCGAGCCGGTTCAGGGGGAAGCCGGTGTGATTGCCGCCAGTGACGCGTTTCTCAGGGAGCTTCGTGAACTGACCCGTCGCGAGGGGGTGTTGCTGATCGTGGATGAGATCCAGACCGGTATGGGACGTACCGGAACACTGTGGGGACATCAGCACGCCGGTATCGAACCGGACATCATGACCCTTGGCAAAATGCTAGGCGGTGGTGTGCCGCTGGCCGCCCTGGTGGCGACACGAGCGGTTACGTGTTTTGCGCCAGGCGACCAGGGCGGAACGTTCAACGGTAATCCACTGATGACCGCGGTGGGGGGGGCCATCATGGATACGGTTCTGGCACCCGGTTTTCTGGAAGACGTGAATGAAAAAGGGGATTATCTCCGGGCTGGATTGGTGGCCTTGTCCGAGCGCTATCAACTAGGCGGTGTCCGTGGGCGGGGACTATTGGTGGCCCTGGATTTGAAGCGGGAAAGGGCCGGTGAAATCGTCGATCGAGCAAGAGATGCCGGATTGCTTCTCAACGCGCCACGCCCTCAGACGCTGCGTTTTATGCCGGCCCTGACGGTTTCAGTCGAGGAGATCGATACCATGCTAGAAATTCTGAATGAAGTCGTTGCTGAGTCAAGAATAATAACTTGAATATATGGTGTAAAATGATAATGTTAAAAGTGTTATCCCAACCGCCGTGAAGCGATGGGACTAATCAGCCAATGGGAGTTGTTCCAGAAAGGTGTTCCCATGCCAGTGTACAAACGATCTTTTATTGAAAGGCGGAGCGGTAAGGACAGGCGACAGACTTTTTCATTCAAACGGTTTTCATTTAATCGGCTGGATCGACGCAAAGTCCATGAAAGACGCTCTCGAATCGAACGACGTAAAAACTGGGTCCGCATCAGTAAATGGTCCAGCGCACCGTTAAAGCAGTTAAAAATATCCAAATATCTATTGAAAAAGATCAGCCTCACCAAAAACATGCCTAACAAATAAACTCCCAACCATGTTGTTGGCGATATACGGGGCGATAAATACGGCTGTAAACCAGCAACGCCGGTAACAGCCGTTGTTATCATGCCCGGTGCATCATTTTACAGCTAACATACTAATTGAAATTGCAAATCATACTGTCCAGTGCGTTGTATGGGATGAAGGTCAACGACGTTTGTCTGGCCAAATAACCGGGGACAGCAATACCGGGTGAATACTGTGCGTAATCCAAAAAAGTTCTGCCGTCAATGCGTACTTTCATGCCGGGTTGAGGCGCATTTAGCGGAATCACAGCATGGGCATGCCGAAACTTTTCGGAAAGATCTTCGTATCCCATTTGTTTTGCTTGATCACCGATACTGACCTCCAGATAGTGTCGACTGCCTTTTTTGACTTTATGGCCATATAATTCACTGATACGCGTTAGTAGCAAATTGACTCGATTATCCATTGTTCTCCTCCGTTTCGTTTTTTTGATTAAAAGTAATTCCCAACCGGAGAGCGCACAATATTTGTAAGTTAGCTGTAAAGTGATGGGGTGACCCTACCAATGTAAGGTTGTAGGGAAGATTGCACTTGGAAAGGATGACCAAATAGAGGTCGATTGTGAATGACCATCAATACCTGTCTGCAGATATTGATCCTGCCAGTGGTGCCAGGCTGAATCGTTTGAAATCACAGGCACTGGCATTGATTCGCCGTGACCTCATCACGGATCCCAACCTTCACGATGATGCGGAAATCGCTGTTCTCGCTGACTACGATGGCATGGATGCAAACGCCTTTTTGGCTCAATTGCGCACGTTCAGTCTTATTTTGAATCACCTGGAAAAAAATGATGCTTATCAGGAAATGATTCGCCTGTTAGCAGGCCTGCTGCGACTTGGTATTTGCAAGGTTTCTCCTGAGGCGCTGGATGCGGTGACGATTTTGCGAGATGGGCTAAGGATGAATGTGGATCGTCGCGTAACGCTTCTTGGCACGATGAATCGTGAATTGTCGATGATCGTATCCGCTTGCAAAGAGACTTTTATAACGGAAAAGCGGTTGGGGGCGATCGAAAAATTGATCAACGCGCCCACCCAGGAGAACCTTAACGCTGTTTCCCATGCATTTCAACTGCCGGTTAAGGAAACTGAAAGAATAATGCGCCTGGCCGGCAACGGTCTTGGTGAGCATAAAAATTGTATTCGCTCGGTATTCAAAATGTCGCTCGAAGAATTGGCCTTTCATGGTACGCTTGCATTTGAATTGTCATGGTGCGTCCTAAAAAATATAAATGGAAGAAAGGATCGGATTGCTTTCCTCAATGCCATGCAACATCTGATCCGCTGCATCCAACGTCCCAAATCCGCACTGCGCTTCCTATTGGATGATTTTTGTCGATTTCCCAACACTGTTGTTATATCGGATCGCAATATTATGATGCTCGTCAATGCACTTTTACGGACTTACAACAAAGAGCTTGATGTTGATATTGAGATAACTCCCGAGGAGGTGCTACGTGTTCGCAACGGATTGGATCCGGATATTGTCAACTACGCCCAATTCCGAATTGATAAGCTGGAAACCCGGTTTGCTGCCAAAGTACGTACAATTCATGAAAAACTGATTGCTCTTCTAAAAAATCCACTTCAGGCCAAAACAGACTTCTCGATTCGCCATTTGCTTTTTCTTGAAAGAGAGATTTTTATCTTTTTATCCTTGATAGCAGGCAAGACCGCTCACCTGATTTTGATTTCTGCATTAAATGAGTATGGTGATCCAGATGTTGGTATCTACCGCTATCCGAAAGCGGCTGATTACCTGCCGGTTCTTTTACAACAATTGAAAATTATTGCCCGCGGCATGGGAAGAATCGGATCGCTCGACGATGCCGTGTTGATGCAGAAAATCAGCGGGCATGGTCTTAAAATAGCAAAATTGTTTGGCGCCAAAGAAAATCAGATGGCTTTGGCGCGAACAATGCGAGGAATTGAGGCTGCCATGCGATGCATCCATCTATCCCATGGACAATCAATCCAATGGAGGATGCCTTACCGTGAATGACATGTTATCCATAAAACGATTGCTTTCCACATTGGAAAAAAAACAGCTGTTATCATTCCAGCAGGTGCGGGACCTTTATGCCAGGCGCGTTGAGTTGGTCGAACAACATGAACGACATCTTAAAAAACCAGGCACTGGATCAACGGACGTCGATGATTCCTTTACCCTTATCGATACCATTGTCGCCTTAAACCTGAAGCGTAAGGATGACCCGCTGAAAGCGCTGGACGAGGATACGATTTATAAAACGTTGGCGGAAAGCTGGGGGGTCCCTTTTGTTAAGATTGATCCATTAAAGCTCGACCTGAATCTGGTTACGACGACCATCCCCATCTCCTTTGCCAAAAATCATCTGGTTTTGCCCATTGAAATCCGTCAGGGAGAACTCATCGTTGCCACCCCGAATCCATCCAATCTTGAAGTCCTGGAGGATATTACCCGCGCGTGCCAGATGAAGGTCAATGCGGTGGTCAGTACCAGGTCGGATATCATCAAGCTGATTGAAGAGTTTTTTGGTTTCAAGCGATCCATCGCTGCGGCTGAGCATCAGTTTGCCGGACCGGCCGTGGATCTGGGCAACCTTGAACGTTTTCTTCACCTTCAGTCCGCCGATGAAGTGCCTTCCAATGACCAGCATGTGGTCAATGCCGTCAACCACCTGTTTATCTATGCTTTCGATCAACGCGCCAGCGATATTCACATCGAACCCAAGCGTGAGGTGAGTCTGGTTAGAATGCGCATAGACGGTGTACTGCATACTGTCTACCGGTTGCCCAAAAACGTGCATTCGGCAATCGTCAGTCGGATTAAGAATTTGTCCGGGCTTGATATGGCGGAAAAGCGTCGTCCGCAGGATGGCCGCATCAAGACCGGAAAAAAAGATGTGGAAGTGGAAATCCGTGTGTCGACCGTGCCGGTTGCATTCGGTGAAAAGGTGGTCATGCGGGTGATGGATCCGGATATTCTGTTCCAGGATCTCGAAAATTTAGGCTTTTCATCAAGGGATATGGCTAAATATGATCAGATTATTTCCCATCCCCATGGCTTGGTGCTGGTTTGTGGGCCTACCGGAAGCGGTAAATCCACAACCTTATACTCGACCCTCAGGAAAATCAGCACCACGAAAGTCAATGTGACCACAATTGAAGATCCCATTGAAATGGTGCATGAGGATTTCAACCAGATTGCCGTTAAACCCCAGCTGGGGATTACCTTTGGATCCATTATGCGCAATATCCTCCGGCAGGATCCGGATATTATCATGATTGGCGAGTTAAGGGATCTGGAAACGGCTGAAAATGCCATCCAGGCGGCATTAACCGGCCATCTGGTGTTTTCTACCCTACACACCAACGATGCCCCGGCATCCATCATACGCCTGATGGATCTGGGCGTTCCGGCGTTCCTCATTCAGGCGACCTTAAGGGGCATTTTATCCCAACGGTTGGTTCGTAAAATTTGTACCGCGTGCAAAGCACCGATTGAGATCGATGCGCAAAGGCTCCGTGAGCTTGGTGTAGACACCGGGAAAACAGGAAAGTTGTCACTTTTTCACGGCAAGGGCTGCCAACAGTGTCGAGGGACCGGATACCTGGGACGGACCACCATCCATGAGGTCCTCGTATACAGCGAAGCCATTAAAGTCCTGACGGTGGCGGATGCAGATCTGGCCGCCCTGACCGACACGTCCCGTGCCCAAGGTATGATATCCTTGCGTGAATGCGCCATTGAGAAATTACTGCAAGGCGTTACAACCTATCAAGAGGTGTTGCGGGTCACATCCGGCGACAATCTGAATTAATCGCAAATGGTCACCCAATGCCAATAAAAAACGCCTGCCTTTTTGAGGCAGGCGTGGTTGGAGCCTGTTGTTATAGAATTCAAGATAATGTTTTTGGACTGCGTTATCGGTCATCGCGGTATTGATTATACAGCTTCCTCCCTCTGGCCTTGCCAAAGACATTATCTTAAACACTATAGTGTGGCGACTTAAGGCTAATTGACTGGCGTTCTGAACCGCTCTCCGGGATCGATATTATGCGATGTCTGGGTAATGACCACGGTGGATGTTGTTTGTTCCGTGTGCAATACCAGCAAGGTGCCAAAATCGTTGGGGGGCAATAATTTGTCCTTGATTTGGCTGTTCTCAAGAACTGTTTTTTGCTGGGTGTAGATGCTGTACTGTTGGCCGGCTTCAATATTGTCCGCTTTGCCCTTGTCAATGAAGGCCAACATGTAGTCACCGGTAAGCACGGTATGCTCTTCGGAGATGATGATTCGACCATCGATGCCAGGCGTGCTGGGCTTCAATTCAATTTTTGGTGATTGTTGGGTGTAGGGCATCAGCATATCGTTTACCATGATGGGGCGAAACGATTTGACGACTTTGGCCAGTATCATATCCGGCTCTTTCTGGGTCAATTCCACGATACCCAATATATAATGCTGGGTTCCAATCGTCTCGGTTGAGTCTTTTTCATCCGTTGGCTGCAGGTACCTGAAAATCGTATGGCGGCTTCCAGGGATGAGAAGATTGACAGGCGCGTCTTCTGACGGGCGAATATAGACGATATCACCTTCGCTGATCATATCCTTTCGGCCTTGCACTTCAAAGATCGTTCCGCTTGGTGATACCGGCGGCTTACGGATAAAACCGATGCGGTCAATGGAAGGATAGAAAAAGAACGGTTTGTTCCTCTTTTTTTTGGCCTTTTTTGACACTGGTTTGACCGGGGCAGGGGGGATGACAACCGGCTGGCTTGAACTGGGCGCTGCTTTTGTGATGGTTTGTGCGCCTTTCTTTTTATACAACCGAATCCGCTCGCCAGGAAAAATCCAGTGCGGGTTGCTGATCTGATCATTTTCTTCCCACAATTCGGGCCACAACCATGGAGAGTCACTAAATTGTTGAGAGAGGCCCCAAAGGGTATCTCCTTTTTGGATGGTGTAATAAAAACCCGTTTCGCTTTCAACCGTTTCAACAGTGTCGGCTGCATGGGAAACAGATGAGAGTAAAAAGGCAAGGAGCAGAAAAACGGAACAAAAAATACTCGATTTCGTTCGGCAATTCATTTGATACCTCATTGATTAAGGGTCATTTAGGCTGAATAACCATGCTTATCTAAAGTATTATCGGCCGCTTCTCAATATCCTAAAACCAATACTTGCAGCTTTTAAGCAAGACGCGTTGACGTGGCCCGAGATGCAATTCTGTTCTGCTTGGATTTATCTGAAGGTTTCAACAATTTTGTCATTATTGATACGGTAACCTGGATTTGCCTGTGTTGTCAAGAGCTTGCCCGTGTCCGTCGAAATAACGCAAAAAGCCCTTGCATGAAGTTTTCATGCAAGGGCTTTTTTTATTCGTACTTGGATTTAGCGTGGCGAACCAAATAGAGTGATGGTGGATTACATCATGCCACCCATGCCACCCATACCACCCATGCCACCCATGCCACCGGCACCAGCGCCAGCCATCGGGTCAGCGGCCTTGTCATCCGGTTTTTCTGCAATCATGGCTTCCGTGGTGAGCATCAACGAGGCAACACTGCCGGCATTCTGAAGGGCAAAGCGAACCACCTTTGTGGGGTCGATCACACCGGCTTCAATCAGGTCTTCATATTCATTGGTGGCTGCGTTGTAGCCCATGGCGTCTTCGGCATTTTTGACTTTGTCGATAACGACGCTGCCTTCGTAACCGGCGTTGGAGGCGATCCGGCGCAGGGGCTCTTCGATGGCGCGCATCACAACCTTGACACCCAGTTTCTGATCGGCTTTGATTTTGATTTTATCCAATGCGGGAAGGGTGCGTACCAGGGCAACGCCACCGCCAGGAACGATGCCTTCTTCAACGGCAGCGCGGGTTGCGTTGAGTGCGTCTTCAACACGGGCCTTTTTCTCTTTCATTTCGGTTTCAGTCGCTGCACCAACGTTGATCACAGCAACGCCACCGATCAGTTTGGCCAGACGTTCCTGGAGTTTTTCACGATCGTAGTCAGAGGTGGTCTCTTCGATCTGAGCCCGAATCTGTTTCACCCGACCTTCCAGAGCGGAACGGGCACCCGCGCCATCGACGATTGTGGTGTTGTCTTTGTCAATCGTTATCCGTTTGGCCTGGCCAAGGTCGGTGATGGTAAGGTTCTCCAATTTGATACCCAGATCTTCGGATACAACCTGGCCGCCGGTAAGAATGGCGATATCTTCGAGCATTGCTTTTCTGCGATCACCAAAACCCGGCGCCTTGACAGCCGCCACCTGCAGGGTGCCGCGCAGTTTATTGACGACCAAGGTGGCCAGCGCTTCACCGTCGACGTCTTCTGCAATAATGACCAGGGGCTTGCCCATCTTGGCCACTTGCTCGAGAACCGGCAGCAGATCTTTCATGTTACTGACTTTTTTCTCATTGATAAGGATGTATGGATCCTCCAAAGAGGCGACCATTTTTTCGGGATCGGTCACGAAGTAGGGAGAAAGGTAACCGCGATCGAACTGCATACCCTCAACCACGTCCAGAGTGGTTTCCATGCCTTTGGCTTCTTCAACGGTGATTACGCCTTCTTTACCGACCTTATTCATGGCTTCGGCGATAATGTTGCCTATGGTCTCGTCGTTGTTGGCGGAAATGGTACCGACCTGGGCGATCTCGCGTTGATCTTTGGTGGGTTTGCTCATTTTGTGCAGTTCTTTAACGGCAGTCTCGACGGCCTTATCAATACCACGCTTGATGGACATGGGATTGTTACCGGCGGCAACCATTTTCTGGCCTTCTTCATAAATGGCACGTGCCAGGACAGTCGCCGTCGTGGTGCCATCACCAGCCATATCACTGGTTTTACTGGCAACTTCTTTGACCATCTGAGCGCCCATGTTTTCGAACTTGTCTTCCAGCTCAATTTCCTTGGCAACGGTTACACCATCTTTGGTCACCGTCGGAGAGCCCCAGGACTTGTCGATGACCACATTTCTTCCTTTAGGTCCTAAGGTAACAACCACTGCATCGGCAAGCGCCTTAACGCCATTGAGCATCGCTTCGCGGGCTTTCATATCATACTTAATTACTTTACCAGCCATTTTACATTACCTCCGTCTATCTGAAATTCGTTAACATCATGTTTGGGGTGGTCGTTACTCGGTGGTCGTTATTCAATAACGCCGAGAACATCGTCTTCGCGCATGATCAAGTACTCTTCACCTTCGATTTTAACTTCCGTTCCCGAGTACTTTCCGAACAAAATACGATCGTCGACCTTGATTTCCAGCGGAACACGGTTGCCGTCCTCACTGACTTTTCCGCTGCCAACCGCTACGACTTTTCCCTCGGCCGGTTTTTCTTTGGCTGTATCCGGGATGATAATTCCGCCCTTGGTTTTGGTTTCTTCTTCGACGCGCTGTACCAAAATTCGATCCTGCAATGGTCTGAGTTTCATGTCTCCATCTCTCCTTTTTCGTTTAAAATCTGTGTTGAATATAATAACTAAAACCTATCATTTAAATTAACGGGAATGTCTATTAAGGCCCGTTTTCAGCAAACTCACATGCGTGTTGATAAATTTTTCAGGAACAAAAGATCAACCAAAATAATCACATGTTATGATTTGTAAAGTGAGGATAATGAACTTTGTTTGCGGGTGCATTGATGTTCATCTGTTGTTCATATCCATTGCTTAAGCGGATTGTCCCCTATATTTCTTAGAGAGCAGCGCTTTATTCCTGGCCTATGCGTCGTTTTTAGCCGCTTGAGAGTCACTACCGTTGGAACTGGTTTTCTCACTGCTGGCGGTTGTACTCGCTGTATCATTTTTTGATGGTGGGGATGTTTTTTTTGAATAGTCCGTTACATACCAGCCGGTTCCTTTGAGATGGAAGCTACTCTGTGAAATCAGCTTGTTCAGCTTTCCAGAACAATGTTTGCAAGTCGTAAGCGGCGCATCAGAAAACTTCTGAATTGCCTCTTCAATTTTCCCGCATTCTGTACACTGATATTCATAGAGCGGCATGTTCAATATCTCCTCTAACTTGGTGCAACCATTAAATATAATAGGGTGATTTGTCGAAATGACAGGTCTAATATATGGCATGTTTTGGCCTTGTCAAGAAAATGAAAGGGGAAAATTAGGAAATGGACTTGATTCCATCAATGGGGGACCGCCAGATCGCATAAAAATCAAGCACGGTATCGAGACCTGGGGTGTTGACAGGCTCAAGGATGGCATGGGTAATGGTGTGCACACGTTGTTCTTCAGCTAGCTTTTCCGCATGACTGGCTTTGAAATTTTGAAGAAAGCGGCTGAAACGAACGATATGAACCAGTTCATGTGTGACGATATACAGGGTAAATGGGGAGAGGGTGAGTTCGGGCTCTTCATCGAGCGTGCTGAGGATCGCATGATCCTGAATGCAGATCTTGTAAAAATCGTAAGTACTTGAGCCCAAAATACCGCCCTTTAGTTTGCCTTCATAGCGAATGATTTGGGCAAATGGGCCATTAACGATCTCACCTTCAGATAGATCGGCTAATGTTTTGACATCAAACCGAGGTCGCAACCACTGGCTTGCCGACATCTTGAAATAATTGCTGACCAGTTCTTCGGCCATGGCAACCATATTGTTAACGACAATCAATTCAGTATTGTTAAATGTTCGTTGAACAACCGTATTTTTCATGAAATTTCTGTAGCATACACCTTTTCAAGGATCAATGCCTTAATCCAATGAATCATGGTCAATTTATTTCTTCTTAGATCCTTATGGTAAAAAAAGATAGACAATACCACAGGGATGGTATAATAGAAAAAAGTTATTCAAATCTCTTAAAAAGAATGGGGGTGATCTGTTGGGTAGCGTAATTAAAAAACGTAGAAAAAAGATGCGCAAGCATAAGCATCGGAAGCTACTGGCCCGCACGAGGCATCAGAGAAGAAAGGGTAAATAATGATACCTTCGTACTTCTGTGATGAACACCGATAAAAAAGCACCGACATGATTCACGTCGGTGCTTTTGATTCCTCTTAAAATTTAAACCTATTTTACCAGTCTTAAATGATTGTCTCCGGGCTATGGCCTTTTTGACTCATATCCCTCATATCCCTTTAAATACTTGAATATTTCCGATTCGGTGGACAGAATAATCGAGCTGTTATTGGACAGCGCTTCGTTGTATACCTCAAGTGTTTTGACGAAGGAGTAAAACTCTGGATCTTTTCCAAACGCTTCCGCATAAAGGCGCGTGGACTCGGCATCTGCCTTTCCTTTGACCTCCTGGGCTCTGCGGTAGGCTCCCGACTCAATGCGTTTTAATTCGCGTTCTTTTTCACCCAATATTTTCTGGGCTTCGCCTTTTCCTTCAGATCTGAATTTTTGCGCAATTTGCTTTCGTTCGGCAATCATCCGATCATAGACGGATTTGCGAACTTCCTCGACGTAGTTGACCCGCTTGATTTTGACGTCTACCAATTCAATCCCAAATTTTTCCAATTTGGGCTTTGCCTGATTGAGAATTCCATTATCGATCTTATCGCGACCAACAAAGACTTGGGAGAAACGCACGGGCTTTTTTTCTTCTTGAGGCTGTGTTGATTGATCCTCGCCAAAATCTTCAAACGTGTCCAGTTCCCGGTTGCTGTTGCGAACCGCCTCGATCAGACGATTGGACGTGATGAAATTTCGCACGGTCGGGTCGATAATTTCATCCAGCCGCTGCTGGGCCCGTTGGACATATCCAACGGTTTTGAAGAAGACAACCGGGTCAACAATTTTCCAGCGGGCGAAGGTGTTCACCCAGATATAGGTTTTGTCCCGGGTGGGAATCTGGCCTGGATCGCCATCCCACTCTTGAAGGTTTCTGGGAAACACCAGGGCTTTTTCGATGATAGGCAGTTTGAACTTGAGTCCCGGATCTGTTTCTGTTCGCTGAACCTTGTCGAAACGGGTCACCACGACTTGTTCGGTCTCATCAACGGTATATGCGCAAACGATCAAGACCAGTACCAATACCCCGATGACGATCAATATTGCTTTTGATTTCATTTTGATTCACCACGATTGTTTCCAAGGTTCAAAAGAGGCAGTACATTCTGCTGGTCGGCATCCACGATAAATTTACGGTCAATTTTAGGCAGCAGCTCTTTTAATGATTCAAGGTAAAGCCGGCGCTTGGTGACATCTTGCGCTTTGACGTATTCACTGTACAAATCCTTGAACCGCGCGGCATCACCCTTGGCCCGGTTGATCCGGTCCAGCGCGTACCCTTCGGCAGCCTTGATTGTTCGTTCGGCTTCACCGCGGGCCGCCGGAATGGCTTTGTTATAGTCCTCCCTGGCCTGGTAAATCATTTTTTCCTTTTCCTGGGTGGCTTGGTTGACCTCGTTGAATGAAGGCTGTACCGGTGTCGGTACGTTGGTCTTTTTCATTTCCACCGTGACAACGTTAATGCCTGTTTCTGCCTGGTCCAGTTCTTCCTGCAAAACCCGGTGGGCCTCTATGGCGATTTCATCGCGCTTGGTGATGACCTCGTTGATGCTGCGATCCCCTACCACCAGACGCATACTGGATTCGGACAGATCGCGTAAGAGCCCTGTGGGTTCTTTGACCTTGAAAAGGTAGTTGTACGGATCCTTGATTTTGTATTGGACAATCCAGGGAACAACAGCCACATTGAGATCACCGGTGAGCATGAGAGAGATGCTGGCCGCATCCGAGTTCGGAGAATAGGTGCTGCCATATGCCTCACGTTCTGATTGAAATCCAAATTCCTCTTTGTAAACACGATCTTGGCGAACCTTGGAGACCTTCTCGATTCCAAAAGGCAGCTTAAAATTCGGTCCAGGCTCGGCGATGCGAACGAATTTTCCAAAGCGCTGCACCACACCAACCGATCCGGATTCAATGGTAAAAAACACTGAATAACCAACAATCAGGGCAACAATCACAACAATAATCAGCAGTGACCCACCAGGCGGTTTAAATTTTTTCAACTGATTGATGATGTCATCCATCTGCGGAGGAACGCCGCCTTGCTGTTGTTGCTGACGGTTCAACTTTTCCCAATCCCAAGCCATTTTAATTCCTTCGTTACCTTGTTAATTAAAGATTGCAGACACCCCTAATTGTCCATGACTGAATCATTAATTATTTTTCTTTGGTGCCTTATCCACGATGGCCAACCGCGTTGGTTGCCAACTATTCAAGACGATTCATAAATCGTAGCTAAACTTAAGATTGCAAAGCGCTTAAGTCAAGGGAAATCACGGATTGCGTCGCATCTGCTTTTCGCATTGCTCGAATTTGAAGGCGATGCGCGTCGGGTTTGGGTTGACTTGTCAGCAGACGATTCTTTATATCCCTATCAGCATACTTATTTTCAGGAAAGTGCGACCCATGATAGAAAAAAAACGTTCGCCAAACAACGCCTTTACACCGGTCGGTCAGGTATTGTCGTCTATTTTAGAACAATGCCGGTCAAAAAATGCGGGCGGCATCGCCCACATCGCACAAGTCTGGCAACAGTCCGTTGGTGCTCCCATTGCGGAAAATGCAAAACCGTATGCCATGAAAGGAACCCTTTTATTGGTGCACGTTTCCAGTTCAGTTTGGTTGCATCAGCTTCAATTTCTAAAAGACGAGTTGATCGATTGTCTAAACCGTGAGCTTGAACAGGGCCAGATAATCGATATGAAATTTAAAATCGGCCCTGTCTAGAAAATTGTCTGTTTATGGAATGTTCAACTCGCGATCGTTTCCTCGATGGCCAGGTCATGCTCCATCAGCCCAGGTCCGGCTACCGCTTTTCGGTGGATGCGGTGATTCTGTCTCACTTGGCCTGCCCGGAACACGGCGACACGGTACTGGATCTGGGTACGGGGTGCGGCGTGATTCCCATTTTGCTTGCCTACCGTCATCCGTCGATTCAGGTCGTCGGGGTCGAAATACAGGATGCGCTGGTGGCCTGTGCCATTCAAAATGTAAAAGAAAACCAGATGGCCCAGCGGATTCAAATCCTTGCCAAAGATATGGTCCAGCTGTCACTTAACGATATCGGTGCGCCGGTTGATGTGGTGGTTTCCAATCCACCGTATCGCAAACTGAACAGTGGTAGAATCAATGCCGATACCCAGCGTGCCGTGGCACGCCATGAATTGAAAATCAATTTGGATTTGCTGCTTTCCACCGCCCGGCGGATGCTGCGCAAGGCGGGCCGCCTGGTGATTATCTACCCGTGTGTCCGAGCCGTCGATCTTATAAGCGCCATGCGCTCGACCGGTCTGGAACCCAAATCGCTGACCATGATTCATTCCAATGCTGGATCGCCGGCTCAGCTGGTGGCCGTTACGGGGATCAAGGGGGGGCGTCCGGGACTTGAGGTCTCCTGCCCCCTTTATTTGTACAACGATGATGGAACCTATACCGCCACCGTTGAAAAAATGTTTAATCCTTAAGTCCGTTCATCACCAACCCCGATCTTACCTTGGGGAAAAAGTAAGTTGACTTTCTGGGCATCACCAACCCTTTTTGAGCAATGTCTTGTACCTGCTCGATTCGTGTTGGATTGAGAATGAACGCCACGTCATAATTGTCGGTGTTAATCGCGTCAATGGCTTTTTCAGCGGTGCTGGCATATCCAATCAACTTTTCATTGTCCAGCCGTTGTTGATCAAATCCAAGCACCTTCATGAAAATCAACCGTGTCAGGACGGTCACATCCAACGACCGCAGGGCGATATCCAGCTCGTCACCAAAAAGGTCATCCATCACGCCGGGTTTTAAGGATAGGATATAATAAACAGGAGCACGGTGAGCATAGACACCAATGGCCTGGCGACTGGCACCGTCGCTCAAATCCGCCAGAAAGCGTTGTTCAACTTCCTTGCGATCAGCAGGTGTGAATGGATACTCGGCAATTTCAAAGTAAGTGCGGGATGCATCGATGGCCTGCTGCAACGCGTCAGCACTGACCGCTTTAAGCAGACGATGCGCGGGCAGAATAATTAACCCCGGATCACTCATGCTGCAAAGGTACATCATTACATAATTGGCCGGATGCTGATCATCGAACGAGGGATCGGTTGCCTGTAAATGTTTCTTGAAATTCAAAGATGTTTCATAGCGGTGGTGTCCGTCGGCAATGAAGAGTCGCTTGGGTTGCAGGGCTTCAGTAATTTGATGATGAATCGCCGGATCGGTGACCCGCCAAAGCTGGTGTCGGTGATTCTGTTCATCAACAAAGTCAACGATAGGAGATGCGTTGTGTACGGCCCCTTCAAGGGTGGCAAAAATTTCGCCTTCGTCCGGATACAGGGAAAAAATTGGACAATAATTACAGTGTGTGGCTTTGAGCAGTTGAAGCCTTTCGGAGCGTACTTTGGAAAACGTTTTCTCATGGGGCAGAACAATACGCTTTTCAAAGGGTTCGATACCGACCCGGGCAATTACGCCGTAACGGGTAATGGTTTCCCCGGCATGCGTGTAGGTGATTGCCTTTACGTACAATGCCGGCTGATCATCCTTTTTGAGGATTCCCTCCTCTTGCCATTGCCGAAAAAAGGCCGCTGAGCGGGTATGGGGGTTGTCTTCGGCGCTGTCGGCATCGGTTGCCTGATTAAGGATCAGGCGAACGATGTTGTTTGGATGGCGCTCGTAAAAAGCCGATTGTTCATCAGGGGAGATAACATCATACGGTGGTGTCGTGACAGCACCAGTGTCGGAGATCATTTCCGGATTGTATAAAATTCCTTGAAAAGGCAAGACGGTGGCCATGAACTGTCGTTTCCTTTCTTTGATCAGTGAATGCATTATGCCAAACGCACTCGATACTATAGATTGCATCGTCAGTTCAAGGATAATTCGAATCAATCATCGACTATCAAACTTAAGGCTTGACAAAGAGGCTGAAAAAAGGATACCAGAGGCTTTTTATTGCTGATGCCTGCAAGCGGGAAGGAGAGGTGGCCGAGTTGGCTGAAGGCGTCGGTCTCGAAAACCGGTGCTCGGTATTCCCGAGCCGTGGGTTCGAATCCCACCCTCTCCGCCATTTCCGGTTGCTACGGGAGAGGGGGATGCCAGATCAATCCACTTGACCGAGGCTGTTCGGCACCAGCGCAGTTCTAATACATTTTTTATTTGCGGAGAGATGTCCGAGTTGGCTGAAGGAGCACGACTGGAAATCGTGTGTGTCGTTTATAGCGGCACCGAGGGTTCGAATCCCTCTCTCTCCGCCATTTTCTTTCCTTTCGAAATTTTTACGGAACCATCAACTTCCGGCTACCATCACCACTTTGACAGTCCACGATAAGCCTTTTAATGACCAACGCGATTTGCCTCGTGCGGGCTTTATTGTCAACGGTTATCATCGTATAATTCAATCGTTGCGTATTCTTGACTTGCTTGCGGCTTTATGGGAATTAGTTTTGCTCCCCAGGTTGCCTGTTGTCATCCTATGGGATACAGTATAGCAGCAATTCGGTATTCGAGGATTTTCCTTTATGTCATATCTAGTATTGGCAAGAAAATACCGGCCGCAGACCTTTGACCAGGTGGTCGGGCAGACGCACGTTACACAGACGTTGACCAACGCCATCCAGAGTCAGCGGGTGGCCCATGCTATTTTATTCTCCGGGCCACGGGGAACCGGCAAAACCACGATTGCACGAATCCTGGCCAAAGCCATGAACTGCGAGAAAGGGCCCACCGCCACGCCATGCAATGCCTGTCGTTCCTGTTTGGACATCACGGCCGGGCGGGGTGTGGATGTCTTCGAGATTGACGGTGCCTCAAACAACAGCGTCGATCAGGTTCGTGAACTGAGGGATAACAGCCGGTATATGCCGGCCCACAGCCGCTATAAAATATACATTATTGACGAAGTGCATATGCTCAGCATCGCGGCTTTCAACGCGCTGCTAAAAACCCTCGAGGAACCGCCGGATCATGTGATGTTTTTGTTCGCCACCACCGAGGTTCATAAAATTCCCATCACCATTTTGTCCCGTTGTCAGCGGCATGATTTGCGGCGTATTGCCTTGTCGGCCATTGTCGAGCAGATGGAAACGATTTGCCGGCAGGAGTCGTTTACCCTATCGGCGGGGAACCTATGGGCGGTTGCTCGCGAATCCGGCGGTAGCATGCGTGATGCCTTGAGTTTGCTTGATCAGATACTGGCCTGCAGTGATGGCGGACTGGGCGATGACGATGTGTTGAACCTGTTGGGGACCATGGATCGCAAGATCCTTTTCGATTTGTCTGAGGCGGTGTTTGCCAGGGATATTGCCCGTATCCTGGACATTGTCGATACGGTTTTTAAAACCGGTCAGGACATGAAACGGTTTTACGCCGACCTGTTGATGCATTTTCGTTATTTGATGCTGATCAAAATGGGGGCCCGCTCTGAAACGCTGGCGGATCTGTCGCCCAACGATCTGGAGACGCTGGGTGAGCAGGCAAAAGGTGTTTCCCTGGCGTTTATGGATCAGATCTTCACCCTGCTGTTCAATGCCGAACAGCGCGTCCGGTCGGCCAGCCAGCCCCGCTTGGCCGTTGAGATGGTTTTTTTCAAGATTCACCAGATCACACCGGCACTGCCGATTGATGTGTTGATCGAACGCATGGACAGCCTTTTAAGCCATCCCGCTTTGCAGGCGCCGGTATCAAACTCAACCATTGTCGAGGCGCAATCTGCCTATGGGCAGGCGCCAGTCACACCAGCGGCGCCGGCTCCTTTGGCCAGTAATGCTGAGGCATCGGTGGTCGATGCCCCGGTCGTCGGCCAGGACCAAGCGGATGCTAAAAAAGCAGATGGAACCGCAAACGCGGTTGAAACGCATGACCCCTGGAAGCAGGTGATTGATCAGATTGGGAAGGCCAAGCCATCCATTGCCGCCGCGTTGTCCCGAGCGCAATTGCGGTCTGTGTCACCGGAAAAATTTGTTGTCGCCATACAGGACAATGAATACACGTTGAAGCTGATAAAAAAGAATCTCGATTGGGTTGAAGCGATTTGCCGCCAACATGCGGACCGCGACATTAAAATTGACTTTGCCGACGATAAAAAGGACGACGCCCAGGTGGCAACAGCAAAATCAAAGGCCAACGAACTTCGACAGCAATTGCTAAACCATCCCCTGGTGGCGGATGCCGTGGATATTTTTAGTGGAAAAATTGAAGATATTAAAATCAAATAGGAGGAAAGACCGATGAAGGGCATGGGAAATATGATGAAACAGGCCCAGAAGCTCCAATCCAAAATGCTGCGTATGCAGGAGGAGCTGGCCAGCAAAACCGTTGAAACCTCGGCCGGCGGCGGTATGGTTGCTGTCGTGGCCAATGGCGCCCAGCAAATCGTATCCATCAAGATTGAAAAAGAGGTGGTGGATCCGGATGATGTGGAAATGCTTGAGGACCTGGTCGTGGCAGCGGTCAATGACGCGCTGAAGCAATCGCAAGAGATGGTTTCCTCGGAGATGGGAAAGATTACCGGCGGGATGAAAATTCCGGGCTTGATGTAAAGCTATGGAATACTACCCCGGCTCCGTCAAGAATCTGATCAGACATCTGGCACGCCTGCCAGGTATCGGTCAGAAAACCGCCGAGCGACTGGCCATGCATATTCTCCAGCAGCCGGCTGAGGAGGCAAACCAACTGGCCCGCAGCATCGTGGACATGAAAAAACGATTGCGACTGTGCTCACGGTGTTTTGCCCTCAGTGATGATGCGCTTTGCCGTATCTGCAATGATCCAGCCCGCGAGCAAAAGGTTCTTTGCGTGGTGGAACAGCCGGCTGACATGGCATCCATTGAGAAATCGGGTGCCTTCAGGGGACGTTACCATATTCTTGGCGGAGTGATTTCTCCCATGGATGGAATCGGACCCGATGATCTTAAAATTGCCGAACTGCTGGAACGTATTGAGCAAGAAGCCATTGAGGAGATCATTCTGGCCACCGGGACCAATGTGGAAGGAGAATCCACCGCTGCCTATATTGCCGGGGTTTTAGCCGCTATACCGGTGAAAGTCACCCGTATCGCATCAGGCGTACCCATGGGCGGTGATTTAAAATACGTGGACCAAGTAACCCTTAAACGAGCCATGGAGAGTCGACATGGAATCTGATTCAACACCCTGCGATGCGTTGTTTACCTGTACCCAGTGCGGTGATTGCTGTAAAGGTTATGGCGGCACGTATCTTTCTTCTATGGACATTGAGTCGATTGCCCGTTATTTGGGCATCACAGCGGATCAGTTTGTGGCGGATTACACAAGCGAATCCGGCAATCGGCGGTTGATCCGCCAAGGGGACAATGGCTATTGTATCTTCTGGGACCAAATTTGTACCATCCACTCGGTAAAACCGAAGATGTGCCGCCAGTGGCCTTACATCCGCAGTATTTTAATCGATGTTGGCAACTGGCGTGCCATGGCCGCATCATGCCCGGGAATGAAGGCCGACGCGTCAGAAGACGATATCCTCAATTGCGTGCGCAACAAGGTGATGGACGATTATAGTTAGTGCCCATCCAGAAATGACCAATTTGTCTATTACTGGATGAACACTAGTTCGCGTGAGGTCGCCAATCAGGACCATTGGTCGTCATCGACCATTTGATACTGTGCTGGTGTTCCTGCTTCAGCTTGTTTCTTGCAGATAATGTTTTTTTGTTCCAGGCGCTTTAATTCACGTTTTAGGCTGACTTGATCTCCATTCCATTTGTCCGCCAATGCCTCGACCGTAACCGCCGCACCTGCGTCAGCGATCGCACAACAAAGCAGATAGAGTGATACGGTTTCCACATCGAGATTCAAGGAAAAAATCTTTTGGCGCATTGTTGGTCCGGCAAGATGGTCGGGCATGCTATTCTCCTTTATTTCACAGTGTACTTGGGGCCGGCGATGAGAAGGTTGTTTGAAATAGTTGACTGAACTTTTTCCATCATGCTGCCAAACATGATATCCCGGATAATTCCATGTCCATATGCCCCTAAAACAATCAATGCATCGTGAGGAACGGCGTAAAGATTGTCCTCAACGCTACCTTTTTCGAAAAACGTCCACTTCTTTAAAACTTGCTCCAGGGGGTTTTTAAGCCCATTTTTCTCAACAATGGACTCATACGCGGCTGACGGTTGTTTGCCTGCCTGGGTATAGATATTCAGGGGCATATCCGCCATTTTGGCCACCCGAATACCCAGCCGCAGGGCATTGACTGCATTTGCCGATCCGCCGAAGAAAACGGCGACACTCTGCCAGGGCTTGTAAACAGGGCTGGTCATCAGAACGGGGAAACGAGCGGCCTGGATGATGCGACGAACCCGCGGGCCGATATAGCCCAAGCCGATTTTTGAGGAAAGATCGCTGATACTTCGCGGACAGCACATAAAATCAAAATTGGTCGGGATGTCCGGCAGCGTCGAGGCGGTGTAGTGTTTGGGGACCAGCATATCGGGTTTCATCCCGGCCTCCCCAAGCAGTTCGTCGACATGGGCCTTGGCTGTTTCCGGGTCCGTAAGATAAGACGGATCCAAATCCACCTGAACCACATCGTTTTCAAAGTACATCAGAAATTTGGTGGATGTTGGAATATAGATGGTTGGCAGCAGGCCCATGCGCTGGCAAAAGTAGATGGACTGGAGTAGGGTCTCCCTGCCCAGCGGTGTATTTCTGAAAATATGAAATAAATTTTGTGCCATGGTTTACCTCTTTTGGGTTACGTGCAGCCCGCAATTGCCTTTGCCACGCCTTTCCCCTAAAAGCGGCCGGTTTGGACCATCAGCTCTTTCCTGTATTGATCCAAAAGGGTGGCCTTGGAGATCATTCCCTGAAAGTGGTTGTCGGATACCACCGGCATGCTGAAAATGCGTGCTTCATCCATTTTTCGCAACACGTCCGATAAGTCGTCGTACAAGGAAACGGTTTGGACATGAGGATCCATCAATTGGCCGGTCAACACAGCGTGGTGCATGGCCGGATCAAATAGATACGGGCGGATATCATCCATATAGATCATCCCGAGAAACTGATGGTTTTTGGGGTCCTCTACAGGAAAGTAATTGCGCTGAGAGCTTTTCACAACATCAATGAAATCGGCCAGTCGCATATTGGGATGGACGCAGGTACAATCCGTTTCCAAGAGTTCTTGGATACTCAGGTCGGTAAGCACACGGGCATCGGTTCCAGGACGTAGCAACTGCCCTTGTTCGACAAGATCTTTAAGGTAAAATGACGCAGGTTCAAGGGTATGGCAAAGCGTTGTGGAAATGGCCGAGACAACAATCAGCGGCAGGATCACTTCATAGCCACCGGTAATCTCAATAATCAGGAAGATGCCTGTCAAGGGGGCCTGTAGGATGCCGCTAATCAAACCAGCCATGCCCAGAAGAGCAAAGCAACCTTCGTTCACCCACAACACAGAAGACCAGAGCGCTTCAAGAAGCCGGTGAAAACTCAGTCCTACAAAAGCGCCAATCACCAGACAGGGCGCGAATATGCCACCGGAGCCGCCCCAACCCAATGTTAGCGATGTGGCCAGAATTTTTACCAGGGCGATCACGGTCACCAGCAGCAGACCGGCCGGAAACGTCCCATCGATGGCCGATCGGATGGCATGGTAGCCTTCACCCAAAATATAGGGCAGAAAATAGCCGACCAGGCCCACCATACTCCCACCGATAGCGGCGCGGATCCAAACGGGCACGCGAACGCCCTTGGCGACGTGATGCATGGATCGCATGGCCCGGGTCAACAGGATGGACGCGATCGCACAGAAAATGGCCAGACCAACGCAAGCCAGGATGTCGTGGAACTGGATGTTGAAATTGCGGTGGGCAAACACGATCTGATTGCCCTTAAGCAGGCGGCTGATTTCAGTCCCCGCTACGGCGGAAATGGCGATGGGAATGATGTTCATGGTGCTCCATTCCCCAAGGATCATTTCCACCGCGAAAACCATGCCGGAAATCGGTGCATTGAATATGGCGGCGATGGCGCCTGCGGCACCGCACCCCACCAGGGCGACGCGTTGGCGGTCATTGAGTGAAAAGGCCTGGGCGATGTTTGATCCAATGGCCGCCCCACTCATCACCACGGGGGCTTCAGGGCCGGCGGATCCACCACTGCCGATGGTCAGACAACTGGAGATCAGGCGCGAAAAGCTGGATCGAAGCCGCATCAGACCACCATGTCGCGAGACCGCATAAATGACTTCCGGAACCCCGTGGCCGGCGCCTTCGTTAACGATTTTTTCCAAAAACAAAGAGGAAAGGGCGGCTCCCGCGGCGGGCAGGAAAATTGCCCACCAGTAATGTCGATAGTGATGCAGCCACGAGAGCATGGTTTCCAGACCACGATTCAGGAACAGGCCTGCCAGCCCACTGCAGATACCCACGATAACAGCAAAAATAATCAGCAGTAGCCGGTCGTCAGACCTGAACAAGGACCAGCTACCTGGATATCTAAGCATTTTTAAAAAGCGTATCATGAGCTGCTATCTATGCTTCAGTTTTAGAGGTCATCCAACTGCTTTTCAAAGACAGAGACATGCGAATATAGGTCGGCTGCCTCTGGATGGGTGGTTAAAAAATCAACAAAGGTTTGGTCTCGGATGCAGTAAGACAGCCTGGAAAGCATGTGCAGGTGCAGCTTGACCGTCGGGCTGATCAAAATAAACAAAACAAAAACCAGTCGATCATCAATGGCGTGATAGTCGATCGCTTTTTCCAGGAAGCAGGTGGTGATGACCGGTGCGTCCGGCGGGTCCGAAAGTGGCTCCCGGGGATGGGGAATGGCGATCCCATTGCCGATGCCGGTGGATGCCAATTGCTCGCGTGCCATCAGTTTTTGAAAAAGCTCTTGCTTGCTGCCGGAAGAAAGAAACGCAATATGATCGACTGCCGCGCGCAGTACGCTATCAGGATCGTTACCAGACATTTGGTAATGGACATCACCCCGTTTCATGGCTGATACCAGGGAGTCCTGGGAGGGTGGGGGAGAAATGTTGGTTTTGGCCTGATCGTTGTTGTTTAGGGTAAAGGATAAATTATGTGTGGCGGCCCATTTTTCGAGTGCCATCGGAGAAAAGAGCCCATCCGCACCACTACGTTGAACAGGTATCCTTCCCTGGCGAATCCAGCGCTTGAGCGTGGATACCGGAAGATCCAACGCACCGGCAATCATTTCCATGGAAAGTTTCATGTTGCCTTCTAGCCTATACATAGAAATTTAAAAACACTAAAAATACGCTGAACCCACAAATTAATCAAGGTGTTTTGTGTTTTTTATTTTTTTGAAGGGGAGCCGCAAAGCGGTTGACGATGGAAATATCTCGTTTCGGGTACGGAATCTCAATACCGTTTCGGTCAAAAGTGGGTTGGTTTCCTCAAGACGGTCATTGAAAAGATGGCGGATTGCGACCTTAATCTGTCAACGCATCTGCATCCAACCCTTGAAGTGCCAATCTTAGACGCGTTTCAGGGTCTACGTCCGATTGTTCGAGCGTTGCCCGGATGGCGGTCAGACGGCCTTTGAGATCGCTTACCATCATTTCCAGTTCCTGAATGGTTTCAGCGGATGTTTTTTCTGTAATATCCATCGCTTCACGAAGATCACTGGCGTTTTTGATAAGCATTTTAAGGTTGCGGATTTTATCGATGCGGAGGAATAGTTCGTCAAAATTGATGGGCTTCTGGAGATAGTCAACAGCACCTTTCTTCATGGCTTCAATCGCGTTGTCTACCGACGCATGGGCCGTGATCAAAACAACTTCGGTTTTGATATTGGCACGTTTGGCTTCTTCAAGCACACGGATACCGTCAACTCCACCAGGCATGATTAAATCGGTAAGGACGACGTCATAATACTGGCTGGCGATCTTTTCAATGGCGACCACACCATCCTCAGCAGTATCAACGGTGCATTCATCACTGATCAACCGTTTGGTTAAAAGCGTCCGGGTTACGGGATCATCATCAACCACAAGGATTCTAAGATTTGTCATTTTGTATTCTCCCTGACAAACGGGCTAAACTGCTTCTCGAAACAAAACCACCGATCACCTATCAGTCGAGTTGATAGTAGATCGAACGAAGGTGCCGTTTGGGGATAAACCGTGGGCAGACCCCCGTCAGTGATTCGGTGGAACCGATAATCAAATACCCATCAGGCTCTAAGATGTCCGCAATTTTATTGAATAATTTTTTTCGATCGGAAAGGGTGAAATAGATCGCCACATTGCGGCAAAGGATAATGTCAAATTTGCCCAATCCGACAAACGGCTGCATCAAATTCATACGCCGGAATGAGGCCATGGCACGGATTTCATCTTTGATTTTCCAATTGCCGCCGGCCGGGACAAAATAGCGCTGGAGCTTTTCCCGTGGAAGCCCTCTTTCGATTTCAAATTTATTATAGATGCCGGCACTGGCCTGAGTCACCGCTGCATTGGAAAGGTCGGTTCCCAACAAGGTGAATTTTTGATTGCTGTTGCCAAGCAACTCTTTGATAACAATGGCAACGCTATAAATTTCCTGGCCCGTGGAACAGGCACTGCTCCAAATTTTAAGATTGGAAAATCCTGGCCGTTTTCCGTTGCCGCCCCGGATATCAATCAAATCCGGCAGAATTTTGAATTTAAGCAAGTCAAATGGTCCGTTATCCCGGAAAAAAAGTGTTTCATTGGTCGTGATGGCATTAATAATTTTTGTTTCCAGAACCTTATCGGTACCCGATTTTGCTTTGTGATAAAATTCGTTATAGGATTTACACCCCTCTTCTTCCAATAGCTTGCCAAACCGGGTCTCTAGCAGATAGGCCTTTGAAGCGTCAATGCTGATGCCGGAAATACTATAAATATAGTTAGAAAGAACTTTTATTTCATCCGGTTTAATTTTAATCATTTGCTTTCCTAAGCCTATGAGGGGAAATTACCGGGATGGCGTTGATGGTCGGCTAACCCACACGAACCGTTTTCATAATCATGTCGGCAATCTGGTTCAATGGCAACACCGCGTCTGCTAAACCGGTTTCGGCGGCTTCCCGGGGCATACCGTAAACCACACAAGTGGCTTCATTTTGGGCGATAATGGTTGCCCCGTTTTGCTTCATCAGCTTCAGGCCTTCCGTTCCGTCGGACCCCATTCCGGTCATAATCACACCGGTTGATCGGCCGACGTAATGATGGGCGACGGAGCGAAACAAATAATCCACACTGGGTTTGCAGCTGTTTTCGGGGGGATCGTCGGTAATCTTGATAATTCTCGATTTTCCATCGGCACCCGCCACGATTTTCATTTGCTTGCCTCCCGGCGCGATAAAGACGGTATTCGGGACGATGGGCTCGCCCTGCCGGGCTTCACGGACGGCAACACTGCATTTGTTGGCCAGAGAATTGGCCAATGACTGAGTAAACATCGGTGGCATATGCTGGACAATCAAAATGGGGACACCAATGTCCTTGGGAAGCATGGGCAGCATTTTGGAAAGGGCGTTCGGTCCGCCGGTTGAGATACCAATGGCAATAATTTCCGCTTTGGATCGCTTTAAACGGAGCGTCGGCCGTTTGGCTGTAGAAACCGGCGCCTTTCGAGCCGCTTTGAGCGCGGCTGGCTTGCCGATTCGGGATGCGGATTTCAACACACCGGTAACCCGGGCACTACGTTGAAACGCGTGAATCATCGGGCCAATGGCAGATTCTATTTTTTTGCGGTTTTCCGCCATGGTACCCGACTGGGGCTTGGGGATAAAATCAAAAGCGCCCAGTTCCAGCGCTTTCATGGTCATCGCCCCGCCTTCATGAGTCAGAGTGCTGAGCATGATTGCGCCGGTTTGAGGGGTATTTTTTTGGAGATACTCCAATACCTGAATGCCGTTCATTTCCGGCATTTCAATGTCCAGGGTAAGCAAATCTGGCTTCAGGGATGCTAATTTGGAAATAGCAGCTTTCCCATTATGGGCGCTTCCCACCACTTCGACATTGGGAAGGGTCGCCAGTGCATCGCTTACAATTTTGCGATACAGGACCGTATCATCCACCACCAACACCCGTAATGGTTTACGACTAATCATTAATGACTTTCCTCAACTAATAGTGATATTCGATAATTGCAGCTCACCATACGGTTTAGCAAGGATGACTTATTTTTCATTTTCCAGCACTTTTTCCACATCGAGAATGCCAATCAAGCGCTCCTTGGTTTTGAATACGCCCTTGAAGAATTTTCCCTGAACGCCTCCAATATTTGCCGGTGGAGGTTCCATTTTGTCCAGATCAGCCTCTACAACATCACTGATGCGGCTGACCAGCAGGCCAATATGCTCGTCTTTGCAATTGACAATGATATTGCGGCTCATCTCACTCAATTCGGTCGATCCAAGATCAAGCTTTTTTCCCAGGTCGATGATGGTGACAATCTGGCCTCTAAGATTGAGGATGCCCATGACATAGTCCGGGGCCTGGGGGACCGTTGTCATGTCCATCAACTTATTGATTTCCTGAACGTTGAGGATGTCCATGCCACAAAGAGCTTGGCCGACATAAAAGGTGGCCATCTCAACGGCTCTGCTTGCCATTTTATTTCCAGAGGGTTTTTCCATTGGGCTGTCTCCTACTTTTCGGTCAAGAATCCATAAATACTGCGGATTAATTTTTCCCGGTCGAGTTTGATCTGATAGTCACTGATGCCAACTTCGCGCCCTTTGGCAATATCTTCTTCACCGGCCAACGTGGTTAACGCGATCACCGGTAAATGGGAGTATGCATTGCTTTCCTTTATTTTCTTGGTCAATTCGAAACCGTTCATGTTGGGCATTTCAATATCGGTCACCACCAATGAAATTTCGTCGGCGTGCTCTTGAAGAAGATCCCAGGCGATAGCGCCGTCTTCCGCTTCGATAACGGTATACCCTTCATCTTCCATGTAGCTTTTGACTTGATTGCGGAAAAAGTTGGAATCTTCGGCAAAAAGAATTTTCGCTGCTTCACCATCTTCACTGGTTGCGCTCGATAGGGTTTCAAACCATTCAGGGTTCAGGGTTTGCACCATTTCATACACGTCAACCATCAAGGTGGTGTGATCGTTGATAATTGCCGATCCCATGATGCCTGCCTGTTTCAGGGTCTGTCCATCCACTTCCAATGAAAGCTCAACCGCATCCACCGGCCCGATGGCAAGCAGGCCGATCTCCCTGTTATTGAGGATAAAGACGATGACGAGCAGGTCTTCTGAGTCCGCCAGGGGTTCGACCATGGAAACTTCATCAACGGAGAAGAGCGGCAGACTGCCTCCACGATAACGAATCACCCGCTTGCCGCCCACGGTTTCAATATCCGTGGCCTTGATCTTTTCAATCCGTTCGACCATGTTCAGCGGTGCGGCAAATTGCTCATTTTCCGCGCTACGGAAAACCAGCAAGGATTGACGATCTTTTTGCTCACGAATGGCGCGTTTGCTTTCCTCGGCCACCTCCGCTGCACGCGAGGACCCTTCGATGGAGGTCAAGCCGGCCATTTGAGCCAGATTGCCCACGTCAAGGATCAGGGCCACACGACCGTCGCCCATAATCGTGGCGCCGGCGTAGCCCTTGCATTTTTTCAAATCGCGTCCCAGGGGCTTGACGACGATTTCTTCAGAGTCATGCAGTTCATCAACCACTAGGCCGTATTTCATCGCACCAGTGGAAACGACGACGATATTCAAGGCGCTGGCTGAATGATAGCGGCGATCTGCTTGCTGCCTTTTTTCGGCGTCAACATCAGGCTCTGTGGATTCCACTGCTTCTTCTGCGCTCTTCAGCGGGCTTTTTTTGGAGCGTCGATCGGCTAAAGAATGGCGGCGATCCATTTTTCTTTTCCCGGTCTTGGGATCAATAAAAACGGAATCGGTTTCGATAACATCGGCCAGTTTGATCAGGGGCAACAGATTACCCCTTAGGCGCACAACTTCTGCATCACCTACCCGCTCAATGCGATCTTTGACTTGGCTGGCGGGGATGCGCAGCAGCTCCTCCAGGTTGACCTGAGGAATGGCATAGCGCTCGCGGCCGGTCATGACAATTTGGCAAGGAATGATCGCCAGGGTCAATGGCAGCTTGATCCGAATCGTAGATCCCTTGCCCTGTTCTGAGTCAATGTCGATGATGCCACCGAGTTTGTCCAGGTTTGTTTTGACCACGTCCATTCCCACGCCACGCCCGGATACATCAGTAATCTTTTCGGCTGTTGAAAAGCCAGGCAGGAAAATAAGGTTGGTTCTCTCTTTGTCCGACATGACCTTGGCCTGATCTTCGGAGATCAACCCTTTTTCCAATGCTTTCTGAGTCAACACATGGCCGTCCAGCCCTTTACCATCATCGGTGATTTCAATATTGACCTGTCCAGCTTCATGATAGGCTTTGAGATAGATTTTCCCTGTGGTGGACTTGCCGGCCCTCTGACGCACATCCGGCATTTCAATCCCATGATCCACGGCATTGCGCACCAAATGGGTCAGGGGGTCACCAATGGCTTCGATAATGGTCTTGTCCAGTTCAACATCTTTGCCCTCAAGATGCAGATCCACCTTTTTCCCTAAAGATTGGGAAAGATCCCGGACGACGCGGGGGAACTTGTTGAACACATTGCCGATGGACTGCATGCGGGTCAACATGATGGCTTCCTGCAACTCGGATGTGATTAGATCGATTCGTTGACCTGCGATTTCTGAGCCCCGATGATCTTCTGAACTCATTGATTGAAGAAGCTGGTTGCGGCTCAGTACCAGTTCGCCGGCCAGGGTCATCAACTGATCCAGCAAGCTGACGTGTACCCGCAAGCTGGTATCGGTTTCCGTTTTTTTGGTCGTTTTCTTTTTCTGATTTAACTGCTTGAGTGTTTCCGCAGGTGCCGCAGCGGGTGTATGGTCCGGTTCAATGGCAGGTTCCGGAACCGGTTCGGTGTCAATGGAAGCTGGCTTTATATCTGTCTCGGCAGTCGCTTGGGCAGGGGCACCCAGGCACTGGGTGCTCATGTCCAGATCGACACGATGAATTTGATGCTTGGGGATTTCAAATAGTACAGTGATGTCATCCGGTTTAATAATGGTTGCAAACAGAATGATTAACGATGGGCTGGCTTGATCCGCTGCAACGTTCATGGTTTGGATGGATTCCGGAGCAATGCTACTAGAAATCAGTGTGCCGGTTTGTTCCATCTCCTCAAGAAAGGCACTGGGTTTTTTTTCTTTTGCCGCTAAGTCGATCGCCGGGTCGATTCGGACCAGATACACAAATTTTCCTTCTTCGATCAGCGCTTCAACCAGGCCGCGATCTGCATCGATGGATACAGTGCCATCGGACGATGTAATCGCTGTCATTTCTGATCCATTGGATGGGGTGGGCGCGGCGTCGTTGTCAGAAGTGCCTGCCTTGCTTTCAGCCGCAGCAGGTTCGGCCGGTGCCTTTGGGGGCGCTGCAACCGGCTTGCCTTCGGCGATTGCCTGGAGCGCATCGATATGCCGGCTAATGTCAACATCGTTACTGGTGAATACATCATTCATTAATTCTTTGAGGGTATCGGAAGCACCTAATAGTACATTGACAATTTCCGGGGTGGGGATCATATCTCGGCTTCTGATTTTTCCCAAAATATTTTCCATTTCATGGGTAAGGTCCTTTATTGTGGTCAACCCCATGAACCCGGCGCCTCCCTTAATTGAATGGGCTGCACGGTAGACTTTATTGACAAGATCTTCATCGATGTCAGCACCCGCTTCTTCGATTGACAGCAGATCTGTTTCAATATCTGCCAGATGCTCAATGGATTCCTCCAGATACATCTGTAAAGTTTCGTCGTCCTGAATCGTCATGATGTGCTCCTTTTTAACGAAATTGATATAGATCTGTATTTATTTAAATGTGTTATTGAACCATTTGGTCGTTGCCGAGAACGTTGACCGCCAAGGTCGAGTGTGGGGATGATGCATTTTTTTATGAGTGATTTGTGCTCGGCACGGGAATTGATGACTAAGATTACCCATTTTTAAGTGCCGGTCACCTCGATGAAGCGGCAAACGTTTTCTCTGAACATATATCCGCTACGTTGGGAAAAACTTTAGTTGTTTTTAAAACATTAATAATAATGGATAAACAATACATAAGGGAAATAAAAGGCGCTTGTTTTTGTTTCAGGCAGGTAAATGGGGGGGACACGTAAAATCAGGCCTGCAGCGGTAAAAAGAGATAGGAAGGAAAAAACTTGCCGGAGTGACCTCACCAACGATTGTCACTCCGGCAAAATGGGTGGTAGACTATTTTATGATAACGATTTTCTTAAATGGTTTTTGAAAAAAATCCGGCTTTCAGATATTCTCGATTTAGTCGGGCAATGTTGGTAATCGAGATTTCTTTCGGGCACTCAGCCTCGCACTCCCTTTCGTTGGTACAACCGCCAAAGCCCAGGGCATCCATGGCCCGGACCATGGCCAGGGCCCGTTGGGCTGCCTCGGGCCGGCCCTGCGGCAACAAGGCCAGTTGAGAGACCTTGGCGCTGGTAAAGAGCATGGCCGAGGCATTGGGGCAGGATGCCACGCAGGCACCGCAACCGATGCATTGGGCGGCGTCCATGGCCAGGTCCGCCATTTCCTGAGGGACCAAAATGGCGTTGGCATCCTGGGCGCCGCCGGTGTTCACCGAAATGTACCCACCGGCCTGGATGATTTTATCCAATGCGCTGCGGTCCACGGCCAAATCCTTGATCACTTTGAAGGCCATGGCCCGAAACGGTTCAATAGCGATGGTATCACCGCTTTTAAAGTGGCGCATGTGCAACTGGCACAGCGTGGTCCCTTTTTCAGCGCCGTGGGCTCGTCCGTTGACCACGCAACCACACATGCCGCAGATACCCTCCCGGCAATCATGATCAAAGGCAATCGGTTCTTTTCCGTCAACGGCCAGTTGTTCATTTACCACATCCAGCATTTCCAAAAATGACATGTCCGTCGATATGTTTTCGGCGTGGTAGGTTTCAAACCGCCCTTTATCTTTCGGACCCTGCTGGCGCCACACTTTCAGTGTCAGATCGATGGTTTTTGTCACTTGTAACTCCTTTGCGTAAGTTTGACGTTTTCAAATACCAAAGGCTCTTTGTGAAATGCCGGCGGCTTTCCAACGCCTGTATATTCCCAGGCCGCCACATGGCAGAAATTTTCGTCATCGCGCAGGGCCTCGTTTTCTTCGGTCTGGAACCGTTCGTTGAAATGGCCGCCGCAGGACTCCTGGCGATCCAGGGCGTCGATAATCATCAATTCGGCAAATTCCAGAAAGTCGGCCACCCGGCCGGCACGTTCCAGGCTCTGGTTGAAGTCGGCACTATTTCCGGGGACCTTGACATCCTTCCAGAATTCATCGCGCAGTTCCTGGATCATGGTTTGGGCCATGGCGAGCCCTTCGTTGGTACGGGCCATGCCGCAGTAATCCCACATGATGCGACCCAGGGTCTTGTGGAAGTCGTCCACTGTGCGTTTGCCGTTAATTCCCAAAAGGCGGGTAATACGCTCGGTTACCTGCTTTTCCGATTCACTGAACGCTTTGTGACTGGTGGTCACATCCATTTTGGGCGTTCCGGCCAGATAGCCGCCAATGGTATAGGGCAGCACGAAATATCCATCGGCCAACCCCTGCATCAGTGCACTGGCCCCCAGGCGGTTGGCACCGTGGTCGGAGAAGTTGGCCTCACCGAGTACAAAAAGGCCTGGCAGACTGCTCATCAGGTTGTAATCCACCCACAGCCCACCCATGGTATAGTGAATCGCCGGGTAGATCATCATGGGGGTTTGGTACGGATCATCGGCCGTGATTTTTTCGTACATCTGAAACAGGTTGCCGTATTTTTTCTCGATTACAGCCTTGCCGTCGCGTTTGATGGCGTCGGCAAAATCCAGGTATACCGCCAAGCCGGTTTCTCCCACGCCTTTTCCCGCGTCGCACTGCTCCTTGGCGTTGCGTGAAGCCACGTCGCGGGGGACCAGGTTGCCGAAACTGGGGTATTTGCGCTCCAGGTAGTAATCGCGTTCTGATTCGGGGATTTGTTGGGGGGACCGTTTATCCCCCGGATTTTTGGGGACCCACACCCGTCCATCGTTGCGCAGGCTTTCACTCATCAGGGTCAGCTTGCTTTGAAAGGAGCCGTGTACCGGGATGCAGGTGGGGTGGATCTGGGTGAAACAGGGATTGGCAAAAAAGGCTCCTTTTTTGTAGGCCCGATAGGCTGCCGTTACATTGGAGGCCATGGCGTTGGTAGACAGGAAAAAAACGTTCCCATAGCCACCGGTGCACAGCACAACCGCGTCAGCGGCATGGCGTTCAACTTCTCCGCTTACCAGATTACGGGTGATAATTCCCTTGGCATGACCGTTCACCACCACCACGTCCAGCATTTCTCGGCGGGGAAACATCTGTACCTTTCCCGCGGCCACCTGGCGCATCAATGCACTATAGGCGCCCAGCAACAGCTGCTGTCCGGTTTGGCCCCGGGCATAAAAGGTTCGCGAAACCTGGGCGCCGCCAAAGGAGCGGTTGGCCAACAGGCCGCCGTAATCCCGGGCAAAGGGGATGCCTTGGGCCACGCATTGATCGATGATGTTGTTGCTGACCTGGGCCAGACGATGTACATTGGCTTCACGGGCACGGAAGTCGCCCCCTTTGACCGTATCGTAAAAAAGTCGCCAGATGCTGTCGCCGTCATTGGGATAGTTCTTGGCGGCGTTGATCCCCCCCTGGGCCGCGATGCTATGCGCCCGACGGGGACTGTCCTGGATGCAGAAGGTTTTGACATTATAGCCTAATTCGGCCAGTGTGGCCGATGCCGACCCACCGGCCAAACCGGTACCCACGACGATCACGTCGAATTTGCGTTTATTGGCCGGATTGACCAGTTTCAGTTCAAAACGGTGCCGATCCCATTTTTCGGCAATCGGTCCACCGGGAATGTTGGAATCAAGAGCCATGGTCTTTCCTTTCTGGACTTTGTTGAGTATGGTTAACCCCTACATATTTTTGGTTAGCGTTTGGCCGAAACCGAATTAGGCCAGGAGGAAAATGTAAATGGGCAGAAAGCCGAAGCCGATGCCTACGACGACCGCAAAAACGATACTCAGTGTCCGAATCAGCGGCATGTATTTGGGATGATTGGCCCCTATGGTCTGAAAGGCGCTCCAAAATCCGTGGCTGACATGGACGGCGGCCACGATCATGGATAGGATGTAAATCGCCACGTAGACCGGATTACCAAAGGCATTGGAAACGATGTTGAAAATCGTTGTATCGGTCTTGTCCACGAAATGAAAATTGAGCAAATGAAATACGATAAATGCCAGCAGGATCACCCCGGTGTAAGGCATGGTGGCAGACCCCAGGGTACGGCCGCCTGCGGACTTGTTGACCGCATAGCGTACCGGACGGGCTTTGAGATTGCCCAGAAAAAGAACCAGTCCAGTGATCACATGGACCAAGGCGAAAGCCAAAAGGCCAATTTCCGCCACCGTGACCAGCGGACCCAGTGAGTGGAGGTGTTCCGCATAACTGTTAAATGCCTCTTGACCTCCATAAATGGTCAGATTGCCTGCCAAGTGAGCCGCAAGGAATCCGCAGAAACTAATTCCCGTTATGGCCATCATCAGCTTTTTACCGATGGACGACCCCAGCGTGCCGGTAATCCAGTTCATCGTTGCCTCCCTTTGTTTGATTGCCAAGTGCCAAGAATCTATGATTAATACACGCAAAACTAGCGCTAAAATAGTATGAC
The DNA here is from genome assembly GCF_048565275.1 of Desulfosarcina variabilis str. Montpellier. Taxonomy (NCBI): domain Bacteria; kingdom Pseudomonadati; phylum Thermodesulfobacteriota; class Desulfobacteria; order Desulfobacterales; family Desulfosarcinaceae; genus Desulfosarcina; species Desulfosarcina variabilis. The sequence goes on along the minus strand of NZ_CP159846.1, from coordinate 6,820,296 downwards.
TTCCAAATGTCGGGAAATAAATGAACAAGGGTCAGTACTTATTGCTCAGGAGTGTTTCTGTCAATAAAAATTTTGAGCCACCACGAATCCCACTCGGTTTGAGCCATCTCATCCGCCAGGTCTCTGCCGACCGAGGTTTGAAGACGTGCCTGAACATGCGTGGCCCATTTTGGGGGGGCGGTATATCCCATATCAGAAAGGGCTTTAAGATCCAGCAAAAAGGCCAGTTGGTCGGCATCACGAGCCAGTCTGGCTTCAAGGGTCTGGCCGGTATTGAACTCATCGATCAGCGCCTTGATTTCCTGTCCAAACGGCAGCCCCTGGGTCATATGGTCCACGGCCTTGTTCTCGTTTGCCACAACATATTGTTTTTGAACATAATTGAGGTCTCCTAAACGAGACTCGGGTAGGTCGTGGACCAGACACAGGGTCAGCAGCCGACCCGGATCCGCCTCGGGGCTCAGTTTGGCCAGGGCCCAGGCAATGCACATGACACCAAAGGTATGTTCGGCAACAGACTCTTTTCCGGGGCCGAGAAACTGATATCCGGTGCGCTGTACGCGTTTGAGCAGCATGGCTTCAAAAAGAAACTCTGTGATGCGATTCATGATAAGACCTCTTCTTTCTCATCTTTAGTCATTGTTGGTGGCCGGTGAGATAGCCGCAAAGCCTTGAACCGTGGTGTTTTCAAATGTCAAACTGCTTGACACCGTCAGATGGCTTGTATAGTTATATAAAATGTTTTTCAAGGGGTTGTGAACCATTGAACATACCCGTCTTTCGCGTTGCCGATCGCTTTCAATCCGCAGCGTCGATCAAGCCTGCTTACGCCTAAATCGTGGAGAGAGAAATGCCCTCTGCCCAAATGGATTACATTCATATCATCAGCAATGCCAGTCTGATGGTAAAATTTGTGTTACTTTTGCTGCTTTTTTTTTCGGTCATGTCCTGGGCCATTATCATCATCAAGATGCGCTATGTTCGCAGGGCCTTCAGAGAATCGGATATTTTTGTCGATTATTTTTGGAAAAGCAGGGATCTGGCCAGTGCTTTCACGAAGGCCAAACAATTGGACGGAAGTCCTGTGGCGCGCATTTTCCGAATCGGGTATGCAGAGCTGCGTAAGCTGAATCCAAGTGGTAAGCCGGGTGAGGGGGGGATGAGCGAAGGTGAAAAAAAATCCTCGAAATATGAGTTCTCAGGCAGTGCAAATGTCAAGCGCGCCCTCAGGCGAGCCATTAACACGGAGATGACCCGTCTTACCCAGATGGTCCCGTTTCTGGCCACCACCGGCAATACCACGCCGTTTATCGGGCTATTTGGCACGGTATGGGGAATCATGAATTCTTTTCACGGAATCGGCCAGCGCGGATCGGCCAGCCTTGCCGTTGTCGCGCCGGGTATCTCCGAGGCACTGATCGCAACGGCTGCTGGACTGGGTGTTGCCATTCCCGCTGTTATCGCGTTTAATCATTTTATGCAGAAAATCCGCGTGATCGAGACTGAACTGCACAGCTTTTCGGCCGACTTTCTGAATATTCTCGATCGTGATATCCTGAGATAAAAGGAGGTCATATGGCAATCGGCAGTGGCACGGACCGGCTCATGTCGGACATCAATGTCACCCCATTTGTGGACGTGATGCTGGTGTTGTTGATTATTTTCATGGTCACTGCACCCATGATGGTGCAGGGGGTTGATGTGGCCCTTCCGGAAGTGAGCGCCAAACAAATGGTGACGGAAACAGAAAACCTCACGGTGACCATTGACCGGGAGGGCAATATCTATATCAACGATTTTCAAGTCCGCATGGATTTTCTCAAGGAGAAACTGGAAAAAATTCTTCAGGGAAAAACCGACCGGGAGGTGTTTTTTCGTGCGGATAAAGATGTTTCCTACGGTATGGTCGTGTCTGTCATGGCCGAGATAAAAGCTGCCGGCGTGGAGAAACTGGGTATGGTAACCGATCCGTTCGATGATCAGAAAAACGGGACGTCCTCTGGTAAGAAAGGCTGATGAACAAAAAAATCCGCGTTCCGGGCGCTTTCCGTCGAGACCTGAATGGTGATGGCCAGATAGCACTGTTTTATCCACTGACCCTGTCGCTGATTTGTCACATCATTTTCTTGGCCGTGATTGCGTTTACGCCCAGCTTGCATCTTGAAACACCGCCGGCGCAATCAGTGATCAATGTCAGCATGGTATCCTTAAAAACAGCGCCCCAGGAAACGACCGCGCCCCCTGCCACCACACCCGAGTCACCAAAAACCGAAAAAAAAGCGGTGGCCGAACCACCCCCTCCCAAATCGCAGGCAAAACCGGTAGAAAAAAGGGTCATACCGGCCCCTAAACCAAAAACATCGCTGAAAAAAAAGACTTTCAAATCTGCTGAGGTGGTCAAACATGCCCTTGAGCAGATGGAAGAGAAAAAAAAGCGTCCGCCTTCCGAAACAGAGGAACAGGCATCTTCACCAGAGATGCTCAAATCGGCTTTGGAGCGATTGCGTAAGCAGGTGGGCAAAACAGAGGCTGCCAAAGCGACGGCATCGGGCAGCGGATCCGGTCAAAAAAGCGATCATGCTGGCGCAAAGGTGGGCAAATTCAGTGAAGCCGGCAAACGCAAGGCCGAGTTGATCGATCTGTATCGCCTTGAAGTTGCCTTTCAAATCCAGAAACAATGGGCCTTTAATGAAGCATTGGCAGGGGGTGATCAATCGTTGGTTGCCGCCATTGTTTTCAAGATCATGCCCGATGGCGAAATTCGGGATATTTTTTTTACTGACCGGTCCGGGAACGCGCACCTGGATGATTCGGCTTACAAGGCCATTGTGAAATCCAATCCGGTGGATAGCCATCCCAAAGGGTTAAATCAACCGTATGTGGAAATGGGTATCCGTTTTACTCCCCAAGGCATTCGATAACTCTTGCCTGAATTAACCGTCTTTTTTTTGATGAAAAAGACGATAATAACAAAGGATTTTTGTGTTTGTATGGGTCGACACCAATTGACAGTCCTGACTTTTGTGCTGCTGATGGTACTGCTGCCCCCCCCCAGCCACGCTGCGCAGTACAACTACATCGATATCTCCAACCCTTTTTTACGCAAAACCCCCATTGCGGTGCCGGCGTTCAAAACGCTGACTGATGATTCCGCCGCCCGAACAATAGCTGCGGATACCTCAACATTATTGAACGATTACCTGGAATTTACCGGCTACTTCACGATTATTGACCCTGGCGCGTTTCTAGAGAATCCGCAGACAATGGATATCAAGGGCAATGGTATCCGCTATCGAAATTGGACCGTTATTGGTGCAGAACTGTTGATTACCTGCGGTGTTGCCTCCAAAGGGGGGCGGATTGAATTTGATATGCGTTTATTTGATACGGTCAAGCAGCAGCTGGTGGTCGGCAAACGATATCGGGGGCGTGTGGGCGATCATCGCTTGGTGGCCCGACGTTTTTGCAGCGAAGTGGTCTATGCCGTCACCGGCAACCGCGGTTTTTTTTCCTCAAAGATTGCCTTTGTTTCCAATGGAACCGGGCATAAAGAAATTTACTTGTGCGATTTTGATGGGTCGAACATTGAACAGTTCACTCACTATAATAGTATTTCTTTATTTCCTGACTGGTCATCGGACGGCCGTTGGATCGCTTACACGACATATGCCGGAAAAGGGCCGCAAATTCAGATTCGGCATGTGCATGAAAAGCGGCTTGCTCGGCTGAACAAACCCGGTCTGCAGATTGCACCAGCGTGGGTTCCCGGAAAATTTGAACTGGCTGCCAGTCTTTCATTTTCCGGTGACCAAGAAATTTATCTGTTGACCGGAAATGGGAAAGTTATTAAAAGATTGACAAATAGCGTTGGAATTGACGTTGAATCGACGTGGTCGCCGGATGGCAAGCGCATGGCGTTTGTTTCAAAACGAGCCGGTAATCCACAGATCTTTATTTTAGACACGGATTCCGGTCGTGTGCAGCGGTTAACGTTTGAAGGGCGCTATAATACACAGCCCAGCTGGTCTCCCAAGGGAGACAGAATCGCATACTCAGCCATGAACAATGGCGTTCTTAACATCTTTACCATCAACCCCGACGGCGGTGAACCGCTCCAGCTTACAGATAGTCAAGGCAACAATGAGGCGCCTGCTTGGTCCCCCGACGGCAGCCTGATCGCATTCAGCTCTACACGAGAGGGGAAAAGTCGGCTTTACGTGATGACCGCTTACGGAACCGACCAGAAACGCTTGCTCACCTTGCCCGGTGAGCAAACCAACCCAAAGTGGTCTATGAATATCATCAACCCATGAATATTTTTGTACCCGAAAAAAGGAGGAGAGCAAGATGAAGAAAAAATGGATCCTTTTGGTGATGGTGTTGGTAGTTCCTGCCATGCTATTCAGTGTTTCCTGCGCCAAGAAGAGTGTTTCCACGGAACCCGTGGTAGACACGGCTGCCGAAGAGGAAGCGGCACGCCAGGCGGAATTGGAGAAACAAAGGGAACTGGAGCGGCAACGGCAGCTTGAGGAGGAGCGCTTGGCAGCCGAACGCGCGGAACAGCTCAGAGCTGAAGCTGAGGAGCGGGAACGGATGCTGGCAAAAAATAGTTTCCTCAACGAAAATATCTATTTTGCCTTCGACGAATCCACCTTGGACTACCAGGCGCAAGAACTTTTAAAACAAAAAGCGGTTTGGCTGCAGGACAACATGGATGCCAATGTTGTCATCGAAGGACATTGCGATGAAAGAGGCACCAATGCGTATAACTTGGCATTGGGCGAACGTCGTGCCGAAAGCGTAAAAATGTTTCTCGTGAATTTGGGTCTTTCCGATTCACGGATGACGATCATCAGCTATGGTGAGGAAAAACCCGTTGACATGGGGCATAATGAAGAAGCCTGGGCGAAAAACAGACGCGCCACTTTTGTTTTACAATAAAGCTCAATAAATCAAGGAATCCCAGCGAATATGCAGCAATGCGTTTATCGATTGCTGCATATTTTCTCCTAAACTGAGCGTTTCAACGTAGATGCGGCAAGCTCGACAATCGCTCAGCTTAGGTTTTTTTGTCTGGGCCGGCACCACGCACCCTCCCCAACGGCAGGTGCCGCCTTTCAATGATCATGGGAGGCTATCATGCGTATACCCCTTTCGATTAGCCTTGTGGCAATCGTGCTGCTTTGCAGTTGCGCCATTCAGGATGATATCTACACCATGGACCATCGTCTGTCAGCCCTGGAACGGCGAAGTCTGGAGTTGGAGAAGCAGAACCGTGAGATCGAAAAACGCAGTCAAGAGCTGATTGAAACAAAAAAGAAGATCAGCAGCCGTGTTGAGGGAATGGACCAGAACCTTCGCAATGACGAATTGGCGCTGCGCGGTAAATATGCGTCATTGGCTGCTGATCTCGAAACCTGGCGCCAGGAGACACAACTGTATTCTGGTCGTCTCGAACAGATGGAATATCTGCTCAACCAGAAGCTCAAAGGCGCTGAGGACAACCAGCTGAAAAATCGTGATCGGATGGATCGATTGGCCGCCGAAATGGCGGACATAAAAAAACGCCTTGCTATCGTTGAAGGATATCTGAACCTTGAAGGCGGCGGTAAAACGCAAAAAAAGAAGACGCCATCGCCAACCCCGCCAGCTTCAAAGAAATCGTCAACCTCGGATCAGACACTTTATGCGGAGGCGAAAAAAAGTTACGATCAAGGGAATATGGAGGCGGCCCGGAAAGGTTTTGGGAAATTGATCGCTACCTATCCCAAATCTCAACAGGCAGATAACGCCCAGTTCTGGATCGGAGAAACATATTATAACGAAAAGTGGTATGAAAAAGCCATCCTCGAATATCAAAAAGTGATTGAGAATTACCCTTCCGGTAACAAGATCCCTGCCGCGCTGTTGAAGCAGGGGCTTTCCTTCTTGAACATTGGTGAAACCAACAATGCTCGCCTGTTACTCAAAGAAGTGGTAGAAAAATATCCAAGCTCCAATGAAGCAGGGATCGCTAAAAAAAAGCTCAACTCTCTTTAAAGCACCAACAGTCAATCGTCGCATATGATCAAAGTGATCGGAATAGATCCCGGCTTGGCAGATACAGGCATTGGTATTGTGCAAGGGTGTGGCGTAACGGTCCATAGCTATGCATATGGAGCGATTTCGACTTCTAAGAAAGCGCCCGTTGGGTGCCGGCTGGAGAAGATTTATGCTAAAATCAGCCAAGTGTTGGCCGATGAAAAACCCGACCTGATGGTTCTTGAGGATGTCTTTTCCCTTGAAAAATTTCCCCAGTCGGGCATAGTTTTAGGCAAGGTGTGCGGCGTGCTGCTCCTGGCCGGGATCCAAAGCGGCATTGCGGTGAGCGAAGTGCCGGTGCGTCAGGCCAAGCAAATTCTTACGGGAAATGGCAGAGCCACCAAAGCTCAACTCGAACGGGCGGTAAGGCGATCCATCTGCGCGCCAGCTCCGATTCGACCGTTTCATGCATCGGATGCGCTGGGACTGGCCCTGATTGGTCTGTTTCGATATGATATGAATCAAGGCGCTGATTTTTAAGTTCATGGTAACCCCTGTGCGAATGCAGTGACCGCTTTGTCTGGATAAAAATACGATGATTGGATACCTTGAAGGCCGATTGATGAAAAAAGACCAGGATCGAATTTTACTTCTGGTCAACCACATTGGGTACGAAATCCTCGTACCCGTTATCGTCATGGAAACCTTGGCCGAAAAAGATATCGGGGATGAAGTTTCACTGTATATCTATTACTATCAAACGGAAAGACAGCCCAAACCGGTCCTGATTGGGTTTCGCCTGGAAGCCGAAAAAGAATTTTTTCAATATTTCATCAGCGTCGAGGCCATCGGGCCGCTCAAAGCCGTCAAGGCGATGAATATTTCGGTGGGTAATATCGCCCATGCCATTGAAAGCGGCGATGTTAAAACGCTGAAACAGTTGAGCGGTATCGGAGATCGCACGGCACATAAAATCATTGCCACGCTCAAGGGCAAAATGAATAAATTTGCCCTGATCAAACATGAAACGGACCAGGTGCCAACAACCGTGGATGAGGATTTCACCGAGTTGGTGATGGATGTGCTGGTGGCGCAATTGGGACACAAAACAACCGATGCCAGGCAGATGATCGCCGACGCCATGCGACGCAGCAAAGACATCAGCACGGCGGAACAACTGTTCGATGAAATTTACCGGGGGCAACAAAGCGAACAATGAACGACGATAAATTCTGGATCTAAAAATGCCGGAGCGAATCCTCACACACCGATCGGAACAGACAGCCATTGTTGATGGCGGCATCCAACCCGATGACCGGGACCCGGATATTCTCTCTTTACGCCCCGAGCGGCTCGATGAATATGTGGGACAGGCCGAGGTCGTTGAGACGCTCAAGATCGCCATCGAAGCCGCCAAGATCAGGTCCGAGCCTTTGGAACATGTTCTTTTCCATGGACCGCCCGGATTGGGAAAGACCACCCTGGCCCACATTATTGCCAATGAGATGGGCGGCAGTCTGACCGTCACCTCAGGACCGGCGCTGGAAAAAGGGGGGGATCTGATCGGGATTCTCACCCATTTGGGCGAAGGCGATGTTCTTTTTGTCGATGAAATTCATCGCACACCCAAGACCGTTGAGGAATTTTTATATCCGGCTATGGAAGATTTTGCCGTTGACTTTGTTTTCGACAAAGGCATTCACGCCCGAAGCCATCGGTATCGGCTGAAACGCTTCACGCTGGTCGGGGCCACGACGCGGGTGGGGTTGCTGTCCGCGCCACTCAGGGACCGATTCGGCATTTTCCGCAGTCTCGATTTTTACGGTCTGGATGATCTGGTGCAGATCACCATCCGTTCGGCGGCGCTCTTGAATGTGGGCATTGACACGCCGGGGGCAATGGAATTGGCCAAACGGTCCCGGGGAACCCCTCGAATCGTCAATCGTCTGCTCAAGCGGGTTCGGGATTATGCTCAGGTCCGTGCCGATGGGTTCATCACCAAAGCCACGGTTGAGGCGGCCCTGGCCTTGGAAGGGGTCGACGAGAAGGGGCTCACCCGGTTGGACTACCGCTATCTGAAAACGATTATCGATTACTATGGTGGCGGACCGGTGGGCATTGAGGCGATTTCTGCAACCTTGCAGGAGGAAAGCGACACCCTGGTGGATGTGGTTGAACCGTATCTTTTAAAAATCGGCATGGTCATCCGGACGTCTTCAGGGCGCCGGGTGTCGGAGACGGCCTATCACCATTTGGGCATCGCGGTTCAGCAAAAGCTTTTCTAAAAAGGTGATATGTATGGCATTGATTACCCTCTTAACCGATTTTGGGCTCGATGACGAGTATGTCGGCGTGATAAAGGGGGTTATTGCCGGTATCCACACCGATGTTCGGACGGTGGATGTTACCCATCAAATCGATCCCCAGGATGTGGTCCATGGCGCATTTATTCTCGCCGCAGCGTTTTCCTTTTTTCCGTCCGGTACGATCCATGTGGCGGTCGTGGACCCGGGCGTCGGCAGCGGGCGCCGCATCCTGGCTGTGGAAGCGGCCGGTCATCGTTTTTTAGCGCCGGACAACGGGTTGTTGGAGCGGGTGCTGGACGTTCAAACGGATGCAACGGTCGTTTCCGTCGAAAATAAGCGGTACTTTTTAAGCCCGGTGAGTCAAACGTTTCATGGACGGGATATCTTTGCGCCAGTGGCCGCGCATCTGGCCTGTGGATTGGATTTGCATCAACTGGGACCGATTGTTGACCGACATACGATGGTAACCGGTGTTGTTCCCCGATGCCGTTTTCCATCCAGGCACGTGATTGAAGGCCAGGTGGTGGCCATCGACCGTTTTGGTAACCTTCTGACCAACATCGATCAAATTGCTCTCGAGCAATTGCAGCACCGATTCCCGGGCTCGGCCATTTATGTGCAATTGGCCAAGCGATGCATTCACGGCATCGCAACGGACTACCAGCAAGGCGCGCAACACATGCCCCTGGCCATCGTTGGCAGCCGTGGGTTGCTTGAGATTTCGGTCAACTGCGGCAGTGCGCATCACCTGTTGGGCGTTGATAAAAAGGATACGGTCCGGGTAACTGTAACCATTAAAGACTAACGCATTGGATACGGTGAATCCTGATGGCGGTGCACCCTATCCAAAAGGAAGCCTGATTCATGACTACACCTGAAAAGCGATGGCAGCTTTTGCTGGTCGCCGATGATGGACGAATCATTCCTTTCAAGCATATTAAAGGGATTGCGCTGACCCTGCTTGTTTTATTGATCGTTGCGGGGGTGGGTTGTGCCGGACTGGGCTGGTTGCTGACCGAGGAAAAGATCAGCCACCGACAAACGATTGATCAGCTCGCCCTGGCCAGGGAGGAGGCGGCCCGCTATAAAAGTGAAAATGAAATTGTGATTACTGAACTGATACTGGCCGAGGCCCGCATGGAAAAGGCCGGCTTGCCGGTTCCCGATCGTCAGCTGCCTACCGCCTTGGCAAAGACTGAGCAAACAGCAGATGCGCCCCAGACACCGAACGCAATCACAGCGGATGAACAAGAACAACGGGTATCGGCAGCCAATCAAAAATCTGCTTTGGTTCAGGCCAGCGAGCGTGCCATTGAGCCGACAGCATCTGCTGTTCCGGAAGTTGCGGGCCGCGATATCCATTTGGAAAGGAAAGCCCCAACCATCGAACCGCCAACGATTGCCGTTGGCGAAATGAAACTCGATCACAGCGCTTCCCAAGGCCGCGTGAAGGCAACCTTCCGGGTAAGCAACACTGGCCCGCGATCTTCTCTGGTAAAGGGGTGGTGCGTTGTGGCACTGAAAAGTGATCCCGCCGATGCAGACACGTGGATGGGGTTGCCGGATGATGCTCTGGTAGACGGCAAGATCGACCCAAAGAAGGGCAACAACTTTAGAATTTCTCGTTTCATTGACATGGACATGGAAACGACCGTTGGCACCCGATCTGATTCCTTCACCACGGCCACCGTCTATGTTTTCGATGATGCCGGGGCGATCCTTTTGGAAAAAGATTTTCCCATTGCCCTGTCGCTGGCTCCATCCGGATCCGAAACCGCCGTTGGCGGGGAAGCTGCCGAATTGACCATTGCTGTGGATCGTTTCAAGATGCAGTACGACACGTCGACGAAAATCCTCCGGGCTATGTTTCAGGTCAGTAACACCGGTTCCCGTTCTTCTCCCGTTACCGGTCGCTGTGTGGTGGTGTTAAAAAATGAGCAAATCAGTCCCGAGACGTGGCTGGCCTTGCCCGATGGCGCCATGATGAGCGGCAAACCGTACCCTGCGAAAGGCAAGCCTTTCAAGATTTCCCGATTCAAAAACATGACCATCGAGGCGTCCACGGAAAACGATCCGTCAGTGTTCGACAATGCGGTTGTTTATGTTTTTGGTATGGATGGCGGCATGCTTTTGGAAAAAGCCTATCCCGTCCGTCTGAATCGTTAATCGATAGGAAAGGAGCGTCAATGTGAAAAACGATGACAACAAGTTTTCCATTATCGACAAAGGCATGACGGTTGACGGATCCCTGGTGGGCAGGGGAAACTTGGTCGTTAAAGGATCTGTGAAGGGAACATTGAGCGGGGAGAGTGTTGTCATCAGTGAAGAAGGACATGTCACTGCGCAGACCAAAGCGCAGACCATGACCATTGGCGGTCAGTTTGAGGGCCAGTTGGACATTTCAGGACAATTGGTGATTCTGGCAACCGGGAATTGTTCAGGTGAAATCAGTTGTGGCGATTTGGTCGTCGAAGCAGGCGGTCGGCTGGACGCCAGGGTAAGCTGTAAAGGGCCGCAACAGGGCAAGGGCCGCGGTAAAAAATAAATTTTATCTTAGGGTGGCGGTCCTTGCCGGCTTTGAAGCCGTGGCGATAACGGTGAACAGCAATTGTAATTTTGAAGGTTTTCAGCGGGAATTTCTTCGATCGATAGTAAAAAATGGTGCTCGATTACGATTACGAGCACGAGCATGAGCACGAAAAACGCCAATGCACGTCGTGCTCGTGCTTAAGCTATGCGGTGCTCGTAATCGGAAGGTTTGACATGGCATAATTACAATTGCTGAACGGAAAACTTTTTCCTTGACACCCACCATTATTTCTAATAATAAACCCAGATTCTATGAAACGAACAGGAGCTAAACGGTGAAAAAATATACTTACAGTGGAACAAACGCAGATAATGAGAACAAGTGGTGGGTTGTCGATGCCGAAGGCGCCGTGCTTGGCCGCTTGGCATCCAAAGTCGCCGCCACGCTGCGCGGTAAGAACAATCCGCTATACACACCGCATGCGGATCTCGGTGATTCCGTAGTGGTGATCAATGCCGAAAAAGTGGTTCTCACCGGCAAAAAAATGGATCAGAAAAATTATTATCGCCACAGTGGATACATCGGCGGTTTGAAAACGATCACGGCCAGAAAATTGATCGAAAAGCGGCCCGAAGACGTGATTCGGTTTGCTGTGAAGGGAATGCTTCCCAAAAATCGCCTGGGCCGAAAAATATTCAAGAAACTGAAGGTTTATGCCGGCGACCAGCACCCCCATGAGGCCCAGCAGCCGGAATCAATGAGCGTCTAATACCCACAAGATTAATCAAAAAGAAAGCAAGATCGACGACTGGGGAGTTTCATGGCAACAGAAAAATTGTATTACGCTACCGGAAAACGCAAAAACGCCATCGCACGAACGTGGATCAAACCCGGAACGGGTGCCATTACGGTGAATGATCGACCCGCCGACGAATACTTTACCGTTGGAACGGCGCGGACCATATTGCGTCAGCCGTTGAGTCTGACCAATAACATGGATGCGTTTGATATCAAAATCAAAGTTCACGGTGGGGGGATCTCCGGTCAGGCCGGTGCCGTGCGTCACGGTATTACCAAAGCACTGATTCTTTTCGATCCCGAATTGCGTCCGGCCTTGAAACGCGCTGGATTTGTCAAGCGCGACCCACGGGAGAAAGAGCGCAAGAAATACGGGCAAAAAGGTGCTCGCGCACGGTTCCAGTTCTCCAAACGTTAATATTTTTTATATCCGATTAAGCCACAAAAGAGGGAGCAGGCCCATGTCTGCTCCCTTTTCGTGTTCAAATCTTCATTGATGAACTCGTAAAAAATTCCCGTTCGGACGGATTCGTAACAAGCCCGAGATCAAGGCTTGCGAATCCTGAGGAATGAGGCGTACTTTTCGTACTCCGCAGTGACGAAGGATACGCGTAACGCCGATATCGGGCTTGTTACGAATCCGTCTTCATTAGACCGAAACGATTTGCTCCTTGGCATGGGTCAACGATACTAAACCGGATGGGGTGACCAGATGGGTATTCTCGATCCCGACGACGCCGATTCCCGGGTAGATCAATTTGGGCTCCAGGGCAACGACCATGTTTTCCTGCAAAGGCAGTTTTTGACCGCTGGCCAGAAAAGGAAATTCATCCACCTCCAGGCCGATACCGTGGCCAATGAAGCGAATGCGGTTCTTCCCGACACCCATGAAATGATCGCCCACCCCCTTTTGATTGGCGATCTTTACAGCCGCCTCGTACAGATCGCCGGCGATTGTGCCGGGCGTTGCCATGGCTTTAATCTGTGCCTGCAGGTCCAGCATAAGGGCATGGGCGTCCACCAGATCGGGTGGGGGCGTACCAATGGTAAAAATCCGGGTGTGGTCACTCAGATATCCCTTCCAGGCAAACATGTAGTCGACCAGGATCGGTTCGTGGGCCTGGATTTTCCGGAAACTGGGCCCTTGGGCCACCGCCGCATTGACCGCCGCGCCGCCCGTGGGCGATGCCAGAAAACTGGGCACGGCAGCAGCGGGACCGGCCATGAGGTGCCCGTAAAACATTTCCGCCCCCCACAACCGCATGCGGATCACGCCCTGATGCCCCAGGCGCCTGGCCTGAGCCTCGATCAGCCCGGCCAGTTCAATTTCAGTGATACCCGGCCTGATCAAGCCCGGCACCAGTTCAGCCACTTGATCGGAAAGGGCGGCCGCCTCGCGGATCAGCGATCGTTCGTAGTCCGACTTGATGGACCGGAGCATGCGAATGCCCATGGAAATGTCCCGAATTTGAGTGCCGGTAAACAATCGGGTGTAGGAAAAATAGTGGTTGGCGGGCAGCACATCAAGCTCCATGCCCATCACGCTCGGCGGCTGCAGACCATGATCGTTAAGGATGGCCATGATCTCCTTTGGGCGGGGCAGGGGAACAATGGTCTCTAAAGGGGATTCCGTCTGGGCCCGTTTAAAACTCTTGCGTACCATGAGCAGGGGACGGCCCTGGGCCGGGATATAAAGATGGGCTTGCTGAATGGTGCCGGCGAAGTAAAACAGGTCGGCATTTTGTAAGATCATCGCGCCATCGATTTCTTCCGCCACCAGCCAGCGTTGGAATTTTTGGATGCGCGCATCAATTTCTTGCTTGGGCGTGGAAAGATTCTGTTCAATCATATGCAAACAATCCTTTCGTGAGGATGATGAACATGGTGAAATGGGCCGGCGCCATGCAGGAAAACGTATTGCCCGATATTGATAAGTCAAGTTATCCGCCGGTACAGCAATGGGCTTATTCTTGACTTCGACCGCGCTTTTACTTAATCTTTATCATGAATTTCAGACTTCCGTAAACGAAACGGATTTTCTCTTTCTGCTTAGTTCTCAAAAGGTGGTAAGCTTTACCCACTTCGGTTTATCGTCAGCTAAAGGCGTCCGATGACGCAACGAGGACGGTATGGAACGGTTGGATTATTTTATTCGCAGATTGATCCTGGTGGTGCCGACATTCATCGGGATTACGCTGCTCTGTTTTACGTTGATTCAGTTTGTTCCCGGCGGACCTGTGGAACAGGCGATCGTTAAAATGAAAGGGCTCGGCAGTGGTGAAGCCGGAGGCGGTGCCGATGCCCGGGCATCAATAACCGAGACGCAACGCAAGGCCCTTGAAGCCCATTTTGGCTTTGATCAGCCTTTTTACAAGCGCTACTGGAAATGGCTGGTGGGTGACCGGCTGGGGATGCAGATGGCGTCCTACAAATTTCCCAATAAAACCACCTGGCAGGTCATTAAAGAACGATTTAAGGTTTCACTCATTTTTGGCATCACAGGTTTTGTTTTATCCTATCTCATCTGTGTACCACTCGGGATATTAAAGGCGTTGCGACACGATCAGGTATTCGATCTTTTTTCCAGCGTGGTGGTCTTCATCGGTTACGCCATTCCGGCCTTTGCTTTTGGTATGGTTTTGAAAATGCTGTTTTGCGGGACGGTGGAATGGGCCTGGGACATCTTTCCGGTTTCGGGGTTTTATTCAGCGAATTTTGCGGACCTGTCTTTGGGGGGGAAAGTAAAGGATATCTTCATGCACATGTTTTTACCGGTCTTGTGCTACATGATCGGTAATTTTGCCATTTTGACCCTGTTGATGAAAAATTCCCTGCTTGAACAGATCAACAAGGATTATATCCGCACCGTGCTGGCCAAGGGCGGCAGCTTTACCCGGGCCATCTGGGTGCATGCCCTGCGTAACGCCTTGATTCCCATTGCCACGGGGTTTGGCTCAATTTTAACGGTTATGTTTGCCGGGTCGGTGGTTATTGAGAAGGTCTTTGAAATTCCAGGCATGGGCTGGCTGAGCCTTGAGGCCATCGTGGGCCGGGACTATCCGGTGTTTATGGGGATTTTGTCGCTAACCGCGCTTTTGGGGCTTCTGGGTAATATTTTGTCTGATTTTTTGTATGTGATTATTGATCCACGGATAACCTTTCGCGAAAACTGAGGCCTATGTTTTCCAGGTTGATTAAAAATCCATTGGCGCTCAAGCGCCTGAAGCGTTTTAAGGAACTCAAGCGGGCCTATTTCTCATTTTGGATTTTAATTGGGCTCTACGCCCTGAGCCTGGGGGCCGAGCTGATCTGCAACAGCGCGCCGTTGGTTGTACATTTCAACGGCAAGTCTTATTTCCCGGTCCTTCAATTCTATCCGGACGACACATTTACCGGCAGCGGCAAACTGACTAGGCCGGACTATTGGCATATCAATCAGAGCCCCGCATTCAAAGATCATCCGGAAAACTATATGGTGTTTACCCTGTTGCCCCACGGCCCCTTAGCCAGCCTGGATCATCAGGATGTCCAGGTGGCGGATCGGGTGACCCTCCAGTTTGCCCGCCAACCCATGGTTGGAACCCTTGATATTCGCCATGATTTCAACATCAAACGCGCCTTCCGGGTCGGCGCTGTTTTTGATCAGACGGATAACGCATTGCGCGGCCAGTCGGTTGAAACCTATTTTGAGCTGCCCGCCGATGTCAAAAACGCCATTGCCCGGCGCTTTGCAAACCAGGACGCCCCACGCCTGTCGCGGACCATTCAAGACTTCGGCGAAAAGCCAATGAACATAGCACTTTCAACATTTCGAAAACGACGCCAGTCCCCAAAGACAGTTCGCTTAACGATTCGTGAACTGATGCCGGCTGGATCAAAGGAAAAACGAAGCACCCAGCTGGCTTTCAATCGCAGCCTTGAGATTGAAAGTGACGACGCAACTTCTCTTTCTGAAGTGTGGGACCGGATTTCCGATGAAGAAAAAGAGGCATTGCGCCGGATGATCGCCCTGCGCTTTGAAGCCCCGGTGGAGCCATACAAACTGACCATCGACGGTAGCGCCTACGTGGCGAGTTTTTTCAAGGAAGATGTGCATTTTCCTTTCAGACCGGTCAAGGGCCACTGGATGGGGTTGGACGGGGCCGGCCGGGATGTGCTGGCACGCATTCTTTATGGTTTGCGAACCTCCATGACGTTTGGCTTGCTACTCGTTCTGATTTCCTATGTCTTGGGGATTATCGCCGGTGCGTTGCAGGGCTACTACGGTGGGTTGATTGATATCACCGGTCAACGCCTGATCGAGATATGGAGTGCGTTGCCCTTTTTGTATATCATGATTTTGCTCGGTTCGGTTTACGGGCGCAGTTTTATGCTGCTGCTTATTTGTTATGGGATTTTTAACTGGATCGGAATATCCTACTATATGCGGGCCGAGTTTTTACGCCTGCGCAAGCAGCCTTTTGTCGAGGCGGCCAAATGCATGGGAATTTCCTCTGCCAAGGTCATTTTTCGCCACATTCTACCCAACGGTTTGATCCCCGTGATTACGTTTTTCCCTTTCTCACTGGTGGGCGCCATCGGTGCCTTGGCTGCCTTGGATTATTTGGGCTTTGGTCTGCCGCCGCCAACACCCAGCTGGGGGGAACTGCTTTTTCAGGCTCAGGAATATCGATGGGCGTGGTGGCTGATCCTTTATCCTTCCCTGGCGCTCTTTGTGGTCATGCTCTTGGGCGTATTTATCGGTGAGGGGGTCCGCAACGCTTATGATCCGAAACGTTATACCAGGCTGGAATAATGGGTGCTGAACTACTTAAGGTTGACGACTTGACGGTCAGTTTTGCAACTGATGAGGGTCGGTTTGTGGCGGTTGATGATGTCTCCTTGCATGTCAATCGCGGTGAAATTGTGGGGCTGGTGGGCGAATCGGGGTGCGGGAAATCGGTTTGTGCCCTGAGCATTTTGCGCCTGATCCCATCGCCACCGGGGAAAATTACCTCCGGTAAAATCGTGTTCAACGGCTCTGACCTCTTGGCACTGGACATCAAAGCGATGCGCCGGATCAGAGGGCGCGCGATCAGTATGATTTTTCAGGAGCCGTTGTCGGCATTGTCGCCCTTGCAGCGTATCGGTCAGCAGTTGGCCGAAGTGTTGCAATTGCACAGCAATATGGACAAGCAGCGGGCCATGCAAATCGGCCGGGAGTGGCTGGCCAAGGTGCGCATCCCCGATCCGGAGCAACGCATGCAAGCTTATCCGCACGAGCTTTCCGGGGGGATGCAGCAGCGTGTGATGATTGCCATGGCCCTGATGCAGGATCCGGCGTTGGTGATCGCCGATGAACCGACAACGGCATTGGATGTTACCATTCAGGCTCAGATCTTTAATTTGATCAAAAAGATGCGAAAAGAGAAGACCTCGATCTTGTTGATCACCCACGATATGGGGGTGGTCTGGCAAATGTGCGACCGGGTGCTGGTGATGTATGCCTCGACTATAGTTGAATCCGGAACCAAGGCACAAATTTTCGAGCATCCCGCCCATCCCTACACGCGCGGGCTTTTGCAATCGATCCCGACCCTGTTTGGAAGCAGCAAGCGTCTGCCCGCCATTGCGGGGTATGTGCCATCGCCTTTTAACTATCCAAGCGGCTGCCATTTCCGGGATCGTTGCCCGTATGCTGTTGATCGATGTGCAGCCGAAGCGCCCACACTTGAAAACATTGAAAATGGCGGCCATCAGGCCGCTTGTTTCGTTGCCCGCAAGCTGGTTGAGGGCCGTCTGGAATAACAATGCCGATATCTGATCATCCACAAGCGTTGCTCAGCGTAACTGATCTGAAGACCTGGTTTCCAATCAAGCGCGGGATTATGTCCCGCACGGTTGACCATGTGCGGGCGGTCGACGGCGTTTCCTTTCAGGTCGGTTATGGGGAGACCCTTGGTTTGGTGGGTGAGTCGGGTTGCGGCAAAACCACCCTCGGCCGAACCCTGATGGGGCTCGAGCAACCGCATGGCGGCAAGATTGTCTTTGACGGACAAGATATTGCCGGTCTGACGCCCAAGGCGCAAAGAGAACTTCGCCGGCGCATGCAGATCATCTTTCAAGATCCCTTGTCTTCGCTCAACCCGCGTATGAACATCCTTGATATCGTCACCGAAGGAGTAAGGGAGTTCAACCTGCTCGAGGGATCGCGAAAAGCGCATGCCGCGCGATTGCTCAAGGAGGTCGGACTCAATGAAGATGCGGTCTACCGCTATCCCCATGAATTCTCCGGAGGCCAGCGCCAGCGCATCAACATTGCCCGCGCCATTTCATTGCGGCCGGCTTTTGTGGTTTGCGATGAACCGGTCAGTGCGCTGGATGTGTCGGTGCAGGCGCAGATCATCAACCTGCTCATGGATCTGCGCGACAGTCACCGGCTATCCTATCTTTTTATCTCACACGATCTGAGTGTGGTCAGCCATATCGCCGACCGTGTGGCGGTCATGCACCGCGGCCGTTTGGTCGAAATGGGGATTACCGACAAGGTGATCGCCAATCCACTGCACTCCTATACCCAGAAGCTGATTGCCGCCGTACCGGTGGTGGGCGAGCAGCCAACGGGGGAGGAGGACTTCGATGAGGAAGATTTCTCAGACCCTGTAGCGGTCAGCGGATGCCCGTTTTACGGCATATGCGCGAAAGCCGACGAGACCTGCCGTGACCATCCACCCCAACCGCAGGGAACTCCGGATCATCAGGTCTGGTGTCATCGATAGCGCGTTAATTATGGCTTAAAATCGCTCATCAAAAATGATTGAGGGATCTCTGGGCGGCAAGGGGACGGCCGACTGCATGGCATCGGCCAGATCGGCCTTGGAATCTTCGTCAAGCCACCAGTAGAAATAGGCGCTGCGTTCATCGCCATATTTGGACAGGACCGTGTCGGGGGTGCCGAATTTATTCCAATATAAGAGCCGAACGCAATTGATATTCCATAGCAGCACATAAGGGTAGTCTTGATAGATTATCTGATCGATCTGCCGCACCATGGCATGGCGTTTTTGAACATCAAAGATCGTTTTTTGTTTTTCGATCAGTTCGTCAACCTTGGCATTCTTGAATCCGGTGATGTTGTTGCCGCCTTTGCGATCCGCCTCTTTAGAAGCCCACATGCCTTCCGGGTCTTTGAACACGATGGCACCCCACGCAGCCCAGGTCATCTGATAGTTGAATTCGTCCATGTCCCGCGCCCAGGCGGCCCAGTCCTTGCGATCGATTTTTACCTCAATGCCCACATCTTTGAGATCTTCGGCATAAATGGCCAGGAATTTATCGCTGGTTTGATCCCTGGTTAAAAATTGAAAGGAGAATTTTCGACCCTTTTTTTCCAGCAACCCGGTCTTGGGATTGGCGACCCAACCGACCTGGCGCAGCAGTTCCCGTGCCTTGGCTTTGTCAAAGGGGATCAGCGGATTGGGGCATGGATTGTCTTTGGTGTAAAGATCCTCGAAGTATGATTTGTGCAGATAGTACTGGTTGTACATCAACGTGCGGTTCATCTTCTCACGATCCAGCAGGTGGGCCATGGCCTGGCGCACGCGACGGTCATCAAAGGGGAATTTGCGCATGTTCATGGCAAAGCCCTGGAATCCCTGGGGTTGATGATTGTAGATTTTCTGCTTGATAATCCAGTTCATGTCGAAGCTTTTACCGCGCGCCTCTTTCATCCAGAGGCGGGATGTATACACGGGATAAATATCGATCTTGCCTTTTTTAAAGGCTTCAAAGGCATTGGATCGTTCGGCAAAGAAATTGTATTTAAGCGTTTTAAAATTACCGACGCCCTGCAGGCGTTTGGCATTACGGTTCCAATAATCGTCGCGCCGGTTTAAGGTGACAAAGATCCCCTCATTGATTGTACCGATTCTATAAGGCCCGGATACCACGGGAAATTCAAAATTGATTTTATTGAAGTCCTTGCCGCTGTAAATGTGTTTGGGCAAGACCTGTAGACCGCCGGCCGAAAGCAGGTTGCGCCAATGCACCGCCCTAGCTTTGAAACGAATGGTATGGGTATCTAAGACTTCCGGTGGATAAAATGTCTCCAGGCTGACCTTATGGACCCCGGTCAGATTTTTGGGGTCCATGATGGTGTCGAAGGTCCAGCGCACATCATGGGCGGTCACCGGTTTGCCGTCGCTCCAGCGTGCCCGGGGATCTATCTGAAACGTAAAGGTCTTTTTGTCATCGGAGATCGTCCATTGGCTTGCCAGCCCGGGTTCTTCCTGAAGCGTGATGGGATTTCGTCCCAGCAAGGTTTCGTACATGGTGCCGAATAGCTCGGAGGAAAAGGCATTGTTGTCCAGATAGTAGTTAAAACTTTTGGGGTATTGTCCGGCAAAAAGCGACAGCTCGCCGCCTACAACCGCGTCCGTACTTGCAATCGGATCCGGTGTGTCTTGCCAACTGCCAGGAGAGAACGTCTGGGCGGCCAATCCAGTTGTTGCGATAAATACCAAGCAGGTGACCAATATCGTTTTCATTGCTGACTCCTTATTTTTGCATAAGGAGTATAACGGGCTGGCATTTGTGTGTCAATGCCTTCATCAATACAATATGTTGTGTGGCCAATGGATCACTCAAAGATTGGCACTGACTTGTTACAGTCGGTGGGCCGGCTCCGGATGGTGGAGGGCCTGAAAAAGACGCGCGTCATGCCCGTAGATATCCTTGCGGAAATTCACCGTCTGATCTTCGTCCACCCAGGCCGTGAAATACACCAAATGGACCGGTATCGGTTCTTTAAGAACCACGGATACCGGCTTTTCACGGCCGGTCACGGTTTTCAGTCGATCCTGATTCCAACCTTGGTCATTTAATAATTCGAAGGCCAAGGTGAAGGGCGTTTCGATACGCACGCAACCAGAGGAAAAAGTCCGCTGCTGCCGGCTGAACAATGATTTTCCAGGAGTGTCGTGTATGTAAATACTTTTCGCGTTGGGAAACATGAACTTGATTTGACCCAGCGCATTGTGGCGGGATGGGTCCTGACGCAACCGGTAGGGAAAATAGTTTGCCGATAGTTTGTTCCAGTCGATACCGGTCGGATCCAACGCCTGGGCATGTTGATCCCAGCTGTCGAAAACCCGGATGCCCTGATTGATCAGATAGGCAGGATCATGTTTGATTTTGGGCAGAATATCCTTGCGGGCGATTTTTTGAGGAATGTTCCAATAGGGGTTGAATTCAATATAGGTCATTTGATCGGACATAATCGGCGTTTGACGGTTCTTTTTACCCACGATCACGGGAATACGATCCACACGGCTTCCTGACTCAACGACTGTCAGCGTAAAGGCAGGGATGTTGACCATGAGAAATCGATCGCCAAGACTGTCCGGGTACCAGCGCCATCGTTCCATGCTCAATTGCAGCTGATCGATACGTTTTTCAACCGGAACGTTTAATTCGGCCAAGGTTTCTTTACCCACAAGGCTATCTTCCTCAAGCCCATGACGGTGCTGAAAATGTTTGACCGCCGAGGCAAGGTTTTCATCAAATCGATCGTTTTCTATGGGCGCATCCTCAAACCCGTCAGCGGTAAGTTTTAAGCGATATTTGAGCATGGCCACCCGAGGCCCCTTGTCGCCGATTCGCAGCGTCGGACCTTTGTCAATTGGAAACCAACCGCCGCTGCGCCTGATTATTTCATACTGTAACAGAGCGTTGCGAAGGCGCTTATACGCCTCTGACCGGGGATGCAATGATTCGATAAAGGCGCCCAAGCAATCGTCTCTGACCGACTGCGCCAACGCGACAGGGATATCCCGGGACGTTGGCCTTTTGGGCGCCAGCCATGACTGGTAAATCTGTTCCGGCATGACACTGCCCTGGTATACATGGTAGGCATAGCGAAGTATTTTTTCGGTAAGCATGACGTCTGACCGAAGATAAGATGCTATTGCTTTTGGGAACCCAGGATCAGACGCCTGAGTATAATCAACCCATGCGTTGGACCGGCCTGGGAGTAGATAGTTATCTAAATCAAGGCCCGCTGTCGAGGCTTGGGTAATTGTCTGGAGCAACATTTCCCCGTCGGGCAGCAAGCCATCCGGGCCGGTCCAGACCGGATGATACCCCACCTGTTGATAGAACCGTGCCACTGCCGAATAAAGATTCTGGCCTTTAGCATCCGTTGCCGACAGCCGGGCCATCCAGGCCTGAAGTGCTTTGCTCTCCAACGCTGCAGTGCTTTCCAAGGCTACTGCCGGAGAATGAAAAATAACAATAATGACAAATATAAACGCGATAATTGATCCATGTTTCATCGTAATTCATGTCCACCTTTCTTGAAACCCCTCCTATCAAAAAGCGGACCAATTATTTTGTTTTATCTGTGTATGTTAAAATATAATATTATTACAATATATTACGGAATATGAAGGAAAAAGGGGGGGGAGCGATGGATATGCCATTAGGAAAAAAAATTCTTAAAAATAAAGTAAAAGAGAGCGTCCAAAGAAAGAAAATCAAGGATGGATTATCGGATTGATGGCATGGCCAACCTAAAAAGACTAAAATGTTTTTTTCAGGTTGATGTGATTGCTGCGGTCAAATCCCAGTGTTTTAAAAAATGAGAGGAGGTCGGTGGAGTCCCATTGCACGGTGGTGTAAATCCGTCCAATGCCCATTTTTTTGTAACGGGTGAAAATCTCATGGGCCATTTGCTCACCAATTCCTTGCCCCATGAAATTTGGATCTACCCCGAATGTGGCGATCCAGGCGCTTTTTTCTATACCAAAACCAAAGCCAAGGATATAGCTGATCATGAATCCAATGACCTGGCCCTCATGTTCGGCAACAAGGCAAATATCGTTTTCATTTTGAACGTGTTTTTTGATCAGCGCATTAAAATCAACATCCATGGGTTTTCGAACGATGGAAGTGCAGATATTCATTACATCTGCGGCGTCTTGTCGATCGAGGTCTCGAATCCGTATTCTATTCACAGGGTCAACCTTCCTTTGTGTCAGTAAAGACGTAACGTGGTGTACCATCGTCGATCCGTTGGGTCAAGGCGATTTGACTATACGTTCATAATCATCAGGCCAGACGCAGGGTTTCGAATGTGTAATCGGTCAGATCGATCACCAGTAAGGTGTTTTTTAGTGTCCCTGCCTTGCCCAGCAATACTTTTACGGCTTCGGCACATTCAAGGGAGGCCACCAGATTGACCGCTATGGCCAAACACCCCAAGTGCGTTTCCGCTCCCTTGGAGATATTCAGTTGCTCTGGTGGTCCATAAATGGATTCGAGTCCTATGTCTTCAGGGTAGATGGTGGTGATGTGGCCGGACATGCCGGCGATGGCTGCAGACACCATGGGGATGCCGGCGCGCTTTGCGGCCCATTGGAGCGTGAATCGAGATTCAATGGTATCCAGGCAATCCACCACAAGGCTGCATTGATTGATTAAACGGTCGGCGTTTTCCTGGGTCAGGAAGGTGTTGGTGGAAATGATTTTTATCCCGGGGTTGATGGCCTTGATATGCATCGCAGCGGCCGCTGCCTTTGATACGCCAATATTGTCCGCCCGGCTGAGCAGCTGTCGATTGAGATTGTGAGGTTCGAAAGCGTCCCCGTCGATCAAATGCAAACACCCGATTCCCATGCGCGCCAATGTTTCGCTCAGCAGCCCCCCCAAGCCACCTAACCCAACCACACCTACGCTAGATTCAACCAATCTGAGTTGATCGGCGATGGAAAGCGTTTTCATGTTGCGAAGATACCGCTCGGGAAGGATATTGTCGCTTAAGGCAGCGATCTCTACCTGTCTTTGCTTGATTCCCAGTTTCTGGGCAATGCGTTTGACGTCTGTTAGATTGATGATTAAAAGGGGGGTACCATCATCTAAACATACTTGTCGGGCAATCGATTGAACATGGTGTGAGAGCGCTTTTTGCATGCGTCATCCACCGGCAACCGGTGGGAAAATCCCCACCCGTTCTCCACCATGGAGTTGGGTGTCTAATGACTGTTTTACACCATTAATAAAAATCAGATGAGCCTTGATGGATGGAATATTCAGTTCCTCCAACAGTTCTTTCACAGAGATGCCTGGTTTTATGGGAAGCTGATTGGCATTTTCAGGTGCCATCTGAGTCAATGCGGCAAATAATTTTAGCTGGATAGCAGTCGGTTGCATGGCGCCTCATTTAATTTGGATATAGATAATTTAGCAATTGAGATAAAATTAATACAAACGGAACGTCCGTCAAGGAAGGCAATCGCATAATCCTTTTATCCTGCACATTGCATTTCGAATTATCTTATGCCATCATCGTTGACATCTTCCCTGGGGATAAAATTCATACATTCCTTTCCTGAGGTCTGGCGGACGACAAGATGCGGCGGCCGTCGGCTTTTGAAATTCATGGCTTTGCAACCGTGGGGCCGTTGTGGGTCCCAGGTAATGAAATAGAATTTGCACTTACGGCAGACAATGGGTGGGTTGGGTTTCATGGCAATGGGTGGTAAACGATAAACGGTTCTTTTTTTTGTAGCGCAACAGGGTAGATGCTCGCAAGACCCTTTTTTGCGTCGAGTGGATAAAGAAAGGCATTGATATGCAAAAGATCCGGCATGCACTGGTAACTGGGGGGGCTGGCTTTATTGGCTCCCATTTGGTGGAGGCATTGGTAGCGGGCGGCAGCAGGGTAACCGTGCTTGATAATCTTTCTACCGGACATCACCGTAATATTAAACACCTTGGAAGCAAGATTACGTTCGTTGAAGGTGACATTCGTGATGCTGACATCCTCGACCAAGTGACCACGGCATGCGATGTGGTTTTTCACCAAGCAGCGTTAGTTTCAGTTACCCAGTCGGTGCAAGATCCGTCTTTTTCTTGCGAGGTGAATGATCTGGGAACGGTTCGGGTACTCGATGCCGCCCGAAAAAAAGGGGTGCGGCGTGTGGTGATGGCCAGTTCCAGCGCGGTTTATGGTGATGATCCACAAATGCCCAAAACTGAGAACATGAAGCCATGCCCCTTAAGCCCCTACGCAGTACAAAAGCTCACCGGAGAGTATTATGCTTCGGTTTTCGGTGGACTCTATGGTTTGGAAACCGTTTGTCTCAGATATTTTAATGTGTTTGGGCCACGGCAGGATCCATCGTCTCCTTATTCCGGAGTGATATCCATATTTATGAGCAAAGTGGCCAGGGATCAGGCGGCGACCATATACGGCGATGGCAGCCAATCACGGGATTTTGTCTATGTCAAAGATGTCATAAATGCCAATCTGCTGGCTGCCACCCACCCCATGGCAGCCGGACGCGTTTTCAATGTGGGAACCGGTTCATCAATTCAAATTTTAAATTTATGGCAGCTGGTTGGTGAGCTTTCCAACAGAAAGATCGATCCTGTTTTTGAGCCACCGCGAGCCGGTGACATCCATGAGTCTGTCGCCGACATCAGTGAAATTGAAAATGTACTGGGGTATCAGCCCCAGATGAGACTTCGACAGGGGTTGATCGACACCCTTGCTTGGTACCGGGGCATGGCTTGATAGATATCTGAAGCGAATCTGCCGGCTAATGCAACCATCAGGCTTGTGGTGTTGTGGTGATGGCATCGTCAGTTTGCCATAGGCTTTTCGAGTTTGGGGCTAGGCGTTGGTCAACCAGTATTTTTTTATTGCCGGGCCTCTCCATTTCCCCTTGCCGGACACGGTGGGGATATTTTGTTCATCAACGTAACGGGCGATTTTTTCCCAACTTGTACCTTGATCTCGCATGGTTGAGATAATACTGATCAAATCGGGTTGGCTTTCAGCGCCGTCGCCTTCGTCGTCTACATCAATGGCTGACGATTCCGTTGCCATTTCAGATGGATGTGGAGGCGCTTCACTCTCCATATTGGACGTCTCGTCGGGTTGGGATATCGCTTCTTCCGTTTCCAGGTGACGTCCTTCCATCATTTTGGCGATGTTTTCTAATGCATCAGCAATGCGGGCTTCGGTTTTTCCCCTTTCCGCCATGGCATCGGCAATGCGCTTCTGGCTTACTGAAAGGGCATCCAACGCTTCCTTGATCAGCGCAAAATTCTCATTGGTAACTTTGGCATAGTAATCTGTTTTGCGGCGATCACTATTGACCCGTCGCTGGGGACCTTTATAGTCCGAGTAGTCTCTTCGGCCACGATCGGTCTGCTTCAGTTTTCCACTTCTTAGATTGTGCAAAAAATCATCCATGGGTTCTCCTTGGTTGTGTTGGCCGCATATAAACCAGCACGGTTGGATTAAGTCAATGATGTTTTCGCAAAACATTGACAATCTTGGTCCCTGGTGCGTCCGAGGTCATTTTATGGGGCGCCAAGAAAAATAAACAAGGGATAGCCTCGCATCCATATGGTTGTTGATCTGTTTCAGAAGGCAGACGAACCCTTGGTGCTAGCGTTTTGGTCAAAACAGGGCAGGAGCGTTGCTTGTTAGGCGCTTTGCTTTTGTGACCAATACAAAATGAATCAGCTATGGGATATCAAAATCAGTATACGATGATAGGTATACGTCTGTTACGAGAGATATCGGTCATGCTAATGGATAACTTTAGCGGGTCAAAAAAATACCTGCCGTGTTCCGGCCATGGCGTATGGAACACTTACATACTCTTTTTAAAGCCTTGAGACAACAAAAAAGAAGTCGCCGCATATTTGCGGCGACCGTCATGTTGTTTGTCCCACCTAACCGTCAATCTCAGTCAGATGGTGCTGAGACTTCCGGTTTATTTTAATTGGCCAGTGTTGACGTGTGGGGATGCAATTTCATGGGGAGCACATCCGGGGTAAAAGAAAGGGTGGAAAAATAGTCGTCCAGCCGTTCTTCACGGCGGATCAACTCGATTGTGCCATCGGTTTTGAGCAACAACTCTTTGGGACGCAATTTGCCATTGTAATTAAACCCCATGGCATGACCATGGGCACCGGTGTCATGGATGAGGAGCAGATCACCGTTGGAAATGGACGGCAGAGGCCGCTGAACGGCAAATTTATCATTATTTTCACAAAGGGAGCCGACAACATCAACCATCTGGGTTGAATTGACTCCTATTTTGCCGGGTATGGTGATGTGGTGGTAAGCGTTGTACATACCCGGACGCATGAGGGCCGACATACAGGCGTCCACACCAATATGAGTGCGATAGATTTCTTTGCGGTTGATGGCGGTGGTGACCAACGTCCCGTGGGGGCCGGTCATATAGCGACCGCTTTCCATGAACAGTTTTGGCATGTACTCATTTTTCTGAGCGAATGAGTCGAATAGTGTGACAATTTTTTTGGCCATGCTGTCCAAATCCAAAGGCGCGTCGTTCGGCTGGTAGGGAATACCCAGTCCGCCACCGATATTAACAAATTCGAAACGGATGTTCAGCGCTTCACCGATCCGCTCCACCTGCTCCAAAATCATCTTCGCGGTTTCTACCATATACGTATAATCGCGCTCATTGGAGGCCAGCATGGTATGCAGACCGAATCGCTTGGCGCCACCATCCATGGCTGCGGCGTAGGCGTCAATCAGCTGATCGTGACTCACGCCATATTTGGCTTCCACCGGGGTACCAATGATGGTGTTGCCTGTGCGCCGTTCACCTGGATTGTATCGAAAGCAGATCAGCTCCGGTATGGTGGGCAGCGTGTTAATGAGTGAAATGTCGTCCAGATTGATGATACTGCTTCCGTCAGTCATGGCCGTGGAGAACTCTTGACGGGTTGTGTTATTGGAGGTGAACATCAAGTCATCACCACTGGCGCCGACTTTTCGGCTCAATACCAGCTCGGCTTCGGAACTGCAATCAAAGCCGAATCCCATGTCAGCCATGATTTTTAGAATGGCCGGATTGGGAAGGGCCTTCACCGCAAAATACTCCCTGAAACCGGGAATGCCGGCAAAGGCGTGTTTAAGCTGTTCTCCGGTTTTACGAATGCCGGCTTCATCATAGATATGAAATGGTGTTCCAAAATGGTCGACAATGGCTTCCAGCCGCGGGAATAATCGATTCTCGAACTCAGTGGACATGGGCATGATGCAATTCCAATTCTTCAGGGGGTTAAGGCTTGGCTGATACGGGCCAAGGCGGTCGTTACATTCTCATGGCTGTTGAAGGCACTGATGCGGATGTAGCCTTCTCCGCAATTACCAAAACCGGCACCAGGGGTACACACCACGCCGGCCTTCTCCAGTAGCATATCGAAAAATCCCCATGAATCCTGGCCGGTAGATACCCAGATGTAGGGCGAGTTTTCGCCGCCCACACACCCATAACCAAGGGTTTGCATGGATTTGCGAATGAGCGCGGCATTGGTCATATAACCATCGATCAACTCGGCGACCTGCTGCTTGCCGGCATTGCTGTATGTGGCTGCTGCAGCGCGCTGGACCGGGTAGGAAACACCGTTGAATTTGGTGCTCTGACGCCGGTTCCACAGGTCGTGAATAGAAATTTTGTCTCCGGATGACGTGGTTACCTGAAGTGATTTGGGAACCACGGTGTAGGCACAGCGGGTACCGGTAAACCCGGCCGTTTTGGAAAAACTTCTGAATTCAATGGCCACCTGCCTTGCCCCTTCGATTTCATAGATGGAATGGGGCAGACGATCATCACGGATAAATGCCTCGTATGCCGCATCAAACAAAATGATGGCCTTGTTGGCTACAGCAAAGTCAACCCACTTTTTAAGTTGATCGGATGAAATCGTTACCCCTGTGGGGTTATTGGGAAAACACAGATAGATCAGATCTACCGGCTCGGATGGCAGATCAGGAATAAATTGGTTTTCAGCATGACTGTCCAAATAAACAATGCCTTCATAGCGGCCATCTTGAAATGCTCCCGTACGACCGGCCATGACATTGGTGTCAAGATAGACCGGGTACACCGGATCCGGAATGGCAATCCGCGAATTGATATCGAAAATTTCCTGGATATTGCCAGTATCGCATTTGGCACCGTCGCTGATGAAGATTTCATCCGTGCTGATGTCGGCCCCGCGGCTCTTGAAATCGTTCTCGGCGATCGCTTGCCTAAGAAATTCGTATCCCTGTTCAGGCCCATATCCGCGAAATGTCGTATCCGTGGCCATTTCATCAACCGCTTGATGAAAGGCCTCGATACAGGCCTTGGGCAGGGCGTGGGTAACATCGCCGATGCCCAGTCTGATGATCGGTGAGTCGGGATGACGCTGTTGGTAGGCGGTCACCCGTTTTGCGATATCAGAGAAAAGATAGGATGCTTTTAACTTTAGATAATGCTCATTGATGCGAATCATGATAGCCCTTCTGTTTCGTATTATTTTTATCGGATGATCACTCAGCGGTTCAGCGCCTGATCGTCAATGGGAATTCTGGCGGTTTCTTTAAAGGTATTCATGACAATGGCGGTACGGGTGGCAACGACACCACCCAGCGGTGCAATCTGTTCCCGCACCAAGCGCCCCAATGCCTTTGTGTCGGTTTCCCTGACTTTGAGCAAATAGCTGTCATCACCGGAAACATAATGAATTTCCTGTACCTGGGGCAGGGCCGCAAGGCTTTTTAGGATCGCCTTATCTGTTCCATTGCCACTTGTGTGAACATGAATGAACGCCACTTGACTTTTGCCGAATCGCTCTGGATTAAGACGTACTTCATAGCCGTCGATGATGCCTATTTTTTCTAATTTACGGATTCGTTCCAAGACGGCAGATGGTGCCATGCCAACCTGCCGGGCAACTTCCACATTGGGAATACGTGCCTTTTTTTGCAGAATTCTAAGAATTTTTAGACTGATATCGTCAATCATTCGAATATTTCCTTTTTTTTGCGTATTTATTCTTTTTTTATTTGACTGTCAAGAATAAAATTCTTTTTTTATGCTAATTATAAGAATCGATTGTGACTATATAGATAAAAAATATTGCATGCGGCATCTTTTTTTCTTATTCAAAAGGCAGTCGCAAAAAGGATATATCGTATGTTGTCGCTTTTTACAGAAATAGGACAATGATCTTTCTGGGTGGCGCTCAAGGAGATTGATATGCTCAAAATTTTGTATATCGGTATTGGCGGATGCATTGGTGCCATTCTCCGGTATCTTGTGGCCGGTGCAGTGCACACGCTGATAAAAACGGCAGCATTCCCTTTAGGGACCATGACGGTAAATGTTGTTGGCTGTTTATTGATCGGTATGGGGGGCGGGCTCATGGAAAGCCGTCAGGTTTTTTCTCCGGAATGGCGAGCTTTTATTTTTGTCGGTATCTTAGGCAGTTTCACCACCTTTTCCACATTTGGTTTGGAAACCTTTAACTTGGCCAGGGACGGGCAATGGTTGTCCTCCTTTGGCAATTTGGGGATCAGTCTTATTCTGGGTTTAGGGGCTGTGTTGGCCGGCCATACCCTGTCACGCTATATTTAGCACTTTTGCAGGAAAAGATGCTTTCATTTTAAAACGGTTACAAATAAGGGGGACAAATGACCATTTTATTGAATGAAGATGGACAGCTGTTAAGGATCTTCATCGGAGAAACCAACAAGTACGGCCGAATTCCCCTTTATGAATGGATCGTTCAACAGGCGCGGTCCAAAGGCATGGCCGGGGCGACCGTCCTGCGAGGGATTCAGGGCTTTGGTGCCAATAGCCTGATTCATACAACAAAAATTTTAAGACTTTCCGAAGACCTGCCTGTGATTGTGGAAATTATCGATACCGAAAAAAAGATTGAATTGTTTCTTAAAGACATTGATCATGCCATTACCGAAGGAATCGTCACCGTTGAAAAAGCCAGAGTTCGGATGTATCGCGCCAGCGGTAAAAAAGTGACCGATTAATTGGCACCATTATTCTTTTTATCGACGTCTTGAGCAGTTCGGGTGCGGTATCCTTTCAGCCTACGATATGCCCGCATGACAAAACCCACCACCATCACAGCGCTGATCAGAATGATCAGATTCGCCGCAAAAAAGGTCATGATAAAAGAAAAAGGATCTTTGAGCTGATAGGCAGCAACCAGCAAAGATATCCCAAAAAAGACAAAAAAGCAGGCCGCAGCGATCAACAGGATTTGACCAAACCACCACAACGGATTTGGGCGAACCATTATTGACTGTTTTAATCTTTTTGAATCGTTATGGTCTTGCATGGACGCTTCATTCTCAATTCATACAAATTACCCCCACTATTCATATGTGGGGGATCAATAAATGTCTCTACATTCCTAATGTTTCAATGATAGCTGCCGATAATTTGCTTGCATGAATCCATGGGGTAGGATCGACTGTAGCAGTATTGGCCCGCTCTTCAAATGATTTTTTTCTGCGGGAAAACGGTTGCGTGTGGCCAGCATCAATAAACAATCTCTTGGTTGCGATTGATCTTCATCCCGGATGTTGATCGGTGTTGACTTAAATTGGCTGAAAGGAATTTTGTATGATGAAAAACTGCTTTTTGATTTCTGTTGCTATAGGCCTGTTTCTTTTTCCAATAACGGCATATTCCCAGAGCCGGATTTTGTATGTCGATTCTTACCATAAGGGCTACGGTTGGAGTGATGGCATTCTTGAGGGCATCCAATCCGTCTTAAAAGATGCCAATGTCAAAATGACAACTTTTCATATGGATACGAAACGAAACGCGGATGAGGGATTCAAAAAAAAGGCAGCCTTAACCGCCAAAGCGATGATTGAGTCTTTTAATCCGGACGTTGTGATTGCCTCGGATGACAATGCATCAAAATACATCATCCAGCCATACTATAAGGACGCCAGGCTTCCATTTGTTTTTTGTGGGGTCAATAACAGTGGGGATGCATACGGTTACCCGTATAAAAACGTAACCGGTATGATCGAAGTATCGCCCATGCCAAAGTTGATCTATTCCCTGAAACACTTCGCTCGGACAGAGAAAGTCGCTTTGCTAATCGGTAATTCGCTTACCGATCACAAAGATGCCGATAGCTACAATAACATTATCGAACTGCCGTTTGATCGTATCCATGTTGATGATTTCAAACAGTGGAAGAATGAATATATTAGAATTCAGAATAATTATGACGTGTTGCTGGTGGGTAACAATGGTAGTGTCAACGGCTGGAATGATGATGAGGCGTTAATGCTGGTCATGTCGAAAACAAAAATTCCTTCCGGATGCGATTTGGATTTCATGACCCCCTATACGTTTTTGGGATATACCCGGTCGGCCCAGGAGCAAGGACGCTGGGCGGCTGAAGCGGCATTGAAGATCATTAATGGAACACCGGCAAGTGATATCCCGCTCAGCCAAAACGTGGAAGGCGATCTGACCATCAATTTGAAGGTGGCCCAGGCGGCTAGCATTAAAGTCCCAAGGAGCTTTATGCGCAAAGCTGTAACAATAATAAAATAGAACCGAATTCTGGTTTTTGGTCTCCTTGTAAACCCCATATGATGATTCCTGATGTCTTGGTTGATGATACTTCAAGGACCCATTGCTAAAGGTTTTTCTCAAGTAAATGGCAAAAAGACCGAAGCTTCTTTTTAATTGTCGGTTCAACCTAATTTATCAACCATAGGAACGTGTAAAATGGAAAAAAGATTTTTGACCATATTTCTCATTTTATCATTCATTGTGGGACTGTTTGGATCAACAGTCGCAGAGGCCCAATCAGAAATAAAGATCGGGGTGCTTGCCAAACGAGGGGCCGAAAAAGCCTACGAACAATGGGGGCCTACTGCCAAAGCAATTTCAGATAAATTGGCCAGACCAGTGACTATCATCCCACTTAAATTCGTTGATATCGAACCGGCTTTGGCCAGACAACAGATTCACTTTTTAATCACCAATTCTGGATTTTATGCTTCCATGCAAAAAAAATACGATCTCAAAGCGCTGACAACCATGGTTAATCGACGGCAAAATGAAGCGGTGGAAAAGTTTGGGGGCGTTATATTTGTTAAAAAAAACAGTTTGATAAAAGATATTAAGGATATCCGTGGAAAGCGGTTGATGTGTGTCAAGTACTCCTCTTTTGGGGGCGGACAAATGGCGTGGCGGCTATTGCTCGAGAACGGAATCAATCCCAAAACAGATTGTGCACGATTCATTGAAGGAGGAACCCACGACAATGTGGTCATGGCAGTCAAGCAAGGAAAGGTTGATGTGGGCACGGTTCGATCGGATACACTCGAAAGGATGCAGGCTGAAGGAAGAATCCAGATGAGCGATTTCCGGGTGATCAATAAAATCGATGATTCCTTTGCTTTTGTGCATTCCACCGAGCTCTATCCAGAATGGCCGTTCGCGGCCTGCCAATCGGCGGACCGGGACCTGCGCCGGAAAGTGAGGAAAGCACTCATGCTTATGAAAAGCGACCATGAGGCCTTACGAGCAGCAAAAGTTTTTAAGTGGACATATCCAGGAGACTATACGGTTGTGGCAGATTGCCTCAATGTTATTGCCAATGCGAAATAGGGCCCGATGGTATGCGTCATTTGCCCTTGATTCAATAAGTTAAGCGAAAAATCTTTTTTGCAATGCTATAATTTATTTTTCAATCCTTTTAGGAGGCCAGACAAATGCTTCAAAAATTCAATAACCTCAAGCTGAGAACAAAACTGTTGCTCTCGATTTGTTCGGTGACGCTGATTGCCTTCTCGGTAACCATTTTTTACATCGGGTTCCACAATGAGCGCATCGCGGAAAGGGAGGCCCTGAACTTTGCGCGTGAGTCCAGTTTCCGTTATGCCAACCAGGTGCAGATGGAGCTCAACAATGCCATGGATACGGCCCATACCATCGCCAAAGCCTTTGAGGGGATGAAACAACAGGGCTTACCTCCGCGGGATATGATGGATGGTATCCTCAAACAGGTACTGGTTGACAACCCAGGCTTTCTTGCCGTTTGGACCTGCTGGGAGCCCAATGCCCTGGATGGAAAAGATTCTGACTTCATCGATGCTTTTGGCCATGATGAAACCGGCCGCTATGTTCCCTATTGGAACCGACTATATGGTGAAATTGACGTTGAACCGTTGGTCGACTACACGGTCAAAGGCAAAGGCGACTACTACCTTGAGCCACTAAAATCAAACCAGGAATTCATTTTTGAGCCCACGGCCTACACCGTGGATGATAAAACCGGCATGAAAACCACCCTGTCTGTACCGATTCAGTTTGCCAACAGAACGGTAGCTGTTGTTGGTATCGATCTCCCGGTTGAAGCATTAGCCCCTATTGTGCAGCAGGTTAAATTGTTTGGTTCGGGGTATGGATTTCTCGTATCCCACGAAGCGAATCTCGTTGCCCATGGCACCAATAGCAGCCTTGTCGGTCAGCCCATGGATAAGTTTAATTTCAGTCAGGAAACGATCAATGCCGTTAAAAGTGGACAGGAAGCAACTCAGGAATTGGTTTCCGAGGTAACCAAACTCAGAACCCACTACGTTTTTGCCCCCATTACGATTGGTACAGCCCAGGCCAAATGGAGCCTTGGGGTTAACATTCCGCTGGGCGAAGTTCTCAAGGAGCCGCGCCAGGTACTTTACACAACACTGATCATCGGTATGGTGGCCCTGATGGTAATGATCGGGGTCGTTTATCTGGTTGCCAGTGGTGTGGCCCGTCCGGTTGTCGAGATCGCCGGCGTTGTTAACCAAGTTGCTTCCGATCGTGACCTGACGCTTAACGTGCCGGTTAGCCATGAGGACGAGGTCGGCGTCATGGCCAAAGAATTCAACAATATGATCGGTGAAATGCGCGAATCGATGAGAGTCGCCAACACTGCCGCGACAGGTGTTAATGACTTCTCAACAGAAGTGTCCAGACGTGCTACCGCCAATAAAGAGCGTGCCACCGAAGAAGAGCGCCAGATGGGAATCATTCAGGATACGGTGAACCAGATGGGTGACACGGCTGGTGAAGTGGCCCAGTTCTCCCATTCCCAGCGAGACGCGGCCAACCTGTCTTACCGTCGGGTCGAAAATCTCATCGAGAGCATGCGCCAAATGGAGCAGGCTTCTGCCGAACAGATTAAAGAGGCTGATATTGCCAGTGAACGTGTGACGGTTATGGGGGAAACCGGTTCCATGGTTGTGTCCACTGCCGGCAAACAGGGTGAGCAGGTTGCTAAGGTTGCCGATTCCGTCAAACAAATCGATACCATTGTGTCAGAAATGAACCAGGCCGCCAACCGCGCCACCGAGCATGGTCAGGGCGTTTTGGCCGCTGCTCAGGAAGGTGCCCAATCGGTTAAGGACACCGTTTTGGGTATGCAGGCCATCGCCGAATCTTCGGAAAAAATTGCCGATATTATTTCGGTTATTACCGACATTGCTGAACAGACCAACTTGCTGGCCCTAAACGCCGCTATTGAGGCGGCCCGTGCAGGCGTCCACGGTAAAGGTTTTGCGGTGGTTGCCGATGAAGTTGGAAAATTGGCCCAACGCTCATCTGAAGCCGCCAAAGAGATCGGATCGCTGATTAAAGAATCGACCAATCGTGTTCAGGAAGGAACCCGCCTGACCGACCGCTCTGAAAAAGCGCTGGAAAAGATTGCCCAGGGAGGTCAGATCAACCGCGAGGCGATCGATAACATTTCCAAAATGACCCAAACCCTGAACCAGCAAACACGCGATGTGACCACGCTCATGGAAGGCCTCAACGCATTGGCCGAGGAGATCGGTGGCATGGCCGGTCGGCAGGGTAAACGTCGTGAGGCCGCTCAGGCTGCGCTGGCGTCACTGATCGATAAATCACAAACCATTTCCGATCTGGTGAAAAAGGCTGAAAAGAGTGCTGAAGATGTCGGAACCGAAATGCGCGGCGTGGTTGAACGAAGTGAGGAAATGAGAAAACTCACCGACCTGCAAGCCGAGCGATCAAAAAGCCTGATAGAGATTGCAACCGCTTCGGCAACCCGTGCAACCGAGACCGTGGCCGGGGCCAGCGAGGTTGTGGGAATCACCGATGAATTGAGACAATTATCGACGCGTCTCAACGATCAGATTGCTCAGTTCCGTATCGGTGAGCAACAGGCAACCTAACACGCGCTTGTAAAAGGGGATGCGATACACTCGATACGTGATCATAAGTTTTCGCATCCCCACCCTTTATGTTCGACGTAAAACAAAAGAGTTGTCTTTTAAGGGCAACCTTTAATGAAAAACACGTCCGATACTGGAGAGAAATATAAAAATGATCATTTTCTGTGAAGAGTGTGGTGCCAGAAACGATCTGAATTCGGACAAGCTAAGCGAAAATCTGCACGCTTTTAATTGTTGCCAGTGCGGTGAATCGCTTGTGATATCCAAGCCGTTAATGGATAGTGGGGAACTCAGTGTCTTTGCCGAGACAACCCCCCAACGTTCGGAGAATCAATCCCAGGCCCCCATTACCGTATTGATTGTCGATGATTCCACCGTATTGCGAAAGATTATCAAAGAAATGTTTTCAGCGGATGCGCGACTGAAAGTTGTCGGTGAGGCGGAACACGGATTGAAAGCATTGGAACTTATTTCGGAATTGAAACCGGATGTTGTCACACTGGATGTAAATATGCCGGTCATGGATGGATTGACCACCATCAAGCATATCATGATCAAATGCCCCACGCCGGTGGTCATGTTCAGTACATTGACGGGTCAGGGATCAAAAGAAACGTTTGAAGCCCTTCGATATGGCGCCATCGATTTTCTTCAAAAACCTTCTAGTCTGCTTAAGGAGGACCTGAAGAGTCAACATGAATTGATTATCAGTCGGGTAAAAAATGCCGCTCGGGCTGGGATTGATGCGGTACGCTACCTTCGGCCAGCGCAAACAGCGTCCCAAAACAAATCCACACCCAATACGCAATGCCAATGGGTGTTTGCTATTGGTAGTTCCTATGGTTGGTATGGATCCTTGTTAGGCTTGATTCCCGAACTTAAACCCGATTTGCCGGCGGCATTTATTTCCGCCTTATATTCTACACCTTCGCATGTGGACGCATTTACCCGCTATTTAGACGACCATAGCCCTATTGTGGTGAGCCGTGCCATTGACGGGCAGGTCATTCAACCCGGTACATGTTATCTTGCATCCGTTTTTGAAGCGGTTTCGGTAGTCAATACCGATGATGGATTGGTGCTTCGAGTTCAATCTGAACCCTCGAAACCACCGGCGCGTATTACCGATGAACTGATGACATCACTCTCAACGGCCATGAAAGAACGAGCGTCGGGAATCCTGCTTTCTGGAATTGGCGAAGATGGGATAAAGGGGCTTGGACGGATTATCAACGGTGGCGGGAATGCCATTGTTCAGGACCCGAAGACTTGTTTATGCAGTGACACGACCGCGCTTGCCGCAGAAAAATATGGTTTGTCACCGGTACTTCCTGGACCAAGGATGGCCGAAACTATCTATGCCCACTGTCAGGAAGCCATCCAATAAAAGGAGAAATCGCTGATGAAAGAACGCTTTGAGCAGACTGAAAAAGAAGCGGTTGAAGTAACTACGAACCAACAATTGATTGGGTTTGTTATTGGTGATGAGTTGTTTGGGGTGGACATTTTGACTGTTCAAGAAATTATTCGCGATACAACCATTACCGCTATTCCAGATGCACCCGACTTTCTGGAGGGCGTTATCAACCTTAGGGGAAGAATTGTTCCTGTCATCGATTTGCGCAAGCGATTGAAACTTATCGAATCGGATCAGATCAATACTGAGCCCTGGATTATTATTCTTACCGTTGAAGGACGTACCACTGGTTTTATGGTGGATCGCGTCACCAAGGTCTTGAACGTCCCTAAAGAGAGCATTAAACCCGCACCCGACATCGTCGTGGCGGGCTTAAAAAGCCAATATATACAAGGTGTCTGCAAGATGGATCAACACCTTTTGATCCTTTTGAATTTCAGCCGCATCCTTTTGGTTGAAGAGATTAAAAAACTGAAATCCATGAAGCGGTCGAAAATGAAAATGAATGGTTAACACGATCCATGGCATCGGTTTGTATAATTTCCTGATGAAAAAAGGGACGCTGGAGGATGGAAAAGACGATTTTGGTGGTGGACGATTCATCCATCATGCGAAAAATGATCAAAAAGACCTTGGTTGGAGCAGGGCATACTGTCGTTGGCGAAGCCAAAAGCGGTGATGAGGCCATTTCCTTGTACCAACAGTTAACGCCGCAAGTGGTAACGATGGATATTACCATGCGCGGCATGGACGGAATCGCGGCAGCCAAGGCAATTATGCAAATGGATGCGAATGCCCGCATTATCATGTTATCCAATTTGGATGAAGATAGGTTTAGTGACGAAGCGGTTCAGATCGGTGCAAAAGGGTATATCAATAAGCATAAAACCGCTGAAATTCTAGATTTGATTGATCGGCTATGAATTGAATGATGGTTTGATAGACAATCGAAAAACCAAAAATTCATTGACCGAAACAAGGAGCTCTCAATGACCGACAATTCCCTGCTTGAAGATTTTGCTGACGAGACCCGCGAGCATTTGGAAGAGTTAGAGGGGTGTTTACTGCGATTGGAGACCGACCCGACGAATAGCGAGTTGCTCAACACGATATTCCGATCCATGCACACGATCAAGGGT
This sequence comes from Desulfosarcina variabilis str. Montpellier, assembly GCF_048565275.1. Classification (NCBI taxonomy): domain Bacteria; kingdom Pseudomonadati; phylum Thermodesulfobacteriota; class Desulfobacteria; order Desulfobacterales; family Desulfosarcinaceae; genus Desulfosarcina; species Desulfosarcina variabilis. Next base: position 6,782,054 of record NZ_CP159846.1, on the reverse strand, counting down.
GCCTCGGAGTATTTAGGATTTGAGCGGATTGCACGGTTGTCACACCGTCTTGAAAATCTTTTGGACTCGTTTCGTGAAGGTGTCCTGTTGGCGGACAAGGTGGCGGTGGACGTTTTAATTGATGCGCGGGATCGGATCAGCGAGTTGGTTTCCCAGGTTGAGGCGTCCGGTCAGGAGAATCTGGAAATTGATGACCTTTTGGACCGGGTGGAGGCCATTACCTCAGGGGAATCGGCGCCAGTGCAGGAAGCGACAACGGTGTACAGTGGTGAGGCGGACACAGAGCTTTTTGAGATTTTTATGGAGCAGTTGACATCCGGACTTGAACAACTTCTGGAAATTGCTGGCCGGATCGCCCGCAAAGAGAGCGTGGCTGAAGCTGTCCAAGAGATGGGCGAACAGGTGGACCGATTAGCATCAACTGCCAATTATATGGGCTATGATGCTCTGTCGGCCCATTATGATGTCCTGCATTCAGGCGTAAGCGCATTTTCTTCCCAAGCCGCGTCAGCAGGTGACGCGGACATTCATACGTTTTTACAGACCACGGTTAAAGCTGCGATCGATAAGATCCAGCAACTTTTCCCGGACGCCTCGCTTGAAACGATCGATCAGCAATTTAAACAGCTTCTGTCTGGCGATTGGGCTTTCTCCGCCAAGTCACAGAAGGTGGTGGCTGATAACCAGGAGCCTGAAGCTGGAACAGATGATTTGGATGAAGAGCCAATTCTTTGTTTTGATCTTGAAGATGAGCTTGTATTGGAGCAGGAAGATGAAGATCCGCTGCCAGCAACGGATTCTTCCGGGGATTTTGACAATTCCCTGCTTGAAGATTTTGCTGACGAGACCCGCGAGCATTTGGAAGAACTAGAAGGGTGTTTACTGCAATTGGAGGCCGACCCGACGAATAGCGAGTTGCTCAACACGATATTCCGATCCATGCACACGATCAAGGGTGCCTCGGAGTATTTAGGGTTTGAGCGGATTGCACGGTTGTCACACCGTCTTGAAAATCTTTTAGACTCATTTCGTGAAGGTGTCCTGTTGGCCGACAAAGTGGCGGTGGATGTTCTGATTGATGCGCGGGATCGGATCAGCGAGTTGGTTTCCCAGGTCGAGTCGTCCGGTCAGGAGAATCTGGAAATTGATGACCTTTTGGACCGGGTGGAGGCCATTACCTCAGGGGAATCGACGCCAGTGCAGGAAGCGACGACGGTGTATAGTGGTGAGGCGGACACAGAGTTGTTTGAGATTTTCATGGAGCAGTTGACATCGGGACTTGAACAACTTCTGGAAACTGCCGGCCGGATCACGCGCAAAGAGAATGTGGCGGAAGCGATCCAAGAGATGAGCGATCAAGTGGATCGTTTAGCATCCACTGCCAATTATATGGGCTATGATGCACTGTCGACTCATTATGAGGCCCTGCATTCAGGGATAAGTGCGTTTTCTTCTCAAGTCCCATCGGCAAATAATGCGGACATTCAAGCGTTTTTGCAGACCACGGTTAAAGCTGCGATCGATAAGATCCAGCAACTCTTTCCAGATGCGAAATCCCTTGCCGCCATTGATACGACGATGCTGAACCCCGTGGTGACCGAGGAAGAAGAATCAAATCCACCCATTGAAACGGATTTACAAGCATCATCAGAATTTGACCAGCTTCTCGAGGGGCTGCCATCCATTGATGATCATGAACGTGATATTTTGCTTTCAAAATCTTTGGATGAAACTTTTTCTTCCATGAAAAACGGTGACCTTGCGACCGGTACTGTGGAGGATAAGGATGCTGATCAGGATCCGATGGCGATTCAGCTTTCAGCCGGGATGGAGGATATCGCTACTGATTCGGCGCCATTGGAAACAGCTGCTACTGATAACCAAACAGCATCTTTATTTGACGATTTCGTAGAAGATGCGATAGACGATAGATCGGCGTTGTCTTCACAAAAATTCGCTGAAGCAGATAAAACCATGGCTTTGAGCGGAGATGATGATGGTGTTGACCTGTGGCCTGAGGCCGAACGTTTCCCTGAAACGGTTCCTGAGATCGAGGTACAAGAATCCGAAATTACGACACCGGTCATCGATTTCTCCACACCACCGGCATCCGATCAAAAACAGGCGGAAACTGACACCCAAGAGAGCTTTACCGCCCGAAGCACGGTCAGGAAGAGCATCCGTGTTGATGCCGATAAAGTAGATTATCTAATGAATCAAGTGGGGGAACTGGTTGTCAACCGTTCATCATTCTCTCAGCTGTTCAGCGAAATGCGCGAGTTGGCCAATTATCTCTATCAACGGTTCTCTATGGATAAGTCAGACCAACGTCTTATCAACGATCTGACCAATAGGCTTAACGATGCCACGACAACATTAGGCAGGGTAACCAGTGATCTTCAAGAGCAGGTCATGAAAGTTCGCATGTTACCCATATCAAGGCTTTTTAATCGTTATCCACGACTGGTTCATGATTTGCTTAGGGAAGGGGATAAGAAGGTTCAATTGCAATTCCGTGGTGAGGAAACCGAATTGGACCGAATGGTCATCGAGCAACTCGCTGATCCTATGATTCATATTATCCGCAACGCTGTCGATCATGGAATTGAAAGTATAGAGCAACGCAGGCGCAAAGGAAAACAAGATAGTGGAATATTGCTTCTTGAGGCTTATCACGAAGGTGGCAACGTTGTCATCGAGGTGACGGATGACGGTAAGGGCATTGATCTTTCCCGCATTCGTCAGAAAGCCGTGGAAAAGAATTTAGCTGATCGCAAGACCTTGGACGAGATGGACCAGCAGGCATTGATTGATTTGATCATGCTACCTGGTTTTTCAACCACCGAGCAAATCACCCACACATCAGGGCGTGGTGTGGGGATGGATGTGGTGAAACAAAGTATTGAAAAAATCAATGGCTCACTGAAAATTGAAACGCGGCAGGACGTCGGTACGCGGTTTAGAATTAAAATCCCATTGACGTTGGCCATTATCCCCGCGATGATGATTAGGTGTGCCGACAGACACTTTACCGTGCCCATGAGCGCTGTGGAGGAGACGCTGCGCATCCATCCTGGTGAGATTTTTACAGTGGATGGAAGCGAAATTATGCATCTGCGTGAAGAGCCTCTTCCATTGGTTAAGCTGGCTGACCTGCTCAATATCAAAACCATGAAGAGAAAAGAGATCGACGATCGGTTTTTTGTCGTGGTTCTAAAAGGGGCGGCCGGTCGCACTGGGTTTATTGTCGATACGCTATTGGGACGGCAGGAAGTGGTAATCAAACCGATGGAAGATTACCTGCAGGAAAACAGCGGTTTTTCCGGAGCGACAATCCTTGGTGATGGCGGTATTTCACTGGTTTTGAATGTTGATGAATTGGTGATCATGGCCAAGGAGCGAGAAGCCGAAAGGAAATTGGCAGCAGCAGTACTTTAGAAAGTTTACGATAAATGCGCGTCAAAGATTGCCGCCAATCGGCAATCCAAAATGGACCATACCCCTTGACAAGCATTTAGCACTGCTGACCGCATCTGGAATCAGAAATGGACTGAAACACGGAAAAATGGATAGCAAAGACCTTTCTTCATCCAACCACGCACAGGATACAGATAGTGGATTTGCCGGTACGCTGAAGAACATTCAGCTTAACGATTTAATCCAGATGTGCTGCCTGTCCGCTTCAAGTCTTTGCATGCGAGTCAGCAAAGGTCAGCGGCAAGGGACCATATTTATTGTCGATGGTGAGATTGTTCATGCGGCCTGCGAGGATATGGCCGGTGAAGAGGCGTTCTACCAAATCCTGGGTTGGCAAACAGGAAGCTTCGAATCCATTGAGGTCTCCACGACTCCCCAGCGAACAATTGATAAAAGTTATCACTTTTTGGTTATGGAGGCGGCAAGACGCGTTGATGAGCAAAACCTGAAGATGGCCCAACCCTCTTCTACTACATCCCATACTTCAACTGATGTGTCTGATGAGCGTCTCAGGGTTCTTATTGTTGATGATTCACCGATGATGCGTAAAATTCTTGCCAGTATTTTGACTACCGGCGACATGATTAACGTTGTGGGAATGGCGGGAAATGGCAAAGAGGCCATTTCAATGATCGATCAATTGTCTCCTGATTTGGTGATGTTGGATGTAAATATGCCGGTAATGGATGGCACCAGCACCATCAAACATATTATGATTGAAAAACCTTGTCCGGTGGTTATCATGTCAAATCCCGGCGATGCGTTGTCAAAAAAGATTTTCAACTTTTTAGAGCTAGGTGCCGTCGATTTTATCGGTAAGCCCAAAAAAAGCCAGGATATTCTTCTTCAACAAAAGAAAATTATTGAGCGGATCAAGCTGGCTGCCACTGCGAGCGTGAACAATTTCAGTATTGTGCGGATTCCCAAGGCCAAGGCTTTCACACCATCTGAAGCGGCATGCCGCCGTTTGGTGATCGTTCTGTCTGGACCCGGTGGTCATCCGGAGTTGTTGAATCTTTTATGTGGCTTGGTTCCTTCGATGGCCGAATTGGATGGTGCCGTTGTTGCACTACAAGGTTTACCCCCATCTTTTCAGAAGCCACTCGCTCAATATATGAATGAACGTTGCGGATATCCAGCGTTACCCATCGACCATGAAACAATATTGCGTGCAGGCCAATGTTATGTTGGGATGCATGGTGGACCGTTAACGGTGAAAATGAATGGGCACAACCCGATTATAGGTACCCAGGGGCCAAAAGATGAAAGGGAATCCATTGACTGCTTTTTGGAGTCGGCGGCGTTGACTTTTAAGAAAAATTTGGTCGTTGTTTTGTTGTCCGGAGCGAATTCAGGTGAACAATCGGGGCTGCGTGCAGTGAAAGATCAGGAGGGGCGGGTGATTCTTCGTAAGCGATCGTCTAGCATGGTATCTAGTCCCCTTGATCCTGTTGCCGAAAGTGGATTGGTCAATGCGGAAGTCAATCCAAGCGATTTGATAAAAACTATAGTCGCGGGATTCAAACCGAACGCATGATTTGTTGGGAAGCTCGGAATCCAATAATGCCTGATCAATTTTTCCCAACTTCGGGCTTTAAGGAAATAAACGATGATCATTGTATGCCAAAAATGCAACACTCGGTTTCATCTTGATGATGAGGTAACGGATAAATCATCTTTTGTCGCACGTTGTACGGTCTGCGGTCATCTATTTTCCGCATACAAGCCCAAGCGCGTCCAAGAAATTACGCTCCTCGATCTTGAGCGAACCATTCAAGATCATGCCAACAATCACGTGATCACTATCAGTAATCGCAAAGGGGGGGTGGCAAAAACCACGACATGCTTGAATCTCGGTCTGTCCTTATCCCTGCACAATAAAAAAGTACTGCTCGTGGATTTCGATGCACAGGCCAACTTGACCCTGTCCATGGGCCACAAAGAGACATCCACGTTTTATGATGCGCAGAAAGCAATCGATAAACCGCTTTCTGATTTTCTCGTGGAATCCAAATACCCAAATCTTTGGTTATTACCATCAGGGCGAAACATGGTTTTGCTCAATAAAATGTATTTTGGTGCTCAGAATTTCGAATACATGCTCAAAGACCGGCTTTATTCGGTAAAGGATCAATTTGATTTCATTTTGATCGATACCCCACCATCCATTGAATTTTATACCCTAAATGCACTAACCGCGTCCAATCGGGTGATAATTCCTTGTCAATGCGATTATCTATCCACCCACGGGGTAGACCAAGTGTTACGATTAATCGCGGTCATCCAAAAAAGAGCAAATCCACATATTCAGTCCCGTATCCTGTTTACCATGCTGGATCGAACCAGCAATTCATCTCAGCTCATTTTCTCCAAAATAAGCGATCTCTACCAGAGCCAGACCTATCGTACGGTCATCGAGATGGATGGGGTGCTGAAGGAAGCTCAGATTTTAAGTATGCCTGCTATCCACTACAGCCGAAACAGTGTTGCCGGTAAACAATACCTTGAGCTGGCCAAGGAGATTATCGATAGCATTGATAAAGCGCAATCGTCTGCACAATGACAACAAGTGGTAGTTATTCACTACAGCGTACCATGATCATCTATATTTTGCTGATCGGATGTGCTGCTTTGTTGGTCGCTGCCGAGTTTGTTTGGGATACCCATTCCATCACCTCGAAACGGGATCTGAACCAAAATCTTCAACCTTACACGCATGGCGATGGTGAAAGGGATGAGGACCAAGTCTATCTTCCTCTGGTTAAGATTCGAAACAAGGCCATGATGATGGTCGGGGTGATATTGGCGGTGGTGGTTATTGTGCTGACCATGTTCATCAAAAATATAACCGAACCCTTGCAACATATGATAGAGGTGTCCAAAGCCATTTCTGCCGGAGATTTACGCCAGACCACAGGGATAAAAACGCGCAATGAGCTAAGTCAGCTATCGGCTGCCATTGATGATATGTCCACAAATCTTCAGGAGATTATCATGCTCTCACGATTGGTTTGTGATTCAGCGAACCGGGTAGTGGGCAATACCATGCAATTGATGAAAAAAGAGGCCATCTCTACGCCATCCTCAAAGGAGATAATCCGGCAGCTCGATTGTCTTGAATCCGAATTGGCCATGCTAGGCCAGGTCATCGATTTTTTCAAGCTCTACTCGGTTGATGATCACCCATGATTAGTGTGGCGATGCTTGCATTTCCGGCAGGAATAATCATCGCTTCTGTTGTTTCGGCTGTGGGAATTGGTGGTGGTATCTTATGGATGCCTTTTTTTATTCTCTTTCTGAAACTCACACCGGAAACCGCCGTGGTGACCTCTTTGCTGGTGCAAACGGCGGGTATGGGGTCTGGTAGCTTGGCGTTTATTCGAAAAGGGACTGCAGATCTTCCCCTGGCTGGATTTTTCCTGGGCTTAACAATTCCGGGATTGGCATTGGGGGCCCTGTTCACGCGTCTTTTATCGTCAGCCAATTTAGAACTCGCGCTGGGGATATTGACAATAACCACTGCTTTTCTTTTTGTTTCGGTCAATCATAAATATGCCGATACAGGTATGGATCGGGTCCCTGTAAAGCGGGCATTTCGCTACAGTGGAATCATTGCGGGTTTGGCTGTGGCTAGTGGCATGCTCAGCGTCAGCATCGGCGAATGGCTGGTCCCGTTGATGCGCAGCCAGCTGAAGCTTCGGATGCGTACGGCGGTGGCGACGAGCATTGTCACGATTTTTGGTACGTGTGTTGCTGGTGCTGTTTTTCATTTAATGTTTGGTGCGGTTGCCAATGCATCCGTTTTTATCTGGGCCGTACCGGGTGTAATTATCGGCGGGCAGATCGGCCCTCGGTTAACAGAAAAAATAAATGAGAGAATGTTAAAGGATGTATTTGTTTTTCTACTTACGCTAATCGGGATACACCTGATCTACAACAGCTATTGATATCTTTTTAGGGAAAGAGAGTCCGTTTGGGTCCTTTGTTTTGGGAAAAAAAGGAGAAGCGTCCATATGCTCGCCTGATTCCCTTTATCGGATTTTTTGCGCTATTAGGGATATGGGACTGCCTGGCTCGTTTCAGTGGCTGGAGCCGACAGGTATTTCCAGGACCTTTGGAAGTGCTGATGAGTATGGGAGAACTGGTGGCTAACGGCATGTTGGTCAAACACACGGTGGCTAGCCTGTTCAGGGTCACAGTCGGGTTCTACTTGGCCGCTGTTTTGGGAATCCCCTTGGGAATTATTTTGGGAATGTCAAAAAACACGCGCTTACTGATCAATCCATTGATTCAATTTTTACGGCCAATTTCACCTTTGGCCTGGATTCCATTGGCCATGCTCTGGTTTGGCATTGGTGACCCGCCGGCCATTTTTTTGATTTTTCTGTCTAGCTTTTTCCCTTTGGCAGTATCTACAACCATCGCCGTGGAAGGCATTAATCCGACCTATTTTTATGTAGCGGCCAACTTCAATTTTTCTCGGTCAGAAGTTATAACGAAGCTGATCATTCCTGCGATTATACCGGAAGTGGTGACCGCCCTCCGGATGACGGTCACCATTTCCTGGCTGGTGGTAGTGGCTGCGGAAATGATCGCCGTTCAATCCGGACTTGGGTTTTTAATCCTGGATTCGAGAAATGCGCTGCGTATGGATTATGTTATGGATGGGATGATCGTTATCGGCGTGGTTGGGCTTACTCTGGATCACCTGATGCGTCAGCTGGGTTCCATCGATGCGGCCAGTTGGCGTCAGATAAGTCATTAAGGAGCTGATAGTGGGCCGGATTGCAATCGATCAACTAAAAAAAACGTATTTGAACCGTCGTAAGGTGCCTCGCGGTGATGATGATCAAGAGCTGCATAAAGGGGATGAGGTTACCGTTTTCGAAAATATTAATTTAAACATCCTAGATGGAGAAATGGTATGTTTTTTGGGGCCTTCAGGCTGCGGTAAATCGACATTATTGAGAATAATCGCTGGATTCGAGGCCCCTTCCGACGGTTGTTTGCAAGTTAACGGCAAACCGGTCAAGGGACCGTCGGCTGACCATATTTTTGTTTTTCAGCATAGTGGACTGTTCCCCTGGATGACGGTAGCGGAGAATGTGGGCTTGGGCCTTCGCCATCTTAAAGATCTTGATCAACGGAACCGACAAATTCTTGAATTTGTGGAAATGGTCGAACTGGAAGGATTTGAGCAGCATTATCCCCGACAGCTTTCCGGCGGGATGCAGCGTCGTGCCGAACTTGCCCGTGCCCTGGCGGTCAATCCGGATATCATGATTATGGATGAACCTTTCAGCGGATTGGATTTTCTTACGCATATGAAAATGCGTGAAGAAGTGGTCAACATGCACGCGTTCATTCAAAAGACAATCTTGCTGGTCACGCATAATATTGATGATGCGCTGATTATGGGCGATCGGGTCGTGATTTTGGGCGGTAGCCCAACCGGTGTGGTGATGAATCAATCCTTGGATTTCCCCCGTCCGCGCAATTTCGAGAAATCACCTGAGTTAAGTCAGTTAAGAAGTGAACTGTTTCTTATGATGGGAGTCAATTATGCCGTATAGACGCATCCCAAAGAACAGTTCACGTCTGTGGACATTGCCCATTAAACTAACGGCGCTGTTTTTTAGCTGGCTGGTAGTCATTTCTTTGCTTCATTATCAACTGAACAACAGACGGCCTGAAAAGAAGCAAATTGTGCGTATGGGGTATATGCCAGTGGTAACAAACCTGGCCGCTCCTTTGTTGGATCACGTTTCTCAAAATGATTCTCATGTGCATTTTGAAGCTTTAAAATTTTCTTCATTTGCAGAGATGGCTGAAGCCTTAAGAAATGGTAATATTCAAGCTGCTTTTATCATCGCCCCGCTGGCGATCGTTTTACGTCAGCAAGGTGTTGACGTGAAAGCCATAATGATCGGCAATCGGCATGAAAGCACGCTTGTTGCCAAAAAATCACTGCATGCCAAAAGCTTGGAAGATCTTTCCGGTAGTACGGTCGCCATCCCCATGCGATATTCCGGCCACAATCTTTGCCTTTTAGAGAAGATAGAGGAGAAGGGGCTTCAAGGAAAAATACGGGTGGTGGAAATGAATCCGCCGGATATGGCGTCGGCACTGACATCCGGCGCGTTGGATGCCTATTTTGTTGGTGAACCCTTTGCTGTTCAGACGGTGCTCAGCGGCGATGCGGATGTCGTTGCTTATGTTGAGTCCATGTGGCCAAACTTTATCTGTAACCTCATTTTGGTGAAAAACAAATGGCTCACTGCTAATCCTTCTTTGGCAGAAAAATTGGTTGAAACAGCGGCCCGTTCAGGTTTGTGGGCCAGTCAGCATCCTGACCAAGCTGCTAAAATCGTTTCACGCTATTGGAATCAGCCCATTGAATTAGTACGTCATGCGCTCACCGAGCCTTTGGGGCGCATTCGATATGATCAATTTATTCCCAGGGTTGATGAGCTTCAAGTGATGGCTGATCTCATGGTGCGTTTCGATCTGATTGATCACGCTGATATTCAAGGATTGGTGGAGGATCGTTTCGCCGTTGCCGCCAATACCGACGGTATCGATGAGGAAAATAGCATTTTATTGCCCAAAAAATAAAAAACCCCGCTTGATAATGAATTGCGGGGCTTGATATTATTTTTACGCTAATTGTTGGACTCGCTTGTCGCTGGCGTAGACTATTTTTCTATTCGTTTCAGCTCTTTATGAATCACGTCAAGTTCGGTTTTAATCATCGATTTTAATTCATCAATGGCCTTGATCACTGTATCAATCGTGTGTCTTTCCTTTGGTTGATGGGATGATTTAGAAGGGGCGGCAGTTTTGACAATTTTGGATTTGAGTAGCTGAAACTGCTTTATTTCCTCCCTCAGCATCTTCTCTTTTTCGCTCTGGCTCAGCTCATCGTTGGTTACGGATTCTTCCAATGTTGAGTATACCGCCATGATACGTTTAATGGTATCCGGATGGGCTTTGGATTTGTGCGTTCGTAAATATTTTCCTAAAGAATACAAAATCTTAAGTAGCTTTTGTTTCGCTTTATCGTTGGCAAAATATTCAATCAACCCATTGACTTGTTTGATAAAAGAATCGAGCCCATCGTTGGTGATTTCCCAGTCTATTGCCAGGATCGTCGATTTTAACTCCTTCAACGGCTGATCAGCTTTAGACGTCTCAGATTCTTCAACCGAGGCATCATTTTGGGCTTGTAATGAGTCACTGAAAAAGTCATCGAGACGATTTTCCAAATCGAAGGCGAACGTATCATTCGCTTTGTTCTCCACTGTGGGTTCCTCCTATAGAAGCTTTTCCCGAATGCCGACGATCGTTGTCGAAATCGCTTTTTTTACAGTGGGAATTACATTATCCCCCTTTAGCGCACTGGCCGTGAAACTAGGGGCCTTAATCTCAGCGTTGAGGTCCTTTTCCATGGTTTCGACGTCCAGGATAGCAACACCCTGAGATTCCATGTCACGTTTGTTGTATTGCAATACAATGGGCATTTTGGTGATATCAATATCGTAAAATTGAAGATTTTCTCTTAGATTTTCTAACGATTTGATATTGTTCTCACGCCGATCGACAATGGAATCAGCAACAAAAACAATTCCATCAACACCTTTGAGCACTAGCTTGCGGGTGGCGTTGTATTTAACCTGGCCAGGGACGGTATATAGCTGTGTCTTTACGTTATATCCCTTGATTGAACCCAGTTCGAACGGCAGAAAATCAAAAAACAAGGTTCGATCACCCTGGGTTTTGATGCTGACCATGTCGGATCCAATACGATGTCTTATCCGGCTAAAAATATATTCCAGGTTGGTGGTTTTCCCCCCCCTTCCCGGGCCGACATAAACGATCTTAACCTGAACTTCTTTCGTTTTGGTGTTGATAAACGCCATATTCCCGTCTTGCCTGTTGATGGATTCAAGTGTTACAGGCCAACAAAACGTCGACTATCAAATTAAGAAGATCGGGACTGATCAATCAAAACTTTAATTTTCTTTATGACTTCGTCAATTTTTAGCCTGAGATAACCCAGGGATACATCATTCCCAAAAATGGATACCAAGAGAAAATCATCAAGAATTTTTGTGAAATTGATATTTTCGCTTTTGCCTTTATGAAACAGGAGTGAAAATTCCTCTTCACCAATGATGGACGCCATTGCACTCACTGCACCAAAGTTACCCGCAGCCAATGCAGCTAATGAGTAGACATCATGACGTACCTTCCCGTCATCAAGGTTGACGATGACATTGCCAGCCATATCAATCAAAATTACAGATTGAATGCCCAGTGTCATCAAATCGGTGGTTAACGCTTCTTCCAAACCATCTAGTTGTTCTTGGTCCAGGATATAAGACAATGTCATTACCTCCTTACTGAATCAAGTCTCCCCCACATTGCCAGCCAGAATGCCAACCGTCACAGGTACCCGGTATGGCTCCAATATTTTAGTGTTTTGTTTACTTATACAGTGGTTGATTGCGATTTCACAATAATCCGGCTTTATTTGTAATATGCCTAATGATCAATTATTTGATAAAATTAAAAACCGATTTCATCTACTACCAGCTTAATATTATCATTTCTAGATACACTTGTTTGCTTTCGCTTTTCAAGTTTTTTCTATATTTTAAGTACCTTTTTTTTCATTGGGACGGCGTACTGCTGAAAAATGCGATTAACGTTCACGATTAATGGATATGGTGTTTTGGGACGCCGGCCAATCATTTGTTGGCGGGTCATTCCTTAAGCCTCAAAATTCGATGTAAATAATTGTTATCTGTAATTTTCTGACCCAATATGGACTTGCATTTTTGTGGCAAGGCAAGATAAAATACCAATTATAATTTTAGTTACATACAATATGTCGGGGTGTTTGGCGGATGTTAACCCGTGGTGATGTCGATCGGGAGATACGTTTTATGACTGAGTCCAATTGGCAAACGGAAAAAAAAAAGATTTTAGCCCGTCTCTCCATTGCCATCTACAAAATGACGGATGAGCAACTGATATCTTTGCTGCATTTTTTCAAGGATTTTAGAATCAAAGAAAAGGAAAAGCTCCTGGATTTCCCCACACTTCACGGCGAAGGGGTCACTGGCATCCAGGATCGACAGATGCTGATCGCCCGTTTTTTCTTATTGATTCATCAATTATCTGAATCGGATTTGCTCAAGTTCATGAACTGTTATGAGCAAAAACAGTTTGCCATGTTGCGCGAATATCCCCGAGTCCCTTGCAATTTTGCCATTGATCTGGCTGCTGAGGGCAGAGCGATAAATGGCTTTGCCATGGATATCAGTGCGGGGGGGATTTTTGTTGAAAGTTGTGAATTACTAACCATGGGGCAGTCTGTTTCAATTTGTTTCTCTTTGGATGATGAGTCCTTACCACTGAAAATGAACGGGCGTGTTGTGCGATTAGAACACGGGGGGGTTGGGATCAAATATGAATCATTAACCCGCTATCAGTTGGAGATTTTGAAAAACCTCATCAATCGCCTTCAAGAACAAAAAAACAATTAAAAAGAAGCAGATAATGTTTTATTTCACGACTCAGTCGTGTCTTGATGCAAGCAAGAAGGGGGCTTTTGTCAATAGCATATAGATGAATCATTGAAATTATAATCAGGCATGGTTATTATCAGTAAATTACTGAGCGTATCAATAATTATAAATAAATCATGAGGAGCTGACCAGGTAATGATTGATGTCAGAAGCAAGCACATTGAAGTCAGCAATGAACGGCGACAGCACCCTCGATTGGAATTTCGTTGCACGGCGCTTTTTGGTCATTTAAAAGAGGTCCTGAGTGTAACGGACCTAAGCCTTAACGGTTTATTTGTGGAGGTGGAGGATAAAACCGGTCTTGAACCAGGGCGGGTGGTGAGCTTAGCAATAAAGTTTCCTACCGAAGAAAAAGCCGTTTTACTAAAAGCGAAAATCGTCAATGTGAATAAGCGTGGCGTCGGATGCCACTTTTTGGACCTTACCCCAAAAAATTTTGATGCGATTAAAAATTGTTTCGAGACGTTTAGGGATACACTGCCCATCAGCTAATCATTAAAACCGGATATCAGTATTACCTAATTGATGGTGAAACGATCTTTAAGGATTTTCTCCCTTTCGTGTCTTAACATCGCTCCCTGTCTGGTTTGTTCTAAGTTTCCTTTTGTCCTGTGTCCATACACATCAAGAAAATAATCACAACGAGGATAATTGACGTCACGACAATCAGGAAAAGAAGCAGGCGCTGCTGAAATGATCCTTTTTTATCGCCTGGGGTAGCCGGTCGATCCACAGAATTCATTGACATGCTTGATTCTTTTTCCTGTTGTGAGATGCTTGTTTTATTGGCTTCATTTGGCCCGATGCCACTTTCTTCAATGATCGGGACGGGTCGTTTGGGATCGGCCGACGAAATGCCGGCGTCCGTTGAAGAGGGGCGATAGGCATCGACAACAAAACGGTGGGGGTTTGCCAGGAAAAAGGTGCGCACACGAATTGGGTTGAATGCCAGGATGGCGTTAATATGGGTTACTGTAATTTGGGTTACCGTTGAACTGCGGGTGACATCGATATCGACTACATCATTCCGATAAGCCTCGGATTTCAGGTCAGATAGATTTTTTTCAGCGCCAGCCAGAGAAATCTGCAACGTTTTACCCTTTACCGAAATTTTCGGACGGGGCTCGATCCGGGCATTGGTTTCGATTACCACGCGAACATATTCCTTTTCACTACCGGTACGAATACGTTTTATTATCGTGGCTTCAGCCCACACAAGCGATGAGAGGCTCATCCCCAGAAAAACAAGCAGCAGTGTACGTATTATTTTTTCTATACTTTTTTTGAACTCAGCCATCATTGTGTCGCTAAACGGTCGGAGTAAGGAAGCCGTTGCTTCGTTGTGTTGTCAGTTGAATATTAACCGGCAGGCATCAAGTTGGTGTCGCCTTTCCCGGCTGGTAGGCACACAGTGGCTCTTCAGCCATATAGTTACCCGTCGCTTCATAGGCCCTGGCCCGGCATCCGCCGCAAACCGCCCGATATTCACAAATGCCGCATTTACCTTCCAATTGTTTGAAATCACGAAGCTTAAGAAATACCGGAGAGGTATCCCATACCTCTTTAAATGTGCTTTTCGTGATGTCGCCGCATTTTACATCGGTATAGCCGCACGGTTGTACCACACCCGTGTGGGAAATAAAACAGAATCCTGTGCCGGCTAGGCAGCCGCGGGTAACGGCATCCAGTCCGTGGGTTTTAAAAGAAATCGTTTTACCTTCTGCCTTGGCGCGTTGGCGAAGAATTCGATAATAATGTGGCGCACATGTCGCCTTGAGCTGTAGAGAGGTTCGTTCTCGCTGATCGTAGAACCAGTTCAGCGTTGTTTCATATTCCTTTGCGTCGATGGCTTGGTCAACGATATATTTGCCCCTACCGGTGGGCACCAATAAAAAAATGTGGTGAGCAACCGCACCCAGCTGTTCAGCCAGTTCGAGAATTTTGGGAATCTGATCCAGGTTGGTTTTGGTGATGGTGGTGTTAATTTGAAATTCGATGCCCGTTGCCTTGACATGTTCAATGCCTTTGATGGCCGCGTCAAAGGCACCGTCAACACCTCTGAATTTGTCGTGAAAATCCTTGGTGGCACCATCGATGCTGGCACTGATCCGCCGGATTCCGGATTGGGCCATTCGCTGGGCCACGTCGCGGGTGATCAGGGTCCCGTTGGGGGCCATGACCATTCTCAGCCCCAAGTCGTCGCCATGCTTGGCGATGTCGAAGATGTCGTCACGAAGCAGGGGCTCTCCGCCGGTCAGGATAATGATCGGTTTGCCTACCTGGGCGATTTGATCCAGCAGGGTAAACGCCTGATCGGTGTTCAATTCACCCGCATAGGGACCGTTTGTGGCCGCAGCCCGACAGTGTACGCAGGAAAGATTACAATTTCGCGTGGTCTCCCAGGCGACCAGTCGCAGGGTATGGCCCTTGCCGGCGCCGTGGGGCGGATGATTGCTATGGCTATGAGGGGTCGAATGCATGGCTCTTTTTTCTATAATCGGGCACCATCCAAACTCGTGATGGCCGCCAGGTTAACTTCGTAATGGGGTAAAATAAGCAACGTACCATCAGACATTGATAATTTTTGCCGCTTCCATGGCAAAATAGGTCAGGATCAGATCGGCACCCGCACGTTTAATACCGATCAGGGTTTCCATCATGACCTTTTGGCCATCGATCCAGCCCATTTTTTCAGCCGCCTTGATCATCGAAAATTCGCCACTGACATTATACGCGGCCACGGGTAGATCCACCTCGTCGCGAATGCGGGAAATAATGTCCAAATAGGGCAGGGCCGGTTTGACCATAATGATGTCCGCCCCTTCCTCCACATCCATGGTCGCTTCACGAATGGCTTCCCGGGCATTGGCCGGGTCCATTTGGTAGGTTCGGCGATCACCAAACTGGGGGGCGCTTTGGGCCGCTTCCCGAAAAGGGCCGTAAAAAGCGCTACAATATTTGGCGGCATAAGACATAATCGGAACCTGAGAAAAGTCATTTTCGTCAAGCACCGTCCGAATTTCGGCAACGCGACCATCCATCATGTCTGATGGGGCCACCATATCCGCTCCGGCCTTTGCGTGGGACAGGGCGGTTTTCGCAAGTAACTCCAGCGTCGCATCGTTGTCCACCGTTTGACCAACAACAAAGCCGCAATGACCATGGTCGGTATACTCGCATAAGCAGACATCGGTAATGACAACCAGATCGGGAAGCTTGTCCTTGAGGGCTTTAATCGCACGTTGCACGATGCCATCCTTGGCATAGGCCTGGGTCCCCAGCGGATCTTTTTTGGATGGGATACCGAACAGGATAACCGCAGGAATATCCAATGCAAAGGCATCGCCGGCAACTTTAACAAGGTTGTCGATGGAAAGCTGATAATGGCCGGGCATGGCATCAATCGGGTTCTTGACCCCCTTACCATCAATGGCGAACAGGGGCAGGATCAGATCGCTGGTGGACAGGGCGGTTTCACGGATCATCTTGCGCAGTGCCTCGCTTTGGCGAAGCCTTCGCGGGCGATAGTCAGGAAATAACATGCAGACTCCTATCGTTGAATCTTAACGCCTAAATCGTTTGAGCGATCTCATCATCAGTCAGATAACACGCCGGATCCGGTGCCCATACATCACCATGTACCGCCTCGGCGCGCACCCGGAAATTCCCGCCACACACATCCAGCCAGCTGCAGTTGGCACAACGTCCTTTGACGTATTGTTTCTTATCCTTTAGTTTCAACAGCAGTTCATCTTCAGGCTGGGTCCAAATTTGGGAAAAGGGTTTTTTACGAACATTACCAAAGCTGTGGTGCCGCCAAAACTGATCGGCGTACACTTCTCCATCCCAGCTGACACAACCAATTCCCCGACCCGAGTTGTTGCCCTCATTCATTTTCAATAGTTCGAGCACTTCAGTGGCCCGCTGTGGATTTTCCTTGAGCAGGCGCAAGTATAGATAGGGGCCGTCGGCATGATTGTCTACCGTGAGCACCTCTTTGGCCAGGCCTTTGTCATGGAGGGCGCGGGTGCGATCGATAATCAGATCAACGGCCTTGCGGGTCTCCTCATGCGAAAGATCCTCTTTGACCATTTCTGATCCTCGGCCGGCGTACACCAGATGGTAAAAGCAGACCCGGGGGATATTCATGTCCTCCAACAGATCGAAGATGGCAGGGATTTCGTCCACATTATAACGATTGATGGTAAAACGAAGCCCCACTTTGATGCCGGCGTCCTGGCAATGGCGGATACCGGCCAGGGCCTTGTCAAAAGAACCGGGCACCCCCCTGAACCGATCGTTGACCGGCTGCATCCCATCCAGGCTGATGCCAACATAGGAAAGGCCAATGGACTTGAGTGTTTTGGCCATATCGGCAGTGATCAATGTACCATTGGTGGAAATTACCGCCCGCATGCCTTTTTCAACAGCATAGGCCGCCAGCTCGGGCAGATCTTTTCTGACCAGGGGCTCGCCACCGGAAAATAACATGACCGGCGCCCCGAATTGAGCCAGATCATCGATCAGGGCTTTGCCTTCAGTCGTTGTCAGTTCATTGGCAAGGGCCTCGTCTGTAGCTTGGGCATAGCAGTGCACACATTTGAGGTTGCATTTGCGGGTGACATTCCACACCACCACCGGGCGTTTGTCTTTTGAAAACTGAAGCAGGTGTGAGGGCAAGGTGGATGAATGCCGGCCATAACGCAGCGCGTCGGATGGTTCAACCGTTCCACAGTAAAGCTTTGAGATTCCTATCATATGGGTTTCAATCTTCCAGTTGTGTGTCGGATTTATAGGGCAGCTGGGCCGAGGCATCGCTTTGCTTTAAAAGGTCAGCGATAAAAGCATCCGGATGTTCCAGCGCATCTCGGGTGAGGAAAAAGCGGGTTCGCCCGGTTTTTTCGCGAACAAGCTTCAGGCCATGTTCAAAGTTGGCGGTCAGATTCCTATAGTAGTTTTCCGGCGCCTGCCCGGAATCGATACATTGTTCGATGATGGCATCAATGGCCTCCTCTTCCAAAACAATGTTAATACCATGATTTTTGATAAAGTAAAGCTCGATGGTTTTGGTTTCTTCATAAAACGTTTTTATTTTGCTCAAGACCCGATCTATGTCAGTCACTTTTCGGCAATAGGTGTGGGCAACCAATTCGATACGGGAATCGCTCAGCTGAAGGCCATACTTTTCCGCGAAGGTTTTGCGGTTGGCTTTGACATAGTCAACGATGCGCAGGTGCTCTTCGGCTGCCAATTCATCAAAATCGTGTTCCAGCGATGGATTGTCGGGGTGACGAAGCAGGGCCTCCAAACTTTTCAGGGGCTGATCAAGCACCTTTTTCGTTACCGTAAAACGGGTAATGGAAGAAGAGGGCAGGGCTTTTTCAAAAGGCAGCAAGGCTCCTTCCACCGCACTGACCAGGCCTCGGGCGCCTGTGTTTTCTGCATAGGCCCGTCTGGCCAGTTCATCGATTGCGTCGGTTTGAAATTTAACATCAATCCCGTAAGCTTTAAAATCAAGCTTTTTACCCAATATTATGGGGTTATTGGGATTTTTTAGGATATCGCAAAGATCGGTCTCGGTCAGGTGCTCGAACACGGTGCGGATGGGAAGCCTGCCGACGAATTCAGATTCAAACCCAAACTGAACCAGATCTTCGGATTTAACCTTGGTCAGGATATCTTTTTCCTGTGAAAGATTGGAAATGGATGCCCCAAATCCAATTTTCTGGTCAGCGATTCGTCGCGATATGATTTTTTCCAAACCGGAAAATGCGCCACTCATGATAAACAGAATGTGTTTGGTATTGACGCTGCTTTTTTCTTTTTTACCGGTTTTTCTAAAACGGTCTATTTCCTGGAGCATGGATACCGGATCATGGGGGACTTTCAGATCCACTTCGGTTTCTTCCATGGGTTTGAGCAGCGCTCGCTGAACACCGGTGCGAGAGACATCGGCACCAACCAAATTCTGGCTGGCGGCGATTTTGTCAATTTCATCGATATAAATGATGCCGTATTGGGCCTGCTCAATGTTGCCGTCGGCTTCTTTGACCAAGTCCCTTACCAAATCCTCCACATCGCCACCCACATAGCCGGTTTCACTGAATTTTGTGGCATCGCCTTTGACAAATGGGACACCAATCTTTTTGGCGATCAGTCGAACCATGTAAGTTTTTCCGACACCCGTGGGGCCAAGCATCAGCACATTGTTTTTGATCACACCGACCATATCATTTAATTCTTCAGGGGCCGCTTGAATGTGTTTGATGCGGTTGAAATGCGTACAGACTTTGGTGGCCAAAATTTCTTTGGCTTGCGTTTGCTTGACGATATATTGATCCAAGTAATCGACCAGATCCTGTGGCTTCAGGTCAAAATGTATTGTTTTTTTTGTTTTTCCGGGTGGATCACCATTGTCGGTTTTGGCGGCCTCGGGCATGACAATGGGTGCCGCCAATTTAACGCTACCACCGAATTTTTTAGC